>CAVREV010000001.1:0-894131 GCA_963720215.1 uncultured Solirubrobacteraceae bacterium
CGCGGGCAGCGCAGCAGTTGCGGCGTTTGCGCTCAAACTTCGCAAAGGAATTGAGTCGGTTGAAGCAAAGGGAGACGTTCCCAAGGAAGTCAAAATCGTGCAGTTCTCTGACACAGGGCAGCGCGAAGCAATTTCCACTCTGCCGCTTGTGATCAAAACCGATGCCGAGTGGAAGCAGCAGCTATCGCCCGCTTCGTTCGAAGTGACGCGCCATGCAGCCACGGAACGTGCTTTTTCCGGTGACTATTGGAATAACCACGACAAAGGTCTTTACCGCTGCATCTGCTGCAGCACGGCGCTCTTCAACTCCGACACCAAATTCGAGTCAGGAACGGGCTGGCCCAGCTTCTGGCAGCCAATTGCCAAGGAGAATGTGCACGAAAGCACCGACTCTTCGCTCTATATGACTCGTACAGCGGTTTCGTGCCGATTGTGTGACGCGCATCTGGGCCATGTCTTCGACGACGGCCCCAAACCAACCGGACTCCGTTATTGCATGAACTCGTTGTCTCTCCGATTCGTTAAATTTGCCTGAGCTTCGGTGATTGAATAAGGGGATGGCGAACCCAACCTTCGAAAATATCGTCTCGGAAACCCGGCGTTTTACGGAGACCGCCAAAAACCTCATTTCTGGTCAAGAGTTTTTCGTCAGTATCGTTGCTGAACGCCTTTCGGGCTACGACTGGGTGGGTTTCTATATGCTGGATCCCACCGATGAGAACATTCTCGTCCTCGGGCCATATCGCGGCGCTCCCACGGAACACGTTCGTATTCCGGTTACAGAAGGAATCTGCGGAGCCGCGGTTGCTCAAGGCGAAACGGTGATTGTGGAGGATGTCACTGCAGATCCCAGATATCTCTCCTGTTCAATCGAAACGCGTTCAGAGATCGTTGTGCCGATCCGGGCCAACGGAAAGATCGTAGGCGAGATCGACATCGACAGCCACACGCTCAACGCATTCGGGCCGGAAGATCGCGGTTTTCTCGAAGAATGCGCGGAAGTAATAGCGCGATTCATCGAAAAAACGAAACTCGATGCGCCACAGGATTGAGGGCATCGATGCCATGCTATGTGCGCTAGAGCCCGGAACTGTCGGCGTCTAGACGGCAGGGGCGAAATAGAACTGGTAACCGCTCTCTGCGCGCAGGACTCGGCTCTTTGTCCCGCTCTGTCGCAACTTCGACAAAGATGCACCCATCGAGCAAACTCTCGACTTCAACTAGCAGGTCTTTGCTGAGGACATCGAGATCGTCGAGAAGCAATTCCCGAAGGCCTGCCGCTGAATCTCCACGACGAAGCGCATTTTCCGGCAGACCGCAGCTCCGTCACTTATCGCAAGGGGCTGGCTGCACTCGGCCTGGGGCGCGGATTCACCGCATAAGAAGCCGCGAGATGAATCTCAGGTTAAGCTACATCAAAGCATGCATCGCTCCGGTCTTCGCTCCGCGCTTCTGGTCATCTCCGCGCTCATCCCTTCTCTGGCTATCGCCCAAACGCCCCACACTCTCAATTACGCCTCCGGAAAATCCATTACTCTGACCTTGCCGGACTCCTTCGACATCCATATCGCTGCAACCGGCCTCCGTCGCGTTCGCTTTTTCGCCCTGTCGCCGGACCGCCGCATCTTCGTCACCGGCATGCACGATCTCTCGGACAACCGGCTCGGCTCTGTCTTTATCGTCGAAGGTTGGGACCCGGGCTCAAGCCGCTTCACGCGCGTCACTCACTATCTCGACCACCTTCGGAACCCCAATAACATCGCCTTCTGGAACGACCCTGCCACGCGCCAAAGCTGGATCTACATTCCCCTCACCGATCGCCTTGTCCGCTACAAATACAATCCCGGCGACAATGCGCCCACTTCCGGGCCCGAAACCCTCATCCATTTCCCCGACTACGGCCTGAACTACAAATACGGTGGCTGGCACCTCACCCGGACCGTCGCCATCGCCCAGGTCAACGGTGCCACTCGTGTATTCGTCGCCGTTGGCTCATCGTGTAACTACTGCCAGGAACGCGAAGTCCTGAGGGCTGCGATCATCAGCATGGACCCTGATGGCCGCAATCCGAAAATGATCGCTCGGGGCATGCGCAATGCCGTCGATCTGCACGCGGTCCCCGAACTCAACGGCCGTCTCTTCGCGACCAACATGGGCGACGATCATCTAGGCGATCAGCTTCCGCAGGACACGTTCTTCCATGTCGATGCCGCGCCGTCCGACCCGCCCAACTATGGCTGGCCTGCCTGTTACTTCGCTGCGGGCAAACCCATCCACGACACCACGCCGCTTCCCGCCCTCAACGATCCCAAAGCCGTCGCGCCGATCCCATCCCACTCTGCCGCCGACTCCGTTTACGGCCATCAGTCCGGCGTCGCCACAGCCGGCACCAACCTCGCCGCGGGCGGAGGCCATGTTTTCGCCCCCGATCCCAACGCGGACCTCGGACACGCTCCCCCTCCGCTTGCCTCTTGCGAAGCGGTACCCGCCGCCTACACGACATTCCCAGCTCACAGTTCGCCCCTCGGTTTCGCCTATTTCGGCCCCGCCAACCCGCTCCTTCGCGACACTTTCCTCGTTGCCCTTCACGGAGCCAGCCATCCCCGCATCGGCACTGGCTATCGCGTCGTTCGATTCACCCCTGCCGACCGCACTCCACATGACTTCATTACCGGATTCCTTACCCGCAGTCCAGGGCCGCTCCGTCGTGCATGGCCGTCCCTGCGGCATTTTGCAAATCGACCGTGACAGATTCGTCCTCAGCGACGATTACCTCGGAATCATTTACATCGTCGGTGCCCGCACGCCTTAGGCGTCGTTTTTTCGCAGCAAATCGACGAGGTAAGTTTTATATTTCGGTATCGCCTGCAACGTGTGAACGGCCTCGGCGATCCCAGATCAGAATGGGACTTCGTCCATCAATCGAAAACACTTCGACAAGACGACTCCGCGGGTATTTTCACCACTACATTCGGTCAGTTCGTTCACACACACCGCAGAAGAGCCTCTTAGATCCGGCACAGTTTCAGGCCGTTCCGTTCGAAGAGAGTCGATGCCGCCTCGCAGCCCTGACCGCCAGTACTAAGCACTACAGGTGGCGTCCAGGTGCCGGTCTGCGCCGAAATCGGCGCTATTAGTGCAACTGTAACTGCAATGCAACCCAAGCGAGTTATGGGCACTTATCCTGTTTATCTTGAGTCTCATTTGTCGTCTCCCACTAGTAGCTAGTCGCTAATAATCTTTGCCTGCCATCCCTACCAGAAGTGGCAAAGACAGATCTTCATTGCTCAGGAAGGAATAGCTTGTTTTACAAAGTCTGATGCAAAACCCTACTAAGGATGAGGGGACTTAAGAAACCGCGACGAAGCGTCCTCCCCCTTTCCGTTGCCTTAAGAAACTGAAACACGGCGACACGCTTATTGTTTGGACGCCTGAGCGACCAGGCTGCAGCTTGCGCGACTTACACAATCAATGCGGATAGGCTCGTTTTTGCACCTGACTTTGCACGTCCGCTTCCAAGCGATGTGACTACTTCCGGCTTGATGACAATGCACCCGGAAGCTGAACCAATAGCTCCTGGAAGAGTGCTAAGGCCCGTTGTCGTCAATCCAGAAGCAGATCAGCTGGATCAGCTGACACTAGCCGACATCTCGGTTCTAATCGGCTTTTCGATGAGCGCAGTGGTCCACCAATGTGCTCATAGAGAGTCAAAGACGGTAATGCGCCCCGTATCGGACAATGTGCTCGCCTGCAGCCATGTCTCGTTCGAAACTCTGTGAGTGCAGGGACCGAGTGAGCAAATCTTTATGGACCTGCGCATACTCTCCCTTCGCAACGCGCTCAGCACGTCGGCCAATATCGAGCCTTTAAAAGGCGAATACAGATAGAACATGGTGCCGCCGGACAGATCCGCATCGCGGGCGTCCTGCGCGATGAATTGGACGCGGCTGAGACGAAGGCTTTGAGCGCACTTTCGCGCACTAGCGACATAGGCCGCCTGTACCTCAACACCAAGGCTCTGGGCTCCAGTCATCATGGACACAAAGAAAGGCACATGCCCCAGTCCCGAGCCGAGATCGACAAAGACGTCATCTTCCGCAACCGCGGCGGCTGAGATCAGGTGGAGGATGTGGCGCACGGGAGTTGGTTGGTAGGGCACCATCTCCGGTGACGGTTGCTGATTTGGTTCGCTCGCTTCAAGCAGTTGAAGAACTCCGCTCACCAACTCGTCCCGGTAGTCGAAGCCCAAGCCGTGCAAGGGGCTTCTCGGTTCGTTATCGCTCCCTGAATACTCGAGCCACTGAAGAAGCGCGGGCGGTTGATCGCCGCGAACAATATCAGAGCGCATAGCCTGGTAGAGTTCTGAGTTTGCGGCTTCGAGTCGTATCCGGAGTGCCTTCGCACGCAGATGCAAGCGTGAATACGTAGATCTCGTGGAATCCGCAGAATCGAAGCCTTCAAATCCGGCATCAAGGTTGTCCAGCGCGATCAGGCGCTCCCGCAGTTGGTCGGGCAGAAGCAGAGAAGAATCGGCCTCCAGGGCGCACAGGAAGGCGTGCAGAATCGGTGTAGCATTCGATTTGATCCTCACGCGGAACGCTGGTGGTTGCGGTTGACACGTCAACTATCTTAACGACTGGAAGTTGTCATGTCAACCTAGGATTGATAAGCTTGGCACGCACATGACGATGAAACCGTTATCCCCACAAGAGCTTCGTGTCTGGCATGCCTTCAGGCTCATGCACGAAGATGTGCTGGGTCGCGTTGGGCGGGACATCGCCCAGGCGACCGGCCTTTCAGGTCCTGAATTTGGTGTATTATCTCGCCTCGCTGGCCCTGGCAAGGGTGAGATGCGGCAACAAGTGCTGGCCAGCATGATGGCCTGGGATAAGAGTCGCCTCTCTCATCAGCTGACGCGAATGCAGGAACGATCGCTTATTGAGCGTCGCCGCGTTGACGGGAAAACTGTCCTCATCGCCCTTACCAAACTCGGCAGAGAAAAGCTGGATGCTGCTCGCCCGGTACACGCGACCTCAGTTCGGCGGAATCTGTTGTCACGGCTCACCCAGGACCAGATAGATACCATCGTTCGGGTAAGCAATCTTCTTGGTGAAGAAGAGTAGAGTACTCGTCTGTTTCGCAACCGACTAGTCCCAACTCTTCAACTGCCGCTTTCAAGTCATTACTGCTCATCGAGCCTGTATAGAATATAGAAGCGAGATCAGTCCTCAGAAACGCGCTTTCGTTGAGTAATGTCCGGTTTGTCGGCTACACGGACCTTTCCGGCAACTATTGGGGACGGCTGCGATGAAACGTCCGAATTGCCGGTGATTACGTTCAGCGCATTCACTTCCGACAACCCGACTTGAACGAAGCCGCTGTGCGGCGGACGCGTTCGCATGTTGCTGAGCGGCAGCGTAGAGGTGAGCTGAGCTAAGTTGTGTCGCAGAGAAGGAGGTATCTCTGTGACCCACCTACGCCAGATCATGCTTGAGGAACTGGAGCGGCGTAACTACGCGCCGGGGACGATTCACTGTTACATTCACGTGGTTGAGCAGTTCGCCCGACACTTCCATCGGCCGCCTGATCAGCTGGGCCTGGAACATATCCGCCAGTACCAGGCAGCGTTGTTACGGGAGAAGAAGCTGGCGCCGAGCACGGTAGGGCAACATCTTGCCGCACTGCGATTCTTTTATATCCAGGTGTTGAAGCGGGGCTGGAGTGCAGCCGAGACGCCATATCCGCGACCGGTCCAACACCTGCCGCAGGTGCTCAGCCGGGACGAAGTCGCGCGTTTGATCCAAGCGGCCCGGACCCCCTTTCAGCGCGCCGTGCTCATGGCGCTCTACGCGACCGGCGGCCGCCGCGCAGAGGTGGCCACGCTCAAGGTCAGCGATATCGATAGCCAGCGCATGCTCGTTCATATTCACGGCGGCAAGGGGCGCAAGGACCGTGACGTCATGCTCAGTCCCAGACTGCTGGATACGTTGCGCGCATACTGGCACTCCAAGCGGCCGCGGGTCTATTTGTTCCCGAGCAGCAACGGCCATCGCGGAATCGAGCAGCCGATCTCCGCCAAGACGATCTGGAACGTGTGCAGGAGCACGGCTCGCCGGGCAGGCCTCGAGCACAGGCATATCCATCCCCATACTCTGCGCCACTGTTTTGCCACGCATCTACTCGAAGCTGGCGCCGACCTGCGCACCATCCAGATGTTGCTGGGTCATCGCGACCTTGAGGAAACGACGATCTACCTGCATCTCTCCGAGCGGCATCTCAGCGCAACCGCCAGCCCGCTCGATACGCTCACGTTCACGGTCCAAGGAGAACAGAAGCACAGCTCATGAGCCGGCCTCCGCTGGAGCTGGCCGATATCGTTCGCTGTGCAGGACAGGCGTTTCTTGAACACAGTCGCCGCTGGATCACCTGGCAACATCAGAAGGTCCTGCTCGCGATCACACGCTGCCGCACCGCTGCGCTCGGCGGACATCGCGATCGTTGTTCTGACTGCGGACATACAACCGCCATCTCCTATAACTCTTGTCGCAACCGGCATTGCCCGCGATGCCAGGCGAACGCGCGCCTGTGCTGGCTCGAGGCGCGCGAACAGGAGTTGCTGCCCACCCGCTATGTCCACGTCGTATTCACGCTGCCACGTGAACTCGCGCCCCTCGCGCTGCAGAACAAGCGCGTCATCTACAACCTGCTGTTTCAAGCCAGTGCCGCAACCTTGCTGGAGATCGCCCGCGATCCTCGTCACCTTGGCGCAGAGATCGGCTTCTTCAGCGTGCTCCATACCTGGAACCAGCGATTGCAACATCATCCTCATGTTCACTGTGTTGCCGCGGCTGGCGGTCTCGCTTCGGACCACACACGCTGGGTCTCTTCACGACGTTCGTTCTTCCTGCCGGTGAAGGTACTCAGCCGTGTCTTCCGCGGCAAGCTCGTCGCCGGATTAAAGAAGGCCTTCCACACGGGTAGCTTGGAGTTCTACGGCGCCCTCGCACCGCTTGCCCAACCACGCATCTTCGCTGCATGGCTTCGCTTATTATTCCGTCACGACTGGGTCGTCTATGCCAAGCCCCCATTCGGTGGACCGGAACACGCGCTGCGCTACCTCAGTGGGTACACGCATCGCGTCGCCATCTCCAACCGCAGGCTCGTTGCTCTCGAACAAGGCAACGTCACCTTCCGCTGGCGTGACTCGGCACATGCCAACAAACAGCGACTGCTGACTTTGCCCCTCGATGAGTTCCTCCGCCGCTTCCTGCTCCGCCTGCTGCCGCGCGGCTTCGTCCGCATCCGCCACTTCGGCTACCTCGCCAACCGGCAACGCGCTATGCTGCTGCCGCTCTGCTTGCAGTTACTCGCCAGTACATCGGACATCTCTACTCGAAACGCATCCGCTGCCACAAACCATCCTCACCCGCATTGGAACTGCCCTATCTGCGGCGGAACCATGCATGTCGTCGAACGACTCTCCGCGGCCCAACTTCTGCTTCGTTCCCCGCCTCGACACGAGTACACCGCATGAACCAGCAACCACACTCTCGAATCATCCTCGTGCTCCGGCGCGTACAGAGACCCTGTGCCTCACTCCACTCAGACTGCTTTACCGATCCTCATTTACACCTCTACCGAGCATCCTCGACCAACTCCTCTCTGCACCCTCTCTCACTACAACTGCCGTGCACCGCCGCCAACGGCAACTTCGCAAACCATCGGGACCTGCTCAACCACATACAAAACCCATAGGCTCCCGCCAAGGGTGGCTTCCTTCAAGTCGCTGTATCCGAAGCGCCCCATTTGCGCCTATCCCGCCATGACCTGCTTGTCGCGGGCGCTCCAGATACAGCTCTAAGACTTGTAGGGAACCATCGTCATGTCAATGAGGCATTGGCGATTTAGCAGCAACCGAAATGCTCCTCTATGTTGTCCCGCCATCCTGACTCCGACCGAGGGGCAGGTATCTGCCGCTCGCTATGGTTGACTCGAGCGGAGGGAGGCGTTTTCGGATTGAGCGTGTCTGGCGTCTGATCGCTTCACCAATCTTGAGAGCTTTTCATCTATCCCCGTAGCTTCCATGGTCTGCCCACTCTGCATCAAGAAGCTCCTATATTGCGCCTGGTATCCACAAGCGAAACGAATTAGGCACAGAATCGCGGAACGAGCTCACTTGTCGATCAAACCCGCTCGTGTTCTCCGGAACAAGCGGTTCGACCCGGACGTCGGGCGCTCCTTCGAGGCGTTCGCGATCCCGACGATTCTCGGCGAGCTGCGCCGCCACTTCCGCGACAGCGCCTGGTCGGTGCACGTCGCGCGCGGTGCCAAAGAGCGCTCCAAGGCCGTCCAGGATGCGAGCGAGATGCTCGCGCGCGAGCACGGCAGGGCGCCGAGCGTCCCGCAGCTCGCGCTCTACCTCGAGCTCTCCGAGGAGGACGTGCTCGACGCCCTGCAGGTGGCCCAGGCATATGCCGCCGACTCGCTGGACGCGCCGGTGCGCAGCGGCGAGGAAGACGTCACCCTGGTCTCGACGCTGGGCGAGCGCGAGCTGGGCTACGAGCGCGCCGAGACGAACATGCTGATCGAGGATGCCCTTGCCGGCCTGAGCGAGCGCGAGCGCCGCGCGTTGAAGCTGCGCTTCGTCGACGAGCTGACCCAGCTGCAGATCGGTCACGAGCTCGGTGTCTCCCAGATGCAGGTCTCGCGCATACTGCGCGCGACTCTTGCGAAGCTGCGCGATCGCCTCGGCGACCCCAGCCCGGCGTAGTGGTGCGCTGATCCCCCTGCCCAGCTAGACCGGGCGCGCTTGGGGAGCCTGGATCACTCGCCTGCCCGCTGCTCGCTCGTTTGTGAGCAGACACCCAGGGGTAGACAAGTAACACAGAAAGCGGTCGGGGGTTCACAATGGTTGCTCCGATAGAGAGGTAGTCACCCAAATGGCGTCCACAGAGTTGAAGGGACGGAGAGTCGCGTTTCTCACTGCCCAGCAGGGCGTCGAGGAGGTTGAGCTCACGAGCCGTGGAGCGCCGTCAGAGGGGCGGGCGGCATCGCCCGGCTGATCGCCCCCGTAAGGGTCAGGTGCAGGCGTTCAATCACCTCGAGAAGGGTCGTCATATGCCGTCGACAAAAGCCTCGAGGACGCCGAGCCGGACAGCTATGACGCATTGGTGTTGCCTGGTGGGGTCGCGAACCCGGACCAGCTCAGGACCAACGAGCGTGCATTCGGTTCGTCAGCTCGATGTTCGAGGCCGGAAAGCCCGTCGGGGTGATCTGCCACGGGCCTTGGACGCTCGTCGAGGCCGACCTCGTGCGGGGCCGCAAGCTGACCTCCTGGCCGTCCCTGAAAACCGACATCCGCAACGCGGGCGGTGAATGGGTGGACCAGGAGGTGGTCGTCGACCAGGGGCTGGTCTCGAGCCGCAAGCCAGACGACCTGCCGGCGTTCTGCGCGAAGATCGTCGAGGAGTTCGCCGAGGGACGACACCAGGGTGCGCGTGCTGCTGCCGCTGGTGCGAGCGCCCGATCGGACGCAGAGGCAGGCAGGCGCCCGGGCCCGCGCACGCCGCTCTCACCCGCCCGGCCACACATCAGCCGCCGGCTGCCAGGGCTCGCGTCGCCAGTCTGCGTAGGCCTTCTCGGGATCATCGGTTGGACTCGACACCGAGGCGCCATGGCGGGCGGCTGTGTCGCTGACCGGATAGTGGGTGCCGGGGCGCCGACGCGACCCGATCATCAAGACGGCGCATGGGCCGTCTCCGGCCCCGATGAAGACGTGGGCGGCGCCCGCCGGGCAGTGCGGGAATCCCACTGCCGTAGCGCCTGCTCGCGCCCGGCGACGATCGCGACGCATTCCCCCCGCAGGACAAGGAAGTCCTCTTGGTTGGGCTCGGAGTGGTAGCGCCCACTCGGTTGGCCGGGCTCCATGACCCGCACGTTGATCCCGGTATCCGCCCAGCGTGCGTCCCGAGGCTCGAGCTCGATGATGCTCGCCCGTCGTGGGTGGCGCCGAGCCGGTGCATCCCGCAGGTTGGCAATCCGCACCTCGTCCACGCCCGCGATTCTCACTGTCCCGGGAGAGGCAGTCAAGGCGAAGGTTCCAGGGTGCCGGCCCTGGTCAGCGGCCCGGGGCGGTGTGGAAGATCGGCCAGCCGATCTCGGTCCGCCACGCCGCGTCGTCGGGGGTGTCGTGCCGCCCGACCAGGTAGTACTCGCGGATCGGCCCGTCGACGGCCAGGGCGTGCGCGGCGACGTAGGCGGCCAGCGCGCCATAGGCGCGGTCGATGTCGTCGTGCGAGCCTGCGTGGACGGTCGTCGCCAGCTCCACGGCCGGGACCACCATCAAGGTGACCCGCCCGACGGGCGGACGCCGCCCGACGCGGGACGAACACCGTGGCCTCGCCGCGTTCGTCGGCGAACAGCCCGTCGGCGAAGATGCCCCCGGGCGGGCCCACCGGGGCGACGTCCTGGGCCGGCGAGGGTGGCGTACAGCTCCCCAGCGCGCCCTGGAACCACGGCTGTGCCTCGGCCATGTCGACCGCGGCGCTGATCGCGGCTGCGGGGGTCGTCCACCCGACGTGCCGCGTCAGCCGCTTCGGCCGGCTCCGGCGCGGCGGGTGCTCGAGGAGGTCCCGCAGGGACGCCACCGCTGACTGGGTCTGCGCCAGCTGGACCTGCAGGTCGTCGAGGTGCTCGGCGATGAGCGCGTTGCGGGTATCGAGGTCGTGGCGCGGCCAGGACGGCCTGGATCCGGTCCAGCGGCATGTCCAGGTCGCGGAACCGGCGGATCACCTGGGCGACGGGGATCTGGTCGGTCGTGTAGCGCCGGTAGCCGGTGTCAGCGTCGACGTCGGCCGGCTCGAGCAGCCCGATCCGGTGGTAGTGCCGCAGCATCTTGACGCTCACATGGGTGGCGCGGGCGAAGTCGCCGATCGACAGGGCCGGCGATGGCACGTCCAGTGTGAACCCTCCCCCGGTGGGAGAGTCAACTCGGAAATGCCCTCTTGACTCTCCCCATGGGGGATGCCGCAAGCTGGATCCGGGTCGCCGCAGGCGCACCCAAGCAAACGAGAGGAGAAGCACAGTGAAGCCCACCGAGCTCACCGGCGTGGTCGCCGACGCACATCGGCGGTCAACGCCTTCGACATCGACGCCATCGTCGCGACCTTCGCCGCGGACGCCTACGTCAACGACAACCGCCGCGAGTTCGTCGGCACGCGAGGCCATCCGCCGATGGGTTGCCAGGGAGATGGTCGGGGACAGCGTCACCATCGACGTCCGCGAGGTCCTCGACCACCACGGCGACACCATCGTGCGCGGCGCCTACGACGGCACCTTCGACCGCACCAACCTTCCCGACGAGCTCGTCCTGTCCAACTACTTCAGCGTGCGCGACGGCAAGATCGTCAGCCTCACGGTCATCTTCAACCACCCTCCCGAGTACTGAGCTCGCCCCGCGGTGGGCGAGCGGGGCCTAGGATCGTCCCGGCACGACCCTAGACAACGGGTCCACCCGACCCACGACTCCAGGAGCGACGATGACCGGCTCTTCCACCGAGGGAATCAAGACCGTGCTGCATCCCGTGTCCGACCTTGGGCGCCACGGCGGTCTACTCCGCCCTGCTTGGCATCCCGCCGCAGTCAGAGGGGTCCTATTACGTCGGCTACGACGTCGAGGGCCAGCACATCGGGCTGCTGCCCGGCGGCGGACCGCAGGGGATGACCTCGCCGGTGGCCTACTGGCACGTGGAGGACATCGAGGCGAAGCTGGCCGAGGTCATCGCCGCCGGCGCCGCCGTGAAGGAACCCGTGCGCAACGTGGGCGGCGGCCGCCGGGTGGCCAGCTTCATCGACCCCGATGGCAACGTCCTCGGGCTGCTTCAGGATCCATGAATCGCCCCGCCTGACGGGCGGTGGACCCCGGGTCGACCCTAGGTCCTCGTCCTCGGCCCCTTGGCCGCCGAGGACGTGTTCAGCGCGACGGCCGCGCGGACGAGCGCCTTCAGCGCCTTTGCGTCGATCTTCTCGCCCTCGCGGAAATCGATCGCACGCCGGGTGTTGCCCTCGAGGCTGGAGTTGAAGAGGCCCGAAGGGTCCTCCAGGGAGGCGCCCTTCGCGAAGGTCATCTTCACGACGCTCTTGTATGTCTCGCCGGTGCAGAGGATCCCGCCGTGGGACCACACCGGGACCCCTCTCCATTTCCATTCCTCCACCACCTCGGGGTCGGCCTGCTTGATCACAGCTCGGACCCGAGCGAGCGTCTCGCCCCGCCAATCACCCAGTTCTTCGACTCTCGCGTCTATCAGCTCAGACGGGGAGCCTCCGCCGCTTTCTTTCCCCGAGCCGCCGTTCCGCTTGTTCATGCTCGTCGTCGCTTTCGTCGCGGTTTGATGGCCCGCCCATCACCTGAGTATCCTCGCCGACCGCCTCGACCGTCTCGCCATTCGCAGATCGTGCCGCAGGCCGCCGGCGCCGGGCGCTCGCGCCGAGCCCGGCGGGGCACGATCGCAGGGCGTGACCGAGTCGCCCGGCGGGGCCTCCCCGGGGTCCGCGGCTGTTAGGATCAGGCCTGTTTTCGACCCCCGCTTGCGGCATGGAGAAGGCCGAGAGTGACATTCGAACGGGGGTGCGGCCGATTCGAGCCAACACCTGGCAGAGGCCGCTGAACGAGAGGCGGATGGCGACCGAAAAGCACGACTTCAGGATCGGGACGGACGTACCCGCTCGCATGCGCCTCGCCGACAGTGGCGGGGGCGCGTGGTCGTGGCTGTGCGAGTCCCGTCCGGCGGTGGCCGCGACGGCGCGCTGGGCGCGTGGCGCCGTGGGCGACTTCGCAGCAGCGGCGGGGCTCTCGGAGGAGCGCCTCGACGACGTTCGCCTGGTGGTCTCGGAGGCGGTGACGAACGCGATCGTCCATGCCTACGGCGATGGGAGCGGAGAGGTGCACCTGATCGCCGCCTCGCGTCCCGGCGAGCTGCTCGTGGTCGTGGCGGATGAAGGCGCGGGGATGCGGGGCGGACGAAGCGAACGGCGAGGTCTTGGCCTCGGGCTGCCCACGATGGCGGCGCTCAGCGACGGCCTCACCGTCGCCCATCGCGCCGGCGGAGGGGTCGAGGTACGGATGGCGTTCTCGATGTAGACGGGCGCCCGCGCGGGTGGCGCCTGTGCCTAGGACCGCTTGGCGCCCGCCCGGCGCTCGACGCGATCATCACCGGCGATGAGCAGCAGGCTCACCATCTCCGGAGCAAACAGCCCGTGCTCGATGACCCCGGGGAGCGCGCTGAGGGTGCGGGCGAGCTCGCGGGGATCGGCGACCGGGCCGAGGTAGTCCCCGATCAGGCCTCCGTCGGGGCTGATCGCGCCGTCGCGGAGGCGCGCCGGGGAGCAGCTCACCAGGGTGCGCTCCACCGCGAAGGGAAGCAGCTCGACGGGGACAGGCGGGGCGAGCTTCGCGACCGCCTTCTCGGCCGAGGCGATCACGACGAACAGGTCGGCGTTCGCGGCGACGATCTTCTCTCGCGTGTGCGCCCCCCCGCCGCCCTTGACGAGCCACCCCTCGGGGTCGATCTGGTCGGCCCCGTCGATTGCGATGTCCAGCCCGCCGAGCTCGTCGAGGCCCGCCATCGGCAGGCCCAGCTCCAGCGCGGAGCGTTCCGTGGCGGGGGAGGTGGAGACGCAGCGCAGATCGCGGAGCCTCCGCGCGGCGAGCGCAGGGAGGAGGTAGGCGACGGTCGTCCCCGTGCCCAGCCCGACGCGCATCCCGTCCTCGACGAGCAGGGCGGCCTCCTCGGCGGCGGCGCGCTTGCGGCGGGCGATCTCCTCGCTCAGCGGCGTTGGTTGCTGCCGCTCAGTCGCACCAGGGGGCGCCATGGGGCGGACGTTACCGTCCCCGCGGTCGCCCTGAGGCGCACCCGCTCGGGGGCGGCGGGGCTGTGGAGGAGGAAGCCCTGGCCGACGGCGCAGTTCAGCTCGCGCGCGAGGGCGAGCTGGCGGTGGGTCTCGATGCCGACGGCGACGGCCGTCAGGCCGGACTCCTTCGCGAGGGCGATCGTCGCGGCGAACATCGCGCGGCGCTCCTTGTCGCGGTCGAACGTCGCGACGAGCGCGCGGTCGAGCTTGATCATGTCCAGGGGAAGCTTGCCGGCGAGGCCGAGGGAGAGCTGCCCGGAGCCGAACTTGTCGAGCGCGATCGAGACCCCCAGCCGCTTGACGTCGGTGAGCGCCGAGCGGGCCCGCTCGGGGTCGCGCAGGACCGCGTTCTCGCTCACCTCGAGGCAGAGGGCTCGGCCCGGGAGGCGACAGTAGGCGAGCTCCTCACGGACGCGCTCGGCGAGATCCATCTCGGTGAGCTCGCGTGCGGATACGTTCACCGAGATGGGAATGGCGATGCCGTTGCGCCGCCACACCTCCGCCTGCGCGCAGGCGGTGTGGAGCACCCAGTTGCCGATCTGGACGATCAGGTCGCTCTCCTCCGCCGGCGGGAGGAACATCGCCGGGAGCATCTCCTCGCCCGCCATCCGCTCGCCGCCTTCCGGGCGCCAGCGGACGAGCGCCTCGCAGCCGATTGCGACGCCGCCGGCGAGGGGGAGGATGGGCTGGTAGGCGAGCTGGAGCTCCCGTCGCGGGAGGGCGTCTCTGAGGCGGCCCTCCAGGGCGATGTGCGTGCTCACCTGTTCGCGCATGCTCTCGTCGAACATCTCCAGTCGCTGGCCCCCGGCTCCCTTGGCGCGGTACATCGCGAGGTCGGCCTCGCGGAGGAGCACCTCGGGGTCGGTGTCGGGGTCCCGCGAGACGGCGATCCCGACGCTCGCCAGCATCGACACTTCCGCCGAGCCGACGGGGATCGGGTTCTCGAGCGCGTCCAGCACCCGTTCGCCGAGGTGGAGGGCCTCGGCTTCGCTCTCGACGTCCTCGGCGAGGATCACGAACTCGTCGCCGCCGAGGCGAGCGACGGTGTCGCTCTCCCGCATCAGCTCCGCCAGTCGCCCGGAGATCGACACGAGGAGCTTGTCCCCGATGTCGTGGCCGAGGTTGTCGTTGACGGCCTTGAACTTGTCGAGATCGACAAACAGGATCGCGACCGCTCCGCGGCTGCGGTGTACCCGGGCGAGGGCCTGACGGGCACGGTCCATCAGGAGGAGCCGGTTCGGGAGGCGGGTGAGGGGGTCGTGGAGCGCCTGGCGCTCGAGCCACATCCGGTCGGTGACGTCCTTGGCGGCCGCGTACCAGGTCTCGCCGTCGCAGCGCGCGCTCCAGAGCAGCCACCGCCACGATCCGTCCTTGTGGCGGTAGCGGTTCGTGAAGTCCTGGAAGCTCGCGGGCCCCTCGCCCCCGCCGAGGATCAGCTGGAGGGTTCGCTCGACGTCCTCGGGGTGCATGAACTCCTGGATCGGAAACGCGATCAGCTCCTCCGTCGTCCAGCCGAGCAGCTGCTCCCACGCGGGGTTCACGAGCGTGAAGCGGCCGTCGAGCGAGATTGTCGCGAGCAGGTCGCTGGTCATCTCGAACAGGCGCGCGATGCTCGCCTCGCCGCTGCCGCTGCCGAAGGTGATCTCCCCGTGTTCGGGTTGGGTCGTGCTCGTGGAATCCATTCCTGCTCAACACGTCGACCGCCCTGCCCCGATCCAAGGGGTCCAAGCGCCCTGTTGGACGGATTGACTAGGCGACGCTGCGGTGGTGGTTCTACGGGTCGTGGGCGCCCGTAGGCGGGCGCATCACGGCGTGGGACGGGGGGCGGTCAGGAGGAGACGCCGCCGACCGGTGCCGAGGTCTCCGGTGGTGTGCCCGCGGCTGGGACGGGAGCGTTGCGGGGAGCCTGCTCGCCGCGGAGGAACCTCCACAGGGCCAGGCACATGAGGATCGTCAGGAGGATCGCGCTGGAGACGCACCACTCGCAGATTTTTTCGAGGGAGAAGACCTCGCGGTAGGTGAGGTAGCAGCTGAAGGCGAACCCGCCGAGCGTCAACGCGAGCGTCGCGAACCTCGTGTTCTCGTTTTCGCGCAGGAGGAGCGTCAGCGTGATCAGGACGTAGCCGATCAGACCCATCAGCGCGACGGGCACGCCCGCCACCTTCGAGTAGATCGAGGTCTGCACCGCCTCGCATTCGTTGTGGCCCTGAACGCAGGCCACCGTGATGCCCGCGTAGTGGACGTAGGTGAGGTAGCTGGCGAGCGCCACCCCGATCACGGACAGCACCAGCATCACCGTTCTCAGCGTGCGGGCGCTCACGTCGGGCCTAGCCCTTCAGGTTGGATTCGATCGTTTCGTCGAAGCCCGAGGGGTCGGTGAGCGAGACTTCGCCCACCTTCTTCATCGCGCCGCCCGTGTGCCCGATCAGGAAGGAGGGGGTGCCGTCGAAGCCGACGTTGTTCGCCGCCTGACCATCACTCACGACCTGGCTGGCGAGTTCGGGGTCGTTGCGGTCGCTGTTCCACTTCGCGAAGTTCAGCCCCGGCACCTGCCGAGCGAGGTTCTGGAGGTAGGCTTCGTTGACGTAGCCGCTGTCCTCTTCTCCCTGCTCGTGGTAGAAGAGCTCGAGGAAGTTCCACATCTTGTTCTGCTTGCCGGCCGCGAGGGCCGCGATCTGCTGGGTCTTGAAGACTTCCGGTTCGCGCGTGGCGGTCTCGAGCGATCGATATTCGATGCGGAGCTTGCCCGAGCGGACCCACTTGTCGATCACCGGCGGGAGCGCCCCGAGGGTGAACTCCTTGCAGATCGGGCACTCGAGGTCGCCGAAGTACTGAAGTGTGACCGGCGCCGTGGGCGAGCCGAGGGAGTTCCCGTTCTGGGGGATCCCGTCGACGGTCTGCCCTACCGTGGCGATCGCCGTGGCTTCGGCGCTGCTTCCCTTTGCGGGCGGTTTCGACGATCCCCCTCCGCCGGCGGCCACCGCGATGATGACGATCGCGACCACCACGACGGCGCCCACGATCCCCAGCCGGGTCAGCCGTTTGCGGCGAACGACCGCCGCAGCTTCCTCGGCCTCGATCGCCCGGCGCTCCTCGCGTGCCTGCTCGCGGCGCTGCTTACGGGTGAGGTCGCCGTCCTCTGCTTCAACGCTCATGGATAGGAACTTTTACAGATTTAGGCTCAAGGGCGGCTAAGGGGCCTCGAACGCGGGTTGTCGGGCGCCGGCCCGGGGCATCTCCGGCGCGTCCGGAGGCGGGGTCGATCCTTGGCTCATGACACGATGAGCATGACGGCCGGCGGCGGCGTCGGGAAGCTCGCCCGCGCCCCGGTCGCTTCGCCCCCGTAGCTCAGTGGACAGAGCGCCGGACTTCTAATCCGATGGTCGCTGGTTCGAATCCAGCCGGGGGCGTGGTCGGCGTGTCAGGCGGATGCGCCGCTGCGCGAGCCGGAGGGCGCGAGGCTCTCGCCGGCGTCCCTCCTCGCCGCCGCGGCGGCGAACATCGCGCGCGCGCTCCCACCGATCTCGGCGAGCGCGTCGCGGCAGCCGCGGCTGATCCCGCCGAGGTTCACGAAGGCGTGGATGAATCCCGGGAAGCGTCGCAGCGCCACCTCGGTGCCGGCCGCGCGGAGGGCCTCGGCGTAGGCCTCGCCCTCGTCGCGGAGAGGGTCGAACGCGGCGGTCGCGACGAGCGCGGGGGCCAAGCCGGAGAGGTCCTCGGCCACCAGCAGCGAGACTCGCGGGTCGCTCGCGACCGAGCGCTCGCTGCCGAGGTAGTTGCTCTCGAACCAGTCCATCTCGGGATCGGTCAGCAGAAAGCCATCCGCGAACAGATCGCGCGAGCGTGTGCGGCGCGTGAGGTCCGTGACCGGGTAGATCAGCAGTTGCATGACGGGCGCGGGACCGCCGTCGCGGGCCGCGAGCTGGGAGACGACCGCGGACAGGTTCCCCCCGGCGCTGTCCCCGCCCACGCCCACCAGGCCGGGGTCCGCTCCGAGCCGCTCCGCGTTCTCGTATGCCCAGGCGAGCGCGGCGCGGGCATCCTCGACGGGAGCCGGGAAGGGGTGCTCGGGAGCGAGGCGGTAGTCGACCGCGAGCACGTGCGCGCCGGCGTGCCGGCAGAGCATCCGGCAGACCCCGTCGTGGGTGTCGAGGTCGCCGAAGACGAAGCCTCCGCCGTGGTAGTAGACGAGCAGCGGATGCGGTCCTCCGCGCTCTGCCGGGGCGTAATGACGCGCTGGCAGCCTCACCTCGGCGTCGATCTCGAGATCGGTCACGGCCGCCACGGCGGCGGGCGGGCCCGCGTAGATGGCCGCCTGGCGACGTCGCGAGAGCCGTGCCTGCTGGGGCGTGAGGGTGTAGAGCGGCGGGTCTCCCCGCCGCTCATTCAACGCGAGCATCAGCTGGATGTCCGGCGCGAGCCTGTCGCCGTCGAGTTCGATGGGCGGCTTTCCCGAGAGGCGCAGCTGGAGTGCCGGGGGCAGTCCCATGAGCGCCCTCGCCATCAGGTATTCCCCACGCTGCCCCATCGTCAGCGACGATCTCTCCCGCGCCATCAGCGCAGCCTACTCCTCACGATCGAGCGCGGGGGGGGGAGGGGGTATGCGAACATATGTTCGTGACGCCCCGTCCGTATCGCCCCGACAAAGAGCTCATCGCCGCGCTCGACCGCGGCGACCTCGAGTTCTCGATCGCGCTCGCGCGGGAAGTGGCCGAAGGGCGGCAGCGGCTGGTGGATTTCGACGTGGCCCTCGCCTTCCTCCCGCTCGTCGCCACACAGCGACCGGACGCCTACGACGGCTGGGCCTGCCGCTGGATGGCGAGATGGCTGAGCGAGAGCGGCGGGACGATCGATCAGGCGGTGGATGTCGCGGCGAGCCTCGCCGCGCTTCCGGTCGAGCCGGAGGCGATTCAGACGATCCGCCGCGCGCTCTCCTGAAGGCGTCTCGGCGCGCGGGCGAGGGCGGAGTAGGGTGGGGAGGACGGGTATCTGCCACCTATCGCAAGGGAGATCCGATGGCCAGCTTCGCCTGCGTGAACCTGTTCGACCTCGAGGACTCCGTGTCCGGTCGGGCGCCCGGCGTCGAAGGGCGGTTCGCGCGCAAACATCTCGACTCACGGGACCTCGGGGTGAGCATCTTCCGTTACGGGCCCTCCGTGAGGAGCGCCTTCGCGCACAGTCACACCGATCAGGAGGAGGCCTACGTGGTCGTCTCCGGCGCGGGCCGCGCGCTCCTCGACGGCGACATTCGCGAGCTGCGCCAGTGGGACGTCCTGCGGGT
Organism: uncultured Solirubrobacteraceae bacterium; assembly: GCA_963720215.1. GTDB lineage: Bacteria > Actinomycetota > Thermoleophilia > Solirubrobacterales > Solirubrobacteraceae > Palsa-744. The sequence continues at coordinate 19,190 of CAVREV010000001.1, forward strand.
GGCTCCAGAGGTCGTGCGGGCATTCGAGGCGGGCCCCGATGGGCTCGAGCTGATCGCCGTCGGCGGCCCCCGTCCGGCGGATGGCGACGGCGTCATCGGCGCCGCGGAGTGGCCGAGCTAGCCGGTACCCCCGAGCAGACGGCCCAAGAACGCCCGAAGCCCGGGCGAAGCCGGGCTTCTGTCCCTCTCCCTCGGGAGGTCTGGCCTCCTGCCAAGTGGCGGCAACGGCTTCAAAGGGGGAACGAGCCGCTGCAGGGCGAAAAGTAGCGCAAGATGCGGGGTGCGCGCAACTGCGGCAGCGGCCGGGCCGTCTCCGGCCGGATCGCTCGGAGGCACGCCGGCGTCCGTCGGGAGAGGACGAGGCGGTAGCCTCGCCGCGCCGCCCCTGAGGTCGGCGCCGAGCCCCGCCGCGGCGCCGCCGGTTCGACTCGGGCGGGGGTGTTGATGTTCCTCGCCACCGCTCTCCTCTACCCCCTCGTGCTCTCCGCCCTGTGCGTGGGGGCAGGAATGCTCATCGACCGCTCCACGGGCCGCTGGCTACCGGCGGCTCTCCTGCCGGCGGTCGGTCTCGGCGGCCTCATCGGCCTCTCCCAGCTCACCACCCTGATCGCGCCGCTGGCGCCGGCGACGCCGTACGCGCTGGCGGCCGCCGCCGCGGCCGGGCTGCTGCTCTCGCGGGATCGCCTCGCGGGGTTGTGCCGCTCGATCCCACGGCATTGGGGCGAGGTGCTGGGCGCAGCGCTCGTCTACGCGCTCGCCCTCGCACCGGTGCTCGTCGCGGGGCGGGCGAGCTTCTCCTCCTACATGGCCCTCGCGGACTCAGCCGTGCACATGCTCGGCGCGGACTTCATCCTCCGCCACGGCCAGAGCTACGCCCACCTCGATCTCGGGAACTCCTACGGGCAGTTCGTCAACGCCTACTACAACACGAGCTATCCCTCTGGGGCCGACACGCTCTTCGGGGGCAGCTCGCTGCTCATCGGCCGCCCCCTCATCTGGACCTTCCAGCCGTTCAACGCCTTCGTCCTGGCGACCGCCTACGGCCCCGCGCTCACAATCGCCCGCCGTCTCGGCCTGCGATCAGCTTGGGCGCTGCTGGCGGCGCTCACGGCGGTGGTGCCCGCGCTCGTCTACGCCTACGAGCTGTTCGGCTCCGTCAAGGAGATCACGGCCCTGCCGATGATCCTCACGGCGGGCGCCCTCGTGGTGTTCCACCGTCGCTGGCTGCGCGCCGGTACGGCCGGGGGTGTTCCGCTCGCGCTGGTCCTCTCCGCGGGCGTCTCCGCGCTCGGTGTGGCGTTCTCCGTTTGGGCCCTCGTCGCTATCGCCGTCCTCGCCGTCGTCCTCGCGGGGGAGCTCTCGCGTCGGGCGATCACCCCGGCGGCCGCCGCTGCGCTCGTCGGGACCGCCGCGATCACCGGGCTGGTGGCCGCTCTGCCCACCTGGATCGACCTTGGCGGGTCGCTGCACGTCGCCAGCGAGATCGCCTCCACGAGCAACTCCGGAAACCTCCACGCGCCGCTCCGCGCGATCCAGGCGCTCGGGATTCTGGCTGAACGGGAGCTACAAGCTCGCCCCCGCGGGCAGATCGCTCACGATCACCCACGTCCTCGCCGCCGTCCTTGCGGCGGCGGCCGTGCTGGGGGCGGTCCGCGTACTCCGGATTCGCGCCTACGCGCTTGCGGGCTGGCTGGGGCTGACGCTGCTCGCCTGGTTGATCGTGAGCCGGGCGGTGGCCACGTGGGCGGAAGCGAAGACGCTGATGCTCACCTCCCCGGCGATCGTCCTCCTCGCCTGGGGAGGTGTGGCGGCGCTCCGGGAGCTGCGCTGGGGGCGCCTCGGGGTAGCGGCCGCGGTCGCGCTGGCGGCCGCGATCAGCGGCGGGGTGCTCGTCTCCGACGAGCTCCAATACCGCAGCTCCGACCTCGCCCCGACGGCGCGCTACGAAGAGCTCGCGCGCATCAACTCGCGCTTCCGCGGACGGGGGCCCGCGCTGTTCACCGACTTCGACGAATACGCCCTCTACGTGCTCCGGGACCTCGACGTGGGCGGACCGGACTTCGTCTACCCGCCCCCCGCTCTCGCCTCGGCCGCGGGGGGATACGGGCAGCCGGTGGACCTCGAACGCGTGGCGCCCGTCGCGCTCGTCCCCTATCCCCTGATCATCACCCGACGGGAACCCGGCGGACCCCGTCCGCCGGCGGCATACAGGCTCGCGTGGGAAGGCTCCTACTACCGCGTGTGGTCTCGCCTGCCGGACGCCCCCCCGGCGCTCGCCCACGTCGCCCTCACCGGTCCCCCGGCGGCGCAGTGCGCTCGCATCGGGGCGCTCGCCGCGAGCGCAACCGGGGCGGGCGAGCGCCTCGTCGCAGCGGAAGCCCCGCAGGTGCTCACGGTGAACCTGGCCGCGACGGCGCGCTCGCGAGGATGGGGTCGCGGGCGCAGCGGGATCGTCATGAGGACACCCGGACGCCTCAGCGCCGCCTTCGATATCCCCGCAGCCGGCAGCTGGCGGATGTGGGTTCAGGGCGAGATCATGCCCACGGTCGAGATCGCGGTCGACGGTCGCTCGGTGGGCTCGATCGGCGGTGAACTGAGCGGGAACTCGCTCGTGGCGAACACGGCGCCGCCGCTGTTGCTGAGCCTGGCGGCGGGAGCCCACCGGGTCTCGGTGAGCCGCCCGGCGTACGACCTGGCCCCCGGGTCACGTGGCTCGGCCGTCCTCCACGCGATCCTCCTCACGCCGTCCTCCCAGGCCCCCGGAGCACCCCCCCGGACCGTGGCGGCGTCCCGCTGGCGGGCGCTCTGCGGCCGCTCCTACAGCTGGGTGGAGCTCACGCGAGGATCATGAGCGGGCGCCTCGGGTCCCCGGCCGCTCAGCGGGTCTGGTCTCGCGGCGGGCCGCGATCAGGGCTGCGGCGAGCCCGTGGCGGTGACGGTGATGAGCGCGGCGCTGCTCGGCTGAAGCGTCACCGTGGCGACCCCGCGGCGGACGGCCGTCGAGGCCGATGCGGCGCCGGCGGTCCAGTGTCCGGCCGGCCCGACGGAGCTGCCGCCGAGAGTGACCCGCGAGGTCGAGGCGATCGCCGGCGCGCTCAAGGGGAGGACGCTCGCGGCTCCGAAGGCCTTCCCGACGTGGAGGTCGATCCTCGCGAGGGGCGCCCCACGGGGATCGTCGTCGACGACGACGAAGCGGAGGCTGCCGTTCTCCGCGAAGGACCTCACGACGACGTTTGCCTGGCTTCCTCCCGTCGAGACGCTCGTCGGGAGCGGCCGCGAGCCAATCAGTCCACGGGTGAGCAGCAGCGCGTACCAGGCCGGCTGCGCCCTCAGCTCCCCGCTCCGCAGCCTCGCGGGGGTGGGGGCGCAGAGGGGGGAGTAGCCGAGGCAGTTGGCGGGGTTGCCCTCGAAGTTGATCCCCACCGCACCCGAGGCCATCGAGCTGGCGATGTATTCGGTCGCCCACAGCGCGGCGGCGAACGTGTCGCTGATGCCGGCCTCCCCCCCACAGGACACCGAACCGGTCTCGTCCATCCGAAACGGGATTCCGCTCGCGTGTGCGACCGCGATGTAACGGTTGAGCGAGCGCTGCTGGAGGAAGCGGACGGGCTGGCTCAGGAGGCGTGCGATCGACGGGGCGGGCACCTGGTTGCAGCCAAGCGGGTAGTGGTGGCCGGTGAGCAACGCCGGATGCTCGATCCGCGCCTCCCGCGGACCCCACTTCTCGTGAATCCTTCGACCCCGAGACTCCCGGGCCGGCGAGGGCGATCCCGGGGGTGAGCCGCGAGATCGCGCGCCGATAGGCTTTCACCTGGGCGTCGTACTGGGTGAACGTCCAGGGCAGCGTGCGGAGGCTGTGGCGGGCGTAGGCGTCGGGCTCGTTGCCGATCTCCACCGCCTCCAGCCACGGCCCGAGGGCGCTCTTCGCGGCAGCCACCTCGCGGGCGGCGGCTTCGGGGTCGTAGTGGGCGAGGCCGACCGTGAGGAGGACCCTCCACCCGCTCGCCTGGGCGAGCCGGCGGAGCATCCTGAAGTCGGCCGCGTCCAGCAGCTTCGTCGTCCACGAGGGCGGGGGGGTGTGGGCGTCGGTCCAAGCGATCTGCGTATCCGCGGAGACGCCGCCGAAGCGCAAAACCCCCGGGCCGAGCGAGCGGAGCAGGCTGACGAGGTTGCCGCTCTGCCCGTATTCGGCGATCTGGCGGAGGTCGGTCATCTCGAAGGACAGGCCGAGATAGGCGGGGGGGACGGGCCGTCCCGGGTCCCGCCGGTCGACCCTCACCGATACGTCGACATGGCGGGAGTTGGGCACCGGCTCCACCAGGCCCGCCGGACCGGAGTCCCCGCCGGCGCCCGTGCTCCCGAGGGCGAATGCGAGGACCGCGCCGAACAGCACCGCGCCGACCACGCTGCGCGCGCGCGTACGCCCTCGGCCGCGGCCAGCGGCCGCGGGTGCCTTCCGTCGTTCCATCCCACCTGGAGTAAACCGGTCGGGGAGCTAGCGCGTGGCGCCACCTCCATCGGACGCGCTACGTAACCTCGCCTGCGATGGCCGCGCCACGCCCTGCCGAGGAGCCCGATCGAGATCCTCCTCGGCGAGAACCTCGAGCTGCTCCCCGCCTTCGCGGACGGGTCCTTCCAGCTGATCTACATCGACCCGCCGTTCAACACCGGGAGCACCCGCACACGTCGCACCATCACCGCCGCCCGAGACGATCAGGGCGAGCGGAGCGGCTTTCAGGGCAGGCGCTACAGGACGCGCCTGCTCGCCGAGTCCTCCTACGGGGACGCCTTCGATGACTACCTCGCGTTTCTCGCACCGCGTCTGGAGCAGGCCCACCGGCTGCTCGCCCGCGAGGGCACCCTCTACTTCCACATAGACTACCGCGAGGCCCACCACTGCAAGCTCCTCCTCGACGAGATCTTCGGGCGGGAATGCTTCCTCAACGAGATCATCTGGGCCTACGACTACGGCGCGCGCGCGCGCCGGCGGTGGCCCGCCAAGCACGACACGATCCTCGTCTACGTGCGCGATCCTCGCGCCTATCACTTCGACTCGGCGGAGGTGGATCGCGAGCCCTACATGGCCCCGGGGCTCGTCACCCCGGAGAAGGCCGCCGCCGGGAAGCTCCCCACGGACGTCTGGTGGCACACGATCGTCCCCACATCCGGCTCGGAGAAGACGGGCTACCCGACGCAGAAGCCCGAGGGGATACTCCGACGGATCGTCGCCGCCTCCACCCGCCCCGGGGATCGCTGCCTGGACTTCTTCGCCGGGAGCGGCACCCTCGGGGCGGTTGCTGCGGGGATGGGCCGTCGCTACGTGCTCATCGACTCCAACCCGGAGGCCGTCGCGATCATGCGAAGGCGGCTCGCGGTGGTCGCGGGGCGCAGCGAAGGCGCCGCGGGCGGCCTGCTCGATGGCCGGGGGGGCTAACGTAGCCACGATGTCGCTTCCAGCCGCCGGCTACCAGCTGAAGGGGATCTCGCCGAAGGCCTACGAGCATCCCGCCGACCGCGCCGCGACGGCCGCGCTGAAGGCGATCCCGCGGATGGACAGCGTCGTGCGAAAGCTGATCGAGTTCGGCTACGAGCGGGCGCTTCGCAGGAGCGTTCTCGGCTCGGCGGTGCGCCTCGGCGAGGACCAGCTCGCGGCTGTCTGGAGCGCGCATGCCCGGGCCTACGAGACGCTCGACCTGGAGCCGGTCCCCGACCTCTATCTCACCCAGAATGCGATCGCCAACGCGCTCACCTTCGGCGCGGAGCGGCCCGTCGTGGTGATCAACTCGGAGCTCCTCAGGCTCCTCGGCCCGGAGGAGCTCCGGGGCGCCTTCGGCCACGAGGCCGGCCACGTGCTCTCAGACCACGTTCTCTACCGGACCGCACTCGTGATCCTCCTGCGCCTCTCCTCGCTCCCGGGGGTCCCCGTGCCGCTGTTCCCCCTCCGGGCGGCGCTGATGGACTGGTATCGCGCCGCCGAGCTGAGCAGCGATCGCGCCGCCGCGCTCGTCAACCGCGACCCGCTCGCCGTCTGCCGCACGCTGATGGTGATCTCCGCGGGAGCCGAGGCCAGCGAGCTCGACCTGGAGGTGTTCATGCGCCAGGGACAGGAGTACCGCGAGGAGCCGAACCCGTTCGATCGCCTCTCCCGTCTGCTCAGCGATCTCAACCTCACCCACCCGATGTCCGTGCAGCGTGTCCACGAGCTGATGGAGTGGGTGCGCTCGGGGGAGTACGACCGGATCGTCTCCGGCTCCTACCCCAAGCGAGGCGATCCGCCCGATGCCCGCGCCGATGCGAGCGATGCCGTGGCCCACTACGCCGAGCGCTTCCGTGGCACCTTCAAAGGGCTCGGCCAGTCGATCGAGGAAGCCGGCAAGCAGCTCGGGGACTGGCTCCGCAACACGACCCTCGGAGACGGTGGCGGCCCGTCCGCCGGCTAGGTCCGGCGCGCGTCGATTCGATCATGGCGGTGTATCACGTGGAGCTCCGCCAATTCCCGAAACGCCTCCAGCGCTTCAACCTCAGCGGTCCGGAGATCGGGGCCGTCGCGCTCGTCTGGGCCCAGGAAAAGGTCCTCGTGTTCGAGGACGAGCGCTGGAGTCCCCATCGCGGGACGCTCACCATCATCGAAGGGCCGGAGATACCCATCGAGGGCGTCTCGCTGGCGCGGGGCTGGCGCACCGCGACCCACGAAGGCAGCGACGTCACCGAGCGCGTTCTCGAGGAAGCCCGCAAAGCGATCGCTGCTGGGGTCCTCGGTGAGGACGGAGCTCCCCCGGCCGGGCCGGAGCCGCCACCCGCCGCCGGCTCGCAGCCGGCCTCGACGCCGGCGAAGACCGCGGCGGCGTTCGAGCCGCGTGCGGGCGGCGGGGCCTCCGCGGGTGAGCCGTCCAGCCCGGGCGGCGGGGACGGGCTCGATCCGCTCGCCCTCGCCGTGGAGCTCGGCGCGCTTCTCGGGCCGAACGCCACCCGACTCCTCGGCGCATGGCGGGCCGTGTCACCACGGGCGCTCGGGTTGTCCCCGAGCGAGACGCTCGCATTGGCCGAACGCGAGCTCGAACGCGAGCGGGGCGGCGAGGGGTGATCCGCCGCTAGACTCCCGGCGGCATCACATGGTGGGCGTAGCTCAGTTGGTAGAGCTCCTGGTTGTGGTCCAGGCGGTCGGGGGTTCGAGTCCCCTCGCTCACCCCTCGTAAGAGCCTGCAAACCGGGCCGGGCAGGACCCCCGGCCCCGCATTTCCCGCCACGTCGCGACGGCCTCCCGGCGGGCGCGGGGATCAGCCCGTCACGGGAAAGTGGTTCCATGTCCTCTCGTGATCTCCCTCCGGACACCCGCGACGGGCGCCCTTCGGTGCTCGGCGCTCGCCTTCGTGTTGCTGCTGGGGATGGTGGCTGTACCGGCGAGCGCGTCCGCCACACAGATCGGCGAAGTGAGCGAATTCTCGACGGGCATCACCCCGAGCAGCCAGCCGAGCAAGATCACCGAGGGCCCCGAAGGCGACCTCTGGTTCACCGAGCGCAACACCTTCAGCGGCAACCAGATCGCGCGCATCACACCGACGGGCGAAGTCACACAGTTCCCGATCCTCCCCGACAGCTCGCCGCAGGGGATCGCGCAGGGTCCTGACGGCAACCTCTGGTTCACGGAGGTCAACAACCCCGAATGCGGCGACGAAGGCTGCAGGAGCAAGGTCGGGCGGATGAAACCGAACGGCTCCTATGTGGAATACACAACGGGTATCTCCGACGGAAGTGAGCCGTGGGAAATCGCGGCGGGACCCAACGGCAACCTCTGGTTCACCGAGTTCGCCGTGGCCGGGTCGGACAAGACCAACCGGATTGGAGAGATCAACCCGACGACGGACAAAGTCGAAGAGTTCGAACTCCCACCTCCTGACAGCGGTCAGCAGGGCGCGTTTGGGATCACGGCGGGCCCCGACGGCAACGTCTGGTTCACCGAGCTCGTCGGCAACAAGATCGGGCGGATCACGCCGTCGGGGGAAATCACCGAGTTCCCGGTTCCAACCGCCAACAGCGAACCGATCGCGATCACGAAGGGCTCCGACGGCAACCTCTGGTTCGCCGAGCAGGACGGCGAGAAGATCGGACGGATCAATCCGAGCACGCACGAAATCACGGAGTTCCCGATACCGAGCAGCGGTGGGGAGCCGCGCGCCATCACCGACGGCCCCGACGGCAACCTCTGGTTTGCAGAGGACAACGGCGATATCGGGCGCATCACCCCCACGGGCACGATCACCGAGTGCTCGACCGGCATCAGCGGCCCCATCGAAGGGATCACGGCGGGCCCGGGCAACACCCTCTGGTTCGCCGAGTTCGACGAAAGCCGGATCGGGAGGATCACCGCCACGGGCAGCAGCCTCGCAGCCAACTGCACCACTCCGTCCACGGGCTCGCCCCCCGTCGTCACCACCGTCCTGTCATCCGGCCTCACCCCCGTCGTGAACCCCGGCCCGGACAGCGCCTTCACCTCCTCGGGCGCGACCATCAACTCGAAGACCGGGGCGATCACGTTCACCGAGGGGGTCACCGAAGCGGGGATCTTCAGCTGGCTGATCACATTCGAAAACGGGAAGTTCGGAGTGTTCACGGCCAAGAAGGTGAAGTGCAAGAACGGCTTCACGAAGCTCGACGGCAAGTGCCGCCCCTCCAGGGTCGTCTTCGGCAAGGGCACCACGGCGGTGGCCGCGGCGGGTGTCGTCAGGCTCACGGTCAAGGCGAGCGCCTCCGCGAGCAGGGCGCTCAAGACGGCTCACAAGCACGGGAAGGGCCTGCGGGTGTCCGCGGCCCTCACCTTCCAGTCCTCCCGCGGCGGCGCACCCGTCACACACTCCCAGTCGCTGACCGTGAAGTTGAAGGGGAAGTAGCAGGGGCTCACCCACGCGACCCACGGGGTGATGTGGCCGAGATTCCAAGACCGCGCGTTCGCGCGACCTGGTCTCCGCCGCCGACCCTAGCCTCGGCGAGCGTGGCGCAGCACAAAGCCGCCCACCGTCGCGATCAGGCTCGACAACCCGCGCGTTCTTTTCGGGCGAACCGACATTCCCGGGCGGCGAGTCCCGACGGTGCGACCTCCGCGTTTGCGTCTGTGGGAGGCTTGATCGCGTGAGCGTCGAGGAGCGATCCGCGCGGGCGACTGACGTGAGCGGACCGCGGCGCTGCTTCGGCGACGGCGATCCCCTCTTTGAGCGCTACCACGACGAGGAGTGGGGCTTCCCCGTTCTGGACGAGCACGGACTCTTCGAGCGGTTGACTCTCGAGGCCTTCCAGTCGGGGCTGTCGTGGCGCACCATCCTCGCCAAGCGGGAGGCTTTCAGAGCCGCGTTCGCCGGCTTTGACCTCGAGGCGGTCGCGCTCTTTGGTGACGCCGACGTCGCACGCCTGCTCGTCGATGAGAAGATCGTCCGCAATCGCGCGAAGATCGAGGCGACGATCGCCAACGCGCGCGCGACGGTGGCGCTGCGGGGCACTGCGGAGCCGCTCGACGTGCTGGTCCGCCGCTTCATGCCCACGAGGCAGGGTCCGCCGCCCTCCAGCTGGGCAGAAGTGCCCGCGAGCGGGCCCGAGAGCGTGGCGCTCGCGCGCGAGCTCAAGCGGCGCGACTTTCGCTTCGTGGGTCCGACCACCCTCTACGCGCTCATGCAGGCCTGTGGCCTTGTGAACGACCACCTCGCCGACTGCCCGACGCGGCCAGCCGTCGAGCGCGCCCCCGAGCGGCGGGAGTTCGCCTCGGCTAGTTGACGTGGGGGAGTCGGAGCGACTCCCGGCGCCTGCGTGATGATGGACGGTGCAACCGAGGCCGCCTCCGTTTCGTCGCGACACCGCTCGGCGCAGGCACACCAGACGCGTCGGGCACTGAACGTCGCGAAGCCCCATCTGCAGAGATCGGCCCTGCGGCTGGCGGGCTATCTGCTCGCCGCCTACCTGGTGCTCAAGCTGATTCCGGCGCTGGAACAGGCGCTCAGCACCCTGATGCATGTCAGTTGGCCGTGGGTGCTTGGTGGGCTGGCGCTTGAGACTGTTTCCGAGATGGGCTTTGTCGTCTCGTGGGGCGCGATCGTGGACCCCGAAAGCCTGCTCATCGCCGAGGGGCGGGGAGAGCGACTGTACACGCGCGTAGCGTGGGCACAGCTGGGAGGGGGGACGCTCGTCCCTGGTGGCTCCTATGGCGGCCTCGGAGTGGGCGCCTGGATCCTTCACCGCTCCGGGATGCCCACCAAGCTGATCGCCGAGCGCGAGTTCAACCTCAGCTTTCTCAACACCGCCGTCGATGCTCTGGCTCTGATCGCCTTCGGCGTGGGTCTCGCGACGGGGGTCCTCCCCGGCCCGCGTAACCTCCTCTTGACCCTGCTGCCTGCGGCGGCCGCCGCCGCCGCCGTTGCGGCGGCTCTGCTGGTTGCACGTCGCGCGGTGACCGGTGCTGAACGCAAGCCGATCAAGCACGCCAGGGTGGGCGGGGCGATCGCCACTCTCTCCGAAGCCGTAAACGACACGCAGCGCCTTCTGTTCCATCGTGGCGGCCGCAGGGCGGTCCTCAGGGCGCTGGTCTATCTGCTGTTCGACCTGCTCTATCAAGCGATCGGACTGCTGGTGCCGCTCGCCGGTGGCGGGATCGCCTACGCGATCCTTCGCGGGCAGCTGGGGCAGACGCCAACTCGTGCGAGCGAGGAGTCGGGGTAGGCGTCAGGCCGGCCTACGATCAGCGTCGAGGATCATCTCTCGTCGGGCGGCCTCAGGCCGGGTCCCGGGTGCTGTACGGGTCGTCCTCGCCGCGCAAATCCCGGTAGCGACGGCTGAACAGCTCCAGCACCGCAGTGATGTCCGCCGGCCCGTGGACGCCATGGCTGACACTCTCGGGCATCGAATCGGATGGTTCGGCATCGCCATGCTCTGCGAGCTCCGCGCGCTCCGGCTCCGAGAAGCGCAACTCGGCCACGCCATGCTGGCGATCGAGGACACCCAGCTCCAGACGCTCGTAGCGCACGAGCGTGGCACTGTCCGAGATTCGCTCGATGCTGACGCCGGACCACGTGGCGAGCTCGCTCGCAATCTCATCGACGAGCGCTTCGGCACGGGACATGAGGCGGATCGTATCCGCTCGGATCGGCGGCCCGCTCGGTGGCCCCTGCGGCCGGCTCGTGTCGGTCACACGCCTGCGGCGAGGTTGGCGTCGACCGTGGTTGAAGGCGTAGCATGCAGCCATGAGCGACGAGAGCATCGCTGCGCGGATCGAGCGCTTGGTCAAAGAGGAGCACGAGCTGCGCAACCGCGAGGAGAGCGACGCGGCGGGGGCACTCGAGGCCGATGCGGAGCGCCTGCGCGCCGTTGAGGTCGAGCTCGACGTCTGCTGGGACCTGCTGCGCCAACGACGGGCCCTCAGGGACGCCGGCGTCAATCCCGATCAAGCCGCAGCGCGCGACCCCAACACCGTCGAGCGGTACTGGCAGTAGCAGGCGCACGCGCCCGTGGAGGAGGACGGGACCTCGACCGCGCCCCCGTCCTCGTCGGTCTCGGCGAGGTCATCTACCGTCCCGCCGACGGCCCTGCGCCGGACCCCGGGGTGATGATGGCTGAGGCCGCCCGTGCTGCCGCGGCTGATGCGGGCAGCGAGGCGCTTCTGAGGCGTTCGGCGGTGATCGCCGTCGCCCCGCCCGCCGGATGGCTCGACGGCGATCCCGCCGCGAGGGTGGGGGATCTGCTCGGGAGCCACGCCGCGACGATGCGGTCGAGCATGCAGGGGGGGAATGGCCCCCAGCTGATCCTCAACGTGCTCGCCGAGCGGATCGCAGCGGGACAGCTCGACGTCGCCCTCCTGTGCGGTGGTGAGGCCCTCTACACCGTTTCTCGCGCCGCGCGGGAGGGAGGGCCCGCGGGGTGGGCGGCGCCCGACCTCGCCCGCGTGGCGGGGGAGGTCCTCGAGGGCGAGCATGACCCCGGAACGGCAGCCGAGCGGGACGTCGGCCTGATCGCCCCGATCATGGCCTACCCCCTGATCGAGAACGCCATCGCGCACGCCCGCGGGGAAACGGTCGCGGAGCACCTCCGCACGTTCTCCACCCTCTGGGCGGGTTTCAGCGAGGTTGCCGCGGAGCACCCCTACGCCTGGACCCCTCGCGCCTATTCCCCCGACGAGCTGATCGCGGCCGGGCCCGGGAACCGCCTCGTGACGCATCCGTATCGGAAGCTCCACAACGCGAACATCCAGGTCGACCAGGCCGCCGCGATCATCCTCTGCTCGGCAGCGGCCGCACGCGAGCTCGGGGTGGCTCCCGACCGCTGGGTGTTCCTCCAGGTTGGTGCGAGCGCAACCGACGAGTGGAACCTGTCCGAGCGCGACCGTCTGGAGCGCTCTCCCGCGATCGCCGCCTGCGGCCGCTCGGCTTTCGCACACGTCGGCGTCGACGCAGACGGTCTCGCCCACATCGACCTCTACTCCTGCTTCCCCGCAGCCGTCCAGGTCGCCGCCCGCGAGCTGTCCCTCGGGCTCGACCGCAGGCTCACCTGCACCGGCGGCCTGACGTTCTTCGGAGGGCCGGGGAACAACTACGCCACCCACGGCGTCATCGCCGTTGCGCGCGCGCTCCGATCGGCCGATCCCGGCAGCGTCGGCCTCGCGAGCGCCCTCGGCTGGTATGCCACCAAGCACGCCCTCGCGATCTACGGCAATGCTCCCTCGCGGCGGCCCTTCCTCGCGCTGCGGCCGGCGTTCGAGCGTCCCCCCTCGCGCTCCCTGGTGCCGCCGGGCACGGCGACGGAGGCGGTCGCGGAGACGGCGACCGTGATCTACGAGCGGGACGGCTCTCCCTCATACGGCATTCTCTTCGCCCTCTGCCACGACGGGCGACGCGTCCTCGGCATCACGCGTGAGGTGCCCGTGCTCGAGACGATCGCAAGCGACGGCTTCATCGGTGCGCGCGTCGAGATCGCTGCGGATCGGAGCTTCTCCCCGATCTGAGCCCCGAGGCCGTCGGACCCACCCCGCTGGAGGGGAGAGTCGCCGCTGTCGTGCATGGAGGCCGTCTCTCCGATTGCGTCCCCCGCGCGCGCGTGGGCGCCCGCGCGCAGGTGTCGTGTGGGGAGACACCCACCGCCCCGTCTGCGAGGTCGTCTACGGCTGCTTTCGATCGGGGCAGGCCATCCGACCGGCTACTCCGATCGGATGCCCCGCGCGCACGCGTGCCCGCGCGCGCGGGTGCACTCGCGGGAGCAACGCAGAGGCCGACGCCAGGGTCGGCTAGCGCCAGCGCCGGCCCGCGGTGACCGGCGGGGGGCGGCTAGCGCCAGCGCCAGCCCGAGGTGACCGCGGACAGCCCGGACTGGCTCGGGTGGGCGAGACGAGGTTCCGCGTCCAGCTCGATCAGGAAGAGATGGCCGTCGTGCTTTGAGAGCACGTCGACCTGCAGGTTCTGGCGGCCCTTGTACGCGTAGGAAAACGCCTCTTCGCCGGCTTCCTCACCGTCGAGGACGGTCGTGGTGGGGCGCTCGGTGCGGCTGACCCCGACGGCGCTCGCGGGCTCGCCGACGACGAACGGGAGGAGGGCGACGGCCCGGTAGCTATCGGCGGGTCTGCCGGCGATGTGCGCCGTGGCGAGGCCCGCGGGGGCGGATTCGTCGATCGTGATCCCCACGGTTCCCGCCGGAGGGATCCCGAGGCCGTTGATCGCGGCTCCCGTCGAGCTCAGCTGATAGCGGTGGGCGCCGCGGGAGTTCGTCCGCGTCTCCAGCGACCAGCCCTCGACATAGGAGGCGGTGAACGAGGGCGCATGGATCGTGGCGGGTGCGCCGGGAGCATGCGCGCTGGTGGCGGTGGGCGAGTGCTTGGAGGGGAGCGTGAAGAAGACCACGGCGCCGGCGATGACGACGACGAGGACCGCGGCGAGGATGACGTGATGACGGCTCATGAGCCCGGTATCGGCCCATCGGCGTGATCGCTTGACGCCCGTCGAGGGGTTTGCTCGTGAATGGCCGTTCCATGCGGCGGTCGGGCGGACGGCTCACACGCGCGCGAGCAGCTCCAGGCGGTTCCCCCAGGGGTCGAGGCAGTAGAAGCGGCGGTGGCCGGGGAGGCGCTCATCCCAGCGGATGTCGACGCGGGCGGCGAGGAGTCGCTCGGCCACGGCGTCGAGTGACTCGGGCTCCAGACGCAGGGCGGGGTGGGCCTTGCGTGCGGGCGAAAAGGGCTCCTCGACGCCGACGTGGAGCTGTTGGGGGCCCACCGCGAACCAGACGCCGCCGCCGTCACGGAGCGAGGGCGGCTTCTCGATCTCGACGAGCCCGAGTAGCCCCGCGAAGAAGCGCCGGGCATCCTCCTCGCAACCGGCGGGCGCGGCCAACTGAAAATGGTCGAGGCCGAGGAACGCGATCTCGACAACGTAGGACATCGAGCCGGGCGAGAGCCGATCCGACCGATGTCTGTGACGAAAGTGGCCCGTTCGTCGTAGTTAGGGTGATGAGGAGCTCCGCATCCCCCTCCGTGCAGCCCCCCGAGCGGCCGGCCCCCTCCGGCCCGACGAGCCCTCTCGACGGCGGATCGTTCGAGAGGCTCTTCCGGGAGTGCGCAGGGGATGTCCACGGATATCTGGCCTCACTGCTGCGCGACGCCGCGATGGCAGAGGACGTGACCGCGATCGCGTTCGAACGTCTCTACCGCTCACGCTCCCGCCTCGATGCGAATCGCGGGACGCCGCGGGGGTGGCTGTTCGCGATCGCCCGCAACGCTGCCCTCGACGAGCTTCGACGGCGGCGGCGGGAGGGACTCCGCGACGCGCTCCTCGAGCCGTCGGAGCTGCGGACAGCCGGAGCGGACGCCGAGAGCCTCGAGCGTCGTGCGAGCGTTCGCGACGCGCTTGCGGCGCTCCCCCTGCGCGAGCGGGAGCTCGTCCTGCTCAAGTTCCACGGTCAGCTCTCCAACGGCGAGATCGCACGGGCGCTCGGGATCAGCGAGTCCAATGCCGGAACCAGGCTTCATCGCGCGCTCAGCCGGCTGCGCGAGATCTGCGAGGCGCCCGTCGGCGAGGAGGAGGTCGCATGAGGATCATTCCCTTTCCCACCCCGGGCGGCGAGAACGATGAGTGGGCGGCGGAGCTCGATGCGGCCCTGACGGGCGTGGCGGCCGGTCCGCGGGCGCGCGAGTGGAGGGAGCTGAGGGAGGATGTTCGCTCGCTGGGGCCCGCGCTCGACGAGGAGGGGATGCTGCGGCTCGAGGAGGAGCTCGTCCGTCGCGGGGTGCCGACGAGGGGCGAGGCGTCGCCGGGCCCCGAGGCGGCGCCCGCCGGGGACGATGTCGGGATCGGCCCGGCGGCGGTCCCCGCCCGTCCCGGTCCGGGACGGCCCCTCGCGCGTGTGGCTCCATCGCGGACGTTTCAGCGGTGGCGGGCGGCGGCGGGTCGGCGGCGTGCCCTCCTCGCCTCGGTGCCCGCGCTCGCCGCACTGGGGCTCGCGGCGCTGATCCTCGCGGGCTCGCAGACGCATGGATCGAACCGCGCGACGAGGGTGTCGGGGACGGCTGGCTCTTCGAGGCGCGCCGACCAGCTCGGGGTCTCCCAGCCTGAACCCCACGCAGCCGCCTCGCCGAATGTCTCAGGAGCGGCCGCGACGGCGTCCGCGCCCGCGGGCACCGGGGCGCCCGGGCGTGTGCAGCAGCTCGGCGCCTCGCTCACGCTCGCGACCACGCCGGCGAGCCTGCAGGCGACGGCGGATCGAGTGGGAACGCTGACCGTGGGGGACGGCGGCTACGTGCAGTCCTCGAACGTCCAGGTCGGCGGTCACGGCGAAGGTGAAGGGACGATGACCTTGAGCGTGCCGAGCGCGCACCTCGGCGCCGTGCTCGGGGCGATCGCCCGGCTGGGTGACGTTCGCAGCGAGAGCCAGTCACTCCAGGACATCACGGGCTCCTACGAATCCGCTCAGCGCGAGCTCGGCGACGCGCAGGCCGAACGGCAGGCGCTGCTGAGGGCGCTCGCGAGGGCGAGCAGCGAAGGGGAGATCGACAGCCTCCGCGAACGCCTCGCCTCCAACCGCGGTGCGATCGCCCGCGATCACGCGGCCGTGGACGCGATCTCGCGCCGGGCGAGCAGCTCCGAAGTGGAAGTCACGATCATCGCGACGAGGCCCGCGGCCTCGAGCGGTCTCACGATCGGTGGGGGTTTGCACGACGCGGGCCACGTGCTCGTCGTCGTGGCGACCGTGCTGCTGATCGCGCTCGCGATCCTCCTACCGCTGGCGCTCGTGCTCGCCGGCGGGATGGCGAGCCGCTCGGCGTGGACGCGCCAGCGTCGAGAGCGGGCTCTCGACGGTCGCTGAGGTCTCGGCGACGGGACGTGGGGATCCGTCAGGCGGCCAGCTCTGCGATGCCGATGGCCACGCGGACCCGGATCTCGGCCGGGGTCTCGCCCGCACGGACGAGCGCCCCGATACGATCGAGCGTCTCGGCGCGCTCCTCCTCCTCCATCGCCGCCACCCAGCTCATCGAGGCGACGGCGTCGACGATGCGATCGGGCTCTGCGGGCTGCGCCGTGGTGATGCGAACCTCACGGAGGCGACTCCAGCCCATGTCCAGGCCGAGGGCCTCCCGCCAGGGGGGACCGTCGAAGTAGGGGTGCTCGGGGCGAAGCTCGGCGATCAGCGAGCCGACCTCCGGCGCCCACGACGCGTCGCCCCAGTCCGAGTAGGAGGTGAACAGCGCAAGTCCTCCCCCCGGGCGCAGCACACGGCGGATCTCCGGGAGCGCGCGGGCGTGGTCGAACCAGTGGAAGGCGTCGCCCGCCGTCACCGCCTCGACCGATCCGTCCGCGAGGGGGATCGCCTCGGCCAGCCCATCGCGCACCCTCTCTGCACCGACGCTCCCGGCGAGCACCTCGCGAAGCGCGGCGTGCGGCTCCACGGCGGTCACGTCGAGCCCCCGGGCGAGAAGCCCCCGGGTGAGCTTCCCGGTCCCGGCGCCGAGGTCCAGGACGGGGTCTCCGGGCGCGAGGCCCAGTTCGGCGACCAGCGCGCCGATGACGGCGGGGCGGTACTCCGGGCGGCCCCGCTCGTAGACGTCGGCAACCTCGGCGAAGCGCTCAGCGAGTGGGTGGAGGGCCATCCCTCGACTCTACCCGCGCGTCGCGATCGTGGCCTGTGTCGCCGCGGCCGCGGCGTCGCTCCGCGGGATGAGCTAGGCGACGGCCATGTGGAGGACCTCGTCGAAGACCTCCACGACATGCGGGTCGAACTGCGAGCCGGAGCAGCGGCGAACCTCGGCGAGGGCCTCCTCGACGGTGATCGCATCGCTGAAGGGACGCTGGCGCATCATCGCGGCGAAGGCTGCGCAGAGGGCGATGATGCTCGACCCGATCGGGATGTCCTCCCCGGCGAGCGCATCCGGATATCCGCTTCCGTCATAGCGCTCGTGGTGGGAGCGGACGAGCTCGGCGCACTGGGCCAGAGACGGCGCGCTGAGGAGGATCCGCTCGCCGATCTGTGCGTGCGTCCTCATCGTCGCCCACTCGTCCGCGGCGAGCCCCCCGGGCTTCTCGAGGATCGAGTCGGGGATCGCGAGCTTGCCGACATCGTGCAGGCGTGCGGCGAGCTCGATCCGCTCGACCTCGCCGTCGGGGAGGCCGAGGCGGCCTGCCGTGGCGGCGGCGAGCTCGGCGATCCGGTTCAGGTCCTCGAGGATGCCGGGGCTGTGCTCCTCGAGCACCCTCAGGAGGAGGCCCACCGCCTCGCGGGGGACGGGCTGCCCCTGCTCGAGCTCCTCGCGGCTCGTCCTCGAGGTGATCCTCATAGGTCCTTATCGTCGCCAGACCCGCGTCGCTTTACCGCGGCCGGCCGCCGAGGCTCCTCTCAGCGCTCGATCACGAGCTTCGTCCAACCTCCTCCAGGAGTCCCTCCGCCGCGTCCTCCCAGGCGACCGTCCGCGTCGTCACGAGCTCGGGCGAGAGCCTGCCGGCGGCTGTCAGCGCGAGCACCTCGGGCATCGCCTCCCGCGCGTTCGCCCGCCCCGTCCTGAAGGTGATCCCCTTCGTGTACATCTCCAGCAGCGGCAGGGAGGGCTGCTCGCCGAAGTAGATCGCCGTGCTCGTCGCGATCCCGTCGGGCGCCGTGGACCGCAGAACGAGGCCGAGCGTCTCGCCGTCGGCTGCGGCGTCCACCGTGATCGGAAAGGGCCCGAGCCGCCGCGGCGCCCCCGACAACGTCTCCGCGCCGAGTGCTTCTGCCGTTCGCCGCCGCGAGGGGTCCCCGTCGAGGTAGAGCACCGACTCTGCTCCCAGCGCGACCGCCAGGCCGGCCGCATAAAGGCCGATGGACCCCGCCCCCGCCCCGCCCGCCACGAACACGGACCCGCCCGGCTGCTCGGCGAGTGGCGGCCCAACCGCCCGCCACGCGTCGCTGAGGTTGTCCGACGCGCTCGCCACCGCCGCCCCCTCGACCCCCGGCGGGATCGCCACGAGCATGTGCTCGGCAAAGGGCACGCAGACGAGGTCCGAGAGGAATCCTCCCCAGCGCTCGACGGCGGGGCCGAAGCCATAGGTGGACATGAAGCCCACCTCGCTGCAGTTCGAGGATCGACCCTGAAGGCATGCCCGGCAGCGCCCGCAGGAGATCTGGAAGGGGACGCTTACAATCGCTCCCGCGCTCAGCGTCCTCACGCCCTCGCCCACCTCCACGACCTCGGCGACGCATTCATGGCCGATCGGGAATGGGGGCGGGAAGGGGGATTCGCCGCGGATGATGAGCGCGTCGAGGTCGCAGGTGGCGACCGCGAGCGGCCGCACGAGGGCGGCCTCGGCGGATGTGATCCGCGGCTCCGGCGCCTCGCGCCACTCGAGCGCGTTCGCACCCGCGTAGGTCAGCTGCTGCATCGCTCCTTCTCCTGTCTGTAGACCGGTCGGTATAGTACCCGGATGAGCCCAGCACGGGCACCCGGTCGCTCCTCCCGCGAGGCCTTCCTGACGAGCACGGCACGGTTGCTCCGCCGCCAGGGCTACGCCGCGACCGGGCTCAACGAGATCGTCGCCCTCAGCGGGGCGCCGAGGGGCTCTCTCTACTTCCACTTCCCCGCCGGCAAGGAGGAGCTCGCCGCGGCGGCGATGACCCGGAGCGGGGAGGCCCTGCGCGAGGGGATGCGGGCGCTCCTCTGGTCCAGCGACGACCTCGCGGTGGCGCTCGGCCGTCTGATCGACAGCCTCGCCGCTGGGCTGGAGTCATCGGGATACGCCGACGGCTGTCCCATCGCGACCGTCGCGCTCGAGGCCTCTCATACCTCCGAGCGGGTTCGCGTGAGCGCCGCAGCGGTGTTCGACTCCTGGCTGGAGGCCCTGCAGGATCGGATCGTCGCCTCGGGCGTCGAGGAGGAGCGAGCCGGCCGTCGGGCTCTGCTCGTGCTCTCGGCGGTCGAGGGCGCGCTGATTCTCGCGCGGGCCCGCCGCGGGCTCGCCCCGCTCGCGGCCGTGCGCGAGGAGCTCATCGAGCTGCTCGCCTGAGCCCCCAGACGGGCCCTCGCCGCCGCGCTAGCCTTCCGGCGGTGGGCGACGAAGGCGTCACGTTCAGCAGCCTCGATCCCGACGCCGGCGAGCGCTTCACCTCGCTCCGCCGTCGGCTTGGGGTGGAGTCGTTCGGGATCAACCTGATCACCTTGCAGCCGCGGGAGCGCGGTCGGAATCCACTCGCATCAGCTCCAGGAGGAGGTCTACGTGGTGCTGGAGGGCGAGCTCACGCTTGCGCTGGCCGCCGGCGAGAGCCGTGCCCTCGCGCGTGGTGCGGTCGTCCGCGTCGGGCCGGGGGTGCGCCGTCAGCTCGTCAATGAAGGCCCCGTGCGACTCGTCCTGCTCGCCCTGGGCGCGGCGGGCGAGCACCGCGGGCGCGACGCGGAGGCGTGGAGCGCGTGGGATCAGGAGGGCCCCGGCCGCAGCCCGCAGGAGGTCCCCCTTCCGGCCGACCTCCCACCCGACGGGGGAGGGCCCGCGTGAGCCGGTCTGCCGACCCCTACATCGAGCCGGATTCTCGCCTCCTCGGCGCTGATCACGATCGACACCCAGCGGGACACCCTCGACGGTGGCCCCCTGGAGATCGCCGGCACGAGCTCGGCGCTCGGGCCGATGGCGGCGCTCCTGGACGCCTACCGCGCGGCGGCCCGCCCGATCGTCCACGTCGTTCGCATCTACGAGCCCGACGGGAGCAACGTCGATATCTGCCGTCGCGCCGCCGTGCAGGCGGGTGCGCGGATCCTGCTCACCGACGCGCCTGGCACCGAGCTCGCGGCCGAGCTCCTGCCCGCGGGGGCGCCCCCGCTCGACGGCGACGCGCTGCTGGCGGGCGGGGTGCAGCAGATCGGCCCACGCGAGACCGTCGTCTACAAGCCCCGCTGGGGCGCCTTTCATCGCACACCGCTGGCGGATCATCTGCTCGGACTGGGGGTCACGACGATCGTCTTCTGCGGGTGCAACTTCCCCAATTGCCCGCGCACATCCATCTACGAGGCCAGCGAGCGGGACTTTCGCGTCGCGCTCGCCCGCGACGCCGTATCGGGGCTCTACGAGCGCGGCGAGCGTGAGCTCGAGGGCATCGGCGTCAGAGTCCTCGATGCCGCCGAGCTGATCGAGGCCCTCGCCGCCGCCACGTCGGTGCCGGCGCGATAGAAACCATTTCCAGTACCGTCCTCGCCGTGAGGCTCGAGGAGCTCAGGGAGGAGGTCTCGCAGGGCGCGATCGACACGGTCGTCCTGGCGATGACCGACATGCAGGGTCGCCTCCAGGGCAAGCGTCTCACCGCCGGCCACTTCCTCGGCGAGGTCCTCGAGCACGGCGCCGAGAGCTGCAACTACCTGCTCGCCGTCGACGTCGACATGAACACCGTCGACGGCTTCGCGATGTCCTCTTGGGAGCGGGGTTACGGGGACATGGTCCTGATGCCCGACCTCGCCACCCTACGGCCCGTTCCGTGGCAGGAGGGAACCGTCATCTGCCTCGCCGACGTCGCCTGGCTGGATCACTCTGAGGTGCTCGCCTCCCCGCGCCAAATCCTTCGCGCCCAGCTCGCCCGACTCGCCGAGCGGGGATGGATCGCGAACGCGGGGACGGAGCTCGAGTTCATGGTCTTCCTCGACACCTATGAGGAGGCATGGGAGAAGGGCTACCGGGGGCTCCGCCCGGCGAACCTCTACAACGTCGACTACTCGCTCCTCGGCACCGCCCGCGTCGAGCCTCTCATCCGCCGCATCCGCAACTCGATGGGGGCGGCGGGGATGGTCGTGGAGGACTCCAAGGGCGAGTGCAACTACGGCCAGCACGAGATCAACTTCCACTACGCCGACGCCCTTCGCACCGCCGACGAGCATGTCATCTTCAAGAACGGGGCCAAGGAGATCGCCTCCGATGAAGGGGTGGCGATCTCCTTCATGGCCAAGTACGACCAGCGCGAGGGCAACTCCTGTCACATCCACTTCTCCCTCGCCGACGAGCAGGGTCCCCTGTTCGCGCGCGACGAGCAGCTCTTTCGGTCCTTCCTCGCGGGACAGCTCGCCTGCCTGGAGGAGCTCACGTTGCTGCTCGCCCCCAACATCAACTCCTACAAGCGCTACGCCGCCGCCACCTTCGCCCCCACGACCGTCGCCTGGGGACACGACAACCGCACCTGCTCGCTCCGAGTGGTCGGCCACGGGCCCTCCCGCCGCTTCGAGAACCGCGTAGGCGGGGCCGATCTGAACCCCTACCTGGCCCTCAGCGCGATCATCGCCTCGGGCCTCCACGGCGTCGATCACGGGCTCGAGCTCGAGCCGGCTCTGGAGGGCAATGCCTACGCCGCCGAGGACCGCCCACGCGTTCCCCGGACGCTCGCCCGCGCGCGCGGGCTGTTCGCCCGCAGCGGTGTAGCCACCTCCGCCTTCGGCGAGGAGGTCGTCGCCCACTACCTCAACGCGGCGGACGTCGAGCTGGCGGCGTTCGGCGCGGCGGTCACCGACTGGGAGCGCGTTCGGGGGTTCGAGCGACTGTGAGGGCGCGAGGCTAGGGATGGCGGGCGCCGCGGAGGAACGGGGCTCGGCGGCCGCGCTGTCGGCGCCGGACGCGGTCTTCGCCCGTGTGCGCTCGCTCACGGCCTTCGAGGAGACCGTCGACCAGCTCGGCACCGCGATCAAGCTCGGCCTGCTCGCGCCCGGATCGCGGCTCCCCGCCGAGCGGGATCTCTGCTCGCGTCTGGGGATCGCCCGCTCGACCCTCCGCCAGGCGCTCACAGCGCTGACCCAGAGCGGCCACGTGTTCGCCACCCGCGGACGCCACGGGGGCACGTTCGTCGCCGACCCCCTACCCCCGGCCGACCCGCCCTCGCCGGAGATGCTCTCGCAGTGGCGCGGCACCTGCGACCGCCGCCTGGCAGTCGAGCTCGGCGTCGCGGCGCTCGCCGCAGAGCGCTCGCAGCCGGCCGACCTCGACTCCCTCGACGAGGTCGCCCTCGTGCTCGAGGACTCCCTCGAGGACTTCCCCGCCTACCGCCAGGCCGACATCCGCCTCCACGTCGGCCTTGCCGAGTCCACCCGCTCGCCGGAGCTCGTCCGCGAGATGACCGACGTGCAGGGGGCGATGAGCGACCTGATCTCCTACATCGCCCATCCTCCGGAGATCCTCGCCTCCTCCAACGCCCAGCACAGACTCCTCCTCGCCGCCGTCCGCGAGCGCGACGCGATGCGCGCGGTGCGGGTGATGACCGAGCACCTGAAGGGCACCGAGCACGTCCTCGCCGGGCTGCTCCCAGGCTGACGCTCGAACCGCCGAAAGCCTCGGGCGGACCGCCCCGGCGCTGGCCCCCCCGCCCTCGAGCGAGGCCCCGCAGGACCGCAGCAGGACCGCGCCCCGGGCCCTCGACCGACTGCCCCCGACGCCGTCGCTGACGGCCTGGCCGGCTGTCCCTACGCCCCCGCCGGAGTCCTGGTCGATTGCTCTTGACATCCGTCCGCGTTCGAGCGTATCGTCACGAACGAAGGACGGGTAACCAAACCATTTCTCACCCTGGGGGCGAGCCGATGAGCACCACCGAGACGCTGGGGGCCGACGAGCAAAAGCTTGCCGAGCTTGGCTACAAACAGGAGCTGAAGCGGGGTTGGAGCGGGTTCTCGAACTTCGCCATCTCCTTCTCCATCATCTGCATCCTCGCCGGCTGCTTCACGACCTACGGCCAGGCGCTGAAGAACGGCGGTCCGATCGCGATCTCGATCGCGTGGCCGCTGATCTGCGTGCTGATCCTCGCCGTCGCGGTCTCGATGTCCGAGCTTGCCTCCGCCTATCCGACGGCCGGCGGCATCTACTACTGGGCGTCGCGCCTGGGCGGGCCGGGCTGGGGCTGGTTCACGGGCTGGTTCAACCTCATCGGCCTCGTGGCCGTGGTGGCGTCGGTGATCTACGTCAGCGCGACCTTCCTCATCAACCTGCTCGGCCTCTACGAAGTCCACTTCATCTTCAACTTCGTCAAGGCGGCGGCGGGGACGAACGTCCATTACAGCGCCCACGTCAACTTTGTCGTGTTCGTCTTCATCGCGATCATCGCGGGGCTGATCAACGTCTTCCGCAGCCACCTCGTCTCCGTCCTCTACAGCTTCTCGGTGTGGTGGAACATCGTCGGGGTGCTCGCGATCGTGGTGATCCTCATCGCCGTCCCCTCCCACCACGCGAGCCTCTCCTACGTCTTCGGCCACAAGGCCAACGAATCGGGCTTCGCAGGCGGGGCGACGAGCGGGCTCAAATTCTGGATCTACATCCTTCCGCTCGGGTTCCTGCTGACGATGTACACGATCACCGGCTATGACGCCTCGGCGCACATCTCCGAGGAGACACATGGCGCTGAACACTCCTCGGCGCAGGGTGTCTGGCGTTCCGTCTTCTACTCGGCGATCTTCGGCTGGATCGTCCTCCTGGCGATCACCTTCGCGATCCAGAAGGGCCACGAAGCCGAAATCTACAAAGCCGGCTTCCCGGCGCTGGCGATCTTCACCTCGGCGCTCAGCTCCGCCGGTGACAAGGCCGTCGTGCTGATCTCCACGGTCGGTCAGCTGTTCTGCGGGATGGCGTGCGTCACGAGCGCCTCGCGCATGACGTTCGCGTTCTCGCGCGACGGCGCCGTTCCCGGGCACAAGCTCTGGCGTCGCCTCGGCTCCAGCAGGACGCCCAACTGGGCGGTGTTCTTCGTCGTGGTGTTCGCGATCATCGTCACCATCCCCGCCTACTTCCCGAACCACCTCGGCACCCCGGTGGCGTTCCTCGCGGTCACGTCCATCTCGGTGATCGGGCTCTACATCGCCTACACGATCCCTGTGTACCTGCGCTGGCGTGCAGGTGACAGCTTCGTCACGGGAACGTGGACCCTGGGGAGCAAGTACAAGTGGATCAATCCGATCGCGGTCGTTTGGGTGGCTCTCTGCGTGGTGATCTTCTGCCTGCCGTTCACCCCCGAAGGCGTCCCCTGGGAAAGCTCCTTCAACTGGTCGGCCGTCAACTACGCACCGATCGTGACGATCGGGGTGATGGCAGTCGTTACGATCTGGTTCGCGGGCTGGGCCAAAAAGACGTTCAAGGGACCGATCCGGACGATCGACGACCTCGACGTGGAACAGTCGCTGCCGGCGATCGCCGAGGCGCCCTGACGGCGCCCGGCTCAAAGGCAGTGGTGTCTCACGCACGCCGGACGGGCTGAGCGCTGAGCGGTCTGCTCGACGTCCTCGAGCCCGCCACCGAGGAGGTGCTCGCGTCGGTCCCGCGCGCCGGGATCGACGATGTCGACGAAGCGGTGGCTCGCGCACGCGGGGCGCTCCCGCCCTGGCGTGCGCTCGCGCCGAACGAGCGGGCCGCGATGCTGCGGGCGCTGGCCGAGAAGCTCGCCGGGGAGCGCGAGCAGCTCGCCGTGCTCGAGGCTCGGAACGCCGGAAAGGCGATCTCCGACGCACGGGGGGAGATCGGGATGGTGGTTGACACCTTCCGCTACTACGCCGGAGCGCCCGAGCGGATGCTCGGCGACACGATCCCCGTGGCTGGCGGCCAGGCCTTCACGGTCCGCGAGCCTGTCGGGGTCGTGGGGCTGATCACGCCGTGGAACTTCCCCCTCACGATCGCCTCCTGGAAGCTCGCGCCGGCGCTCGCGGCGGGGAACACGGTCGTGCTCAAGCCCGCCGAGCTCACGCCGCTGACGGCGCTCCGCTTCGCCGAGCTGGCCCTCGCGGCCGGGCTGCCGGAGGGGGTCGTGAACGTCGTCGTCGGACCAGGCCGAACGTGTGGTCAGCGGCTGGTGGAGCACCCCGACGTCGCCAAGATCGCCTTCACCGGCTCGACCGAGGTCGGCCGCTCGATCGCCGCGGGGGCGGCGACGACGATCAAGCGGGTGACGCTCGAGCTCGGAGGCAAGTCGGCCAACATCGTCTTCGCGGACGCCGATCTGGAGCGGGCGGCGGCGGCCGCCCCGGGCGCCGTCTTCGGAAATGCCGGCCAGGACTGCTGCGCGCGCTCGCGCATCCTCGTCCAGGACTCTGTGCTGGAGCGCTTCCTGTCGCTGCTCGAGCCGCACGTCAAGGGGCTCCGCGTGGGCGATCCGCTGGAGGAGTCGACCGAGATGGGGCCGCTCATCTCCGCCGACCAGCGCGAGGCCGTCGGGTCGTTCCTCTCCGGCGAGTCGCCCGTGGCCTTCGCAGGGCGCGCCCCCGAGGGCCCCGGCTTCTGGTTTGCGCCGACCGTCCTTGCACCGGTCGACCCGTCCGCTCGTGTCGCCCGCGAGGAGGTCTTCGGCCCGATCGCCGCCGTCATCCCCTTCGCCTCCGAGGAGGACGCCGTGCGCCTGGCCAATGACTCGATCTACGGGCTCTCCGGATCGATCTGGACGCGCGACGGGGCCCGCGCGCTGCGGGTGGCGCGGGCCGTGGAGACTGGAACCCTCTCGATCAACTCCAACACCTCCGTCCGCGTCGCCACGCCCTTCGGCGGGTTCAAGCAGTCGGGCTACGGCCGCGAGCTCGGGCCGCATGCACTGGAGGCCTACACGGAGTGCAAGACGATCTACTACGCCACGGAGGAGTGATGGCTGGGACGGGGAGGCTGCAGGGACGCGTCTGCGTCGTGACCGGCGCCAGCGGCGGCATCGGCGGAGCCGCTGTCGAGCTGTTCGCCGCGGAGGGGGCGACCGTCGTCGGGGTCGATCTCCTCGACGGCGCGCCGGGCGATCTCTCGCTGCGCGCCGACGTCACCAGCGAGGAGGAGGTCGCGGGCATCTACACGCGGGTCCGCGAGGAGCTCGGGCGGATCGATGTCCTGCTCAACAACGCCGGCATATCGCCGAGCGACGACGGGTCGGTGCTGGAGACGACGCTGGATGCGTGGGAGCGGGTGCAGCAGGTGAACCTCCGCAGCATCTTCCTCTGCTGCAAGCACGGCATTCCCCATCTGCTCGAGAACGAGGGCCCGGCGCGGGGGTCGGTGATCAACACCGCCTCGTTCGTCGCCGTGATGGGCGCGGCCACCTCGCAGATCTCCTACACGGCGTCCAAGGGGGGCGTGCTGGCGCTCTCACGCGAGCTCGGCGTGGAGTTCGCGCGGCGGGGCGTCCGCGTCAACGCCCTCTGTCCGGGCCCGGTCGATACTCCCCTGCTGCGTGAGCTGTTCGCGAAGGACCCCGAGAAGGCGGCCCGCCGCCTGGTCCACATCCCCGTCGGGCGCTTCGCTCGCCCCGAGGAGATCGCCCAGGGCGCGCTGTTCCTCGCCAGCGACGACTCCAGCTACGTGACCGCCTCCACCTTCCTCATCGACGGCGGCCTCAGCGCCGCCTACACGACCCCGCTGGAGTAGCGCGCCGGCGGGTGCAGCTCGTAGTCCCCGGGTGCGATCCGCTCGGCGCGTCGGCGGTAGGAGCTCCACAGCCAGGGCCACTGGCTCGGGATCGTTCCCGTTCTCGTCCACGTACCAGCTCGTGCACCCGGTGTGCCAGACCGTGCCCGCCAGCGCCTCGCGGAGCTCGCCGTCGAAGCGCTCCGCGGTCGCTGGCGCACCTCGATCGCACCCGCCCCTGCGCGACGAAGCTCGCCGAGTGCGGCGATGACGTGCGCGGCGGCGGCCTCGATCGTGTAGATCACCGAGCCCGTCCCCCCGTTCGTGTTCGGGCCGTAGACGAGGAACATGTTCGGAAAGCCCGGCACGCTCAGCCCGAGATAGGCCCGGGGCAGCTCCGCCCACTCCTCGGCGAGGGTGCGTCCGTCACAGCCCACGATCTCCATCGGGGCGACGAAGTCGTGCGACCGGAAGCCCGTCGCGAGGATGATCACATCGGTGGTCCGCTCCACCCCGTCCGCCGTGCGGACCCCGCTCGGCGTGATCTCGGCGATGGGATCGACGACGAGCTCGACGTTCTGCCGCGTGAGCGTCGGATACCACTCGTCTGTGAGCATCAGTCGCTTGCACCCCACCTCATCGCCCGGAGTGACCTTGCCGCGCAGCTCGGGGTCCTTGATCGACCTCGAGATCTGGATCCGCGCCAGCGCCCGGAACGGCGCCATCAGCCATGGCTTCCCCGTCATCCCGGCCGCCCCGAGCTCCATGAACGCGAACACCGCCCAGCGGTCCAGCCGCTGGAGCAACGGGTAGCGCTCGAACAGCTGCTTGCTCCGCTCGCTGTAGGCGAAGTCCATCTTCGGGAACGTCCATCCGGGCGAGCGCTGGTAGATGTCGAGCGCGGCCACCTCCGCCGCGATCACCGGCGCGGTCTGAATCGCGCTGCAGCCTGTCCCGACGATCGACACTCGGCGTCCGGCGAGGTCCACGTCGTGGCGCCATTCGGCCGTGTGGAAGACCTCACCAGCGAATGTCTCCAGGCCCTTCAACGGCGGCCGCTTCGGCACCGACAGCTGCCCGCAGGCGGTCACGAGGAGGTCGGCCTCGTGCTCCCCGGCGGTCGTCTGCAGGCGCCAGCTCGCACGTTCCTCGCTCCATTCCGCTCGCGTCACCTCGACGCCGGTCCGGACCTGCTCGAGAACGCCATGACGGCGAGCCACGTCCTCGAGGTAGGCCTGGATCTCGGCCTGGGGGGCATAGCGGCGCGACCAGCCGGGGTTGGGCGCAAACGCGAACTCGTACAGGTGCGAGGGAACGTCGCAGGCGGCGCCGGGGTAGGTGTTGTGATGCCACACCCCGCCCACCCGCTCGCCGCGCTCGAAGACCACGACGTGGCGATATCCCGCCCGTCTGAGCAGCGTCGCCATGCCGACGCCGCCGAACCCGCCTCCCACGATCGCCACCGAGCGCGCCCGCGCGGCGCGGGTCGGGCCGCCGTTGCTTGTGGCGTCGAACACGACACCCTGATCCTACATCCGCCCGCCGCCCTCCGGACCCATGCCTGAACGGGTCCTCCTGGCGCCGGATGCCTTCAAGGGCACGATCGCCGCCGCGACCGTCGCGCGGGCCCTCGCCGTGGGTCTCCGCAGGGGCGGCGTGATCGCCGATGAGTGCCCCGTGGCCGACGGAGGCGAAGGCACCGTCGAGGTGCTCCTGGCCGCTCTGGGCGGGGAGCCTCGAAGCACAGTCGTCGGCGATCCGCTCGGGCGGCCCACCCGGGCGCGCTGGGCGATGCTCGACGACGGGACCGCGATGCTCGAGGCGGCGCAGGCATCTGGGCTGGCGCTCATCGCCGCGGGCGAACGGGATGCCGAGCGGGCCTCCTCGGCGGGCACCGGCGAGCTGATAGTCGCCGCTCGCGACGCCGGAGCCTCGCTCGCCGTCGTGGCCGTGGGCGGCACCGCGACCACGGACGGGGGCACCGGCGCGCTGGCGGCGATCGAGGCGGCGGGCGGGCTGGGCGGGCTCGAGCTGCACCTCGCCTGCGATGTCCGCACGCCGTTCGAGCGGGCCGCCGAGCTCTACGCGCCGCAGAAGGACGCCTCGCCCGACGCGGTCGCGCGCTTGGCCAGGCGACTGGACGAGCTCGCCCGCGAGCTCCCCCGCGACCCCCGCGGCGTGGCCATGACCGGCGCCGGCGGCGGGCTCGCCGGAGGGCTCTGGTCGCGCCACGGCGCGCGCCTGCGATCGGGCTCGGCGCTCGTTCTGGAGGCGATCGGCCTCGATCGTCGGATGGCAGCGGCCGACGCCGTCGTGATCGGCGAGGGCCGCCTCGACTCCCAGACGCTGGAAGGGAAGGTGGGCGGGGCGGTCCTCGAGCTCGCCCGCCGGCGCGGGTTGCCCGTTCACGCGGTCGCCGGCGCGCTCGCGATCGACCAGGACGATCCCGCCTGGGCGGGCCTCGCCTCGGCCCGCGTGGCGCGATCGGAGCGGGAGCTCACGCGCGCGGGGCAGGAATGGCCGTGGCCGCTAAGGTGGCGCCGATGAGCTATATGCCGCCTCCCGAGATCCTGGAGCGCTATGCCTCCGTCCTGGTCGACTTCGCCCTCGGGGGCGGCAGCGGGATCAAGCCCGGGGACGTCGTCCGAGTTGTGGCTCCCGAGAGCGCCAAGCCGCTCTATGCCGAGCTGCGCAAGGCCGTCTGGCGCGCCGGCGGACACGTGATCGACGGCTATCAGCCCGACGATCAACCCGGGATGAACCTCTCCGCGGACTTCTACGAGCTTGCCAGCGACGCCCAGATCGAGCACTTCCCGGCCAGCTATCTCCGTGGCCTCGTCGACGAGATGGACCATCAGGTGTCAGTGATCGCCGACAGCGATCCCCATGCGCTGGAGTCGGTGGACCCCGGCCGGATCATGCGCCGCGGCGAGACCATGCGCCCGTTGCTCGATTGGCGCGGCGAGAAGGAGAACGCGGGACGCTTTTCGTGGACGCTCGGCCTCTACGGCACGGCGGGGATGGCTGCCGAGGCGGGCATGGGGGAGGAGGAGTACTGGGAGCAGATCATCCATGCCTGCTTCCTCGACCACGACGATCCGATCGGGCGCTGGCGGGAGGTCGGTTGTAGCCTCGACAGTGCCCGCGAGCGCCTCAACGCGCTCGACGTGGAGTCCGTGCACGTCGAGGGCGAGGATGTCGACCTGCGCGTCACGATCGGCGAGCGCCGTCGCTGGCTCGGCGGCCGCGGGCGCAACATCCCGAGCTTCGAGCTCTTCACGAGTCCGGACTGGCACGGCACCGAGGGCTGGATCCGCTTCAACCAGCCCCTCTACCGATACGGCAACCTCGTCAGCGGCATTCGTCTGGCGTTCAAGGACGGCCGCGTGAGCGAGGCCAGCGCCGAGCAGAACGAGCCCGTGCTCACGGAGATGGTCGCAACAGAGGGCGCCGACCGCGTGGGCGAGTTCTCGCTAACCGACCGCCGCTTCTCGCGCATCACGCGCTTCATGGCCCACACGCTCTACGACGAGAACGTCGGGGGGCCGTTCGGCAACACCCACATCGCGATCGGCCGCTCCTACCAGGACGCCTACGACGGCGACCCGGCGACGCTCGCCTCCGAGGACTGGGAGCGGCTCGGCTTCAACGACTCGAGCGTCCACACCGACATCGTCTCCACCACCGACCGAGTCGTCACGGCCCGTCTGCGGGATGGCGGGCAGCGCGTGATCTATCGCGACGGCGAGTTCGTCCTGGACTGACGGCTCGGCGCTTCTCCGCGATGATCGAGCTGGAGCCGATTGGCATCGTCCGCTCTCCGAGGGACGTGCCCCTCGATGACGATTGGGCGGCGATCACCGCGACGATCGAGCTCGACGGCGAGCGCTTCACGGCGGAGGCGCTCCGCGGGCTGGAGGAGTTCTCGCACGTCGAGGTCCTCTACGTCTTCGACCGTGTCGACCCCTCGAAGATCCAGACCTCTGCCCGCCGTCCCCGCGGCGAGGCCCGCTGGCCCGAGGTGGGGAATCTTCGCGCAGCGCGCCAAGGGCCGCCCGAACCGAATCGGGGTCTGCGTGTGCCGCCTGCTCGCCGTTGACGGCCTGACGTTGGAGGTCGGCGCGCTGGACGCGATCGACGGGACCCCCGTGATCGACATCAAGCCCTACATGGTGGAGTTCGCCCCGCGCGGCGAGATCCGCCAGCCGGCCTGGTCGCATGAGCTGATGGCGGGCTACTGGAGCTGAGTCGCCCGCTCGGTCGCGCTCCGGCGCCGCAGGCGCGGCCGCCGCGTCCCCGGTGGCAGCGCGAGCAGCACGCGCAGCCGCCGAACCGGGCCGCGCCCGGAGGAGAGCGCCGCCCGCAGCCTGCGGCGGTCGCGGGGAGACGGCCGCGAAAGGTCCGAGTCGCGCGCATAGCGCCGCGCGGAGAGCAGCCTCGCGTAGCGCGACGCGCGGGGCCCGTAGGAGCGCTCGAGCACGGTCTCGAGCTCCTTCAGCGTGATCCCCGCCGCGAGCGGCAGGCCGAGCCGCGGGAGCGCGCGGCCGAGCTCCGCGACCGCACCCTCGCCGTCGTTGGATAGGGCGGCGTCGACTCGAGCGGAGCCGGCGAGCCAGGCGAGCAGGGCGAGACCGAACACCACCGCGGCAGCGATCTCCAGCGGAGCCGACGACGATCTCGAGCCGGCGGTCGCGCGCGAGCGGGCCCGTTCCGGCGTGCTCGCCGCGTGGGCGTGCGGGAGCGCGCGATGACGGAGCGTTTCGCCGCTCGCGCCGGCTTCCGCCGCGAGGATCGGGTCGAGCGCGTTGCCGCCGGGGGTAGGCGGGGTGGGGTCATAGGGCACCCAGCCGATCCCGCCGTAGAACACTTCCACCCAGGCATGCGCTTCGCGAGCGCTCACCACGTAGAGGCCGTTTGAGGGGTCGCGCTCACCGGGCAGGAAGCCGGCGGCCACCCGCGCCGGAACCCCGTCCATCCGCAGCAGCAGGGCCATCGCGCCGGAGAACTGCTGGCAGTAGCCGAGGTGGTCGCCGAGCAGGAAGGTCACGAGCGGGTAGAGGCTGGAGGGGACCTGCTGGCTGTAGCGGAAGCCGTGCCGCAGGAAAGACTCGATCCGCAGGACCAGCGCATAGGCACCAGGGGGGCCCCGCCGCAGCCGCTGCGCCAATGCGTACACGCCGGCGTAGGGAGAGCCCTCCAACAGCGCCGCCCCGGTGGCGCTGTCCGCGGAGATTCTCAGCGCCCGAGCCGGGGAGGGCCAGCTGCGTGTAGGGGAGGTAGTCGGTGGGCACGCTCGCGGGCGCCCGGAGCAGTTCGGCGGCCGTCGGTCGCGGAGCGTAGGCCGTCACCCCGTAGCGGTCCCCGCTCTTCGGCACGCCGCCGATGACGGTCTCGCTGCCATCGGCGGCGATCGCGCCGAGGTGCGCCGCCACACGGCTGTGGACGCTGGTCGTGAGGATCTCGCCGGGGCTCAGCAACAACGGGCTCGAGAGGCCGCGGACGACGAATTCGGCGTGTGTCACCCAGCCCGGGTGCCGGCTCAGCTGCTGGAGTTCGTCGCCGCCCACCGGCGTCGTGCCGGATCGGACGAAGGCGACGCCGTCGAACCGGTCGAGCGTGGTCGCTCGCCACAGGCGCGGCGCAGGTGCCGAGACCTCCACCATCGTCTCGCTCGAGTCCGGCCATGGATGGGAGCCATAGGTCTCGTTCCAGTCGAACGTCGTCGGCGGGAACGGCGGCGCGAACGGATTCCAGGCGCGATAGTCCAGCAGCGGGCTGCTCGAACTGAGCAGCCCCGCCCCGGCGAGGGAGAGGAGCGCGGCCGTCAACACCCAGGCCGCGGATCGCGGCCGGTCGACGCTGGTCGTTCGCCAAACGATGATCCACAGCGACAGGAGCACGAGCAGCAGCACGCCCTGCGCCTGCCAGCCCGCCTGCGAGCCGTTCGCCGCCGATGTGACGTAGAGCCCGAGCAGCAGGACCACGGCTGCCAGCCGCCGCCGTCCCCCCTCGGCGAAGGCCAGAACGTGAGCGCCGCGGCTGGGAGGATCGTCGCCGGGAGCGCCAGCATCACGGCGAGGCGGGCCTGGCCCGACGGGCCGCTGTATGGCCAGCGGCCGTCGAGAGCCGCGAGACCGTGTTCGAGCTCCCCGCCGAGCCGCGCCCACCGCCACGGCCACGCGTGGGCGGGCGGGACGCCGACGGCTCGAAGTGCCAGCACCGAGGCTCCCGCGAGCAGCAGGATGCGCGTGCAGACGGCCACCCCGCGCGACCCGCCGAGGCCCCTCGTCGCGGCGAGCGCCGCTCCGAGGCCCGCGCTTACCGTCACCAGCGCCACGACCCGCAGCGTGGGGGGGTGCGCGAGCAGCGCCGCGAAGCGCATCCCCGCCAGGAGCGCGAGCCCCGCGAACACGAGCACCCGCGTGGCCGTCGGCCCCGCCTCCCGTGCCGCCTCGCCCAGCCGCGAGCCAATCGCCGGGCGCTGCCGCACCGAAACCGCTGAGACGGCGCTCACGCCGCCAGCCTTCCTCGAGTGCCGCCGCCGATGAGCTGCCCCTGCAGGCCCGCGACGGTGAACGCCACCGGTGTCCCCTGCAGCGGTTGCGGCGCGACGCGATAGCAGCGCCCCCGCGGCTCCGTGGACCCGGTCGCCGAGGCCGTCACGAAGATCGTCGTCCGCGCTCTCCGACCCCGGCTCTCGTGCCCGGCAGCGGCCCCGGCCGCAACCAGCGCCAGGCGCGCGTGCAGCGCGGGCCAGGAGCGCAGGTCCGCAGGAATGGGCGTCGCCCTGCTGGTCACCGGGCAGCAGCAACAGGCAGCCCGCGCGGCGGGCGACGTGGACACACAGCGAGGCGGTGGCCCTGAGCGCGCGGTCGAGCGCCTCCTCGGAGTCCGGGTCGCGGGCGTCGAGGATCACGAGCACGCGTGGGTCCGCCTCGGGCGTGAAGCCCCGCTCCAGCAGCTCGCCGGTTCTGCGCAACCGTCGGCCAGTGGATCCGCGACGCCGGGCGAACCCGGCTCGTGGGCTCGCAGGGAGTCGACCTCGAGCGCGCTCTCCGGCCGGGCCCCACCGCTATCGCCCAGCAGGTCGAGCGCACCCGCGCTCACAGGCAGCACGCGCGGCAGGACGAGCACCTCGCGCGAGCGGACGAGAGCTCCCGCAGCGATATCCGCAGGGGGTCGCTCGATGCAGCGCGACCGGCCCGAGGGACTGAAGCCCGCGTCGTGGCATCGTCACGGCGACCGTCAGCTCGACCCGCCGCCGCCCCGGCAGCGTCACCGCGCTCCCGCCGGCCCAGCGGAGCACTGCCGGAGCGCGGGAAGGGGATCGGCCCGCGACGCACACCCACGGTCACCGGCACGGCCTCCTCCTCCTGGACCATCGCCGGCGTCGGACGAAGCTCGATCTCCGCGCCCCTTGCCGCCAGACCCGTCCATGCTCTGCGCGATCGCCACGAGGAGCAGCGCGGCTATGCCCGGGATCAGCAGCGACGGGCGTCGCGAGCAGCTGACCGCCACGCGCGCACAGCAGTGCCCCCGCGAGCTGCCACGATCGCGTGCGCGCTCTCACAAGGCGCGCACCGCCGCGAGCGCGTCGTCGATCACGTGCGAGCGCTGAACCCCGGAGGCCGTCGGCGCCAGCACCAGGCGGTGCGCGAGCACGGACCCGCGCGAGACGCTTGACGTCGTCGGGCAAGCGCGTGGTCGCGGCCGTCGAGCACCGCGCTCGCCTTCGCCGCCTTGAGCAGCATCAGCCCCGCGCGCGGGCTGGCGCCGAGCTCGCACGCGGGGATCGGTGCGCGTCTGTGCGAGGACCGCGACGACGTAGTCGCGCAGCGGCTCGCTCGCGTGCACCGCGACCGCCGCCTCGCTGGGCGAGCAGGATCTCCGCGGTCGAGGTGATCGGCGTGATGTCGAGCACGCGATCGTGGGAGGCATGTTCGGCGAGCATCTCCGCCTCCTGCGCCGGCGGTCGGGTAGCCGAGCGAGACGCGCACCATGAAGCGGTCGAGCTGGGCCTCGGGCAGCGGGTAGGTGCCCTCGTACTCGACCGGGTTCTGCGTCGCCAGCACCATGAACGGAGTGGGCCAGCGAATGGCTGCTGCCGTCGACCGTGACCTGGCCCTCCTGCATGCACTCGAGCAGGCCGGACTGGGTCTTCGGGCGAGGCCCGGTTGATCTCGTCGACGAGCACCAGGTGCGCGAACACCGGGTCCCGGCCGGAACTCGAAGCGCGCGTCGAGCTGGTTGAACACGTTCGTGCCGACGACGTCGGAGGGCAGCAGGTCCGAAGTGCACTGGATCCGTGCGCAGTCGGCGTCGATCGAGCGCGCGAGCGCCCTCGCGAGCGCGGTCTTGCCGACGCCGGGGTGGTCCTCGATGAGCACGTGCCCGTCGGCGATCAGCGCGACGAGCACCTCGCGCAGGACGGCCGCCGGGACCTTCACGGCGGCGGCAATGCTGGCCGCCACGCGCGAACCCAGCGCCGCCACATCGGCTGGACCGAGATGGTCGATGGTCACGCCCATCTGCCGTGATCTTACGTCCGCCGGGCGGCCCCGGCGGCGGATGGGGTCCCACGCGAGCATGCTCCCGGGCTAAAATCGAAGCGATGTCGGATTGGGAGGACGTGCGCCGCGTGGCCCTCGCCCTGCCGGAGGTAAGCGAGCACCAGTCTCGCGGGAAGGCGTTCTGGCGTGTGCGCGAGAAGCTGTTCGTGTGGGAGCGCCCACTGCGCAAGAGCGAACTCCTCCACCTCGGCGAGGAGGCTCCCAGTGGGCCGGTCCTCGGCGCCCGCGTGGAGCACCTCGGCGTCAAGGAGGCGCTGCTCGCGGACGACCCCCTCGTCTACTTCACCACCTCTCATTTCGACGGCTATCCGGCGATCCTCGTCCGCCTCGATCGCATCCCCCTCGAGGAGCTCGAGGAGCTGATCGTAGAGGCCTGGCTCGCCCGTGCCCCGAAGCGCCTGGCCCGCAGCTTCCTCGAAGAGCATCCGCCGGGCGGCCAGACGATCGGGCCGTCCGAGGGATCCCGGTAGCGCGGGGCGGCGGGGCCGCGCCGATGGTCGCTCGCCCTCAGGGCTAAAGCCGCGGGCCTTGTGACCGAAGCAACATTGTGTCCGCCCAGGGTCCCGCCCGCTGGCGCCGTGGCGCGCCGGCGTCATCCGCATCCCCGCCCGCCCCGGGCGATCGACCTCGTCCGCCCGGACGTAGGCGACCGGTGGCCTGGCTGGCGGCCGCCCTCGTGCTCGTCGTCGCCGGGGTGCTCGTATCGGTGATGGCGGCGCGGGGCGTCGCTCGCTCCGACGCCGCGCGCGCGAGGCTCGCCTTCCGCGCGGGCGCGGCCGAGGTCGCCTCGACGCTGAAGCTCGCGATCCAGCATGAGCAGGACCTCGTGCTCGACACGAGCGCATTCTTCGCACGCGACCCGGGGGTCTCGCCCGCGAACTTCGACCGCTGGGTCGAATCCGCGCAGGCGTTCCCCCGCTATCCGGAGCTGCAGGACATCGGCGTCGTCGACCTCGTCCCGGCGGGCGGCCTCGCCGCGTTCGAGCGGCACGTCGCGGCGGACCCGGCGCTCCCCCTCGGGCCGTCCCATCCAGCCCCCAAAGAACGCTTCGTGATCATGCCCCCGGGGCGGCGCCCCTACTACTGCTTCGCCGTCGACGGGCTCGAACGCTCGCTCGCGACCTACCTGCCCGACGGGGTGGACTTCTGCGCCCTCGCCCCCTCGCTGATCGGCTCTCGGGTGAGCGGCGGGGCGCTCTACGCACCGGTCATGACGGGCCCGAAGACCACGCTCGGGATCGAGACACCGGTCTACCGGGGCGGAGGGGTGCCGGCGAGCGTGGCGGCCCGCAAGCGCGCCTTCCTCGGTTGGCTCGGCGAGGTGCTCGAGCCCGAAGTCGTGCTCGTCCGGGCCCTCGAAGCCCATCCCGGCATCGGGGTGCGCTTCCGCTACGGAGCGAGCGGCTCCGCGATCGCCTTCTCCGTCGGGCGCCGCCCGCCTCGCGCGCAGACGACGACGATCGACCTTCACAACGGCTGGACCGTGCAGACCTTCGGCGCCGAGCCCAAGAGCGGCGTGTACGCGAACAACAACGCGCTCGAGCTCCTCGTCGGCGGGGTCATCCTGAGCCTGCTCGGCGGGACGCTCGCCCTGGTCCTCGCGACGGGTCGCCAGCGGGCTCTCGGGCTCGTGCGAGAAGACGAGCGAGCTGTCCCACCTCGCCCTCCACGACACCCTCACCGGGCTTCCCAACCGAGCGCTCGTGCTCGACCGCGCGAGGCAGCTCCTGGCGCGGACGGCCCGCGACGCCGACACGGTCGCCGGCGCGCTCTACATCGACATCGACGGCTTCAAGCGGGTCAACGACACGCTCGGACACGCCGCCGGGGACAAGCTCCTGCGCACCGTCGGCGAACGGCTGCAGCGCATCCGTCCGCGGGCACGACACCGTCGGGCGTCTAGGCGGCGACGAGTTCGTCGTGCTGGTCGAGTCGGGGGCCGGCGAGGCGACCCCCGACATCCTCGCCGACCGGCTCACGACGGCCCTGCGCGAGCCCGTCGTCCTCGGCGAGCCCGGTCGAAGCTTCTCCACGACCGTCAGCATCGGGGTGGCCGTCGGGCCCTACGACGCGGCCGACGACCTCCTCCGGGACGCGGACCTCGCCCTGTACGCCGCGAAGGCCGCAGGCAAGGATCGCTACGCGCTGTTCGAGCCGAGCATGCACGCCGGCGTGCGTGGGCCGCTCCAGCTGGAGTCGGATCTCACCCGCGCGATCGAGCGCGAGGAGCTGACGCTCCTCTACCAGCCGATCTACGAACTGCGGTCGGGGAGGGCGGCCGCCGTCGAGGCGCTCATCCGCTGGAACCATCCCGAGCTCGGCGTCCTCACCCCCGACCACTTCATCCCGCTGGCGGAGGAAAGCGGCCTGATCGTCCCGATCGGCCGCTGGGTGCTCGAAGAGGCCTGCAGGCAGACCGCAGCGTGGCGCCAGGCCGGCATGATGGTGGACGTGTCGGTGAACGTGTCGGTGCGCCAGCTCGGGCGGGGCACGCTCGCGGCGGACGTCGGCGGCGCCCTCCGGCGCTCGGGACTCGCCCCCACCTCGCTCACGCTCGAGGTCACCGAGACCGCTCTGATGCGCGACGTTTCCGCCGCGCGCGAGGACCTCGAGTCCGTGCGGGCGGTCGGCGTGCGCGTGGCGATCGACGATTTCGGCACCGGCTACGCCTCGCTCGCCCACCTCCAGAACATGCCCGTCGACACGTTGAAGATCGACCGCACGTTCGTGGGCGCGCTCGACGGCGGCGGACACGGCCGCGAGCTGCTCGAAGCGATCGTCGGCGTGGGCGAAGCGCTCGGCGCGGTCGTGATCGCGGAGGGCGTGGAGCATCACAGCCAGCTGACCGCGCTCGAGGAGATGGGCTGCTCGATGGCTCAGGGCTTCCTCCTCGCCAGGCCCGGGCCCGCCGAGGCGATCGGCGAGTCGCTCGCGGACATCCGCTTCCCGCGAGCGTGAGCGACGCCGACACGGCCCGCCCTTGCGCTAGGACTCCCCGTCGAGGAGCTCGATGAAGGCCCTCATCGCGCTGTCCGCTGCCTCCACGTCCCCCGTCGCGAGCAGGTCGAGCAACAGCCCCCGCGTGACCGCCAGGCCGAGCCGCGCGCGCGCTCGCGCAAGCGTCTCGGGGGTCCCGCCGGCGACCGCCTGGGCGACGACCGGCTCGACCCAGCGATCGATCGCCGCCTCCAGGAACCCCTCGGTGTGCTTCCGCTTTCGCAACGCCTGCCCGTAGAGCTCGAAGAACAGTCGCTCGTGCGGCCACAGCGACGGGTCGCTGATGTGCTTCCACCAGCTCAGGAGCTCCTCGCGGCCAGGGTCGCCGAGGTCGGTGACGGTCTCCTCGAGGATCCCCCGCTCACGGTCCTCCACCGCCTCGGCGATTGCGATCCAGAGGCCCTCCTTGGAGCCGAAGTGGTGGATCAGCATGCGGTGGCTCGTCCCGATCGCGCGGCCGAGCGCCCGCAGGCTGAGGTCGTCGATTCCGCTCGAGGCGACATGCTCGGTGGCCGCGCGCAGCAGCGCTGCCCGCGGGCCCGCATCGGCCTCGGCGGGGCGGGGGACGGGTGCCTCAGGCCCCCCGCTGCTCATCGGCGCCGGCCGTCGCCGCCGCTTCGGCCGGCGGCGGAAGCTGCTCGGCCAGCCGCGCCATCGCCCGCTCGTTGGCCCGTCTGATCCCGTGGCGAATCAGCGGCGCGAGGATCCGTTCGCCGATGCGGGCCCGCTCCCACGCGTACTCGAACTCGATCCGCGTCCCGCCGTCGGGTAGCGCCGTCAGCTCGTAGGTCCCGCGTCCCCTCCGACGTCCCCCGGCGCCGACGTTGCGCTCGACGATCCGCCTCGGCGGATCGGCGTCCACGACCTCGATGTCGACGATCGTCCGCCGAGCGCCTTCCCGCACCTTCACCCTCGCCTTCGATCCAACCCCCCGCGGCGGTCCCGAGCACTCCCAGTCGAACATCACGTGGTCGGTGAACCCCTCGTGGTTGGCCATCACGTCGAGGTGCTCGTAGACCTGGGCGATGGCCTCGGGGACGACGATGCCGACACGCACGGGCTGCATATGAACCATATGGTACACGACACCCCCGGCCTCTGCCATGTATGAATATGCCCGCGATGGGATCGGCACCGGCATGAAGCTGATGGCGGAGGACGTGTGGCGGCTGGCGCAACGCGGCGGCCCGCTCATCAACGTCTATCTCGTCGGGGACGTGCTGATCGATGCCGGCCGCCGGCAGGACCGCCGCCGCATACTCGAGCAGCTCGCGGGCCGCGAGCTCGCCCTGCTCGCGCTCACCCACGCTCACCCCGATCACCAGGGCTCGGCGGACGCGGTGTGCGAGGCCCGCGGGGTGCCCCTCGCCTGCCACGGCGACGATGTCGACGCGATGGAAGGCCGGCGACCCATGGGCCGACAGAGCGCCGTGGGCAGGCGCGTGGAACGCTTCTGGGGCGGCCCGCCGCGTGCTGTGGACCGCGTGCTCAGTGAGGGCGACGAGGTGGCGGGCTTCCGTGTCGTGCACGCTCCCGGCCACTCCCCCGGCGAGGTCGTCTTCTTCCGCGAGCGCGACCGTGTGGCGATCTGCGGCGACGTCGTCAGGAACATCAGCTACGCCACGCTCCGCCGCCGGATACTCGCCCCGCCCGACGCCTTCAACGACGACACGGCCGAGAACAACGTCTCGATCCGCAAGCTCGCCGCGCTGGAGCCCGCCCTGATCCTGCCCGGACACGGCGATGCGATCACCGATCGCGAGGCCTTCAGGCGGTTCGCTGCTGTGGCAGGATGAGCATCGCCCGGCATCCACCCGAAAGGGGCACCATGACCGTCATCTCCCAGGACCACCATCCGACCCTACGCCACCCCGAGCGCGAGGCGATCGGCGCAGAGCTGCAGGACATCCTCACCGTCCTGATCGACCTCTCGCTCGCCGGCAAGCAGGCCCACTGGAACATCGTCGGCCCGCACTTCCGCTCGCTCCACCTCCAGCTCGATGAGATGATCGACGCCTGGCGGGATGCCTCCGACCTCGTCGCCGAGCGCTCCGTGGCCCTCGGTCATGCCCCCGATGGCCGCGCCGCGACCGTCGCCTCGCAGAGCAGGCTCGAGGCGCTCCCCGCCGGACCGATCGCCGATCGCGACGTGATCAGCGCCTTCACGGGCCTGCTCACCGACTCGGTCTCCTCGATCCGTGAACGGATGGACCGGCTCGAGGACGTCGACGCGGTCACCGCCGACCTGCTCCACGGGGTCGTCGCCAAGCTGGAGGAGAATCTCTGGATGATCCGCGTCCAGGCTGGGTGAGTCCGGGGAGCGCGCGTGTAGCATCACGGGCCGTGCGAGCAGGCGAACCGGCGCGGCCGCAGCGTGGCCCGCGCCGCCTGAGACCCCTGACCTGGAGAGGAGCAGCATGAGCTACTCGCTGACCCGGAAGCTGACGGTCGAGTTCATCGGGATGTTCCTGTTCGTGTTCACCGTCGGCATGGCCACCGAGTCGGCGAACAAATCGGGCGCGATCCTCGCCCCGATCGCCATCGGCTCGGTGTTGATGGTGCTCGTCTTCGCCGGCGGGCATGTCTCGGGGGGGCACTACAACCCGGCGGTCAGTACCGCGGTGTTCATCCGCGGAAAGATGAAGTCCAACGAATACCTCGCATACATGCTCACGCAGTTCGCCGCCGCCGCCCTCTCCGGGCTGCTCGTCAACGCCATCGGGGGCAAACAGATCGCCGGGGCGACCGCCTCGACGGGAAAGATGCTCGTCGTCGAGTTCCTCTTCACCTTCGCCCTCGCCTACGTGGTGCTGAACGTCGCCACCGCCAAGGGAACTGAGGGGAACTCCTTCTACGGCCTGGCGATCGGAAGCGTCGTGATCGTCGGGGCGATCTCCGTCGGATGGGTCTCGGGCGCAGCCTTCAACCCCGCGATTGCCCTCGGCGCGACCGTCCTCGGGGCGTTCAAATGGTCAAACATCTGGATCTACCTGCTCGCCGACTTCCTCGGCGCCGCCGCCGCCGCCGCGGCCTTCCTCTTCATCCAGGATCAGCAGCTCGCGGACACCTAGGTGGTGGACTGCGCCTAGTCGTCCTGGCGCAGGTCGAGGTCGTCGGACTGGACCGGGTCGACGGTGCCCGCGACCTCGTGCACCCGCAGCTCGCTCGATCGCACGAGCAGGGGCTCGATCTGCTCCTGGTAGGCGACGAACGCCACGGACCGATAGTGGGCATCGAGCGCCGCCCGGTCCTCCCATTCCTGCATGACGAGGAAATGGCCCGGCTCGCCGATCAGCTCGGCGAACGCGCACCGGATGCAGCCGTCCTCTGCCTCTGTGGCACCCCTCGCGCGCTCCATAACGCTCGCGCCGGCGGCGCGATGGGGGATCTGCACGTGGACGTCCGCGATCGCGACGAGCACCATCAGGACGTCAGCGCCGCGGCCATCTCGTCGAAGGCCTCCACATAGGCATCCACCGCCTCGGCGGTGTGCG
Source organism: uncultured Solirubrobacteraceae bacterium (assembly GCA_963720215.1). GTDB lineage: Bacteria > Actinomycetota > Thermoleophilia > Solirubrobacterales > Solirubrobacteraceae > Palsa-744. The sequence continues at coordinate 61,049 of CAVREV010000001.1, forward strand.
TCACCGACAGCGTCCACTCCTCCTCGCGCCCCGGCGTCATGTAGATGCCTCTGTTCATGTTCCACAGCCAGGCGAGCTCGGTCACGGGAACGTCCTGGTTGGCCTTGAAGCTTTCGTAGTCAACGATCGGGGTGGGGGAGAAGGTGACACAGCCCTTGGAGCCGATCCCCACGGCGTAGCCCGACAGGCCGTGGCGGGCGATCACCGCCTCGCACCCCTCGAGGATGCGCTCGTTGAGGGCGTCGAGGTGACGGTAGGCGTCCGCGGTGAGAACCTCCTCCAGGCTCGCCCTCGCCGCCACCATCGCCAACGGGTTCCCGTTGTAGGTCCCCACCTGGTAGACGCTCCCGTCCTCGACGACGCTCATCACCTCCTCGCTCCCGCCGATCGCCCCGGCGGGCAGGCCGCCGCCTAGCGTCTTCGCGAGCGTGACCATGTCGGGTTGCACCCCGAAGCGCTCCGTCGCCCCGCCGGCGGCGATCGCCAGCCCGGTCTTCACCTCATCGAAGATCAGCACGATCCCGTGGCGGGCGGTGATCTCGCGCACCTGCTCCAGGTAGCCGGGCTCCGGGAGCACGACTCCGAGGTTCATCATCGCCGCCTCCATGATCACGCAGGCGGGGGCCCGGTCTTCGGCTATCAACCTCTCGATCCTCCGCTCCATCGCCCCGGCGTCGTTGAACGGGACGGCGATCGTCAGCTCGCTGATCGCCGCCGGTATGCCCGCGCCGTAGGGGAGCGAGGCGAGGTTCTCGCGGTCGCCGATCTGATCGTAGGGAACCCCGATCGAGACCATCACCGCATCGTGATGACCGTGGTAGGAGCCGAAGATCTTCACGATCGTCTCCCGCCCCGTCAGCCCCCGGGCGATCCGGATGGCGTCCATCGTCGCCTCCGATCCCGAGTTCACGAAGCGCCAGCGCGCCAGCCCGAACCGCTTCGCGAGCGCCTCCGCGACGATCACCGTGTCCTCGGTGACGGCGGCAAAATGAGTGCCCAGCCCCGCGCGCTCGCGCAGCGCCCGCACGATCGCCGGGTGCGCGTGGCCCTGCACCATCGAGCCGAACCCGTTGTGGAAGTCCCAGTAGCTGTTCCCATCGACGTCGACGACGGTCGGCCCGTCGCCCGAGACGAGGTAGATGGGCCACGGGTCGCGCAGCTGATAGGAGGACGCCACCCCGCCGCTCAGCGTGCCCCGTGCCCGCTCGTACATGGCGGAGGAGGCCGCCGTGCGCTCGTTCAAACGCTCGAGCTCCTCGCGCGCGAGCTCCTCCACGCGCCCGCGATCGATCTGCCCATGGGTGCTCACCGCCATCGATCCGCTCCTTCCAGGGACGCGGCCCGCGTCTGCCGACCGCCTTCATCCCAGCTTAGATGAGGGCTCGCCCGCGGGTTGCTCGGCGAGGCGACGGCGGGCTAACGTCGCGTAACGATGTCGGCGACTTCGCCCACCTGATGGTCGTGAGCGCACAGGCACACGGGCGAGCGGAGCCCCGCCTGGACCCGCGTCTTGCTCTCCTGGAGGCGATCTATCGCGCCGAGGTGGGCCGCGTGACGGGGTTCTTCGCCCGCCGCAGCCGCGACCCACAGAACGTCGCCGACCTGACCGCGGAGACCTTCGCCCAGGCGATCTCCTCGTTCGCCTCCTCGCCGCCGCGCCCCGGCTCCGAGCGCGCGTGGCTGTTCGCCATCGCCCGCCGCGTCTACGCCAAAGACTGCGAGCGACACGCCCGCGGCCGCGATGCGGCCGACCGCCTCTCGGCGACCCGCCTGCTGCACCCGGACGAGGTCGAGGAGCTGGAAGACCGGATCGACGCCGAGCATCACGGCCGCGGACTCCTCGCCCGGCTCGACACGCTCCCCGCGGGCGAGCGCGAGGCGGTGGAGCTCGTGGACCTCGCCGAACTCACCCCCAAGCAGGCCTCCGCGACGCTCGGCGTCTCCCCGGGGGCGCTCCGTGTCCGTCTCTTCCGGGCCCGCGCCCGTCTCAGAAAGGAGCGTTCAAGCTCATGACCGCATTCGAGGACCGCCTCTGGGATGACCTCGTCCGCGACCACGGCGCCGCCGCGGCAACCGGGCTCGCTCCCTCCGTCCCGGTCCGCGAGGGTCCGCGCCGAGCCGTCCGCCTGACCGCGCGGGCGCGCCTGCTGCTGGCCTCCGCCGCCGCCGTCGCGCTGCTCACGGCTGCGGGCGCGACCCTGCTCGGTCCGAGCGGGAGGTCGCTCTACATCGCCACGTTCGAGTGCGCCGCGCGCGGCGACGTCGGCTACAGCGGCGCGCTCGTCGACCCAGACCCGATCTCCGCCTGCCATGCCCTCTGGCCCACCCTCTACCGGCACGCCGCGCCCCCTCTCGCGGCCTGGTCCCACGCCGGCCGCGGCGTCGTCCTCGTCACTCCGTCGGACTCACCTCCGACGGAAGCCGGCTGGACGCGCCTGCCCGCGGGCTGGACCGCCGACAGCGCCCTCATCGAGCTCACCGACCAGCTCCAGGACATCACCACGGGCTACCCGGCCGCGTCGTGCCTCTCGCCCGCGTCGGGTCCGATGCTCGCGCGCTCGGTCCTCCGCAGCGATGGCCTCTCCTGGCGCGTGGGCGTCGACTACTACCGCGAGGCGGGCAGGTCGGCCTTCTACTCGCCCACCCCCGATCCCGCCTGGGGCGCGCGCTGCCTGTTCGCGGACCCCGCCCCGACGATCGATCCCGCCGCCCGCGCGATCCTCGTCCACCTCTCCCCGCACCCCACCGAAGCGCCCATCGCGGCCGGTGCGACCGACGCGCCGCGCCTGATCTCCGCCGAGCGCCGCGCGAACGCCGGGCTGGCGCGCCCCGGGAGGTGTGCGACCCCGGCTCAGGCCGCTGCCCTGTGGCGCTCGGAGGCGCACGCGGCGGGGGTCGCCGCCGTCTACAACCTCTACGCCTCGACCGCCGCCGCTCGCCGCGGCTGCGCGAGGGTGATCGTCAACGTGCTCGGCGGCGGCGGCGTGAACGTCCTCGCCGTCGCCTACCCCTAGCGAGCATGGTGGTCCGCCTTTCCCTATAGTTAACCTAATGGCTAATCAAGTCGCGCTCGATCGTACGTTCTCGGCCTGCGCCCATCCGGTCCGCCGGGGCATCATCGAACGGTTGGCCACGGGCGAGATGACCGTCGGGGAGGCCACCCACGACTTCGCCATCTCCAAGCCGGCGATCAGCCGCCACCTCCGCGTGCTCGAGGAGGCCGGTGCGATCACCCGGGTGATCGACGGGCGCACCCACCGCATCCGCCTGAGCGATCATGCGCTCGACGGCGCGCGCGACTGGCTCACCCAGCGGGCGCTCTGGGAGCGCAAGTTCGACGTCGTCGAGGACTACCTCCTCGCCGCCCGCGGAGCGTCGCGGTGAGCGAGCGCGAGGTCGCCGCCCTGCGCCTGGAACGGACCTTCGAGGCGACGCCCGAGGAGGTCTACGACGCGTGGACGAGCCCGGCCGTGCTCCAGCGCTGGTGGTCTGCCGGCCCCGATCTTGTCTCGCCCGGCTGCGACGTGGATCTCCGCGTCGGAGGGCGCTACGTGCTGCGCATGCACGACCGCGTGAGCGGACGCGCCCACGTCGTCGCCGGCGAGTACCGCGAGGTCGACCGTCCGCGCCGCCTCGTGTACACCTGGTGCTGGGAGGGCGAGCAGCACGTCAGCCTCGTCACCGTCGAGTTCCTCCCTGCCGGCGAGTCCACCACCGTCGTCCTCGCCCACGAGGGCCTCGAGTCAGACGAGTCCCGCGGCGCTCATGGCGAAGGCTGGACGGGGACCCTCGCCAGCCTCGCACACCACGTCTTCGGCGAGCCTCTCCAGAGGGCGAGCGCTCGCACGACCCAGGCCGCACACGTTACGGCCCCATCCCCCGACAACAGAGAGGTGTAGACGATGGGCAACTACCTGCTCGCATACCGCGGTGGAGGCATGGCAGAGACCGACGAGGCCCGCGCGGCCGCGATGGCCGCCTGGGGCGGCTGGTTCGGCCAACTCGGAGACACGATCGTCGATGCCGGCAACCCGTTCGCCGGATCGAAGACGGTCGCCGACGGCGGCCGGGTCAGCGACGGCTCGCCATCCGCCCTCACCGGCTACTCGGTCCTCTCGGCGGACAGCCTCGCCGACGCCGCCGAGCTGGCGAAGGGTTGTCCGGTGCTGCAGAACGGCGGGACCGTCGACGTATACGAGACCGTCGCTGTGATGTGAGGCCGCGCCGGCCCTGGCGGGACCGACCCGCGATCGCCGTGATCGGCTCGGCGATCGCGGGCGCCCCGCTTCGCCGATGTCACAAGATGGGGGCTCGTGCGAAGAAGCGGTTGTGAGCTCACGCGCTGATGTCGATGACGCTGCGCTCCTCCTCGCCGCCGCGGCCGGCGACGCGTCTGCCTTCGAGCTCTTCTACCGGCGCTGGCTGCCCGTCGTCACCCGCTTCCATCTGCGCCGCGTCGGCTCACGTGAGGCCGCCTTCGATCTCACCGCCGAGACCTTCGCCGCCGTTGTCGTCTCCCTCGCCGAGTTCGCCCCCGAGCGCGGCTCCGCGCCTGGCTGGCTGTTCGCGATCGCCGAGCACAAGCTCCGCACCAGCTATCGCCGCGGCCGCGTCGAGGCGAGGGCCAGGCGCGAGCTCGGCCATCGCCGCCTGATCCTCGACGACGACGATCTCGCCCGCGTCGATGAGCTCGCCTCGCTCGGCGGCGCCACCCACGTCCAGGAGCTTCTCGCCGAGCTCCCCGAGGCCCAGCAGGCCGCGGTGCGCGGGCGCGTGCTCGACGAACGCTCCTATGCAGAGATCGCCGTCGATCTCAGCTGCTCGGAGGCTGTTGTCCGCCAGCGAGTCCACCGCGGCCTCCAGCGGCTCCGTGAGCGACTCGCGGAGGTCTCGTGAGCGCTTACGACGAGCTTCAGCGCCAGCTCGCCGAGAGCGTCGCCGCGCGCGCCCGCGCCGGACGTGCCGTCGGGCTCCTCGGCCGCCTGTGGCGCGGACGAGCGGGGGACGGCGCGCTCCTCAGCGCGATCGCCATCCTCCTTCTCGCTCTCGTGGCGGCGGTGACCGTCCCTCGTGTCGTCCCCGTCAGCCCGTCCCCGGTTCCCCTCGCCGCGCTCCTGGGCGAACAGCCCGCCGAAGGCCCCTGCGCCCTGTGCCGAGCGGTCGGCGGCCGTCTCCACGCGCCCCCCGGCCCGGAAGCGCTCGCTGACGAAGCGAGCCCGGAGGCGCTGCCCGCCAGCGCCGCGCCCGCCCGGCTCGACCGCCACGTCGGCGTCCGCCGCGGCGTCCTCGTTCTGCGCTGGTCGCCCTCCTCGGGGCCGTCCTCCCGGGCGATGAGCGCCGGGCTCGGCTGAGGAGCTCGGGCATGCGATCGATCAACGCCGCCCTCCTCCTCGCCGCCGTCGGCGCCTCCTCGGCCGTGCTGTCCGCATGCGGCTCGACGAGCTCGAGCCCGTCCGGTGCCACCGCCTCGAGCCAGGCCTCCGCACTCAGCTCCTCCGGCTTTCAGAGCCCGCTGAACGAGCCCCTCACGGGCGGGAGGCACGGCGGCACGCTCGAGGTGCTCAACGAATCAGACTTCGAACACCTCGACCCGGGTATCGCCTACTACTCCGTCGACTACGAGGTCGTCTACGCCACCCAGCGCCCGCTATACAGCTTCAAGCCCAGCACCGAGACCCAGGCCAGCCCGGACATGGCCTCGGGCCCGCCCGAAATCTCCCCCGAAAGCAGGACCGTCACGGTCCATCTCCGCACGGGGGTCCACTTCAGCCCGCCCGTCGATCGCGAAGTCACCTCCGAAGACGTCGCCTATGCGATCGAGCGCGGCGCGAACCCCGACGTCGCCAACCCCTACATCCACACCTACTTCGACTCCGTCGAAGGCATCCCCACGGCCACCGGCGGCCCCGTCAAGGGGATCCAGACGCCGAACAGCCACGAGATCGTCTTCCACCTCTCCGAACCGAAGGCCCAGCTCGTGGTGGACGCGCTCGTCCTCCCGCTCACCGCCGCCGTCCCGAAGCAGTACGCCGAACGCTTCGACAGGAACAGGCCCTCCAACTACGCCTCCTACGAGGTCGCCACCGGCCCCTACATGCTTGCCAACAACAGCGAAGGCAAGGTCATCGGCATCGGGTACGTCCCGGGGAAATCGGCCACGCTCGTCCGCAACCCGAACTGGAACCCCGACACCGACATCCGCCCGGCCTACCTGAACCAGATCAACATCAAGATCGGCGGTGCTAACGCGGTCATCGGCCGCCAGGTCCTCGAAGGGACGAACGTCCTCGAGAACGAACCCCCCGCCCAGAACGTCGTCCGCCTGGCCGCAGAACGCTACAAGCATCAGCTCGAGATCTCACCCGGTGCGGGCAGCCACGACATCGGTGTGAACAACAAAGTCGGCCCCTTCAGAAACGTGAACCTCCGCAAGGCCCTCTGGGCGGCGCTCGACCGCGACGCGATGGTGAAGGTTCGCGGCGGCACGCTCGTCACGAACGTCGCCACGCACTTCCTCTATCCAGGCATCCCCGGCTTCGAACAGGCTGGTGGCCTCGCCGGCCCGCATTTCGACTTCAACGAACACCCCGAAGGGGATATGGCGGTCGCCGAAAAGTACATGAAGCTCGCGGGTTACCCCAGCGGGAAGTACACCGGCGGCGAAGCCATCACGGTCGTCGGCGCGAAGGGCAGCCCAGCCGAAGAGGACGCCGAAATCGTCAACCAGACGCTGAAGAACCTCGGTTTCACGACGAAGTTCACGCTCGACGAAAGCGCCACTGTGTATGCGAAGTACTGCAACGTCCCCAAAGAAGAGATCACGATCTGCCCCTCCGTCGGCTGGATCGCCGACTTCGCCGACGGCCAGGCCGTCCTCAACATCACCTTCAACGGGAAGTTCATCAACGAAACCGGGAACGTGAATTGGGGCCAGACCAACGATCCCGCGATCAACGCCGCCGCCACCGCCGCCGAATCGCTCGTCGGTCAGGCCGCCAGGGCGACGGCATGGGCCAAGGTCGACGAAGAAGTCGTCGCGGACGCGGCCGAGATCCCGTTCGACTGGGACAAGCAGCCGAACGTCGAGGGAAGCGAAGTCGACGGTGTCGGCGACCTCTGGGACGTCGGCGAGTGGGACTACAGCTGGACCTCGCTGAAGTAGATCGAAGCTGATTCCCGGGTCGGCGTGCGCGTGTTCGGTCTCCGAAGTTGATCCCCGCGCGCGCGCGTTACGACGGGCCGGGCGGGGCGGGACATGTCGAGCGGGCGGCGGCTCCGGCCGAGCGTGATTTTTACGTCTAAGTACTTTAGAGTCGCGTCGGATGGTCCGGAAGCCGCTCGTCCTCGTGTCGCTCCTCCTGGCCGCGTTCGCGATCAACCTCGACACGACGATCGTCAACGTCGCCCTGCCCACTCTCGTGCGCGAGCTCCACGCATCCAACAGCCAGCTCCAGTGGATCGTCGACGCCTACAACCTCGTGTTCGCGTCCCTGATCCTCGCCGCCGGCAGCCTGTCGGACAAAATCGGCCGCAAGGGGCTGCTCCTCGCCGGGCTCGCCGTCTTCGGCCTGGCGAGCTTCGCCGGCGGACTCGCGAACGACTCGGCCGCGCTGATCGCCGCCCGCTGCGTGATGGGGCTGGGCGCGGCGATGGTTTTTCCCTCGACGCTCTCCCTGATCTCGAACGTCTTCACCGGACGCGACGAGCGCGCACGCGCGATCGGTCTCTGGGGCGCGACCGCCGGGCTGGCGATCGCCCTCGGCCCGATTGTCGGCGGCTGGTTGTTGGCGAGCTTCTCCTGGTCGAGCATCTTCTTCGCGATGACCCCCGTCGCGCTCGTGGGCGGGCTGCTCGTCGCGCGCTTCGTGCCCACCTCCCGCGACCCCCACGCGGCGCCCCTCGACCGCTCCGGTGTCGGCCTGTCCACCGCGGCGATGTCGCTGCTCGTTTTCACGGTGATCGAGGCCCCCACCCACGGCTGGGCGAGCGGCCGGACCCTCGGCGGGCTGCTCCTCTCGCTGGCCCTCATCGCGGCCTTCGTCCTCAGAGAGCGGGCCGCCGCGGCCCCGATGCTCGACATGGGCCTGTTTCGGATCCCGAGGTTCACCGCCGCGAGCGCGGCCGTCACGATCTCCTTCTTCACCCTCCTCGGCTTCATCTTCCTGATGAGCCAGTTCTTTCAGTTCATCAAGCACTACAGCGCGCTCTCGGCGGGCGTGCACCTGCTGCCCGTGGCACTCTCCGTCGGCATCTCCTCGGTGCTCGGCACTCGACTCGCCGTGCGCTTCGGAACGAAGCTCGTGGTGGCCACCGGCCTGCTGATGGTGACGGCCTTCTACCTGTGGGTCGCCGCGACCATCGACCCCGGCCTGCCCTACTTCACCATCGCCCTTCAGATGGTCCTCTACGGCACCGGGATGGGACTCACCAGTGCGCCGGCGACGGAGGCGATCATGGGCGTCGTCCCGCGGGCGAGAGCGGGCGTGGGCTCGGCTGTCAACGACGCCACCCGCCTGCTCGGAGGGACGCTCGGCGTCGCGGTCATCGGCAGCGTGTTCGCATCCACCTACGCCGCCCACCTCGCCGCCGCTCTCCCCGATCACCTCCCCTCCCACCTTGCCCGTGCCGCCCGTTCTTCCGCCGGCGAGGCCCTCGCCATCGCCCAGCACCTGGCAGCCGGCGGCCATATGCCGCTCGCGGAGGCTGTTCGCGGCGCCGCCGTTGCGTCCTTCGACCACGGACTCACCGTCGGATGTCTCGTCGCGGCCTCCGTGGCAGCCGTCGGGTTCGCGCTTGCGGCGGGCCTGCTTCCCGCTCAGCCGGCAGCCGCGCTCGACATGGCGCCGGCCGACCAGTTGAGCACCCAGGCCAGACCCGAGCACGCCGACTCGGCGCTCGCCTGAGCGGGCCCGCGCGGCGCCCCCGGCGCCGGCGCCCTCAGGCCGGGGCGACTGGCTGGAGGCGCTCGAGCACCGCGGGGTCGCCGTCATAGCGAACGCCGCGGGCGCTGGCCTGCTCGAGGTCGAGCGCGCCGCTGAGCAGGCCGAGGACCGCGTGGGGGTCGCCGCTGAGGACGGCGTCGGGCGACTCCGCCCGCCCGGCTCGCGCCGTGACCTCGCCGCTGTCGACGTGAAGCACGAGCGGTTCGCCGCCCGCGTCGAGCTCGATCGTCAACGGAGAACCGCCCGGTTCGCGATCCTCGAGGAACAGCTCCGCCGGCCAGGCAAGCCAGTGGCTCCGGAACTCGTCTCCCGGCGCAGGACCGTCGGCCATGTACGGGATCGCCCAGCGGCCGAGCTCTTGGAGCACGGGCCCCAGGGCCCGCCCGCGCTCCGTGAGGCTGAAGAGCGTCGTCGCGACCGGCGGAGGGGCCGCTTCCCTCGCCAGGAGACCCCCATCCTCGAGCTGGCGCAGCCGCTCCGCGAGGAGGTTCGTCGCGATGCCCGGCAGGCCGTTCCGAAGGTCGGTGTAGCGGGATGGTCCCCGTAGGAGCAGCTCACGGATGATCAGCAGCGTCCAGCGATCACCGACCACGTCGAGGCCCTTCGCGAGGGCGCAGTACTGCCCGTAGCTGCGCATCCACCCAAGTCTAACGTCCCACGGTTGAGTTGAAAACGCGGTAGCTTGAGTTTCTTGTTTCGCGGCGGGGGGGGCGGGGGGCCCTGCCCGCACCGTCGCAGCGGGGGGTCGGGTCGTGCAAGATATCGGTGATGTGCACCGGCAGCGCCCCGGGGGGGCACCCGCGCAATGAGCTTCAAGCCGGCCGATCTCCGCTATTTCGTCGCCGTCGCGGAGGAGGGACAGATCACGCGCGCGGCGACCCGCATGTTCATCTCACAGCCGTCGCTATCGCAGGCCATCGTCCGCCTCGAGGCCGCACTCGGCTTCGACCTCATGGAACGGCACTCCCGGGGCATCACCCTCACCGGCCAGGGCTCGCTGTTCCTCGAGAAGGCACGGGCGGTGATCGCAAGCGAAGAGGCTCTCGGTCACACCGCCGACGCGCTCGCCCGAGCCGCGACGGGCGCGATCGCGGTCGGTTTCGTGGGACCGCCCCCGACGATGACCGACGAGGGGCTCTGGTCGTCCTTCGCGCGCGCCAATCCCGGCGCCGAGGTGATCTTCCGCGACCTCCCATTCCCACGAGGCTCGACCGAACGCTGGCTGGACGAGGTCGACGTCGCGGTCTGCCACCGCCCCCTCGCCGAAGATGGCGTCGTGATGCTCCCCCTGCGCGACGAGCCCCGCGTCGCGGTGATGCGCAGCGACCACCCCTTGGCGGCGCTGAGCGACCTCCCACTCGACGCGCTCCTGGAGGAGACCTTCATCAGCTACGACGACGCGGTCCAGCCTGAGTGGGCGGCATTTCACAGCCTCGACGATTGCCGCGGCGCGCCGCCCCTGTCCCTCACCACGGACCGCGCCTCGAACTCGCTCCAGATGCTGAGCGCGTTCTCCGCGACCCCCGCTGTCACGACGGTGCCGGCGTGCGACGCCGAGGTGGCCCTCCGCGTGCTACCAGGAGCCGTCGGTCGTCCCGTTCCCGACGCAGACCCGGCGCGGATCTCGCTCGTGTGGAACGCCCACAACCTGAACCCCCTGCTCGTGAGCCTGCGCGAGGTCGTCGAGGGGCTCGACCATCGCGCCTAGGCGAAGTGGGCGCCGCGCGCGGGAGATGCCGGGTTCGCGGACACGGACTCCGGCGATCGCATCCCACGCGATCGCCGGAGGTCCGCTCCCACTGGCGGGGCTCCGGCAGGGCCCGGCCGTGAGGACTCAGCCCGCGAACGAGTGGAATTCGCCCAGCGGGCTCGGGAGGCTCGGGGTGAAAGTCACGAAGTCGTAGGGCGCCGTGACATCGAAGCCGGCCGCTTCTCCGGCTGCCTTTTCTGCGAACGGCAGCAGCGCCTGCACCGCTTCCTCGATTTTCTTCAACCCCAACGTCCGCTCATAGCCGTTGTTGTTCGGCGGTTCAACAGGTTCGGCCGTCTTCTGGAAGCCGGTGATCATCGTGATCGGCCCGCCATCGGCCGGTGCGACGTCGCCGCCGATCACCCTTGCGAGGGTGCGGTGGTCGGACTCGATCCCCATGATCCGCGCCGCGGTGACACGGAGGTTCGCCGTGCTGAACTTCCTCACCCCGACGAGGTAGGCGGCGATGAACGCATCCTCCAACGTCACGAGCACGTTCAACGTCGTCTGTGGGTCCTGGAACATTTTCGGCGGGTAGTAGAAGGTGGTGAACGGGCTGGGCTTCTTGGTCACGCTCTGCTCGAGCAGGTAGTGCGACATCTCCTCCTGCCGCGCTGCGACCAGGTATCCCTGATCGTCGGCGGGGATGTTCTTGAAGAACGGGGAGGTGTTGATGATGTTGGTGTACGTCGTCACCGCCAACGCCTCCGCGATCTGGGCCGCGCCGAGGATCTTCAGGTCGCTCCGTGTCACCCCGCCCTTGGCCGCGAACGCAGCCGCGGGACCGAGCGCGCCAAGCCCCGCTGCGCCGGCGCCCACTGCCGCGGCGCCCTTGAGGAAGCCCCGCCGCGTCGCTGGCTGCTCCCATGCCTGATTCTCGCCACTGCCGTCGTCTGTAAGGGACTCGCTCATTCCATCTCCAGTGTTGTGGTTGTGTGAGTCACCTCATCTACGTGCGACCTCCTCCGACGGTTCAATTCGCGACAGGATTCGTGTAGCTGTCACGCAAGTGGACGGCTGTGCCGAGGGGCGAGTTCTCTCGCGATGAGCCCCCCGATCCCAGCCGCAGTCCTGAGGAGCGCGGCCGAGGTCTCACCCTCGTCCTCCCCGGACCCCGTGACCATCACCCCGAGGGCGATCTCCCCACTCGGAGCGAACACCGGCGCCCACATGCTCGGGCCGCCGTCTGCGCGAGCCCCGCCCGGCGCATCGCCGCGCGGATCGCCGGCCCCCTCTGGTGGGACCCCCGTCACGCCGAGCTCCTCGTCGAGCGAATAGCCCTGGGCGCGGACGCGTGCGAGCGCCTCGCCGTAGCCTGCCCGGAGCGCGGCGTCCGCGACGGGCTCGAGCCAGCCTTCGACATCGCCGGGCGCAGCGAACGCCATCCACCAGATCCCCACCGGGGGGACCACGGGCTGTCGCTGGCCGATCGCCAGCGAGAGGGCTCGATCGTCACCGGGGATGCCCGCGGTGGCGAGCGGGATGAGCTCGCGACCGTCGCAGTGGGCGACCACGACGAGCCCGCCGGTTTGCTCGGTGAGTCCTTCCATCAGCGGTCGCGCCGACTGCAGGAGCTCGGGGGAGAGGCCGAAGCGCGCGTCGCCCACTCCCAGCGAACGCGTCGAGAAGCGTCCGTAGCCACCTTGGAAGAACAGCAGCGGCAGGGCCTGGCGCTGGATGTGGAGGTGCCTCACCCGCCCGAGCACGATCGCGTGGTCGCCGGCCTCGTGCTCGGCCTCGAGCTCGCAGTCGATCCAAGCGACGGCTTCATCGATGATCGGAGCGCCCGAGGGGGCCGGATGCCAGCTGGTGTGCTCGAACTTGTCGCCCGAGGTGGCCGCGAACGCGCGGCAGATCGATTCCTGGTCGGCGGCCAGGATGTTGACGCAGAAGCGGCCGCTGGGGCGGATGCGCGGCCAGCTCGTGGATTGCACGCTGGGGAGGAAGCCCACGAGCGGCGGGTCCAGTGACACCGACGTGAACGAGCCGACGGCCAGGCCCGCCGGGGCGCCATCGGGCGCGATACCCGTGACGACGGAGACCCCCGTCGGATAGTGGCCGAGCACGCGCCGGAACCAGTCCGGATCGTCAGCCCGACCGGCATCCCGCGCCGCGTCCGTGGAGCCGTCCAGCGAGCCGCTCATCCGCCCGGGACCTTGACGTCGGGAGAGCCGCTCGCTCGCACCCCGTCAGCCTAGATCCAGACCGTTGACGGTCCAACGCGCTCGGGGTGTCCCGGGGCGGCGACGGCTGTGGCCGGCGGAGATCGTCAGCCGTGATTGGCGAACGACCACTCCCGCGCGTAGCTCACGCCGAGCGAGAGCTCGCCCGCATCCAAGGCGTCGCCGTCGACTCGCCCTTCGGCCTCGTGGAGTCGATCATCTAGGCTCAGCGTCGGTGCAGCGCGAGCCCCCTCCCTTTGCGGGCGTCAGTCACGAGTACGTCGAGGCCGCTGGCGTACGCATCCACGTCGCCGTCGCGGGCCCCGAGGAGGCGCCCCCCGTGCTGCTGCTCCATGGGTGGCCGCAGAGCTGGTGGGCCTGGCGCCGTGTGATCCCGGATCTCGCCGAGCGTTTCCGGCTCGATCGCCCCGGACCTCCGCGGACACGGCTGGAGCGAAGCGCCCACATCCGGCTATGAGAAGGAACAGCTCGCCTCGGACATGCTCTCCATGCTCGACTCCCTCGGTGTCCCCCGCGTGACATGGGTCGGTCACGACTGGGGCGCCTGGATCGGCTTCCTCGCGGCCCTACGCGATCCAGCGCGCATCGAGCGGATGCTGACGATCGGGATCCCGCACATGTGGACGCCGCCCCACCCTCGCGGGCTCGGACTCCTCGCTTACCAGGGGCCGATAAGCCTTCCGATCATCGGTCCGCGCATCGCTCCTCGGATGGTGCGGGCGATCCTCCAGGCCGGCCGAGGCGGGGAGCGTCTGCCCGCAGGCGACGTCGCGCTGTTCGCCGATCACCTACCCGCGGCCGTGACGGTCGCCATGTATCGGACCTTCCTCACGCGCGAGGTGCTCCCGGTGCTGCGCGGTCGTTACTCCCGCCGCACCCTCGAGGTCCCGACGACGCACCTGACGGGTTCGCGCGATCTGGTCACGAGAGGCACAACGAGCGGTGCCGTCCCGGGCCAGCCGCGGCTCGCCGTCGAGGTCCTTGACGGCGTCGCCCACTGGATCCCCGAACAGCGACCCCAGGCGATCATCGATTGGGTTCGTGCGTCGAGCCCCACCCGCTCGCCGGATGAGCCGGTCTCGAGTTGAGGACCCCGGGCCACCACTTCGCGCACGAGGCGGCCCGCTAGGCTCCGTGGATGGACCCCGAACGCGCACGTGAGCTGCTCGCCCAAGAGCGTCAGCGGGTCGAGCAGGCCATCGCCCGCCTCGAGCGGGCCGACGAGCAGGCGCTTGGAGAGCAGGGCGAGCCGGGCGAGCGCGGCTCGGAGGATTCTGTATGAAAAGGAGCGCGACAGCGGGATCGCGGGTGACCTCGCCGACCAGCTCGCCGCGGTCGAGCGGGCCGAGGCCCGGCTCGCCGATGGCACCTACGGGCTGTCGGTCGACAGCGGCGGGGCGATTCCCGATGCCCGTCTGGAGGTACTCCCCACCGCCGAGCGCACCATCGAGGAGCAACGGGCGCGCGGCGGCTAGCCGGTTATCGGGCCGCGGCGCTCGCGAGCGCCGTCCCGTTGACGACGATCAAAGGAGAAGACGATGTTCAAGAACGTGCTCGTGGGCGTGGATGGGAGCTCCAACGGCCGTGACGCGATCGCGCTGGCATCGCGTCTCGTGGAGCCCGGCGGGGCGATCACGTTGGCTCACGTCCACGGTGGTGGGCTGCACCCGTCGCACGTGATCGCGCCCGGGCACGCCAAGGAGGAGGGCGACGCCTCGCAGCGCCTGCTCGAGGAGGAGCGTGCCGCGGCGGACCTCGAGGCATCGCTTCTCAGCATCGCCGCGAAGAGCCCCGGCCGCGGGCTCCATCAGCAGGCAGAGACCCAGCACGCCGACCTGCTCGTCGTGGGCTCCTCCAGCCGCGGCGCGGTCGGACGGGCAATGCTCGGGGACGACACCCGCGCCGCACTCAACGGCGCACCCTGTGCCGTCGCCGTCGCGACGCTCGGCTACGCGGCGCACGCCGCGCCGATCGCCAGCATCGGCGTCGGCTATACGGCCTCGCCCGAGGGGGAGGCGGCGCTCGCGCTCGGGCGTGAGCTCGCCGCCACGACGGGCGCGAGGCTCGAGGCACGGGAGGTCGTCTCGATCCCGCCCGCCGCCTACACGGGCATGGTCGCGCCCGGGCTCGGTGACACGATCGAATCGATGCTCGCAGAGGCGCAGACCCGCATGGATGCAATGCCCGGCGTCACCGGCACCGCCGTCTACGGGCTCACCGGCGAGGAGCTCTCCGTCTTCGGCGAACACCTCGACGTGCTCATCGTCGGCTCCCGAGGCTACGGGCCCGTCAAGCGCCTCGTCCTCGGCAGCACCTCCGACTACCTCCAGCGTCACGGACGATGCTCACTGATAGTGCTCCCTCGCCCGGAGGCCAGCGATCACGAGCAGGCCGGCGGCGAGAGCGACCTCGCCGGCGTTCCCGGTTGAGGCCGGCCGCCTAGCCCCCCGGTGCCCCGAACGTGGAGCGCAGCGAGCGGGCCAGGCCCCGAGCGCGATCTGTCCCGCGGCGGCCGGCCCAGGGGTGGGGTCCCATCGCCCACGGGTGCCAGCCGAGCGTGCCGTAATGCTCCCGCAGCAGCGCCTTCAGGTCCCCACGGTGGCGGCTGCAGGCGTAGCGCTGGGGCCCGTACATCCCTCGCCCGTGCCACGTCAGCCATCCCCCGGGATCTGCGTCGACGTACTCGCCGTGACGGAGGTCGAGCAGCTGTCGCTCGAGCGCGATCTGCGTCTCGGGATCGGGCTGGCATCCGCAGATCTCACACGTGAACAGCACCGTCACCGGCATCCGCGAACGGTAGCGCGTCGATCCCCTCAGAGAACGGCTCCGCGACTCAGAGCCGAGTCACGGCGTGCGATATCCGCTCGTCAGCTCCGAGCCCCGCTTCCGCCACTCGGGCTCGCGGTCGAAGTTGCGGCGGATGCGGCGGTCGCGAAGGTACTTCACCAGCGGTCCGTGGGCGAGCCGCGCCGTCGTCGCGTACACGCGGGCGGCCCTGTCCGCCTCCATGAATGGCATGTACTTGTCGGGAAAGCCCGGCATCGTGCACGCCATGCAGATCCCCCCGACGTTGGGGCACCCGCCGATGCCGTTCACCCAGCCGCGCACGGGCACGTTGCACTTCACCACCGGTCCCTTGCAGCCGAGCTTGACGAGGCAACGACCGTCGCCGTGGCCGCTGGAGAACTGGCCGTGTTCGGCGAGGCCTGCTCGATCGCAGGACTCGTGGACGGTGCGGCCGAAGATCCACTCGGGCCGTCCCTGCTCGTCGAGGTCCAGCCCTGGTCCCAGCCCCGCCAGATGCAGTACCAACCGCAGCAGCGTCTCGGTGATGTTGTCGGGCTGGACGGGACAGCCGGGGACGTTGATGATCGGTATCCCGAGGCGGGAGACCCAGCGCCAGCCGAGATAGTCGCGGAGGCCCATCGCGCCCGTCGGGTTGTTCCTCATCGCGGGGATCCCGCCGTAGGCCGCGCAGGTGCCGAGGGCGAGCACGGCCGCGGCCCTCGGCGCGAGGCGGTCGATCCACGTGTTCGTCAGGATCGGCTGCCCGCTGTCCGCCTCGACGCCCATCCCCGCCCAGTGGCCCTCCCCGTTGATCTCCTCGTTGGGAACGGATCCCTCGAGCACGAGCACGAACGGTTCCAGCCGCCCGGCGGCTGCCTTGAACCACGCGCGCATGAAGTCCTCGCCGGTCTCGAAGGCGAACACGGGGTTGTAGAGGACGACCGGCGGCATCCCCGGCAGGCAGCCCCGCAGGAGGTCCTCGAGGCTCGGGTTTGTCGCGGCGGTGAGCGCGATCGAGTCCCCGTCGCAGCCGAGCCCGCTCGTTATCCAGAGCACGTTGACGGGTGCGCCGGCCCAGCGGCGCTGAGGTCGGAGAGGCGGCGGGCTCACGCTACCCCGCTGCCGTCCGAGCGTCGGGTTCGCCGCTCGCCCCGCAGGCGGGCGGCCCCGCCGATGAGGGACTCGAGGTGCGCGTCGAGGTTGCCTCGGAGGTGCCAGTCGCCGGCCGCTCCGTTGACGAGGCCGGCGTCGGCGAGGCGGCCGAGGGCGTGCGAGATCGACGGCCGCTCGGCGGCGACCAGCTGTCCGATGAGGCGGTGGGTCAGCGGCAGCATCAGGTCGGATCCCGCCCGGCTCCACGCGTCCCCAGCGGGCCGCGAGATGCCACAGGAACAGGACCAGCCGAACCTCCAGCCGCGGCTGACAGGAGATCGTCCGAAGCACCCCGAGTTCCTCCGCGCGGCGCTCCGTCCGGCGCAACAGCGCGTTGCCGATCTGCGGCCAGGGGAGCACTCGCTCGGCGAACTCCACGTCGAGCAGTGCAAAGCGGGAGGGCAGCAGAGCGTGCCAGGATCCGGCCCGTTCGATCATGTCGTCGACGTGGCGGCTGAGCGGCTGGAGCAGGTCGCCGCTTCCCAGCAGCTCGGTCGTCGTGCGGTTGCTGATGCGCGTATCGACGGCGACCAGGCCGTCGAGGATCAACAGCCCGGGCCCGTGCCCGACGACCGACAGCCATGGCTCCAGGTCGCACGTGCCCACCTCTGCTTCCAGCACCCTCGCCGTCGCGTGCTGACGCGCCGTGAAGCGCTCGCGCAGGTCGAGCTCCTCGGCCAGCTCATCGTCCGCATCGAGCACGTAGGCGTACAGCGGCGGCGACTCGGGCGCTCTCGCGGGGGACCTGTGATCGGCCCATCGCGGGGACCCCAGCCGTAAGACATCTCGACCTTCGCCTGGCATGCCCAGCCTCGCTGCTCCTTTCGAGCCGACAGGCCGATCTCCCCGGCGAGTCTACGCCTACCCAGGCGCAAAATACCCTCCTCCCGTTGATGGTAACCCGCATTACGAGTGCCCTATGTAACGGGAATTACCAGCATGCGCATGCGCCTCTACGACGGTGGTAGAAGGTCGGTGGCTCGCCTTCGAGCCTGCCTCGCGCTCGCCGCCGAGCAGCGGCGGGGTCATCTCCAGCGAAGGGTGTCTGCCGCGTGTGTCTCGCCATCCCAGGCCAGATCGTCGAGATGGTCGACGAGGAGCATCGGCTGGCGATGGTCGAGGTGGCGGGCGTGCGGCGCACGGTCAACGTCGGGCCTGCTCGACGTGGACGGAGACGGCGTCGGGGCGGGTGACTGGGTGCTGATCCACGTCGGCTTCGCCATCTCTCAGGTCGACGAGGAGGAGGCCCGCGCGACGCGAGAGCTGCTCGAACGGATGGGCGCCGACTACGAGCAGGAGCTCGAGGAGCTGAAGGCGAGCGTGATCGAATGAGCGCCCCGGCGTCACCGCAGGCCCTCTGCACCGGTGGGCATTGCGTGACCTGCGCCGATGAGGCCCTTCCGATGACCGTCGTCGACGTCGACGAGCGGCGGGGACTGGCCTTGTGCTCCGACGCCGACGGGGCGCGCCACACGGTCGAGACCGCGCTCGTCGATCGGCCGGCCGCCGGTCGCGTCCTGCTCGTCCACGCGGGCGTCGCGATCGCCTCTCTCGCCGGCGAGGTGGTCGCGTGAAGTTCGTCGACGAGTTCCGCGACGCCGCGCTCGGCCGGGCGCTCGCCGGCGAGATCCTCTCGCTCGTCGAGCCCGGCCGTCACTACAAGCTGATGGAGGTCTGCGGGGGGCACACCCACTCGATCTACAAGTACGGCGTCGACGACCTTCTGCCCGCGAACGTCGAGCTCGTCCACGGGCCGGGCTGCCCGGTGTGCGTGATCCCGATGGGCCGCGTCGACGACGGGATCGCGATCGCCGAGAGCCCGGCGTGATCTTCACCTGCTTCGGGGACATGATGCGGGTGCCCGGGTCGAACGGAAGCCTGCTCGACGCGAAGGCTGCCGGGGCCGACGTGCGGATGGTGTACTCGCCGCTGGACGCCCTGCGCATCGCCAAGCAGAACCCCGACCGCGAGGTCGTCTTCTTCGCGATCGGCTTCGAGACGACCGCTCCCTCGACGGCGCTCACGCTCAAGCGCGCCCGCGCCGAGGGCGTGGAGAACTTCAGCTGCATCTGCAGCCACGTGACGATCGTCCCGCCGCTTCGCGCGCTGCTCGAGTCACCCGATCTGCGCCTCGACGGGTTCATCGGTCCGGGCCACGTGTCCACGGTCGTCGGCGCGCGGCCGTTCGAGTTCATCCCCGCCGACTACGCCAAGCCGATCGTCGTCGCGGGCTTCGAGCCGCTCGACATCCTCCAGTCGATCGCGATGATCCTCCGCCAGCTCGCCGAGGGCCGCTGCGAGGTCGAGAACCAGTACAAGCGCGTCGTCCCTTATGCGGGCAACTGCCCGCGCCCTGGAAGTGCTGGCCGAGGTCTTCGAGCTGCGGCCCCACTTCGAGTGGCGCGGCCTCGGGTTCATCTCCCACAGCGGGTTGAAGCTGTCCGAGGCCTATGCGGAGCTCGACGCCGAGCGCCGCTTCAGCGTGCCGGGCGTGCGCGTCGCCGACCCGAAGGCCTGCCAATGCGGGGAGGTCCTGAAGGGTGTGATCAAGCCGTGGGAGTGCAAGGTGTTCGGCACCGCCTGCACCCCCGAGCGCCCGATCGGCACCTGCATGGTGTCCTCGGAGGGAGCATGCGCGGCCTACTACAACTTCGGCCGCTTCGCCCGCGAGCGGGAAGTCGTGTGATGGGTGAGCAGGCGACCATCTCCGAGCGCGAGGAGAAGATCCTCGGGATCATCGAGACCGCTCGCGGCAAGCGGGCGAAGTTTCGCGACGAGCGCATCACGATGGCCCACGGCGCCGGCGGCAAGGCGACCCAGGGACTGATCGAGGGACTGTTCGTGCCGGCCTTCGGAGGCCCCGCCCTCAGCGAGATGTCGGACGCCGGCCGGCTGAGCGTCGACGGCCTCGAGCTGGCGCTCACGACGGATGCCTACGTGGTCACGCCGCTTCGGTTTCCCGGCGGCTCGATCGGCGATCTGGCGGT
The DNA here is from genome assembly GCA_963720215.1 of uncultured Solirubrobacteraceae bacterium. Taxonomy (GTDB): domain Bacteria; phylum Actinomycetota; class Thermoleophilia; order Solirubrobacterales; family Solirubrobacteraceae; genus Palsa-744. The sequence goes on from CAVREV010000001.1 coordinate 80,850, forward strand.
CAACGGGACCGTCAACGACCTCGCCGTCTCGGGCGCCCGCCCGCTCGCGCTCAGCCTCTCGCTTGTGCTCGAGGAGGGGCTCACGGCCGAGCGGCTGCGCGCGGAGGTCGACGCGATCGCGGCGGCGGCGAGCCGTGCGAAGGTGGAGATAATCGCCGGCGACACGAAGGTCGTCGAGCGCGGCCACGCAGACGGCATGTACGTCTGCACGACGGGCATCGGCCGGCGCGACCCCCGCGCGAGTTTGGCGCCGTCGAACATTCGCCCCGGGGACCGGGTGCTGCTGTCCGGGAGCATCGGCGAGCACGGAATGGCGATCATGCTCGCCCGCGGCGAATTCGAGCTCGATGCGGCGATCGAGTCGGATACGGCATCGCTGTGGCCCGCGGTGGACGCGCTGCTGAGCAGCGTTGGGGGCGGCCTGCGCTGCCTGCGCGACGCCACCCGCGGCGGGGTCGCCTCGGTGCTCAACGAGCTCGCCCGCTCGGCGTCGGTGGCGATGCTCATCGACGAGTCCTCGATCCCGGTCCAGCCGGCGGTGGCGGGCGCGGCGGAGATCCTCGGGATCGATCCGATGTACGTCGCGAACGAGGGCAGGCTGGTCGCGTTCGTGGCGCCCACCGAGGCCGACGAGGCCCTGGCTGTGCTGCGCTCGGTCCCGGGCTGCGAGCAGGCCGCGGAGGTGGGTGAGGTGCGGACGGAGCCGCCGGGGATGGTGTTGGTGCAGACGAGCTTCGGCGGGCGGCGGGTGATGGACCAGTTGGTTGGCGATCCGCTGCCGCGGATTTGTTGATCTGAATCGAGAGGAGAGGGAATGGCGAGCGTGGCGTTTGCGGAGCACAAGAAGACGGAGGCCGTCACCGCCCATGTCCTGTGGATGACCACGGGTCTCAGCTGCGAGGGCGATTCCGTGGCAATGACCTCCGCGACCAATCCGAGCCTCGAGGACATCATCCTCCAGGCCATCCCCGGGATGCCGAACGTCGTCGTTCACAACCAGGTGATCGACTACGCCGTCGGCCAGGACTACGCACAGGCGTGGTTCGACGCGGAGCAGGGCAAGCTGGACCCGTTCGTGCTCGTCATCGAGGGCTCGCTGGGCAACGAGGAGATCAACGGCGAAGGACACTGGACCGGCTTCGCCGTGAACCCCGAAGACGGCCAGCCGATCACGATGAACGAGTGGATCGACAGGCTCGCGCCGAAGTGCGCGGCCGTCGTCGCCGTCGGCACGTGCGCGACCTACGGCGGGATCCCGGCGATGAAGAACAACCCCACCGGCGCGATGGGGGTGCCCGACTACCTCGGATGGAGCTGGAAGTCGAAAGCGGGCCTGCCGATCGTCTGCATCCCCGGCTGTCCCGCCCAGCCCGACAACATGACCGAGACGCTGCTCTATCTGGCCCTCCACCTCGCCGGGCTGGCGCCCGCCCCGGAACTCGACGAGGCGCTCCGCCCGAAGTGGCTGTTCGGGCGGACGGTGCGGGAGAGCTGCAACCGCGCGGGCTTTGCCGAGCAGGGCGAGTTCGCAACGGAATACGGCTCCGATCACCGCTGTCTCGTCAAGCTCGGCTGCAAGGGGCCGGTGGTCAAGTGCAACGTGCCCGTGCGCGGCTGGGTGAACGGGATCGGCGGCTGCCCCAACGTGGGCGGCATCTGCATGGCCTGCACGATGCCGGGCTTCCCCGACAAGTTCATGCCGTTCATGGACGAGGACACCTACGGTGGGATCGCCGCGCGAGTGATGGAGTTCAGCTACGGACCGATCGTCCGCTGGGCCCGCAAGCGCAACATCAGGACGAACTACGACGTCGAGCCGGACTGGCGACGGAAGGGCAAAACGCTCGCAACCGGTTACGCAAAGAGGTGGTGAGCGCTGAGCAACCTGCCTGTGCCCGTTTGACTATTCCCGGCTGAAGGCCGAGCGAGGAGAGAAGCGATGGCGACTGAAACGTCTCCGCAGCAGAAAGTGATGGTCAAGGAGATGTCCTGGGATCCGATCACACGGATCGTGGGGAGTCTCGGGATCCACACCGAGATCGACTTCACCAATCAACAGGTGCTCAAGTGCTACAGCACCTCGATGATCTTCCGCGGCTTCGACATCTTCATGAAGGGGATCGATCCGCGTGACGCCCACTTCATCACGAGTCGCATCTGCGGCATCTGCGGCGATAACCACTGTACCTGCTCCTGTCTGAACCAGAACATGGCCTACGGCGTCAAGCCCCCGCCTCTGGGCGACCTCGCCTTCAACCTCGCCGAGACCGCCGACTACATCTTCGACCACGCGATCTTCAACGACTGCATGGCCAACGTCGACTTCTGCGAGCAGATGGTGAAGGAGACGAACCCGGCGCTGTTGGCCACGGCGGAGAACACGCCCTCGCCCCACGGCGACATCCACGGCTTCAAGACGATCGCGGACATCATGCGCGCGCTGAACCCGTTCACCGGCGAGTTCTACCTGGAGACGCTCCACGTCGCCCGTTATACGCGGGAGATGTACTGCCTCTTCGGCGGACGCCACACGCATCCCTCGACGATCATGCCCGGCGGCTGCAGCGCCGACATCACCCACCAGACCTGCACTGACTACTACGTGCGGCTGATGCGCTACTTCGACTACGTCAAGCGCAGCGTGCCGATGCACGATGACCTGTATGACTTCTTCCTCCAACAGCTCCCCGGTTACGACATGGTCGGCTACCGCGAGACCAACCTGGTGAACTGGGGCTCCTTCGACGATCCCGACTACGTCGACTACGACTATCGGAACATGACCGAGTGGGGTCGCAAGCGCTACATCACCCCGGGCGTGGCGATCGGCGGTGAGCTGATCTCGACGGACCTCGTGGAGATCAACCTGATGATCCGGATCCTGCTCGGCTCCTCCTACTTCGACTCCTGGGAGAACGAGCCGACACTCGTCACCCAGGATCCGCTCGGCAATCCCGTCGACAAGAACCACCCCTGGAACAAGGTCACTCTGCCACGTCCACAGAAGCGCGACTTCACCGACAAGTACACGTGGGTGGTCTCACCGCGGATCTACGACAAACGCACCGACACCCACGTCTGCTGCGACACGGGCGGCGGGCCGTTCGCGCGGCAGTGGTGCACCGCGAAGGCGGGACTCGTCGACTTCGGCTATGCCAAGGCGACGGGTCACTCGATCGAGATGGTCCTGCCGCGTTCTCCGAACATGCCCGAGATGGAACTCGAGTGGAAGGTCCCCGAGAAGTCGAACGCGATCGAGCGCGACCGCGCCCGGACCTACCATCAGGCTTACAGCGCGCTGATCGCGCTGCACTGCCTGGAGCGCGCGATGAAGGAGGTTCAGGCCGGTCGGACGAAGAGCTGGAACAAGTTCACTGTCCCCGACAGCGCGGTCAGCTGCGGCTTCCACGAGGCCGCCCGTGGGGTCCTCTCCCACCACATGGTGATCCGCGACGGCAAGATCGCCAACTACCAGCCCTACCCGCCCACGCCCTGGAACGCGAGTCCCCGTGACAGCTATGGAACTCCGGGACCCTACGAGGACGCGGTGCAGAACACGCCGATCTTCGAGGAAAACGGGCCCGAGAGCTTCAAGGGGATCGACATCATGCGCGCCGTGCGCTCGTTCGACCCGTGCCTGCCCTGCGGCGTCCACATGTACAACGGGAGCGGCAGGGTGCGCAAGGTCATCCACACGCCGACGGCGCTCGCGTAGATGTCGGCGACGCCTCTTCTCGACGGACACGACGAGCTGCTCCTGCGGGTGCAGGAGCTGCAGGCGAAGCTCGACGCCTCCGCCGACGCGCCCACGCGGGAGCTCGCCGAGGAGCTCGTCTCGGCGGTCGTGCAGATGTACGGCGCGGGCCTGGAGCGGATCGTCGGCTCGTTGCTCGAAGCCGGGGAGGAGGGCGAACGCCTCGCCGCCGCCTTCGCCGCGGACGAGCTCCTCGCCGCGCTCCTGCTGATCCACGACCTCCATCCGGTCCCCCTGAGGGAGCGGGTGGAGGGCGCACTCGAGCACGTCCGCCCCTACATGGAGTCCCACGGCGGCGACGTCGAGCTGCTCTCGCTGGATCAGGGGGTGGCCCGGATCAGCCTGCGAGGCAGCTGCTCGGACTGCGCCGCCTCGGCGGTGACGCTCGAGCTCGCGATCAAGCAGGCGCTGGAAGAGGCGGCGCCCGACCTCGAGGGTCTCGAGGTCGAGGGGGTGGCGCCCCCTCCGACCGGTCCCTCCCTGGCGATGCTCGACGCGGCGGGATCGGGGCCCGCGGCTGGGGTCGAGCTGCCGATGGTGGTCTCGCAACCGCCTCCTCGGGCGCCGACGACGACGCCCTCCTGGTATCAGGCCGACCACCTCGATCTCGTGCCCGTCGGCCAGCTGGTCGGGGCGGAGGTTGGCGGTGCGGAGCTCGTGGTCGCGAACGTGGACGGCACCCTGCTCGCATACGCGAACACCTGCGCGGACTGCGGCGCGCCGCTCGATCGCGGTCTGCTGCAGGCGGGGACGCTGGCCTGTCCCGGCTGTTCGAGGACCTTCTTCCTGCCCGGGGCCGGGCGCTCGATGGATGACGAGCGCCTGCAGCTCGAACCGGTTCCCCTGCTCCGTGAGCAGGGCCACGTGAAGGTGGCGCTGACAAGGTGAGCCCGGCCGAAGGCGAACCCGGTCATCCGTTCCCGGGGCCCGCGCGCCCCGCGAAGGGCCGGCGGACGCCCGAAGCGGTCGCCGCCAGGCGCCGCGCAGAGCTTGTCGCCGGCATGCGCGGCCTCGCTCGCGCCCCTGCTCCCTCGCGGGTCCCGCTCGGCAAGGCAGCGGACGGGGGCCCGCTCGCGGTGGCGGCGCCGGCATCCGCCGCAGAGGAGCTCTGCGACCTCTGCGCCACGACCGTCCCCGAGGATCACCGCCACCTGCTGAACCTCGTCGAGCGGCGGATCGAGTGCGTCTGCGAGAGCTGCTGGGCGCTGCGCTCCGGCGACCCCGAGTACCGCCCCACGGGCTCCCGGGTCCTGTGGCTCCCTGATCTCCTCCTCCCCGACGAGGTCTGGGCGGGCTTCCAGATACCGATCGGGCTGGCCTTCTTCATGGAGTCGACCGTCGCCGGCTGCGTCGTCGCCCTCTATCCGAGCCCGGCGGGCGCGACCGAGAGCGAGCTCCACTTCTCCTCCTGGAGCAGGATGGTGGAGCTCAACCCGATCCTCGCCGACCTCGAGCCCGACGTCGAGGGGCTGGTCGTGAACCGGCTTGCCGCGCCGCCCAGCTACGCGATCGCGCCGATCGACCGTTGCTATGAACTGACCGGGATCATCAAGATCAACTGGGAGGGGATCTCCGGGGGGGCGAAGGTGAGCGACGCGGTGGCGAGCTTCTTCGATGACCTCCGCGCGAGGGCGGTGGCGGCGTGAGCACGCAGCCGGAGGTCCTCGCCGCTGACGCCCCCGGCGGCGAAGGGTCGCCCGCCGAGGCCCAGCCCGAGTTCGCGGTGCTGGGCGCGCGCGCCCTGCGCCACAGCGCTGCCCCGATGCTGATGCTGGACCTGCAGGTGTCCGAGCCGCGAGGGCGCCCGGTCTACATGATCGGGCTCACGATCCAGCTGATGATCGAGCCGGCTCGCCGGACCTACGACGATGCGACCCGCGAGCGTCTCGCGGGCCTCTTCGGGGCCCCCGAGCGCTGGGCGGTGACCACCCACAGCCTCGTCTGGGCGCAGTTGGACGTGGTCGTTCCGGCATTCACCGGGTCGACCACCGTCGCCGTGCCGATCGCATGCAACTTCGACATGGAGATCGCCGCTGCGAAGTACATCCACTCGCTGCCCGGCGGCAAGGTACCGCTCGCGCTCCATTTCAACGGCATCGTCTACTACCCGAACGCGGACGGGGGCCTGCAGATGACGCTCGTCCCGTGGTCCCGCTCGGTCGACTACCGCATGCCGGTGTCGGTCTGGCAGGAGACGATCGAGCACCACTACCCGAACACGGGCTGGGTGGCGCTGCGCTCGGAGACGATGCAGTCGCTCGAGCGGGAGCGCCTGGCCCGCGGACTGCCCACCTACGACGCCTGCCTGCAGCGGCTCCTCGGCGACGGCGAGCATGTCTGAGCCGCTGGAGCAGCTGATCGACTCGCTGCTCTACGAGGGCTACGCGCTGTATCCCTACACGCCCTCGGCCACCAAGAACACAACCCCGACGCCGTTCGGGATCGTCTATCCGCCGGCCTACGCCGCGGCCCTGGCGAGCACCTTCGACCACCTCGAGCTGCGCTGCGTGCTGGAGGGGCCGCCCGCCGCCCGCGTCGGCGCCGAGGTCCGCTTCCTGATCGCGGGCGGCGAGCGCCACGAGGGGGACGCCCACCGTCTCGAGCTCTCTGCCCCGGACCGATGGCCGTCCGTCGGCTCGCTCGCGGCGCGCGAGACTCCGCTGGAGCGCGGCGCCGAGATCGAGGCACGCGTGGGCCAGCCGCTGCGCCTCGCGATCAGCCTCGACGCTCGCGAGCTGCAGGACGGCGCCTACGAGCTCATCCTCCGCGTCGAGAACCGCAGCCCGTGTGCGGAGGGGCTCGACCGCGCGGGGGCGCTGGGGCGCTCGCTGCTCTCGACCCATCCGCTCGTCCGCGTCTGCGGCGCTCGCCTGCGTTCGCCGCTGGAGCGGCCGTGTACGAGCGTCAACACGTTCCCCGTGCTCGCGAGCGCGACCGACGACGCCATCGTCGGTGCTGCGATCGTGCTCCCCGATCATCCCCAGATCGCACCGGAGAGCCGCGGTGGGCTGTTCGACTCGACGGAGATCGAGGAGGCGCTGCTGCTCCACGTCAAGGTGCTCAGCGACGGCGAGCGGGACGAGATCGAGCGCCACGATCCGGCGGTCCGGGAGATGGTCGCACGGGCCGCCGCTGCAACGCCCGATGGAGATCCTCGCCCTGCACGGACGCGTCACGCTGCGCGATCCCGTGGAGCCGCCGCGCACCTCTGGGCCGTCACCCCGCAGCCGCGTCAGCGATACGCCACCAGAGGAGCCTGCGGATCTGCTCGATCCGACTGTCGGCGAGGAGCACGCCGACGTCGGCGGGGTGCGCTTTCGGCGGGGCGGGAGGGTGAGGATCCGGCCGGGCCCGGACGCGGACCTCCATGCGCGCATGCTCGACGGGCGAATCGCGACGATCGAGCGGATCATGATCGACTACGACGGGAAGATGCACCTCGGGGTGACGATCGACGGCGACCCCGGGCAGGAGCTGATGCGCGAAAGCGGGCGCTTCCTGTTCTTCTTCGCCCCCGAGGTCGAGGTGGTCCGATGACAGGCTCACGAGAGGAGGATCCATGACCCCTGCGCGACAGCCGCGGATTCTGATCGCGGGCGTCGGCAACGCCTGGCTCTCCGACGACGGCTTCGGCGGGGAGGTGGCCAGGAGGCTGGAGGAGCGGGACCTGCCCGAGGGGCTCGTCGTCATGGATGCCGGCACCGGAGGCCTCGATCTGGCCTACGAGGTGATGCGCGGCTACGACGCGCTGCTGATCCTCGACGTCAGCCGCCAGGGAGGGGAGCCCGGCACGCTCTACGTGATGGAGGTGCCCGAGGAGTCCGTCGAGGGCAGGATCGACGACGGCGAGGCGATCAACCCCCACGGCATGGACCCGCAGACCGTCCTGCGGTTCGTGCGGTCGGTTGGCGCCTGGCCCGGCAGGGTGGTGGTCATCGCCTGCGAGCCGGCGGAGGTCGAGGAGGTCGGCTTCGGGCTCTCGGCGGATGTCTCGGCGGCGGTCGAGAGGGCGCTCGAGCTGGTGCTCGAGACCGCCGCGGAGCTCCGCTCCGGCGCCGCCCTGGCAGCCGCGGAGTAGCGCCGTGCACGAGCTGTCGCTGAGCGGCGCGGTGCTCAACACGGTCGTCAAGCACGCCGGCGGCCGTCGCGTCAGCCTCGTGAGCCTGCGCGTCGGCCGCCTCCGCCAGGTCGTCCCCGACACGCTCGAGTTCTACTTCGGGTTCGTCGCCCGGGGAACGCTCTGCGAGGGCGCGCGCCTGGAGCAGGAGATCGTCGAGGCGTGCCTGCGCTGCGAGGCGTGCCGGCGCGAATGGGAGATCGAGATCCCGGCCTTTCGCTGCCCCACGTGCGGGGGCGCCGAGGTGACGGTCGCGGGCGGGAACGAGTTCGAAGTCGAGTCCATCGAGGTCGAGGAGGCAGCATGCATCGCACCAAGGTGAGGATCGTCGAGGATGCCCTCGACGCCAACAACACGATCGCGCAGGCCAACCGGACCGACTTCGATCGCGCGGGTGTGGCCGTCGTGAACTTCATGAGCGCGCCGGGCGCGGGCAAGACATCGTTGCTCGAACGCGTGGTCGCCGACCTCCCCGGTGTTCGCATCGGGGTGCTCGAGGGCGACGTTCAGGGGTCGATGGACGCCGACCGACTCGCCGGTCTCCACGTGCCCGTCACGCAGCTCAACACCGATCCCAGCTTCGGCGGGGAGTGCCACCTCGACGCGAACATGGTGCGCTCGGCGCTCGCCGCGCTGCCGCTGGCGGACATCGACATGCTCGTGATCGAGAACGTCGGCAACCTCGTCTGTCCGGCGGAGTTCCGCGTCGGCGAGGACGTGCGCGTGATGGTCTCTTCCGTCACGGAGGGGGAGGACAAGCCGCTGAAGTACCCGCTGATGTTCCGCACGTGCGACCTCGTGCTCGTCAACAAGATCGACCTGCTCGAGCACCTCGACTACGACCTCGATCGCTTCCTCTACAACATCGACCAGGTCCATCCCGGCGTGCCGCGCCTGCTCGTGAGCGCCCGCACGGGAGAGGGCATCGAGCAGTGGCGCGAGTGGCTGAGGGTCCTCGCCGCCCGCGCGCCGATGGCGGTGTCGGCTTGAGCCCGACCGCGACGCACCGAGCGCCGAGCGCGCACCTCGACGAGCTGCTCGCACGGCGCACCGAGGCGAACGGCGAGTTCTTCGCAGCGCAGGCGGAGCCACTCGCCCGGCTCTGCCACCGGATGGCCGAGCGCTTTGCCCGCGGCGGGCGGCTGCTCGCGCTCGGGGTCTCGCCGACGGCGCGCTCGGACGCTCGTCACGTCGCAGTCGAGTTCGTCCACCCGGTGATCGTCGGCAAGCGCGCGCTCCCGGCGATCGCGCTGACGGGGGAGGGGGGAGGGCTCGCCGACCAGCTGGCACTGCTCGCGCGTGCGGACGACATCGCGATCGCTTTCCTCGCCCGGCACGACGATGCGCTCGAGACGGAGCGGGCGATCGCGCTCGCGCGGGCGCGAGGGTGCCTGACGGTCGCCTTCGACCGGCTGGGCGCCGAGTGGGAGCTCGAGCCCCCCAGCGACGACGCCTTCGTCCGCCAGGAGCTGGTCGAGACCCTCTACCACGTCCTCTGGGAGCTCGTGCACGTCTTCTTCGACCACCGCGGGCTGCTCGCGGGGCGAAGCGTCCGGCGCACGCACGACGCCGGCGCGTCGAGCTTCCTGTATCCGTTCCTGGCCGAGCTCGAGCTCGAGCTCGAGCCGGTGCTCGAGGACGTGCGCCGCTCCGCGCTGATGAAGTCTGAGGAGATCGCCGCCCTTCGCAGCCAGACGCTCGCGGACAACCGCCACCAGCTGCTCGACGCGGCTGTAGCCCTGCGGGAGCGCTTCGACGACGGGGGAAAGCTGCTCGCGCTCGGCAACGGGGGCTCGGCGACAGACTCGATGGACGTCGTCGCCGACTTCCGCGCGGCATCTCCGACGGCGAGCCCGCGTCCGGCGATCGACCTCAGCGAGGACCCCTCGATCCTGACCGCGATCGCCAACGACATCGGGATCGAGGCGATCTTCTCGCGGCAGGTGATCGCCTATGGCGTTCCCGGGGATGCGCTGCTGGCGCTTTCAACCTCGGGGAACTCCGGCAACGTGATCGAGGCGCTCGGAGAGGCCCGCCGCCGGGGACTCCTCACGATCGCGCTCGTGGGCTACGACGGTGGGCGCGTCGGTACCGAGAGGCTCGCCGACCACGTCGTGATCACGCGCTCGGAGCACATACCTCGCATCCAGGAGGCTCAGGCGAGTGCCTATCACGCCCTGCGGGAGCTGGTCGAGCTGAGCTCCGCCACGGAGACCGCGACGTGAGCGCCCGCGCACCCGCAGCCGACCAGGCCGAGCTGACCCGACGGGCCCGCGCGCGCGTTCAAGGGACCGTGCAGGGCGTGGGCTTTCGGCCCTACGTGTGGAGGCTCGCGTCCGATAGCGGGCTCACGGGCTTCGTCCTCAACGACGGCTCCGGGGTGCTGCTGGAGGTCGAGGGCGGCGCCGCCCGGGTGCAGGCGTTCCTTGCGCGGCTCGCCCCCGAGGCACCTCCGCTGGCCGTCGTCGAGCAGGTGCTCACGGAGGACTGCGAGCCTCGGGGCGACGCGGCATTCGCGATCCTCGAGAGCCCGCGCTCGGGAACGATCGAGGCGCCCGTCACGGCCGACAGCGCGACCTGCGCGGACTGCCTGCGCGAGCTGTTCGATCCGACGGACCGGCGCTATCGCTATCCCTTCATCAACTGCACCAACTGTGGGCCCCGCTTCACGATCGTGCGCGGGATTCCCTACGACCGCGCCTTCACGACGATGGCGAGCTTCACGATGTGCGCGGGCTGCCTCGCCGAGTACGGGAACCCGGCCGATCGCCGGTTCCACGCTCAGCCGAATGCCTGCCCGAGCTGCGGGCCCTCGGTGTCGCTGTTGGAGGTCGACGGACGGCCAGCCGCGTTCGACCCGCGCCTGGACGCGGTGGCTGCGGCCGCCGAGGCGCTTCGCGACGGCTGGATCGTGGCGGTCAAGGGGATCGGAGGCTTCCACCTCGCCTGCCTCGCCGAGGACGAGCGCGCGGTCGCCGCCCTGCGGGCACGGAAGCACCGCGAGGACAAGCCCTTTGCGCTGATGGTCGCCTCCCTCGCCGACGCGCGCGCTCTCGTCCGCCTGGGCGAGCTCGAGCGCGATCTCCTGTGCGGCCCGGAGCGGCCGATAGTGCTCGCCCGGCGACGCCGGGCCACGGCCCTAGCCGCGTCGGTCGCCCCGGGGACCAGCGAGCTGGGAGTGATGCTGCCCTACTCGCCGCTTCATCATCTCCTGCTCGCGGATGTCGGCGCGGGCGTGCCGCTGGTGATGACGAGCGCGAACATCTCCGACGAGCCGATCGCCTTCCGCGATCGCGACGCCCTGGAGCGCCTGGCGGGCGTCGCCGATCTGCTCCTCTGCCACGACCGCCCCATCCAGACGCGCACCGACGACTCCGTCCTGCGCGTGCTGGACGCCCCCGAGCGTCCGCGCAAGCTGATGCTGCGACGCTCGCGCGGGCTCGTCCCGGCCAGCCTCGAGCTGCCGGATGCGGCGGAGCCTCCGTTGCTGGCCTGCGGCGCGGAGCTGAAGAACACCTTCTGCCTGGCGAAGGGGGCGCGGGCCTGGGTCTCCCACCACATCGGCGATCTGGAGAACTACGAGACGCTGTGCTCGTTCACGGAGGGGATCGAGCATTTCAAGCGGCTGTTCGCGGTCGAGCCCGAGGTGATCGTCCACGATCTCCATCCCGAGTACCTATCCACGAAGTACGCGCTCGACCACGACCCCGAGCGGCTCATCGGCGTACAGCATCACCACGCTCACCTCGCCGCGTGCCTGGCCGAGCACGGCGAGCCAGGGAGCGCCCTCGGGGCGATCTTCGACGGCAGTGGATATGGACTCGACGGGAGCGTCTGGGGTGGCGAGCTGCTCCTCGGCGATCTCGCGGGCTTCGACCGTGTCGGCACGCTCCTGCCGGTGGGCCTTCCGGGCGGCGCCCGCGCGATCAGGGAACCGTGGCGGATGGCCTGCGCCTGGCTGTCGCTGGCGGGCCCAGTCGACGGCGGGCGCGCGCCGGAGATCCCCCCGGCGCTCCGCGACCGCGTGGAGGGGCGCGCCTGGGAGCAGGTCGCCGCGCTCCTGCGCAGCGGTGTCCAGTCGCCCCGGACATCGAGCGTGGGGCGGCTGTTCGACGCGGTCGCCGCGCTGTGCGGGCTGCGGGCGCGCGTCAACTACGAGGGTCAGGCGGCGATCGAGCTCGAGGCCGCGTGCGATCCCGGCGAGCGAGGCAGCTACCCGATCTCGCTGATGCGGGACGGTGGGATGATCGTGATCGACCCCCGTGAGACGATCCGCGCAGTCAGCGCCGACATCGAGCGGGGCGCCGCCGTGGGCACCGTCGCGAGTCGCTTCCACCGCGCGCTCGGGGCGGCAACCGTGGAGTCCCTCCTGCTGGCCGCCTCCGCCGAGGGCTGCGAGCTGGTCGCGCTCTCGGGCGGCGTGTTCCAGAATCGCCGGCTGATCGAGGACGTGCTCGCCGGCCTACACGCGGCGGGGCTCCGCGCGATTACGCCCGAGAGGCTGCCGTTGGGCGACGGCGGCATCTCCTACGGCCAGGCGGCGATCGCCGCCCGGCGAATGGCCGCGCCGGCACGGTGGTCGCAGGCGAGCCGATGACCGAGTCGAACGCCGAGGTCGATCGGATCGTCGAGCGCGGTGTGTTCATCCGCGGAGCGAATCGCCCGTTCGGGGAGCTGACGCTCGAGGACGTGCGCACGCGCGCAGACGAGCTGCGCGCGGCCGCCGGATGGGGGCCGACCGTGCGTGTCGCGCCAGTCGCCCTCGCCTGGCGGGAGCTCGCCATGGCGATCGAGCGCAGCGGGTCGGCGACAGTGGGCGAGCTGGATGCGGAGGTCGTCCTGGAGCTCGCGCCGCGGCTGTGGGTCGTGCTTCCGGGTGGCCCGATGATGTCCTAGCAGAGCGCGGGCTGCGGTCGAGATCGGACCGGGCGCCCCGACGTCGGTGCCGTGCGCGGGCGCGGTTGATCTTCAGATGCACATCATGTACGGTCATAGTGTCCAGAAACGGAGGGCGTCTGATGGCCGCGGCTGACATCGACTGGGATGCCCTGATCAGGCACGATCGGGTCCACGGATCCCTCTACACCGACGGCGCGGTGTTCGCGGCCGAGCTCGAGCGGATCTGGTACCGGACGTGGGTCTTCGTCGGCCATGAGAGCGAGGTTCCGGAGCCGAACGACTACGTCGTCAAGGCGATCGGCCCGCAGTCGGTGATCATGAGTCGCGACGGGCGGGGCGAGATCCACCTCCTGCTGAACCGCTGCACGCACCGCGCGAATCATCGTCTGCGAGGACCCGAGGGGCAACTCGAGCGCGTTCCGGTGCCCGTATCACGGCTGGACGTTCACCAATACGGGCAAGCTGCTCGGGTACCCCTTCAACGCGGGATACGGCGGTACCGAGCTGAAGACGGAGCTCGGCCTGGCGCGGCTTCCGCGCGTCGCGAGCCACCAGGGGTTCGTCTTCGGCTCCTTCGCCGAGGACGGCCCCAGTCTCGCCGAGCACCTGGGCGCGGCCGCCCAGGCGTTGGACCGGCTCGTCGCGCTCTCGCCCGACCGGGCGAGGTCCAGCTGACGGCGGGCTGGCTCCGGCACCGGGTCAAGGCGAACTGGAAGATGCTGCTCGAGAACGAGACCGACGGCTATCACCCCCAGTTCGTCCACGCCTCGATCTTCAGCGTCGCCGACAGTGGGATCGGGGACCTCTACGGCGAGAGCTCGACGGCGCTCGCCCGCGATCTTCGGCGACGGGCACACCGAAAACGACCTGCGGCCGGAGTTCCGCCGGATCGGCAGGCCGCTCGGCTGGTTCGGCACCGATCGCCGAGCGCGTGCCCGACTACGTCGCGGCAGATGGAGAGCGTCCACGGCCGCGAGCGCGCGCGCGAGCTGCTGATCGACGGCTCCCCGCACGTGATGATCTTCCCGAACCTGTTCATCGCCGAGATCCAGCTGTTCGTGATGCAGCCGCTGGCGCGTCGACGAGACCGTCCAGCACGTCACCGCGGTCCAGTTCAAGGGCGCGCCGGACATGAACCGGCGGATGCTCCAGCAGACGATGGGCTCGGTCGGGCCGGCCGGGTTCCTGCTCGCCGACGACTCGGAGATGTACGAGCGCAACCAGCGCGGCGTGCAGGCCCGCAGCCCCGAATGGCTCGTGCTGATGCGGGGGCTCAGCGCGAGACGCCGACGACGACGGCTTCCTGGTCGGCGACGGCCACCGACGAGGTTCCCCAGCGCGGGATTTGGCGGCACTACAGGGCGCTGATGGAGTCGATGAGCGACGCTCCTGCGCGAGATCGAGCAGTTTCTCTACCGCGAGGCGCGCCTCGCAGGACGAGCTCCGCTACGACGAGTGGGAGGCGCTGTGGACCGACGACGGGGTCTACTGGGTGCCGGCGAACGGCGATGACGATCCGACCCCGAGCCGGAGATGTCGATCATCTACGACAACCGCTCGCGCATCGCCACGCGGATCAAGCAGCTGCAAGACCGGCAAGCGCCACGCCCAGAACCCGCCGCTCGCGGCTGCGCCACGTGGTCTCCAACGTCGAGCTGCTCGGCGAGGATGACCGCGGGATCCACGTCGGCGCCAACTTCGTCGTCCACGAGTCACGCGAGCGGGGCAACACGATCTGGGCGGGCCGCAGCGACTACACGCTCAGGCGCGGGACGGGGGGCCTGAGGATGGCCTTCAAGAAGGTGCGGCTGATCGACAACGACCGCGCCCTGCTCACGCTCTCGTTCCTGATCTGAGCCGGGATGGGGGAGCCCGATCAGGTCGGCATCGTCGCGAGCGAGTTCGCCACCGTGTCGCTGTCGATCGACAACGCGGGGAACGGCACGCGGCTGCGCATCGAGGACCTCCGGACCGGACACGTCGGATACCTCGACGCGCTCGAGCTGGAGACGCTCGCCTGGCTTCCCGATGGGGCGCTCCACCCCCTGCTGCGATCCGTCGCACCACCGCTGGCGCGAGCCCCGTCACTAATCGTCCGGACAGTATGTCCGAGACGGCGGCGAGGGCGGTAGACTCACGCGATGGCATCGACGACGCGGAGGACGAAGGCGGCCCGAGCGGACCGCCGGACGGAGAACGAGCAACGCATCCACGACGCGATCGTCGCGCTCGTCGGCGAGGGTGAAAGCTTCACCGAACTGAGCGTCGAGCGGATCGTCGCCAAGGCCGGCATCTCGCGTTCGACGTTCTATGTCTACTTCGCCGACAAGGGCGAGGTCCTGCGCGCCCTCGGCGGCGCCGTGCTCGGCCGCATCTACGACGGGGCCCGGAGCTGGTTCGAGGCCGGCGACGAGGTCACGCGCGAGGACATCGAACGCGCGATGCGCTCGATCCTCGACGCATTCCGTGGCGACGAGGTGGTGATGACAGCGTTGGCGGAGACGGCCGTATACGACCCCGAGGTGCGAGACATGTATCGGGAGAGCGTGGAGGCGTTCATCCGCTCCACCGTCAAGCTCATCCAGCGCGGTCAGAGGTCGGGACGGGTCCGCGCCCTGAAGGCCGCGGACGTCGCGCCGGCACTGTCCTGGATGATCGAGCGGACGACGCTCCAGCAGGCCCCCGGGGCCCCTCCGAAGGAGCTCGATCGGATCGCCGCGGGGCTCGCGGAGGTGATCTGGGGCGTGCTCTACGTGCCCGAGGCGCCGAGTCCCATCCGCCTGAGACGCCGAGCGTCTCGCCGGTGACGTAGCCGGCTTCCTCGGACACGAGGAAGGCGACCGCCGCCGCGACCTCCTCGGTCGTGCCCAGTCGGCCGAGGGCAGTCCCGGCGACCATTGCCGCGAGCAGCCGGTCGCCGTTCTCCAGGGCTCGGCTCGCCTCGAGCAGCGGCGTCTCGATCGGGCCGGGTGCGACTGCGTTGACGGTGACGGCGAAGCGAGCGTTCTCGCGTGCGAGCGACTTCGCGAGCGCGAGCAGGGCTCCCTTCGTGGCGGCGTAGATCGCGTTGCCCTTCGATCCGATGCGACCCGCCTCCGAGCTGACGAACACGACGCGGCCGTAGCGGGCAGCCTGCATCGCGGGCAGGACCGCGTGCGCGCAGGCGATCGCCCCTTCGAGGTTGACGGCGATCAGCCTTCGCCAGCGCGCCGGCGTCGTGTCGGTGAACCAGGCGAAGTCGTCGAAGCCCGCGTTGCTGACGAGGACGTCGAAGGGGGGCCGCCCCGAGAGGGCATCGGCGACGGCGGCCGGCTCGGCGAGATCGACGACGAGCGCGAGACCTCCGAGCTCTCGCGCGAGCGCCTCGGCCGCGGAGGCGCTGCGATCGAGGATCACGACCTCGCCTCCTTCCGAGGCGATCCGCCGCGCGGTCGCCTCACCGATTCCGCCGGCGCCTCCGGTGATCAGTGCCCGGCGGCCGTCGAAGCGGCTCATCGGCCGGTGTAGACGGCGTTGCGGCGCTCGATCACGGCGGCGAGCCCCTCGCGCGCGTCCGCCGTCCCGGCGAGCTCGGAGACGGTCCGCGCCTCCTCGGCGAGGCAGGCATCGAACGAGGTGCCGGCACCCGCCCAGAGCAGCCGCTTGGTTTCGGCTAGCGCCCGCGTCGGACCCGCCGCGAGCTCGGCCGCGAGCGACCTCGCCTCCTCGAGCAGCTGCTGATCGGGGACGACGCGGGTGACGAGCCCGAGCTCGAGCGCGGCGCGGGCATCGAGGACCGGGTTCAGAAGCGTGATCTCGAGCGCCTTGCGAAGTCCGACGATCCGTTGCAGCGACACCGAAGAGCCGGCATCCGGCGCCATCCCCACTCGCGCCGCGCCGGACATGAAGCGCGCCGAGTCGCCCGCGAGAACGATGTCGCTCGCGCACACGAGCCCAAGTCCGCCGCCGCCGGTCGCGGCCCCCTGCACGGCGGCGAGGACCGGCGCCTGGAGGTGGACGAGTCCATGTGCGATCCCCGCCAGCAGGCCCGTCGCGACGCGCAGATGGTCGGGCAGCGCCTCCCCCATGGCGGCGAACTCGCGCACGTCGCCGCCGCCGCAGAAGTTCGATCCGCCGCCACGGAGAAGCACGGCGCGCACAGCTCGGTCGCCCTGCGATCTCCGTCACACGGGCCGCGAACGCCCGCAGGAGGTCGAGGTTGAGGGCGTTGGACGCCTCGGGCCGGTTCAGGCACAGCTCCGCGACCCCGTCGCGGAGGTCGAGCAGCACGGCTTCGCCTCCCATTCGCCTCTCCTCTCGTCGCGGAAGCTGGGGCACCGCCATGATAACCTCTGGGCGGTCTGTCCGGACACCCTGTCGAGTGGAGCTTGATGTCCTTCGGGATCACGGCACCTGCCGCGTACCTGCAGCGCCCTCGGTCCTCGCGCCTCGAGCTGCGATGAGCGCCGCGAGGCGCCACGTCGATCACCTCGTGATCGGTGCCGGGATCGGCGGCCTGTGCGCGGCGGCGCGCCTGGCGCACGCCGGGCTGGACGTGCTGCTCGTCGAGCGCCTGGACCGGGTCGGAGGCCGCGCGTCGACCTTCGAGGTGGACGGCTTCAAGGTGAACACCGGCGCGATCGCGATCGAGGCCGGTGGCGCGTTCGAGCAGACCTTTCACGACGTCGGCGCCGACCTGGACCTCCGCTACCCGGAGCCCGCGAACGTGTTTCGCGTGAGGGGCAGGACGATCAACCCCGGCAAGGGCGGTTGGGCGTTCCTCCTGGACCAGATCACCAAGCGGGGCGCGCGGCTGCTGTCGCAGCTGGGGAGCGCGCGCGGGGGCGAGATGCCCGGGGAGGGGCTCACGCTCGAGGAGTGGATCGCGGGCGCCACCTCGAACCGCACGGTGCACCTTCTGTTCCGGAACCTCGCGGCCGCGATCTTCGCGGTGAACGCCGACGAGATCTCCGCGAGGGCCTTCCTGACCTACTTCATGCAGAAGGGTGCGTTCAGGAGCTTCGGCTTCCATCCCGAAGGCACGATCGGAGTCTGCCAGGCTCTCGCCGCCACGATCGTCGGCAACGGCGGCGAGCTGTGGTGCTCCAGCGAGGTCGCCGCGCTGGACAGCGAGCGCGGACGCGTGCGCTCGGCGACGGTGCTCCGCGATGGAGAGCCCATCGAGGTGACGTGCGAGGCGGTGATATCGAACGTCGGGCCGGTCGCCACGATCGGGCTCGTGGGCGAGGAGGCGCTCGGAGCCGAGTACGTCGAGTCGATCCGCCGTCGCTCGCGACCGACGGCGAACATCATCATCCACGTGGCGAGCCGCGAGCCGCTGATCGACAGCCCCGGCCTGATGGTCTTCTCGGCGACCGAGCGGATCTGCAACGTCGGGAACATGACGGCGACCTGCCCCGAGCTCGCCCCGGAGGGCTGGAACCTCGCGGTCGTCTACGCGGTGCCGCACCCGGCGGTCGGCGACTTCGATGGCGACCGCGAGCTCGAGCTCGCCTTGGAGGAGCTCCGCCGGGAGCTCCCGGCGGTCGCCGACGCGCGGATCCTCGATGCCCGCGTGATGCGCGACGGCTGGCCCGCGCAGCGCGCCCTCGCCGGTTACGAGCTCCCACGTGAGACGCCCCTGGTGAACCTCTTCAACGTCGGCGACGGCTGCCGCGAGTACGGAGACGGCGGCACGCAGTCGTGCGCCGTAACAGCCAAGCTGGTCGTCGACGAGCTGCTCGGGGCCCAATCGGGACGGGTTTCGACCTAGAGTGCAGCGAGGGCCGACGGGAGACGATCGTCAGGGCTCGATGGCTGAACGGAAGGAGGGGTGGATGGGGACCACGGTGCAGGAGCTTCCAACGCCGGCGCAGGCGGAATCCGACGGCGGTGACGATGTGCGAGGCCTTCCAGGCGACCGCGGCCCGCTTCGCGGATCTGACGGCGCTGCGGAACGGCGACGGCTCGGTTGAGCTCACGTTCGCGGACTACGCATCACGCGTCCGCGCGATCGCCGGCGGACTTGCCGCGCGGGGGATCGGGCGCGGGGACACCGTCGCGCTGCTGATGGGCAACCGGCCGGAGTTCCATCTCTGCGACACGGCCGCGATCCATCTCGCCGCGAGCCCGTTCTCGATCTACGCGACCTCCTCCGTCGAGCAGATCGCCTACGTGCTCGCGAACGCGGACAGCCGCATCGTGATCGTCGAGCAGGCGCACCACGAGCGCATCCTCGCCGCCCTCGGCGAACGAGCGCAGCAGACGGAGATCGTCTGCATCGACGGCGCGCCGCCGGAGACGATCACGCTCGCCGAGCTCGAAGGGGCCGGCGCTTCCGGCTTCGCCTTCGAGGATGCCTGGAAGGGGGTGCGGCCCGAGGACGTGCTCACCCTGATCTACACCTCCGGCACCACCGGCCCGCCGAAGGGCGTCGAGATCACCCACGCGAACATCCTCGCCCAATGCCGCGCGATGGGCCAGGTGCTCCCATTCAGGCCCGGCGCGAGCATCACCTCGTATCTGCCCGCGGCACACATCGCCGACCGCTGGTCCTGCCACTACAGCCAGATGGTCTTCGGGATCGAGATCACCTCGGTCGCCGATGCCCGCCAGATCGGCAGCGCGCTGATCGCCGTCCGCCCGACGGTCTGGGGCGCCGTGCCCCGCGTGCTCGAGAAGCTGATGGCGGGGCTGCAGGCCGCCATCTCCGCCGATGCCGACACGGGCCGA
Source organism: uncultured Solirubrobacteraceae bacterium (assembly GCA_963720215.1). Lineage (GTDB taxonomy): Bacteria > Actinomycetota > Thermoleophilia > Solirubrobacterales > Solirubrobacteraceae > Palsa-744. Next base: position 100,331 of record CAVREV010000001.1, read on the forward strand.
CGCGAAGCGGTTCACGAGGCGCTCGCCGCGGGGCTCGAGAAGGTGCGGCTCGAACAGGCAGGGATGCCGGTCCCGGAGGAGCTGCGCGCCCGGCACGCCGCCCTCGACGCCGCGGTCCTGTCCGCGCTTCGGCGACGGATCGGTCTCGACCGGGCGGAGTGGGTGGTCGTCGGCGCCGCGCCGCTGTCGGTGGACGTGCAGGAGTATCTGCTCGCTCTCGGCGTTCCTCTGACCGAGGTCTATGGCATGTCCGAGGCAGCCTGCTGCGTGACCTGCGCGCCGGTCTCGGGCGCGCGCATCGGAACGGTCGGTCCGCCGCTGCCGGGCATCGAGGTGCGTCTCGACAGCGACGGCGAGCTGCTCGTGGCGGGGCCGACGATCATGCGCGGCTACCGCCGCGATCCCGAGCGGACCGCCGAGGCGATCGGTCCTGATGGATGGCTGCGAACAGGTGACATCGCCCGGATCGACGAGGACGGCCACGTGCGGATCGTCGACCGCAAGAAGGAGCTCATCATCAACGCGGGCGGCAAGAACATGTCGCCCGCGAACATCGAGAGCACGCTGAAGTCGGCGCACCCGCTGATCGGCCAGGTGTGCGTGATCGGGGACAGGCGTCCCTACAACGTCGCGCTCGTCGTGCTCGACCCCGATGCCGCGGCCGCCCAAGCCGCGAGCGCCGGATCGGCGGATGGGTCGGCCGCCGCCCCGGCCTCGGACGCGACCGTTCGCGAGCTCGTCGCCGAGGCGATCGAGGCTGCAAACGAGCGTCTGGCCCGCGTCGAGCAGATCAAGCGCTTCGAGCTGATCGACGAGGAGTGGCTACCGGGTGGCGACGAGCTGACCCCGACGATGAAGCTGAAGCGCAAGCCCATAGCCGAGAAGTACGCGGCGGTGATCGACCGGCTCTACGCCGGCCCGCCGACCTGAGCGACGCGCCGGCTCCGCCCTGACGATCGGAGCGCGTCGGCGAGCGCGCGAGCGCGGCTCAGGCCGCTCGGGGGCTGGCCGTGAACGTCACCGGGAGCGACAGCAGCCCGTTGACCCAGGCCGACGGCAGCCACTCGGGCGGGCCCTCCACGCAGACGTCGCCCATCCGTCGCAGGACCTCTTCGAAGGTCACTCGCAGCTCCAGGCGGGCGAGCCCGGCGCCGAGGCAGAAGTGTCGCCCACCGCCCCCGAATGCGGCGTGATCGACGGTCTCGCGGCGTACGTCGAACCGCTCCGGGTCGCCGTTCGCCTCGGCGTCGCGGGACGCCGAGGCGTACCACATGATCACCCGCTCACCCTCGGCGACGGCCTGCCCGGCGATCTCGGTGTCGACCGTCGTCGTCCGCACGAAGTACTTCACGACGGTCGTGACGCGGAGGATTTCCTCGACCGCTCCCCGGATCAGACCGGGGTCGTCTCGAACCGCCGCCAGCTGCCCGGGGTGCTGCAGCAGCGTGTGCATCCCCGTGGCTGTCGTGTTGCGGGTGGTGTCGTTGCCTGCGAAGGCGAGCAGGCCGAAGAAGACGAGGATCTCGGCATCGGTCAGGCGCTCGCCGTCGACCTCGGCGTTTCGCAGCCGCATCACGAGCGAGTCATCCGTGCCCTCCTGCACCTGTCGCTCGATCTGGGCGTGGAGGTAGGCGGACATCTCGACGAAGACGTCCGTCGCGGCGCTCGGCGTCGTCGCGCGCTGCGCGGCCTCGATGTCGTCGGTCCAGGAGCGGAATTTCGCGATGTCGCGCTCGGGCACCCCCATCAGCTCGGTGAGAACCCCGAGCGGTATCGGCACGGCGATGTCATCGACGAAGTCGCAGCGCCCCCGCTCGATCACGCGGTCGATCGTCCGCGTCACGCGGCGCCTGACCGCGTCCTCGAGCGCGGACACGGCATGGGGGGTGAAGGCCTTCTGCAGGATAAGGCGGTACTTGGTGTGCTCGGGTGGGTCCTTGTAGAGGAGCACGTTGCGCAGCAGGTCGAGAGGCATCACCTGGTCGGGGTGCAGGAAGATTCCCCCGGCGTGGGAGGAGAATGTCTCCGGGTCTCGGCTGACGGCGGCGATGTCCCGGCGGCGCGTCAGCGACCACGCGCCGCTCCCGTCCGGCAGCGGGTTCCATCGCACCGGGGCCTCCTCCCGCATCCGCGCGAACAGGTCCTGCGGGGGGCCGTCGAGGTGCCACTTGGGGTCGGTGAGGTCGACGGTCTGGAGATCCACGTCGAGCTCGGCTGCTGTCGTCACGAGGCGGCTCCCTCTCTCCGGAATCGCGGCTGATAGGCGGTCAGACAGAGTGACCTTACAATACGTCCGGCGAGGTGTGCAACACGCTAGGCTTCAACCGATGGAGCTGTTGACGGCCTCTGCCGCGGAGCCGCTCGTGCGAAGGCTCTACGACGCGCTGGCCGCCGGCGACGAGGCCGGCGTGCGGGCTGTCCTGTCCTCCGACTTCGAGCAATCCCTCCAGGCTGGTCTGCCCTTCGGGGTGGGAGGGCGGCGGTCGGGCCCGGACGCCGCCATCAGGGAGGGCTGGTGGGCGCTCGGGAAGCACTTCGCCGTCCGCGCCGAGCCCGAACGCTGGTCCGCGGACGGCGGCGGGAGGCTGACGGTCGAGGGTCGCTATCGGGGGGCGGCGAGGAGTACGCGGAGGCCGATCGACACTCCCTTCAGCCACCAGTGGACGGAGAGTGAAGGGCGCCTCAGCGCGCTGGAGCAGCGCACCGACGCGACGGCCTGGACGGCGGCCCTCCGATGAGCGTCCCCGAGCGACGGGTGGCGTTCGCGGTCGAGGGCGCCGTCGGCGTCATCCGCCTCACGCGCGGCGAGGCGCACAACGCGATCGACATGGCATGGATCGAGGCGCTCGCCGCAGCCGTGACGGAATGTGAGCGGGCGGCTGCCGTGCGCGCCCTGCTCATCTCCGCCGACGGTCCGAGCTTCACCGTGGGGGGCGACCTCGCCTACATCGGAGATCACCTGGAGGACCTGTCGGGAACGCTCGCGGGGATGATCGGGCCGTTTCACGACGCGCTCGCGCGAATCGCCGAGCTCCCGATCCCGGTGGTGTGCGCAGTGCAGGGCGCTGCAGCGGGCGGCGGACTCGGGCTCCTGTGGAGCGCCGACATCGTCTTGGCCGCCGACAATCTCCGACTGACCACGGGGTTCGCCGCGCTGGGTCTCAGCGGCGACGGCGGAAGCTCCTGGTACCTGCCCCGCCTCGTGGGCCTGCGGCGCGCCCAGGAACTTCTGCTCGAGGGCGTCGTGCTCGACGCCCGGGACGCGCTCGAGCTCGGCATCATCACCCGCGTCACCACCCGCGAGGACCTCGACGTTCAAGCTCTGCAGGCGGCGGAATCGCTGGCTGCCGGGCCGACGGTGGCGCTCGGCGCGATGCGCGCCCTCCTGCGCAACAGCGCCACGCTCACGCTTCGCGACGGCCTGCGGGCGGAGCTCGAGTCGATGGTGCACAGCGGGGCGAGCGCCGACGCGGTGCGCGGCGTGAGGGCCTTCCGTGAGCGGACCCGTCCGAAGTTCGAGGGCAGCTGAAGGGGCACTGCCCGGCGGCCGGCTACGGGTCGAGATTCTCGACGATCTCGTTGGCCCGCGACCACTGCTCAGGGGGTACGACAAGGTAGATGTCGCCCCGGCCGAAGCGGTCGAGTGGATGATCGGCGACACAGCTGGCGTCGACGCCCAGCAGGCGCAGCTGATCGCGCCATGCGAGCGCGCCTCCCTGCTCCTCGAAGACGCTCACCGTCTCCCAGCCCTCCAGGCGAGGGTCGCCGATCGAGACGGGCTGCTCCTTTTCACCTCGGCGCCTGAGGAAGCGCGGGATGGGCATCCCTCAAGGGTAGGGGGCGACGGCGGCGCCAGGCCTCTTACGCAACCCGGAGGGAAATGACGCGAGCCCTTAACCTGGCCGCTGCATGGTGAGTGGCAGCAGCGCCACACACATCGATCGGAGGTCACAACCATGCACATCTCAAGAATGCTCACAGCGGCGATTGCCACCGGAGCGCTAGCGAGCGGCGGCGCCGTCGTCGGACTCGCGGGCGCCTCGGCAGCGTCGACGAGCTCGACGCCCTCCACGGCTGCGAGGCCCGCGACGGCGCCCGCCTCGACCACGTCGAAGCAGCCCTGTCCGAACATGGGCTCGAGCTCCGGCACGAGCGGCTCGAGCTCCGGCACGAGCGGCTCTGGCTCCGGCGCGAGCGGCTCGAGCTCGTGATCGGAGCCTCCCGTTAGCACCTCGCATCCTCCCCTCGGCTGCTGCCGCGGATTGCCGGCGCCATCGGGCGCGGGCAGCCCGCGGGGCGGCCGCGACCGGCAGGCGGCGAGCCCGAGCACCCGCGTCGGACGCTGGACGCCCGCGACGTTGCTCGCGCTCGCCCTGCTTGCGCTCGCGGGCTGCGGCTCGACGAGCAGGACCTCCGGGAGCGAAGCGCTCGTGGCGATCGGAGCGGGGCTGAAGGGACCCGCCGGGCTGAAGGCGAGCGTCTACGCGGAGGGCCCGAAGACGACCGCGGCGTTCGCCTTCGACGATCAGGGGCGGCTGTGGGTGAGTGCCGCCGGGCTCGAAACTCACGGCGACGACGGCGTGTATCTGATCCCCCGGCCCGGAGCGCACGCGGTGCGGGTTCTCAGCGGGTTGGACGATCCGATCGGCCTCGCCTGGTATCGCGACAGGCTGTACGTGGCCTCGGTCGGTCGCGTGGATTCCTACGGCGGACTGCGCGATGGGCGCTTCACGGAGCATCGCGAGGTTCTCGACGGTCCCGTGGCCGGCGGGGAGAACAACCTCCTCGTGATGGCCGCCGACGGTCGCTTCGTGATGGGTGTCACGGCCACCTGCGACCACTGCACTCCGGCCTCGGAGATGTCGGGGTCGATCGTCTCGTTCCGGCCCGACGGGAGCGATCTGCGGGTGTTCGCACGGCGCATCCGCGCGCCCTTCGGCCTCGCCTACTTCCCCGGGAGCAGCGACCTGTTCGTGACCATGAACCAGCGCGACGACCTCGGAGCGGCGACGCCCGGCGATTGGCTGTCGGTCGTGCGGGAAGGTCAGGATTGGGGGTTCCCCGGCTGCTACGGACAGGGAGGCGCGGTCTGCGCAGGCGTCCCGGAGCCCACGGCCGTGCTCGACAAACATGGGGCGGTCGGCGGCGTGGCGATCCTCACGGGAGAGCTCGGCGCGAGCGTCGGCACGGCGGCGATCGTCGCGGAGTGGAATGTCGCGAGGGTCGAGCGCGTCGCGCTGACCCGCTCTGGGAGCGGCTACCGGGGATCGGTGACGCCGTTCCTGGCCGGGATCGCGAACCCGCTCGCCGTCGCGCTCACGCCGGATCGGTCCTCGCTGCTCGTCGGCGACTGGGCCACGGGGACGATCTACCGGATCAGCGATCGTTAGGTGGTCGATTCAACGGCGACGCATCGCTGGACCGGCGCATCGCGGTGGAATCAGTCATCTCGCGCCCGGATGTGCACTTCGATCATCCGGTCGATGTAGTCCGCCGGGGGCGGCCACGGGAACGCCTCCAGCACGAGCCGGAAGGCGACATAGCCATGAAGGCCGGCCCACAGGTAGGCTCGCCTGTGTGAACGGGTCTCGTGCGTCCGGCACGCAGCGCGCGACGAGAGCGAGGAGGTCGTTGAACGTGTCGACGCCTTCGTCCACGCCCTCGGGGCGTCGGGCGCGGGCATCGGCACGCCCTCGCGGACCTTGGTCATGAACAGGACGCGGTAGAGCCCGGGCTGCTGCTCGGCGAACTCGAGGTAGGCCTCGCCGAAGGCGCGAAGCTGCGCGATCGGCGCGCGTTGGCGCCGGCGACGGCGTCGCTGAGAGCTGCTCGCGCAGCTCCTTGTAGCCGGCGATCATCACCGCGCTGAGCAGAGCGTCCTTGTCGGCGAAATGCAGATACAGCGCGTTCGGGCTGACGCCGGCGCGCGCCGTGACGGCGCGAACCGACAGCTTGTCCTGGTCGCCCAGCTCGAGCAGCAGCTCGCGCGCGGCGTCGATCAGCGCGTCGCGGAGGCGCTCGCCCTGCCCCGCGGGGGTTGCGCTTTGCGCGTCGTGCCGGTCGGCACCGTGAAGAAATATAGCGATGTTGACTTGACATATGTACATGTACGCTGCTACATTGACGAGCGTCAAGCTACCAACGATCGGAGAAGCCGAATGCTCAGCGCGCATCACCGCCCACGGCATCACCCACCCTCGCCGAACCGCGGCTCTCGCCGTGCTGTTCGTGCTCGTCGCGGCCGTGCTCGGCGGGCCCGTTGCGAACCAGCTCGACGCCCAGAACGCCTTCGAAGACCCTGCCTCGCAGGCGGCCGGGCGCGCACGCGGATCGAACGCGCGACCGGCGTCGAGGCGAGCCCGGCGTGATCGCGCTTGTCGACGGCGCCCCGCTCGGGCGCCGTCGCGCGCCGCGGCGGCGCGCATGCTCGCCGCGGACCCCGCCGTGGCGCACGTGGCGAGCTTCGCGAGCACGCGCAACTCGACGCTTCGCATCGCGCAGGACGGCCGATCGACTCGCTGCTCGTCGCCTCGCTCGCGACTCCGACGCGGTCGCCGACAGCGCCGTGGACCGGCTCCTCGCAGACTTCGCCGGACAGCGCGACGTGCAGCTCGGCGGGCCCGGACGTGACGCTGCGCCAGACCAACCTGCAGGCGACGCAAGGACCTGAGCTTCGCCGAGCTGCTCGCGTTCCCGCTGCTGGCGCTGCTCGCGTTGCTGATCTTCAGCGGCGTCGCCGCGTTCCTGCCGCTCGGCGTCGGCGATCGCGAGCGTGCTCGGCTCGCTCGTCGTGCTGCGCGCGATCAACGCCGCGCTGCCGCTCTCCTCGTTCGCGCTGAACGTCGTGATCGGGCTCGGCCTCGGCCTGTCGATCGACTACAGCCTGATCCTCGTCTCGCGCTTTCGCGAGGAGCTCGGCGGCGGCGCCGAGACTCGGCGGCGATCGCGACGACGATGGCGACGGCCGGGCGCACCGTCATCTTCAGCGCGCTCACGGTCGCCGCCGCGATGGCCTCGCTGACCGTGTTTCCGCTGCGCTTCCTGCAGTCGATCGGCATCGGCGGCGCGGTCGTCGCGCTGAGCGGCCGCCGTCGATCTCGCTGCTGCTGCTGCCGGCGCTGTTCGTGCTGCTCGGCGCCGGCTCGGGCGCAGCGAGCCGCGAGACCCGGACGCCGGCGCCTGGTACCGGCTCGCGCGGCGGCGTGATGCGCCGGCCGGCGCTGATCGCGACGCGCGACCGATCGCCGTCCTGCTGGCGCTCGCCGCGCCGACGCTGCGCACGCGCTGGAGCGGCGTCGACGCCTCGTCGCTGCCGAAGAGCCAGAGCGCGCGCGTCGTCTCCGACGCGATCGCCGCGCGACTTCGCCGAGGGCGAGCGGCACCCGATGATCCTCGCCGTCAGCGCCCCGGCGAGCGCCGGCGCCGAGCTGCGCGCCTACGCCCGTCGGCTCGCGGGCGGTCCCCGGCGTCACCTCGGTGTCGGCGCCGCGCGCGGCTGTCCTCCGAGCACCTGGGAGATCGAGCGTCGGCGCCGCGGGCGCCGATCGGACGCGCCGCGCAGCGGACGCTCGACCGCGATCCGCGCGCTGCCCGCGCCCGTCCCGCGTCGCGGTCGGCGGCCAGGCCGCCGTCATTCCACGACCAGCAGTCCGCGATCGCCGCGCGCGCTGCCGCTCGGCCTGGCGATCCTGCGCGCTGTCGACGCTGCTGATCCTGTGGCTGATGACGGGCTCGGTCGATCCTCCCGGTCAAGGCGCTGGTGATGAACGCGCTGACCGTCGGCGCGGCGCGCGGGCTGCTCGTGCTCGTCTTCCAGGACGGTCGGCTCAGCGGCCCGCTCGCCTACACGAGCCAGGGCGGGATCGAGTCGACCGACTTCCTCGTGCTCGCCGCGATCGTGTTCGGGCTGTCGACCGACTACGGCGTGTTCCTGCTGACGCGGATCAAGGAGGCGCACGACCGCGGCCTGGCCAACCGCGAGGCGGTCGCGGCCGGCCTGCAGCGCACCGGGCGCGTCGTCACCGCCGGCGCGCTCATGGTCGCCGTCGCGCTCGGCGCGTTCGCGACCTCCCACGTCGTCTTCACTCAAGGAGCTCGGCGTCGGCACGGCGGCGGCGGTCCTGATCGACGCGTTCGTCGATCCGCGCGCTGCTCGTGCCGGCGCTGATGGCGCTGCTCGGCGAGTGGAACTGGTGGTCGCCCCGTCCGCTGGACTGGCTCTATGCTCGCCTGCGCCTCGACGAGGCGGGAGGGCACCTGCCCGCTGCCGGGCGCTAGAGTGCCGCCGCGCCGTCCGGTCGGGGTGAAATTATTTCGCTGCTTCCGGCATCCGGCAGGGCACTCGGACGGGGCGCTCGACATGCTCCCAACGACGTTCCCATCCTGCTGTCGACCGCAGACACCTGGGGAGGGTCGTGGAGGAGACAACCGACGGGCTGTTTTGCTGACGGGTGCAACCGGGTTCGTCGGGATGGAGTTGCTCGCGCGTTTTCTGGAGCGCACCGAACGTCGCGTGTACGCGCTCGTGCGCGGCGCGGATGATCGCCAGGTCGAGCAGCCGGATCGAGCGAACGCTGCTGTGCATGTTCGGCCCCGATCACCCCTACGCGGGGCGGGTGGTCGCCGTCCGTGGCGATCTCACGCGCCCCTGCCTGGGCCTGCGCCGTGGTCTCGACGGGCTCGCAGAGCGGGTGAGCGAGGTCGTTCACGGCGCGGCGTCGGTTTCCTTCGAGCTCGGAATCGAGGACGCGCGGGCGATCAACGTCGAGGGCACACGGCGCGTGATCGAGTTCGCAGAGCGCTGCCACGCCCGCGGCGGGCTGCGGCGCTTCTCCTACATCTCCACGGCATACGTAGCCGGTCAGCACACGGGCTGCTTCAGCGAGGACGACCTCGACGTTGGCCAGAGCTTCCGCAACTCCTACGAGCAGTCGAAGTTCGAGGCGGAGTGTCTGGTCGCCCGCGCGAGCGAGGAGCTACCGATCACGGTGCTGCGCCCGAGCATCATCGTCGGCGAGCGCGACAGCGGCTGGACCACCTCCTTCAACGTGCTCTACTGGCCGTTGCGCGCGTTTGCACGCGGCGCCTACGCGGCTTTGCCCGCGCGCGTTGACGCGCCGGTGGACGTCGTGCCGGTCGACTACGTGGCCGACGCGATCTTCGCGCTCAGCCAGGCGCCGGAGGCCGAGAATGCGACCTTCCACCTCACCGCCGGATCGCACGCGAGCAGCGTGGGCGAACTCGTCGACCTCGCGACCGCGTTCTTCGAACGCCCGCCGCCGCGTCTGATCGACCCTCGCTGTACCGGCGAGTGATGCACCCGCTGCTCGTTCGCGCCGCCGAGACGAGCGCAGCCGTCGCGCGCTCAAGCGCAGCGAGGTGTTCTTCCCCTACTTCGCCATGCGGGTCGCCTATGACGACCGTCGCTCGCCGCGTGGCGCTGCGCGGGGCGGGCATCGGACCACACCGCTGCGCACCTACTTCGACCGGCTGGTGGAGTTCGCGCTCGCGGCCGAGTGGGGGCGGCGGCCGATACTCCGCGCCGGCGCCGCGGGCGCTGATAGCGCCCGCCGCCAGCCGGGCGCCGTACCGCCCCGCGAGGCCCAGGCTCGGCTGGTGCTCGCAGAATGAGCCGCACGGCTGTCGGCCCTCGATGCCTCGTTCCTCGCGGTCGAGAGCCACCGCGCACATGCACGTCGGATGGGTTGCCGTGTTCTCGGCGCCAGCCGAGGGCTCGCCTGCCGAGCTTCTCGGAGCTCCGCGACAACATCGAGCTGCGGCTCGCGCGTGCGCCCCGCTATCGCCAGAAGCTCGCCTCCGTGCCGCTCGGGCTGCACGCCCCGGAGTGGATCGACGATGCCGCCTTCTCGGTCGATCGTCACGTCTACTGGGCGCCCGGCCCGCTCGCAGGACCTCGTCGATGAGGTCATGTCGATGCCGCTGCGGCGTGACCGGCCGCTGTGGGAGATGTGGATCTGCGAGGAGCAGCGAGGACCAGGCGGTTTGCGATCATCGGCAAGGCCCACCACTGCATGGTCGACGGTCTCGCTGCTGTCGAGCTCGTCTCGCTGCTGCTCGACCCTACGCCCGAGCCGCGCCGCGTCGAGCCCGAGGGCTGGCGGGCCGCAGCCAGAGCCCGAGCCGGGGAGCGCCTGCTGGTCGCGCGTGGCGTGCGGGACCTGCTCGCCGAGCAGCTCGGCCTGCTGCAACTGGCCGCTGCGGGCTGTCGAGCTCCCCCGCCCGCGCCGCGCGGGAGGCCGCCGCCGGTGCTGTGCGCGTGACCCGCGCGCTCGGCGGGCTGCTGCGCGCCGCGCCCGCGAGCGCTGCTCAACGGCCAGCTTTCACCGCTGCGGCGGCTGGCCTGGACCCAGCGCCCGCTCGAGGACCTGCGGCACGATCAAGCGTGCCTACGGCACAACCGTCAACGACGTGATCCTGGCGGCGGTCGCCGGAGGCGTGCGCGCCTACCTGATCCGCCGTGGCGAGCAGCCGATCGCGCTCAAGGTGATGGTGCCGGTCAGCGTGCGTAGCGCGGGGGACGTGCTCGGTAACCACATCTCCTTCGTATTCGCCGAGCTGCCCTGCGACGAGCCCGACCCGCTCAGTCGCCTGTACCAGGTGCACGGGACGCATGAGCCGGCTGCAAGCGCGACGGAGAGCCGGAGGGCGTCGACTTCGTGCTGAAGGCAGCGGGGCGTACCCCGGTGACGGTCCAGCAGAACCTGTCGCGGCTGATAGCCAGCCCCCGCACCTTCAACCTCGTGGTATCCAACATCCCCGGCCCGACCGTGCCGATGTACATGCTCGGCTGCAACCTCGAGGGCGCCTATCCGGTCGTCCCGCTCGCCGACCAGCACGCGGTCTCCGTCGGCATGATCACGGTCCACGACCGCGCCTGCTTCGGCGTCTACGCCGACCGCGAGGCGCTGCCAGACGCCGAAGTGCTCGCCCACGACATCGACGACGCGATCACGGAGCTGCTCGCCGGCACCCACCGGGTGTTCGAAACCGGCTCGCTGCTGACGCGCGCGCGGGCGACGAAGCCCGAGGGGGGATCGCCGTTCCGCTCCGCCCGGCCTGCCCCGCCAGTCGAGCCGGACGTGAGCTCGGCGGAACCGGCTGCGGGCAGCGACTTCGAACGCGAGCTGCAGCACCTGGCGAATCACGGAACGCCGCGCCCGAACGCCTGAGGGCTGCAGCGGCGACGGTCCTGCCGGCGGATCGGCGCCCCATGCCCTCACGCGGTCACCCGCAGCGAGTCCAGCGGCGCGGATAGATCACTCTATCTATGGTAGGGTCGGCTTTCCGAACGCCGCGGAAAGGCCGCATGACAACGGGAGAAGCAATGTCCGCGCCGCCCGACACCCCGATGAGGCTGACGCCGCTGCCGGCGAAGGAGTGGGGGCCCGAGGTCGCCTCGATCCTCGAATTCCGCCCCGAGGGCGCGCCCTCGCGGATCGGGGACGCCAACATCTTCAGCACGCTCGCCCGTCATCCGCAGCTGTTCGGCGCCGCGATCCCGCTTGCCAGCTACCTGCTGATCGATGGCGAGCTGCCGGTGCGGGATCGCGAGCTCCTGATCCTGCGCACGGCCGTCCGCTGCGGATGCTCCTACGAGTGGGGACAGCACGAGCGGCTCGCTCGCGCGCTGGGGATCGACCCGCAGACGATCGGACGCGTGCTCGACGGACCTGCCGCCCACGGCTGGAGCGAGCACGAGTCGAGGCTCCTGGCCGCGGTCGATGAGCTCCACGACACGACCACGATCTCGGAACCCACCTGGGAGAGCCTCGCGCGCTCCTACGACGAGCGGCAGATGATCGAGATGATCGTCCTGATCGGCCAGTACCACCTGCTCGCGTTCGCGCTGAACGCGATCGGGGTCGAGCTCGACGATGGGCTGAACCCGCTCCCGCCGGGGTTCTGATCCACTCGCCCGGGTCGGGCCGCCGCTCGCTAGAACGATCGCATAGCTGACAATTGGACGCATGGCGGGCGCGTGATCGCCGGTCTCAGGTCGGCCGATGACTGTGCCGATGCGGAGGCAAGATGCCATCGCCCGACCCTGAGCCCGCCCGCGCCGAGCGCGGCGCCCGCTGGCTGGTGCTGGTCGCCTGCTACACGATGACGCTGCTCGTCAGCGGGCTCACCTATCTGACCACCAGCCCCGCCGCCGTGAGCCGCTCGTCGATCGTCGTCGACGCGATCGGCAGCGCCGCGTTCCTGGCTCTGCTGGTTGTGTTCCCCACGCGACTCGACGGAGCCTTCGAGCAGGTGGCGCTGGCGGCGGGCACGGCGATGGTGGGATCGACGATCGCCCTCGACGCCCAGGCCCTGGGGAGCGAGATGTACTACCTCCTCGTGGTTCTCTACGCGGCGTACTTCTGCACCAGGCGCCAGCTCGCAGGTCAGATCGGGCTGATCCTCGTCTCCTCCGGGCTGCTCCTGGCGCTCGCCGGCCACCACGACGCCGGCGCGAGCTCGCGCTGGGTGAACGTCGCAGGCCTGAGCATCGTATGCGGCGGCGTCGTCGTCGCCCTCCGCCGGCGGGTGACACGGCTGATCGCATCGCTCGACTGCGCCGCTCAGAGCAGCCCCCTCACCCACGCTCCTGAATCGCCGCGCCTTCGAGGCTCGACTGCTCGAGGAGTGGTCGCGAGCACAGAGGAACGGCGACGAGGTGAGCCTGCTGGGGATCGACGTCGATCATTTCAAGGCGATCAACGACCGCCACGGACACCCGGCGGGCGATCTCGTGCTCGCGAGCATCGCCACCTCGCTCGCCGGCTCGACGCGGACTGGGGATGTGCTCTCGCGGGTCGGGGGCGAGGAGTTCTCGATCCTCCTCCCATCGACGAGCATCGAGGAGGCCCTCCGGATCGCGGACCGCATCAGACGCTCGATCGAAAGCCCGTTGGACCCGCCGCGTCCCGAGGTGACCATCAGCATCGGGGTCGCGAGTGCCCGCCCGCGGCCGAGGGGGACCTGGGCTCCTTGCAGCAGCGTGCCGACCGCGCCCTCTATCTGGCCAAGGCGGAAGGACGTAATCGCGTTTGCGGCGACTGGCAGGACATCGAGCTCACAGCCCTACGGGATGACGATTCCGGGGAGGCGGGGGTGCTGCTCGCCCGCCGTGTCTCGCCCGTCGTCTAGACGCCGCGCCGCAGCTGCGTGCACATTCGCTAGATCGCTCTAACTGCTATCGTGCGTCGAGCCCGCAGCGTCTCTCCTGTGCGTCGTTCGGGCGGCACCATCTCCCGCGGCTACCCCAATCGACGCGGGCGTGGTGTCGCCCAAGCGACACGCGGGATGCGCTCGCGCGTCGCCCGCTGTCCCGAATGGGGCGTCGGGTGCTGTCCCGAGAGGGCGGTCAGCCCGTCGCGGCGCTTGGTGCCACGCGCCCCGCGGGAACGTCCGGGCCGGCGAGCTCGCGCAGGAGCTCCGCGAGATCCTCTGGGCGATCCTGCGGGATCAGCGTGCGGCAGTCGGCCAGCTCGACGAGGCGGGACGACGGGATCGTCTCGGCCAGTCGACGCCCATGGCTCGGGGGCATCACCTTGTCCTGCGCCGCCCAGGCGATGATCGTAGGTCGCTCGAACGCCGCCAGCCCCTCGCAGGCGCCGAGCAGTTCCGCCCTCGCCCGCTCCGGGTGGCGCAGGTACTTGCGCAGGTCGCGTCGGATCTCGGCCTGCGTGAGTATCGGTCGCAGCCACTCGTCCATCACGGCGTCTGGCACCGCTCGCTTGCTCATCGGACCCCAGGTCAGCGGGGTGCGGCGCAAGGCGCGCACGCGCATCGGGCCCATCGCGGCGGCGATTCCGCCCGGGAACAGGGCGGCCGTCGTCAGCATCCTGCCGGGCAGCCCCGGCGGCACGTTGTCATAGGCCTCGCAGGAGGTCACCATCAGCCTCGCGATCCGTGCGCCCGGTGGGTCGAAGAGCATCAGCAGCGGGCCGCCCCAGTCGTTGATGGCGAGCGTCACGTGCTCCAAATCCAACCGCTCGAGAAACTCGCCGAGGAGTCGGGCGATGGCGCGCATCGACAGGTCCGCATCGCGCCTCATCCCCGTGCGATGGCCCCCGAGCGGCAACGTCGGAAGCACGCAACGAAAATCGGGTTGCAGTGCCGAGACCACTCGATCCCAGAGCGAGCCGTCCATCAGGAGACCGTGCGTCAGCACGATCACCGGCCCGTCGCCACCGCTGTCGCGGTAGTCGATCGTCCCTGTGCTCAACTCGATCTCGGGCATCGCGGACTCCTCAGTTGGATAAATCGCTCTAGCGAGCACAGTACACCGGGAAGCAAGCGCGGGGCCTCCGGGTCGCCTCGGACGGGGTTTGCTAGAACGCTCTATCATAGAGCCCGCCGCGCGGCCGGCGAGCAGCTGCCGCGCGGCGAACCCCCGCTGGAAGGGCTTCCGCGGCTGGGCTGCTCCGCTCGAGAAGCTGGACCACCGCCGCAGCGGGCACAACCCGCAAAGTAGAGCGATCTGAACGGCTATCATGCCGGTCGGTCGAGCGGAGGAGGAGCGATGGCGGAGATGACCAAGGACCGCATACTCACGGGCAGCTCCGAGCTGTTCCGCCGCCAGGGCTTCTCCGGGACCGGGCTCAAGCAGATCGCCGCCGTCGCGCAGACCCCGTTCGGCTCGCTCTACCACCACTTCCCGGGCGGGAAGGAGCAGCTCGGCGAAGACGTCATCCGCTGGTCCGGCGAGATGTACCTGCAGCTGTTCCTCACCGTCGTGGGCGAGTACCCGGATGTCGTGAGGGGCGTGAGGGCCTTCTTCGAGGGCGCGGCGGAGACCTTGCGCGAGACCGACTATGCCGACGCGTGCCCGATTGCGACGATCGCGCTGGAGGTCGCGAGCACGAACGAGCCGATGCGCCAGGCGACGGCCGAGGTCTTCGACACATGGGTCGCAGCCTTCACGAAGTACTTCGCGGCCGCGGGGATCACCCGCCGACGCTCCCGGGCGCTCGCCTTCTCCGTTCTCTCCCTGCTCGAGGGCGCGTTCGTCTTCTGCCGCGCGATGCGGACGACCGAGCCGCTGCACGCCGCCGGCAAAGACGCCGCAGCGCTCGTCGGGGCGGCGCTGCCCGCGCCCTCGCGCGCGAAGCCCGCACCGCGTCGCCGCTCTTAGCTCCCCGCCTCACACCGGGGGCGAGGCTTAGCCCCGGCCCGGCCGGGCTCAGCGACGGCCGCGTCCCAGTTCCCGCAAATCCAAGCGGTCGAGCGCTCCGGTCAGCTCGTCGATCAGCGCCCCCGGCTGGTCGAAGGCGAGCGCGTGCCCCGCCCCCTCGAGGATGCGCGCTCGCGCCCCGGGCATGCGCAAGAGCAGTGCCTGCGAGGCGCGGGTGAGGAACGCCGGGCTCAGACGCCCGGTGATCACCGTCACAGGAATCCGGATGTCGGCCAACTGCGCATCCGAGACGAGCGCCGAGCCGTCGCCCGAGGCGAGGTCGGCGAAGATGCCGTCGGCGTTCGCGCGGATCGCCTCTCGCCGCTGCACTCCCATGCGCTCGAACGCGCTCCCTCCCGTCGGGTAGCCGGTGACGAAGCGCATCCAGCCGTCGATCGCCCGTCGCGGGCTCCCCGACAGGCTCAGCAGACGGACCGCCAGGAACGCTCGAACGAGCCTGAAAGACGGCCGACGCGCGCCGAACGCCGGGTCGAGGAGCACCAGCTGGCGGACGAGGTGGGGCCTGCGGGCGACGAGGTCGAGAGCCACGATCGAGCCGGCGCTGTGCGCCACGACGGTGGCGGGACCGAGGCCGAGCACGATGATCAGCGCGGCCGCGTCGGCGCTGTGGACGCGCCAGTCCGCCGCGCCCGGACCCGAGCCACCGTAGCCCCGGCGGCTGTAGGTCACGAGCCGATGCGAGCGTGCCAGCGGCTCGAGGTCCTCGGCCCAGATGCGCCCGTCGCTCCCGGCCCCGTGGATCACGAGGACCGCGTCGCCTGCCCCGCCATCGACGCACTCCAACCGCGTACCGTCGACATCGATGAAGTGGGAGGGTGCGGGCATTTGTCGGGCAGGCCACCTGCCGGCGCGAGCAGATAGATCGCTCTACTGAAAGCCTACCATGCGACCGAGCTGGGGTCGTCCGCGATCGCTTAGGGTGGGGCGATGGCGAACATCTACCAGCCCGAGTTCGACGAACCGCGGGAGCGGCCGGGGTTCCTCGCGCAGCGAGCGCGAATCAGCCGTCAGGCGGGCTCTCAGCGCGTGGGCCTTAGCCTATGGGAGGTCGGTCCCGGTGAGGCGGCGTATCCGTACCACTACCACTTCACCGAGGAGGAGCTCGTCGTCGTCCTCGCCGGCCGTCCCAGCCTCCGCACCCCAGACGGTTGGCGCGAGCTCGCCGAGGGCGAGGTGGTTGCGTTCCCGCGCGGCGAGGCCGGCGCACATCAGCTCATGAATCGAGGCGAGGAGCCGGTGCGCTTCCTGTCGTTCAGCACCAACGGCGAGCCGGACCTCGTGATGTATGTCGACTCGGGCAAGCTGGGGGCGTTCGAGCGCCTGGCCGGCGCGGCGGGCTTCGGCGCCTTGTTCCGCATCGCCGACGAGGTCGACTACTACGACGGCGAGGACGCCCCGGCAGCTTCGAGCTGAAGGCCCCCCGGCGGACCGCCCCCGCCGGTCCGCCGGCCGGCATGGATAGAGCGCTCTATAGGTTAGACTGCGTCGCGTACCCTCCACCCATCGTTCGGGCGGCACCGCCCCGCAGCGCCCCCCGATGCGGGTGCTGGTGTCGCCCGAACGACCGTTTGCCTCGGGGAGGAGTCACCGATGGGAGGCTGCGCGCGCGGCTATCACCCCGCGGGCCCATGAATGCGCTCGTGCGTTCAGAGGTCGCCCGAGGAGCGCGCGGTGGGCCGCCACCCACTCGTAGCCGCGCGATGTCGTTCTCGGGATGCGCGAGGCGAGGCGAGCGAGGGGGGCGCCGCGGGGGAGTGCAGCAAGGACGACGGGGACGGCTGCCCCGCCCGAGTGACGCCGGCCCGCCACGTCGATCAGATGCCATGACGCCAGGCGATCGTGACGTGGGATGTCGGCGAGAAGCTCCTCTCCATGTTCACTCTGAATCGCAACGGGGTGGATGCGCCCGGGCCGATCCCACCTCAACAGCGCGGCGAGCATCACGCCGCAGAACCCGCAGTCGCCGTCATAGAGGACGATCGGCTCGTCCACCGGGCCCACGGCCTCAGGCGGCCCGCGCCTCCCAGGCGCGCTGGATCTGGCGCATGAACGCCGGATAGACGATCAGGTGACGGAACGGTCCGATGAGGCCCATATAGGCGGCGCCGAGGGCGCCGCGGGGCTTGACGTAGATGCCCATCTGGCCTCGATAGACGCCCTCGCCCTCCTCGACCCACGCCAGGTGCAGGACCCCGTGGACGGTGGCGTTGGAGATCTCGGCCGCCCACTCGTCCGCGGTCCTGTAGATCGGGACGAACGCCGAGGAGCTGACGGTCCTCTGGGCAGCGGCCGTCTCCCGCAGCTCCTCAGGCACGCGAGCGCTCAGGGTCGCCTCGGCGCAGTCCGGTATCGCAAGCCTGCGGTCCGCGTCGTCCCAGCCGAACCAGGTGCCGAGGCGACGGCGAAGCGTGAACAGCGCGCGGGTCGCTCGGGACGAATCTCCGGTGGCCGGGTCGAGGGAGGTGACGATCTCGACCAGCGTGGGGAAATCGTCGGCCCCGCCTGTCGCCGGCAGCCCCCACACATCGAGCAGCTTGAAGTCTGGCACGATGCCCGCGATCACCCATGGATGTGCTTCCTGCTCGGCGTTGGGAAGTCTCATCGCAGGTCCAGCCCGAGAGCTCCCGCGGCGGCGCGGGCCGCGAGCAGCTCGTCGTGAGGAGCCAGTCCGGCGAGCTCGATGACGGCGCCCTCGAGGGCGCCGATGAACGCGAGCGCCACAGCCCTCGTCGGGGGGCCGGGTGGGATCGACCCCGCTCTCCGGCCCGCGTCGATCAGGCGGACGCAGCGCCTCACGAGCGTCTCCCCGACGCGCTTGACCTCCCGTCCGACGGGGTGGTCCTGGTCGCTGAACTCGAGCCTCAGGGCAATCGCCACGCGAGCGAGGTCCCGCCGGCAGAAGACGGCATGGCCACGCGCGAGGGCGAGCAACGCGGCCACCGGATCCCCCTCTTCGTCCACGCGCTGGCCGACCTCCTGTCGCCAGGTCTCGTCGACCCACTCGAGCACCGCGAGCGCCAGGTCCTCCTTGTCCTCGAACTGGTGGTAGAGCGCGCCGCGCGTGTAGCCGGCCTCGCGCGCCACCTCCTCCAGGACGAGGTTCCCGTAGCCGTATCGCGACAGGCCCCTGGCGGCCGCCTCCAGGAGGGCGTTCCGCGTGCGCGCGCTTCGCTGCGCCTGTGTCGGACGAGGGCTACCGGCGGAGCGTTGCCGCGCTCTCGTCCGGTCCCGCTCCCCAGATGTTCGTACAGACACGTCTGTATGTTATCAGGGACGGAGTCGCCGGCGGTCGGAGAGCGCGCGAGACTCACGGTCGCTCGTACACGCAGAGGGCGAGGAGGGTCACGCCCGCCGCGGCGAGCAGCGGGAGGACCAGGTCGGTCTGAACGAGCAGGGCGCCGACGAGCGCCCCGACGAGCATCGCGGCGACGGCGGCGATGCGCCGCGTGGTCCCCTTGCCCGAGCCCCCGGCGGGAGCCGAGTCGGCTGCCAGGGCGGTCAGCGTCATCGTCAGCACGGTGGTCGTCATATCGGGTATCGCCGCCCGCCGGACGGCCGCGTTGCGGGTGCCCATCGCGAGCGCGAGGATGGCTATCAGCGAATCGCCCGAGACGGCGTTCGCGCGGATGCTCACGGCGGCCGCCAGGGCGGCCGCCAGCGCCAGCAGCACGACCTCGATGACGAGCGTCGCGCGAAGCGTGGACTCACCGGCGGGGAGGCCGGCCGCGAGCCTCCCGCCGATGCCCGCCCCGATCAGGAAAGCGGCTGCGGCGATCAGGGGAGAGACGACGGGAAGCCCGCCGGCGCCGGCAAGCCCGAAGCCGAGGAACACGACGTTGCCCGTCATGTTGGCGCTGAAGACGCGTCCGAGGCCGAGGAAGCTGACCGCATCGATCATGCCTGTGGCCGCGGTCAGGATCAGCAGCGCACGGGGCAGCGGTTCTCGCAGGCTCGACCCCGGGGTGGCGGGTAGGGGCCGCGCGCCGGGGCTGATGGCCGACACCGCGGCCGATCCTCACCTGTAGCTGCCGGGTGCTTGGGTCAGCCGCGACCAGTCGTCGGGGTCGTGCCCGAGCACCAGCAGCGCACCGGTCCGGTCCACCGAGCTCGACCAGCCCCTGGAGCGATCGCGCCGCCTGCTCCCGCGAGAACAGCGCCCGCGGATGTGCGCGCCCCTCCCACTGGGCGCGATTGTCGGCCGCGTCTGCGGCCAGGAGCACCGGCCCGCTCTGATCGAGCTCCAGCAGCAGCGACATGTGGCCGGCGGAATGCCCTGGGGTCTCCAGCAGACGGATCGTTCCGTCTCCGAACAGGTCGAGCTCCCCCTCGGTGGTCTCCCAACGCAGCCCGGGGCGCTCGTAGTCCGCGCGGACGTACCCCGAGGCGGTCGGCTCCGTGGCCGAGCGCGCGGCCTCGAGCTCGCGCGCGTGCACGACCACGCGGGCGTTGGGGAAGTGGCCGAGCGCGCCCGTGTGGTCGATGTGCAGGTGGGTCTGCACGATGTGGCCGACCGAGTCGGGCTCGACGCCGAGCGAGCGCAGCTGCGCGAGACAGTGCTGCTCCTCGCTCATCCGAACCTCGAACTGGTCCGCGAGCGCTCCCCAATGCGCGCGCGGGTCGCGGGCGACTGCGAGCGGGTTGCCCCCGTCGACGAGCACGTCGCCACTGGGGTGGCGGATCAGGAAGAACGGCACGGGCACCTCGACTCCGCCGAGCCCGAGCGTGCCGCTGTCGAACATGTAGAGCTCAGGCCCGCTGGGCACGCCGCAATCCTACGCTGCCGCGGCGGGTTGCAAGCGATGCGCGACCGGGCTCCGACTCAGCCCCTTCAGCTGGATCGGCGGCAACTGCACGAAGGCAAACTCCTCGGCGGCGATCCGCCTGACCCCGTCGTCCACCACGACCGTCGACGGCTCGGCGATCCCGGCCAGGCGCGAGGCGAGATTGACGACGTCGCCGAAGTAGTCGCCGCGGAGCGCGATCGCCGGTCCCGCGGCGAGTCCGACGCGAACGGCGGGTAGGAGCGACCCGGCTCCGAACTGAGCGGCGATCTCCAGTGCCAGTCGACACCCCTCACGAGCGTCTTCGCAGACGATCATCGCGGCGTCTCCGATGAGCTTGATGAGGCGCGCCCGATGGCGCGAGACGGTATCGGTGACGATCGTCTCGAACTGCTCGACGAGATCGGCGAGCTCGCGGGTGCTGAGAGTTCGGGAGAGACTCGTATAACCCTCGATGTCGACAAAGCCGACGACCAGCTCCCGCTGGGAGGCGAGCGCCTCGGCGTCGAACGACCAGCTGCCCGACGCGACCACCACCATGTGACGACGAAACACGGCATCGAAGACCGACAGGAGCGCGCCGAGCTGACCCTGGGCCAGCTCGGAGTACTGGGAGACGACCTCCGAATAGGCGACGCCGGCAGTTCGTTTGGGCATCTCGAACTGGACCCGCATCGCATCCACGATGGCTTCTGCCAGGCGGGCCGCGCTGGCCCCGAGCACGCGTGCCACACCGATCGTGGCATCCGGCCCCAGCAGGTCGCGGCTCGCCGCGGCGAGGGTTGCGAGGGCCTCGGCTTCAGCGGCATTCAGGCGCACCGCTGAGCCCTGGGGGTCGGCGAACCCCAGCGCGCGCCAGATCGCCGATGCGGACCCCTCGTCGAGCCCGGCCGCCCTGCCCGCGTCGTCAAAGCCGAAGCCCGCGTTCGGCCCGCGAACGGCCAGCTCGAGGGCGAGCGCTCCCAGCGAGTCTGTTGCCGCGGCGTCCACCAGTTCGCCTTCACCCGCGCCCCTCTCGGCGAGGAACTCCAGGAGGCGAAGCCGATCCTCGGCGTCGGGCGCCGAGGCGTCATAAATCCCCAACCGCTCGAGGTCGCGCGCGTCCACGGTCACACCCTATTCGCGGACTGTGGTGTAGCTCCCCGCGCCCCTACCCGAGCCCGAGGTCGGCGGATGCCCGGTCGCGATCCCAGTAGATGACGAGCCTCGTCACCTTCCCGGCGTGGATCTCGAAGAGGTTGGCCACCGATCGTTGCGCAAGCGCGACGCCGCTGGTGTGCCCGCGACCCCGGTTCTGGACGAACGCGAGCACCCGGCCGTGGTCACCCACGAAGTACTCCTCCGGCTCGGCGCGAAAGTCCTTCCAGCCCCTCAGCCACTCGCCGTAGCGCGCGGACATCGCCTCGAGTCCGCTCCAGTGGCCCGGTTCGGGCCCGTCCGCGAAGGCGAACTCGATCTGCGGATCCGCCCACTCCGCCGAGCTGAAGTCTCCGCGCTCCCACGCCGCGTAGATCGAGCGGACGAGTTCCAGGTTCTCCGAGGCCACCTCGAGCAGTATCCCGCGGCGGACGGCGCCGGGAGCGGAACCCCTACGGCTCAGCGCGGAGCCTGGTGGCGTCGGTCCCGGGTCTCCGTGCGCGGACCTGGTAGACGGCGGTGTGGCCGGTGTCGAACCCGTGGCGGGCGGCGCGAAGGTACAGCCGCCACACGCGCAGGCGCTCGCGGCCGGCGAGCCTCTCCGCCTGCTCGAGGTGTTCGTCCAGGCGCTCGGCCCAATGGCGCAGCGTGATCGAGTAGTCCTCTCTGAAGCCCTCGACGTGATCGGTGTGAAAGCCGGCCCGCTCCAGCGCGAGCTCGACGCGAGACAGCGGCAGCGGCTCGCCGTCGGGGAACACGTAACGGGTCGAGAAGATGTCCTCGTGGGGATCGTGGTCGGGGTCCAACGCGGCGATCGCGTGGTTGAGCAGCAGGCCGCCCGGTCGGAGCAGGGCGAAGAGCGAGCGGCCGTAGACGTCGATCTGGCGCTCGCCGACGTGCTCGGCCATGCCGATGCTCGCAATCGCGTCGAACGAGGCGTGCGGCAGCTGCCTGTAGTCGGCGACTCGGATCTCGACCCTGTCCGCCACTCCCGCCTCGGCGGCCCTCCGCCGTGCGAGCTCGGCCTGAGGCTCCGACAGCGTCACGCCGAGGACCGTGACGTCGTGGTTGCGAGCGGCGTGGATCGCGAAGCTTCCCCAGCCGCAGCCGACGTCCAGTACGCGCATCCCCGGCGCGAGCCCGAGCTTGCCTGCGACGAGCTCGAGCTTGGTCGTTTGAGCCTCCGCGAGGGTCCGCGCTCCCTTCGAGAAGATCGCACAGCTGTAGGTCATCGACTGATCCAGGAACAGGGCGAAGAAGTCGTTGCCGACGTCGTAGTGGTAGCGAACGGCGGCCGCGTCGCGCTCGATGCTGTGGAGGGCCCCACCCAGCATCAGCTCGATGCGGGGGCGCCGCGGGACACCGCTCGGCGCCGCCGCGGCGGCGAGCGCGAGGCCCAGGCGCGCCCGCTCACGGATCCCGACGGCGGGCGGCTCCCACTCGTCGACCACGACGAAGGCCGCATCGAGGTCATCGACGTCGAGCGCGCCGTCGACGTATGCCCGCCCGAGGCCCAGCGTTCCCGGCGCTCGGAGCAGGTGAGCGAGGGCGGAGGGGCTGCGCAGGAAGAAGGTCGGGGCGCCCGGCGCGGTCGCGGCGATCGCCCCGCCGTCCCAGAATTGAACGTTGAAGGGGCGCGATGGAAAGGCGCGCGGCAGCGCACGCCTGATCGGGGCACTCGCTCCCGTCAGCGCCATCTGCCCCGCCGATCTCCGTGGACGTCGGCCGTCACCGACGAACCGTCCCCTGCGGTACCTCGATCCAAACCAGCAGCGGCCACCCGCGATGCCGATTGTCACGTCTGCGCGGGTAAACGCGCCGCCGCGTGGGCACGAGGAGTCCGTCGAATGCCTGGTGATCGAGGCAGTAGTGCGCAGCCTTCGCCCAGCCCCCGAGGGGCTCGGCCGTGTAGTCGTGGCGACGGATGAGTCCGTCCTCGCCGACGTAGAAGACCTGCTCGCGGGAGTGCGTGTGAACGTCCGCCGGGAAGGTCACGGCGAGCCGGCGGAACCGCTCGCCGCCCTCTTCCCAGGGACCGAGCTCGCGCACAAGATAGTCATCCCTTGCGAACACGAACGGCGTCGATACATAGGTCCAGATCGCGTACGTTGCGAAGTAGAGGATGTCCAGTCGGTCCCACCACAGCTTGTGGCGCAGGTCCATAAACACCCTGCGCGGGTTCGCGCGCGCCGCGATCAGCTCGCCCGAGTCCGTCTCGATGCGGACGCTCCCGCCCCGCTCGAGGACCCCTCGCTGGCCGGGGCGCGGATAGGGCATGAGGACCACATCCTGCCCCCGAGTCGAGACGCGTGCCTCGACATCGCGCACCGCCGCGCCCTGGAACTTGGTGGCGAAGGCAAGCCCGCCCGATGAGACCTGCACGTCGATCTCGCTGGCGCTGTCCCACAGCTCCAGGCCGCCATGCGCGGCCGTGACCTGGTCGACGAGCTCGATGGTCAGGGGATTCATCGGCGGCGGTCACGATAACGTCCGGGCGCCGAGAAGGCAGCTGGAGCCGAAGACGATCGAGAGATGATGGGCGACACGGTGATGGAGTTCGACGAGAGGGCCTCGCGCCGTTTGCTGCGGACCTACGCGACCCCGGACATCGTCGAGCAGCGTCGGATCGTCCGCGAGGCACTCGCGCTCGAGCCGGGCGAGCGGGTGCTCGACATCGGCTCCGGCCCCGGGCTGATGGCCGCCGAGATGGCGGCGACGGTGGGGCCGGCGGGCCGGATCGATGGCATCGACGTGAGCGAGGCGATGCTCGTGATCGCCGCCGAGCAGCCGCGCGGGGAGATGTCCGCGCCGATGGCCTTCACGGTCGCCGCAGCAACCGCGATCCCGTTCCCGGACGGGACCTTCGATGCCGTGGTCTCGACCCAGGTGTACGAGTACGTGCGCGACGTGTCGCTCGCGCTCGCCGAGGCTTGCCGAGTGCTGAAGCCCGGGGGGCGAATCGTGATCCTCGACACCGACTGGGACTCGATCGTCTGGCGCTCGAGCGACACGGGGCGGATGGAGCGCGTGCTGCGGACTTGGGACGGGCACCTCGCCGATCCCCACCTTCCGAGGTCGTTGCCCGGTGCACTCGCCGGCGCCCGGTTCGACGACCTCCATGCCGAGGTCGTCCCGATGTTCAACCTCGGCTATCGGACGGACACGTTCAGCGCCGGGCTCCTCGAGATGATCGCCGCCTTCGTCTCCGGGCGCGGCGAGGTGTCCGCGGACGAGGCCGCGGCCTGGGCGGAGGATCTCCGCAGGCTCGGGGAGGACTACTTCTTCAGCCTCAACCGCTACCTCTTCGTGGCGCGGCGCCGCTGAGAGGGCGGGCCCGGCGGGCGCCAACGCCCCGCCAACGCCCCCTACCTATCGTCTCGAGAGATCGAGATGAGCGGCCTTCCGATTCCAACCAAGCCCCCGCGCGCACTCGAGGTGCCTGATCGCAGCCGTCGCTTCAGCTCGGATGACCCCGCCAAGACAGCGGCGAGCGCCCGCGGGATGTCGGGGCTCGATGCGATGCGAGGGATCATCGCCGGGACGCTTGCGCCCCCAACCGTGGCGCGGCTGCTGGACATCACGCTCGTCGAGGCCGACGAGGGCCGAGCTACATCCGCGCGATGAGCGAGCGGACCGCCTAGATGGTTGGTTCAGCTCCCGAAATGTCCGATCTGGAGACGCCCACGGGACTTCAGCAGCTGCAGGCGATCGTCGACGGCCTCGCTCCCCCCGCACCGATCCAGAAGCTCTTGAGCTTCGACCTGGAGGAGGTGGGCGAAGGGCGCGCCGCGTTCACCTGCAGCCCGACGGCTGCGATGCGCAACCCGATGGGCTCCGTTCACGGCGGGATCGCGATGACGCTGCTCGATTCGGCGGCCGGCGCGGCGGTGCACACGACCCTGCGGGCGGGCCAGGGCTATGCGACGCTGGAGACGAAGGTCAACCTCGTGCGGGCGATCACGCCCGATACCGGCGAGGTCCGCGCCGAGGGCACGGTGGTCCACCGCGGCGGCCGCGTCGCCACCGCGGAGGGGCGGCTCACCGACCGTGCGGGAGCGCTCCTCGCTCACGCGACCTCTACGTGCCTGATCCTCGAGGGCTGAGCAGCTCGCTGTGGAGGGCTTCGATCTCGGGGCCGGGCACGGCGCCGAGCTCCTCGCGGAGCCGCACGCGCAGCCGGGCGAACACGAGGAGCGCCTCGGCCGTGTTCCCCTGTGCCGCGAGTGCCTCCATCAGGAGGGCGTGGCCCGACTCGCTGAACGGCGCGCCCTCGACGAGCCGGCGCGCGGCCCGAAGCGCCGTGTCCAGCTCCGGACCGCCGAGTCTCAGCGCACAGGCCGCGAGGGCCTCGAGCGCGCGGAGCTGCATGTCCGCGAGTGTCATGCGGCGCTCGATCACCCAGTCGTTCTCGTGACCTGCCAGGAACGTCCGCGAGCTGACGTTCAGGGCGACGTGGGCCGCGATCCACGCCCTGACGTCCTCGCCCAGCGCGACGGCGGCCTGTGCGTCGTGGAGCGCCTGCGTCGCAGCCTCGACATCCACCCAGACATCGTGGGGGAGGCGCAGCTGCAGAGGGTCGCCGGCGGGAAGCGGCTCCTCCTGGACGTGGGCGAGCGCACGCCGCAGCTTCGAGAGCAGGGCCCGCAGGGCGGTGGCCGACTCCGGTGGCGGCGTCCGATCCCACAGCACGTCGGACAGCTCGCCTCGCGTCACCGGCCGTGTGCGATTGTCGACGAGGTATGCAAGCGCCAGGCGGCCCTGTGCGCCTGGGAGCGCCCGCGTCACATCGCGGCCGGCGACGCGCACGACAAGCGGTCCGCAGAGCTGGATGCGAGAGTCTGATGAGGCGAGCATCGACGTGCGACACTACCCCTGATGACGCCAACGATCGTCTGCGAGTGCGGCACCATCGTGCGCGGAGGCAGCGAGCATGACCTGCTCGTCGGAGCGCGCGCGCACATGGAGTCCAACCACCCCGCGGTCGCCGCGCAGATCACCGACGAGGAGCTGCTCGCGCTCAGCCAGGAGGACCCGCAGCGTGAGGGACCGCAGCCGCTGAGGTAGCGGACCGGCCGGCGGCGGCCGGTGACCCACGCGGCGCCAACGGTCGGCCAACGGCGCTCTGGGCGTCTTCGGATCGGCGACGGCGCTTGGATTCCTGGCCGGCCAGGTCCTCGGCGGCGTCCTCGCCGACGCGATCGGCTGGCGCAGCATCTTCGTCATCAACGTCCCCGTCGCGCTGACCGCCGCGATCCTCGCGAGAGGCCCGATGTTCGCCGACCGGCCGATCGGCGATCGTCGACGGCCCGATATCGCCAGTGCCGTGCTGATCACCGCGGCGATGGCGCTGCTCGTGTGGGCGCCCACGCGCGGGGCCGCCCACGGTTGGACCTCGGCCGGCTTCCTAATCGCTGCCGGCGGCGGCTTCCTTTTGCTCGGCCTGCTCGCGCTGGCCGAGACACGAAGCCGTGATCCGCTCCTGCGGCCGGGCATGCTGCGTTCGCGATGGCTCGCCGGCACCGTCACGGCGACAACCATCACGGGGGTGCTGACCGGGGGGACGATCCTGCTGATCACGCTCTTCCTCCAGCAGACCGCGGGCTACAGCCCGCTGCAGGCCGGCCTTGCATTCGGCCCGGCCGGCCTCGCCGGCGTCCTCGTCGCCAGGAGATACGCCGGACCGATCCTCACCCGAGTCGGCCCGCGCCTCGTCCTCGCCGCCGCGCTCTCGATCTCCGCCGTCGCGATCGCATGGCTCAGCCGCTTCCCCGGCGGCGGCGACTACCTCCCGCTCTTACCCCTCCTCATCGCCATCGGGGTGAGGCTCACGACCGCGGCGGTGGCGACCACGGCCGCCGTCTCCAGCCCCTCGGGGTGGGCGTGGCGCTGAGCATGATCCGCCGCGGTCCTCCGATAATGGAAAGGTGGACGTCTCGGGCGGACCCGACGCAGTTGTGAGCTCGACGGCCGTTCCCGAGGGGGTGGGGAGAGCGGGCGCACGGCATGGGCCCGCAACGTGGCTGCGCCGGTGCGGGATTTCCTGGCCACCGAGACCGGCAGCGCCCTCGTGCTCGTGTCCGCAGCAGTGCTCGCGCTGCTGTGGGCGAACTCCCCCTGGCGACACTCCTACGAAGCGGTCTGGACGACGCAGCTGTCCGTGCGTCTCGGGCGTGGGGTGATCTCGACCGATCTCCGCGGCTGGGTCAACCAGGGGCTGATGACCCTGTTCTTCCTCGTCGTCGGCCTTGAGGCGAAGCGCGAGCTCGACGTTGGCGACCTGCGGGAACGTCGTCGGATCGCGATCCCGATGGTGGCCGCCTTCGGCGGGATCGCCGTCCCGGTCGGCATCTACCTCGCGTTCAACGCCGGCGGGGCGGGGGCATCAGGATGGGGAGCCGCGATGTCCACGGACACGGCGCTCGCGCTCGGCGCCCTCGCCCTGCTCACGCCGAGCGGCGCAACCAGGCTGCGAGTGTTCATGCTGACGTTCTCGGTCGTCGACGACGTGTCGGCACTGCTCGTGATCGCGCTCGTCTACACGACGCACGTCTCGATGGTGGCGCTGTTCGTCGCGCTTGCCCTGTTCGCCGTCCTGCTCGGGCTCCGCTACGCGCCGATCGGACGGCGACAGGCATCGGTGGTCGTGGCGATCGGTCTGTGGGTGGCGCTGTTCAAGTCGGGCATCGATCCAGTGATCGCGGGTCTCGCGATCGGCTTGGTCACGAGCGCCTACCCGCCCTCGCGGGAGGATCTGGAACGCGCCACCGCGCTGGCTCGCTCGTTCCGCGAGCAGCCGAGCGCCGACCTCGCACGCTCCGCCCAGCTCGGCGTGCTGTCCGCGATATCGCCCAACGAGCGGCTCCAGTACAGCCTCCATCCATGGAGCAGCTATGTCGTCGTGCCCCTGTTCGCCCTCGCGAACGCCGGCGTGCACCTCGACGGCGGCTTGATCGGCGACGCCCTGTCCTCGCCAGTGACGTGGGGGATATTCCTCGGCTACGTGGTGGGCAAGCCCGTCGGCATCCTCGCCGCGTCGTGGCTGGGATCGCGCCCGGCGCTTCGCGGGTCGCGACCAACGATCAGCTGGCCGGTGCTCAGCGCCGGTGGGGCGGTCGCCGGGATCGGCTTCACCGTCTCGCTCCTGATCTCCAGCCGGGCCTTCCACGGCCGCCTGCTCGAGGAGGCGAAGCTCGGTGTGCTCGCCGCCGTGATCGTGGCGCCGATGATCGCTTGGTCGGTGCTCCGACTCGTGAAACGGCTCCCGGCCGGCGTGCGTGCCCGCCAGGTCGCCGGCACGGCCGAGGACCTACTCGATCTCGCCGGCGAGGTGGACCTCGAACGGGATCACATCCGGGGTCCGCGCGAGGCGCTCGTGACGGTCGTGGAGTACGGCGACTTCGAGTGTCCCTTCTGCGGCCGCGCCGAGGCGAGCATCCGTCAGGTGCTCGAGCTCCTTCGGCCACGACCTGCGCTACGTCTGGCGCCACCTCCCGTTGAATGATGTCCACACGCACGCCCAGCTGGCGGCCGAAGCCGCCGAGGCGGCATCCGCCCAGGGACGCTTCTGGGACTTCTACGACCGTCTCTTCGCCGAGCAGCGTGCTCTGACGGCCGCGGATCTGATCCGTCGCGCGCAGGACCTGGGACTCGATGTCGAGCGCTTCACCACAGAGCTGCGCCAACACCGACATGCCGCGAGGGTCGCCGAGGACGTCGCGAGCGCCGACGAAAGCGGCGTCTCGGGGACCCCGAGCTTCTTCATCAACGGGCGTCGCTATCAGGGCGCCTATGACCCGGAGACACTCGGCGCGGCGGTGCGCGCTGCGCGGATTCGAGCCTCGCAGCTGGCTCGCGCCGCCTGACCGAGAGCGAGATAATGGCGCGCGATCGAGGCGCCTGCCGACGAGGCCGAGGCTACCGGCGAGGCCGCACCGAAGGTGCGCGCATCGGCGTGGGCCCCGTTTCGCTCGAGGGCCTTCGCGGAGATGTCCTCGGCGCAGTTCGTGAGCAACGTCGGCGGCTGGATGCAGACGGTCGGCGCCCAGCAGCTGATGCTGACGCTGACGACCTCCGTCACGCTCGTCGCGCTGATCCAGACGGCGGCGGGCCTACCGGTCGTCCTGCTGGCGATCCCGGCGGGTGCGATCGGTGATCTCGTCGATCGCCGCCGCCTTCTGATCGCGGCGCAGTCGTTCATGCTGCTCGCGGCCCTTCTTCTCGCGGTGCTGGCGGTCGCCGGGCTGGTGACCCCGTGGGTGCTGCTCGCCCTGATCTTCGCCGTCGGCGCGGGGCAGACGCTCACGTCGCCGACCTGGCAGACGCTCCAGCCGGAACTCGTCGCGCCTGAGGATCGGACCCAGGCGATCGCGCTCGGTGCCGTCAACATGAACCTGAGCAGGGCGATCGGTCCCGCGATCGGCGGCGCGCTATACGCCGCGAGCAGCGCAGCGGTGCTGTTCTTCGTCAATGCCCTGAGCTTCGTGCCGGTCATCGGCGTGGTGGCTCGCTGGCGCGGGGGAGGACGTCCGCGAAGCGGAGCTCCGAGGGAGCAGGTGGGGCGATGCGGTGCGCGCCGGCGCGCGCTATATCGCGGCGAGCCCGGCACTGCGTGTGATCCTCCTGCGCGCCGGCCTGTTCATGTTTTTCGCCAGCGCGATCTGGGCTCTGCTCCCGCTCGTCGCGCGTACTCAGCTGCATCTCGGCTCCGGTGGATACGGCCTCCTCCTCGGCGGGGTCGGCGTCGGCGCGGTCGTCGGTGCGGTGGGGCTGCCTCGGGTACGCGGGCGGGCGAGCGCGACGTCGATCATGACGTTCGCCACGGTGGTTTTCGCGGCGGTCACGCTGGCGCTCGCGTATGTGCGCGCCAGCGCTCTCGCCGGGGCGGTGCTGGTGATCGGGGGAGTCGCATGGATCCTCGTGCTCTCGACGCTGAACTCGGAGTATCAGTCGACGCTGCCAACCTGGGCGAAGGCCCGCGGGATGTCCTACTACCTGGTGATCTTCCAGGGCGGCGGCGCGGTCGGGAGCGCCGCGTTCGGTGTCCTTGCACAGCGCGCAGGCCTCGTCGAGGCGCTCCTCGCCTCCGCCGGGGGCCTCGCGCTCGTCGCCGTGGCAGGCATCAGGCTGCCGTTCAAGGCGATCTCCCCGGATGAACTGCAGCCGGCCGGCGACTGGCCTGCCCCGCTGCTCGTCGGGGCGAGCGGGAGCGAGGGGCCGGTGCTGGTCACGATTGAGTACCGGCCGCGACCCGGACTCGAGCGGGAGCTGCTCGACGCCCTCATCGCCGGGCGCTACGCCAGACGGCGGACCGGTGCGGTGAGCTGGCGCGTGTGGCGCGACGCGGCTGATCCCGGCCACGTGCTCGAGCAGTTCGTCGTCGGCTCGTGGGATGAGCACCTCCGCCAGCACGAACGGGTCAGCGAGCGCGACCAGCGGCGGCTGGAGGAGATCGCCGCGATGACCGATCCGAGCCGCCCGGCGTCCGTGACGCACTGGCTGGCGCGTTCCCGCGAGGCCGAGAGCTCCGGGCGCAGCGGATCGCGCCCATCAGGCTGACGGCGGGGACTCGAGCGAGTTCGGTGTACGTTGTCCCGATCGACGACGCGGGGACAGACCGACTCGCCGGCGATGACGAGCTCGCCGCGGTCGCCGCGGCTGCGTTCGCGGACGGCATGGCGCGCTATCTCGCCGCCCTCCCCGACGGCTGGGTGCGGGCGGTCGGGGCGGCTGCGGCGCTCGTCAGCGGGGCGGCCGCGCCTACGCTGAACGGCGTCTGGGTCCGATCCGCCGACGTCGATCGCGAATCGGTCGACGACCTGCTCGACCGCGTCGCCGCCACTGGGCTCCCGCATTGCCTGCAGGTGCGGCCGGCAGCTGCAGAGCGGCTGGCGGGAGTTGCGGCGGCGCGAGGCATGACGCTCGAAGAGCGCATCCCGCTGATGCTCTCCGAGGACGCCGCCGCCACGGGCGTCGCGCGCGACGCCGACGGGCTGAGGATCCGCGAGCTGCAGGCGGATGAGGCCCACGTCCACGCCGGGCTGCTGGCGGACGGCTTCGAGCTGCCCGTTGAGCTGTTCGTGAAGCTCGTGACGCCCTCAGTACTCGCCGCGCCCGGCATCCGCTGCTACGTCGGGGAGATCGACGGTCGCGCGGTCACGACCGGTGCCGGCGTCACGCTCGGCGATCACGTCGGCGTGTTCAACATCGCCACGCCGCCGCAACATCGACGACGCGGCTATGGCGCGGCCGTGACGGCGCGGGCCGTCACCGATGGCGTGGCCGCCGGCGCACGGTCGGCCTACCTGCAGTCCAGCGCGGCCGGCTACCGGGTGTACGAGAGGCTCGGGTTCCGCAAGCTCGAGGACTGGCGATGCTGGACCGTGCCCAGCTAGATCGACTCGAGAACCCGGCCTACGCCGCTCTGTCCGGTCCGCACGCCCGTTTCGCAGAGCGAAGCGGTCGCGCGCTCCGGTATGCGCCCGAGGTCGCGCCGTTCCTCGCCCTGCCCTCCGATGCCACGGCGAGCGACTGGCGCGACGCCCTCGAGCTGGTGCCGCCGGGGAGCATGGCTGCGACCGTTCACGACGGAGCGCCCCTGCCTGCGTCCTTGACGGAGACCCTCGCCTTCGAGCTCGTGCAGATGATCGGCGAGGACGTCGACGGGGCCCGCGATTCGGACGCGGTCAAGCTGACCTCGGCCGACGTGCCGGAGATGATGGAGCTCGTGCGCCGCACCGAGCCGGGGCCGTTCCTGCCGAGGACGATCGAGCTTGGCACCTACGTCGGCATCCGACGGGGCGGCGAGCTCGTTGCGATGGCGGGCGAGCGCCTCCGGTTCGACGGCTGGACGGAGATCAGTGCCGTATGCACCGCGCCTGCCCATCGCGGCCACGGACTTGCCTCGAGACTGGTCTCCACGCTCGTTGCGGATAGCCAGGATCGCGGCGAGAGCGTCTTCCTGCATGTCCTGACGGACAACGCCGACGCGATCCGCCTCTACGAAGGGCTCGGCTTTCGCACCCGCGGCAGTCGAACGATCTCCGTGCTGACGAGGGCGAACGCCGCCTGAGGGCGTTGCCCCGCTGCCGAAAGCCGGCACCCGAGGCTCACGACGCGTGTCGCCGGAGGTAGTCGCTCATGATCGCCTGCGACTCGGCGTCCTGGAGCGCGCCAAGGAGCACCTGGGCGTCGCTCGATGAACGCGCCGTCGAGGCGAGCTCCTCGGCCACGGCGTTGACGTGGCGCTTTGTCTGCGTGAGGGCATATGCCGGCTGGCCGGCGAGCTTGCGGCCCAGTGCTCCCGCCGTGCGCTCGAGCTCGTCGTCGTCGACCACCGAGTTGACGAAGCGCAGGGAGTGCGCCTCCGCGGCGTCGAAGCTGCGGCAGCTCAATACGAGCTCCTTGGTGACGGCCGGGCCGAGCTCGCGGACGAGCCGCGGGATCCCGCCCCATCCCAATGGAATGCCCAGGTCTACCTCCGGGATCGAGAAGGTGGCCGAGCGGGCGGCGACCCTCAGATCGCAGGCGGCGGCGAGCACGACGCCGCCGCCGACGCAGTGGCCATGGATCGCCGCCACGGTCAGCGCCCTCATGCCCGTGATGGCCTCGGCCATCCGCCGCCCGAGATCGAGCGCGTCGAGCGCGCCGGCCGAGTCCGCCCCCGAGCCGGCGGAGGGACTCCGCATCTCACCGAGGTCGGCGCCGGCGCAGAACGCACGACCCTCCCCGCGGACGATCACCACTCGCACGCCGGCGCGGGTGTCGAAGTGGTGCGCCGCCGCGATTAGCTCCTCGAGCATCGCCGGAGAGAGGGAGTTGAGCCGCCGGGGGCGGTTCAGGACGAGCTCGCCGACGCCGTCGTCGTCGGCGAGCCTCAGGGTTGTGAAGCTCGCGCCGCCGGGTGACATCAGCGACGTCGCGGAGGCGAGCCGACTGGCCGCCGCCTGCTCACAGCCCGAGCTCGCGAACGTCGGCCTCGTCGAGGCCGAGGTAGTGGCCGACCTCGTGGCGGACCGTCTGGATGACGTGCGAGCGAAGGCGCTCGGGATCGTCACCGAAGTCGCGCACGAGCGTGTCGCGGAAGATCAGGATCTCGTCCGGTACGCCGCCGCCGCCGAAGAAGCTGCTCCCGCCCCTCTTGTAGCCGACGTACATCCCGTAGGCGTGGTGCTCGGTACCGCGGTCGGAGACGACGACCGCGACGTTCTCCAGCGCACTTTGGAACTGGCCCGGCAGGCCGTCGAGCGCCGAGCGAACGAGCCCCTCGAACTCCTTCTCGCTGTAGTGACGGTGAGCGCTCACGGCCTCATGCTCGCGGCGAGTTTCGCTGAGGCCATGCGGTCACGGTGGGCAGCCTATCTCCGGCATGCGCGAGATGCTCTCCCGCTCACCTGGTACCGGACGGGATTCGGCTAGCGTGGGCGTGTGTACGCTGGCGAATGGGACTGGACGGTCGCTGAGTTCACCTCTCCTCGCCCGCGGCGAACCGGCACGGAGGGGAGAGGTGATGGTCGAGCGAATCGATGACATGCCGGCGGGGACGATCGGCTTTCGGGCCTCCGGCAAGCTCACCCGCGATGACTACCGAGTGGTCCTGGAGCCAGTCCTGCGTGAGGCTGCGGATGCGGGCGAGATCCGCATGCTGTTCACGCTCACATCCTTCGACGGACTCGAGCCCGCAGCCTGGTTCGACGACATCAAGACCGGGCTCGGGCTCGGCATCGGGCACCACTCGGCGTGGAAGCGCTCTGCGATCGTCACCGATGTGGATTGGGTCGGGCGGGCATACAAGCTGTTCGCCTGGATGACCCCAGGAGAAGTCAAGGTCTACGAGCTGGACCAGCTGGAGCAGGCAAAGAGCTGGATCGCCGCCTGAGCTCGCCGCGTCAGCTGCCCGCGAACGTCGGCACCTCGCGCGTCCCAAACGCGCCGATCGCTCGAGGCGCGTCGGCCGTCGCCCCCGTCCGCGCCATCGCGTCCTGCTCCGCCAGCAAACCTTCAGACAGCGTACGAGAGAGCGAGTCGCGAACTAGACCGCGCATCTCGCCGAGGCACACGGTGGGTCCCGCAGCGAGCTTCCGCGTCGTTTCCTCCGCCTCCCGCTCGAGCCGCACGTCCGGTACGACGCGCGTCACCAGCCCGAGCTCCTGAGCGTCCGTGGCGCAGAGGACACGATTCTCGAGCAGGAATCTCCTGCGCTCGTCTCAGCCCGACCAGCCGGGGCAGATACCACGAGCTGCCCCCGTCGCCGCTGAGTCCCACCCGGACGAAGCCGGGTGTGATCGTGAGGCTCTCCCCGGCGAGCACGATGTCCGCGCACCACAGAAGCCCGAGCGCGCCCCCGACGACCGCGCCCCGGGCCGCGCAAACGACCGGCACGGGCAGCTCGGCCAGGGCGATCAGCGCCTCGTGGAACAGCGCCACCATCCGGTCGAGCTCCCGCGAGAGAAGGCCGCTGTTCCTCCGCATGTGTGCCAGGTCGCCGCCGACGCTGAAGTTCGCGCCCGCGGCGGAGATGTGAAGCGCCCGCATGCCCTCGGCCTCCTGCGCCGCGGCGACCGCGTCGCGGAGCCCACGGACCATGTCGGGGTCGATCGCGTTGTGCCCCTCCTGTCGAAGGAGTCGGATGCACCCGATCGATCCCTCCAGGAGGAAGGCGACTCGCCCGGCCCGGGCTTCCCGGTCGGTCGAGGTCGTGTCTCCAGAGCTGTTCATCGTTAGCCGCCTTCGAGGCGAGTAGAGCACTCTATCAAGTACGGTAGGCTACCAGGCAACCCAATCGGAGGTCGGACATGCGGGCACTGACGTTTCTCGGGCCAGGCAAGCTGGAGTGGCGGGAAGTGGATGCCCCTCGGCTCGAGGAGGACCACCAGGCGCTGGTTCGTCCCATCGTCGCTGCCACGTGCGATCTCGATACCTCCCTCGTCCGCGGTCAGGTACCCGTCGAGGCGCCGTTCGCGTTCGGTCACGAAGCTGTCGCTGAGGTCCTCGAGGTCGGCGACGAGGTCGACAGGGTGCGACCGGGGGACATCGTGAGCGTTCCCTTCCAGCTCTCCTGCGGATCATGCCCCCAATGCGCCGGAGGGCGCACCGCGCACTGCGGGGTGCTGCCGCCGATGTCGATGTACGGCCTGGAGCCCTTCAGCGGGAAGGACTGGGGCGGTTTCCTCTCCGACGTCGTACTCGTGCCATTCGCCGATCACATGCTCACCGCGTTGCCGGGCGACCTCGAGCCGAAGGTCGCCGCGAGCCTGAGCGACAACATCTCCGACGGCTGGCGGACGGTGGCGCCGCCTCTCGCCGAAAGGCCGGGAGCCGACGTGCTGGTCGTCGCCGGAGCAAACAGCGTGTCCCTCTTTGCAACGGCGATCGCTCTCGCTCTGGGAGCATCCGAGGTGCACTTCATCGGTGGTAGAGAACGGGAGCGGGAGATAGCGAAGCGTCTCGGCGCGGGGGTCATCGACGGACCGTTCCCGAAGCGCGTGGGCTCTTATCCGATCACCGTCTGCGGCACCTCCAACCAGGAGGCGATCGAATGTGCAATCAGGTCCACGGGTCCGGATGGGGTCTGCACGAACATGGGCATCTTCTTCGGCGGCGACGCGGTGCCCGTCCCCATGTTCGAGATGTACATGCGCGGCATTCACTTCTGCACCGGGCGCGTCCACGCCCGCGCCGTCCTACCCCAGGCCCTGGAGTTGATCCGCGACGGTCGCCTGGACCCGGGGATGATGACCTCGCGGGAGATCCACTGGGATCAGGCCGCAGAGGGATTGGCGGATTTCGACGCCAAGACCGTGATCGTCCGCCAGGCGTCGGCGAGCTGACGCAGCGAGTAGCTCGACGGCCTCGGAAGCCCTGTGGACGGGCTCTCGTGTGCTCGAGCCATCCTCGACGGTGGTCGGGGCCTCGGTGGGCGACCGCTGGTCCCGAAGGCCGGAGCCAAGGCCGTTCGCGGGACTAGTCCCCGACCCGCGCCTCGGGCTTTACGGCATCGGGCGTGTCTGAGGCGACGCGGGCCGTCAGCCGCTGCTGTGTCCCGCCCGCCGGTATCCGTCCGCCCTTGGGCTCCTTGATGGGCCAGACGTTCGACCCCGGCAGCACGCGCTCCATGCGCACGGAGACCAGCGGCGAAGCGGAGACGAGCTCCTTGTAGATCGCCGCGGTCCGCCCCGTCACGATGCGCTCCCTGGGAGAGTCGTCACGGCCGACGAACTGGATCAGCCCATCGCGCCGCCCGAGGCTCAAGGGTTGGTGGACGTAACCGAAATGGAGATCCTTGGGCACGCGGCCCTTGATCCCGGCCAGCACGTTGTCCGCGGCGCGGCCGCTGGTGGGCGCCGCGACGTGGCAACACATGCGCAGCGGTCTTCCCGCCACGAACGGTGGCGTGGCCGCCGCGTCGCCGACGCCGACGATCTGGGGATGGCTCCTGCAGCGCATCTTCCGGTCCACCATCAGTCGACCGAGCTCGTCGGTCTCGAGGCCGCTCCGCTCGGCCAGCGCCGGTGCCCGAAAGCCCCCGCACCAGACGAGCAGCTGGAACGGGATCTCGGTGCGATCGGCAAGGCAGGCGTGCTGCTTCTCGACGCCGGCCACGTGAACGTTCTCGATGCACTCCACGCCGAGCCGCGCGAGCGCCCCCGACAGGTAGGCACGGGCCCGCGCGCTCAGCCAACCGCCGACCGGGCCGCTGCTGAGGAGCTTGATCTTCAGTCTCGGATAGGCGGCCGCTATCTCGCTCGCGGCCTCGATGCCGGTGAGTCCGCCGCCGACGATCAGAACCGCGCCGTCGCTGGAGGCATAGGCGAGGGCGTGGCTCAGCCTCCTCGCCGCGATCCGGTCGGCGACGCCGTGGGCGTGCTGAGCGACTCCCGGAACCGCGGACACGTCGGTGCCGCTGCCGACGGCGTAGATCAGCCGGTCGAAGCCCAGCTCGCGGGGCTTGCCGCCGGCAAACGTCACGACGCCGCGGTCGGCATCGATCGCCTCCGCCGTGCCGGCCACGAACCGGACGCGTCTCCCCAGGATCTTCGCGTAGCTCGGTTCAGCGACGGACATGCCGGCGGCGACCTGGTGAAGCCGGAGGCGCTGGACGAACGCGTCCTTGCTGTCGATCAGGACGACCTCCGCCCGGCGGCGTGCCCGGCCGGCGAGTCGGACGGCCGCGAGGGTCCCCGCGTAGCCCCCGCCGAGGACCAATACGCGCTCTGTCTTGATCGTTGCCATTCTCGAGCTCCTTCCATGCCATCTCGCGTTGCGCTTGTAAGGACCAAGACGAGGTAGGCGCGGCGGCTGTGACACCTCTCTACGGGGACCGCTCCGCGACAGGCGCGGAGAGCCAATTCCATCGGGATTCCTCGGGTGCCAATTTGACGCCGGGCGAGCGTTGGTGCCAAGGTGAAGCGGGATCGCGGTCGCCGCTGCTCCGGGGTGAGTGCGGCCGGTCCGGTCCGGCGCGATGGATCAGAGAACGGATACCGAGGACTTCGAAGCGCTTCGTCCGCTGCTGCTCTCGATCGCCTACCGGATGCTCGGCAGCGTTGCCGATGCCGAAGACATCGTCCAAGAGAGCTTCATCCGCTATCAGGCAATCGCGCCCGAGACCGTCACCGCGCCCCGCCGACTCCTCACGACGATCACGACCCGCCTCGCGATCGATCACCTGCGCTCGGCCCGCAGGCGCCGCGAGGCGTATGTCGGAGCCTGGCTGCCCGAGCCGGTCATCGACGAAGGGGCGGTCGATCCGGCATCCCGAGCCGAGCTCGCGGACTCGATCTCGATGGCGTTCCTGCTGCTCCTGGAAAGGCTGAATCCGATCGAGCGCGCGGTTTACCTCCTGCGCGAGGTGTTCGCCTTCGACTTCGAGGAGATCGCCACCGTGGTGGACCGCAATGCCCAGAACTGCCGCCAGATCGCCTCGCGGGCACGCTCTCACCTGGAGGAGCACCGGCCGCGCTTCGACGCGTCGATGACCGAACGCAGAGCCCTCGTGGAGCGCTTTCTGGTCGCGGCCGAGAGCGGCGACCTCGAGACGCTCACCGACGCGCTGGCGGCGGACGTGGTGCTGTACGCAGACGGCGGAGGTAACGCGCCGGCGCTGTCCGCTCCTGTCCACGGGCGCGAGCGCGTGGCCCGGATCCTGCTGGGACTCGCGCGAGCGTTTTCGCCGACGGGCCTGCGAGCGCAGCCCACGACGGTCAACGGACAGCCCGGCGCGATCATGGTCTCTCCGGACGGCCGCATCGTGAGCGTGATGGCGTTGGACGTCCTCGACGGCCAGATCCACGTGGTTCGCTCACTCGTGAATCCCGACAAGCTGCGCCACCTCGGCGAGGTCGCGGACATCCGCGCGCTGCTCGCCGGTCGTCGCCATCATGGCGCGCCGTCCCGCTAGAGCGATCTATCAAATGCTATATTCGCTCCGATGGCGAGACCTCCGCGTGCGGCGCAGCGGCCAGGCACCCGGCGTCCAGGTCCGCCGCCCAGGCCGGTCCGCCCCGCCGCAGCCCCGACGACGCCGGGCGGGCGCCCACGACCGCGCGGCTGGCTGCGTCACTACGCCGGCCTGCTCTCGCCGGATGCCGCCGTCGGGGCACGCCTGGCGATGGAATGGCAGCGCGAGCAGCGCCTGCGCCGGCTTGGCGGTGCCGTCGCCGCGGGCATGGGAGCACGTGTGAAGCGGGCGAGACCCCGGATGCGCGCCCTCCAGGTCGCACCGGGCGGACGGATACGCTGGCGCGACGCGGCGGCGCCGGGACCGCCGCCGCCGGACGGCGCGACGGTCCATCCGCTGGCCGCCGCGACGTGCGACCTCGACTGCCCGCTGGCTCTCGGTGCAACCCAGTTCCCACTGCCGCTCCACCTCGGACACGAATGCGTGGCTGAGGTCCAGGCGATCGGCGAGCGCGTCCGCACCGTCAAGCCCGGAGACCGCGTGATCGTGCCGTTCCAGATCAATTGCGGCGCGTGCGCGGCGTGCGTGGCGGGCCGAACCGGGAGCTGCGAAACGGTGCCGCCGGTCTCGATGTTCGGCTTCGGCGTGACCGGCGGGCACTGGGGCGGAGCGTTCTCAGACGAGCTGGCTGTTCCCTTCGCAGACGCGATGCTCGTTCCGTTACCGGACGGCGTGGACCCCGTTGCGGCGGCGAGCCTTGCGGACAACATCTGTGACGCCTACCGACACTTCGCACCCTTCCTGCCGGCCCTCCTGCTGGAGGACCCGGATGCCGAGATCCTGATCCTGTTATCGACCAAGAGTCGCTCGCTGTTCAGCGTCAGCGCCCCGCTCTACGGCTGCCTGATCGCGCGGGCGCTCGGCGCCAGGAACATCTCCCTCGCGGATGTCCGACCCCGCGTTCGCGGCTACGCGGAGGCGCTCGGGATCAACACCCTGCATCCTCGCGAGCTGCGCCGCCGCCCGAAGGCGAAGCTCGTGGTCGACTCGAGCGTGACGGATCTCGGCCTCGCCCTCGCGTGCACGGCGCCCGACGGCGTCTGCACGAGCGTGGCCGCCCTACACCGCCGAGCGCGCATACCGGCGCTCGAGATGTACATCCGAAACACGACGCTCCACATCGCGCGCACACACGCGCGCACGCTGATTCCCCAAGCGCTCGAGCTGATCCTCGACGGGCGTCTGCGGCCCGGCGAGGTCCCCACCGTCGTCGCCCCGCTCGACGACGCGCCATCGGCCCTGCGCGAGCACTTCCTCGCCGGTGGCCCGAAGACGATCCTGACCTCCTACTGACGGGCGGCGAGCCGCGGCCCGGGACGGCTCGGGCGTCGGGGTCCCGCCGCGCGCGCCGATGCCGGGTGGCAGGGACCCGTACTGCTGCGGGCTGCCTAGGCCGCGGCGCGGCGGCTGCGACGGGCCGGCGCCGCCTGGCGAACGATCTCGCTCACGGCCGCTCCGGCCGTGTCGAGCGCCTCGGTGCTGCGGGTGGCCCTGCACAGCACGAACGCTCCCTCGAGCGCGCTCAGGAGTGTCACCGCCAGAGAGCGCGAGCGGGACCGCGTGAAGCCGTATTCGGTGAACCGGGCGCTCAGCCCGCGGACCCAGCTCTCGAAGACCTCTGCGCAGGCTTCGCGCATCGGCTCGTCGGTGCTCGCGACCTCGAGTGCGATCACCGCGATCGGGCAGGCGTCCGCGTAGTCGGAGTCCCGCAGCGTCTCGGCCGCTCCCGCGAAGAAGCGCTTGGTGGCGGTTGCAGGGTTCGATCCGGGGAGGAAGACCTCGTCGATCAGGCGTGCGTACTGCCCACCCGACCAGCGGATGACCTCCTCGCCGAGCTCGCCCTTGCCGCCCGGAAAGAAGTGGTACAGCGAGCCAAACGGGGCGCCCGCTTCCGCGACGATCTGCTTGACGCCGGTCCCGGCGTAGCCACGGCGACCGAACAGCTCGGCGCTGCGTTCAAGGATGCGGTCCCGGGTCTGAGCTGGCATTCTTTGACCCTAGCAGACGATCTAGAGTGCTCTATCGCGCGCGCCGCCGTGGCGCCCTTCCGGCGCGGTCGGCCGGATGCTGTGATAGAGTGTTCTATCTAATGTGGGCAGTCATTTTCCCGAGCGCCTGCACCGTCCGCCGATGGGGGATCGGTGCCTAGGCTGCCGGCGGGCGGGCGCGTGTGCGTGATCGGGGCGGGCGCCTCAGGGATCACCGCCTGTCGATCGCTGAGCGCACGAGGGATCGACTTCGACTGCTTCGAGGTCGGCTCGGATGTCGGTGGCAATTGGCGCTACGGCAACGACAACGGCATGTCCGCGGCCTACCGGTCGCTGTTCATCAACGCGTCTCGCCGCGTCATGGAGTACAGCAGCTATCCGATGCCGAGCCGCCTGTCGGACTACCCACACCACAGCGAGATCGCAGCGTACTTCGGGGACTTCGTCGATCACTTCGGCTTGCGCGAGCGGATCACCTTCGGGAGGGCGGTCACGAACATCTCCCGCGCGGGCGGAGCTCGCGGATGGACGGTGACGCTGGCGAACGATGACGT
The DNA here is from genome assembly GCA_963720215.1 of uncultured Solirubrobacteraceae bacterium. GTDB lineage: Bacteria > Actinomycetota > Thermoleophilia > Solirubrobacterales > Solirubrobacteraceae > Palsa-744. The sequence continues at coordinate 141,448 of CAVREV010000001.1, forward strand.
CAGAGACTACGCGGCGGTGCTCGTGGCGAGCGGGCACCACTGGGATTCCCCGCTGGCCGAGCCCCGCCTTCCCGGGTGGGTTCTCGGGCGAGCAGACGCATGCCCACGCCTACGACAGCGCCGACGGCCTCGAGGGCAAGCGCGTGCTCGTACTCGGGATCGGCAACTCGGCGGCGGACATCGCGACGGAGACCTCGCGCGTCTCGGCGATGACCTACCTCGCGATGCGACGTGGAGCGCACATCTTTCCCAAGTACGTCGCGGGCATTCCGGTCGATGAGCTGTTGGCCCTGACGCGCTTCACCCCGCTCCCGGTGTATCGCCCGATCCTCGCCGCCGCCTTTCGCATCATCCAGGGCCCGCCGCAGACCTACGGCCTTCCAACCCCGGATCACCGGATCGGCGAGGCGCAGCCCACGGTGTCCTCCGAGTTGCTCGGGCGCATCGGCCACGGCCGAATCATCGTCAAGCCCAACATCCGGGCGCTGGAGGACGATCACGTCCGCTTTACCGACGACACGACCGAGCCCGTCGATCGGATCATCTACTGCACGGGCTACAGGATCTCCTTCCCTTTCATCTCCAGGGAGCTCATGGATATCGAGGACAACGAAGTCGCGCTCTACAAGAACGTCGTCCATCCGGTGCACGACGGCCTCTACTTCATTGGGCTGGTCCAGCCGCTCGGGCCCGTGATGCCGATCGCGGAGGCCCAGGCGGAATGGATCGCCGACGTTCTCACGGGCGCGACCCATCTGCCGTCTCGCGCCGAGATGCGCCGCGTGATCGCGAGGGACAACGGCCGGATGCGCAGGCGCTACGTCCGCTCCGATCGCCACACGATCCAGATCGACTTCCATCCCTATCTGCGCGCCGTGCGACGCGAGCGCCGCAGGGGCGCTGTCGCCGGCCCGCGAGAGCACGGCGTGCTCCGAGCGCGCCCTGGCCTCGCGGCGGCATCATCGAGCGGGGCGGCCGCTCGATGAGTGAGCCCGGGGCAGGTGAGCTGGCCGGCTTCCCCGCGCTGGTCGCGGAGCCCGAAGGCGGTCCCAGCCGCGGTCCGGTCGTCTTCCTTCACGGTGGGCTCGATACCCATGAGTCCTACGCCGGATGGCTGCAGCGCTTCGCCGAGGCCGGCCACGAAGGCTTTGCCGCTTCGCGCCGGGGTCGACGGGGGATTCCACCCCAGGAAGCACTCGGCGTGACGCTCGAGGACTACCTGGATGACACGATGGCGGTCCTCGACGAGGTGGAGGGCAAGCCGATCGTGATCGGCCACAGCCTCGGCGGCGTGCTGGCCCTGAAGCTCGCCGAGCTCGACAGATGCGCAGCCGCGGTGCTGATGGCCCCCGCGGGCCCCGGGCCTCTGATACCCCAGCCCCGCTCGCTTCCCCTGCTGCTCTCCTACCTACCCGGGATCATGCGCGGGGATCCCTTCCTTCCAGACCGCTCCGACTCCGGCCGCGTGTTCATGAACTGCATGACGAGCGGCGAGGCGGATGCCGTCTACGGCAAGCTCGTCCCCGAGTCGGGCGTGGCGTTCCGCCAGCTGATGTTCGGCTCGATGCGCATCAGGCCCGCCGGCGTTCGGTGCCCCGTCCTGTGCGTCGCGGGACGCGAGGATCGAACCGTCGCGCCGGCGCAGATCCGCAGCGCCGCGAGGCGTTTCGATGGCGACCTGCGCGAGTACGTCGGGCACGGCCACCTCTTGATCCATGAGCGCGGCTGGGAGCGGATCGCCGACGACGTGATCGCATGGGTCCGGACGATCGAAGCCGGCGACTCCGAGCGGCCGGTCGAGAGTGCGTCGGCGGCGCGCTGACGGCCGCCTCACCACGCTTCGCGGTAGAGCTCGACGATCTCGCTGTGCGACGGCGCGACCGGATTTCGGGCCGGGCTCCCGGAGGCCAGTGCGTCCTCGGCCATCTTCGGCAGGCTCGCCTCGAACTCCGCCTCGCTGACACGCACCACATGGCGCAGGGGCGCGATTCCGAGACTCTGGTTCAGGCGCGCCAGTGAGCGCACGAGCTTCTCGCCCGCACGCCCGTCCTCCTCGCCGATGGCGGCACAGCCCATCGTGCGGGCGATCTCCGCGTAGCGCCCCGGCGCACCGTACAGGGAGAACCTGGTGACGGTGGGCAGCAGCACCGCGTTGGAGAGGCCATGCGGGACGTGGTAGATCGCCCCGAGGGGTCGGCTCATCCCATGGACCAGGCAGACGCTCGCGTTGGAGAAGGCGATCCCGCCGTGGCACGCTGCAAGCGCCATGCCCGCGCGTGCGCGCGCGTCCGCGGGATCGGCGACGGCGGTCTCGAGATGCTCCGCCGCGAGCGCAACGGTCGAGAGCGCCAGGGGGTCCGTGAGCGGGCTCGCCAGCAGCGAGACGTAGGCCTCGATGCCGTGGGTGAGCGTATCGACGCCCACGTGAGCGGTGAGCGACGGCGGCATCGTGGCGCTGAGGCTCGGATCGACGATCGCGACGGACGGGACGAGGTGACGGTCGAGAATCATCAGCTTCGTCCGCGTCGCGCCGTCCGTCACGACGGCGACCCGCGTCGCCTCGCTGCCGGTACCGGCCGTGGTGGGCACGGCGATCAGAGGCAAGCCGGGCGCGGGGATCCTGTGGTATCCCGCGTACCGTCCCACGGGTCCGGGGTTGCCGGCCAGAACGGCGATCATCTTCGCCGCGTCGATCACGCTGCCGCCGCCCACCGCCACAACGATGTCCGCGGCAACGCGCCTCAGCTCATCCAGCCCCATCGACACGTTCACGTCCGTCGGGTCCGGTTGAACCTGCGAGAAGACATCGACCGCCACGCCGGCGCCCGTCAGGAGCGCCCGCACGCGGTCCGGTGGCCCCTCGCGGGCCAGGTGCTCATCGGTGACGAGCAGGGCGCGCCCGCCGCCCAGGCGGACGGCCTGCTCGGCGACGGTCTCGCACGCCCCCGCGCCGAAGAGGATCGTCGGCGGGAGGTGAAGGCTGGCGAGCGAGCTCGACGCGGGGGCGGGGGAGAGGGTGCTCAGCTCGCTCATCGGGCGCGCAGCATAGCAAGTAGAGCGTTCTATCGAGCCCGCCCGTCGCGTGTGGTAGGCTCGCCCGAGAGCCCGGGGCGAGCCGTGCAAAGGCGGCCCGGCCGGCGCGGAGCGATCGAAGGGAGTGACCGCATTGAACGAGCTCGGCGTGGTGCAGGAGACGGCCCATCTGATCGGCGGACGTCGCGTAGCGGGGGAGTCGGGGGCGTTCGGGGAGGTCTTTGACCCGAGCACGGGTGCGGTCCAGGCGCGAGTCGCGCTGGCCGGTGCGGCCGAGGTCGAGGCGGCCATCGCCGACGCCGCCTCCTCTCAACCCGCTTGGGCGGATCAGAGCCCGCATGCGCGCGCGCGTGTGCTGAGGCGGTTCCTCGAGCTGGCGGCTTCAGAGCTGGACCAGCTCGCCCACCTCCTCTCCAGCGAGCACGGCAAGACCCTCGCGGACGCCCGCGGAGACATCCAGCGAGGGCTCGAGGTCGTCGAGTTCGCGACAGGCATACCGCACCTGCTGAAGGGCGAGTACACGGACTCGGCCGGGCGTGGACTCGACGTCTACTCGATGCGACAGCCGCTCGGCGTCGTGGCCGGCATCACGCCGTTCAACTTCCCGGCGATGATCCCCCTGTGGCAGGCCGGACCTGCGATCGCAACCGGCAACGCGTTTCTGCTCAAGCCGTCCGAGCGGGCCCCGTCGGTCCCGATGCGCCTGGCCGAGCTGATGTTGCAGGCCGGGCTCCCGCCGGGATCATGAACGTCGTCAACGGTGACAGGGCGGCCGTCGACGCGATCCTCGCGGACCCTCGCGTCGCCGCCGTCGGGTTCGTCGGCTCCTCTCCGGTCGCCCAGCACGTCTACGCCACAGCCGCCGCAGGCGGCAAGCGTGCCCAGTGCTTCGGTGGCGCGAAGAACCATCTCGTCGTCATGCCCGATGCCGACATGGACCAGGCGGTGGACGCGATCATCGGGGCCAGCTACGGCTCAGCCGGCGAGCGCTGCATGGCGGTGTCCGTCGTCGTGCCCGTCGGGGCTCAGACAGCCGGGGCGCTCCTCGTGCGTCTCGCGCCCCGCGTGCGAGAGCTCCGTGTCGGCATCCCGACCGATCCGCTGAGCGACTTCGGGCCGCTGGTCAGCGCGGAGGCGCTGAGGCGCGTCGAGGGCTACATCGAGCTCGGTCTCGAGGAGGGCGCCGAGCTGATCGTGGATGGGCGCGGGTTCAAGCTGGACGGCTACGAGCAGGGGTTCTTCATCGGTCCGACGCTGTTCGATCGCGTCACGCCCGAGATGCGCATCTACCAGGAGGAGATCTTCGGTCCCGTCCTGGTGGTCGCCCGCGCCGACGACTACGAGGAGGCACTCGCACTGGCCAGCGAGCACGAATATGGGAACGGTGTGGCGATCTTCACGCGAGACGGCGGCGCGGCGCGCGACTTCGCCAGCCGGGTCGACACGGGGATGGTCGGCGTCAACGTCCCGATACCCGTGCCGCTCGCCTACCACACCTTCGGCGGCTGGAAGCGCTCGGCGTTCGGAGACCTCGGTCAACACGGCCCCGACAGCATCCGCTTCTACACCAAGACGAAGACCGTCACATCACGCTGGCCGGAGAGCCGGTCCGGCGGCGCGGACTTCGCGATCCCGACCGTGGGGTGAGTGGGCTCTCCGGCGGCGCGATGCCCGTGCGGCGATCTGATACTCTAGATAGAGTGTTCTATTCACCGAGGTATGTCTAGCTCCGCAAAGGCCGGCCCGGGGTCACAGCCGGGAACGGAGCGACGCGGGCACGGTGCGTTCGCTCTGTTCAACCGCACGGGAAACAGGCTGGTGGCAATGATGCTCCAGTCGCCGACCCTTCACCCCCTCGTGAGCTGGCGCCTGGCAGTGATCACCGTCACGGGCCGGCGGACCGGGCTGGAGCACACCTTCCCGGTGGCCTATCGACTCACGGGTGACACAGCCCGCGTCACCGTCGCCTTTCCCGCGATGAAGCTCTGGTGGCGAAACCTGCGCGGGGACGGCGCACCGATCAGGCTGCTCGTCAAAGGAGTCGAGCGGGTCGGTCACGCACGAGCCGTCGGCGACGCGGACCGCGGCGTTGAAGTGAGGATCGAGCTCGAGTCGCCGCGCAGGTAGGGGAGTCGTCGTGGACTTTGGGAACCTCCTGCGGACCTGCGCGTCCAGCTATTGCTTCAACACCGCCGTCTGGTACCACGGACACGAGCAGACCTACGAGGAGCTGTTCGAGCGAGCGTGCCGGTTTGCCAACGCGCTCAGCGATCTCGGCGCGAGCAAGGGCGACCGCGTCGCCGTGCTCGGTCCCAACGGGGCCGAGACGGTGGAGCAGATCGCCGGCCTGGCTCTCGGCGGTTACGTGCGCGCCAGCCTGTACACGCACCAGACGGCGGAGGCCAACGGCTACCTCGTCGGCCTGGTCGACGCGAGAGTGCTCCTCGTCCACAGCGCCCTCGTCGCCGACATTCGCCGGCACGTCGACGCCTCCGTGCGGATCGTCTGCTGGGGCGGGGGCACGCCCGAGGGGACGCTCGACTACGAGCAGGCGCTTGCCGGGGCGAGCCCGAGCGATCCTCACATCCCGCTTGCGCCCGGGGACCCCCACGTGATCCGCTTCTCCGCCGGCACGACGGGCCGGCCGAAGGGGATCATGCACACGGTCGAGCGCTGGTTTGCGGCGATGGACGAGTACCGGTGGGTGACGCCCCAGATCGATGAACGCGATCGCTATCTGGCCGCCGGACCGCTCACCCATGCCGCGGTGATCTTTCTCTGGCCGATGCTCCAGGTCGGCGCCCAGGTCGTGGTGATGGACGGCTTCGAGCCCGAACGGGCACTGCGGCTGATCGAGGCGCGGTCGATCACCTTCACGCTGATGGTCCCGACGATGATCCACGCGCTCGTGGAACACCCCACGATCGCGGAGCGAGAGCTCTCGAGCCTTCGCTGCCTGAACTACGCGGCCGCACCGATCACCGAGACCACGCTCGTGAAGGCGCTCGACGCGTTCGGGCCCGTGCTCTACCAGATGTACGGTCAGAGCGAGGCGGCGCCGGCGACGATGCTGCTTGCCCACCAGCACCGGCCCCAGGGCAGCGAGCGCGAGCGCAGCTGGCTGCGCTCGGTGGGCCGCGCGACGCCCAACACGAGGCTGACGGTGGTTGACGACGATGGCGTCGCGCTACCCGTCGGCGCCACGGGCGAGATCGCGGTTCACAGCCCGGGGCGGATGAGCTGCCTGTGGGGCGACGAGGAGGGCACGGCGGCGAGACTGCTCGCGGACGGGAGCGTTCTCACGCGCGACATGGGACATCTCGACGAGGACGGCTTTCTCTATCTCGCCGACCGCAAGGAGGACATGATCATCTCGGGCGGCTACAACATCTGGCCCGCGGAGCTGGAGAACGCGATTGCGGCACACCCCGCCGTTCGGGAGGTGTGCGTGGTTGGCGTGCCACACGAGAAATGGGGGGAGACGCCAAAGGCGATCGTGGTCCTCGCTCCGGATCACGAGCTCGATCCGACGGAGCTCATCAGCTTCACGCGCGAGCAGGTCGGGGCGATCAAGAAAATCACCTCGGTCGAGATCGTCGAGGCGCTGCCCAGGTCCGAGGTCGGCAAGGTGGTGCGACGCGAGCTCCGCGATCCCTACTGGGCGGGGCAAGCCAGGCGCATCGCCGGAGCATGATCGCTTACGGTCCCGAGCTCCGCGTCGCCGTGACGAGTGCCAAGCGGCGCCGATCGGAGCTCGAGAGCGGACTGCGCGAGATGGTCCGCAGCGGACGGCTGCCGGCGGGCAGCCGCATGCCCTCCTCCCGCGCGCTCGCCACCGACATTCGCGTCTCCCGCAGGCTCGTCACGGATGCCTACGCGCAGCTCGTGGCGGAGGGATACCTCCGCGCGCGCCGAGGCGACGGGACATACGTGGCGCTCAACGCCGGTCGGTCGACGGCGAGCCGACCGGAGCGGGCTCGGCGGCTCGCTCGAGTGGACCTCTTCCCCGGCGTCCCGGACACCGCCTCATTCCCCAGGGCAATGTGGCTTCGGGCGACCAGCGACGTGGTGCGCTCCTCGCCCCCCGACGTCTTTGCCTACCCTGACCCGCGCGGCCATCCCGAGCTGCGCTTCGTGCTGGCTTCGTATCTCGCAAGGGTGCGCGGCGTCGTCTGCGAGGCGGATTCGATCGTGATCTGCTCGGGAGCCACGCAGGCCGTGGCCCTGCTCGCCCGCGCGCTCGCGCACGACGGCGGCTGCTCGATCTGCGTCGAGGACCCCGGTCTTCCGCTCCACCGTCGCGTCCTGGAATACGCCGGCCTAGAGGTCGAGGGCGCGGAGGTCGACGACCGCGGCCTGCGCGTGGATCGGATACGCGCGGGAGCCGTGCTCACGACGCCTGCGCACCAGTGGCCGACGGGTGTAGCGCTGGCCCCCGAGCGCCGCAGCGCCCTGTTGCAGTGGGCGGAGAGCAGCGGGGGCGTGATCTTCGAGGACGACTACGACGCCGAGTATCGCTACGACCGCGACCCGTCGCCCGCGCTTCAGGGGCAGATGCCCGACCGCACCGTCTACCTCGGCAGCCTCTCCAAGACCCTCTCGCCAGGCTTGCGGCTCGGCTGGCTGGTGCCCCCGCCGCGCTGTTGCCCGCCGTCCTGCGAGCGAAGATGCTTGATGATCGCGGCTCCTCCACGCTCGATCAGCTCGCACTCGCTCGGTTGATCGATTCATCGCAATACGACCGCCATCTGCGGCAATGTCGTCGACGCTACCGGACACGTCGCGACGCGCTCGTGCGGGCCGTCGAGACCCATCACCCGGGCGCGCGCGTCACCGGCATCCAGGCCGGCCTACACGCGGTCGTCGCGCTCCCGGAGCCATTCGACGCGCGACAGCTGACACGCACGGCCGCCGCCCACTCGCTCGCGGTCTACCCGCTGGGATGTGCGTATCGACGACGACGGACGCGCGACACGGCGTTGATCGTCGGATACGCGAACCTCGGCGAGGGCGCCATCGACGAAGGTATGCGTCTGCTTCGCCGCGTTCTCGACGAGCTGGCGGGTCGGGAGCCCGTTCACTCCCACACCGGCGGATCTCCGCCGAACGGACGCGGTCCGTGCGACCAACGCAGCGGCACGCCGTCGAGGCTGCCGGGCGGGGCCACGAGCGCGTGATCGGCGAACACGACGCGCTTGCCGAGTGGGTCCGCTCGGCCGGTCACCTCGGTGCGGGCCTCTGCCGGCGGCGCGGCGCCGAGCAGGGCGGCCGCTGTGCGCGCCAGCGACAGCCGTGCCGGCGCGTGGGTCTCCCCGCGGGAGCGTCTTGCGAGGGCGGCAAGCACGCCGGCGGCGATCAGGTGTCCTGTCGCGTGGTCCAGCGCCTGTGCGGGCAAGGCGCCGGGCGTCCCGTCTTCGGCCGCGCAGGCCTGCGCGATGCCGCTCGCGACCTGCACGAGCGAGTCGAAGCCCCGCCGCGATGCCCACGGACCGTTGACACTCCACGCGCTGAGGGAGACCTGCACGAGATGCGGATGGCGCGCGCTGAGCTCGTCGGGATCGAGGCCAAAGCGAGCGAGCGCGCCGGGATGGTAACCCGCGAGCAGGACGTCCGCCCCGGCGAGCAAGGCCTCCCGACGCTCCCCGTCGGCAAGGTCGAGTAGCGCGGAACGCTTGCCCGCCCCCGTATCCAGGTGTTGCGCGGCGAGCTCTGGGAGGTGCGGTGGATCCACGCGGAGGACGTCTGCCCCGAGCGCGGCGAGCGTCCGTCCTGCGACGGGTCCGGCGATCACGCGAGTGAGGTCGAGCACGCGGACGCCGGTGGCGGGCCTGGAGGCGTCCACCAGCGGGCCCAGGACAGTCGCTGCGCTCGTGGCGAGCGTCTCGTCCCAGTCGACCAGCGCGTCGGCCATTGCCGCTTCGCCCGCCGGATGGGCGGCCCATTCCCCCGGCGTGCGCCGCGCGGCCGCGCACCCCCCGGCGGCGAACACGCGCTCCTCGAGCTCCTCGGCGGAGAGCCGCCCCGCGGCATCCTGGAGCGCTCGGACGGCACCGCTGGGGTCCCCCGTCGGGTCGAACCCCAAGGCACGTCCGAGCGCTGCCGCATGGTGGGGGTAGTTGCCGTGGGTTCGTCCCCATCCCTCCCCGGAGCAGCGCACGAAGCGCGAGAGGGGAGCAAAGCCGGGGCCGGCCGCTCGGCCGGCGAGGAGGAGGTGACGCTCGGATTGGAAGCTGAGCGCGACATGCTCGGCTGCCACGCTGACCTGCGGGTGCGGCAGCCCGCGAGCTTCCGCGAGATCGGCGGCGGCCAGCAACGCCGCCGAGACGGCCGCCACCGCGAGCTCATCGACCGCCAGGGGGCCGCCCAGCCAGGGGCCCGCGCCGAGGACCTCCAACCGATCCAGCGCCGAGGCGCGACCGCCGAGCGCCGCCCAACAGGCCCGCATCAGAGGCCCCGGGTTCACTCGCTCGACTCCTCTCTAACGGCGATGGACAGACCGTGTCGCAATCGAAGCCTTTCTCGTGCCAGAAACCGTGCCTCATCATCCCAATGCAGGCGTCACCTATGTCCTCGTCTCGCGCAGCTCGGAGGGCTCCTTTCCATCCAGCCATGGTGGCGCGGTCGTCCCGAGCCTTGCGACGAGGTAGAGGTGCGCGAAGATCAGCACCACGAGCAGGCCTGGGACGAGCAGCATGTGGATCGCGTAGAAGCGCGAGAGCGTGGTCGCCCCGAATTCCGATCCGCCCCGCGCGAAGTCGCTCAGATACGGCCCCAGAAGCGGCCCCGTGGCGTTGATGTTCAGACCGACGATCGTCGCCCAGTAGGCCTTCTGGTCGAACGGGAGCAGGTAGCCGGTGAACGACATCACCATCGTCAGGATCAGCAGCACGACCCCGATCACCCAGTTGAGCTCGCGGGGGTACTTGTAGGCTCCGAAGAAGAACACTCGGCCCATGTGGAGGAACGCGAGGATCACCATCACGCTCGCACCCCACTTGTGCATCCCCCGGACGAACTGCCCGAGGAACACGTCGTTGGTGACGTAGCGGACGGATTCGTAGGCGCCACCGGATGGGTCGGGGCGGTAGTACATCGCGAGGAACACTCCCGTCACGGCCTGGGAGAGGAAGGCGAACAGTGTGGCCGAGCCGAGCGTGTAGAACCAGTTCGTGCCCTTGGGCACCTTGCGAAACAGAACCCACCGCGCCGACCCGCTGAGCGAGGTGCGCTCATCGACCCATCCGATGACGCTGATCCCCGCCTCCCGGGCGGACGCCCCGACCTCGCCGTCCTCCTCGCGCGGGCGCGGGCGGGGATCCCTGCGCGGAGCGGGCGACCGCGGAGCAGCCGGCTCAGTGGGTCTCACCTTCGCCATACCGCTCGAAGAATACTCGATAGATCGTTCTAATGGCAGCCCGGCTCGCCGGGCTGCGGGGTGGGGAGGGGCTTGCGCCGCGCGGGACTCGGCCGCGCCTGGCCCTCGTCTCAGGCCGCAGCGACGAGGCGTCGCGCGGGACTCCGCCGCGCCTGGCCCTCGTCTCAGGCCGCAGCGACGAGGCGTCGCGCGGGACTCGGCTGCGGCCTGATCCTCGTCTCAGGCCGCGGCGACGAGGCTCATCGCGGCCTCTCGCGAGATCGGCCGCTTGCCCCAGCGCGTCGTGCGCGCGTAGGCGATCAACCGGCCGAGGTACTCCGTCGGAGCGGGCTTCTCCACGCCCGCGCGCACGAGCGCCTCGCGGGCGCGAGCATCGTCGAAGCTGCAGCGAACGTCGAAGTAGTGAGCGTAGGTCCCGAGCGCGCCGCTGTCCTCCTCGGAGGCCGGCGCGATCAGACGAACCGGGTCCTGGCCCGAGACGAGGGAGTGCAGGTCAACGAGCTCGGCGGCCGTCAACGCGCCCTGGCCGGCGACCAGGTGGTAGGTCCCGCGAGCGCCACCGTCCTCCAGCAGCGCGATCAGCCCGTCGGCCACGTAGTCCACCGGGACGAAGTCCACGATCGAGTCCGGCAGGGCGGGCAGCTCCCTCAGCAGCCCTCGCTCGACCGCCCTCATCGGCAGGTAGATCACGTTGAACGTCGGCGTCCAGCCGCTGGCATGGTGGCCCACGACGATGCTGGGTCTGGCGATCACCGCGGGGAGGTCCGCGGCTGTATGCAGCAGCCGCTCGCCCTCGTACTTCGAGCGCTCGTAGGTGTTCCGGAAATCCTCGCCGACGTCGAGGTCTGCCTCGCCGAAGGAGCCGGAGCAGCGCCCGCCCGCGTAGGCGGTCGAGACGTGGACGATCCGTCGCAGCGAGCCGTCCCGAGCGATCTCTCTCGCCAGCGCGATCACCCGCGCGAGACCCTCGACGTTGATCGCACGCGCCCCCTCCAGCGGCATCTCGAACGAGATCGACGCGGCACAGTGGATGATCCGATCGACCGAGCCGACTATCCGCCGGCGGTCCTCGCGGCCGAGCCCGATCCCCGCTGCGGTGAGGTCTCCGCGGACCGCGTGCACCCTGTCGGCGAGGACACCGGGCGACTCGTACAGGCGCGCTGAGAGGCTCTGGAGTCGCCGTCGCAGGCCGGCGTCGTCCTCGGCGCGCACGATCACGATGATCTCCTCCTGCTCGCGGTCGATCAGACGCACGAGCGTCTCCATCCCCAGGAGTCCCGTCGCGCCCGTGAGCAGAACCGCGCCGCTCACGCCACCCCGCTCGCTGTCACGGCGGCCACCGGAGAAGCGCATCCCATGGCGTGGTAGCCGCCGTCGACGTGAACGATCTCCGCCGTGATCCCCCGAGCCAGCGGCGAGAGCAGGAAGCAGACGGCATCGGCGATGGGGGATGCGTCCTGGGGATCCCACGGCAGCGGGGCCGTCGCCGACCACGCAGCCGCGAGCTCCGAGAAGCCGGGGATCCCGCCGGCCGCCAGCGTCTCGATCGGTCCCGCCGATACGAGGTTCACGCGGACCTCCCGCGGCCCGACCTCGCGCGCCAGATAGCGCGCGATCGCCTCCAGCGCCGCCTTGGCGACACCCATCCAGTCGTAGGCGGGCCACGCCACGCTCGCGTCGAAGTCCAGGCCGACGACGCCGGCGCCGTCGGGCGCCGCTTCGAGCAGCGGGAGCAGGCCCGCGACGAGCGACTTCAGCGAGAACGCGCTCGTCTGATAGGCGAGCACGGCGCTGTCGAGGCCGGTCATCAGAAACCCGCCGCCGAGAGCGTCCGGGGGGGCGTGTGCGACGGCGTGGAGCAGCCCGTCGAGTCGACCCCAGCGGGCGTCGAGCTCGATCAACAGACGCTCGATGTCCGCGCCGCTGTTGACGTCGAGCTCGAGCACGTCGGCAGGTTGCGGCAGCTGCCCCGCGGCACGTTCGGTCATCCGCCTGGTGCGCCCGAAACCGGTCAGGATCACCTCTGCGCCGCCCTCCTGCGCCGCGCGAGCGGTCGCGAACGCGATCGAGTGGCGGTCGAGCACCCCCGTGATGAGGATCCGCCGTCCCGCGAGCATCACAGCGGGACCGGTACGAACTCGCCGGGGGCGACCCCTGCCGTGATCGGCTCATACCAGGGCTCGGCGACCGTGTCGGTACCCGCCCGTGAGCCGCAGCGCCAGAGGACCTCGACGGTGGCGCGGCAGACGAGCCCGTCGTCCTGGTTGCGGACGGCCCAGGCGAACCCGACGAGGCCGGCTTTGCCGTCGAGGGGTTTCAGGCTTGCGATCTCGCCCTCGACGCGGATGCTCTCCCCTAGGGCAACCGGCCGCTTGAACACCACCTCACCCACCCGCCTGAGCGCGAGCACGCGCTCGGGGTCCAACGGGACGAGCCCGACGGCGAGCGACAGCGTGAGCATCCCGTGCGCGATCCGCTCACCGAACGGGCTTCGAGCCGCCCACTCCGCGTCGCAGTGCTGGGGATGCCAGTCGCCCGTCAGGGCGCTGAAGACGATCAGGTCCGTGTCCTGCACGACGCGTTCGGCGGTGCGAAATCGCAGCCCGGGCGAGAGCCGCTCGAAGGGGGCGGACCACTTCATGATCCGCTCGCCGGAGGGGCGCCGGGCGGGGGCGCCCCCGCCGTCGGTCACAAGGGGGGCCTGGCGGCGGGCTGAGGGCTGGGTCATCGTCTGCTCTCCTTTCAGAGCGGGATGTTGCGGGCGCGGGGCTCGGGGCGGTGCACCGCCCCGAGCATCTCCAGGGAGGAGGCCACTCGCCGGCGGGTCGTTGACGGCGCGATCGTCTCGTCGATGAATCCGTCGGCGGTGGCGCCGTCGACGTGGAGGTGCTCTCCGGCGTACTCGCGCGCGAGCGCCCGCCGGTGCCCCGACGGGTTCTCGGCCGCCGCGATCTCGCGACGGCTGAGGATCCCGACCGCCTGCTCGGCGCCCATCACGCCAACCTCCACGTTCGGCCACGCGAACACGTGGTCGGCCCCGAGGGCCTTGGAGTTCATTGCGATGAACGCGCCGCCGAAGGCCTTGCGCAGGATCACGGTCACGCTCGGCACGGTTGCCTCGGCGAAGGCGTGGACGAGCTTGGCTCCGTGCCGGATCACCCCATCGCTCTCCTGGCGGGTGCCTGGGAGGAAGCCGGGCGTGTCGACGAGCACGAGCAGCGGCAGGCCGAACGAGTTGCACATGCGCACGAACCGGGCGGCCTTCTGTGCCGCGCCGGTGTCGAGGACCCCGCCGAGGTACTGAGGCTGGTTGGCGACGATCCCGATCGGCCTGCCCTCGAGACGAGCGAGTGCACAGACGACGTTTCGCGACCAGCGAGCGCTGATCTCGAGCAGGCGCCCCCCGTCGACGAGGGCCGCGGCGACGCGTCGGACGTCGTAGACCTTGCGCGGTTGCATCGGCACCAGCTGTTCGGGTGCGATCCCCGGCGCATCGACCGGCGGCCGGCGCTGTTGCGGCTCATCGGCGTGCTGGGGCAGATAGGCGAGCAGATCCCTGGCGATCAGCACGGCGTCGGCCTCGGTCGGGGCTGCCAGATGGCAGACGCCGTTGCGCTCGTGGACGCGCGTTCCTCCGAGCGACGCCATATCCGTCTCCTCGCCCGTGACCTCGGTGACGATCGCCGGGCCGGTGAGAAACATCGACGAGCCCTCCGTCATGATCACGAAGTCGTTGAGCGCCGGCCCGTAGGCCGAGCCGCCGGCCGCCGGTCCGCAGACGATCGAGACCTGCGGAACGAGACCCGACAGGGCGACATGCTCGCGAAAGATCGCGCCGTAGCCCGACAGCGCCGCCAGCCCCTCCTGCATGCGCGCCCCCGCCGACTCGATGAACCCGATCACCGGGACGCGTGCCCTCCCGGCGCGACGGAGAAGCTCGATGATCGTCGCGGCGTGCGCCTCCCCGAGGGAGCCGCCGGCAAAGGCGGCGTCCTGCGCGTAGCAGTACACGTTGCGCCCCTCGATCCGCCCCTGGGCGGCGAGCACACCGTCACCCGGTTGCGCGCGGGCGCCCATTCGACGGGAGAGCACCTGCGCTCGAAGGGGTTGCAGCGATCCCGGGTCCGTCAGAGCCTGCAGGCGCTCGAGCGGGCTCAGCCGCTCGTCCGGGCGTTGCACCAGCGCCAGCGTCATCCGGCCTCCACGCACAGCACGGCGTTGTGACCGCCGAAGCCGAAGGAGTTCGACAGCGCCAGCAGAGGACCCTCGCGGCCCTCACCCAACCGCTGTGCCACGCCCGGCACGTAGTTGAGGTCCAGGCCCGGCTCCGGTTCGAGCAGCCCGAGCGTCGGCGGGGCGATGCGATCGCGCAGCGCGAGCACGGTCGCCACGGCCTCGACCGCGCCCGCGGCTCCGAGCAGATGTCCGATCGCGGACTTGGTGGATGACACGGGGATCGCCCGCGCGTGCTCTCCGAGGGCAAGCTTGATCGCGTGTGTCTCGGCACGGTCGTTCAGCGGCGTCGAGGTGCCATGGGCGTTGACGTAGTCGATCTCCGATGCGGCGACGCCCGCGTCGCCGAGCGCGGCTCCGATCGCCGCGGCCTGCCCCTCGCCGTCGTCGCGGGGTGCGGTCAGGTGATGGGCGTCCGAGCTCGCGCCGTAGCCGCGAATCGTGGCGAGGACCTGTGCGCCGCGTTCATCTGCGGCCGACGCGCGCTCGAGCACGAGGACGGCGGCGCCCTCGGCCATCACGAAGCCGTCCCGCTGGGCGTCGAAGGGACGCGAGAGGCCGCACTTGGAGAGCGCGTCGAGCGCACCGAAGGCCGCGCGCGCCAGCGGCGTCAGGCCGGCCTCCGACGCCCCCGCGACGACCGCGTCGGCTTCCCCGTGCTGGAGCATCCGCAGGGCGCAGCCGATCGCGTGCGACCCCGAGGCGCAGGCCGTGCTGACCGCGAACGTCGGGCCCCGCAGGCCGTGACGCATCGACAGCGCAGCCGTCGCCGCGTTGCTCATCATCAGGGGCACCGCCAACGGCGAGACCTGTCCACCGCCTCGCTCGCGCAGGGTGTCCTGGTTGCCCGTCACCGTCGATATGCCGCCCACGCCGGTCCCGAGAACGCAGCCGACACGCCGCGGGTCATATGGAAGCTCGGCCCCCCAACCCGCATCGGCGAGGGCCTCCGCACCAGCCGCCAGCGCAAGCTGGGTGAAGCGGTCGGCCCTCCGCGCCTCCTTGGTCGACAGGAAGTCCGCAGGCTCGAAGTCGGCGCAGGGACCCTCGCCGTCGCGGAATCCCACATACGCCCGCGCTCCAGCGCTCGTGGAGGGTCCGCGCGCCCACTCCGAGCGGCGTCACCGCGCCCACGCCACTGACGATCACGGTCTCCATCGTCCTAGAGGCGCGAGGCGATCAGGCTGACGGCCTCTGCGACCGTCTTGATCTCGGCGACATCGGATCCCTTCAACTCGACGCCGAACTCGTCGTGAATGATCTGGGAGAGCTCGGCGAGGTCGAGCGAATCGATGTCGAGCGCCTCGAAGGTCGCCTCGGGCGTGATCTGCGCCGGGTCGGCACCGAAGCTCTCCAGGCTCTGGGCGACGATTGTCTCGATCTGCTCTCCGGTGACGGCTGTGCTCATTTGATCTCCTTTGGCTGTTCTGGCATTGAGCTCTGTTCGCTCGGTTGACGAAGTGGAATCACTGATCTAGGCCCCGAGGCCGCCATCGACGTAGAGGGTGGACCCCGTGACGTAGCCGGCCTGATCGGAGGCCAGGAAGCGGGCGCAGGCCGCGACGTCCGCGGCGCTCCCGGCGCGCCTCGCCGGGACGGCGCTGAGGAGGTCACCGTTCAGGCCGGCGGTCATCTCCGTCTCGATCAGCCCGGGGGCGATCGCGTTGACGGTCACCCCCCGGCGGGCGACCTCGACCGCGACGGTCTTCGTCATCCCGATCAGGCCGGCCTTGGCGGCCGCGTAGTTGGACTGTCCGGCGTTCGCCCTGGGCCCGACGACGGAGGCGATGTTGATGACCCGGCCGAAGCGCTCCCGGATCATTCCCCCGAGCGCGCGCCTCGTGACGCGGAACGCCGCCGTGAGGTTCGTGTCGATCACGTGGTCCCAGTCGGACTCCGACAGCGAGATCGCCAGCGCATCGGACCGCACGCCGGCGTTGTTGACGACGACGAGAACCCGGCCGAAGCGCTCCTCGAGCTCCTGAAAGAGCCGCTCCGAGTCCTCCGGAACGCTCACGTCGGCACGCACCGCCAGCGCGCGCCCTCCCGCGTCCTCGATCCGTCCGACGGTCGCGATCGCGCCTTGCTCGCTGGTGCGGAAGTTGACCCCGACGGGCCAGCCGTCCTCGGCGAGCGCGCTCGCGATCGCCGAACCGATGCCGCCCGCGGCGCCGGTCACAAGAGCGCACCCGGCGCGCCCGTTCGCGTCGCTCAACAGGACCCCCAGACCAGCACCGTCGAACCCCAGACCAGCCCCGCCCCGACCGCGCCGAGCAGCACACGCGCTCCCGGCCACAGCGCCCCGGCCCGGACCGCCTCGCCGAGCGCCAGCGGCACGCTCGCGGCGCTGGTGTTTCCGAGCGTGGCGATGCAGTCGAAGACTCGCCCGGCGGGCAGCCCCAGCCGGCCGGCAACCGCCTGCAGGACGCGGGAGTTGGCCTGGTGGTAGACGAACAGGTCGACTTCGTCGACCGCGAGATCAGAGCGCTCGAGTACCTGGCGCGTGCATGCCGTCAGATGCTCGACGGCGCGGAGGAAGGTCTCGTGACCGTCCATCTCCAGGAGTCCAGTCACGCGTGCGGCGCGAATCGCATCGGCGCGGCCGCCGTCGCTGCCGAACACGAACGGTCCGATGCTCCCGTCCGCGTCGCTGGAGAGGACCATCGCCCCGGCGCCGTCCCCGAACAGCGGTGCCGTCCGGCGGTCGTCGAAGTCGATGAAGCGCGTGAGGATCTCGGCGCCGACGACGAGGACGTTCCGGGCACGGCCGGCCTCGATCCAGGCCGTCCCGAGCGCCAGCGCGGAGATCGCACCGGCGCACGCCGCCCCGACGTCGATCGCCGCGGCGTTCACCGCTCCAAGCTCGCTCGCGACGATCGGCGCGGCCCCGGGGGTGATCTCATCGGCGGCGAGGGTGGCGAGGAGCACCATGTCGATCTCGGCCGCGTCCACCCCCGCGTCCGCAAGCGCCATCTGCGCGGCGCCCGTGGCGAGATCGCTCACCCGCTCCCCCGCCGTCGCATAGCGCCGCTCGGAGATACCGGTGCGCGACCGGATCCAGGAATCGCTGACGCCCAGCCGCCCGGCGATCTCAGCATTCCCCACCCGCCGTTCCGGCAGCGCGCTCCCCAACCCGCTGACGCCGGCCGTGCGCAGGATCGGTGGGATACGGACGCCGGGAAGCTCCCGCGTCTGCGGCCCGCCCTCATAGGGCAACGATCGCCTCCGATCGAGTGGAGGCGCACAGCTGAGCGCGGCTCAGGACCGTCGCGGATGGGAGGTTGCGAGGCACGAGGCGAGCGAGGATCTCGCCGGGGCCGAAGTCCACGAACGTCTCCGCGCCGCCGTCGGAGAGTGCGAGCATCGTCTCGCGCCACCGCACCGGTTCCACGATCGCCGCGGCAAGCGCGCCGCGGACGTCCTCGTCGAACGTTCGCGCGGTCGAGCTCGATATCACTGTGATCGTCGGCCGGCGAAACTCGACCTGCTCGAGTGCCTCCCGAAAAGGCTCCACGGCTGTGGCCATCGCGGGCGAGTGAAATGCCCCGGCGACATCGAGCCACATGGCCCGGGCGCCCTCGTCCCGAGCCTCGGTGCAGGCGCCCCGAAGCCCCTCCAGCGGGCCGGCGAGCACCGCCTGCCCGGGGGCGTTGTCGTTGGCGATGACCACCTCGTGGCCCGCGCAGAGGCGGGCGAGGAGCTGATCCGTCGCGCGCAGCACGGCGAGCATCCCCTCCTCCTCGCAGGCCGCGGCGGCCATCAGCTCGCCGCGTCGGACCACCAGCTCGAGGCCGCTGAGCGGGTCCAGCGCGTCGGCGGCGACGAGCGCGCTGAACTCACCGAGGGAGTGCCCGGCCACCGCCGCCGGGCGCACGGCGTCGCGGCACTCGAGCCAGCCGGCGATGCTCGCGCAGTAGATCGCCGGCTGGGCGAACCGGGTGCTCTCGCCCACCCGCGCGAACGGGTCCTCGCCGACAAGCTCGATCGCTCGATCGAGCAGCTCGGGCGCAACGCGTCGAACCTGGGCGCGGAGATCGCTCGTGTGGCTTCCCTGGCCCGGAAAGAGACCTGCGGTGACGCCGACCGGCACGCGCGACAGGCTCGCGGCCCGCTCCACGTTCCGCGGACGAGGAGCCGTGCGAACCCCTCGAATGGGGGGAGGGTCCGCACCTTCCGGGGGGGTCCGGCGGGCGTCGCAACGGAGCCGGCCGGCGCTGGGGTCCCTCAGCGATGGAGGCCCAGGCGCTGAGCACGCTGCACCGCATCGGCCCGGTTGCGGGCTCCGAGCTTGCGGTAGAGGCTGCTCGTGTGTTCCTTGACCGTGTGCGGCGAGAGGAAGAGGTCGCCGGCGATCTCACGGTTCGTGGCTCCTTCGGCGATCAGCCCGAGGATCTCGAGCTCGCGGTCGCTCAGGATCGGAGCCCCACTGGGCGCGCTCTCGCCGAAGGCCTCCATCCCGCTGCCAACCCTGCGGACGAGCGTGGCGATCTCTGACGCCGAGCGGTCCTTGGATACGAAGCCGGCGGCTCCGGCGGCGCGTGCCGCGCGTGGCGAGATGCCCCCGGCGCCGGACATCAGCAGCACCCGAGGCGCAGGAGCCTCCTCACGGAGCCGCTCGCATATCTCGGGCCCCGATTCGCCACCCAGGAGCAGGTCCACGAGCGCGACGTGGGGCTCATAGCGACGGCAGGCCGCGATCGCCTCGGCGCCGGTTCGTGCACCGAGGCAGCGCTCCACCCAGGGGAGCTGGCCCAGCATCAGCCGGAACCCCCAGTGGACGACCTCGTGATCGTCGACCACGAGGACGCGCATCGGCCTCGCCGCCCCCGCCTCCGGCGGCTGCCCCCCGATGGCCACCGGAGCGCTCATTGGCCCGTCGGCACGACCAGTCGCACCTGCCACGCACCGGGCTCGTTCTCGCCGTACTCGAGCACCCCGCCATGCTGGAGGGCCTCGAGCGTGGCCAGCCTGAGGCCGACGCCCCCGCGGCCGCCGTTGTGGAGATGGGCGCCGTCGTTGCGCACGGCCAGGACGAACGTGTCGCCCTCGTTCTGGACCGTGACCACCACGCGGGTGGCGTGTGAGTGCTTGCCGGCGTTCCTGACTGCCTCGACCAGGATCGACTGGGCGAGCGCCTCCAGATGCCCGGGCACCTCGACCGACCCGTCGTTCTCGAGGACGATCTCCCGGTCGGGATTCAGGGCCCGGACCCGTTCCAGCTCCTCGGTGAAGCTGACCGCGGTTGGCGGCGAGGAGTGACCCAGAGGCCGCTTCAGCGCTGTGCGAAGATCCGCCATCGCGGTCTGTACCTCGGCGGCGCAACGCCGCTGGCTTCGCCTGTCCAGGGGTGCCTCGCCGGCAAGTGCCAGGGACACGCCGAAGAGTCGCTGCACGACCCCGTCGTGGATCTCTCGCGTCAGGTCGATCCGCTGCTGCAGCTGGCGGCTCTGCTCGTCGTACGCGGTCACCTCGCGTGCGACAGAGGCCATCGCGATCGCCTTTCCCAGCGTCCACAGCAGCTGCCGGTCGTCCTCGTCCATCTCGGGCGAGTCCGTTTCCCGCTCGGACAGCACGACGCCGACGTATCGGCCGGCGGCGGCCATCGGCGTGCAGATCAGGGAGTGGCCGTCGATCAGGCCGCGAATCGGAGCAGGGACCTCGAAGTCCGCGAAGTCCGACCCGCCAACGACCTCCTGGATCCGATCCGCGCGCAACGCCTCGCGCGCCACGGGCACCGAGTCGATCGTGACGAACAGGTCGGCGAAGATCTCGAGCTCCATGCCGTAGGCGCCGACCGCGCGAACCCGCCGGCGCGCGCTGTCATAGCGGAACAGCACCGCGCGCTTCATCGACGTCAGACGGCAGATCGCCTCACAAAGGCGGCTGAAGAACGCGTCGGGAGGGGAGCCCTCGCCGACCCCGGAAAGCAGGTCGGACATCACCTCCAGGACCTCGATATGCCCCGCGCGGCGGTTGCCGCCGCCGACCGGGCGAGTAGGGGGGCCACCGGTCACGAGGGGAGCGGATGCAGCCGAGACACCGCCGGGCACCCGGGCAGCATCACACACCCCGAGGCCCGCGGGCTCTGCGACTCGTCGCTACCCCCCAAACAGGGGGCACCCGTCGCCCACGGCTCGCCCGCTCACTGATTCTGCGCGCGAAGCGATCCCCAGGCGGCGCACAGCAGCGACCCCAGCAAATCCGTCTGTTGCTGCTCGGTGCTGGAGTCGATTTCGTCGATCGTGCGCGCGACGAGGGCCGCGTGGGCCAGGGGGTCGGTCGGCCAGGTGTCGGGTTCCATCAGATCGCTCCAACCGGGATGGATTGTCCATATTGGATAATCAGGAGATAAAGCGGAGCTTTACGGTTCATCAACCGATCCTTCCGTCTGTTTGTGGCATGAATGCTTGTAATAACCCATCAGCCTGCTGAGAAGTTTTGGTCGCGGAGCGTCGCGCGCTCGGCAAATCCTGAGCGCCTGAGTTATACAGTTCGGCGTACAGGGCCCGGCGCGCTCACGGGGCGGGCGTGAGCGCCGCGAGAAACTCCTTCGAGCGCTCGCGATGCTCGCCCAGCAGCGCCAGCGCCGGCGCGTCACCGTCGGCCTCGAGCGCCTCGAGGATGCGCTCGTGCTCGGAGAGGATCTCCTCGGGGAGAAGCTGCTGTCCCTCCTCGAGCCACATGCGGCGGTAGGAGAGAACGCGATAGGGGTCCAGGGCGTCCCACAGCTGCGCGACGAAGCGCAGCAGCCACGGATTGCCGCTCAGGCGAAAGATCGTGAAGTGGAACTCCCGGTTGGCGGCGATCATCGCGACTGCATCGCGCTCGGCCACGGCTCGCTGCTGGATGCGCAACTGCGCCCGCATGGCCTCGAGCTCCGCGGTGCCGATGCTCGCAATCGCCAGGCGCTCGGTCGCCGCCTCGAGGACGTCGCGCACGAGGTAGAGCTCGCGGATCCGCTCGACCGGCAGCTCGGCGACGAAGTAGCCGCGCTGCGCGAGATAGGTCACGATGCCCTCGCCGGCGAGGGTCTTCAGCGCTTCGCGCATGGGGATGAGGCTGACGCCGAGCTCCTGCGCCGTCGCCTCCTGCAGGATCTTCGCGCCGGGCGGCAGATCCCCGCGGACGATCGCCGCCCGCAGTTCGGCGGCGACGATCGCCTCGGCGGTGCGCGGAAGGGGACTTACCGGGCCGGGCGCTGAGATCGGCATTGAGGTATGTGGTGGACTTGGCAAGAAATTATAATATTCACTATAGTGTCCCGCCATGACCGATGCCGCCTCCGTCACGAGCGATCTCGCCGCTTGGCTGGCGGACGTCGGGCTCGGGGACGTGCCGGGCGAGGTGCGGGCGCGTGCCGGCCACATCCTGCTCGACGGCGTCGGATGCGCGTTGGTGGGGGCGAGACTGCCGTGGTCGGATACCGCCACGGGTGCGCTGTGCGCGCTGGAAGGCGGCGGGAGCTCCATGCTGATCGGACGCGGTCAGTCCACCACGCCCTCGGCCGCGGCCCTGCTCAACAGCTCCTACGTCCAGGGGTTCGAGCTCGACGACTACCATCCGGCGGCGCCGGTGCACGGGGCGGCGATCGTGCTGCCCGCGATGCTCGCGGCGGCGGGTCACGCCGGAGTCCAGACGGGCGCCCAGTTCCTGCTCGGTGCGATTGTCGGCTTCGAGGTCGGCCCGCGCGTGGGCCTGGCGCTGCACGGGGCGGAGATGCTGACGCGGGGCTGGCACTCCGGCCCGGTGTTCGGCGGCCCCGCGGCCGCCGCCGCCGTCGGGACCCTCTGGGGCCTGGACGCCGTCTCCCTCGAGGACGCCTTCGGGCTTGCCGCCACGCAGGCGTGCGGGCTGATGGCGGCGCAGTTCGAGTCGATGGGGAAGCGCATGCAGCATGGGTTCGCCGCGCGCAACGGTCTGCTGGCGGCCACCCTCGCGGCCGGTGGCTACACCGGCATCAAGCGGGTCTTCGAGCGCGAGTACGGTGGGTTCCTGGCGACGTTCGGCGAGGGTCACGACCCCGACGCCTCGCAGATCGTGTCCGAGCTCGGGGAGCGCTGGGAGACGAGCTCGATCGCCGTCAAGCCGTATGCCGCGATGGCCGGGCTGCACGCCGCGATCGACGCCGCCCGCGGCATGTTCGCCGAGGAGCGAGTCGACCCGGACGATGTTCGAGCGATCGACATCTTCGTCTCCGAGCCGGCCTTTCACCACGGCGGGTGGCGGGCCGAGCGCCCGCTCGCCGCCGTCGGGGCACAGATGAACCTCGCCTACGCGGTCGCCGTGACCCTGCTCGACGGTACGGCGCTCGCGGAGCAGTTCTCCGCCGAGCGGATCGATGGGGAGGATGTATGGAGCCTGATCGAGCGAACCACCGCCCGCCACGAACCGGCATTCGACGTGCGCTTGGAGGACGGCTACAACACGCGGCTCGAGGTCACGCTCACCTCCGGCTCTACCCGCACCGCGTTCATCGAGCACCCCCGCGGCGCCCTCCAGCGGCCGCTCAGCAACGAGGAAGTCGTCGCGAAGTTCCACGCGCTCGCCGATCCGCTCGTCGGAGGCGAGCGAGCCGGTGACATTCGCGCCGCGGTCCTCGGCCTCGAGGAACTCGGGAGCATCGAGCGGTTGACCGGTCTCCTCGCAGCTCCGGTCGAGCCGCTGTTCGCGATGAGGACCGCGCGGTGAGCGCCCGTCGCCTGCGGGAGCTCCTCGACGGCGAGAAGCCGGTTCTCGCCCCGGGGGTCTTCGACGGGATCTCCGCGTCACTCGCCGCGCGCGCGGGGTTCTCGGCCGCATACATGACAGGCGCAGGCATCTCGGCGTCGGGCTTCGGCCTGCCGGACATCGGCCTCCTGACGCTCACCGAGATGGTCGATCGTGCTCGCGTGCTCGTCGGCGTGCTCGGCGAGGTGCCTCTGATCGCGGACGCAGACACGGGCTACGGCTCTCCGATCAACGTGGCGCGCACCGTGCGGGAATACGAGCGGGCGGGGGTCGCCGCGGTTCAGCTCGAGGACCAGGTCTCGCCGAAGCGCTGCGGCCATCTCACGGGCAAGGAGGTCATCGACGCCGACGCGTTCGCGACCGTCGTGCGAGCCGCGTTGGAGGCCCGCGAGGATCCGGATCTGCTCGTCATCGCGCGCACCGACGCGCTGGCGAACGCGGGCATCGACGAGGCCATCCGAAGAGCCGGCATGTATGCGGCGGCGGGCGCCGATGTGATCTTCGTGGAGGCACCGGAAAGCGTCGCGCAGATCGAACGCATCGCCGCCGAGGTGAGGGCCCCGCTGCTCCTCAACGTCGTGCCGGGCGGTCGCACGCCCGAGCTGTCGCACGAGCGGCTCGCGGAGCTCGGGTTCGCGATCGTGATCCACCCCGGCGCCGGACTGGCGCCGGCCGTGAGGGCGATGGGCGACGCGTACCTCTCGCTGATCCCGGGCGCGGCGGCTGAGGAGTCCCCGCCCACCCCGGAGGGCTTCTTCGACATCTTCGGCCTCCAGGCCTGGGAGGCTCTCGGCCGTCGCTACGGCGCCGGCGAGGAAACGGGGGAGCCGACGCCGTGGGCATGACGATGATCGAGAAGATCCTCGCACGGGCCAGCGGGCGCGAGCAGGTGGCGGTCGGCGAGGTCGTCGTCTGCGAGGTCGACATGACGGTGCTGATCGATCTGCAGTTCGCGACGATGTGGCGCGAGCCGAATCGGATCGCGGATCCAAGCCGGCTCGCGATCGTCATGGATCACGCGGTGCCCGCGCCATCGATCAGCGACGCCCAGGGCGGCGTCGCCGCGCGCGCCTTCGCCAAGGACTTCGGGATCGAGCGCTTCTACGACGTCGGCCGGCATGGCATCTGCCACCAGGTGATCGCCGAGCAGGGACTCGCGAGACCGGGCGAGGTGCTCACGTGCACGGACTCGCACACCTGCGCCGCCGGCGCCTACAACAACGCGGCACGCGGCCTGGGCCCGGTCGAGGTCTACTCGATCATGTGCACCGGCAGGACCTGGTTCCAGGTCGCGCCGACGCTCCGTTACGAGCTCCTGGGCGTAAAGCCGGATGTCGTCAGCGGCAAGGACATCTTCCTCCACATCGCCGGCCGCTACGGCGACGCGGCGAACCACAACCTCGAGTTCGGGGGTCCCGGCCTGGCCTCGGTGCCGATGAACGACCGCCGCACGATCGCCACGCAGGGGGCAGAGGTATCGGCGGACTTCACGACCTTCCCCGCGGACGAGCGCTGCCGGGAGTTCCTCGCCGGGCACGGCGAGGCGGGCTACGAAGCGGCCGACCCGGACCCCGATGCCGCCTATGCCGACGTGCGCGCGATCGACCTCGGCGCGCTCGAGCCGTACGTGGCCCGCCCGGGGAAGGTCGCCGACAACGCCGAGCCGGTCTCGGCGCTCGCGGGCCTGGCGATCGACCAATGCTTCATCGGCTCCTGTGCCAACGGGCAGATCGAGGACCTGCGCATCGCAGCCGAGACGCTCGATGGCAAGCAGGTCGCGGCCGGCGTGCGCCTGCTCGTGACCCCCGCCTCGCAGGCCGTCTATCTCGAGGCTGTCAGGGCGGGCTACGTCGAGAAGCTCGCGGCGGCGGGCGCGGTCGTGACGAACTCGACCTGCGGCGCCTGCTTCGGATACCACATGGGTCTGCTCGGCCCCGGCGAGGTCTGTCTCACGGCGAGCACCCGCAACTTCAGGGGCCGAATGGGCAGCCCGGAGGCGAGCATCTACATGGCCTCGCCCGCGACCGTCGCGGCAAGCGCGATCACCGGGCGGATCACCGACCCGCGGGAGCTCCTGGCGTGAGTGACGTGGGCCAGGCGACGGCATGGGTATTCGGCGACTCGGTCGACACCGACAGCATGTACCCCGGTTACGCGATGAAGCTGCCGATCGAGGAGGCGGCCAGGCACGTCTTCTACGACCTTCGGCCCGATTGGGTGGACCAGGTGAAGGACGGCGACGTCCTCGTGGCGGGCCGCAACTTCGGCATCGGTTCGAGTCGGCCCGTCGCGCAGCTGCTGCTGCATCTGGGCATCAGGGCGCTCGTCGCCGAGGAGTTCAACTCACTGTTCCTGCGGAACGCGATCAACTTCGGGCTACCCGCGCTGACCATCCCGGGCATCAGGGACCTCGTCGGCGACGGGGACACAGTTCGCGTCGACGTCCGTGGGGCCACCGTCGAAGTCACCAGCAGCGGCGCGCGGGCCTCTGGTTCACCGTTGCCGGCCTTCGTCCTCGAGATCGTCGAGCAGGGTGGCCTTTTCAACAAGCTGGTGGCCGACGGCTACATCGACGCCTGAAGCCGCGACGGGCCGCGCCGACCTCCCCGGAGCGGGCGATTCGCCGGCGCGTCCGTCGCCCTGTGATCAGGGCTCCTCAGGTGTGGGGCGCCGCGCCTCGGCGACGCGCTCAGCGGCAGCGCGGGCTTCGTCGATGTCGGTGTACTGCGTCACCCGTGCCACGAAGCCCTCCGTCCACTCGGTGACGGACGCGAAATGCAGTTGCAGGCTCCCGCTGCCGCCGGCGGGGCGTCCCCTCTGGAGGGCCACAGCAAAGGTCACGCCGTTGCCGAGTTCCAGCGTCTCCTCGACCTCCACGCCGAACTCGTCGAAGGCCCCGACCCATCGTTCAACCTCCTGACGAATCGCCGTGACCCCCTCGAAGACGCCGACCCCGAGCGGCGTGCCGTCGAACACCGACTCGGGGCCGTACATGCTCATCGCTGCATCGAAGTCGCCGCGGCCCACAGACTCGATGGCGAGACGTGTCAGCCGCACCAGGTCGGGGGCCGTGGGCTCCTCTGGCATCACCCAGGATTATCACGCAGGCGATAGGCGAGGCGCGAGCGCACGGCGTTCACCTGAGCACTCGTGGAAGACCCAGCCGGGCGACCACATCCCTGGCGTGAGATCCGAGCAACGCGTCCTTCCTCCAGGTGCACCCGAGCCCGACCGCGACGACGCGTTCGGTCGCGAGTACGCGCCGGATCGCCGCGCCGACCTCGTCTACGCTCGGTCCCGAGGCCACGGGGTAGAGGAGCTCCGCCGTCTCCGCGGCGTCGATCACGTCGACGTCGACGTGCAGGTAGATCGGCCCGTGCGGCGCGCTGTCTGCACTGAGCTCCTCGACCGAGAGCAGACGTACCGTGCTTTCGCGGAGCAGCTCGGCCTCACCGGCGTCCAGGTCGCGGGCCCCAGCAAGGACCACTCGATCCCTCGGCGATGGCCGTCAGGCCCAGGCGCGCTCGGAGATCCCGGTCCTCGCGACCGACCGCGATCGCCAAGGACATCCCTCCGAGGTAGCCCGAGGGAGAGGTCTCGGCGGTGTTGAAGTCACCGTGTGCATCGAGCCACACGATGCCAGGCGAGTGCCCGGCGCGCTGCAGGCCCGCGAGCACGCCGGGGGACGTATGGCAATCGGCGGCGGCAACCATCGAGACCCCACCGTCGCGCGTGGCGCTCTCGACGACGGCGGCAACCTCGGCGTAGAGGCGGGCGAGGCGAGCGGACTGCTCCGCGGCGCTCGAATCCGCCTCCACGGCGCATCCCGTCACGGGCAGCCCCGGGACGCGTTCATCGAGGTGGTGGTGGGAGGTGAAGACTCTCATTCGGCGACGCCGCGGTCCGCCAAAGCGTCGGCGAGGTTCATGCGGTCCCCTGGGACCCGGGGAGAGCTGAGCGGACGGCCGCTGCGGTGGTTGCGCCTGCGATGTCCATGGGTTCGGTGCTGCGGGCGGCGCGGCTGAGGAGGAAGGCGCCCTCGAGCGCTCCGATCAGCGCGATCGCGAGCTCGCGTGCCGGCTTCTCGGCGATGCCCGCCGCCGTGAAGCGTTCCGTCCCGGACTCGATCCAGCTCTCGAAGACCTCGGCCGTCGCTTTGCGGAGCGGTTCGTTGGTGCTCGCGACCTCGAGGGCGACGGTGGCGATCGGGCATGCGTCCGCGTAATCGGTCTGGCGCAGCGTCTCGGCGGCGCCGGCGAAGCAGTTGCGAACGCCGGTGAGGATGTCGGGGGAGGCGTCGAAGACGAACTCCACGAGCTGCTGGTAGGTCTGGCCGGAGGAGTGGATGATCTCCCTCGCGAGCTGATCCTTGCCGTTGGGAAAGAAGTGGTAGAGGGAGGAGGACGGCGTCTCGGCCTCGGTGACGATCTGTTTGACCCCGGTGGCGGTGTAGCCCTGGCGGCGGAACAGCGTGGCGCCGACGTCGAGGATGCGCTCCCTTGTGCTCGTGCTCATGTGGCTCCCCTGTCGCTTCGTTGCGCTTGCCAGCAAGGATAGCTAGTCTGTATGGAACGATCCATACAGAAGGAGGGCGGCGGTGTCGGAACTGGAGCTCTCGGGGGGGACGATCGACTACGAGGACAGCGGCGGAGACGGGCCGGTGATCGTGTTCGTGCACGGCCTGATGATGGACGGATCGGTGTGGCGTCACGTCGTGCGCGAGATGCGCTCCGACCACCGTTGTCTGCTGCCGACGCTGCCGCTCGGCGGGCATCGCCATCCGATGCGCGCGGAGGCGGACCTGTCGATGGGCGGCATCGCCGCGCTCCTCGGCGAGTTCCTCGAGCGCCTCGACCTCGAGGAGGTGACGCTCGTGATGAGCGATTGGGGCGGGCCGCAGCTGCTGGTCGGCGGCGCCCGCGAGGCACGGATCGCGCGGCTGGTGCTGTGCTCCTGCGAGGCGTTCGAGAACGTTCCGCCGAAAGGAGCCGCACGGCTGCTGCCCTACATCGCGCGTGTTCCCGGCGGGATCTTCGCGGCGGTGATGCCGTTCCGAGTCGATCGCCTGCGGAGGCTGCCGATGACCTACGGCCACATGAGCAAGCGGCCGGTCCCGCGCGAGGTGATGGACCGCTGGTTCGGGCCGGTCACCTCACAGCGCGAGATTCGCCGCGACCTCGGCAGGTACGTGCGCAGCGCGGCGCAGGGCCGTCGAGAACTGCTCGCGGCCGCCGAGGCGCTTCGCTGCTTTGAGCGTCCCGCCCTCGTCGTCTGGGCCAGCGAGGACCGGCTGATGCCGATCGAGCACGGCGCTCGCCTCGCCGATCTGCTGCCGCGAGGGCGCCTCGTGGAGGTCTCGGACTCCTACACCCTGATCTCCGAGGATCAGCCCGCAGAGCTCATCTCACACCTGCGCGGGTTCCTCGCCGAAGGACGGGCGGACGGTGCACTGAAGCCCTCGGAGGCGACACGATGAGGCGGGCAGCGGCGGCGCGCCCGGACACTGCCGCTGGACGGGTCCTGCTGCTCGCGGCCGGGGCCGCCGGAGCGTTCGCCGCGAGGAGTCTGCTCGTGCGGGTCCTGCTCCACAAGTTCCGCCGTGATGTCGCCGCGCTGAACGCGGGGGATCATCGGCCGGTGCTCTGCAGCTATGCCGAGGACGCGGTCTTGAGCTTCGATCACGGCCCCCACCGCTGGGCCGGGGAACATCGTGGCAGGGCCGCGATCGCAAGCTTCCTGAAGGACT
This sequence comes from uncultured Solirubrobacteraceae bacterium, assembly GCA_963720215.1. Lineage (GTDB taxonomy): Bacteria > Actinomycetota > Thermoleophilia > Solirubrobacterales > Solirubrobacteraceae > Palsa-744. The sequence continues at coordinate 170,562 of CAVREV010000001.1, forward strand.
TCGTCGACGCGGGTATACAGGGCCGGATCACCGAGCTGTTCGTCGCAGGACCGCCGTGGCGGATGACGTTGCTCGCGCGCTTTGACGACCGCGCCGAGGATCCGGAGGGCGAGGAGATATACCGCAACCGCACCGTCCTGCTCGTGCGCACCCGCCTCGGGCGGATCGTCCGCCAGGAGGACTTCTACGAAGACACCCGGGCGATCGACAGGCTCGAGAGGCGCCTCTCTGCGATGGGGGTTAGGGCGCGCGGGTGACCTCCGGTCGAGCCGCTCGTGGTCGCCTCGGGCGTGTGGGTACGTGGGCCCGCACTCTCAGGTGGCAAGGGCGGACGCGACGGCGGTCGTGGTGTGCGTGTCGAGAACGCGCACGCGAGCGCCGCCGCGGGGAGCGAGGATCGGGCCGCGCGGGACCGGGCGCGCGAGGGCTGGCGAGAGCGGCAGGAGCTCGAGGCGTGCGAGGATCTCGCGCAACACGATCTTCATCTCCAGCAATGCGAGCGCGGCGCCCAGGCAACGGTGGGCGCCGCCGCCGAATGGAAGGAACGAGTAGCCGTCAGGCGGGCTCTCGAGGAAGCGCTCGGGGCGGAGCTCGTGGGGCCGGGGGTAGAGATCCGGGTCGTAGTGCACCCCGTATGCGTCGGCGCTGATCGCGGTGCCGGGCGGGATCGTCCACCTGCCGATCGGGAACGGCTCGAGCACGTAGCGCGCGCCGCCGATCGGGCTCGGCGGGCGGATACGGAGGATCTCCTTCACGAGCGCTTCGAGGTAGGCCTCCTCGCCCGTGCGAGCCCTCTCCATGACGGCAGGGTTGTGCACCAACAGCTCCACGCCCCATGCGATCGCCGTCGCCGTCGTCTCGTGTCCGGCCGCGATCAGCGTCAGCAGCTCATCGCGGAGCTGCTCGTCGGTGAGTCCCTCACCGTCCTCGTCGCGGGCGAGGATCATCATCGAGAGGATGTCCTCACGCTCGGGGAGCAGCTCGTCGGCCCTCGTCGAGGCGATGTGCGCGAAGAGCATCGCGTCCACTTCGTCTTTCAAGCGCCAGGCGCGCCGCGAGAGGAGGTTCCAGGGTGAGCGTTGAGCGAGCCGCGGGACGAACATGATGAAGCTGTTGCGTGGCCTCAGCGCCTCGTCGAAGATGCGCCGCAGCCGTCGGCGGGTCGCGACGTCCGAGACACCGAGCACCGCCTGCAGGATCACCTCGAGCGTGAGGGACTGGGCGATCGGCTGCACCGCGACCACCTCACCCGCTGCAATCCGGTCCAACTGGACGGAGACGAGCCGCTCCATCAGGCGCGCGTAGGACTGGACGCGCTCGCCGTGAAACGGCGGCAACAGCATCTTGCGGCGCGCGAGGTGCTCGGCGGGCTCGAGCACGAGCAGTGATTGGCCGCCGACGAACGGGCGCAGCAGATCGTTGGCGTGGCGCTTGGTGAGCGGGTCGCCGGTGAACATCCGCCGGATCGCATCTCGGTCCTTCGTGAGGACGAGCGGGGGAAGACCGCCCACGCGAACGGTGAACGTGTCGCCGTAGCGCGCGTGGCCGCGCTCGCTTAGCTCCGCGTACCACCACATCCGCATGACCGCCTGCAGCGGTGGGGGCATCCGGGGCCCGGGCGGCAGCTGACCGCTGGGGCGTGCTTTGGCGTCGACGGCGGCCGACATGATCGCCCAGCCACGGTAGCCCCGCCCGTCGTCCGCGTCAAACGACGGGTACGCTCGCGGTGTGGCGAGACCGGTTCTGGTCCACAAGCGCTCGCTCCTCCAGGCCATGACCCACGGCGTTCCGCTGGCCGCCCGTGGCGCCGCGGCGCGCTTGCATGATCGGGAGCCCGCGCCGGATCGCGCTGGGTTCCGGCGCGAAGCCTCGTCGCTGCTCGCGTCGCCGCCTGCCGGCCTGCGTGATCACGCGCTCCTGGAGCTGCCCGCCTCGGCGCCGCCGTGGTCGGCGAGCGGCTTGCGGCTCGCCCAGGGGGACCGGGTGACGCTCGCGGGGTGTGGGAGGTCCGACCTCGCGCCGCTGCTCGGCATCGGGCTCGGGCCGGCCCATCAGGTGTGGGCACGCGTCGGCGGCCGCGGCCCGATCTCGCGTGGGCCGAGAGCGGCCCGTACGCTCACGGCGCCCCACGCGGGCGAGCTCGAACTCGGACTGGCCTTTCCCGGCGAGTGGGCGGACGCCGATGGCGCCGTACGAGGTCGGGCCCTGCGCTGGCGGATGACGCCGGGCGGCTTCACCGTCGTGGCGCTCGTCTGGACGCCGGACGCGGACGTCGCGGCTGGGCTATCGGCGCTGGCAGGCCCTGCCGGCGATGGAACGCTCGCCCGGTCTCTGCGCGAGGAGGCCGACGCGCTCGCGCAGGGTGAGTCGCGGACCCCGCCCGAGGGCTGGATCGCGCATCCCCTGATCGGGGCAAGCGCCGTCTACGCGGTCGACGGCGAGCAGATCGGATGCGTCACCCACGGCGACGCCGGCATCATCCGCCACCCGGTGGATGTTCGTCTGGATGCGTCGACCAGGCTGCGCTGGCGCTGGCGGGTTGACGAGCTGCCCTCGGTCCTGGCGGAGGACTCGCTGCTCACACACGACTACCTCTCGATCGCGGTCGAGTTCGAGGACGGACGAGACATCACCTACCAGTGGAGCTCCAGCCTCCAGCCAGGGCTCGCATACCGCTGCCCGCTTCCGTTCTGGCGCGGGCGAGAGACCCACGTGGTCGTTCGCTCCGGGGTCCAGGAGCTCGGGGCATGGCTCGACGAGGAGCGCCCGCTGCTCGCCGACCACGCCGCAGCGATCGGCGGCCCGGCACCGCAGTCGGTCGTGGCGGTGTGGCTGATCGCGAACTCCACGATCCAGCGCCGACCCGGCGTGTGCCATTACGCGGACATCGAGCTGGCAGCCGGTCATGAGCGGATTTCCGTGAGCGGAGACGGGCATCCACGCGGCGGCAGCCAATGACTGCGCCCCCTCGACCCGTGACAGTCAGCACCGACACCAAGGTCGTGCTCCTGGCGGCTGCGGGCATGTTCCTGTGGGCGCTGGTGCTGGGAGTCTGGAAGTACCGCCAGATCGCGACATCCGAGAGCCACGCCGCCCATCGCTATGTCGACATCGCCCATCGAGCGGCGCTGCTCTACAGCTTTGCCCTTCTGTTGGTCGCGACCTTCGTCCAGCTGAGCGGGTGGAGCGAGCTCGTGAACCTGCTCGCGGCCGGGGCCATGGCGCTCTATTTCTATGGGGCCGTCGGCGACTACACGCTGCTCGGCCGGCGGCGCGAGACCGACAACCAATTTCGCGATCCCGTCCGCGGAACCCACGCCTTCATGGTCACCCTGATCATCGCGGAGATAGGCGGATGGCTCGTGCTGATAGCCGGCTTCCTGGATCGGCAGGTCTTCTGATCTCTTCGCGTCCGTTGCCCGGCCGTCTCAGCAGTGTCGCGATGGACGGGGAGCAACGAATTTCGACGTCGTCCGATACGCGACCTACGCGGACCGGCCCGGCCTGAAGCTCGGCGATATCACGCCGACGTAGTCCCCGCGCGAATCTCAGCGTCTTTCCGCGACGGCCGCTCGGGCGCGCTCGATGCCGTCGAGCAGAAGCTGCAGCCCGAATCGGAACTCGTCATCGGGGGGTACGCTCGTCAGCTCCGTCGCTGCCGCACGGGTGGCGGGGTAGATGTCGTCGTCGAGTCCGAGGTAGAAGCCGCGCAGGCTTGCCGCATCGTCCTCGTTCGGCGCCGCCGGAGCATCCTGCTGTAGGGCGAATCCTAGGACGTAGTGTGCGACCGCCGTGTAGGCCTGCGCCGCGAGATCGCGCGGGAAGCCGCAGGCGAGCAGCGCCGCGAGGCTGCGCTCGCGGTGGGCGAGTGCGTTCGGTCCTACGGGAACCCGGGAGACGAGCAGTGGCAACGCGTTCGGGTGGCTCCCCAGAACGTCGCGGAGGGCATTGGCTCCGCGCGCGGTGGCCTCCTGCCATTCCGGGTTGCCCGGGATCTCGTCGTCGGTCTCGACGTGTATCTTGCCGAGGATCCGATCGACTACATGCGCCATCAGCTCGTCCCTGCCGGCGAAGTGCCGGTAGAGCGTCGCCGTGCCCGACCCCAGGCGATCGGCGAGCAGGCGCATGCTGAACGCCTCCATGCCCACCTCGTCGAGGATCTCGAGCGCAGCCGTCACGATCCGCTCGCGTGATCTTGGCGGGCGCCCCCGTCGATTGGCCGGGGGGGCCTCCCGGGTCAGCCGCAACGCCCGACCGCCCGCGATGGCGACCGATCGTCGCGCGGCAGGGTCATCCTGGCTATGCGTCCCGCGATTTATGGTCATACTGTAGCCGTTATTCATTTGAACCGGCACGCCCGAGGAGGCCCCGAACATGACCCCGGAGCAGCGCAGGCAGTTCGTGCTCGATCACCGCACCGCGATCTTCGGCTACAACCGCGCCACCGACGGCCCGGCGATGTCGATCGTCTTCTACTGCCTCGAGGGGGAGGAGATCCTCGTCTCGACGATGGCCGACCGGGCCAAGGCCAAGGCCGTCGCGCGCAGCCCCAAGGTGTCTCTCTGCGTGCTGGACGAGCAATGGCCGCCGAGCTACCTCCAGGTCTATTGCGATGCGGTCATCGAGACGGACTTCGATGCGGTTGTCGAGGTGATGATGCGCATCGCGGGCGTCATGGCCGGAACGCCGATGTCCGAGGACGTGCGCCCGATGGTGGCTGAGGGGGCCCGCCAGGAGAATCGGGTTGCCGTCCGGCTGCGCCCCTACTCGACGTTCTACACGCCGCCGCGTCACGTTCACAGGGAGGAGGACATCGGTCCGGGCCTCCGTCACGAAACCAGCGCCTCGATCCCGTGGTGAGGCGAAGCCGTCGTCGGCCGCGCCGCCGGCGGAGGGTGGGAGGGCGCTAGCGGCAGCCGAACAACGCTGCCCGCGTCGCCGCATCGGCCGGGACGAGCTGTGTCAGGCGCAGTGCGGGGTGGCTGGTGGGAATCGTCTGCAGGCGGTTGAGCGCGAGGCGACCGAGGTGCGGGTGCTCGACCTCCTTCGTCCCCAGCTGGCCGTCGAGCACCTCGTGGCGGCGCCACAGCTCGCGGAACGTCCGGCTCGTGTGGAGCAGCGCCTCGATCAGCTCCCGGAAGGCGGGATCGTCGTAGTGGCGGGCGTGCTCGGCTCGGAAGCGGGCCAGCGTGCTCCGCGCCCTCGCTGACGCGCCGAGTGCCTGGCGGTCGGTGCCGGTGAACAGCCACCAGAGGAGGTTCGGCCGGCCGTCGGGCGCGCGTGAGGGCTCGCCGAGCACCCGCGCGGCGGGCCGCGTGTTCCAGACGAGCACGTCGGTGCGCGGGCCGATGAGGTTTGCCGGGTATGGGTCGAGCTCGAGCACGACCGCGCGGAGTGCGGGTGCCACCTGCGCCACCTCCTCGCGGCGCAGGCCCGGTGTTCGTCGGTGCCCGTTTGCCTCCAGGCCGACCGCCTCCGGCGAGGTGACCGCGCGGCGCTGGCGCAGGAAGTCCGCCAGTTCCTGGCGCCGCGTGGGTGGTGGTGCCAGTCCCATGTTCAACACACTCCTTCTGACCGGCCGGACGCTGGCGCAGAATGGTGGCCATGAACCAGACAACATTCCTCGGTGACAAGCAGATCAGGCGTGTCGGCTTCGGCGCGATGCAGCTCGCCGGCCCGAACGTGTTCGGGCCTCCCCGCGACGCGGAAGCCGCCCGGGCGGTGCTGCGGCGGGCGCTGGAGCTCGGCGTCGACCACATCGATACCGCCCAGTTCTACGGACCGGACGTCGTCAACGATCTCATCCGCGAGACCCTCCACCCCTATCCCGACGGATTGAAGCTCGTGACGAAGGTCGGCGGTCGGCGCGACGAGGCCGGCAACTGGCTACCGGCGCAGTCGTCGCAGGAGCTCAGGGAGGGCGTCGAGGCCAACCTCCGTGCCCTGCAGGTCGAGCGGCTCGACATGGTGAACCTGCGCAGGATGGAGGACGGGGGCGCGAGCATTCCTCTGCCCGAGCAGCTCGGCGTGCTCGAGGACATGCGCCGGGAGGGCAAGATCGACCTGATCGGCGTCTCGAGCGTGAGCATCGAGACGGTCCGGGAGGCGCTCGAGCTGGTGGACGTCGCCAGCATCCAGAACTCCTACAGCATCCTGCACCGACAGGACGATCCGATCATCGAGCTCTGCCGCGGGCGTGGGATCGCGTTCGTGCCCTACTTTCCCCTCGGATCGGCCTTCACCGGAGGGCCGGCCGCGATCGCGCGCGAGCCCGCGATCGTCGCGGTGGCCGAGCGGCATGGCGCGACCCCCTCGCAGGTCGCGCTCGCCTGGCTGCTCACGCGCTACGACCGCATGCTGCTGATCCCGGGGACCGCCTCGGTGGCACACCTCGAGGAGAATCTCGCCGCGATTGCGGTCGTGCTCGACGACGATGACCTGTCAGCGCTCGAGGCGGTCGAGTCCCACGGTGACCCGCTGGCCTCGCGGGAGGCGTAGGACGCTCGTGGGCTCAGGCCGTTGTGGATGCGTTCCGGAGCTCGGATTATTCTGAACACCGATGCCCGCCCCCTGCTCCCGCGCCGAGAATGGCCTGGCGTAGCAAGGACGGTCGCGCATGGCGCGTCGGCGGCAACGCTGAGATCGCCTGGATCCAGGAGAACACGGAGTGTGGGCTGGCGATCACTTCGGCGATCCCTCCCCTTTTCGAGGCCTACGCCACGCTCGAGCTTCCGCGCAGCGATGGCCAGAAGGCAGCGCCATCGCTCCAGGATCGCGAGCGCCACGATGCCGGCATCCTTGCGGTGCTCAGTGCGCACGCCATGTCGGAGCCGTGGTGGCTCGGTTTTCTCGACACAGGAGCAGCGGACGTCGTCTTCGACGACGTCGCAACGGTGAACCTGTACGCCGACTGGCGCTGCGTGCTGATCGAGGCCGGCTCCGAGCAGGCGGCTGGCTGGCGACGGGATGAACAGCGTTGGCGCTCTGCCCTACCGGATTCTGATGTTTCCGGCCGATCGCTCGTGGCTCGTCTCGACCCTCTGGGACGACGATTGGACCTGCATCGGCGGGTCGCGAGGGCTCGTGGATGCCTTCCTCGCCCATCCCGAGCTGCGACAGCGGGCTCGCGAGGTTGATCCATCCGTTGAGGACGCCACTCCGCCGGGACACACGGCGATCTGATCAGGCTGCGCGCCGATGGCGATCTGGTCGCGCCCGCATCGCGACCCCCGCGCCGCGCGAGTCAGTCCGAGCGATCCGCCGACCAGTGACGAATCGCGGAGACGATCTGCTCGGGCGCCGCCTCCTGGATGTAATGGCCGGCACCTTGGAGGAGCACTGTGCGGTGGTGCGGGAAGATCGCCTCCCACCGTCGCCGCTCGCGCTCGCGGAAGGCGACGTCTCTGGTCGGCCAAACGAGCAGGGCGGGCCGGTCGGCGAGGCTGGCGCAGGACTCGCTCGATGTTCGCGAGAAACGGCCGACTCGCCAGGAGCTCGCGCGGCAGCACGTGCATCGGACGGCGCGAATCGGCGGTCGGGAAGGGGCCGCGGTAGGCGTTCATCACCACGTCTGAGAGCTTGCGCAGCTTGACGTTGTTGGGCAGGACGGTCTCGACGAAGAAGTTGCGTCGCAGGGTCAGGTCGCCCCCCAGCAGCGGCTCGCCGAGCGCTCGCGAGGCCAACCGGGTGCCGGCATCCGCCTTTGGCCAGGCCCAGGTGTTCCCGATGACGAACGCAGTGAAGCGCTCGGGCTGACGGGTCGCTGCGCCGAAGCCGATCGGGCCGCCCCAGTCCTGAACCATCATCGTCACCCCCTCGAGATCGAGCTCGAGGACCAGCCGCTCGACGATGTGAGCATGCTCGGCAGGGGTAAAGGAGTATCCCTTCGCTGCGGGGGAGAGCCCGAATCCCGGATAGTCGAGCGCGATGCAGCGGTAGTCGCCGCGCAGTCCCTCGATGATCTCGCGATACAGGAACGACCAGGTGGGATTCCCGTGCAGCAACAGCAGGGGCGGGCCGGTCCCTTCGTCGATGTAGTGCACGCGCGAGCCCTCGATCTCCAGGTACCTGTCCTCGAACGGGTACAGATCCTGCGGGACCCAGGCCGGCCTCTCGTTGCTCATCTCGTCACACCCGCGCGTCCCCGCGCCCAGATAGCCGAGCGTCGAGCCGTCCCGCCGAGTCGCGCGTTGGTCCCTTCTCTCATTCGAGCACCGAGCAGCGCAGCGGCGGTGGTGTCAAGGGGTTGACGCTCATCGGACAGACAAGTTCTCGCTAGATCACTCTATCAGTAGGCGAGTCTCGGGTCGCGGGCCGAGGAGATCACGGCCGCTCGACCAGGCCACGGGTGCCGTTCCGCTAGGAAGGGGCTCGCGGACTGTCAGTCATCGGCCCGCTCCTGCGCAAGCCGTTGGGCGGCCACACGGGCCTCGTCGATGTCGTTGTAGCCGCTGATCCGCACGACGATTCCCTCGACCCAGGTGGCAAGCTGTGCGAGGCGGTAGCGGACGTGAGCGGTGCTGCCACTGGGGCGACCGCGCTGGACGAGCACGGAAAGCGTGACTCCGTCTCCGAGGTCGAGGATTTCCTCGAGATCGACCGCGAACTCGTCGTATGTGCTCATCCAGTCAGCGAGGAAGGTACGGATCGCGCCAGCCCCCTCCAAGACGACACCCAACGGGATCACCTCCCACACGGCGTCGGGTGCGTAGAACCTCATCACTTCGTCAAGGTCTCCGCGGTTCATGGCGTCATACGCCGCCCGAGCAAGCTCGACCAGGTTGGGGGTGTCGCACTCCTCAGCCATCGACCCGCTCTTGGGCGAGGAGCAGCTCGACGGGGTCCCCGAGGCTGCGCATGTCCGCTCCCGTGCGATCGCGGGCCCCCACGCTATGGAACGTCAACCTGGCAGCGGAGCCCCTCGGCTCGGGCGAGGCGACGGTCGAGCGTGAGCAGCGTGGCATCCAGCGCCTCGGCGAGCGCCACGTAGAGCGCGTCCGGCGCGGACAGCACGTCGCGGAGCTGCCATGCGCGCTCCAGCAGCGGGCGATGGTCGACACGGGTGGCGGGCCACGATTCCAGGTCGTCGATCGCCTGGCGAGCCGCGGTCCCGTCGAGCTCTCCGCGCAGATGTGCCCGCCGCACCACTCCCAGGACCTCTGCGTCCACGAGGTGCGGGGCGGCCTGCTCCGGCTCGTCGGCGAGGCGTACGCGCACGGGCTCGGCATCGGGGCCGGCGACTACGACCTCGGCCAAGCACGAGGCGTCAACGACGAGCATCGCGCAGCTCGTCGAGCGCATCGAGAACGGTCTCTCCGCCGACGGCCGAGGAGCGCCGCCGCGTCGATGTCAGCCATGTCGCGATGCTGGGGCGAGCCGCCAACCGCGCCGCCTCGGCGCGGAGCAACTCTGGGACGGTGACGCCCTCCTCGGCGGCCCGCCTGCGGAGACCGGCGTAGACCTCGTCATCGACGTCGCGAATCTGAATCGTCTTAGGCACACACGCATCTTATCATGCAGAAACGCATGTCGGCGGCGCGGTCGCAACCTAGTTGGCTGTCTCAAAGCGCCCGCCGACATCCCTAGTGGGCGAGCCCGACAGCCTGGAGGGCCTGCGGGCGGTTGTTGTAGTAGTCGATACGCACGACCACGCCGTCGCGCAGCTCGAGGACGGTTCGCCGGTTTCCCTCCATACCAGGACGCTCTGCTGGAAGGTCTCCACATTGGCCTGCGACATCGCCTACGCCCGCTCCTCGGCGACGCGTTCGCCGCCGGCGCCCGGCCGGTCGATCTCAGAGTCCGCGCCCGCCCCCCGGTGCGCGATGAGCGGACCGGCTGCGGAAAGGGAACACCGAAGCGACCGCGCTGCTCCGGTCGCTCGCTCGCTCACTGCTACCGGACCGCCCCGGAAGGGCCTCCACCCGCTTCCCTCCACCTCCAATTTATACCACTCACAGGGCCTTCATGAAGCCCTGGGTAGTGCTGTATAACGGCCGGCCGATACCAGGACCCACGGAGACGGGAGTGGCGAAATGTGTGTGTTGTTCTCGAGGTGTAGGGCGGGAGGGCTTCAATGACGGACCATGCGGTGGTAATCGCCGGCGGAGGGCCGGCGGGAATGATGCTGGCGGCCGAGTTGGCGCTGGCGAGGATCGACGTCGCGGTTGTCGAGCGGCGTCGCGATCACGTGCTCGCCGGCTCGCGCGCAGGCGGTTTTCACTCGCGTACGATCGAGCTGTTCGACCAACGTGGAGTCGCTGATCGGTTCCTGGCGGAGGGTCAGGTGGCGCAGGTCTCGATGATCGGCACGACCCGGCTGGACATGACCGACTTCCCGACGCGTCATCCGTATTCGCTCGGTATCTGGCAGAACCAGATCGAGCAGATCATGTCCGATTGGCTCGCCGAGCTGCCGGTGCGGATGTACTACGGAAGTGAGGTTACGGGCTTCGAGCAGGATGACAGCGGCGTCGTCGTCGGGCTGTCCGACGGCCAGTCGCTACAAGCGGAGTACCTCGTCGGGTGCGACGGCGGACGCAGCCTCATCCGAAAAGCAGCCGGCATCGACTTCCCCGGATGGGATCCGACAAAGAGCAACCTGATCGCCGAGGTCGAGATGACCGAGGAGCCACCCTTGGGCATCCGGCACGACGCCCTCGGCGTCCATGCCATTGGCAGGCTGGAGTACGAGATCCGCGATGGCGAGGTGGTCTACATGGATGGGGGGCCGCTGCGCGTGATGGTGACCGAGCAGCAGCTCGAGCCCAGCAGCGAGGCCACCCTGCGCGATCTCAGCGCGGCGCTGATCACCGTCTACGGCACCGACTTCGGTATCCACGATCCCAGGTGGATCTCGAGGTTCACCGACATGACACGTCAGGCGGCGACCTACCGCGCGGGACGAGTCCTGCTCGCCGGCGACTCGGCGCATGTGCACTACCCGGCGGGTGGGCAGGGCCTCAGCCTCGGTGTGCAGGACGCCGTGAATCTGGGCTGGAAGCTGGCCCAGGTCGTCACGCGGACCAACACGGATGGCCTGCTGGGCACCTATCAGGACGAGCGCCACCCGGCCGCTGCCCGAGTGCTCAAGCACACGATGGCGCTGGCCGTGCTCCAGCGCCAGGACGAGCGCACGAAGGCCCTGGCGGACCTCGTGTCCGAGCTCGCGACCATGGACGAGCCTCGCAGACGGCTCGTCGGAATCGTCTCCGGGCTGGACGTTCGGTATGACCTCGGCGAGGGACATCCGCTGCTCGGGCGTCGCATGCCCGATCTGGACCTCGTGACCGCCGACGGCCCCCTCCGCGTCTTCGAGTTGCTGCACGGCGCCAAGCCAGCGCTGCTCAACCTCGCTGAGCCCGGCTGCGTTGACATCAGCCCGTGGGCCGACCGGGTCCAGATGATCGACGCCGCGTACGTCGGCGAGTGGGACCTTCCGGTGCTCGGCGAAGTCACTCCCCCCACCGCGGTGTTGATCCGCCCCGACGGATACGTTGCCTGGGTGGGGGAGCGAACCCATCTCGGGCTCCCTGAAGCCCTGACAACCTGGTTCGGACCGCCCACCGCCACCTGATGCAGAGCGCGGCGAGTCCGATCCGGCACCCGTCGCGGATCCGCCAGCCCACGCGAGCCGAGAACAGGTCGTCGCTGGACTGAGTAGATTGGGGCGCGGAGGTGCTCAAGCTCGTATTCGTGATCCGCAGGCGCAAGGAGCTCTCGTCCGAGGAGTTCCACCGCTACTGGCTCGAGGAGCACGGGCCCTTGGCCCGCCGCCTGCTCGAGTCGCTCGGCGCGCGGTCCAGACGCATACCCTCGAGGCGGATTTGAACGGCGCGCTTGCCGCCTCGCGCGGGACGGCCGAGGCCTACGACGGGCTGGCCGAGGTGTGGTGGGACTCGCTCGACGCTCTCGCCGCGGTGTTCGCCTCGGAGGAGGGGCAGAAGGCCAACGAGACGCTGATCGAGGACGAGGCGAAGTTCATCGACTTCGAGCGTTCGTCCTTCTTCATGACCGAGGAGCACCCCATCATCGAGAGCGCCTGAACACGCAGCGCGGGTTACGGCCGTGCATCGACCGCGCGTCGACGGCCCCAGCGAAAGTAGCCAACGGCGCCGAGGGCATTCAGGCAGACCAAGCGCCAGAGCGACTTGCTGCCACGGACCTGGTCGGCTGAGCGGCGCTGCAGGTCGCGCTCCGCCGCCGCCACGAGCCCAATCGAGAAGAGGATCAGCGCGCTGATCCGGAGCTGCCCGGCAGGCGAGTATTCGTTGAATCGCTTCTTCGATCGCGACACCCCCGCATCCTACGGCAGCAGAAACCCGGGCGACGACGCCGATCCACATCCCAGGCGCAGTCCGATCGTGCTCAGACGAGCGGGCTTTCGCCGGTCCACGTCCAGCGCGGAACCTCGCGCAGGGGGTGCAGCTCAGCGTCGCTGGTCGCATGGGAGTTCTGCATCGCGACGCGTGTGCCGAACTCAACGTGTTCGCGCACGGCCGTGCGGAAGGGCTCGTCGCCGGGCATGCCGACGGCGTCGAGCGCCGCCATGTAGAGATCGACGAAGCGCTGACGTTGCTCTTCGGTGATCTCGAGGCCACGATGAACGTCGATCAGGTGCTGAAAGCCGAGCTCGCGGGTGAATCGGTCGGGGCCGCCGAACGTCTCGGCGGTGAACATCGTCAGGTGATCGACGTGCTGCGGTTGACCATCGCCGAAGAGTGGCTGCAGCAGAGGGTCTCGCAGGAGGCTGGCGTAGAACACCTGCTCGAGGCGATGGAGAGCCGCCTCGCCACCGGCGTGCTCGAACAGCGTCGGCATCGTGGCCCGATGCTAGCGCGGGCGCTTAGCAGCACATCACGCCCGCGTACGCTGGGCGTAGGTCCGCCGTTCACGCGGCGGGTCCCGTGGCGTTCGGGGTGCCCGCGCCCGACGCTGCCCATCCAAGAGCTTCGAGACTGCCGCCGCGGTGACCGGCCGATGGAAGTGGTAGCCCTGCGCGAGCTCACAGCGGAGACCGCGCAAGGCTCCCGCCTGTAGCTCTGTCTCGACGCCCTCAGCAGTCACCTCGACGGAGAGCGCGTGCGCCATGTTCACGATTGCGCTTACGATCGCTGTCGATCGCTCGTCGCTTCCGAGCGCGGTCACGAACGAGCGGTCGACCTTCAGGCCGTCGATCGGCAGCCGAGAGAGGTAGGCGAGCGAGGAGTAACCGGTGCCGAAGTCATCAAGGACGAAGCGCACGCCACGCGTGGACAGGCTTGCCATCGTGTCCCGTGCGGATTGCGGTTCGTCGAGGAGCACGGACTCGGTGATCTCCAGGCACAGCCTCGCCGGCGCGAGCCCACTCGCGGCGAGGATATCGACAACCGTTGCATCGATCTGGCGGCGTGTGAACTGGCGCGCTGAGAGGTTCACCGAGATGCCGAGCGGGCGCGCCCCCGGGTCGGCCGGCTGCCAACGGGCGGCTTGTTCGCACGCTGTCTGCAGGACCCAGCGGCCGATCGGCTCGATCAGTCCGCTCTCCTCGGCGACCGGGATGAACTCGCCAGGGGGGAGCAGGCCCTGGCGCGGATGCTGCCAGCGGAGCAGGGCCTCGACGGAGGTGATCGCGCCGTCGCCCAGTGACACGATCGGCTGGTAGGCGACGCGCAGCTCGTCACGCTCCAGCGCCCGGCGGAGATCGTTCTCGAGTGACAGGCGCCGTATCGTCCTCAGGCGCATCGCACGGTCGAACAGCTCGTATCCGCCCCTCCCGTGTGCCTTCGCTCGGTACATCGCGGCGTCGGCGTCTCGGATCAGGCTTGCGGGGGCCGTCGTGCCCGCGGATGCGATCGCGATGCCGAGGCTCGCCTTGGCGAAGTGCTCCCCGGCGCGGAGATCGAACGGAAGCTCGAAAGCTTCGACGATCCGCTCGGCGATTCGCTTCGCCGCGCGGCGGCTGGAAACCCCGTCGAGCAACACCACGAACTCGTCACCGCCCAGACGGCCGATCGTGTCGCCGGGGCGCAGCGCGGTGCTCAGCCGCGGGGCGATCGCCATCAGCAGCTCGTCGCCGGCGTCATGGCCGAGGCTGTCGTTGACGAGCTTGAAGTTGTCGATATCCAGCAGCACGACCGCGAGCTGAGCCTCCGGCCGCGCGAGCGCCTTCGCGAGCCGCTCGAGGAAGAGCGTGCGGTTGGGGAGGTTGGTGAGGGGGTCGTGCGTGGCCTGGTAGCGGATGTGCTCTTCGCTGGAGCGCTGTCGGATCGCCTCGGCGAGGACGTTCGCAAGCGCCTGAACGAAATCGACGTCGGCGTCCACGCGCCCAGAGGCGCTGGCTCCCGCGAACCAGAGCACGCCCCACGCGCTCTTGCGCCCGTCGATCCTCGCCGTGAGCCCCAGCGAGGCGCTGCGGCCGGCACGTGGGCCCTGACGCCCGTCGGGCCCCTCGACGGAGACGACGGCGGGTCCCTCGGCGGTGGGCTCGGAGACGTCCTCCAGAAGCGACCCACAGGCGCGGGCGAGCTCGGCCGGCGGCGGGTCGCCCGCTCGCGGAGCGAGGTGGACGGCGCCGTCGGCGATCTCGAGGATCCCACCCGACTCGACGCCCAGCACGCTCTTCGCGTCGGCGAGCGCCTCATCCATCAGCTCGGTCAGGGGTGCCCCTTCCAAGGCACGCTTGCCGAGCGTCGCGACGACCGCCTGCTGCTCTCCGCGCCTGGCCGTCTCAGCCTCGGCAAGCTTACGGTCGGTGATGTCGAAGATCACGCCGTGCCAGCATGCACCGCGATCGGGGTCGGCGATCAGCGCGGCTTCGTCGCGAACCCACACGACCGACCCGTCGCGGTGGCGCAGTCGGTATTCGTCCGGTACCTCGGGCTCGCCGAGATCGGCCTCCCTGCTGAATACCCGCTCGCGGTCCTCCGGGAGCACCTGACGCGCCCACAGGTTCGGGTCATCCATCCATTCCTCCGGCGTGAAGCCGAGGAGGGTGGCGATCCCAGGGCTCACATAGTGCCAACGACCCTCGACGCCGGCCTCGGACATGTAGAGGATCGCCGGAAGCCGGTCTACGAGCGTACGGATCTTGCGCGCGGTCTCTGCCCCGGCGCCGTCGTCGCCCGACCCGCGCCCGGAAGGGCGCGCTGACCGTGAGGAGGGCATATTGCTTCAGATATCGGCATCGCGGCGTGGGTAGCTGAGGAGAGCGAGTGGGGGCGGTCACGTCGCTGGCCGCGCCTCGGAGCCGAGATCGCGCGGGTTCGCCGACCGCGACCGGGGCCACCCAGCGACTCCTCAGACCCGCGCCGACAGGATCGGGCCATCGGCGGCGTGATGATCGCCCGCATGCGCGCGATCGCGTACGGTCTTCCGATGACCGCCGCGGACGAGTTCCTCCTGGCGTATGACCAGCAGCTACGGACCGATGCTGAGACCCCGAGCGCTGTCGCACAAGCCCGTCTCGGGCCGCTCCGCCTGGTGAGGTTTGACGGCGGCCGTGGCTTTGTGACGTATCCCGCTCCGAGCGGCGCCGACGCCGAGGCGATCGCCCAGCTCGTGAGACCGACGGTGGAGCATTACGAGCGGATCCCGGAGGTCGCACGCGTGGAGTGGAAGACGCGAGGTCATGACCGCGTCGTCGGCCTGCATGAGGCGTTGATGGACAACGGATTCGAACCCGACGAGCAGGAGTCGATCATGATCGGGCGCGCGCGATCGCTCGACGTCGAGGTGCCGCTGCCATCGGGGGTGACGATGCGAACGGTGAGAAACGAGGCCGATGTCAGAGCGATGGCCGCGATGGAGGATCTCGCCTTCGGAAGCGACATGTGCGAGGAGATGACCCGGGCGCTGTTGCGGCGTCTCGGCCTCGACGACGGGATGGAGCTGTGGGTGGCTGAGGCGGATGGTGAGATCGTCGCTGGCGGTCGTCTCGAGCCGGTTGCCGGGACCGACTTCGCCGGAATCTGGGGCGGCGCGACGTTGGAGGCGTGGCGCAGCCGGGGGATCTATCGAGCCCTCACCGCTGCGCGTGCGAGGTCGGCGCTGGCAAAAAGGAAGACGCTCATCCACAGCGACTCGACCGAGTACTCACGACCGATATTGGAACGATCTGGTCTGGTGAAGATCTCGACGACGACGCCATATCGCTGGCATCGCTGACGCCGACCCGCGGAAGGACGCCGGCCCTGGCGCTCAGCCCCGCTTGACCGGGCGTGATCCACGCCTCGGAAGGCGGGGTAGCGGCGGCGGGACCCTCCTCAGCATTCGGGTTCCCGGATGCTGGGCAACAAGGTCGAACACGCTGCCGGCGGCAGCTGTGGCGGCGACGGTGCGGTAACCCAGCAGCTCGCTTTCGACGATCGGCGGGTGGCCGGGAAGGGCGACGTCGATCTGGCGCTCGAAGACGGGCAGGAACGTCCGTGGGTCGACGAGCAGTATCAGGCGGGTGTGATCGTCGATGCCTCGCGGCTCCGGGTGGCTTTCGAGCTTCCACAGCAGGCGTCCGTCGCGTCGCTCGCGTCCCACCACGCGCACCTGGCCGTCGCGGTAGAGCATCCGGTAGAGCTTGATGCCTTCGACACCGTCGAGTGTGAGGGCGCCGATCTCAAAGCCGGGATGGTCTGGGAAGTAGGGTGTCGGCACGCGGGGGACCCGAAGGACGACGTTCGACCCGCGGCCGCTCTCCCACCGTTCTAACGCCCCCGGCGAGAAGGACCAGTCGCTGAAGCGCGTGGACCGCGACCGACCGTGGGGTTCGGTGATCGTGTCGAGCTCGCGGCGGCGAGCACCCGAGGCTTCGATCCACTCCCGCTGGCGAAGCGTCGAACCCGCGTGTGGGCCACGGTAGATGCGTACGAGAGAGAGATATTCGACGACCCCCTGCCTGGGTGCGGTGGCGGCGTATGCCGCCGCGGCGACATTCACGCCGGTGCCGGAGGAGCCGACGATGAGCACCGCGACCGCGGCGAGGATTCCGACTCCCAGAGGAAGTCCAGCGAGCAGGCCGCGCCGGAGCCGTCGATGTGGGGGACGTGGATAGCCCGAACCGGTCGAGCCGACGGGGACGGCGGTGAGCGCGCCGCGAAGCCGCATGCGGCGGCGCTCAGACGGGGCGACATGGTCGCGGGACTGCGCGAGAATCGCCTCGAGAACGGCGTCGGGCGGTGCGGTGTAGGGAAGGCTCCCAGCGGGATCCAGGGCGCGGAGGCACTCGATCGGGTCTTGTGTGGTCATCGGACCTCATTTGGTTCGGGTCGGGCGATCAGGCTCGGGAGGGGGTCGGATTGCGTCTCGAGGTCGTTGAGCGCGCGTCTCAGCCGGCGGCGGGCGCGACCGAAGCGCTGGGAGAACGCCATCCGTGAGACGCCCGTCACGCGGCCCGCGGCGGCGGCCGTGAGCCCGTCCCAGGCGACCAGGCGCAGGACCTCGCGGTCACTCTCCGAGAGCCTGGCGAAGGCCCGCACCACGGCCTCGCGCTCGGCATGGCGCTCGGCGGGGTCCGTCGCTGCGACGAGCGACGCACTTGCCGCGCGGCGCTCCTTCTCACCGGCTCGCTGCGCGGCGCGGCGGCGGTTCGCGAGTACGTTGCGGGCAATCACCAACAGCCACGGGAGCGGTTGCGCTTCCGGTGCAGCGTCGAAGCGCCGCCAGGCGATCGCGAACGTCTCAGCCGCCACCTCCTCAGCGGCGTCGCGGTCGGTACGGCGCTGGGCATAGCGGAGTACCGCCCTATGGTTGGCCCGAAACAGCGCCTCGAAGCGCTCGGGCGCCGTATCGCGCACATGGCTCACAGTCTGTTCATGTCGCGGTGCGTCAAATGTTGACACCGCCAATCGGCCGGCGGCGCGGTCGGCGCGAACGTCGTCGTCGTCCTCGAGCGCCGCTCGGAGGTCGGCCTCCTGCCCGCGATCCGCGTCGCAGACCATCTCACGCCGCGGCCCGCGGACAGCCTCAGCGCCCCTGCTGTGTCTCTATGGGGCGAACGGCAGGAGCAGGTTCGAGTCGTCGTGCGGGCCGTGGAGCAGGGTGATGGTCCCGCCGGCCTCTTGGCCGAGCACGCCGAGGGGGGGTTGCGAGACGGTGTCCGCGGTGCTGACCGTCAGCCTCAGGCGGTTGCCTGCCTTGATGATCGCTGAGGTCGGGTAGATCTCGATCTTGTATTCGGTTGCTTCGTTTGGTGTGACCGCCTGCTGACTTTCTTTTGTGAATGGGTGCCAGGGGCGGATCATCAGATGTTTAGGTCCGTAGGTCGAGAGTTCGGGGTTGACGGCGCGCTGGCTGGCCTGGAGGTAGCCGGCTGTCAGCTGGGTGGAGACGCCGTCGGGTTCGACTTCCGAGAGGATTGCAACGAGCGTGGCGTCCGTGGTTGAGAGCTTGGCCCAGAGGTTTGCCGTGGTCAGGCCGGTGATCTCGGTGTTGCTCGCCAGCGGCGCGGTCGAGTAGGTCAGCGACGTGGCCTCGACGGTGTTGTTGTTTTCATCGCAGACCGGGACCATCGCGGCTCCGGCCGTCCATTGCGCGGTGAGCCGCGAGCAGGGGCTCGATGCGGGCAGCAGAGGCTCGGTGTCGCCGCCTTCGGTTGGGGGCGGAGCGCTCGCCAGCGAGCCGTCGTGCACCGACAGCGGGGCTGATCCGGAGGATTCGCCGTTGAGGTACAGGCGCTGATAGCTGGTCCCCGGCAGCGGGAAGCGCTTGAAGCTTTCCCAGTGGGTCCCGTTGATCGGGTAAAGGTTGACCTTCGGCTTGCGCTGGATGCCGTTGTTCGCTTTCAGCAGCCAGTGGGCGAACCATTCTTCGTAGAAGGTCGGATCTTCCTTTTCCGGGCCCGCGGTGATGTGGTAGTGCGGCGACATGAACAGCACCCGATCGGGCGAATGGCGCAGCGATTCCCACAGGAGTGGCTCGCCGCGCTGGAACAGGTCCCACCAGCCGCCTTCGATCACGACCGGGATGTGGAGTTCGTCCGCCCGCACCACAGGTGAGCGCTCCCGGTAGAAGGGCCCGTCGTAGGCGATTTCCGATCCGAGCGGCGCCCCGACGACCTTTTCACTGTCGAATTCGAGGTTGCCGAGTAGGTGTTCGAAATAGACCGACACGGCTTCTTCGGGGTCTTCGATCGTCGTCGACGGCGGCAGATCGGACAGTACGGTGACGAGACCGAGCCAGTCGGGTATGAAGGCGTCGTTCAGCGAGCCGCCCTGGAAGGTCACATCGCGGTAGGCGTCCGCCATCGGGATGTCGGCCCACACCGCCTTGACCGCACGGGGCAGGCCTTCGGCTACCCTGCTCGCGTCGGCCTCGGCGATGAACAGCGAGGTGATGCCCATGTAGGAGCCGCCGTCGGTCGCTACGCTCGAGTTGGACCACGGCTGCTTCTGGATCCAGGTCAGGACTTCCTTGTAGTCCTCCTGCGTGCGCGGCCCCCAGGATTCCCACGTGCCGCCGCTCGACCCGGTGCCACGGTCATCGAAGACCATCACCGCATAGCCTTTTTCGGTCATGTTCGGTTCGTCTCCGGCTATACCTTGGCTCCCGTCGCATTCCTTGCCGGTGGGGTTGGCGACATCCTTGTTGTATCCGGTCGCGGTGAGGATCGTCGGGTAGCGGCCGGTCTGCGAGGGCAGGAAGATGTTGGCCCGGAGAATGACTCCGTCGCTCATCTCGATGGGCACATCGCACATACTCACCAAGGCCTGCGCCTGGGAGGCGGTGAAGGCGGCGACGAGAAGGGTCAGCGGGAGGGCGAGCAGCAGCCTCAGCAGGACTCTCTCGGCCGCAGCTCGCGAGCCGTCTCGAGCGGACGGACGCGTCCGCGCCGCACGTGAACAGCGCAGACGCATTCCGACCGACCACGCCCGGGGAACCATTCTGCGTCGTCTCAGGGCGTCTTCGTCTTCTTGATGGGCGTCAGTGGATTGCCCGGCGCGATTTCCGAGCAGTCCTGCGGCGCCGTCAGGCCGGCGAAGCGTTCGGCGAGCCAGGCGGCGGATTCCGTGAGCCACGGCCCGGCTCCCTCGATATGTCCGAGGTGCTGGTATTCGGTGTAATGCACGGGCACGCCGTCACCGCAATACTGCCTGGCGAGGCTGCGCACGTCGCCCGCGATCATCACGCCGTCGCCCGGTCCAATTCCCGGCTTGTTCCCGGGCGTCCCTTCGAATTCTTCGCCGCCGTTGCCCTGCCCGATCATCAGTGGCACGGTGGGAGTTCCTTCGTGGCCCATGATGAGCTTGTTTGCCGTCCTGACGAACGCCGCGATGCTTTCGGGAGTGGCGTATTCCGGCTTGGCCAGCTCCGCCCAGGTGAGCCCGGGGACTTCCTTCCTGTTCGTGATCGAAACGCGTTCGTCCGCGGCCAGGAGTTCTTTGCCGTATTCGCTGAGGTACGGCGTCAGGTCGAGGTGGAAGGCGCGGGTGAGGCCGTCGAGGGACATCGGTATGACCGAGGCCCAGCTCGAACTGCCTTCGATGTACCTCAGGTTGTGAGCGGGATCGACGAGTACACCGCCGAAGGTGGCGCCGACGATGTCGGAGTTGACTTCCGGGGCATACGTCGGAGCCTCCTGGGCCGCCCACTCGGTCGCGATCGCGCCGCCCGAGTAGCCGGCGAGGGCGATCTTGGTGGTGCGCGTCAGGCCCGTAGCGGGAGAGCTGAGGGCCGCCCGCAACGAGTCGAGTGTGTTGTACCCGTACACGGGGCCGGCAGCGAAGTCGGCTTCCTCGCCCTCGGTGTCCGGGATCACGACCGTCTCGCCTGCGAGCAGTGCGGGTGCGATCAGCACCGACTCGGCCTGCGGTATTTCGCCTCCGGTACCGAAGCCGCCCGAAATCGCGTAGGACGGGTCGTCTTCCGTGGTCAGGCTGTCGTAGAAGGACTGGTAGGAGAGCACCGTCGGCGTGTCGAGCTTCACCGGCGGCAGCAGCACCGACGTCACGTTGACGGTCGGCTTGCCGAGCTCCGAGGTGGAGCGGTATAGGAGCTGGACGGCGGTCAGGGGCAGTTCGATCCCGGCGATGTGGAAGGGGACCGTCCGGGTCTTCAGGATCGTGCCGGGCGCGATGTGCGCCAGCGCTGACTTCTTGCCTTCGTACTTGTAGAAGGGGTCTTCTTCGGGCTTCAGGGCCGCTCGGGCGCCCGGCGCAGCCACAGCTGCCAGGGCAAGGAGCGTGAGCGCTGCCAGCAGTCCGACGGCGATACCACGCCGGCGCCTCTCGCCAGCGCCCCACACAATCGCCGATCCCCTCATGACCCCCCGCTTTCGCTCTGGCCACCCGCCGGCATACAGCAAGTAGCGGTTCAGTACCGAGAGCTTACACGTACCCGTCCCGTGTAAACCTAAACAGGGCCGCAGGGCGTCTTCCGTGAGGGCGCTCCCGACCGGTACGCCGGCGGGGTCGGCCGGTCCGGCGGCCAAGCCGTCGGTGTCAGGGTCCCTGCTCGTACTCCCACTGCCGACAGGGCCCGCTACGGTCGCAGTAGGGCTGGTTCGCGGACTGGCTGCAGCGGCACAGGGCGGCACGGGTCTCCCTCTTGCCGTCCAGTTCGAGATCGCCCTCGAGCAGCAACGGCCCGCCGTCCGGTAGGCGGACTCGTGTCGGGACGAGGGGTTGCTCAGGCGGGCCGTCTCGCGGCGTGTAGTGCAGCGCGCCCGTGGGGCAGCGCCGGATCACGTTCGCGATCGCCTCGGGGTCGGCGGCGTCGGGGCGATCCACGGACGCTTCGCCGTGTCGAAGACGGCCGGGAGGCCGCGCACGCACTCGGCGGCGTGCAGGCACCGCGCCGTGTCGTAGGAGACCTAGATGTGCTCGCCCTCGTATCGCTTCACAAGCCGAACTGCCCCCTGTAGGCGTCTGGGACCAGCGCCTCGAAGTCCCGATGTCGTTCGATGAACGCTTTGACGAACGGACAGAAGGGAAGCACTGCGAGCCCTCGGGTGCGGGCGTCCTCAAGGGCAAACCGGATCAGCCGATCAGCGAGTCCGCGACCTTGGAGGCGCTCCTCGACCTCGGTGTGGATGAACGCGATCAGGCCGGGGCGGACGCGATAGGCGGTGAAGCCCACCACCACGCCGTCGATCGAGAGCTCGTAGCGTTCGCGGTCCGGCGCGTCAGCCACCTCGATCGGGTCCGCCGCAGCCATGCCCGAAGCTTAGAACGCGAGCGACGGCTAGGAGGCTCGCTGTCCGAGCTGGGTGGGTGGCCTCACGTCGCCGTCCGTTGGCGCGGCTCGCCGGTCGCGAGCAACTCCGCTCGGCACGCCCAGCTAAGGCCGCGGTGCCTCGGCATGTCCAGCACGCTGTGCAGCTGCTCCCGGGGATGCGGGCAGCTAGCTAGTGACCTGAGTCGTTGATTCGCTGGCAGTAGTTGGCGAGGCCGTCGAGGATCTCATCGGCGGTCTTGTGCCAGACGTATGGCCTGGGGTCTTCGTTCCAAGTGTTGATCCAGGTGCGGATGGAGGCCGTGAGGTCCTTGACTGAGCGGTGTGTCCCGCGCTTGATCCATTTCGTGGTGAGCTCGGCGAACCACCGCTCGACGAGGTTCTGTAGGTGGGAGTGAAGTGCACGCGGAAGCGCGGGTGGCGCAAGAGCCAGCGCTGGATCGAGGGCGTCTTGTGGGTCGAGGAGTTATCGAGGACGACGTGCACGTCAAGGTGCTCTGGCACGGCATGGTCGATGACCTTCAAGAATCGGCGGAACTCCTCGGCCCGATCAGGCGCCCGCGTGTGCAGGATCGCATCACCCCGAGCGCGGACCGTGCCACTCGCAGAGTAGCTCGCTGCGGGATACTGCGCGAGCGATGTCGGAAAACCTGGACCGGGTGCGCTCGATCTTCGTGGACTGGGAACGCGGAGACTTCCGAATGACGGCCTTCCTGTGCACGCTGAGCAACGGCAAGGTGACCAACATCACGCTCTACTGGGATCGTGACAATGCCTTCGCCGACCTCGGCCTGGAGGAGTAGGCGTGGCGAGTTTCGCTAGTCGTTTCGCTAGACCATCCTAGGAGGCCGCGACAGTGACCAGATGCTCGCCGTCCTCGAGGCGGCGTAGCTCACAGCGAATCCTCGAGGCAACGAGCCCGTCAGGCGACCGGTTCGCGGGCCTGCATCGGCAGCCGAAAGATGAGCGCGAAGGCCGCGGCGACCGGTACCAGGCACCCCCAGGCGGTGATCGCGAGTGCATGCGTCGGTGGACGGCCGGCGAAGGCTGAGAAGAAGATCGCGCCCAGCGCGGCGACGCCGATCGCGCTGGAGAGTTGCTGCACGGCCTCGAGCACGCCGGAGGCGGAGCCGACTTCCTCCATCCCGACGCTCGCGAGAATGAAGTCGAACAGCTGTCCCATCGACATGCCGGCGCCGGCTCCGATCAGGAACAGTCCGGGGGCGAGGTCAAGCGTCGAGGCCGTGTTCGCGCCCGTCGCGGTGAGCGCGAGAACGATGGCCCCCGCACCGACGACCGCGACGCCAACGAGCAGCAGATGACGGCCGAGGCGGCCGACGAGGGACATCCCCGCGCCCATCCCGACGATCAAACCGACGATCATCGCCAGTAGCGTCAGGCCCGCGTGGATCGGGGAGAAGCCCTCGCCGAGCTGGGCGAACAACGACACGCACAGGAGCAGTCCGCCGAAGGCGCCGAAGAAGGCGAGCGCGACGAGGATTCCGCTTGTATAGGTCCGGTTGGCCAGCAGCCCTGGCTCGATCAGCGGATCGCCGTCGTAATGGTGCTCCCACAGCACGAACGCGCCGAGCAGCGCGGCTCCGGCGCCAAGCATGATGAATGTCCAGGCCGGCCAGTTGGTCGCGCGTCCCTGGATCAGCGGGTAGATAATCGCGGTCAATGCGAGTCCGACGAGGATCATCCCGCCGGTGTCGAGCCGGAGTCCGGGGTGGGCGATGGTTGGGGGCAGGACGCGCACCGCCCCGGCGAATGTGGCGACGCCGATCGGGACGTTGATCAGGAATACGAGTCGCCACCCAATCCCCCACAGATTCGCCTCGACGAGCGCGCCCGCGAGGATCGGCGCGGCAAGCATCGAAAGCCCCATCATCGGCCCGAAGGCGCCGAACACCTTGCTCATCTCGTCCTCGGCGAAGCACTCCTTGAGCATCCCGAACCCCTGGGGGATCATCAGCGCTCCGAAGGCACCCTGGAGCACCCGGAAGCTGATCAGCACCGACGCTGAAGGGGCGGCTGCACAGGCGGCGGACATGACGGTGAACCCGGCGGAGCCGATCAGGAACAGGCGGCGGCGGCCGAACATGTCACCGAGGCGCGCGCCGGTGATCAGGAACACGGCAAACGCGAGCGTATAGCCGGCGCTCAGCCAGAGCAGCGTGGAGGCGCTGCCGCCGAGAGCGTGCCGGATCGATGGACCGGCGACGTTGACGATCGTCGCGTCCATCAGGTCCATCACGTTCGCCGCGAGGACGACCGCGAAGACCAGCCAGCGCAACGGGTTGCGCGCGACGGGCTGGGTCGGGGTGATGGGGTGAGGCGCGGCGATGGTCTCGGGCATCGGTTGGCTCCTGATGTGGGGCGAACAGCGTTCGTTCCGAACACTGTACGTCAAGAACGGCGTTCGCGTCAAGTAAGATCTCCGGACATGGATGCCCCAGCCCGCCCCCGCTCGACCCGTGACCGTCCGGCCAAGGCCCCGCTGAGCGAGACCGCCATCGTCGATGCCGCCCTCGCGATCACCCGCGCCGAGGGGCTGGATGCGGTGACGATGCGGCGGGTCGCGGCCGAGCTCGACACGGGCGCTGCGTCGCTGTACGTCTACGTGCGCAATCGCGAGGAGCTGCTGCGCGCGATGATGGACCGCGTCGCGAGCACGGTGCCGCGGGTCGCGCCCGAGCCGGAGCGCTGGCGCGAGCAGGTTCACGACCTCATGCGGGGGTTTCGCGACGCGCTGCAGGCCCATCCCGGGCTGGCATCGGTCCTGACGGGCGACGTGCCCACCACCGAGAACGTACTCGCCGGGGCCGAGTGCCTACTCGGGATCCTGCTCGCAGGAGGCATCGCCTCTCAGGACGCCTCGTGGGCCGTCGACATCCTGATGCTGATCATGACCGCGACGGCGACCGAGGCTGACATCCGCCGCGCCGCGGGGCACACCACCGACGCTGACCGCGACGATGCCGTTGCCCGGATCCGCGACACCTTCGCCGGACTCCCGGCAACGCGCTTCCCGCTCCTCGTGGGCCACGCCTCCGAGCTCGTCGCTGGTGCCGGCGACGAGCGATTCCGCTTCGCCGTCGACACCTTCCTCGACGGTCTCGTTGCCCGCGCCTCCCAGGCCTGATCCGCGCACGCCGCGCCGCGGGCGCCGGAACTCGCGGCGTAGCCTGTCAGCACCCGAGGGAGCAGTCCACGTTGCGGCACAGTCGGCTGCGGGCAGGTCCCCGACGGAGCCGCCTGAGCGGAAGGAGCACCGATGCAGGTCGACTCGATGGGATACCTGGCCACCGTCCTTCAGGGCGGTGTGCTGGCTGGGCAGGCGGAGCGTTTCGGCTATGACGGCTGGTGGGCGCCGGAGACCGAAGCCGACGCCTTCATTTCGTGCGCGGTCGCCGCGCAGGAGACATCCACGATCGCGCTCGGTTCCGGAATCGCGGTGGCCTTCGCCCGCAACCCGATGACAGTGGCGATCCAGGCCAACGACCTACAGGTGCTCTCGGGCGGGCGCTTCGTGCTGGGCCTCGGCTCTCAGATCAAACCGCACATCCAGCGGCGCTTCTCGATGCCGTGGTCGCACCCCGCTCCGCGCATGCGCGAGTTCATCCTCGCGATACGCGCCATCTGGAAGGCATGGGAGACCGGCGAGAAGCTCGACTTCAGCGGCGACTTCTACACCCACACGTTGATGACGCCGGCGTTCAGCCCGGGACCCAACCCGCATGGCAACCCCCAGATCATCCTCGCGGCCGTGGGCCCGAAGATGACCGAGGTGGCGGGGGAGGTCGCCGATGGCATCTTCTGTCACGGGTTCTGCACCGAGCGTTACCTCCGCGAGGTCACGCTTCCCGCGCTCCAGCGTGGCGCCGCCCGATCTGGCAGGAGGCTGCAGGGCTTCGAGACCACCGCCCCCGGCTTCGTGGTGGCGCGCGATGGGGAGGAGGAGATCGCCGCCGGTATCGAGTTCGTGCGCATGCAGATCGGCTTCTACGGGTCGACGCCCGCATACCGCCCGGTGCTCGACGCGCACGGGTGGGGTGAGCTGCAGGAGGAGCTCAACGCGCTCACCAAAGGCGGCGGGTGGGACGAGCTGTCGAGCGTGGTCGACGACGAGGTGCTTCACACCTTCGCCGTTATCGGCTCGCCCGAGGACGCCGCCCACGAGGTTCGGCAACGCTACGGAGACGCCGCGACCCGGATCGCTCTCCCGGTACCCGAGGCCGCCGACCCCGACCGCTGGTCAGCCGTGTTCGACATCCTCAGAGAGCCAGCAGGGACCCCGACCCGCGATTGACCCGGCGCGGCTCCTGGAAGATGTTCTTGCTCCTCCTGCTTGGTCGGCGTGCCCACGTCTGTGCGATGCTCTTCCAGGGTTGGGATCGCATTCAAAGCCGGTTGGTTGGGAGCGGCTCTTCTGGGGTGTCGTGGAGCGCTCGAGGAACCCGATCGCGGTGTTCGACAAGAGAGGCTCTCACCTCGCCGTGAATGCGGCGACGTGCGAGTTCTTCGGCGTGTCGCGCGATGAGTTCGACCGATCACAGCTCGGCCATCTGCTGACACCGACGGAGCGCGCAACGCTGAATCACGAGTGGCGTGAGCTCTGGGCCAAGCGCGACGTGTCCGGCGTACGCGTCTTCACGCGCGCAGACGGCTCGCATGTCCGGCTGGAGTATGCCGCCCGAACCGCGGTGGTGGACGGGCGAAGGGTTGCGGTCGTCGTGATCATCAGACAAAAGCGGGCGCATGAGGCGCGTGTTGGGCAGGCCGGCGAGCTGACCCGCCGCGAGCGCGAGGTCGTCTCCCTGGTCGCGCTCGGCCTGACCAGCCCCGAGATAGCCGAGAAGCTATGCATTTCGGAGGCGACCGTGCGCACGCACGTCAGGAACAGCATGACAAAGCTGGGTGCCAGGACCAGAGCGCATCTAGTGGCCATCGCAGTGGCGGACCGCCATATCGTGGCATTGCCCTCAACGCCGGCATCGTAGCTCTCCGTGCAGCCCTCCGGACGACTCAGATCGAGAACCCGTAGCCGTGGTGTCCCCGACCTCGTACAACCGTGTGATCTTTTGAGCGGGACCGCGACCTAACGGCAACCCCGGCGTCTGGCCAGGGGTATGGTGCCGAGCGTGAAGCAGATCGCTCAATGCTGTTCGTACAGACCCGAATCGACACCTCGCCCGACACGCCCGCGGCAGCCGTTGATGGCGTTCGCACTCGCAGACGCGCGCCGTTCGCAAGGCGTCCCCGCAGTCCTCTTGCGCTAACCCCCGGCGCGCAGACGTCTCTACGCGCGCGCTTCACGCGTTCGTTTCATCGTTTCAACTAAGAGGGAGAAACCATTGTCTCGTAAATCCAAGACCGCCGCGGTCGCAGCTGCCTCGGCAGCGCTATTCTTCGCGGCCGCAAGTGCGCCCTCGGCATCCGCTCGCGTCGGGAGCCTCGACGCCCAACACGCCCGCCGCGCAGG
This sequence comes from uncultured Solirubrobacteraceae bacterium, assembly GCA_963720215.1. Lineage (GTDB taxonomy): Bacteria > Actinomycetota > Thermoleophilia > Solirubrobacterales > Solirubrobacteraceae > Palsa-744. The sequence goes on from CAVREV010000001.1 coordinate 198,184, forward strand.
CCGAGCCTCAGACTGATGGCGGTCTCTTCCAGGTCGGGACCTCGGTCGTCAACATCTCACCCAACAAACCGATGGCCGATGGTGGCTACGGGTCGGACTACATCGTCACGGGCGGAGTTCACGATCCGCTGCAGGTGCGGGCGTTCTTCATCGGCCATGGCAAGCAGGCCGTCGTCTTCGTGACGGTCGACTCCAGGGCTGGTTTGCCGAATACCAGTCACCGAACGCAGGCGACGGCGGCGATGACGCGCGCGCGGACGCCGCCGCGGCCCTTGCTGCCCAAGGCTATGAAGTCACCGCGGCCAACATCGTTCTCTCCAGCACGCACACTCACGCCGCCCCGACGCTCATGGGCCTCTGGGGCCACACGGACCCGGCGATACTTGCACCGCGTCAAGGAAGCGGCTATCAGGGCCGTCATCAAGGCTGCGTCACACACGCACGAAGCGGAACTCTGGTCGGCCACGGGCACGATCCGGGGCCTGGTCTCGCAGCTCCAAGGGACCGACCAGACGGCGGGGTACTCCGTCGACACTCAGCTGCCGATCCTCTGGGCGCGCCAGCCCGGCAGCGGCGCGACGATCGCGACCTACTCCGCTGTGCCGGTCCACGCCGACGAATATGACCCGACTGTGGCCGGCAACAACCAGTGGAGCGCCGACTACCCCGGGTTTGTCAGAGCTCGTCTCGGTCAGTTGCTCGGCGGTACCAACGTCGTAGCGGTCGCCACACTGGGCAGACAGGAGACGATCGGCAATGAAGCCAATTACAGCGAGGTTGAAAAGCAGGGCAATTTCGTCACAAACGCGATCACAAGCGCGCTGACCCACGCGCGCCCGATCACCGACACCACGCTGGCGGCCGACAACATGCAGTTCTCGACCGAAGCCACGAACATGGGTCTGCTGGCGGCGATGTCCTGCAACCAGCCCAATGGGCCGCTTGGTTGTCCCGGCCCGCTCACCGAGCCCAAGAGCAACCACGGCCGTGGCACCTGGAACTGGGAAGAAGTCGGCGGGATCTTCACGATCAACCGCTCGCTGGAAGCGCCGTACTTCAACGCCGAAGACCTCACCGTGGGGTCGTCGGCGACCGTCGCCCGCATCGGCAATCAGGTGTACGCCACCGTCCCGGGTGAGGGATTCTCGGAGGTAACCGAAGCGATCGAGCGAACCTTCGCCGCGTCGCCTGGAATCGAAGCGACGCATGTCATCGACGAGGGCAGCGACACGCTCGGCTACTTCGGGGATTATGCCGCTTACCCGGAAGGGCACATGCAGGGCGACCTGCAATCTAACAACGTCGGCCCGAACGTGGGGGACGACGCCGTCAACGCCATCGCGCAGGACGGCGAGAACCTCGGCCTCGACCCTGCCTCTGAGCAGGTGACCGCCGACATCACCAACCCGCAGGCGTTCTCCGAGCCCGGAATCCAGTTCTACTCCGACCGGGTTGAAACCGAGGAACCGACGGTGAGCTTCTATGGCTCAGCCAAGCCGGCGGCCTCGGCGTCCCACTCCGCATCGACCACGATCGGCTCGAGCGCGAGCACGCAGGGCGACGGCATGATCAGCTGGAACTTCGGCGACGGCACTACCGAACTCCGGCCGATCACGGCCCGCTTCAGCCACACGTTCCCGGGCCCGGGTCTCTACTCGGTGACGGCGAGCGTCACGGACAACCTCGGCAATACGTACAGCTGGACGCAGCCGGTGCGGATCGACACGCCGCTGACGGCGACTGTGGTCCAGACGGCCGGGCCTGGCAAGAGTGTCGTTCTCAGTGCCGTGGGCCAGGGCGGCGAGGGGAACGTTCTCGCGGCCCAGTGGACGTTCTCGAATGGAGCGACCGCCTACGGCCCGACGATCACGGTGCACAAGCACCTGGAAGGGACGGTGACGATCACGGACGGAGCCGGCAACACGGCGACGGCCAGCGTCAACTAACGAACATCGTGACCCGGCCGGTGGCCAGAGCGGCCACCGGCCTAGCCGCGCACTCCCAAATGTGTCGTCACAGGACAGTTCAGCCGAGCGCGAGTGCGTCGGCGGATGCCGCTCAGCCGCGTGCGGTGAACGTGCACGGCATCCGCTTGATGCCATGAATGAATGCGCTCCGCAGCAGCTCCGGCTCGCCGGCCTCGATGTCGGGGATCACGCGCAACATCTCGCCGAAGATCGCCGTCAGCTGCGTACGCGCTAGAGAGGCCCCCATGCAGTAGTGCGGGCCGCCGCCCCCAAAGCCGAGATGGTGGTTCGGGCTGCGGGCAACGTCGAACTCCCACGGGCGCTCGAACGCCCTCTCGTCCCGGTTGCCCGAGTGATAGAACAAGACGACCTTCTCCCCGGGGGGGAGTCTTTGGCCGTGAACCTCCACCTCTCGGGTCGTGGTGCGCCTGAAGGTCATCACAGGCGAGGCCCACCGGACGAACTCCTCCACCGCGTCGGGAAGCCGCGCGTCGAGGTCCTCAACCAGCAGCGCGCGCTGGGTGGGGTGCAGTGTCAGCGCGCGAATCGCGTGCGAGGTCGTGTGGCGGGTGGTGTCGTTGCCGGCGACTGAAAGGAGCACGAGGAACGCTGCGATCTCCGCGTGGGTCAGACGCTCGCCATCCACCTCGGCTTGGACGAGCGCGGTCATCAGGTCATCACCCGGGTGCTGCTCGCGGTACTTGGCGAGCTCGGTCGCGAACTCGGTCAAGGTCCACAGCGCGCCGCCCAGCACCTCGATCGGCGCGCGATCACCGAATACCTCGGGGTCACTCGCCGCGACCAACGTGTCGGCCGCCTCCATGACCCGCTCGCGGTCGGACTCCGGTACCCCGAGCATGTCTGAGATCGTCTGCAGCGGGAGCCGCTTGGCGATCAGATCGACGAAGTCACCGCCGCCGGTCGTGGCGGCATCCGCGACGATCCGCTTCGCATTGATACGTATGCCGCTCTCGATCCGCGCGACCTGCCGCGGCGTGAACGCGGAGGAGACGAGACCGCGCAGCTTGCTGTGGCGCGGCGCGTCCATCGCGAGGAATGACTGCGAAGCCTCGAGCAGCTCGGCCGGCGCATCGCCGAACTGCACGCCGTCGCCGGAGCGGAAACTCGCCGGATCGCGGGAGATGCGCCGGATGTCCTCGTAGCGGACAATCGCCCAGTAGTGCACCCGGTCCTGATCGGGCAGGCCCAGAAGGTCCTCGAGAGGCTCATGGCGCGAGATCGGCGCGCTCCGCCGCAGCACCTCGAAGGAGCGATCGCGCTCCTCGGCCGGTCGGCCCCAGAAGTCCAGCGACCCTAGATCAATCTGTGAACTCCCCGAAACAGCCACGAAAGCACTTTACTCACGAAAGATCGCGGCCGAACCCCCAAACGCGCGGGTGCCGATGGCTGCCACGAGACCTCCAGCGGCCACGAGCCGGCGCAGCTGCGACTAAATGCCTAACCGGCTAGGTCTTGGGACGTCTCGTGATCGCCGGCATGCCAGGGAGCAAGTTCCGGTGTGCGTAGGTCCAGATCGTGGTTGCGCGACCGGAGGCGCAACAGGTCTCGTCGTCTGGGCCGTAAAAGAATTCGCTGGCTGTGATCCGTCCGGGCTTGATCGCTATCTCTATCTGCGTCGGCAGCTGTTCTGGAGGCTGGACACGGGGTGTCACGGTGCCGACGACGGACAGCCTTCCTCCTCGTCCGCTGAAGATGACCCATGCGTAGAGGAGCACGCCGTCGGCTGTGCCGCCGCCGTTGTTGCAGTTGACGGCGAGGCCGGCGTAGTCGCGCCCGCTGCCCTCGAGATCCCCGAAGACGACGCCACCCGGGGGGCTGTCCACCGTCACGCCGCGCCTGCCAGGGAAGGAATCCCCCGAGAACCGACCCGGGATCGGGGTAATGAAAGCGCCGCCATGGTGAAGGCGAATCGGCTCTGGGGCGCCACACACCGAGCCGGGCAGCGTGACGCTGCCCCAGCCAATCTTGTGGAGGTCTATCGCCGACGCCGCCAGCGCCGGACGGCCGCGCTCGCTGCCAAATCCAGCGACGGCAGTGCTCAGCAGAGTCGCTCCGACCACCAGGGAAACCCATACAGGTCGAGACCCCCACGGATGCCGGCCGATCGACATCGCCTACTCCGCCAGGCCCATGGCTTTGAGGGCCTCCTGACGGTCGAGGAAGATGCGAATGTGGCTGATCTTGGCGTCGATCAGGTCGTATACGTTGGTTTGGCGGTAGCCCATGCGAATGCCGCTTGATCGGCCCGTGCCGCTGGTGCGCAGGAACGTGATCACCCGTTCGCTGTCGACCTCTTCCACGCCGTCAAGCTCGATCCGGAAATCGGGTGCGGCGTCCTCGATGTCCGTAAAGAAACGCCTGATGCCGTCGATGCCTTCGTACATCCCTCCAACGGGGGCCATTGGCGTTTCCAACTTGACGGTCTCGGTGCAGCAGGCGAGATAGCCCTCGATGTCCCTCGCGTTGACCGCCTCGATCGCGCGCTCAACCAATCTCACGTTCTCCTGCGACATCGCCTACTCCGCCACGCCCGCGGCTGTGAGGGCTTCAAGAGGCTAGTTGAACCACGCGAAGCGAACGATCTTTCCATCACGAACCTCGAACATGTAGCCACGCTCAACATCGACCTCGACGCTGCTGCCGACGCCGCGTGCGACCACTCTCACCCGCACCGCCACCCGGTTTCGTGCATCGTAGAACTCGAGCGGCTCGAACCGACGTGTTGGGTAGACGTTGCGGATGTTCTGGGCAGCGGTCGCGAATCCCTCGTAGCCCCGGCGCGTCCCGGGCTCGACGGCATACGGAGGGTTGACGTACTCGATGTCGGGGTCCATCAGTGCGGGCACCACGCCGAAGCCATCCTTCTCCCACGCGTCATAGAGCCGCCTGACCAATTCCACGTTCTGTGACATCGCCTACCCCCGTTCCTCGGCAAGGCGTTCGGCGGCAGCGCGGGCCTCGTCGATGTCGGTGTAGTTCGTGATTCGCGCGATCTTGCCGTCCTCCCACAGGCTGACCGTTCCGTAGCGCAGCTGAACCTCACCGCTGCTGCCGACTGGACGGCCCTTCTGAAGAAGCACGCGAAAGCCAACTCCGTTGCCAAGGTCGAGAGTCTCCTCGGCCTCGAACTCGCTCTCCTCGTAGGAGCTCCACCAGTCCTCAACGAAGGCACGCGCCGCCGCCTGCCCCTCAAAGACGCCCATGCCCACCGGCGACATGTCATACACGGCATCCGGCGCGTAGAAGGCCACGATCGCGTCGACGTCGCCGCGATTGGTAGCTGCCGTGAGCCGCTTCTGTAACTCCACCAGGTCGGGGGTCGTGGACTCCTCGGGCATCGTCAGCTGAGTATCCCCGACCGCTGCTTCCGGAGCACGGGCGCTCCTTCCGAAGATTCCCCGTCCGGGCGAGCGCTCGGCGGCGGCGTCCGCTCTCCGGTTGCCGGTCGGGCTCGATCACGGGTGCGCCGTGAAGACGTGGGCGACGCCTCCGCCGCTGAAGGCGGTGGTGCTCACGGGCTCGATGGAGAGGGGTGCGGTGAACAGGCGCTCGCCCGCGCCAAGGACGACTGGGTGGACGACGAGGCGGTACTCGTCTATCAGTCCGGTCTCGACGAGCGATCGGGCGAACCGGACGCCGCCCTGCGCGAGCAGGTATCCGCCTGAGCGCTCCTGCTTCAGACGCGCGACGGCCTCAGCGAGATCTCCGCTGGCGATCGCCGTCTCGCCCCAGCGGCCGGACGTGAGCGAGTTCGAGAACACCACCTTGGGGATCTCGTTCATAGGCGCCGCGAACGGCCCTGACGCATTGGGCCAGAAGTCTGCCCAAGTCACGTAGGTCGCGGCGCCGATGAGGTGGACGCCGGCTTTGCTCACGGTGTCGAGGACCCACTCGCCGCCGTCGGGGGAGCGCCCCGCGGCGACCCAGTCAGAGCTCCCGGCGGCCGATGCTACATAGCCGTCGAGCGAGACGGACATCTTCAGGATCAATGAGGTCATACGCTGCTTCCTTTCGGGGACATGGAAACGCTTGGAGCGCGGCCGATCTCGCGTGGCACGGACAGGGCTCCCGTGCTGCCTTGGCGTAGCTAAGGCTCATCAGGACTACATGACCGCGACCCGCCCGAGCGGCTCCGCGATGTTCGGAAAGGTGTTCGGATTTGTCAGCGCCAGCAATCAGAACACTAGTCCGAGGCTGCGACGCATCTTGATGCCGTGATGCCGGCACGCTATGATGTGGTGCGATGTCCAAGGTGCGCACCACACTGACAATCGACGAGTCGGTCATGAGGGCGGTGAAGATGAGAGCCGCCCGAACAGGGCGCGGCGATAGCCAGGTGATCGAGGAATCGCTGCGTCGCGACATGGGGCTGGACCTGCTCGATCGTCTGTGGGAGAAAAACGAGCTTCCCGAGCGTGACGCCGAAGCGCTCGCTGTCGAGGCGCAGCACAAGACGCGTCCTCGCCGGCGCTGACGAGTGCGGGTCGTGCTTGATCCCAACGTCGTGATCTCGGGCGTCCTCTCCTCGGAGGGTGCACCGGCCGATGTGTTGAGGGCGTTCGCGGCCGGGGAGTTCGAGCTCATCGTCTCGCAGGCGCTGCTCGATGAGCTCGAGCGAGCACTCGCGTATCCCAAGCTGCGTCGACACATCAACGAGGCCGCAAGCGCCGAGCTCATCCGCTGGCTCGCGGAGAGCGCCACCGTTGCACCCGATCCCGCCCCTGAGCCGCCGGTCCACTCTCGTGATCCCGACGACGACTATCTGATCGCGCTCGCATCAGTCCACCATGCGGCTCTCGTTTCTGGGGACAGAGACCTTCTCGCGCTCGATGGGGAGATGCCCGTCTTCTCACCGCGCTCGTTCGTAGACCTGCTCTCTGCAGCTTGAGAAACCCGGCTGGTCCGCGTCGCGCCGTCCAGACGTGCCCACGAGGCGAAGGGCCTGTACTTCAGACGGGATCGAGGCCACGCGCCTTGGGTCCCGGGCCTCGGCGGTAGCCCGCAGTCAGGGCGGGCATGCACGAGAACATCGAAGGTCCGTTGTGCGTGTCGCCAACCGTCGCGGCTCCGGCACACGTCGGCTCAAACCGGCAAATTTCCAGCGCGGGTTAGTGGCTGTTCAGCGGGCTCGAGAGTAGGGTGAGGACCATGCGACCGGTCGTGCTGGTTCTAGCCGCGCTCGCGTTCGCGGTAGCGACCTCGCAGGCGGCTCCCGCCGCGGTGCCGCGAAGCTGGGCGGCGCGGGAAGCCGCCGCCACCGCGGAAGCTGGCCGGCTGCTCGCCGGGATCGAGTCTCCCGGTGGGGCGGCGTCGTCGGCGAGCGAGCCAGCGGGTGACGGTGGCCGCCTCGCCATCCCGCCAGCGAGCGAACGCAGCGGACTCGTGGAACAGCACGGCTGGTGGGTGATTCCTGGGCCGCCGCTCGCCGCGCTCGACTACATCCATGAACATTCAACGGAGCTCGCCGGCGTTGAAGGCTGGCTTTCCTTCAAAGGCGAAACCGGCGCTGAAATCGCCCGTGCCCGGCTGCCAGAAGGAACCGGCGTGATCGGTGAACGCTGGCTCCGATTCACCGCGGTCGCCCTCCCCGGTGGGTCCACCGGGGTTCGTGCCGATGCGCAGGTCCTGTGGCTGCTGCCTCGCAACCGGATCCCCGGCGGTACGCGACTGCTCCGCATCGACGTAAGACGCTTACGTCCCGGCCATCCGCGGCCAGTGGTCTTCAACCTCCGCTCTCTGTCGCGTATAGCCAGGATCGTCTCGCGGTTGAACTCGCTGCCTGTCGCGCGGCCGTCGCTGCTGCTGCGCTCCTGTCCGGCCGGGAGGGGCACGGTTCGCCTCGCCTTCTACCGGAAACTGTCGGGACCGCCACAGGCCGTGGTCGCCTTCACGATCGGCGGCTGCGGCGGCGTAGAAGCCAGGATCCGCGGCAAGCCGCTGCAGCCCGGCTTGGAAGCCGACAACTTCTTCTCGACACTCGAACGCATACTCGGGCGCAAGCTGCGGCTGTTCCGGTAGCCGCGTGAGAACGAAGCGCCGGTTTGCTCAGCTGCTCCGCGACGCGGCAAAGGCTCGCCTGTGTCTTGGCGCATGGGACTCGCGCACGAGCGTCGCCGCCTCGCCTGACGCCTGCTTTTCGTCCGCGCGAGGCGCGACGGAGCGACCCGCTCGAGCCGGCGTCTGGCTGCGCAGGTCCGGGGCCAGCCACTGGTCAGGGCTTGGTAGCCGTAAGCACCGTCGTCGCCTGCCATGGGCCGGCGAACCACACGCCGGGCCCGAGGCTGCGAACGATGACGTCGACCGCGCGCTCTTCTCGTAGGTGCTCGGCGTAGCGCTTGACTGAGCGAATGTCGGCGACGATGAGCCGGCCGCCCCGGGCGGAGCACTCGCATGGCTTCGTCAAGCGCCCTCAGGCGGTCTCGCAGCGAGGCGAGATTGTGGATCGCTGATGAGCTCACGACGACGCCGAAGGTGTCGTCGTCCAACGGCAGCGAGAGCATGTTGGCTGTGTGCAGCTCGACTCGGTCCTCGAGCCCCTCACAACGAGCGTTAGCTGCCGTGAGGGCCTCGGCGTTGCCGCTCTGGTCGACCGAACGCCACACGTCGATCCCGACGGCCCGTCCGCGCGGCAGGCGTCGTGCGGCCGCGAGAAGTACCGCTCCTCGCCCGCACCCGAGAATCCAACACCTGCTCGTCACCCGTGAGGCCCAGCTCATCGAGCAGTCGATCCCACGCTCTGAACTTGCCGCGGAGGCTCGCGTGCAGATACACCAGCGCCTGAAAATGAAAATCGTCCCGACGATCCACAGCCACGAGGCCGTCGACATCAGGATTCCAGCCGCCACGAGCAGAACGCCCACGGTCACGAGGATCGCGGGCACGTAGGGCGCGTCGACGCCGTAGCGCGGGTAGCGACCTCGATCAGCGTCGACGATGCGATCGACGCTCAGCGCTGTCCCGATTCCATCCGGATGGTGTCGATCAACTGTCCCATGCGGGATGTGAGCGCATACGCGTTGTGGGCTTCCAGTCGCAGCTGCTCGTCGAGCGGCCGGCCGACGACGTCGAAAGCGATCTCCTTGGCAGAGCGCACGGCGACTTGGTCGGCGGCGAGGATACGCTCGGCGAGGCTGCGTGCCGCAGTCAACAGCTCGTCGTGCGGTACCACCCGGGTGACGAGACTCCATTGGAGCGCCCGTTGCGCGTCGATCGCCTCACCGCTCAGCTCGAGGTCGAGCGCCACCGCAAGTCCACATGCGTTGACCAGTCGGACGATCCCGCCATCGCCGTGGTGAAATCCGATGTTTACGAGGGGCGTGCCGAACATCGCGTGCTCAGAGGCGATACGGATGTCGCACGCGAGAGCGAGCTCTAGACCCCCACCCAACGCCCATCCGTTGATCGCCCCGATCACCGGCTTGTAGATGCGGTGCAGACCGCGTGGGAGACCCCCGAATCCCGTCGCTCGCGAAGCGTTACGCACGTCGAGTGCGTCTGCCTCGAGCCACTGATCGAACCATGTGTTGCGGTCGGCACCCGCGCAGAACGCTGACCCTTCTCCCGTCCAGATCGCTACGTCGAGGTCGTCGTCGTCGCGAAAATCCGCCCAGAATCTCACGCAGAGCTTCGTCCATCTCCTGGTCAATCGCGTTCCGTGCCTCCGGGCGATTCAGCGTGATCAGGGCTACCCTTTTATCCTTCTCGTAACGGACCTTGTTGGTCAGGCTCACTGCCCATCTCCTCCTCTGTACTCAGTGGTTAGACGAAGCTCGGCGGGGAAGTACCTCCAGCGCCCGCACCATCCGCCGCCCCACGCGCGAGCATCACCGTCGGGCATCGAACACGAGCAAGACTTTGGATGCGTCAATGCTCCGCGGCGGACGCGAGGTGCGCCGTCGGAGAGCCGCTTCGTCATCATGTCCGGCGGGAGATTAGAGCACTCTATCGAGAAATGACTCCGAGAGCCGCCCAGTCCTAGCTAGAGCGCTCTATCGGACTGGATGATATGGCGGCTAACATCTCCTGGTGATGCCGACGCCGACGCCGCCACCAACGGACCCCCGGCCGGCCGACGTAGGGCACCCCGAGACAGGCGGCGGTATCGGCATCCCCACAGGGCAGGGCGCCCGGTAGGGTGGGATGAGAGCATCACCATGTCTTCGGGCGCCATACCTACGCGCGGGCGCAGTCTGCGGTCGACCATCTCCTCCAACGGCGAGTTGCGACTCGAGCTCCAGACGGGCGATGTCGCCGAGCCTGCTGGCAACGAGGTGGTGGTGGCGGTTGAAGCGTCGCCGATCAACCCCTCTGATCTTGGTGTGCTGCTCGGTGCGGTCGCGCCCAGCGCGCTTTCGCAGGAGGGGACCGGCCTCGTGGGCTCGGTGCCGGAGGCGACGCGGTCGTTCTATCGCGACAGGCTGGACAAGCCTCTGCCGGTCGGCAACGAGGGCGCGGGCACCGTTGTCGCGGCCGGCCCGGAAGCGGAGGGGATCGTCGGTCGCCGTGTAGCGATGTTCGGGGGTTCGATGTGGGCCGATTACCGCCTTGCCGAAGCAGGCGCGGTAATCGAGCTACCCGACAACGTGAGCACAGCCGAGGGCGCGGCCTTGTTCATCAACCCGCTTACCGCGCTCTCGATGGTCGAGACGATGCGCGCCGAGGGCCACAGCGCCCTTGTCCACACTGCGGCCGCTTCCAACCTAGGGCAGATGCTCGTGCGGATCTGCGCCGCGGACGGGATCGGCCTCGTGAATGTCGTGCGCCGGGCCGATCAGGCCGAGCTGCTTCGCGACCTTGGCGCGGTCCACGTCGTGGACTCCTCGCAACCGGATTTCGCCGAGCGGCTGACTGAAGCGGTTCGCGAGACGGGCGCAACATTGGCGTTCGACGCGATCGGGGGCGGGTCGCTCGCGGGAGAGATGCTGGCCGCGATGGAGCGTGCGCAGCCGCCGCTAGCCTCGTACACGCCTTACGGAACGACAGTTCCCAAGCAGGTCTACATCTACGGCTCGCTCGACTTCTCACCCACGGTCATCGACCGGCGGTTCGGACTGACATGGAGCGTCCGCGGTTACCTTCTGACGAGCGCGCTCGGCCGCCTGGACGGCGAGGCCGTCGGGCGCATGCGTGCCCGTGTCTTGTCCGAGGCCACCACGACGTTCGCCTCGCGATATGCGCAGACGATCGGGCTCAAAGACGTGCTCGACCCCGACGTGCTCGCCGTCTTCGCGCGACGCAGCACGGGCGCGAAGTACCTCATCGATCCGTCCCGCGATCGTCTCGACTGACTGCCGGCCGCGGCCAGCGGCCGGTGCGCCTCCTCTCCAAACGACGTACGCGCGCGGCAGGTCCGGCTGGCGACAACCCAAGGCCGAACCCTCATAGCGGGAGGCCCCGCAAAGCCGGATCGCCCTCGCTGGAAATTCATCTGCCGCCCCCGGGTTCCTGGAGGTCATCCTTCACAGGCAACGGATCTCGTCGGCGCGGGGTGCTCACGCCGGATGCTGAGCTCGCGGGACATGCCTCGAGCAAGGATTCTCGAGCATCTGCGGTTCATCGCCGCAGCGTGAAGCGTCGGGACCTTGAGAGGCATCTGCGCGAGCATGGCTGTCGCGAGGTCGGCGGCTCCAACACGTGGGGCTATCGGCAGCCGTATCCAACTTCGTCTCGCGCCGGGTTCAGCTCGCCTTCCGCCTGCGCGCCATACGAGGCCGCCGGTTTCACTGCGCTCCCGCTCATGCGGTACTTCAGGCTGCTGGAATCCGAGAGCGCCCGGTGAGTCGTTCCCTCTCAGGGGATGTGCGCCAGCCGATGAGCGGCGGCTTCGGCAAACGCGCTCGCACGCTCGGCGCTCCCAACGCGTGTGAATACGGCTGCGAACGCCTCGTCATGCTCGACGCGTAGCGACTCTTCGAAGTTACGAGGGGCCGCACTCGCCATATAGGCCTTGACCAGCTTGAGGGTCTCTGGAGGTGCCTGCGCGATGTCCTTAGCGAGTTGGATCGCCTGATCGAGCAGCTGCCTATGCTCGACGACGCGACTGACGAGGCCCAGGCGCAATGCCTCGGCTGCGCAGATGATGCGTCCGGTCAGGCAGAGCTCCCGAGCGTGCCCGTCCCCGATCAGCCAGCGCAGCGGCGTAAAGAGGGCCGGCAGGCCGAACCTAATCTGCGGGTCGCCGAAGGTGGCACGATCGCTGGCGATCCGGATGTCACACAGCGTCGAGAGGTCGAGGCCGCCGCCCAGCGCCGGACCGTTGACCGCGCACACGACCGGTTTCGGGTAGTTCCACAGGAGTCGGTGATAGCGGGCCGACACCTCGAGCTGCTCATGGAAAAGCGCTGGGTCGCGAGCGTGCGAGGCCTCACGCAGGTCCATACCTGCGCAGAAGGCTGGGTCTGCTCCCGTGAGCACGATGGCGGCGATCGCCGTCGCGTCAGCGTGATCTGACAGGGCATCGCCCAGCTCACGGGAGAGGTCGATCGAGAGTGCGTTGCGCCTCTCCTCCCGGGCAAGGCGAATCACCGCGATGCCGTCGTGGAGTGCGATGTCGAGGTTCTCATAGCGGCTCATGCCGGGCTCTCACGTGTCCTTTGAAGCTTCGAGCCAGTCCGTGGGGGCGTCCGGTGCAGACCAGTCCAACAGGGTGCTGCTCGCGGGGTTATCGGGTGTGAGCGGCACCATCCGACGATAATCTATCATGCGAACGACATATTATGGACGGAGACACGATTCGTAAGGGCGAGCGAACACGGGGGCGGATGATCAAGACGTGTTCGCAGCTGATGCGGCGGCGGGGCTATGCGGCGACGGCACTAAGCGACGTCGTGGCCGAGAGCGCCGCGCCCAGGGGGTCGATGTACTTCCACTTCCCGGACGGGAAGGAGCAGCTGGCCGAGGAGTCGGTTCGACGATCCGTCGATGCGGTCACCAGTGCGATCGAGACGACTTTCGAGGCCGCCAGCGGGCCTGGTGGCGCCATGGAGGGGGTGGCGAGGCTGTTGGCATCGAACCTTGAGCGCTCCGCATTTCGCGACGGGTGTCCCGTCGGGACGGTCACCTTGGAGATGGCGGCGGAGTCAGAGCTCATCAGGGCAGCGTGCGCTGCAGGCTTTGAGCGCTGGCAGCTACAGATCGCGGCCCACCTACGCGACTGGGGCGTCGCCGCGAACCGTGCCGACGATCTCGCACTGCTCATCGTGTCGGCCTTCGAGGGAGCCCTGATGGTGGCTCGCGCGCGTCGTGACACGACGCCTCTGCAGCTCATCGCCGGCCAACTGGCGGCGGCGATCCACTCGAGCGACGGCGAGGCGAGCAGAGGTGCTGGCGCGAGCGACTCAGGTCCATGACCAGGGCGCCGAATGCTCGCCTTGGGGACCCGCCTCTCGGCCGCGAGCGGGGGCGTGACGCGACGCTCGGGCAGTGCGCCCGGCCCGCTGGCTAGCCGCGCATTTGGCCCAGATCGCCTGGGCCTGCACCACCGGCGCCGTGGCAGAACCCTTGAATCACCGAGCTACGGGCTTTTCTGCATGCGCTCGAATGGACTCGAACCATCACGGGGAAATCTCCCCACAAGGCCCTCAACCTTGCGCGTCTACCAATTCCGCCACGAGCGCAGGGGGGCGAGTATAGCCCCGTGGGGGCGCGTGACGGCCCAAATCGCGGGAAGCGTTGATTACGTCCAGGGATGGCGCTAGATTACGAACATACGTTCGTTGCAGCTCATCCCACAACGCGGACCGGGAGCGACCTCGACATGGATCTGACCAAGCGCCAACAGGAGATCTTCGACTTCATCCGCAAGTACTCGGCCAGCTACGGCTACCCCCCGACGGTTCGGGACATCGGCAAAGCGGTGGGTCTCGCATCGTCCTCGACGGTGCATGCCCATCTCGCCAACCTCGAGAAGATCGGGATGCTGCGCCGCGACCCATCCAAGCCGCGGGCGATCGAGTTGCTGGACCGGGCCGTGGGGACCGCCGTCGAGAGCGTCAGGGGGATTGTCGGCGCCAACGGGCTGCCCCTCCTCGGCTCGGTCGCCGCGGGTCAGCCGATGCTCGCCGAGGAGAACATCGAGGAGTACGTCCCGGTGCCCGAGATCGCCGGCGGCGAAGAGGGGGAGTACGTGCTGCGGATCCGCGGGAGACTCGATGAAGGACGCCGGGATCCTGGAGGGTGACTACGTCGTCGTCCATCCGCAGGACACGGCCAACAACGGCGATGTCGTCGTCGCGCTTCTGGGGGAGGAGGCCACGATCAAGCGCTTCTTCCGCGAAAGCGACCACGTGCGCCTTCAGCCCGAGAACGAGGCGATGGAGCCGATTCGCAGCAAAGAGGTGACGGTGCTCGGACGGGTTGTGGGCCTGCTCAGGAGCGTCTGAGGCTCCGCTCCGGACGCAAAGGCCGCTCGGTCGCCCGTCCGGCTCTCGCCACCCCGGTGAGTCGGCTCCGCCGCCGCTCGCGGACCAAGTGTTCTCGCCCACGGGGACCATGCCGCGTGGGGCCCGCTCTTCACAAGCTGGTCTCCGCGCGCTAGCTTGAGCGTGCAGGTCAGGCAGCCGCGGAGGTTCGCCTTCGAGGAAAGTCCGGACATCAAGGGCAGGGTGGTCGGGAGATCGACCCGGGGAAACCCGCGGGAAAGTGCCACAGAAACAAACCGCCTACGTCCGCCGTCCCACGTGAACGGCGGGCCGGCAAGGGTGAAATGGTGCGGTAAGAGCGCACCAGCGTCGCGGCGACGCGGCGGCTGGGCAAACCCCACCCGATGCAAGGCCAAAGAGGACCGTTCGCAGGTAGCCCGCCGAGGTCCAGGTAGGCCGCAAAGATGGATGGCTGCTCAACGACAGAATCCGGCTTATCGACCTGCTAAGGAAAAGCCCCGCAAACGCGGGGTTTTTCTATATGTCGCAGTCGCTGGAGACTCGTCACGTTAGGAATGCCACAGAGGGCCGGGGGCGATTTCAATGGAATCGCTCGGCTCGGGCGCCCGGAGAAAAACTCCGGCAGCGCTCCGTGCCGCACAGCGATTTCTAGCAGGCATCCCGGAGCGTCGCACGGCTCATTCGAAGGTGAGCTGGCCCGGATGGACGCGCTCACGTTGCCCGGACGAACCGCGCGGGGGAGGGGGAGGTGCTGACAGGCGCTTCTCGCCAGGGCCCTCGGCGATGCTCTGCGCCGCAGCGTGCAGCTCCTCGCTTGCAACGTGCGCGTAGCGGGCCACACGGTCGAGAGGTCGGCGTGGCCGAGATACTCGGCGACCAGACGCGTGTCGCCGGTCGCCTGGCGCAGCCACGTCGCCGCGGTGTGGCGCAGGGTGTGCGCGGTCACGTGCTTTGAGATCCCCGCCCCGTCGCTGGCGCGGCGGATGATGCCCGCAAGGATCGTCGGCTGAAGCCGCCCGCCCCAAGGCCACAGAACACCGGGTCCGCGGGCGCAGGTTCGCGCGTCTCCCGCGAGCGCTCAAGCGCCGCGGCGAGGTCGGCAGGCAGCGGCTGGCGGCGAGGCTTGCCGCCCTTGCCACGTGCGCACCAGCAGCGACGGGCGCTCGCCGTCGAGCGTCACGTCGCTCCAGTCGAGTGCGATCAGCTCTGAGCGGCGGAGGCCGGTCATCGCCAGCGTCAACAGCACAAGCCGGTCGCGTTCGGCTATGCCCGGCCGTGCACGCTTGGGGTTCGCGGCGGCGTCCAGCATCCGAGCGAACTCCTCGCGTGTCAGCCACTCGGCCTCCTGCCTGGGCTTCGGCGGGGCCTGCAGCTCGCTGAACGGGTCGGGAAGCCCGTTGCGCTGGCTCACCCATGCCATGAAGCGCCGCAGCAGCAGCAACCGGCGGTGGTAGGTGGCGGGCGCAGGGTCCCTTCGCGTGCGGTACTGATCCAGATAGTCGACGATCGTCTGCTCCTCGAACAGCTCGCCGGTGCGGTCTGTCTGCTCGGCCCAGCCGAGCAGGTCGTCGATCGCGTAGCTGTAGGCGCTCAGGGAGCTTGCGCTGCGTTCCGCGCTGCGAAGCCGCCGCAGCCACGCGTCGCGATCGCGCGTCAAGAGACGCGCTGAGCGTGTCGCGCTCCTCGCTCGGACTCCCATCTCGGCCAGCGAGCCCGCGAGGATCTCAAGGGCCGGACGATCCTCCCCGGTTTCCCGCGCAACCGCGAGGGCCGCCTGCATGGCGGCAAGCGCCACACGGTCCGCCGGGCTGGACGCCGCCACGGCCGGATCGGACCCGTACATCGGCACCTCGACGGTTGCACGGGAGGACCCGGGCATGAGTCGGGAGGACTCCTTGGTCTGCGGCATCTTGGTCATTGACCCCCTGGGGTCCGAAACGGCCATCGAATGTCTCCCCCACACGAGACCGGTCAACAGCCATTCCGCTTTCCCGGCCCGGGGGAAAGCAGAAGTCTCGCGAACGCTGGGCGAGGCGCCTGGTTTTCGGGGCATGAAACTGCAGCGCTGAGGGTTGCTGTCCGGTCCCGATCCTAGGGTCGACCAGCCGGGACAGGGGCCTTCAGGGAGAACGCACACGGGCAGGCCGTTTTGGACGATGAGCTTTGAGCTCGGGCATTTTCGGTGGCCGCCCCTGCGACTTGCCCGGTTGCGCTCAGAGCGCGTATCCGTCTTTGTCGTTGTCCCGCTCGTTCTCCCATCATCAAACGCGACAGATAGGAGAATGAGGTGAAGACGCTCGGAAGGGCGATCGGGTTGGACGTGCGCCTGCAGTTTTGTGAGGTCGCGATCGTGGAGGCGGGAGTGGTTCGCTCGGCGGGCCGGATCGAGACGACGCCGGAGAAGCTCAAGCTGTTCGCGCAGAGCCTCTCGCCGACAGACCGGGTCGCGCTCGAGGTGACCGGCAGCGCGTGGACGATCGCCGAGATCCTCAGGCCACACGTCATGAAGGTCGTTGTGGTGAGCCCGGCCGACACCGGGATCCGACAGGCGCGTGCCAAGACAGACCGTCTGGATGCGCGCACGTTGGCGCGCCTCTTGTGGAGCGGCGAGCTCGACCCGGTGTGGATGCCCGACGAGCAGACCAAAGTGCTGCGCCGGCGCCTCAGCCGCCGCGAGCAGCTGGTGCGCTGCCTGAAGGGCAAGCCCCCGTTCTCTGATCTGTTCGGCGTCAAGGCGCGCCAGTGACTCTCAGAGCTAAAGCTGCCGGCCGAGGAGTCAGAGACGGTTGCGGCCGCGATGCGCCACATCGAGTTCCTCGACGCAGAGATCGCAGCGGTCGAGGCGCTCATCGCCGCAGATGCGCTTGAGTCTGCGCACGCGCGCCGGCTGTTGACGGTGCCAGGGGTCAACGTGATCTGCGCGCAGACGTTCTTGGCCGCGGTCGGCGACATCCGCCGCTTTCAGAGCTCGCGCGAGCTCGTGGGCTACCTGGGCTTGGATCCGCGCGTCTACCAGTCGGGCGAGACACCGGCACGGGGTGGGCGGATCTCAAAGCAGGGCTCGCCCCAGGCGCGGTGGGCGCTGGTCGAGGCGGCCTGGTCGGTCGTGCGGCAACCCGGTCCGCTGCACGCCTTCTATGAGCGCGTCCGCGCCCGACGCGGCGCCAAGATCGCCGTCGTGGCGTGCGCGCGCAAGCTCGCGGTGCTGTTCTTGTGTTTGCTCACCCGCGGTGAGGACTATGCCCACTCCCAGCCGTCACTGACTGCCAAGAAGATGCGGCTGCTCGAGGTCCGCGCCGGCGCCCCGACGATGGCAGGCACCAACACGGGCACCTTCGCAACCCGCCAGCGGATGCGCACCGCCGAGCGCGAGCTGGCAAAGCAAGCCGAAGCCTCCTACAAGCGTACAGTCGCCGATTGGCAGGCGGCCGCCAAGAAGGTGGGCGCGAGTGTGACACCGGGGCACGCATCGAACGGGCCCTCAAAGGGCCAAGGCGCGCGGCAGACCACAAGCCCCTGACGTCTGCGCTTCGCTACGTCATCGGCTCGCGCCCGTCAGAGACTCTCCCACAGGAGCCGCATTTGAGCAAGAGCACTTGACTTTCATCCGTCGCCCGGAGCAGGCGTCCGACGGGTTGGAAGGCAGAACGAGTTCTTGTCTAGTTGCAAATATGCTGTTATGAGCATATGATAGGGGGATGGCTCGTGCCGCTACTACGACGGACGTCTTCAACGCGATCGGCGACGTGCACCGCAGGAACATCCTCGATGTCCTGGTCGAAGGAGAGAGGCCCGTCGGAGCGATCGTCGAGGAGCTCTCGATGCCCCAGCCTCAGGTGTCCAAGCACCTGCGGATCCTCAGCGAGGTCGGGCTTGTCCGATGTCGTGCCGTGGGACGCCGCCGCTATTACCGTCTTCAGCCTACGTCCCTACGCCCGTTGGGCGAGTGGGTCGCTAAATACGAAGCGATGTGGAGTGAGCGCCTGGACAGGTTGGACGACTACCTCGGCGAGCTTCAAGAAGAAAACCCTGACGAGCAACCCAAAGGAGCAGCATGACATCGACCCGGTACAGCTCAGCGACCTTCGAGTTCACCGACCGCACGGTGAGAACTCAGCGAAAGTTCGACGCGCCCATGGGGCTGGTCTTTGACGCGTTGACCAAGCCCGAGCATATCCGCGTTTGGTTTCCCGCGGATGATGCCCCCCTCCACGTCTGCGAGATCGACCTGCGAGTGGACGGGACATATCACTTCGCTTGGTACGCCCCAGGGGGCGAGGAGTGCTCCTTCCAGGGCACCTTCCTTGAGATCGAGCCGCCAGCGCGTCTCGTCGCTACCTGGCTGTTCGAGGGATGGCCTGACGACGAGGTGATCCAGACCGTGACCCTGACCCAGGACGCCGACGTCACGACGATGACGGAGATCCTCGAGTTCAAGACCCCAGCGAACCTCGGCGATCACTTCCAAGACAACGACGGCGCGCAGGCCAGCTGGGACAAGCTAGAAGACCTACTGACACACCTGCACGCGCACCGCCCCTAAGCCGCGGCGAGCGGTGGCCGTCCTTTCCTCCGATCGCGCCCGCTTCGGACTGCCATGAAGGAGGGAGGTTGTCCGTAACTTCGTAGAACTTTGAACGGCGGTCCTCCCGTCCTGTCCGCTCCGCTGTGGAGCGTTCGGGGCGTCAACCAAGTCCGAGAGGACAGGAGGAACCGCCATGGAGAAAGTACCCATACCCGAGGTCGTCACGGCGCTGGAGGCTCCGGAGAGTCCGCTGCCAGCGCGAATCCAGGAAGCGCTCGGCGAGCTCGTCGGAGCGGCGAAGGAGGGGCTGCTCGCGCTCAGCGTCGGCGTCGGCCTCGGCGTCGTGCATGAATTGATGGAGCTCGAGGTCGACGAGGTCGTGGGCCGAAGGGCAAACACAACCCTGACCGCAGCGCCGTTCGTCACGGCCATGAGAACGGGTCGATGACGCTCGGCGGCCGCCGCGTTGACGTTCGCCGCCCACGGATGCGCTCGGCCGATGACGAGTGCGAGCTCTCCGTGCAGAGCTACGAGTACTTCGCCGACCGCGACCCGCTCACCAGGGCGGTCATGGACCGGATGCTCACCGGCGTCTCCACGCGCCGCTTCGCCGGCGTCGGCGAGCCTGTCGGCGCCGAGGTCGAGCGCTCGTCCTCCTCGACGTCGAAGACCTCGGTGTCGGAGATGTTCATCGCGCGCACCCGCACGGCGCTCTCGGAGCTGATGAGCCGTCTGCTCCACGACGTGCGCCTGGCGGTGATGATGCTCGACGGCATCGAGATCGCCGGACGCACGCACGTCGTCGCGCTCGGGATCTCAACCGAGGGCGTGAAGATCCCGCTCGGGCTGTGGGAGGGATCGACCGAGAACGCCACCCTCGCCTGCACGCTGCTCGCCGACCTGGTCGACCGCGGCCTCGATCCCGAGCAGGCGATCCTGTTCGTGATCGACGGCTCGAAGGCGCTGCGCAAGGCGATCAAGGACGTCTTCGGGGAGCACGCGCTGGTGCAGCGCTGCCACCGGCACAAGGAGCGCAATGTCACCGAGCTCTTGCCCGAACGCGACCGTCCCGCGATTCGCACGAGGATGCGCGCGGCGTGGGCGCTCTCAGATCGCGAGCTGGCACATCAGCGTCTTGAGCTGCTCGCCTCAGAGCTCGACCAGAGCTGACCCGACGACGCCGCTTCGCTGCGGGAGGGCATGGAGGACACGCTCACGCTGATGGGGCTCGGGATTACCGGGCAGCCCTCAAAGACGCTGTGCTCGACCAACCCCTGCGAGTCGATGATCGAGATCGTTCGCCACACCCAGCGCAACGTGAAGCGCTGGCGAGACGGCGACATGCGCAAGCACTGGACCGCCGCAGGGATGCTCGTCGCCGAGCAGCAATTCCGACGCATCATCGGCTACCGCCATCTCGCGACGCTCGTGATCGCGATCGAACGTCACACCATCCTCGCCGCCGAGAAGAACCACGACCGTGAGGAGAACCGCGAACTCGTTATCGTGTGAGTGTCAACCAGGGGATCGCCGTCGAAGTTCTACGACGATCGAGACATCCTCGTTGAAATGGCTCAAACATGGCTGGTGGACTGACGAGTCACAGGTCGAGACGCTCTGCGCCTTTGCTCTCTGGCGTCAGATGCTCGACGACCACGGCCGCGACCCCCGCGAAGAGCTGGACTTCCAGCTCAACATCCTTGAGTTCGGGCGACGGCTCATGCAGGCCGGCGGTGGAGTGACCAAGGAGTGGACGCCAGGCGCACCCCCGGACGAGTGGTGTTGAGAAGATCCGCGGAGCGATCACAGACACCCACGCGAGATGCAGCCTTACGGGGCCCCCTCGGGGGGCTCTAACCGACGATGACCGAGGGCGCGTCCTCTGCCTCAGCGGCCGGGATGAGGTGGTATTGGACGACGAAGCCGAGGCTCTCCGCGTAGCGGTCCACGGTTGACATCTTCGCGTCGACGGCCGTGCTCTCAAGGCGCGCGATGAAGGACTGTGACGTGTCCATCGCCGCGGCGATCGCGGTCTGCGTCCGCTGCTGCTCCTCGCGCTGGCCCGCCAGTGTGCGCAGTAGCTCGCGGCGCCGACGAGCTGCATCCAGCAGCCGAGGGAACTCGGGGTTGCGCGCTGTGCGCTTGTCGATCATCTGATCTAGGAAGTCTTGTGTGGGCATCGGCCTCGCCTGCTGTCTTGAAGCGCGGATATCCTGCATGGTATCTCTTATCGGAGATAGTCGCAACTTGGTCGTCGGTCAGGAACGACCGACCATGCCGGGCGGCGCGCTGCTCATCTCCCCGCCGGCGCCAGTCGGCGAGGCGTCGCTTCGCCAGAGCGATCGTGGCCGGCGGGGTCTTCTGCGTCTTCTTGTTGAGCCCCTCCAGCGCAAGGAGGATCTGGCCACGGCTGCCTTCCGGCGCGAACAGGATGCGGTAGATCACCCGGTCGCCGTCGACCCTGACCTCCCAGATCTCGCCGTCGAGATGGCGGGCGGCGCGCAGCCCCTGGTCGCGGACGTCCTGCATCCCGGCGAACACGGCCGCCGCGTCGTCATCGGAGAGACCGTCGATGAACGCCTCGACCGGACTGCGACCCGCCGGGGTCTTGTAGTCACGCCAGCGTCGGCGAACCGGACGTGCCCCGCCTGCGCTGGTGGTCTGCTCGTCAGAGCGTTTGGGCGCCGTCATCGAGCGAGCCTACGCCGCGCCGGTGATTGCTCGGTCGGGCCCGCCTGATTGTCCGCCCGCGGAGCCTGAGCCCGTCGCTGCCTGCGCCCAGGAGAGCCGCTTGATCGCACCGTGCAGCTGGTGGGCGTTAACACGCGTGTAGCGCTGCGTCGAGTCCAGGTGCTTGTGGCCGAGCAGCTCCTGAATCTGGCGCAGGTTCGCGCCCGCGCTGAGCAGCTCCGTGGCGAACACATGGCGCAGCGTGTGCGGGGTTACGTGCTTGCGCCGGGAAACACCCGCGGCGTCGGTGTAGCGACGGAACGTCAGGGCCATGATCGTGGGGGAGAGACGTTTGCCGTGGACACCGACGAACAGCGCGCAGTCCCCTTCCGCGTCGCGCGTTGCGGCGTACTCCACGAACAGCGGCACGAGGCCCGGGTGGATCGGCACGACCCGTTGGCGTCCGCCCTTGGCGTTGCGCACACGGATCAGCCGGCGATCGAGGTCCACGTCGTCCCAGTCCAGGCCGAGCAGCTCCGAGCGGCGCAGCCCGCCGTAGGCGAACAGGGCGAGCAGCAGCCGGTCACGCTGCACCTTGCCGGCATGAACTCGCGTCCAGACACCCTCGCGGGCGGGAACGTCAAGCAGCCGCGAGAGCTCCTTGCGGTCGAGCACGTCCGGCAGTGCTTCGCGCTTCTTGGGCGTGCGCAGCACGTGCGCCGGGTCACGGTCCAGATGCTCGCTCTCGACACAGAAGCGAAAGAAGCACTTCAAGGCCGCCACGGTCCTCGCCTGGCTCGACGGTGCGGGTCGGTGCGTCGCCTCATCGGCCAGGAAGCGGCGCAGGTCAGTGGTGCGGACCTCAACCAGGGCGCTGATCCCCTGACCTCGCAGGAACTCGATGCAGGCGCGCACATCGCGCTCATACGCCTTGCAAGTGAGGTCGGCCAAACGCCGCTCCACACGGCAGAAAATGATGAAGTCAGACAGGGCGTTCTGCATCGGGGCCTCCGCTTTCGGGCAGGCCCCCGAGCTCTGTGGCTCCATCCATGAGAAGTCTCCGGCTTATCGACCTGCTAAGGAAAAGCCCCGCCCCGGCGGGGCTTTTCTATGTCTGCGGTCCGTCGAGGCTCGCGCTCCGGGCGCCACTGAAGAAGCGATCCTCGCGATCGCGACGGAGCGCACGGATCGCGGTCACGAACGGCCACAGCCGGACATAGTTGGCGTAGTGGACGATCGCGATCCTCAGGCATTTCGGGCGTTCTACCGTGCCCACTACGGGACGGTGTGTCGCTACCTATCGGTGCGGGCCGACCGGCATGTGGTCGAGGATGTGGCCGCGGAGACGTTCCTGGTTGTCTGGCGCCGATGGGCAGATCTGCCAGATCACGCGATGCCGTGGTTGCTGAACACGGCGGGCAAGTGTTTGGCTAATCAGCGACGCTCGCGGGAGCGCTCCGACGCGTTGGTTGACCGGTTGGGCGGCCTTTCCCGGGGCGAGGACCAGGGGATCGATGATGCGCTGACGCGCCGCGGACAGCGGAGGGCGTTACTTGCGGCGCTGAGCGGTCTCGGTGACCGTGACCGCGAGCTGCTGCTCCTCAGCCACTGGGACGGGTTGGCGCCACGCGAGATCGCCGCCGTGCTCGAGGTCAACCCCGTGGTGCTACGTGCGCGCCTGCATCGCGCGTCCCGCCGGCTGCGTGAGTCGCTCGGCGCGGCTCTCGGTGACGAGGAGAGTGGCACCGGCGGCCCCTTACGAGAGACACCTGACCTGACCATGCCCCAGAAGGAGGCAGATCATGCCCCAGCATCCTGACGCCACGGCCCTGTTTCGCTCGCTGCTGGAGGCCGATGGGGGCGCCCCGTTCGATCCCGACTCGCCGGCCGCGCGCGCCAGCCTGGAGCGTATTCTCGCCGCTCCGCCGCTGCCCGCCAGTCGCCACCGCCCTTCCCCGGTGCTCCGCTTCGCGCTCATGGGAACAGCTGCGGGCGCCGTGCTTGCAGCGGTGATCGTGGTCCCGTCGCTCGAGGGCTCGCGCACTGGGCTCGCGCAGGCCGCGGTGATCTCCCGCGCGGCCGCGGCCCTCGAACAGGGCAACACGATCCTCTACCTCCAGGTGCAGGACTACAGCGCTCATCGCGTCATCTGCGTCAGATTCGGCGAGTGCAGCTTTGGTGACTCGGCAGGTGGGGAGGGCGGGATCAGCGCCAACCCAGCCGAAGACACGCTCACCTACGCTTCGCAGGAGTGGGTGAGTCCCGACGGCGGCCTGGAACACACGATCTACAACAACGGTGTCGAGACCGTCACCAACGAGGACGCTCACGAAGACTCGACCTACGATCCGATCGATGACACCCTGACGACCGTTACGGAAACGGGCGTCGGGCTCCCTGCACACGGCGGCGAACCCTCGCCACTACCTGCGCCTGCCGACTCCCAGGACCCCGCCTACTACAAGACGCTGTACCGCGAAGCGCAGGCAGGCACCCAGAAGGTCCATCTCGTCGGCCAGACCACGATCGCGGGCAAATCCGTATATCAACTCCAGTTCGACGGCACACCGGCATCGCCGGCGCACCCGCCCGCGGGCGACATCTGCGGCGCGACCGTGTGCACGCCTCCCGGGATCGAGAATCCTCGTGTATGTCGACAGTCAGACGTTCGCGCCCGTGCGCAGCGTCACCATGACCCTCAATACCGCCAACCTGCCGGGGATCCCGAAGGGCACGTCGGTGACGAGCGTCACCGATTTCACTGCCCAATCGCTCCCCGACACCTCGCAGAACACAGCCCTGCTGGAGATGTCCCAGCACTCCGGTGCCGTCGAGGTCAAGGTGCCCGAAGCCCAGTTCAAAGCCGCGCTCGGAGCCTGGATGGAGTCCCAGGTCAAGGCGAGGAATCGGACCCGGAGAAGCGCCGCAGCACGCTCGCGGAGCGCTGGCAAGTGATTGCTAGAACTCCCATGGGCCCACCGACGCGGTCTCGCCCGCAGCCGAACTTTCGCGCGGGGGTGTAATCGCAGGGCGTTGCCGGCCATATTGTTGGTATGGCGAGCGATCCGGTGCAGGCGATTGGCCGGCTGTATGAGCGCCACGCCGAGGCCGTCCGGAGCTACGCGCTGCGGCGCTCGAACTCCGAGATGGCCGATGAGGTCACCGCGCAGGTCTTTCTCGTCGCCTGGCGCCGTCGCTCCGATGTGCCCGAGGACGCTCTGCCTTGGCTGCTCGGGGTTGCGCGCCGTGTTCTGGCCGACCAGCGACGGGCGGCCGCGCGACGCAACCGCCTTGGTCAGCGCCTGGGGAGCACGGCCGTCGAGGAGCCCGCCGATGTCGTCACCCACGATCGCGGGCTGGCAGCCGCGCTCGGACAGCTGTCGGCACGAGACCGCGAGGTCCTGCTGCTCCGTTATTGGGAGGATCTCGAGCCGGAGCAGATCGCGCGCGCGCTCGGCTGCTCGCGGACTGCCGCAGCCGTGCGGCTCCACCGTGCCCGTCGCCGCCTTGCGCGGGAGCTGAACCGGGACGGCGCAGAGCACGTCGAGGGCGAACACCAGCGGCCGGCCTGCGTGGAGAGAACGGAGACGCTATGAGCACGATCGACGATCTCGAGCAGCGGCTTCGCGCTGGACGGCCCGAGCCTGAAGGGGCTCCGCCGCCGTTCGCCGTCGTGCTGGCGGAGATCCAGCGAGCTGGGCAGGACGGCGAGCCCCGCCCACGCCGGTGGTGGCGGCGAGGTGGCACGCTTCTGCCGATCGCCCTCGCCGCGGTCGTGCTCGCAGGAGCCGGCGGGGGCGCACTGCTGCTCGCACCGGGAAAACCGCTCCCGCCCGCGTTCCTCCTGCCCGCCAATCCGCAAACCGGGCTCGGGCAGCCGGTGGCCGCGAGCCTGGCGCTGTTGCCGGCTCGGGTCTCCGATCCGCAAGGCGGTCCGCCGTGGGGCATGCGAGTGATCCACACGACCCGCGGCCTGGTGTGTCTGCAAGGAGGCCGCGTCGTCGGCGGCAGGCTCGGGGGCCTCGGCGTCGGGCACGCATTCCACGCCGATGGTCGCTTCCATCCCTTCCTGCCCGCCGACGCGGTCGGCATCGACGGCTGCGACACCGGGGACGCGAACGGGCTCGCCTTCATGCCCGGCGCCCCGCTCATCGTGACCGCCGACGGCCTGCCGCTCGCCGGCGAAAACCTATGGCCTTACGAGCGCGTGCACTGTGATCTGCCGGGCGAGCAGGACTGGGGCATCCGCTGCCGGCAGCACGAACTCCGGCAGGTTGCGATGGGGCTGTTGGGGCCGGACGCCAGCAGCGTCCGCGTGAGCGCACCGGGTCATGAATCGACGATCAAGCCGATCGGGCGCGCGGGGGCCTACCTGGTTGTGCTGCCCGCACCACCGAACGCCAACACAAGCATGCTGTCCAAATCCGTTGGGAACGCCGTACTCACGGTCACCTACAAGGACGGCAGGAAATGCAGATCCCCGGCACTCAGCCATGCCCGCGCGAGGGATTCGCCTCCTCGGGCAGCGCCCTCCCGAGCACCTCGGAAGTGAGCGCCCCCCTGAAGGTCAGGTACCTACCGCTGGCGAGCCACCCGACCGGACCGCTGATCGCGAACGCCCGAAGCACCAACCCCGACCAGACCGAACGTTTCAAAGGACGAGAAAGGACCGGACGGAAAGGCCTCGGCGAAGAGGGACCGGGCCCGGCGCTCTCGATCAGATTCCAAGCCCGGATCAGCGCCCGGAACGAGTCGAGCGGCTACGTCGTGGAACTGGTGCCCCACGAAGTTGCCGGCTGCGCGACCCCCGCACTGATCGTCAGCCAGCCGACGGACCAAACCATCTCCGCCGGCGAACACGTGGAGATCACGGTGCCCCTGGAAGACGCCTGCGCCACCACCTACACCGGACGCGTCTTCTACGCAAGGTCCTCCACCCAAAGCGAGCCGGGTGTGAGCTACGGCGATGACGAAGGCCCCCTCTACGAGGTGGTCGCCTCCCAATTCGTCGGCATCGCCTCGCGGCTCGGCCATCGGCGCAGCTCGCTGGCGTTCCCGACTGTCGGCCTCATCCAGACCTCCGTTCCATGAGGCACACAGGCGAGTGGCGCGACCCTGTCCCAGCCCAGAGCGGCCGTGGTCAAGCCCCGAAGCCACGCCAGCCTCGGGGCTTGACAGGAGACTCAGACGTTGGCGTTCGGGTCGGTCCCGCTTCCGCCCGCCGCTGCTTTGCCCGCGGTCCCGGTCGTGCCCGCGACGCCCGCAGGGCCGGCTTTGCCGCTCGGCGCCTGCGATCCGCCGTTGCCCGGGTATCCGCCGGGGCCGCCTTCTCCGCCGTTTCCGCCGCCACCGCCGCTCCCGGCGCCACCGCCACCGCCACCGTTGCTGCCTTTGACCGAGTTCGGGCCGTATGAGATTCCGCTGCCGACGGTGACTTTCGCCGTGGCGTCGACCGCGCCGCCGATCGCCGCTCCGCCCTTCCCGCCGGCGCCGCCGTTGCCTCCTCGACCGCCGTTGCCGCCGGCTGCGCCATTGCCGCCGGTGCCGCCGCCGCCGTTTTCGCTGCCGCCGGGCCCGCCGCCGCCGCCGCCGTTGCCCTCACCTCCCCCAACGCCGTTGCCGCCCGTGCCGCCGTTGCCGCCGGCACCGCCATTGCCGGCCATCGCCTGGTTGCTGGAGAAGGCCGTGCTCGCAAAGCTGAGGGCGGTTGCGTCATAGACCGCTCCGCCGGCTGCGGCGCCGCCTTTCCCGCCGGTTGCTCCGTTGCCGCCCGCCCCCGAGGCAGTGGCATTCGTGCCGGAGGTGCCGTTGCCGCCGCCGCCGCCCGCCGCCGGGGTCCCGAAGTCGCCCGAGTACCCGCCGTGCCCGCCTGGCCCGCCTTCCCCTCCGGGGCCGCCGCTCGCGCCGGGTGTCGCGTAGCCGCCCTGGCCGCCGGGACCGCCGCTGGCGCTGAGGCCGGTGAGGCTGTCTCCGGTCAGGGTCAGGGTGCCTGAGCCCTTGTGCCAGATGCCGCCGCCGTCACCCGCGCCGCCGGTGCCGCCCACGCCCGCCTTGCCGTTTGCGCCGGGGGTGCCGGCTGCGGAGGCGAGGCCACCGTCGCCGCCCGCTCCGCCCGAGCCGGCCGAGGTCGGATCCGGAGGGCCGGAGCCGCTGCCGCCGCTGCCGCCCGTTCCCGCGCCCCCGCCGCCGCCGCCGGTCCCCCCGCCGCCGCCCTGGCCGCCCCGACCGCCTTCGCCGCCGCCGCCGCCCACCACACCGCCGTAGGTGATCTGGGAGTTGACGATCGTCGCACCGCTGGTGGTTGCGATTGCGCCTCCCGCGCCGAGGCCTCCGTTACCGCCCTTGCCGCCCGCGGACCCGGCCGCGCCGTTCCCGGCCGCGGCACCGTTGCCCGCGTCACCGCCTTCGCCACCGTGCCCGCCGGGCACGTCCTGCGCCCCGCCGCTGTCCGCGCCGCCGGCGCCTTCGCCGCCACTGCCGCCGCGGCCCCCGTTGCCGCCCATGCCGCCGTTCCCGCCGTAGCCGCCGGAGCCGCCGGAGCCGCCCACGGCGATCCCCTCGACGGTCGCGTCGCCTTCGATTGTCAGCTGGCCGGTGCTGTAGATGCCGCCGCCATAGGCCGAGCCGCCGTTACCGCCGTTCGCCCCGACGGCGCCGGGCGCGCCATTGCCGCCGCTGCCGCCGTTCCCCCCGGTCAAGCCGTCTCCGCCACTCTCACCAGGGGAGGTCGCGGCGCTCCCTCCGGCACCGCCCGCTCCGGCGCCGCCGTAGCCGCCGGCGCCCCCGCCCGCTCCGTAGGACTGCCCCCCCGTGCCGCCGTAGCCGGCGCGGGCTTCGCCACTGATGAAACCCCCTTTGACCGTCAGCGTTCCGGCGTTTGAGATCGCGCCGCCGTAGGCAGCGCCGCCGTTGCCGCCCTTCGACGCCGCCGTGCCGGCTGTCCCGGGCGAGCCGGGAGCACCGACGCCACCCGTGGCGCCTCCCGTCCCGGCCGTCCCGCTGCCGCCGTAACCGCCGCTGCCGCCACGCACGCCGTCGTGCGAGAGCGTGTCTTCGTTCAGTGCGACCGTCCCCGAGTTGATGAGGAGAGCTCCGCCCTTCGCGCTCGCTCCTGCAGCACCCGGCCGCGGAGCGGTCCCGGCAGCGCCGGGTCCGCCGGTGACCGACCCGTAGACGAGCTCGATCCCGCCGAGCGTCACATCGCCGCCGGTGATCGACATGATCCGTACGGCGCTCTCGCCATTGAACACGACCGAGTACCCGTTGGCCTCGACATCCACGTTCAGGCTTTTCAACACGAGCGTCGAGCTAAGCGCCACTTCGCAGTTCTGGGCGAACTCAACGGTCCCACCATGGGAGATCCCAGCTTCCACGGCCGACTGCGTGCAACTCGTGATCATCGTCGGTCCGCTCGCTGGCGCCGGCAGCGCCCACACCAGCACGCCGGCACCGACCGCCAAGCCGACGAGTCGCCGCGGGCCAAACAGATTCCTTCTCCTGGCGGGCCTCTTGCGACCCGCGGTCCAAGCGGTGCGTTGCATGGTCAGTCCCCTCTCTGATCACCCGTGCCGCCGGGAGCACGCCAATGCCCCACCCGCTCAGGCTCCGTTGCAGTTGCTTGCGTCGTGCTCGCACTCACCGTGCTGATGTGGTCGCAGCCAAGCTCGGCCAGATGGGCCATCTCGCGAACGGCGTCGACGGTGTCGGCGTCGAACAGCAGGAAGCAGGTCTCCTCTGAGGCCAGCAGGATCGAGCGGCGGTACTCGACACGCGTCCCACGCCGCGTCAGCGCCGCCGCCGCGGCGCACGCGCTCAACCGTCCGTCCTCCGCCGTCTGCAGGTTTCCGCGGGATACGTACAGCTCGATCAGGTACTCGCCCATCGTGTGGGACCGTATTGCCGAGGCAACCCGACCGCAATATCGGAAACCCTCAATCTTTTGCAGACTTCGCTAGGCGGTGAGGCGGGCCGCGAGCTGCGAGCGGGAGCGAATCCCGAGCTTGGCGTAGGTCCGCGAGAGATGAACCTCGACGGTGTGGACCGTCACCACGAGCTCGAGCGCAATCTCCTTGTTCGAGAGCCCCTGCGCGGCGAGCTCGGCGGTCCGCCGCTCAGAGGGCGTGAGCTCCCCCGTTGCGCTCGGCCTGCGCGCACCGACCCTGTCCAGTTCCTCGCTCGCGTGCGTGCTCCAGCCGGTGGATCCGAGCTGGGTGAGGGCGGCGGCCGCGCGCTCCAGGTTGCGTCTGGCCTCGCCCCACTTGCGAAGCCGCCGCTGGCTACGGCCGAGAGACAGCAGCGAGCGGGCGGCGTCGAATTGCAGCCCCATCTCCTGATACATCTGCGCCGCGGCGGCGAGAATCCTTGGCGGCGAGCTCCTCGCGCTCGCCGGCTGCGAGATCGATCACTGCCGCGCAGCGGAGCGAGGTGGCCAGGCCCCAGGGGTGCTCCTGCTCGCGCGAGAGGCGCGCGACGCGGCTGGCCGCCGAACGCGCCTCCCCGAGCTCGCCGAGCTCGGCGAGCGCCTCGACGAGATCGCCCACGACGGGAAACACCCCCGGCTCGCCCACGCCCTCGCGGATGGTGTGCTCCCAGGCCGCACGCAGGGTGGCGGCAGCCCCCGCGAGGTCTCGTGCCAGCAGCTGCACCGATCCGAGCGCGCGGCTGGCCTCGAGTCCATCCCAGCTGCTACCGGACGCGGCGGCCCTGTCGATGGCGTCAGAGACCCATCGCAACGCCTCCTCCCGCTCGCCTCGCCCGGCGGCGAGGAGCGCCTTGCAGCGCTCATACTTCGGCCGGAACATCAGCTCGCGGTCCGCTGACTCCGCCCACTCGTCGAGCAGTCCAGCCGCCGTCGCCCAGTCGCCCTCGCGCAGGCTCAGCTCGCACACGTGCAGACGCATCAGCGCGTAGGACTCCCGCTCCGCCTGCTCGTCGGCGAGCGCGAGCAGCGCGCTCAGCGCCGCACGCGCGGCCCCGATTTCTCCGCGCCAGACCAGCCGCTGGGCGGCGACCCGCTCGGGGGAGGCTGCGATGTAGGAGGGTGCGTCCGAGGCGGACCTGAACGACGCGCAAAGCTCGTCGATCGGCTGCCCGCCGATGGCCCGCGCCCAGGCGAGGGCGTACAGAGCCAGGCGCATCTCAACCGGCCCTGCGTCCTGGGCCGCCGCGACCGCTTCGAGCGCCCAGCCTTCCGCCCGCTGGATGCCGGTGACCCGGCTCCCGGCTGCGTTGGAGGCTCGCTTGGCGAGCACGAGCGCGTTGATGCCAGGATCACCCCCCGCCTCGGCGAGCGCGCGGGCACGGTAGCGCTCGAGGTCATCGAGGTTTCGCGGGCCGGACCCCTCGGAGAGCATCAGCCAGGCCCTCGCGCGGGGCATGCCCTGCGGCAGCGATGCGACCTCGCGCTCGAGCAGCTCGGTCATCCGCGCGAGCTCGCCCGCCGTCTCCAGGTTCGCGGCGAGCTCGAGGACACGCTCGCTGCGCGACGGGGCCGATGGCGCGGTGAGGCGCAGCGCGTGCTCTGAGAGGGTGACCGCCTGAGCACGCGCTCCACGCGCCGCACATCTCGCCGAGGCCTCCGCGACGACCGCGGCGAGCTCGTCGTCGATCCCATCGGCGGCGAGCGCCAGGTGGATCGCGCGCTGCCCCTCGTCCATGACCACCGCCGACAGCGCTCGATGGAGGTCGCGCAGCTCTCCGCGGGGCAGGGCCGCGTGCGCCGTGGCGGCCAGCAGAGGGTGCGCGGCCCGAACCCGGTCCCCGTCGATCAGCGCGATGCCCGCATCGGCGGCTTCGTCGACCGCCACCGGCCCGACGACCTCCGTGAGCTGGGTGACCCTGACGTCGGCGCTCAACGCGAGCACCGCGAGGGTGACCCTGACGGCCGGGGTGAGCGCCGCGACCCTCACGCCGAGTACCTCCTCGACCGTCGCGGGCACGGGGATCTCGTCGCTCGCCTGCTCGCCCTCCCGCTCGAGAAGCGCGCGGCCGAGCTCGATCGCGAACAGCGGGTTGCCGAGCGTGACCTCGGCGATGCGCCTCATCACTCCCCTCGACACCGTCAGGCCGAGACGCTCGAACAACAGCTGTCGAGTGGCTCCGATCGTCAGCGGGCCGACCTTCACACGCACGATCGGGCCGCGCTCCAGCGCCGGCCCAAGCGGGGATCGCTCCCCGTCGCGTCGCGTCAGCAACAGCATCGCCGGCGTTGCGGCAATACGGGGCTCCACGAACTCCAGCACAGCCGCGGACGGGCCATCGAGCCACTGGATGTCGTCGATCGCGATCAGCAACGGTGAGGCGCGTGCGAGACCGCGCACCGCGTTCAGGCACCCAAGCGATATCGCGTGGCGGTCGACCGGGGACCCGGTGGGCTCGGCGCGCCGTAGGGCGACCTCGAGCGCCGTGCGCTGCGGCGATGCGAGCCCGTCCAGCTCTCCGGGAACGACATCGTCGAACAGATCGACGAGCGCCGCGAACGACGGTTGCGCCTCCGCGCTGCTGGAGCGCGCCACGAGTACCCGCACGTTGCGCTCGCGTGCGGCCCGGATGGCGTGTTCCCACAGAGTCGTCTTCCCGATTCCGGGTCCCCCCGTGAGCTCGAGGGCGCTCCCCGGCTTCGCGTCGCGGATGAACTCGCTGAGGACCGCGACCTCCGCATCTCGACCGAGCGGGACGCTCTCTAAGGGACGAATCATGGGGTGACGCTACCGTCCGGCGCGGGCCTGTGAGATCGACGCGGCGGCTCTCAGGCCGGACGAACCGCGCCCGGCGCTCATGAGGTGCGTGGGGACGACGATCCCCCCGAGCGCGCCGACGAGTCGGTCGCTCGCGCTCAGGCGGCCCGGCTGGCTGGCCCCTCGAGCAACGCGGAGCCCTGGGCGAAGCCCGCCGCGATCACATCGTCGCGGCGGCCGGGGTCCATCAGGTTGGTTCCCATCGCGGCGGCGCTCCCGCGGTCGGGGCTGACGACCTGGACCGTCGCCCCGCGGTGGCGAAGGGCAGCGGCCTCGCCGGCCGCAACCGCGCTCGAGAGTGGCCCGATGGCAAGCCCCACGCGCCCGCCGGCGCGCCCGAGGGACCCGGTCGGGTTGAGGCACAGGACCCGCTCGCCGCGGCGGACATCGGCTGCGTCCATGTTCGTCGGGCTCCAGACCCCGCCGTCGACGTAGCTGCGCCCGCCCAGGACGACGGGGCGGAAGACGCCGGGGATCGCGCACGAGGCCTCCACCGCGGCGCCCACGGGCACATCATCGAAGCCCGGTGCGCCGAAGACGGCACGCCGGCCCGAGGCAAGGTCGACGGCGGTGATCCGCAGGCGCCCGTCCCAGCTCAGCCCCGCGTCGTCGATCATCTGCCGCAGCACGCCGAGAGAGCGGCGCCCGGGCGGGACTCGGGCCAGGAGCGCTCGCCGCATCAGCGCGCCACCCGAAGCGGTCGTGTTCAGCAGCACCGAGGCCGCGGGGCCGGCGAGGGTCATGCCGATCCTGGCCGCCGGGTCAAACATCTCGCCAAGCCATCCCGATGCCCGCTCGGACTCGCCCGGAGCGATCGCCTGCTCGGGTAGGTCCCCGAGTCGCCACGACGGCGCCAGCCCGGCCGCCAGGATGGCGGCGACGATCGAGCCGGCCGACGTTCCCACGTACAGCCGGCTGGCCCGCGCATCGAAATCCTCCGCCCCGTCGAGCCCAGCGAGGACGCTCTGCATCCATGCCTCGCCGAGGGTCCCCCCGCCGCCGAGGACCATCACGTCGGGCGTTGTCGTGAGCGCGGACATCCATCCAGGGTAGAGACCCGCCGCTCGCCCTCTGGACCGCGGTGCCAGAAACCCGGTCTGAGCCCGCGGCCGACGAGGAGGGCCGGGCGAGTGGGAGACACCCATGGACCTCCCGCCGGTCGAACTGTAGCGTTTTGTCTGCAGTCCTCCGCAACCTCCCGCGTCGTAACAGGAGGTAGTGAGCGTGCGCTCGCGGACGGTCAACCAACGCCGGACGACACCACGGGGGTCCCAAGACAATGCAGAAGCTCTCCATCGCCGCCGCCGCATCGGTTGCCTCGCTGGCCCTGCTGTCGTTGCCGAGCACGGCGGCGGCCTGCTCGCCGGCATCGCACTGCTACGGCATCGCGACCTGGAACGTCGAAGGCAAAAAAGGGTCCGGCTTCAAAGGCTCCGACGCCTACCTCGACAGCTACGAAGACGCGCTCGATGCCAGCGAAGAAAACATCATCAGCAACGAGACCTGGGTGGTGTTCCCCGGCGAGTACTGGAACGAGTCGGGCGACGTGATCGGCTGCGTCTATCTCGTCGGCTGCTCGGGTCCCTCGCCCCATTACTTCTGGTACACGCACTCGAAGGTCTACGGATACGCGGGGGTGATGTCGAGCGAAGGCCCGGGGACATCCCTCTTCGAAGTGGAGGACTACTACTACGCGCCGACGAACGGCTGGTTCGTCAAGGCGGGAAGCTTCACCGGCGGCATCAACGGCAACGCGTCGGTCGCGAGCGCGCTCGAAGCCGGCGTCGAGACGACGACGGGGAGCGCCCACAACGTGGCCTCCGCCACGAATCTCGACTGGGAGGATTTGTCGGGCGCCTGGCATTACAGCAACTGGGCGAGCGGGAGCGGACACGCGGAAATCATCTGCATCGCGCCCGCGACGGCCACCTGGGACGTCCTTTACGACACCTTCGGCTTCGGCGTCAACTGGAACAGCCGCTGCACCGGAGAATCGCTGGCGCTCCCGGACTCGGGCCCAAGCGAAGCGTCCGCCGTGGGGTCGCCGGGCGCGCTCGCTCTCACGTCCGGGTCGTCCCCGCTCACGCTCGATCAGGTGCGGACAGAGGCGGAGTCGATCGCGGCCCAGGCGGGCGACGGGAGCCCGACCGGCGGCGAAGTCGTCGAAGCGGCCCGTTCTGCCGCGGTCGCAAGCGCCACCCCGGCGTTCTCGCTCAGCGAAGCAGGGGCCCAGCGTGAATGGGCGGGCGGCATGACCGACGCCGTTGTCCTCCACGGCGAGTTCACGCTTCCGGCTGCGGACATCCCGGGACCGCGCGGGATGTCGGGCACGGCCGTGACCGGGACGACGCTCGGGCTCGTGCTCGATGCGCACAGCGGCGCGGTCACAGCCTTCGATCTGGTGGGCGAATCGGGGCGCCAGCCGGATTCTTGCGGCGCTCGGCGGCCCCGTCAAGGATTTGTAGGAGGGTGGTGAGGATGAGATATCGAGGCATACAGCTCGGGGCCGTGATGCTGGCGCTGGTCGCCCACGCCGGGATCGCCACCGCGGGCCCCGCCGGCGGGCCGACCGGCTCTGTCGCGGTGACCGCGTCCGGCATCGGAGTGATCTCGGGGCACGTGGTCCTCGTCGGTGGGCCCCACGGAGTGGTGGGACGGGACGTCGAGGCGACGGTCGCAATTCGCAACGCCGAGGGTCGTCTCGTGCGAAGCGTGCGTGCATCGGGACGGCAGGGCTTTCGTGCGCGTGTACTCCAGGGGCGCTACGTGCTCAGCGTGAACGGGCAGACAGGGAAGGGGTCTCCGGCGCTCGACGGGAGTGACTGCCGAGCGGTCTCCGTGCTGGCGCGTGCCGGGCGAACCGCCCGAGTCGTTCTCCGCGTGGGCTGCGAGGTCCCCTAGAGAGGGTGGGCGCGGACCCTGCGGTTCTGACTTGGAGGACTGACGCGGAGCGCTTCAGCCCTCCGCGAAGTGCCGCCGAGATGTCGCCTATCCGGCGAGGCCCACGGCATCGAGGGCCTCGGCCGGGTCGGAGTACATCTCCATGCGTGCCTGCTTGCCGGCGCGAAGCGTCCAGAACATCGCAAAGGACATCTCCAGCCGCATCCCGGTTGCCTTCGCTCGCCCCTGCTGGCGCATGACGGCGACGACCTTCTCACCGGCGTCGTGCAGCTCGTCGATCTCGACCTCCCATTCACCCCATACCGCCGTCCAGCCTCCGAGAAAGCTCAGCGTCTCCTCGAAGCCCTCGTAGAGCTGCCGCTCGGGCCACCGGTGGAAGTTCGTCATGTCCCAGACGAAGTCGGCGGTGAACGCGTCGACGTCAGGTAGGTGCGTGGCGTCGAAGTCCTCCTGATTGCGGCGGATGATCTCCACGTTCTCCCGCGACATCGCCGCCAGTATCCCCCCGTGGAGGGAGACCCGTCCAGTGCCGGGGCTGGGGAGTGCGCCGATCCGGGTGCGCTGGACCCCCGACTCGCTAGAACTCGCTCGGTGGACCTGCGTCTCCGTCCGCTCACCGCCACCGACGAGGCTGAAGCTCGCGCAGCGCATGCCGAGCTGGAAGCCGACGACTTCACCTTCCTTCTGGATTGGGCGCCGGAGGAACCGTGGGCGGGATATCTCGCGGCGCTCGAGAACCGCCGTCGGGGCCTCGCCCTCCCGGCTGATCGGGTGCCCGCGAGCTTCCTCGTGGCGGACGTGGGCGGCACGATCGTCGGCCGGACCTCTATCCGCCACGTGCTCAACGACCATCTGGCTGCCGTGGGCGGCCACATCGGCTATGGCGTGCGCCCCGCCCATCGCCGCCGGGGATTCGCCACGGAGATCCTTCGTCAGTCGCTCATCCTCGCGCGAGCCGAGGGGGTCGACCGCGTGCTCGTGATCTGCGACGAGGACAACCTCCCGTCGGCCACCGTGATCGAGCGCCTCGGCGGTGACCTCGAGGACATCCGCAGCGACCCCGACGGGAACCTCGTGCGGCGTTATTGGATCGCGTGAGCGCGCGCTGTCGAGTAGGCGGGCCGGGACCGCGCTGCGCCTCGCGGCTCAGTCGGCCTTGTGCTCGGCGTCGGCCTCGCCGTAGAGGTCCCCGTCGCCGTAGTCCTCATCGCCTCCGCCGGCGTCCTGCATGATCCGCGAGGGGCTGTGCTGATCGCCGTGGGAGGTGTGCTCGATGAGTTCCTCCTCGGCGAGCTCGAACCCCTCGGACTCTCCTCCGCCGGCCTCCTCGACCGCGCGGCGGGCCTCGCGTCGGCGCTCATCGAGTTCGCGGAGGGGGTCGGAGCGGAGCGGGTCGTCCACGGCGCGCCGCTACCCGAGCTGCTCGTGGGCGACCTCGAGCAGCGAGGCGCCCCGCTTGAGCTCGTTCAGCGCAGCGATCATCGCGTCGAGCTCGCAGTCGACCTTCGCCGGCCAGGCTTCGGCGGGTGGTCGTCGAGCGTCTTCAGCCCGTTGCCGGTGATGATCGCCACGACCGTCGTCGTCGGCGTCGAAGCGGCCTGCGGCGGCCAGTTTCTCGAGGACCGCGATCGTCGTGCCGCCGGCCGGCTCGGTGAGCAGGCCCTCCGTCGCGGCGAGCAGGTCGATGCCGGCGAAGATTTCGGGATCGCTGGCGAAGCCGCCGGTGCCACCGCGTTTGAGCACCGCGTCGATCACCAGGTAGCCGTCGCCCGGGTTGCCGATCGCCAGCGAATGCGCCGCGGTCTCCGGCGTGACGGCGTGGATCTCCGCCTCCTCGGCGACGATCGCCGTTGCGATCGGGTTGCAGCCGCTCGGCTGGGCGATGTGGATGCGGGTCGAGTCGGTTTCGGCGAGGCCAGCAGCTGCAGCTCGAGCAGGCCCTTGTGCAGGCGTGAGGACAGCGTGCCGCCGGCGGCGGCGGTGACGATGTGGTCGGGTGCCTGCCAGTCGAGCTGCTCGACGATCTCGAAGGCGGCGGTCTTCGCGCCCTCGGCGTAGAACGGCCGCAGCGTGATGTTGGCGAAGTCCATGCCCGTCGCTTTCCGCCAGTTCGCGGCAGCGCTTGTTGGCTTCGTCGTAGTTGCCCTCCACCTGGCAGACCTTCGCGCCGAGCGCCATGCAAGCGCGCGCCTTCGTGTCCTCGAGCCGGTTGGGGTAGAAGACGTAGGCGTCAACTCCCGCCTTGGCCGCCAGCGAGGCGACCGCCGTGCCGACGTTGCCGGTGGACACGCACCCGATCTCGCGTCCCGCCGCGCTCCAGCAGCCGCGCGACCGACATCGACACGACGCGGTCCTTGTAGGAGAGGCTGGCCGGTTGCTGGAGTCGTCCTTCAGATACAGGTTGCTCGAGACCGAGCTCGGCACCGAGCCGGTCGGCGCGGATCAAGCGGCGTGTAGCCGGAGTGGCTTCCCACGCGCGCCTGCGCCGACGCGTCGACGATCGGCAACAGCTCCTCGAAGTGCCAGATGTTCTGCGGGCGCTCGGCGCTGGGACCTCGCGTGAAGTGGCTGCGCGGCGAGCTCGTAGTCGTAGACCACGTCGAGACCCTTGCCGCAGTCGGGGCAGGCGAAGATCGCGTCCTCGAGCGGGTAGCTGTGTCACAGCGGTGGCAGGCGAGTGCGGTCGCGCACGAACGCGTCCGCTGCCGCGCCTGCGGGGCTTTGGGCGGTCTGTGTGCTCATGCGGGCACCGGCAACGATACGCCTGGCCACGGCGTCTGTGCGCCGTGCTCCTCGTTGGCCGAAGGCGATCCACAGCTCCTCGGCGAGGTGCGGCGCCAGTGGGCCGAGCATCTGCGCGAGCACGCCAGCGCCTCGACGAGCGCGTCGAGGTTGGCGCTCGCTCGAGCTCTTGCTCGCGCGCGAGGACCCGTTTCTCGAAGTCCTTGATGCGGTCGAACAGGCGCATGACGTTGCGAACGGCGCTGTGCATCTCCAGGCTCTCCATGTCCTCGGTGATCTTCTCCACGCCTGCCTCGCACCACTGTGACAGTTTCAGCGCGCAGGTGCTCGGTGTTGTCTCTGATCGGCTCGCTCCGCCTCCGCGGCCGCTCGCGGCAGCTGCCCGCCGGCTCCTCGCCGGGCCTGGCGCGAGCTTCGCCATGCGAGTACTCCCACACCTGCGTCAGGAAGCGGTGGCAGCGCAGCACCGCCGAGTCGCTCCAGTTCAACGACTTCTGGGGGCGGGCCGCATACAGGACGGCGAGCCTCACGGTGTCGGCGCCGTAGCGCGCGACGAGCTCGTCGGGGTCGACGACGTTGCCCAGATGCTTGCTCATCTTGCGCCCGTCGCGCGGTGACCATCTCGTGAAACAGGCAGCCGGCGAACGGCTCGCCATCGGCCAGGAACGCCAGCGGGCCGAGGTCGCGCAGCGCCTTCGTGACGATGCGCTGGTCGAATACGAAGTTGCCGCTGTCGGAGCCCGCCACGAGGCGCTCGGAGGGGAGCCACTGGCGCAGATCGGCGAGCGCGAAGATCTCCTCGAGCGACTCCTCGCGCGCCTCCGGCGGGACGCCCGCGGGGACCCACAGCCAAAGCGCGTCGAAATGGCAGTCGAGCGTGTCCGTCTCGCGCCGCGCCGGACCGTCACAGGAGGGGCAGCTCGTGTGCGACGAACTCCTCGAGCTCGGCGAGCGGGTTGCCGGTGCCCGTCGGGCGCAGGTCCAGCGGCAGGATCACCGGGAGCTGCTCGCGCGGCACCGGCACCGTGCCGCACTGCTCGCAGTAGACGATCGGGATCGGCGTGCCCCAGGAGCGCTGGCGCGAGATCGCGAAGTCGTAGGCGCGGTAGCGGACCGCCGGTCGCGCCAAGCAGGGCGAGCGCGCCCCGCGCGGCGACGCCGTCCGCGCCGCTCGCCCGCGCCCGCGCGCGCTCTCGGCTCGGGCAGGCCAAGCCGAGTCGGCGCGCGATCACCTCGTCGGTGCGGTCGCGCGAGGGGATCCCGAGCACGACGGTCGGCCCGAAGCGCGAGTCCACCAGCGGCGAGACGAGCACCGGCAGCGCTCGCTCCGTCGGGGACGAGCACGACGCGCCCGGTGTCGATCACGGGGATCGTCTCCGCCTCGCGCGAGCTGCGCTCCCAGCCGCCCGAGCGCAACTGCTCGAGCTGCTCGCTGACTGCGTCGTCGGCGCCCACACGTCGGCGTCAGGGTGACGCGGCGACATCAGCACGAAGCGCGCGTCCGCGAGCGCGTCGGCGTGGGGCGTGAAGACGATCGAGCTGCTCCCGTCCGGGCTGCGCAGGTCGAGCTCGACGCCGTCGACGCGGCCGAGGACGATCTGCTGCGAGGCGAGCGCGACCTCGTCCCAGATGCCGCTCGGCGGCGAGCTCCGCCGAGGCGACGGTCGTTCTCCTCCATGTAGGCGCTGATCCGCAGGTACCACTGCGGCAGCTGGATCAGGCGCACCGGCCCGTGGCAGCGCCAGCAGGTGCCGCCCGGCTCGACCTGGATCGACGCGAGCGTCGTCTGGCAGTTGTCGCACCAGTCGACGTTGGCGGTGCCGCGGTAGATCAGGCCGGCGTCGAGCAGCGTCAGGAACAGCCACTGCGACCAGCGGTACATGATCGGGTCGGAGCTCATGAACGAGCGCTCCCAGTCGAAGGAGAAGCCGAGCCGCTGGAGCTGGCCGGTCATGTGCTCGGCGCAGCGCTCCACCCACTCGCTCGGCGGCTCGCCGCCGGCGATCGCGCCGAGCTCGGCCGGCAGGCCGAAGGCGTCGAATCCGAACGCGAACAGGACCGCGTCGCCGCGTGCGCGGCGGAAGCGGGCGTAGGCGTCGCCGATCGAGTAGCTGCGCACGTGGCCGATGTGGATGTTGCCGGAGGTGAAGGGCGCCGACGGCTTGATGTAGAGGTGCGTCTGCATCCTCGATCACAGGCGGCGTCCTGAACGCGTCGCGCTCGCGCCAGGCAGCCTGACGACGGGCCTCGATCGCGTGCGGGTCATAGCGTGTGTCGGGTACTTGTCGCCCATGTCAATCGAGCATATCCAAGGGCATTAGCGCCAGGGTGACCATTGCTATGCTCAAGATCACTTGGCCGCCTCGCCGACAAGGCACCGAACGGTGCACCGTCGACCCTCCCTGGCCCCGCCGAGTGCGGGGT
This sequence comes from uncultured Solirubrobacteraceae bacterium, assembly GCA_963720215.1. Lineage (GTDB taxonomy): Bacteria > Actinomycetota > Thermoleophilia > Solirubrobacterales > Solirubrobacteraceae > Palsa-744. Next base: position 238,550 of record CAVREV010000001.1, read on the forward strand.
CTTTTCGTCCGTGGCGACTGCGAGGATGCCGCGATGGAGATAGAGATTGGACGCGGCAAGAAGGGCCGTCGGGCGTACGGCTTCGACGACATCGCGATCGTGCCGTCGCGGCGCACGCGCGACCCCGATGACATCGACATCTCCTGGAAGCTCGGGCCCTACCAGTTCGAGCTGCCGATGCTCGCCTCAGCGATGGACGGCGTCGTCTCGCCGGAGACCGCCGGCGATCATCGGTCGGCTGGGTGGCCTCGCGGTGCTCAACCTTGAGGGCATCTTCACCCGCTATGAGGACGCCGAGTAGCAGCTCGAGCGGATCGCCGCGCTGCCGAAGGATGAGGCCACGCGCGAGATGCAGGAGATCTACCGCGAGCCCGTCAAGCCCGAGCTGATCGCCCAGCGGATCCGCGAGATCAAGGAGCAGAAGGTCGTGGTGGCCGCGTCGCTGACTCCCCAGCGGGTGCTCGACTACCACGAGATGGCGATGGAGGCGGGCCTCGACGTGCTCGTGATCCAGGGGACGGTGGTCTCCGGCGAGCACGTCTCGACCGTGTCCGAGCCGCTGAACCTGAAGGAGTTCATTCCGACGCCTGGAAGTGCCGGTGGTGGTGGGCGGGTGCGCCTCCTATCACACGGGCCTGCACCTGATGCGGACGGGCGCGGCCGGCGTGCTCGTCGGGGTTGGCCCGGGGGCCGCGTGCACGACCCGGGGGGTGCTCGGGATCGGCGTGCCGCAGGCGACGGCGATCGCCGACGTGGCGCATGCGCGCTCGACGCACATGCTCGAGACGGGCGAGTACTGCCAGGTGATCGCAGACGGCGGCATGCGCAACGGAGGGGACGTCTCCAAGGCGATCGCCCTCGGCGCCGACGCGGTGATGATCGGATCGCCGCTCGCTCGCGCATACGAGGCGCCCGGGCGGGGCTTTCACTGGGGTATGGCGACCTTCCACCCGACGCTTCCCCGCGGAGCGCGCGTGGCGACCACGCCAGAACGGGACGCTCGAGGAGATCCTCGTCGGCCCGGCGCGGGAGAACGACGGCACGTTCAACCTGTTCGGCGGGCTGCGTACCTCGATGGCGACGTGCGGGCACAAGGACCTCGCCGAGTTCAACCGCGCCGAGGTGGTGGTGGCGCCGCGCTGCAGACGGAGGGCAAGTCGCTGCAGCGAGACCAGGGCGTCGGGATGGGCGCGACGAACGGGAAGGTAGCCGCCCTCGTAAATGACTGAGCCGCAGGGTCGTCCTCGCAGCTTCGCCGGCAACGCCCCTGAAGATGGCGAGCGGACCCGGCGACTCGCGCCGAGCCGGAGCCGGCGCAGGAGCGGAGGAGCCTGCCCGCCGTGTCGGCGGGCACGGCAGGAGATCGTGGTGCTCGACTACGGTGGCCAGTACTCGCAGCTGATCGCCCGACGCGTGCGCGACTGCGGGGTCTTCAGCGAGCTGCTGCCCCATCACGTCTCGCTGGAGGAGATCGCCGGCGGGCGAACCGCGCGGGATCATCCTCTCGGGGGGGCCCGCGTCGGTGTACGCCGACGGCGCTCCACCGCTCGAGCTGGGCTGCTGCGAGCTGGGCGTCCCGGTGATCGGCATCTGCTACGGGATGCAGCTGCTCGTCGCACGAGCTCGGCGGGACGGTCGAGGAGGCCGAGATCGGCGAGTTCGGCCGCTCCGAGCTGAAGGTGGCGCGAGGCCGGGGTGCTGCTCGCCGGGACCTGCCGCGCGAGCAGACCTGCTGGATGTCCCACCGCGACACCGTCTTCGAGGCCCCGGCCGGCTTCACCGCGCTCGCGTCCTCGACCAGCCTCGCCCGTTGCCGCCGTCGAGAACGCCGAGCGGGGCATCTACGGAATCCAGTTCCATCCCGAGGTGGTCCACACCCCCTACGGGCAGGAGATCCTCACCGCGCTTCCTCACCGACGTCTGTGGGTGCGAGCGGACCTGGTCGGCGGCGTCGATCGTCGAGGAACAGGTCGCGCTGATCCGCGAGCAGGTGGGGGAGGGGAACGTGATCTGCGGGCTCTCCGGAGGCGTCGACTCCTCCGTCGCCGCGCTGCTCGTCCATCGCGCCGTCGGGGAGCAGCTCACGTGCGTGTTCGTCGACCACGGCTTGATGCGGAAGGACGAGGGAGAACAGGTGGTGAGCACGTTCCGCGACACCTTCAAGGTGCCGCTCGTCGCAGTGGACGCCGAGGATGCGCTTCCTCGAGAAGCTCCGCGGCGTGAGCGAGCCGGAGGCGAAGCGAAAGGCGATCGGCGCGGAGTTCATCCGGGTGTTCGAGGAGGAGGCCGCCAAGCTCGCCGGCGACGGGGAGGAGGCCGCCTTCCTCGTCCAGGGGACCCTCTACTCGGACGTGATCGAGTCGGGGGGCGGGACGGGAGCCTCCACGATCAAGTCCCACCACAACGTCGGCGGCCTCCCCGATGACCTCCGCTTCGAGCTCGTCGAGCCGCTCCGCTCGCTATTCAAGGACGAGGTCCGCGCGGTCGGGGCCGAGCTCGGGCTCCCCGAGCGGCTCGTCTGGCGCCAGCCCTTCCCCGGGCCCGGCCTTGCGATCCGCATCGTCGGCGGCGAAGCCACCAAGGAGCGCCTCGACGTCCTCCGTGAGGCGGACCACATCCTCCAGGAGGAGATACGCCAGCGCCGGCCTGTACCGCGAGCTGTGGCAGTCCTTCTGCGTCCTACCCGACGTCCGCACCGTCGGCGTCCAGGGCGACGAGCGCACCTACGGCTACGTCGTCGTCGTCCGCGCCGTCACCAGCGACGACGCCATGACCGCCGACTGGGCCCGCCTTCCCTACGACCTCCTCGAGACGATCGCCTCCCGCATGATCAACGAGCTCCGTGAGGTCAACCGCGTCGTCCTCGACATTACGAGCAAGCCTCCCGGCACCATCGAGTGGGAGTAGCCCAGCCCTCGTCTCGGCGCCCGTGGCGGTGTCCTCGGTCGCTCGTGGCGGAGCGCTTGGTTCCCGAGCGCAGCGGCACCTGAGGCGTAGCGGCCTCGCCCTGTCGGCTCTCCCACCCAGACGTGGGATGCTTTGCGCATGACAGCGGAGGAGTCCGACCGCACGGGCCAGATCAGGCCTGAGCAGTTCGCGGAGGCGATCCGCGCGGGCCACCTCGTGGAGGCAATACGCGCGGGCTACGAAAGCGCCGCGCATTCTGTTGAGAGCTTTCCGTCGAGCGTGGAGCGTGCGTTTGTGGAGGAGGCTTACCATCCCGAAGTCGAGTGGCACCTCCGGACTGATCTACCGGACTCGCGCACGCTCCACGGGCGCGAGGAGGTCTTGGGTCTGTGGACCGAATGGGGCGATTCGTTTGACGATTTCCTCACCGATCCGCTTGAAATCTTCGAGACAGGGGGGAAAGTCGTGGCGGTATTGCGGCTCAGCGGGCGTATCAAGGGCAGCGACCAGCAGGTGGCGATGGACGAGGTCCACGTGTTCAGCTTTCGCGATGGGATGGTGAGCGAGGTGCGCGAGTACCTCACAAAGGGTGAGGCGCTCAAAGCGTTGGGGCTGCCCGAGTCGATGACTTTCGCCAATCGCTTCGCCAAACCCCTCTAGCACGGCGGCAGCTGGGGGCGACCCCGCCCGCGCGCCCGCGCGCGCGGGCGACGTTTTTCGGAGACGCTCGGAGACGAGACCGCTGGCCGCCGCGGACCGCGATCGCCCGTCGCCATGGGACTCTGCAGGGGGCGCCCGCCGCTGCGGTGGCGGTGCCGGCGGGTGGGGCGGACATCGCCTATGATGTTTGCTTCGCCGCACGAGCGATCGTTGATCGTTCAGCGTGGCCTTTTTCACGCCCATGGCACCCTCCACCAAGACCTACGTCGCCAAGCCGACGGACCGCGAGCGCAACTGGCTGCTCGTCGACGCGAACGGCAAGACGCTCGGGCGGCTCGCGACCCAGATCGCGGACGTCCTCAGGGGGAAGCGCAAGCCCGAGTACACGCCCCACATCGACACGGGTGACTTCGTTATCGTGGTGAACGCGGAGAAGGTCCACGTGAGCGGAAACAAGCGGGCCGACAAGCGCTACTACCGCCACTCCGGATATCCAGGGGGGCTGCGCTCGCGAACCTTCGAGGAGATGATCGCGCGACGCCCGGAGGAGATCATCCGCCTGGCCGTCAAAGGGATGATGCCGCGTAACCGGCTGGCGCGAAAGCAGCTCACGAAGCTGAAGATCTACGCGGGTCCCGAGCACCCGCATGTGGCCCAGAAACCCGAGCCGCTGGAGATTGAGGCCTGATGTCAGACGAGCCTAGACGACCCCCGACCAGCCCGAGGAGGCTCCCGGCGAGCCGACCGCCGAGGCCCCCGGCCACGCCGTTCCGAGCGAGGAGGCCGCCGAGATCGCGGGCTCCGCCGAGGACGCGGCCCTGGAGGCCGCCCAGGAGGCTGCCGAGTCGCCCGGGGGAGCGCAGACGGCGCCGATCGAGCCGGTGGCCGCCGCAGGCGAGGGGCACGCCGTGCCGACGGAGGACGCCGCGGAGATCGCGGGCTCGGCCGAGGACGCGCCCCTGGAGGCCCTCCAGGAGGCCGAGGATGCGGCTGCCGTCGCGGCGGCCGAGACGGAGGATGACGCCGAGGAGGAGCCCGCGCCGCGGGAGAAACCCGCCGTACCGGGGGCCCACCTCGAGGTCGACATCGTCCCCGAGGGCGCCGACCCGCTCGGGCGGGGCGCGGAGGCCGAGTACGAGGATCCCTACGCAGTCGAGGAGGAGGGCGGCGAGAGCGAGGCCGTCGCCGAGGAGGACCCCGACATCGCGCTCCCCGAGCCGATCTCCACGGCCGCGATCGACCTCGCCTCCGGCGCGCGCTACCGCGCGACCGGCAAGCGCAAGACGGCGATCGCGCGCGTGACCCTGCGACCGGGGACGGGGACCTACCTCGTCAACGGTCGCACTCTCGAGAGCCACTTCCCCCGGGTGACCCTCCAGCGGAACATCCGCCAGCCGCTGGAGACGGTCGGCTATGAGGACCGCATGGACGTCGTCGCCCGGCTCCACGGCGGGGGCATCTCCGCCCAGGCCGGAGCCCTCCGCCACGGGGTCTCTCGGGCTCTGCTGGAGGCCGACCCCAATCTCCGCGGCGAGCTCAAGCGACGTGGCTTCCTGACGCGTGACTCCCGCGCCAAGGAGCGAAAGAAGGCGGGCCTGAAGAAGGCGCGCAAGCGCCCGCAGTTCTCCAAGCGCTAGGCCGCGGCACCGGGAGGGAGCGATGGGTCAGCCGGGCCGCAAGCTGTTCGGCACCGATGGCGTCCGCGGGGCGGTCGGGGAGTTCCTCACCCCCGAGCTCGCGCTCGCGCTCGGCCGCGCCGCGACCCACGCGACGGGGGCCGCTCGTCCACAGGTGCTCATCATCCGCGACACGCGCGAGTCGGGAGACATGCTCCAGGCGGCCGTCGCCGCGGGTGTCTCCGCCGCCGGCGGCGATGCCCTCATCGGCGGCGTCCTACCGACACCAGCCGCACCCCTCCTGATCGCCCGCTACGGCTTCCACCTGGGGGCGGTGCTCTCCGCCTCTCACAACCCCTACGGCGACAACGGCATCAAGTTCTTCGCCGCCGACGGCTACAAGCTCTCCGACGAGGACGAGATCGCGATCGAGCGGGAGATCGGGGGCGTCGGCGCGGCTCCCGCGGGCGAGGCCGTCGGGCGCATCCGCGACCTGCGGGGCGCCCCCGAGGACTACCTCCGCGAGCTCCACACGCGGTTCGCCCAGCTCGACCTGCACGGTCTCGACGTGCTCCTCGACTGCGCCAACGGGGCCACCTACCACGTCGGCCCGGAGATCTTCCGGCGCCTCGGAGCCAGCGTGTCTGTGATCGCCGACCGGCCCGACGGGCGCAACATCAACGCCGGCTGCGGATCGACCCACGTCGAGCAGCTCGCCGAGCGGGTCCTCGCGGGGGGCCATGCGCTCGGCTTCGCATTCGACGGCGACGGCGACCGCGTGCTCGCCGTGGACGGCGCCGGCGCCGTCGTCGACGGCGACGAGCTGATGGCCCTCGTCGCCGTCCACCTCCGCCGGGCCGGCCGCCTGGCCGGGGACGGGGTTGCCGTCACGGTGATGACCAACTACGGCTTCCATTCCGCGATGGAGCGCGCGGGGGTGGCCGTGGAGGTGACGAGCGTCGGCGACCGCTACGTGCTCGAGAAGCTCCGCGAGCGCGGCTGGACGCTCGGCGGGGAGCAGTCCGGCCACCTGATCGAGATGGCCTTCAACCGCACCGGCGACGGCGTCGCGAGCGCGCTGCTGACGCTCGAGGCGCTCGCCGGACGGGACCTCCGCGAGCGGGACGCCATGGTCAAGCTTCCCCAGCGGCTGATCAACGTGAGGGTCCGCGAGCGGGACGGCCTCGCCGACGCCGAAGGGGTGGGGGAGGCGGTGCGTCTCGCCGAGGAGCAGCTCGCCGGGCGCGGGCGCGTGCTCGTGCGACCAAGCGGCACCGAGCCCGTCGTGCGGGTGATGGTGGAGGCGCCCTCGGAGGAGGAGGCGGAGGCGATCTGCGCCCGTCTGGTGGCGTGCGTGGAGCGCGAGCTGGCCTGAGGGCGCTGGTATCGTCGGGCCGATGTGCGGCATCGTCGGCTACGTCGGGAGCCGCCCCGTGGAGGGGCTCCTGCTGCAGGGCCTCGGGCGGCTCGAGTACAGGGGCTACGACTCGGCCGGCATCTCGATGATCCAGGACGGGCGCATCGACGCCGTCCGCGCCGTCGGCAACCTCGGCGCCCTGAGAGCGAAGCTCGACGGCCGACCGGACGGGGCCGGCGGCTCCGTCGCGCTCGCCGAGCGCCCCGCCACGACGGGTATCGGCCACACCCGTTGGGCCACCCACGGGCGGGTCAGCGAGGAGAACGCCCACCCCCACGGCGATAGCCAGGACCGCGTCCACGTCGTCGTGAACGGGATCGTCGAGAACTACCTCGAACTGAAGGAGCGCCTGCAGCAGGGCGGGAGCGTCTTCAGCTCCGAGACCGACGCGGAGGTCATCGCCCACCTGATCGCCGACCACTACGCGGGCGATCTCGCCGAGGCCGTCCGCGTCGCCTACGCCGAGCTCCGGGGCCACTACGCCTTCGTGGCAATGAGCCTCGATGAGCCCGACGTGCTCGTCGGGGCGCGCAAGGAGTGCCCGCTCGTCGTCGGTCGCGGCGACGGCGAGCAGTTCATCGCCTCGGCCGTCCCGGGGGTCCTCGGCGAGACCCGGCGGATCCAGTACCTGGAGACGGGCGAGCTGGCCGTGCTGCGCCCGGAGGGCGTCTCGATCATGTCCGCCGCGGGCGCTCCCGTGGAACGCGAGGAGCAGATCGTCGATTGGGACGAGGACACCGCCGAGAAGGGCGGCTACGAGACGTTCATGCTGAAGGAGATCCACGAACAGGCCGACGCCGTCGCCGACGCGATCGCCGATCGGACCGCGCGCAGCGAGGGGGTCGACCTGTATGAGGAGGGCGTCCTCGACGAGTCCCTCCTGAAGGACGTCCGCCGGATCGTGATCGTCGCCTGCGGCACCTCCTACCACGCGGGTCTCGTCGGGCGCTACGCGATCGAAGAGTGGGCCCGGCTACCCGTCGAGATGGACATCGCCAGCGAGTATCGCTACCGCAACCCGGTCGTCGGCCCCGGCGATCTCGTCGTCGGGATCACCCAGTCCGGGGAAACCGCCGACACGCTCGCCGCGATGGGCCTCGCGCGCGAACGCGGGGCGGGGGTGCTCGCGGTCACGAACGTGATGGGCTCGCAGGCCGCCCGCGACGCGGACGGCGTCCTCTACACGCGCGCGGGCCTGGAGATAGGGGTCGCTGCGACGAAGACGTTCCTCTGCCAGGTCGCCGTCATGTACCTCCTCGGGCTTCGCCTCGCAGAGCTGCGGGGGACGCTCCCGCCGAGCCGCCTGCGGGAGCTCGTCGGCGAGATGAAGGGGATGCCCCACTGCATCGACGAGGTCCTCGGGGGTATGGAGGAGGTCGTCGGAGGCATCGCCGAGACCTACTGGAAGAGCGACTTCTTCCTCTACATCGGCCGCCACGTCGGCCTTCCGGTGGCCCTCGAGGGGGCTCTCAAGCTGAAGGAGATCTCCTACATCGCCACCGACGCCTACGCCGCCGGGGAGATGAAGCACGGACCGATCGCCCTCCTCGACGATTCCACCCCGGTGGTCGCCGTGGCGACCGACTCGCCGGTGCTGGACAAGGTCGCCTCGAACATCCAGGAGGTGCGCGCGCGAGGGGCGAAGGTGATCGCCGTCGCCACAGCGGGCAACGAGCGCATCGGCGAGAGCGTCGACGCGGTCATCACGGTGCCGGCCGTGGACTGGATGCTCCAGCCGATGCTTGCCGTCCTCCCCCTCCAGCTCCTCGCCTACGACATCGCCAGGCGGCGCGAGCTGAACGTCGATCAGCCCCGCAACCTCGCGAAGACCGTCACCGTCGAGTAGCGGGCGGCCGCGCCCGTCGATCGGACGGGGCGACCATCTAGCATCGCGTTCGTGGATCGGCTGCCCCACTGGCTGACGGCGCTCCCGGACGCCGCGACGATGCGGGCCGTCGACCGCTGGGCGATCGATCAGCAGGGCGTGCCGAGCCTCGAGCTGATGGAGCGGGCCGGGTCGGCCGTCGTGCGCACGCTCGAGCGGCTCCATCCCGACGGTCCCGTCACGGTCGTCTGCGGCAAGGGCAACAACGGCGGCGACGGGCTCGTCGTCGGCCGCCTCCTCCGCGACGCCGGCCGACCCGTCGGTGTCGTCTCCGTCGCCCCACCCGAGCAGCTCCAGGGCGACGCCCGCGCGAACCTCGAACGCCTCCCCGGCGACCCCCCCGTGCGTCCCGACGGGGAGCCCTGGGGCGCGAGCGGGGAAAGCGGCCAGGCAAGCGGGTGGGAGGGGGCGCCGATCGTCGACGCCCTCCTCGGGACGGGCTTCGAGGGCGCGCCCCGCGGCGCGGTCAAGGAGGCGATCGCGGCGATCAACCGCGCGCACGCCTCGGTGATCAGCGTGGATGTGCCGAGCGGTGTGGACGCCTCCAGCGGGGTCGTCGCCGGTGAGGCGGTGCGTGCGACCGCCACCGTGAGCTTCCACGCGGGCAAGCCGGGCCTCTGGATCGCTCCCGGGAAGCACCACGCCGGCGAGGTCGAGACGGTCGACATCGGCATCCCCCGTGGCGCGCCGATGGAGGCCTCCATCGGGCTGATCACCTCGGCGCTGCTCGAGGAGCTGCCCCGTCGCGACGTCTCCTGGACGAAGTTCCGCTCCGGCGCGGTGCTCGTCCTCGGCGGCTCACGCGGCCTCTCCGGCGCCCCCGCGATGGCCGCGCGGGCGGCGATGCGCGCCGGGGCCGGCTACGTCACGGCGTTCGTCCCGGAGTCGCTCCAGGCGCCCCTGTCCGCCGCCGGCACCCCCGAGCTGATGACCCGCGGCCTGCCCGAGGACGACGCCGGCGGCCTCACCGACGCCGGGGCCCAAACGGTGCTGGCGGCGGCTGCGCGAGGAGGCGCGCTCGCCGTCGCGCTCGGCCCGGGGCTCGGACGGGGGGAGGGCGCCGTCGCCCTCGCCCGCTCGCTCGCTCGCGAGCTGGCGGCTCCGCTCGTACTCGACGCCGACGGCCTCAACGCCCACGCCGGCCGTCTCGAGGAGCTCGCCGGGAGGGCAGCCTCGACCGTGCTCACGCCCCACGCGGGCGAGCTCGCGCGTCTGCTCGGGTGTGACAGCGAGGAGATCGAGCGGGAACGGCTGGCCCACGTGCGCGCCGCCGCGGAGCGCTCGCAGGCGGTGGTCCTGCTGAAGGGCGACGACACGCTCGTCGCCGACCCGGCCGGCCGCGTCGCCGTCAGCCCCGGCGCGACCCCCGCGCTGGCCACCGCCGGGACCGGCGACGTGCTCACGGGGGTCCTCGCGGCGCTCCTCGCCCAGGGGCTGGAGCCGTTCACGGCGGCCGCCGCGGGCGTGCTCCTCCACGCCCGCGCGGGCATCGAGGCGGCCCGCCGGCTCGGGGTGGTCGAGGGCGTGATCGCCTCCGACGTGATCGAGGCGCTCCCCGTCGCTCGCGCGGAGCGTTCGGGGGTCTCGCCGTGAGCGTCCCCCGCGCCCAGGCGAAGGTGAACCTCGCGGCGATCGAACGGAACTGCGCGCGCCTGCTCGCCGAGCTGGGCGACGGCGCGCGGCTGTGCGCGGTCGTGAAGGCGGACGGCTACGGCCACGGCTCGCTGGCGAGCGCCCGCGCCGCGCTCGCCGCGGGCGCCTCGATGCTCGCCGTCGCCGACGCCTCCGAGGCGCGCGAGCTCCGCGACGGGGGCCTCGTCGAGGCGCCCCTGCTCGTGATGGGGCCGCTCGCCCAGCGCGAGCTGGCGGAAGCGCTCGGGGCCGGGGCGGAGGTGATCGTGTGGAGCCTCGCTCAGCTCGAGGAGGTGGCCGCGAGGGGGGGCGGGCGCGTGCACGTGAAGCTCGACTCGGGGATGGGAAGGCTGGGCACGCGGGACCTCGACGAGGCCTCCGCGGTCGTCCGCCGCGTGCGCGAGACGAAGGGCGTCGAGCTTGCCGGTGTGATGACCCACTTCGCCACCGCCGACGACCTCGCCGACGGGGGCTTCTTCGCCGAACAGCTCCACCGCTTCGCCCACTGGGCGGAGAGCGTCAAGGCCGAGAGCCCCGACGTCGTCGTCCATGCCGCCAACAGCGCCGCGATGCTCCGCGATCCCGCGGCCCAGTTCGACATGGTCCGCTGCGGGATCGCGATCTACGGGATGGACCCGTTCGGCAGGGACCCCGCGGCGCGAGGCCTCGAGCCTGCACTGGAGCTGAGCTCGCGCATCGCCGAGGTCAAGCTCTGCCGGGCGGGGGAGACCGTCGGCTATGGCCGGCGCTTCCGCGCCGAGCACGACACCCACGTGGCGGTCCTCCCGATCGGCTACGGCGACGGCTGGCGGAGGGGCCTGTCCAACAACGCCGACGCGCTCATCGGCGGCCTGCGCCATCCGCTCGTGGGAACCGTGAGCATGGACAGCGTCACCGCCGACATCGGCCCCGACGCAGGCGGGCGGGAGCTCGTGGGGGGGACGGCGATCCTGATCGGCTTCCAGGGCAGCGAGCGAATCACCGCCGAGGAGCTCGCCCGACGGATCGAGACGATCAACTACGAGATCACCTGCGGGCTGACGGCGAGGGTACCCAGGGTCTACCACCGCGACGGCGAGCCCCTCGAGGAGCCCGTGGCCCTCGGCCGTGACGGCGCCCCCAGCGGCGCGCCATGAGCGACGGGTTGGAGACGGTTCGCGCGGCCGCTCCCGGCCGTCGTGCGTGGCTCGTCGGCGGCGCCGTCCGCGACCGCCTCCTCGGGCGTGGGACCGGGGACCTCGACGTCGTCGTCGACGGCGACCCGAGGGAGCTCGCGGCGGCCGTGGCGCAGGCCTCGGGAGGAGCCGCCTGCTTCGCCCTGTCGGAGGACTTCGCCACCTGGCGCGTGGTCCCCCGCAACGGCAGCTGGCAGCTCGACGTCGAGCCTCTCCGCGGCGGAACCCTCGAAGAGGACCTCGCGCTGCGGGACTTCACGATCAACGCGATCGCCGAGCCGCTCGCCGGGGGAGAGCCGATCGACCCGCTCGGTGGGCTCGCCGACCTGGCCGCCCGCCTGCTGCGGATGGCAGCCCCGAGCGCCTTCGCGGAGGACCCCCTCCGCGTCCTGCGCCTGGTGCGCATGGCCGTCGAGCTCGGCTTCGAGCCCGAGGCTGGAACGCTCGCCCGCGCCCGTGCCTCGGCGTCCGCGATCGCCGAGGTCTCGCCGGAGCGCGTCTTCATGGAGCTGCGCCGGATCGTGGACTCGGCGGCCGTCCGTCGCGGGCTGGCGCTGATGGACGACCTCGGCGCGACCGCCGTCGTCCTCCCCGAGCTCGAGGCGATGCGGGGGATGGAGCAGAACCGCTACCACCATCTCGACGTCCATGGTCACACGCTCGAGGTGCTCGATCGCGTCGTCGAGCTCACGGCCGCGGGTGGCGCGAAGGACGCCGCGACGGGACCGGCGGAGGCGGCGATCGCCCCGCTGGGGGAGGCGGTGCGGGAACTCCTCGCCGAGCCGCTCGCGGATGGGCTCAGCCGCGGCGGGGCGCTGCGTTGGGGGGCGCTCCTCCACGACGCCGCCAAGCCGCTCACTCGGGAGCGGCACCTCGGGGGGCGCCTGACGTTCATCGGCCACGACGTTCGCGGGGCCGAGCTGGCGAGCGAGGTGCTCGGTCGGCTGCGCGCGAGCGCGCGTCTGCGCTCCCACGTGGCCGCGCTCGTGCGTCACCACCTCCGCCTTGGCTTTCTCGTCCATGAGCCCCAGCCCCTGTCCCGGAGGACGCTCTTCGCCTACATCCGCGCGTGCGAGCCCGTCGAGGTCGACGTCACGCTGCTCTCGATCGCGGACCGGCTCGCCACCCGCGGGGATCGCGCGGCCGAGGCGATCGACGCGCACGTGCGGATGTCCGAGGTGGTGCTCGCCGAGGCGCTTCGCTGGCGCGCCGCCGGTCCACCGCCGCCGCTGCTCCGCGGGGACGAGCTCGCGCGGGAGCTCGCCCTCACGCCGGGGCCCTCGCTGGGGGACCTGCTCGAGCGGCTCCTCGCCGCCCAGTACGCCGGCGAGATCCGCGATCGCGAGCAGGCGATCGCCTACGCCCGCGAGCTGCTCCCGACGATCCAGTCTCCCGGGTAGGCTTTCCCGGTGGCCGACCCGGACTGCATCTTCTGCAAGATCATCTCCGGGGAGCTCCCCGGAGAGATCGTCGCCGAGGACGAGCGCACGGTCTCCTTCATGGACATCGCCCCGGCCACACCGGGACATGCGCTCGTGGTCCCCCGCGCGCACTCCCGCGACCTGCTCGAGATCGACCCCGCCGACCTCGCCGCCGTGACGGCCGCTGGGCGGGGGCTCGCGCTACGGATGAAGGAGCGCCTCGGCGCCGACGGGATCAACCTCCTGAACGCCTGCGGGGCCGCCGCATGGCAGACCGTCTTCCACTTCCACCTCCACGTCATCCCCCGCTATCACGAGGACCCTCTACGGCTACCATGGGTGCCGGCTGTCGGCGATCCCGATGCGATTGCGGCGGTCGCGAAGGAACTCGGCCGGGGGTAGCGAAATTAGTCGGGACCGCTCCATCGGCGCTGATGGCGTGTTGATCTGAACATGAGACTCATATCTCCAGCGGTGCTCGTCTGCGCGATCCTTGCTCTGGCGCTCCCAGCCGCGGCCCCGGCAACGATCACCGAAGTCGGCGTGACGCCCACGACGACGCCCGCGACCGTCCCCAGCTGCCCCGGCACCCCGTGCCTCGCGGTCAGCCGCACGACGGGCTTCCAGGTCAAGATCGGGAGCCTCCACAACCCGCTCAGCGTCGCGAAAACCGGCACCATCGTCGCCTGGACGATCTCGCTGGGGACGCCCAACGCCACCCAGATCAAGTTCTTCAACGCCAACGAGGGCGGCGTCGCCGAAGCGGGCATCGCCGTGCTCCGCGCCCAGGCCAAGCCGAACCTCACCTACAAGCTCCTCGCGGAGGGCCCGACGGTCAAGCTCCAGCCCTACTTCGGCAAGACGGCCCAGTTCCCGCTCGAAACGACGATCCCCGTCAAGAAGGGCGACATCATCGCCCTCGCCGTCCCCACCTGGGCGCCGGCGCTGGCGCTCGGGTTCGGCAACGACACCTCCTGGCGGGCGAGCCGCCCGCGGGCGGCTGCGGCACGACGGGCACACAGACGATCCAGACCAGCGTGGGCAGCGCGACGCAGTACTTCTGCCTCTACCAGACCGCCCGCCTCACCTACAGCGCCACCCAGGTCTCGACTCCCTGACACGGGCCTCCGGGCCCCGAGGCCGGCGCCCGGCCGTTCAGGCGTGCGCGCAGGCGGGCACCGAGACGCGACCGGCTAGGGCGCGCTCGCGCCGCCGGTCGGACCCGACGCTTCGGTCCCTTTGGGCGTTTCCTTGGGGGCTTCTTTTTCTTTTTCGCCGGCCGCCGTCCCGCCACCGGCGCCGGCCGTGTTGCTGGGCGCTTCGCTGCTTTCGCTGCTCGCGCTTTCCGAGCTGGGGGCGGCTTCGCTACCGCCGGAGGTGCTCGTCGTGGCCGTTTTCGTCGTGCTCGTCGAGGTTGCCTGCGCGGCGTCCTTTTCCGCGCTCGTGTCCGTCGGCGGGGTGATGTCGGGGGTGCTCTTGGGGACCTCCACCGAGACGCTGCCCCCGCCGCACGCTGCGAGGACCAGCGCGAGCAGGGCCGCGGCTGCGAGCGCCAGCGGGCCGCGACGGCGAGCCGCGGACGGTCCGCCCGGCGATCTGGAAGTGCCGCTCACCCGGCCCACTCGAGCCTCAGCCCGTTCGCTGCGGTGGCCCGAGGGGCCCCATCCGCCGGCCGCAGGTGGGGCAGTCGTTGAGGTCCCGTTGGGCGAGCTGATCGCACCAGGGACAGAAGCGGAGGTTCTCGACGGCCCACGGGAGCCGCGAGGAGGAGGGCGCCAGCGGGATCATCTTCCCGACCACTTCGAGGCGATCGCCGGAGTCCCGGTCGAGGGTAGATCTGGCCCCCGTCTGCCTCGATCACGACCTCTCGCCCGGTCGCCGGGTTGCGCATGCGGTAACGCTGGCTCTCGCTCACGGCAGCCACTCTACCTGAGCCCCTGGCGCCCTCGCCTCACCGGGCCTCCCGGGCGCCGGGGAGGCCCTCGGCGACGGGGATAGGCTCCGCGGCGGTGCGCGTCCTGGTCTTCCACGGCTACCTGCTCTCGGCGACGGGCTCGAACGTCTACAACGCCCGTCTCGCGGAGGCGTTCGTGCGGCTCGGCCACGACGTCCACCTGCTCACCCAGGAGCGCCACCCCGAGGAGCTCCCCTTCATCGCCGCCGCGGGGGACTGGGACCGGGGCGAGCTGAGTGTGCGCGAGCTCGACCACCCCCCGGCGGGCCCCGGCCGCTGCACGGTCTACCGCCCCGACATCGGCGCGCTGCTCCCGGTGTACGTCGCCGACCGCTACGAGGGGATGCAGGCGCGCACGTTCGCCCTCTGCAGCGACGCCGAGATCGATGCCTACGTCCGCGCGAACGTGCTCGCGGTCGCGGACCTCGCGCGCCGCGTCCGCCCCCACATCGCCCTCGCCAACCACCTCGTGATGGGCCCCCTGATCCTCGCCCGTGCGCTCGAGGACGAGGTTCCCTACGCGGTGAAGGTGCACGGGAGCGCGCTCGAGTACACCGTCAAGCCCGACCCCGCGCGCTTCCTCGCGCCCGCCCGCGAGGGCCTCGCGGGCGCCGCCGGGGTGCTCGTCGGCTCCCGCCACACAGCCGAGAGCCTGTGGGCGGCGATGGGGGAGGAAGGGCTCCCAGGACGTACCCGCCTGGGACCCCCGGGGGTCGACGTCGTCCGCTTCGCGCCGCGCGAGCCCGGCGCGGCGGCCGCGGGGCTGCGGCGCTCGTCCGGCGGCTGCGTGCGGCGGCTCCGGCGAGCGCCGAGCACGCCTCGAGTGCGTTCCGCCGCGAGACGGGGGAGGCGGCTGCGGCGCTCGCTCGGCTGGAGCCGGAGAGCGATCGCCTGGTGGCGTTCGTCGGCAAGCTGATCGTGAGCAAGGGGGTCGACCTGCTGGCGGCGGCGTTCCCCCTGGTGCTCGAGCGCTGCCCGCGCGCGCGGCTCGTGCTCGTCGGCTTCGGCGCCTACCGCGAGGGGCTGCAGCAGCTGCTCGCCGCGCTCGCCGCCGGCGACCTCGAGGGCGCGCGCCGGCTGGCCGGCTCCGGGCGCGCGCTCGAGGGCGGGCCCGCCGGCCGGCTGCGCCATCTCGACGGGTTCCTCGCGAGCCTCGAGGGCGAGGCGCGGGAGCGCTACCTGGAGAGCGCCCGCGCGGGGGCCTCGCGGGTGCTGCTGACGGGGCGTCTGGAGCACGACGAGCTCGCCGATCTGCTCCCCGCGTGCGAGGCGGTCGTCGTCCCGAGCACGTTCCCGGAGGCGTTCGGGATGGTCGCCGCGGAGGCCGCCGCGTGCGGCGCGCTACCCCTCAGCGCCGACCATTCCGGCCTCCGCGAGGTGAGCAGCGAGCTGGCCGCTGCGGTCGCTCCCGAGGTCGCCCCGTGGCTCTCCTTTCCGCTCCACGGAGACCCCGTCAGGGCGATCGCCTCGCGTCTGACGGCCTGGCTGGAAGCCGACCCGGCGCTCCGCTCCGCCACGCGCGAAGCGCTCGTCTCGGTGGCCCGCCGGGCGTGGTCCTGGGAGGGGGTCGCCGACGGCGTGATCGCCGCCGCGCGCGGCGAGCTCGAGCGTCTTCCTCTGCCCTGAACGGCCCCGTGGGGCGGCGCGAGGGGCCGTCGAGCAGGCCGCTGCTTCGGATAGGCTTGCGCCGGCTCATGAGCACCGTGCCCGTCTCCCCGGACCCGCATTCCCGCCCGCGCGCGCGCACGCGGGGCTCGCCGTTGGCGCGCTCGGGGTCCTCGGGGCGCTCGCCGTGAGCGGCTGCTCGGTGAAGAGCAGCACCGACGATGCCAACTTGATCACCGGCAAGCAGGCCTTCGTCGCCAAGTGCGGCTCCTGCCACACGCTTGCGCGGGCGAACACGAAAGGGATCGTCGGCCCGAACCTCGACGAAGCCTTCCGCGCGAGCCTCGCCGAAGGCCTCGAGCGGAACACCATCCGGGGGGTCGTCGAAGCCCAGGTGCAGAACCCCAATCCCGAAGGCGCGATGCCGAAAGGCCTTGCGAGCGGGTCGGAGCTGAGGGACATCGCCTCCTACGTGGAGCAGTCCGTCGACAGGCCCGGGCAGGACACGGGGCTGCTGGCGACCGCCGTCGAAGCTCCCGGCGCCGGCAAGCCCGCGGTGGAGACCGGGGGCAAGCTCGCGATCGACGCCAGCCCGAGCGGACAGCTCGCCTACACCACGAGCAAGGCCACCGCGACGAGCGGAGCGGTGACGGTGCAGATGGCGAACATGTCAGGCGTCTCCCACAACATCGCGATCGAAACCGGCACCGGCGGTGCGAGCCCGTCGGCCGGCGGGCAGGTGCTCGGCGCCAGCGCCTTCACCACGAAGGGGACCGTGTCGGTGAACGTGACGCTGAAACCGGGCTCCTACACGTTCTTCTGCCAGGCGCCCGGCCACCGCGCCGCGGGGATGTTCGGGACGATCACCGTCAAGTGACGCCGGCCTCCGGCGTCTAGACGATCGCCCGGACGAGCAGCACCAGCGCGACGATCACGACGATCACGGCGATCGCGTAGAGGAGGAAGCGAAAGGCCTCGGCCTCCGAGCGCAGGGGATTCAGCACCGCACGCCTGCCGACGTCGCCTTCGCGCCCCGCTAGAGGACGTAGACCGTCGTGTAGACGACGATCCACATGATGTCGACGAAGTGCCAGTAGATCCCGGGCACTTCCACCCCGCGATGCTCCTCGGGGGAGTAATGGCCGCGAAAGGCCCGAATCGTCACGAACAGCAGCAGGCAGAGGCCGATGAAGACGTGTGCCCCGTGGAGGCCGGTGAGCGAGAAGAAGACCGTCGCCTGGGCGGAGTCCTGGGGGGCGAAGCCGATGTTCGCGTACTCGTTGATCTGGATGAACAGGAACGTGCAGCCGAGCAGGAAGGTCGTCAGCATCCCCGCCTTCAGCCCGAAGCGGTTCCCGTTCTTGATTGACGTCTCCGCCCAGTGCACCGTGAACGACGAGGAGATCAGGATCGCGGTGTTGACCCCGGCGACCGCCAGCGGGAGCTTCGTCCCGGGCGTCGGCCACGGGTCCCCCTGGGCGACTCGGATGAAGAAGTAGGCGGTGAAGAACGCGCCGAAGACCATGATCTCGGAGATGATGAAAAGCAGCATCCCGAGCAGCTGCGGCTCCACGCGCGAGCTGCGGTGCGCGGCCGGGGGACCGGCGTGCTCGTGCTCGTGCGCCCCCGAGCCGTGAGCGATGCTCGCCGCCTCCATCGTCGCCTAGGCGGCCGGGGCCGCGGTCGTGCCCACGCCCGTGTCCACGACCACGTGCTCGATCGGGAGGGAGGTCGAGTGGCGGAGCCGCTCGATCAGGTTCGAGCGCAGCCACCCGGAGCGCTCGCCCGGGAGCGTGGAGATCACGAGGTCGTCGACCCTGAAGAGCTCGAGCGCGTTCATCACGGCCGTGTAGGGGTCCGGGTCGCCGATCATCCCCGAGCTCAGCAGCCCCTCGCCGCCGAGCCGGTCGAGCATCCGTGCGAGCCGCGCGCGAGCCTCCCGGGGGCGCGACCGGTCCCATCCGCCTGCGGGACGACGGCGATGAACAGGTGCTGGCCCTCGTGGTCGGCCTTCGCGCGCAGGTGCTCGATCAGCTCCTCGCCGCTGGAGGTCTTGTTCGCCAGCACCAGCGTCACCCGGAACGGGAGGCCCTCCTGCTCGAGATCCACCACCACGTGCTCGACCGGCAGGCCGGAGGCGTTCTCGATCCGCTCGATCAGATCCCGGCGCAGCCACCCCGAGTGCTCGGCGGGGTGGGTGGAGATGATGATCTCATCCGGTCGCCGCTCGGCGACCGCGTCCATCGTGGCGAGGAAGGGATCCGCGTCTCCGACTTCTCCGCTGGCCTCGATGCCCTCCGCGGCGACGCTCGTGAGCGCCAGGTCGACGCGCACCTGGGCCGATTCGCGGACCGCCTCGTCGTAGATCACGAGGCCCGCGCGGGGCTTGCTCTGGGGCACCACCAGGCGGAAGCGCGCGCCATCGGCGGCGCGCTTGCGCACGGCCTCCAGCAGCTTCGCCCCACCGATCGTGCGATTTGCAACGACGAGCACTTCCTTCATCGCCCACCCCTCCTCATTCGCGCGGCGCCCCTGCCATCTCCGAGCCGGCCGTTATCGGCGCGGGCGCCGGCGTGAAGATGCCGTGGACGGCGCCGGGGACGCCGTACTCGTAAGGACCGCCCACGACGGTGGGGATGTGGTCGAAGTTGAACACCGGCGGCGGCGATGAGACCTGCCACTCGAGCGTCATCGACCGCCACGGGTTGGCCGGCGCACGCGGCCCTCCGCGCCAGCTCGTGACGATGTTGTAGACGAAGATCAGGAAGGTGAAGCCGAGGCAGAAGCTCGCGATCGAGATGAACAGGTTGAGCCCGGCGAACTGCGAGGCATAGGTCGCCACCCGCCGCGGCATCCCCTCCAGGCCGAGGATGTGCATCGGCCCGAATGTCAGGTTCACGAACAGGAACGTGGTCCAGAAGTGCCACTTCCCGAGCCGCTCGTCGTACATCCTCCCCGTCATCTTCGGGAACCAGTAGTAGGCCCCGGCGAAGATCGTCATCAGCGACCCGCCGAAGAGCACGTAGTGGATGTGGGCGACGATGAAGTAGGTCGCCGAGACGTGGATGTCGAAGGGGATCATCGCGAGCATGATCCCGCTGATCCCGCCCAGCGTGAACGTCGAGATGAACCCCAGGGCGAACAGCATCGGGGTGTCGAGATGGAGGACGCCGCGCCACAGCGTGGCCAGCCAGGAGAACACCTTGATCCCCGTCGGGACGGCGATGATCGCCGTCGTGATCGCCATCGGGATGCGGATCCAGGCGGCCATCCCGGAGGTGAACATGTGGTGCGCCCACACCGTGAAGCCGAGTCCGACGATCGCGAGCAGCGAGAAGGCCATCATGCGGTAGCCGAAGATCGGCTTGCGGGACTTCACGGCGATGATTTCGCTGATGATCCCGAAGCCGGGCAGGATCATGATGTAGACCGCCGGATGGCTGTAGAACCAGAAGACGTGCTGGTACATCAGCACGTCCCCGCCCTTGGCGGCGTTGAAGAAGTTGAACCCGAGGCCCCGGTCCAGCAGCACGAAGAATTGCGAGGCGGCGATGAACGGGGTCGCGATCACGACGAGAAGCGAGGTCGCGAAGTTCGCCCACACGAGCAGCGGCATGCGGAAGAAGCTCATCCCCGGCGCCCTCATCGTGATGATCGTGACCAGGAAGTTGAGCGCGGTCATGATCGAGGAGGCGCCGGCGAACTGGACCCCGATGGAGAAGAAGTTCTGCCCGATCGGCGCGGTGTCCGACAGCGGCGCGTAGGCCGTCCAGCCGTCCGCGAACGCCCCTCCGGGCGCCAGGAAGCTGAGCAGCATGATGACCCCGGCGACCGGCAGCAGCCAGAAGGAGAGCGCGTTCAGCCGCGGGAAGGCCATGTCGGGGGCGCCGATCATGAGCGGGATGACGAAGTTCCCGAAGCCCGCGAAGACGGGCACCATGAACAGGAAGATGAGCAGCGTGGCGTGGACCGAGAACAGCCCGTTGAAGGTGTTCGCGCTGACGAACTGCGACCCGGGCTGGGCGAGCTGGACGCGCATCAGCATCCCGATCAGCCCGCCGATGAGGAGGAAGATGAAGGAGTTGACGAGGTACTGGACCCCGATCACCTTGTGGTCGGTGTTGATGCGGAAGTAGTCCTTCCACGAGTAGGCCCCGTGGCCGGAGTGGTCCTCCGGGCGCGTCTTGCGTCCCGCGGCCCAGTAGAACCAGTAGTCGAAGCCCCCGATCCCGACGAGGAACGCGATCGGGACCGCGAGCAGCGAGACGGTGAGGATGGCGTCCCAGTCCACGAAGTGGTGGAACGTTTCGTGCCCCGTGGACATTCGCACGAGCCATGTCAGCAGCGTCGCGAAGGCCACCCCGCCGACCATCATCACGGCCGCGCGGTAGAAGCCCGGGGCGCGGACCCTGGCCGCCATCAGCCTCTGCTCCTGAATGCCCTCATCCGCGCGAACCTTACCCCGTCGTCCCGCTGGTCGATCCGGCGCCCGCCGCGCTCGGCTCCTGGCTGGCGATCCAGGCGCGGAACCGACTCTCGGTGACCACGTGGACGGTCGAGCGCATCAGCGAGTGGCCCGGTCCGCAGAGGAGGTTGCAGACGACCGGGTAGCTCCCCAGGCGGTCCGGAGTGGCCCGCCAGTGCGTGGTGATCCCCGGCACGACGTCCTCCTGGATGCGGAAGGCGGGGATGTAGAAGGCGTGGATGACGTCCTTGCTGCGCAGGTTGAACTCGACGGACTCGTTGTCCGGGACGTAGAGCTGGTAGCTGTTGATCGGCGCCCCGCCCGTCAGGACCGAGGGGTACTGGTAGGTCCACACGAACTGCTGCCCGGTGACCCCGATGTCGATCTCCCGAGCGGGCTTCTTCTCGTTGTCGTGGAGCACGACGAACGAGTAGCCCACGAGCCCCAGCATCAGGAACGTCGGGATCGCCGTCCAGAAGACCTCCAGCCTCGTGTTCCCGTGGATCGGAGGCCCGTCCTTGAGCTCCTCGCCGGGCTTCATCCGGAACTGCCAGGCCGAGAACAGGATCACGCTGACGATCACGACGAAGATCGGCACCGAGGCGATCACCAGCACGTGATAGAGCCGGTCGCTGTTCTTCGCCTGCGTCGATGCCTGCGGCGGGAACCAGTGGATCGCGTAGCTGAGCCAGATCCCGATCGCCGTCGCCGCGATCGCCGCGATCGCCGCGATCGTGATCGAACGGCGGCTAGGCATGCCCGCTGTCCGGGGCGGTGTGGGGGCTTTCGGCGGCGATTCTCTCCATCCCGCCGTGATCCTAATGCCTTCGTCCCTCGGATTGCTCGGCCCTCGACGGCCGCCGGCCAACGGCGCTTGACGGCCGCCCGCCAAAGTAATAGATTGAGTCAATCGTTGCAAATGTCCGCCGGCCAGGCGATTGCCGCCGGGCCGCAGACGTGGCGAGATCAGCTTCGAGCGAAGGAGGGCCGGACGTGCAGGTGAGCGACGGAATGAGCCAGATGGTCCTCACGGTCGGCCCCGGACATACGCTCCGTGCGGTCTCCCGCCTGATGTCCCAGCGGAGCGTCGGCGCAGCGGTGGTGATCGATCCCGACGGCAACGGGCCCGGGATCATCACCGAGCGCGACGTCCTGACGTCGGTCGGCGCCGGGGAGGACCCCGACGGCGAGTGGGTCGCCGACCACCTCACCCGCGACGTCGTCTTCGCGGCGCCCGACTGGTCGCTCGAGGAGGCCGCCTCGGCGATGGTGCGTGGGGGCTTCCGTCATCTGATCGTCCTCGACCGTGGAGAGACGGTCGGCATCCTGTCGGTTCGCGACGTCGTCCGCTGTTGGACAGATGACGGAGCGGCCTGCCCGGTGCCGGCCAACGCGGTCGCGGGATGAGGCCAGGCGCGTCTGCCCGGGGAGCGGACGCGCCGTCTCCGCGGTGATCGGGCGCGGTGGGTTCCACACCGCGCCCGCACCGCCGCTCACATCCCCGGGGGCTCCGGGGGCCGCTCAGCTGTCGAGCGGGAGCTCGTCGATTTCCTCGCGGGTTTCTTTGACCCAGCGGAGGATGCAGTAGAGCGTGAGGAGCACCCCGGCGATCGTCAGCTCGATGAACGTCGTCACGCCCACGAGCGCGAGCGTGATGCCGACCGCGGTGAGGACCGGGAGGATCGAGGGGCCGGGGAGGTGGATCTCCTCGCCGACCGGCGGGATCTCGGGATCGAGGGGGCTCACGAGACGTAGATCGCGGCCACGACGAAGGTGATCCCGAACATCAGCATGCAGATCGCGGCCACGATCAGCCCCGCGCGGATGTTCTTGCGTGCCAGTCGTCGATCCATCGGGGCGCGATTCTACAGATGGACGTCGGCGACCATCGCGGAGAACAGCAGCGCGAGGTAGGCGAGCGAGTAGAGGTAGAGGCGGAGGGCCGACGCGCGATCGGCCCGACGCTGCAGGCGGACGGCGCCGGCGATGAAGCCGAGCCCGAGAAGCACCGAGGCCGCCAGGTAGATGCCCCCGAAGCCGCCCGCGCAGAAGGGGAGCTGGGTGACGGCGTAGAGGAGGACGGCGTAGAGGAGGATCTGCCGCCGCGTCTCGCGCACCCCGCGGACGACGGGGAGCATCGGGACGCCAACCTCGGCGTACTCGTCCTTCATCAGCAGCGACAGCGACCAGAAGTGCGGCGGGGTCCAGAAGAAGACGATGAAGAAGAGCATCACCGCCGTGCCGCTCACGGACCCCGTCACCGCCGCCCACGCCACCAGCGGCGGAACCGCTCCGGCCGCGCCCCCGATGACGATGTTCTGGGGCGTCCGCCGCTTCAGCCAGAAGGTGTAGACGAAGACGTAGCCGAGGAAGCCCGAGAAGGACAGCAGCGCGGCGAGCGGGTTCACCGCCAGCGAGAGCTCCAGCAGGGACAGCGCGGCGAGCAGACAGCCGAACGCCAGCGCCGCCCGCGGGGAGATCCGTCCGGCGGGGATCGGCCGCCCGGCGGTCCGCTTCATGCGCAGATCGATGTCGCGGTCGAACCAGTGGTTGACCGCGCCGGCTCCGCCCGCGGAGAGGTACCCGCCGAGACAGGTGAGCGCGACGAGGCCGGGGGAGGGGTCGCCGGCGACGTACATCGTCGCGACCGTCGTCAGCAGCAGCAGCGACTGGACCTTCGGCTTGGTCAGCTCGACGTAGTCGCCGAGCACAGCCAGCGTCCGCGGCGCCAGGCCCGCCCGTCCCGCAGCCAGCGCGGGGGCCGCTCGCCCGGCGGACATCTACACGCCCACCCGCGTCGCCCCCGCAGGCACGGTCACGCTCCCGGTCCCGCCGCCGACCGTCCGCCGCTCGACCTCCCGGCGGATGTCCTTCATCGGCTCGGCCGAGCGCACCCGCGGGATGACGTCGAAGTTGTTCACGGGCGGAGGCGAGGCGGCGAACCACTCGAGCGTGTTCGCCTTCCACGGGTCTGGCCCGGCGACGGCGCCGGACTTCAGGCTGCGGACGACGTTGATGATGGTCACGAGGACGCCGATCGCGATGATGAACGACCCGGCCGTCGAGATCTGGTTGTAGAGGGCGAGGTGACCCACGTTGTCGTACTCATAGACCCGTCGCGGCATGCCGTCAAGCCCGATCACGTGCTGGATCATGAACGTCGTCAGCACGCCCACGAACATCAGCCCGCAGCTGAGCTGCCCGAGGCCCTCGCCGAGCATCCTCCCCGTCATCTTCGGGAACCAGTAGTAGATCGAGGCGAAGATCGTGAACAGCGCCCCGCCGATCAGCACGAAGTGGAGGTGGGCGACGACGAAGTACGTTTCGTTGAGCTGCCAGTCGATCGGGAACGTCGCCAGGAACACCCCCGAGAGGCCCCCGATGAGGAAGATCGTGATGCCCCCGACGCAGAACAGGAGCGGGGTCTTGAATTCGATCGACCCCCGCCACAGCGTCGCCACCCAGTTGAGGATCTTGACCCCCGTCGGCACGGCGATCAGGTAGGAGCTGATCATCACGAACACGAGGATCGCTTCGGGGATCGGCGCGGTGAACATGTGGTGGGCCCAGGTGAGGAAGCCGAGGAAGGCGATCGCCACGGTCGAGGCGGCGATCGCCTTGTAACCGAAGATCGGCTTTCGCGCGAACACGGGCAGGATCTCCGAGATCACCCCGAAGCCGGGCAGCACCATGATGTAGACCTCCGGATGGCCGAAGAACCAGAACAGGTTCTGCCACAGCAACGCCGAGCCGCCCTCGCTCGGGTCGAAGAAGTGGGTCCCGAAGTGCCGTTCGGTGAGCAGCATCGTCGCCGCCGCCGCGATCACCGGCAGGGCGAAGATGATCAGCACGGAGTAGGTCAGCATCGCCCACACGAACAACGGCAGCCGTCCCCAGCTCATCCCCTTCGCGCGCATGTTCGCGACGGTGACGTAGAAGTTGATCGCCCCGAGGATCGAGGACAGGCCGGTGAGGTGGATCAGGTAGATCCACGCGTCCTGACCCCCGCTGGGGGAGAAGGTCGCGTTCGCGAGCGGGACCACGCTCGTCCAGCCCGCTTCCGGGGGATTCCAGAAGAGCGTCGCGTAGAAGACGATGCCCCCGGCCAGGAGCAGCCAGAAGGAGAGGGCATTCAGCCGCGGGAAGGCCATGTCGCGCGCGCCGATCATCAGCGGCAGGAAGTAGTTCCCCAGCCCCGCCATCATCGGCACGACGAACAGGAACACCATCGTCGTGCCGTGCATCGTGAACAGCTGGTTGTAGGTGGTGGGCGTGACGAGCGTGTTGTTAGGCGCCCCCAGCTGCAGCCGCATCATCAGCGCCTCCACCCCGCCGAGGCAGAAGAAGACGAACGTCGTGACCATGTACATGATCCCGATGCGCTTGTGGTCGGTCGTCGTGATCCAGCTCGTCCACCCCCGCGCCTCGGGCTCCACGCGATGGGCCGTGACCTGCGGGATGGGAGCTGTGTAGGTGGCCATGTCGGGCGCGGCTCTCCTCGGTGTCCTAGGGGTTTTCGACCGCGCCGGCGCCAGTCTGCGCGCCGAGTTTGGCGCGCGCTTCCTTCGCGTCGGCGTTCGCTTCTGAGATCAGCTTCTTCTGGTTGACGAGCCAGGCTTCGAACTGGGCCGGCGGCACCGCCCTGACTTCGGCGATCATCCGCGCGTGCCCGCGCCCGCAGAGGAAGGCGCACTGCCCGCGGTAGATGCCGGCCTTGGGGATCTTGAACCAGGTGTAGCTGTGGTAGCCCGGCACGGCCTGGAACTTGCCCCCCAGTTCGGGGATCCACCAGGAGTGGACGACGTCCGAGCTGACGATGTCGAGGCTGACGTCGGTGTTCGTCGGCACGACCATCTGCACGTAGGAGTACGGCGCCCCGAGGCCATCGGGTTCGGTGGCCCCCGGGTAGATGTACTGCCAGATGTACTGGCGGCCGATCACCGTGATGTTCAGCACTTTCCCGTTCGGCGGCAGGTGGCGCGAGGAGGGCGCTTCCTGCAGCGGCCCGCTGTCGCTGACGAGGGCCGCCCCGTTCGGGCCCGAGTTCGGGGGGTTCTCGATCGAGGAGAGCTTGACGAAGGTCAGCACGGCGAGCACCACGAGGATCAAGGCGGCGGCCGTCGTCCAGCCGGACTCGAGCCGCGTGTTGCCCCGGATCTGCGCCGGGGGGACGCCCCTGCGCTTGCGGAACTTGATCAGCGCGTAGAGGAGCGCGCCCTCGACCGCGACGAAGATCACGATCGCGATCGCGAGGATGACCTTGTACAGGCTGTCGATCTGATCGGCGTTCGGCGAGCCACCCGACTCGGGGGTGAAGAACGCGAGCAGAGAGAGAAGGGCAGGGGGGAGACCCACGGCGGGCGGGATTCTAGTCAGGCCCGGACGGGAGGCGCTTTGCTGAGCTCCGAGAAGGCGCTCAGGCGCCCGTGAAGCGGGGTGGGCGCTTCTCGATGAACGCGACGGCCCCCTCGACGAAGTCCGCGCTCCCGGCCATCTCCCGCTGGATGCTCGCCTCCAGCTCCAGCTGCTCGTCCATGCGCGCGTACAGCCAGCTGTTGAGCTGGCGCTTGGTGCCCGCGTAGGAGCGTGTGGGCCCGCTCGCGAGCCTCGCGGCGAGCTGGGCGACCTCCTCCTCCAGGCGCCCATCGGGCACGACGCGGTTGACGAGTCCCCAGTCGAGGGCCTGCGGGGCCGCGATCCGCTCACCCAGCATCGCCATCTCGGTCGCCCGCGCCATCCCGATGCGGCTGGGGAGGAACAGCGAGGAGCCCCCGTCGGGCACGAGGCCGATGTTCACGAAGGCGAGCAGGAAGTAGGCGCTCTCCGAGGCGACGATCAGGTCGCAGCAGAGCGCCAGCGAGCAGCCGATCCCGACGGCGGGGCCGTTCACGGCGCCGATCACGGGCTTGGGGATCTCGCGGATCGCGCGCATGATCGGGTGGTAGCGCTCCGTCAGCGTGCGGTAGACGTCGGGGCGGCCGTTCGGGGTGGTCTCCCCGCCGGCGACCTCCTTCAGGTCGGCGCCGGAGGAGAAGGCCCTACCGGCCCCCGTGATGATCACGGCGCGCACGCCCTCGTCCTCGCCCACGAGCCCCATCGCGGCGAGCAGGTCGCTGCCGAACTGGTGATTCCACGCGTTCAGCGCCCGGGGACGATTCAGCTCGATGGTGGCGACGCCCGCCTCCCGCCTGACGTTCACCGTCTCCAGCTCGGTATTCGACTCGCTCATGGCTCTCCTTCGCTCTCCTTGGCCGGTCGTCGTCGATGCAGGCGACGGCCGTGGGGGTCCGCCGCCGGGATTGATCCTATGGTGTGGTCTATGAGACGGCCCGTTATCGGCATCTGCACCGCCCTGGAGAGGGCGCAGTGGAGCGTCTGGGATCAGTCCGCCGCGCTCCTCCCGATCAGCTACGTCGAAGCCGTTCAGCGGGCCGGCGCGATCGCGCTGATGCTCCCCCCGGACGCCAACCTCGTCGCCGACCCGGACCAGCTGCTCGCGCTGATCGACGGGCTGGTGCTCGCGGGCGGCGCCGACATCGACCCGGCCTCCTACGAGCAGCCGGCCCACCCGCAGACCGTCGGAACGGTGCCCGAGCGGGACGCCTTCGAAGTCGCCCTCACGCGCGCGGCGATCGAGCGGGACATGCCGGTGCTGGGGATCTGCCGCGGGATGCAGCTGATCAACGTCGCCTGTGGTGGCACCCTCCTGCAGCACCTACCCGACCTCGTCGGCCACGAGGAGCATCGCCGCGTGCCGGGCTCCTTCGACGGCGCCGACCACGACGTGCTGCTGTCGGAGGGCTCGCTCGCGGCGCAGGCCGCCGGCGAGGTCGCCCACGCGACCAAGTCCCACCACCACCAGGGAGTGGACCGCCTCGGCGAGGGCCTTCGCGTGAGTGGCCTCTCGACCCTCGACGAGCTCCCGGAGGCGATCGAGGCGCCGGGGCGGAGCTTCCTCCTGGGCGTGCAGTGGCACCCGGAGGCGGACCCTCAGAGCGAGGTCATCGCGGCGTTCGTGGCTGCCGCGGCCGAGGCCGCGGGGCGCGAGCCGCTGGAGGCCTCCGCGGCGGGCGACTGACGCCGGCGGCCTTCCGCCGGGGAGGGGCGCCGGGGCGCCCATATACTCCGCCGGCAGTGCGGCTGTCGAGGGCGATCAGAGCGACCGCCTGGGGGGTGGTGGCGGCGGGCATCGCCGCGCCCGCCCTGCGCCGCCGCATCCCGGCCCGCCCGGCCGTCGTCCAGGCCGTGGCGTTCGCCGCCCCGGTGGGGCTGTGCGTGGCGATGCCCCGCTCCCGCACCCGCGACGTCGCCGCCTGCGCGCTGCAGATGTGGGCCTACCTGGCGGCGTACAAGTCGCCCCACGACGACGAGCAGGCCCAGGCGGCACGCGTCCACGTCGCCTACCCGATCGTCGCCGACCGGGTGCTCGGGCTCGGTCGGCTTCCCACCGTCCGCCTGCAGCGCTCGCTGGCGCGGGTCGGCCCCGAGGGCCCTCGCTGGCGAGCCGTCGACGACGTCCTCGTGTGGGCCCACTGGTCGTGGTTCATGGTGCCCCACGGCACCCTTCTACATCTCCTCCTCCACCACCCGGAGCGCTTTCCCCGCGCGGCGGTGATGACCTACGCGGTGTTCGACATCGGCGCGATCTTCTACTGGATTGCCCCGACCGCGCCGCCGTGGTACGCGGCCGGGGCCGAGGAGCGGACCGGCGCGGGAACGAGCGAGGTGCGCCGCATGATGGTGGAGTACGGGGCGGACTTCTGGAAAGACCGCTGGACCTCGCTCTACAGTGTGTTAGGAGGTAATCCCCTCGCCGCGATGCCCTCTTTGCACTTCGCCACATCAGTGATGGCCGCGCTCCTGCTCGCCGAGGTGGGCCCGCTCCAGGGGGCCCTGGGCGGCGTTTACACGGCGACACTCGGAGTCGCGCTGGTCTATCTCGGCGAGCACTACGTCGTCGACCTCCTCGCCGGGGCGGCGCTGACGCTGGCGGTGCGGCGGGCGGCGCCGCGTGCCGGCCCATACGTGGCGCGGCTGGGGCGGGGGATCGCGGCCGTGGGGGCCATTGCCCAGGCGAGCTGAGCGGGAGGTGTGTGTGACGGCGGGGGAGCGGTCAGCGGAGGAGGAGCACCCGGCGCCGGCGCCCGGGCGCCGCCACGAGCCGATGCCCCGGGTGCTGCTCACGCGGCGCCAGATCGTCGCCTTCGCCGTCTTCATCGGCTCCGGCGTGGGCTTCCTCTACTTCGTCCTGCCCAACCTCGCGGGTGTGGGCGCGACGGTCCACCACATCGAGGGCGGCGACCGCTGGTGGATCGCGATCGGGGTGATCCTCGAGGTGCTCTCCTTCGGGGGCTACATCGTCCTCTTCCGCACCGTGCTCGTTCGCGGCGAGCCCCGCATCGGCTGGGCCGAGAGCTACCAGATCACGATGGCGGGGCTCGCGGCGACGCGGCTGTTCGCCGCCGCGGGGGCGGGCGGGCTCGCGCTCACCGCCTGGGCGCTCGGCCGCGCCGGGATGGAGACCAGAGTCGTGGCCCGTCGGATGGTGACGTTCTTCGTGCTGCTCTACACGATCTACGCCGCCTCGATGCTGATCGACGGGATCGCGCTGCGCACGGGGCTGTTCCCGGGCGGGGGGTCGTTCGCGATCACGGCCGTGCCCGCGATCGTGGCCGCCGGGCTGTTCCTCATCGCCGGGGCGATGGCGCTGCTGCCGGGCGACATCGAGCGGCGACTGGGCGAGTGGAGCCCGGGGTCCGGCCGGATGGCCCACTGGGTCGCCCGCGCCGCGACTGTCCCGGCGCTCGTGGCGAGCGGCATCCGCGGCGCGCTCGAGCTCATCCGCGAACGCGACCCCGGGCTGCTCGGGGGGCTCGCCTGGTGGGGCTTCGACATGAGCGTCCTGTGGGCGATGTTCCACGCCTTCGGCACGCCGCCCCCCTTCACGGTCATCTGGATGGCCTACTTCGTCGGCACGCTCGGGAACCTCCTCCCGCTCCCCGGCGGGCTGGGAGGCGTCGAGGGCGGGATGATCGGCGCCTTCGTCGCCTTCGGCGTGAGCCTCGACCTGGCCGTCCTGGCCGTCCTCTCCTATCGGGCGATCTCCTTCTGGCTGCCGACCTTCCCCGGCGCGCTCGCCTACCTCCAGCTGCGCCGAACGGTCGCCCGCTGGCGCGAGGAAGAGCTCGCGCGGCCGATCCCCACCGCGACCGCCTCGACCGCCACGGCGGGCGTCGTACCGAGCGCATGAGCGCTCGCATATCCAGCCCAGATGCTAAACTTTACAAAGTGAAGTGACCAGCGGGAGAAGCCCCGGAATCGAGACGATGAGGAGAAGCGGAGACGATATGAGCGAGATCGAGAACGTGATCATCGTCGGCAGCGGCCCGGCCGGATACACGGCTGCGCTCTACACCGCTCGCGCCAACCTCGCGCCGCTCGTGATCGAGGGCTTCGCCTGGGGAGGGCTGCTCCAGCAGACGACCGACGTCGAGAACTACCCGGGCTTCCCCGAGGGTGTGATGGGGCCGGAGATGATGGAGCGCTTCCGCTCCCAGGCCGAGCGCTTCGGCGCGCGGCTGCTCACCGAGCAGGCCGACCGCGTCGAGCTGGCGAGCGAGCCAGGCGGGGTGCACACGGTCTGGATCGGCGACACCGCCCATCGCGCCCGCACGGTGATCCTCGCGATGGGCGCCGAGCACAAGAAGCTCGGCGTGGTGGGCGAGCAGGAGCTCTCCGGCCGCGGCGTGAGCTATTGCGCGACCTGTGATGCCGCCTTCTTCAAGGGCGCTCCGACGATCATCGTCGGGGGAGGGGACTCGGCGATGGAGGAGGCGATCTTCCTGTCGAAGTTCTCCTCCACGGTGACCGTCGTCCACCGCCGTCACGAGTTCCGAGCCTCGAAGATCATGCTCGAGCGGGCCCGCGCCCAGGAGAACATCGAGTTCCTCACCCCCTACCGCGTGGAGAAGTTCGTGGCGGGGGAGTCGGGGGCGCTCGGCCACGCCGTGCTCGTGAACACCGAGACGGGCGAGCACCGCGAGCTGTCCGTGGTGGGGACATTCATCGCCGTCGGCCACGAGCCCCAGTCGGAGCTCGTCGCCGATCAGATCGAGGTCGATGAGAACGGCTACGTGGTCACGGACGGCCACTCCACGCGGACGGCCCGCCCGGGCGTGTTCGCCGCCGGCGACCTCGTCGACCACACCTACCGGCAGGCGATCACCGCCGCGGGGTCGGGCTGCCAGGCGGCGCTGGACGCCGAGTGGTATCTCCGCGACACCCCCGGCGTGCCCGTCCCGGCGGGCATGCCCATCGGCGACCCGGCCGAAGCGCAGTGGGCGCCGGCGGCCGACTAGTCCTCTAGGGCGCCCTCGAGCTCCAGCAGCCAGCGCTTGCGCTCGATCCCGCCGCCGTAGCCCCCCATCGCCCCGCCGCTGCGGAGCACACGGTGACAGGGGACGACGATCGGGATCGGGTTGGCGCCGAGGGCGTTGCCGGCGGCGCGGAAGCCGCGCGGGCTGCCCGCGTCGGCGGCCACCGCGGCGTAGCTGCTGACGGCCCCGTAGGGGATCGCCGCGGTCACGCCGAGGACGCGCCGCATGAAGGGGCCGCTCAGCGACCAGTCGATCCTGACGTCGAACTCCCGGCGAGAGCCCGCGAAGTACTCGTCGAGCTCGCGCTGGAGCGGCTCCATCGGGGCCTCGACGATCCTGGGGGAGAAGCGCCGGGCGATCCCCTCCAAGACCCTATCGGCGGGCTCCTCGGGGAACGCCATCCGCAGCAACCCGCGCGGGGTGCTCGCGGCGAGGAGGGTCCCGAAGGGGGATTCCATCGGCGAGTAGACGACATCGGCGAGCCCTTCCCGGGCGGCCCGCTCGGCGAGCCGCCCTGCGGCCTCGGCGGCGCGGTCCCCGTCGAGCGTCCCGCCGCGGCGAAGCGCAACCTGCAGTGCATCGCGACCGCTCATGCGGCCACCTCCTTTCTCAGCTTGGTGAGGCCCTCGTGAAGCGAGCGCCGTGCGGCATCCTCCGAGCAGCCGATCGCCGCGGCGATCTCGCTGTGGGGGAGATCGCCGACGAATCGCAGCACCACCGCCGAGCGCTGCCGCGGGGGCAGCCCGCGGACGGCATCCCAGAGGGCGTCGTCGCGCTGCTCCGCCAGCGGCGCCGCGCGCCCGTCGACGGCCTCGAGCTCGGCCACCGGGATCGCGTGGCGGGCCCGCCGGCGGTGCGTGTCGAGGGCCTTGCGGTGGGCGATCGTGAGCACCCAGGCCTTCATGTTGGAGTCGGGACGGAGGCGCGGGTAGGCGCGGAGGGCGGCGATGAAGGTCTCCTGGAAGCAGTCATCCGCCTCCACGGGCCCGACCGCCGCCGCCAGGAAGCGCCAGACGGCGTCGCGATGGGTGTCGAGGAAGCGCTGAAAGGGGGGAAGGCCGCCGCTCACGCCCATACAACGCCCCGGGGCGGCCCCGCGTGAGGTCCCCTCAAGCGACGGCCGGCTCGTGAAAGCCGCGACCGGCCGCCGCCCCCGTGCGGCCCTCGGCGACGAGTCGTCGGAGGGCTGGCGCGGGCCGATAGCGCTCCTCGCGGTACTCATCGCAGAGGGCCTCGAGCACCGCGAGCACGTGCTCGAGGCCGATCGCGTCCGCCCACTCGAGCGGCCCGCGGGGGTGGGAGAGGCCGAGCACCATCCCCCGGTCGATGTCCGCCGCGCTGCCCACGCCCTCGCCGAGGGCGAAGGCCGCCTCGTTGATCACCTGGCAGACGATCCTCCCGAGGACGAGGCCCGGAGCGTCGCCCACCCAGACGGTGTGCTTGCCGAGCGCCGCGAAGAACCGCTCGGCGCGCTGGGCCGCCAGCGGCGAGGAGCTCTCACCGCGGACGAGCTCGACGAGGGTCGCCCCGCCCAGCGGGGGGAGCGCGTGGAAGCCGACGGCGCTCCCTCCGGGGTCGAGCCTCGACAGGGACCCCCGCGCGCACAGGAGCATCCGTCCGCCGCCGCTCCCCGGCTCGCCGCCTCCCGGGGCCGCCGCGCAATCGATCGACAGCGACGGGAGCACATCGCTGAGGGGCGCATGGGGGGGACGCACCTCGAACCCGGCGGCGCTCGCCGCCGCTCTGAGCTCATCCGCGAGCGTCCCCTCGCCCGCGATCACCACCGCTCCCTCCGCCGGCTCGCCGCTCGGCGGTCCGGGGTCCTCCTCGCGGTGGGCCGCCCCGCCGTAGTCGTAGTAGCCCCTCCCGCTCTTCCGCCCATGCAGGCCCGCGGCCGCGTACCTCGCCGAGATCGGCGAGGGCCGCCAGCGGGGCTCGCCGAAGCTCAGCTCGTAGAAGCTCTTGCTCACCTCGAAGCCCGTGTCCACGCCGACGAGGTCCATCAGCTCGAAGGGCCCCATGCGGAAGCCCCCCTCCATCCGGCAGACGCGATCGATCGTCTCGATCGGAGCGATCCGCTCGGCGAGCAGGCGCAGCGCCTCGAGCCCGAACGGCCGGTTGCAGCGGTTCACGAGGAAGCCCGGGCCGTC
Source organism: uncultured Solirubrobacteraceae bacterium (assembly GCA_963720215.1). GTDB lineage: Bacteria > Actinomycetota > Thermoleophilia > Solirubrobacterales > Solirubrobacteraceae > Palsa-744. The sequence continues at coordinate 271,813 of CAVREV010000001.1, forward strand.
CGCCGCGTCGATCACCGTCTTGCCCATCGCGACGCCCGTCGCACGGGCCATCGCCAGCGCCTGCTCCCCCGAGCGCACCCCCGCGATCACCTCCAGCAGGGCCATCACGGGTGCGGGGTTGAAGAAGTGCATCCCCACCACCCGCTCGGGGTTGCTCGCGCCGGCGGCGATCGCGGTCACCGGCAGCGAGGAGGTGTTCGTCGCGAGCACGCAGCTCGGCGAGACGATCTCCGACAGGCGACCGTAGATCTCGTGCTTGAGCTCGAGCCGCTCGGGGACGGCCTCGATCACCAGCTCGCAGGGCGCGAGCGCGGCGAGGTCCGCGACCGTCTCCAGGCGCTCCCCCGCCGCCTGGGCCTCCTCGGCGGTGAGCTTCCCGCGGGTGGCTTCCCGGCGGAGGCCGTCGAAGACCCGCTCGCGACCCTTCTCCAGCGCCGCGCCCACCGGGTCGAACAGCAGCGTCTGCGCACCCGAGCGCGCCGCCAGCTGCGCGATGCCGGCGCCCATCGTGCCGGCGCCGAGCACGCCGATGACGGTCGCCGGGCGACCCCGCGGGCCGGCCCCGCCGGCCCCATCATCCTCGACGCCCTCCGAGACGGACACCGAACGTCCCCCGCCGCTCAAGCTGGGACCATCGCGCTGATCCCCGTCACCTGCCGCCCGATGATCAGTTTCTGGATCTGGGAGGTGCCCTCGTAGATCGTCGTCACGCGAGCGTCCCGGAGGTAGCGCTCGACTGGGTGATCGTCGACGTAGCCGGCGCCGCCGTGGACCTGGATCGCCATGTTCGCGCACTCCAGCGAGGCCTCCGTCGCGTGGAGCTTGGCGACCGAGGTCTCGAGGGTGTTGGGCAGGCCCTTGTCCTTCAGCCAGCCCGCCCGCCAGACGAGCATCCGCGAGGCCTCCGTCTTGACCACCATGTCCGCGATCATCGCCTGCACGAGCTGGAAGCTCGCGATCGGCCGGCCGAACTGCTCGCGCTCCTTGGAGTACCTCACCGACTCCTCCACGCAGCCCTGGCAAATCCCCACGCAGCCCGCCGCGACCGAGTAGCGACCGGAGTCGAGGTTCGACATCGCCACCTTGAACCCGTCCCCGATCCCCCCGAGCATGTCCTCGTCGGCGACCTCGACGTCTTCGAGGGAGATCGAGCCGGTGTCGCTGCCGTGGAGCCCCATCTTGTGCTCGATCGTCTGCGCCCCATAGCCCGGCTGGTCGGTGTCCACGATGAAGCACGCGAGGCCCTTCGTCCCGAGCGAGGGGTCCGTCTGGGCGAAGATCAGCGCGACCTTCGCGTAGTTCGCCATCGAGATCCACATCTTCGAGCCGTTGATCACCCAGCCGGAGTCCGTCTTCTTCGCCCGCGTCCGCTGGTTGGCCGCATCGGAGCCCGTGTCGGGCTCCGTCAGCCCGAAGCAGCCCAGCCACTCCCCCGAGCAGAGCTTCGGGAGGTACTTCTGCTTCTGCTCCTCCGTCCCCCAGCGCACGATCCCCGAGCAGACGAGCGAGGTCTGCACCGAGATCACCGTCCTGATCGCCGAGTCCCCGCGCCCGATCTCCTCCACGATGAGCCCATAGGAGAGGTAGTCCAGGCCCGCACCCCCGTACTCCGGCGGGACCACCGCCCCGAGATATCCCTGCGCGGCCACCTTCTTCACCAGCTCGAGATCGAAGTGGTGGTTGCGCGCGTTTTCACGCGACTGGATCACGATCTCCTTGTCGGTGAACTCTCGTGCCGTCTCCCTGATCAGACGCTGCTCGTCGGTGAGTTCGAAATCCATCGCTTCCTTTCAGCCCAGCTTTGGCGTTGTCCATGGCGCGAGCACGCGTCCCTCCATCTCCTCTGCGATCCCCTCGATCGGCACCCGCTCCTGCGCGAGCGAGTCGCGGTCGCGGAGCGTGACCGTCCGATCCTCGAGGCTCTGGTGGTCGATCGTAAGGCAGAACGGCGTTCCGATCTCGTCCTGGCGGCGATACCGCCGTCCGATCGCCCCTCCGGCGTCGTACTCCGACTGCACCCTTGCGCGCAGGGCGTCGTGGACCTCCCGCGCGAGCTCGGGCTGGCCGTCCTTGCCCACCAGCGGCAGCACCGCCGCCTTCACCGGCGCGAGCCGCGGGTGAAGTCGCAGCACCGTCCGCCGCTCCCCCTCCCCGGTGCCCTCCCGCCCGACGAATTCCTCGTCGTAGGCGTCCACCAGGAAGGCCAGCATCGCCCGGTCCGCGCCCGCCGCCGGCTCGATCACGTGGGGCACGTAGCGCTCGCCGCTCCCCTGGTCGAAGTACTCGAGCTTCTCCCCCGAGAACTCAGCGTGGCGGCTCAGGTCGAAGTCGCCACGGTTGGCGATCCCCTCCAGCTCCGACCACCTCGCCTCGCCCCCCGAGGCCGTCGAGGGGAAGAGATATTCGACGTCGCTCGTCCCCGAGGAGTAGTGGGAGAGCTCATCCGCCTCGTGCGCCCGCAGGCGGAGGTGGTCGGGGCGGATGCCCAGCCCGGTGTACCAACCCTCGCGCTCCCGAAGCCAGTGCTCGAACCATTTCCCCGCCTCGGCCGGCGGGACGAAGAACTCCATCTCCATCTGCTCGAACTCCCGCGTGCGGAAGATGAAGTTCCCCGGGGTGATCTCGTTGCGGAAGGACTTCCCCACCTGGGCGATCCCGAAGGGCGGCCGCTTGCGCGAGAACTGGAGCACGTTCTTGAAGTTGATGAAGATCCCCTGAGCGGTCTCCGGTCGCAGGTAGGCCGTCGCGCCGGATTCCTTCACCGGGCCGATCGTCGTCTCGAACATCAGGTTGAAGTCCCGCGCCTCCGTCAGGCTGCACTCCTCCGCCTCGCCCGGATGGCGCGAGGGTTTCCGCCCGCAGGCGAGCTCGGAGAGGTGGTCGGCGCGGAAGCGCTGCCCGCACGTCCTGCAGTCCACGAGCGGGTCGGTGAAGCCGGCGAGGTGTCCCGAGGCCTCCCACACGCGCGGATGCTGGAGGATCGCCGAGTCGATCGCCACGATGTCGTCCCGTTCCTGCAACATCGCCCGCCACCACTCCCCCTTGACGTTCCCCTTCAGCAGCACCCCATAGTGGCCGAAGTCGTACGTCGAGCCGACCCCCCCGTAGATCTCCGAGGAGGGGAAGACGAAGCCCCGCCGCTTGCACAGAGCGACGATCTTCTCCATCGTGACGAGGTCTCCGCCGGGCTCAGCCATCGCCGCGCGATCATACGGAGGGTGCGGCCTGCGCGGGCCGCGAGGGTCGCCCGCGGGGGATATTCGCGTCGTGCGGACGTCTGTTCTAGTAGCCTGGGGCCAAGGCTAAAGACTTCTTGGCGGGTGCCGAGTTATAAAGACAGTGATGCCCGGGCACGGATCATCCATCGCCTTTGCCGTGAATCTGCGGGAGCTCGACGCTGCCACGACCGTCGTCGCCGTCGAGGGGGAGCTCGATCTCGCCTCCGCCCCGAGCCTCAAGTGGTCCCTCACCGACCTCCTCGACTCGGGCGCCCGTCGCGTCGTCCTCGATCTCTCCGGCGTGACCTTCATCGACTCCACCGCCCTCGGCGTGCTCGTCGGCGTGCACCGCACCCTCGCCGATGAGGGCCGCCTGGCGATCGCCGGGGCCCACACGGAGGTGCAGAACATCTTCGAGCTCACCGGCCTCGACGCGAGCTTCGAGATGTTCCCCGCGCTCGACGACGCGATCGCCTGGGTCCGGGAGGGCGAAGCTGCGGAGGGCTGATGAGAACCACGGCGCCCCCTTCCCCTCAATCCCGACGTCCGCTCCGCGGCGCCGCCGCCGCGCTGCTCACCTGCTCCCTTCTCGCCCTCTCCGCGCCCGCCGCCACGGCCAAGGACACCCACGCGAAGGTTCCCCCCAAGACCTCTGAGGCGGCTGCTCCGGCCGTCGTCGTGAGCGAAGCCCAGGCCCCCGCCACCACGGGCACGGTCGAAGCCCCCCCGGTCCGTCCCAAGCGCGTCAAGGCTGGCGCGAAAGGCGCGCCCGCGGGCGAAGACGCGAGCGGGTCCACCGAAGCGGGCGCCACCTCCGAAGCCCCCGTCCCGGCGAAGCCCACCCACCCCGCGAAGACCGGCACGGGCACCAAGGCGAAAGCCAAGGGCAAAGCCAAGGGCAAGGGCGCCTCAGCGGACGCCGTCACCCAGGGCGGCGAAGCGGAAACTGAAGCCGCGAGCGAAACCACCCTCGTCTCGACCGCCAAGAAATCCGGCGGGAGCGGGGCCTCGACGGGTCGCGTGAAAGTCAAACACGACAAACCGAAGACCCCCAAGCACGAACTCAAGACCCCCAAGCCGATCACCACCCCGGCCGCCACCACGCCCGTCGAAACGGCCACCGAACACGTCTCCTCGCCCGTCGCCCCGGCCGCCGGCATCGCCACGGCGAGCACCGCGGCGAGCGGACCTGAGACCCCCTCCGTCGTCGCCGAAGCCTCCTCTCCGACGACCGGCGGCTCGGCCGCCGCCGCCGGCCACCACGGCCACAAGGCCGCCCGCCGGGCGCCTGGCGCCGGGACCGCGGGCCTCGCCGCCCCAGCCGCTGCCGCGATCGCCGCCGCCGCGACGAGCCACCTCGCCGGCGGCCCCCACGGGAACGCCCACGCCGCCAACCCCAAGGCTCCCCCCACCCGCACCAGCACCCCCCTCGTGACGAGCGTCACGCGCTTCATCGACGTCGTCCCCCTCGCCGTCCGCGTGATCATCGCCGCGCTCGTCGCCCTTGCCCTCGCCCTCGCCGCGAGCTCCCGTCTGACCGCCGTCCGCGCCCGCCGCCTCGCCCGCCAGCGCGGTCAGCTCCTCGAGGACGTCGGCCTCCTCCAAGCCGCCCTCCTCCCGGCGCTCCCCGAGCGGATCGGCCCCGTGGCGACCACCGCCGCCTACCATCCCGCATCGGGCCCCGGCGCCGGCGGCGACTTCTACGACGTCTTCGCCCTCGCCGACGGCCGCGTCGCGGTGATCGTCGGGGACGTCTCCGGTCACGGCCGCGCCGCCCTCCCACACACCGCTCTCCTCCGCTTCACGATGCGCGCCTACCTCGAGGCGGGCCTCACCCCGCGCCTGGCCCTCCAGACCGCCGCCCCCGTCCTCGAGCGCCAGCTCAGCGACTCGCTCGCCACCGTCGTCCTCGCGGTCTACCACCCCCGCGAGCGCACCCTCGTCTACGCCGCCGCCGGCCACCCCCACCCGCTCGTCATGGGCGCCGAGACCGTCGAGCCGATCACCGTCTGCTCAGCCCCGCCCATCGGCACGTCCCACCGGACGGGTACCCGCCAGACCACCGTCTCGATCCCGGGGGGGTCTCTCGCCTGCTTCTACACCGACGGCCTCGTCGAGTCCCGCATCGGCGGTGACCTCTACGGCACCGACCGCCTCCTCAACGCTCTCGCCGGCCTCGGCCCCGACGCAGGCGCCACCGAGCTGCTGGACCGCGTCGCCAAGGAGGCCGACAGGCGGCCCGACGACATGGCCGCCTGCGTCCTCCGCATCGCCGGCGACGCGGACGCCCCGCCGAAGATCCTCGTCGAGGAGCTCGAGCTCGACCGCGAGGAGCTCGATCGGGGTCGCATCGAGCGCTTCCTCGCCGTCGCGGGCTTTGCCCCGGCCGAGGCCGACGAGGTGCTCCGCGCGGTCCGCTCCTCCCTCGCCCACAACGAGCGCGTCCTCCTCGAGATGCACCTCGGGGGCGCCCGTCCCGAGGTCATCGTCCACCCCCAGAACGTCTCCGTCCTGCAAACGCCCCTGCGTGCGAGCGCGCGGGCAGGAGGGATGTGAAGCATGGCCACCACCCGCCCCGTTCCAGACACCGAAGCCGCGATGGCGCTGGGGATCGCCTCGACCGCACTCCCCTTCGCCCGCTCCTCCGAGGACCAGGCCGAGCGCTGGCTCCGCATCCTCCGGATGCACGGCGACGCCGGCACCGCCCTTCAGGGCCTCGGCGTGAGCGAGGCTCCGCTGGAAGCCGGCGAGGCCCACGACGAGTCCTCCCTCTCGCCCGGTGCTGAGCCGGGCGACGTCGTCGCCGTCGTCACCGAGCACGCCGTCGACCGCGCGAGTCGCCGCGGAGCCCCCACCGTCGGCGCCGGCGACGTCCTCGTCGCGGTGATGGAGGTCTACGGGGGCGACTTCGACCACGTCCTCCGCGTCCACGGCACCGACCGCGACGAGGTCCTCGAGCGGCTCGGCCAGGAGGGAACGCTCAGCGAGCGTTAGACCGGCGGCGCGTAGGATGCGCCGCCGTGGCCCGCATCCTGATCGTCGCCGGCGGCTGTCGCGGACGCCGCCTCGCCACGTCCCTCGTGGGGGAGGGCCACGCCGTCCGCATCACCACCCGCGATCACCGCGCCCGCGCGAGCATCGAGGAGGCCGGCGCGGAGTGCTGGATCGGGACCCCCGACCGCCTCGCCACGCTTCGCGCCGCGCTCGACGGCGTCACGATCCTCTGCTGGCTCCTCGCCTCCGCCCGCGGCACCCCGGAGGAGCTCGCCGCCCTCCACGGCACACGCCTGGAGTTCTTCCTCACGCAGGCCATCGACACGACCGTCCGGGGCTTCCTCTACGAGGCCCCCGACGCGGTTGACGCAGCCGGCGCGCTTGGCGCTGCCGGCGCGGCTGACGGTGAGCCCCGGGTGCGTGCGCTCCTTGCGCGGAATGCGATCCCCGGAGCGTTTCTCCGCGCCGACCCAGAGGACGTCTCGGCGTGGCTCGCCGAGGCCGGGGCGGCGGTCGCCGCGCTGCTCACGCCCTCCCGATCGACGCATGGCCAGTCGTCGCCCCCCGCCGATCAAGCCAGCCGACGAACGGACCGATGATGTCCGCAAGATGGCTCCCGATCGCTCCCGATACGGCCTCCTCGTCTCGACCCTCGGGGCCCTCATTCTCGCCGGCGCCGTCTTCCTCCCCTGGTACGGCGTCAGCTTCACCGGCTCCGGCATCGCCTTCCTGAGCCACCTCGACGGTCGCCTCGCGGGCCCCTTCGCCGCCGCCGAAGTCCACCAGTTCGTCACCTCCGTCCACCTCGCGGGCGGCCCGCTCACCGGCGAGCAGATCGCAGCCGTGAGCGCCCACTCCGTCCTCGCCGACATGAGCGTCCTGCTCCTCATCCTCGCCGGCCTCGTCCTCCTGGATGCCCTCGTCCCGCTCCTCCCGCCGGCCGCCGCCCGCGCGACCCCCATCCCCGACGGCGCCGGAGGCTCGCTCGTGCTTCTCGGCAGCGTCGCCACCGCCTGCGTCCTCCTCCGCATGATCGACCGCCCCCTTCCCGAAGGCAACCTCATCGCCCTCTCCCTCCGCGAGGGCCCCTGGCTGGCTCTCCTCGGCGGGCTGATGGTCGTCCTCGGCGGACTCTGGCCACGCGTGAGCATCACCTCCGCCTTCTCCGACGCCCGCATCGAGGGATCCTGGACGGGTCTCTCCGGCTCCCCCTCCCAGGGCTGACACGCGAGAGGTCTCGCCCGCCGGGCCCGCGCCGCGAGGGACCCTCGTGGGGCCGTCTCCTCGCGCTATCCTCCTCGTGGATAGAGAATTACCCCAAAGCCGATCAGGATTTATTCCCAGAAGGGCGGTTTCCGTTCGATGACGTTGCAACTTGGCGACGTGGCCCCTGACTTCGAGGCCGATACCACAGAGGGTCACATCAAATTCCACGACTGGATCGGCGACTCCTGGGCGGTGCTCTTCTCGCACCCGAAGGACTTCACCCCCGTCTGCACCACCGAGCTCGGCTACATGGCGAACGCCAAGCCCGAGTTCGACCGCCGCAATGTGAAGATCATCGGCCTGTCCGTCGACGCCCTCGACAAACACGAGGAGTGGGCGAAGGACATCGCCGACACCCAGGGCACAGCCCCCAACTACCCAATCATCAGCGACGACGACTTCAACGTGAGCAAGCTCTACGGCATGCTCCCAGCGAGCACCTCCGGAGACGCCGCCGCGCGCACCCCGGCGGACAACCAGACGGTGCGCAACGTGTTCGTCATCGGGCCCGACAAGAAGGTGAAGCTGATCCTCGTCTACCCCATGACCACCGGCCGCAACTTCGACGAGGTGCTCCGCGTAATCGACTCCCTCCAGCTCACCGCGAAGCACAAGGTCGCCACGCCCGTCAACTGGAAGAACGGCGAGAAGGTCATCATCGCCGGCTCGGTCTCCAACGACGAAGCCAAAGAGGCCTATCCCGATGGGTGGGAGGAGCCCCGCCCCTACATCCGCATCGTCCCCCAGCCGACGGGCTGATCGGGGGACAGGACGAGCTAACCGGGGCTATCCCCGGTCGAGGGAGCGGTCGCCCCGCCCGAGTCGGGGCGACCGCAGACCTCGCCTCCTCCGATCAGCTCGATGCCCCCCTCCCCGTTGCTCCGCAGACGCTCGAGCAGCAGCTCGATGATCCGCGCGGTGGCCCCCCAGATGAGGTGCTCGCCGACGACGTAGGCGTCCGTCTCGAAGGAGAAGCCCCGCCGTTCCATCTGCGTCCGCCTCTTCCCCGCGCTTACGTCCGCGATCGACAGCTCCAGCACCTCGTCCACCTCGCCGGGAGACGCCTTCCAGGTGATCCCCGCAGGGATCGTCCCCACGAACGGATGGATGACGTAGTTCGTCGCGAACGTCGGCACGCTCGGGAGCGTCCCGATCAGCGACACCGCCTCCCGCGGCAGCCCGATCTCCTCTTCGGCCTCCCGCAGCGCCGTCTCCGCGAGGTCGCCGTCGTCGGCGTCCCTCCGCCCGCCCGGGAAGGAGATCTCCCCGGCGTGGCGCCGCAGGTCTCCCCGCCGGCGGGTGAGCACCAGGCCGGCCTCCTCACCCTCCCCGGTGAAGATCGCCACGAGCACCGCCGCCGGGATCTCATCGCCGGACGGCAGCAGCCCCGCCGGCAGCCCGGCGGGGGTCACGTCAGGCGGCCAGGTGGACCCGCTCAACCCGCTCCTGGAACATGACCTCGCCGTCGAGCGCGCGATGGACGGGGCACTTCGCCGCGATCACCCGCAGCCGCTCCACCTGGTCCTCGGGGAGATCATCCGGGAAGCGCATCACGAGCTGGAACTTCGTCGGGCAGCCCCGCTCGGCGGGGCTGTACTCGACATCGACCTCCACGCGTCCGATCTCCCAGCCCTTCCTCGCCGCGTACATCTCCATCGTGATCGCCGTGCAGGACGCGAGGCTCACGGCGAGCAGCTCCCTCGGGTCGGGCCCGGCGTCCGTACCCCCGTCCGCCGGCGGCTCATCGACCGTGAGCTGATGCTCGCGCACCTGAACCGTGTGCCGGAAGGTTCCTCCATCGCGTCGCGCGGTGGCCTTCATCCGTGCGACCCCTGGCGTCTGACTCATATCTGTCCCTTCAATTGGTCCCTCTTTCCTACCTATTGGTAGATGATACCTCCGGCCCCCGCTAGTCAAGTGCGTTGAACAGCAGCCCCGTGAGCAGCTTCGGGTAGAAGAACGTCGACTTCGGTGGCATGCTCTCCCCGGCGGAGGCAATCGCTTGGACCTGCTCCACCGGGGTCGGCCGCATGAGGAAGGCCGCGTCGTACTCCCCGGAGCGCACCATCGCCAGCGCCTCCTCGGTGTCCCGCGCGTAGAAGAGCCCGTTGAAATGGGCGATGTCATCGTCGGAGAGGCCGAGCGCGCCCTTCAGCACGAGCGCCTCGAGCACCCCCGTGTCGAGCTGCCGATATGCCTCCGACCGTCCCCCCAGCGCCGCATCGGCGATTGCCTGGTCCTTCAGCGTCAGCCGCAGCGGCCGGCCCGAGGAGTCGATGTAGCCCATCCTCAGATCCCCATCCCGGGCTCCGGCGCGATCTCTCCCAGCGCCACCTCCTCGATCTCGAAGTCCCGCTTCAGCGCCTCCTCGAGCCTCGCTCGCCGATCGTCGTCCAACCCCCGCACGAGGCGATGCGTCGGGAACACCGTCAGCCCCGGATCCTCGAGCGCGACGAGGCACATCAGGATGTAGCGATGCGCTTCACCCGTTTCCCCTCCGCCGCCGCCCCTCTCGACCTCCTCGGCGTAGGCCTGCATCGTCTCGTAGCGATGGTGCCCGTCGGCGATCAGCAGCTCGCGGCCCCTCGTCGCCGCCTGCACCGCCGCGATCGCCTCCCCGTCGCCCACCCGCCAGAGGCGGTGCACCGTGCCCTCGCCGTCGGTCACCTCGCCCCACGGCTCCCCTTCCGTCGCCCCGGCGAGCGCCCTCCAGGCCGCCTGCTCAGGGTCGGAGTAGAGGGAGAAGATCGGGGAGATGTTCGCCCGGGTGGCCCGCGTCAGCCGCAGCCTGTCCTCCTTCGGGCCCGGATGCGTGCGCTCGTGCGGCCGCACCGTTCCCGGCCCGTAGTCCTCTATCCGCACGCGGCAGAAGAACCCCCGCCGCGTCCGCTTCCGCCCATCCGGCCCGCTGTAATCCTGCGTGTGCGCCCACACGGCCGCCTCCTCGTCCCGCGCGAGCACCCCTTCGCGCTGCCACTGCGAGAACAGCTCCCCCGCCGCCGCATAGGGGTCCGGCTGCCCCTTGGGCAGGTCGATTGCCACGACGTTGTTCGGGGAGCGCTCGAGCAGCTCCTCCCGCTGCGACTCGTCGATCACGTCGTAGGGGGGAGCCACGAGCGTTGGCAGGGCCCCTGCCACCGCGGGGTCGTAGTGGATCGCTCGCAGCGCCTCGATCTCCGCCATGACGGCTGCCGAGGCTAGCAGCGCCCACACTCGCCTTGTCCCCACCGTGACCCCCGCCGGCATCTCCGGGGCGCCGCCGGGGGCGCCGGGGGCGCCGTCCGGGTCGCGCCCTCTGCTCGGAGACCGGGCTTTGGGCTCCGCGACGGGGGGCCCCGCCTGGGGGCTTGCGTCGGGGCGACCTGCGGCAGGCTTCGAGGGGGTGCGGTGTGCGTGCCCGAAAGCCTGCCCCGCGCGCGGGCGCCTGCGCGCGCGCAGGCGCCGAGCGGTGGGGAGCCGCTCGTGTCGGTGCGGGGACGAGCTCGGGGGAGCGGTGTCCCCGAAGGGCTGCCCCGCGCGCGGGCGCTTGGGGGGACGGGCGGTGGGGAGCCGCTCCTGTCGGTGCGGGGACGAGCTCGGGGGAGCGGTGTCCCCGAAGGGCTGCCGCGCGCGCGGGCGCGTGGGCGCCCGCGGGGGACGTGTTTGGGGGAGACGCCGCCTGCCAGGAGCGGGCGAGGCGCAGGAGCCGATGACCGCCCCTGAGGCATGCCCCCGAGGGCCGGGCCGTCGGGCCGTCTAGGCTTAGGTCGACGGGACGTGGCGCAGCCTGGTAGCGCACCTGCTTTGGGAGCAGGGGGTCGCCGGTTCGAATCCGGCCGTCCCGATCGTCGGACGCTCGCAAATGTGAACAGAGACCAGCCCGACGAACGCTCTTGGGAAACGCTCAGGGTGCTGCCAGCAGGTGGAGAGGTGCGGTCGCGATCCTCGATCCAGCCCGGAAACCAACCTGAGGAGCAGCCATGACACTCCCTACCGCGATGATCATCAACGTAGTTGCCTGCTTCGCCTTGCTCGGCGGGCTCGCCTTCGTGATGTCACTCCCTTGCTTGCTGACGCCACACGCCCAAGAAGGTGAGTCGACGCACCGAAGCGAGCGACGCGAGCCGCGTACGTCGAGCCCGGTGAACATGAATCCTGCGTTGATTCCACTTCGGCCCGCCCACGACAGCGTGTAGAGGCCGCGCCGGTTCGGGTTCGCACCCGCGCCGACCGAGAGGGCAAGCGCTAGATTCGCGGCGTGAGTTTCTCCGCTGGGGCTGGCGCGTACGACCGCTTCATGGGCCGCTTCTCGGTGCCGCTCGCCCCAGAGTTCGCGGATTTCGCGGGTATCACGACCGGTCAGCGAGTGCTCGATGTCGGCTGCGGTCCAGGCGCTCTAACGGCCGAGCTCGCCGGGCGGCTGCGAGCGGACCGCGTTTCGGCTGTCGATCCTTCCGAGACGTTCGTCTCGGCGGCCAGAGAGCGTCACCCCGGCGTCGACGTGCGACTTGGGTCGGCAGAGGAGTTGCCGTTCGCTGACCGGACATTCGACGGAGTTCTCGCACAACTCGTCGTTCACTTCATGGCGGATCCCACAGAAGGGCTGCGCGAAATGGTACGCGTCATTCGTCCAGGCGGCGTCGTGGCGGCATGCGTGTGGGATCACGCCGGCGGTCAGGGCCCGCTCAGCCTGTTCTGGGATGCGGCGCGTGAACTTGATCCCGAGGTGGAGGATGAGTCGCAGCTTGCCGGCGCCCGTGAGGGCGGCCTTGCGCGGCTGTTTCACGTCGCCGGGCTGCGCGAGATCGAGGAGACAGCCCTCACGGTCAGCGTCGAGCATCCGAGCTTTGACGATTGGTGGGAGCCGTTCACCCTTGGCGTGGGCCCGGCCGGCAGCTACACAGCTTCGCTCGACACGAGCCGACAAGTGCAGCTGCGCGAGCGCTGCCGCGAGGCGCTACCGGCGGCACCGTTTGTCCTCCGGGCGCAGGCCTGGGCGGCACGAGGCATTCGGTAGGCCGCGACGGCGAGGCATCGCTCAGGTCCGCGGCAGGTGCCACACCGGCCGTCCCGATGGTGTGGCCGACGCTAGGCGGCGATCACTGAGCCCTGCTTCTCGCCTGCTTCACGTGGCGGCCCAACCTCATCCCTGGGCTGCCACGTTGGCTCTCCTAGACGACCGCGTTCACCCCGTAGGGTTCACCGCGCTAGGACGGCGGCGCCGCGTGAATGCCGAGCGTCGCTCCGACGTTGGTGAAGTAATAGGCCCCGGCCATATAGACCCACCCCACAGAGGCAACCAAGCTTGCGGCGCAAGCGAACACCACGAGCCATCTTCGACCGAGCCTCGCCCGCAACCACGCCCAGGCTGCGAACAGGGCGAATGGCGCGACCATCGGGAGACGTAGCGCGGAAACAGGGCGGCCGGCCATTCGTCGAGGAGCACGATTGCGATCAGTGTCGCCGTCCCGAGCAGCAACGGGCTCCCCAGAAGCCCGGCCGCCCGAGACCGCAGGACCTCTGGTTGCCGTAACACAGGTATTGCCGCGAGCAACACGAGCGCGAGCGGCAGACTGACCATCAGCGCACCCACGAGGCCCCGGTACTCGGCGTACCATTCCAGCGGCAACGCCGCGTGCCCGAACCGCCACAGGTGCGACGTCACGGCCACAACCCCCGAGTGGTGGATCATGGATTCGTAGGGCCCCGTGAGGCGCTCGACCAGTGAGTTCGCGGCGAGTGCCCCGTAACGATTCTCGTTCGACGCGAGCCATGGCCCGATGAGCAGAACCGGCAAGACCAACGCGAACGCCGTTGCCGGGATCGCGGGGCGGCGGCGGCCCGACCTCACCCCCGCGACGACAGGGAACAGGAGCAGCGGGGCGAGGCATACCAGGGTGATCTGCGTGAGCGCGCACAGCCCCAGTAGGCCAGCCGCGGCGACGAGCAGGTGCCCGCGCGGTTTGACGGTCGCCTTCCACGTCGTGAGCAGGTAGAGCAGCACCAGCGCTGGCTCGAGCGCTGCGTTGGAAACCGTGATCAGCCGCACGATCACGCCCGGCCAGAGGAACGTCGAGAGCGCAAACGGCATAAGGCGCGAGCCACCCATCACCGAAGACTGCTCTCGCCAGCGCGGCGAGGATCGCGACGGCAGAGAGCAACAGTAGGAGGTCGAAGGCGCGCACGGCGAGAACCTTGTCGCGATAGTTCGTCGGGATCAGAAACGCCGGTGCGGCGAGCACGTAATAGAGAGGCGGCTGCCAGGCCTCATAGTCGAGCCCCCGCAGCCCGATCAGTCGCGGATCGAGGGAGCTGTGGCGCGGGTAGGTGTGGGCTTCGAGCGCAAGCTCCTGCCACGGGACGTATGCGCGGCCCAGGACGGGTAGCCGCCCGTGTTCGGCGACTTCAGCCACGTAGGAGAGATGGGCGCGCTCATCGACGGGGGCAAAGATGTGGAACCGAGCCACTGTCACACCCCCCAGCAAGACAATCGCTGCGACCTGGAGCACGACGGCCGCCCGCACCGGGCGGCCAATCAAGATGGCGGTCCGCTTCGCGGACAAGCTCGCGCCGGTCCCGCCAAGCTGCGCACGTGGGACGACCACCTAGACGCGGTCCGACACGCGCCCGTATCGAAGGTAAACGACACCCGGGCCAAATGTGCGTGTCTCGATCAACTCGACGTCGAGCCCTTTCTCCAGGGGAGGGAAATAGGGCGTGCCACGGCCGAGGATGTGCGGGATGGCAAACAGCCGCCACTCGTCGATCAGCTCCAGGTTCATGCACGCGCGGGCGAGGCCGGCGCCGCCCACGGCGATGTCCTTTCCGGGCTGCTCCTTGAGCCTCGAGACCTCCTCCCCGACGCCGTCCCTCGCCAGCCGGGTGTTCCCCACCACGTCCTCCAGCGTCGTGGAGAACACGACCTTCGGCAGGGCCTTCCAGATCTGTGCGAACTCGACCTGGTCAGCGGCCAGCGGACTCTCCTCCGCGGTCTCCCAGTAGAGCATCGTTTCATAGAGCCGCCGGCCGCAGAGGTGCACGCCGATCTGCTGTAGCTGCTCGGTGTGGAAGCGAAACAGCTCATCGTCGGGTACCGACCAGTCGAGCGCGCCGTCGGGCCCAGCGATGAAGCCGTCCAGCGACATACTCATCGAGTAGATCAACTTCCGCATCAAGATCCTCCTTCGCTTGGACCCCATTCTTCTGCGGATGAGGGACTTCGTGTCAGGTCATCTCGCCGCCCACAGCCGCAGGCTCACGCCGCTCTCGCTGTCGAGCAGCACAAGGCTGCGGACGGCGACGGCCAGGTAGGCAGCTGCAGCGAGCTTGGGCAACACGAAGATGCCCACGAGGATCGCGATCGCGTAGACGACAACGCTCGGCGGCGGCCGCCAGCTGCGATTGACCGGTGGTGCAGGCGTGGCCGACGGCTCGGATCGCCCCAACTCCGGATGTCGCTCCGCGTGGCGCTCACTCGCCACCAACAGCATGTCGATCACGACGACCGTCACGCCGTAGAGGCCGACGGCGGTACGTGAAGCCTCGTCGGACGCCCGCAGGGTCTCGGCGAGCAGGCCCGTGGGAAAGGGCAGGAAGGCGGTCACCATCAGCAACAGCAGGTTCAGGCGCATCATCGTCGCGTCGACACAGCGGAGCCGGCCGTAGAGGTTGTGATGGGCGACCCACACGCTTCCGATGGTGAGGAAGCTGATCGCGTAGGCGAGATACTGAGGCCACTCGTGCGCCAGGGCCCTCCTCAGATGCTCGAGCTCGGATGGGACGACCTTGATCTCCAACACGAGGAGCGTGATCGCGATCGCGATCACCCCGTCGCTGAACGCCTCCACGCGGCCCGTATCCCACAGGCGGGGCGGACGCTCGCGACGGACCTCACTCACGCTCCATAGCCTCGCTCGCGGTCCGGACGGGGCTAGGTGCCGCGAAACAGGTGGCGAGCGAGCTGCTCGACGTATCCCGTCGGGTAGTCACCTTGGCGGCGCTCGCTCCTCCGGTGGGGGGCACTGCTCCGGGCGCCGCTACGGCTTGGGGCGTCGGCACTGCTCCGGGCGCCGCTACGGCTTGGGGCGTCGGCACTGCTCCGGGCGCGGACCGTCTGCCAGGTTCGATTCGGGCCCTCGATCCGCCGTGTGGGGTCGGCCGGGAGGGCGCGCGTCGCTGGGCGGTGGATCAGTTGGGGGGTTGAGAGGGGCATCGGGATGTCCTTTGATCGGGGAGAGCCGCCATTGTCGAGAGCGACCCTAAGCCGGCGCTTTCCCCCGACTAAGAACTTTGAGCACCCCCTCCGTGGAGTGGTTATCGGCGGCCGTCGTCTCCGCGGCGGCGTAGGATCCTTCGGTGAACGTGAGGATTCTGGTCACTCGCCGCGGTCGTGGCAGCGATGTCCGCACTGGCGGCCGCGCTCCCCGCGAGTGGGTCCTCATCGGCGAGCACCATCATCTCGGTCTACCGACCCTTCACGCCCCGCGGGTCCACCCACCTGAGCGTGCTCGTTCGCGCGGGCACCTGCCCCAGCGGCTCGGAAGTCTCTCCCCGTCGCGACGCCTGGAGGTGCTTCTCGGGGAACGAGATCCTCGATCCCTGCTTCAGCTCGCCAAAGCGGCGAAACGTCGTCCTGTGTCCTCTGGCTCCCTGGTTCGATCGCGGCACCGAGCTTCGCCTCCACAAGCCGCTCGTGGCGGCTCAGGGCAACCACGCGCGCCCCTCCACCGGCCTGACCCCGTGGGCGTTGCAGCTCGCCGATGGGAGACGCTGCATCTACGCCGAGGGCGCCACCAGCGTCGTGGCGGGCGAGCGGCTGAACTACTTCTGCGGAACCTTCACGGAAGGGCTATGGGGCGCACCCGACCGCACGAGCGAGCCCTGGACGATCCTCATCGGCTCCTCCAAAGCAACCTCCTTGGAGGAACGCGTCGCGATCGCCCGCGCCTGGGCATAGCGGCAAGTTCGAACGCTCCGCCGCGCCAGTCCGGGGAGAGGATGCTGGCGAACCCGGGCACCCCCCGGGTTCAGCGCCGTGGTGTCGGCTCCGACGGCGGAGCGCTCACAAGGAGAGGACGCCGCCGCGGTTCCGCTCCTTCCCGCCGGTTCTCGAGTTGCTCGGAAAATGGCCCTGAAATGCAAACCGGGGTCCCGCTGCGGGCGGGACCCCGGTTTGCGATCAACTGCCGGCGATAGTTGGGACGGCTCGCCGGGTGCGAGGCCCCGAAAGGCCTCCCTGAGGGGGGATTCTGGAAATACCCGCGAACCGACAGAGCAAACCGCCGTCTGCAAGATCCCGTGCACGCAGCCGGCGGGCCGGGCAGGGCGTGGGTAGACGCTCCCCGCGCGCTCGACGCGCCCCTCCCGGCCCGTCTCACTCGCTCAGCGAGAACAGCGGCCAGCGGCCGGGGACGCCCTTGAGCTCCTGCATCCCGCGGTCGTCGAAGCGGAGGGGCCCGCCGACGACGGTGCCGAAGACCGTTCCGCTGACGAGCACCTCCCCCGGTCCCGCGAGGCCGCACACGCGCGATGCGATGTGCACCGCCATCCCCCCGACGTCGTCGCCGATCAGCTCGCACTCGCCCGTGTGCATGCCCACGCGAACCTCGATCCCGAGGTCGCGCGCCGCCCGCGTGATCGCGAGCGCGCAACGCAGCCCCCGCGTCGGCGGCCCCTCGAACACGGCGAGGAAGCCGTCGCCCACGCTCTTCACCTCACGGCCCCCGAAGCGGGCGATCTCGCCCCGCACCTGCCCGTCATGCGCCGCCAGCAGGTCCCGCCAACGGCGGTCGCCGACGCTGGCCGCGTGGGCGGTCGCGTCCACTATGTCGGTGAACATCACCGTGAGGAGGGCTCGCACGAGCTCGCCCCCGGTCCGTCCCCCTGTCAGGAACTCCTCGATCTCGTCGAGGATTTCGTCGACGTCGCCGACGAACGGAAGCGAGTCGACTCCCTCGAGCTCGCGGTAGCGCGCACCCGGGATCGTCTCCGCGAGATAGCGGCTGTGGCGAACGTCCCAGGCCACATCGTCGACCCGGTGCATCACCAGCGATGGCACCCGAATGCGGGGGAGATGCTCCCGGACGTCGTCGTCGTGTCCGGAGCGGAACAGCACCCGCGCCTCCATCGGGCTCGCCGCCAGCCGCTGCAGGCGGGCGAACCACGACCGCATCGCGGGATCCTCGGCGACCGACGGCGCCAGCGAGTTGAGCGCCAGGCTCGTCGTCTCGCCCCAGCCGGCGACGTTCTCGTCCGCGAACGTCTCCCTCTGCTCGCGCGTGAGCGCCCAGTCGTAGTCCTGCGCCCACGTCGTCCTCGCCACGGAGGCGTAGAGGATCAGCGCTCCCACCCGCTGTGGGTGCTCCGCGGCGAGATGTGCGCCGACGAGCCCCCCGAGGCCATACGTGAACAGCGCCGCCCGTTCGCTCCCGGCGGCATCGAGCACCGCGAGGGCGTCGGCGGCGTCGAGCTCCACCGTCGAGGACTCCTGGATGCGGTCGGAGAGTCCGCTCCCCCGCCGGTCGAAGAGGATCACCCGGCCGAAGACCGCGAGGCGCTCGATGAACTGGCGCATGCCCGGCGACTCCCAAAGCTGCTCGATCTGGGAGATCCAGCCCGGCAGGAAGAGGATGTCCAGAGCTCCTTCTCCGGTCACCTGATAGGCGATGCTCGCGTCCCCGTTGACCGTGTAGCGCGTGCTCGGAACCATCAGTCCTCCTCGAGAAGCGTTCGGAACGGCCCGGCGGGCTCTGTGCTCCCGCCTGCTGCGAGGACGCGGTCGGATAGCCACAGATCGGACGTCACCACCCTCACGCCCCCCGGTTCGGGGTCGCTGCGCAGACGGCGGACGATCTCGTCATCGGCCGAGTCCCGCCGCGGTCTAGGAGCGTGGGCCACCTCGATCACGGTCGATCGGATCGGAGGAGATGGGGGCTGCTCGAAGATCACCGTGACGTCCGCTCCGCTCGCGGCCGCCCACCGCTCGAGCATGTCCACGAGATGGACCATCGCGCGATGGCGGTCGCGCCACCAGGCGTCCGGCCGCGTTCCGATCACGTTCATCCCGTCGACGAGCCAGCGCATCGTCCAAGCCTACGAGGCCCGGGGCCCGGGGCCCGGTGTGCGGCGTGGGGGCGCTCTGGGATCGGCGTAGACCCCTCCTCGTGCCCGATTGCACCCGGGCGGAAGGTGGTGGTCGGGCGGGGCTCGAGGGGTGGGGGATGGGACATCTGCAAATGCTTGCCCCGCGCGCGTGGGCGTCCGCGCGCGCGGGGGCGCCGCGGGAAGAGACCAACGCGGGAAGAGACCAACGCGGGAGGAGACCCTCGGGGCGGATCGTCCAGAAGTAGCCCCCTGGAGACGGCGCGGACGAGGGACGACGACGAGGGTCCCCTTGATCTGATGGAGTGAAAGCGATGAGGTTGGAGGGGATCAGGGCGGGGGACATCGTCGAGATCGACCGGAAAGGCAGGCGCTTTTTTGCGCTGGTGACGGGGACGGCGCCGGGGGGCCTCGCCGTCGCCCCGACCGACCGCCGGATCAGCTACCGCAGCTGTCGCAGCCGTGAGGTCATCGGCCACTGGGTCAAACGGGGACGTCCCGCGGAAACCTCCGAACCGCTCCGTCCGTCCCCTCGCCAGCTTCAGCTCGACCTTCCCGCCGCGGCTGTCGATCGAGGGCCGTGAGCGGCGCTCAGGCCGCTTCGGCCGCGTTCGCGGCCTCATCCAGGCGGTCGTCGCCCCAGAAGAGCCGACCGCCGACGACGACGGTGGGGACGCCGAAGACACCCGATTCGGCCGCCCTGTCGGTGACCGTACGGAGGGTCGCCTTGATCTCCTCGTCGCCGAGCGCCTGCTCGAGCTCGCCTCGATCGATCTCGCAGCGGCGGCCCGCCTCGAGGATCGCGTCGAGCTCGCTGAGGTCGCGTCCCTCGAGGAACGCGAGGCGCATCGCCGCCAGAGCGAACTCGCGTGTCCGATCGCGCCTGGCGGCGAAGGTCATCGCGCGGGCGACGGGGACGTCGTTCGTCGGCCACGGATCCGGCCAGCGGATCGGCCCGAGCCCGTAGCCTCGCGCTCGCTCCTCCACTGCGGCGATGCCCGTCTCGCGCTCGTCCGTAAGGCCCCAGGAGGTGCGGCCGTGGGCTTTGAAGACGAAGGCTGCCGTGACGGGGATCCAGCGGGCCTCGGGCAGGAGCCCGTCGATCCGCTCGGCGGCCAGCCACGAGAAGGGAGACATCGCGGCGAAGTAGAACGGGGGATCGCTCACGGGCATCCGTGAGGAATGTTCGCGCATCCTCGCGGGAGGTGTCCGAGCGGGAGTCGAGGGACCGGCCTCGCGGAGGGTCCGCCGGCCCGAGCCAGATAGGGTCCCGGGCATGGGCAAGCGCGTGCTCATCCTCACCTGGGAGTACCCGCCCGTGATCGAGGGAGGCCTCGCCCGTCACGTGCGCAAGCTCGCGGAGGCCCTCGTCCGCCAGGGCGCGCACGTGGACGTCCTCACGCGCGGGGACGGCGACGATCGGGGGGTCCGATGTGCGCACGCCGGGGGGCGTGAACCTGTTCCGCGTGCGCGAGCCGGGCTGGCCGAGGGACCTCGACCGCTTCGTTGGCTGGGTGGAGCAGATGAACGCGGACATGCTCGCGGCCGGCGGAGACGCTTGGCCAGGAGCGCTCCTACGACCTCGTCCACGGTCACGACTGGCTCGTCGCCGAGGCGGCCTCGAGGCTCGCGGACCGCTTCCGCGTGCCCTACGTCACGACGATCCACGCCACCGAGCACGGTCGCCATCAGGGCTGGGTGGACAAAGCCCCGCAGTCGCACATCCACGCGGTCGAGCGGCGGATGGCCCGGCGCGCCGACCGGGTGATCGTCTGCTCCTACTACATGCGTGGGCATGTCGCGGACATCTTCGACATCGACGAGCGGCGCGTCGCCGTGATCCCCAACGGCGTCGACCCGAGCGAACTGCGCCCGAGCGGGGATTTGCAGAGCGCTGCGGAGCGAGTTCGCCGCGCCGCGACGAGAAGCTCGTGCTGCTCGTCGGCCGGCTCGTCTACGAGAAGGGCTTCCAGCTCGCGCTCGACGCCCTCCCGGGCGTGATCGAGCGGGTCGGCGGCGTCCGTTTCCTCGTCGCCGGGCAGCGGAACGCACGAGGCCGAGCTCAAGGCGCAGGCCCAGCCGCCTCGGCCTGGACGGCCACGGGACGTTCCTCGGCTGGATCGGAGACGACGTGCTCCACTCGCTCTACCGAATCGCCGATCTCTGCGTCGTGCCATCGATCTACGAGCCGTTCGGCCTCGTGGCGCTCGAGGCGATGGCCTCGGGATGCCCGTGCATCGTCGCGGACACCGGGGGCCTGCGCGAGGTGGTGCCCGTCGGGGAGCGCGTCGGCCTGCGCTTCAACGGGGGCGACGCCGAGCACCTCGGCGTGATGATCGAGCGGCTGCTCGTCGACGAGGCGCTCCGCGACCGGCTCGTCACGCAGGCCTCAGAGCACGTGCTGCGCTTCGACTGGGACGACATCGCCCAGCGCACGCGGGGGATCTACGATGGGCTGGCCAGGTTGGCGCCACGGGAAGGAGCGGGGAGAGGATGACGCGAGATGGTCCATGGGCTGATGCAGGACGACTTCCAGCTGACCCTGAACCACATTCGTCGCAGGATGCGCACTTGCAACCTCGGAGCGGAGGTGGTGACGCTCGGCGAGGATGGGCTGATCACGCGCGCGACACACGCGGAGGTGGCGGATCGCGTCGACCGGCTGGCACGCGTGCTCGCCGGTCTCGGCATCGGCCAGGGAGACCGCGTGGGGACGTTCGCCTGGAACAACCAGCGCCACCTCGAGCTCTACTTCGCGGTCCCCTGCACGGGCGCGGTGCTGCACACGCTCAACATCCGCCTGTTCCCGGAGCAGCTCACATACATCGTCAACCATGCTGAGGACCGGGTGATCTTCGTCGACGCCTCCCTCGTGCCCGTCCTCGCCGAGCTCGCGCCGACGCTCCCGGGGGTCGCCCACTACATCGTGATGGGCGACGGCGACGCGGACGGGCTGCCGGGCGCGCTCCGCTACGAGGAGCTGATGGAGGAGGCAGGCGCGGGGTCCCTTCGACTATCCCGAGGTCGACGAGCGTCAGGCCGCGGCCCTGTGCTACACGAGCGGGACGACTGGGAACCCGAAGGGGGTGCTCTACTCCCACCGCTCGATCAGCCTGCACTCCTCCGCGACGCTGATGCGCGACGCCAACGGGCTCTCGCGGGCCGACCGCGTGCTGGCGGTCGTGCCGATGTTCCATGCGAACGCCTGGGGGCTTCCCTACGGGGCGGCCCTCGCGGGCGCCGACCTGATCCTCCCGGACCGGTTCCTCCAGGCCGAGCACCTGGCTCAGCTGATCGCCGCCGAGCGTCCCACCCAGCTGGGCTGCGTGCCGACGATCTTCGCCGACCTGCTCCGATATGCCGACGAGCACCCCGAGGTCGATCTCTCCTCGCTGGACAACTGCGCCTGCGGAGGCTCGGCGGTGCCGCGGCAGCTGATGAAGGACTTCGAGGAGCGTCACGGGGTGAGCATCTTCCAGGCGTGGGGGATGACCGAGACGAGCCCCGTGGCGACCTATGCGCGACCCCGCGAGGGAGAGCACGACGACGCCTACTGGGAGGACCGGGCCCGAGCAGGGCAGGCCACTGCCGTGGGTGGAGCTGCGACTCGTCGACGACGACGGGAGCGAGGTCGAGTGGGACGGGGAGTCGACCGGGGAGATCGAGGTGCGCGGACCGTGGGTGGCCGCGAGCTACTTCCGCGACGACTCGGGATCCCACAAGTTCGATTCCGGCTGGCTGCGCACGGGGGACATCGCGGCGGTCGACGAGAAGGGCTTCGTGCAGATCACCGATCGCGCCAAGGACGTGATCAAGTCGGGCGGCGAGTGGATCTCCTCGGTCGAGCTCGAGAACGAGCTGATGTCCCATCCCGACGTGGTCGAGGCCGCCGTGATCGCCAAGCCGGACCCCCGCTGGGCCGAGCGGCCGCTCTGTTGCGTGGTGCTGCGGGACAGCTCCGAGACAGGCGCGGCTGAGCTCCTCGAGCACCTGCGTCCGCGGGTGGCCCGCTGGTGGCTCCCGGATGAGTTCGCCTTCGTCGAGGAGATTCCCAAGACGAGCGTCGGCAAGTTTGACAAGAAGGTCCTCCGTGGTCGCCTCGCGGACGACTCCCTGGAGGGGCGCGTGCTCGTCTCCTGAGGCCCCGCGCGGTACGGGCATGCCCGCCGATCAAGAGCGTTTCGACCGCCATTGGTGATAGACCTTGCGTTCGACAAGCAGGCCAAGGCCTGGAAACGGCGAACCAAGGACGATGCCTTGCCAGGTAGAAGCGCCCCTAACAGCACTCCAGCCGGCCCGAGCGGCCGGCCGCAGCGTTCACGACACCATCGACTGGAGGTTGGCATGACTCGGACCGACGTCATGGCCTCGAGCAGGCCACAGACCGCAGACGCAGCGCGGAGCTCAGGAGGCCCGATCCGGCTTCGGCGCGCGATCCTGATCCTTCCGATCCTTTTGCTGATGGCCTTCGCCGTCGCATCCCCGGGCGCCGCGGTGGCCGCCGGGACAGGCACGGAATCGGGCTACCAGCAGGAACCGAACACGCCCAAAGAAGGCACCTCCCCCTCGAAAGAATCGAGTTCGCCGAGCACCGAAAGCACGGCCACGCCCACGAGCAGCACGAGCCCCGAAAAAGCCTCAACGCTCCCGTTCACCGGGCTTGACCTTCGCTGGGTCGTCGTGGTGGGGCTGCTTCTGGTCGGAGCGGGCTTCTCGATCGTGGTGGTCCAGCGCCGCCAGCGCCGCGACAGCTCCCGCTGAGCACAAGCAGAAGATTTCACGCGACTGGGCCGCCGGCGAACGCGCCGGTGGCCACGGTCGCGGTTGGCCGACCCACGGGCCCGGCAGTTCAGACGGTCGTCGGCCCGACGGGCAGACCGGCGATCTCTGCCCGGCCCCGGAGCAGCGTCCCGCCGAGCTCCGGGCTTTCGTGGTTATCCGCCGTCGTGATCAGCACCTCGCGCGCGTCAGGTCCGCCGAATGAGATGCTCGAGATGAATGAGGCGGGGAGGGGGACGACCTCATCGAGGGTCCCATCGGCCAGGAACCGTGCGACGCCCCCGCCCTCGCCGAGGGCGACCCACACGCCGCCCTCTCGATCCACGGCGAGCCCGTCGGCCGAGCCCTGGGGCGAATGGCAGAACTCCCGCACCTCGCCGCCGGCCGAGATCGCGAGGACGAGCCGGCGGGCGTAGTCGCTGAGGTAGGTGGTCTCGCCGTCGGGGGAGACGCCGATGCCGTTGGGCCAGACGACCTCCTCGGTCAGCGAGGTCGCCTCGCCGCCTGGGTCGAGGCGCACGAGGCGGCCGTTTCGCTCGGCATCGCCGGCCATCGGGCGGTAGCGGAGGACGCCGATCAGCAGCGAGCCGTCCGCCGTCGCGCCGAGATCGTTGAAGCCGCAGGCGTCCTCGTCGGCGTAGAGCAGGCGCTGCCCGCCATCGGGGGAGATGTGGATGACGTCCCGGCCGCTGATCACCCAGCCGCCGTCGGTGTGGGCGACGATCCCGCCGATCCCCCGCCGCCGCGGGAGTATCTCGCGGACGGCACCCTCTGGCGAGCAGCCCCAGACGCCGCCCGCGAGGACATCGCTGTAGATCATCTCGCCGTCGGCGCCGAGACGGGGCCCCTCGAGCAGGCCATGCGGCCGCGCGAGAACGGCCGCCACAGGCGCGATCCCGGAGATCAGGCTCACGGGAGGCCTGCGAGCGGTCGCGCGTGGCTCGAGCTTCGCGGCGGCATCTCCTGAACCGTAACGGTGATGTCTGATTTCGGCCAGAAAAGCGCGGGCGTGCGTGCGATGCTGACCGCGATGCTGGACTTCGAGCACTGCTACGGGGCGATCTCGGCAAAGGACGGGCGCTTCGACGGGTGGTTCATCACGGGGGTCACCTCAACCGGCGTCTACTGCCGGCCGAGCTGCCCCGCGAGGACCCCGAAAGCTGAGAACGTGAGGTTCTTCCCGAGCGCCGCGGCCGCGCAGGGGGCGGGCTTCCGGGCCTGCAAGCGCTGCCGTCCCGACGCCGCGCCGGGATCGCCGGAGTGGGACTCCCGGGCGGACCTCGTGGGGCGGGCGATGAGGATGATCGCCGACGGGGTCGTCGATCGCGACGGCGTCCCCGGGCTCGCCCGTCGTCTGGACTACAGCGAGCGTCACCTCAATCGCTGCCTGGTGGGGGTCGTCGGCGCGGGTCCCCTGGCGCTCGCCCGCGCGCAGCGTGCCCAGACCGCGCGGGTGCTCCTGGAGACGACCGATCTGCCGATCGGGGTGCTCGCGCTGACGGCCGGCTTCTCGAGCGTGAGGCAGTTCAACGCGACCATCCGTCAGGTCTTCGACAGGTCTCCGACGGAGCTGCGCGCACGCGGCGATGCGAACACCGGCGAGCAGGCGGGCGGGCTGAAGCTGCGGCTGGCCTATCGCGGCCCGTTCGACGGGGAGGGATTGCTGGCCTTCCTGCAGGCCCGCGCCGTGGCCGGCGTCGAGGAGGCCCTGTCCGACGGCTACCGCCGGAGCCTCGCCCTTCCGCACGCGCCGGGGGTGGTGGAGCTGAGGCCCGTCGAGGGACATGTCGCGGCGACGTTCTGGCTCGAGGACCTCCGCGACCTCGGCCCGGCGATAAACCGCTGCCGGCGGCTGCTCGATCTCGATTCAGACCCGCTGAGCATCCTCGAACGTCTCGGCGGGGACGCCGTCATCGGCGACCTCGTGCGAGCGCAGCCGGGGCGTCGCGTGCCGGGACATACCGACGGCGGTGAGCTGGCGATCCGGGCGGTGCTCGGTCAGCAGGTGTCGGTCGCCGCCGCCCGCGGGTTGGCCGCCCGGCTCGTGCGCAGCTTCGGCCGGCCGTTGGCCAGGCCGATCGGAGGTGTGACCCACGTGTTCCCGCCGATGGCGACGCTGGCCGGCGTCGATCCCGCCGCGCTGGCGATGCCCCGCGCCCGCGCGGGTACGGTGATCGCGGTGGCTCGAGCGCTCGCCACGGGGGAGCTGGTGCTCGACGAGGGGGCCGACCGACAGGCGACGGCCGCCACGCTGCTGGCGCTTCCGGGGATCGGGCCGTGGACCGCGGGATACGTCGCCATGCGCGCGCTCCGCGACCCCGACGCGTTCATTCCGGGCGACCTCGGCGTTCGCAGGGCCCTCGAAGCGCTGGGGCAGGAGGCGGGCGGGCATTCCAGCACGTCGCTCGCGGAGCGCTGGCGGCCCTATCGCGCCTACGCCGTTCAACATCTCTGGGCGAGCATCCCGAGAAGGTCGCCGCGGGAGCGCTCCTCGAAGGCCGACCCGGCGCTGGCGATCGCCGCATGAGCAACTCGCCCGCCCCGACGCGCGCGCCGAGCCGCGCCCGCGCCGCGCCGGCGGGATCGCTCGATGGGGCGCTGTTCACGACGATGGAGAGCCCGGTGGGCCGACTGGTGATCGCCGGCGAGGAGCGTTCACTGTGGACGATCCTGATGGAGGATCAGCGCTGGGCTCCGGAGATCGGCTCCGACTGGCGTTCGGCCGACGAGCCGTTCGCGGCTGCTCGGGATCAGCTCGAGGAGTACTTCGCGGGGGAGCGGACAGAGTTCGACCTGCCGCTGCGGATCGAGGGAACCCCGTTCCGCGTGCGCGTGTGGGAGGAGCTGCGGAGGATCCCCTTCGGCGCGACTCGCACCTACCGAGAGATCGCCGTGAGGATCGGCCGGCCCGGCGCCTTCCGCGCGGTCGGCCTCGCCAACGGACGCAACCCCTTCGCGATCGTGCTTCCGTGCCATCGTGTGATCGGCGCCGACGGCGCGCTCGTCGGCTACGGGGGCGGCCTCCAGCGAAAGCGACAGCTCCTCGACCACGAGGCCGGGGTGCTCTCGATCGCCCTTCCCTGACGCGGCGGGCTCGTCTCTCCGCCCAGCGACGGCGGCGTGGGGGCGAGCGCGCGCTCAGGCCGCGGCGAGGCGGAGCTCGCTGACCTCGTGCCCGAGGCTGAGCAGCGTGAAGGCACGGGTGAGCATCTGCGGGTCCCCCTTCACGGTCGCGCGGGCGCTCCCCAGCGCCTCCTCGGCGGAGATGTCCCCGGCCGCGAGAGCGAAGAAGGTAGACAGGTCGCACTCGACGAGGAGGTCGGCCCCCCCGGGGGCGGCGCCCGAGAGGGCGCGCACGGTGGCGTTGTGGGCGGCGACGTGGAAGTGCTCCTCGCCGACGCGGAACTCGTAGGTCTCCTCCAGGCCCGCGCTGAGGGCGGCGGGACTCACCGCAGCCAGCCCGAGAGCGACGAGCTCGGCCCGGGCGCTCCCGCGGTCGACGTCCGGAGGGAGCGGCAGCTGACGTCCCCATGCGCCGAGGCAGTCGATCGCCGGGCGGAGCCGCTGGCCGGACTCCGTGAGCTCGTACACGCGCACCCCCGCGGGCGGGGGGAGCGTCGTGCGCACGACCACACCGGCGGCCTGAAGCTTGCTGAGCCTGTCGCCGAGGCGGTTCGTGCCCATCGCGGGGAGCACCTCGAGGAGGTCCTTGAAGCGCTTCGGCCCGAGGAGGAGTTCGCGCACGATCAGGAGCGTCCAGCGCTCTCCGAGGACGTCCAATGCGCGTGCGACGGAGCACATCTGTCCGTAGCTTCGCGTTGCCACCTCGAGAGAATACCATTCGGGGTTCATGCGCAATACAAAATGTATATAGTGCCGAGCCTCTTCCATATTTCACTGAGGGGACGTGCGCATGGCAAAGCAGCTGAAGGTACTCGTGACGGGCGCAAGCTCGGGCATCGGCAAGGCGACGGCGGTGGAGTTCGCGGCGCGTGGGCACAGGGTCTTCGCGGCCGCCCGCCGTGAGGCGGAGCTCGGCGAGCTCTCCGCCGCCAACGACCTGATCGAGGCGCTCCCGATGGACGTGACGGACGGCGCCTCCGTGGCCGAGGCCGCGGTCCGTGTGGAGGAGGCGACGGCGGGATACGGCCTCGACGTGCTCGTCAACAGCGCCGGCTACGCCCTCGGTGGGCCCGTGGAGGCGCTCTCGGACGACGCTGTACAGCACCAGTTCCAGACGAACGTCTTCGGCCTGCTCGACGTGACGCGTGCGTTCCTGCCGAGGATGCGCGAGCGGCGGAGCGGGCGGATCGTCAACATCAGCTCCGTCGTCGGGCGGGTGGTGTTCCCGGGGATGGGGGTCTACTCGGCGACGAAGTACGCCCTCGAGGCGCTCTCGGACGCCCTGCGGATGGAGCTTGCGCCGTTCGGCGTGGCCGTCGTGTTGATCGAGCCCGGGTTCGTCAAGACGGACATCGGCGACGCCTCCCAACGCCAGGCCGCCGACTTCTCCGTGGCCGCGGAGGGATACGAGGCGCTGATCACGAAGACGCGGGAGTTCGTGGCGAAGCAGGTGGCGGAGAACGGCATCGCCCCGGAGCGGGTGGCGCGGCGGATCGCGGATGCCTCCGAGGGCGCCAGCCCGAGGGCCCGCTACGTGCTCCCCGCCAGCAGCCGCGTGCTCGTGTCGCTGATGACGACGCTGCCCGACCGTGCGGCCGACCGAGCGAAGGCCCTCGCGGCGCGGTGACCGGCTGCAAGGGCTCGCTTTTGGGGGGCGAAGGGATCCTGCGGGTTGCTTTGAGCGAGTTCGCGCCCGCTGGCACCCGTTGCTCCTACGTCAAGCGGACTACGCGGTTTGCGTCGCGAGTGAGAGGGCCTCGATGAAGGGCTCTCGGACCGTGGGGTCGCAGTGGAGTCTCTCCAGTGTTCTCTTGTCGTGGTCGGGTTGCTCGCCGGCGGGGATGTCCTCCCCTGGGCCGCATGAGAGTGGCATCGGTGAGCGTCCGTCCCAGGGCGCGCCGGGGAACGTTGCGTCGACGGTCAGGCGTCGTCCGTCGATCGTGATGATCAGGTAGCGATGGACGTCCATGAGTCCGTCCGGCGGCATCGCGCAGGCGATCCGATCTCCAAAGAGCAGCCCTGCCCGGCTCCTGTCGAGTCGGTAGACCCTGTGGACGATCTCGGGTTCGGTCCCTGGGAAGCGCACGGCGAGCTGCCGTGCCAGGTACAGATGCTTGGTGGAGCAGGTGCCGCGCTGCTCGCGGAGCATGCCCTCGACCGTGCGGTCGCTCGGCCGCCCGTAGGGAATCCTGCGCACGGCTTCGACGAGCTCGATCAGCGACCTCTGGTCAGCGGCGGCATCCGCGCTCGACACTCCTGAAGCTTGGCAGCGCGACCCTCAGCACGTCGCGGCGGGCGGCGGTAGGCTCGAGCGATGAAGCGACTGATCCCGCCCGCGGCTTGCGCGTTGGTGCTTGCGATGACGCTCTTGCCCGCTGCGGAGTCCGCTTCCAGCCCGTCGAGCACGCTGAACTGGTCGACGCAGGGCGAGGCGGTCGTATGCGGGGTTGCCGAAGGGATACAGGGCACCGCGCCGGACCCCGGAGCGGGAGCCCCGATGAACGGATTGTGGCGCGGGCTGCAGTGCCAGGCGACGGGCCTGCCGCATGCTCCGGGGATCGGCGACCCCGCCGTCCAGCTGGGCCAGGGCCGGGCCGGCCGCGCGCGGCTCGTGGACATCAGCCAGGATGATCTCGTCTCCGATACGGAATATCTCGCATTGGCTCCGGGGTCGCTGTGGAACGGCTACGGCATCGCCTGTACGGTGAACGCGACGTCGGTCCGCTGCACGAACGACGCCGGCTACGGCTTCACGCTGTCACCGGGCCAGCTTCACCTCTTCGCGCCCGCCGGCGCAACGAGCTGTGGCAGCGTCAGCTACACCTTCCCCCACACCAACGGCGAGGGCCGAGCCGCCCTGAACAGGCTGATGGCGGTCGGGGTCTCATGTGCGACGGCCCGATCTCTCGCGAGCGCGTTCCTTGCGACGGGGAAGCCGTCCAGGTACTGGCACGCAGTCACAAAGCTCAACTCCGGCGAGGAGGTCTTCACGCGCGGTAAGGCACGCGTGACGGGCTACCTCGCGAACTGAGAGTGGCCAGGGCTGCGGCGCCGACGCGAGCGTGGCGCGATGCGCAACGGTGCAGCTGGGGTTCCGCGACGGCGGACCCGGGTATGAGAACCTGATCGTCGAGATCGTCGGGGAAGAACGCTGATGCTGCGCCGCGGAACGGCGAGCCGGCTCGCGATCGGTGTCGTGGCGTGCGTGTGTGGATGGGCGGTTACGGCGCTGTGGGCCGCACCCCTCCGGAGCGCGGGCGCCGCTCGCCTCGATGGTCGCGGTGCCGTGTATCTGTCCCAGAGCGATCCGCTGCTGCACCGGAGTCTCAAGCTGACCGGCAGTGAAGCGAGTGGTGAAGGCGAATTCGGCCACAGCGTTGCGCTGTCCCCGGACGGCACCACCGCGTTGGTCGGGGCCTCCGACGAGAACGGAAGGGCCGGTGGGGCGTGGGTGTTCACGCGCTCCGGGTCGACGTGGACGCAGCAGGGGCCGGAGCTCCGGGGCATCGGGGAGACCGGCGAAGGCTCCTTCGGGAGCAGCGTGGCGCTCTCCGCCGACGGCAACATCGCGTTGATCGGGGGTCGCTCCGACGACGCTGCCCCGCACGAAGGGTGCTGCGGTGCGGGGGCCGTTTGGGTGTTCACCCGGACGGGGTCGACCTGGAGCCAGCAGGGGGCGAAGCTCACGCCTGGAACAGCAAGCCGCGATGCCGAATTCGGGAGCAGCGTCGCGCTGTCCGCAAACGGCCGCACGGCGGTTATAGGCGCGCCCGGAAGCGCACAGCCCGGCGCCGCGTGGGTCTTCACCCGCTCGGGCTCGCAATGGGAGCGGCAGGCCGTGCTCGGGAGCGCTGCTGCGACCCCCTATGCCGGCTTCGGCAACAGCGTCGCGCTATCCGCGAGCGGCAACACAGCGCTCGTCGGCGCCGAAGGGGCCAGGGGCGGCGGCGCGGCGTGGATCTTCAGACGGTCGCGTTCGAAATGGACGAAGGAGGGCGCGAAGCTCACGGGCATGGAACGGGGCTCCTTTGCGCGCTTTGGCGACAGCACCGCACTCTCCGGCAATGGCACCACGGCGCTGGTCGGGGCCGGGGGCGAAGGCGGGGAGGTCGGCGCGGCGTGGCTGTTCACTCGATCGGGGTCCGCCTGGAAACGCCGCGCGAAGCTCACGGGCCGCGGGGAGAGCGGTCGAGGGAACTTCGGCGAAAGCCTCGCGCTGTCGTTCAACGGAGACACAGCCCTGATCGGCGCCGCCATGGACAACGAAGGTAACCGTGAGCGGGTTGGCGCGGCCTGGCTCTTCGCTCGCTCGGGCTCCAGCTGGATCCAGCGCGGGGTGAAGTTCACGGGCCGTGGCGGCGCTGAAGATGGCCTCTTCGCCGCAAGCCTCGCACTCTCCGGCGACGGGGATACGGCGCTGATCGGGGGTGACGGCGCCAACGCGGCCTGGATTTACGAAGGCCGGCCGTAGGCAGAGCGGGTCGCTTCCAGGCAAGCCCGCCGGATGCGTCGATCGGTCCCCTCTCAGGGCTGCGTCTGCAGCTCCTCGCGCGGGGGCACCACGATTGGTCCCTCCGGCGGCTGGGTGAAGCGGATCGGGTTGCCGAAGGGATCGCGGAGCGCGCAGTCGATCCCGTAGAAGCGCTCCGTGGGCTCCTGCGTGAAGTCGACGCCCGCGGTGCGGAGGCTCTCGTAGGTGCCGCGGCAGTCGTCGGTCTCGAAGATCACGCCGCCGCCGCCGGCGCCCTTCGCCACGAGCTCGCGGATCTCCGCAGCGGTGGACTCGTCGTAGGCGGGCGGTCCCGGGAGCATCAGAACGAGTTGCACGTCCGGCTGGTCGGGGAGGTTCAGAGTCAGAAAGCGCATGACGCCCAGGTCGGCGTCGGTGTGTACGACCATCCCGAGCTTGCCGACATAGAAGTCGAGCGCCTCGTCCTGGTCGAGAACGTGGATGAATGTGTGGCTGATTCGCTTGAGCATGTGCGTGACGTTAGACGGCGCCGGCGCCGCCCGCTACTCCAAATCTGCTCTTTCATCCGGCCGGGCGCAGCCACGCCATCGCCCAGCAGGCAGGTACGCGCAGCGCGGCGCCCTCGCCGGTGAAACGCGCGCGGTATGCAGAGGGCGGCTCCCCGACGATCTGGCGGAAGGTCCGGGTGAACGTGCCGAGGCTGTTGAAGCCGACGTCGAAGCAGATCGCGGTGACGGGACGATCGGTCTCGCGGAGCAGCTCCATCGCGCGCTCGACCCGACGGCGCTGCAGATAGCGATGGGGCGTCTCGCCGAACGTCGCCAGGAACTGGCGGCTGAAGTGCCCGGGCGAGACGTGGGCGCCATGCGCAAGGGCCGGAACGTCGAGCGGCTGCGCGAACGCGCGGTCCATCCTGTCGCGAGTGCGCAACATGCGACGGTTGCGCTCCTCGATCGCGCGCGACATCCGCACAAGCCTACGACTCCCGGCGGCAATCGCCGAGGGGCGAGCGGGAGGGCCGTTCGGGTCCGCGAGACGGCGATCCCCGGGCTAGTTGTCCTGCCCACGCTCTTAGTGGGCGCGGGCGACCTGTCCGGCGACGGCGATGTCCGCCGCCTGCTGGGGCGGCTGCGCCGCGCGAACGGCTGCCTGCCGGCCGCGGCGCCGCGGCCGCCCGACGCGCAGGTACTGGGCCGCGTAGTAGGACCCGAGGACGAGCAGGAGCGCGACCGCCTGGCCGATGAAGGTCTCCCAGTTGTTGAACAGGCTGAACCACGTGCCCATCCAGCCCGGGATCGCGAGGCGGTGGATTTCGCTCGTGCCGATCCAGCCGGCGAGCTGCATCTCGTTGACCTCCTCTCCGACCGACACCAGGAGCACGAACAGGAGCATCACGCCCGTGATGACGAGCAGACGCTTGTAGGGCAGGCGCTGATGCAGGCCGAAGGTCAGCACGCCGGCAGTGGCGGTGAACAGCCCACCGATGACGACGCCCTCGAGGACGACGCCCGCCCCGTAGACCTCGCGAAGGAGCTGGAGGAAGATGACGATCTCAAAGCACTCCCGATAGACCGACGTGAAGCCGAGCAGCGCGAGCCCCATGAGCATGCGGCGCTTGTTCGTATCCGGATCTGCGGACAGCAGCGAGCGTCTGCGCTTGTGGTGGCTCGAGATCCAGCCGGTCCAGTAGACCTTGTGGAAAAACCAGTTCATGACGATGAGCAGGACGATGAGCGAGGGAAGCCCGGTAGCGGCCTGCACGTCGAACTCGCCACCGTGGAACCGGCCGATTAGCCAGATCACGGCAAACCAGGTCGCGATCCCGGCCGCGATCGCGGCTGCGCCGCCCGTCGCCACCGGGCGCCGGTAGACGCGGTTGCCGCCGAGGAAGCTGGCCATCACGGCGGCGAGCACGAGAATCGTCTCGAGCCCCTCGCGAAACACGAGGATCGCGCTGTCGAGGACGACGGTCGTCCGGCTGAGGCGGTGTCCCGCCGGGACTTCAGCTGGATTCGCCGTTCCGCCCTTTGCGTGCCAGCCGAGCACCACCACGGTCACAGCCACCGCCAGCACGACAGCCGTCCAGATGTAGAAGCTGGCCCGCTCGTTGATGCGCTTGGCTGTGTCCTGACGGGGACGCGCTGCGGCTGTCTGGCCCTCCGACATCAAGGTGCTCCTCGTAATTCCGACCTCGCCACTCGGCTATGGCGGAGGCTAACACAGAACGGGCCTCGAGGTTAGGGTTCCCTAATGCCGACGGCTGCAGGCGGCGGGCCGCCATCGAACCCAGAGCTCGGCCTGCACCGGTGCGAGCGATTGCCAAAGCGATCCGTCGGGTAGGAGACCTGCATGGCCGAGAGCAGCGACCTTCGTAGCGGCGGCACGGGGGAATCCCCGGGGCCGTTGCCGCAGCGGCTCGAATGGCGGGGCTGGAAGACCGTGGCCGGGTTGGCCTACGCCGCGCTGCTGGTTGCGGCCGTCCTGTCGCACAACCGCGACGCGCTGGGCGCAGCGGTCGTGCTGGTCGGGGTGTTCGGGGGAATCTGGGCGCTGACCCGTGACAACGACGAGCTCCACGAGGGCCTCCGTTACACGCGCGGGCCGGGCTGGCTGCTTGGTTGGGGAATGTCCAAGATCCCCGGGTCCGCCGCGCGGCTCGTCTACACGCTGATGTGTCTCGCAATCGTCGCCCTGGGCGTCCTCGAGCTCGTGCGCTAGCCCGAGCGCTTTGGAGGTCGTCGAGATGGGCGATGTTGAGGGCGTCGGCAATGAGGGTCCTCTTGCGCACGGATCCCGCGCGTCGGAGACCACGCGGCGGCCGGGAGGCTGAGCGAGACCCGGCATCCGCCCTCGCCTGTCGGCTAGAGCGGGGGGACCTGGTTGTTGACCTCGGTTCCGTGGTAGAGGTGGTCCTGGTCCCGGCAGGCAGCCGGGAAGAGGAACTGGACGCTGTCGCTGCGCACCTCGTTGTAACTGGCGTAGAGGTTCGCGCGACCCACGGTGCCGACGGCGCAGTTCGTGTCCGTGCTGCTCGTGACCCGGAAGCTGACCTTCATGATGTTCCCCGGGTAGCCCCACATCGTCGCGAAGTGGGAGTGATAGACGAGGTGGCGCTCGAGGGACATGATGATCGTGCCCGCCCGGTCCTGCTGGCACATGATCCCAGAGACGGTGTTGGCCTCGAGGTTGATATTTCCATGGCCCTTGGCGAAGCTGCTCGCTCCGGTATACGGGCCGGTATGAAAGCCCCAAGGGGGAATCCCGTAGACGGTCGGCACCACAGAGCAGGACGTGGCTCCGCTGGCCGAGCTGGCCGTGCCGATCGTGATCAGCAGCGATGTCGATGCCGCGATCGCAAGGACGCTGCTCAGCGTTGCTCGCGCTTCCCGCCATCCCCGGGCAGCCGCCCAGACGTCACACACGTCCCAGCCGCCACTCGCGATCGTCCGTGAACTTGAGGAGCCGTGCGAGCGCGCCGAGCTGAAGGGCGATCGCGTCGAGCGAGACGACCAACTCGGGGTTCGGCGTGGTGGCCCTCCGAGACAACAGCTCGAGCATCGCGATCGTCTCGCCCCCGTCGCTGACCGGCACGAGTATCACTGAGCCGATCCCATCTGCCGCAGCGGCCCGCAGCAGCGGGTCCTCAGCCGACTGCAGATCGAGCAGACAGGTCGTTGCCATCCGGTTGCGAGCACGACCGAACTCTGCGCTCGCAGGGTCCTCTACGTGTTTCCAGGCCCGCGCCTCGAATGAGGCCAGCCCACCGGGGTCTCGCTTCCAGACCTCTCCGCACCGCATCGACCGGGGTGGTCTGTCGGCGCACCACGCGATCGTGGCGTCCCAGCCGCCCTCTGAGCCGAGCGTGCCAATCGTGTGCTTGAGCACCGCTCGCCACTCGGTGAGGCCCATCAGCGCTGCCGAGAGAGCGCGCTGCGAGCCCGCGCCCCACCTGAGGCCATCGTCCGCGGGAGCGGATGGGTCGGCCTCGGGCACCTCGGCAGGGAGCAGCTGCTGCTCGAGCTCTGCCTGCACGGCCGTCAGCTCGGCTTCCAGCTCGCTGACATTGGCCTCTGCGCGAACGAGCGACTGCCCGAGCTCCTCGGATCGCGCCTGCTCGGCCGCAACGGCGCCGTCGAGCTCATTGGCGCGCTGGGCTGCGTTGGAGGACTCGGAGCGGAGGCTCTCGAGCTGCTCGCGCTCCTGTACCAGCTCCTCCTCCAGCCGCGCGGCTGTGGCGAGCGCCTCGTCTCGCTCGCCGAGGGCGGCCGCGACGCGCTCGTCACGGTCGAGGGGCGGGCCGAAGCTTCCGTCGGTCAGCGTCAGCCCCCACTCCTCGAGCAGCTCCTGACGGATCGCGAAGGCATCGAGCCGTCGCCAGCGATCGAGCCTCATCAGCCGGTCGCACTCAGAACGGGCCAGCGCGGCCTCCGCGAGCGGTGCCGCCACGCTGCACGTGGCCGTGGGCTGTCCGTCGCCATCGCGTAGCGCAAAGCGCAGAGCGGCAAATGCAGGGCGCTCTTCAAACGCGCCGATCAGGTACTCAAGCTCCAGAGGTTCCGACGCGGCGAGGTCCTTGTCCTCCAGCCTCAGCCCTTCGATCGACCCCGCGGCGGTGAGCTCGGCATCGGTGCGGCCGCAGACGCTCTCGGCGTCGGTCCCGAGCTGGTCGAGGTAGCGATGATTCACGCGCAGGTAGCGCCCATCCAGATCCTTCAGCCATAGGATCGCGGGGCTCTCGTCGAGAGGCTCCTCGAGTAGCGGACTCACCGGGCCGACGTCCACCTCGTCGCGGTCGGTGGGGATCATGAGCACGGCCATGCGCCGGCCGGGTCTGTCGACCACCGCGGCGAGGCTCGCCTCGAGCCCGTCGAGCGGCGCGGTGAGGCGGTCGGCCTGGCCGGTGGTGATCAGCTCGACCTCGCTCGGACAGGAGGCCAATGCGCCGTCGCGCACGTCGAACCGGTCCACGAAGCCTCTCGTGGCATATGCGACCGACGCGTTCTCATCCAGCACAGCGACCAGTGCGGGCACGCCCTCGCAGACTTCGATAACGCGCTTTGGTGCGGTCCGGCTCAAGACCCCCACGCTGGACAGATTAGGCGCCCGGGATGGGCAGCCTGGCTCGCTGAGCCCCGGAGTGGACGAATGGTTGGTCGACCGCACGGCATCGGCCGCTAGCGCCGGATGGAGGTTTCTCCGACGATTACTTCGCGTTCGCCGTACAGGAAGCGGTTGCGGGTTTTTTCATAGAGGACACGTATCGTGATCGTGGGTCCGCA
The DNA here is from genome assembly GCA_963720215.1 of uncultured Solirubrobacteraceae bacterium. GTDB lineage: Bacteria > Actinomycetota > Thermoleophilia > Solirubrobacterales > Solirubrobacteraceae > Palsa-744. The sequence goes on from CAVREV010000001.1 coordinate 308,022, forward strand.
GGCGTTGGTGAAGATGTTGTGGATGGCGACGTGGACCGTCTCGCCGGCCTGTAGGTCTCGTTCGACCGGGGTGACGTCGATGCCCTCGTGGCAGGGTGAGGGGACCTCGACGGTGTAGTCGCTGAGTGCGCTCGTGACGGTGTGGGGGGCCGTGAAGGTGACGCTCGCGGTGCCGTCGGCGGATAGACGAGCGCGGATCGGCCGATGCAGGCGGCGCGCTGCTCCTGGCGGGGCGGCTGCCGGCGGCCGGTGGCAACCCGGATGAGCTGCCGCGGCTTCGTTCGCCGGGCGGGATTCGTGGCAGAGTCGGCCGTTCATGCGATAGGCGATGGAGGAGATCACGCCCTGGGGGACCACGAGCGGGTTGGCGCTCGAGGCTCCGCCGCCGGTCTCAAAGCTGCTCTCTGCCGGGTTGGGGAGGACGACGAGGTAGGCGCCGGAGCCGGGTTCGACAGGGATCGTGCGGGTCTGGCCGGCGGAGGTGTAGGTGACGCTGACCGCCTCCGGCCCGAGTAGGCCGTAGGAGATCCAGCGCCGGGCCGCCGCCGGGGTGGTTCCCGCATCGGGGGAGCCGAAGACGCCGCTCTGGGGCAGGCGCGCTTCGAGCGAAGTCGTCTGTCCGGGGGGAAGGCAGGTGCTGATCTCTGTGGTTGTGCTGTGGTAGCCAACGACGTCCGGCGTGACGGGGTGGAAATGCTCGTCGTCGGCGAAGGCTCCGTCTTCTCCGAGGACTCCGAGCTCGGCGCCGTCGATCCTTCCGACCTGCAGGCAGACGAGGCGCCGCGTCGTTCGCACGAGTCGCATGCCCCACGGCAGGCCGCCCGCCGGGTCAGCGACACGCATCGCCAAAAGGCGTGTCCCACGTGTGGCGATTCCCACGCCCGCTCGTGCGCTCGGGTGTTGGGAAGGTCGCACGGGCGAGCCGGTGCCGAACGTGCCCGTCACCGCGAGGGCCACCGCCGAGGCGGCGAGCAACGCGGCGAGCGCGATGGCGAGGCTCGCGGGGAACCTGCGGTGTCGTGCTGCCAGTCCTCTCGAGCGCGACCTCCCGACGTTGGTCGCGTCGATGAGCTGCTGCTCGAAGCGGTCCAGGTAGCCGCTCATTCGTGTGTCTCCAGGTCTGCTCGCAGGGTCTGGAGTGCCCGGCTGACGCGCTTTCTCGCGACGGCCTCTGAGCAGCACAGATTCTCTGGCGATGTCGGCGTAATCTCGCTCGTCCACGATGCGCGCCTTCAGCACCGCGTGCTCGTCGGCCGAGAGCAGGCCGTCGATGCTTGCCGCCACGTCGACGCTTGCGGCGGCGTCCTCGATGCGGGCGATGTCCTCATCGTCGATCTCGAGCGGGGCCAGGGCCAGCCTGTCTCTCGCGGCCTGTTCCACGCGGCCGTGCCGGATGCTGTCGATCAGCTTGTTGCGAGCGATCGTCAACAGCCACGCGAGCGGCTCGTCTGGAATTGGGCGATCGGAGTCGCGGACGGCCAGGAGCGCGCCTGCGAAGCTCTCGGCCATCAGATTCTGCGGCCGTCTCAGCGTTGGGCACGCGCGGCCTCAAATATGCCAGCAATAGAGGACTCCTCCGTCTGTAGAACTCGCCAAACGCCTCGCCATCGCCACCTCGCGCCGCGATCAGCAGTACTCCGTCCGGGCGCGACGAACCTTTCATCTACATGGATTGACGCACAGCGGCCATGGCTGTGACCAGCGCTCGACCGGACGATTCGCCCTACGCCGGGTGCCGTGCGCCTACACGGGCACGCGCAGGCGTTCGTCAGGACCGAGCCTGGCTCTCTAGGTTGGGTCAGGTTTAGGGTTTCGACCTCGGGACGTTGCGATGCCGGCTTGGGCGAAGCGGATCACGCTGTCAACGAGCTCGAGCAATGCGGCGGCTTTCGGAGGGGCTGCCAGGGCCTGGGCTTGGTCGCTCTCGTAGAGCTCTCTCAGGCCGGCGACGGCGGACAGGGCGGCGAGGCGGGGGGTGAGGCTGTTCGCGGATTGGCCGATGTCTTTGCCGATCGCCTCGGCGAGGACGCGCTCGAAGGGGAAGTAGCTGGCGCGGGCGCGGCCGCGAAGCTCGGGCTCCGTGGTGATGATCTGCGCTCGCAGGGCGCGCCGCTCACAGAAGCGTCCGTCCCGGTCGGACCCGTTGGTCTCAGCTTCGGTCATTGTGGTTGCCATCCAGTCGCGCAGGGCTTCGAGCGCCGATTCGCTCGGTCCTCGCGCGGCGAGATGTTTGCTGAGGCTGTCGAGCGTGAAGGGCTCGGCGTCGAAGAGCATTTCCTCCTTGGCGGGGAAGTGCACCGTCACGGTTCTCGGTGCGACGTCGGCCCGTCCCGCGATGTCGTTGATGGTTGTCTCGCGGTAGCCGCGCTCGGCAAAGAGCTCCAGGGCGGCAGCCTGGATCGCCTGCCGCGTGCGTCTCTTTCGTCGCTCCTGCCGATCTATCTGTTCTGCAGCCATGGCGACCATCCTACTTGACAAGCAATAGTGCAATGATAGCATTATTGCTTGATTAGAAACAAAGGAGGAATGATGCCCGGCTTCATCTCTGACACACCGCTCGCCCGCGACCTGATCCGCATCGGCGATGAGGCGATCGCCCGCGAGGACGACGCCAAGCTTCGCGCCTACTTCACCGAGGACTACATCTTCCACGGGCCCGGGAGCGAGCTGGGCTTCGACGAGCTCAGCGCTTACTTCGCCTCATTGCGCGCCGCGTTCAGCAATCTGCGACTCGTTCGTGAGCAGATCATCGTGGACGGCAACCTCCTGGCGGCACGCACCAACTTCTCGGGCGACTTCGGCGGCGTCTTCAGCTACTCGCCCATCGGCCCGGTCGAGCCCACCGGCGAACACCTCGAATGGGAGGTGATCGGCATCTTCAGATACGACGACGACGGGCGGCTTGCCGAGGAGTGGGTGCAGACCGACTACCGCAGCTTCCTGACCAAGCTCGGCGTCACGAGCACCGAGTCCGCCCAGCCGCGCCGCTGGTAGGCCCTCCGCGTCGACATGCCAGCGTCGCCGCGGAGAGCCAGCCAGGGCTCGGTGGAGGTTGACGGAGCGCCAACCGCGGGGGGCTCAGGACCCTTCGTTCGTGTATGCCTCGTAGGTCCTGCATGGCTCGTTGCGCAGGGTCGGGCACGCCGGCACCCCCGTGGGCACTTCGATGCTCGGAACGATCGGCAGGACGAGACTCGAGGGCATGCTCGGCGAGAACGCGATCTGCTCGTTCGCCGTCGTGCCTTCGGGCTCGGTCTCGCCGAACGACCACACCGGCTCGACCCCGTTGGGAGCGGCGACCGTCACCCTGATGCGGGTGCCGGCGCGGTAGACGTGGCCCTCGAAGTACAGCGGGATGACCACCGGGACGAATTCGTCCGCCGGCATCGCTTCCTCTTCGGAGGCGACGAACGTCGGGATCGGCTGGAGGACCGTCGAGGCCTCCTTGAACATGTTTTTCGCGCCGGTCGAGAGCTTGCGCTCGCTGCCACGGAGCCAGCCGTTCTGCACGAACGTTTCGTCGCCGTCGGGGTCGATCTCGCTGACGGTCGCCTGGAAGTCGACGTTCGGCGTGGACGACTTCACCCACAGGTGCACCGCACCGCCGCCGATCGCCGTGGCATTGCTCGACAGGGGCGCCGTCACGTAGGAGACGGCGGAGCCGGCTGCGGGCTGCTGCCAGTTCCATTCCCACTGCGAGGCGTTCCCCCACAGTCCGCCCGAGCCGGTGTTGCTCGAGTAGTCCGTCAGCGGGGTCGCGGCGGCGTTGGACGTGTAGCTGTCCACCCCTTCGTCCGTCGGCTTCTTTTCGGTGAGCGTGCCGTCCGGCCCCAGGTACCAGTAGCGAGCCTTGGTCCCCGTGATCGGGAACTTCGAGAAGGAGTGTTCGAACGCCGGATATGGATTCCCGGCGGTTTCCTGGCCGAGCGGAGACTTCCCCGCCCCGTTGTCGAACAGAACGCGGATCTCCGGGAGTTCTTCGAAGGCCGCGAGCGCGGATTCGTAGGTCGGCTCCTCCTGAATCGGATCCGTCGGCAGCGTGACGGCGTCGGTTTTCGGCAGCCCCATCGCTTCGTCGTAGACCACTGGGGCCGCCGCGTCGATCACCGCCGGAATCGACCAACGGCGCCTGATGCGCGACGTACAGCTGCAGGAAGTCATAGAGACGGTCGAGCGTGTCGGGATCGAGCGAGTCGACGTGGGCGCCGTTCGTGAACGTGAACCACTTCTCTTTCGTCCCCGTGAAGTGCTCGGCGAGATCGGCGCAGTGGCCGCCCGTCTGCTCGTCCTCCCACTGGCAGGCCATGAACGTCGGGACGTTGATCTTCTTGACGAACGTGTCCGGGTCCAGCGGGTCGGCGACCTTCGGGACGTAGGTCGCGTTTTCACGGATCTTCTTCAGCAGGTTCGTCGCCTCTCCGTGCATGACCTGGTTTTCCGCGCAGGTCGTGTCGCCTTCCTCGACCCGCTTGTAGGCCCATTCCTGCCCGTGGCCCGGCCCGGCCGGTTCAGCGTTCTGCTGGCGCTGTTCGGCCCACGCGACGGCGAAGCCGGTGTTGAGGATGCCTCCCGGGTAGAGCGTCGAGGCCGTCGCATCGATCACCGACAGCGGGGCGATCGCCTCGAGGTCGGGCGGGCGGGTCTGAGCGGTGAAAAGCTGGCTGATCCCGCCGTAGGAGATCCCGAGCATCCCGACCTTGTGGTCGAGCACCCACGGCTGATTGGCGACCGTCTGGACCACGTCGTAGCCGTCGAGGTTCTGCAGTGGTTCGAAGAAGTCGAAGGCTCCGCCCGAGCAGCCGGTCCCGCGCATGTTCACGTCGACGACCGCGAAGCCCATCAGGTTGGCGACCGCCGCGATCCCGTTTTCGGGGCCGGCGGGGTTGGCGTAGCCGTAGCCCGAGTATTCGATGATCGTCGGGTAGGCGGCGTTGATGCTCGATTGCGAGACCCCGGGGACCGACGGCAGGTGGAGCCCCGAGGTCAGCGACAGTTTGCCCCCGATGCTCGTCGGTGGGTGCACGTCGATCGCGAGCTTCGTCCCGTCGCGCGTGGTCAGGTACGAGTAGCCTTCGTCGGGGATCGACTGTTCGTAGATGCTCGGATCCCAGGGTGCCGAGGCCTGGTTGTGAACGGTGATCGGCGCCGACTCTTCGCCGTTCGAGGTGAGCTTGACGCGGTAGTTCCTCCCCGGGTTTGACTTCCTGGAAGAGCAGGCCTCCGAGCGAGTCGGCTTCCTGCGTGGCGACCGTCGCTCCGCTCGAGCTCAACAGCGAGGCTTGGGCGTTCGCCACGAGGCCCGTGACGTCGACCTGTTCGACGCTCCCGCTGGCGCTGAACGCCGACGCGCCCGCCGCCGCCACGAGCATCACCGCGATCGCCGACAGCGCGGCGAGCGCCCCGGTGTACGCCCTGCGCGACCGGCCACGAACGACTAGATGAGACCCACCCCTGATTCGCATCCAAATCCTCCCCCGCTCGCGCGCGAGCGTGATCAAACGACGTGCTTGACATTCTTACATACCCGCGTCTGCTCGTCCCAATCATGGACACAACGGGGTCCTTGTGTAATCCGCGTTTTTCGAGCGGCTGCGCGACGTCGATCACATTCCGTCCGGGTCCGTCAGGCCCGCGGCAGTCCCGCCCAGCTCGACCGGGCCGGGGTCGACCCCGCCTCCGCGCACCTCCTCCACGAACGCGTCGAGCGCCACATGCGATGGAATGGGGACGATCGCTTGTCGCTCCGCTGCGACGGCGACGCCCAACCTACACGCTGCTGCGTCGAGCTAAAGGGCTTTCTTCTGCGGCGCCCAGTCACGGCCAACGCTGTCGCTCTCGGCGCCATAGGAGTCGTCTCGTCCGGCGCGCATCACGTGCCTCCCCTGGACGAGCTGCGGCCGGCGAAGTCGTTTCCGCAATCGCCTCGGGGCACGCCTGATCCGACACAGCGGGCCAGCAGCTCCGGGTCCCATCGCTGGCATCTCGCACGCGGGGCTATTGCTGCGGCCGCTCATCGCCAAAGGCGGGAATCTGTCACTGCTCCCGGCGCGGGCGAGCTCGTGACCGCTGTGGCTGCTCGCAACCCGACGTCGCGCAGGGCGACCCAATGAGGTATCCGCGACCCGGCTCAGGCGTTGCGGTCTCGCGAGATCGCAACACGGCGGAACAACTCGGTGATACCGAAGCGCGGCGCCAGCCGCTCGACGGACCTGGGCGTGAGCTGGCTGAGTGCGAGTATCGGCCTGAGCGGGGCACCCGTCTCGATGACTTCCGGCTGGTCGCGTCGGATTGCGTCTATGACTCTGTCTGTGACCTTTTCAGTCGTCGTCTCGCCCAGCAGGCGGTTGGATTTGACCCCCTCCTCGAGCATCCGCTGATACATGCCATCGCCGGCGATGAAGCCGGGGCACACGACCGAGAAGCCGACAGGGGCGTCGAGGTACTCCGCGCGCAGTGATTGCGTGAGACCGATGAGAGCGGCCTTCGTGGCGGCGTAGGGCTCCTGGTAGGCGGGGCCGAGCTTGCCCGCCGCCGAGGAGATGAAGACGACGTGGCCGTGTCCCCGCGAAAGCATTCCTCCCACCAGTCGGTGGGTGAGCAGCAGTGGCGCGGTGAGATTGACATCGACTATCGAGGTCAGCTCCGCGCGGGTGTACGACGTGAAGGCGCTTGTGATCTCGACCCCGGCATTGTTCACAAGTAGGTCGATCGAGCCAAGCGCAGCCTCGCTGCGCTCGATCAGCGAATCGATCTGACCCAAATCCGCTAGATCAGCGGGCACCGCCTGCGCCGTGACACCGAGCTCAGAGAGCTCGCCCGCGACGGCAGCGAGTGCGTCCTCGCGACGTCCCGAGACCACGACGTTCATGCCTTCGCGCGCCAACCGACGCGCGATGTGCGTCCCGAGTCCGCCAGAGGCCCCCGTGACCAGGGCCGAGCGACCCTTTAGATCCTTCACGAGAGCCTCCCTCCAGTTGGGTGCTCAAAGATCTGACGGAAGCACCGGTCGCCACGCCAGCCTGGGCACGTGTTCAGACAACCGGCTTCAGCGGAGGGTCTGCGCTCGGCGCGAGCCATGCACACCCACGCGCCCGCCTCCACGCGCGTCGCTGCGCGAGACGCCCGCTGCTCGATGGCGAAGGAGGAGTCTCGCGAGCGCCAGGCGAGACGCTCGCGAGCCGTACAGAGCAACAGTGAGATCCGCTAACTGTCGGCCTGCCGCTGAGGGGCAATGGGTGGAACCCCGCCCTTGGCGGATCTCGAGGTCCGTCCGGGCGATGAGTCCTGCTCCACGGCCACCGGGTTGCCCGCTGGCAGGATCATGACCGTCTTGCGGGAGGGCGGCTACTCGGGTTCGCGCGAGCGGACCGCCCAAGAGGCGGTCATAGTCGCCGAGGTTCTCGCCCTACTTGCGGTCACCGTGGTCCTCGTGTGAGGACCGCCGGCCACAGGGAGCTGCTGGGACAGACTGAGCCGGACCGGGATTGACGGAGACGGTGATCTGGTCCGGGTTTAGTGGAGTCGGGTTTCTGGAATCCTCCGGCGTTGAGCGAGGAGGAAGCAATGCCCAGCAGGTATCCCGCGGAGATACGCCAGCAGGTCGTGGAGCTGGCGCGTTCGGGCACGAGGGCTCAGATCCAGTCCAGCATGCAACATTGTGATCGGGCCTCCTCGAGGTTGGTTCTCGGTGACAAACGGAGCTTGCCACCGAGGAGGCCCTCCTTCATCGCATTCCTTTCCGCTCGTCCGCTCGGCTGTCGCTCGGACGCTCGCTCACCAGCAAAGCAGTAGTACCGTGGAGCTGGTGGCCCGTGGCGCAACGGGCGGAGTAGGATGGCGGCCGTGAGGCGAGCCGCCGTCTCCGCCGCCCTCGGTACCGGCCTTCTGCTGCTCCCAGGCGCGGCTATCGCTGCGCGTTCCCGGTCGGGGCTGCTCTACTCGACCGCCAGCAACAACGTGGTTCAGCCGCAGCCGCCGGCGGGGTCGTGCCACGCGATCGGCTCCGGGCTGTACTCGCGGCCGGACCCACGATGCACACCCGGCGCGTTGAACCCGCAAGTGACACAGGCGACGATCGGCCGCACGATTTGCCGGAGCGGATGGACGTCGACGGTCCGGCCGCCCGAGAGCATCACCGAGCCCGAGAAGTTCGCGAGCATGCGCGCCTACGGGGCGGGTGGCCGCGCCTCCGATTACGAGTACGATCATTTCGTGCCGCTCGAGCTGGGCGGGGCGACGAACGACCCGCGCAACCTGTGGCCCGAGCCCGGCGCCTCGCCGAACCCCAAGGACGCGGTCGAGGACGAGCTCAACCATGCTGTCTGCGAGGGGCGGATGACGCTCGCCCAAGCGCAGCACGTCCATCGTCAGCGACTGGATCGCACTGGCGCGGAAGCCCGCGCCAGCCGCGCCGAAACCAAAGCCACAACCATCCCCGCCCAAACCGAGCGGCTGGTGCTCCGCCAGTGCCGACTACAACAAGACCTACAACGACTTACGACGTGTACGTCGAATCCAACCAACCCGACGAGGACGCGACCGTTCGCGGAGACGGCAAAACCGCGAGCTACTACACGAACAGCTCCGGTTACGCAGACGTGTACTTCTACGCCGGGCCGTCCGCGGCGGGAGATGCAGTGAGCGTCGAAGTCGGCGACGCCACCTGCTCGACGACGCTCTGAGCCGTTTGTCGCTGGGGGTGCACGCTCATCACGCACCCTTTTCGACGGCTGCGAGCGTCTCGCGCAGCGGCGAGCAGACCAGTGCGTTTCGTCCGCTGCGGTCGTCCGCTCGGCTGTTGACCGGGCGCTCGCTCAGGCTCGCAAAGCGGTAGCCACTGGGCCTGAGTGATACTTCGCTGCCTGATGGCTGAGGAGTCCATGACGCCCGACCTGGTGGAGCCTACGCGGCGGTCGATCGACGCTATGAACCGACGTGACGTTGATGCGGCGATGAGCTACTTCGCCGCCGATGCCGTGTGGGATGCCTCGCAGGTAGGTATCGGGACGTTCGTCGGGGTCGCGGCGATTCACAGCTTCCTGAGTGACTGGCTCGTCACCTACGAGGAGCTGATCCTCGACGTGCCGGAGATCGCTGACATGGGCAACGGAATCGTCTATGGCATCTGGGTCTTGACTGGCCGCTTTGCGGACGGCGGCGAGGTGCACCTGCGCTGGGCATCCGTCAACACCTTTGCGGAGCGTCTCTGCGTTCGCGTCGAGGCCTACCTCGACCCCGACGAGGCTCGTGCTGCCGCCGAACGCCTCGCCGAGGAACGGGGATAGGCGATGTCGCAGGAAAACACGACTGAGACTGCGATGGCCTTCAGGCTGAATGCTCTGGGCATGGCCGCGAACTGGCAATGCCGAGCTCTTCCACGACGAGGCCGGCGTCGCGCACGCACGCGCCGCCTGGCGAGCGGAGGTGGGCAGCCCGCGCGCGTAAGGCGGGCATCTCGACCCGCACCCGGCCCGCCGGGCGGCGCGACGCAGCGGGCCCCGCGTGGTAGGTTCCGATCCGAAGTCCAGGCGTTCCGCTCCGGGCGGCATGCTCCCGCCAGGCGGCCCGTGTCGCGGCTCAAGCGTCTTGACGAGCACGAGACTGAGAGGGGGAGGGGGACATGAGGCGCATCCGACTGGCAGTGCTTGGCAGTAGCGCGGCGCTGGCAGTCGCCGGAGTCGCGGCGGTGGCGGCGCGCGCGAGCAGCGACATCGTCTGCCTCCACGCTCAGAAGACGGGGGAGAAGTTCAGCGGCAGATTCCTCGACAAGCTGTGTACACAGGAAGCCACACAGGCCGAAATCAGCGAGGGCAAGCTCAACAAGTACGAACTGGAGAAGTACGCTGCGCTCGGTGACTCCTACTCCTCCGGCGAGGGCACCCCAGGCACCGGCTACGGCGGTCCTGGCTATTACGCCGGCTCGAACTCCCCCTACGAAGAAGCCGGAAAAGAAGCGGGAGAAGAACTCCTGTGGTACGAAAAACTCCGAACGGAAACCGAATACGTCAACGTCAATGAGTGCCACCGGTCTCCCAAGGCCTGGCCCGCGCGCGTCGCGGAAGTTCTCTATCCAGGCAAGGGTGTGACGGCCGAAGGCGAAGTGTCAAAGCAGCAGCCGCCGTTCTTCATCTTTCGCGCTTGCAGCGGGGCGATCATCGAAAATATCTGGCCCGGATATGGCCAGTATCCCGAGCTGACGGCGCCAGCAACGTGGTCGAAAGGCGAAACCAATCCACTGCTCGGTCCCGAACAGCTCTCGTGGCTCGAACTCCCCGGCGGCGTGACACGGAACGCCAGCAGCAAGCCGAATCCGGCTATCGGGCTCGTCACCCTGAGTGCCGGCGGGAACGACTCGGGCTTCGGCAAGATCGGCGGCAATTGCGGCGTGTCAAACGTCGCCCTGGTGAACGAATCAGCAGCGTTCAACTATACGGAAGCAAAATGCTTGAAGGTCATCAACGAATGGTTGAGCGGTAAGAACGAAGGAACGAAGAAGAAGGAACGCGGACCCACGGGCGTCGAAGAAGAAGTGCTGCAAGGACCGGTGGGGGCCTCCGGCGGGATTCCCTCGACCTACGCCAAGCTGAAGCTGGTCCTCACAGAAATCCACAAAGTGGCGCCGAATGCAGCGATTCGCGTGGTGCTCTACCCAGACGTCATCGATTTGGCCAAGGCGAGGACCGAAGAAATCTACTACAAAGTCAGCTCAAACGTAAAGATCAGCTGGATTCCTGTGGGAGAACGGCCCATTCAGCTGAAATGCGCGGGCGGAACCTGCGCGGTGTCGCAGAAAGTGCGATTTGGACTTGCCCACAAGGTCGCTCAGGAAATCGATAAGTTCACGTCCGCGTTGAACCGGGAGGTCGGGCTCGCGGTGAAGGACTGGAAGGCGGAATTCGAGTCGAAGGGCCTGAAGGCTCCGAACGTCGAGACTGTGAACACGGCAGACGCTCTGAAGGGCCACATGTTGGGAGACGAAGCGCCCGAAAATGCCTCGCTGGAACCGGTTTGCCCTACGCCGGGGGCGCGGCCCGAAGAATGTAAAGGTGCGAGCAATCAGTTCGCCAACCAGACGGCACGCTTCGAAGAACTGGGCTTGTGGGTGAACGGCACCGTGTTTCGGCCGATCCCCACGATCCCGGGCGCCGGGGAAGTGCAGCCTAGACCCAGCACGGAAGGCTTCCATCCAGATTGCCTGGGGCACCTGGCGATGGCGAAGGCGGTGCTGAAAAGCGTCGGCGCGGCTGTTCCGGATACGTTGCCCCCGGGATGGAGCTGTCCGTAGGTACCGCGGCGACCCCCGACCGCGTTCACCTCATTGCGCCGCCGCCGGGATCGCGAAATGGCGTTGCAGCTCGTTGGCGTAGGAGCTGGCCGATTGAGCCGCTGCTCTCGGCGAGCCACTCGCTGAACGCGATCCGGCCGAGGGGCGGGTCGTGGGAGACGAGAAGGCCGGCGGTCAGGCCTCTGATCTCCTCGGGCGTGAGCACGACGTCGTGGACGAGCAGGCCCAGCGCGCGGGAGGCCGCCGAGATGACCGTGGGCGGCAAGTGCAGGATCGGCGAGCGTGCTCCGACCGCGCCGCGAATCGCCCGCACAAGCTGATCGAAGGCTCATCGTCTCCGGTCCGGCCGCATCGACGATGGCGTCGCCGGCGATGTGCGTGGATTGCTCGCAGATCCGCGCCAGATCATCGACATGTACCGGCTGCACCTGGTAGGCGCCGCTCCCCGGGAGTGCAAAGATCGGCATGCGTCGCAGAATCCAGGCGATGTTGTTCACGAGCACATCGCGATCGCCGCCAAATACCAAGGTAGGGCGGACGATCGAGTACGGAACGCCGACCTCGGCCAGCGCAAGCTCAACCAGCGCCTTGCCTCTGTAGTAGGGCAGCGGCGACTCGAGCGAGGGGTTCGCGATGCTGACGTGGACGATGCGCGCCACCCCGGCCTGTCTGGCTGCGCAGAAGAGCGCACGCGAGTTGGCGATGGCGTTGGCGAAGGACGCTCGGCCGTGATCGAAGCGAACCCAATAGGTGTTGTAGAGGGTGGTCACTCCCTCCAGGCTCTCGGCGAGAGCCACCTGGTCGTCGAACCCGTAGGGCAACGTCTCGACCCGTCCCTGCAGAGGATGTGCGCGGTCCGGGTGAAACGTGAGAGTCCTCACGTTCGCGTCCGGCGTCGAGCAGCCGCGCAGCGATGCGCGACCCCGAGTAGCTGAACGCGCCCGTGACGAGGTCCAGTCCCGTATCGGCGCTCATCGTGATTCTCCTTCCTGCTGGGAAGGCAGCAGCGCGCCGAGCAGCGGCGCGTAGCGCTCGCCGAGGTCGAGCAGCGACTCCGCGCGGGCGTGTCGCCTTCCAGGTGGCTGAGCATGTCGACGCCCAGGTACAGCGCGACGATCGCAAACGCCATATCGCCGCGCTGGGACCATCGACTCAAATGGCGATCCGGCGAGAAGCTCCTCGCAGCTTGCCCTCGACCAGGTCGATCCAGGGCTGCAGACGGGCGGCCACCTCGCCGCCCAGCTCGGCGTCGGAGACGCCGCCGGCGACCATCTCGCCGAGCACGGTGACATATCCGTTCTCGAGATCCTCGGCGTATATCCGTGCGGGCGAGGCTTGCCAGCTCGGGCAGCGTCTGCGCCTGCTCGAACGCGGCCTGGTAGGCGTCGCATCCTGCGAGCGCTGACGAGATCGAGCGCCGCCAAGCAGCGCGTTCTGGACGCTGCCGAAGTGGTAGAAGATCAGCGCCTGATTGAAGCCGCCGACGCCGGCTATCTCGCGCGCGCTCGCACCAGCAAACCCCTTCTCCTTCAGGGTCTCAAGCGCCGCCTCCGCGATCTTGAGCTTCGTGGGGGTGAGCGTCGGCGCAACACCGTCCTTCGGTCGCTGTCGAGGTTCGGCTGGGGTGGGCGCCTCCATGACCAGCAGTTTAGCAATCGCTCAAAGCGACCGCTCAATATTCGAGCGTGCGAGCCCCGGCTGCTATCGGCCTAAGCTCCCGACCTGAGCTCGGTCGAAGTCTGTAGCCCGTCGCAGGGCCCTGAGATTCTGGCGGCTTGCGCCGCTCGGTCGGCAGGGCAGAGCGAGGGTCCGGCGAGCCGCTTTGGCGACGGTGCGCGACCAGGGTGCCGCGGATATGCTCGCCCGAAACCCCCTAGGAGAGGACACACGATGGCAGTCGGGATAAGACTCAAGTTCGCCGGCGGAACGCAGGAGCAGTACCAAGCCGTGCACGACACCGTAAACGCCAGTAGCCCGCTCGGCAGGGCTGACGGCATGCTCGTTCATTCGGCAGGCCCGATCGACGGCGGTTGGGGCGTGATCGACTTCTGGGAGTCCACTGAGGCATTCGACCGCTTCACCCAGAACAAGCTCATGCCAGTCATCCAACAGCTTGGCGACCGAGCCTTTCCGAACCCGCCGGAGCGCAAGGACTTCACGGTCCACAACCTCGAGCAGCACGGCGATTGAGTGCGCAAGCCCGCCGGGGTTGCGCACAGGCTGCCGGCGGCCGCTGCCGATCCCTCGCCGGTGCGCACTGGAGCCGAGCGACCGGACATCGGAAGACTCGATTTGCAGGGTGGTCGTTGTCATAACGACGACGAAAATGCGGATGAGAGGACTCGAACCTCCACCTGGTTGCCCAGACACGAACCTGAACCGGGCACACCGCCGCCATATGCGTCCGCAGACGTCCGAAACTCCCAGTTTGGGGGGCTCCGCGGACGCCTCGGACCGATCTGGAACCGCGCCTGTTGTCAAAGTGCTGTCACGAGCGTGGGGTTGGACATGAGCGTCTGGGTCTCCAGGGTCGACGTCGTGCCTGCGTTTGGCGACAAGCGCGTCTCTCGAGGCTGAACGCGAGAGACCTGGGTTGAGCGCAACAGAGGTGCGCTGGTCCGTGAAGTCATCAGGCGGCGGTTGTCGACGAAAGCGGTTCTCAGCCTCGTCGGGCCCGATCGGCAGCGGCTCGGATTCGCAACACCGGGATGCGGCGGCGTTGCGCTCCATTACCCGTTAGACGGACCAGAGCGCTTGGGTGGGTGAGAGGCGTGCGGCTCGCATGGCGGGGATGAGCCCGGCGACCGCGCCGATGATGAGGGACGCGGCGATGCCACCGACCCAGGCTTCGATGGGGATGACTGTGGCCCAATGTTTGGTGTGGGCGTAGACGGCGGTAGACGCGGTACCGAGGGCGACTCCGGCGGCTCCGCCGAGCAGCCCAAGCAGGATCGCCTCTGAAAGGAACTGTCCGCGGATTTGTCCGCGGGTCGCGCCGAGCGCCCGTCTGAGGCCGATCTCGGAGCGACGCTCCAAGACGCTGATAATCATGATGTTCGCGACCCCGACCGCACCTACCAGGAGGGCGACGGCGCCGAGGCCGAGGAACAGGCCGTTGAGGGCGCTCTTGGCATCGACTTGCGCGACGAGGGCGGATGAGGGCTGGCTGACGGTGACCCCGCTGGGGTTTTCCGGGTTGGCAGTGGCCGCAAGGAGATCGTCGACCGCGTTGACCCGCTCGGTCTGGGCGCGGAGGTACACGGTGGAGGGATGCCCGTCAAAGCCCAGGTACTTCTCTGCCGCGTGGTAGCCGACCAGGACGGAGGTGTCGATGGCGGAGGCGAGCACGGCGGGGTTGAGGATGCCGGCGACGTAGAACCATTGGCCGCCGACCCAGATCCGCTCGCCGGGGTAGATGCGGTCGATGCCGAGTAGCTGGGCGGCGGCGGCCCCGAGAACAGCGACGGGCTCCTGGACAGTGGCCGCGTTGAGGTAGTGGCCTTGGGCGACGGTGGTGGCGAGGACGGGAAGAAGGTTGAGACTGGCGGCTTGGACGGTGAGGCCGTTGGTGTCGACCGAGGGGATGTAGGGGGTGCGGAAGGCGTTGACGCCGCTGAGGGCCCCGGTGCTCTGCGCCTGCTGCACACCGCTGATACGGCCGATCATCGGCGGCGCACTGGCGGGCAGTTCGGCGGTGCCGCCGGTGAAGCTCTGGCCGTTGCTGACGGTGAGCAGGTTGGTGCCGAGCTGGTTGATCTCGGCGAGCAGTCCGGCTTGGGATGAGGCCGACAGGCCAAGCACGGCGACGATGGCGGCGACGCCGATCGCGACACCGAGAGCCGACAGCGCGGCCCGCAGCTTGCGGGTACGCAGTCCCACGGTGGAGAGTCGGGCCAGGTCCGACAGCTGCAAGCGCCTGCGACTCAGGGTATCGGTGGTGCTCATGATGGCTCCTCGCCGACGGGCGCGCTGGACGCGGTCTGCGGTTTGTGAGTGGGCGGCCCCGCGAGAGCGCGGCGGCGGCGGTCGGTGCCTGCGGCGGGCCCGGTGTCGGCGACGATCTGGCCGTCGAGGATCTCGACCTTGCGGGACATCCGTTCGGCGATGGCCTGGTCGTGGGTGATGAGCACGATCGTGGAGCCGGCCTGGTGGAGCTTGGCGATCAGAGCCAGGATGGACTGCCCGGTTGCCTGGTCGAGGTTCCCGGTCGGCTCGTCAGCGAGCACGATGGCGGGCTGGCCGACCAGGGCTCGCGCGATCGCGACGCGTTGGCGTTGCCCGCCGGAGAGCTGGGTCGGGCGGGCGTGGGGGCGCTCGTCCAGGCCGACCAGCTCGAGGGCGTCGAGAGCCTGCTGGCGGCGCGGCCCGATGGGGATACCGGCGTAGAGGAGCCCGTCGGCGACGTTGTCCAGCACGGTCGCGTGCTCGGCGAGGAAGAACTGTTGGAAGATGAACCCGATCCGGGTGGCCCGCAGGTAGGCCACGTCCTCGTCGGCCATCGTTGCCACGTCGAGGCCGGTGATCCGCACCCGGCCGCTGGTGGGCCGGTCGAGGGTCCCCATCAGCTGCAGCAAGGTGGTCTTGCCCGACCCCGACGGGCCGACGATCCCGACCAGCTCCCCGTGGCCGATGGTGAGATTCACCTCCCGCAGGGCCTGGACGGGCGGCTCGCCGGGGTAGCTCTTGGTGACGCTGTCGACATCGAGCACAGGAACTCCGGCACTGTCATTCGCGACGCCGTTGCCGGCCGCGACCGTGGTGCTGTCGGGTGTGGGTGGCGGGGTGTGGGTCATGTTGAGGCGACCACCACTTTTTGGCCGGCGGCCAGCCCCGAGCCGGTGACCTGCACCAGCCCTTCGGCGTCGTCGAACAGTCCGAGCGAGACCCCCACGAGATGGTTGCTCGCGCCTGTGCCGACGACTTCGACGGCGTAGCCCCCGCCGGGCTGGGCCAGCAACGCGGTCACCGGCACCACCATGGCGTCCGGCACGCTGGCAGTGGTGATACCGACCTGCACCGGGGCCTGATCCCACGTGCCCGTCGCGGCCGGGTCGGACGGGGTGACGTCGACGGTGATCGTCGGTGTGGTGCTGCTCCCCGAGCTCGCTGACGAGCAGGTGTCTGTTCCCGGCGCGGCGGTGCTCGACCCCGACCCGGAGCTCGGTGGGCAGGTGGCGACCATTCCCACCGAGGAGACGACACCCGGGGTGGTCTGGTTGTTGGGCAGGGTGATGCTCACCGTGTCCCCGACCGCCACACTCGTCTGTTGCGAGGCGTCCAGTGCCACCTGCACCTCGCGAGTGGTCGAGGTGCCCTGCAGCACCGTCTCGCCGGTCTGAGCGCTGCCTCCTGGCTGGGCTGAGACGGTCGTGACCCGCACTGCGGTGGGCTCGAACACCGCCTGGCCAAGGATGAGGGTGCCAGTCTTGGGCAACCCAAGGGCAGCCTGGAGCTTCTCCACGGCCGTAATGCTTGCCGGCCCGAAGGAGGCGGACTCTGGGCTGAGCTGAGCTCGGGTGGCATCGCCGAGCGCGACCAGATCCGTATTGAGCTCGGCCACGTCAGGGCCACTCGCGCCGGCTGACAGGGTCCGATAGGCAGGTGTCGAGCCGTGCAGCAACACCACCGGCATTTCGTTCACGCGGTAGAGCACCTGACCTTGGTGGACGACCTGGCCGAGCGTGGGCAGCGTCGTGTATGTCCCGCGGGCCTGGTTGATCACCGAGTACGGCGAGCCGTCCGATCGCGCTCGGTAGGTCAGGGTCCCGTCCTGGGGGACTGTGGCCGAGAGCGTCCTCTTCCGCACCTGCGCGGTGTTCGCCTGGGCAGGCTGTGCGGCCGCCGTTGCTGGCTTGGGGTCAGACGTCACGGCCAGGCCGCCGGCGGCGGCGATGGCAGCCAGGACGGCCACTGCAGCCAGCACTCGCGTCGAGTGCTTCACTGGACTGCCTCCGGATTCAGACGGATGCATTTCTGGATCGTGGCCTGCAACCCCGGAATGCTCGAACCGTGCGACACGTCCACGAGCGGCCCAGTTGCGGTGGGGTCCGGGAAATCGGGAACGCCGTTGGCGCGCACGCACTGAGCGAACTTCAGACGGGCCGACTGCTGCCGGGGAGTGAAGTGGGTGGGCATAAACGTCGGTGGCTCCAGGATCTTGCATGCGCCGATCGCGTGCTGCCACGCCGCGCTGCTCGGGTCCAGCGGCGAGCTTCGACTCGCGATCCCGTAGCCGAACTGGCCCGACGAATTCGGGTCTGGGAATTCGCTGACACCGTTGCTGCGGATGCACTCGGCGAACTTCACCGCGTCCGCATGAGCGGTGGCGGTGGGGTCGCCGCCACCGCCACCGCCGGCCGGTGCGCTTGCACCGCACGCGCTGATCGGGACGACCATCGCGATCAGGGCAAGCGCGGCGAGCGGCCGTCGTTTTCTGCTCATGTCTTCTCCTGTCGGTCGAGATTGCGTTGAGCAAGGCCGTGCCCTGCGGCGATCGGAAGCGCGTCGCCGCGGGCGCTCATGCGCCGACACGTCTGATCCTCGGTCGCCCGTCGCAGACGCAGCGACCCTGCGCACGCGACTCCCAGGTGCTCCGCGGCCTCGCCCGCGGCGGCGAGGAGCCCCGCCGTGTCGCCGCTCTGCCGCTGGCCGAGCACCAGGCCGACGGCAGCACGCGCCGGCGGCGCAGGTGCGTATACGGCCGATCGAGTGCGGCAGGCTCCTGTTCGCGCTGGCTGGCTGAAGCTCACACCCCCCAGTCAAGGCAGCGTCGTGTTGCCCGAGCGTATGGGTTTCTCGATATGCCGACGATATGTCCGGCCTGGCAGCATCTAGAGCGTGCGCGTGTTGATCGTCGAGGACGAGCCCTATATGGCGGAAGCGATCCGAGATGGCCTGCGCCTGGAAGCGATCGCCACCGACATCGCCCCTGACGGCGATACCGCTCTGGAGCTATTGAGCATCAACGCCTACGACATCGCCGTCCTGGACCGAGACATCCCCGGGCCGTCGGGGGACGCGATCGCCAAACGCATCGTCGCCTCCGGCAGCGGCATGCCGATCCTGATGCTCACCGCTGCCGACCGGCTCGACGACAAGGCCTCCGGATTCGGACTCGGCGCCGACGACTACCTCACCAAGCCATTCGAGCTCCAAGAGCTCGTGCTCCGCCTGCGGGCGCTCGACCGCAGGCGCGCCGACAACAGGCCACCCGTACTGGAGACGGGAGGTTTGCGAGTGGATCCGTTTCGCCGCGAGGTCTATCGCGACGGCCGCTACGTCGCGCTGACCCGCAAGCAGTTCGCCGTACTCGAAGTCCTCGTTGCTGCCGAAGGGGGCGTCGTCAGCGCCGAGGAACTTCTGAAACGGGCTTGGGATGAGAACGCAGACCCGTTCACCAACGCCGTGCGCATCACGGTCTCGGCGCTGCGCAAACGGCTCGGCGAGCCGTCGATCATCACCACCGTGGCCGGCGGCGGGTACCGCATTGACACTCAGCCAGACACCGGGTCCGAAGGAGGGCACCGTGGATAGAGCCCCCACCCTGAGGATGCCCCGCCCCTCGCTCGCCGGCCTCGCCCCTCAGCGGTGGCTCCACCTGCCCTCGCGGACCGTCCGCCTGCGCCTGACCCTGCTCTACGGGGGCCTCTTTTTCATTTCCGGGGTGGCGCTGCTCGCGATCACCTACCTGATCTTCCGTCGCGCCTCCAGGGTCAACGTGCTCGTCCCGAACGGACCTACGCATAGCGCGGCCGCCCGGGACGCTGCCACCGAACTGAGATACGCTGAACTCGTCCACCATTCGACCGACGCACTCCATCACGGGCTCCTCCGGTCCGTGATCGTGCTGGCGATCATGACCGTGCTCTCGATCGCCCTCGGTTGGCTTATCGCGGGTCGCGTCCTGCGCCCGCTGCGCACGATGACGGCGACCACTCGCCAGATCTCCGAGCGCAACTTGAACGAGCGCCTCGCACTCGCCGGGCCCCGCGACGAGCTGAAGGATCTCGCCGACACCATCGACGGCCTCCTCGCGCGGCTCGAGGCACACGTCGCCGAACAGCAGAGATTCGCAGCCAACGCTTCCCACGAGCTGCGCACCCCGCTGGCGGTCACCCAGACGCTTCTCGACGTGGCCCGCAACGATCCGAACCACGCCAGCGGCGAGCTCCTCGACCGCCTCCACGAGGTCAACACCCGGGCGATCGACCTCACCGAGGCGTTGCTCCTGCTCAGCCGCCACGAGCAGCGGCCGTTCACCCGAGAGCCCGTCGACCTGTCCCTGATGGCAGAAGAAGCCACCGAAACGCTCCTCCCCCTCGCAGAAGCGCGCGGCGTCACCATCGTGACCTCCGGCGAGAAGACGCCCACCATCGGCTCACACGCGCTCCTGCTCCAGCTGACGACGAACCTGATACACAACGCCATCGTCCACAACCTGTCTGAACAGGGCACCGTGTGGGTTGGGACCAGCTCTCACTCCGAGAGCATGGAGCTCATCGTCGAGAACACCGGCGAGCACCTCCCGGCAGCATTGGTGGCCACGCTTGCCGAGCCGTTTCAGCGCGCCACCAACCGCATACGCCCTGGCCACGCAGGCGTCGGCCTCGGGCTGGCAATCGTCAAAAGCATCGCCCAAGCACACGACGGAACCCTCACCCTCACCCCCCGCGCGGCCGGCGGGCTCTGTGCCACGGTGCGACTACCCGTCGCGCCACAATCCCGGCCGTTGCGGCGGAGCTCAGGCGCGCCGGTCCCGCCGGCGGCCGAGAAATGGCCCCGCGGTCACGAGTTCTGACTCGGCTGCTTCCGCATGGCGCCTGACGAAGCAACATCGCCGTCACGTGCTCCAGCCAACGGCGGCTGCTTGCCTCTCCCGGGCTCCCACGCGCAGAGGAATCGAGCACCCTCAGCCGGCGACGCGGGTGTCTCGCTGCAGCCTACGAGAGACGCGCTTCGCGCGGAGAGCGAGGGACGGTCTCTGCCAGATGTCCGGCGTGAGTCTCCCGATCGGGGCTGAACCTGTCCGCACGAGCGAGAGCCCCAGGTCAACTCCCGAGGATCTCGCTGCCGCCCGGTTCGAATCGCCCGCATCCCGTGTCGCGGGGCGTGGGAGCGAGCGCGGCCGACGGTCGCGAGGGAAAGGCGATGTCAGCGGCTCCCCGCCGTCCGGCCGACCGATACGCCGCGCTCCCGTCGCGAGCGTCAACGAGGCCGCGTTTCGAGTGGCCTTCGGCGAGCTGGTGCACCCGACTGTGAGCCGGGCCGGGATCGCCGGAGGCTGTGGTCTCGGGTGAGACGGCGGGCCTCGATGACGAGCTGACAGCAAGCGCCGGGCGAGGCGGATGCCGTCGGATTCGTCGCGCAAGGGGTGGGGGCAGCCGTGGTTGAGGAGACCCGTCGGGCTCGACAGCTCCTTCTCGCGATCGAGCAGCGTCTCAGTGCGTATTAGCGCGGTCCGCGCGGCGGCGCGAAGTCGCATGCCGCAGACACGAGGTCGCGGTCATAGGAGGCATGTAGAAGATCCTTAGTTGCCCAGCGCGTACCGCGCAGTGTTGTCAGAACCGTTGCCAACACCCACGACCGGGCGCGCCGGCTCAACCAAAGAAGACGCCGATTTGCAGCCGTTTCCTCCATGCGGATGAGAGGACTCGAACCTCCACCTGGTTGCCCAGACACGGACCTGAACCGGTCGGGCCCGGAAAACATGGGTCCGGCTGTGTCCGGATGCGCCATTTTGTCGGGTTTCGTGGCTTTGTCGGACGCATCTGGCTTGGCGTTTGTTGCCAAAGTTGTTGCCACGGCGGGGCTGGGACACAGCTTGACGGGGAGCTCGCGCTTGCCACCTGCACGCACAGAGACGCGAGGCGATTTGACACCCCGTCCAACCTGTCCCGTCGTCCGAGATCGTCATCTCGTACGCTCTCGACGGACGCGAACGTCCTCGCGGCGCTAGCTGGTCGGCGTCGGCGGAAGCGCTTGCTCACGCTCGCTAACCCGCAACACGGCGTGGATCGTCGCGAGGTAGACGTAGAAGGCCCATCTCAGCCAGGTCAGCCGGTCGTAGTCGCCGCGCTGCTCACGGTTCTGGTGCCGGATCGCGAAGCCGTTGGCGACGTGAAACAGCTCCCTCTCATCCTTCGAGAGCATCGTCTCGCGGATGTTGCCGCGCAGCGCCTCGAGCACGTCCGCGAGGTCGCGCACAGCGACACGTCGGTCATCCACGCTCACGCCGCGCGTCTGGAATCGCTTCGTAGCTGAGTTGAGCTTGGAAGCGATCTCTGCTTCGGTGCCGGGGGGTACGGTCGCGGTCAATAGGGCTTGGAACTCGGCTGGTCCGGCCTCCACGACCATGCCGTCGTCGTTCATCTCGTAGGGCGGGTCGTGCAGCCGCAGGACACCGTTCATCTCGTCCCGGAAGTCCGCCTGCCCGGCAGCCGAGTCGAACGTGCTGTAGTGCCAGCCGCACTGTGCGTAGTCGTGGTACCGGCCGTCCACCGGCCGGGAGATGAGATCGTGCAGCACCTCAACCACATCGAACAGGCAGTCCTCGTCCCAGGCTTCATACGGCGCCATCCACTCGTCGAGGCCGACCTGAGCTGCCTCCCAGTATGGCCAGACGCCCTTGCGTCTGATCGTGCGCATGAAGTAGGCGCTCGGGTTCGACCCGAGGTTCCCGTCGACGACGCCGGCGTCCACGCAGTCATAGCCGAAGGCCTCCTGCATGTAGTGCTGCTCGCGGAGCTGGTCGAAAACGTTGACCACGAGCTCGCGGAACTCAGCGAACGGGAGCGGTTCGGCCTTCGGGCCCCGACCCTGACGCTCGGAGAAGTATTGCTTCGCAGTGTCCGCCATTACAGCGCCCCAGGATAGCTTCGGGCATTCCGCCACCTCCCGTGTTTCGGCGGCATCCGCGACCGCAGGCAGACTGATTGTCGTGTCGGAGATCGACCCGATGGCGAAGCTGATCCTGGACGAAGCCGTCCGTGGTCTCGATATGCAGAGCGAGACGCTGAACGGGCTGCGTAACCGGACCGGGGTCCTGATTGCCGCGGCGACGATCGCGGCCGCGCTTCTCGGTGCGACTGCCCTCCAGCGGCATCAGGTCACCTACGGCGTCAACGTGGCGGCGATGGGCGTGTTCGGCGTCGTGGTCTTCTTCTGCGTGTGCGTGCTCTGGCCGTCGGACAAGTGGGCCTTCGTCTGCAGCGCCAACACGCTCGATGAGACGTACTTCGAGAAGCGCGTCGATCCGACCCACGCCTGCCGCTCGATGGCGCTCGGACACGCAAACCACCGGGACTCCAACAAGCGCAAGCTGAAGTGGCGCTTCAGCTTCTTCCGGGTCGCGTGCGTGGTGTTGACAGCCGACGTCGTCCTGTGGCTGGTGGGCATCGGGGTACGATGACCTGCGTCCTGATGACGACCCGCCACCTCCACCTCCGCCACCTCCGGACATCGAGATCCGCGGCGGAAGATCGACCGGCAAACGGCCTCGCTAGGCACCAGGATCGCAGGCACCATGGAGGAGAAGTCATGAAGCCGGGCACTCGGGTCCGCATGACCAATGTGGGAGGCCAGCAGATCACCGGGACGGTGATCCAGGTCGGCCCGAGCCATGAAGTGCAAACGATGAACCCGGTCGAGAGCGAGTCCATCGCGACGGCTGTGGTCCGGTGGGACGAACCGCATCTCGGCACCGACACGGTTGCTGCGGCCGGGCTTGAAGTCATAGACGAATAGACAGCCGACAGGCCGTCCTATACTCGGGCCGAGATGGCCGATCAGCGCTTCCTCTACTTGCTTGGCAAGTACGGACAGGAGGTCCCAGGCTGCGCGCCGTGGCCCGCTCATCAACACGTTGCCCGACGAGGATTCTGAGGGACGACCTCGCCGTGGCGCGCGCGCTGCGCGACGAGTACGGGATGGCCACGTCTGACGGTGCCATCGGCGGTGGCGTCATCGGCGGCTGGATCGCGCAGGCGCTCCGGATGCGCCCGCGCATGCTCCGGTACCCCGTCGGGCTGATCTAGCGGCCCCATGGAGTACGAACCCGAGGTCTGGCAGCGCACCGTCTCCGAGGCACTGCGCCCGATCGACCCGGACGCGCAGTTCAACGTGGGGCTGGCTGAGCTGGATTTCCGGGATGTCCTGGGCCATTCGCCGGGCGATTTTCCCGCGTCCGACCTCACCGCGTTCGTGGATGGGTGGCTCGAAGGGCTCGATCCCGACTCCGACGACGCGACCACCGAATGGGAAGGCGGAGGTGTCCGCCTCGTCGTACGCGCCAAAGGGCGCGGGCCGACGTGGCGCGGGTGGAAGGACATGCCGTCGTTCAACCTGCTGGAGCCGGAGATTGGCGACGTCCACCTCACGTCCGGAGAGCGCACGCGGTTCGCCGACCTGGGCCGTGGGGAGATCGGGCGGCTCGCCAGCGGGGAGTTGACCGTGGTCGGGCAGGGTGCGAGCTACCGGGAGACGTTCCAGGCGATCGCCGAGGAGATGGATCACTTCGGATGGACCACCATGGCGGACATGCCGGAGCCCGCGAGGCAGACCTACGCCGCGATGCTCGGCTTGACGACCGCGGCCCCCCGGCTCGGCAACTACGACGCCGGCTGGCGTGCGCTGAACCAGACGCCTGATAACGACTAGAAATCATCCGCGCCCCGACGCGCACGTTATCCAGTGGTGAGTCGACAGCGAAGGGCTCGCCGCAGCGCCCGCTCGACCGTCTGGGACCCGTCCGGCTCGCCGGCGAGGTGCTCTGCCATCTCCGAGTCCATCGCGTGCGCCACTGCGGGACGCGCTTGTCGAACCGCCCCCGCGAGTGCGAAGGGTGGATCTCCTTGTGTCGCGCGTTGCGCTCGAACGTTCCCCAGACCTCCTCGAGCGGGATCTTGTTCACGACGAAGAGGTCGTTGAGGTCGGACAGCTCCTTGCACTCTCACCGGAGGCGTCGCCCGACCGGGCGGAAGAGCCCAGGTGTTCGTGGCCCCGAGCACCAATCCTCGGCCCAACCGGGCGCGTGGCGGCAGCGGCTAGCGTGGGAGTGATGGCAATACCGTCGTATGAGTTCGACATTCGCGCGCGCACGCTCACGCTTGCCGGCGAGCGGGAGGCCACACGTACGTTCGCTCTCCCGCCCGGCGTGTCCGACTTCGAAACGAACCTCGAGCGGGTGGCCATCCGCCCCGACGCCGCCGAATTGACCGCCGACTTCGCGAACGGCCGCCAGGCGGTCGTCGACCTGCGAGACACGCGGCGCTCGCTAGAGGAGCTGCGAGCACGGCGCCCCTCAGTGTACCTCGACCAGAATCACTGGTCGACGATCGCTGGCGCCCGCGAAGGACGCGCCGGTGTGACCGTCGAGCAGGCGCGTGCTGCGAAGATCCTCACGGACCTCGTGGAGGAGCACCGGGTACTGCTGCCCGTTTCGAGCGGCCACCTGGTGGAGACCACTCCCCTGCATGGCGATCGACGTGTCGCGCTCGCGACGACCGTCCTTGAGCTGGAGCGCGGCTGGTGGATGCGCAACCCCGTGCGCGTGCGCGCCGAGGAGATCTCGCATGGCGTGCAGGGCGACACTCCCGTAGCGAGCGGAGTCTTCGCGCCGGAGGTGAGCGAGATCTTCAGCTCCGAAACGTCGGTGAGCGCCGCCGCTCAGGGCGAACTCGATTCGATCGCGGTGGTCTCGAACGTCGTTCAGGCGATACTCGGGATCTACGACACGATCGCTGATCGCGAGCCGATCCCGGATGAAGGGGGAGCCGCCAAGGCGCAGGCATGGGCGGGAAACTGGGCGGACATCGCTACGAAAGTCCATGCTGCCGGCGAGCCCGCGTCCATGGTCCGGAGTGTCGCCTACGCGAAACTAATCGTCGACCTGGCCGACACCCTCGCGGAGGTCGCGGGCCTGATCGGCATCCCGGTCGAGGAGGTGCTCGACCGTCTCACAGCCGACATGGACCTGCTTTCGCAGATGCCGTTCCTCGCCCAAATGAACCAGCTGCTTTTCGCCCGGCTGCGCAACGCCGAGCAGCGCTGGGAGGCAAACGACCTGATCGACATCATGTTCCTCAGCTGCGCCGCCGGCTACGCGGACATGCTCGTCGGCGAGCGGGCCACGATCGCGCACCTGCGCCAAGCGCGCGCGCCCAGGCCGAGGGCGCTGCTCGCGAGCTCGCTCGCCGAGACCGAGGCGCTCGAGCAGACCGACCGCGGCATCGGTCGCGGTCGGAGTGCTTCGACCTACACGAGAGTTGGCGGCTGCCGGCCCTTGACCGCTTCGGCGCTGAACTGCGTGCGGCCGAGGTCGGAGCAGATCACGCGAGCGAGGCCAATGGTCCGATCAAGGTGCCCCTCATCGGTTGGGACGGTCGGCGGCGAAGGAGCGGCTGCCCGCCCGCGACAAGCTGGAGAGGCTGCTCGTTGACCCGCCCCCAGCGCTAACGGCTCGCGCACGGTCGACGATCCGCAGTAATAGGTCGGCGAACAGCACGATCTCGGCGGCCTCGACCGGGTCGTCGAAGCTGAGCGGGCGGTGGCTGGCCGGGTTCTTGAACACCGCTACGGCGCCCCGATAGAGCGATTGCAGCCCCTCCCGCTCTGCTCGCGGTATGTCGGCATCGGCCAGCGGGCCGCCCTGCCCAAATGCTTTGTTCATTAGGTCGGTGCCGATGACCGTGTCGTCGAACTCGGTGAGTTCCCTGACGGCGATCTCCACCTCGCGCATCGCGATGAACGCGGCGGCCTCGAACTCGCCTACCACGAACTGGCGGCGAGCTCGCTCCTCCAGTCGCGGGTGCAGGGGCATGCCGAGGCGTCGCTCTGCGGCGACCCACTCTCGCGCGCGCGGGTGTCGTGCGACGCGTTCGCCAAAGTGCGTCACGAAGGCGTACCCGTCGAGCGGGAACTGGCCCTTGACCAGCGCTGTGGCGGCTTCGGCGAGAAGGCCCTCCGACAGCAGCCAGCCCCACGCTTCGGCCAGCGCGCGACCGAGGTGCGGCGGATCGCTGCGCGTAGCCTCCCGGCGCCGATACGCCGAGTCGCCCGGCAGCCGCTCGCCCGCGTCTTTCAGCAGTCGCTCGATGAAGTTCGATCGCTGGAACGTGGCGTGCTTCGACGCGACCATCGCACGCAGCACCCACAACGCCGAGCTCGTCGACGGGCAGCGAGGCCAGGTCCCGGGCGTCGGAGTCGGGGGCCATCCTCTCAGGGTAGGCGAGACCTCGGCCGAGCCGCCCGGCAGCGTTTATTCCGTCCGCACTGGGCTGCGGGCGACCGGGACCTGCCAGGACGATATGTCCTTTATGCAAGGGCCAGCCGCGGAAGGGGTGCACGTCGCCATGAGGTCGCCAGCCTAAATGATGCGTCAACGTTTATTTGCCGGCCGAGTCTGGTAGCTTAGCGGTTGTATGATCGGGGTGCTTGGGCTGCGCACGACGCGACTCGATGCCGGATATTCGTCCGGCCGCGTGCGCGTGGCCACGGCGCAGGCTTCTGGGGGCGTGATGCGTGCGGTACGCACCCTCCCGCCCGTGAGAGCTCGAAATGTCGGTGTCCATCCTGCCTCACTGGTTGGGGCTCCTTCGGGGAGGTCGGCTCGTGCCGAGTAGAACCGCCGTCTCACGACCCGTCCTCGCCACGCTCGCGTCGTTGGGCGCATCGCTGGCGTTCCTGGCGTTGACAACCCCGAGCGCATTCGCCTCGCCTCCGAGCCATACGCAGGCGATCGATTCTCCCAACAGCCTGAACGCCGTCTCATGCGTGCCGCAGAGCACCGATTGCGTGGTTACAGACACCAAAGGCAACGCGCTCTACTCGACGGACGTGAGCACGAGCGCCGACGCCACGTGGACACCGTGGCCTGGGCCGGCAAGCCCGAGCGAGGCTGTCGCGTGTCCGTCGAGCTCGATGTGCGTGCTCGCCGACGGTATCGCCCTAGAAGAAGGCGGCGGCAACATGTACTACGCCACCTCGCTCGGCGGCGCCTGGACAGAAGCGTTCAGTCCGATCTTCGGCGTGGATTCGGTCTCCTGTGCCTCCACGTCCCTGTGCGTCACCGGCGACGCGGAAGGCGTGATCCGCTACAGCGCCAATCCCGCCTCGGAAGACTGGGAAGCGCTGGAAATCGGATCGGGCACGATGAACGCCGTCGACTGCCTCACCTCATCGTTCTGTGCGGTCGTCGACAGCACCGGAAACATTCACGTCGCCGACACCGCCGATAAAATCGAACAGAAGGCCGGCTGGATCTCGACCGACATCGACGGGACCACCGCGTTGAACGGCATCGCGTGCACATCGACCTCATCCTGCGTCGCGGTCGACGGCGACGGCGACGTACTTGACCTCGCGATCAACAGCAGCGGCGAAGCGACCGTCGTAAAGCACGACGTCGACGCCGCGAACGACCTGACCGCGGTCACCTGCGCGGGAGGCGTCGTCTGCGCCGCCGTGGACAGCAGCGGCAACGTCTTCGTGTCCACCGACGGGGGCGCGACCTGGAACGACCAGCTCGCGCTGGGCACCGACCTGACGAGCGTCTCGTGCGCGTCAACAACACTCTGCGTGACGGCCGACACGGCGGGCACCGTCACGACCTTCGCATCGCCGCTTTCCCCGCTCACCGTGTTCATCACCGGAGAAGGCGAAGTCATCTCGACGCCCGCTGGGATCAAATGTTCGACCGAAGAATGCACGCACCCCTTCGAAGGCGACGTGACCCTGACTGCGGCCAAACCTGGCGCGGGCTACGAATTCGCCGGCTGGCTTGGCTGCAGGAAAGCCTCGGCCACGACCTGCACGGTGGACGTGACTGCCGCCAGCGAAGTCACCGCCGTGTTCTTGAAAGCCGACAAAGAAGGCTCGACGGGTAAAGAAGGCCCGGCCGGCAAAGAAGGAGCCGCGGGCAAAGGAGGAGCGACCGGTAACGAAGGCAAAGCCGGCACGACCGGCCCGACGGGCGAAAAAGGCGTGGCCGGCGCAGCGGGCGCTCAGGGCCCGGCCGGCCCCCCCGGCACCCAGGGTCCCGCAGGCCCCGCCGGCAAGGTCGAGCTCGTCACGTGCACGAAGGTCAAGGGCAAGCAGCACTGCACAACCAAGCTCGTCTCCGGCACGGCGAAGTTCACGATCGCGGGCGCCGCCGCGCAGGCGACCCTTTCTCGTCACGGCATCGTATACGCAGCCGGAACCGCGCGGACCGCACACGATCGGATGAGCCTGCGGCTGCTGCCTGTCCGCCGACTGCGGCCGGGCAAGTACACGCTCACGCTGATCACCGGTTCCGGACGGCACGAGAGGATCAGTACCGAGCCGTTCACGCTCGGCTAGCTATTCAAGTGATTTGTGGACGCTCCTCGAGCCGCAAAGCGTTGTCCATAGCTGGTTTCCGCAGCTCTGGGTAGCGCTCTCTCGCCAGCGTCCATTCCCGAAGGCGGACGCGCACCGTGCTCGGATCAGTCGTGCTCGGTGGCGATACGCGAG
Organism: uncultured Solirubrobacteraceae bacterium; assembly: GCA_963720215.1. Classification (GTDB taxonomy): domain Bacteria; phylum Actinomycetota; class Thermoleophilia; order Solirubrobacterales; family Solirubrobacteraceae; genus Palsa-744. The sequence continues at coordinate 336,793 of CAVREV010000001.1, forward strand.
ATCTCCCGGCTGCGTGCTCCGCACGGACGTTGTCAGCGTGCTTGCCACGGCGGGCGGCGGGCCGAGCCTACCCCGGGTTATCGGTTCCGATGCGCAGCCGGCCGACCTCCTCACGCACGAGCAGCGGGAGTGAGAGCTGGCGGAGATCCTGTCCGGCCAGCCACTCCGAGCATTGCTCCCGCGAGAGCTCGTCATCGACGATGTACTCGGCCAGCGCGATCGCGCTCGTTCGCGACAGGCCGAGCGCCATCAGGGACACGTGCGTTTCCCGCGAGACGCCAAGCTCGAGCATCATGCTGACATCCGGCAACAAATCCGCCTCGCTCTCACGCCCTAAACGTCGCAGGTGAAATGCGAGGACGTCCCGGTAGCACGCAAGGTACTTCGGTGCGCGAAACCGTGCCTCCTGCTCGACATCCTGCATCGTCTCCCGGATTACTTTCGGCAGGTTGAAGTCGTCGCCCAGCTTCAGGTAGCTGATGCGCTCATCGATCAGCCGCGGCAATGGGTAGCCGCGCATCCAGCTGGTAATCAGCACAGCCAGCATCCACTGGCGCTTCGGCGGTCCGAAGTTCGCGCCGAGCTGTGAAGTGCATCGCCCGAGCGCTTTCACGTAGGACGCGGCGGCCTCGCCGTCCTCCGGTGCTGCCAGCAGTAGCCGGTCCTGACGGTCCGGCTCGGCGAGATGCTCCAACAGACGCTGCATCGCCACCGGGCTAATCCCCGGGTGACGCGTGTAGATCACCGCGGGCACAGTCACCCGCTCGAGCGCCTCCGCGATCTCTGCCTGCAGAGCGTCCAGCTGCCAACGATCGGCAACGGCCATGCCCGGTAGCAGGCGGAGCTGCTGTCCGGCGACGACCTGCGCCGCGAGAAAGCTGTACAGAGCCTCCAGCAGCGGCTCGGAACGTGCACGCTCCACCGGTGCGGCCCCCGAGACATAGGAGCGCACCGCCGGGATGTCCGCCAGTGCGGAGTCGGTGGCGCGCGTCAGCCGCTGGCGGGCGCGGCGCAGCGGCGGCTCGGGCCACAGCCTCGTGTCGCTCGCATCAACGCACACGATATTGCCCTCGAACTCCTTGCCCCATCGCCCGGCACGTCCCGCCAGGTTCCAGAAGTCCTCGGGACTCATGACCCGGTTATTGCCCTTCTTTGGGCCGCGCGCGAACAGGTTGCGACACGGCAGGTTCACGCCCTCGAGCAGCGTCGAGGTGCAAACCAGGTAACGGAGCTTCTCCGCCCGGAACAGCCGCTCGATCTCGCTGCGGACGATCAACGGCATATTCCCGTAGTGGAACGCGACGCTGCGCGCGAGGACCCGCTCGAGGGAATAGCCCGGGTGCACGGTCTTCTGCACCAGTTCTCGCAGTGCCGCCACCGCCGGGTCGTCGGACATGTCGGCGCCGGCGCCAAGCGCCTCGTGGATCTGTAGCGCCGCCTTCTCCGCATCGGCGGCGCCATTGACGTACACCACGTTGCCTCCCTGTCCGCCGAGTGCGACGGCAACGAGCGGCAGGCGTTGACTCGTCGGGTTCGGGCTCGCCTGCAGCTCGAAGCTCCCAGCATCAACGGGCTCGGAGCCGAGGACGAGCTGTGCCCGCCAGCGCCGGGGTTTCCCGCGAACCTGCACAGCCCATACCAGGTTCTGGTTCACAGTGATTGCCGCGCTCAGAAGTGACATGCCCTCTGCCGCGTCCGGTGCGCCCTCTAGCAGCAGCGCCGGGTTCTCAGACTGCGGGCTCGCGAAGATCACCTGCATGGCCGGATTGCGGCGCAATGCGTCGTCGAGCACCCGCTGCAGCAGGATGCCGCGCTCGCCGTCGGCGAGCTTCTGCGCCTCGTCCACGAACAGCACGTCGGCGGCGAAGTCCTCTAGGCGCTCGTGCAGCAGGTGCAGCCGCTCCTGGGTCAGGACGTGGATCTCCTTCGCCGCCGTGCCGATCGCCTGGTCCCACGGGATCGTGAAGACTTCGACTTCCGCACCGAAATGCCCGCGGAGCTCGAGGCTGACCTCCTCGATCAGCGCCCGGGTCGGTACCACATACACGCCGCGAAAGCGTTCGCCCGAAGCGGCGCGCTCCTCAAACCAGCGCTTGACGAGGTAGGACTTCCCTGCCGAGGTGGGCGCCGACACGCTGACCCATCCGGCGTGCGAGAGGGCACCCCAGAACTCGCGTTGGAAGCCGTTTGCCTCGAGCCGCTCGCCGCTTGCGACCGGGATGGAGAGTTCGAGCCGGCGCCTGACGACATCCAGGCGCAATGGCGTAGGCGCACGTCGCCACGCCTCATCCTCGAGCAGACCGCGCCGGCCGGCGAGAGCGAGCGCAGGCCGGTTGCCCATCCTCTCGAGCAGCACCGCCGCTGCCTCACGCTGGTTGGAGAGCGTCTCCGGCGAGCACACGCATGCCTGTGCGACGCGCAGCGCCGCCTCTTGCGCCGGCTCGCTCTCAGCCGCTGCGAGCACACTCGCGCAGCCGAGTAGAGAGTTCCAGTCCACCGGCAACTGCGGCTCCTCGGTGCTCAACGCTGGCAGGTCCCGAAGCAGCGATCGGACCGTTAGCTCCCGTCGCATCTCGGTGAATCGCGGGGAGGCGAGGATCGCCTCCGTGATCGCCGCGACGCTCATCCGACTCCCCCCAGTGCGGCACGCAGCACGTCGCGGAACGCCTGCACGTCAGGGAACGGCACGAAGAACAGCTCGAGCTGGAAGCCCGCAAGCTTCTGGGCGAGCACGTGTCCTCTGGCGCTCTCCTGCCAGCGCCCAATCATCTCCGTGACCTCCACGGCGACCGCCGCTCCCGTCGCAGCGACTGGGTAGTCCTCCAGCGAGAACCCGATCAGCCCGGCGCCGCAGATCCGCACCCGCCGTGCCTCGAGGGTGTCCGCTGTGAAGTACACGCGCAGAGCCTCTGTCAGCGCTGGGTCGCCGAGGTCTAGGTTGTCGCGGATCAGCGCCAGGTCCCTGCTCGCCTGGCCACCGCCCTCATCCGCGAGCAGCGGCGCGAGGCTCTCGAGGCACGCCTTCGCTGCCGCGGGCGCGTCCGCGTAGAGCTTTGACTCCCCCCAGTAGAGCTCGAGCGTGCCGTCGCCGAGCACCTTCCCGTGGATGCCGTCGGCGCCGTGGTAGTGCATCTGGCTGCTCGTCTTCAGCGGCATCTTGCACAGCAGCTGCGGCAGGGCAAGCACGCTCTCCAGAAGCAGGTAGAGCAGCAGCTCGCCGCCCTCCCCGGACTTCTCGAGCGACGTGAACAGCTCGCGCGCCTCGGTGGCCAGCCTGACCAGCTTGTCCGTTTTGCGGGTGCTCTCGAAGTATACGATTGCCTCATCCACCCGTGAACGGGGGATGCAGTAATCCATGCAAGCTGCAGCGAGACGTTCCGCGAGCGCGGACGCGCACGGGCGGTCGTTGCCGTCCCGGGTCAGGATGTGGCAGCGACAGGATGCCAGCGTGTCCTGCAGCATGCGCTCGGCGTCGACGGCCACGAGGTAGGAGTCGAGCTCCTTGGGGGTGCCTCGCGCCAACTCGTCGACCCGCCCCGCGAGCCATCCACTTACGCCTGCGGCGCGCAGCTCGGCGCCGGTCGTGCTCATGTGCTCGAGACGCTTGGCAGGGTGCGCCGCGACGTCTCGCGGGCCGAGAGCGCCCTCGGTGCGCGCACGGGCTCGCGCAGGCAAGGCCTGCGGTTAGGCACCGTCGAGTGGGTCGGCGGGGGAGGGAGGACTGGACGCGGCCTGCCCCTCGACAACGCATCGTGCTGGCCCCCACCGAACATGGATAAACGATGGTAGTGGCCTTACCGCTGCTCCCAACGGCCATCGGGAGTGGCCGTGCGTCTACTCGTCGTTTCTAAGGAGGTTCGGCCGAATCATCGAGCATGCGCGGGAGCCGCACATGAAGTGCCGCATGGCGAATCCCCTCGGTTGGCTGGCACCCACGTGCCTTGCCCCATCTTCGACACCGCCGGCTTGGCGCTGCAACCCCGCAGGGGGGTTCCCCTCGCCCTTCGGGCTTCGGTTCCGCGCGCCGGTGGGCGTCGGTCTTTGGCTGCGTCACTAGCACCAACAACCGAAGGAGACATCAAAATGAACATCAACAAGTACGTCTGTACGGGCCGTCTGACAAAGGACCCCGAGCTTCGCAAGGTCTCAGAGGATCTGACTGTCTGCCAGCTGAGGCTCGCGGTCGACGGCATGGGCCGAGGCCGCGAGGTCGGCTACATCAACGTGACCGTCTTTGGCAAGGCCGGCGAGGCTGCCGCCCAGTACCTGGCCAAGGGCTGGCTGGTCGCTGTCGACGGCCGTCTCGAGTACGGCGAGTGGGACAGTGAGGGGACCAAGCGCCACGACTACAACGTCGTGGGCAACGTCGAGTTCCTGACCGCTCGCCGTCCGGCCGAGGATCCGGCGCCGTCCAAGCCGGCGCGCAACACCAGGAAGGTGGCAGCCTGAACCGTGGGGCGTGTGGCCCGCACCCGTTGGCCGGGTGCGGGCCGCCGCGGTCATGGCTGTCGATGGCGGCTGCTATGGGCAAGGCTTCTGAGCTACGATGCGGTTTTCGCTATCATAGGGCTATGCGGAGTGCTGATCTTCTGGTGGCTGGTCGTCGCCGTGCGGGGCTGTCGCAGAGGCAGCTGGCGGAGCGGCTGGGGCGTCCGCAGTCGACGATCGCGCGTTGGGAGACGGGCGAGCAGCATCCGCCGCTTGAGAGTGTCGTTGACGCTTTGCATGCGTGCGATCTCGAGCTGATGGTAGGGCTGGCGCGCTATGACGACTCCTATGAGCCGCAGATCGCCAGCCAGCTGCTGCTGGAATCCCCGCGAGCGCCTCGCGTCCATGGCGCCGGGCTGGGCCGCGCCCGGCTTTGACCCGCTCGGGATGCTCGGCGAGCTCGTCGGGCAGGCCCGGTTCGTGGCGATCGGCGAGGTCGCGGGCGCCCTTCATGGCTGGCCGATCTTGCTCGGTCGCCGCGTGCTTGAGATCGTGCCCGCAGAGTCGGCGATGGGGCGTGTTGAGGACGTTGCGCGGCGCTTGGGCGCCGAGGCTGGCGGCGGAGCAGCCGGAGGGGTCACGGCGCTGGGTGCTGCCGTCGGGCGCGCAGCTGCTCGCGACGCCCGTTCCGGGCGGGACGCGTGGGTATCGCGATCTCGCGCGTGACGCGCAACGGATGGCAATAGCGCCCGGGGGGTCGGTCAGGGTCGCGTCGCTGATCGACTTGATCCGGATCGGTGAGTCCTCGGGTGCTCGGGCACGCGACGTTCCTGCCGGCGCTGTGGGCGACGCTCGAAATGCGCCAGCGCGAGGCGCAAGAGCCCGCGGCGTGAGCGAGTCCGAGCCGAGGTCCCCCGGGCGTGAGGTGATCCTCGAGACGCTCGAGCGCCACCGGGTGCAGTACGTCGTGATCGGTGGTGCCGCCGCGCAGGCACGCGGTTGGCGCGGGGTGACCAAAGACATCGACGTCACCCCGGAGCGCTCGCGAGAGAACCTGACGCGGCTCGCGGGCGCTCTTGAAGAGCTCGGCGCCGGGTTCCGGGTCGACCCCAAGCGCTACCCGGAGGGCTTCCGGCCGCCCGGTGGCCTTGATTGGCGCACGTTCCGCAACCAGGTCGCGGTCACCTTCGCCACACGTCACGGGGACCTCGACGTGGTCCTCCATCCCCGACGGCACCCGCGGCTATGAGCAGATCATTGCGACGGCGAGCAGAGAGCGCGTCACCGGCACCGAGATCACCGCCCCGGTCGCCTCCGCCGAGATGATCCTACGCTCCAAGGACGCCGCCAACCGCCCCAAGGACCGCGCAACGCTCCCCGAACTCCGCGCGGTACTCCTCGACCCCCTCTCCCCACGTGCGGGACACGAACCGTGGTCCCCGCGCGAAGGACGCGAGCGCTCTCGCGGCGGGTACGAACCGCCCGAGCGATAGCTCATCTCGGCGCTGATCGGTGGGCGTGCCCGCCTCCTGACGGCCTCGGCGGGCGGACGCCGCTCGTCGTCTTCTGTCGTGCGATGTCCTAAGATGTCCCCATTGTCAAGGATTGGCATTGGTTGTCCGATGATGGTCTTGTGTGATGTTTTGATGAAGGAGCCTTTGAGATGCCTGCTGTTGCTGCCCGGCCGCTGCTGTTGACGGTCACCCAAGCCGCGTCGCTGCTGTGCGTGAGTGATCGCACGGTTCGCCGTTGGATCGAAGCCGAGCGCATACCGTTCCTGAGGCTCCCGAGCGGCGAGTACCGCATCCCGCAGGGTGCGCTGCTGGCGTCGTTGCGCGGCACCTACGATCTCGCCGGCGAGCTGCGCCAACTTGAAGAGAAGCACGGCGGCCTCTCCGAGCAGGACATCGCCGCGGCGCTCAGCGAGGACTCCTAGCGGCCTCGGCGCGCGTCCACGGGCCAACGTAGATTTCGACGCTTGGCACTGGTGAGCGTTGACACGAGCGTCGCGCTTCCCGCCACGCTGCGGGCGGGCGGGATGGCACGCAAGCTGTGGGTGGTGCTCGCTTTCGGGGCGCTCACCTACGAGGCCGAGCACCGCCGCCTCGACCTGCACGCCCTGCGCGAGGAAAGCGAGGCGGCCGGGGGAGCGCTTGGTGGCCTGCAGGCCGCCGAGGCGCTGATCGCGCACGCCGAGGAGCGCCGCAGGCTCCTCGCCGAGCGCCTCCCGTTCGACACCCCGCAGGACTGGGTCGCGGTCGGCTCAAGGCCTCTGTTCGATGAGTACGAGCGCAAGGTTGTGAGATAGGGACCCATTTCGATCCCGAGCTGGACGTCGATGACGCGCGTCTGCTGCGCCGCCAGATGGAGGCTATCTGCGTCGCGGCAGCGCCTCCGTTTGCGCTTGAGCAGATCCCTGGGTTCACAAGCGACCCGGACGACGACCCGATCGTCTACGGAGCGCTGCGGGCCGACGCCGACTACCTGGCGAGCGACGACAAGCACATCGTCCCTGCCAAAGAGCCGCGGGAGTACGAGCACGAAGACCGCCGGCTGCTCGCCGTGCCCTTCGGCTACCTCGTCTCAGAGCTCATGCCAGACATCGACTGGGCGGCGATTGAGGGGGGGCTGCTCGCCTACGCGCTCGCAGCGCCTCCGCGAGAGGCCCCTGACTGACCAGTCGCAGAGACCCGGTGTGGTGAGGCGGCGTCTGGAAGGGACACCGACACGCGAGCCGCTGCATCCACGCGCTCCATGAATCCTGCCGCGCGTCGCGAGCGGCAACGCAAAACCGACGCGCAAAGCGCGCGGCACACGCAGCGTCGGACCGCCCGACGCTGCGAACCGGACGCTGCCTCTGCGCCCCCGGCGCCTGAGACCCAGCTCCACGGCGTCGCCTCGCTCCGCTCAGCCAAGCCACACCTGATGCACGGCCAAGCAATCGCTGTGCGATTGCTGTGGCCGGACAGGCCCCTCGGGGTCTTAAAGGGCGTGATGAGCGCATCGAGCATCGCCGCCGGGCGCGGTGGCGGCTACGCCCGCTACCTGGAGGGAAGACGATCGCCCCCGAGCGCGGCGACTACTACCTGACGCCCGACGGGCAGCTGACCGAGGCTCCCGGGCGCTGGCTGTCTGATCCCGACACGCTCGCGCGTCTCGGGATCGACCCTGCAGCGCCGGTCGATGGCGCGGAGTTCATCGCGCTGATGGAGGGACGCGATCCGGGCACCGGCGCGTGGCTTCGACCGGCCGGTTCGGACGGCTCGCGTGGCGGCGGGATCGACGTGACGTTCAGCGCCCCGAAGTCGGTGTCTGTGGTGTGGGCGCTCGGGGACCCGTGGCAGCGCGAGCAGATCGAGGAGGCGCATGCCAAAGCAGTCGAGCGGTCGATGGAATACTTCAAGGAGCGGGTGCCGGTCGTGCGCCGTCGCTACGACGGCCAGGTGGTCGAAGAGCAGGCTAAGGATGTGATCGCGACCGCCTATCGGCACACGACCGCAAGGGGAGTCAGCGGGGGCAGAGGCGCCGGACCCGCAGCTGCACACCCATGTCGTGATCAGCGGGGCGGTGCGTAAGGATGACCGGATCGTTGCGGTGGCCTCGAGGCCGGTATTCCGGGGTCTCCGCGAGGTAGGGGCGTTCTATCGCTCTGCGCTAGCGCAGGAGCTCGTGGGGGAGGGCTACCCGATCGAGCAGGGCAGTGCAGAGACGGCAAGTATTTCGAGATCGCTGGGGTGCCGGCCGCGTTGCGCGACGAGTTCTCAAATCGTCATCGAGAGATCGCCAGGGCCGTGGAACGGTTTCGCGCCAAGCACGGCCGTGCTCCCGAAGGCGGCGAGATCCGCGACATCGCGCTGGAGAACCGCCGCGCTAAGGAGCTCACTACTCGCGGGGATCTGAAGCGTGCATGGGCACGAACAGGAGCGTCACAGGTTCTGTGCGGATGAAGCGGTGCATCTAGTCGGCATGTCCGGCCCGGGGGTGCCGGAGCGGTCTCTTGAGGAGCGTGTTGAGGCGAAGCTCCAGAGCGTGAGGCCGTGTTCGACGCGGGGCTGCTGCGCGCGGTCGCGCTCGAGCAGTCAGCCGGCGAGCTCGGCCCCGAAGAGGCGATCGCCGTCACGCGCGAGATGGTCGGGGAGCGGCGGATTCTCACCCTTGAAGGCGGGCGGATGACCACGCTTACGGTTCGGGCTCGGGAGGAGGCGATCGAGCGGCGCGCCGTCGCCCTGTCTGCTGCCGCGGGGCGTGAGACGGGTGAGCGCGCGAGGGCGGCGGCGGGGAGGGAGGTCGCGGAGCGCATCGCCGCGCCGCTGTCGGTCGAGCAGCGGCAGGCGCTTGAAACCATCACGGGGCCGGAGCGCCTGGCGGTGCTGATCGGCCCGGCCGGAACCGGGAAGGGCGTCGTGATCGACGCCGCTGCGCGCGCCGAGCAGACCGCGGGCCGTGAGGTGATCGGCGTGGCCGTGTCCGGGTCGACGGCCGAGCGTCTTGGGGCGGACAGCCCCGCGCTCGCCGGCAACACGTTGACCGTCGATGCGCTGGCCGCACGAGCGAACACGGGCAGGGTCCGCCTTGGGCGCGAGACAACGGTGATCCTCGACGAGGCGGGGATGGTGGACCACAAGCGTATGGACGCCCTCACCGAGCTGGTCGAGCGCTCCGGTGCGAAGCTGATCGCGGTCGGCGACGCCAGGCAGCTCCCGTCGATCGGCCCGGGCGGCATGTTCGACCGCCTCTCGCTGCACGCCCCGACGGCAGAACTGGAGGAGGTGCGGCGCACCGGCGACCCGGACGAGCGCCGCGCTTGGGCGGCGCTTCGCGCCGGGGAACCGGAGCGTGCGATGGCGCACTACCGCACCCGTGGGCAGCTGTTCTTCACCGACGCCCGCGATCAGGCCGGCGAGGCCGCCGTCAAACGGTGGGCCGAGCTAACCGAGACCCGCAACGTTCACGATGTTGCCCTGATCGCCGACGCCTCGAACGTCGAGATCGACCGGCTCAACGCCCGCGCACAGCACCTCCGAGCCGAACGCGGCGAACTCGGCACCCAGGAGATCGAGCTCCCGCACCAGCACTACGGGCTGCGCGACGGCGACCTGGTTGCTTTCACCGCCCAGCACCGCCCGCCCGGCCAGCCACGTGTCGAGAACGGAGCACACGGCGAAGTCACCCGCTGTCCACGACGAGGGTCTGACCGTCGTTCTGGATGGCTCCGAGCGCCAGGTCGACCTCGCCCGCGAGGACCTCGCCTCACTGCGTCTGGGCTACGCCCAACACGTCTACCGTCAGCAGGGCGCCACAGTCGAGCGATCCGTTGTTGTGACCGGTGGCTGGCAGACGAGCAGGGAGTCGGCCTATGTCGAGGCCAGCCGGGCTCGGGACGGCACCGAGTGGTTCCTCGCCCGCGACGAGCTCGGCCTCGACGGACAGGACGCCGGACGCGTCGAGAAGCTCGCCGAGAAGATGCGCGCCAGCCGCGCGCACACAACATCCCTCGACCACGCCGAGCTCCCACGCCCCGAATGGGGGCCAGGGTTCGACCACCTCATCACGCCGAGCCGCGACGTGCTGCCAGGGCTCGCGCGGGACCTTCAGCGCACCCCCGAGCGGGACCCCGACGTGGGGTGGACACGATGAGCAGCCGGGTGCAGATCGTGCTTCCGAACCCCGTCGCCGCGCAGCTGCAGGAGCTTGCGGTCACAACCGGCGAGCCCCTTGCGACCCTGGCCGCGCGGATCGTGCGCGACGGCGTCGCTCGTGCCAGCGTCGGCCGTAAGCGACCGCTTCCGCGGCCATCGTCGCCCTCGGCGGGTGAGACAGCTCAACGGCCACCGTGGCTTGAACCCTACGGCGGTGACCCGGTCTGGTGGCGGGAGATGTGGGGATCGATCGTCGCGCTGCATGGCCGCTACCCCCGCCACCTCGAACACGTGAAGGACGGCTGGTGGGAGGACGAGGCGACCGCGGAGACGCTCTGCGCCCTGGTCGTGTGGCGCGCAGAGATCGACGACCACGGACGCGACCCCCGCGAGGAGCTCGCGTTCCACCACCAACTCACCGACGTCCAGCGGACATTGCGCCAGCAGGGCGGCGGCGTCGAAAGTACCTGGAAGCCGGGCGCACCCCCGGAGCGCTGGGACGGATGACCGTCCGAAACGTCCGATTGGTCGTTTCGACGTCTTCGAGGTCATCAACACCATGAACGAGTCACAGTCACAACTCACACTTACACTGCTGAAGCCCACCGACGTTGCAGCACAGCTTGGTGTCTCACGCTCCTGGCTCTATGAAGCTGCCAAGAGTGGCCGCATCCCCTCGATCCGCATCGGCGGCGAGGACGGGCCCCTGCGGTTCGTGCCGGAGGACATACAGAACTGGCTCGATGACGCGCGCGCCAAGTGGACACCCGGACGCTCAACGCGCACGACGACACCTGCTGCCGAGCTGTCATCCATCGCGACTCGGCCTGGCCGGCGCGCACGTCGCTGAGCCTCGAGATGCCTACATGTTCGCCGCGCTCGCGCGGGTGATGGCTTCTTCGGTTGCGATGGCGCCCGCGGCGAGCACGTGGCGCTCCATGTGCCCGTAGTGGCGCTCGGTCGTCGCTATGTCGGCGTGGCCGAGCTGGCGCTGCACGTACATCAGCGAGTTCCCGCCCGCGAGCCATGCCGCCGCGGCGGTGTGGCGTAGCGAGTGCAGCGGCATGTCGCGCAGGCCCGCGTCCTGCGAGCGCGAGCTTGTGCCATTCGCGTGAGACGGTGTTGCGGTCAAGCGGAGCCGGGTCGCCTGCTCCGCCCACCGGCCTCGTTCGGCTTTGCGTCGACGAACAGGCATTACGAACACGGGGGCGTCTGGCTGCTTGCCCGTGCCGCTCTCCTCGCGTCGCGCGATCTGATCCCTGAGGACGCCGCTCAGGTGGGGCCGATCTCGACGCTGCGGAACCGGTCGCCCTTGGTCGAGCCATTGGCGCTGTCCTGAGCGTGGGTCTTCTTTTGAGAGCGGTAGACGACGATCACGCCTCCTGTGTCCTCGAGCTCGAGGTCGCCAATTTGCAGGGCGATAGCCTCGGAGATCCGAAGCCCGGCATGAACCAGCACCTCCGCGAGCGGCCGATACGCGTCGAGGCAGGCATCGAGGTACAGCAGGATCTCCTGCAGACGCAGGTAGTGGCGCTCAACGTGAGCACGTGGAAGGCGATCGACGCCCACGGCCGGGTTTGAGGCGATCACCCGATCCTTGACCGCGGCGTTCAGGCACACCACAAGCGTTCCGAGAGCGTTGTTCACGGTCTTGGGCGCGGCCTCGCCGGCTTCGACGGCTTCAGCCTGCTGCTCCATCCAGCTGCGGACCTGCTCGACGTCGAGCTTGTCGAGGCGGGTGTCCTCGAATGCAGGGAGCAGCCGCATGCGTCCGTCGACGTCATACGCGCGCCAGGCGTTCGGCTCGAGATATGGCCTGTGACGGCGCAGCCAGGTCTCCCACCAGCTGCCGAACGTCTCGTCGGTGTGACGCAGCTCGCCGCGGTCGATCTGCTCGAGCACTCGCCGGTAGGCCTCGTGCGCTGCCCGCTGGCTGGTGAACCCTCGCTTGCTCGTCTGCTTGCCGTCCGAGCGCCGGAGCACGTAGCGCCACCGGGTCCCTGCCGCTGTCTCGTAGGAGTACACGCTGCCCTTCGCGCCGCGCGTCGTGGTGGCCGCCCGCTCGGACGGTCGCGTATCGAGGAGCGCGTCGTCGAAGGCGCGCGCCGCCTCCTCGGTCGTGAAGCGCTTGCCGCGCAGGCGACGGGTCTGGTCGCGCCAGCGCACCTCCCAGGCACCGCGGTCGAAGCGAACGCTCACCGTGACTAAGACCCCGGAGGGGCCGAAACGGCAGGGCGGCGGGTGTACGCACAAACGTACGTAGTTGCCATTGGCAACAATACGAACATTCCGAGCAGAATACGCCTTGGAGCCGACCTACTCGAGAAAGCGCCGATTTGCAGGGCTTTCGGTGCTATGCGGATGAGAGGACTCGAACCTCCACCTGGTTACCCAGACACGGACCTGAACCGTGCGCGTCTACCAATTCCGCCACATCCGCGTCGGGATAGGCGAAGATATCGCACGCGCGGGCGGGCGAGCGAACAGGAGGCTGGCACACCCGGCTCTCGGCTGGGAGGAGCCCCTCGGCGGGCTTTGCTAGCCTCGGCTCCTGCAACGCGCCGCTATCGTCCAGGGGACTAGGACGCCGCCCTCTCATGGCGGAAACCCGGGTTCGAATCCCGGTAGCGGTACTGCCGGAGGCCCCGAGAAGTCGGGGCCGTTTGCGTTCTCGAGGGCCCTGTTGAAAGTCTGACCCGGCTCGGCGCTCGGCCAGGACTCGGCCCAGCTTTTCGGCGCCGAGCGGGGTGCCTCACCGGCGCATCGACCGCGTTGGTACGCGGGACCTTCTCGGGCCCCGGCGAGTTGAACTGCTCGGAGAACAGATCAGCCTCGGGGTCGAACAGTTCCGGACGCCCTTCGGGACATGAGTGTGGAGACGCTCCCGTCTCGCCACCGACGATCAGCACTGCCCGTCGGGGAGCAACGCTGCGATCGCCCCCGAGCGAGCATTGCCCGGCAGCGTGCTCCTGGGAAAGGCACTGAAGTAGGGCACGACGGCGTCAGCTCGGGACATGCTCACAGCGCCGGACATGCACGCCAGCGTCGCGCCCAGCAACGCGAGGAAACGCATCTGTGTTCTCGATGAGATGACCACGAGCCTCTCCCCAGTCCGGTCAACCGATCGCATCTTCTAGCAGGCGCGGTCCAGGAGAGTTGCGGCAGTCGCGTCGCCAGCAACAGGATCAACCAGTCGCTCCTCATCGGCCCGTCCCCGCGCCCCTGCTCCTCTCGCCAGGACGCCCACGCGGGCGGCTTCGCCAGACGTCCAACATTGGATCGACATGTCCGCGTCCAGGCGAGATGCTTGCGACACGCTATGCGACCCGACACGCGCGGCGAGCGAGACGATGCGACGTGGGCTGGGGTCGGGCCGCCATGCGCGAGACCCCCGTGGTGGGGTGTTAAGCAACCCCTGGTTGCCGCGAGAAGAGAGGAGCTCTCGATGAACCGCAAGACGATCTGGGGGGTGGCCTCCCGGCACTTTGCGCCATCGGCGCCTTCGCAGCGACCGCTGCGCTGGCGCTGCCTGAATACGGTCGCTGTCAGTCCGATCCGGGGAAAGGCAAATACGCGGACTCGAACTGCACGAAAAAAGCAGGGCGGCTGGCGGCTGAAAAACAGTTCGAATTTTCCAAAACGCTGAATGAAGCGAAGCCGCACTTCACGGAAGCGAGCGGCGCGGTTCTGTGGGAAACGGAAGGCGGCACCCGCTTCGAATGCACGAGTCAGAAGTTCACGGGCGAGTACGCCATCCGCCTGAACGCAGCGAAGACGAAGCAACGCCCGACCAAAGAAGTCGAGGATGTGGTCGATACCTTGGCGGGATGCACGGTTGGCGTCGAGCACAGCCCCTGCGGGAACGTGGGCCCAGAGGAAATCGTCACAAACGAGCTCTCCGGTGTGCTCGGCTACATCGCCGGCAAGGGCACCTCGACGCCGGAAGTCGGCCAGAAGCTGTTCCCGAAGGTGAAAAAAGGCCTGTTCGCGGAATTCGACTGCGTCGCGCTGGGCGAGGTCAAAGCGGGTGAAGGCGTGGGCAAACTGGGCGACTGCATCATCGCGCCCTTTACGGCGGTCAACGTGATGTCGACAGACTCCACCCAGCTCTACAGCGCCATCCGGGGAGCATCCGGCATGGAACAGCTACCGCAGCATTTCGAGGGCGTCACCAAGGCATGCAACATGGAATATCGCATCGGCGAAGGCGGATGGGAACGCGCAGTTGGGACCGAGTCCGTGACGCGCACGAACGAAGAAGCGATCGAGATCAAGGCCTAGCGACCTAGTCCCGGAAGGTGTTCGGCAGCATCGAGCCGGCGAAGAAGACGAGCCACACGACAAGCGCGGTGACGGCGACGTAGACGATCAGGATGACGATCCGCTCGATCACGTTCGTCGTCGTCGCGCCGCGGTCGTCTTCGCCCTGGCTGTTCATGCTCCGCAGCCAGGTCGATCGTCGTTCGCGGCGGGGCGCGCCCGACGCCTCCTCGTAGGCGCCGTTGAGCCACACGAGCGCATAGGCAAGCAGCAATACGACGACCGCGAGCACGATCACCACGACAGCCAGAGCCGCCATCGTGAGCTGCTGTTCGTGAACGACCACCGAACCGGCCCAGAGGGCGATCAGCGGAGCGCCGGTCCAGACGTTGACCGTCACGAAGGCGCTCGCCGTAACGAGGAGCAGCCGCTTCGCTGTCCCGTTTCCTCGCTCCGCATGAAGATGCGGCGCCATATGGACAGGATACTCCCCCGACTCGCCTGTGGGATGATCGGAGTGCCGGCGATGCATGCTTCGACAGGCGACCCCGCAGGGGATGGATGAGGAGGGTGTGATGCGACGGATTCCAGACGGGCATCTTCAAGCCGAACGGGGTGCTGATCGCAGCGCTCGCGACGATCGCGGCACCCGCTCTCCTGCCCGTCGAGGGAGCGCTCGCGGCCGGCGCCGAAGCGTCCGCCCTGCTGTCCGGTAGCGCGCCACGCTCGCTGCCCGCCGCCGTGCAAGCGACGTCCGGCGAAACGCCAATCGAATTCGACGTCTCCCTGCAGCTGCGCGACCCCCAGGGAGCGCAGGAACTCGCCCGCGCGGTCTCCGAACCGGGCGGCCCCCAGTACCGCCACTACCTCACTGCGGCCCAGTGGGAGCGGCGCTTCTCTCCCAGCCAGGCCTCCGTGGACTCGGTCACGCGGTGGCTCCGCAGCGACGGCATCACGGTCGAAGGGGTCACCGCCGACCGCATGACCGTTGAGGCGAACGCCTCCGCGGCCACCGTCGAGCAGGCCTTCAAGACGGGGCTCGCGGAGTACCGAGTTGACGGCCGGCTGCTCCGACTGGCCTCGGGGGAGCTCTCCGTGCCGGCCCGACTCGCCGGAGTGGTCACCTCGGTTGAGGGCGTCAACGAGCGCATCATGCGGCCCGCCACGTTGGCCGCCGCGTCCGGCGGGGCGGTGAGCGCGCCCGACACCGCGCCGGCCGGCAGGCCGATCGAACCACCCGAAGTCGCGCTCAGCCCGCCGCCCTGCTCGAGCTATTGGGGCGAAAAGCTCGACACGGCCGCGCCCTCGTTCGGCGCCGGCTATCCCGAACCGCTGCCATACGCCACCTGCGGCTATGAGCCGGCCCAGCTGCAGAGCAGCTACGGACTCACCCAGCGCTACGCGAGCGGGGACGACGGCAGCGGGGTGACCGTCGCGATCACCGACGCCTACGCCTCACCGACGCTCGCGGGCGACGTCCGCGAGTGGGGCAAGAGGAACGGCGACCCGATCAAGGGGAGCCAGTTCAAGGAGGACATCAGCCCGACCTTCAACGAGGAGCGGCCCTGCGAAGCCGCCGGCTGGGGGGTCGAGCAATCGCTCGACGTCGAGGCCGTCCACTCGATGGCTCCGGGCGCCAACATCCTCTTCGTCGGGGCCAAGAACTGCGGGACGGCTCTCGACGCCTCCGTCGAGAGCCTCATCGACGAACACGCCGCCGACATCATCACCAACTCATGGCTGAGTCCCCTCAGCCAGGCCGTCGAACTGCCCGCCGAACAGGCCGCCTTCGACAAGGTCCTCCTGTTGGCCGACGGCACCGGCATCGGCGTCCAGTTCGCCTCCGGCGACGAGGGTGACGGTGTTCTCTACACGGGCGAAGCCGCCCCCTCATACCCCGCCTCGAGTCCCTACGCGACCGGCGTCGGCGGCACCAGCGTGCTGATCAACAGCGCGGGGGAACCCAGCGAAGAACTCGGCTGGTCGAACGCGATCAGCTTCATCTGCACACCCATCGTCCACGAATTCGAAGTGGGGCTGGAAGCAGGGATCAAATCGCCCATCGGCTGCACCCCCAAGCGCTTCGGCACATGGGCGCCGAAGGCCCCCGGCAACTACTGGGCCGGCGGCGGCGGCGGGACGAGCTACCAGTACGCCGAGCCCTACTACCAGGTCGGCGTGGTGCCGCGGGCGCTCGCCGACCGCAACCGGAGGCTCACGGACGAGGCCAACCGTGTCGTGCCCGACATCTCGATGGACGCCGACCCCCTGACCGGCCTGAAGATGGGGGAGACGATCCTCCTCCCCGGCGGCCGCGCCTACGAGGAATTCCCGATCGGCGGCACCAGCCTCGCCTCGCCGCTGCTGGCCGGTGAGCTCGCCGTCGCCGATCAGGCCGCCGGGACCTCGCTGGGCTTCATCAACCCGCTCCTCTACCGGCTGGACGCGAGCCCGGCGACGGCGGCGAACGCCTTCGACGACGTCCTCCCTCCGGCCCATCCGCTCGCGGCTGTCGTCCCCAGCTACGTCAACGGGGTGAACGGCGACGACGGCGAATTCTTCAGCGCGCTGACGCTCGGCTACGAAGGCAAGGAGATCGACTGTGAACCCGAAGGAGGGTTCTGCGTTCAGCAGCAGAGCCTGCTCCACGCCGCTTCGGGCTATGACTCGATGACCGGGATCGGGGCGCCCGGACCGCAGTTCGTGCGGGAACTCCTCGGACCCTGAGCGGGCCGGCAGCCGCCGCTCAGAAGCCCGTGTTGGTCTTGACGTTCTTGCGGTCTTCGGGATGGAGGCCGCCCTTGGCGTCGAGTATTCGGCATGCCTCCCCGATGTCATTTCCGAGCGTCGTCGTGAGGGTGTGCCCCAACGTCTCCTTGACGAGAACGCGCATGATCTTGATGTGTTCGGCGTTGGGCGGGAGCGTGTAGGCGGGCACCATCCAGCCCCTCGTGGCGGCGAGCTGCGCTGACACGTCGAACTCGTCGTAGGGGTGCTTGCCCGCGAGTTTGAACGCCACGAGCGGAAGCTGCTCGTCCTTCGCCTTTCCGACGAGCTCGAAGTCACCCACTGCGGTGATCTCTTTCGCGAGCGTCCGCGCGTTGTACTTCATCGTCTCCATGATGTAGCGGTAGCCGTCCCGGCCGAGGCGCACGAAGTTGTAGTACTGGGCGAGCACCATCGCGGCGCCCGTCGAGAAGTTCAGCGTGAAGGTCGCGTCGCGCTTGCCGAGGTAGTTCTCATAGAAGACGAGGTCCTCGGGCAGGTCGGCCTTCTCCCGGAACACCAGCCACCCGATACCCGGGTAGACAAGCCCGAACTTGTGCCCGGAGACGTTGATCGAGCGGACCTGCTCGAGGCGGAAGTCCCACTCGGAATGGGGGTATAGAAACGGCCACACGAAGCCACCGCTGGCAGCGTCGACGTGCAGCGGCACGTCGAGGCCATCATCCTCCTTGAGTGAGACGAGATGATCGTTGATCCCCGAGATGTCGTCGGCGTGCCCCGTGAAGGTAGTGCCGAGGACGGCGGCGACGCCGATGGTGTTCTCGTCGATGTGCGGCGCGACGTCCGCGGCGCCGATCGTGTACTTGTTTTTCTTCAGCGGCACGATTCGCGGCTCGACGTCGAAGTAGCGGCAGAACTTCTCCCACACGACGTGCACGTCGCCTCCGAACACGAGATTGGGACGGTCGACGGACTTGCCCGCCGCCTCCCTCCGGCCCCGCCACTTCCACTTCAGCGACAGCGCACCGAGCATGATCGCCTCGGAGGATCCCTGCGTGCGCGCCCCCGTCGTCTCTCCCGGCGCGTTGAAGAGGTCGGCGAGCATGCGGATGCAGCGCTGCTCGATCTCGGCGGACTGCGGGTACTCGGCATGGTCGATGAAGTTCACCCGAAGTGATTCTTTGATCACCTGATCGGCCTCCGGCTCCATCCACGTGGTGACGAAGGTGGCGAGGTTCCGCGTGGGGAGGCCGTCGAGCACCATCTCCTCCTGGAGCAGGCCCAGCGCTTCGTCGGCCGACATGCCCGTCTGCGGCATCTTGTCGTCCGGCGCGGGCTCGAGCAGGTAGCGATTGCCGGGTATGCCGGCGAGGGATTCGATCTGCTTGCGGTTGAGTTCCGGCGGCGGTCCCTGGGGCTTGTCGGCTGGTCGCTTGGTGCGTGGCACGATCGTCCTCCTATCGGTTGGCGCGACGGCCTGCGAGCTGCGCTCGCGCTGCAGGCACTCGCCACGCCGGGGCCGCGATTATAGGTCCGTGCTCCCGCCGGGCAGCGCCAGGGGGACGTGGTGCGGGGGCGAAGCCGCCGCCCCCGTGCGGTCCATCAGGCGGCGGGCGTCGCGGCCAGCCCGGGCGGCGTCGCCGATGTCGCGGGCGCCTTGCGCTCCTCGGCGGCGGCCTCGGGCATCAGGGCGAGCGCGGCCACCAGGAAGCACAGACCACCGGCGGCCGTGCCCCCGTTCGCGATCCGGGCGCTGAGGGGCTCGCCGCTGGAGGGCTCGAGCAGCGATCCCACGGCGGCGGCCCCGAACGCGATCGAGCCGAGGAGGTTGAGCGCGACGATCCTCCAGGACAGCGAGCGGAGCATCAGGCCGATCCAGCGGTGGCAGACCTCGGCGTAGGCGAGCTCGCTCGAGATCAGAAAGCAGATCGACCCGAGCGCGTCCGGCGCCCACACGCGGCGATTCGTCTGGTGGGTGCTGAAGCCGTGTTTCATCGCCGCGAACGTGCTGAGATTGAAGAAGACCGTCCCGACGAGTTGCACCGCAGCGGCGAGCCAGTCGATCCGCCGGGGTTCCCACGACGCCGACTTCCAGCGTCGACGCCCAGGCCGGGGACCGATCCGATGCTCGACGTTCACCGTCTCGGAGTACTGGAGGTAGGCAGCCGAGGTGAACAGGATCGAGCCGACGAAGAAGGTGACCCCGATCGCCGGACGTGAGCTCGATGCCCACTGCGCCGCCAGCGCCGCGACGAGGAAGCACAGTGACCCGGCCGCGAACAGCACCGCCATCCACCAGCTGCGGCGCCGGGGACGCCACCACGTCGGTTCGCTTCCGTCGCTCCCCCTCGAGTCCTCGGGGGAGGGATGGAGTCGGCGTCCCTTGCGATGGGGGCGCGAGCGCCAGCGCACCTCGGTTCCGTCCGGTCGGCGCAGCACCTCACTGGTGACGAACGGTCCCGGGCCCTCGGCGGAGACGCGCTCCCAGCCCGCGGGCAGCTCGAGGTAGCCGCTCACGCTCTCGCCCTGCCGCAGGCGTCTCGCCACGCCATCTTCGCTATGGGACGCATCGCAGGCAGGACGGCGGGAGTGTATGCCGTCGCCCGTCCCCTGGCTCCCCAGGCTGTAGCCTGAGCCCCTGGGTCCTGCGAGCAAATGACAGGGGAGGGCCGATGACCGACGGCAACGACCAGCCAGGCTATCCACCGCCACCCAGCGGCGATCCGTCATCCGGTGGGGGCTTGCCCTATCCACCCCCCGGCGGCGAACCACCCCAGGGACCGGACGCGCCGCCTCCCAATGGCGGCGCCGGCAACCGCAACTGGGCGATCGCGGGCGGCGTGGCACTGGTGATCGCGCTCGCCGTCGTGATCATCCTGCTGGCGTCCGACAACAGCTCCAACAAATCATCGACGGTCACCAACCACCAGGTCACGATCGGCGGCAGCACGACAACCACCAACATCACGCCGACGGTCACCCAGAAGACGACCGTCACGGCGCCGACGACGACGGTCACGGTGCCGGCCAAGACCACGACCGTGACGACGCCGACGCCGACGACCACGGCGACGACCCCGCTCGCCCCCTCGCCCGCGCAGTAGCTACCGCTCAGGCTGCAAGGGGCCGCCGGGCATGGCGGGCCTGATCCAGTCGTCGGGCACTCCTCAAAACGATACCTGCACGCCACGGCCACAGCGGCGCCTGCGCGAGCAGGCCCTTCACACGTCTTTCTGAAATGATGGCGGCGCCTCGACCGCCGTCGTCCGATCGACCGCCGGAGCTTGGACGAAGCGGGTTCGCCGTACGGAAAGGGGAGAGCTGGGCATGGCCTCGAGCGCACCACCGCAGCGCCACGTCAACGACCGCGGCCAGGCCGGCGCGGCGGCCGACGTGCTCGTGATCTTCGGGATCACGGGCGACCTCGCGAAGGTGATGACCTTCAGGTCGCTCTACCGGCTAGAGGTCCGCGGCCTGCTCAGCTGCCCGATCGTCGGGGTCGCCGGCGACGACTGGACGCTCGAGCACCTGCGCGAGCACGCCCGAGCGTGCATCGAGGGGACCGGCGAGGCGGTGGACGACGAGGTCTTCGCCCGCTTTGCCGCACGGCTCGCATACGTCAGCGGCGATTTCACCGACGCCGCGACCTACGAACGCCTCGCGGCCGCCGTCGGCGCGGTGGAGCACCCGGTCTTCTACCTGGAGATTCCCCCGTTCCTGTTCGGGCCGGTCGTGGAGAAGCTCACCGGGGCCGGCCTCACGAAGGGGGATGCACGCGTCGTCGTGGAGAAGCCCTTCGGCCACGACCTCGAATCCGCGCGCGAACTCGCGGCGCAGATCCACAAGTACATACGCGAGTCACAGCTCTACCGGATCGATCACTTCCTCGGGAAGATGGGCACCGACGAGTTCCTCTACCTGCGCTTCGCGAACACGATGATCGAGCCGATCTGGAACCGCAACCACATCGCGTGCGTCCAGATCACGATGGCCGAGAGCTTCGGCGTCGAGGACCGCGGCCACTTCTACGACCCCGTCGGCGCGGTCCGCGATGTCGTCGTCAACCACCTCATGCAGGCGGTCGCCCTCGCCGCGATGGAGGCGCCGGCCGGCAACGACGCCGAAACGCTGAAGGACGCCAAGTTCGCCCTCTTCCGCTCGATCCACGACGGCGATCCGGCCCACTACGTGCGGGGGCAATACGAGGGCTACCTCGACATCGACGGCGTCGCCAAGGATTCGACCACGGAGACCTACGCAGCGATGCGGCTGGAGATCGACAACTGGCGCTGGTCGGGCGTGCCGTGGTTCATCCGTACCGGCAAGAAGCTCCCCGTGACGCAGACCGAGCTCCGCGCCGTCTTCCGCGATCCTCCCCGTCTCGGCTTCATCGAGCACGGCCATCGTCGCCCCGAGCCCAACCAGTTCGTCGTCAAGCTCGATCCAACGACCGGCACCCGTCTGATCCTCGACGCACACCGCGCCGACCTGACCGGTCCCGAGGCCGTCACGCTCGACGTCGAGTTCGCCGAGCAGGGCGGGGAGGCACCGACCCCCTATGAGGTGCTCCTGCTCGATGCGATGCGCGGGGACAGCACGCGCTTCACCAGGCAGGACAGCGTCGAGGAGACGTGGCGCATCTTCAAACCGCTGCTCGATCAGCCGCCGCCGGTGCATAGCTACGCCCAGGGCTCCTGGGGTCCGGAGGCCGCCGAGAAGCTGGTGGCCGGCTACGGCGGCTGGCACGGCCCGTGGGTGGAATCATGAGCCCTCCCAAGGCGAGCAAAGCGAAACCCCCTGCCGCCAAGCGCAAGCTCGCAGCCGACCGTGGCGGGGGCTCCGAGCCGGCGGCGCCGCAGAGCGCGGCGATGCCATCGCCCTTCCCGCCGATCGCCGACTACGCCTTCCTGTCCGACTGCCACACCGGCGCGCTCGTCGCCCCGGACGGGTCGATCGACTGGCTCTGCGTCCCCCGCTTCGATGCTCCAAGCGTGTTCGGCACGCTGCTCGATCGCCAGGCGGGGAGCTTCCGCCTGGGGCCCTTCGGCATCAACGTCCCCTCCGCCCGCATCTACGAGCCCGGGACGAACATGCTGCTGACGACGTGGAAGACCCCCACCGGTTGGGCAATCGTGCGCGATGCCCTCACCCTTGGCCCGCGCCGCGGCGAGGACCTCGTCACACCGCACACCCGCCCGCCGACCGACGAAGACGCCGACCACCTCCTCGTGCGCGTGGCCATGTGCCTCGAGGGGGAAGTCGAGATCGAGCTGACCTGCGAGCCGGTCTTCGACTACGGGCGCCTTCCCGCCCAGTGGTCGATCCTGGAGGACGCCCACAGCGCCGACGCGACCGGCGAGGACCTCACGATCAGGCTGCACACCGACATGGCGCTCGGCATCGAGGGCGACCGGGTGCGCGCTCGGCACACCCTCAGGCAGGGCGAGGAGCTCTACTGCTCACTCTCCTGGGCCGAGGGATTCGCCGCGCCGGAGACGCTCGACCGGGCCAACGAGCGCCTGGCCGCCACCGCGCGCTTCTGGCGGGGCTGGCTCAGCCGCGCGCGGATCCCCGATCATCGCTGGCGCGATCCGATCCAGCGCTCGGCGCTCGCGATCAAGGGGCTCACCTACATGCCGACGGGCGCCACCGTCGCCGCGCTCACGACCTCGCTGCCGGAGACCCCGGGCGGCGAGCGCAACTGGGACTACCGCTACACGTGGCTGCGCGACTCGACCTTCACGCTGCAGGCGCTCCACTACCTCAACCTCGATTGGGAGGCAGAGGAGTTCATGCAGTTCGTCGCCGACCTCGAGCCCAACAAGGATGGGGCGCTCCAGATCATGTACGGGATCGACGGCCGCCGGGATCTGACCGAGTCGTTGCGCGAGGATCTCTCCGGCTATGCCGGAGCGAGCCCGGTGCGGATCGGCAACGGCGCCTTCGACCAGCGTCAGAACGACGTCTACGGCGCGGCGCTCGACTCGATCCTCCTGCACACCCGCCGCAGCCAGCGACTGCCGCGCCGCCTGTGGCCGATAGTGCAGGCGCAGGCCGAGTGCGCCACCGGCGTCTGGCGCCAGCCCGATCAGGGCATCTGGGAGGCTCGCGGCAAGCCGAAACACTACGTCTCCTCGAAGCTCATGTGCTGGGTGGCGATGGATCGCGCGTCCAAGCTCGCTGCGCTGCGGGGCGACGCCAAACGCCAGGCGGCGTGGGGCGCCACCGCCGAGGAGATCAAGGAAGACATCCTCGACCACGGGCTCAGCTCGAGCGGTGTCCTGCGCCAGCACTATGAGACCGATGCGCTCGACGCCTCGAACCTGCTGGCGGCGCTGTTCGGCTTCCTCCCCGGCAACGACGAGCGCCTGCAGGCCAGCGTCCTCGCGATCGCCGAAGACCTCACCGAGGACGGATTCGTGCTCCGCTACCGCACCGACGAGACCGACGACGGCATGTCGGGCAAGGAGGGGAGCTTCCTGATCTGCTCCTTCTGGCTGGTCTCGGGCCTGGCGATCGTCGGCGAGCACCAGCGCGCGCGCGATCTGATGGAAAAGCTCCTCCGAGTCGCCTCGCCCCTCGGGCTCTACGCCGAGGAGTTCGATACGAGCACGGGGCACTTCCTCGGCAACGTCCCCCAGGCCTTCTCCCACCTCGCGCTGATCGAGGCCGCCGGGCGCATCATCCTCGCCGAACGGACGGGAGAAATCACATGACGGACTCCTACGACGTGATCATCATCGGCAGCGGCGCCGGCGGGGGCACGCTCGCTCGCCATCTGGCTCCATCGGGCAAGCGCATCCTCCTCCTCGAGCGCGGCGACTGGCTTCCCCGCGAGCCGCAGAACTGGTCGGCGGCGGAGGTGTTCATCGACAACCGCTACGTCTCGCAGGACACGTGGTACGACGCGGACGGCAAGCCCTTCCAACCGCAGGTTCACTACTGCGTGGGTGGCGCCACCAAGCTCTACGGGGCGGCGCTCTACCGCTTCCGCAAAGAGGACTTCGGCGAGCTGCGCCACCACGGTGGCGTCTCGCCCGCGTGGCCGATCACCTACGAGGAGATGGAGCCCTTCTACACGAAGGCCGAGCAGCTCTACCAGGTGCACGGCGCGCGCGGGGAGGATCCGACCGAACCGCCCACCAGTGCGCCCTATCCGTTCCCCGCCGTCTCGCACGAGCCGCGCATCCAGGAGCTCGCCGAGGCGTTCGCGCACGAGGGCCTGCACCCGTTCCACGCGCCCTGCGGGGTGCTCCTCAACGAGGCGAACCCGCCCTACAGCGCATGCCTGCGCTGCTCCACCTGCGACGGCTTCCCCTGTCTGGTGCATGCCAAGTCGGATGCCGAGGTGCTCGGCGTGCGGCCCGCGCTCGAGCACGACAACGTCACGCTGCTCACGAACGCCGAGGCGCTGGAGCTGGCCACCGATCCGAGCGGGAGAGTCGTCACCGAGGTTCTCGTCGACCGCGGCGGCACCCGCGAGAGCTACAGCGCCGACATCGTCGTCGTCTCCGCCGGCGCGGCCAACACGGCGAAGCTGCTGCTGAGCTCGGCCGGCGATCAGCACCCCAAGGGCCTGGCCAACGGCTCCGACCAGGTGGGCCGCAACTACATGTTCCACAACAGCCAGGCCGTGCTCGCCATCAGCAAGGAGCCGAACCCGACGGTCTTCCAGAAGACGCTCGGCGTCAACGACTACTACTTCGCCAGTGACGCCTGGGAGTTTCCGATGGGGAACATCCAGATGGTCGGCAAGTCGGTCCCCGAGATGTACCGCGGCGAGAAGCCCGTGATCACGAAACTCGCCCCCTTCGGCCTGTCGCTGAAGGAGGTCGCCGAGCACGCCGTCGACTTCTGGCTCTCCACCGAGGACCTCCCGCAGCCCGAGAACCGCGTCACCGTCGACGGCGAGGGCAGGCTGACGCTCAACTACGAGAGCAGCAATGACACCGCACGCGATCGCCTGCTCGAGCAGCTGCGCTCGCTGCTCGGGCGCCTCGGCATGCACGAGCACCATCTGATCCCGCGCTGGGCCTATCTCGAGAACAAGATCCCCGTCGCCGGCGTGGCCCATCAGGCCGGTACCTGCCGATTCGGGTCCGATCCCGCGTCCTCGGTGTTGAACAGCGATTGTCGCGCCCACGAGCTCGACAACCTCTACGTGGTCGACACGAGCTTCTTCCCGAGCATCTCGGCGGTCAACCCGGCGCTCACCGCGATGGCCAACGCCATCCGCGTCGGCGACCACCTGCTCGCGCGGCTGGGCTGAGGCTTCGCTCGGGCCGGCGCGTCGGTGCGAGCACTCGACCCGAGACTGCTCCGCTACGCGCGCGCCACCCGCACGTTCCTGATCGTCTCCGTCCTGCTGGGCACCCTCAGCGCCCTGCTCATCATCGCCCAGGCGTGGCTGCTCGCGGACGTGGTCGCGCGAGCCTTCATCGGCGGCGCGAGCCTCGGGGAGCTTCGCGCTCCCGTGGTCGCTCTGCTCGCGGTCGTGCTCGCACGCGCGGCGGTGGCCTGGGCCGCCGAGCTCGCCGCGAGCCGCGCCTCGGCGCGTGCGAAGTCACAGCTGCGCACGGCGTTCCTGGAACGCATTCCGGCCCTCGGGCTGCAGGTCGCCCGCGAGCAGCGCAGCGGCGAGCTGGCGATCCTCGCCACCCGTGGCATCGACGCTCTCGATGGGTACTTCTCGCTGTATCTCCCGCAGCTCCTCCTGGCCGTGATCGTGCCGGTCGCCGTGATCGTGGCGGTGCTCGCGAACGACTGGATCTCGGCGGCGATCATCGCCTTCACGATCCCTCTGATCCCGATATTCATGGCGCTCGTCGGCGCGACCACGCGCGAGCGGATGGAGCATCAGCTGGGCACGCTCGAGCGACTCGCGGGGCACTTCCTCGATGTCGTCGCCGGGCTGCCGACGCTGAAGGTCTTCGGGCGCGCGAAGGCCCAGGCGGCAACGATCCGCGAGATAACCGAGCAGTATCGCGAGGGTGCGATGGCGACGCTGCGGATCACGTTCCTGTCCTCCCTCATCCTCGAGCTGATCGCCACCATCGCCGTCGCCCTCGTGGCGGTCGCGATCGGTCTGCGTCTTCTCAACGGGCAGCTCGATCTGCGCACCGCGCTGTTCGCGCTGGTTCTCGCCCCCGAGGCCTTCCTGCCACTCCGCCAGCTCGGCGCCAACTACCACGCCAGCGCGGAGGGTGTCGCCGCCGCCGAGCAGGTGTTCGCGCTGCTGCAAGCGCCGCCCGAGCGCAACGGCGTGCGCACCCACTTTCCCGACCCAACAGCCGCGGGCCTGACGGTCGATCGGCTGAGCGTCAGCTACCCGGGGCGTTCGGGGCCCGCGCTGGATGGCGTCTCCCTGTCGGTCGGACCGGGGGAGGTGCTGGCGCTCGTCGGTCCGAGCGGGTGCGGCAAGTCCACCCTGCTGGGCGCTCTGCTCGGGCTCGTCAGGCCCGACTCGGGCTCGATCCAGGTCGGCGGCGTCGAGCTCGCCGATCTTGATCTCGACGCCTGGCGCGCCCGCCTGGCGTGGGTCCCGCAGCGACCGCACCTCTTCAAAGCCTCGATTGCCCAGAACGTGCGCCTCGCCCGTCGCGACGCTTCCACCGAGGAGATCTGGGATGCGATCTCCCGGTCGGGTCTCGCGGACACCGTCCGCCGCCTGCCCGACGGGCTCGACACGGTGCTCGGCGACCAGGGCGCGGGACTGTCGGCGGGTGAGCGCCAGCGCGTCGCTCTAGCACGGGCGTTCGTGCGCGACGTGCCGCTCCTGCTGCTCGACGAGCCGACTGCCAACCTCGACGGCCGGACCGAGCGTGACGTCGTCGAGGCGATTCGCCGGCTCTCCCGCGACCGCACAGTCCTGCTCGTGGCCCACCGCCCCGCCCTCGTGGCCATCGCCGACCGCGTGATCACGCTCGCGCCGGTGGAGGTCGCGGCGTGACGCCCACGCCGCCCACGGAATCCACGCGCAGGCAGCGCCGCAGAGCGCGAGCCCGAGGCCCCGCTCCTGCGCACGCTTCTGATCGCTCGCCCGGCCGCGGGGCGCCTGGCGTTCGCGACGCTGCTCGGGGCGGCGGCCGCCGCCGCCGCCATCGGCCTGATCGCGACCTCCGCCTGGTTGATCTCGCGCTCCGCGCAGCGCCCGCAGGAGTCGGCCGTCGCGATCGCGATCGTCGGCGTGCAGTTCTTCGCCCTTGCGAGAGGCCTGTGTCGCTACGCGGAGCGGCTCGTCGGTCACGACGCAGCCTTCCGCGTGCTCTCCGATCTGAGGGTGACCGTCTATCGGAGGCTCGAGCGGCTCGCGCCGCTCGGCCTCCCCGCGTTTCGCAGCGGCGACCTGCTCGCGCGCCTGGTGCACGACATCGACGGCCTCCAGGACGTCCTCCTCAGGGTCGTCCCGCCGTTCCTCATCGCGGCGTCCGTGGGTGCCGCGACCGTCGCCCTGGTGTGGCTGATGCTCCCCGCCGCCGGCCTCATCCTGCTCGCAGCGCTGCTCGTGGCGGGGACGCTGGTGCCATGGCTGACCGGGCGACTCGCCGCTCGCAACGAGGTCCGCCAGGCGCTCGCCCGGGCGGAGCTGACCTCGAGCGTGGTCGATCTGCTCGAGGGGGCGCCGGAGCTGACGGTCAACGGGGCCACCGCGGAGGAGCTCGGCCGGGCACTCGCCGCCGACGCCTCGCTCACGCGCATCTCGGCGGCCGGCGCGCGCACGGCGGGCATCGGGCTCGGCCTCGTGAGCCTGTGCACGGGGCTCGCGATGTGGGGCTCGCTGGTGGTCGGTGTCTCGGCCGTCCACGAACGGCGCCTCGATGGCGTGCTGCTCGCGGGTCTCGCGCTGATCCCGTTGGTGGCCTTCGAGCTCGTTGCGGGCCTGCCGGCGGCGGCTCAGACGCTCCAGCGCGTGCGCCGCTCGGCTGCGCGGGTGTTCGAGGTCATCGACACGCCGCCGCCCGTGCTCGAGCCCGCGCTTGCGCGCGGGCTTCCCGCATCGCCCTACTCCCTGCGCGTGCGCGGCCTCCGCGCCAGATATCCCGGTGCCGAGCGCTGGGCTCTCGGGGGAGTCGATCTCGATCTGACCCCCGGGCGGCGCGTCGCCGTGGTGGGGCCCAGCGGGGCCGGCAAGTCCACGCTCGCAGGAGTGCTGCTGCGGTTCCTCGACTCCGAGGAGGGCTCGGCAGCGCTCGACGGCGTCGAGATCGCCGATCTCGACAGCGATCGGTATCGGACGGTCGTCGGGCTGGTCGCCCAGGACGCTCACGTGTTCGACAACACGATCGAGGAGAACCTTCGCCTGGCCAAGCGCGACGCGAGCGACGAGCAGTTGCGTGCAGCTCTCGCGGCGGTGCGGCTGCTCGACTGGGCCGATCTGCTCCCGATGGGCCTCAGCACGGAGCTCGGCGAGCGCGGCGCGAGGATGTCAGGAGGTCAGCGCCAGCGGCTGGCCATAGCCCGGGCGCAGTTGGCGGACTTCCCGATCGTCGTGCTCGACGAGCCGGGCGAGCACCTCGACACGGCGACCGCGGACGCGATCATCGCCGACCTCCTGGCGATCACACGCGAGAAGGCCACGCTGCTGATCACCCACCGGCTCGTCGGGCTGGAGGATGTCGACGAGGTACTCGTCCTCGACGACGGGCTCGTGGTCGAGCGGGGCTCCCACGCCGAGCTCCTCGCCCGCGGCGGGCGCTACGCCGAGCTGTGGACGCGTTAGGGCGCTCGGGTGGCACCACCCTGGGCCGAAGCGCCCTCCGCCTCCGCCACGAGGCGCGAGAGGTCTTCACGGCCGGGTGAGATGCCGGAGTGCTGGGCGATCAGCCGGGCGGAGGCCTGGCTCACGGTGATCGTTCGCTCGTCCCGGGCCGTCCCGACGAACGCGGTCAGCCACTTGAAAAGCGCGATCCAGCGGTTCTTGAACCCGGTGAGGAAGGTGATGTGGATGAACGCCCACATCATCCAGCCGATGAACCCTCCGACCTTGATGCCCTTGAAGCTCACGATCGCGCGAAAGCGCGCGATCGTCGCCATGCTCCCGAGATCGCGGTAGACGAAGGGCTTCGCGCTCGAATCACCGGCGACGCGTCGTTTGATCGTGCGGGCGGCATGGATGCCGGACTGCATCGCCACCTCGGCGACCCCCGGGAGTTCTTTCAGCGACATCATGTCGCCGACGACGAATACCTCAGGGTGCTCCGGCAGAGTGCAATCGGGCAGCACTTCGATGTGCCCGGCGCGGTCGGTGCCGGCGCCGGTGGCCTCGGCCAGCACCGCGGCCAGAGGCGATGCCTGAACGCCCGCGGACCACACCTTCGTGTGACAGGCGACCCGCTCCTCGCCGTCGGGCCCCGAGACGACGATCGCGTCGGCTTTGACATCGGTGACGCGGCTTTCCATGCGCAGCTGGACGCCGGTATGTTCGATCTCGCGTGCGGCTTTCGCGCACAGGCGGTCGCCAAAGGTCGCAAGGGGCTCCTTGCCTCCGTCGAACAGAAGCACCTCCGCGCTCGCCGGATCGATGCGGCGGAAGTTCCCCCTCAGCGCGCGCCTGGAGAGCTCGGCGATCTGCCCCGCCATCTCCACACCTGTGGGCCCGGCGCCGATCACGGCGAACGTCAGCCACCCCCGCTGGGCCTCGGGGTCCTCCTCCATCTCTGCCATCTCGAACGCCCCGAAGATGCGCGCCCGCAGCTCCAGGGCGTCGTCCACGGTCTTCATCCCGGGGGCGAAGCGTGCGAACTCGTCGTGTCCGAAATAGGAGCCCGTTGCTCCTGCGGCGACGATCAGCGAGTCATACGGAATCGTCAGGGCCGGCCCCAGCGGTCGTGTCGCCGTAACGGTCTTCGCCTCCAGGTCGAAGCCGGTCACGTCGGCGAGCTCGACGCGCACGTTTCGATGCTTGCGCAGGACCTCGCGCAACGGCGGTGCGACGGCACCCTCCGAGAGGATGCCCGTCGCAAGCTGATAAAGGAGCGGCTGAAAGGTGTGGTGGTTCGTCCGATCGATCAGCGTGATATCGACCGGTGCGCGCCGCAGGAACTTGGCCGCGAACAGGCCGCCGAAGCCGCCGCCGATGATCACGACGCGATGTGCGCCGGTGGCCGTCACGGCGCCTCCTCGATCTTCGCCGGCGCGCGGAGGGGAGCGCTTGGCTCGGTGCTCGTTGAGCGGCTCATCTCGCCTCGCCTATGCCTGCGGCGCGGCCGACATCGTCGCGGCGGGAGCGTCGGGTTGGGCGGGGGGCGCCTTCACCCGACCACGGAACACGTGAAACGACCAGCCCTGGTAGAGCAGGACTACCGGGAGGAAGATCACCGTGGCGATTGTCATCACCTTCAGCGCGTAGGAGCCCGAGGCAGAGTTGCTGACCGTCAGGTTGTATACGGCGTTCGTGCTGGAGACCATCACGTTGGGATAGAGATCGACGAAGATCGTGCCGACGGCAGCGGCGATTGCCACCGCCGACGCCGTGAACGCCCACCCGTCGTGGTCGGTGCTCGACAGCCGCGCGGCAAATATCACCGCGATCACCGCCAGCGCCTCCACCGGGCCGGGTACGTCGGGGCCACCCGCGACTTTGCGCGTCCATATCACCCACCCCACGACGGCTGCGATCGCGGCCCAGCCGAGCGGTCGCGCCGCTGCGCGGGCGCGCTCGCGCACCTGATCGGTGGTCCTCAGCTTCAGGAACGTCGCCCCGTGGAGCAGGCTGAGCGTGAGCAGCGTCAGGCCCGTCCAGAGCCCATAGGCGGTCAGCAGGTCGAAGAAGTCTCCCGTGAACTCGTGGCTGGAGTTGATCGGCAGCCCGCCCAGCAGGTCTCCCAGCCCGATGCCGAGCAACAGCGGGATCAACAGGCATCCCAGCGTCATCGACCACGTCCAGGCTCGTCGCCAGCGTGGGTCATCGCTTTTCCGTTTGTACTCCAGGGACACTCCCCGCGCGATCAGCGCCGCGAGCACGAGCAGCAGCGCCAGGTACAGCGCGGAGAACATCGTCGCGTACCAACCCGGGAACGCCGCGAACATGCCCGCGCCGGCAACCACCAGCCAGACCTCGTTCCCGTCCCACCAGGGGCCGATCGTGTTCAGCGCGACGCGTCGCTCGGTGTCGGTCTTGCCGACGATCGTGTGCAGGACGCCGACGCCGAAGTCGAAGCCCTCGAGCACGAAGAAACCGACCCAGAGGACGGCGATGAGGACGAACCAGAGTGTGTGCAGGTGCAGCATCGGGCGCCTAGTAGGTGAGAGCCGGGATCGTTGTCAGGCTTGCGCCGCGGCCGTCCGGGTCCTCGCCGGGATCGTCCTCGTGGCCAAGCTCCTTGCGCCCGTAGCGCAGCATCAGCAGGAGATCGGCGGCACCGAGCGCGGCGTAGATCAGCACGAACGCGACCAGGCTGATCCAGATATCGGTCGCGCTGACCGAGGGGGAGTTGGCGTTGACGGTCTTCAGCAGCCCCTGCACGATCCAGGGCTGGCGGCCGCTCTCGGTCAGGAGCCAGCCGGCCGTGTTCATCAGGAAGGGCGTCACGACGGCCCAGAGCGAGAGACGCAGGAACCATTTCGAGCGATCGAGCGTGCCCCGGTGCACGAGCCAGGCCCCCCATAGGGCGAACAGTGCGATCAGCGACCCCAGATAGGCCATGATCCGCATCGACCAGTACTGGATGAACACGTCGGGGATGTAGTTGCCGGGCCCGTATTTCCTTTCGTCTTCCTTCTGGAGCTGGTTCAGGCCCACGACGGCCCCGTTGAAGGTGCCGGTCGCGAGCACGGACAGCAGGTGAGGGATCTCGATGATCTGGGAGGGGGTCTCGTCGTTCTTCCCGCCGCCGATCTGGAAAGCCGAGAAGGAGCACGGCTGGCAGTTTTCCCACTGGGCCTCGGCGGCGGCGATCTTGGCCGGCTGGTACTTGGCCTCGATCTCGCCGAGCTTGTTGCCGACGAACATCTGCAGCAGGATCGCCGGCAGCAGCACGAGCACGGAGAGCCGCGCGGCGTAGTGGAAGGACTCGACCTCGCGCTGTTTGCGCAGGTGCCATGCGGACACGGCGAGCATCACCAGCGATCCGGTGACCAGCGAGGCGAGGATCACGTGTACGTACCCCCACAGGAAGGTGGGGTTCGTGAACAGCGCTCCGATGTTGTTCAGTTCCGGCTGACCGTGGCTGTTGAGCACGTAGCCGACCGGGTGCTGCATCCAGGAGTTTGCCGCCAGGATGAACAGCGCCGAGAGCATCGAGCCGATCGCGACGAGCCAGATGCAGCCGAGATGGACCCGCTTGGGGAGCCTGTCCCAGCCGAAATCCACAACCCGAGGAACGTGGACTCCAAAAAGAACGCGGCCAGCCCCTCCATCGCCAGCGGCGCCCCGAACACGTCGCCGACGAAGCGCGAGTACGTCGACCAGTTCATCCCGAACTCGAACTCCTGAACGAGGCCGGTGACGACGCCGACGGCGACGTTGATCAGCAGCAGCGTCCCGAAGAAACGGGTCAGCCGCTTGTACTCGGGCTTCTCGTTGCGGTACCAGGCCGTCTGCAGGAGCGCCACGAGGAACGCCAACCCGATCGTCACCGGCACGAACAGGAAGTGATAGATGCTCGTCGTCGCGAACTGCCAGCGGGCGAGGTCGTTGGTCATCTCGGGATCATCGCTTCGCCGAGGACCGATCGCCCGCAGCCCGGGTTCGGCCCGCCGACCCCGGGCATCGACCCGCGCCTGCTACCCGATCCCGGCGATGTGATCCGGCTCACGACCAAGGGGGGCCCCCAACACGATGGCGCCGTCGGCAAGGGTCGACCTCGACCCGCGCCGATCATAACGATCGGGCCTGGCGGGCAGCGGCCGACATCGGGGCTCGGCCGACGGGCGCCCGGAGGCAACTGCGGAGGCGATGTCAACCGCTGGCCCGCGCCCGGCGTTGTACGAGCAGCACGATCGAGCCGCCGACGAGCATCATCGCGATGTTCGTCGCGAGCACGCTCAGCGCGCCGAGCGACTTCGACAGTTCGCCAACACCGGCGGCGACGCCCAGGTAGGCGGCGGCGGGGATCGTGGTCACCGAGATCGCCACGCTGACACCCATGCTCGCCCGTGTCTCGACCGCGAGCATCCCGGCTATGCCGGCGGCGAATGCGACCAGGATCGTCTCCGCTTCGACGTGATCTTGCGAGGTCGCGCCCGTCCCGTGGACGCTGAAGGAGCCGGGCAGCGGATCGAACAGATTGAGGAAGCCCGTGATCGCCGCGGCGAGAACGCACGCCACCAATAGCCCGGTCAGCAGTGACGCGAGCCCGGCGCGGATCAGTCGCGGTCGGCGCAGGACCAGACCGGTGCAGGCCGCGGTGACGGGAAGCAGGTCGGGCGCCACCGCCATCGCTCCAACGATCAGAACCTGGTTCTGATCGATCACGCCGAAGCCCGCGATCACGCCTGCGACGCCCATGTAGACGAGATAGCGCGCGGCGGTTCGCGCGTTGATCCGAGCCTGTCCGAGCGGGTCTGCCCAAACGAGCCCCACCGCCTCGTCGGTCGCCGACGGGGCGCCGATCGCGTCGAATCGCAACAGCGAGACGTCCTCGGCCGCTATCCCCTCTCCACGAACCATCTCCAGCGCCATGTCCGCGGCGGTCCCGAGGACGTCGGCCGTCACGACCGCGGTTCCGTCGTCCCTGCTGTCGCTCACGTTCACGTGGCGGGCTCCGGACATGGCTCCCAGACCCTGGGCGACGTCGCCCATCGCCGAGGAGTCTCCATAGACGCGCAGCTGCAACATCGACCGGACCCAGGTTCAAGCAGCCTTCGGATGGATCATTGCCTGCCGGCCGCCCCGCACGGCGACCGATTTGAGGTGCCGTACACTCTCACGCGCGTGAACGTGTGGATCCCGGATCGGACGGGTCACGACGCGATTGGAACGTTGCCGGGGGACGTTTCGCTCGGCCTCATCCCACCCGAGGGCGCGTTGCCCGAGGAGATTCTCGAGGCCGAGTTCCTCGTTCCCGGCGCGGGCGATCGCCGTATCGTCGAGCTGCTCCCGCGGATGTCCTCGCTGCGCGTCGTCCAGACGCTCTCAGCCGGCGTCGACCGCCTGCTGGCCGCCCTTCCGCCCGGCGTGACCCTGTGCGACGCGCGCGGGGCGCGGGACGGCGCCGTCGCAGAGTGGGTGCTCGCGGCGATCCTCGCCGCCACGAGGACGCTGCCGGAGCTGCGCGATGCCCAGCGCGGGCACGACTGGGCTTGGCGCCGGTCCGATGAGCTCGCCGGGGCCACCGTGATGATCCTCGGATACGGGGCGATCGGTGCGGCCGTCGAGGAGCGGCTCGCCCCGTTCGACGTCCATCTCATCCGCGTCGCCCGTCGCGCCCGCTCGGGCGTCCACGGGGTCGACGAGCTGGGATCGCTGTTGGGCCTCGCCGATGTGCTCGTCGTGCTGCTCCCGCTGACCCCGGCGACGGTCGGGCTGCTCGACGCCGCTGCACTCGCGCGCCTGCGCGATCGTGCCCTGCTCGTGAACGCCGCTCGCGGGCAGATCCTCGACACCGGCGCGCTGCTCGCCGAGCTCGAAGCGGGGCGCCTGAGAGCGGCGCTCGACGTGACCGACCCGGAGCCCCTGCCCGCCGATCACCCCCTCTGGGACGCCCCGGGGGTCCTGATCACGCCTCACTTCGCGGGAGACACCCCCGCTGCCAACCGGCGCGCCTATGCCCTCGTGGGCGAGCAGAATCCGCCGCTATGTGCGCAAGGAGCCGCTCGCGAACATCGTCGAGCACGGCTACTAGCTCGGGGCCGCCGGCAGGACGGGTCCTCGCTCTGCCTATGTGGCCGGCGCGGGGACGGCCTGGTCGGCGCCCTGCTGAGGCGTCTGGCGTCTCCGCAGAGCGAGGGTGGCCAGGTAGGCGATCGCCACGCCGACGATGACAAGTGGCTCGGCGCCGGCGCCGGAGTCGGCTGTGAGCAACGAGGCGATCACGATCGCCGACAGCGGCAGCCGCAGGATCGTCACGACCCCGAGTCCGATCCCGACAGCGACCCCCGCCGTCAACGGAAACCCCGGCAGGTGCGAGGCCATGACGCCCGCGACGGCGCCGAGGAACATCGCCGGGAAGGTCGGGCCACCGCGGAAGCTGCCGAGTGAGAGCGCGTAGGCGAGCCCCTTGAAGACGACCAGCAGTGCGAGGGCCGAGAGCGACCAGGTTGCGGCGTGAGAGGTCAGCCCGGACAGCTGCGCCTGCCCGGAGAACAGCACCTCTTCGACGTTCTTGTTGCTCGCTTCGGAGAACGCGATCGCCAGGCCAGCCACGGCGAGGCCGGCGAGCGGAAGCGCGAGCAGCAGGCGGGGATTGACGAACCGATAGGTCTCCAATCCCCCTCGCATGATCAGGTGGGCCGCAAGCGCGACGGCGAGCGCGAGCGCGATCGTCCAGCCGAACTGCGCCGCGTCGGGGCGGGCGAGGTCGGGCAGCGTGAGGGTCCCGATCGCGTAGGCGCTCGTGCTCAGCCCTGTGAAGGACCCCATACCGACGGAGACGAGCGTACCGAGGGCAGCCGCGATCAGGCCGGGGATCAGAATGACCGGGAGCGTGGCGCCGCCGAGTCCCGTCGCCTCGATCAGGAGGATGGCGGCGATGACCGGCGAGCCGAAGATCAGGGAGAGCGCGGCGAAGCTGCCCGCCGCCGCGATCACGACGAGCGCCTGGTCGGGCACAGGCCTGCGCGCGAGGCGAATGGTCGCCACCGCGAGGCCCGCCCCGAGGGCGATCAGCGGGGCCTCGGGGCCGATCACGGTGCCGAGGCCGATCGAGGCGAGGCCCGCGATCGCGATGCCCGGCAGGGTGATCGGCTCCGTCGGCCCGCCCCCGACCTTGAGGCCTTCGGCGGGTACGTGGCCGCCCCTCCCCGGGAGGCGGGTGATCGCGAGCGCCACGCTCACACCCGCGATCGCGAGAACGGGGAGCGGCCACCAGATCGGGGCGCCGTCGTGGTAGCCGAAGGCGTTCGGGAGGTGGTGGAAGACCTCCTGCTGGATCTGGTAGACGAGCTCCAGGAAGCACCACGCGGCCAGCGAGACGAGGACGCCCACGACGGCGGCGACGACGAGCAGGACGAGGTAGGCCTTGGAAAGCAGCGTCGAGGTCGGATCGGCCGGCGAGGCGCCTGGCTCGGCCACGCCGGACTCGGTCGCCGTGGGATCTGCCGCGGGTGCGGGGGGCCCGGTCACGCGAGCTGATCTTATGGGCACGGGGTCCGTCGATGGGCCCTGCCCGGCATCCGCGGGATACTGGGCGGAAGCACGAGCCGAGGGCGCAACCGAGTGGAGGGAGCAGGGCATGTCGCAGCAGACGATGGACGAGCTTCGCAGCAGCTACGAGGCGCTCCACCGCACCGGTGAGTGGCCCGGGAACGGCCTCCTGGCGGCCGATTTCAAGCTCCACCAGGACCCCATGATGGACGCTGGAAAAGTGTTCGACGGACCCGATGCCCCGAGCGAGCTCATCCGGGGATTCCGGGCGGCCTTCCGGGACCTCACCTTCGAGTCCGAGCGCTTGATCGAGGCGCCCGCCGGCGAGGTCGTCGCGATCGTCCGCGTGACGGGTCGCGGGCACGCCAGCGGCATGTCCCTCGACCGGCGACAGGCCCACGTGTGGACGTTCGAGGCGGAGAACGCGATCTCGATGGTGGTCTACGGACGGGCCGCCGAAGGGCTGAAGGCCGTCGGGCTGCCCGAGTCCGAGGCCGCGGCGAGCGATGCCTGAGGGTCTCTCGCGCAGACCTCGAAGCCCTCCAGCTGCGGACGCTGGACTCGGTTTCGTTCAACGCCTGGTTCGCCGCGTTCGTGGCCGGCAACAGCAGGGGGGAGCGCCTGGCCGAGAAACGTCTTCGACCCGGCTATCGGCCCGCCTTCTACGCCTGGCTCGCCACGGACCCCGCCAGCAACCCGAATGCGCCTCCCGGACCCTTCTACATGCGCCAGTACGTCATTCCGCAGGAAGCCGCCTCGAAGCACTACGACGCGCAGGCAGACGCCCCCTTCGCGCACGGCAGCGAAGCCGGCTCGACCGGGGACAAGTACGTGCGCGACACCGTGTTCCTGGCGAGCGTGCTGTTCCTCGTCGGCATCAGCGGCCATTTCCCGGTTCGCCAGGGCCGCTACGGGCTGGTTTTCATCGGTATCGCGATCCTCGTCTTCTCCGTCGTCCAGATCGCGCTGCTTCCCGGGCCGCCGACATAGACGGTTGATTCCGCGGCCAAGCACGCCTCGATCGCACGCCTGACGGTGGCGGTCGTCGATCACGCGCTCCCGCTAAGCTGCGCCGCGTGAGTGTCGACTTCGCGGTGGTTCAGTTCGACGGAGAGGGCACCGCCGTCAAGAGATATGCCGACGCGAAAGACCGCGCTCGCAGCGACGCTCCCTGGACGCAGAAGGTCGGATTCGTCGAACATCACCACAACGGCCGCCTCCTGCTGCGCGGACTGTTCGCCGGCCATTACCTCGACGTGGACGAGAGCGACCACGTCTCGCAGCGGGGAGGCGCCGAGGGAGCCGTCGCCGGAGGGCTTGTGGGCGTCCTGCTCGGCCCGCCGGGGATCGCCCTCGGGTTCGTGGTGGGCGGGATAGCCGGCGCGAAAGGGGCGGCCGTGAGCGACAGCGAGCTCGAGCCGCAGGATCTCGCGGATCAGCTGCGCGTCGTGGTCCCCAAGTCCTCGTCCGCGATCGTCCTCATCGCCCCGCCGGAGGACGTGGACGAAATGCTCTCGGGGCTCGGTGCGAGCGGGGAGGGCGTCACGCGGCAGACCCTCGACTCCGAGCAGACCGCCCAGCTGGAGGCGTCCCTCGGCGAAGCGTCCCCCGGATCGCCCCAGCCGTGACACAGAGCGACCGTCAGATAGCCGAGAAGGACCGCTGCTCGGTCTGCGCGGGGGCGGGCTGGACGGCGTGGTCCGCGTCCGAGGAGCAGCAGACGGAGGCGAAATGGGTCGTCTGCCGCCAGTGCATCGGCACCGGGCGGACAGACCAGAAGGGGCGCAAGCGGCAGAAGCCGGACGGTCCGCCGGGCACCTAGCGTCGTTTAGGCTGGCTCCCATCCGGACCTGAGGAGGGATTGATGAGCGAGGCAGAGGAGTCGTCGCTGCAGAAGCGCCGTCTCGCGTTGGTGCGCGAGCACATGGAGTCGGAGAACGAACACGACTTCGAGCTGACGTTCACGACGTTCGATCACCCCCGCTACGAGCTGGTCGCCACGGGAGAGATTCTTCGATGGGCGTGAGGAGGTCGCCGCCTACTACCGCAGCTCGCGCACGGCGTTCCCCGACCAGCGCAACGAGAACGTCACCCTCCACCACGCCGAGGACGCCGTCATCGCCGAGTTCGATCTGCTCGGGACCCATCGCGGCGAGCTCAAAGGGATCGCTCCGACGGGACGGGCCTTCAGATGTCGGATGTGCGCGCTGTTCCTGTTCGAGCCGGGTGGCGAGCGGATCGTGTGTGAGCGCATCTACTTCGATCAGGCGACCATCGCCCGCCAGCTACTGGACGGCGCCGGCGAGGTCGCGCCGTGAGCGGATGCGGCGGAGACGCGGGGGCGGGCGGTCTCCTTCGCACCGGGGGACGTCATCCGGCCACACTAGAGTGCCCCGCCGTGCCGAGAGATGGATCCTCAGGGGACGGTCTTCGAGCGAGGACCCTCGCGATCGCGATTCTCGCGAGCATCACGCTGTGCCTGCTCATGCCTCCCTCGGGCGCGCACGCCTCGGTCGACATCTCGGGCACATGGAACTGCTGCGGCGCCGGTGGCGCCGCCGCGCAGAACTTCCAGATCAGCGACAGCGGGGGGTCGCTGAGCGGTCGCGGGCTGATCCCCGGCGGCTCCTCCTTCGCGGTCATAACCGGGAGCGTCAGCGGGAGCAGCGTGACAATCGTCACGACCTACGAAGCGAGCTTCGACGCCGGATATGTGGCGACGTTCGTGGGGACGATCTCCGGCGGCGCCACCATGTCCGGCACATGGTCGAGCAACGCCGGCCAGTCGGGGACCTGGACGGCGACGCTCGAAGGGGGCGCCCCGCCGACCTCGGGCAAGCTCTCGCCGAGCTTCACGGCGGTCTCGTGCACGATCTCGGTGATCGCTCCGGATACCTCGACCTGCACGGCCCAGGTCGCCGCCTACGCCGGTACGCGGCTGACCTCGCCCACGGGGACGGTCTCCTTCTCGGCCACGAGCGGGACCATCGGCTCGAGTTGCACGCTCGCCCCCACCGCCGGCTCACCGGGTATCTCGAGCTGCACCGTCTCCTATCTCCCCCCACCGAATCTCGCTGCGGGGGTGGTGCCCGACGTCCGCGCGAGCTACTCCGGAGACTCCCAGACCGCCTCCTCCTCCGGTCAGACGAGCTCGGTTCCGCGGTCGGTGGTGCTGTTCGAAGACGAAGACCTCAGCGAGCTCGCGGCGACCTCCGACGGAGGCTCCAGCGAGGGAATCCCAATCGCCCTCACGAACACCAACCCGTTCGCGGTGAGCGCGGACGAGGAACTGACGGTCAAGGGCTATCCCGCCGTGGCCAACACCAGCTCGGCATCGGTCGCTGCGCGGCGGGCGCGTACCGAGGTGATCGGACGGGCGAGCCATTCGCTCGCACCGCTGCAGACGCTCTCGACGACGGTCAAGCTCACCTCCGGGGGCGCGAGGCTGCTACGCAGGCACAAACGGCTGAACGCGGTGCTCGTGATCGTGACGAAGGAGCCGGGTAAGCCCGGCAGGACCGCGAGGTACAAGCTTCTCGTCAAGATTCTGAGCGGGCGGGCCCGGCCTGGCGTCGCCCGGCGAGGAGCCGAACGTTCGGCCAATATCCCTCGCGACGGTCCCCGGGCCACCTGCCGGGGACTAGCATCGGGCGCGATGGCCCCGGCTAGGAGAGAGCGTCCCTGGAGCCCGCGCGGTGCGCCGGCTGCCGCGGCAGCGCTGCTGTGCGTCGCGCTGATGGCGCTCCTCGCTCCTGGTGTCGCGGCGGCCAAGGCCCCCGAAGAAGCCGGCTGTCCGATGTTCCCGGCCAACAACCCGCTGAACGAAGAAGTGGCGAACCTGCCTATGAGCCCGAACTCGGCCAACTACATCGCCGCGATCGGCGCCAACGAACACCTCCACGCCGACTTCGGGAAAAACCGTCATTGGGGGATTCCCTACCGGATAGTCGGGCCCGAGCAGCGAAAGGTCGCGATTGATTTCAACGAATTCCCGGAAGAATCCGATCCCGGGCCCTACCCGATACCCCTCAATGCCCCCGTCGAGGGCGCCGGCGAAGAAGGCGACCAGCACGTGCTGGTTCTCCAGAAGGGCTCGTGCATGCTCTATGAGCTCTATCACGCCCAACGCGACGCGGCGGGCTGGGAAGCGGGCTCAGGCGCCGTCTTCAACCTCCGCAGCAACGCGCTCCGCCCGGAAGGGTGGACCTCGGCGGACGCGGCGGGACTGCCGATCATGCCCCTCCTGGTCCGCTACCCCGAGGTGCAACGGGGCCAGATCGACCACGCCCTACGGGTGACCGTGCGGGAGACACAGCGGGGCTACATCCACCCGGCCACCCACTTCGCATCCAGCAGCTCCAACCCCGACCTCCCGCCGATGGGGCTGCGACTGCGGCTGAGCGCGAGCTTCGACCTGGCCCCGTACCACGGGGAAGCGCTCGTGATCCTGGAAGCGCTCAAGCGCTTCGGGCTGATCGTCGCCGACAACGGCTCCCCGTGGTTCATAACCGGAGCGCCCAGCACGCGCTGGAACGAAGAAGACCTCAACGAGCTCAAGAGCGTTCCGGGGTCGGCCTTCGAAGCCGTCGAAACGGGCCCGATCCTCCACGGGTGAGCTCATGGGGGAACGGCGGCGGGGGCGTGCCCGCGACGGGAGGCCCCGATCGAGGCAGCCACCACCAGGGCGATGCCGGCGAGCGCGCGGGCGCTCAGGGCCTGGCCGAGGACGACGAAGCCGGCCAGCGCCGCCATCGCCGGCTCGAGGCTCATGAGGACACCGAAGACCTGGGGGGAGAGCCGGCGAAGGGCTTCGAGCTCGAACGAGTAGGGGATCACCGAGGAAAGCAGCCCGACGAGGCATCCCAATGCAAGCGTTCGTGGCTGCAGCAGCTGCCCACCGCCGCCGGCGAGGCCGGCCGGGATCGAGACGACGGCCGCGACGCCCATCGCCAGGGCCAGTCCGGTGGAGCCTGGGAAGGCGCGGCCGAGGCGAGCGTTGAGAAGGATGTACGTCGCCCAGAAACCCCCCGCGGTCAGCGCCAGGACGATCCCCAGGGGGTCCAGCGACTGGGTGCGGCCGCGGGTGAGGGCGAGGATGCCGAGGATCGCGAGCACGATCCACAGCAGGTCCAGCCGCCGCCGCGAGCCGACCACGGCGACGGACAACGGACCGACGAACTCGATCGCCACGGCGATCCCCAGGGGGATGCGGTGAAGCGCCTCGTAGAAGCTGAGGTTCATCGCGGCGAGAACGAGCCCGAAGAGGGTGGCGAGTCGGAGCTCGGCCGCGCCGTGCAAACGTGGTCGCGGCCGCCAGAGCGCGAGCAGGATGACGGCCGCAGAGACGAGCCGCAGGAGCACCGCCCCGGCAGGGCCCACGCTGCTGAAGAGGGTGGCGGCGATCGCCGATCCGAACTGGACCGAGGCGATCGCGCCGACGACGAGCCCGCTCGAGG
Source organism: uncultured Solirubrobacteraceae bacterium (assembly GCA_963720215.1). Classification (GTDB taxonomy): domain Bacteria; phylum Actinomycetota; class Thermoleophilia; order Solirubrobacterales; family Solirubrobacteraceae; genus Palsa-744. Next base: position 378,546 of record CAVREV010000001.1, read on the forward strand.
GAGCGCGGGCGAGCAGGCCCGGCCCAGCCATCGCTGTGTCCCGCTCAGCCACCCCCCGATCGTATTCCGCCCTCGCCCGTGAGCCGGGAGTGGGAGACAGGCCTCGACTTCCGCCGTTCAATCCGCCAATCTATGTCCGCGGCCCGGACACGCGGCCCCGATGTGTCCGCAGCTGCCGTTCGGGGTAGTGGGCGATAGAGCCCCTATTGGCAACCCCCCCAGCAGCGAGAAGAGCCAGCGCGATCGAGATGAGCTACGGATACGAGACCTCCACCGCGAGCGGACGGCTGCGCCCGGGGCCCAGCGGGTTTCCGCGCGTGCACGTCACCGAGATCCAACGAGCGAGAATGCTTGCCGCGGCGATCGAGACCGTCGGCGATGTCGGCTACTCGCGGATGACCGTCGCCCAGGTGATCGGACGGGCGCGCGTGTCCCGGAAGACCTTCTACGACGTCTTCAGCGACAGCGAGGACTGCTTCATGGCCGCGTTCGACGAGTCGATCGAGCAGGCGCGCGGGCCCGTGGAACAGGCTTATCGCGGTGAGTCGTGCTGGCGGGACGGGGTGCGAGCGGCGCTCGCACGGATCCTCCTGCTGATGGACGACGAGCCCGTGATCGCGAGGCTCTGCCTCGTCGAGGCGCTGGGGGCCGGGGACCGGGTGCTCGAGCATCGCGCCCAGCTGCTCGACGAGCTGGCCGGTGTGATCGATCGGGGGCGGGATGCCGCGCCCAGCAATCGCGAACCCCCCGTGCTGACGGCCGAGGGGGTCGTCGGGGCGGTCTTCGCCGTCCTCCACGCACGCCTGCTGGAGGACGGCCCCGAGCTGCTCAGCGGTCTCCTGGGAGAGCTGATGGGGATCATCGTGCTCCCTTACCTGGGCACCCGCGCGGCCGTTCGCGAGCTCGATGCGCCCGCGGCGGCCGCGACGGGGCGCCGCCGACCGCGGAGCGATCGCGGAGACCCCCTCGATGGGCTCAACATGCGCCTCACCTACCGCACGGTCAGGGTGCTCGCCGCGATCGGCGAGCACCCGGGCGCGAGCAACCGCGAGATCGCAGAACGCTCGGGGATCTCCGACCAGGGCCAGATCTCGAAGCTCCTCGGTCGGCTCGCGCGGCTCGACCTCGTCCTGAACGTCGGCGACGGGCAGGAGCGGGGCGCCTCCAACGCGTGGCAGCTGACGACGAGGGGCGCCCAGGTCGAACGCGCGACGCGGAGCGGCTGAGGGGGGAGGGGAGCAGGCCGGCCTGAGCGGCCCGGAGGAATAGATTCGGCCGGTCGCGGGTCCGTCCCGGGTGATCGGGCGGCATCGTCCTGGAGGCAGGGCGCGGTCGGAGCAGTGGACACGTGCTGCGCCTACTGCTGTGGCGACTCCTGGGCGTGCTCGCGATCGCGGGGGGCCTGCTCGTGCTCGGGTGGCTGCTCGACGGCGGCCCCGGCGAGGCGCTGCGCGGGGAGGGGGGCAGGCTCTGAGCCACCCGATCGCTCGGGAGCTGACCCGGTTGGGGCCTCCCGTCGATCCCCTCGCGGGGTCCCGCGGGAGGGTATGCGCCCTGCTCGCCGTTCCGTTCTCGCTCCTCGGCGCCGCCATCACCGCCGTTCGCTGCCGTAGCCGTCGCCGTCGGCGTTACGTCCGCCTGCAGGTCGCCCCCTATCGCACCGATCGAGCCACCGCTGAGGCGCTCGTGGGGATGTTCGAGGCGCTCCACAAGCGACTCATCGCCCGCTGGTGGCGACGGCTCATCCGCGGCCAGCCCAGCGTGAGCCTGGAGATCCATCATTCCGGCCTCGACGGGGCGAGGGCGGCGGCGGCGCCGGCCCAGGGAGCCATCGCGCCGACGGACAACGCCCCGCGGCGAGCGCCGTCCGTCTGGTTCGCGGTCACCTGCCCGCGGGAGCTCCAGCGGCTCGTCGAGGCGACCTTGCAGGGGGCCTATCCGAACTGCCCGTTGGTGGCGGCCGGCTCGGCGATCGGCGCCCCGCCGGTGGTCGTGCGCCTGAAGAAGCGCACCCACTTCATCAAGCGAGCTAAGACTCTCGATCGCTTCGAGCAGGAGCGGGAGCCGCCCGTCGACCGACTCCTGACGGTGATGGCTGCAACGGGGGAGTCGGCGTTCGTCCAGTTGGCCATGACGCCGGCCCCCGCGGTCTACGAGCGCCTCGCGAGGTCCCTCTTCAAGCGCCACGAGGCCGAGCTGTCGCGCCGACGGCGCGAGCACCTGTTCACGCGGGACCGCTCGCTGCTTGAGGACTCCGAGCTGCGGGGGGGTCTCGACGTCCAGCACCGCGGGCTGTTCTTCGTCGAGCTCCGCGTCGTCTCCGTCAGCCGCCTGACATGCGAGCGGATCGCCTCGGAGCTGCGCGTGGAGAACGGCGAGAACCGCCTCCTGGAGCGAGGCACCGCTCTGCGGCACGGCCTTCTCGGGGGGTACTCCAGGAGGGTCCTCAGAGGAGAGGGCAACCCGCTCCCGGACCTCCGCCGCGGCGTGTTCGCATCGACCGAGCTTGCATCGCTGTGGCAGCTTCCTTCGACGGGGTTCTCGACGGTCCCCTTCGCTCGCTCCGCCCTGCCCGTCGCGCCCGCTCCGCCGGCGATCCTGCGCCCGCAGGAGGGCGAGGGCATGCTCCGTGACGCCTTCGGCCCGGTGTCCATCCACGTCGAGATGCGCAAGCAGAACACCGCTGTGTCGGGGACCGTGGAGCAGGGCAAGTCGAGCTTCCTCGCGGCCACCGTCGCCGAGGACCTGCGCCGGCCCCGCTGCGCGGTCATCGTCCTCGACCCCAAGGGTGACGCGGCGGATGCCGCGGCGAGCCTCGTTCCGGCCGATCGCCTCTACACGCTGCTCGACTTCGCCCGGCCGACCTGCGGCTACAACCCGCTCGCGGTGAAAGCACCGGCGGACGTGATCGCCGACTACGCCGTGGCGGCGCTGAAGAACCTGTTCACCGACGCCGACATCCGGGCCTCGTCGGACCGCTACCTGCGCAACGCGATCATCGCCGTGCTCGCCTATGACCCCGAGGCGACCCTCTGGGACGCGGCGCGCCTGCTCTCGGTCGGCGAGGACGGCTACGCCTACCGGCGGCGGGTGGGTGCGCGCGTGCGCGCGCTCCCGGCCTACAAGGAGATCGCGGACTTCTTCACCGCTGAGCTCACCGCTCAGCTCGCCGACGCCCGGAGCACGACGACCGCCAAGCTCGACGCCCCCGTCAACAAGCTCGCACGCCTGCTCAACTCGCCGTCGATCAAGCGCATCCTTCTCAACGACTCACTCCGCGTCGACTTCGACCGGGTGATCGCCGGCGCCGAGGTGCTGGTGGTGAAGGGAGCGCTCGGCGCGATGGGTGCGGGCAACACGGCGGTGCTGATGCAGCTGCTGCTCGGCATGCTCGACGCGGCGCTCGGCCGCCAACAGGATCTCGTGCCCGCCGCGGACCGTGTGGCGGTGGCCCTCAAGATCGACGAGGCGCCGCTGGTGATCAACCGCGGCTTCGCCGAGACGATCGCGCTCAAGCGATCGGCCGGCCTGGAGACGGTCGCCTGCTGGCAGACCGACGCGCAGTGGCTCGAGCGCGACGTCCGCGATCAGCTCGACGCGCTCTTCGCGCACCGCGTCTACTTCGCAACGGCCTCCGCTCGCGATGCCCGCGGCGCCGTCGCGCTGACGATGGCGGAGTTCTCGGACTCGATCCGCCCGGGGATCGCCCACCTCTCGACGCTCGGCCATCCGGATGTACGGCTGGCCCTGCCCAGGTATCACGCGGTCGCGAGCTTTGCGACACCGCAGGGACGCCAGCGCCCGTTCGTCGCCGAGACCGTCCCGCTCCGCCGCGACCCCGCCCGGCTCGCGCTCCAGGCCCAACTCCAGCACGAGCGCGGGGGGCGGGCGCTCGACGATCTCCGCCAGCGACACTGGGACCACCGCTCCGCGGACGGCGTCCCGGTCGCCGGTCGGTCTCGGGAGGGCTCGGAGGATCCCGCCTCGTCTGCCTGCACGCGGGGGGGAGACCGCGATCCGGAGGGCCGGGCCGACGGCGTGGAGGGACCCGCATCGCGGTCGCGCCGCTGGGACCCGTCCGACTGGCCCGACCCGCACCCCTCGACGCCGGCCGCCGGATTCGCGGAGCTCGTCGACCTCGACCGAACGGGGCGGGCGAGGTGGTCCAGGCCACCGGCGTGCGCGAAGGCGCTCACGCCCGATGCGCTCGACATCGCGATGCTCGAGTTGATCGCCTCGCTCCGCCACGTCCTCAGCAGCCAGCTGCACCGCCGCTTCAACCCGGAGCGCTCTCCGACCACGACGCAGCGTCGCCTGAAGCGCCTGGCCGATGCCGGGCTGGTCGAGCGGATGCAGTTCCACCGCCGCGACGGCGGTGGCGTTCCGATGTGCTACGCGATCTCCCCCGAGGGCGCCCGGCTGCTGCGGGACCGCGCACTGCGCGACGGGGCCCCCTCCAACGCGATCGGCGGCGGCGAGCACGACCTCGCCTCGCGGGACCGGCTGCTGGGGCAGGCGCGCAGGGACGTTCACGTGGCCGGCTGGGTGCTGGCGCTCGAGCGGGTGATCGCGCGTCGATGCGCGATCCGCGGGCCCGAGGAGTCCGTGTTGTCGCCGCCCGCCCGAGCGCTCGGGGCCGGACCCGCGGCGATGGCGCCCGGGCAGCTCCGCCTGCCGGCGGGCCGCGTGCCGCATGAGTTTCTCAGCAGCCCGGCCGCCGGACCCCGCGTCGAGGTGGAGCGCTTCGAGACGATCCGGCCGGACGCCATCGTCGAGAATCCCGCCTGCGGGCGGCGTGGAGCGCTCGGCCGCGATGGGACAGGCCTCCACGCGGGGCGCCGGCGGGGCGGGCCCGGCCGCCGAGAGGGGCTCCGCGTGGATGGGCGTGGATGTGATGGTGGAGCGAGACGATCGACTCCCGCCTGGTCCGGCGAGCGCCAAGCTCGAGCGTTACGACCACTTCCTCTCGGGGTGGTCCCTGCACACCCGCCGGTACGGGCGGAGGCTCGAGGCATCCCCGCTCGTGGTCTTCGTCTGCCGGGACCTCGCACGCGCGAGGGAGCTCGCCCGGCGAGCCGACCCGCTGCTGTCGGCCGGGCGGGCCTACGCCGGGGAGCACCCGTGGGAATGGGAGTATCCCGGCAGAAGCCTGATCCTGTTCGCCGCCGAGCGCGACATCCACGACGGGCTCCCCAGGGCCGTCGCCGTGCCCGCGCTCCCTCCGGCGGCTCGCGTCGCCGCGGCGGGCGGCGACGCGCGTGCGGCGGCGCCCGGCATCGAGCTGCGGACGATCGCAGCGTGAGCGCTTCGTCGTTCGTCGCTCGCCGGCCCGTGGAGCTCGACCGCGATCCCGGGCCGGCGCGAACGCTCATCTGCATTCGCCCCCGTTCGCTCCGCCTCCGGGCCCCCGCCGGGTGCAGTCGCCCCGTCGCCGTGATCGCCACCGGCGCCGTCGCCCATGGGGCCCTCCGACGCCCGGCTGCGCCCTCGGTGAAGGCGAAATCGCTGTCGGCGCCGGCGACTGGACGCGCCTCGGGGGACCCCGGCGGCGGCGGCCGGTCCGGTGATGGCGCGCGATCGGGAGGCCCCTCCCAGCACGGCCCTATGGTCCGAGGCCCTTCTCGAGCCCTTTCTGATCAAACCCCCCGATTCAACTGCTGCGCCTCGGTGCGTCGTTCGGCGCGGAGCCATCGATGAAGAATCCTCGGCCGCTACGAAGGCGAGCGGGGCATGCGACGAGACGTCGTAGCCGAACCCTCCGCAGCGGGCGGCACGCTGGTCGTGGACCGCGACGCAGTCACCCGGGCGGATCCTCGTCTGGTCGCTCACATCGCCCCCGACGAGCCTCCCGCGAACGCGCTGCTCGTCTGCGGGGAGTACCTCGCCGACGATCCCCAGACGCGCCCACGATGCCGTGCGCTCCGCCAGGCCGACCTCGAAGACGGGACGGCCGGCCGCGAAGGCGCCGACGATCACGCGACGACGAGCACGATCCCGCCGGAGCCGGTGGACCCGTCGTCGCTCGCGCACGCGCTGGTGGCGGTCGAGTGCGCGCTGTCGATACCCCAGCTCCGCTGGACGCGCCGTCGCGAAGATGAGGCTGCGGCCGAGGTGGTCAGCCTGCGCGGGGTGGTCGGAGCGCTCGAGCGCTACGAGCCGATCTGTCAGCTCACACGCGAGGCGATAGCCGCCCATCGCGGTTCTCCGCTGGTGTCCACGACCGTGCTGCGGCTCGAGCTCGAGCGGGTGCTCGAGAGCCCGATCGTCCTCAACCGCCGACTCCGGGAGGTCGTGCTCGCCACCGTCGCCGAGCAGGGCCTGAGCCTGAGCGAGGTTGCCCGTCGCTGCGGTCGCCTCAAGCGGGACCGCAACGGCAAGCACAGCGGTGAGACCAGCTGGCTGGCTCGCCGTCTCGGCCTGCTCCCCGAGGGAGGCCAGGCAAGCCCCACTCCGTGGATTCACAGCGACGTGCTGGGTCTGATCGCTCGCGACGGTCTCGCCCTCAGCCCGCGGGAGGTCGAACTGTGACGGCGGCCGCCGCGAGGATATTGCTCGTCGAGTGCGACCCGGCGCGGGCCGCTGCCCTCTCGGGACAGCTCTCAGCCGATGGCTATCGCGTCGAGCTCGCCCGTACGGCGGAGCACGCTCGCGTGCTCGCCCACGCGACCGATCCGACGGTCGCGCTGCTGGGTGGGCTCCCGTCGGCGGAGGGGCCGCTCGAGCTCCTCCGCGAGGTGCGCCCGGCGAGCAGCGGTCGACCGCCGAGGTCGACCCTCGCAGCGATCGTCCTCGGCCAGGAGGCTCACGAGCTCGACCTGCTCCGCGCATTCGACGCCGGCGCCGAGGACTATCTGGCGCCGACCGCCGGCTACATCGAGCTGAGGGCGCGGCTGCAGGCGCTCCTCCGCCGCCTCGACTCCGGGTCGCGGGCGGGCAGATCGCTGGAGGTGGGCTCGCGATCGCTGGTGATCGACGTGGGGCGGCGATCGGTCGCGCTGGCCGGCCTGCCCGTCGAGCTGCGACGGCTCGAGTTCGAGCTGCTGTCCCATCTCGCCGCTGAGCCAGAACGCGTGTTCACCCGGCAGGAGCTCCTGCGCGGGGTGTGGGGGTATCGCTCGAACTGCTCCACGCGAACTGTCGACAGCCACGCCAGTCGGCTGCGACGGCGCCTGGACCCAAAGCGCCCGGAGCGATGGGTCGTGAACGTCAGAGGCGTCGGCTACCGCCTGATCTGACCGGCTCAGCACCACACCGTGCATCCGCCACGAGCGGATCTGCCCGACAGCCACATCCTTCCGTCCTCGACGGCCGGGGGGCGACCTCGATCAGGGACCCGGCCCCACAGGCCGAGGCGCCTGGTCGCACACGACCGGGAAACCGGTCTCGAAAGGGGCGCCCTCGAGGGCGCCCCGGGAAGGAGGGACGATATGTCCTCCATCGCCGCCGCAACATCCCCTCTGGGTGGAGCAGCCGACTGGCTTCTCGCCCAGGCCGCCCTGGCGGTGCTCGCGGTGACGCTCGGCCTGCTCCTCGCGCGCGCCTCGCTCAGCCTGCGGCTCCACTGGAGCTGGGCGCTCCCGCTGACGGCGCTCGGCCTGATCGCCGATCGCCATCTCCCCGGTGCTGGTCCCGTTCCGGCCCTCGCGGCGATGGTCGCCGGCGCCAGCGCCCGTCGCCGGCATCGCCGCGACCTCGAGGCGGGAGCCGATCTCGCCGAGCTCGCCGCCGAGCGCCTGACGCTCCTCGACGGCGGGCTGGCGCTCGCCCGCTCGCTCGGCGCTCGCAGCCAGCGCCGCGAACATCGCGACGGGCTGATGCTCGGTCGCGACGCGCGCGGGCGGGCAGTGCGCGTCCCCTTCGCCGGCGGCGGCCACACCCTCGTCGTCGGCGCGACCGGGTCCGGGAAGACCGTCACGCAGACGGCGTTGGCGCGGTGGGCGATCGAGAGTGGCCAGGGAGCGGTGATCGTCGATCCGAAGGGGGACGAGACGATGCGTCTGCAGATCCGCCACGCGGCGGCGGCGGGCGGGAGGCGATTCGTGGAATGGAGCCCGGGCGGTGATCGCGTCTACAACCCCTTCGCACGGGGCAGCGACACCGAGATCGCCGACAAGCTGCTCGCCGGTGAGCGCTTCACCGAGCCGCACTACATGCGCCAGGCTCAGCGCTACCTCGGTCACGCGGTCCGAGCGCTCCGCGCCGCGGGCCGCGAGGGATGCCTCCGCGAGATCGTCGAGCTGCTCGACCCCGACCGCCTGGAGCTCCTCGCCCGCACGCTCCCGACCGACACCCGCGGGGTCACCCACGACTATCTCGACTCGCTCACGGCTCGCCAGCGGCGGGACATCGGCGGCGTCCGGGACCGCCTCGCGATCCTGGCGGAGTCCGACGTCGGCCGATGGCTGGATCCGGGCGGCGAGGGCGCCGATGCCTTCGACCTCCTGGAGGAGGTGGCTGCCCGCTCGGTGGTCTACTTCAGCCTCGAAGCCGACAGCCGGCCGCTGCTCTCCCAGATGCTGGGAGCGGCGATCGTGCAGGACCTCCAGACGGCGGTCGCGGCGCTCCAGAGCCGTCCGACGCCGACGCTCGTCGTGATCGACGAGTTCTCCGCGCTCGCGACCGAACAGGTCGTGCGGCTGTTTGCGCGGGCCCGCTCGGCGGGCTTCAGCCTGCTGCTGGGCACGCAGGAGCTGTCCGACCTGCGGCTGCCGGGTCGCGAGTGGCTGCTCGAGCAGATCCTCGGCAACCTGTCCCTGCTGATCGCCCACCGACAGGTTGTTCCCGGGTCCGCCGAGTTGATCGCGGGACTCTGCGGGAGACGCGGCGTGTGGCGTGTGTCCGCCCACGGCGATGGCCGTGTCACCCGCACCCGTGCACGCGAGGGTGCGCTCAACGGCGATCGGGTGATGGGGCTTCCCACCGGCTGGGCGGCCGTGATCGGCCTGACGGGCGAGGGCGGGGCACGAATCGCACGCATCTCTCCGCCGGCACCGATCGGACGGAGGGGTGGGCGATGAGCGGCGCACAGCACGACGAGCTCTCAGCGCTGCTGCGTTGGATCGCGGGGATGGGAGCCGTGACCGCAGAGGCGCTCGCCCTCCACCAGGGGATCTCGCTCGGCTCGGCGCGGGGTCGGCTGGCATCGGCGGAGAGGCGGGGGCTGCTCGCGCGGAGCCGCCGGCTCCGCGATCGGCCGGCGCTGCTCTGCATCACCCGCGCCGGCCTCCGCGCCTGCGGTCTCAGGGGGCTCGAGCCGATGCGCGTCGGGGCCGCGACCGCCGAGCACGCGGTCGCGTGCGCCGCCGTGGCGGTCGCGCTCGAGGCGAGGTATCCGACCCATCGCGTGCTCGGCGAGCCCCAGCTACGCCGCCTCGAGCGGGAGTCCGCCCACCACGCGAGCGCGGCGGTCGGTCGGCGCGGGGATGGGAGCCCGGCCCTGCACCGGCCCGACCTCGCCCTCTGGCCCCGGCAGCCCGGCATGCGGCCCACGGCGGTGGAGGTCGAGCTGACCGTCAAGGCTCCGCGTCGCCTGGAGTCGATCTGCCGCGGATGGAGCAGATGCGCGAACGTGGCCGGGGTGATCTACGCAGCGGCCCCCGAGGTGGAGGGGCCGTTGGAGCGGGCAATCGCTCGGGCGATGGCCTCGGAGGCGATCGTCGTGGTGGCGCTCGCATCGCTCCTGGATGAGCTGGAGGCTGGGGCTCCGGCTGGCGCAGGCGGCGCGGATGGGGGAGGGCTCAGTCGCGGCTGAGCCACAGCGCGGCCCACTCGCCGGCGTACCGCCGCTCGCGCTCGCGCAGGCCCGCCTGGGCGGCGAAGGCGGCGGAGATCTCGTCGGCCTCCTCGGCCAGGAGCCCCCCTGCGATCAGATCGCTCGGAGGTGAGGAGATGCGGGCTGCGAGCTCGCGGAGGAGCGGCCCGAGGAGGTTCGCCGTGACCACCAGTGGGGCCCTCGTCGCCGAGGTGAGCAGCGGGACGGTCTCGAAGCGAAGGTCGAGCAGGCGGGTGTCGAGCACGACGGAGTTGACGATCGCGTTCTCGTTCGCCGCCTCGACGCTCGCGCGCTCGTTGTCGAACGCGAGCACGGGATCAAAGCCGAGGATCGCGGCGGCGATCGCGAGCACACCCGAGCCGGTCCCGAGGTCGACGAGCGTCCCCTCCACGGGCCTCTCGGCGGCGAGCGCGAGAAGCAGCTCCAGGCACAGGCGCGTGGTGGCGTGGGCGCCCGTGCCGAACGCCTGACCGGGGTCGATGACGATCTCGCGGAGGGTCCCGCCGGCGCTTTCCGCCGGGGGCTCCCACGGCGGCCGGACGCGGAGGGCGGGGAGCGGGCTGGCAATCGAGGGACTCGGCGGCGGCTCGATGAGGACCGGCTTGTGGAACTCCTTCCAACGCTCCTGCCAGTCGTCGGGAACCTCGCTGGTGCTGATGGCGACGAGGGCACCCCCGGCGAGCGCCTCGACGTCCGGCAGGCGGGGGATCTCGCCCGGGGCGCCATAGACGGCGAACTCGACGGTGTCCTTTCCGTGGGAGACCTCCTCGACGCCCGCGGGAGCCAGCTCGAGCAGCTCGGCGAGGACGAGCTCAGCGTCCTCGCGGAGGACGCGAACGGCGAGGCGGATCACGCCGCCTGGCTGCCCAGCGCGCGTCTCAGCTTGGCGAATACGGATTCGTGCGAGCGGAGGTTCTCCTCGGTGAGAGACTCGTTGAGGCGCTCCAGGAGCTCCTGCTGCTCAGGGGTGAGACGGCGGGGGATGACGACGTTGACGATAACGCGGAGATCGCCCCGGCGGCCACGGCGCAGGCCGGGCATCCCCTGGCCGCGAAGCGTGACGATCTCTCCCGGCTGGGAGCCCGCGGGAAGCTCCACGGGGGCGACGCCCTCGAGCGTCGGCACCTCCAGCGTGGCGCCGAGGGCCGCCTGCGGAGCGGGGACGTCGATCGCGGTGAGGAGGTCGTCGCCCTCGCGAACGAAGCGGCTGTCCTCGCGCACGCCCACGAACACGTACAAGTCGCCCGCGGGCGCGGACCCTTCGCCGGCATGGCCGTGCCCCGCCAGGCGGATCCTCTGCCCGTCGGCGATGCCCGCGGGCACATCCACCTCCAGGTGGCGCCCCTGTGCGAGGCGACCCCGTCCGCGGCAGTCCGGGCATGGGCTCGCGGCGATGCGCCCGTCGCCGTGGCAGTCCGGGCAGGTCGCCTGCCGGACCATCTGCCCGAAGGGCGTGCGCGCGACCGACTGGACCTGACCGGCCCCGCCGCAGCGCTCGCAGGTCTCGATCGGGGTGCCGGGCTCGGCGCCGTTGCCGTGGCAGCGCTCACAGCGGTCCACGCCCTCGAAGGACACCTCGACCCTCGTCCCATGCGCCGCGTCCAGGAGGTCGATGTCCACGCGGACCGCGATGTCCCCGCCCTGGGCTGGTCCGTGGCGTCCCGCGGCGGCGCCGAAGAAGGCGCTGAAGAGATCGCCGATGCCGAAGCCGTCGAAGTTCGGCGCGTAGCCACCCGAGCGCAGGCCCTCGTGGCCGTAGCGGTCGTAGGTCGCGCGACGGTCCCCGTCGGAGAGGATCTCGTAGGCCTCCGCCGCCTCCTTGAACTTCGCTTCGGACTCGGGGTCGTGGTCGTTGACGTCGGGATGGAGCTCGCGGGCCAGCTGGCGGAAGGCCTTCTTGATCTCCTGATCGCCGGCGTCGTTGCGAACGCCGAGCACCTCGTAGGGGTCTCGCGGCATGTGCTCTCTAGCTCTCGGCGTATGCGTCCTCGACGAACCGCGAGAGCTCCTGGGCGGCCTCGCGCACGGTCGCGATCGCGCCGGCGTAGTCCATCCGCACGGGCCCGATCACGGACACGGTGCCGAGCTTGCGGCTCGCCATCCCGTAGCCCGTCGCCACGACCGCGAGCGAGCGAAGCGCGGGAAGCTCGTTCTCGTTGCCGATGCGGACGTACACGCCCGGCTCTCCGAGCGCGGTACGAAGCACGCGCAGGAGCGCCACCCGCCGCTCGAGCAGCTCCACGAGCGCCCTCACCTCACCCGTCTGCTCGACCTCGACCGCCTCGAACAGACGCGCGGTCCCGTCCACGTAGAGCGCTTCCTCGCCCCCGTGGGCGAGATCCCCGAAGGTCACGGCGAACCTGTCGAGGAACGCGCGCTCGACCGCGGACAGACCCGGGTCGAGGACGCGCTGCTGGAGCATCCGCGCCCCCAGTTCGAAGCCCACGAGACGCTCGTTGAGGTACTCGCCGGCCCAGGCCACGAGGCCGGGGTCGACGGGACTCTCGAAGGCGGCGAGCAGCTTCGACACTCCGCCGGTGGACGTGATCACGACGACGAGCACCACCTGGGGCTGGAGCGCGAGGACCTCCACGTGGCGGATCGTCGCGCTGTTGATCGATGGAGCGGAGACGACAGCGAGCAGGTTCGTCACGTGCGAGAGCGTCTCCGTCGTGGCGCGCATCGCCTCGTCCACCTCCCTGCGGATGAGCGAGAGCTCCAGCCGCGGTCTCGTCGCCGGGAGAGGCTCATCGGCGCGGAGCATGCGGTCGACGACATAGCGGCGACCCGCATCGGTGGGGACCCGCCCGGCGGACACGTGGGGATGCGCGAGCAGCCCATACTCCTCGAGCAGCGCGAGTTCGTTGCGCACCGTCGATGGCCCGCAGTCCAGGTCCGGGTCGGCCGCGATCCCGCGGGATGCGACCGGCTGACCCGTCCGAAGGTGCTCGTCGATGACCTTGCAGAGGATGCGCTCCTGGCGGGAGGTGAGCATCCTGGGATTGTAGGCGGCGCGATCACGCCCCCCGCGGCGCGCCCGCTCAGATCGTCAGCTCGGCCTCGGCGTTCCGCACGATCTGGTTCCCGCCCTGTTCGGCGACCGTCTCGACCACCGCTCGCCCGTCGTCGACCTCCCTGACGGTCCCCCGCACGACCACCTCCTGCTCGGGGAGGCCCATCCCCCGGAACTGGACCGAGAGCCGCCTGAGGCTCGTCGGGCCGCCCCCGCCTCGGTCTGCGCCCGAGCCACCTGAGCCATCGTCCACAGGCCGTGGAGGATGCGCCCCGGAAGGCCGACGGCTTTCGCGAACTCCTCGTCGATGTGGATCGGGTTGAAGTCGCCGGAGGCACCGGCGTACCGGACGGTGAGGTACTTGTCCGGGGTCACCCGGAGCTCGGGTATCTCGGTCCCCTCATGCAGGTCGGCCATCGTGTTCACACTCCTCGGACGATGTTCGTCCAGGTACCGCGGCAGACCTCCTCGCCGCGCTGGTTCGTTGAGAGGGACTCGAAGACGTAGCAGCCACGGCCGGAGCTTTCGGATATGTCCTTGACGCTCGCCGTCGTGGTGATCTCATCGCCGGCGACCACCGGGGCCCCCCACACGAACTCCTGCCCACCATGCACCATCATCGCGAAGTTCAACTCGATCTCCGGGTCGAAGATCGGTGGTCCGACCGCCGGCGCCGAGTAGACGACCGCGAACATCGGCGGCGCAACGACATCTGCGTAGCCCGCCGCCCGCGCCGCGCCCACGTCGAGATTGAGCGGGTTCGTCTCTCCCACCGCCCGCGCGTACTCGCGGATCTTCTCGCGGCCCACGGCGTAGTTGACGGGATCGTAGGTCTTGCCGATGGCTTGGGTGTTGACTGGCACGCGGCGATCTCCTGGCACTGTCGGGGACTGGCGGGCGGGCAGTTTACGCGCCCGCGCCCGCGAGCGCCGCTCGCCGGGCGTGTCCGCCCGCGACGGCTCGTCGCAACGTCCTCAGCTACGCCGAGCCCACCTCGGACGCGCACGAGGACCGCGGCCCCGGCGAGGCCCGGTCCTCGCGCTCCGTCCCCGGCCGCTACAGAGCGAGCCCGTCCTCGGCACCGACGCCGACGAGCTCGCCGTCCTCGCCATCCTCGCCATCGATCCCGCCCTCTCCCTCCTCGCGCCGCCGTTCGAGGAACTGGACCGTCTCGGCGACGATGCTCACCGACTGCCGCCGCTGCTGATCGGCGGTCTCCCACTCGCGCCACTCCAGGCGGCCGTCGATCCCGACGAGGCTGCCACGGCGGGTGTAGTTGCCGACACTGTCCGCCGCCGGCCCATAGACCGCCACGTCGAAGAAGTTGGGCCGCTCGGTGTAGCTGCCGTCGGGCTCCTTTCGCGACGAGTTGCATGCGATCCGCAGGCTGCACACGTTCGTGCCCGACGGCAGGGCACGGAGATCGGGATCGCGGGTCAGACGACCCACCAGGACGGTGCGGTTGATCGTGTAGGACATCGATTCTTGCCTCCGCTGACTCGTATGTTGCCCCCGCCGTGGACCCTAGGCGGCGCCTGCGACGGTTCTCGGCAACGAGTCGTGAGTAGGTCGGTCGTCGGGCGATTCTCCGCCGCCCGCGGGTCGGCGGGGTCTGCTCGATCGGGGTCGGGCGACACTCCGCCGCCCGCGCGTCGGCGGGCTCCGCTCAATCGGCTTCCGGCGATACTCCGCCGCCCGCGCGTCGGCGGGCTCGGCTCAGCCGGCGTCGGGCAGCTCGGTCGCCGCGCGCACTATCGAGCGGTAGACGAGGTCGATCGCCGGGCGGATGCCGTCCTCGGACTCCAGCAGCGACGCGGCCGCGGTGAGCGCCGCCGAGATCACCTCGAGGGCCTCGCCGACGGAGTCCGGATCGGGGTCCCGACACGACGCAACCGCCATTTCGAGCATCGCCTTGGCCTGCTCGATCGCGCCGCCGAACAGCGCCGGCCCCACGAGGCTGGCGTAGCCATACACGCGCGCGAGGCGCCCCGAGAGGGTGATCGAGGGCCCCCGCACGATCGGCCCCACCTCGGGGAGCCGGCGGCCGTCGATCAGCGCGGCCATCGTTCCGCCGAGCAGCCCCCTCGTCGCGGCCTCGTCCAGGCCCGCCTGGCGAGCGACCCGAAGCGCCATGTAGAGGGTCGTGGCGGGCAGCCCGTAGGGCGGGTCGCTCGCGAACACGATCCGCTCCGCCGGCACGCGGGCGAACAGCTCGATCACGTCGAGTGGGAAGAAGCAGCTGATGTCGTAGAGCACCCCGGGGTGATCCGCCAGCCTGGTCGTGAGGATCCCCTGGTCGCAGATGGCCCCATGAGCGAGGATCAGGACGGTGCCCGGATGACGCATCGCAAGCTCCACGAGCCCGTCTGCGAGCGGCGGCAGGCCGCGCCCGGCATGGATCAGGACGGGCACCTTCGCCTCTTCCCCCAACGCGAAGATCTCGTCCATCACGGGGCTGTCGAAGACGAAGTCCTGCGCCCGCGGATGCAGCTTGATCCCCCGCGCCCCCTTCCCCAGCGATCGCTCACACTCCGCCGCCGCCGCTTCGGCCGGGTCCAGGCGGCAGAACGGCACGAGCCTCCCCGAGCTGTCGCCCGCCCAGTCGAGCACGCGGTCGTTGGGGAGGCTGTAGGAGGGTCGGCGCTCGGGGTCGTGGAGGGGGAACACGCATGCCCGCCGCGCCCCGGCGTCATCGAGCTGGGAGAGGAGTTGCTCCAAGGTCAGCGAGCGCCCGTCCTCGTCGAGGCCGAGGTGGGTGTGGGCGTCGATGACTTCGGTTTCACGTGGTCGCAGCTCCTCGACCTCGCCCAGGAAGGGCGCGAGCGCGGAGTGGTAGAGGGATCGGTTCATGCCCCGCACCTTATTCTGTCGCCGTGGCTCGGCAGGTCGTGATCGCCGGCGGAGGCTTCGGGGGCTTCTACGCCGCCCAAGCTCTGGAGCGGGTTCTCCACGGCGCGAATGCCCACGTCACACTCGTCAACTCCACCAACTTCTTCCTCTACACGCCTCTCCTCCCGGGTGCCGCCGGCGCCACGCTCGATCCCCGCCACGTCGTCGTCCCCCTCCGCTCCCAGCTTCGCCGCACCGAGCTGATCGTCGCGACGGTCAGCGGAGCAGACCCCGCCCGCCGCATCCTGAAGGTGGAGCGCCTCGACGGTGAGCACGTGGAGCTCCCCTACGACGATCTCGTCGTCGCCCTCGGCTCGGTCTCCCGCACGCTCCCCGTCCCCGGTCTCGCGGACCACGCGATCGGGTTCAACTCGCTCGCCGATGCCATCGCGCTGCGCAACCGGGTGCTCACCTGCCTGGACATCGCCGAGACGCTAGAGGACCCCGCCGTGCGGGCGCAGTACCTCGGCTTCGTCTTCGTCGGTGCAGGCTATGCGGGGGTTGAGGGCCTCGCCGAGCTCCAGGACTTCGCCACCCAGGTGATCGAGCTCTACCCCCGCTGCCGCGCCCAGGGGATGCGCTGGGTGCTCGTCGAGGCCGGCGAGCGGATCATCCAGGAGGTCCCCCCGAGCCTCTCCGCGTTCGCCGAACGCGAGCTGCGCAGCCGCGGGATCGAGGTGCGCCTGCGCACGACCCTCACCGAGGTGACCGCCGAGGCGGCCACCCTGTCGGAGGGGCCCGCGATTCCGGCCCGCACCCTCGTGTGGACGGCCGGCGTCAAGCCGAGCCCCGTCGTCGCCGCTCTCGGCCTCGCTCTCGATCCTCAGGGGAGGGTGCTCGCCGACGCCTGCCTGCGGGTTCCCGACGCAAGCCATCAGCCCGCCGATCGCGCCGTCGGAGGCGTGTGGGCGATCGGAGACTGCGCGGCCGTTCCCGATCCCGCCCGCCCGGGTCATTCCTGTCCACCGACGGCCCAACACGCGCTCCGCCAGGGCCGTCTCGTCGCGCACAACATCGCCGCCGTCCGCGAGGGGCGCGCCCCTCGCCGATTCAGCTATCGAAGCAAGGGCGTCGTCGCCGAGCTCGGCGACGGCAAGGCGGTGGCGATCACGTTCGGCATCCGCTGGCGGGGCCTCCCCGCGTGGCTGATCGCCCGCACCACCCACCTGCTTCTGATGCCGGGGCTCGGCCGGCGGCTCCGTCTGCTCGTCGACTGGAACGTCGCGCTCGTGTTCGGACGCGACGCCTCCGCCCCCGGACAGCTCGGCCGGGCGACGCCGCTCGGGGGGGACTGAGCGGCGCGGTCCCGCGGAGATGTCCGCGAGCCCGCCCCGCGCGCGTATCCTGAAGGAGAGATGGCGAGCGTCGAGGAGATCAGAATCCGACCTTCAGGTCGCGATGCGGGCTGGGGAGAAGGAGAAGGTCGGGGCGCTCAGACTGATCCTCTCCGAGCTCCAGAAGGCCGACAAGGAAGGCCTTGAGGACGCCCAGGCGGTGCTCCGCCGGGAGCGCAAGCGCCGGCTCGAGGCCGCGACCGCCTACCGCGAGGCCGGCCGCGAGGACCTCGCAACCGGCGAGGAGGGCGAGGCCTCGCTGATCGCCTCATACCTCCCTCCCGAGCTCGGCGAGAGCGAGCTTCGCGAGATCGTCGAGGAGGCCGTCCGTTCCAGCGGCGCCGAGACGGCCAAGGACATGGGCGTGGCGATGAAACATGCGATGGCGGCGGTCGACGGACGCGCCGACGGGAAGCGGGTCTCCGGACTCGTACGGGCCTCGCTGCAGGGATGAGGACCCAGATCGAGCTCTCAAACGACGTCGCCGCCGAGCTCGCGGGCAGCCAGGACGCCGTGCTCCGCGCGCTCGAGTCCCATCTCGACTGCAAGGTCTACCTCCGCGGCAACCAGCTCACCTTCGACGGCGAGGAGAGCGAGACGAACGCGGGTGAGCGCGTCGTGCGGGAGCTGGCGGACCTGATCGCCCGGGGTCACCAGATCGGGCCCGGGACGATCACCGCGGTGACCGGCGCGCTCGACGCCCACGAATCGCCGGCGCGGGTGCTGGAGGACGTCGTCTGGACCCATCGCGGGCTCCGCGTGACCCCGAAGACGGTCAACCAGAAGCGTTACGTCGATGCGGTGCGCGAGCGGACGATCACGTTCGGCGTGGGGCCGGCCGGGACCGGAAAGACCTTCCTCGCCGTTGCGATGGCCGCGGCCGCGCTCTCCCGCCACGAGGTCAACCGCATCATCCTCACCCGTCCCGCCGTCGAGGCCGGCGAGCGCCTCGGCTTCCTCCCAGGCGACCTGATGGCGAAGGTGGACCCTTATCTCCGCCCGCTCTTCGACGCCCTCCACGACATGCTCGACCCGGAGAAGGTCTCCCACCACATCGACCAGGGTGTGATCGAGATCGCGCCGCTCGCCTTCATGCGCGGGCGTACCCTCAACGACTCCTTCGTCATCCTCGATGAGGCCCAGAACACGACGCCGGAGCAGATGAAGATGTTCCTCACGCGGCTGGGCTTCGGATCGCGGATGGTGGTCACCGGCGACATCACCCAGGTGGACCTCCCCCGAGAGCAGCAGTCGGGCCTGATCGTCGTCGCCGAGATCCTCGAGCAGGTCGAGGGCGTCGAGTTCATCCGCTTCGGCGGTGAGGACGTCGTCCGGCACAAGCTCGTCCAGCGCATCGTCGAGGCCTACGACGTCCACGCCCAACGCGAGGGCAGCGCGGGCGCCGGTTCCGACCGCCAGGCGAGCTCCCCGCCGGCGGCGGGTGGACGCGCGATCCGCAGCGCCTGACCGTCGATGATCGACGTCGAGGTCTTCGGCGCCGAGCGCCTGGCGGACAGCCTCGGGGAGGACGATGTGAGACGAGCCTGTGCGCTCGTGGCGGAACGCACCGGCGTCATCTCCGGGCACCTCGCCGTGGACTTCGTCGCCGCGTCCCGCATCGCCGAGCTGAACGCCGAGCACCGCGACAGGAACGCCCCCACGGACGTTCTCTCCTTCCCGATCGACGGGGCCGGGATCCCCTCCGGGCGGGGTACCGCGCGAGCTCGGCGACATCGTCATCTGCCCAGAGCACACGGCGGACATCACCGAGGCGGTCATCCATGGGATGCTCCACCTGCTCGGCTTCGATCACGAGAGCGACGACGGCGAGATGCTCGGGCTGCAGGCTGAGCTCCTGACGCGGGCCCGCCCGTGACGCGCTCGGGCTTCGTCGCCCTCGCCGGTCGTCCCAACGTCGGCAAGTCCACCCTCATCAACGCCGTCGTCGGCGAGAAGGTGGCGATCGTCTCCGATCGTCCCCAGACCACCAGGAGGGCGATTCGCGGGGTGCACCGCAGCGGCGAGCACGAGATCATCCTCGTCGACCTCCCCGGGGTTCAACGCCCCCGCGACCCGCTGACCGCGCGCATGGCCAGGCGGGTGACCGAGGAGCTCGACGGGTGCGACGTGGCCCTGCTGATGATCAACGGGGATCAGGGCGTGGGCCCCGGTGACCGCTTCATCGCGCACACCCTCGCCGATGTCACCTTCCCCGTGACGATCGCCGTCAACAAGATCGACCGTCTCTCCCGGGCCGCCCTCCTCGCCGTCCTCGAGCAGGCGGCCGAGCTCGAGGCGGGGGAGGAGGTCTTCCCGATCTCCGCTCGCACGGGGCGAGGCGTGGGGGCGCTGGTGGCCCACCTCGCCTCGCTCCTGCCCGAGGGGCCCTTCATGTACGAGGAGGGGTCGGTGTCCGACCAGTCGCCTGCGCAGCTCGTCGCCGAGCTGATTCGCGAGGCCGCCATCCGTCGCACCTTCCAGGAGCTTCCCCACGCGGTCGAGGTGGCGGTGGAGGAGCTCGAGTACCCCCGCCCGGGCTTCGCCCGCGTGCGTGCGCTCATCTGGGTCGAGAGCGAGTCCCAGAAGACGATCCTGATCGGAGCCCACGGGGCGATGATCAAGGCGATCGGGACCGCCGCCCGGCGGGAGATCGAGCGGGCGTTCGGACACGCCGTCCACCTCGACCTGTCCGTTCGCGTCCGCCGCGACTGGCGCGGGGACGAGGCGCTGCTCGACCGGCTCGGGATCTCCTAGCCCGTCCCCGGCCCCGTCCCGTTCGCGTACAGCCGCCGTCGCAGATGGGCGGCGATCGTCCCCAGCCCGTCGAGGTCGAGCGGCGAGGTCCACACGAACGGCACCCCCGCGACGGCGAGCCCCTGCCGCCGCAGCCGCGCCATCTGGTTGTGTTGAGAGCGGCCCGTCTCATGCGCCGCCCGGGCTGCTCGAGCGGCCGCTCGCCGCACCTCGCCCGCGCCCGCACGTGCGCTCGCCTCCGATCCCACCCGCGGTGGTCCTCCGTCCAGCCCGCCCAGACGGGTCAGCTCGGCGGGGGTGAAACGGCGGGGGAGGAGCCCGTTGACGACGACCCCCGTGAGGTCCCGGTCGAGCTTCTCACGCAGCCCCTCCCGCAGCTCGAGTGTCTCCGTCACGGCCATCTCCTTCCCCTGGGCGACGGCAAGGTAGGCGCTCTGCTCGGCGTCCCCGAGCAGCCCCTTCACCCGCTCCGCCTGGGAGGCCACGGGGCCGACACGCGCGATCGCGCCGAACGTCTGCGGTGAGCCGAGCATCCCCAGCGCATGCCCCGTCGCGGGCGCGTCGAGCACGACGAGGTCGTAGCCGGCTGCGCGCCGCTGCCAGCGCCGCGCCTGGGTGAGCTCCCACACCTTCACCATCGCGAACAGCTCCTTCGCGCCCGGCGCTGCGGCGGCGAAGTACTGGAAGGTGCCACTCGAGGCGAGCACCCTCCCCGGTATCCGCCCCCCGAGCTCCTGGACCCACTCGAGGAGCACCCGGTCGGGGTCGATCGTCGTGCACCACAGTTCCCCTTCCAGGCGCGTCTCCTCGCCCGGTGCGCCCCGGACCGCCCCCCACAGCCCCCGCAGACGGCTCTGCTCGCCGACCTCCACCACGATCGTCCTGCGCCCCTCGGCCGCCGCGAGCGACCCCAGCGCCGCCGAGATGGTCGTCTTGCCGACGCCGCCCTTTCCGCTGACGACGACGAGCTTGCGCGCGAGCAGGATCTCCATCGGCCCGCCAGTCTCTCTCAAACCCCGCCCGTGCGGCTGTACCTACAATCGTGCAGATGAGCGACGCCGGCGGAGACCCCATCGATGGGCTGGTCGCGTATGACCGCGATGGGCTCGTGCCGTGCGTCGTGCAGGACTGGACCACCGGCGAGGTGCTGACGCTCGCCTACATGAACGCCGCAGGCTCTCGCCGCACGCGGGAGACCGGCGAGCTGCACCTGTGGAGCCGCTCGCGCGGCGAGCAGTGGCACAAGGGGGCGACGAGCGGCAACACGCAGGCGGTTCGGGCGCTGCGCCTCGACTGCGACGGCGACACGGTGCTCGCCCTCGTCGAGCCGGCCGGCCCGGCCTGCCACACCGGCGAGCGGACCTGCTTCCACCGCGGCGAGCTCGAGCCGCGCGCGCGCCCATGAGACGCTGCCGCGCTCGAGCGCACGCTCGGCGAGCGCGCCCGCGAGCGCCCGCCGGGCTCCTACACGGTCGAGCTGCTCGACGACCCGGCGCGGATCGGGGCGAAGGTCATGGAGGAGGCCGAGGAGGTCGCCCGGGCAGCCCGGGAGGAGTCCGACGAGCGCGTCGACGAGGAGGCCGCCGACGTGCTCTACCACCTGCTCGTCCTCCTCCGCAGCCGCGGGCGCTCGCTCTCCGACGTCGAGAGGGTGCTGGATGGCCGCCGTGCCTAGCGCCTCCGGCGCTCCCGAGACGGCGGAGGAGGAGCGCCCCTCCGGCGGCGGTCACCTGTCCTCGCCGGTCGAGCCGAGCCTGGCGGAGGCGCGTCTGTTGGCGAGCGAGCACAATCTGATCCCGCTCCGCTACAGCTTCATCGCCGACTGCGAGACCCCCGTCTCGGCCTTCCTGAAGCTACGTGCGCTCGCCCCGGCAGAGCCCGCGTTCCTGCTCGAGTCGGCCGACCAGGGTCAACGCGTGGGGCGGTGGTCGTTCATCGGCTTCCGTCCCCGTGAGGTCCTCCGTTGGTCGCTCGGGGACGAGGGGGATCCCGTACGCCCTCGCCGCCGACTACGCCGCTCGCTTCGACCAGGCCCCGATGCCCGACGCGCCGCCCTTCACCGGGGGCGCGGTGGGCTTCTTCGGCTACGACCTCGTCCGCAGCGTCGAGCCCCTCGGCGACGCCCCTCCGGATCCGCTGGGGCTCCCCGACATGGCGCTCATGCTCTCGGACGTGCTCGTCATCTTCGACCACCTCAAGCACACCGTCACGATCCTCGCGAACGCCGATCTCGAGAGCGAGCCCGACGTGGAGCGCGCCTATCAGCGCGCCGCGGCGACGATCGCCGAGGTGCGCGGCGCGCTCGCCGGCAGCGTCCCCGGGTCGCGCCCCCCCGGCCCGACAGGAGGGAGATGCCGAGGTTCGAGTCGAACATGCCCCGCGAGCAGTTCGAGGGGATGGTCGCGCGCATCGTGGAGTACATCCACGCCGGCGATGCCTTCCAGGTCGTGCCCTCCCAGCGCTGGTCCGCGCCCGTCCCGGTGGCGCCGTTCTCGGTCTATCGGGGCCTGCGCGCGGTCAACCCCAGCCCCTACATGTACTTCCTCGACTTCGGCGACTTCCAGGTCGCGGGGACGAGCCCGGAGCCGCTCCTCACCGTCAGCGGCCGCCACGTCAGCACCAAGCCGATCGCGGGGACGCGGCCGCGGGGGGCGGATCCCGAGGATGACCGCCGGATCGCCGCGGAGCTCCTCGCCGACGAGAAGGAGCGCTCCGAGCACGTCATGCTCGTCGACCTCGGCCGCAACGATCTCGGGCGCGTCTGCGAGTACGGGAGCGTGCGCGTCGATGAGCTGATGGAGATCGAGTACTACAGCCACGTGATGCACATCGTCTCCGCCGTCTCGGGCCGGCTGCGCGACGGGGTGGGGGCGATGGACGCGCTGCGATCGGTGCTCCCCGCGGGTACGCTCTCGGGCGCGCCGAAGGTGCGCGCGATGCAGATCATCGACGAGCTCGAGCCGATCAAGCGCGGGGGCTACGGCGGCGCGGTCGGCTACCTCAGCTACGCCGGCGACCTCGACACCGCGATCCACATCCGCACAGTGGTCCTCAAGGATGGCATCGGCCACATCCAGGCGGGTGGAGGCACGGTCGCGGACGCCCGCCCCGACTACGAGTACGAGGAGTCGGTCGCGAAGACCAACGCCGCGCTCCGCGCGATCGCGATCGCCTGCGAGCAGGAGGATTGGGCATGAAGGTGCTCGTGCTCGACAACTACGACTCCTTCACCTACAACCTCGTCCAGTACCTCGGGGAGCTCGGTGCGGACATCCACACGGTGCGCAACGACCGCGCCACGCCGGAGGAGCTCCTCGCAGACGGCTACGACCGCTGCGTCGTCTCGCCGGGCCCGTGCACGCCCAACGAGGCCGGCATCTCGCTCGAGCTGGTCCGCAGGATGCCCGAGGCAGGCGTTCCCACGCTGGGGGTGTGCCTCGGCCACCAGGCCCTTGCCCAGGCCTTCGGCGGCCAGGTCAAGCTCAACCCGCCCGTCCACGGGAAGGCCACGACGATCGAGCACGACGGACGGACGATCTTCCAGGGACTCCGCTCGCCCCTCACCGTCGGGCGCTACCACTCGCTCGTCGTCGACGACGAGCTCCCCGACTGCCTCGAGCAGACCGCCCGCGGGGGAGGCGTGCTGATGGGCATCCGCCACCGCGAGCTCCCCGCCGAGGGCGTCCAGTTCCACCCAGAGTCCGTCCTCACCGAGCAGGGCCGGGAGCTGCTCTCCAACTTCCTCGCCCCGCGATGAGCAACGCGGTTCTCACGGACGCGATCGACGCGCTCGCCTCCGGCGCGGACCTCAGCGCCGAGCGGACCTCCGCGGTCCTCGCCGAGATCATGCACGGCGAGGTCTCCGAAGTGCAGATCGCCGGATTCCTCATCGCCCTGCGCACGAAGGGTGAGACGGTCGAGGAGCTGACGGGGCTCGCCCGCACGATGCGAGAGCTCGCGGCACACGTACCCACCGATCGTCATGACCTGCTCGACACCGCCGGGACGGGCGGTGGGAGAAGCACGTTCAACGTCTCCACCACCGCTGCCCTGATCGCGGCGGGTGCCGGTTGCGCCGTCGCCAAGCACGGGAACCGCTCCGCCACCAGCCGCTCCGGCTCGGCCGACCTGCTCGAGGCGCTCGGCGCCCGCATCGACCTGCCCCCCGACGGCGTCGCCGCCTGCATCGCCGAGGCGGGCTTCGGCTTCATGTTCGCTCCCGCCCACCACCAGGCCACGCGCTTCGTCGTGCCCGTTCGCCGCGAGCTCGCCGTGCGGACGATCTTCAACCTGCTCGGCCCGCTCACGAACCCGGCGGGCGCGACCCGCCAGCTGCTCGGCGTCTCCGACGGATCGTTCCTGGAGCGAATGGCGGGCGCCCTCGCCCGGCTCGGCGTGGAGCGCGCGCTGCTCGTCTGCAGCGAGGACGGCCTCGATGAGGTCTCGGCCGTCGCCCCCACGCGCGCGGTGGAGGTCGAGGGGGAGGACATCCGGAGCTACGTCATCGAACCCCGGGCGGTGGGCATCGAACCCGACTCCGCCGCCGAGCTCGACGGCGGCACGCCCGAGCAGAACGCCGCGGTCACGCGGGCGATTCTCGGCGGCGGGGGCCGCGGGCAGGCTCCCGGGGAGGCGCTCGCGTTGATCAACGCCGGTGCGGCCATCTACGCGGCGGGATCGGCTGCGACGATCGCCGAGGGTGTGATCGCGGCACGCGAGGCCCTCGCAGACGGCAGCGCGGCGGCCGCGCTCGAGAGCTACGTGCAGGCGAGCCTCAGGCACGCCCCCGCGGAGGCGCTCCGGTGAGCGCGACCGTGCTCGACCGCATCCTCGCCGAAACCCGAGTGGAGGTGCGAGCGCGCAAGCTCGCCACGCCGCTCGCAGTGACCGCGACCGAGCGGCCCCCGTCCTTCCGCCAGGCGCTGGAGGCGCCGGGGATGAGCGTGATCGCGGAGTTCAAGCGCCGCTCCCCCTCGGCGGGCTCGCTCCACGAGGCGCCCGACCTGGGCCTGATCGTCGATGCCTACGTCCGCGGGGGCGCCTCCGCGATCTCCGTCCTCACCGAGGGCCCGAACTTCGACGGCTCTCTCGCCGACCTCACCGCGGCGCGAGCCCGCTGCGCCCTGCCGCTTCTGCGGAAGGACTTCATCATCGACCCCTACCAGCTCGACGAGGCGGTCGCCGCGGGGGCCGATGCCGTGCTGCTGATCGTCGCCGCGCTCGAGCAGGCCGCGCTGGCGAAGCTGCACGCGCAGGCGCGCGAGCTGGCTCTCGACGTGCTCGTCGAGGTCCACGACGGCGAGGAGCTGGGGCGCGCGCTCGACGCCGGGGCGGAGACGGTCGGGATCAACAACCGCGACCTCCGCGACCTCAGCGTCGATGTGGGCCGCACGGAGACGTTGCTCCAGAAGATCCCCCCGGGCGTGACCGTGGTCTCGGAGTCGGGCTTCACCGAGCCCGAGCAGATCCGTCGGCTCGAGCAGCTCGGCGTCGACGGCGTGCTCATCGGGGAGTCGCTGATGCGCGCCGCGGATCCCGCCGCAGCGCTCGGCGCGCTGCGGCGCGCAGGCAGCTGAACGGGCCTCCCCGCGGGCGCCCTCGCCCTTTAGATGTTCCCCCCTTTCCCTTTAGACACTCTTCATCGCTGCCGATCATCCTTACCGTCCAGATGAGACGCGCGTTCCTGATCCCCTTCATCTCCGCCGTCCTCGGCGGGGGCATCGTGGTGGCCGTCGTGGCCGCCGCCGGTGGCCTCGGCGACAGCACGAGCAAGACCGTCACGGCAATCGCGCCGGCCCCGCTCTCGCAGGCGAGCGCCTCCACGCAGGCCCCCGCGAGCACGGGACTGACGCCGCACGAGATCTACGTGCGTGACGCCCCCGGCGTCGCCTACGTGACCTCCACCGTCGTCCAGAAAACGGAATCCCCCTTCAACCTCTTCGGCCAGGGCGAAGCCCAGCGCCAGGGCGAGGCGACCGGGTCGGGAATCGTGATCGACGCCAACGGCACGATCCTCACGAACTACCACGTGATCGAGAACGCGATCAAGGTGACCGTGAGCTTCGAACGGGGGAAGACGGTCGAAGCGAAGATCGTCGGCAAGGACCCCTCCAACGACCTCGCCATCCTCCGCGTGCCGACGGACGGCCTCACGCTCCACCCGCTCACGCTCGGCGACTCCAGCGGGGCCGAGGTGGGTGAACCGGTCTACGCGATCGGCAACCCCTTCAACCTCGAACGCACCCTCACCACAGGCGTGATCTCGGCGCTCCAGCGTGAAATCACGGCGCCGAACGGCTTCACGATCAACAACGTCCTCCAGACCGACGCCCCGATCAACCCGGGCAACTCGGGCGGTCCGCTGTTGAACGCGCAGGGACGCGTCATCGGGATCAACTCCCAGATCGAGACCGGCGGCAGCGGCGACGGCAGCGTGGGCATCGGCTTCGCCGTCCCGATCAACACCGCCAAGGCGGAGATCGAACAGCTCGAGAAAGGCGGCACCGTCACGAGGGCCTATCTCGGGCTGACGTCGCTGACGGTCGACGGGTCGCTCGCCGCCCTCAACCTGCCGGTGACGAGCGGCGCGCTCGTTCAGAGCGTCCAGAAGGGCACGCCGGCCCAGAAGGCCGGCATCCGCGGCGGCACCGTCACCACCGAAAACGGCCAGATCGCGGTCGGCGGGGACATCATCGTGTCCGTGGACGGCAAAGCGATCAACAGCTCCGAAGAACTCGCCAACGCGATCGGCTCGAAGAAGCCCGGCGACACGGTGAAAATCGGCCTCAAGCGCGCGAACGGGAAGGGCGGCTACGAAAACAAGACCGTCACCGTGACCCTCGGCACGCGCCCCGAATCGATCGCCAACCCGAACACCCCCGAAGGTTAGGTCCCGCCTCCGGCGAGCGGCCGCGGCCGCTACCGTGAGGGCATGCCGGCGACCCCGCCCACAGAGGCTCCCGATGCGATCGCGGCCGCCCCGCCCGAGGCGCCGGCGACGCACACGCGCGTCAAGATCTGCGGGCTGACGAGCCTCGCCGACGCCGAGCTCGCAGCCGGACTCGGCGCGTGGGCGCTGGGGATGATCTTCTATGCCGACAGCCCCCGCCGCTGCTCCCAGGAGGAGGCCCGGCGGATCGCCGCCGCGATGCGCCGCCGCGTGGAGCTGTGCGGGGTCTATGTCAACGCCCCCCTCGAGCGTCTCGAGCGAGATGCCGACGAGCTCGGCCTGACGATGCTCCAGCTCCATGGCGATGAGGGCCCTGCCTACTGCAGCGAGGCGCGCCGCAGAACCGGCGCCCGCGTGATCAAGGCCGCGCAGGTCTCAACCCGCGGGGAGGTCCGCGACCTCGACCGCTTCCACGTCGACTTCCACCTCCTCGACGCCCGCCCTCGCAAGGCAGCCGGGAAGGGCCTCCGCGGCGGGACCGGCGAGACGTTCGACTGGAGCCTCGTGTCCGCCCGCCGCGCCGGCGTCCCGCTGATCGTCAGCGGCGGCCTCCACGGCGGCAACGTCGCGGAGGCGATCGCGGCGACACACCCGTTCGCGGTCGACAGCGCGAGCGGGACGGAGTCGGCGCCGGGGCACAAGGACCCCGAGCGGCTCCGTGCCCTCTTCGCCGCCGTCGACTCGCCCTCGAGCGAGGGCTCCGCGTGAGCGCGGGGGCGGCGGAGGCGCCGATCGAGCATCGCTTCGGCCCCTACGGGGGCCAGTACGTACCGGAGACGTTGATGCCCGCGCTGGAGGAGCTCGAGGCGGCGTGGAGGGCCGCCCGCGCCGATCCCGCCTACGCGGCCGAGCTGCACGACCTGCTCCGCGACTTCGGCGGTCGCCCAACACCCCTCTATCGTGCCCGCCACCTCTCCGAGCGGGCCGGCAGGCCCGTCTATCTCAAGCGTGAGGACCTCAATCACACGGGCTCCCACAAGCTCAACAACGCCCTCGGCCAGGTGCTCCTGGCGGCGCGGATGGGCAAGGGGCGGATCATCGCCGAGACCGGCGCCGGCCAGCACGGGGTGGCAACGGCCACCGTCTGCGCCCTCCTGGGGAAGGAGTGCGTCGTCTACATGGGCGTCGAGGACGTCCGCCGCCAGCGTCCCAACGTCCAGCGGATGGAACTGCTCGGGGCGACCGTCATCCCCGTCGACGCCGGCGCGAGAACGCTCAAGGAGGCGACCTCGGCGGCGATCCGGGACTGGGTGACGAACGTCGAGACCACCCACTACGTGATCGGATCGGTCGTCGGACCGGCCCCCTACCCGGCGCTCGTCCGCGACCTCCAGCGGGTGATCGGGGACGAGGCCCGCGAGCAGATCCTCGAGCGCGAGGGCCGGCTGCCCGCCCGCGTGATCGCCTGCGTCGGCGGCGGGTCCAACGCGCTCGGGATCTTCGCCGCCTTCATACCCGACGAGGAGGTCGAGCTGGTCGGCGTGGAGGCCGCCGGAGAGGGAATCGAGAGCGCCCGCCACGGCGCTCCCCTGACGGTCGGGGGCGGCCCGGCATCCTCCACGGGTCCCGCTCGGCGGTGATGCAGGACGAGGAGGGGCAGATCCTCCAGGCGCACTCGATCTCCGCCGGCCTCGACTACCCGGGCGCCGGCCCCCAGCACGCCCATCTTCGCGACAGCGGCCGCGCTCGCTACGTCGCGGTCACAGACGAGCAGGCGCTATCGGCCTTCCGCGAGGTGGCCGCCCTCGAGGGGATCATCCCGGCGCTCGAGACGGCTCATGCGCTCGCCTGGACGCTCTCCCACGCCGACGGCGAGCTCGACCTTGTGTGTCTCTCCGGTCGCGGAGACAAGGACCTCGCCGAGGTGCTCGCACGGGCCGGAAGCTGATCGACGGATGAGCGGTGGCATCGAGCGGATCGCGACCGCCTTCGCGTCCCACTCCAAGCAGGCCGCCCTGATGCCCTATCTGATGGGCGGCTTCCCCTCGCTGGCGGAGTCGGCGGCGATCGGCGAGGCCTGCGTGGCCGCCGGCGCCGACGTGATCGAGCTGGGGATGCCCTACTCCGATCCCCTCGCCGACGGCCCCGTGATCCACGCCGCCGGCACTCGCGCACTCGAGCAGGGGGTCAGCGTGGGGGGCGTCCTGGAGGTGGCCCGCGCGCTCTCCCCGAGCGTCCCCGTGGTGGTGATGTGCTACGCCAACATGGTCTTCGCCCCCGGGGTGGAGCTGTTCGTGGAGCGCCTGGAGCGGAGCGGAGCGAGCGGGATGATCGTTCCCGACCTCCCTCAGGGGGAGGGCCCCGAGGTGCTGGAGGCATGCAGGGAGCGTGGCCTGGCACTCGTCCCCCTCGTCGCCCCCACCACCACCCCCGAGCGGCTCGCCGAGATCGGCCGGCGCGCGCAGGGCTTCCTCTACACGGTCTCCGTCGTCGGCACCACCGGGGAGCGCGGTGCGCTCAGCGAGCACTTCGCCGAGACCGTCGCCCGTGCGCGCTCCAGCACCTCCGCTCCCGTCGCGATTGGCTTCGGGATCAGCACGCCGGAGCACGCCCGCGCCGCCGCCGAGGCCGGGGCCGATGGCGTGATCGTGGGCACTCGCCTGGTGCGCGCGGCGGGCGAGGCCGCTGACCCCGCCGCCGCCGTCGGCGCCCTCGTCGGGGAACTTGCCGCGGGGCTCGCTCCGTCTCGCTAGGATTTGCGCCGGCATGGGTCTGGTTCTCACCGTCACCGCGGGCCTCGTGGTCTGGATCGTGCTCTGGGCGCTGGGGGTCTCCGGCCTCGACGCGTTCCTGCTGGCGGCGGCGATCATCTTCGTCGGCGCGTCGCTGAAGATCCTCTCCAGCTATCTCCCCGGCCGTCGTAGCTAGCGAGCAGTGCTCGCGCGCTGGCCGGGCCTAGCAGCTCTCGCCGTCGCCGTGGGGCTCGCGGGGTGCGGCGGCTCCGGCGTATCGACCACCAACGAAGCCGTCGGCGGCGTCCTCACCATCTACTCCAGTCTCCCCCTCCAGGGCCCCCTCGCGCCGATCTCCCAACAGCTCGTCGGCGGGGAGAAGCTCGCGCTGGCGGCGACGAACTTCCGCGTCGGGCGCTTCAAGCTCAGCTACATCTCCCTCGATGACTCGAACACCGTCGATGGACGCTGGAGCCCCGACGAAGCCGCCGCGAACGCGAAGATCGCCGCGCAGGACACGAGCACGATCGCCTACCTGGGGGACTACAACTCCGGAGCGACGGCCATCTCCCTCCCGCTCATCAACGGCGCCGGCATACCCCAGGTGAGCCCCTCGAGCCCCTACGTGGGCCTCACCTCCTCGCTCGACGCCGGCCAGGACGAGCCCGGCCGCTTCTACCCCAGCGGCCAGCGCAACTTCGTCCGCCTCGCCCCCGGCGATCAGGCCCAGGCGATCGCCCAGGTCCAGCTGATGCGCTCCCTCGGCGTGACGAAGGTCTACGTCATCGACGAAGTCGAGGACCCGTTCGAGCTGCCGCTGGCGGAACTCGTGTCCTCGGACGCGAAGGCCGCCGGGATAGCACTCTCGGGACGAGACCACGTATCCGTAGGGGTCCACGCGAGCTACCACGGCGAGGCAGAAAAGATCCTCGAAAGCGGCGCCCAGGCCGTCTTCTTCGCCGGCGCAGGCAGCGAAGCATCGGCGTCGATGTGGGACCAGCTCCACGCCGTCGACCCCCATCTCCTCCTCCTCGGGGCGAGCCCGCTGGCCGAAGAAGACACCTTCGCTCCGCTCATCGACGGGGGCGCCGCCGCGAACACCTACATCACCAACCCCGCCCTCCCCGTCGACATGTACCCGCACTTCGCCAGCCAGGTCCTGAAACGCTACGAGCGCCTCTACGGGGGCGAAGCCACCGCCTACGTCCTCTACGGCTACGAGACCATGGCCCTGCTCATCGAGGCCCTCCGCCACACCCACGGCCACGCGAACGACCGCGACCTCGTCACCAGCCGCCTGCTCGCGATCCACAAGCGCGACTCGGTCCTCGGCCCCTACTCCGTCGAGCCCAACGGCGAAGTGACACTCGACCGCTTCGCCGTCGACCGCGTCGTCGGCGGACACCCCGCCTTCTACCGCGAGCTCACCGTCCCCTAGACGGTCCAGTCCAGGGCGATCGCCGAGCTAGCCCGCCGGTCGCAGGCCGACGTGGATCTGGGCGCGTTCCACCCCTTCGCCGAGCTGTTGTCCGCCGCCGACCACGGTCGTGATCGCGCGCAGGTAGGGGATCACCTTCGAGATCCCCGGGCTTTCGCTGAGGCCGACCCCTTCGAGCAGCCCGACGAGGGTGGGCACTTCCGCGAGCAGGCTCGGCGCCGCTCCACCGAGGCTCGCCGCCGCTGAGCTCGCCGCTTCCGAGCCCGCGAGCGTGCTCGGAGGGTCGAGCGCGGCGGTCACCGACGCTTCCCCGAGACCGAGGACGAACTTCGTCCTCCCCGCCGCGTCGCGACCGTTGGCGATGTAGACGGCGAGCGGAAGCCCCGACACGCGCACGGCGATCGCGGCGTCGGTGCCGGGGATCGAGGCGCGCGAGACCGAGTCCCCGGCGGCGCGGAGTCGTGCCCCGAGCACTGCGACGGCCGCCCGCGAGAGCGCCGGTTCGCGCGATTCGATCACCGCCGCCCCGCGCACTTCCAGCAGGCTCGTCCCGCTGGCGTAGATGCCGCCCGCGCCCATCCAGCGGGTGAGAAGCCGTTGCGCCTTCGCCCCCCCCGAGGCGAGATCCACCAGGGGGGTGAGGAGGCCGTCGATCAGCCCCTTCACGCTCACCAGCCCGGATGATTCGCCTTCGCCCTCGCCGAGCCCACCCGCCAGCGACGCGAGCGCCCCGAGGCCCGTCACGTCCCCGCGGAGCGTGGTCCCGAGGTGGGCGAGCCCGAGGGCGAGCCACGAGTTCCCGGGGAGCTGGCCGAAGGCCGCCGCTCCTTCGCTCCCCGAGGCGAGCAACCCGCCGCTGCTCGCCGTCGTCCCGACGAGAGAGTCCGCGTCGATGGTCAGGCTGTCATCGCCGGCGAGCAGCGAGATGTTCGACGGACGGGAGCCCCCGAGGAGGCCGAGCAGACCTGACGCCGCGCTCGCTTCGCCGCCGGCGCCCGCTTCGCCCGTGGGGTCGCTGAAGAGGTGGGCGAGCGCTCCGGCGGGAGCCTTCGCGATCAGCTTCGCGTAGCTCGGGGAATCCACGAGCGAGGCCCCGCCCTTCGCCGTGTCCACAACCGCCTTCAATCCCGCTTCGCTCCCGAGGACGGCATAGCTGTCGACGATCCCGAGCGCCACCCCCGCGCCGGTGGTCTGATAGCTCACGCCGCGGTAACTGGCGCTCCGCGCGGAGGCACGCCCGGCGGCCGCTTCCAGGAACGAGCGCGCCTTCCCGACGTCGCTCGTGTCGAGCACGATCGCCCCCTGCGCAGCGCTCGTACCGAAGGGGAAGGCGCTCGTCGTCGAGGACTGGAGCAGCAGCCCGTTCTCGATCAGAGGGGTGAGCGCGTCGGCGTCCGCCAGCGAGGTGAGGAAGACGCCGGCATGCGGCCCCAGCCAGGAGGCCACTTCGTGTTCGAAGTTGGGCGGGGGGGAGCCTGGGGTCTGGAGCGCCGAGAGCAGCCTCAGGTAGGGGTCGGCCTGGCGCGTGAGGGAGCGCCCGTCGGCGAGCGCGTCGCTCTCCTCGGCGCCCGTCGGCCGGACGTCGGCTCCGAGGTAGAGGACCGCCGATCCCGGGACGACGGCCGCCGGATCACCCGAGGTGCCCGAGCTGTGGCTCGAGCCGCAGCCGGCGAGGAGGGCGGCGAGGATGGGTGCCAGGAGCGCAAGGGCTCGACGGCGAGCGGCCCGCGGCGGGGGCTGGTGCGCTGCGGGCGTCCGGCTCACCAACCTGATGCTACCCGCGGGTCTCCGGGGAGGCATCCACTTGGGCCGGCCCCGAGGGTGGAGGGTGTCGCTGCACGGACGCCTGCAGCCGGCTCCGATGCAGGCGGGATTGCACTCCCCGCTCGCGCCTCTCCACGACCCCCGGGGGTCGAAAAACGGCCCCGTGGTGCGGTTCGCGCCCTGAAATGGGTCGTCGGCGGGACGAAGTGGGGGAGAATGTGCAGGAAGGGTTGCATTGTGGGAGGAAGTGGGATATAAGTTCGCCAGCGAGCCGGGGTGGAGGGGCTCCTCCCACTCCTCCACCTCAGCTCGAATCACAATCTCCGGAGCCTCATTGGTCCCTTTCCGTGGCACCTACGACCATACGCTCGACGCGAAGAACCGCCTCACGGTGCCCGTCCGCTACCGCGCCGCGCTGGCCGAGGGAGTCGTGATGGCCATGCCCCTCGACCTCAAACCCTGCGTGGGGCTGTGGCGGCCCGAGGAGTACGAGCAGCTACACCCGGCGGGCCCTCGCCGAGCTGCCTCCGCTCTCGCCGCAGCTGGCCGAACTCGAACGCTTCTTCTACGGCAGCTCCCACGACAGCGAGCTCGACGCGGCCGGGCGGCATAATGCTCCCCGGTTTCGCTGCGCGAGTCGGCGAAGCTGGCCCGCGACGTCGTCGTGGTCGGCGTGGGGGACCGCCTCGAGCTGTGGGACAAGGGAGTCTGGAACGACCATCGATCGACGCTCCTCAGCGGCGTGGCGGAGGTGACGGCGCGGGCCGGCGATGCTCGCTGAGGGCCTCGACTCACGCCGCGGCGAGACCTGCGCGCCCGAGCTCGCACGACGGAGGCGCGGCGACGGGTCCGGGTCGGGGGCGCGCGGAGGCAGGCAGGAAGCCGCTCGCAGGGCGGGGGCCGGGAGGGGGGCCGGGGGGCACACCCCCGTGCTCGCCGCCGAGCTGCTCGAGCTGCTCGATCCCAGCGAGGGCCAGATGGCGATCGACTGCACCTTCGGCGACGGCGGCCACGCGCAGCTCATCGCCGAGCGGCTCGGCGCCGGCGGGACGCTCGTCGCGATCGACCGTGACCCTCTCGCCGAGGAGCGCTTCGCGGCGCTCGCGCGGGGGGCGAGCTGCTCGATGCGCTTCATCCGCGCCGGTTACGCCGAGGCGCTGGCGATGCTCGCCGACGAGGGCCTGCGTGCGGACATCGCCTACTTCGACCTGGGGATGTCCTCGCTGCAGGTGGACACCTGCGAGCGCGGCTTCTCCTACTCCTACGAGGCGCCCCTCGACATGCGCATGGATCCCACCCAGGAGCTCACCGCCAGCGACATCGTGGCGGAGTGGGACCAGCGCCGCCTGGCCCGCGCGCTCCGCGAGTTCGGCGAGGAGCGCCACGCGGGGGCGATCGCGCGTGCGATCGTCCGCCGGCGCAGCGGGCGCCGATCGAGACGACGCAGGAACTCGTCGAGATGATCGACGCCGCGATCCCCGCGCCCGCCCGCTTCGGCGGCGGCCATCCCGCCAAGCGCACCTTCCAGGCGCTCCGGATCGCGGTGAACGACGAGCTCGACCAGCTCGACCGGGCGCTCCCGCTCGCCTGGGAGCTACTGCGCGAGGGCGGCGTTCTGGCGGCGATCTCCTTCCACTCGCTCGAGGACCGGCGCGTCAAGCAGTTCATGGTCGGACTGGCCCGCGGCTGCATCTGCCCGCCCGACCTGCCCGTCTGCGGCTGCGGTCGCGACCCCGGTCGCCGCGCTCCTCACGCGGCGCCGATCGTCCCCGGCGCGAGGAGATCGCCCGCAACCCCCGCGCCGCCTCCGCCCGTCTGCGGGCGGCCCGGAAGCTCCGAGCAGCCGGCGAGGAATCGCCGTGACGCCGCCGCCGCGCCGCTGCCCGCAGCGCCGCTCCCGCCGTCCCGTGACCGTCGGAACGCCGCTGATCGTCGCGCCCCGCCCGCGACGCGTCTCCGGCCCCGCCCGCGCCGGGGCCGCGCGTGGACGCACGCGTGCCCGCCGCCCGCGCGCGATGCGTCGCCCCGGGCCTCCGGCGTGCCGATCGGAGCGTGCGCGGCTCGTCTCGGTCATCGCCTGCTCGAGCGGCTGCTCCGTGGGCGAAGCTCTGGATCGCCGTCGTCTCCTTCGCCCTGATCGGCATCGTCGCGATGCAGCTCGGCCTGCTGAAGCTCAACGCGGGCATCGGCCGCGCGATCGAGCACGAGGGGCTGCCTCCAACGCGAGAACGCCGCCCTCAGCATCGAAAACTCCGAAATCACCGCGTGGCGATCGCGTCGAGGCGCGAGCGGGCGCGCTGGGCGATGGAACGCGTCCCCTCCGGCTCTCTCCGCTTCCTCAGATCCGACCGCGCCGCAGACGTCAGCCGGGCGGCACGAGCGCTCGCAACGCCGGCCCGCACGACGCAGCAGCGACGCAGCTCGACGGTGCCACGGCCACCGCCCGCCGCCGACAGCGGCGCGGGCGACGCAGCGCCAACGCGAAAGTCAGGGCCGACCTCCACGGCGAGCACGGGCGAAAGCAGCCCAGGAAGCCAATGCGGGCGCGGACGTGGGCGCCGCCGCGGGAGCCGAGCCGGGTCGAGCGCCGAAGGCGCCACCCGACCCCCAACCGAACGCTCCGGCACGCCGGCGCCACCAGCGGGCGGGGCCGCCGGCGCGGGCGGCGAACCCGTCGCGAGCGAGGCCGCCCCCCAGGCGGCCACACCGGCCGGGGGGACGCCAGCCCGGGCGCCGGGCGGTCGAGCCGCCGTGGACTCTCGCTGCAGAGGCCGCATCGGCGGCGATCTTCGCCCTCTTCTTTCTTCCTGCTCGTCGTCGCCGCCTGACGGACCTTCTACCTCGGCGTGCTCCACGGCGCCGGCTCTCCGCAAGGCCGCGAGCGACCAGCAGCTGACCTACGAAAAGGTGCCGGCTCCGCGGGGTACGATCACCGACCACAACGGCTTCGACCTGGCGGTCTCCGAACCCGCCACGAAATCTCGGCGACCCCGTACCTGGTCCCGGAACCCGGCCCCGCCGCCCAGCAGCTGGCGCCGCTGCTGGGCCAGCCGCGAAGGCTGGTGCTCAAGAAGCCTCCGGCAGCACACCGGATTCGTCTATCTGGACCGCGATCTTCCCGCCGCCAGGCCCACGGCGTCCTCGCACTCCATATCGCCCGGCATGCCGGGAACGCCGGTGATGCACCGCGTCTACCCCGGCGATGACCTCGCCGGCCAGGTGCTCGGGTTGGTCGGGCACCGACGGGACGGGCTGGGCGGGCTCGAGTACTCGCGCAAGCGCCTCTGAGCGGCCGCGCCGGGCGCCGCCGGGTGGTCTCCGACGCCAGCGGTCAGCCCGTCTCGATCACGACGAGCCACCCCGCGGTGCCCGGTAAGGCCGTCCAGCTCACGATCGACACCAACATCCAGCAGCGCATCGAAGACGTGCTGGGCGCGGTCGGTCGCGTGTTCGATCCGAAGGACGCCACCGCGATCGTGATGGACCCCGAAACGGCGCGGTGCTCGCGATGGCCAACTGGCCCAGGCCTGAACCCCAACGACCCCACGCGAACCGCCGCCGCCGAAGCGCGCTCGAGAACCGGGCCGTCGCCTTCAACTACGAACCCGGCTCGACCTTCAAGGTCGTAACCGTCTCCGGGGCCCTCCAGAGCGGGCTGATCACGCCCTCGAGCAGCTTCAACATCCCCGACCAGATCCAGGTCGCCGACCGGATCATCCACGACGACACCGAACACCCCGAAGAAGACCTCACGGCGGGCCAGATCCTCGCCCACTCGAGCAACGTCGGCGCGATCAAGATCGGCGAGCTGGTGGGGCACGACGGCTTCAACGACTGGGTCCACCGATTCGGGTTCGGTGCTCCCACCGGGGTCGGACTGCCCGGCGAGGAACACGGAAAGGTCCTCCAACCGCTGAAGCGAATACTCGGGCTCCTCGATGGGGAACCTCCCGATCGGACAGGGCGAGCTCGTCACGCCGATCCAGATGGCCCCGGCGTATCCGGCGGTGGCCAACGGCGGGCATCCTCCGCGCGCCCCACATCATCGCCGCGTGGGCGATCACCCGACCCCGCTGCCCGCCGGCCGCCGCGTGATCTCGGCCTCAACCGCCGCCGCCGTGAGCGGATGCTCGAGGCGTGCTCGCCCCGGGGGGTACCGCCAGCGAGGTCTCCATCCAGGGATACCAGCTCGCCGGCAAGACGGGCACCGCCAGCAAGATCGATCCCGCCACGGGCGAATACTCGAGAGCGCCTACGTGGCCTCCTTCATCGGCTTCGCGCCTGCTTCCAACCCCAAGCTTCTCTGCGCCGTCGTCGTCGACGAACCCCAGGCCGGCTCCATCTACGGCGGCCAGGTTGCCGCGCCGGCCTTCGGCGAAATCATGTCCTTCGCGCTGCTCGTACATTGGCATCCCCCCGGCCTGAGCGCAAAGCTCCGGCGGCGGCGGAAACTAGACTCGCCGCATGCCTGCCCCCGGACCGATGCGGCTCCAGGAGCTCATCCACGGCCTCCGGGTGCCTGCCAGTCGAAGCCCTCGATCAGGACCGGCAGGTGGAGATCGCTCGGCCTGGCCTACGACAGCCGCGCGGTCACTCCCGGAGCGCTGTTCTTCTGCGTCCGCGGTTTCGTCAGCGACGGTCACGACTTCGCCCCGGGGCATGCAGGCGGGCGCCGCCGCGCTGGTCGTCGAGCGCCCCCTCGGGCTGGGCCTCCCGGAAGTGCGCGTACCGCCGTCCGTGCCGCTATGGGCCCGCTCGCGAGCCGCTTCTACGGCGATCCCGGCCCGCGAGCTCGACCTCGTCGGGGTGACCGGGACGAACGGCAAGACCACGACCGCCTTCCTGGTTCGCCGGCTGATCGAAGCCTGCGGACGGTCGTGCGGGCTGTTGGGCACGGTCAATCGATCATGGCCGGCGGGTCGAGCGCCGCGGTCAGCGGACGACGCCCGAGGCGATCGATCTGCAGGCGGACCTGCGCGCGATGCTGGACCGGGGCGACCGGGCGTGCGCGCTCGAGGTCTCCTCGCACGCGCTCGCGCTCGAGCGCGCGGCGGCCTGCGCTTCGCCGCCGCCATCTTCACCAACCTCACCCAGGACCACCTCGACTTCCACCCCACCATGGAGGCCTACTTCGCCGCCAAGCGCCGTCCTCTTCCTGGGCGCCGAGCGGCCCCCCTCCGGGCCGGAGCGTCATCAACGCCGACGATCCCTACGGCCGCAGGCTGCCGCCGAAGTACCCGGCGCGCTCAGCTTCGGGCTTCGAAGCCGAGGCCGCCGACTACCGGGCCAGCGAACTGCGCAGCGGCCCGCGCGGCTCGCGCTTCACGCTCCATACGCCCTCACGGCGAGCGCGAGGTGGAGCTCGGGCTGCCAGGTCGCTTCAACGTCGCCAACGCCCTCGCCGCGCTTGCCACCGTGGATGCCCTCGGCGGCGACCTCGACACGCTCGCCCGAACGCCCTGCGCGACTGGCGTAGCGTGCCCGGCCGCCTCGAGGCCGTGGAAGAGGGTCAGGCCTTCGCCTCCTCGTCGACTATGCCCACACGCCCGACTCGCTCGAGAACGTCCTGCAGACCGCGCGCGAGCTCGCGGCGGCGGCGGCCCGAACGGTGGCGGCTCATGTGTGTGTTCGGCGCCGGCGGCGACCGTGACCGTGGCAAGCGGCCGCTGATGGGGGCCGTCGCCGCGCGGCTCGCCGACAGCGCCATCGTGACCTCCGACAACCCCCGCTCGGAGTCCCCGGAGAGCATCATCGAGCAGATCCTCGCCGGGATCCGGCGACCGCGCGCCTGGGGCGACGTGCGCACGTCGCCGACCGCCGTCGGGCGATCGAGAGGGCCATCGAGGCCGCCCGCCCCGGAGGACCTCGTGATCGCCGGGCAAGGGCCACGAGCGCGGACAGGAGCTCGCCGGCGGCCGCAAGATGCCCTTCGACGACGTCGCCGTCGCCCGCGAAGAGCTCGCGGCACGCAGCGCGCGCCCGGCAGGGCGGCGGCTCGAGCGGCTGGGAGGTCGAGCGTGATCGCTGAGCGCGACGGGCGGTGGCCAGGCCGCGGGCGCCGATC
This sequence comes from uncultured Solirubrobacteraceae bacterium, assembly GCA_963720215.1. Classification (GTDB taxonomy): domain Bacteria; phylum Actinomycetota; class Thermoleophilia; order Solirubrobacterales; family Solirubrobacteraceae; genus Palsa-744. The sequence continues at coordinate 417,195 of CAVREV010000001.1, forward strand.
TCCTCGGCGATCCCTCCGCGCTGGCCCGGGCGGGGTCGACGATCGACTTCCGGGCTCGTGCGCCCCGGGGATCTCTTCGTCGGGTCTCCCCGGCGCGCGCACCGACGGCGGTGCCCACGCCGGCGAGGCCCTCGCCGCCGGCGCCTGGGGGGCCCTCGTGGCGCCCGAGCATGCCGAGCGCGGTCGCGGCCGGCCGAGGTGGCGGGGCCGTGCTGGCGCACCAGAGCCCCTGCGGGCGCTCCAGTCCCTCGCCGGCGCGTGGGCTCGCGAGCTCGTCGGCGACGGCGCTGCGTCATCGCGATCACCGGCTCCACCGGCAAGACCTCGACGAAGGACATCCTCGTGGCCCTCCTGCGCTCACAGCTGCCTCACTGCGGCGAGCCCCGCCAACCTCAACACCGAGATCGGGCTCCCGCTGGCGATCCTCGCCGCGCCGCACGGAGCCGAGCGCTGGTCCTCGAGATGGCGATGCGCGGGCCGGGCCAGATCGGCGAGCTGGCCGCCATCGCCCGTCCCCACATCGGCCTGATCGTCAACGTCGGCCCGGTCCACCTCGAGCTGCTGGGGTCGCTTCAGGCGATCGCGGCCGCCAAGGCCGAGCTGCTCGCGGGCCTGCCCACGGCGCCACCGCCGTGATCCCGGCCGGAGAGTCCTCTTGCTGGCGCGCCCACCTCGCGGGCGGACCTGCGGACGATCACCTTCGGAGACGGGGGGGACGTGACGCCTGCAGGCGCGTCCTCCCGGACGGCCGATCCTCCGCATCGCCGCGGGCGAGGACACGATCGAGCTCGCGCCTAGCTTCTCCCAGGCCCACAACCTCTCGAACCTGCTTGCCGCCATCGCGGTTGCCCGTGCCCTCGGGGTCACTCCCCGCTGGTCGTCTCGAGGTCGAGTTCTCGGCCATGCGGGGCGAACGGGTCGCGCTGCCCGGAGGCGTCGTGCTGATCAAGGACTGCTACAACGCCAACCCGATGTCGATGCGCGCCGCCATCGAGGAGCTCGCGCGCGAGCGCGCCCGGGCGGCGGGTGGCGGTGCTCGGCGACATGCTCGAGCTCGGCCCCGAGGAGGCCCGCGCTGCACCGTGAGCTCGGCCTCCATGCCGGCGCCGCCGGCCTGGAGCTGCTCGTCACCGTCGGTCCGCTCGCCGCCATGATCGCCGAGACCTTCCCCCCGCCGGCGAGGCCCACGCCGTCGAGGACGCCGCGGCGGCCGCCGCTGTCCTGCGCCGGCTCCTCGGCGCGGCGACACCGTGCTCGTCAAGGGCTCCCGTGGGGTCGGCCTCGAGCGGGCTCGCCGAGCTCGCGGGGCTCGCCGGCGGGGCCGGCCGGCCCGCGCCGCCGCGCCCGGCCCTCGCGCCCGGCGCGACGGGAAGGCGCTGATGGGCCGAATCCTCTTCGGCGGCACTGGCGCGCTGCTGATCTGCATATTCCTGAGCCCGAAGTTCATCGAGTTCCTACGCAGGCGCGAGTTCGGCCAGCACATCCGCGAGGAGGGCCCCGAGGCGCACCGACAGAAGGCCGGCACGCCGACGATGGGCGGCATCATCATCTTGCTCGCGGTCAGCATTCCCTTCCTGATCCTGACCGAATTCGACTGGCGCTCCGATCGGGGTCTGGGCGCGATGCATCGCCTGCGCCCTGCTGGGCTTCGCCGACGACTACACCAAGCTCGCCAAGCGCCGCTCGCTCGGGCTGCGTGCCCGGACGAAGCTGATCGTGACGATCGCGATCTCCCTCGGGCTGTGGTACATCGCCACGCAGGAGGCCCATCTCCCCGCGACGCTGATGCTGCGATTCGTCGACTACAGCATCGAACTCGGCGCCTTCTACCCCCTCCTCATCTACCTCGTCGTGGCCGGAACGACGAGCGCGGTCAACCTCACCGATGGCCTCGACGGGCTGGCCGCGGGGTGCGCCGCGATCGTGCTGCTCGCCTACATCGGCGATCGCCTTCCTGGCCAGCAACTCCGATCTCGCCGATGCTCGCGGCTGCCTCGTCGGCGCCTGCATCGGCTTCCTCTGGTTCAACGCCTTCCCCGCCACGATCTTCATGGGCGATACCGGCTCGCTCGGTCTCGGCGGGGCCATCGCCGGGCTTGCCGTGATGACCAAGACGGAGGTGCTCCTCATCCTCCTCGGGGGCATCTTCGTGATCGAGGCCCTCTCCGTCGTCATCCAGGTGATCTCATTCCAGACGTTCCGCCGGCGGGTCTTCCTTATGGCCCCCATCCATCACCACTTCGAGCTGAAGGGGTGGTCGGAGACGAAGATCATCCTCCGCTTCTGGATCGTCGCCTCCATCTGCGGGGCCATCGGCTTCACGATCTACCGCCAGAGCCGGGGGCTCTAGCCGCCGGGGACATTCCGGGCCGTCGGCCTTGCCGGGTCGTGCGCGTGGATTTTGGCTGGGGCGGAGGGTGAGGTGTGTCCCTCCAAAGGGAGCCCCCGCGCGTGCGTGTGCGCCCGCGCGCGGGGGCTCGTGTTTGGACATCCCGTGAGGGCTTCCCGCGCGTGCGTGTGCGCTCGCGCGCGGGGCTCGTGTTTGGTCATCCCGTGAGGGCTTCCCGCGCGTGCGTGTGCGCTCGCGCGCGGGGCTCGTGTTTGGTCATCCCGTGAGGGCTTCCCGCGCGTGCGTGTGCGCTCGCGCGCGGGGCTCGTGTTTGGTCATCCCGTGAGGGCTTCCCGCGCGTGCGTGTGTCCCCGCGCGCGGGGCTCGTGTTTGGACATCCCGTGAGGGCTTCCCGCGCGTGCGTGTGTCCCCGCGCGCGGGGCTCGTGTTTGGACATCCCGCGAGAGGCGCCCCGCGCGCGAGTGCGCGCCCGCGCGCGCGGGCCTCGCGGGGGAGGCATCGAGGGGGCGGCGTCGAAGTGAGGGGAGATGCCAGCAGCCGCAGCAGGACGACGACGCGCGGCCGGCGGCTCCAGCGGAGCTCGGGAGGGGAAGCGCAGGGGGCGGCGGGTCGCTGCGACGAACTCGCTCGAGCATCGCATCCTGTTGACGGCGACGATGTGCCTGCTGGCCTTCGGCGCGGTGATGGTCTACAGCGCCTCCTCGGCGACGACGCTGCTGCAGGGCCAGGGAAATGGGAGCGGCGACCTGATCAGGTTCGTCGTGTACGGCGCGGTGGGGCTCGTGCTGATGCGGATCCTCGCCCGCGACGGGCTCGCTCGGGTGGAAGGGGTGACGGGACCTCTGCTGGCGATCTCGTTCGTATTGGTGCTCGCGGTTCACGTCCCCCACGTGGGGGTGAGCGTGAACGGGGCTCGGCGATGGATCGGCCCGGGGCCGTTCCAGTTCCAGCCGAGCGAGCTGATGAAGATCGCCCTGGTGCTCTACTGCGCGGCCCTCCTGGCGAGGAGGCCGCAGCGGGTGAACGACCTGCGCGAGCTCTGCAAACCGCTCCTGATCGTCGTCGGGGGCGCCTGCCTGCTCGTGTTCAGCCAGCCGGACCTCGGCACGGCGATGGTGATCGCGTTCACGATCGGGGCGATGCTCGTCGCGGGGGGGACGCCGATGCGCCGCCTCGGCCAGATCGCGGGGGCGGTCGCGGGGGTGGTGCTCGTGTACGCGCTCCTGGAGCCCTACGCGCGGGCGAGGCTTACGTCGTTCCTGGACCCCTGGGCGCATGCCTCATCGAGCGGCTTCCAGGCCGTCCAGGGGCAGATCGCGATCGGCTCAGGGGGTCTGTTCGGGGTCGGGCCGGGGCAGTCGGTGCAGAAGATCTTCTATTTGCCGGAGGCGCCCACCGACTTCATCCTCGCGGTCATCGGGGAGGAGCTCGGGGTTGTGGGGGTCGCGGCGCTGCTGTTCCTCTACGGGATGATCGCCTACGCCGGTCTGCGGACGGCGCAGAAGGCGAAGAGCCTCTACGGCGCGCTGATCGCCGTGGGGGTGACCACCTTGATCGTGAGCCAGGCCGTGCTGAACACGTTCGCCGTGCTCGGCCTCGCGCCGCTGACGGGAGTGCCGCTGCCGTTCGTCTCCTACGGCTCGAGCAGCCTGATCGTGATGCTCGGCGGGATGGGCCTGCTGCTGAACGTCGCCGCGGGAGGGACGGGACACGTGCGCGCCGTGCCCACCTCGCGGCGCTCCTCGCGCGACGCGGCGTCGCGTGAAACGGCAGGATTGGGCGATGGACGGAGCAGCAAAGACGATCGTGATCGCCGCCGGGGGGACCGCGGGGCACGTCGTGCCGGCGCTCGCGGTGGCGGACGCGCTGCGGGCTGAGGGAGCGCAGGTCGAGTTCATCGGAGGGGCTCGCGCGGAGGCGGAGCTGGTCCCCGAAGGGGGCTTCCCGCTGCATGAGATCAGGGTGGAGGGGATGAGCCGGACGAATCCCTTCCTCGCCGCAAGGGCCCTCGCGCGGGCCGTCGGCGCCGTGCCCCGCGCGAGGGGACTGCTCGCACGGCTCGAGCCGGACGCGGTGCTCGGAGGGGGTGGCTACGTCGCCGGGCCGGTGGGGGTCGCGGCGCTGAGCATGGGCATCCCCCTCGTGCTCACCGAGGCGGACAGTCATCTCGGGCTCACCAACAGGCTCCTCGCGCCGTTCGCCCTGAGGGTCTGCCTGGCCTTCCCCCTCGGGGGGCGGGACGAGGGGCGCTACCGCCTCACCGGACGGCCGATCACACCGCCAGTGGACGACCGAGCCGGCGCGAGGGCGCGCCTTGGCATCGCCGAGGAGGCGACCCTCGTGTTCGTCTTCGGAGGCTCGCTCGGCGCGCGTTCGATCAACCTCGCCGCCGTGGAGGCGTTCGCGGGGGCGCCCTTCCACGTCCTCCACGTGAGCGGCAGGCGGGATCACGGGGAGCTGATGGGAAGGGTTGGCGAGGGGTATGACCTGAGGGAGTACCTCCCCCTCGATGCCTTCGCGGATGGGCTCGCAGCGGCGGACCTCGTGGTGGGGCGGTCCGGGGGGTCCGTGTTCGAGCTCGCGGCGAACGGCCTCCCGGCGATCCTGATCCCCTATCCCCACGCCGCCGCCGCCCACCAGAGCGCGAACGCGGGCTGGATGGCGGGTGCGGGGGCGGCGGTGGTGATCCCCGACGGGGATCTCACGGCGGAGGGGCTGCGGGAGGAGGTGGAGGCCCTGCTCGCGGATCGCCCCCGGCTGGCGGCGATGGCGGCCGCCTCGCGCGGGCTGGCACGGCCGCGCGCCGCGAGGGACGTGGCGGACGAGCTGCTGATGGCGGCAGTGTCGTGAGCAGAGGGGAGTGGGCTGGGCGGCGGCTCCACTTCGTCGGGGTGGGGGGCGCCGGGATGAGCGGCTACGCTCGAGCCGCCAGCGCCCTCGGGGCGGAGGTGAGCGGCTCCGATGCCCACGACTCGAGCTACCTGCGACGGCTCGCGGCCGACGGGGTGCTCGTGGGGCGGGTGGGCCACGCGTCGGAGAACCTGCCGGAGGGGGAGGGGGTCGAGCTCGTCTACTCCTCCGCGGTGGGCCCCGAGAACCTCGAGCGGATGCGGGCGCGCGAACGGGGCGTCCCCGAGCGCTCCCGGGCGGAGCTCCTGGGCGAGCTGACGGCGCTCCGGCGGACGATCGCGGTCGCGGGCACGCACGGGAAGACGACGACGGCGGCGATGGCCGTCCACGCGATGCGGGCGAGCGGGATGGAGCCCGGCTGGCTCGTGGGGGCGGAGGTGGGCGGCGGTCTGGCGAATGCGGAGTGGAGCGGGGGGGAGTGGCTCGTGGTGGAGGCCGACGAGTCAGATCGCTCGATGCTCGAGCTCGAGGTGGAGGTGGGGGTGGTGACGAACGTCGAGCTCGACCACCACACCGCATTCGCCTCGCTGGAGGAGCTCCGATCGGCCTTCAGGGAGTTCCTCCGGGGACCGCGCGAGGCGGTCATCTGGGACCGTCCGGAGCTGCTCGCGCTGCGGGAGGGGCCCGTCGTGGCCTATGACGCGCGTGAGGTGAGCCTCTCGCCGGGGGATCTCTCTTCCGGTGGCGGGGGATGGAGGTGAGGCTGAGGGTGCCGGGAGCGCACAACGCCCTAAACGCCACGGCCGCCCTCGAGGCGGCGCGGCTCGCGGGGGCGGACCTCGAGCGGTCGGTGGCGGGGCTCGCCGACTTCGCCGGTGCGGCCCGCCGCTTCCAGCCGCTCGGTCGGAGCGTCCGGGGGGCGAGGCTGATCGAGGACTACGCCCACCACCCGAGCGAGGTGGCCGCGACGCTCGAGGCCGCGAGGACGCTGGAGGCGGGAAGGCTGACGGCGGTGTTTCAGCCGCATCTCTTCTCCCGCACGGAGCTGCTCGCGAGGGAGTTCGGCAGGGCGCTCGCCCTCGCCGACCGGATCGTTGTCCTCGACGTGTACCCCGCGAGGGAGCGCCCTGAGGACCACCCCGGGACGAGCGGCCTGCTGATCGCCGAGGCGGCCGCGGATGCGGCCGCCGGGCGGCCCGTCTACTGGCTCCCCCGCTTCGCCGAGGCCGCGGAGGTGCTCGCGGAGATGCTCGCCGAGGGGGACCTCTGCGTGGTGATGGGGGCGGGGGACGTCGACGTGCTCGCCCGCTTGCTGGTGGTGGCGGGATGAGCGGGGTGGGGGAGCCCGAGGGGCTGAGGCGGGACTACCCCCTGGGGAAGCTCACGACCGTGGGGACGGGGGGGAGCGCGGAGTTCTTCGCGCGGGCGGGGAGCGCCGAGAGGGTCGTGGAGCTGCTCGCGTGGGCGGCCGCCGAGGAGCTCAGCGTCGCCGCGGTTGGCTCGGGGTCGAACCTGCTGGTGGCGGATGCGGGCGTGGGGGGGCTGGCGGTGAAGCTCGATGGGGGGCTCGCGGAAATCGCGGTGGAGAGGCCGAGGATGGTCTGCGGGGGCGGCTCGCGGCTCCCGGCGGTGGCGGCGAGGGCGGCCCGCGAGGGCCTCAGCGGGATCGAGTTCGGGGTGAACATCCCCGGCACCGTGGGGGGAGCGGTGAGGATGAACGCAAACGCCTACGGCGGCGTGCTGGGGGAGGTGGCGGAGTGGGTGGAGGTCGCCGCCGGCGAGGGCCTCCGGCGCCGGGACCCGGAGGAGCTTGCCCTCGGCTATCGCAGCTCGGGGCTCGTCGAGGGGGAGATCGTGACGGCTGTGGGGCTGCTCCTGAGAGAGGCTCCGCCGGAGCTCGTGAAGGCGACCCTGGGAGAGATGCGGCGGAAGCGCCACGAGGCGCAGCCGCAGGGCATCAGGACGTTCGGCTCGACCTTCAAGAACCCGACGGACGCGCGCGCGGAGGGGCGGAGCGCCGGGATGTTGCTCGCCGAGGCGGGGTGCAACGGCTTCGCCGTCGGCGGGGCGAGGTTCGCGCCCAAGCACGCGAACTTCATCGAGAACATGGGCTCCGCGACGACTGCCGACGTCGTTCGCGTGATGGCGGAGGGCAGGCGGCGCGTGCTGGAGAGGTTCGGCGTGGAGCTCGAGGCCGAGGTGCAGACGCTCGGGAACGTGGGTCTCCCCTGGAGGAGCGGCGGGGAGGCCGAGGAGGCGAAGGGGTAGGGGTTCGCGGGGGGAGGTCGAAAGGGAGGGACGATGGGTCGTCCCTCCCTGCGCTCGCCGATCGCTCGTGTGGCTCGCCCCTTCGCCCACGCGGGCGCAGGAGGCGTCGCGCTGCCGGTGAGGATGCCACCGCTCGCGGGCGCGCGGAGGCGCCTGGCGGCGCGCGTCCGTCCCCCGAGCAGCCGCCGCGTGCGGATCGTCATCGTCGCGATGGCCGTTTCCGGGATCGTCCTCGGCGGGGGCTGGATGTGGCTCAGGGGGTCCTCGCTGGTGGCCGTCCGGAGAGTGCGCGTCAACGGGCTCTCGGGGGCCGACGCGAGGGCGATCGAAGGTGCGCTGAGCGCCGCCGCCCGCCGCATGACCACGCTCGAGGTGAGCCCCGGGGCGCTCCGAGCGGCCGTCTCCCAGTATCCGGAGGTGAGCTCCGTGACGGCCACCGCGAGCTTCCCCCACGAGCTCCACATCCACGTCGTCGAGCAGCCACCCGTCGCAGCGCTCTCGGCGGGCGGGCTCCGGACCGCCGTGGCGGCCGACGGGGTGGTGCTCGGGCCGGCGCTCCTCTCGAGCTCGCTCCCGAACGTCTACTCCTCCACTGCTCCCGGTCCCGGCCATCGGGTGACGGGCTCCTCGCTGCTCGCCGCCCTCACCGTCCTCGCCGCCGCGCCCGCCCCTCTGGCGAGGCTCGTGAGTGGGGTCTCCAGCGGGAACCGGGGGCTCACGGTGACGATGAAGAACGGCCTCCTCGTCTACTTCGGCGACCCCTCCCGCCCGCACGCGAAGTGGCTCTCCCTCGCACGCGTCCTCGCCGACCCCAGCGCCGCGGGAGCCTCCTATGTGGACGTCCGCCTGCCCTCGCGACCCGCTGCGGGATTCCCGGGTGGGGTGTCCCCGAGTGCGGCCAACGCCCCCCCGTCGGACGCCGCGGCGAGTCCTGCCGGCTACGGATCGCCGGGGAGCGCAACGTCGTCCTCCTCCGGGAGCAGCGAATCGACGGTCGCATCGCTGGCGACGGCGCTCGCGGAAGGAAGCGGCACCAACGCCGACGCTCCCGCGACGTCCCCCGGGGCCTCAGCGGACGGATCCCAGTCGAGCGGGGCCTCCTCCGCCGCGGGGAGGGAAACGAGCTCGAGCGGGAGCGGGGAAGCCGGCGGGGAAGCTTCACCGACCGGCGGATAGCCCGGAGCCCCAGCATCAACCTCTACTTGAGGTTGATCCCGGGCGACAGCCATTCCTCAGGTAGTGGTTGAGAATAGGGGGATCTGCAACGAAGCTTGCGGAACTCGACGGCTGCGTTGACAGGGCGAAGTTCCCTGCATAACGTGCGCAACGCGGCGGCTCGGCGACAAGTATGCTGCCAACTCTGAATCACTACTGAAGGGTTCGGACAGAACATGATGGACAGCAGCGGGAGCTACCTGGCGGTGATCAAGGTCGTGGGGGTCGGAGGCGGCGGGACGAACGCCGTCAGCCGGATGGTGGACGCCGGGCTGAGGGGGGTCGAGTTCATCGCGGCGAACACCGACGCGCAGGCGCTGGCGATGAGCGACGCGGATGTCAAGCTGAACATCGGCCATGACTCCACCAAGGGTCTCGGCGCGGGGGCGGACCCCGATGTGGGCCTCGCAGCGGCATCCGAGTCGCGGGACGAAATCAAGGAGGCGCTGAAGGGCGCGGACATGGTGTTCGTCACCGCGGGCGAGGGCGGTGGGACCGGCACGGGCGCGGCGCCCGTGATCGCGGAGATCGCCAAGAACGAGATCGGAGCGCTGACCGTCGGGGTGGTAACGAGGCCGTTCGACTTCGAGGGCACCCAGCGGGGGCGCCAGGCGAGCGAGGGGATCGAGCGCCTGCGCGAGGTGGTGGACACGCTGATCGTGATCCCGAACGAGAAGCTCCTCGCGGTGGTCGAGCGGCGGACCTCGATGCTCGATGCCTTCCGCGAGGCCGACAACGTCCTCCGCCAGGGGGTCCAGGGGATCACCGATCTGATCACCATCCCCGGCCTCATCAACCTCGACTTCGCGGACGTGAGGACGATCATGCAGGATGCGGGCTCGGCCCTGATGGGGATCGGGACGGGGAGCGGCGAGAGCCGCAGCGGCGACGCCGCTCGCGCGGCGATCTCATCGCCCCTGCTCGAGGAGTCCGTCGACGGCGCCACGGGCATCCTCCTGAACATCACCGGGGGGAAGGACCTCGGGCTGTTCGAGGTGAACGACGCCGCCGAGATCATCCAGAACGCCGCCGACGCGAACGCGAACATCATCTTCGGAGCGGTGATCGACGAGAGCATGGCCGACGACGTCCGCGTGACGGTCATCGGCACCGGCTTCGACCACCGGCCCGGACGGGGCGCCCGCCGCGAGAGCCGCAGCAGCCGTCCCGACCGCAACCCCCGCATCAGCGATCGCCAGCGCTCGAGCCTCGAGATCTCCGACGACGACATCGACGTGCCTCCCTTCCTCCGCTAGGGAGGACGGGCCAGACGGACCATCGGAGGGGCCGCCGGCGTCCACTAGCCTGGGCGCGATGAGCGACCCTGAGACCCCCAGGCGCACTCCCCTCTACGACCGCCATCTCGCCGCCGGCGCGAAGCTCGTCGACTTCGCCGGCTGGGAGATGCCGGTGCAGTACGAGGGCGTCCGGCAGGAGCACCTCGCCGTGAGGAGCGCCTGCGGGGTGTTCGACGTCTCCCACATGGGAGAGATCGAGACGAGTGGTCCCCGCGCGGAGGAGCTGCTCCAGCGGCTGCTCTCCAACGACGTCGCCCGGATGGCGATCGGCGGAGCCCAGTACTCCGTCCTCTGCCGTGAGGACGGGGGCGTGCTCGACGACCTCTTCACCTATCGCCTCGAGGTCGACCGCTACCTCACCGTCACGAATGCCTCCAACCACCTCCGCGATTTCGCCTGGTTCCAGGCGCAGGCGGGTGAGCTGGGTGAGGTGCACGTGGAGGACGGCATCGCCGAGTGGGCGATGCTCGCCGTCCAGGGCCCCCTTGCGCGGGAGATCGTCCAGGCGATCGCCGACGCTCCCCTCCCGCCACGGATGACCGCGGCGGCGGGCCGCCTCGCGGGCGCCGACGCGCTCATCTGCGGCACGGGATACACGGGCGAGGACGGCGTCGAGCTGCTCCTCCGCCCCGGGGATGCCCCCGGCTCTGGGACGAGCTCCTCCGCCGCGGAGCCGCCCCCGCCGGGCTCGCCGCGAGGGACACCCTTCGCCTGGAGGCCTGCTACGCGCTCTACGGGAACGAGCTGATGGTCGAGCGGGGCCCGATCGAGGCGGGCCTGGGATGGTGCTGCAAGGAGGCCACGGGCTTCATTGGCTCCGAGGAGGTTGCCCGCGCGCGCGGGCAGGGAACGGCGGAGAAGCTCGTCCCGTTCGCGCTCGAGGGAGAGGGGATCGCCCGCCAGGGCAACGACGTCGTGGGCGGCGGGGTGGTCACGAGCGGGACCCTCTCTCCATCGCTGGGAGTGGCCGTCGGGATGGCCTACCTGCCCGCCGAGCGGGCCGCGACGGGCACCCACCTCGAGATAGACGTTCGTGGCAAGATGCGCCCCGCCGTCGTCAAGGACCGGCCCCTCTACAGAAAGGGCTCCTGAATGGCCCAGCCGAGCTACCCCGAGGACCTTCTCTACCACCCCGAGCACGACTGGGCGCGCCTTGACCCCGGGGACCCGGCCCTCGCCACCCTGGGGATCACCTGGTACGCACAGGACTCCCTCGGCGAGGTCGTCTTCTTCGAGCTCCCGGCCATCGGCTCGACGCTTGCCAAGGACGCCCCCTATGCCGAGGTGGAGTCCGTGAAGGCGGTCTCCGACGTCGTCGCCCCGCTCTCGGGGGAGATCCTCGAGGTCAACACCGCCCTCTCCGATAGCCCGGCCCTGATCAACGAGGACCCCTACGGCGAGGGCTGGCTCGTGCGCGTCCGCCTGTCCGACCCCGAGGAGGCGAACACGCTCATGGACGCCGCCTCCTACAGCTCCTCCCTCGGCGGCTAGGCTGACTCTTACTTGAGTCGCTACACCTCCATCACCTCCGCCGACCTCGACGCGATGCTCGACGCGATCGGGGTCTCCTCCGCCGAGGAGATCTTCGACCGGCAAATCCCAGCCGGGGTGCGCCTCGAGCGCGACCTCCGCCTCCCCGGACGGCCCGAGCAGGAGGTCTACGAGCACCTCCGCGAGCTCGCCTCCGCCAACGTGAGCGTCGAGGACGAGATCAGCTTCCTCGGCGCGGGCATGTACGACCACTACGTCCCCGCCCTCATCGACATGCTCACCGAGCGCTCGGAGTTCCTCACGCCCTACACCCCCTACCAGCCTGAGATCTCCCAGGGGGGCCTACAGGTGATGTTCGAGTACCAGACGGCGATTTCCGAGCTCACCGCCCTGCCCGTCTCCAACGCCTCGACATACGAGGGCCCATCCGCGGTCGCCGCCGCCGCCTACCTGGCCAAGCTCCACAACGGCCGCCGTCGGATCCTCGCGAGCGCCGGCCTCCACCCCCACTCGCTGGAGACCCTTCGCACATACGCCCAGGGATACGGGATGGAGGTCGTCGAGATCCCCCTCCGCGAGGGCATCACCGACCTCGACGCCTGGTCCCGGGAGCTCGCGGGCGCGGATCTCCCGAGCGCCGCCATCTTCGCCCAGCCGAACTTCTACGGGGCCGTCGAGGAGGCCCCCGCGCTGGCCGCCGCGGCCGGGAAACAGGGGCCGGAGCGCCCGGTCGTGGTCGCCCAGGTGGACCCCATCACGCTCGGCGTCCTCCGCCCGCCCGGGGACTGCGGCGTGGACGTCGCCGTCGGCGAGGGCCAGCCACTCGGGAACCGCCTCGACTTCGGCGGCCCCTCCTTCGGCTTCTTCGCCGCGCGCGAGGAATACCTCCGGCGGATGCCCGGGCGGATCGCGGGGGAGACCGTCGACGTGGACGGCCGCCGCGGCTTCGTCCTCACGCTCCAGACCCGTGAGCAGCACATCCGCCGCGAGAAGGCCACCTCGAACATCTGCACCGCCCAGGCACTGAACGCGCTCGCCGGGGTCGTCTACCTGAGCTGGCTCGGCCGTCGCGGGTTCGTCGAGCTGGGCGAGCTCCTCCTCGCCCGCACCCACTACGCCCTCCAGACGCTCGCCGCGATCGACGGCGTCCAGCCGCTCCACGACCGTCACGTCGTCCGCGAGCTCGCCCTCCGCCTCGACGCGGACGTTCCCGCGGTGCGCCGCCGCTGCATCCGCGCCGGCGTCAACCCGGGCGTCGACATCGAGGCCCTCAGCGGTCGTCCGGAGGATCGCGGCGGGCTGCTCGTGGCGATCACCGAGCGGCGCTCCCGTGCCGACATCGACCGGCTCGCCGAGGTCCTCGCTGCGGCCGTCGCCGCGGAGCGGGAAGCGACGGTGGTGGCATGAGCGCGAGCACCCTCAACCCGCTCCAGCGTGAGCCCGCGAGGACGATCTTCCAGAAGGGCGCATCTGGACGGCGGGCCTTCCAGTGCCCGACGCTCGACGTCCCGGCGGTCGACCCCGACGAGCTCCTCCCGGCCCACCTCCGGCGCAGCGAGCCTCCCCTCCTGCCGGAGGTCTCAGAGCCCGAGATCGTCCGTCACTACGTCGGCATCTCGAAGCGCAACTTCGACCTCGACTCGGGCTTCTACCCCCTCGGCTCCTGCACGATGAAGCACAACCCCCGCCTCCACGAGCGCGCCGCAGCGCTCCCCGGCCACGCCCGCCTGCACCCCCTCCAGGACCCCGAGCGGGCACAGGGGGCGCTGGCGCTGATGTGGAACCTCCAGGAGGCCCTCGGGGAGATCGCGGGACTGCCCCACGTCTCGCTCCAGCCATCCGCCGGCTCCCACGGCGAGCTCGCCGGGGTGCTCCTCACACGGGCCTACCACGAGGACCGGGGCGAGGCCCGCCACAAGGTTCTCACCCCCGACACCGCCCACGGCACCAACCCCGCGACCGTCACGATGGCCGGGCTGGAGGTCGTCAAGCTCGCCACGAACCCCGCCGGGGGCATCGACCTCGGGGACCTCCGCAGCAAGGCCGACCGCGACGTCGCCTGCCTGATGCTCACGAACCCCAACACCCTCGGCATCTTCGACCCCAACATCGCCGAGATCGCCGAGATCGTCCACGGGGTGGGCGCGACGCTCTACTACGACGGCGCCAACCTCAACGCCGTGATGGGGCTCTCCCGGCCGGGCGACACGGGCTTCGACATCGTCCACTTCAACCTCCACAAGTCCTTCACCCAGCCCCACGGCGGAGGCGGCCCCGGCAGCGGGCCGATCGCCGTCAGCGACCGCGTCGCCCCGTTCCTCCCCGTACCCGTCCTCGCCCGCGACCCCCAGGGCACGTTCACGCTCGACCACGACCGCCCCAAGTCGATCGGGCGGCTGCGGGGCTTCCAGGGGAACTACGGCTGCTTCGTCCGCTCCTACGCCTACATCTGCTCGCTCGGTGGCGACGGCCTCCGCGACGCCTCCGAGGCCGCCGTCCTGAACGCGAACTACCTCCTCGCGCGCCTCCGCGAGGAGCGCGTCGCCGAGCACCTCCCCCTCGCCTACGGGGACCTCTGCATGCACGAGTTCGTCCTCTCCGGCGGTCCGATGAAGCGGGCCCTCGGGGTGAAGACCCTCGATCTCGCGAAGCGGCTCCTCGACTTCGGCTTCCATCCCCCGACGGTCTACTTCCCCCTGCTCGTCGAGGAGGCCCTGATGGTCGAGCCGACGGAGACCGAGACGCGCGAGACCCTCGACGCGTTCGCCGATGCGATCGCCGCGATCCTCGAGGAGGCAGCCGAGGACCCCTCGATCGCCATCGGCGCCCCCTACAGCACGCCCGTCCGCCGTCTCGACGAGGTCGCCGCGGCGAAGACCCCCGTGATCCGGGAGGCGCTCTCCTAGTGGAACATCGGAAACTCGGCTCCACGGGCATCTCCGTCAGTCCCCTCTGCCTCGGCGCGATGATGTTCGGCGCCTGGGGCAACACCGATCACGAGGAGTCCATCCGCATCATCCATGCCGCCCTCGACGCCGGCGTCAACTTCATCGACACCGCCGACGTCTACTCCCGGGGCGAGTCCGAGGAGATCGTCGGCAATGCCCTGGCCGGAGGCCGTCGCGAGGAGGTCGTCCTGGCAACGAAGGCTCACGGCAGGATGGGCGACGACGTCAACCAGTTCGGCAACTCCCGCCGGTGGCTCGTCAAAGAGGTCGAGGACAGCCTCCGGCGGCTGAAAACCGACTGGATCGACCTGTACCAGATCCACCGCCCGGAGCCCGACACGGACATCGACCAGACCCTCTCCGCGCTGAGCGACCTCGTCCGCTCGGGGAAGGTCCGCGCGATCGGCAGCTCGACCTTCCCCGCGTGGCAGATCGTCCAGGCCCAGTGGGTCGCCGAGCGGCGCGGCCGCGAGCGCTTCATCTGCGAGCAGCCTCCCTACTCGATGCTCATCCGCTCGATCGAGGGAGACGTCCTTCCCGTCTGCGAGGAGTACGGCATGGGCGTCATCCCCTGGAGTCCCCTCGCCGGCGGCTGGCTCTCGGGCCGCTACTCCGCCGGCGGGAGCTCCCCGGGGAGAGCCGCCGCGCGCAGATGCTCCCCTCGCGCTACGACATGACGATCCCCGGCAACCAGCGCAAGCTGGAGGCCGCCCAGGCGCTCGGCGCGCTCGCCGAGGGGGCGGGGATCACGCTGATCGAGATGGCCCTCGCATTCGTCACCAACCACCCCGCCGTCAGCGCCGCGATCATCGGCCCGCGCACGATGGAGCAGCTCGAGAGCCAGCTCCCGGCCCTCGACCTCCAGCTCGACGGCGACGTCCTCGACCGGATCGACGAGATCGTCCCCCCGGGCGTCAACGTCAACCCGGCCGATACCGGCTGGGACGCCCCCTGGCTCACCGACAGCTCGCTCCGGCGGCGCTGAGGGCGGCGCTCCGCCCGTCGTCCAACCCCAGCCATGCGCATCTTCTCGGGCATCCAGCCGACCGGCCGCAAGCACCTCGGGAACTACATCGGCGCGATCTCACAATACGTCTCCAGCCAGGACCGCGGCGAGGGGATCTTCTGCATCGTCGACCTCCACGCCACCACCCTCCCCTTCGACCCCCACGCCCTCCGTGAGCACCTCCACGACACCACCGCCATCCTCCTCGCCGCCGGCCTCGACCCCGAGCGCTGCATCCTCTTCCGCCAGAGCGACCTTCCCGAGCACACGGAGCTCACCTGGCTGCTCTCCAGCGTGACCGAGCTCGGCCGCCTGCAGCGCATGCACCAGTTCCGAGACAAGTCCCTCGCCCAGCGCGAGCTCGTCTCCGCCGGCCTGCTCCTCTACCCCGTCCTCCAGGCCGCCGACGTCCTCGCCTACCGCGCCGAGGAGGTTCCCGTCGGCGAGGACCAGCGCGAGCACCTGGAGCTGATGCGGGACGTCGCCCGCCGGTTCAACGCACGCTTCGCCGACGGCGAGGAAGTGCTCGTCGTTCCCGAGCACCGCATCCCCCCGGTGGGGGCCCGCATCATGGACCTCCAGGACCCCACCCGCAAGATGTCCACCACGGGCGGCAGCGACCAGGGGACCGTCTACGTGCTCGACGAGCCGAAGGCGATCGAGAAGAAGATCAAGAGCGCCGTCACCGATTCCGGCAGCGAGGTTCGCATGGGCCGGGAGAAGCCAGGCATCGGCAACCTGATCGAAATCCTCGCCGCTGTCCGCGATGAGACGCCTGCGACGATCGAGGGAGAGTTCGCGCAGGCGCGCTACGGCGACTTCAAGCTCGCCGTCGCCGACGCCGTGATCGACTACCTGGCCCCGGTCCGCGAGCGCTACGGCGAGCTCCGTGCTGACGAGCCCGCGATCGAGGCGATCCTCGCCGCCGGCCGCGAGCGCGCGCAGGCGATCGCGCGGCCCACGGTCCAGGAGGTTCGTCGGCTGATGGGCCTCGGGGCCCCCGCCGTCGCAGCCCCCACGCCGACTGCCCCGCCCGCCCAGCGGTAGCGCCTGCCATCGGACGGGCTCGCTACGGTACGGCCGTGAGCCTCCCCGCGCTGGACCTCGACCTGGACGTCTTCAGCGGCCCCTTCGACCTGCTCCTCACGCTCATCCTCCGCGAAGAGGTCGACCTGCTCGAGCTTCCACTCGCCGACGTCGTCCTCGCCTACCTCGATCACCTCGAGCAGCGCGGCGAGCTGGACCTCGAGACCGCCACCGAGTTCATCGTCCTGATCGCCGCCCTGCTGGAGCTGAAGTCCCGTCTGCTGCTGGGAGGCGACGAGGAGGAGCTGCTGGAGATCGAGCCGGAGGTCGCTGCCGAGGAGCTCCTCGAGCGGATGCTCCAGGCCCGTCGCTACCGCTCCGCCGCCGCCCATCTCGGCGGGCTCCTCGCCGGAGAGACCGGCGTGCGCTACCGCTCGGCCCCGCTTCCCCCGACGCTCCGCCGCTCGATCCTCCCCCCACCCGCCGCCTCGCAGCAGCCCGCAACGCTCGGTGCGGCGATCGGGCGCCTGCTCCTCGCGCCCCCGGCGATCAACATCGCCCACATCGCCGTTCCCCGCGTGTCCCTCGCCGAGCGCCTCGCCCACCTGCGCCTGCTCCTCCGCCGGGGCGCCTTCGCCTTCGAGGAGGCCGTCAGCGGCGCCGACCGCATGACCGTCGCCGTCACCATCTTCGCGCTCCTGGAGCTCTACAAGCGGGGGGAGGCCGACTGGAGCCAGGATGAGTGCTTCGGCGACATCTCCGTGAGTGCCCTCGCGCCCGCCCCCGGCGCAGCCGCCACCCCGTCGACGCGCCCCGCGCTCGTCGCCGCCGGCGGAGGCCCCGCCGGATGAGCGACTCCGCCGTCGCGGGCCCCGAGCGCGCGGGTGCGCGCGAGCAGGTCCCCGCGCTCGCCCGCACCGTCGAGGCGCTCCTGTTCCTCTCCAACGACCCCGTCGGCGTCCCCGAGCTCGCCGATGCCGCCCAGGCGGGCGAGGGGGCGATCTCGCTCGCCCTCGCCCACCTCGCCGGCGAATACGCCCCGGGGCGCCGCGGGATCACCCTCCGCGAGGTCGCCGGCGGCTGGACCCTCGCCACCGACCCCTCCACCGAGGACGCAGCCCGACGCCTCTTCAGCCGACCCCGCACCGCCACCCTGACGCCCGCCCAGGCCGAGACGCTCGCGATCGTCGCCTACCTCCAGCCCGTGTCCCGCCCCGAGATCGCCCGCATCCGCGGCGTGAGCGCCGACTCCGCCACCGCAACGCTGCTCGAGCGGGGCCTGATCGAGGACGCCGGCCAGTCCCAGTTCGGCGCCGTCCTCTATCGCACCACTACCGACTTCCTGAAGCTGTTCGGCCTCCGTTCGCTGGAGGAGCTACCCGACGTGGCTCGCTGGGACCCCTCCCCCCAGGAGCAGGCCGAGCTACGCGACCGCCTTCTCCGCGCCGGCGAGGCCCGCGCCGGCGGTCCCGCGGACTGAGGTCATCCGCCCGCCCCGGCGGCCGCGAGCCCCCGGGCAGGCGGTCCCGCCGACTGAGGTCATCGGTCCGCCCCGGCGGCCGCGAGCTGGCCGCAGGCGGCGGCGATGTCGCGACCGCGGGTGAGGCGGACCGTGACGTCGATCCCCCTCTCCTGGAGAGCTCCGCGGAACGCGGCGATGGAGTCGCGACTGGAGCCGGAGAAGGGGGAGGAGGTGGGGTTGTAGGGGATGAGGTTGACCTTGAAGACGTTGGACGTGCCCTCCCCCGAGGTGGACCTGCTCTCCCCCGAGGAGGGCCCGCGCGCCCGCGCGCGCCCGGGCGCGGGGGAACCCGTCGCGGTGAGCAGACGGGCGAGCTCCAGCGCCTGCTCGTAGCGGTCGTTGATCCCGGCGAGCATGACGTACTCGACGAACACCCTCCGCCGCCGGCGCTCGTAGAAGGCGCGGCAGGCCGCCATCACCTCCGCCAGGGGGTAGCGCTCGTTCACCGGCATCAACTGCGAGCGGAGGGCATCCTCGGCGGCGTGGAGGGACAGCGCGAGACGCACCGGCATGCCCGAATCGGCCAGCCGTTCGATCCCCGGCACCCATCCCACCGTGGAGATCGTGATGCGGCGCTTGGTGATGCCGATCTCGGGGAGGCGCTCGCAGGCGGCGAGGACGCCATCGAGGTTGAGCATCGGCTCGCCCATGCCCATGAAGACGCAGTGGTCGATCGGCTCGATGCGACGGAAGTGGAGCGCCTGGTCGAGGATCTCCGAGGCGGTGAGGTTGCGCCCGAAGCGCATCGCCCCGGTGGCGCAGAACGTGCACGTCAGCGGGCAGCCCGACTGCGAGGACAGACACACCGAGCGGCGCCCGCGGCGTGAGCGTCCGGGAGCGTCGCGAAAGCGCATCAGCACCGCCTCCACCGGACGGCCGTCGGCGGTGGCGAAGAGCGCCTTGACGGTCCCGTCCCGCGAGCGGGCCTCCTCGCGGAGCTCGAGGCTCGAAAAGGGGACCTCGCGGTCGAGCTCGCCCCTGAGGCTCGCCGGCAGGTCGGTCATGCCCGCGTAGCCGCCGGCCCCGGCGGCCGCCCAGCGCCACACCTGGCGTGCCCGGAAGGGCGGCTCGGAGCGGTCGTCGAGGGTCCGTTGGAGGAGGTCGAGGTCCATGGTCGCGGTGTCCGCCCACGGCGCCGGCGGACGAGTCGGATGGCCCTATGGTTGCAGCCGATGGCCTCCCCTTCCGTCTGTCCCGCGTGCGCCTAGCGCGCTTCCTGGCCCACGCCGGCGTGGCCTCGCGGCGCTCGGCCGAGGCGATCATCGCCGCCGGTCGCGTCACGGTCGCCGGCGAGACGGTCCGCGACCCCGCCCGCGACGTCGGTCCCGACAGCGGCGTCGAGGTCGACGGACGGCCGCTGGAGGCGGTCGAGCCGAGGGTCCTCTATGCCCTCCACAAGCCCGTCGGTGTGATCTCCACCGCGCGCGACACCCACGGCCGTCCGACCGTGCTCGAGCTCGTGCCGAGCGAGGGCTTGCGCCTCTACCCCGTCGGCCGCCTCGACGCCGACACCAGCGGGCTGATCCTGTTGACGAACGACGGCGAGCTCTCCAACCGTCTCACCCACCCCCGCTTCGAGGTCCCCAAGACCTATCGCGCCCGCGTCGGGGGCGGACCTGTCGGGGGCGATGCCCTCCGCGCGCTCCGTGCCGGGATCGAGCTCCGCGACGGCCCCACAGCACCCGCGCGGGCACGGCTGCTCGGCCCGCAGCTGCTCGAGCTCACGATCCGTGAGGGACG
This sequence comes from uncultured Solirubrobacteraceae bacterium, assembly GCA_963720215.1. Taxonomy (GTDB): domain Bacteria; phylum Actinomycetota; class Thermoleophilia; order Solirubrobacterales; family Solirubrobacteraceae; genus Palsa-744. The sequence goes on from CAVREV010000001.1 coordinate 436,909, forward strand.
CAACCGCCAGGTGCGGCGGATGTGCGAGGCGGTGGGCCATCCGGTGCTGGAGCTCCGGCGCACGGCCTTCGGCCCGCTGCGCCTCGGAGGGCTCGCCCCGGGCGCGAGTCGCCGCCTCGGGCGCGGCGAGGTCGAGCGCCTCTACGAGCTCTCCCTCTGACAGAATCGCCGCCGATGAGACTGTTCGCACTGCGGGGGGCGACGGGCGTCGAGCGCAACTCCGCGCCCGCCGTCCTCGCCGCCACGACGGAGCTGATGGAGGAGATACTTCGCCGCAACGAGCTCTCGCCCGATCAGGTCGTCAGCTGCATCTTCACCGCAACCGATGATCTCGACGCGGAGTTCCCTGCCGTGGCCGCGCGGGCCCTCGGCTTCGACCGCGTTCCCCTCCTCTGCGCGCGCGAGATCCCCGTTCCGGGGGCGATGGAGCGGGTGATACGCGTGCTGATCCACTACCACGGCGAGGACGACCACGTCCCCGCCCACGTCTACCTCGGCAGCGCCCGCGCGCTGCGCGCGGACCTCGACGCGGCCCAGTAGCGATCGCCCCGCCGCTCGCGGCCGCCGCGGCGGCGCGCCCCGAGGCGCGTAAGAATGGGGCGATGATCGAGTTCGCCGAGCGCATCCGCCGCATTCCCGTCTACCCGGCCGCCGGCGGATACGGCGACGGGGCGGCGCTCGTGCGGCTCGCCAGCAACGAGTCGCCCTTCCCGCCCCTGGCTGAGGTCCGTGAAGCGATCGACCGCGCTCTCCCGGGCCTCAACCGCTACCCGGACCCCACGAGCTCGCGGCTTCGCCGTGCCCTCAGCGACCGCTATGGGGTGCCGGGCGCGCGGATCGCGATCGGAAACGGCTCCTGCGACATCCTCCTGGCGGCCGGCGAGGCGCTGCTGGAGCCCGGCGCGGAGGTCATCTACGCGTGGCCCTCCTTCTCCGTCTACCCCCATCTCGCCGCCTCCTCCGGCGCCCGTGCGATCACGGTGCCGCTCGATGAGCGGGACTCCCACGACCTCCCGGCGATGCTCCGCGAGGTCACCGTCGCGACGAGGCTCGTGATCGTCTGCAACCCCAACAACCCCACCAGCACCGCGATCCCCCTGTCCGAGATCGCGGCCTTCCTCGCCGAGGTGCCCCGCCACGCCTGCGTTGTGATCGACGAGGCCTACTGCGAGTTCAACCTGCTCGAGGATCCCGACGCCTCGCTCGATCTCCTCGACGCGCACCCCAACCTGATCCTCCTGCGCACCTTCTCGAAGGTCCACGGCCTCTGCGGCCTGCGCGTCGGCTTCGCGCTGTGCGGCTCGGAGGAGCTCCCCCGTGCGCTCGACCAGGTGCGACAGCCCTTCTTCTGCAACGCCCTCGCCCAGGCCGCCGCGACGGAGGCGCTTGTGCATCAGGACACCGTCATCGATCGCGTCACCCGGACGATCGCCGAGCGGATCGCGATGGACGAGCGGCTCCGTGCGCTCGGTCTCGCGGTGGCGGACTCCCAGGCGAACTTCTGCTGGGTCCCGCTCGGCGAGGGCCGCGACGAGCGGGCCGTGCTCTCCGGGCTGCTCGAGCGCGGGGTGCTCGTGCGCGGCGGAAGCGCCCTCGGGAGCGAGGGACCGGCGATTCGCGTCACCTACGGCCTGCCCGAGGAGAACCAGCGCTTCCTCGACGCCCTCGGCGAGGTGCTCCGCGAGAGCCCCTGAGGCGCCGGGGGCGGGCCGGGGAGCGGCGGGCGGCCACCGTCGGGAGGGTCGCTGCCGCGCTGGACCGGCGGCCTTTGATCTGCTACAAAGCTGAGACGGCCATGGGCAGCTCGGCGATCACATCAAGCAACATCTCCACCACGCCAGCCTCCTGGACGTATCGCTACGCCTGGCGATTTAGCTAGGCGCTTCGGCCGACGCCCCGTACGTGAGCGGGCACAGACGGCCGCAGAGGGTTCCCACGACGGGGACCGAGCGCCGATCGAGAGGGCGTCGAGTGCCCTCCCTCACGGCCCGTCCGACGGGCACACATCGGAACACATGCCAAGGCGTCAGTTGAAAGGATGAGGAGATGATGATCGTGATGAGAGAGACCGCGACGGAGGAGGAGGTGGAGTCCGTCATCGCCAAGATCGAGCGAGCCGGCGCTCGGGCCCATCGCAGCACCGGGGCCCGCGTCACCGTGATCGGGGCGATCGGGGACGTCGAGCAGGACCAGTCCGTGGAGAGCCTCGGGCTCGAGGGACAGCCGGGGGTCGACCGCGTGGTGCCGATCCTGAAGCCCTACAAGCTCGCCTCGCTTCAGATCACCCACGGCGAGCGAACCGTGCTCGATATCGAGGGGCGGAAGATCGGCGGGGAGAACTTCGCCCTGATCGCCGGGCCCTGCACGATCGAATCGCGGGAGACGACGCTGGAGACGGCGCGGATCGTCCGCGATGCTGGGGCGGCGCTGTTCCGCGGGGGGGCCTACAAGCCCCGCACCTCTCCCTACGCCTTCCAGGGGCTCGGCCAGGAGGGACTGAGGATGCTCGCCGAGGCGAAGGCCGAGACCGGCCTGCCGATCGTCACCGAGCTGATGGACCTGCGCGACCTCGACGCCGTGCTCGAGGTCGCCGACGTGATCCAGATCGGGGCGCGGAACATGCAGAACTACCCCCTGCTGGCGGAGATCGGCCGCTCGGGTCGCCCGGCGCTGCTCAAGCGGGGGCTGTCCGCGCCGCTGGACGAGCTGCTGATGGCGGCGGAGTACATCCTCAAGGAAGGCAACCCCGCCGTGATGCTCTGCGAGCGGGGCATCCGCACGTTCGAGACCGACCACCGACGGGTGACCCTCGACCTGATGGCCGTGCCGATCCTCAAGGAGCTCTCCCACCTGCCCGTGATCGTCGACCCCAGCCACGCCGCCGGCCGCCGGGACCTCGTGCTCCCGCTGTCGCTCGCGGCCGCCGCCGCGGGCGCGGATGGGATCATCGTCGAGACCCATCCGAACCCCGACGAGGCGGTCTGCGACGGTCCTCAGGCGCTCCGTGCGGAGCACTTCGCCGAGTACGCCGGAGCCGTCACGCGGGCGGCGGAGCTCGCCAGCAAGGCGCTCAGCGCGGCGTGAGGGTCGCGGTCCTCGGCGTCGGGCTGATCGGCGGCTCGATCGGCCTGGCGGCCCGCGGCCGGGCGGGTGCCGAAGTCACCGGATACGACCCCGACGAGCGCGTCGGGGCGGCGGCGCTGCAGCTGGGGGCGATCGACCGCCGCGCGACGGACATCGCCGATGCCGTCGCCGGCGCCGACGCGGTGTTCGTCGCCGCCCCCGTGGGCGCGCTCGCGGATGCCGTGGGGGCTGCGCTGGGGAGCGCCGGGCCCGACTGCGTGGTGAGCGACGTCGGCTCGACGAAGCGCCTGCTCGCGGCCGCCTCCGCGGATGAGCGCTTCATCGGCGGCCACCCCCTCGCCGGCGCGGAGAGCGCGGGGGTCGAGCACGCCCGCGCGGACCTCTTCGACGGGGCGCGCTGGTATCTCACGCCCGCCCAGGGCCACACCGCGGGGGTCCTCTACGAGCGCCTCCACAGGCTCCTCAGCAGCTTCGGCGCCCAGCCCGCGGCGATCGACGCCGAGACGCACGACCGTCTGATGGCGGGTGTCTCCCACCTGCCCCACGTGCTCGCCAACCTGCTCGTCGCCCAGGCGGCGGGGCTGGTGGGGGAGGAGGGCGCCGAGCGGCTGCCCTCGGTCGGTCCGAGCTTCCGCGACGCGACCCGCGTGGCGGGCGCCAACAGCGCCGTCTGGACCGACATCTACATGTCGAACGCAGACGCCCTCGTCGAGGAGATCGACGCCTTCGCGGCCCGCCTCGCGGACGTCCGCGCCTGGCTCACCGCCGGCGAGGAGGAGGAGATCACCGGCTGGAACGAGCGCGCCCGCGAGCATCGCGACGCGCTCCTCGGCGCGGCGCTCGTGGGCGGCCCCGTGCACGAGCTCCGCGCGTCGGTGCCGAACCGCCCCGGGGTGATCGCGGAGATCGCCCTCGCGCTCGGACGAGCCGGGGTGAACATCGTCGACATGGCTCTCTCGCCCTCGGCGGACAACCGCCAGGGGGTGGTCGCGCTGTGGATCGGGGGCGAGGAGAGCCTCGAGCGGGCGCGCGAGCTGATCGCCGAGCTCGGCATCCCGGTGGCGAGGGCATGATCGGGGACACCGTCCCCGGGGATGGGGGTCGACGAAGATGAGGATGCGCTTCGAGCCGGCCGGCGCGCTCAGCGGCGAGCTTCGCAGTCCCCCGGACAAGTCGATCTCCCATCGCGCGGCGCTGCTGGGGGGGATGGCCTCCGAGCCGGTGCGCATCGAGCACTATCTCCAGGCGGCTGACACGAGCTCGACGCTCGAGGCGGTGGAGGCGCTCGGGGCACTCGTGGAGGTGCACGAGGAGCACGTTGTCATCCGCGGGACGGGCCTACGCGAGGCGCGCGAGCCGGACCGCCCGATCGACGTGGGCAACGCCGGGACGCTGATGCGGCTGCTCCCGGGATGGCTCGCCGGCCAGGACGGTCGCACCTACACGCTCGACGGCGACGCCTCCATCCGCCGCCGCCCGGTGGACCGCGTCGCCGAGCCGCTCCGCGCGATGGGCGCCCAGCTGCGTCCGCGCGAGGAGCGCTTCCCGCCGCTGGAGGTGCAGGGGGCGCGGCTGCGGGCGATCGACTACGAGCTCCCGGTGGCGAGCGCCCAGGTGAAGTCCTGCGTGCTGCTGGCGGGGCTGATGGCCGAGGGGGAGACGAGCATCGGGGAGCCGACGCGCAGTCGCGACCACACCGAGCGGATGCTCCTGCGGGCCGGGGTGAGGATCTCGCGGAAGGGGCGGACGGTGTCCGTGTCCAACACGGACGAGCTCCTCCTCGACACGGTGACGGTCCCCGGCGATCCCAGCAGCGCCGCCTTCCTGATCGCGGCCGGCGTCCTCGTCCCCGGGTCCCGGCTCCTGATCGGCGAGGTGGGCGTCAACTGGACCCGGACGGGCTTCCTGCGCATCCTCAGGAGAATGCAGGGGATCGTCCTCGGGGACATCGAGGAGGAGCGCGGCGAGCTGTCCGCCGAGGAGCCCGTCAGCGACCTCGACATCGCCCACGGGGCGCTCGAGGGTACAGCGGTCGAGGCGGAGGAGGTGCCGACGGCGATCGACGAGCTGCCCCTCGTCGCGCTGCTGGGGTGCTTCGCCGAGGGCGAGACCGTCGTCCGCGGCGCCCAGGAGCTGCGCGTGAAGGAGTCCGACCGGATCGCCGGGGTCGTCGAGGGTCTGCGCGGGCTCGGGGCTGACATCGAGGGCAGCCCCGACGGGTTCCTCGTGCGGGGGGGCGGGGGCCTGCGCGGCGGCACGATCGACGCCGGCGGCGATCACCGGATGGCGATGATGGGGGCGGTCGCGGGGCTCGCGTCGGAGGAGGGCGTGGAGGTCGTCGGGATGGAGGCCGCGGCGGTGTCCTATCCGAGCTTCATCGAGGACCTCGCGGGGCTGTGCTCGTAGCGATCGACGGGCCCGCCGCTGCAGGCAAGTCCACGGTCGCGCGCGCCCTCGCGCGCGAGCTCGCCTTCACCTACCTCGACAGCGGCGCGATGTACCGCTGCGTCGCCCTCCTCTCGCTCCGCTCCCCCGCGGAGGACCCCGCCGCGCTCGCGCGCTCGGCCGCAATCGTGCTCGAGGAGGATGACCCCGCCGGGCGGGTGCTGCTCGACGGAAGCGACGTCACCGCCGCGATCAGGGCGCCCGCGGTGAGCGAGGCGGCCTCGCTGCTCGCGACCGACGAGCGCGTCCGCGAGGCGCTCGTGGCCAAGCAGCGCGGGCTCCTCGCCGACGGCGACTGGGTGGCGGAGGGGCGGGACATCGGCACGGTCGTGGCTCCGTGGGCGCAGGTGAAGGTGTTCCTCACGGCCGATCCCGACGAGCGCGCCCGCCGGCGCGCCGCGGAGACCGGGGGGGACGCATCCGCGATCCTCGCCGACCAGACCGTCCGCGACGAGCGCGACCGCAGCCGCGCCCACAGTCCCCTGCGGGCTGCCCCGGGGCGGTGACGCTCGACACGACGGGCCTCGAGGCCGGGGAGGTCGTCGCGAGGATCGCCGCGCTCGTCCGCTCCACCTCGGGCGCCACCTGAGTCCGCCCGCCGGACGGCGGGGGGGTGCGGCCGAGGGACCCACCCCCGGGGGCTCGGGTCGGGGGAGTCATACTGGCTCGATGAAGGTCGCCGTCGTCGGCTATCCGAACGTGGGGAAGTCCTCGCTCGTCAACCGCCTCACGGGCAGCCGCGAGGCGGTCGTCCACGAGCGCTCGGGCATCACCCGCGATCGCAAGGAGCTCGACTGCGAGTGGAACGGGCGGGAGTTCAAGCTGATCGACACCGGGGGGGTGGACTTCGAGGACGAGGATCCGCTCGCCGGCTCGATCCGCGATCAGGCCCGCGCCGGCCTCGCCGACGCCGAGGTCGCCGTCCTGGTCGTGGATGCCCGCGCGGGGGTGAGGCCCGGAGACGAGGAGATCGCGGACCTCCTCCGCCGCTCCTCTCTCCCGACGATCGTCGCGGCGAACAAGTGCGACGGCGTCGCCGACCTGCCCCTGGCGGCCGACTTCCACCGCCTCGGCCTCGGCGATCCGCTGGCGGTGTCCGCGATGCAGGGCCTCGGTTCGGGCGACCTGCTCGACCGCATCGTCGAGCTCCTCCCCGACGCGGATGCAGAGGTCGCCGCTGACGCCGTCCGCCTCGCCGTGATCGGGCGGCCGAACGTGGGGAAGTCCTCGCTCGTGAATCGCTTCCTCGGCGAGCAGCGCGTGATCGTCTCCGAGCTCGCGGGCACGACCCGCGACGCGATCGACGTCCCCCTCCTCGTCGGCGAGCGGCGACTGGTGCTGATCGACACGGCGGGCATTCGCCGCCAGTCGAAGGTGGACGACTCGGTCGAGTACTACACCGCGCTGCGCTCGCAGCGCGCAGCCGAGCGGGCCGACGTCGCCCTCGTCGTCTGCGACAGCGCCGACGGGGTCACCGCGCAGGACCTCCGCATCGCCGAGCTGGCGATGAAGGCCGCGTGCGGGACGGCGATCGTGCTCAACAAGTGGGACCTGCAGGAGCACGCCGAGGGCGCCGGCGAACGCCGGCTGGACCTCGAGCACGAGCGTCGCCGGGTGGCGGAAAAGCTGCGCCTGCGCCCCCGGGTGCTGACGGCGAGCGCGAAGAGCGGTCGGCACGTCTCGCGCCTGCTCGCCGAGTCGCTCGCCCTCGGCGATCGGATGGGCGGGCGGATCCCCACCCCCGAGCTGAACCGCTTCCTGTCCGAGGCCGTCCAGGCCCGACAGCCCCCCGTGGGGACACGGCGGGGATCGAGCCAGCATCGCCTGAAGCTGATCTACATGGCCCAGATCGGCGAGCGGCCTCCCCGCTTCGCGATCCAGGTCAACTCGCGCGAGCGGGTGACGCGGGATTACGCCTACTTCCTCGAGAACCGGCTGCGGGCGCGCTACGCGCTCGACGGCGTCCCCCTGATCATCGACTTCGTCGAGCGGGGTCAGCGAGGACGGGCGCGCGCCGCCTAACGCGTACACTTCTGCGGCTTTTCCATGCCCCGGACGGAGCCGATCGTCCACCCCGACCCCTGGAGCTGACTCCCCCACGCCATGACTGAGCCTTCCGAGAACGAGTTCCTGTTCACCTCCGAGTCGGTCACGGAGGGACACCCGGACAAGATCGCCGACCAGATCTCCGACGGGGTGCTCGACGCCGTGCTCCGCGACGACCCCTACGGGAGGGTGGCCTGCGAGACGCTCGTGAACACCGGCCTGATCGTCGTCTCCGGGGAGATCTCCACGGAGACCTACGTCGACATCCCCGAAGTCGCCCGGGAGACGGTGCGGAAGATCGGCTACGACAACGCCGCCTACGGCTTCGACTGCGACACCTGCGCGGTGATAAACGCGATCGACAAACAGTCCCCCGACATCGCCCAGGGGGTGGACGCGGCCTATGAGACGCGTCACGACCCGGCCGACGAGGACGAGCTCGACGTGGCCGGCGCGGGTGACCAGGGGATGATGTTCGGCTACGCGAGCAACGAGACCGAGGAGCTGATGCCGCTGCCGATCGCGCTCGCGCACAAGCTCGCCAAGCGCCTCTCGGAGGTGCGCAAGGGCGAGGTCGTCCCCTACCTCCGCCCGGACGGGAAGACCCAGGTGACCGTTCGCTACGAGCACGGCAGGCCCGTCGAGATCGAAAAGATCCTCATCTCCACCCAGCACGCCGACGGCATCGACAGCGAGACGCTGATCAAGCCCGACCTGCTCGAGCACGTCCTCCGCCCCGTGCTCCCCGGAGACCTCTACGACGAGCGCAAGCTCGTCAAGAACTTCCTCGTGAATCCGACCGGCCGCTTCGTCATCGGCGGCCCGATGGGGGACTGCGGGCTGACGGGCAGGAAGATCATCGTCGACACCTACGGTGGGATGGCCCGCCACGGCGGGGGGGCCTTCTCGGGGAAGGACCCCTCGAAGGTCGACCGCTCGGCCGCCTACGCCGCGAGGTGGGTCGCCAAGAACATCGTCGCGGCGGGCCTCGCCGATCGTGCCGAGGTCCAGGTGGCCTACGCGATCGGCGTCGCCCACCCCGTGTCGGTGATGGTGGAGACGTTCGGCACCGAGCGGGACGGCGCGAGCCGAGTCTCGATCGCGAGGGCCGTCGATGAGGTCTTCGACCTGCGCCCCGGGGCTTTCCGCGAGGAGCTCAAGCTCCACCGGCCGATCTACCAGAAGACGGCCGCCTACGGCCACTTCGGCCGCGACGACCACGATTTCACGTGGGAGCGCACCGACAAGGCCCAGGCTCTGCGGGAGGCCGCCGGGCTCTGACCGAGGCGATCTCTAGGGTCGAGGGGGTGCCCACGATCGCCCAGGTAGAGCCGATGACGACGGCCCGCTCGCTCCGCGGGCCGTTCGACTACAGGCTTCCGGAGGAGCTCCGAGAGGGAAACGTCGAGGTCGGCTCGATGCTCGTGGTCCCCTTCGGCCGCCGGCAGGTGCTCGGCGTTGTGGTTGGCCTCGCCGACAGGAGCGAGGTGGCGGATGAGAAGCTCCTGGCGCCCCTGCGCGCGATCGAGCTGGGCGTCCCGGCGGACCTCGTCGCGCTGGCGGAGTGGATCGCCGCGGAGTTCTGCTCGACGATCTCGCGCGCGCTCGGCCTCGTGCTCCCGCCCGACGCCACCCGCCGCCTCAGCGGGCGCAGGCGACGCGAGGTCGCCCTCCCGCGCCATCTCGGCGTGGGCGCCAGCCGCCGCGAGCCCCCCCGGCTCACCGACGATCAGCGGGAGGCGCTCGCGCCGCTGATCGCGGCGCTCCGCGAGCGCCGTCACGAATCCAGGCTGCTGAACGGGGTCACCGGGTCGGGCAAGACGGAGGTCTATCTGCGGGCCGCGGCCGAGGCGCTGGGTCAGGGCCGGGGGGCGATCGTGCTCGTCCCGGAGATCGCGCTCACGCCCCAGATCGTCGGGCGCTTCATCGATCGCTTCGGCGACACGGTCGCCGTGCTCCACTCGCGGCTGACGCCGGGGCAGCGCTATGTCGAGTGGCGCCGCCTCCGCGAGGGCCGGGCGCGCGTCTGCGTGGGACCACGCTCGGCGGTCTTCGCCCCGATCGAGGAGCTCGGGCTAATCGTCCTCGACGAGGAGCATGACGCCTCCTACAAGCACGAAGGGGACCCGCGCTACGACGCCCGCGACGTCGCCGCCCGACGGGCGAAGGACCGCGGCGCGGTTCTGCTGCTGGGCAGCGCGACCCCCCGGCCGGAGACCGTCGCGCGCACCTCCGCGAGCGTGCTTCCCCGCCGCGTGGATGACCGCCCGCTGCCGCCGGTGAGGGTGCTCGACATGCGCGGCGAGCCCCACGGCCTCCATCCCGTGACGGCTGCTGCGCTCGCGGACACGCGGGCGGCGGGCGGAAAGGCAATCGTGCTGCTGAACCGCCGAGGCTGGTCCAACTTCCTCTCCTGCCGCTCCTGCGGACGGGTGTGGGGCTGCCCCGACTGCGACGTCGCCCTGGTGCTCCACGGCGGGCGGCCGCGTGAGGGCGTCGGGGAGGGACACGGGGGGCGCGGGGGTCACCTCTCCTGCCACCACTGCGGCCATCGGGAGCCGGCGCCGGAGCGCTGTCCCAGCTGCTCCTCGGCCTCGGTGGCCCGCCATGGGGCGGGCACCGAGCGTCTCGAGCACGACCTCGCGGAGCTCTTTCGAGGGGGGGACTTCCCCGTGTTCCGCCTCGATGCGGACGCCGTCGAGGCATCCGCGACGGCCGCCCGCAACGGAGCCGCCGCCGCCGACCGGGCCGCCGCCGACAACGACCGGGCCGCCGTCGCCCCTGGCGACGCGGTCGGTAACGGGCCCGAGGACGGGGTGGGCGCTCTGCTGCGCCGCTTCGAGGCGTCGGACGGCGGGGTGCTGATGGGGACCCAGATGGTGGCCAAGGGGCACGACTTCCCCGACGTCAGCCTCGGCGTGGTCCTCGACGCCGACTCGACGCTCCGCTTTCCCGACTTTCGCGCCGAGGAGCGCACGTTCGCCTTGATCGCCCAGCTGGCGGGGCGGGTGGGGCGCGGGGGGGAGGGGGCCGTGCTGATCCAGACGATCGCCCCCGAGGCCCGTGCGATCCGCTGCGCCGCGGCTCACGACGGTGCCGGCTTCCTCGCCGGCGAGCTGGAGCGTCGGCGGGCGCTGGCATACCCGCCGTACTCCCATCTCATCCGCGTCGTCCTCGCGGCGAGCGAGGCGCGCCCGGCGCAGGCCGCGGCGGAGGCCGTCCGGGCGAGGCTCGCTCTCGCCTTCGCCCCCGAGGCGGCCGCGGCCCAGCCCGGCGCGAACCCGGTTGCCGGCGCCAACCCGGTTGTGCTCGGCCCCGCATCGCTGTTTCGCCTGCGGGGTCGAGAGCGGAGGATGCTCGTCGTGAAGGCGGGCGAGCGGCGTGCCGCCGTGAGCGCCGTCGGCGAGGCGGTTCAGCAGGTCGCGGGCGAGCGTGAGCACGGCGGGGTCAGCTTCAGCGTAGATGTGGACCCTCAGTAGGGTGGCGGGCCGCCCAGCAGGTCTCGCCTCCCTTCCGGGAGCCGGGCGCACGGCTGGTTGCAACGACCCACGGCGTCCCAGGTACACTCGCCCGGAGCCGATAGGGCGGCTCAGCGTGTGATGAGTACCAGGGATGGATCGACGAGCGTGGGCGCTCGTGCGGTGGCGCGGGCTGCTCGCGGCTGCGCCGGGCCGCTCGCGATGGCGGTCCTGCTCGGCGGCTGGGCCGCGCCGGCGAGCTCGCTCGGTGCGACGCGCTACGCGCGAATCGTCCCGGTCTGCGGCCGCGCCGCCCCCCGCTCGGCGAGCTGCACGGCGTTCGTGCGCGTGCCCGTCGCGACCGCCGCCGCCGCAGTCGCCGGAGCAAGGCCGTACAGGGCCGCCGCGGGAGCGAGCGAATCGGGGCCGGCGGAAGGCCTCACGCCGGCCGACCTCGCCTCCGCCTACGGGTACAACCCGGCGAACGGCGGCGCCGGGCAGACGGTCGGGATCATCGATGCCTACGACGACCCCAAGATCGAAGAATCGCTCGCCACGTTTGACAGCCACTACGGGCTGCCAAAATGCACGGCCGCGAACGGTTGCTTCGAGAAGGTCAACCAGAAGGGGAGCCCGGCCCTGAACACGCTGCCGGCCGAAGACAAAACGGCGTGGTCGGTGGAGATGTCGCTCGACGTCGAGGTCGTCCACAGCGTCTGCGAGAACTGCCGCATCCTCGTCGTCGAGGCCAACTCCAACCTTTTCTCGGACCTCGCCGAAGCCGTGGACACAGCCGTCGCGATGGGGGCGACCGAGGTGTCGAACTCCTACGCGGGCCCGGAACGGCAGATGGGCGTCAGCGAACAGGCCGCCTACCGCCACCCGGGGGTCGTCATCACCGCGGCGACGGGCGATGACGGCTGGTACGACTGGGACGAAGAGAACGAAGGCATCGCGACCGCGGCCGAACCGAATGTCCCGGCGACGATCCCGTCGGTGGTTGCCGTCGGAGGGACGTCGCTGTACCTCGACCCGGGCGGCGCCCGCCGCAATGAGGTGGTGTGGAACAGCGATGGCCCGGCCGACGACATCGGGTTCCCCCCGGGGACAGAAGAGGGCGATGGGTTTGCCGAAGGGGCCACCGGTGGCGGCTGCAGCCCGCTGCTCGCCGCCCCGCCCTGGCAGCGTGCCGCCCCCGGGTTCGCGGCCAGCGGATGCGGGCGCGGGCGGCTGGACGCCGACGTGGCCGCCGACGCCGACCCGCTGACGGGCTTCGCCGTCTACGACGACTTCAACTGCGGCCACTTCTGCAAACAGGACGGCGCGGGCGTCGGGTCGAGCTGGTTCGCGATCGGCGGCACGTCGCTCTCGACGCCGCTGATAGCCGCCCTGTACGGGCTGGCGGGGGGAGCCGCCGGGGTGGAATACCCCGCGCTGACGCTCTACGGCCACCTCATCGAGGGCACGTCGTTGTACGACGTCACGCAGGGGGGCAACGGATACTGCGACGGCCTCGGGGCGGTCGCCTGCGGCTCCCCGCCGGCCTGGTTCGGCGTCGTCGACTGTCATGGGACGACGGCCTGCGATGCCGCCCCCGGCTTCGATGGCCCCTCAGGCGTCGGGACACCCGACGGGCTCGGGCTGTTCCGGCCGGTGCTTCCCTCGGCCGTCATCGCCGCTCCCGAAGACCCGGTTGCCGGGACCGCCCTGCGGTTCACGGGCAACCGCTCGAGCGATCCCTATCCGGGCGGCGCGATCACCAGCTACAGCTGGAGCTGGGGCGATGGCAGCGCCGGCTCCGCCGGGGCCGCCGTCAACCACATCTTCGCCAAGCCGGGCACCTACAGGGTCACGTTGCGGGTGGGGGAGAGCTACGGCCTGCACAGCTCGACCTCGACGACCCTGGCGGTGCTCACGGCCGCTGAGGCCGAAGCCCTCGATCGGAGCCGCCGCGAACTGTCCCTGGTGCGGCAGGGGGTGGACGCCGCGACCGTCCCGATCCCCCAGGTCGGCGACGGCAGCACCGCCCCGCCCCCGGCGATTGTCGCGACCTCCACGGTGCCCGATGCCCAGCTCGTCGGGCGCGTCCTGCACGTGAGCAGTGCGGGCAACCTCACGGTCAGGATCGAGTGTCCCACGGGGATCAGCTCCTGCGCGGGGAAGGTGGCCCTGACCTCGACCAGCCTCGCGCTGGGGGAAAAGGTGCGGGGCCACAGCGGTGCGGAACCCGTGCTGCTGACGCTCGGCTACTTCGAGGTCGAGGGCGGGCGGAGCGTGCTGGTGCGGCTGCGGCTGTTCGCGCGCGGGCGCGCCGGCCTCGCACGGTCGGCGGCGCTGATCGTACGCGCTTCGATCCTCGCCAGCGACCCCTCGGGCGCTCACCACACGACGGTCGAGTCCGTCAGGCTGCTCGCCCCGCCGAGGGGCCGCCGCGGCTCCTAAACTCAGGGAGCATGAGCCGGCAGCTCGACACCGCAGAGGACGAGGTGGCAACGGCCACCGCGGTCGGCGTCGAGATCGAGGCCGCCGAGGACGACCAGCAAGCGCCCGCGAGCGTCGACGTCGAGGTCGAGGCCGCCGAGGAGGTCGAGGCCGAGCTCGATCCGGAGACGATTGCGCGCCGGGATGCCGCGCTGCGCCGCGTGCGCAGGTTCGGCGACCCGGTACTCCGCGCCCGTGCGGTGGCGGTGGAGCGCTTCGACGATGACCTCAAGCGCGAGGTTGAGAGGATGGGGGAGCTGATGCAGGACGCCCTCGGCGTCGGCCTCGCGGCGACGCAGGTGGGGGTGCTCCACCGCGTGCTCGTCTTCAAGGCCGCCGAGGAGGAACCGGTGACCGCGCTCGTGAACCCGGAGCTGGAGTGGGTGAGCGAGGAGCTCGAGACGGCCGCCGAGGGCTGTCTGAGCCTCCCCGGGGTCCACGTCGAGGTCGAGCGGCCGGCGCGCGTGCGCGTGAGCGCGCGGGACGAGAGCGGGAGCCCGGTCGAGCTGGAGGCCGAGGGCCTGCGCGCACGGGTGATCCAGCACGAGATCGACCACCTCGATGGGGTGCTGATCCTCGATCGGATCTCCCGTCAGGAGCGCAAGGAGGCGATGCGGGCGATGCGCGAGGCCCTGGAGGCCTCGGACGGCGCCTAGCCCGGGCGATCTTGGCGACGATCTTCCTTGGGACGTCCGAGTTCGCGGCTGCGGTTCTCGAGCGTCTGGCGGGCAGCGCCGGGGATCGCCCGGCGCTCGTCATCACCCGCCCGGATCGCCCCCGCGGCCGCGGCCGCAAGCCCGCGCCCCCTCCCGTGGCCGAGCGCGCCCGCGCGCTCGGGCTCCCGCTCGAGCAGCCCGAGAGCGTCAACGAACCGGCGGCGAGGGCGAGCATCGCGCGCGCCGGCGAGGCCGCCGGCGGGGCGGCAGCCCGTCCGACGGTCGTCGTGTGCGCGTTCGGCGCACTGATCAAGGAGCCGTTGCTCTCCGAGCAGGAGATCCTCAACGTGCACCCATCCCTGCTGCCGCGCTGGCGTGGGGCGGCGCCGATCGAGCGCGCGATCATCGCCGGCGACGCGCGCACGGGCGTCTCGATCATGCGACTCACCGCGGGTCTCGACAGCGGCCCGGTGTGCCTCGCCGAGAGCGAGGCGATTGAGGCGGATGACAGCTATGGGTCGCTCTCCGAGCGACTGGAGGAGATCGGGGGGAGCCTGCTGCTGCGCGCGCTCCAGGAGCGTCCGTCGTTCCGGGAGCAGGCCGCCTCCGGCGTCACCTACGCCGAGAAGATCTCCGCCGAGGATCGTCTGCTCGAGGCCGAGCGGCCGGCGATCCTCCTGGAGCGGACGGTACGCGCCCTGCACCCCCACATCGGGGCCCGTCTCGCGCTGCCGGATGGCTCCCTGCTTGGCGTCCGCCGCGCCGTCCTCGCCCCCGAGCAGCCCGAGGGCCCGCCCGGTCTCGCGGCCACGGACGGCCGGCTGGTGCTCCGTTGCTCCCCGGGGACGTTGCTCATGGTGGAGGTCCAGCCCGCCGGGGGGCGAGCGATGTCAGGAGAGGACTACCTCCGCGGTCATCCCCTCCCTGGGCGGGCGTAGTCGCCGGCGTAGCCAGGTACCGGGATGCCTGCGGGCATGCGCGGGTCCGGCAGGGGCGAGCCGGCGCTGGTGATGAGCGGCAGTACGCCGGCCCACGTCTCCAGCGCGTAGTCCTCCTCGTCATCGAGCGGCGGTCCGCTCCGAACCTTCGCCGAGGCCTCATCGATCGGGAGCGCCAGCACGGCCGTGGCCTTCATCTCGTTCGCCGTGGGCCAGCGGACGTCCGCCCAGCGGCCCGGCACGATGTGCTCGACGATCGCCTCGAGCGCGGTGAGCTTCTCGGCCGGGTCGTCCACCACTCGGGCGCTCCCGAGGAGCATCGCCGAGCGGTAGTTGGCCGAGTGGTGCATCGCCGAGCGGGCGAGCACGAGGCCGTCCAGGAGCGACACCGTCAGGCATGCCGGGGCGCCCGCCTCGAGCTTGCGCAGCGTCCTGCTCGCGACGGCCCCGTGGCAGTAGACGACGTCGCCGCGCCGCGCGTGGAGCGTCGGCGTGACGATCGGCTGGCCGTCCTCCTCGACGATGCCGAGGTGGGCGATGAGCGCCTCGTCGAGGATCGAGTCGATCACGTCGCGGTCGTGGCTCCCCCGTTCGCGCTTGCGGCGGAGCCGCACGCGCTCCGACGGCGGCGCGGCGGCGGGCCGGCTGCGCGCGTCGTGCACGATCGTGGTGGGATGGCTCTCGGGCTCGGCCTGCACGGCTCCTCCTCTTTCTGTCATAGTACAGATCGTTGTCTGACATGACACAGTATCGAATCCGCGCCTCGAGCGCTGCGGAGCTCGTCGCCGAGGTCGAGCGTGGCGTCGCCCGCGGGGATCTCGGCCGCGGGGGAGGAGCTCCCGTCGGTGCGCCGCCTCGCCGCCGAGGTCGGCCTCAGCCCCGTGACCGTCGCATCCGGGCTGGCCGAGCTGCGCCGCCGCGGCGTCGTCGTCACCGAGCCGCGCCGCGGGACCCGCATCGGCGCGGGGCCGCCGATCGGCTCGCTGCGGGCGCCGCTGCCCGTGCCCGAGGGCGCGCGGGATCTCTCGCGCGGAAACCCCGATCCGGCGCTGCTGCCGGACCTCGGCCGGGCGCTCCGCGCCATCCGTCCCCCCGGTCGTCTCTACGGGGAGGTGCCGATAGCGCCTCGGCTGGCGGAGCTGGCCCGCGAGCGGCTCGGCGAGGACGGGATCCCGGCGGCGGCGTTGTGCGTCGTCAGCGGCGCACTCGACGGCATCGAGCGCGTCCTGCAGGCCCACCTGCGTCCGGGTGACCGGGTCGCCGTGGAGAACCCCGGTTACGCCGCCCTGTTCGACCTGCTTCGCGCGCTCGGCCTCGTGCTCGAGCCGGTGGCGATCGACGATCGCGGGATGCTCCCCGAGGAGCTCTCGGCGGCGCTCGACCGTGATGCCCGGGCGGCGATCCTCACCCCCCGTGCCCAGAACCCCACCGGCGCCGCGCTCGACGGTGCGCGCGCCGAGCTGATCGGGGGCGTGCTCGCGAGGCATCCGAGCGTGCTCGTGATCGAGGACGACCATCTCGGCGCTCCCGCGGGGAGCCCTCTTCACACGACCGTTGGCGGGCGGGCGCGGTGGGCCACCACCCGCTCGGTCGCCAAGGGGCTCGGACCGGACCTCCGCCTCGCGGTCCTCGCCGGCGATGCCCTCACCGTCGCGCGGGTGCAGGGCCGCCAGCAGTGCGGGCCCGGATGGGTGAGCCACATCCTCCAGGCGCTCGTCGTGGAGATGTGGGAGGACGGCGAGGTCGCCGATCAGCTGCGCCGCGCCGGCGAGGTCTACGCCGCCCGACGCGCGGCGCTGCTCACCGCCCTCGCCCAGCGGGGCATCGCCGCCCAGGGCGCCTCGGGATTGAACGTGTGGCTCCCCGTCGCCGATGAGGCCTCCGCGCTGGGGGCGCTGCTGGAGCGGGGATGGGTCGTGGCCCCCGGCGCCCCCTACCGCCTGCAGGCGAGCCCCCCCGCCGTCCGCGTCACGATCGCGACCCTGGAGGAGGACGAGGCGGAGCGACTGGCGGGCGACGTCGCAGCCGCCCTGGCCCCGGCGGCCTGGGTCCGCAGCGGTTAGATGGTTCCGATGCCCACCGCCGCACGGTCCAACCTCGCGCCCGCACGCCGCTGCGCCTACGGGGTGCTCCGGCGGGTGTTCGAGCGGCGGCGCCTACGCCGACCTCGCGCTCCGCTCGGAGTCGCGCGGGCTCGACGAGCGCGACCGCGCGCTGGCGATGCGGCTCTCCTACGGCGCCGTCCAGCGCCGGGCGACGCTCGACGATCTGATCGCCGGCCTGGCGGAGCGGCCCGTCGGGCGGCTCGATCCGCCGCTCCTCGCGGCGCTCCGCCTCGGCCTCTACGAGCTCCTCTTTCTCGCCGGCGCACCCGACTACGCGGTCGTCGCCGACGCCGTCGAGCTCGCGAAGAGTCAGGGGCGCGGCCACGGTCTCGTCAACGCCGTCCTGCGGCGCGCGCTGCGCGAAGGCGGACCCGCGCTGCTCTCCCGCTTCTCGGAGGACACCCCCGAGGAGGCCGCGCTCAAGCACTCCCACCCGGAGTGGGTTGCGAGGATGTGGTGGGCGGAGCTGGAGCAGAGCAGGCGCGTGGGCTGATGGCCGCCGACAACGAGCCCGGCGAGCTCGCGCTGCGGGTCAACACGCTGCGATCCGATCCGGACGCGCTCGCCGCTGCGCTCCCCGTGCCCAGCCGCCGCGACGCACTCGTCCCGGAGGCCCTCGTGCTCGAGGAGCCGTTCGACATCCGCCGCTCGTCCGCTCTGGCGCGAGGGAGCCTTCCTGGCGCAGTCGCGCGCAGCGATGCTCGTCGCTCGGGTGCTCGCCCCCGAGCCCGGCGAGCGCGTGCTCGACCTCTGCGCCGCGCCGGGCGGCAAGACCACGCACCTGGCCGCGCTGATGGGGGGGGCCGGGGAGGTCCTCGCGGTCGAGCGCAACGGCGCGCCGAGCGGCTCGCCTGGCCGCCACCGCCGAGCGACTGCGGGGCCGTCAACGTGCGCGTCGAGGTGGCCGACGCGGAGCGAGCCACGGGGCGATGGGCAGCTGTATCGACCGCGTGCTCGTCGATCCGCCCTGCTCGGGCCTCGGAACGCTCCAGGCGCACCCCGACCTTCGCTGGCGCGCCACCCCCGCCGCCACCGCCGACATGGCCCGCTCGCAGGCCCGGATCCTCGATCTCGCCGCCGCTGCGCTCCGTCCGGGGGGCGTGCTTGTCTACTCTACCTGCACGATCTCCCCGACTGAGAACGAGCGCCTGATAGCAGCCTTCCTGGACTCTCATCCCGACTACGGCATCGATGATCTCGCCGTCGAGCTGCCGGCGTACGGGCTCCAGGCCGGGCGCCGACGGGGGGCCGCGCGGCGCGCTGCTCACGCTCCCCCACCGCGACCACACGGCGGGGTTCTTCATCGCGCGCCTGCGCGGGCTGAGCGATGGACGGCGAGCCAGACGGCTCCACCCGGACGCCCATCGACCTCGGCCCGCAGTGCCCGCAACTGCGGCGAGCCCTGGCTGCGACCCACGAACCTGCCCGGGCGCTACCGCTGCGTCTACTGCCTGCACCGCTTCGAGCTGACGTCCGTGTGCCCCAACTGCGGCGAGCACTCCACGATCGTGCGGATGTCCTCGACGGCGATCATGAAGTGCAACAACTGCGGCGACTCGATGCTCCAGGCGCTATGAGCACAGCGGCGGGCTCGCCGATCCTCGGCCTGCTCGGCGGGGTACGCGTCGCGCCGTCGATCCTCTCCGCCGACTTCGGCCGGCTGCGCGAGCAGGTCGGGGAGGTGCTCGCGGCGGGCGCCGGGTGATCCACGTCGATGTGATGGACGGCCATTTCGTCCCCTCGATAACGGTCGGCCCGATGATCGTCGCGGCGATCGTCGACGAGGTGCGCGAGGCGGGAGGGATGCTCGAGGTGCACCTGATGATCGAGCGTCCCGAGCGCCAGATCGAGCGAGTTCGTCCGCGCCGGCGCCGCACTCGATCACCTTCCACGCCGAGGCCACCCCCCACGTCGCCTATGCGGCCGACCTGATCCGCGAGCGCGGTGCCGGGGTCGGCGTCGCGATCAACCCCGGCACGCCCGTGGAGGCGCTCGTCGGAGGTCGCCGAGGCGATCGACCTGGCGCTCTGCATGACCGTCAATCCGGGCTGGGGCGGCCAGCCGTTCATCGAGCGCTCGCTCGAGAAGCTCGGCCGCGTTCGCGCGACCGTCGGCGAGGGCGTCGCGGTGGAGGTCGATGGCGGGATCGACCCCGAGACGGCGCCGCGCTGCCGGGCGGCCAGGGCGCGAACGTGTTCGTCGCCGGCTCGGCGATCTTCGGCGCGACGGACCCCGGCAGGGCCTACGGGGCGATCGCGTCCGCGCTCCGTGCCGACTGAGGGCTGAGGGCGGCGGAGGGCGGGCCTGCCGGCGAGGGGCGCGCCGCGGCGGTAGAGCGATGGTCAGCGCCGAGCGCCAGCAGCGCGGTCGCGCCGGCATAGCCGATCTCGGTGCGCAGGAGCTGGTTCGGAGACCACCGGCGTCAGCATCCAGACGACGAACGCGACCGCCGCGAACGCCCAGCAGGCCGCGGCCGCGCGGGCGCGGTCGCGCGCGAGCGCCGCCTGGTTGAGCGCGCCGGAGGCCAGGTGCAGCCCCATGCCGATGCCGATCAGCGCGAGGCCGAAGCGGTTGTAGTGGGTAGTCCTGGCCGAAGCAGGTGCTCCAGCACGAACGGCCCGACCACCAGCAGCCCGAGCGCGACCGCCCGGCGAAGGCGGCGATCGCGAGCGATCGTCATGCGGATCGCCCGCGCGAAGGCCTCGTGGCCCGCGGTCGCCTCGAGGCCCGTCAGGTGCGGCAGCAGCGAGGTCTGGATCGCCTGGAAGAGCTGCAGCGGAGCGCGCGCGATCAGCAGCACGTTGAACACGATCCCCGCGAGCGCGCGTTGGCGAGGTCGCATCGACGGTCAGCACGGCCGCGTTCAGGAGGGCCTGCTCGGCGAGCATGATCGCCCGAGACCCAGCACCGCGAACCCGCCGCCGCGGCGCAGCGAGAGGTCGTCGTGCGCGGCGGGCTCCTGGACGCCCTCGGTGCCCGGGCCCGCGAGCGCCGCGTCGGCCTCGTCAGCGGTGATCGGCGCATCGGGGTCGCCCGCGAGCTGCTCGGTCGGCTCGGATCCGCTCCGTCCGCGCGCCGGTGCGCGCCGGCTCAGCGAACGCCGCCGGGACGACCACGAGCGAGACGAGCGGGCCGGCGGCGATGCCGAGCGCGACGGCCGTCTGCCCGCTCGCGATCCCGACCGCCACGGCGAGCGCGAAGCAGAGCCGCGAGGTCGACTCCATCAGCACGAGACCGCCGAACAGGCCGAAGCGCTGGTGGCCGGCCAGCCAGCCGCGGGCGAAGTAGCTGGCGGCGTAGGCGAGCGTGGCGACCACGAGGATGTCGTAGAGCGCCGATTCGCCTTCGAAGACATGTTCGACGAGCTCTTCGTGGAGGCTCAGCGCGACGACAGGAAGACGAGCGCCGAGGTCGCCTGGATCAGCATCGGCACCTTCAGCGTGCTGGCCTCCGTGCCCGCGTGCCCGCCGCTCGGCGATCGTGCGTGAGAGCAGCTGTTCGATCGGCCGGTAGATCACCGAGATGATCACGAACATCACCGACCAGCAGCAGGTCGATCCGCTTCGCTGCGGCTCCGCGAGCACGTGGCTGGCGATCGAGAAGTAGGCGAACGTGAGCAGCCCGGTGCACGCGATCCCGACCGCGAGGATCCGCGCGCCGCTGCCGTAGGAGCGGGTGCGAAGGGGCCTCTAGAGGCGGACAAGCAACATCGTCCAGGGGAACGGCGCTCGGGCCTCGACGACGTCGCCGTGGCGCGAGAGGAGCTCGAGGAAGGATCGCCTGGACCAGTGGTTCAGGTGACCCGGGGTGTTCCCGAGCTGCGCCCAGTAGGCCCCGCGGGCGACGTTGAGCATCCGCCAGAGCGGCTCCCGGGGGACCGACACGAGCAGGTGGCTCTCGGCGCAGCGCGCCATCTCGGTGAGCGTGTGATCGGGATCGGGGACGTGCTCGAGCACCTCGATCGCGCTCGCGAGCTCGAACTCGCCGTCGGCGAAGGGCAGGTTCTCGGCCGCCATCACGCGGTACTCGAGGTTGGGGGCGGGATGGGCGGCCCAGCCGGCCTGGATCGACTCCTCTTCGAGATCGATGCCCAACCACGCGGCCGTCAACGAGCCGCTCCGCCCAGCGCTGCACGAGCACGCCCTCGCCGCAGCCCACGTCGAGCAGCGAGCGCGGGGCTGCGCGCTCGAAGAGCTCGTCGAGGGCCGCCTCGAAGCCGCTCATGAGGCGCCGCACGACCGGGTTGCGTGGAGCCGTACTTGTCGTAGGTGTTCCCCGTAACGACGCCGTCGTTGGAGACGGTGATACCGCCGCCCGCGCTCACCAGCCTCGCACCGCCTCACCGGTGGCCCGTCCTCCGCGCTCGCGTCGTGCTCCACCGGCGCGCGCGCCGCCCCGTTCGTAGTGGGAGGGAGCGATCTGCCGAGCTCGAGCTCGATCCGGCGGACCCGCTCGTAGGTCTTCTGTGTCATCGCCCGCTGCGCCGCGAGCAGATCGCCGATCACGCCGAGGGCCCACAGGACGACCGCCGCGATGAAGAGAACCGCGCCGAGGATCAACGACTGGACATGTCCCTTGCCGTTGCCTTCGGCGTAGGCGATCGCGAAGCGGATCCACACCCCGACGGCCGCCAGCCCGATCACCGCCGCCAGGCTCCAGAAGACGCGGAGGGGCTCGTACTGGGCATAGATGCGGAAGATCGAGATCGCGTTGCGACGGACATAGGCGCCCATCGAGGGGAACAGCCGCGACTCGCGCGTCTTCGGGTTCGTGCGTATCGGGACGTGCTCGACGGCCACGAGGAGCTTCCCCGCCTGGATGATCGTCTCGAGCGTGTAGGTGAACTTCGAGACGACCATGATCTGGATCGCGGCCTCCCGGTTGTAGGCGCGGAACCCCGATGTCGTGTCCGGGACAGAGGTCGAGGAGGCCTGCCGGACGACCCAGGAGCCGAGCCGCTGGAGGAGCTTCTTCAGCGGGGAGAAGTGCTCGATGCCCTCGACCTCGCGGTCGCCGACGACCATGTCGGCTCGTCCCTCGAGGATCGGCGCGACCAGGCGGGCGACGTCGGGGCCGTAGTACTGGTTGTCTGCGTCCGTGTTCACGATCACGTCGGCGCCGAGCTTCAGGGCCGTGTCGATCCCCGCCTGGAAGCCCGCGGCAAGGCCGCGGTTGTTCGTCAGCCGGACGAGGTGGTCCACGCCCAACTCCCGCGCCACGGTCACGGTTCCGTCGGTGGAGCCGTCGTCGATCACGAGCCACTCGACGACATCGAAGCCCTCGACGTCGCGGGGGAGGTCGGCGAGCGTCCGCGGAAGCTGCTCCGCCTCGTTGAAGCAGGGGATCTGGATGATGAGCTTCATCGACGTTCGATTGCCTAGACTTGGCTTCCGCAGTATCCCAAAGCGCAGGTCACGGTCTTGGCGCCGAGTGTCGGAGCCCACCCCACCCGGCGCCTGCTCTGGCTGGGGACGGCCACGCCCGATGCACACCGCGACCCTCACCCGGCTGGGCCCGGGCTCGACTCGGCCCGCCTGGCTGCGGGCGGCGACGCCGGCTCGGTGGGCGCGGATCGGCTTCGCGGGCCTCTGCCTGGCGGCGCTGATCGGCTACTTCGCGTTTCCCACCTACCCGACCTACGACTCGTTCTACGCGCTCCTCTGGGGGCGGGACGTCCTGCATCTGCACCTCCCCGACTTCCAGGTCTACCGCGCGCCGACCGAGCATCCCCTGGCGATCGCCTTCGGCGTGCTCTGCTCGCTCTTCGGCCAGGTCGGCGCCCGCCTGATGGTGCTCGGCTCGATCGCGTCGTTCGTGGCCCTCGTGGCGGGCTCATATCGCCTCGGGAGGCTCTGCTTCGGGCCGCTCGTGGGCCTCGTCGCGGCGTTGCTGGTGCTGAGCCGCTTCTTCGTCGAGAACCTCGCCGCGCAGGGCTATCTGGACATCACCTACGTCGCCCTCGTGGTGTGGGCCGTCGTGCTCGAGCTGGAACGGCCACGACGCGGCCCCGCGGTGTTCCTGACGCTCGCCGCCGCCGGTCTCCTGCGCCCCGACGCGTGGGCGCTGAGCGGCGCCTACTGGCTCTGGTGCGCGTGGCCCGCCTCCAACGCGACCCGTCTGCGCTATCTGGCGCTCGCGGCGATCGCCCCCCTCGGGTGGGCGCTGGTGGACTGGGTCGTCACGGGCAACCCGCTCTACTCGCTGACGGCGACGGCCGGCCTCGCCGCGGAACTGGAACGCACGCAGGGATTCACGAGCGTGCTCGCCTCCGCGTTCAGCTACGGCGATCGGATCGACAAGCTCCCCGTGCTGCTCGGAGGGCTGATCGGCGTCCCGCTCGCCCTGTGGCTGCCCCGCGCCGGGCGGCGGTCCCGCTGCTGGCGCTGCTGACGATGCTCGCCTTCTACCTGCTGGAGGGAGCGGCGGGGGCCTCCGTCGTGGATCGCTACATGCTCGGCTCGGCGACGATGCTGCTGCCGTTCTGCGCCGTGACGATCGGTGGATGGTCGATGCTCGTGCCCGGGTCGTGGCTGCGGCGGGTCTGGATCGGGGGAGCGGCGGCCCTGCTGCTCGTCGGCGTCGCGACGGCCGCCACGAGCCTCAACCTCTCGAGCCTGCGCACGACGCTGGCCGAGCACAACGACTTCCACACGGGGCTGGCGGCGGCACTCGCCGCCCCGGCCGTTCGCAGCGAGCGGCGGCGCTGCCCGCTCCTGTCGCTGCCGAACAACAAGCTGATCCCGGACGCCCGCTGGATCCTCGACAGCACCGGCCAGGGCGACATCGTCGCGCGCAGCGAGGCCCGTGCGGACGTCGAGCGGGGAGACCACCGCCTCGAGGACCGGATCCGCCGCGGGAGCGTCGCCGTCTACCCGCTCGGTGCCGCGGTGTTCGTCGATGCGATCGTGGACGTCGGCGACGACGCCCGCGACGAGGTCCCCCTGCCAGGGTTCCGGCGGGTCTACACGAGCCGCTACTACGCCGTGTATGCCAACTGCTGAGACGGAGGCGCGCGGCGGGCGGGGATGGGCGTGGGCGGGGCTGGCGGCGGTGCTCGTGGGGGGGCTGCTGCTGCGGCTGTGGGGCGTGGGGGAGGGGCTCCCGTTCGTCTACAACACCGACGAGGGCCAGCATTTCGTCGTTCACGCCGTGCGGATGTTCGAACAGGGCACGCTGAACCCGCACTACTTCGAAAACCCGCCCGCGTTCACATACCTCCTGCATCTTCTCTACGCGGTCTGGTACGGGGGCGCGGGCGGCGCCACCCGCGCCTTCCGCCTGCACCCGCAGGACCTCTACACCCTCGCCCGCGTCGCGGCGGCGGTGCTCGGGACGGTCGCACTGTGGCTGCTCTACGGAACCGGCGCCCGGCTCTTCGGCCGCGCCGTCGGCCTGCTCGCGGCGGCGATCGAGGCGGTGGCCTTCCTGCCCGTCTTCTACGCCCACCTGGCGCTCAACGACGTGCCCACGCTGGTGCCGTTGACGCTCTCGCTGCTGGGCACCGCCGGGGTCCTCCGCGGTGGGCGCCTGCGGGACCATGCGCTCGCGGGCCTCGGCCTCGGGCTCGCATGCGCGAGCAAGTACACGGCGGGAATCGCGATCGTGCCGTTGATCGCGGCGATCGCCGCGAACAATCTCCGGCGGCCCGGCCGCCCGTTCGAGATGCCCTCGCCGGGTTGCTCCTGGCGGGCGTCACCGCGCTCCTCGCGTTCCTGCTCGCGAACCCCTACGCACTTCTGGACTACTCCCGCTTTCATGCCGAACTCGCTCACCAGTCGGCCCTGTCGGCCGAATCCCAGGGCAAGCTCGGTGCGCCCAGAGAGGGCGGCATCGTCTACTACATGTGGTCGCTGGCGTGGGGGCTCGGCTGGCTGCCCGCGATCGCGGCGCTCGGTGGCGCGCTCACGATCTGGCGCTCCGACCGGGCGGTCGGATGGGTGCTGGTGCCCGCGCCGGTGCTGTTCCTCGCGTTCATGGGTCTGCAGGGCCGCTACTTCGGTCGCTGGCTGATGCCGATAATCCCGATCCTCTGTCTGCTCGCGGCGTTCGCCGCCGTCGAGCTGCTGCGGACGGTGGCGCGACTGGCGGCGCGTTACCGTCGCGATCCGCCGCTCGCGGAGGGCGCGCCGCGCTCCGCCCGCCGTCGCCCCGATCGCGCCGTGGTCCTCACCGCCGTCGCGAGCGTCGTGGTCGTGGGCGCGCTGCTCGCCCAGGGCGCCGTTCACAGCATCCACAGCGGGCTCGTGCTCTCGCGCGCCGACACGCGGACGCTGACGCGGCGATGGATGCTCGCGAACATCCCCCGGGGGGCGCACGTGGTCGTCGAGCCGGTCGCTCCACAGGACTGGGCGCAGGGGGCCACCGGGGCGTCCTCGTGCGGGAGCTTCCTCTGGTGCCCCTACCCCGTCCTCAACAGCCACATCACGGCCTCCGGGTCCCTGCGGCCGACGTTCGACCACTCCCAGGTCGGCATCGAGGACTACGTCCGCACGCTCGCACCCGCGCTTCTCGGCTACTACCGCTCCTCCGGCTACTGCTGGGTCGTGACCGGCTCCACGCAGCGCGACCGTGCGTTCGCCGACCCCGCGGCGGCGCCGCTGGCGATCGCCTACTACCGGGCGCTGGAAGCGCAGGGCGAAGTCGTCTACCGCTCCTCCCCGTTCGCCGCCGGACGCGCCCCGGTGGGCTTCAACTTCGACTGGAGCTTCGACTACTACCCGCTCGCCTATCGCCTCCCCGGTCCGACGATGACGATCTACCGCCTGCGGGGCGGTCGCTGCGGGCGTGAGGCGGACGATCTGGGTGGTGCCGTCCCGAAGATATCCTGGGAGGTCATGCCGAACTGCAGCGAGACCGACAACACCCACCTCGCACGGGCGATCGAGCTGGCCGCCAACGGCGGCGTGGCGGTCCGTCCGAACCCGGTCGTCGGAGCGGTCGTCGCCCGCCGGAGATGGTCATCGGCGAGGGCTGGCATCGTGAGTACGGTGGCGCGCACGCCGAGGTGAACGCGATCGAGGCCTGTGGCCTGGCGGACCTCAGCGATGCCACCCTCTACGTCTCCCTCGAGCCCTGCTGCCACGAGGGGAAGACCCCTCCCTGTACCGAGGCGATCCTCCAGTCGGGCATCAGGCGGGTCGTCGTGGCCTCGGACGACCCGACGGAGAAGGCCTCGGGGCGGGGCCTCGGGATCCTCCGCGATGAGGGGATCGACGTCGTCCTCGCCGACGGCCGGCTCGCCGCGAGCGCCCGGCTCCTCAACCAGGCCTTTCGCAAGCACGCCCGTGTGGGGCGGCCGTGGGTGCTGTTCAAGTCGGCGATGACGCTCGACGGGAAGGTCGCCACCCGCGACGGCGACTCGAAGTGGATCAGCGGCGAGGCCAGCCGCGAGCTCGCCCACCGCTGGCGGGCCTCGGTCGACGCGGTCGTCGTGGGGATCGGGACGGCGCTCGCAGACGACCCGCAGCTGACGGCCAGGCCGGACGGCCTCCTCGCCGAGCCCGGCGTGCAACCTCGGCGCGTGGTGTTCGACTCGCTCGCCCGGATACCGCCGACATCCCAGCTCGTCGCCGCCGCCGCCGAGATCCCGCTGACGGTGGTGGTCTCGCGGGCGGCCGCCCGCGCCGACACCGAAGCGCTCGAGGCGGCCGCTGTGACCGTGATCGTTGCGACCGGAGAGAACGAGCCGGCTCGTGTGCGCTCGGGGCTCGATCAGCTCGGGGCGATGGGCGTCGCGTCGGTGTTGCTCGAGGGCGGGCCGCACCTTGCGGGGGCGTTCCTGGACGCCGGTGAGATCGATGAACTGCGCCTCTTCCTCGCGCCGCTGCTGCTGGGCGGGAGCGCCGCCCGGGACCCGCTCGAGGGCGAAGGCGTGGAGCGCATCTCCGAGGCCTTGAGGGCGTTGACGCTCGACAACGAGCGCGTCGGCGAGGATCTGCTCATCTCCGCGCGGCTGCGCGAATGGTGAGCTCCGGGATGGCGGCGGGATGTTCACGGGCCTGATCGCCGACCTGGGCCGTGTGAGCGCGCTCGAGCGGGACGAGTCCGGCGCCACGCTGACGGTCAGCACGGCGCTGGCGGAGGAGCTCGGCGAGGGCGACTCCGTGGCCGTCAACGGCGTCTGCCTGACCGCCGTCGCGCTCGCACCGGAGAGCTTCCGCGCCCAGGCGATGATCGAGACGCTGGAGCGTTCCTCGCTCGGCGCTCTGAGCGTGGGCTCGCGCGTGAACCTGGAGCTGCCCCTGCGGGCGGGGATCGCCTCGGCGGGCACTTCGTCCAGGGCCACGTCGACGGCACGGGAACCGTGCGGGGTCTGTGCGAGGAGGGGTTCGCGCGCGTGCTCGACGTCGAGCTGCCCGCGGGCCTGGAGCGGTACCTGGCGGAGAAGGGGTCCGTGGCGCTCGACGGGGTCAGCCTGACGGTCAGCGCGTTGCGTCCCGCCGGCTTCTCCGTCTCGCTGATACCCGAGACGTTGGAACGCACGAGCCTCGGCGAGGTTGTCGAGGGGTCCGAAGTGAACATCGAGGTCGACGTGCTCGCCAAGCACGTGGAGCGGCTGCTGGAGGAACGCACATGAGCCATGTCCCAACCGCCACCCCCTTCGCGACGATCGAGCAGGCGATCGAGGAGATCCGCGAGGGCAAGATGGTCGTCGTCTGCGACGACGAGGACCGCGAGAACGAGGGCGATCTGACGATGGCGGCCCAGTTCGCCACGCCGGAGGCGATCAACTTCATGGCCAAGGAGGGTCGGGGGCTGATCTGCCTGTCGCTGTCCCCGGGCCGCTGCGACGAGCTCGGCCTGGACCTGATGGCGGCGAAGAACGAGTCGGCGTTCGAAACCCCCTTCACGGTCTCCGTGGAGGCGCGAGAGGGCGTCACGACGGGAATCTCCGCCCACGATCGCGCGCATACGATCCAGGTGGCGATCGATCCCGTCAGCCGCCCCGCCGACCTCGTCCAGCCGGGCCACGTGTTCCCGCTCAAGAGCCGCGCCGGCGGGGTGCTCGAGCGAGCGGGCCAGACCGAGGCCGCGGTCGATCTGGCGCGCCTGGCGGGGCTCAACCCGGCGGGGGTGATCTGTGAGGTGATGAACGACGACGGGACGATGGCGCGGGTGCCGGAACTGGTCGAGTACTGCGCCCGTCACGGGCTCTCCCTGATCACGGTCGCCGACCTGATCGCCTACCGCCGTCGCCACGACATGCTCGTCGAACGGGTGGTCGCGACCCGCCTGCCGACCACCTTCGGCGACTTCGAGGCGGTGGGCTACCGCTCGCTCGTCGACGACAAGCATCACGTCGCGCTCGTCAAGGGGCAGGTGGCCGGGCGCTCGGACGTGCTCGTGCGGGTGCACTCGGAGTGCCTCACCGGGGACGTGTTCCACTCGCTTCGCTGCGACTGCGGCGAGCAGCTCGAATCGGCGCTGTCGATGATCGAGCGTGAAGGCCTGGGCGTGCTGCTCTACCTGTCCCAGGAGGGGAGGGGGATCGGCCTGTTGAACAAGCTCCGCGCCTACAAGCTCCAGGAGGACGGGCTGGACACGGTCGAGGCGAACGAGCGGCTCGGCCTGCCCGCGGACCTGCGCGACTACGGCATCGGCGCGCAGATCCTCGTCGATCTCGGCCTCTCCTCGATCCGAATCCTGACGAACAACCCGAAGAAGATCCGCGGCCTGGAGGGCTACGGCCTCTCGGTGAGCGGCCAGATCCCGATCGAGCACGCCCCGAACGAGCACAATGCCGCGTACATGCGGACGAAGGCGGAGAGGATGGGCCACATCCTCCACCATCAGGGGCTCAACCTCGACGAGGAGCTCTTCCGCCAGGAGCGCTCCGCCGGGAGGAGGGCGCCGCCCCCGAGGAGTCGCCTGGCGGCGGTCAGGAGCCGGGGGGCCGGGAAAGCGGTGAGTGAGCGCTACGCGATCGCCGTCGGGCGCTTCTACGCGGAGCTGGCCGAGCGACTGGTGGCGGGGGCGTTGGGGGCGTTCGCCGCGCACGGACACGACGATGTCGCGGTGTTCGACGTGCCGGGCGCGTTCGAGCTCCCGCTCGCCGCGCGCTACGCCGCCGACACGGGACGCTTTGCGGGCGTGGCCTGCCTCGGGGCGGTGATTCGCGGAGAGACGGACCACTACGACTTCGTCTGTGCCGAGGCCGCGCGGGGCGTGATGAGCGTCGGCCTGGAGACGGGCGTGCCGTGCGCCTTCGGGGTGCTCACGTGCGCGACGATGGAGCAGGCGCTGGCGCGTGCCGGCGGCGACAAGCGCGACCAGGGCGGCCCACGCGGCCGAGCGGTGATCGAGATGGCGGCGCTACGGGGGCAGCTCGACAGCGGCTAGACTGCCCCGATGGCCAAGGTGTGTCACAGCTGCGGGAAGGGGCCGGCCTTCGGCCAGAGCCGCAGCCACTCGATGGTCGCCACCAAGCGGCGCTTCGACCCGAACCTGCAGAAGGTGCGGATCATGGTGGGGAAGGCGCCGAGGCGCGTGTACGTCTGCACCCGCTGCCTGAAAGCCGGCAAGGTCACAAAGGCGCTCTGACGCGGTCGCCGGCACGCGGCGCGCAGGCGCCCGGCGGCGAGCGTCCTCGCCACCCGAGCGTGGTCGCGGCCGCCGTCCCGGAGCGGCCCCGGGGGTGGTGGCGGGGCCGTGAAGCTGATAGTGGTCTGTCAGTGACCGACACCAATCTCGTTCGCTTTCGGCTCGCCGTTGCGGGGGCGCTCGCCCATCTCGAATCCCGTCGCGAGGAGGTCAACGACCTCAACGTCTTCCCGGTCGCGGACGGCGACACGGGGGACAACATGGCGCTCACGCTGCGGGCCGTGCTCGACGAGCTCGACCGCCTGCTCGGCGGCGACGGAGCGAGCGGACGATCGACGAGATCGGCCGCGAGGAGATCGTCCAGTCCGTCGCCCGCGCGGCCCTGCTCGGCGCGCGCGGGAACTCGGGCGTGATCCTCTCCCAGCTGATCCGCGGCGCCGCCGAGGAGCTCGTCAGCCGGCCCGGGCCAGCTGATCGACGCGACGCTGATCGGCGCCGCGCTCGCGAACGCCGCCGACCGGGCCTACTCCTCCGTGCGCGAGCCCGCCGAGGGGACGATCCTGACGGTCGCGCGCGAGATGGCCCACCAGATCGTCAGCGACGTCGCGCACAGCGCCGAGAACCCGCGCCTCGGCCCGACACACGGCTCCGCTCGAGCAGGACAGAGCGATCGCCGAGGCGCTCGAGCGCGCCGTGGCGAGCGGGTCAGGAGTCGGTCAAGCGCGGCCCCGAGCTGCTCGCCGCGCTGCGCGACGCGGGCGTGGTCGACGCCGGGCGGATACGGGCTGACGATCATCTTCGCGGGCGTCGTCGCCGCCCTGCGCGGCGAGGAGCCCCCGCCGCTCGACCATCACGCGCCGGCGCGCATCACCCATCCCGCAGCACAGCTCGGGACCTACCGCTTCTGCACCAACTTCGCCGTCACCGGCCACGGCCTCAGCGCGAGCCGCTTCATCGCCCCGTTGGAGCAGCTCGGCGACTCGGTGCTCGTCGTCGGGCGACGAGACGCACGCTGAAGGTGCACATCCACACCGATGACGCCCGAGCGAGGCGACGGCGGTGTTCGCCGCCGCCGGGGAGGTCTCGCGGATCGATGTCGCCGACATGCACGCCCAGGTCGCCGAGCGCGACGGGCGGCTCGGCGGGCCGATGGGGACGGCGGCGCTCACGGCGAGCCGGCCGCCTCCGAGCTGACGGCTGCGCCGTGGGTGCTCGCCGGCGGCGCTGCGCTGCGGCGCGGTCGCGGTCGTCAGCGGCGAGGGCCTGCGGGCGATGTTCCACGAGCTCGGCGTGCACACGATCGACGGTGGGCCGACGCTGAACCCCTCCACCTACGATCTGCTCGCCGCGATCCACGAGGTTCCCGCCGAGGAGGTCGTGGTGCTGCCGAACAGCCCCAACGTGATCATGGCGGCGGAGCACGCGGCGCGGCTCTCCGACAAGCAGGTCCTCGTCGCGCCCACCACCAGCCAGCAGGCGGGGCTCGCGGCGGCCGTCGCGCTCGTCGCCCGATCGGCCCGTCGAGGAGAACGCCCAGGCGCTCGACGAGGCGCTCGCGCGCGTGCGCACCGGCGCGGTCGCGCCGGCGGCGCGCGATGACGCCCAGGGCCGCTTCATGGCGCGGCGATGCCGTCGGCTTCGTCGAGCGAGGAGGTGCGTCGCCTGGGGCGAGCCGCGGGAGACGCTGCTGGCGGTCCTCGGCGAGCTCGCCGACGGCGCGACGGCGAGGAGCCGCCGGAGCTGATCAGCGTGCTCGAGGGGGACGGGCGCGCCGCTCGGGCTCGCGGAGGTCGGCGGAGCTCGCGGGCGATGAGGTCGAGCTCGAGCTGCGCCACGGCGGTCAGCCGGCCTACTGGTGGCTGCTGAGCGCCGAGTAGCGGGGTCGGGCGGCCGGTTACGACCGCCGTCGGGATCATGATTGCTCGCCCATGGCGGCGAGCGACGACCGATCTGGCGGTGCCTGCCACGGAGTCGATAGCCCGACGTACGGCCCTCGCCGTGCGCGTTTGCCTCCGGGCGGGCGCTCCGCCGGGCCGAGCTGCTCGAGGCGCCGGTGCGCTGGCCACGGCCGTCGCGCGCTGCGCCGTCCGCTGGAGCCGCGCCGGGACGAAGGCGGGCGAGGCGCTGCACGCGCTCGGGCTGAGGACGCGTCGGCGATCTGCTCGAGCATCTCCCCAGCGACAGCCGCGAGGCGCGCACGGTCGCGGGCCTGCGCGCGGGCGAGCAGGCGACGGTCGCGGTCGAGGTGCGCGCGATCGCTGCGCGGCCGGTGCGGCGGCGCGGGATGCGCCCGCTCGTCCAGGCCACGGTCTTCGATGCGACGGGACCGATGCGTGCGACGTTCTTCAACCAGCCGTGGCTCGTCGACCGCTACCCGTCCGGGACGCGCCTGCTGCTCCACGGCAAGGCCGATGGGCGCGGGAGGCTTCCGCGTCTCGCACCATGCCCCCGGGGTCGGCCGGGAGGAGGCGGGGACCGCAGGCGAGCGAGGGGTCCGTCGCCCACTACCCCGCCAGCGAGGGAATCACCTCGACGCAGATCCTCACGCCTCGTGCGGGCCGCGGCGCCGTCGCTGGCCGACGTGCCGGAGCCGCTCGCGGCCGCGCACGCGGGTGCGCGAGCGCCTGCCCGACCGCGCGGGGGCGCTGGCGGCGATGCACTTCCCGCGCTCACCCGAGCGACGTCGAGGCGAGGGCGGCGGCGGCTCGCCTTCGAGGAGCTGCTCCTGAGCCAGCTGGTGCTGCTCCGTCGGCGTGCGCTGCGCAGCGGCGGACGGGGAGGCGATCGTGCTCGCGCAGGAGGCGTCGCTCAGCGAGCGGTGGCTGCGACGCGGCCTGCCGTTCGCGCCCACCGGCGATCAGCTTCGAGCGATCGGGGAGATCTCCGCGGACCTCGCCCGGGCCCGCCCGATGCAGAGGCTGCTGATGGGCGAGGTGGGCAGCGGCAAGACGGTCGTCGCGCTGCACGCGATGCTGCGAGCCGTCGAGCACGGGCGCGCAGGCGACGCTGATGGCGCCGACCGAAACGCTCGCCGAGCAGCACTTCGCGACGATCCAGCGGCTGCTCGGCTCCGAGAGCGTGTCCGCCGCGCTGCTCACGGGGGCGACGCCCGCGGCGCGGCGGCGGGACCTGCTCGGCAAGCTCGCCAGCGGCGAGCTCTCGCTGATCGTGGGCACGCACGCGCTGATCGAGCCCGACGTCCGCTTCGCCGCGCTGGCCGTCGCCGTGATCGACGAGCAGCACCGTTTCGGCGTGCGCCAGCGGGCCGCGCTCGGAGGACAGGCCGACGGGGGCTCGACGCGCTCCGCACACACGCTGCACATGACCGCGACGCCGATCCCGCGGACGCTCGCGCTCGCGCGATACGGGGACCTCGACACGAGCACGTTGCGCGAGCTGCCGCGCGGGCGAGCAGCCGGTCCGCACGCACCTCGTCTCCGGGGAGGACGGTCGCGAGCTGCGCCTACGAGGAGCTCCGCGGGGAGCTGCGCGCCGGCCGCCAGGCGTACGTGGTCTGTCCGCTGATCGAGGAGGAGGAGTCCCGCGGGGGCCAGCGCCGGCGCCGACGGCGCCGCCGGGCTGCGGGCGGCCAAGGCGGAGCTCGCCCGCCTGCGCGCGGGCGAGCTCGCGAGCTTCGAGCTCGAGCTCCTGCACGGCGGGATGCGTCCACGGGAGAAGCAGGAGGCGATGGCCAGGTTCGCGGCCGGCGAGGCGCAGGTGCTGGTCGCCACGACCGTGATCGAGGTCGGCATCGACGTGCCCGAACGCGACCGTGATGGTGATCGAGAACGCCGAGCGCTTCGGCATCTCCCAGCTGCACCAGCTGCGCGGGAGGGTCGGCCGCGGCGAGCACCGCGGCAGCTGCTATCTCGCTGGTCCCGCCGGATCGGCGAGCTCGCCGCGGCTGCGCGCGCTTGCGGAGCACGACGACGGCTTCAGCCTCGCCGAGATCGACCTGCGGCTGCGCAAGGAGGGGGAGCTCGGTGGGCACGCGCCAGTCCGGCGTCGGGAGCTTCCGCGTGGCGCGGCTGCCGGAGGACGGCGAGCTGCTGGAGCGCGCCCGCGCGCACGCCGAGGCGATCGTCGCCGCGGACCCGCGAGCTGACGCTCCAGCGAGCACGCGCTGCTCGGGCTGACGCTCGAGGGCGCGCTCGGGGACGCTCGCAGCGGCAGCGCCCCGGCATAGATCGCGCACGCGTTACCGTCCCGGGATGCGGGTGATCGCCGGACGGCTCGGGGGCGGCGCCTGCAGGCGCCGCCGGGGCGGGGCACGCGCCCGACCTCCGAGCGGGTGCGGGAGGCGCTGTTCTCGATGCTCGTCGGCGATCGACGGAGCGACGCGTCCTGGACCTGTTCGCGGGGACGCGGCGCGCTCGGCATCGAGGCGCTCTCGCGGGGCGCGGCGTGCGCGGTGTTCGTCGAGCGCGACGCGGGGCGCTGCGCGGGTGCTGAGGGGGAACCTCGACGCGCTCGGGCTCGACGGCGGGCTCGCCGAGGTGCGGCCGCGCGACGCGCATCCAGGCGCTGCGGAGTGCGACGGCGCGCGAGGAGACATACGATCTGTCTCTCATCGACCCCCCCTACGGCGAGGGCGCGCGGAGCTGGGCTGCTGAGCTGTCCCGGCTGCTGCCCCCGCTGCTCGCCCCGGGAGCGCGCGTGGTCGGTGGAGAGCGACCGCCGCGCGCCCCTCGCGCTCGGCCGTGGATGTGCGAACGGCGAGACGCCGCTATGGCGACACATCGATCACAATCCATCGCTACCGATGAGCCAAACCCCAGAAGATCGATCGCCGTCTGCCCCGGCACCTACGACCCGATCACGAACGGTCACCTCGACGTGATCCGTCGCGCCGCCTCGCTCTACGAGGAGGTCGTGGTGGCCGTCGTCAACCGCTCCGTGCGCAAGAGCAGCGCGCTGTTCGGGATCGAGGAGCGCGTGGGCTTCATCGAACGCGCGCTCGCCGACCTGGACAACGTCCGCGTGGAGCCGTTCTCGACGCTCGTCGTCGACTTCGCGCGGGGGATCGGGGCGAAGGCGATCGTGAAGGGGCTGCGGGCGATCTCCGACTTCGAGTACGAGCTGGAGATGAACCAGCTCAACCGCCGACAGGACCCGGACGATCGAGTCCGTCTACCTGATGGCCAGCCCGCAGTACAGTTTCCTGTCATCCAGCGGCGTCAAGGAGCTCGCCACGTTCGGGGGCAGGATCGACGATCTCGTCCCCGACGAGGTGGCCAGGCGCTTGCAGGAAGAGCTGAAGCGCTGACGAAATGTGGTCCGATTGATTCGATCGTCGAGCGGGATGCACGGCGGCACGGAGGTAGACCTGAAGATGGATGTCCTGGTTCTCATAGACAAGCTCGACGACTTGGTGCACAACGCCAAGACGATCCCGCTGACCGATCAGGTGCGGGTCGACAAGGAGGAGATCTACGACATCCTCGACCAGATGCGCGCGACGATCCCCGAGGAGATCAAGCAGGCGCGCTGGATCGTCAAGGAGCGCCAGGAGATGCTCGCCGAGGCCAAGAAGGAGGCCGAGCGGATCATCAAGGACGCGCGCGAGCGCCAGGAGCGGCTGGTCGGCGAGGAGGAGGTCACCAAGCAGGCCGAGCGCGCCGCCGAGGACATCGTCGAGGACGCCCGCGCCCGCGAGCGCGAGATCCGGCTCGGCGCCGAGGACTACGCCGACGAGATCCTCAACACGCTCGAGGTCAACCTCTCGAAGTTCATCGCCGCCGTGCAGCGCGGGCGCGAGCGCCTGCAGGGCAAGGACGAGCCGGCCGAAGTCGGCTAGCGCGTCCGCGCGCGACCTCCGAGGCCGCGGCATCGAACGCCTCGGCTCGCATCGACTATGGTCAAGCTCGTGAGACGCGCGATGAGGTGAAGTACCGGCTGCACGTGGCGAGGACGCTGCTGGGCGCCGGCATGTTCGCCCCGACGCGCCCGGACCGCGCGCTGCGCTCGCTCGCGGCGCTGCGGCGCTGGGGCCCGACGCCCGCCGCCGCCTACACCGGCGCCGCGGCCCGCTACCCCGACCGGCGGCGCGTGATCGACGAGCGCGGGACGCTGACGTTCGCCGAGGTGCACCGGCGCACGAACGCGCTCGCGCGCGCGCTCCGCGCGAGCCGGCGTCGGCGAGGGCGACGGCGTGGCGATCATGTGCCGCAACCACCGCGGCTTCATCGACGCGACGGTCGCCTGCTCGAAGCTCGGCGCGAGCGCGCTGTATCTGAACACCGCCTTCGCCGGCCCGCAGATCGCCGACGTGCTCGCGCCGCGAGGAGCCGGTGGCGGTGATCTACGACGAGGAGTTCACCGAGCCTCGTGGAGCGAGGGCGCGCGCGATCGCAAACGCTTCATCGCCTGGCGCGAGCCCGGCGAGCGCCGACGACGCTCCGCTGCTGGAGGACGCTGATCGCGAGCGGCGACGACGCGCGAGCTGCGAGCCGCCGCCGGAGAAGGGCCGCGTCGTGATCCTCACCTCCGGCACGACCGGGCACGCCGAAGGGCGCGGCGCGCAAGCAGCCCGACTCGCTCGAGCCGGCGGCGGCGCTGTTCTCGAAGATCCCGCTGCACGCGCGCGGAGACGACGATGATCGCCGCGCCGATGTTCCACTCATGGGGCTTCGCCCACTTCACGCTCGCGCTGCCGCTGGCCTCGACGCTCGTGCTGCGCCGCCGCTTCGACCCGGAGGAGACGCTGCGGGCCGTCGCCCAGCACCGCGCGACGGCGCTCGCCGTCGTGCCGGTGATGCTGCAGCGGATCCTCGAGCTCGACCCGGAGCGATCGCCCGCTACGACATGAGCTGCCTGCGGGTGATCGCGCTCAGCGGCTCGGCGCTGCCGGGCGAGCTCGCGACGCGCGCGATGGACACGTTCGGCGACGTGCTCTACAACCTCTACGGCTCGACCGAGGTGGCGTGGGCGACGATCGCCACGCCCGCGGACCTGCGCGCGGCGCCGGGGACCGCCGGGCGGCCGCCGCTCGGGCACGGTCGTGAAGCTGCTCGACGAGCGACGGCCGCGAGGTGACCGCCGGGCGAGCGCGGGCGGATCTTCGTCGCCAACGAGATGATGTTCGACGGATACACGGGCGGCGGCAGCAAGGAGATCGATCGACGGCCTGATGAGCACCGGCGACGTCGGCCACTTCGACGCCGCCGGGCGCCTGTTCGTCGACGGGCGCGACGATGAAATGATCGTCAGCGGCGGGGAGAACGTGTTCCCGCGCGAGGTCGAGGACCTGCTCGCCGACCACACCGACGATCGAGGAGGTCGCCGTCGTCGGCGTTCCCGACGAGGAGTTCGGCCAGCGGCTGAGGGCCTTCGTCGTGCGGCGAAACGCCGGCGAGGTCTGACCGAAGAGGACCGTCAAGGCCTACGTCAAGGAGAACCTCGCCCGCTACAAGGTGCCGCGCGAGGTGGTGTTCATGGAGGAGCTGCCGCGCAACGCGACCGGCAAGGTCCTCAAGCGCGAGCTCCGCGAGTGGGACGCCGTCCCGGACGCGGGTCACTAGGACCTCGCCTCCCCGGTAACGAGCCCCTGGGTCGCGGTCGCAGGCGACGCTAGCCTGGGGACGATGGCACCCCGAGCCGACGACCTCGACCTGGCCGGCCTGCGGCTGAGCGCGGGCGAGGGCGCGTCGGCTCGCAGCTCGAGGTGAGATCGACCGCTGTCGAGCTGGGCGGCGAGCGCTACCTGCGCCGAGCCGGTGCGCGTGCCCGTCGAGCTCGACGTCTCGCGGATGATCGGCGGCGGGTACGCGCTGCGGCTGCGCTTCCAGGCGAGGACCGTCGGCCCCTGCATGCGCTGCCTGAAGCGAGGCATCGCCGGAGCGTCGACGGTGGAGGCGCGTGAGGTCGACTACGGCGCAGGGGGAGGGGGCGAGGAGCTCGAGAGCCCCTACGTCGCAGGACGAGACGCTCGACCTCGCGCGGCTGGGCGCACGACGCGTTCGCGCTCGCGTGCCCGCTGAAGGTGCTCTGCGGGAGGACTGCGCCGGGCTCTGCCCGGTGTGCGCGGCGGACCTCAACGAGGCCGGCGCCGGAGCATCGCCACGAGCGCCGCCCGACCCGCGCTGGGCGAAGCTGAGCGAGCTGGAGCTGGAGTAGCGGGTCGCGGGGCTGGTAGCCTTCTGCGTCGATGGCGGTCCCCAAGAAAAAGCAGTCCCACAGCCGCACCGCCAAGCGGCGGGCCCAGCACAAGATCGGCGCTCCCGCCGTGAACGCCTGTCCGCAGTGCCACAGCCCCCGCCGGCCGCACCGGGTGTGCCCGGTGTGCGGCACCTACGCCGGTCGCGAGGTCGTGACGCCCGGGCGCGCACGATCACGATCACGACCACGACTAGCCGGTGTGAGCCAGAGGCTCCGCCCGCCGGGTCCGCGGTCTGCAGTAGGCGCCCGCGCCGACGCGGTCGTCGCGGTGGACTGCAACGGCGCCGACCTGGGCCCGGCCGAGGTCGCGGCAGGCGCGGCGCTGGCGGCCGGACGGGGCGCGCGCGTGCATCCTGTTCGGCCCCGCGGACGAGCTCGGCGAGCCGCCGGCGGGCGTCGAGGTGGTCGACGCGCCGGTCTCGATCGCCAAGGCCGCCGACCCGGTGCGCGGCGGTGCGCGCCGACCCGCAGGCCTCGATCGTGCAGGCCGCGAGGGCGGTCGCGGAGGGACGGGCGCAGGCGCTCGTCTGCGCGGGCGGCACCGGGCGCGGCGCTCGCCGCCGGAACCTTCAACATCAAGCGCGCGCGCGGCATCTACCGCCCGGCGCTGGCGCTCCCGCTGCCGGTCCCCGGTCACCCCGTGACGCTGCTCGACGTCGGCGCCAACGCCGAGGCTCGGCGCGAGCACCTCGTCCAGTTCGCGTTCATGGGGGCGGCGCTCGCGAGCGCGGTGCTCGGGGTCGAGCGCCCGCGCGTGGGGCTGCTCTCCAACGGCGAGGAGGCCGACGCGGGGCAGCGCGCTGGTGATCGAGGCGCACGGCGAGCTGCTCGAGCGGGCCGGCGGCGGGATCGCGGCGTTCGAGTTCGTCGGCAACGTCGAGGGCGGCGACGTGGTGACGGCGCGCGCGGACGTGATCGTCACCGACGGCTTCACCGGGCAACATCGCGCTGAAGCTGATGGAGGGGGTCTCGCAGACGATGCTCGGCGCGGTCCGGGAGGCGGCGATGTCATCTCGCGCGGGCGAAGCTCGGCGGGCTGCTGCTGCGACGGTCGCTCGGCGGGCTTGCGCGAGGAGATCGACCCCGAGGCGCAGCGGGGGCGCCTACCTGCTCGGGCTGCGCCGGCTGGGCGTCGTGCCGCACGGGCGCTTCAGCCGCGGGCTTCGCGCAGGCGATCCTGCGTGCCGAGCGCGGCGCGCGCGAGGACATCGTCGGGCGGACCCAGCAGCGCGCTCGCAGGCGGCGCCGGGGCGCTGCGCAGCCGAGCGCGCGCCGCGTCCGCGCTCAGGCCGCTAGCCTGCCCGCGGCGATGACGCGAGCGCACGCCGCGAGCAGGTCTTCGCCCTGATCCAGGCCCACCTGGCCGACGAGCTCGACGTCGACCCGGACGCGATCGACGCCGAGACCCGCTTCAAGGAGGATCTCGAGGCCGACTCGCTCGACCTGTACACGCTCGTGCAGGAGCTCGAGGACACCTACGGCGTGAGATGTCCGACGAGCAGGCGGCGAGATCCTGACGGTCGGGCAGGCGGTGGACTTCGTGCTGGCCCACGGCGCGATGAGCCTGACGCGCTGCGACGGCGGAGGGACGCTGACGATGCTGCTGGGCGAGCTGCTCGACGAGCTGCCGGAGGACCTCGCGCGCCAGGTGTTCACGCACGCGTCCTGGAGCGAGCGGCGCAGCGACTCCTACGCGCGGCTGGCGTTCCTCGGCGACAGCGTGCTCGCGCTGGCGGTGACCGCGTACCTCTATCCCCGCCTGGAGGCCGAGCGCTTCGGCGCAGGGAGGCTGACGAAGATCCGCGCGCAGGCGGTCTCGGGGGTCTCGTGTCGGGCCGTCGCCGAACGGCTGGCGCTGCCGGAGCGGCTGCGCGC
Organism: uncultured Solirubrobacteraceae bacterium; assembly: GCA_963720215.1. Taxonomy (GTDB): domain Bacteria; phylum Actinomycetota; class Thermoleophilia; order Solirubrobacterales; family Solirubrobacteraceae; genus Palsa-744. The sequence continues at coordinate 476,694 of CAVREV010000001.1, forward strand.
GGCGGCGCCGGCCGGCGTGCGCGAGAGCGCCGCGGCGCTGGTCGGAGACCGAGCGGGTGCTCGCCTCGGTGATCGAGGCGGTGATCGGGGCGTGCTACCTGCACGCGGGCTACGAGCGGACGGCGGCGGCGGTGGTCGAGGCGTTCGGCCCGGAGATCGAGGGCGCGCTCGAGCATCCGGTGGACTTCAAGTCGGCGCTCCAGGAGCTGCTCGCGCGGCGGGGCGACGAGGTCAGCTACGAGGTCACGGGCGAGGAGGGGCCGCCGCACGAGCGGACCTACACGGTGGCGGCGCGCGTCGACGGGCGCGCGCTGGGGAGCGGTCGGGGCGGAGCAAGAAGCACGCCGAGCAGGAGGCCGCGCGGCTGGCCGTCGAGGCGGCTCGAGGGCGAGTGAGAGGGTCGCTGACGATGCGGCTGAAGTCGCTCACGCTGAAGGGGTTCAAGTCGTTCCCCGACCGCACCCACCTGGACTTCGGGCCGGGCGTGAGCGTCGTCGTCGGGCCGAACGGGTCGGGCAAGTCGAACGTCACCGACGCGGTGCTGTGGGCGATGGGCGAGCAGTCGCCGCTGGCGGTGCGGGGGCAGTCGATGCAGGACGTGATCTTCGGCGGGGGCCAGGGCGTGCAGCCGCGGAGCTGCGGCCGAGGTGGAGATCGTGCTCGACAACAGCGACGGGACGGTCGACCTGCCGCTGAGCGAGATCTCGATCGTGCGGCGCCTGGATCGCAACGGCGACGGGCGGCTACCGGCTCAACGGCGCTCGCGCGCGGCTGGGCGACGTGATCGAGCTGCTCTCCGACACGGGCCTCGGGAAGGAGACGCACTCGGTCATCTCGCAGGGGCGGGTCGAGGCGATCGTGACGTCCAAGCCGCGAGACCGGCGGCTGCTGATCGAGGAGGCGGCCGGTCTGGGCAAGCATCGCAAGCGTCGCCGCAGGGCGCAGCTGAAGCTGGAGCGCACGCAGGAGAACCTCGACCGGGCGCTGGACATCGAGCGCGAGGCGAGGACGCGGCTGCGCCCGCTGAAGCGCCAGGCGGAAGCCGCGGAGCTGCACGAGCGGCTGGAGCGCCAGATCCTCCAGGTGCGTCTCGAGCTGGCGCTGGACGGCGCGAGGGCCAGGCGGCTCGAGCTGGAGGGGGCCGAGGCGGCGGTGGGCGCGGCTCGCAGGAAGCGCGAGCGGATCGAGGCGCTGCTGGAGGAGGTCATCGACCGGCGGGGGGCGGCCGAGCGGGCGCTGGCCGAGCGGGCCGAGCGACACGACGCGCTCTCGCGGGCGCGCTATGAGATGCGGTCCACCGGCGAGCGGCTCGCGCTGCGCGCCGAGCAGGTGCAGCTAGCCCGGGAGTCGCTGTCGCGGAGGGCGGAGCGGATCGCGCTCGAGCTCCAGGCGCTGGGCGCCGAGCCCGAGGCGGCCGGCGGGGAGGGGCGGGAGGCCGAGCGGCTCGCGGCGCTGGAGGGGGAGCTGGCGGAGGTGCGTGCGGCGCGCGAGGAGGAGATCGAGCGGGAGACCGCGGGGCTGGTCGCCGATCGCGAGCGCCAGGGGGCCGAGATCGAGGCCGCGGCGGCGGCGGTGGCGGCGGCCGAGGGCGAGCGCGAGCGAGCGGCGGGAGAGTGCGAGGCCGCTCGCGCGCAGCTCGCCCAGGCCGAGCGGGGCGCTGAGGATGCGCGGCGCAACGCGGCGAGCGTCGGCGCCGAGCTCGCCGCGGCGAACCAGTTCCTACGGGCCCACGCGCGCTTCGACGGGGGGCGCGCGCTGGGGGAGGAGCTGCGCGTGCGCGAGGGCTACGAGCTCGCGCTGGCAGCCGCGCTCGGGGGCCGGCTGGAGGCGGCTGTGGTGGCGGACGTCGCCGGTGCCGAGGCGGTGCTCGACGGCGCCGGGCCCGACGGCGGGGCCGCGCTGCTGGTGGGGGGACGGGCGGGGGGCAGGGCGGGCGGCGCCCCTCCGGCGCCCGGCGCGGTGGCGTTGCTGGAGCTGCTGAGCGGACCCGACGACCTGCTGGAGCTCGCGGGCAGGCTGCTCGGGGACGCGTGGGTGGTGGAGCGCCTGGAGGACCTCGAAGATGGTTTCGTGGGGATCGCGGTGACGCGGCGGGGGAGGGTGCTGTTCGGGGGCGCGGGCGAGGTACGCCAGCTCGGCGAGGGGGGGAGCGAGCTCGTGCTCGCCAGGCGCAACGAGCGGGACAGGCTGATCGCCAGCAGCGAAACGGCCGCGCAGGCCGAGCTCGAGGCGAAGCGGGCGTGCGAGCTCGCGGTGGAGGAGCTCCGGGCGAGGGAGGGCCTGCGGACGGGCCTGGAGGAGGCGCTGCGCGAGGCCCAGAGGAGACGGCTCGAGGTTGAGGAGGCCGGACGGCGGACGGAGTGGTTGATCGAGCAGCGTAGGGCCGCACCCGCGGGGCCGCTGGCCGTGCGGCAGGCCGAGCTCGAGGGTGCTCTCGCCGCCGAGCGGCGAGAGCTGGAGCGGCAGGAGGAGGAACGCGCGCGCCGGCGCATGCGGCTGGAGCGGCTGCGCGGGCAGCAGGCAGCCGACGCCGCGGTGGTGGCGCCGGGCGAACGCCTGCAGGCGGCGCTCGCGGCAGCCGCTGAGGCCGTGCAGATGCGGCTCGACGCGCTTGAGGAGGCGCTCGCGGGGGACCGCCTGGCGGGGGATGAGATGGCCGGGGAGCTGCGCGCGTGCGCGGCTCGCGAGTCGGAGATCCAGGCCGAGCTGCGCCTCGCCGGCGAGGGTGTGACGGCCGCGGAGGTCGCAGCTCAGCGCGTGCGGGACCAGGCGGGCGAGGCGGAGGTCGAGCTGGCCGGGCTGGTCGAGCGGCTCGGCGTGGAGCTCCCCGGCGAAGACGGGGCGGGCGCGGGCGAGGCGACGGGGAAGGCGCTCGAGGACGAAGAGCTCCTCGTCCTGCGCGGACGTGTCGAACGTCTCGAGCGAAGGCGGGAGCAGCTCGGCCCCGTGAACCCGCTGGCGCAGGACGAGTACGCGGGGGCGGTCGCTCACGTGGAGGAGCTCGAGGCTCAGCGGGGCGACCTGGAGGCGGCGCTGCGGGAGCTGCGGGGCGTGATCCGGGAGACCGACAGGCAGATCCAGGAGACCTTCGAGCAGACCTTCGCGGCGGCGGCGAGGAACTTCGAGGAGCTGGTCGGGGACGTGTTCCCCGGCGGGAGCGGGCGGCTGAAGCTGGTCGCCGAAGAGCAGCCTCAGCGCGCGGTCCTCGGGGGTAATTCGCTGGGGGAGGGAGGCGAGCAGTCCGAGGACACCGGCGAGGCGGCCGCCGAGGCGGAGGCGGAGGCGGAGGCTGGCGGACGCGGAGGAGCGTGAGCTGCCCGGCGTGGAGATCGAGATAACCCCGGCGGGCAAGTCCACGAAGCGACTGACGCTGCTCTCCGGCGGGGAGAAGTCGATGACCGCGCTCGCGTTCCTGTTCGCCGTGTTTCTCGCGCGGCCCTGCCCGTTCTACATCCTCGACGAGGTGGAGGCGGCCCTCGACGACCTCAACCTCGACCGCTTCCTGGCGCTGCTGCGGCGCTACTCGGAGCGGGCGCAGTTCATCGTCATCACCCATCAGAAGCGGACGATGGAGGCCGCTGACAGCCTCTATGGGGTGTCGATGGGCAACGACGGCGTCTCGAAGGTGCTCTCGCGACGGCTCCCGGCCGAAGACGAGCCCGCACGGGCGGTCGCCGAGGTCGCCTGAGGATCGCGCTGCTATCGTCGCGCGGCCCGTGGCGCGCGAGTGGAGCGAGTTGTTCATCACCGAGGGGAGCCCCGCGGCCAGCGAGGGTGAGGACGGGGGCGGGCAGGGGCACCGGAGGGGGCTCTTCCGGCGGCTGCGGGAGAGCATGGCGAAGACCCGCCAGGCGCTCGGGAGCGAGATCCAGGCGACGTTGTTCGGCGCGCTCGATGAGCACACGTGGGAGCGGCTGGAGGAGGCGCTGATCATGGCGGACGTCGGCGCGCCGACGACGGCGGCGGTCGTGCAGACGTTGGAGGACGAGGCGAGCTCGGGCGAGCTCGAAGGAGGGGAGGCGCTGAGCGAGCGGCTGATCGAGCTGCTGGCGGCGACCGCGCGGGTGGGTGAGGCGCGGATCGACATTCGCGCTCAGCCAACGGTGATCATGGCGGTGGGGGTGAACGGGACCGGGAAGACGACGACGGCGGGCAAGCTCGCGTGGCACCTCCAGCGGGAGCTCGGCTGCAGCGTCCTGCTCGCCGCGGCGGACACATTTCGCGCGGCGGCGAGCGAGCAGCTGCAGGGATGGGCCGAGCGGGCGGGCTGCGAGATGGTGAGGGGGAGCGAGGGGGGGGACCCTGGGGCGGTGGCCTTCGAGGCGATCGCTCGCGCCCGCGCGATCGGGGCCGATGTGGTGATCGTCGATACGGCCGGGCGGCTCCACACGCAGGAAGATTCTGATGGGGGAGCTCGCCAAGGTGAGGCGCGTGATCGCCCGCCAGCTTGAGGGAGCCCCGCACGAGACGCTGTTGACGATCGACGCCACCACGGGCCAGAACGGCCTGCGACAGGCGCAGATGTTCGCCGCGGCGGCGGAGGTGAGCGGGCTCGTGCTGACGAAGCTCGACGGGACGGCCCGTGGGGGGATCGCGCTCGCGATCGCCCGCGAGCTGGCCCTGCCGGTGAAGCTGATCGGGGTGGGGGAGTCGCTGGAGGATTCTGCGGCCGTTCGACGCCGAGGACTTCGCCCGCGCGCTGATCGCCGAGGGCTGAGCGCCGGGGGCGGGGGCTGCCGCGCGAGGTATCCGCCCGGCACGGCGGCTCCGGCGAGCTCGCTCCGGGTCCCTGGGAGGCATCCTGCGGCGGCGATGACCGCCCCATCGGGAAGCTAATGTGGAGGCATGGGCGGGTGGATTCTGTGGGTCATCGCGGCGGCCGTGTTCGGGCTCGGGGAGATGCACACGGGCGGGCTGTATCTGCTTCCGTTCGCGCTCGGGGCGGCGCTGGCGGCCGTCGTGGGCCTGCTCGGGGTCGGGGCGTTGCTGTCGGCGCTGGTGTTCGTGAGCGTGTCGGGAGTGGTTGTCTTGACGCTACGGCCGGTGGCGCGACGCCACCGGCGGCTTCCCCCGCCGATTCGCACGGGCGCGGCTGCGCTGGTGGGGAGGCGGGCGATGGTGCTGGAGCGGATCGCCAACGACGAGGGCGTTGGGTGCGTGCGGATCGAGGGCGGCGAGGTGTGGACCGCGCGGAGCTACGACGAAGACGAGGTGATCGAGGCGGGGGAGCGCGTCGAGGTGGTGGAGATCAGGGGCGCGACGGCGCTCGTGATGCACTGAGAATGCGCGTAGGCTGCTGATGGCGCGAGAGCCAACTAGAAAGGAAACCCCCTGCAAATGGCCGCTCTGATCGTGATCGTCGTGCTCGTCCTGTTCGTGCTCGCCGTCGCGGCGCGCTCGATCCGGGTGATCCCCCAGGCGCGGGCCGGCGTGGTGGAGCGCCTGGGCCGCTACAGCCGCACGCTCGAGCCCGGGCTGACGCTCGTGACGCCGTTCGTCGATCGCGTCCGTCCGCTCGTCGACCTCCGCGAGCAGGTGGTGAACTTCTCTCCGCAGTCGGTGATCACCGAAGACAACGTCGTCGTGGGAATCGAGACCGTTCTCTATTTCACGATCACGGACCCGCGCTCGGCGACCTATGAAATCGCCAACCCCCTCCAGGCGATCGAGCAGCTCACGGTGACGACGCTGAGGAACGTGATCGGAGGTCTCACCCTCGAGGCGACGCTGACGGCACGCGAGAACGTGAACACCGAGCTGCGCCAGGTGCTGGACGAGGCGACGGGGAAGTGGGGGATCAGGATCAACCGCGTGGAGATCAAGTCCGTCGACCCGCCCCCCGACATCCGCACGGCGATGGAGAAGCAGATGCGCGCCGAGCGGGACCGCCGGGCGGCGATCCTGACCGCTGAAGGGGAAAAGCAGGCGCAGATCCTGACGGCCGAGGGGGCCAAGCAGGCCGCGGTGCTGAACGCGGAGGGGGATCGCCAGGCGGCGATCCTGCGCGCTGAGGGAGAAGCGAAGGCGATCGACACGGTCTTCAGCGCGATCCACGAGGGCAAGCCCGACCACGAGCTGCTGAGCTACGAATACCTGAAGATGCTTCCCCAGCTGGCGGAAGGAGACGCGAACAAGGTGTTCGTGATCCCGTCCGAGTTCGCCGAGGCATTCGGCGGGATCGGCGAGTCGCTCCGCCGCCGGATCGACCCGCCGCTGCCGCCGCCGCCGCACCCGCAGGACGGCTGAGCCCGCGGGCGGGCCGGCTGCTGCGAGAATCAAACTGAGGTGTTCGACTCGCTCGCAGAGAGGCTTCAGGGGACGCTCGCAGACGTCCGTCAGCGGGGTACGTTGACGGAGGGGGACGTCGATGGGGCGATGCGGGAGATCCGTCTCGCGCTGCTCGAGGCGGACGTCAACTTCAAGGTCGTCCGCTCGTTCACCTCGCAGGTGAAGGAGAGGTGCCTCGGCGCGGATGTGATCGGCGGGCTGAACCCCGGGCACCAGGTGGTGGGGATCGTCGCCGAGGAGCTCACGACGCTGATGGGGGGCGCGTCAGCCGAGCTGGCGTTCTCGCCGCGGCCGCCGACGGTGATCCTGATGGCCGGGCTGCAGGGCTCGGGGAAGACGACGGCGACGGCGAAGCTGGCGCGTCACCTCCGCGAGGAGCACGGCTCGGCGGTGGCGGTGGCCGCCTGCGACGTCTACCGTCCGGCGGCCGTCGATCAGCTCGTGAAGGTGGGGGGGCAGGCGGGCGCGGAGGTCTATGAGAGGGGGACGGAGAGCGACCCCGTGGAGATCGCGCGCTGGGCGCTGGAACGGGCGAGGGAGGAGGGGAAGGACGTGCTGATCGTGGACACGAGCGGCCGGCTCCACGTCGAGGAGAAGCTGATGGAGGAGCTCGTGGCGATCCGCGATGCGGTCAAACCCCATCACGTGCTGCTCGTGGTGGACGCGATGACGGGGCAGGACGCGGTCAACGTCGCGGAGTCCTTCGCCGAGCGGGTGCAGTTCGACGGGGTGGTGATGAGCAAGCTCGATGGGGACGCGCGCGGCGGCGCAGCGCTGTCCGTGAAGGCCGTGACCGGCAAGCCGATCATGTTCGCCTCCACGGGCGAGAAGCTCGAGCAGTTCGAGCGCTTCCATCCCGACAGGATGGCCCAGCGGATCCTCGGGATGGGCGACGTGATGACGCTGATGGAGACGGCCGAGAGGGAGATCGACGAAGGGGAGGCGCTCGCGCTCGAGCGGAAGCTGCGGCGGAACGACTTCGGCCTCGACGACTTCCTCGATCAGCTCCGCACGATCCGGAAAATGGGCCCGCTGACGAGCATCCTGGGGATGATCCCTGGGCTGGCGGGCCACCAGCTGCAGAAGATGAAGTTCGACGAACGCGAGCTCGACCGCATCCAGGCGATCATCCTCTCGATGACCCCGGAAGAGCGCAGGCGGCCGGAGCTGATCAAGGGCTCCCGGCGGCTGCGGATCGCGAGGGGGTCGGGCACGACCGTGCAGCACGTGAACCGTCTCGTGAAGCAGTTCGGGGAAATGCGCAAGGTGATGCGCCAGGTGGGGAGGGGTCGGGCGCCGGACTTCGGGGCGATGATGCGCAACGCACGCTGAGTGGCCGGGAGGGGCGGCCCGGCGGCCTGTGGGGGACGCACCGTCTAAGCTCTTGCGCTGAGGAGAGCATCCAGCTTCGTCAAGCAGCAGAGAGGAACACGTGGCAGTCAGGCTCAGGCTCACGCGAGTGGGCGCGAAGAAGGACCCGAGATGGCGCGTCGTCGTCGCCGACCAGCGCTCCCCCCGCGACGGGAGGGTGATCGAGACGATCGGCCACTACAACGCGCAGACGGATCCGTCGACGATCGTGATCGACGAGGAGCGCGCGCGGAGCTGGCTGGCACGCGGCGCCCAGCCCACGGACACCGTGCGCAAGCTGCTTCGCATCAGCGGTATCGAGACGCGGGTCGGCTAGCAGCGCCGGCGAGGGCGGCGATGGCCTCGGAGATACCAAGGCAGTTGCTCGAGTACCTGGCCGAAGGCCTGGTGGACGACCCGGACGCTGTGACGGTGGAGCAGTTCGAGGAGGATGACGGCACGATCGTGCTCGAGCTCGGGGTCGGCGCAGAGGACTACGGCCGGGTGATCGGCCGCGGGGGGCGGACCGCACACGCGCTGAGAGCGGTCGTCAAAGCCGCCGCAGCGGGCGAGGGCTGTCACGTGCTCGTCGACATCGTCGACTGACCGTGGCGGCGGGCACCCCGGGAGGGGAGGAGCGGGCGCCGGGAGAGATCTCCGCGGGGCGGGTCGGACGTGCGCACGGGCTCGACGGAAGCTTCTACGTCACGCGCGCCCGCCCGCGGCTGCTCGTGCTTGGCGCGAGGCTCGCGGTCGGCGGGCAGCGGCGAGAGGTCGTTCGGCGGGCGGGCACGGACGCGAACCCGATCGTCCGCCTCGAGGGCCTGGCCGGCCGGGAGGCGGCGGAGTCCCTGCGGGGGCTGGAGCTCACGGTCGAGAGCCGCCGCGCTCCGCGGCTGGAAGACGGGGAGTGGTGGGCCCACGAACTCGAGGGCTGCGAGGTCTACGACGGGGAGCGGGCGGTGGGCAGGGTCGCACGACTGGTCGAGCTCCCCTCGTGCGAGGCGCTGGAGGTGCTCCCGGCGGGGGGCGGGAACGCGTTGCTCATACCGATGGTCTCCGACGCGATCCGCGAGATCAGCCCCGCCGAGGGGAGGATCGAGATCGACCTCGGGTTCCTGGACGTGGGCGACGGCGGGGACGCCGAAGGCGGGGAGGAGGGGGATGAACGTCGACGTCTTCACCCTGTTCCCGGCCTGGTTTGAGTGGTTCAAGGAACAGCGCCACGTAAGCAACGCGCTCTCCGCCGGCTCGACGCTCCGCTGCGTGGACATCCGCGCGCACACCCCCCTCGGCTCGGGTCAGGTCGACGACATGCCGTTCGGGGGAGGGGCGGGGATGGTGCTGCGGGTGGACGTCCTCGACGCCGCCCTCCGGGCCGCGTACGGGGTCGACCCCGAGGAGCTGCGCGGACGGCGGCGGGTGATCGCGCTGACGCCGACGGGGCTTCCGCTCGAGGAGGCGGTGGTGGCCGAGCTCGCGGAGGAGCCCGCGCTGACGCTCCTGTGCGGGCGCTACGAGGGCTTCGACGAGCGCATCCTGGAGCACTTCACGAGCGATCAGCTCTCGATCGGGCCGTATGTGCTCAGCGGCGGGGAGCTGCCCGCGATGGTGGTCTGCGACGCGATCTTCCGCCGTCTGCCGGGTGCGCTCGGGGATGAGCGGTCGGCCAAGGAGGAGTCCTTCAGCGAGGCGCTGGAAGGCAACCCCGAGTACCCCCATTACACCCGTCCGGCCGAGTTCCGCGGGTGGCGGGTGCCGGATGTGCTCCTCTCGGGCCACCACGGCCAGATCGAGGGATGGCGTCGTGAGCTCAGCCGCGCCCGAGGCGCTCACAGGGAGGCGGGGGACGCGGGCGAGCAGGGCGGGTGAGTGGGGCGGAAGGGGGCGGGGCCGGGGAGAGCGGTCCGCTACCATTGCTGCTCGCGCCCGCCGCGAGGTTGGCCCCAGGCCGGCCCAGGCAGGCGATGGCGCGCCCTCCCTACACGTCATGAGCAGCGTAATCGCAACCATCGAGCGCGCGCAGTTGCGCCGCGTTCCAAGCTTCTCGCCGGGGGACCGCGTCAAGGTCCACTTCCAGGTGGTGGAGGGCACGCGGAGCCGCGTCCAGGTGTTCGAGGGCGTGGTGATCAAGCGCCAGGGACACGGGGCCCGGGAGACGTTCACCGTTCGCAAGCAGTCGTTCGGGGTGGGCGTGGAGCGGATGTTCCCGGTGCACTCCCCGAAGATCGAGCGGATCGAGCTGGCGGCGCGGGGAGACGTGCGGCGAGCGAAGCTCTACTACCTTCGCGACCGCGTGGGCAAGCGCGCCCGCGTGCGCGAGCGCCGCTACACGGGGCCTGAGGAGGCGATCCAGCCCGGTCTCCTCCACGAGGAGGAGGCCACGGACGCCGACGGGTTGACCGCGGCGGAGACGACGACGGAGAGCGTGGAGCAGGCTGAGGCGGTCGAGGTAGCCGGTGGTGGGGACACGGGCGAGAGCGCCGAGCCGACCGAGGCGACGGAGGCAAGCAGCGGGGAGGAGACGACGGCGGAGGCGGCCCGAAGCGATGAGGTCGCCGGCGAGGGTGCGATCGATGATCCCTCTCCCGATGCCGGCGATCCCGAGCCCGAGGCTCCGGCCGGCGACCCGCCGGCGTGAGCCCTGGCGCGAAGACCGCCAAGAAGGGCTCGAAATCGACGATGAGCTCGATCATCGAGCTCGGGATCATCATCGCCGTCGCCCTCGGCCTGGCGGTGGGGATCCAGGCGTTCGTGATCAAGCCCTACAAGATCCCGAGCGGCTCGATGGAGCCGACGCTGGAGATCGGTCAGCGCGTGCTCGTCAACCGCATCGGCACCAACTTCAGCGATCCCCACATCGGCGAGATCGCCGTCTTCCACCCCCCGCGGAACGCCATGCAGCAGGTCTGCGGGCCCCAGCCGCACGTCGTCAAGGCGGGCGGCGCCGCCTGCTCTGAACCAGAACCCGTCGAGGGGGGCGAAACCTTCATCAAGCGGGTCGTCGCGGGGCCTGGAGATCGAGATCTACGTTCGCGAAGGTCACGTCTACCGCCGCGCCGGCGGGAAAGGGCCATTCGTGCGGGAGAAGGACAGCTACATCAAAGCCTGCGGTGGCGTCGCCGAGTGCAACTTCCCGGAACCCATCACGATTCCGCCCGGGCACTGGTTCATGATGGGGGACAACCGTGGCGAATCGGACGACAGCAGGTTCTGGGGACCTGTCCCCAAGAGTTGGATCGTCGGGCCGGCCTTCGCCACCTACTGGCCGATCGACCGGATCGGCTTCTTCTAGCCTCCAACCGCCCTCTCCCGTCGGCTCGGCTCGGAGGGCGGCAGGATCGGCGCGCTCGCGCCGCCGCGCGCGGCGGGCCGCGAGCGGCCGGCGGCTGTTCGGCTTCGACCGCCGCCTCGGCTTCCGCATGATCGCCGGCGCGGACGAGGCCGGACGTGGGTGTCTCGCCGGCCCGCTCGTCGCCGCCGCCGTCCTCTTCGATCACGAGACCCTGACGACGCGCGAGCTGCGCTCGCTGTCCGCGCTGAACGACTCCAAGCAGCACTCCCATGACGCCCGCGAGGAGCTCTACCCCCGTGTGCTCTCGGCCGCAGCGAAGGTGGTGGTCGTCTCGCGATGCGTACGAGGGATAGACGACCGGGGTCTCCACAAGACCAACCTCGCCGCGCTCCGGGACGCCATCCGCGGGGTCACGAGCGAGCTCCGCGGGGACGTCCTCTGCCTCGTGGACGGCTTCTCGGTGGCCGAGTTCGAGCACCCTCAGCGGGCGATCATCGACGGCGATGCCACCAGCGCCGCGATCGCGGCCGCGTCCATCGTCGCGAAGGTCACCCGTGATCGCTACATGCGACATGCGGACGTCCAGCATCCCGGCTGGAGCTTCGCCGAGCACGTCGGCTACTCGACGCCGAGCCATCGCGAGGCGATAATCCGTCAGGGGGTCTCTCCCTGCACCGCATGAGCTTCCAGTCGCTCGCCTACCAGCAGCTCGCGCTGTAGCGCCGCCCGCCCGCATCGCGGGCGGGCTTCTGCTGGCACGGCTCCCACAGGCACCCTCGAGCATCGCCCTCGCCGCACCGCGGCGGTGATATGGGTCACCAGGCACCTTCCAGGTGGTCGAGGCGGAGCAGCCTTCCACGCCCGTCCACCGTCACCCCGATCGCATCGAAGCGGATCACCCGCGGCCGTCGCCCGCCGGTGCCGCTCTCGCTGAGCCAGGCGGCCGCGACGCGCCGGAGGCGGTTCCGCTGGAGCGGTCCAAGCGATTCCAGTGGGGGGCACCCACGATCGAGGCGCTGCTGGCGGCGGGTCTTCACCTCCACGAACGCGAGCACATCGCCGTCGAAGGCCACGAGGTCGATCTCGCCGAAGCGCGTGCGGAAGTTGCGCGCAATGACCGAGAAGCCCCTCCTGGCGAGGTGCACGGCGGCGAGCTCCTCACCGAGGCGGCCGGTCTGACGGCGCGTGTCCGTGCACCGCTGGGAGGGTTCCTTCGTCGGGCTCTCGCAGGGCATGCCAACACGCTAGGGCGCCCCCCGTGACGGGCGGGTGACGTGTGTGCCAATGCGCGCGCACGGGTGTGCCAGACGCGTGTTTTTCGGCGAGAGGCGCGGCGGGGGGCGGGCGCGGGCGCCTCTGCCGGCGGGCGGCAGGGAGGGCCTCGGCGGATTTTCCGAGACCCTCCCGGCCCCGCTTCTTGCGGCTATCGACGGGCGGCCGACGCCCGGCTGCGTGAGCTCCGCGCGCGAACTCGCCGCGAGGAGGGACGGTCGCCGCGTCTCCCCTCGGCGAGGGGGCGCTGGCGGGCGTCGCCGTCCGGGGCGGGCGGGGCCTGCAGCCGCCGGTACTCGGCCTCCTCGGCATCGTTGATCGCCCAGGCGATTCGCTCGACGAGGGCGCTGGCGGCGTGGTCGCTGCTGAGGTGGACCGAGCTGACGCTCTCGTCGAGCAGCACGGTGATGTCCTGCGGGACGGTGGACGGGTCGGTCGTGATGATCACTCGCGGCATCGTTGCTCCTTGGGGAGAGGTGGTGAGGACGGGAGCCTCGGGAGCGGGCTCCGAGGGAGGTCCCGGGGAGGGCGCCGAGGGCGCCCTCCCCGGGCCAGGAGGGAGGAGAGAGACGTCATTCGAGACATCGTCCGCCGAGCACCCCGCGCGCCTTCACCACGCGCGTCCCAGCCACCGTTCGGGCCTCGCGGCACGAGGGTCTCTGGAAGGTGTCGACAGACAATGTGCACAAACCATATCGACATTATTGGGAAAGTCAAGGGGGAACCGATATGGATTTACGGGCCCGTCTCGTGAGGGCTCCCCCGAGCGGCGCACGGGGGGTTGGGCAGTTGACCGGCGGGCGAGGCCCCGCGTGCGCGCCCGCGCGCGAACGCCTGCGCGGGACATGCCGGGCCCGCGCACGGCCGGTGAGGGGCCCGGGCCGTTCGCGCTCGCGCTCGCGCGCGCGGGGGGCGTCTTTGGAGTGGGACTGCGGCTGCGACGCGGTGCGTGTTGGGCGGGCTCGGGAGTGGTCGCGCTCGCGCTCGCGCGCGGGGGGCGTCTTTGGAGTGGGGACTGCGGCTGCGAGCTGTGCGTGTCGGGGGGGCTCGGGGGTGGTCGCGCTCGCGCGCGGGGGGCGTTTTCGGAGTGGGACTGCGACTGCGACGCGGTGGGTTGTCGGGGGGCTCGGGAGTGGTCGCGTTCGCGCTCGCGCGCGGGGGCGCTTTTGGAGTGGGCCCGCGGCTGCGCCTCGAGTGGTCCCGCCGCCGGGGAGGGCGGGGCAGGATCGGCCGTCTCGCTCCTCGGAGGGCGGCCGGGGGGCACGATGACGCCGCCGGCAATAGCCTGCCGGCGATGAGCGAACGATCCGAGAAGGAGGAGCCTCCGGGGGAGGGCTCCCCAGGAGACCGGGCGGGCGAGGGGTCGGACGGGCGCGCCGGCAAGGGATCGGAGGGGCGCGCCGGCAAGGAATCGGAGGGGCGCGCGGGCGAGCGATCGGACGGGCGCGGGGCGGGCGAGTCCGGGGGGTCGTCGCGGTCACTCGACGGGATCACCGCCTTCATGGGACTCCGCTGGGACGACGCGCGGACCGTGAGGCTCGCGATCCGGCCGGAACTCATCAATCGCGGGGGACTCCTCTCGGGCGTTGCGACCTACGCGATGGTGGACTACTGCATGGGGTCCACGCTGTGGGCGGAGACGACCCGCGAGGAGCGCATCGCGACTATCAGCATCTCGATCAACTACATCCAGACGGCGACAGAGGGGGAGATCGTCTGCCGCTCGGAGCTCGATCGGCGGAATCGCCACATAGGGATCATGAAATCGACGATTCACGCCGAGGACGGGCGATTGCTCGTGACCGCCGTGGGGTCCTATTCGATTTTCACGAGGCGGCCCCGGGCAAGTCCGGAGGCCGGTTGAGCGAGTAGGAGGGACGAGACGCTTGCCCGATCAACGGCTGCGGGGGCGAGCTCCTGGGAAGGGGATGGAGGTGACGACCCGCCCCCCGGTCGGGTCGCCCGCACCATCCTTGGCGCCATCCTTGGTTTCGTTTCCTCCAATCCTCGGCACAAGACTTCCATCGCGGGCGCTCCCTGTCTGTGCAGATGGGCACACAGCGGACTCGGTAAGGGCGCCGGGAGAGGTAAGGTGATCTTGGGCGGTGGCGGATGTCCGCGTTGCCCCCCTAACGTGGATGTGGCCGCTCCGGTCGGCCCCCCGCCGCCACCGCCCTTTTACAGCCCCGTTTCCACCCGGTGAGGAGCCCGGGCGACGGGCCGATAGCGTCTGAGGGGTGACGCGCTCTCGGGTCCAGGATGGCTCCCCGCCGCCGACTGCGGTGGCGCTGACGATCGCGGGCTCGGACTCGGGCGGGGGGGCGGGCATCCAGGCGGACCTGAAGGCGTTCGCCCGCTGCGGGGTGCACGGCACGGCGGCGATCACGGCGATCACCGCCCAGAACACCGTCGGGGTGTGGGCGATCGAGGAGCTCCCCGCGGAGATCGTCCTCGGGCAGGCGAGGGCGGTGATCGAGGACATCGGGGTGGATGCCGTGAAGGTGGGCATGCTCGCCAGCAGCGCGATCGTCGCGGCGGTGAGCAAGCTGCTCGACGAGCTCCCCGAGGGCACCCCCGTCGTGGTGGACCCGGTGATGGTGGCGGAGTCGGGTGCCCGGCTGCTGCCGGCCGAGGCTCAGGAGGCGCTCGTGAGGGAGATCCTCCCGCGGGCGACCGTCCTCACGCCGAACCTCCCCGAGGCGAGAGTGCTCGCGGGAGGGGACGCCGAGGCGGAGGTACTCGCGGCCGAGGTCCTCGCCCTCGGGCCGCTCATCGTGGTCCTCACGGGGGGCCATCGCGAGCGGGCGGTGGACCTCTTCCTCGACTCGCGCGAGCCGGGCCACATCGTGGAGATCGAGGGGGAGCGCCATCCCGATGGAGCGGCTCACGGCTCAGGCTGCACCCATTCGTCGGTCCTCGCTGCGGAGCTCGCCCTGGGGCGCCCCCCGCTGGAGGCCGCGAGGAGGGCGAGGCTGCTCGCCGGCGAGGCGATCGCGGGCGGGCTCCGGGACGTCGGCGAGGGGGCTGGACCGGTGGACGTCCTCGGGCTCGCCCGAATGCGCGAAGGGTGAAGGTCGCGGTAGCGGCGTTTGCCATAATCCCGAGAGCGATGAAGCTCCTGAGGATGAAGCCCGGCCACGGTGAGATCGTTCTCGCCGAGGGGGACGTGGAGGTGCCCGAGGAGGAGCAGGCGCTGATCGAGGCGTTCCGCCGCCAGCTCGACGACGGGATGTGGGCGGCCGTGCCCGTGGAGGGCTCGGCGGGGAGGCGCGAGGCGGAGCTCGTGAAGAGCTTCGAGGAGGTACCTCGTGACGCCGAGCGCGTGATCTTCTTCCCACGCGCCGCCGGCGGCTCCACGCCGGCGGGCTCGGGCTCCTAGGTCCCCCGGATGAGCTTCGCTCTCGGAACGGCGGCCGTCGTGATGATCGTGCTCCTGTGGGAGCTCGCTCGGCCGGGCGTGATGGCCTTCGCCCGTCGTGAGCTCGCCCGCCACGGGGCGAGGAGACGGCGGGCGGCCGAGCAGTCCTACGACCCCGGCCGGGAGCTCCGCGCCGAGCAGCGCGCCCGCGGGCTCCTCCGATCCTGCGTCGACGACGGCGACTGGGCGCTCTATCGCGACCTCGGCTTCCTCCGCGTGCGGGGTGGGCTGGGGGACGGGGGAGGCGGGGAGGATGCCGGATACGCCTACCTCATCTATCCCCACAAGCCCATCGTCGCCTACGTGCCCGCGACGGGGGAGCTGCTGAGCGAGTACTGCGTGACGTTCCCCGACAACTCCCGCCCCTACGGGAGCGCGCGGCTGCCCGACTCCGACGACGTGCTCGCGAAGTGGATGGCGCTGAGCGCCGACGAGCGGAGGTTGATCGGGGAGGCGAACATGCACCTCCCGGGCCGCCAGGTGGACCCCGAGCGGGTCCGCCGGGACCTCGCCCGGCTTACCGCCTGGGACCGTGAGCGCTCCGGCGCGCAGGGCGGTGCGCGGGCGGCGTGAGCACGGGGGAGGCCTTCGACGTCAGACATCGCAGCCGCGCTCTTACCGAGGGGCCCGAGCGGGCGGCCGCCCGCTCCTACCTCCACGGGGTGGGCTACACGGCTGAGGATCTCTCCAAGCCGATCATCGGGGTGGCTCACTCGTGGATCGAGACGATGCCCTGCAACTTCAACAACCGGGTCCTCGCGGCGAAGGTGAAGGAGGGGATACGAGCCGCGGGTGGCACGCCGATGGAGCTCAACACGATCGCCATCAGCGACGGGATCACAATGGGGACGGCGGGGATGCGCGCGTCGCTCGTCTCGAGGGAGGTGATCGCGGACTCGATCGAGCTCGTCGCCTCGGCCCACCACTTCGATGCCCTCGTCACGATCTCGGGCTGCGACAAGACGATTCCCGGAACGGTGATGGCGCTCGCCCGCCTGGACATACCCGGGGTGATGCTCTACGGGGGGACCATCCGCCCGGGGTGGTTCAAGGGCGAGGAGGTCACCATCCTCCAGGTCTTCGAGGCCGTGGGGGCGCTCGCGGCGGGGAAGATCACCGAAGAGGAGCTCCACGAGCTCGAGGAGGCCGCATCGCCGGGGGCTGGGGCCTGCGCGGGGCAGTTCACGGCGAACACGATGGCGATGGCCTTCGAGATGCTCGGCATCTCCCCCGCCGGCTCGGCGATGGTGCCCGCGGAGGACGGCCGGAAGCTCGAGGTGGCCTTCCGGACGGGAGAGCTCGTGATGGATGTGCTCCGGCGGGGCCAGCGCCCGAGCGAGATCATCACGAAGGCCGGCCTCGAAAACGCGATCGCCGGGGTGGCGATGAGCGGGGGCTCGACGAACGCCGTCCTCCACCTCCTCGCCGTCGCCGGCGAAGCGGGCGTCCCACTGGAGATCGACGAGTTCGATCGCATCTCCGAGCGGACCCCCCTCCTCTGCGACCTCCAGCCCGGGGGCCGCTTCGCTGCGACCGACCTCTACGAGGCCGGCGGGGTGCCCCTCGTGCTCAAGCGGATGAGCGAGGGGGGGCTCCTCCGAGGGGACGCCCCCACGGTGACCGGGCGGACGATCGGGGAACATGCGGGCGAGGCTGAGGAGACCCCCGGGCAGATCGTCGTGCGCCCCCTCGCGGACCCCATCAAAGCCACCGGGGGATTCGCGATCCTCCGCGGGAACATCTCCCCCGAGGGCTGCGTCGTGAAGCTCGCCGGCCACGAGCGTCGCGCCCATAGCGGCCCGGCGAAGGTATTCGACGGCGAGGAGGCCGCGATGGCCGCCGTCCTCGCCCACGAGATCGAGGAGGGGGACGTGGTGGTGATCCGCAATGAGGGCCCCGCCGGGGGTCCCGGGATGAGGGAGATGCTCGCCGTCACCGCCGCCCTCGTCGGCGAGGGCCTCGGAGAGACCGTTGCGCTGATCACCGACGGGCGCTTCTCCGGCGCCACCCACGGCTTCATGGTCGCCCACGTCACACCGGAGGCCGTCAGGGGCGGGCCGATCGCCGCGATCGCCGACGGCGATGAGATCACAATCGACGTGGACTCCCGCCGTCTCGACGTCTCCCTCTCCGATGAGGAGATCGCCCGGAGGGTGGCCTCGTGGGTGCCCATAGACCGCGAGAGCGAGGGCGTGGAGGTGGCGATCCGGAAGTACGCCCGCCTGGTCGGCAGCGCCGCCGAGGGAGCCCTCGCGCGCTGAGCCCGCCGGTGGTCCATTGAGCCCCGCCGG
Source organism: uncultured Solirubrobacteraceae bacterium (assembly GCA_963720215.1). Lineage (GTDB taxonomy): Bacteria > Actinomycetota > Thermoleophilia > Solirubrobacterales > Solirubrobacteraceae > Palsa-744. The sequence goes on from CAVREV010000001.1 coordinate 494,608, forward strand.
CCGGCTCGGCCCCGGGGCGGCCGCCCGCTCTGCCTCGCGGCGCCTGCCCGCTCTGCCTCGCGGCGCCTGCCCGCTCTGCCTCGCGGCGCCTGCCCGCTCTGCCTCGCCCCGCCTGGCGGCTCTGCCTCGGAGCGGCTGCCGGCTCAGCCGCACGGCCGGCTCCCCGACGAGCCCCCGGCTACTCGCTGAGGAAGCCCTCGAGGAGGTCGTTGAAGGCGGCGGGGCGCTCGAGCATGGCCATGTGGCCGGTGTCCTCGTAGACCACCTTCCGGGAGTTCGGGATCAGCTCGGCGAAGACGTCCGCGTCGCGGACACCGATGAGGCGGTCCTCGCTGCCCCACACGATGAGCGTCGGGCATGCGATCTCGGGGAAGCGCTCGCGGACGTCGTAGTGGAGGATGGCGAGGAGCCCCTGGAGGAAGCCCGGCTTGCCTGCTCCCTTCATCTGCTCCGCGGCGAGCGCGGCGGGGAGGCGGGAAGCGTGATGGACGGCGACCTTCAACGCCCCCTCCCGGACGCGTTCCCGCCGCGCGAGGGCCTCCGAGCGAGAGGCGAGCCAGGCGGTGGAGGCGGAAAGCCTCCCGTCGAGCCGCCTCAGGGCGGGCACCGCTCGGAGGGTGCGGGGATCACGATAGGTGGAGAGGCCGGCCGCGGAGATGAGCACGAGGCGCTCCACCCGCTGGGGAAACGCGATGGCGAGCTCGGCCGAGATGAAGCCCCCCATCGAGTTCCCCACGACCGCCGCCCCGCTCACCCCGAGCTGATCGAGGAGGCGGTCGAGGAGGCGGGCGTAGGCGGAGATGGAGATCTCCTCCGCGGGCATCGGCGAGTGGCCGAAGCCGGGGAGATCGAGGGCGATCACCCGTCGCTCCTCCGCGAACACGGGGATCTGCTCGAGCCAGTTCGTCCACGAGCCGCTGAGGCCGTGGACGAACACCACCGCTGGACCCTCACCGAGTTCGATCAGGTTCACCACGTCTCCTCCCACGACCTCCCAGCGCTGATGCTCCCGCCAGTCGATGTCGAGCCAGGGGGAGCGGCCGACGGGGCCGTAGGGGGAGTCCGCCGCCGCGGCCATCTGATCCGCTGGGAGGGTCCCGCTCATCCGCTCAATGTACTCCAGCGGACCTCTCCTGGGGCCTCGGGGAGGCGCCGAGGGAGGCAGGCGGGAGGGGGAGGGCGGCGAAGTAGGAAGGATGAGCTCTGTCGAGGAGGCCGAGGGGCTCGCCGCGAGGTGGGCCGAGGCGGGGGACCTGCTGCGGCGGGATCTCCGCCGGAGGAACGCCGCGGGGCGGACCCTGCGGGCGTATGAGGGCGACGTGAGCCAGTTCGCCGCCTGGGCCTCCGAGCGGGGGCTCGCACCGGCGGATGTGGACCCCCGGTGGCTCCGCCGCTACGTGGCCGCGCTCTCGGAAGGGGGAGCCGCGCCGGCGAGCTCCGCCCGCAAGCTCGCCGCCCTCCGAGCCCTCTTCGGGAGCCTCCGCGAGCATGGCACCGTCCCCCAGAACCCCGCCGAGCTCGTGAGCACGCCCCGGCGGGCCTCGCCCCTCCCGCGGGTGCTCAGCGCGGGGGAGGCCGGGAGGCTGCTCGACGGCATCCCCGCCCCGGCCGCCGGTGCCCCCCTGGAGGTGCGCGATCGGGCGATCTTCGAGCTCGCCTACTCCTGCGGGCTCCGCGTGGGGGAGATCGTGGACCTGGGAGTGGGCGACGTGGACCACGACGGGGAGCAGGTCCGCGTGGAGGGAAAGGGGGGGAAGACGCGCTTCGTGCCGGTGGGCGAGCCGGCGATGCTGGCGGTGAGGAGCTACCTCGAGCGGGCTCGTCCGATTCTCGCGGCGGCTGCTGCGGCGGCGGGAGGAGGGGGAGGTGCGGGTGTCTCCAAAGATGGGCCCCGCGCGCGAGCGCGCGCGCACACGCGGGGAAGCTCTTCGGAGTCGGGGAGAACCCCCAGGGCGCTCTTCCTGAGCACGAACGGGAGGGCGCTCGGGACCAGCGACGTCCGCCGGCGGCTCCGCATCTGGACGAGTCGGACGGGGGTGGAAGCCTGCTCGCCCCATGCCCTCCGCCACAGCTACGCCACCCATCTCCTGGACGGAGGAGCGGACCTTCGTAGCATCCAGGAGCTGCTGGGCCATGCGAGTGTGTCCAGCACCCAGATTTATACTCGGGTAGAGTCAGCGAAGCTTAGAAGCGCCTATGCGCGCAGTCACCCTCGGGCCTGAATCCGGGAGCGGATAACCCTGGAGACGAACGTCAAACCGATCGAGCTGCGCGAACTCTGGCGGAGGTATAAGACCGAAGGCGACAGCCGCGTGCGAGAGCGCCTCGTCGTGGCCTACTCGCCGCTGGTGAAGTACGTCGCCGGAAGGACCGCCGCGGGGCTGCCCCCGCACGTGGAGGAGGCCGACCTCATCTCCTATGGCCTCGTGGGGCTGATCTCGGCGATCGAGCGCTTCGATCTCTCCCGGGACATCAAGTTCGAGACGTACGCCATCATGAGGATCAAGGGGGCGATCATCGACGAGCTCCGCTCCCTCGACTGGGTTCCCCGGAGCGTGAGGGCACGGGCGAGGGAGGTCGAGCGGGCGAACGCGAAGCTCGAGCACACCCTCCAGCGGGCGCCCACCGATCAGGAGATCGCGGACGAGATGGGGATCTCGGTGGCGGAACTGAACGACTCCCTCCTGGCGATCTCCCACAGCTCGATCGTCGCCCTCGACGAGCTCTGGAGCGTCTCGGACAGCAGCGGGGACCAGGTCTCCCTGATGGACACCATCGAGGACCCCGGCGCGCCGGACCCGGCGAGGGCGCTCGACGTGGGGGACCTCAAGGACCGGATCGCCGACTCGATCGCGAAGCTCCCCGAGCGGGAGAAGCTCGTGATCGCCCTCTACTACTACGAGAATCTCACCCTGAGGGAGATCGGGGAGGTGCTCGGGGTGACCGAGTCGCGGGTCTCCCAGATGCATACGAAGGCCGTCCTCCGCCTGCGCTCGCGCATGCAGGAGGAGTCCTTCGACGACTGACACGACCGGGCGCATGCGCCCGGTCGCGGGGGCGCACATGTGCGCCCCCGCCGGTTGGCGCATGCGCCAACCGGAACATCAACGATCGGCCAGGGCGCCCCTCGGGCGCCTTTACCGGTGGTCCATCGGGCGGTATTGTGGCTCCAGGCCAAACCAGGGAGGCAGGCATGCGGGCAGACGGTGATCGACCCCCGGCGGATCGCATCCGCAACGTGGTCCTCGTGGGCCATCGCGGTGTGGGGAAGACCGCGCTCCACGAGGCACTCCTCTTCGAGGCCGGTGCCATCGGGCGACTCGGCTCGGTGCCGGACGGGACCACCGTGTCGGATTCCGACCCCGACGAGCAGGCCCGCCAGATGTCGATCACGGCGACGCTCAACTCGATCGAATGGGAGGGAAGGAAGATCAACCTCGTGGACACCCCCGGCGACCCCAGCTTCGTCGCCGATGCGCTCGGAGCGCTGCGGGTGTGCGAGTCGGCGGTCTTCGTCATCAACGCGCTGATGGGCGTGGAGGTCTCCACGGGGCGGCTGTGGGCGCGGGCGGCCGAGCTCGACATCGCGAGGATGCTCTTCGTGAACATGCTCGACCGCGAGCGGGCCGACTTCTTCCGCACGCTCGACCAGCTCAAGGCGGCCTTCGGCCCGCACGTTGTCGCCACCGAGATCCCCATCGGGAGCGAGCACGAGGTGGAGGGCGTGATCGACCTCGTCGACATGAAGGCCTTCCGTCAGGAGAGCATCGAGCGGGGCGGCTGGAGCGAGATCCCCATTCCCGAGGCCCAGGCCGCGCTCGCGGAGGAGTACCGGGAGAAGCTCATGGACGAGGTCTGTGAAGTGTCGGACACGTTGATGGAGCGCTATCTCGAGGGCGAGGAGATCTCCCACGAGGAGATCGTCGGAGCGCTCAAGGAGGGGACCAACCACGGGCGCATCTTCCCGGTCGTCTGCGGCGTGGCCACCAGCAACCTCGGAACGAGCAGGCTCCTCGACGCGATCGTCGAGGATCTCCCCTCGCCGGTGAAGCACGGCTCCCTCCAGGTCGGCGACGTCGAGCTCCGCCCGGTGGAGGACGCGCCCCTGTTCGCCTACGTCTTCAAGACCCGCGCCGACCCCTACGCCGGACGGATCAACCTGATGCGGATCTACCAGGGGGTGCTCAGCTCCGACAGCTCCGTCCTGAACACCCGCGCCCACTCCAAGGAGCGCATCGGCCAGCTCGTCGTGGCCTCCGGGAAGGAGATCCTCCACGTCCACGAGTTCGGCCCCGGGGACATCGGCGCGGTGGTGAAGCTGAAGGAGACCCACTCCGGCGACTGGCTCGCCGCGCGGGACGAGCCGATCGAGATGCCCCGCCTGAAGCTCCCCGCGCCGGTGATGGCCTTCGCCGTGGAGCCCCGGAGCAAGGGCGACGAGGACAAGGTCCTCTCCTCCCTCCGCCGTCTCCAGGAGGAAGACCCCACGATCGATCTCCATCGCGACCAGCAGACCGGCGAGCAGATCGTCGCCGGGCTCTCACAGGTGCACGTCGAAGTGGTCCTCGACCGCCTCCGCGATCGCTTCGGCGTGGAGGTCACCCTGAAGCCTCCCCGCGTCCCCTACCAGGAGACCATCCGCCGCCCCGCCGCCGCCCACGGCCGCCACAAGAAGCAGTCCGGCGGGAGGGGCCAGTTCGGTGACTGCCACATCGAGGTCGAGCCCCTCCCCACGGGCCAGGGCTTCGAGTTCGTGGACAAGATCAAGGGCGGGGTGATCCCCAGCTCGTTCATCCCCGCCGTCGAGAAGGGCGTCCGTGAGGCGATGGAAGCGGGGGTCCTCGCCGGCTACCCCGTCAAGGACGTCCGTGTGAGGCTCTTCGACGGCCAGTACCACTCCGTCGACTCCTCCGAGATCGCCTTCAAGCTGGCGGGCATCCAGGCGATGAGACAGGCCCTCGAGCTCGCCGACCCGCTCCTCATGGAGCCCATCATGCTCGTCACCCTCTCCGTCCCGGAGGAATGCGTCGGCGACGTCATCGGCGACCTCAACAGCCGCCGGGGCCGGCCCCAGGGGATGGAGCCGGTCGGCGCGATGACGGAGATCAAGGCCGAAGTGCCGATGGCGGAAATGCTCGCCTACGCCCCCGACCTCCGCTCCATCACCCAGGGACAGGGGGACTACACGCTCGAGTTCCTCCGCTACGAGGAGGTCCCCGCCCACCTCGCCCAGCGCGTCGTCGAGCAGGCCGGCGAGGAGCGCGCGGCCGCCCACGCCTGAGCGAGGAGCCTGCGCCGGGGAGCCTCTCCGGTTACCCTCACTCGTTGATGGCCACACGCACGATCGTCACATCACAGCCCGACGTGGCCTGCGACGTGTGCCAGCGGAGGCTCCTCCGGGGGGAGCAGCCGGACGTCTTCCTCGCCGCCGGACGTCGTCTCACGGTCTGTGAGCTCTGCGCCCCGCGCGCCGCCCACGAGGGGTGGACGCGGGAGCGGGACGCCCAGTCCGTCGCCCTCCCCCCGATCCGCGCCCGCCGCGGACGGAGCCTCCTCGACCGCTTTCGCCAGGGCGCCTCCCGGGGCGCCGAGGCGGAAGCTGAGGCGGAGGGCCCCTACGACTACGTCGAACCGCCCCCCGCCGCCGCTCCCCCCGCCGCGGCTCCCGCAGGCGGGGAGAGCGAGCGCGAGCTGGAGGAATGGGCCGTCCTCGACGGGCCCCCCGCAGCGTCCTCCGATCCCCCCTCCTCCTACCTCCTCGCCGCCACGGATGTCTTCAACGCGAGCGAGTTCCCCGTCGCCTCGCCGGCGTGGCCCGCTCGCTCGGCGAGCCGGAGGTGAACGTCCGCTCGGCCGAGCACCTCGAGAGCGTCGTCCGCATCGTCGTCTCCTGGGAGCTCTGCTGGTACCGCTACGAGGTCGACCTCGGCGAGGATGTCCAGGAGGCCCGCCTCCTCACCCAGGGCACCGAGCTGAGCGAGCTCGACCGCGACGAGCGCCTCGCCAACGCCCTCGCCGACGAGCACGGCGCGATCGCCCTTCTCGTCGCCTGAGCGAACGCCCGCTTGCGCGCCTTGCGGAATCCAGCCCGCGGAGTAAGATCCTCGCGATGATCTACTGCGTGGTACCCAAGGCCCTGGAGGAGGAGCTCTACCCGAAGCTCGTCGAGCACTATCGCGGCGAGGACAACGTCACCGTCATCGTCGACCGCCGCGAGTTCGACCGCCGCGGGCGTGCCGGCCAGGAAGGCCTCCCCGCCCACCCCGACGCCCAGCGACGCGTCATCCGCGACCGCCGCCGCGCGCGCGTGGCCGGCGACCTGCTCCCGCTCGCCCAGGCCTAGCCCCGCCGGCGCCGCTCGCGCGGGCTCTGCTCCCGCTCGCCCAGGCCTAGCCCCGCCGACGCCGCTCGCACGGGCCCAGCTACCGCTCGCCCGGGCCTGGCCCCCTCCGCGACGCTCCCGTCGGGGAGGACCGCCATAATCGCCCGCGCCATGAAGGTGATCGTCCACGTCGACGGGGGAGCCCGCGGCAACCCCGGCCCCGCCGCCGCCGCCGCCGTCATCAGCGACCCCTCCGGGGAGGTCCTCGCCGAGCACAGCGAGCTCCTCGGCGCCGTCACGAACAACGTCGCCGAGTACCAGGCGCTGCTCCTCGGCCTCGCCCGCGCCCGTGAGCTCGGCGCGGAGGAGATCGAGGTGATCGGCGACTCGGAGCTCATCGCCAAGCAGGTCCAGGGGATCTACAAGGTCAAGCACCCCGCCATGCGCCCCCTCCACGAGGAGGCCATCCGCGCCCTCCGGGGCTTCCGGCGCTGGTCCATCCGCACGGTCCCCCGCGCCGAGAACGCCCACGCCGACGCGCTCGTCAACCAGGCCCTCGACGCGCGCGCCTCAGTGCAGTGACTGCGCCGAGCGGGCGATCCCGATCATCTGGGCGTTCGTGAGTTCCTCCAGGAGCGTGTTCGTGAGCCAGTAGAGCGCCCCGCCCCGCTGCCAGCCCACCACGTGGATGTGGGCGCCGTCGTCGACGAGTTTGTATTCCCGCCCGTCGATCATCTCGGTGCGGTCGTGGTTGAACAGCGGCGGGGACAGCCAGTCGGTCCCCTCGAGGTCGTAGTAGCCCCCGATGATGTTCTGCTGCCAGACGATCACATAGGCGTGATGGACGTGGTGCTGGGGGTCCTTGATCGTGTAGGCCCTTACCTGCTGCTGTTCGCCCGGGCCCGTCTCGAGGCTCGGGTAGAGCACCCGGAAGGGCACCCCCACGGAGGCCTTCACGGCTTCGTTCTCGTTCGCCTGCGAGGTCGGGTACAGCCCGATCGACGCCGCGCTCGCCGCCCGCGAGCCGTGGTGGTGGGAGGCGTGGGAGCCGGAGCTCGAATGCACGCTCGGCGGCGCGGGCGCCGGTGGGGCTTCGTGGCCGTGGAGGAACGTCTCCAGGGTCGCCCGCTCCAGTTCCGGCGAGGAGGTCACGTAGTCGCCCCCGTTCACCTGCGCGTCGATGTTCGTCGTCCGGAACTTCACCTGGCGGAGCGGCTTGGACTGCGAGAAGGCGATCAGCTTGGCGAGCTTGAGCAGTTCGCTCCCCGATCCGTGCACCGTGCTCGCGATCGCGTGGCCGACTGCCTTGGCGACCGTGTCGATCTGCCCGAGGATGTCCGTCGGGGAGATCTGCTCGCGGAGGTCCCTCATGAAGTCCTGCTGGCGGGCCACCCGCACGAAGTCGTCGTCGGTGTGGCGATAGCGGACGTAGTCGAGAGCGTTTTCGTAGCAGAGCTTCTGGTAGCCGGGCTGGAGGTTGATGCTCGTGTAGTTCGTTTCCGGCGAGCCGTTGTTTTCGTTGAAGTAGCGATGGTCGACGTTCACGTAGGCGCAGCCGAGCGAGTCCACCACGCGGATGAACCCCCGGAAGTCCACGTCGACGATCGCGTTGATCTCCAGTTCGGGGAACACTTCCCGCTTGACGGTTTCGGCGGCCAGGAGCATCCCCCCGCGCGTTCCCCCGAGCCTGCTCCCGATCGTGTAGGCGGCGTTGACCTTTTCGTTCGCGTAGACGGTCCCGTTGGGCGCGTCGATGTTCACCATCAGGTCCCGCGGGATCGACATCACCGAGGTCTGTTCCTGTTCGGGGTCGAACCGCACGAGCAGCATCGTGTCGCTGTGGGGGGGATCTTCGCGGTCGTAGGCGTCGTGGGAGCCTTCCCGGCGGTCCGTCCCGAGGACGAGGAAGGTCTCGGGCCCTTCGTTGTATTCGGGCGTCACGAGGCCCTTCGGGGCATTGATCTGGCTGATCTTCGGGAACACCTCTTCGGCGATCCCGTTCACCGTGTTCAGCGCCACGGTCGCCGTCGCGCCCGCGCTGAGCATCACGATGAGGACGGCGGCGACGATGAACCGCTTCCACATCCCCCACCACAGCCTGGGCGGGCGCTCGTCATCCATGGGCTGTGCCAAGCGGGCTTCTCATAGCTGTGCGAGAGCGCCACCGCTCCCCCGGACGGCGCGAGCGACCAAGGTTAGCGGGCTCCCCGGCGCCTCCGCGCCGGGTCTGGGGGTACGCTCGGGGCGTGTTCAGCGCTCGCAACCGAGAGCTCCTGGGCCTGATCCCAGCGGCCCTCCTCGTCAGCGGCGGCTTCGCCGCGATCTTCATCCAGTCCGAAGACAACTCCCCGGGCGCGGCCACGAACGTCGTCCTGAAGCACCTCTCCGGCGTCTCGCTCCTCTACGGCGCCCTCTTCCTAGCCCTCTGCCTCGCCGCCCACCTCGTCATCCGCTACGCCCTCCCCGACGCCGACCCCTACCTGTTCCCCCTCGTGGCCGTCCTCGCGAGCTTCGGCATCGTGATGATCTACCGCATCGAACCCGTCCTCGCGCGCCAGCAGGCGCAGTGGATGGTCCTCGGGCTGGTCCTCTTCGCCGCCACCATCCTCCTCCTTCGCGCGCGGGGCGTCGCCGTGCTGGAGCGCTATCGCTACACGATCGCCGCTCGTCGGCATCGTGCATGACCGTCCTGCCCCGCCTGCCCGGCATCGGCGAGCAGGTCAACGGCGCCTACCTCGACATCCACGTCGGCGGCGTCTCCTTCCAGCCCGCCGAGCTCGCGAAGGTGGCGATCGTGATCTTCCTCGCGAGCTACCTCCACGACAACCGCCAGATCCTCGTCACGGCCGGCCGCCGCGTGCTCGGCGTGACGATCCCGCCGATGAAGCAGTTCGGCCCGCTCCTGGTCGTGTGGGGGGCCGCGATGGCGACGCTCCTGCTCACGAACGAGCTCGGCACCTCGCTGATGTTCTTCGGCGCCTTCCTCGCCCTCCTCTACGTCGCCACCGGGCGGTTCTCCTTCCCGCTCGTCGGCCTCCTCCTGTTCGCCCTCGGCGCCTGGTTCGTCTCGACCCACGTCAGCCACGTCCACGCCCGCGTGCTCGCCTGGGAGCACCCCTTCGACACCTCCCTCTACGAACGTCAGGCGGGGGGCAGCTACCAGCTCGCCCAGTCCCTCTTCGCCCAGGCCGACGGGGGGCTGTTCGGAAAGGGCTTCGACCAGTCGCTTCCTCCGCGAAGCCGGCCACTCGATCCTCCCGGTCCCCGAAAGCGACATGATCTACGCGGTCATCGTCAACGAGCTCGGCCTCGTCGGCGGCGCCGCGCTGCTGCTCGTCTACCTCCTCCTCGTCGCCCGCGGGCTGAAGACCGCGGTGCTCGCCCGCGACTCCTTCTCCAAGCTCCTCGCCACGGGCCTCTCCTTCATCATCGCCCTCCAGGTCTTCGTGATCGTCGGCGGGGTCACCCGCGTGATCCCCCTCACCGGCGTCACCCTCCCGTTCGTCGCCTACGGAGGCTCCTCGGTGGTGATGAACTTCGTCCTCGTCGCCCTCCTCCTCGTGATCTCCGACCGGGCCCGCCGCCCGAATGCCGCCGCCCGGCGGAGCTGACCCCGGCGCGGGGGTTTGCGCCCGCGCGCAGGTGAGCCCCGGGAACCCGTCGAAGACAGCCGCCGAGATGATCTCCTCGACGTCCACGCGAGCCTCCCACCGCCTCTCCCTCGTGCGCCCACCAGCCCCGAGCCCGGTCCCGGCCGAGCACGCCGATCAGGACCAGGCGAGCGAGGGCGCCTTCCGCCGGCCATGGCTGGAGCGGCTGCGGCGGGGCCTGGAGGAGGAGCTCTTCGTGCTCCACTACCAGCCCATCGTCTCGCTCCGCGACGGCCTCATCTCCCACCACGAGGCCCTCCTCCGCCTCGCCGACGAGCCCGACGGCCGGCTCGTCGCGCCGGGCCGCTTCCTCCCGGCCGCGGAGCGCTACGGGCTGATCCGGGAGATCGACCGGATGGTCATCGCGATGGTCGCGCCGCTGCTCCGCACCTCGCCGGGGTCGGGCATCGCCGTCAACGTGTCCGCCCTGTCCGTCACCGACGAGGGCATGCTCGCCCACCTCCACGGCGAGCTCCGCCGCCACGACGTCGATCCCTCGCGGCTCGTCATCGAGCTCACCGAGACGGCCGCCATCTCCGACATGGAGCGCGCGCGGGACTTCTGCCGCGGGGTGCAGGCGCTCGGCTGCTCGATAGCGCTCGACGACTTCGGCGCCGGCTTCGGCTCCTTCCAGTACCTCAAGCACCTCCCCTTCGACTACCTGAAGATCGACGGGGACTTCATCCGCGGGCTCCCCTCCTCACGCACCGACCAGCTCGTCGTCAAGGCGCTCGTCGGCGTGGTTCGGGGGATGGGGCGGCGGTCGATCGCCGAGTTCGTCGGCGACGAGCCCACCCTCCAGATGCTCGCCGGCTACGGCGTGGACTACGGCCAGGGGTTCCACATCGGGCGGCCCCTCGCGGAGCTACCGGGGAGCGAGCGGGCGCTCATCCCGGCTGTGGGAACTGCCCCCGCATCGCAGCGTCCCAGGCTCGGTCGCCGAGCACGCGGCGCATCGCGATCGTGATCTTCGCCGACGGGGTCACCGTCACGCGGGTGGGTGCGCGGCGGCGCGAGAGCGCTCGCTCGATCGCCTTCGCGACCGTCTCCGGGCCCCCACCGAGCCGCCGCATCGGGCCCTCGTAGGCGTCCGTCGTGAGCGTCCCCACGGCGCTGTTGAAGTTCGCGTAGGGGTCCTCCTGGACGTCGCCGAGGTCGCTCATCGTGGCGCTCGCCGCGTGTCCGAAGTCGGTCACGATCAGCCCCGGCTCGATCACGATCACGTCGATCCCGAAGCCCCGCACCTCGAAGCGGAGGGCGTCCGAGAGCGCCTCCAGGGCGTGCTTGCTCGCGTGGTAGTAGCCGCCACCCGGGAACGTCAGCCGGCCGCCCATCGAGCTGACGTTGACGATCTTCCCCCAACGCTGCTCCCGCATCCCCGGGAGCACGAGCTGCGTCAGCGCCACGGCGCCGAAGACGTTCGTCTCGAACTGCCGTCGCACGGCCTCCATCGGCACGCTCTCGATCGCCCCGCTCTGGCTGTAGCCGGCGTTGTTGATCAACACCCCGACGGCGCCCTCCGCCTGCACGACCGCCTCCACGGCGGATCTCATCGAGGTCTCCTCGGTGACGTCGAGGGCGAGCGGCCGTGCGCCCGCCTGCTCCAGCTCCGCCAGCGTCGACTCGTCCCGCGCCGTCGCGTAGACGGTCGAGCCCGAGCCCACGAGCCTCAGCGCCGTCGCGCGACCGATCCCTGAGGAGCAGCCGGTGATCAACACCGCCTTCGAGGGCTCGGCCATCCGCTCCAGCATATGCCCTGGCGGGCGGCGCCGGGATCGAGGTAGGCTGCGCTCATGACCACCATCTCCGCAGACACCCTCCCCGACGCGCTCAGCCCGTCCACCCGCGAGTTCGTCGCCCGCCGCCACGACCTGCTGATCGGCGCCGAGCGCCTGCAGGCCGCCGACGGGCGCACCTTCGAGACGTTCGATCCCGCGACGGGGCTCGCCGTCGCCGAGGTCGCCGAGGGCGGCAGCGAGGACGTCGAGCGGGCCGTCGCGGCCGCGCGGGCCGCGCTCCAGGGGCCCTGGTCGACGATGCCCGCCGCCGGGCGCGAGCGGCTGATGCTCGCGCTCGCGGACGCGATCGAGGAGCACGCGCAGGAATTCGCGGAGATCGAGTCGCTGGACAACGGCAAGCCCGTCGGTCTCGCCCGCTTCGTCGACGTCAACGGCGCTCTCGCCCACCTGCGCTACTTCGCAGGCTGGCCGACGAAGATCGAGGGGGGCGTGCTGCCCGTGAGCGTCCCCAACGTCCACTGCTACACCCGCCGGGAGCCCGTCGGCGTGTGCGCCCAGATCATCCCCTGGAACTTCCCCCTGTTGATGGCCGCCTGGAAGCTCGGGCCGGCGCTCGCGGCGGGCTGCACGATCGTGCTCAAGCCCGCCGAGCAGACACCGCTGAGCGCTCTGCGGGTGGGGGAGCTGGCGCTCGAGGTGGGCTTCCCGCCCGGGGTGCTCAACGTCCTCACCGGCGACGGCTCCACGGGCGCCGCGCTCGTCGCCCATCCCGACGTCGACAAGGTCGCCTTCACCGGCTCGACGGCCGTCGGCCGCGAGATCGGCTCGCGGGCGGGCGCCGCGCTGAAGCGGGTGACGCTGGAGCTCGGGGGGAAGTCCCCGAACATCATCCTCTCCGACGCCGACCTCGATGCCGCCGTGAAGGGCTCCTTCCAGGCGATCTACTTCAACAGCGGCCAGGCCTGCAACGCCGCCTCGCGCCTGTACGTACCCGCCGAGCGCTTCGACGAGGTCGTCGGCGGGCTCGCCGAGGCGGCCGCCGCGACGCGCCTCGGCCCGGGTCTGGACCCCGACACGCAGCTCGGCCCGCTCGTCTCCGCCGAGCAGCACGAGCGGGTGCTCGGCTACATCGAGTCCGGCCGCGCCGAAGGCGCCGAGGTGCTCGCCGGGGGCGAGGCCGCGCTCGCCGACAGCGGCGGCTACTTCATCGCGCCGACGCTCTTCGCGACCACCTCCGACGAGCTTCGCATCGTCCGCGAGGAGATCTTCGGCCCCGTGCTCGTGGCCTCCCCCTACGACACCCTCGAGGAGGTCGCCGCGCGCGCCAACAACAGCGAATACGGCCTCGCGGCGGGGGTGTGGACGCGCGACGTCGGCAACGCCCACCGCCTCGCGGCGATGCTCCAGGCGGGATCCGTCTACATCAACATCTGGGGCACGGTCGACCCGTCCGCTCCGTTCGGCGGCTTCAAGTCCTCGGGCCTCGGCCGCGAGCACGGCCACGACGGTCTCGACGCCTACCTCGAGACCAAGACGGTGTGGACCTCGCTGTGAGCCACGCTCCTTCGTGAGCGTCGCCGCGCGGAGCGAAGGCGAGCTCCCCCGTGTGCGCCCCGACCGCGTCTCCGGGTCGCTCGTCCCGCTGCTCGCGCTCGTGCTGGTGGCGGCGACGCTCGAGATCGTCCTCGATGCCGCCGCGGGGCACTCGCCGATCGTGCCGCCCTCGCCGGCGATCGCCTCGTGGCTGTCGGGTATCGGGGAGCGGCTCGGCTACCGCGTCTTCCTGATCGCGCTCCTCGCGAGCGTGACGTCCTACGCGGCCCTGATCGCGCTCGTGGAGCGCGGCGCGGCGCGGGTCTCCAAACGGGCGGCCCTGCTCCTCATCGTCGCGCTGCACCTGATCATCTTCGCCGGCCCGATCCTCCTCTCGACGGATGTCTTCAGCTACATCGCCTACGCCCGGATGGGCGTCGAGCACGGCCTCAACCCATATCTCCACGGCCCGATCGCGATCCGCTCGGACCCCGTTTTCCCCTACGTCGGCGAAGACTGGACCCACGTCGCCACCGCCTACGGGCCCCTGTACACGCTGATCACCTACCCGCTCGGCCTGCTCGGGGTCGTGGGGGCGCTGTGGGGGATGAAGCTCCTTGCGCTCCTCGCCAGCGCCGCCACGCTCCTGCTGACGTGGCGCTGCGCGCGCCTGCGTGGCCTCGATCCGGTGGTCGCGGTGCTCGTCGTCGGGATCAACCCCCTGTATCTCCTCTACGGCCTCGGCGGCGCCCACAACGACCTCATCATGACGGCGCTGATGATGCTCGCGGTGGCGCTCACGCTCGCCGCCGAACGCCCCGAGGAGGGTCGATCGGCCGGGCGCGCGCGGGCGCGCGAAGCGGGGGCCGCCGCCGCCGTCGTGGCCGGGGCGCTGGTGAAGGCGACCGTCGCCGTCCTGCTCCCCTTCATGATCCTCTCCCGTCGCCGCCTGGCCCCGATCGCGGGCGCGGCGGGCGCGCTGCTGCTCGGCGCGGCCCTCGGATACGCCGCCTTCGGCAGCCACGGCATCGACGTCATATCGGCGCTCAACCGCGACGCCGCCTTCGTCTCCACCGACAGCTTCGCCACCGAGATCGCGCACCTGTTCGGCAAGCCGGGCGTGTTCCCCGTCGACCACGACCTGCTGAAGGCGGCGCTCGTCGCGGTCACCCTCTACCTGCTCGCGCGCACCTGGCGCGGATACGACTGGGTGGCGGCCTCGGGATGGACGCTGCTGGTGATCTCGGTGACGAGCACGTGGCTGCTCGCCTGGTACATCCTGTGGCCGCTCCCCCTCGCCGTCGTCGTCCGCGACCGCCGGCTGCTGGCCGCGACGCTGGCCGCGCAGGCGCTGTTCATCATCCACCAGATCACCCCGCTGATCGCACCGGTCCAGTGAGCACGCCGCAAGCCGCAGAGGAGAGGGGCTGGGAGTGGCTGCCGCCGCGCCTGCGCCCGCGCTCGGCGGAGCTCCCCGGGACGGGCCAGCTGCGGCTCGTGGAGACGACGCTGCTGATCCTCGTGGGGGTGTTCCTCGCGGTCGCCACGATCAACGACGTCGCCCGTCAGAGCGCCGTCAACGAACGCCTCTCCGCCGACGTGGCCACGTGGCGGCACTACACCGGCCACAGCTACCACAACCTGTCCGTCGACCAGCAGCTGTTCGGAAGCGCGAGCGAACGCGAGGTCGTGTGCGGGAACACGAGCCCGGGCCCGCCGAAAGAGCGCACCCAGCTGTGCCTGCTGATCTGGGGGCCGCTGATCGACGGGCGGCGCGCGATCCACGGCGGCTGGTACGTCCCCGCGCGCCTGCCCGACACTCGCGCCGCGCGTTACGGCTGCTTCGGCGCGGGGGCGCGGGGGCTGTGTCCGCGCTGAGCAGCGCCTCGCGCCCGGCGGGCGCCGGCGCCGAACGCTCGGCGACGGGGCTGCCGCGGTGGTGGCCGCTGGCGGCGCTCACGCTGCTCGCCGCGGTGCTTCGCCTGTCCACGCTCGACCTCCAGAGCTTCTGGTACGACGAGGCCTTCACCCCGGTGCACGTCCTCCACGTGAGCCTCTTCTCGACGCTCCGCGCGGTCGCCCACACCGAGAACAGCCCGCCGCTGTGGTACGTGATCGCCTGGGCCGACGCACGCGTCCTCGGCACCGGTGAGGTCGCCCTGCGGCTGCCCTCGGCGCTGGCGGGCATCGCGGTCGTGCCGCTGGCGTGGGCGATCGGGGCGGAGCTCGCCGGCCGGCGCGCGGCGATCGCCTGCGCGGCGCTGATGGCGGTCAACCCGCTGTTCGTCTGGTACTCCCAGGAGGCCCGCGCCTACGGCCTGTTCGCGCTGACGGCGACGCTGCTGCTGCTCTGCTTCCTGCGCGCCGAGCGCGAGCCGACGCGGGGGCGCCTGGCGGCGTTCGCCCTCGCCGGGGCGCTGGCGCTGCTGTCGCACTACTTCGCCGTCTTCCTCCTCATACCGATGGCTCTGTGGCTGCTCCGTCCGACCGCTGCCGCTCGCCGCGCGGGCACGCTCTGGCCCGCCGCGGCCGCCGTCGCCGCCGTCGCCGCCGTGGGCCTGGCGCTGCTGCCGCTGATCTCCTCCCAGGGCGGCCACGGGACCCAGTGGATCGGCCGCTGGCCGCTGGGGGAACGGCTGCAGGCGATCCCCCAGTACTACCTCACCGGTCCCTCGGGCGCTCCCCTCGGCCACGGCGTCGAGCTGCTGCTGGCGCTGCCGATCCTCGCCGCCGTCGGCCTCGGCCTGTGGCGTCTCACCGAACCGCTCCCGGCTGCGACGACGCCGTCGTCGGTGACGGCGAGCCGCCGCAGCGAACTGCACAAGGCGGTCGTGCTCGCGAGCGTGGCCGCCTGCGGGGCTCTGATTCCGCTCGCGATGGTGGCCTTCGGGGCCGACTACCTGGCCCCGCGCAACCTGATCGGCGCGATGGTCCCGCTGAGCGCCCTGATCGCTCTGCTCGGGGCGACGCCCGCGGCCGGGAGGGCGGGCGCGCTGCTGCTGGCGCTCGCCGCCGTGGGCCTGCTCGCCGTGAGCATCGACGTCAACCTCAGCCCGCGGCTTCAGCGCGGCAACTGGCGGGACCTCGCCCACGAGATCGGGCCCGGATCGCCCGCCCGCGCCGTCACAACCGTCGAGCTCGGCTCCGCGCCGCTGGAGTACTACATCCCCGGGCTCCGTCCGCTGGCGCCGCGGAGCACGGTGCTGTTGCGGGAAATCGAGGAGACGGGCTACT
This sequence comes from uncultured Solirubrobacteraceae bacterium, assembly GCA_963720215.1. Classification (GTDB taxonomy): domain Bacteria; phylum Actinomycetota; class Thermoleophilia; order Solirubrobacterales; family Solirubrobacteraceae; genus Palsa-744. Next base: position 511,086 of record CAVREV010000001.1, read on the forward strand.
CGCCGCTGCGCCGCTCCGCCGGCATCCCGCCGGCGGCGGGCTTTCGCCTCGTCTCCCGCCGCGAGGTCGACGGGTTGATCGTCTACCGCTTCGTCTCCCCGGTGCCCCGCGCCGTCAGCGAGGCCGCGCTCCGCCGTCACGTGATCACGCTCGAACATCCCGAGGTGCTGGTGTCTCGGGGTGCCGTCGTGCGGAGCGCCGGGCGTTGAGCCCGCACGAGGCCGCCCACGAGCCCGGTAGCAGCCGTCAAATCATCTAGGTTTCCGCCATGGCGGAGTTGACGCTCCAGGCGCGCGATGAGACCGCTCTGGCACTCGAGCGGGCGCGGGAGCGGCTGCTCTCGCTCCAGCACGATCAGGGCTGGTGGCGGGGGGAGTTGCAGACGAACGTCACGATGGACGCCGAGGACATGCTCCTGCGCGAGTTCCTCGGCATCCGCGAGGCCGCGACCACGGAGCGCTCGGCGACGTGGATCCGCTCCCAGCAGCGGGCGGACGGGACCTGGGCGAACTTCCACGGCGGCCCCGGCGATCTGTCGACGACGATCGAGGCTTACTGGGGGCTCCGCCTGGCGGGCGACCCCGCCGAGGCCGAGCACATGCGTGGGGCGGCCGCCTGGATCAGGGCGCAGGGCGGACCGCGGAACGCGCGCGTCTTCACCCACCTGTGGCTGGCGCTGTTCGGGCTGTGGTCCTGGGAGGAGGTTCCGGCGCTGCCGACCGAGATCGTCCTCCTGCCCGCCGCCGTTCCCCTGAACGTGTACGACTTCGCCTGCTGGGCCCGTCAGACGATCGTCGCGCTGTCGGTCGTCAAAGCCCATCGCCCGGTCCGCCCCCTGGGCTTCGACCTCCACGAGCTCGCCGCCGAGCAGCTCCCCGAGCGTTCCCCCGGCGCCACTCCGCGCCGCGCGGCCGAGCGCGGTCCGACGCGCTGGCTGCGCCTGCTCGACAGGGCCCTCCGCGTCTATGAGCGGCGCCCGCTGGCGCGCCTGCGGCGGCTCGCGCTCGCGCGCGCCGAGCGCTGGATCGTCCGCCGCCAGGAGGCCGATGGCTCCTGGGGCGGGATCCAACCGCCGTGGGTCTACTCGCTGATCGCGCTCGAGCTGCAGGGCTATCCGCTCGATCACCCCGTCATGCGCCGGGGGCTCGAGGGGATCGAGACGTTCATCGTCGAGGACCGCGACGACGCGAACGGGGTCGGGGCGCCGGCGGGCGACAGCCGCCGCCTGGAAGCGTGCCAGTCGCCCGTCTGGGACACCGCGCTGGCGGTCGTGGCGCTGAGCGATGCGGGGCTCGGCGCCGATCACCCCGCGCTCGTGCGCGCCGGCGAGTGGCTGCTCGGCGAGGAGGTCACCGTCCCCGGAGACTGGTCGCTGAAGCGCCCCCGCCTGGCCGCGGGCGGGTGGGCGTTCGAGTTCGCGAACGTCAACTACCCCGACGTCGACGACACCGCCGAGGTCGTCCTGGCGCTGCTGCGGCTCGGCGGGGACCGGACGAGCAGGGCCCTGATCGACGGCGCCATCGCGCGCGCGGTGGGTTGGCTCGAGGGGATGCAGAGCGGCGACGGCGGCTGGGGCGCCTTCGACGCCGACAACACGCGCGCGCTCGTCCGCGCGCTCCCGTTCCTGGACTTCGGCGAGGTGATCGACGAGCCGAGCGCCGATGTGACGGGTCATTCGCTCGAGATGCTCGGCCTGCTCGGCGAGGGCGAGGGGGCGAGCGCGCGCAGCGCGCTGCGCTGGCTGTTGGAGCGCCAGGAGCGCGACGGCTCCTGGTACGGACGCTGGGGGGTCAATCACGTGTACGGAACGGGGGCGGTGATCCCGGGGCTGATCGCCGCGGGGGTCGACCGGCGGGCGAGCCCGATCCGCCGCGCGGTCCGCTGGCTGGAGGCACATCAGAACGAAGATGGGGGCTGGGGAGAGGACCCTCGCTCCTACGACGATCCGCGCTGGATCGGCCGCGGCCCGAGCACGGCCTCGCAGACCGCCTGGGCGCTGCTGGCGCTGCACGCGGCGGGGGAGAAGGGCGGTGCGGTGGCCCGGGGCGTGCGCTGGCTGGTGGACGGGCAGCGCGAGGACGGCGGCTGGGACGAGCCCCAGTACACCGGTACCGGGTTCCCCTCCGACTACTACATCAACTACCACCTCTACCGGCTGACGTTCCCGATGATGGCGCTGGGCCGCTGCCTGGACGCGGACGCGGACGACGAGACGCCCCCGGTGTGACGCTGATCGCGCAGGCCCCGCCCGGCGTGCCGGGCCAAGCGGCCGTGATGGCGCGCGCCGGCGGGGAGAACTTCTCCGTCGCCAGCAGGCTCCTCCCGCGCGGCGAGCGCGCCGACCTGCTCGCGGTCTACGGCTTCGCGAGGCTCGTCGACGAGCTCGGCGACTCGCTCGTCGGCGATCGCCTGGCGGCGCTCGACTGGTGCGAAGCCGAGCTCGATCGCGCCTTCCAGGGGCAGGCCAGCCATCCCCTGCTGGTGCGCCTGCAGCCGACGCTGCGGGACCGCCGGCTGCCCCGCGGGCCGTTCGTGCGGTTGATCGATGCCAACCGGATGGACCAGCGCGTCAGCGAGTACGACAGCTGGGAGCAGCTACGCGACTACTGCTCGCTGTCGGCGAACCCCGTGGGAGAGCTCGTGCTGGGGGTCTTCGACGCGGCGACCCCCGCCCGGGTGGAGCTGTCGGACTCGATCTGCACCGGCCTGCAGCTCGCCGAGCACTGCCAGGACGTCGCCGAGGATCTCGCCGCCGGGAGGGTCTACCTGCCGCGCGAGGACCGCGAGCGCTTTGCCGTCGCGATCGCCGACCTGGGCGCCGCGCACGCCGGCCCGGAGGTGCGCGCGCTGGTCGGCTTCGAGGTCGCGCGCGCCCGCGCGCTGCTCGACGGGGGGCTGGGACTGGTGGCCGATCTCCGTGGGCGCCCACGCCTCGGGGTGGCGGGGTTCCTCGCGGGCGGGCGGGCGGCGCTGTCGGCGATCGAGCGCGCCCGCTGCGACGTCCTCGCCGGGGCGCCGAAGGCGGGGCGGTGGACGCTCCTGCGGGAGCTCGCCGACGTGCTCGCGCGCGCCCGGGGGGGCTCGCCGTGAGCGACGGCGAGACGGCCGCCGCCTACGCGCACTGCGAAGCCGTCACCCGGGCGGAGGCGGCGAACTTCTTCTATGGGATCCGTCTGCTGAGCGGCGATCGGCGACAGGCGATCTGCGCGGTTTACGCGTTCGCCAGGCGCGTCGACGACATCGGCGACGGGACCCTCGCCCACGATCGCAAGCTCGTGATGCTCGACGGCGAGGCGGCGGCGCTGGCCGCGATCGAAGCCGGATCGCCGCCCGCCGCGGCCGAGCTCGGCGGCGATGATCCCGTGATGGTGGCTCTGGCCGACGCGCACGAGCGCTTTCGCCTGCCGCCCGGTGCGCTCGGCGAGCTGATCGAGGGCGTGCGGATGGACGTCGCGGGGGTGAGCTACGAGGGCTTCGAGGAGCTCGTCCTCTACTGCCGCCGCGTGGCCGGCGCGATCGGGCGGGTGTGCCTGGCGGTCTTTGGGCGCAGCGATGGCGAGGGGGTCGAGCGCGAGACGGCGGAAGGGCTCGCCGACGACCTCGGCGTGGCGATGCAGCTGACGAACATCCTCCGCGACGTGCGCGAGGACGCCGAGAACGGCCGCGTGTACCTGCCCGCGGAGGATCTCCGCCGCTTCGGGCTCCTCGCCGACGGGGAGGCGGCTAGGGCGGAGGAGCTGTTGGACTCCTGGTGCGGCGCGGGAGGAGACGAGGAGCGGATGAGCGAGCTCGTGCGCTTCGAGGCGGATCGCGCGCGGGCGTGGTTCGACCGCGGGATCGCGCTCACGGACCTGCTCGACCGGCGGAGCGCGGCCTCGGTGCGGGCGATGGCGGGGATCTACCGGCGGCTGCTCGAGCGGATCGCCGCGCGACCCCAGGAGGCCGCCCGCGGGCGCGTGTCGCTGCCCGCGAGGGAGAAGGCCTGGGTGGCGGCGCGGAGCGTGCTCGGGGGAGGCCGATGAGCGGCGGCGGGCGCGTGATCGTGCTCGGCGGGGGCCTCGCCGGGATCACGGCTGCGCTGGACTGCGCCGAGGGGGGCGCGGAGGTGACGCTCGTGGAGGTGCGGCGACGGCTCGGCGGCGCGGCCTACTCGGTGGAGCGGGACGGCCTGGAGATGGACAACGGCCAGCACGTGTTCCTGCGCGGCTGCCTCGCCTATCGCGGCCTGCTCCAGCGCCTCGGCAGCGAGCACCTGACGAGGATCCAGCCGCGCCTGGAGATCCCCGTGCTCAGGCCCGGGCGAGCCCCCTTCACCCTGCGCCGGAACGGGCTCCCGCCGCCACTGCATCTGGCGGGAGCGCTCGCCCGCTACCCCCATCTCTCGCTCGGCGGGCGGATCGGCGCCGGGCGCGCGGCGCTGGCGATGAGGCGCCTGGACCCCGAGCGGGCCGATCTCGACACGCGCACGCTCGGCGCCTGGCTCGCCGAGCACGGACAGGGGCCCGCGGCGATCGCGGCGCTGTGGGATCTGATCGCGCTGCCGACGCTGAACATGCCCGCGGCGGAGGCATCGCTCGCGCTCGGGGCGTTCGTCTTCCGCCGCGGGCTGCTCACCGCCGCCGGCGACGGCGACATCGGCTTTCACGTGGGCACGCTCGGGGAGATCCTGTCGGGTCCCGCGCAGGCGGCACTGGAGCGGGCGGGCGTGGAGGTACGCCTCGGCTGGCGCGCGGAGCGGCTCGCGGCCGGCGCGGGCGGAGCTCTCGAGGTGCTCGGACGGGGCGGCCGGCAGGCCGGCGGGGAGGGCGAGGACGGGATCGGGAGCGACCCTCGCGAGCAGGACGGGCTGATCGCCGAGGCCGTCGTCGTCGCGCTCCCACACACGCGCGCCGCGACCCTCCTGGCGCCGCTGCTTCCCGATTGCGCGAGCGACCTGGAGCGGATCGGGACCTCGCCGATCGTCAATCTCCACGTCCTCTACGATCGCGCGGTCTGCGAGCACGCGTTCGCCGCCGGGGTGGGCACGCCGGTCCAATACATCTTCGACCGCACCGGCGCCTCGGGCGCCCCGGCGGGCAGCCAGCATCTCGCGGTGTCGCTCTCCGGCGCGGTGAGGGAGATGGGGATGAGCGTCGAGGAGCTTCGCGAGCGTTATCTCCCGGCCCTTGCGGAGCTGCTCCCCGAGGCCCGCGGCGCCTCGGTCGAGAGCTTCCTCGTGACCCGTGAGCACGCCGCCACGTTCCGCGCGAGCCCGGGTGTGGCGGCGCTCAGGCCGGGGGCGCAGACGGCTGTGCCGGGGCTCGTGCTCGCCGGAGCGTGGACCGACACCGGCTGGCCCGCGACGCTCGAGGGGGCGGTGATCAGCGGCCATTCCGCCGCGGCCGCGGCGATCGGCGCGCTCGGGGGCGAGGGTCGTCCGCTGGCGATCCCGGGCGCGGAGCGGGGTGGCGCGAGGGGGCAGGCGCGGGCATGAGCGACGTCGTCCTCGCGGCGCCCCTGCGGATCGAGGCCGCGCTGATCTCCTCGGCCGCGCGGACGGCGCTCGTTCGCAAGACGGGGATGGGCCCGGAGAAGGCCCGCGTGGCCGCCGGCACGCTGACGGGGGCCGGGAGCGCGCTGCTCGTCGTGGGCTTCTGCGGGGGCCTCGACGAGGAGTCCGTGCCGGGGGAAGTGATCATCCCGGTGGAGGTCTACGCCGCCACCGACGAAGGCCACGAGGAGCAGCGCGTCCGCTGCGATCTGGCCCCCCAACTCGTCAAGCACCTGGCGGGCCGGGGGCTGAAGGTGCGCAGCGGGAGCATCGTCTGCGTGTCGAAGATCGCGACGGGGGAGCGGCGGGAGACGCTGCTCGCCGGCGGGGCGATCGGCGTCGACATGGAGTCGGTGTGGCTCGCGGCGGGCGCCGGGGCGAGGGGGTTCGGGGTCGTGCGGGTCGTGCTCGACAGCCCCACCCACGAGCTGATGCGCCCGCAGGCCGCCGTCAGCGCGCTGCGCGCGGCGTGGGCGCTGCGCCGCGTCGGGGGCGCTCTTCACGAGTGGAGCCCCGCCGTCTAAGGTAGCGCCATGGTTCGGCTGCGGCAGAGCACGCGGATGGGGTGGTACCTGATGCGCCAGCGGATGGCCAAACGCGAGCGCTTCCCGCTGATCGTGGAGCTCGAGCCGCTGTTCCAGTGCAACCTGGCCTGCTCGGGCTGCGGCAAGATCCAGCACCCCGAGCACGAGCTCCGCCGGAGGATGCCCGTCGCCCAGGCGATCGGGGCGATCGAGGAGAGCGGTGCGCCGATGGTCTCGATCGCCGGGGGCGAGCCGCTGATCCATCCCGAGATCCACCTGATCGCGGGCGAGCTCGTCAAGCGAAAGAAGTTCGTCTACCTGTGCACGAACGCCCTCCTGCTCGAGCGGAAGCTCTCGAACTTCAAGCCGAGCCCCTACTTCGCGTGGGCGATCCACATCGACGGGCTGCGCGAGCGCCACGACGCCTCCGTCGAGCGCGAGGGGGTCTTCGACAAGGCCGTCGCCGCGATCAGGGCCGCGAAGGCCGCCGGCTTCCGCGTGACCACGAACACGACCTTCTTCACGCACGACTCGCCGCGGACGATCCGCGACGTGCTCGACTTCCTCAACGACGACCTCGGCGTGGACGAGATGATGATCTCTCCCGCCTACGCCTATGAGAAAGCGCCCGACCAGGAGCATTTCCTCGGCGTGACGCAGACACGGGAGCTGTTCAGCGAGGCCTTCGCCGACGGGCGGCGCAAGCGCTGGCGGCTGAACCACAGCCCGCTGTTCCTCGACTTCCTCGAGGGGAAGGCCGAATTCGACTGCACCGCCTGGGGCATCCCGAGCTACTCGCTGTTCGGCTGGCAGCGGCCCTGCTACCTGATGTCGGACGGCTACACCGAGACCTACAAGGAGCTCGTGGAGACCACCGACTGGAGCCGTTACGGTCGGGGCAGGGATCCCCGTTGCGAGAACTGCATGGCCCACTGCGGGTACGAGCCCACGGCCGTTCTGCAGACCACGCGCTCGCTGCGCCAGTCACTCCGCGCCTTCGCCGGCTGAGTCGGTCGCGCCCTCGCGCAGGTCGCGCCAACGCAGGCCCTCGCCGAGCAGGGCCGGAACTCCGAGGGCGACGGCCGTGACGACCTCGACGGCCTGGAGGATGATCCCGTAGGCCAGGCCGGAGCCGGCGGACACGCCGTAGGCGGCGAGCACGACGATGCACGCGGCCTGGAAGACGCCGAGATTCGAAGGGGTGGCCGGGAGGATCGCGCTGAGGTTGACGCCGAGGAGGATCGCCGCGGCGGCGACGAGGCCCCCGTGGCTCTGGAGGCCGAGCGCGAGCATGACCGCGTAGCAGGCAAGCCACTGGAGCGCCCAGGCGAGCAGCTGGGCGATGATCGCGGCGGCGCCGAAGCGGGGACGGGCGAACACGACGAGGCCCTGGCGGGCGAGGCCGAGCAGGTGGGTGACTCGCTCGGCCGCACTCGCCAGGCCCGGCGAGCTGGAGCGCTTGGCGACGGCGAGCAGGCGCGGGCCCGCGAGCACGAGCAGACACAACACGAGCGGGACGGACAGCGCGCCGGCGACGCCCGCGAGGTGGCCATGGAGCAGGGGAACGCTGCTGAAGGTGACCGCGAGCAGGATGCCCAACGCGAGCAGGTTGATCAGCGTCTGGGAGATCACCGTCCCCGCCACGATCGGGAGCAGCCGGCGGGTGGAGCCCTCCAGCCGCCGCGAGAGCACGAGCACGCGCGTCGGCTCGCCGATGCGGCCGGGGAACAGCGCCGAGGCCATCACGCCGATCATCGTCGCGCGGATCACGGCTCCCCACGGCATCGGGGTCTCGGGGAGGGCCGCCCGCAGGGTCTGATGCCAGGAGACAGAGCGGAGCAGCAGCGAGGACGCCATCAAGCCCAGCGCCAGCACGACCCAGCCCGGGCTTGCGGTGATCAGCGCATGGCCGATCCGTTCGAAGTTCAGCTGCGAGATCGCGAGCACGACGAGCCCCGCCGAGACGATCACCCCGACGACCAGCAGTGAGCTCCTCATGCGCAGACTGGGCAGCCGCAGGCGCGTCTCCGGTGCACCCATGGGGCGGGGTCTAGCAGGTTGGCGGGCGCAGATCCCGGCGCGGGCCACCGCCCCGCTCAAGGGGGGCTCGTCGAGCGGCCCGCCGCTCGGCTCCCAGACGCGGCCGGCTCGGCGGCGATCGCCGCCGGTGTCCGCGGGGAGCCCCGCAGCCGCCAGAGCAGATAGGCGACGACGAACAGGTTGATCACCAGCGCCCCGACCTTGATCACGCTGACGCTTTTCGTGAGCTCCCACGCCTCCGGTATCAGCAGCAGCGAGGTCGCCACGACCGTGAGCCATTCCCCCCAGCGGCGCCGTCGCCAGAGCCCGTAGGCCTCGACGCCCTCGAGTGCGCCGTAGCTGATCGCCGCGAGGCCGAAGGCGACGTCGTCGCTGGCGTGGGTGCGGTGGATGTCCTCGACGAGCCGCCGGGATCCAGTTGCCGTTCGGGTTCAACCCGAGCGATCGCGCCAGGCGGGTGACTTCGGTGCCCCAGTCGGTGTGGGGATGGGTGACGAGCACGAGGCCGACGGCCACGAGCACGACCGCGCGGAACGTCCGCTCGGCGGCTATCCAGGGCAGCAGGCGGTCATGGCGGTTGCCGCTCTCGGCCTGCTCGTGCACGGGGGCATCTTCGCCGAACGGGGGATGGGCCTGCGCGGCTCCCGCGCGCGTAGAATCGGGCGGGGTGGAGATCGAAGCGCGCTTTCGCCGGCCGCTCCGCGGCCGGCGGCAAGGGTGGAGTCGGCCCGGGGGGCGGCGGCCCTCGCCGCCGCTGGTGGCGCTGGCCATGATCCTCGGGGCGCTCGCCTGCGCCGGCAACGCAGCGGCCTCCCCGCCCGGCAGCGGCGCGCGAGAGGTGTGCGCCGTCTCGAGCTCGGCGGCGTGCGCGGCCGTCCCCGCCCTCGCGGGAACGCCCGCGACGCTCCACGTCGGGGACGAGAGCCTACGGCGCTGCGCGAGCTCGCCGGAGGTGTACTGCGGGACGCTCTCGGTGCCGCTCGACTATGCGCTCCCGTCGGGTCCCCACATCTCGATCGCCTATCGCTGGTATCCGGCGTCCAACCCGCAGGGGGCGCCCGCGGGGACGGTCGTGCCGGTGGAGGGAGGGCCCGGATATCCCTCGATCGGGTCCGTCGAAGGCGGCTACAGCGTTCAGTACGGCCACCTGCTGGAAAGGTGGAACCTGCTCGCCGTCGACAACCGCGGGACGGGGGAATCGACGCCGATCGAGTGTCCGCTGCTGCAACGCTTCAGCGGCCCCACCGGCGGCGGCGCCTTCCAGGAGGCGGCGGCCGCCTGCGCCGCCTCGCTCGACCATCGCTGGCGGTCGGGTGCCGGCGGGTGGGTACACGCCTCGGACCTGTTCACATCGGCGGTCGCGGCCGAGGACCTGGCCTCGGTGATCGAGGCCCTCGACGCCGGCCCCGTGGACCTCTACGGGGACTCCTACGGCACCTTCTTCGCCCAGGCCTTCGCCAGCCGCTTCCCGGGGCTGCTGCGGAGCGTGATCCTCGACTCCGCCTATCAGACGAGCGACCTGGACCCGTGGTATCGGAGCACGATCACGGCGATGCCCCCGGCTTTCGACGCGGTCTGCGCGCGCGCCCCCGCGTGCGCCGCCGCCGAGCCCGAGGGCGCGTGGGCGAGCATCTCGAGCCTCGCCGAGCGCCTGCGCGAACAGCCGTTGTCGGGCGTCGTGCCCGGCCCCGGCGGCCGGCTCGAGCGGGTCACGATGAACGTCGTCGGGCTGGTCGACCTGATCAACGACGCGGCCGATGACCCGCAGGTCTACAGGGACCTCGACGCGGCGGCCCGCGCACTCCTGCAGGTGGGCTACGCAGCGCCGCTGCTGCGTCTCTACGCACAGCGGCTGTTCGAAGACGAGGCCTACTTCGACGTCTCCCCAAGGGAATACTCGGTCGGACTCTACCTGGCGGTCTCATGCCTCGACTACCCCCAGCTGTTTGCCATGAGCGCCGCCCCGTCGGTTCGCGCCGAACAGCTGCGGGCGGCCACCGAAGCGCTCCCGGCGACGACGTTCGCTCCCTTCACGGTCGCCGAGTGGCTCTCCCAGGACGAGAACACCGAGGCCTACACGGCCTGCCTGCAGTGGCCCGCGCCGACGATCGCCGAACCCCCGACCACCGGCGAGGAGCCGCTGTTCCCGAGCACGCTTCCGGTGCTCGTGCTCGGCGGAGAACTCGACAGTTGGACGCCGCCCTCCGAAGTGCCGAAGGTGCTGGCGCAGATCGGCGGGGACGCGCGGTTCATCGAGCTCGCGAACGCCACGCACGTGGTCGGCGAGGGCGACACCGCCTGCGGCTCGACGCTGATCCAGGAGTTCGTCAGCGACCCCGCCGCGCTGGCCTCGCTCGACGCCTCCTGCGCGGCGGCCGTGCCCGCGATCCACGCCGTCGGCTCCTACCCGGCGAGCATCGTCGAAGCACCCCCGCTGACCCCCTCCGCCGGCAACGGCGCCTCGATCGAGGGGCTCCGCCTCGCCGCTGCCGCAGTCGCCACGGCCGGCGACGCGATCGCGCGCTACCACGCGATCGAAGCACCGCTCGATCGGGGGCTGGCCGGTGGCGTCGTGAAGGCCGGCCCGCAGGGCCTGACGCTCGTCCTGCTCGCCGACGAGCTGATCCCGGGGGTGGCCGTGAGCGGGACGGTGAGGCTCTCGCCGGCCGCGCTCGCGGCCGAAGGCGAGCTCGTCCAGGCGCGGCTGACGGCGCGCTCGGGGACCGAGCCCCCGGTGTCGCTGCACGCGTCCTGGAGCACGCTCGGCGCCGGCCCCGCGGAGGTGAGCGGACGGGTGGGCGGGGTGGCGCTCGCGGGGAGCCAGGCTGCGCCCTAGGTGGCCGGGAAGCGCGGCGCCCACTCCTCCAGCTCGATCGCGAGGCCGTTGCAGAGGTAGGCGATCACGTGGTACCAGCCGGCGGTTGTGAGGAGCTCGATCAGCTGCTCCTCGGCGAAGGCCGCGCTCAGCCGGGACCAGAGCTGCGGCGAGATCGTGCTCGTCTCGTGGAGCTCCTCGGCGAGGGCCATCACGAGCGCCTGCTCGGCCTCCCAGCAGGCGTCTGCGGAGGAGCCGTGGACGGTGGAGCGGAGCTGCTCGTCGCTGAGGCCGAGCGGGCGGCCGAAGGCGGCGACGTGGACGCCCCACTCGTACTCGTTGCCGGCGAGCGCGCAGGTGCGGTGGATCATCACCTCGCGCAGGAGCGGTGGGACGCTCGCGCTGCGTCCGAGGATGCCCGCGCCGAGGGGACGCATCCGCCCGGTCAGCTCGAGGTTGCGAGCGAGCGTGCGGAAAAGGCGGAGCGGCTCGACGTCCCCGCCCGGGGGCATCCACTTCGCGAGCATCTCCCCGGCCTCCGCCTCGTAGGGGGGCTCCAGCGGGGCGATGCGAGGTGGGACGGTGGTGGCGGACATTTGATCCTCCAGGAGATCGTGCTTTCATTTTCAGAGCAGAGGGGCGATGCTAATGCTTTTATTTCCAAAGCGCAAATGAACGATCGCGATCACGACCGCTCGGGGCCGAGGAGCGCGCCCGCGCCGGGACGGCCCGTGCGCGGATCGCGCGAGGGGAGGCCGATCATGGCGCTGCTCGACCTGCTCGGTCGACGGTGGGCGCTGCGCGTGATCTGGGAGCTGCGCGCCGACCCGCTCGTGTTTCGCGCGCTGCAGGAGCGCTGCGAGGGGATGTCCTCGAGCGTGCTCAACGACCGCCTGCGAGAGCTGCGCGGCGCGGGGATCGTGGCCGCCGGGCCCGAGGGCTACTCGCTGACGGCCGAGGGGCGGCGCCTGCTCGAGGCCTACGGCCCTCTGGAAGCGTGGGCCGGGCGCTGGGCGAGCCGTGCGTAGACGTGCATGCGGGGCCGCTCAGGCCTCGAGCATCAGCGTGACAGGGCCGTCGTTGACCGACTCGACCTCCATGTGGGCGCCGAAGATGCCCCGGCGCGCACCGGCGGCGGCGCAGAAGCGCTCGTAGATCGGCCTCGCCTGCTCGGGGCGGGCGCCGGCGGTGAAGCTCGGACGATTGCCGCGGCGGGCGTCGCCGTAGAGGGTGAACTGGCTGATGCAGAGGATCTCGCGCTCGCCGAGGGGCTCGTTCATCAGGCCGGCCGCATCGGCGAACACGCGCAGGGCGCGCACCTTCGCCGCCAGCCGGTCCGCGGTCGCAGGCTCGTCGCCGTGGGCGATCCCGAGCAGGACGAGGAGCCCCGGCCCGATCGCCGCGACGGTCGCCCCCTCGGCGCGAACCGAGGCGCTGCTCACCCGCTGCAGGAGCGCTCGCATCGGCGCGCAGTATGTCGGGTGGCACGTCGGCCGGGGGTGGAGTCGCTCCGGCCGGGGGCCGCGCGCGACGCGCGCGAGGCACGCCCGTCTAGGCGCGAGCCGCGGGTGGGCGGACCAGGGGCGCGAGCTCGGAGAGGTCGATCGTGAGGGGCGGCTCGAGCACCTCGTGGGAGCCGTCGTCGAAGACGATCACGCCGCCCCCGCCCAGCCAGCCAGGCGCGCCGGCCGGCCCGCTGAGGAGCGCGGCCTTGGCGCGTATCTCGGCCTCCAGGGCGCTCGGGGCGAGCGCGGTGGCCTGGACGATCCCCGTGAAGGCGGGCGTCCCCGTGGATGGGTCGAGGAGGTGATGGGCCGGTCGGCCGGCGACGATCCAGCTGCGGCGCCCGATGCCGCTCGTGGCGACGCCCGTGCGGGCGCCGTGGAAGGTGTGGATGATGCTCCGATCGAACGGGCTCTCGACGTTGATCGGCCGCGGCACCCCCTCGGCGCCCCCGATCGCGAGGTCCCCGGCGCAGTTGACGGCGAAGCTGGGATGTGAGTCGAGCAGCTCGGCGAGCACGTCGGCAAAGAGCCCCTTGGCGAGGCCGCCGCTGTCGATGGGCGTGCCGGGGGGCCGCGTGATCGTCCCCGCGCGCCGGTCCGCGCGGATCCCGCTCCAGCCCGGCTCGCGCGCGGGCCTCGCCGGATGGCGGGGTGGGGCGAGGTCGAGCGCGTCGGCGAGCGGCATGGAGGCCTCGAGATCGCCGCGATAGCCCGCGCGCTCGATCTCCTCGCCGAGGGTCGCATCTACGAGGCCGTGGCTCCGCTCGCCCGCGACCACGACGGCCTCGGCGAGCCGGGCCATCATCCGGCTGACGGCGACCTCGGGGGACGGGTCGGCGTTGACCCGCGAGAGCTCGCTCTCGGGGATGAAGCGGGAGAACTGCCGATGCCAGCCGAGCATCGCGGCGCGAGCCAGCGCCGTCGCCTCCTCCGCGGACCCGGCGGCACCAGCGCCGGTCACGTGGACCGAGCAGCCGGAGCCGAAGCAGTCGAAGCGCGCGACCTCCTCGAGGTCCTCGGCGTTCACGACTGCGACGTCGTCACGGCCGACGCGCCGCCGCTCGATTTGGTCGAGCCTTCGCTCGAGCCGCTCGACGTCGATTCGCCGGAGGCGCCGGAGGAGCTTTCGCTCGAGCCGGACGTCGATTCGCCCGAGCTCGAGCCGGACGTCGATTCGCCGGAGCCACTGGAGGACGTTTCGCTCGAGCCGGATGAGGTGGAGCCCGTCGCTTCGCTCGATTTCGCCGTGGCTTCATCGGAGCTGGTGCCGGAGCTGCTCGAGCCGGCCGCGCGCTTCTCGGCGTCGGTGCGGGCGACCTCCGCGGCGGCTCGACGCCGGGCGGCGGCCGCCAGCGCGGGGTCGTGGCCGGAGGCGAGCTGGACGTAGATGAGGAGGAAGGCGGCGACGAACAGGCCGAGCGACAGCGCGGCTGCCGAGCGGCGGATGCGGCTCGCCCGGCGGCTCATCGCGGCACGATGACGCTGCCCGCGGGCGCGGGCCGCCCGGGACCGGGCGTCGCGTTCGTCGTCGGCGGCACCCTCTCGGTCCCTCGCGCCGTGGCTCTCGGTGCTCATCGTGAGCCTCCCCCGGTCCTGACGTCCGCGCTCGGGCTCAGCCGCGAGAGGGTCCGGCCGGCGGGCTGTTCACGGTCGGCTCGTGCGGGCAGGTAGCGGCGGAGGAGGAGCAGGGCGGCCGGCGCGGCCACGATCGCGACCATCGCCAGGAACCACGCCTGTCCGGCATCGGTGCCCTCGCCGAGCGCGTGGACGAGCCCGAGCAGCCACGCCAGGGCGGTGAGTCGGTGGAGTTTGCGCCACCGCTGCGGGCCGATGCGCGCACGGGCGTAGTAGGACAGCGCGAGCAGCATCAGCGTCCAGAAGGCGACGATGCCGGCGGCCGTCCAGATGGTCCTGTAGGAGCCCACGAACGGGATCGCGATGTCCGCGAGGCTCGGGTGGAGGTAGCCGTCGCCGAGGAGCACGAGGCCGTGGAGGAGCAGTGCCCCGAGCGTCCCGAGCGCGAGCGCCTCGTGGGCGATGCGCAGCGAGGGCCTCGCGCGCCCCAGCAGCCCCGTGGCCATCACGAGGCCGAGCGAGACCGAGATGCTCGCGAGCACGAGCGCCGTGATCCCGGCGGCGCGGCTCGTGATCCAGAACAGGTAGGGCCCGGTGGCGGTTGCGATCGTGTCGGCTGGGAAGGGCATGTGAGCATCGAAGCCGATCAACCTTGGGGACCCCTGAGGATCGGCTGGGGGCGCGCTGGGATCGACCGGCGGCTCAGACGTCGACCTTCAGCTCGTTCAGGAAGCTCCGCACCGTGGCGACCGAGATCGCAAAGCCGACCCCCTCCGAGCCGGCGCCCTCGCGGCTCGACGAGGACGAGACGATCTGGGAGTTGATGCCGATCACGGCGCCGGTGTCGTCCAGCAGCGGGCCCCCGGAGTTGCCCGGGTTCAACGGCGCGTCGGTCTGAAGGGCCTGGCTGATGGTTGCGCCGTCGGGTGCGCGGATGTCCCGGTTCAGCGCGGAGACGACCCCGGTCGTGAGCGTCCAGTTGAGGCCGAAGGGATTGCCGATCGCGTACGCGGGCTCGCCCACTTCGGCGTCGCCCGAGGCGGCGAGCGTGAGGGCGTGGAGGTTCTCCCCGGTGGGATCGATCCGCAGCAGGGCGAGGTCCTTCGAGGGGTCGGCGCCGACGACGGTGGCCGCGCGCGTGTGGGAGCCCTGGCCGTCGAGCGAGACGGTGATCGTCTGGGCGCCGGCGACGACGTGGTCGTTGGTGAGGATCAGCCCGGTGGCGCTCAGGACGATGCCGGTGCCGGTGTCCGTGCGGCCCTCCGACGCGCCCCCCCCGAGCGGTTCGACGAGGGATGCCTGGCTGACGTGCGAGCTCGCCCTGATCGCGACGACGCCGTCGGCGTCGCCCTCATAGACGGCGCGAGGGGTCAGCGGCGTGGTCGTGCTCACCCGCGAGGCGAACGCGACGTGACCGCTCGGCTCGGTGATCACGGCGGTCGTGGAGGGTGCCGCCGACTGATGTGCGATCACGATCGCCAGCGCCGCTGCGGCGGCGCCGATCAGGGCGGAAAGCATCGCTGTCGCTGATTGACGTCTCATGCTGAACCTCGTTCGGGCCGGGGAGATGACTGTGGCGCGGGGCGCTGAAGCGGGACTAACAGCCTGCTAAGCGGGGGCTAAGAGCGTCAACGGATGCAGCGGTTCAGGTGTGCGGTCCGCGGGCCGTCAAACGAGCTGCGGCACGGGGCTCCCGGGGTGATCGGCCGGGAGCTCGAGCACGAACTCCGCGCCACCGTCAGGGGCGTTGCTGGCCGATATCCGCCCGTGGTGAGCGGCGACGATCGCGGCGACGATCGCCAAGCCGAGGCCGGCGCCGGCCTTGCCCCGCTCGCGCCCTCCCTCCGCGCGCCAGAACCTGTCGAAGAGCCGTGCCTCGGACTCCGCGGGGAGTCCCGGGCCGTGATCGCGGACCCTGACCTGAACGCTGCCCGCGTCGGTCTCGACGGTGATCTCGATCGGGCTGTCGGGGGGCGTGTGGAAGAGCGCGTTGCGCATCAGGTTCGCGACCACCTGCTGGAGCTGGTGCGGGTCCCCGGAGACGATCGCGCCGGCGGGCGCCCGCAGCGTGATCGAGCGGCCTGGGGCGGTCGCGCGGGCGTCGGCGACCGCGTCGCCGGCGAGCCTCACGAGGTCGACGGACTGGCGGCGCTCCCGCGGAGCCTGGTCGAGGCGGGCGAGCGTGAGGAGGTCCTCGACCAGCACGCCCATCCGTTCGGACTCCTCCTCGATTCGCCGCATCGCCGTGGTGGTCTCGGCGGCGCCGCGGGTGGCGCCCATGCGAAACAGCTCCGCGTAGCCGCGGATCGAAGCCAGGGGCGTGCGCAGCTCGTGGGAGGCGTCGGCGAGGAACTGGCGCAGGCGACGCTCGCTCGCCTCGCGTTCGGCGAAGGCCTGCTCGAGACGGTCGAGCATCCTGTTCAGCGCCAGCCCGAGGCGGCCGACCTCGGTGTTCGACGTGGCCGGGCTCACCCGCCGCGAGAGCTCTCCGGCGGCGATCTCCCCTGCCGTGACCTCCATCCGGCTGAGCGGGCGCAGGCCGAGACGCACGACGAAGAACGCCGTCAGCCCGAGCGCGGCGAGCACGCCGGCGATCACCAGCGCCTCGACGAGGAGCAGCCGGTTGAGGGTCCCGTTGACTTCGGTGAGGGGAACGGCCGCGACCGTGATGCCCGAGTCCTCGGGGTCCTGGCCCGCGAACACCCGGTACTGGGTGCTGCCGTCCTTCGAGCCGACGGTGAAGAACCTGCCCAGCGGCACCTGGGCCGGGATCGCGGGCGGCGAGGCGAGGCGTTCGCTGTCGCTGAAGCGGATCGGCAGGTTGCCGAGGACACGGCCGTCGGCGAGGCGCCGCTGGCCGTAGGTGCCCGGTGGCAGGAACACGCCGCCGGCGCCCGGGCCCCCGGGTCCGGGCTGCGGTCGGTCGTCGGAGTCGGAGTCCGTCGGGGCGGCGCCCGGCTTGAAGCCGTCCAGGTCGAGGGCGTGCGAGAGCGAGCCGACCGCGGCGCGCGCCTCCTGATCGACGCGCCCGAGCAGGAACGAGCGCTGCTCGGCATAGGTGACGAGCCCGAGCAGGACGAGGCCGCCGGCCGCCAGCACCAGCACCCCGGCGAGCAGGCGTGCCCGCAGCGAGGACATCACCGTCGCGGCGTCTGCAGCGCGTAGCCCACGCCGCGCACGGTGCGGATGAGCGGCGGGCCGTGGGCGTCGAGCTTCCTGCGGAGATAGCTGATGTAGGTCTCGAGCACGCGGCCGTCGCCGCCGAAGTCGTAGTCCCAGACATGGTCGAGTATCTGCGCGCGGGTCATCACGCGGCGAGGGTTGAGAAGGAGGTAGTGCAGCAGCCGGTATTCCGTTGCCGTCAGGTCGATGAGCACGCCGCCGCGGTTGACCTCGCGGGACTCCTCATCGAGCTCGAGATCTTCGAAGACGAGCCTTCCCGACTCCGCCGCCACCTGCCCCGTGCGGCGGAGGATCGTGCGGATGCGAGCGACGAGCTCCTCGAGGCTGAAGGGCTTCGTCATGTAGTCGTCTCCGCCGCCGGTCAGCCCGCGGACCTTGTCCTCGGTGGCGTCTCGGGCGGTGAGGAAGATGATCGGCACGCCCGCCCGCTGAGCGCCGAGGCGCTCGGCCACCTCGAAGCCCTCCATGTCGGGGAGCATCACGTCGAGGATCATCAGGTGGGGCCTGAAGGCGGCAACGGCCGCGATCGCCTCGCGCCCGCTCGCTGCGGTCTCGACGCCGAAGCCCTGGAAGCGGAGGGCCATTGAGATCACCTCGACGATGTTCGGCTCGTCGTCCACGACGAGCACGCGAGAGCTGTCGACGGCCTCAGGCATGCTCCCATGAAGACCGACGGGCCTGAGTCGCGGGTGAGTCCTTCCTGGGAATCTCCTGAGACTAGCGACGGGGGAGCCCGAGAACGAAAGCGACGCGGTCCCGAGCCGTTTTGAGGAACCTTCCCCGCCCGGCCGTGAGGCCCGGCGGTTGGGGTGGCGCGGCCTCACACCTCAGTGGCCTCGCTCTTTGCGACTCGGAGCCGCGTCTGGATCCAAGGTAGTAACCGCCCGAGCGGATTGCAAGTGGGAACGGGCACCGACCGCGCACCTTGCGGTGAAATCCATCAGAGGGTGCGTCGCGAGCCGGAATCTCATCGTCGAGGAGGAACCGCTCGAGCCCCTCGCGGATGCCTGCGGGGATCTCGGTCTTGCTCCAGGTCTCGCGCGAGACGACCACGTGTCGCAGCCATCCGGAGACGAGCGTCTCCGCGCCCCGGAGCACCTCGATGCGGGTCGTCATCGCCGTCGTGCCGAGACGCGTGAGCCCGACCGTGAGCGCGAGCTCGTCGTCGAAGCGCGCGGGCGCGAGAAAGCGGATGCCCGTCTCGGCGACGACCGCGTCGACGCCGTCCTCGAGCATCGCATCCCACGGCCCGACGGCGGCACGCCACATCTCGGTGAAGGCGACGTCGAAGTAGAGGAGGTAGTTCGCGTTGAAGACGATCCCCTGGGGATCGCACTCGCCATAGCGGACGCGAAGCTCGTGCACGTACGGCGCGGTCACGGTTGCGCACCCTATCCGTCCCGGAAGCGCGTTCCTTCGAAGCCGGCTGCGGTCTAGCATCCCGGCGTGCTCCCCGTCGAGATCGTCCCCGGCCTGTTCCGCTGGAGCGCTCCGCATCCGGAGTGGAGCCCCGGCGTGGCCGCCACCGACAACGCCTACTGGGATCAGGAGGTCGGCTGTGTGCTCTACGAAGTCGGCGGGGTCCTCGCGCTGTTCGACCCGCTGCTGCCGAGCGAGGGCCGGGAGGCGTTCCTGGGGTGGCTCGACGAGCGCGTCGCCGGGCGCCCGGTGAGCGTGCTCACGACGATCCGCTGGCACAGGCGCGATCGCGGCGTGATTGCCGAGCGCTACAGCCCGAACACGACCAGAGTCTGGAACCTGATCCCGTCGGGGGTCGAGCCGCACGTGCTGCGGGGCGCGGGCGAGATCGTCTACTGGTTGGAGGGCGCGGCCACGCTCGTCCCCGGAGATCGGCTTCTCGGCGATGGGCATGGGGGACTGAGGCTGCCTCCGGAGAGCTGGCTGGAGTCCGAGCGCGTCGATCGCCGCGGGCTTGCGGCGCTGTTGGAGCCGCTGCTGGAGCTGCCGATCGAGCGCGTGCTCGCGTCCCACGGGGAGCCGGTCCTTCACGACGGCAGGGCGGCGCTGGCGAGGGCGTTGGAGGCCGCGCGGAACGCGTGAGCTGCCGCGGAGATGTAGGCTCGAGCGCAGGGCGACACCGTGGGAGGGGTCGAAGGGAGCATGTACTGACGATGCAGCGCGTTTCTCCCGTTGATGGTGCGTGGCTGGCGATCGAGTCTCGCGATACCCCCATGCACGTCGGCGGGCTGTTCGAGTTCACGCTCCCGGAGGACGCCCGCGAGGACTACCTGCAGCGAGAGTTCGAGCAGATGCGCGAGGCGCGGGCGATCCCGCCGCCGTGGAACCTGAAGCTCGTGGAGGCGCCGATGATCGCCTCCCGTCTGCCGATGATGCGGGAGATCGCACGACGTCGATCTCGACTATCACGTCCGCCACTCGGCGCTGCCGCATCCCGGGGGTCAGCGCGAGCTGGGCGTCCTGGTCTCGCGCCTGCACAGCCACCAGCTCGACCTCCACCGGCCGCTGTGGGAGGTCCACCTGATCGAGGGCCTGGAAGGTAACCGCTTCGCGATCTACAGCAAGATGCACCACTCGCTCGTCGACGGGGTGAGCGGGATGCGGCTGATAATGCGCACGCTGTCCCGCGATCCCAAGAAGGTGGGACGTCCTCGTTCTGGACCGTCGGCGCGGGAAGCCGGCCGGCGCGGGAGGAAGACGAGGCTCCCCGGCCGGCGGATCGTCGGGCGCCCCTGTCGGTGGCCCGCGGAGCGGCGGCCGCGGCGGGCGGCCTCTCGCGCGCCGCGCTCGACCTCGCGCTCGCGGCGGTCGACGATCGCGCGCTGCAGGCGCCCTATCGCGCGCCAGCCTCGGTGCTCGGCGAGAGCGCCCAGGGGGGCAGCGGCGCTTCGCCACCCAGCAGTACAAGCTGGATCGGATCAAGCGGCTGGCGCGCGTGTCGGACTGCACGCTCAACGACATCGTGCTCTACCTCAGCGGGAGCGCGCTGCGCCGCTACCTCGCCGAGCACGCCCGCGTGCCCGACCGTCCCTGACGGCGGGCATCCCCGTGAACCTGCGTGAGCAGGACGACCAGTCGATGGGTACCTCGATCGGCGTGATGATCGCCGAGCTCGGCACCAACATCGCCAACCCGCTCGAGCGGCTGCATGCCATCCATCGCTCGACGGAGGAGGCCAAGACGCCATCTCAGCCGCCTGCCCTCCTCGGCGCGGACGTCCTACACGCTGCTGCTCAACGGCCCCTACATCGCCGGGCTGGTGCTCGGGCTCGGGCGGGCGGGCGCCGGTGCCCTTCAACGTCGGCATCTCCAACGTCCCCGGCCCGCCCGAACCGCTCTACATGAACGGCTCGCGGCTGGACGCGCTCTTCCCCGCTCTCGCTGTTGATGCACGGCAACGCGCTGAACATCACATGCGTGAGCTACGCGGGGACGCTGAACTTCGGCTTCACCGGCGCGCGCGACACGATGCCCCATCTGCAACGGCTGGCGGTGTACATGGGCGAGGCGCTGGAGGAGATCGAGGAGACGCTCATCGGCAGGCGCCGACGCGTCGCCCGGGCGAAGCCGGCGAAACCGCGTGCGGGGGCCCGCGGGGCGGGGTAGCGACGGCGGACGCCGGCTAGGCGTCGCGATCCTGCAGCCAGGCCAGCGTCGCACGGAGACCCTCCGGGTAGCCGACGCGGGGCGCCCATCCGAGGAGCTCTCGCGCGCGGCGCGCGCTGAAGTCCTGGTTGCGGCCGAGCACCTGGACGGCCTGTCGCGATAGCAGGGGCGCCGAGCGCAGGCCGGTGGCGCGTCGCAGGCCGCGGTAGCCCTGCTCCATGGCGTAGCCGACGGCGAGGGCGAGCCAGTAGGGCATGCTCAGGCGCGGCGACGGCCGCCCGAGGCCCGCGGCGAGGTCGTCGGTGAACTGCCTCCAAGTGACGGACAGGCCGTCGGTGACGTTGAAGGCCGAGCCGGGCGCATCGTCGTGGATCGCCGCGATGACGGCGAGGTCGATGAGGTTCTCGACGTAGCAGAGGCCGGCGAGCGCACGGCCGCGATCGATCAGGAGCATCCGCCCGCCGCCGATCGCCCGGGCGATCTCCCCGATCACCTCGACCGAGCCCGGCCCGTAGACGGTCGCCGGGCGGAGGATCACCGCCTCGATCCCGTGCCGCCCGCCGGCGTGGAGGAGCAGCGCGGCCTCGGCCTCGCGCTTGGTCTGGGCGTACCAGTTGGCGAAGCGGCGTGGAGCGTGTGACTCCTCGATCGCGCTGCCGCCGGGATGGGCGTAGACGTCGGTCGTGCTGAGGTGGACGAAGCGCTCCACATTCGCCCGCCGGGAGGCGGCGAGGAGGTTGCGCGTGCCGTGGACGTTCGTCTCGACGATCTCGCGCTTGGTCGCCCAGTCGGTGACGAGGGCGGCGCAGTGGAAGACGTAGCGGCAGCCCTCGGCGGCCGGCTCGAGCGAGCGGCGGTCGCGGAGATCGCCGACGACCGCTTCGACGCCGAGGGAGCTGATCGCGGAGGTGTCGCTGCCCGCGCGAACGAGGCACCGCAGGAAGGCGCCATGCCCTGCCAGTCGCGCCGCAAGACGCCCACCGATGAAGCCGCTCGCGCCGGTGATCAGGCACCTCTGCCCGCTCAGCGGCGAGGTCGTGGCGGGGCGCGAGGTGCCCTGCTCGCTCAACGCGCGGCGGCTCGCGCCCGCCGACGCAGCGTCGCGCTGGCGATGTCCCGCACGACCGACCAGTTGCGTCCGGCCGGACCGTGGCAGTCGGCGAGCACGGCGTCGAGCGCGGCGAGGAAGCTGTGGGCCTCGCTCTCGGCGAGGGTCAGCGGAGGGAGCAGCTTGATCACGTCGTTCTTCCCGGCGGCCATCGTGATCACGCCATGGTCGCGGTGGAGCGGGATGACGATCAGCTGAGGGAACAGGCCCTCGCTCGCCATGTGGATGAGGCGCCAGTTCAAACGCGCCACGCGGCTGCTCGGCGCGCCGAGCTCGATCCCGATCATCAGCCCGCAGGCGCGGATGTCGGCGATCATCTCGTAGCGTCCCTGCAGCTCGAGGAGCCCCTCGCGGAGGATCGCGCCGACGTGCTCGGCGCGCGCCGGCAGGTCGTCGCGGTCGATCACCCGCAGGGCGGCCAGGCCGGCGGCCATCGACAGGCGGTTGCGCCCGTAGGTCGACTGATGGACGTAGCAGCGCTCCAGCGTCCCCACCGCCCGCTGGAAGATGTCGCGGCGCGTGACCATCGCCGCGACCGGGACGTAGCCACCGCTGAGGGCCTTCCCGACGAGCACGAAGTCGGGCTCCAGCCCCCAGTGCTCGAGCGCGAACCACCTACCGGTGCGGCCGAGGCCGGTCTGGATCTCGTCGAGGACGAAGAGCGTGCCGTGGCGACGGCAGAGCTGCTGCGCGCCCGCCAGGTAGCCGGGTGGGGGAGGGGTCACCATCCGGCCCTGGATCGGCTCGACGATGAACGCTGCAACGTCCTCGGAGCGGAGCTGCGCCTCGAGCCCCTCGAGGTCTCCGAAGGGCACCCGCTGGCAGCCGGGGAGGAGGGGCCCGAAGCCCTCCTTGAAGAACTCGTCGCCGACGAGCGAGAGCGGACCGAGAGTGACCCCGTGGAAGCCGCTCTCGCAGGAGAGCAGGCGGGGTCGGCCGGTGGCCGCACGGGCGAACTTCATCGCCGAGTCGACGGCCTCCGCGCCCGTGCTCGCGAAGAAGGCGGCGTCGAGCCCGGCGGGAAGCCTCTCGGCGAGGGCCTCCGCGAGCATCCCGGCGAGCACGGAGTAGTGGATCTGCACGCCGTCGGTGAGGTCGGCCGCGAGCGCCGCCTGCAGCACGTCGCGGACGTCGGGGTGGTTGTGGCCGAGGCTCGCGAAGCCCTCCCCGGTGTGGAAGTCGAGGTAGGCGCGGCCGTCGCTGTCGAACAGATGGGAGCCCTGCGCGGAGGTGTACTCCCGGTCGAAGCCGAGGATCGCGAGCACGTCCACGAGCGAGGGGTCGAGGTGTCGGGACGCGAGCTCCAGCGTCTCCTCGGCTCGCGCGGATGCGTCCGCGAGGACGCCGAGGGAGTCGAGCGTGGCGAGCGGCTGCGGCGCGACGCTCACGCGGCTACGGTGATGGCGTCGCGCAGGCGTGTGGCGGACTCGGGGTCGTGAGAGGGGAGGTAGATGGTGGGGTGCGCGCGGCAGTGCTCGACGATCCTCGCCAGCGTCGCCCTGTGGACGGCGGGGTCGGGCGCAACCGCATCGGCGCGCTGGGCCTGGAGCTGCTCGAGCGTGTCGGTGGCGTCGCCCGCGAGCATCACGTGGCGGCCGTCGTCGTCGGTGCAGATCACCGAGACATGACCGGGCGTGTGCCCGGGCGTGTCGACCGCGACGATGCGCCCGTCGTCGCTGAAGGGGCGGCTGCGGGGGAACGCCCCGAACGCCCCGCCATCGAGCTCGAAGGGCTCCGGCGCGAAGCCCGGGGGGAGCGGCTGGCGGAGTACGCGGCGCATGACGGCGGAGAAGCGCGCGCGCGCATAGGCGAGCTCGGCCGCATGGATGTGCGCCGGTGCGCGCACGTGGGGGAGCCCGTCCACGTGATCACCGTGGTGGTGGGTGAGGACGACGGCGGAGACGTCCTGCAGCGAGAGCCCCGCCTCGCGCATCGCCGACGGAAGCTCCTGCTCGGGCGTGACCTCGAAGCGCGCGAAGGGGATGTTGCGGGCGAGAGCCGACTCGCCGGTGTCGACGAGCAGCAGGCGTCCCTCGTGCTCGACCGCCCAGCAGTGGATCGGGACCGGCTCCGACCACTCACCGGGAAGGAACAGGTCCAGCTGACGGCGCACGCCGGAGCTCGGGAACAGGAACGATCGCTTCAGGACGACGTTCCCGGTGCGGAGCGCGTGGATTCGCATCGACTGGCGAATCTACCGTGCCGGCGATCTCACCGGCACCCGCACCGCGAGTGGGATACTCCGGCGGCGATGGCCCTGTACGCTCTGAACCTGTTCGATCTGGCCGACAACGAGGACTACCTCGCCTACTCCCGCAGGTCGTTGGATGCGGTCCAGGCGCACGAGGGGCGCGTGATCGCGCTGGGCGCGCATTCTGCGCATCCGGCGGAGATCGGCAGCGAGACGCCTCGGCAGGCGCTCGTGCTCGTCGAGTGGGCCAGCCGGGCGGCGTTCGACGGTTTCCTGCAGGACCCGGAGCTCGCGGACCTCCATCCGCTCAGGGAGAACGGGACGAAGCGCTACCTGTGGTGGACATTCGACCGCATCGATGACCTGAGGCCGCTACTGACGGGGTCTGGAGCGCCGGGCGAGGGCTAGCAGGGCGCGCGGGGGCGATCGCGTTCGCCCGCGGCCGCCGAAGCGCTCGACGGGCGGTCAGGATGAAGGCTTCGGCGGGCTCAGCGCGTCGAAGCGTTCCTCGATATAGGCCTTCAGGTCTGCGATGCCTCCGGCGGTGTGGACGTTGAGCAGGTCGATCGTCCGCTCGCCGTCCTCGAAAGTCTTCGCCGCGCGGGCATCGCTGGCGACGGACTGCACCCGCTGGCCGACCATGATGATGCTGAGGAGGACGAGTTGGATGAACGTCTGCGCGATCCAGGAGACGATCAGGATGAGGCCCTGATTGTTGAGGAAGTGGGGCACGTCGGAGGGATGGATGACGTTGGCCTCGATCAGGATCTCGGGCAGGCTGACGAGCGCGATCAGGGAGAAGAGATAGGCGCAGGCCATCGTGCCGACCCCCGTCGTGATCAGGACCGCGACCTTCGCGTCGAAGCCCTCCGCCTCACTCACGGCGCGCCTGATCCCCTTCGGGTTGAACTTGACCACCGCGGCGAGATGGCTGCGGGTGTGCGCGTGAACCGGTTTGCCGTCGACGACGCCGTAGGTCGGTTGCTCGGTCATTGGCCTCCCCCGCTCGAGTTGCCGTCGCCGCAGGGGGCGGACGGCTACGGGAGGGATTCGCCTCGGCCGCCCGGGTGTCCTGCCGCGGCAGCCTCGCGGCCGCCCGCCCGCGCGGCGCTTCGGGAAGGTCAAGCGGGCGGCACGGCGTGCGCTCCGGCGCCGTCCACGGCCTCGAAACGTGCCGGTGCGGAGGCGTCGTGATAGGCGTAGACGCGATCGACGAGTGGCCCTTCGAGCGTGAGCACCGCGACGCTGTGCGGCGCGTAGCCGACCGCCTCGTCCCACAGGTATGCCGTGACCGCGAGCTGGCCGCTCGCACGGGTGGGGATCATCCGCCAGCGACGCTCCCCGTCGAGCGGGCCGGCCCGGAGGCCGGCTGCGATCGCCTCGCGGCCGTCGAACCAGGCGGCCGTCGGGGGCATCGCGAACGTCGCCCCCTCCGTCAGCATCGCGGCGATCGCGGCAACGTCGTGACGCTCCCAGGCGCTCACATAGCGCTCGACGATCTCACGCAGCCGGTCGTCCCCGAGCGATCTCAGCGTGGCCTGCTGGCTGCGGTCGGGGAGGCGGTGATCGACGTTCTCGTGGGCGCGCTGGAGGGCGCTGTAGACGGACGCCGGAGACGTCTGCAGCGCCGCGGCGACCTCGGCGCCCGAGAAGCCGAGCACGTCGCGAAGGATCAGCACCGCGCGCTGGCGCGCCGGCAGGTGCTGGAGCGCCGCGATGAAGGCCAGCTCGACGCTCTCGCGCTGCTCATAGCGGGCCTCCGGCCCGGCGAGGGCACCGTCGAGCCCGAGCTGCGCGTCGGGATACGGCTCGATCCAGGTCGACTCGCCGAGCGGCTCGCCCAGCGGTCGGTGGAGATCGGCGGGCGGACCGTAGTCGATCGGCAGGACCCGCGCGGGCTTGCGTTCGATCGCCCGCAGGCAGACGTTGGTGGCGATCGTGTAGAGCCACGAACGGAGCGAGCTTCGGCCCTGGAAGGAGCCCAGGCTCCTCCATGCCCGCAGGAGGGTCTCCTGGACGGCGTCCTCGGCGTCGTGGACCGAGCCGAGCATCCGGTAGCAGTGGGCGTGGAGCAGGCCGCGGTGCGGCTCGACGAGCTCGGCGAAGGCTTCCTCGCGGCCTGAGATCGCGGCGTGAAGGAGCTGTGCCTCGGTCTCGGTCATCGCTGTACCCACTCGCGCTGCCCCTTGGGCTGCCACAGGGCGATCTCGCCGCCCTCGCCGCTCGACAGCACGCTGCGCCAGCCGGCGGGTCCCTCGCGCGGCTCGAGCAGCACCGACGCGCCCAGCCGGCGTCCCCGCTCGGTCATCGCCGCGACCTCCTCGACCTCCACATAGGGAAGCCAGCGCGGGTGCCTGGCGCCGCACTCGACGATCCCGCCGTCGAGCCCCCCGCCTAGCGCCAGCGCGTGGTAGGAGCCGCAGGGGCCGTCGATCCGCTCCGGGTTCCAGCGGAGCAGCCGCTCGTAGAAGGCCTCGGCCGCGGAGCGATCGTGGGTGTGGAGCTCGAGGTGCACCACCCGGACCGCTCGCCCACGGCTCATGGCGCGAAGAACCGGAAGGAGCCGACCTCGTGGAGCTCGGTCACGACCGGCGGCTCCTCGCAGCGCTCGCGGATGTCCTCCTGGAACCTCCCGAACGCCTCGACCTCGGTGAGCGGGTTGTGCCCGTCCTCGGTCTCCGCGATGTGGAGGAAGCCGACGTCATCGGCCAGTCGGAACGTCGCATAGCGAAGATCCGTCGGCTGCGTTCGGCCGAGCTCCTCGTAGACCTCGCGCACGAGCCCTTCGTTCTCCTGCACCCGACCCGGCTTGACCTTGTAGCGGACCATCACTCGTCTCATCATCTGCTCCTCGGTTGGCGGGAACGGCGACGGCGCTCAGCCGACGCCATCTGATTCAAGCGCGGGGACGGCGCCGGCGATGGCTCCGCGGCCGGCACGCCGCCGCCCCGGCAACGCGAGGGCGGCCGCGGCGCCGATCGCCGACAGCCCGGCCGTGACGCCGATCGCGGGTCCGAACCCTTCGAAGAAGGCGGCCGGCGAGACGTAGCTGCCGGCCGCCGCGAACGTGGCGACCGCGACGGCGATGCCGAACACGCCGCCGAGCTCGCGCATCATGCTGTTGGCGCCTGCGGCCTTCCCGATCGTGTCCATCGACACCGAAGCCAGGACGGAGTTCTGTGCGGAGGGGATCGCCATCGAGACGCCGACGCCCGCCAGGAGGAACGGGCCGAGCACCGAGGCGTAGGCGAGGCCCGGCTTGGCGATCAGCGCCAGCCATGCCATTCCCGCCGCCTGGAGCGCCAGCCCGCTCACCATCAGCGGCCGCTCGCCGATTCGGTCGGCGCTCGCGCCGGCGATCGGTGCGACGGTCATGAACGTGGCCGTCCACGGCAGCAGCCGCAGCCCCGCGCCGAGCGGCCCGTAGCCGAGCCCGGTCTGCATCAGCTGAGCGGCGAAGAACACGGCTCCGAACAGCGACGCGAAGGTGAAGAAGATCGCGGCGTTTCCGGCCGAGAACGAGCGTGAGCGGAAGAGGCGCGCCGGCAGCATCGGCGCCGCTGCGCGCCGCTCCCAGGCGACGAACCCCGCCACGAGCAGGCACCCGAGCACGAATGACGAGCGACCTCGGCGCTGAGCCAGCCGGCGGAGTTGCCGCGGACGAGGGCCCACACGATTCCGAAGGCTCCGCCTGTCACCAGCCCGAGCCCGGGGATGTCGAGTGCCCGGTCGGGGCCGTGGCTCTCCTTCATCTTCGTCAGGACGAGGGGGACCGCGAGCAGCCCGATGGGAACGTTCAGCCAGAAGATCCACTCCCAGCTGATCCCCTGGATCACCGCGCCGCCGACGAGTGGGCCGCTGGCGACCGCAAGACCGGTGATCGCGCTGAAGATGCCGATCGCGGTGCCCCGCCTCTCGGGCGGGAATGCCGCGCTCAGCAGCGCCAGGCCGAGGGGCATCAGCAGCGCCGAGCCGGCCCCCTGGAGCGCCCGCGCCGCGATCAGCCACGCGACGTCGGGGGCCAGGGCGCAGGCGGCCGAGGCGACGGCGAACAGGCCGAGGCCCACCGCATACAGCCGGCGGCGACCAAATCGATCGCCGAGCGCCGCGCCGGTGATGAGCAGGACGGCGAAGCTCAGGTTGTACGCGTTGACCGTCCACTCCAACTGCCCGATCGACGCGCCCAGATGGGTGCGGATCGTGGTCAGCGCCGTGGAGACCACCAGCGTGTCCAGCGCGGCCATCAACGACCCGACCCCCGTCAACAGCACCACCCACCGCGTAGCCGCCTTCATGCCTGTCTCCTTTGCCGATGTCCTTTTCAGCAGAGACCCGGGGAGACGCCGGAATCCATCGCTCGACGGCGGACCTCGCTGCCGCTATGCGCTCCGGCTGGTGCCCTCGGGGCGCGGGAGGCCGTCTTCGCTCCCGCGATCCCGGCCCGCACCGCCGGGGCGGACCTCGAGCGTCGCGAGGCGGTACAGGCTCGGGATCGAATCCGCCCGCGCCACGCCGAGGCGATGGGCCGCCTCGGAGGTTGCCTCGTCGTCGTGGAGGATGAGTTCGCGCTCGGCGAAGAAAGCTCGCGCCGCCGCCGGATGCAGCCCCGTTCGGAACGGCTCACCCACGTCACTGACCGCGGCGAGCCACCCCGGCGCCGTCGAGAGGGGATGCCTCCAGGGCGCGCTGATCCACATACGTGAGCAGGATCGAGCTCTCAGCGGCGCACAGAGCGACCAGATCAGCGAGGGTGAGATCGATGGCCTCGGGGGTGAGGTAGCTGAACACTCCCTCCCACACGACGCAGGTGCGCCGGCTCGGGTCGAAGGTTGCATCGATGACCGCGCCCCTCAGCGAGTCGCCCTCGAAGTCGACGGGCACGTAGCGCACGTTTTCCGGAACGGCTCCCAGCGCCTTGCGCTTGCGCGCCTGGGTGGCCGGGTGGTCCACCTCGAAGACCGACGCGCCCGCGACCTCGCGCAGCCTCGTCGCTCGCGTGTCGTAGCCCGCGCCCAGCAGGAGCAGCTGCGTGCAACCGTCGCGCATCGCGCTCGCTACGAAGTCGTCGATCAGGCGAGTGCGGACGACTCCGGAGAGGCGCGGGCCGGGCCAGCGGCGGTCGATCAGTGCGACGATCAGCGAACGCATCGGTGCGAAGCGCGCCGCGCGCGTCACCGCGCGCAGGCGAGGACTCAGGAAGCAGGACGCGCGGTCATCCTCGAACAGCCGCAGCTCGGATGGCTGCAGGGACTCCAGCGCCCGAAACAGGGCCATGTACTCCGCGGTGCGCGATGGGGCGCCGGCGTCCATCAGGGCAGGACGAGTCCCGCGAGTAGGTCAAGCGCGGCGTCGAACTCCGTGTCGACCTCCACGCCCGCGAACCGGCCCGAGACCTCGGAGAAGGCGAAGCCGAAGACGACCGTGCTCATCAGCCGCTCCACGCGAGCGGCGGCGTCGGCGTCGAGGCCCGCCGCCGAGAGCGCGCCGAGGGTCGCCCGCCGCCCCCGCGTCGCCTCGGCTCCGACCGCCCGCCGCTGGAGCAACAGGCCGAAAACCTGAGGGCGGCGGCGGGCCAGCCCGCGGACCCCATGGGCGAGGCTGCGCAGGCGCTCCTCCCAGGGGAGCGATTCGTCGGGCAGCTCGAGCTCGCTGAGGAGTCGCTCGACGAGCCCGTCGAGCAGATCGTCCTTGTTGGCGACGTGGCGGTAGAGCGCCATCGGAGAGACCCCCAGCTCCCGCGCGAGCAGTCGCATCGAGAGGCGTTCCAAGCCCTCGCGTTCGGCGAGGAGGAGAGCTGCCTCGAGCAGCCGCTCCCGCCTCAGGGGGGCCGCGGTATACACTGTACGCATTCGGACAGCCTAGCACTCCTGGCCCCGCGGGGAGTCTTGCTAGGCTCGGCCCTCGCTCCGGCCGCCGAGCCGGGCATCTGCAGTCCATCAGGCCGCTCGTGACGCCCGCCGCCAAGCCCTCTGAGCCATCGCGAAGGGCCGCGATCGCCGTCGCGGCGGCGCTCGCGGTACTCGTCCTCGGCGGCCTGGTCGCGTTCCTCGGCCATCGATCGACGAGCACCTCGCGCGCCGGGGGCTCGTCCCCGACGGCCTGCAACGGGGTGGCGGGCCTGTGCGCGAAGCGTCTGAACGAAGTCGTCTTCGCCGGCACCCACAACTCCTACGCGGCCGCGGAGGAGCCCGGCTGGTACTTCGCCAACCAGAACCGACCGATCTCCCGCCAGCTCGCGGACGGGATCCGCGCGTTTCTGATCGACGTGCACTTCGGTGTGTACGACCCTTCGGTCGGACGAGTGCGGACGGACCTGCAGGCCGAGGGCTCCGATGCCAACAAGGTCACCGAGCAGCTGCCGGCGGCGGCGCTTCGCGTCGCCGATCGGGTCGCGGGGCAGGTGGGCCTGGGCACGCTGAAAGGCACGTCCTCGCCCTACCTGTGCCACACCCTCTGCGAGCTCGGGGCGGAGCCGCTGGATCAGGAACTCGACGTCATCAAGCGCTTCCTGGACGCGCACGAGGACCAGGTGGTGATCCTGATAGTCGAGGACTACGTCCCTGCCACGACCGTCGTGGAGGCGTTCGAGCGCGCGGGTCTTGGCCCGAGTCTGGCGAGGCTCGACGGTCACGGCCCCCTTCCCACGCTCGGCGCCCTGATCGCCAGTGGGAAGCGACTCGTCGTGTTCGCCGAGAAACACGGAGGATCGCCGTCGTGGTACATGCCAGCGTTCTCGTTCATCCAGGACACGCCCCTCAGCGTCCGGCCGTCGGTCGCGATCGGCTGTGAGCGCTATCGCGGCGAGCGAGACAGTCCGCTTCTGCTTCTCAACAACTGGATCGCGAGCTTCCCGCCCGTGGCAGCGTTGAACGCGCCGATCGGCCGAGCTGGGGCGCTACGCCAGCGCCTGAGGAGGTGCGACGACGAACGGGGCACGCGAGCGGGGATCCTCGCCGTCGACTTCTACGAGCGGACGGACGTGGTGCGCGTCGCCGATCAGCTCAACGAGGAGCTCGTCCGGTCGCGCTGAGCTGGGACTCCCGCCGGCGGGGTGACAGCCGGGGCGGGCGTGCCCACGCGGCCCGCCCGTATCCCCTGGAGCACGAGCTCGAGGTGGCGGCGCCAGTCTGCGCTACCGGGCTTGAAGTACATCGTCGATGTGATTCCGCACATCATCATCGGGTAGTCGTCGACGGTCAGGTCGGCCCGGACCGCGCCGGCGAGGACGGCCCGCTTGATCAGTCGCCCGACCACCTCGGAGAGCGCGGCCTTCTCCTGCTCGATCCCATCCCAGTCGAGCTCGTTGGCGCCCATCATCGCCAGCTGGAAGCCCATGTCATCCTCGACGGCTTCGAGGGACTCCCGCATCATCGTCGCGAGCGCCTCGAACGGGTCGCCGATGGCCTCCGCCGCACGTCCGATCTCGGTGAAAACGGCGAAGCGGTCGCGCACCATCGCCGTCAGCAGCGCCTCCTTGGTGGGGAAGTGGCGATAGACCGTCCCGATGCCCACCCCCGCGTGCGTTGCGATCTCGTCCATCTGGGCCTGGGGACCCTCGCGGGCGAACAGCTCGCGGGCGGCGGACATCACGCGCCCACGATTGCGGCGGGCGTCTGCTCGAAGTGTGGGCTGATCTGTTGCCATGATGTCTACAAACGGAATCCTAGCTCCGCATGCTACGGTTATCAAGAGGAACCGGACCTCCGCTTCCAAATCGATCGCCAGCTATCCGAGAGGCATCCATGATCCACATCACGACTCCCAAGTGCCAGGTGCCGGCATGAGCACGCCAAAGACACGCCGCTCCGGACCCGATCTGAGCTCGGCGCACGGCAAGAACCTCGCGTTGCTGCTGCTGGCGATGACGCAGTTCGTCGTCGTGATCGACGCCTCGATCGTCAACGTCGCGCTGCCGTCGATCGGTGCACATCTGCACTTCAGTCGCGACAACCTCACCTGGGTGGTGAACGCCTACACGCTCACCTTCGGCGGGTTCCTGCTGCTCGGCGGGCGCCTGGCGGACCTGCTCGGTCGCCGGCGCATGTTCATGATCGGTCTCGTCCTCTTCTCGCTCGCATCGCTTGCGGGCGGGCTGGCGCAGTCGGAGGGATGGCTGATAGTGGCGCGGGCGATTCAGGGGCTCGGCGCCGCGATCGTCTCACCGGCGGCGCTCTCGATCATCACGACCACGTTCGCCGAAGGCGCCGAGCGCAACCGCGCCCTCGGGATCTGGGGCGCGGTCGCGGGTGCGGGCGGTGCTGCCGGCGTCCTCCTCGGCGGCATCCTCACGAGCGGGCTCAGCTGGCGCTGGGTGCTGTTCGTGAACGTGCCGATCGGGATCGTCGCGGCGATGTTGGCGCCGAGGGTGCTGGAGGAGAGTCACGCCGAAGACGGCACCGAAGGCTTTGACATCCCCGGGGCTGTGACCGTCACCGCGGGCCTCGCCCTGCTCGTCTACGCGGTCGTCGACGCGGTCAACATCGGCTGGGGCTCGACGGCCACGGTGCTCAGGCTCGCCGGCGCGGCCCTCCTGCTCGCGGCGTTCGTCGTGATCGAGCGCCGTCAGCGTCACCCGCTGCTTCCCTTCTCGATCTTCCGCCTGCGCACGCTCCGCGGCTCGGACATCGTCGGGCTGCTGATCGGCATGTCGCTGTTCTCGATGTTCTTCTTCATCTCCCTGTACCTCCAGGACGTGCTCGGCTTCTCGCCGATCAAGACGGGACTCGCCTATCTCCCGCTCGCCGTCGGGATCATCATTTCGGCCGGCGTGGGCTCGCAGCTGGTGACCCGTGTCGGATTCAAGACCGTGCTGACGGTGGGCTGCTGCTGATAGCGGCCGGCTTGCTCTGGTTCTCGCGCGTGCCCGCGCCCGGAGGGTCGTTCGTAGCGGACGTGCTCGGACCGTCGCTGCTGGCTGCGTTCGGGCTCGGCTTCTCCTTCGTCTCGGTGACGATCGGCGCGGTGACGGGCACCGAGCCGCACGAGGCCGGGCTCGCCTCCGGGCTGATCAACACCTCCCAGCAGGTCGGTGGCGCGCTGGGCCTGGCGATCCTGGCGACGCGTTGCCAACAGCCGCACCCAGAGCCTGCTCGCGGAAGGTGCTCACCCAGCGATCGCCCTGACGAAAGGATTCGAGCGCGCCTTCCTCATCGGCGCGTGCTTCGCGATCGTCGGTGCGATCCTGACGACGGGTGCTGATCTCATCGCGGGACAGTCGCGAGCAGGCCGAAGCGGCGCAACGCGGCGAGCTCGAGACGGTGGCTGCCTAGGTGTAGATCCCGATCGAACCGGCGCGCACCCCGTCGCTCGGGGCGTAGCTCGCTCCTCGCCTCGCGGGATAATCCCACGGCGATGGCCGAGGAGTCCACGAGCGCCGACCCGGCGCAGCGTTCTCGAACCACCGCTCCAGCGGTCGAGAACGCGCGCTTCGCGATCGGCGGCGGAAACGAGCTACGCCCCTTCGAGTCGAAGGACGCCCCGGAGCTGTTCGCCCTGATCGAGCGCAACCGGCGCGAGCTGAGCAGGTGGCTCGCGTGGGCACAGGAGCCGAGCGCGGAGCAGACGATCGCCTACATCGCGCGAAGGCGTGCCGCCGAGGCCGAGCATCGCAGCGTCGGTGGGGTGATGGTCGTCGAGGGCCGGATCGTCGGGGCCGCCGGGCTCGAGGGCATCGACCGGGCGAACAGCTGCGCAGCGATCGGCTACTGGCTCGACCGCGAGCACCAGGGCCGAGGGCTGATGACGGCGGCCGCGGCCGTGCTCGTCCGCCACGGATTCGACGGCCTGCAGCTGAACCGGATCGAAATCCGCACCGATGTGACGAACCGCCCCAGCCGCGCCGTCGCGGAGCGCCTGGGCTTCCGACACGAAGGCAGCCTGCGCCAGGCGTACAGGATCGCCGGCGAGCGCTATAGCGACGATGCGGTCTATGCGATGCTCGCCTCCGACCCTGAGCGGCAGTTGCTGCCCCGTCTCGACGGTTCCGCCGACGCGGGTCCCCTGGGTCGGGCTGTCACCTAGCGAGGTACGGCGATCAGCACCGGGAAATCGGCGGTGAAGGGCCTCGGCAGGTGGGTGACCCTGCTCGAAGGCATCAAGCCCTACCAGCGAGCGTGGTTGTCGAAGGACATGGTCGCCGGGGTCACGCTGGCCGCGCTCGCGATCCCGGAGACGATGGGCTACACGAAGATCGCCGGCATGCCGGTGATCACCGGCCTCTACACGATCCTGATCCCGGTCGTCGCGTTCGCGATCCTGGGCTCCTCCAAGCACCTCGTCGTCGGAGCGGACTCGGCGACGGCGGCGATCATGTTCGCGGGGATCGCCGCGCTCGGCGTTAGCGGGGTCCAGCCCGCCTCGCCGCAGTGGGTGGGGCTGGCGGGCCTCTGCGCGCTGCTCGCCGGCGGCCTCATGCTGCTCGCGCGGGTCGCCCGGCTCGGGTTCCTCGCCAACTTCCTCTCGCGCACCGTGCTGATCGGCTTTCTCACGGGCGTCGGCGTGCAGGTCGCGATCGGACAGGTCGGCGGGATGCTCGGAGTGCCCGCCAGCAGTGCTCGGTCCGACGTTCTTCAGCGGGAAGCTGCGCAAGTTCTTGCTAGACGCTCTCCCATATCGGTGACGGCGTCGTGGCAGACCGCACTCGTCTCGTGGCGGTGCTGGCGATCCTGATCAGCTTCAGCCGCTGGATCAAGGCGATCCCCGGTGGGCTCGTGGCGGTCGTCGGGATGATCGTCCTGAGCAGGGTCTTCGACTTCTCCGCACACGACATCTCGATCCTCGGCCCGGTGCCGAGCGGGCTGCCGCACATCGGCGTGCCACAGGACGTCTCGCTGGAGCGACGTCGCGATCTTGTGGCCGTGACGCCTCTCGATGTTCCTCGTGATCCTCGCCCAGAGCGCCGCGACCTCGCGGGCCTATGCGGTCAAGTACAGCGAGCAGTTCGACGAGAACACCGATCTCGTCGGCCTCGGGCTGGCGAATGTCGCCGCCGGGTTCACCGGCACGTTCGTCGTCAACGGCAGCCCGACGAAGACCGAGATGGTCGACGAGGCGAAAAGCCACACCCAGGTCGCGCAGCTCACCACGGCGGCCGTCGTGGCGCTCGTGCTGCTGTTCCTGACCAAGCCGCTTCAGTACCTGCCGAACTGCGTGCTCTCCTCGGTCGTCTTCCTGATCGGCCTGAAGCTGATCGACGTCAGAGGGCATGCGCGAGGTCTACCGGCTGCGCCGGGACGAGTTCTGGGTCGCGCGGCTGACCGCGCTCGTCGTCGTCGTCGTCGGCGTCGAGCAGGGGATCATCCTCGCGTTGCTCCTCTCGCTCGTCCTCCACGTGCGCCGCCACTACGAGACGGTCGACTTGGTCGTCACGCGCGAACGCCAAAGGTCACGTGAAGACGATGCCACCGACGCCCGGCGCGACCACGCTAGCCGGGCTCGTCATCTACCGCTTCGGTGGGGGCATCTTCTACGCGAACGCCACCCGGCTCTCCGAGGAGGTGCTCGGCTTGGTCGAGGTCGATGACCCGCCGCGCTGGCTGGTCCTCGACTGCGCGGCGATCGACGACATCGATTACACCGGCGGGAAGACCCTCGCCGAACTCGCCGACCAGCTCGCCGCGCGCAAGGTCGAGCTCGCGTTCTGTGTCGTATACGAGAAACTCCGCGGCCAGCTGGACACTTTCGGAATCACTGCCGAAGATCGGCGCCGCGCACATCTACGAAACCGCCGACGACGCCCTGCAGGCGTTCCAAGACACCGGAGCGGAGCCCACGTGAGGACCGGGTCGCAATGGCCCGGCTCGACCCTCGCTGTCGATCAGCGGGCCTGCTCTGAGCTTGGGATACTGGGTTGCCGTGGCAGGGGAGAACGCGGAGATCGTCAGTCGGGCAATAGAGGCCTTCAACAGTCGGGACCTCGATGCTTCCGGCCGCGATTGGGATCCCGAGGCCGTGGTGGATTGGTCGCGGAGCGAAGGCGTCGATGCGGGCTTCTTTCGCGGAGCTGACGCGATCCGAGCGTTTTGGGGCGCGTGGCTCGAGATGTTCGAGGAGTTCCGTCTCGAACCCCGACGAGTTGATCGAGTGCGGCGAGTACGTCGTCGTGCCGAATGTGACGCGCATGCGGGGTCGCGACGGAATCGAGGTCGAGGCGCGCAGCGCCTCGGTCGTGACCCTTCGCGAGGGGCGAATCGTCGCCTGGCGGCTCTTTCGGGACCGCGCTGAGGCGCTCAGAGCCGTGGGGCTCCCGGGGTAGCGGGCTCGTCAGCCCCAGCGTGATCGCCCGCCCTACTTGCGCCCCTCGGCCAGGCGTTCTGCCGTAGCACGGGCGCCGTCGGGTCTTCGGTGGCGATGACCCTCCGGATGGCACCGTCCGTCCACACGATCACCAACGCGAAGCGGAGGCTCGGCTCGCCGACGCCCTCGGTGGGGCGGTTCATGAACACGCACAGCACGACGCCCTGGCCGAAGTCGTGGATGTCCTCGGCCTTGATCTCGAAGGCCGCGTAGGCGGCCGACCAATGCTCCATCAGGTCTTTGATCGCAGGCACGCCCTCGAAGCTGGTCTCCAACACCTCGGACTCCCAGACGGCGTCCTTGGCGAACGGGACCAGGGCCTCGGTGAACGCCCGCCGATC
The DNA here is from genome assembly GCA_963720215.1 of uncultured Solirubrobacteraceae bacterium. Taxonomy (GTDB): domain Bacteria; phylum Actinomycetota; class Thermoleophilia; order Solirubrobacterales; family Solirubrobacteraceae; genus Palsa-744. The sequence goes on from CAVREV010000001.1 coordinate 547,777, forward strand.
CACGGCATCGAAGACTCGCTGCGTCAGCTCGACCAGGTTCGGGCTCGTGGGCAGCTCAGGCATGGCTGGAGTATTCCGCAGGCGGAGGACGAGGCTCGTTTCGCCCGGCTCGTGATGAACGTGACATGACGCCGCGCGAGGATCGACGGGGAGCCGGGTAGCCTTCCCCGATGCGGGGGGGAGCCTGGCGCCAGCGTTCGTTCAGGCTCTTCCTCTTCGGTCAGGGGATCTCGGCCGTGGGCGACCGGATCGTCTCGGTTGCGCTGGCGTTCGCGGTGTTGGACCTCACCGGCTCGGTGAAGGACCTCGGGCTGGTGCTGGCGGCGCAGACGGTCCCGCTCGTGGCCTTCGTGCTGTTCGGAGGGGTGTGGTCGGACAGGCTCTCCCGGCGGGCCGTCATGATCGCCTCCGACCTGATTCGCGCCGCCGCGCAGGGCGGGACGGCGCTGCTGCTCCTGACGGGCAAGGCGCACGTATGGCAGCTCGTCGTCCTGCAGGCGGTTTATGGGATCGCAGAGGCGTTCTTCGTGCCCGCCGCGCAGGCGCTGCTGCCGGAGACCGTCGCTGCGGGCGATCTCCAGCAGGCAAACTCGCTGATCGCCGTCAGCGCCAACATCGCCACCGTCGGCGGTCCCGCGGTCGCGGGCGTGCTCGTTGCGACCGTCGGCGGCCGGCTGGGGGCTGGCGATCGACGCGGGGACCTTCCTCGCAAGCGCCGGTTTTCTCTCTCTGATGCGGGTGACGGCCGTTGCTCCGGCTCCACGCACAGGGACCTTCAGCGAGCTGCGCGCGGGCTGGCGCGCGGTTCGCTCACGGACCTGGCTGTGGGCCAGCGTGCTCGAGTTCATGCTCGCCAACGCCCTCGTCTTCAGCCCGTACCTGGTGCTCGGCCCCGAGGTCGCTCGCTCCTCGCTCGGAGGCCCTGGGGCGTGGGCTGCGATCACACCGCATCCGGCATCGGGGCCGTGCTCGGCGGGGTGCTCGGGCTGCGTTGGCGTCCTCGCTTTCCGCTGCGCGCGATGTTCCTGACGTCGCTAATCGGGACCCCCGCCCTGCTCGTTCTGCTCGCCGCCGCCGCGCCCCTCCCGCTTGCTGCTGGCGGCTGCCGTCCTCTCCGGGATGTCGATCAGCGTTCTTCAACCTCGTGTGGTTCACCGTCATGCAGCAGACGGATCCCCCGCGGGGAGCTCTCGCGCGGTGAGCTCTTGGGACGCCCTCGGCTCATACGTCATCAGCCCCATCGGTCTGGCGGCCGCCGGCCCGATCGGGATTGCCCTCGGCATTTCGACCACGCTCTATCTGGCCGCCGCTCTGGGCGTCATCACCAGCGTCGCCGTGCTCGCCGTGCCGTCCGTTCGGAAGCTCACCGATGAACCCGGCGAAAGGCTCGCGGGTCAAGGATCCCGTGAGGGCGGAGCGGGGCGTGAGTCGCCCCAGTAGACGCCCGACGTCCAGATCGTTCAGGCGCGGGTGCCGCCGAAACCGCCGCGCGGTTAAGCTCGCGTCGAACGTTGGCGTCTTCTCCCTTCGGGCCCGGCGACCGCCCCTCTCGGGAAGCCATGCAGCTGAGCGGACCGCGTCGGCCTCGCAGACGGACCCGAATCCGAGGCCGCACCGCTGCGGTTTGAGGCGTAGACTCGCTCCGGCTGAGGTGGCGGGACGCCACGCGGAGGCTCGTGGGGGGCGTGCGTCGCGATCTTTACGCGACTTGGGGGTTTCTGATGGCTGTTCGACGGATCGGGGCGCGGGGGGTGCCTGCGTGTGTCGGCGTGTTGGCGGCGATCGCGTTCGGGGCGGTGTCGGCCTCGGCGGAAACCTTCACGTACACCGGCGGAGAGCAGGAATGCCTAGTGCCGGCCGGCATGACGCATTTGGATGTCGTTGCGATAGGAGGGCGAGGCGGAGAGGCGTTCTTCGGAGAACCGGGTGGCGTTGGCGGGGTCGTGGGTGGGGAGCTTCAGGTTCATCCCGGAGAGGTGCTCTATGTCGGGGTGGGCGGGTCGGCCCTAGACAGCGGTTGTGAGTTCGAAACGCAGTGCATCGGCGGGTTCAACGGCGGCGGTTCGGGTTACTTTCTCGCCGCCGGTGGCGGTGGCGCTTCCGACGTTCAGTAATACCCGTCTTCCGACGGGGTATTGTCGCTTGAAAATGGTCGGTCGCTGGTCGCGGCGGGCGGCGGTGGAGGTGGAGCAGTAGCCCGTGGAGACCCAGGGCACTGCTATTCATATTATGTGCCAGGGGGACACGGTGGCAACGCAGAGGCAGCCGGCGGCGATGGCCAAGTGAACTGTGGTGGGACAGGCGCTGGGGGTGGCGGTGCGGGAACGGCAACTGGAGGTGGCGCTGCCGGCGCAGGGTTCGGCCTAAACGGTCAGACCGGGAGCATCGGTATTGGTGGAAACACCTCAGTCGGCGGTTCCGCTGCCGAAGGCGGCGGCGGTGGCGGCGGTCTCTGGGGCGGCGGTAGCGGCGGCGGCGGCTATGCCGCCGGGCGGCGTCTCAGGTGGTGGTGGCGGCGGCGGCTCGAATCTGGTCCCGGCAGGGGGCAAAGTTGCTCTCAACAACGCTGGCGCAGATCCGTCGGTGACAGTCAGTCCCTGCGCGAGCGTGCAGGGCGCCGGGCACATCCTCCCAAAGGTCAAGAAGGCGAGAATCTGAGGGTCAATCTCAACACGACTTTCGGCGGGACCGTCACGACGACGACGACCGAGCCCGGCGACGAGGTTCGCGCTGATCCATTTTACCAGTGCGTCCTGTGTGGCGAGCGCGGGCGGGTATACGTTCACCGGCGAAGGCCCTGCCAAGGCGGGCGGCGTGAGGGGCTATGAGATGAATTTCTCGTTCCGCACCGATAGCAGCCAGACCTACCTGACCCTCGACGTCAGCAAAGAAGGGACACCCGTCTACACCGCGACAGAAGCACCGCTGCGGAACATGGGAGCCAAAGGAGTGAAGATCTCCTAGGGATGCCAGAGGAGGGACTCGAACCCCCGACACGCGGATTATGATTCCGCTGCTCTAACCGGCTGAGCTACTCTGGCGTGGTGCCTCGTCTGCGACAGTGGCCACCGTCCGCGGCCACGGCGCTCGCAAGGTTGGGAACAGTCTATTCGGCCGTCTCCTGACCGCGGGGAGGAGGAGGGGCGGTTAGGCTCGCCCGATGTCCGAGGCCTCGACGTTGCTGGCCGTGCCGAACGTCTCCGAGGGGAGGAACGCGAGCCTCGTGGAGGAGATCGCGGCGGCGTTCACCGCCGCTCCCCACGCGCGCGGGCGGGTGCTCCTTCTGGATGTCCACTCCGACCCCCACCATCATCGCTCGGTCTTCACCCTCGCCGGCCCCCCGCGGGCCCTCGCGGACGCCCTCCTACGAGGGCTGCGTCTCGCCGTCGAGCGGATCGACGTGATGGGAGGGCGCGAGGGAGAGGAGCCCGGTCAGCACCCCCATGTGGGCGCCGTCGACGTGGTGCCGATCGTCTACACAGACGCACACGCGCGAGGGGACGCCTGCGCGGAGGCGCTCCTCGTCGCCGACCGCATGGCCGTGGAGCTCGAGGTTCCGGTCTTCCTCTATGGGGAGCTGACCGCGGAGGGGACTCGCCCGGGGAGGACGCGGGCCGAGCTGCGGCGGGGAGGCGCGAGTGGCCTTGCCGCTCGCCTCTTGGGGGCCGAGGTCGCCGAGAACCGCGACCCTGATGCGCCGGCGGTCGTGGGGAGCGAGAGCGAGCGACCCCCGCTGGTTCCTGACTTCGGTCCCCCGCTGATGCACCCCACCGCCGGCGCCGCGCTCGTCGCGGCGAGGCCTCCGCTGGTGGCGTTCAACCTCGAGCTCAGCCCCCCCGCCTCGCGCGCCGAGGCCCGTGCGATCGCGGCGCGGATCCGCGAGGGCGGGGACGCGGGCCTCCCCGGGGTGCGGGCGATCGGCATCGAGCTCTCTGGCGGCCGGGCCCAGGTCTCTACGAACGTCGAGCGCCCGCTGGAGGTCCCGCTTGCAGCGGTGGTCGAGGCGGTCCGCCGGCTCGCCCCGGTGAGCGGCGCGGAGCTCGTCGGGCTTGCTCCTGCCGCCGCGCTCGAGGGCTTCCCCGAGGACGTGGACATCCACGGCTTCGACCCCGGACGACAGATCATCGAGAACGCATTAGGCTGATGGTGATGGCGCAGACGAAGAGAAAACGGCAGACGAAGCACCGCGGGAACGCCGCCGGTGTCGTCGAGGCACGGGGGCGGACCGGACGCAAGCCCACCGACGCCGAGAAGAGCCTGACGGCGAAAGCGAGCGCGGAGAAGAAGGCGAGGTCGCGGGCGAAGGTTCGCCCGGAAGCGCCTCCGACGTGGCGCGGGGCGAGCATCCGAGCGGTGTTCGCGGCCGTGCTGATGCTCGCAATGCTCCTCATCTTCAACCTCACCAAGCCGCTCGCGGCGCTCGAGCTGTTCCCGATCGTGATCCTGCTCTACATCCCCGTGAGCTTCTACAGCGATCGCTGGCTCTACGCGCGCCGGCAGCGCCGCAAGGGCCGGCCGGGCGGAGGGCCGAGGGCGGCCGGACGATGAGCGAGCTCGACGTGAGGGCATTCACGGTGGGGCCCGTGCAGGAGAACTGCTACATCGCGCGCGCCGGCCGCGAGGGCGGGTCGGCGATCGTGATCGACCCGGGGGATGAGCCCGAGAGGCTCCTCGCCGCGATCGACTTACTCGGCGTGACGGTGGAGGCGATCCTCATCACGCACTGCCACTTCGACCACATCGGCGCCGTCGAGCCCCTCGCGAAGGCGACCGGCGCGCCGGTCTACTGCCCCGAGATCGAGCGTGGGGTGCTGGCCGACGTGATGCGCTGGGTCCCGCCCGGATTCGGGCCGTTCGAGAGCTATGAGGCCGATCACACGGTCGCGGGCGGCGAGACGCTCACGCTCGCGGGGATCGAGCTCGACGTGATCTTCACGCCCGGCCACAGCCCGGGCCATGTCACCTATGCCACCCCCGCGGCGCTCTTCAGCGGCGACGTGCTCTTCCAGGGCTCGGTCGGGAGGGTCGATCTTCCCGGCGGCGACTGGGCCACGCTCGAGCGCTCGATCGGAGCGCTCCTCGACGCCCACCCCGGCGAGACGGTCGTATATCCCGGACACATGGGCATCACCACGCTCGGGCGCGAGCGCGAGACGAACCCCTTCCTGAGCGAGCTGCGGGCTTCAGCCGCCCAGGTCTCCGCGGCCGGCGACGCGGCGGCCGGCGAGCATTGAGCGGCCCCGAGCTGCGGGCCCCGCGGGGGACGTTCGACGTGCTCGGGGATCAGGTCCCCGCGCGGGTCGCCATCGAGTCGCGCGCACGGGCGATCCTCGAGGGAGCAGGCTATGAGCGGATCGAGACGCCGACGTTCGAGGCGACGGAGCTGTTCTCTCGCGGCGTGGGCCAGTCGACGGACATCGTTCGCAAGGAGATGTACACGTTCGAGGACCCCGGTGGGCGCTCGCTGACGCTCCGTCCCGAGGGCACCGCGCCGGTGTGCCGCGCCTACGTGGAACACGGCATGCACAAGCGGAGGCAGCCGGTGAAGCTCTGGTACCTGTCGAGCTTCTTCCGACACGAGCGTGCCCAGGCCGGTCGCTACCGGCAGTTCTGGCAGGTGGGCGCCGAGGCGCTCGGGAGCGAGGACCCGGCGTTGGACGCCGAGACGATCACCCTGCTGGCGACCCTGCTGGGTGAGATGGGCGTCGCCGAGGTCAGGCTGCGGCTCTCGAGCCTCGGGACCGCGGACAGCCGGAGGGGATACCGCGAACGGCTCCAGGAGCACCTGCGGGCCAACGCCGACAGTCTCTCCAGCGACGTGCGCGAGCGCATCGAGGCGAACCCCCTGAGGGCCTTCGACAGCGACCATCCGGGAACGCGAGCGGTGCTCGAGACCGCCCCCCGGCTCCTCGACCACCTCGACGAGGACGACCTGGAGCACTTCGCCGAGGTGCGCGCGCTGCTCGACGTCGCGAGCGTCCCCTACGAGGTGGACCCGACGCTCGTCAGGGGCCTCGACTACTACACGAGGACCGTCTTCGAGTTCACCAGCGACGCCCTCGGCGCGCAGAGCGGGGTGGGGGGCGGCGGACGTTACGACGGCCTCATCGAGGAGCTCGGCGGGCCGCCCACGCCGGGAATCGGTTGGGCCGCGGGGATCGAGCGGATGATCCTCGCGGGCGGGGGCCCGCCGCCGGCTGCCCGCTCGGTGGAGCTGTTCCTCGTGCTCGAGAACGACCAGCCGGAGCCGCGTCGCGCCGCCTTCCGCGTACTTGGCGAGGCTCGCTCGGCGGGGCTCACGGCGCAGATGGACTTCGGCGGACGGTCCCTCAAAGGCCAGCTCGGCCAGGCGAGCGCGCTCAGGGCGCGCTTCGTCGGGATCGTCTCCGGTGAGCGCACGGAGCTGCGGGACATGGACGGCAGCGACCGCGAGGAGATGGCCACCGACGCCGTCGTCCACGCCGTCCTGCGCGCCCATCACGCGATCTGATCGCCGGGGTGCGGGGAACCCCGAAGGCGACCCCCGCGCGCGGGGGCGCGCACGCGCGCGGGACAAGCGCCGGGGAAGCCCTGCAGGACCCTCTCGGGCGAGGTGCCGGCAAGAAAACGTCCACTGGCGTTCAACTTCTGTCGCGCGGATGCCGAAACATGGGCGATGGCTCAGATCTCCCGCCCCTTCCAGATCGCGTTGGGAGCGATCGTGCTCCTCGCGGGCGTCTGGCTTTTCGCGCTCCACGGCCACTCCAGCTCCAGCGGAGAACCGAGCAGCTCAGCGACTCCATCGAGCTCCCAGTCCGCCTCCAGCCCGGCCTCGAGCGCTTCCTCGAGCTCACCCGCCGCCTCCTCCGCCGCGAGCGGCGAAGCGCAGGCGAACGCGGCCGCAGCGCCAACCCACGTCTACCACGGGGCTGCTCCGGGCGTGGAAGGGCTCACGAAGGCCATCGCCAAGGCCCACGAAACGGTCGCAAACAGCCAGACGAGCGCCAAGCAGGTCGAACACGAGTCCGCCACGGCGACGCCGCGGGCCGGGGCCTCGACGACCTACCCAGAAGGCAAGCCGTCCTCCTCGTCCTCCTCCTCTTCCGCGGCTGCGACGAGGACCTCGTCCTCCACCACCGTGTCCAAGTCGGCCGTCAAGAGCACCTCCAGCAAGACGAGCGGATCGGGCGCCGCGACGGCAACCACGACGAGCCTCGCCAACCAGGGGCTCGTCGAAGGACAGCTCCACGCCGGACGCGTGGTGCTGGTGCTGTTCTGGAACCCGCTCGGCTCGGATGACGTCGCCGTCTTCAGACAGTCTCTGCTCGTCGCCCATCATGAGCGTGGCCACGTCGCCGTGCTCCCGGCGGAGGCGGACGAAGTGGCGAGCTTCGGCTCGATCACACGCGGTGTGCAGGTTTACGGGACGCCGACGCTGCTCGTGGTGGGCAAGAAGGGCCAGACGCAGGTGATCACCGGCCTGACGGACGCCTACGCGATCGAACAGGCGATCACCGAAATCACTCACGCCTAGCCCTAGACTCGCTCGGGTGGACCCGAGCGAATCTCAGCTGAGCGCACATCTGGAACGGCCGAGCGGTCGCGGGCACATGCCCGCGGAGGCGTTCACGGGAGCGGCCGGTGGGGCGGCCTGCGGGGATCTGATCCGCATCTCGCTGTCGCTCGACGGAGGCGACCCCGAGGGAGCCGTCAGCGATGCGGGCTTCGACGCGAGCGGCTGCGGTGCGGTGGTCGCCGCCGGAAGCGCCGTGGTGACGATGCTCAGCGGCGAGACGCTCCTCGGCGCGGCGAGGATCGGAGCCGAGTCGGTCGCGGGCGAGCTCGGGGGCCTCAGCGCCGCCAAGCGCCACGCGGCGGAGCTCGCCGCGGACGCGCTCCACCGGGCGCTCGGCAGCGCGGCCCGCGCGCGGGCGGCGCTCGCGGCGAACCCGGAGAGGACCGTCGTGGCGATGAGCGGAGGCGTGGACAGCGCCGTGGCTGCGCTGCTCGTCGGGGAGGACGACCGCGAGGCGGTGGGGGTGACGCTGGAGCTGTGGTCCGACGCGGAGAACGACGGCGAGCTCAGCTGCTGCTCGGCTGAGGCGGTGCGGGGGGCGCGGGCGCTTGCGCACGGGCTCGGGATGGCGCACCTCTCGATCGACCTGCGGGAGGAGTTCCGCGCCGGGGTCGTGGACCATTGGCTGGCCGATCACGCCGCCGGCCTGATCCCCAACCCGTGCGTCCGCTGCAACGGCCACGTGAGGCTCGACGCGATGCTCGACCTCGCCCGGCAGCTCGGCGCCGAGGAGCTCGCGACCGGTCATTACGCCCGCGTCGTCGCGGGCGGGGACGGGCCGCTGCTCGCGCGGGCGGCGGACCGGGCGAAGGACCAGAGCTATGTGCTCTCGGCGCTGAGCCCCGACTCGCTCGCCCGCCTGCGGTTCCCCCTCGGGGAGCTCGAGAAGAGCCAGGTGCGCGAGCTCGCCCGGGCGGCCGGGCTTTCGGTGGCGGGCCGGCGCGACTCCCAAGACCTCTGCTTCCTCGCCGGAACGCGCCAGAGCGCTTTCCTGGAGCGTCACGGAGGCCTGGCGGAGCGGCCCGGCCCGATCGTCGACGGCGATGGGGCCGTGCTCGGCGAGCATCGCGGCGCGCACATCTACACGGTCGGCCAGCGACATGGCCTCGGCATCGGCGGGCGCGCGCCGGTGTATGTGCTCGGGACGGATTTCGCGGAGAACACCGTGACGGTGGGCTCACGGGAGGAGCTGCTCGCCGATGGCCTGCGGGCGCGGGCGGTCACGCTCCATCGCGGCGGCGGAGTCGTGGACGGGGTGCGCGTGCGCGCGCACGGGCGGCGGATGTCCTGCAGGGTGGCTGCGGGTCTCCGGCCAGGGGTGCACGAGCGCGTTGAGATCACCCTGGAGGAGCCCGCCGAGCGGACCGCCCCCGGGCAGATCGCCTGCCTCTACTCCGGGGAGCTCGTCGTGGGCTACGGGACGGTGTCGTGAGGCGCATAAGAATCCGCTTCCGATGACCTCCGATGAGATCCGCGAGCGCTACCTGAGCTTCTTCGAGGCGCGGGGCCACCGACGCATCCCCTCGGCCTCGCTCGTGCCCTCCGCGCACGATCCCTCGGCCCTGCTGACGGTCGCGGGGATGCACCCGCTGAAGCCCTACTTCCTCGGCGAAGAGGCTCCTCCGGCGGCGAGGCTGACGGACTGTCAGAAGGTCTTCAGGACGGTGGACATCGACAACGTCGGCTACACCTCCCGCCATCTCACCTTCTTCGAGATGCTGGGGAACTTCTCGTTCGGCGACTACTTCAAGGCGGAGGCGATCGAGTTCGCCTGGGAGCTCTCGCTGGAGGTCTTCGGGTTCGACGCAGAGGACATCTGGGTGACGGTGTTCGCCGGCGATGAGGCCCTCGGGCTCGGTCCCGACGAGGAGGCAATCGAGCTGTGGGTCGCGCGGGGGGTGCCGCGGGAGCGGATCGTGGAGTGCCCGCGCGCGGAGAACTTCTGGGAAGCGGGACCCGCGGGGCCGTGCGGGCCCTGCTCCGAGCTGTACCTCGATCGCGGCCTGTCCCTCGGCGCCGCCGACGATCTTCCCGGAGGCGACAACGAGCGCTTCCTGGAGTACTGGAACCTCGTCTTCATGCAGTACGACCAGCGCCCGGCGGAGGGGGGAGGCTCGACGCTGACGGCGCTTCCGGCCAAGAACATCGACACCGGCCTCGGCCTGAACCGGATGGCGGCGATCCTCCAGGGGAAGGAGTCGGTGTTCGACACCGACGAGTTCACTCCCTTGATCGAGCTCGGTGAGGAGCTGTCGGGGGTCCGCTACGGGGACGCGGATGCGACCGATCGGGCGCTGCGGATCCTCGCCGACCACGGCCGGGCGATGACTTTCCTGACCTCGGATGGCGTCGTTCCCTCCAATGAGGATCGCGGCTATGTCCTGCGGAGGGTGATGCGTAGAGCGATCCAGCAGGGCATCGCCCTCGAGCTCGAGCCGGGGTTCCTCACGCGCTACTCGGGGCGCGTGCGGGAGATCATGGGTGGGGCCTACCCGGAACTGAACGAGCAGGCAGCCTCGACCGACATGTGGCTCTCGGCCGAGGAGGAGGGCTTCGGGCGGACGCTCGCCCAGGGGATGGAGATGCTGAACGGCGAGATCACGCAGGCGCACCGGGAAGGACGACCATATGTGTCCGCCGAGCAGGTCTTCCGCCTGCATGACACGTTCGGATTCCCCCACGAGATGACCTCCGAGCTGCTCGCGGAGGAGGGGCTCTCGATCGAGGGGGACTTCGAGACGTTGATGGACGAGCAGCGCGCCCGCAGCCGCTCCGGTGCGGCGCAGGCGAGCGCCCACGCGGGCGCGACCGCGAGCGATCTCGGCTCCCTCGACGGGGCCGAGGCGACGGTCTTCACGGGCTATGAGACGGAGGAGCAGCGAACGACGGTGGTGGCGGTCGGCGAGCTGGAGGGAGAGGATGGCGAGGACGGCCGGGCGCGCCGTCTGGTGAGAATCGCCGAGTCACCCTTCTACCTTGCCGGGGGCGGCCAGGTGTCCGACGTGGGCGTGCTCGCATGCGCGGACGGGGACTGCCTGGCGCGGGTCGAGGACGTCCTCCCGGTGGGAGGGGATCGCGTGCTCAAGGTCCTCCTCGAGGAGGGTGAGCTGACGGCGGGCGAGAGCGTCGTGGCGCGCGTGGATCACCTCACCCGCCACGCCACCGAGGCCAACCACACGGCGACGCATCTGCTGCAGGCGGCGCTGCGGGAGCGGCTCGGCGCCCACGTCCACCAGGCGGGCTCCTACGTCGGGCCCGACAAGCTCCGCTTCGACTTCACCCACGGGCAGGGACTGAGCCAGGACGAGCTCCGGGAGGTCGAGGGGAGGGTCAACGGCTGGATCGCCCAGAACGACCCCGTCCGTCCGATCACCACGACGCTCGACGAGGCCAAGCGGCTCGGAGCGATGGCGCTGTTCGGAGAGAAGTACGGCGAGGTGGTGCGGATGGTGGAGGTTGGCGACGGGCACTACTCGCGCGAGCTCTGCGGCGGGACCCACGTCCGTTCGACGGCCGAGATCGGCGCCTTCCGGATCACGCACGAGACATCGAGCTCGGCGAACGTGAGGCGGATCGAAGCGCTCACGGGGCCGGCCGCGGTGGAGCTGCTGATCGGTCACGACCGCCTCCTCCAGGAGGCCGCGGGCGAGCTGCGCGCCCGTCCCGAGGAGGTCCCGGAGGCAACGCGCCGGCTCGGGGAGGAGCGCAAGCGTCTGCAGCGCGCCGTCAAGGAGGCGAGCGGTGCGAGCAACGGTTCGGGGGCGATCGACCTCGACGCGCTCGCCAGGGATGCGGAGACGCTCGCCGGGGTGAGCGTGCTCACGGCCGTCGTGGAAGCGGCCGACGGGAAGGCCCTGCTCGAGCTGCTCGACGGCGTCAAGGGACGCCTCGGCACCGCCGCGATCCTGCTCGGGGCCGCCGCGGACGGTCGCGTGCATCTCGTCGCCAGCGTCGCCCCCGAGGTCGTCGCCCGGGGGGTGAAGGCCGGGGCGCTGGTGAAGGAGGCGGCGGCGATCGTCGGCGGGGGTGGGGGAGGCAGGGACACGATCGCCCAGGCCGGGGGGCGAGACCCGGAGCGGCTCCCGGAGGCGTTGGAGGCGGGCCGCGCGGCGATCGCAGCGGTCCTCGGCGAGTGATCCCCGGCGCGCCCGCCGGTACTCTCGCGGCCGACGGATGAGGGTGCTCGCGCTCGACTACGGGAGCGCCCGCTGCGGCTGCGCGATCAGCGACCCGACGGGCACGATCGTCACGCCGATCGAGGCGGTCGCCCGACCTGCGAGCAGACGTGGCCTCGCGCTGCTCGGCGAGCTCGTCCGGGAGCTGGAGGTGGAGCGCGTGGTGGTGGGCCTGCCCCTGTCTCTCCGCGGAGAGGACACGGAGCAGACCCGGGAGACGAGGCGCTTCGCCCGCTCGCTCTCGGCACGGCTCGGGGAGGGGATCCCCGTCGAGCTCCACGACGAGCGCTTCACGACGCGGATGGCACAGCGGATGGAGGGCTCCTTCGCCTCCAGCGAGGACTCCCGCGCGGCCGCCCACCTGCTCGAGAGCTGGCTGGCGGCTCGATCGCGTTAGGGTCCGGTCCTTGGCGCCCCGCCACAGATCAGCTCAGGGCCCGGAGCGAACCGCCGAGCAGCGCGAGCGCGACCGCGCGGAGCGCGCTCGCCTGCGCGCTCTACGCTCCGAGGGCCCTTCCACCGCCGGCGGGCCGACCGCGGAGGACGCCGCCGGGGACGAGGTCGGGGAGCAAGCCCCGCCGGCCGGGGCCGAGGCCGCGCCGGGGGCAGACGCCGAGGCCGCGCCGGCGGCGGATGCCGGGGCCCCGCAGCGGGCAGACGCCGACGCCGAGCCGGGGGTGGACGTCGGGGCGGAGGCGGCACTGGAGCGGGAGGAGGCGATCGAGCGGGAGCCGGGCTCGACACCCGGGGCGGCGCCGGTCGCCGCGGCGCCTCAGGAGACGGTCGAACTGCCCGCGGCGGTCGAACCCGGGGCAGGCCCGCCACGGCCGCCCTTCCCGCCGCCCCCGGAGCCCCCGGCGGGAGCGATCGTGGAGGGCGAGTCGGTCGCGGAGGCTCCGGCCGGCGCGGACAGCGAGAGCCACGTCACGGGTGCGATCGACCCAGCCGACCCAGACCCGCAGGTGCCGTGGTCGGTGCAGGCCTACGCGGCGGGCCTGCCGGGGGCGAGCGCCCCCGCAGGTGGGCCGGCGGGCGCGAGCGCGTTCGCCCAGCGCCCACGCCACCGGCGGCGTCGAGGGGGCACTCGGATCGGGGCGGTGGTGGCGCTGATCGCGGTGATCGTCGCCGTGGTCCTCGTCGCACGCTCGCTCGGCGGCGGCTCCAGCGGGTCCGCCCCGCCGGCCGCGGCGAAGGTGGTGAAGGTGGTGATCCCCGAGGGGAAGACCCGCAGGCAGATCGCCGCGATCGCCGTGCAGGCGGGCCTGCGGGGAAGCTATCTGGTCGCCTCCCGGCGCTCGCCCCTGCTCGACCCGTCCGCGTTCGGGGCGCCGCATGGGACGCCCGATCTCGAAGGGTTCCTGTTTCCGGCGACCTACGACGAGTACCCCGGGGCGCCCGCCAGCCGGCTCGTCTCCGACCAGCTGGTGGCGTTCAGGGAAGAGTTCTCCCCGGCGTTGACGGCGCGGGCGCGGGCGCTCCACGTCACGCCCTACCAGCTCCTGATCGTGGCCTCGATGGTGGAGCGCGAGGCGGTCATTCCCGGCGATCGAGCGAAGATCGCCGCGGTGATCTACAACCGGCTCGCGAGGGGGATGCCGCTGGGGATCGACGCGAGCATCTACTACGCGGTCGAGCTCGAGGATCACGTGGCGACGTACACGCACGAACTCACCGAAGCGCAGCTACACATCGATTCGCCCTACAACACCCGCACGCACGTGGGACTGCCGCCGACGCCGATCTCGAACCCCGGGCTCGCCTCGATCCAGGCGGCGGCCGACCCCGCCCACGTTTCCTACCTCTACTACGTCGCCGGCGCCGACGGCTGCGGGGAGCAGGTGTTCTCGAACACGCAGTCGGCCTTCGAAGCGAACGTCGCCGCCTACAAGGCGGCGGTGGCGCGCAACGGGGGACACCCGCCGACCTGCAAGCACGGGTGAGCACGCGGCTGGGCGTGCTCGGTTGGCCCGTCGGGCACAGTCGCTCGCCCGCGATCCACAACGCGGCGCTGGCGGCGATGGGGCTCCTGGACTGGCGCTACCAGCTGCTGCCGGTGCCACCGGAGCTGTTCGCGGAGACGACCCGCGGGCTCGCCCACGCGGGCTTCCTCGGCGCGAACGTCACCATCCCCCACAAGGAGGCCGCCCTCGCGGTGGCCGACCGGGCGAGCGAGGCGGCAACGGAGATCGGTGCGGCGAACACGCTCACGTTCGCCCAGGACGGCTCCATCTCCGCCGAGAACACGGACGCCCCCGGTCTGATCTCGGCGCTCGGGCTGGCGCCGACGGGGATGCGAGCGCTCGTGCTCGGCGCTGGTGGGAGCGCGCGGGCGGCGGCCTGGGCACTGCGCGAGGGAGGGGCGGCGGACGTGGCGATCTGGAACCGCACGCCCGAGCGCGCTCGCTCGCTCGCCGATGCCCTCCGCCTGCGGGCGGTACCCCGCCCGGAGCCGGCGGACCTGCTCGTGAACTGCACCTCGGTCGGTCTGGGGGGAGCGCCCTCGACGGGTGGGGAGAGTCCCGGACTAGAACGCTCGGCCACTGAGGGTTGTGCGCTCAACCAACTAGGACTGACGTTCGATCAGGTCGGTGAGTACGCGCATGTCATCGACTTGGTCTACCGCCCAGGCTCCACCCAGCTGCTCGCCGCGGCGAGAGCCCATGGGTCGCGGGCCGTCGACGGCCTCGAGGTCCTCGTCGCCCAGGGAGCACTCAGCCTTGAATCCTGGACCGGACGGCCCGTCCCGGTCGAGGTCATGCGCTCGGCCGCCCGAGCGGACCACCCCGGCTAGACCCACGGGCGCGGGGGCGCAGGCGCGATGAGCGACGCGCCCCCCCAGACCGACCCCGACCTACACGCCATCTTCGGGATGGACGGGGCGGACGGAGGCGAGCCGACGATCTCGCTCGAGGCGCCCGTGGAAGAGGGTCTGGAGCTCGACGCCGCGGACGTCGCTCTCGACGACGACCTCGACCTCGAGCGCGAAGGTAGCGGGGGTGATCGCCGCTGAGGCGGACGGGGAGCGGGTCCCCCGGCGAGGAGAGCTGGACGGGTGTGACGCGGCCCTCGCGGAGGGGCTCGACGCCGCGGTTCCTGACAGACGTGATCGTCGAGATGGGCTTCGCCTCGCGCAAACAGGTGGACGAAGCGCTGGAGAGCTCGCGCAACTCCGGGACGACGGCGGAGCGGATCATGATGGAGAGCGGGTCGCTGACCGCGGATGCGCTCTCGCGTGCGCTCGCGGAGCGCTACGGCCTCGACCACCTCGACCTCGGGGTCTTCCAGGTCGACATGGCTGCCGCGAACCTCGTCAGCACGACGGTCGCCAAGCGCTACCAGGCGGTGCCGGTGGCCTTCACCGACAAGCGCACGCTGCTCGTGGCGATGGCCGACCCCTCGAACGTGCTCGCGGTGGACGACATCGCGATCATGACGGGGCACGAGGTGCGCGTGGCGGTCGCGCCACCCGATGACATCAACGCACTCGTCTCGCGGCTCGACCGCCTCGAAGACGTCGTCGGCGAGACGATCGAGCTGCAGGAGGCCGAAGAGGACAGCGAGCTCGTCGCCCTGCACGAGACCTCCGACGACGCACCCGTCGTCAAGCTCGTCAACCAGATCGTCGGACAGGCCGTCGAGCGGGGAGCCTCCGACGTGCACCTGGCGCCCGACGGGCGCGAACTGCGCGTCCGCTTCCGCATCGACGGGGTGCTCCAGGACGTGACGAGCGTGCCGCGGAAGATGGCTGCGGGGGTGATCTCGCGGATCAAGATCATGGCGGAGCTGAACATCGCCGAGAAGCGCCTTCCGCAGGACGGCCGCGTGGGGCTCGTCGTCGATGGCCGCCACGTCGACCTGCGCGTGGTGACGCTCCCGAGCGTGCACGGCGAGGGGATCGTGATGCGCGTCCTCGACAAGGCCTCCGTGGTGGTCGAGCTGGACAAGCTGGGGATGGCCGACCCGGAGCGCGAACGCCTCGAACGGGCCTGCCGCGAGACGCATGGGGCGGTGCTCGTGACCGGTCCGACAGGGTCAGGCAAGTCGACCACGCTGTATGCCGCGCTGAAGATGCTCAACACCCCCGAGAAGAACATCATCACCGTCGAGGACCCGGTGGAGTACGAAATGGAGGGGCTCACCCAGGTTCAGGTGGCGGCGAAGGTCGGCCTCACGTTCGCCGCCGGGCTGCGCTCGATGGTGCGCGCCGACCCCGACGTGATCATGGTGGGGGAGATCCGCGACCGTGAGACTGCCCAGATCGCGGTCGAGTCCGCGCTCACTGGCCACCTCGTCCTCTCCACGCTGCACACCAACGACGCTCCCTCCGCGATCACGAGGCTGATCGAGATGGGCGTCGAGCCGTTCCTCGTGGCCTCGGCGCTGGACTGCATCGTCGCGCAGCGGCTGGCGAGGATGCTGTGCTCCAGCTGCAAGCGCCGCACGATCATCCCCGCGAGCGTGCTGATGGAAAGCGGCTACAAAGCGCGGGTCGAGCTCGAGGCATACGAGCCGGTGGGCTGTCGTCGCTGCGGCGGGAGCGGCTACCGCGGGCGGGTGGGCCTCTACGAGGTGATGAACATGAGTCCCGAGATCCAGACGATGGCGCTCGAACGTCAGCCCGCGGAGGCGATACGGGTGGTGGCGGTGCAGCAGGGAATGACCCGTCTGCGGGACGACGGGCTGCAGAAGGTCCGCCAGGGTCGCACCTCGATTGCCGAGGTCGCGAGGGTGATCGGAACGAACTAACTAGAACTTTCGTCCACCCCGCCGCATCCGGCGCAACTGCTGGCGCCAGGGGGACGATTGGGCCAACCATGGACATCGATTTCGCGGACCTCCTGATGGAGGTCGTACACAGGAAGGCCTCCGACCTGCACCTCAGCTCCGGCGCGCACCCAACGGTTCGCGTGCGGGGACGGCTCGCGCCGCTGGAGGAATACCCGAAGCTCTCCAGCACCGACACCCGCGAGATCGTCTACTCGATCCTCACCGGGGACCAGCGCCAGCGCCTGGAGACGGACTGGCAGCTCGACTTCGCCTACTCGATCCCCGGGCATGCCCGCTTCCGTGTCAACGCCTACTACCAGCGCGGGGCGATCGGCGCAGCCTTCCGCCTTATCCCCTTCGGCTTGTCCTCCATCGACGACCTCGGCCTGCCGGCGGTCGTGCACGAGTTCACGCGCAGGCCGCGCGGCTTCGTGCTCGTCACCGGGCCGACCGGCTCCGGGAAGTCCACCTCGCTGGCGGCGATGATCGACGGGATCAACTCCACCCGCGACGAGCACATCATGACGATCGAGGATCCGATCGAGTTCCTCCACGGCCACAAGAAATGCATCGTCAACCAGCGGGAGCTCGGCTCGGACGCTCAGAGCTTCGCCGACGCTCTCCGGGCCGCCCTCCGCCAGGACCCCGACGTGATCCTCGTCGGAGAGATGCGCGACCTGGAGACGATCTCCACCGCGCTGACCGCGGCCGAGACCGGCCACCTCGTCTTCGCCACGCTGCACACGCAGGACACCGCCCAGACGATCGACCGCATCATCGACGTGTTCCCCGCCCACCAGCAGGGCCAGGTGAGGGTGCAGCTGTCGGTGGCCCTCCAGGGGATCATGACCCAGCAGCTGCTCCCCAACGCCGATGGCTCCGGGCGCGTCGTGGCGACGGAGATCCTCGTGCCCACCCCGGCCGTCCGCAACCTGATCCGCGAGGGCAAGACCCACCAGATCTACTCGGTCCTGCAGACCGGGAGCGCCGTCGGGATGCAGACGATGGACGCTTCGCTGGCGACGCTCGTTCGCGCCGGCCAGATCAGCCAGAAGCTCGCCGAAGCACGGTCCTCGACGCCGGACGAGCTCCGCCGCCTGCTCGGCGCGCCCTCGCTGGCGGCCGCGTAGGAGACCGCGATGAGCACTTACGTCTTCAAGGCCATCGATCTGACCGGCGGAAAGGCCCGGGGCGAGGTCGAGGCCGACTCCAAGCAGGCCGTCTCCGACCAGCTCAAGGCGCGAGGGCTGATCGTCCTCGACATCTCCGACAAGCACTCCTCGAAACAGATCGAGCTCGCCTTCCTCAAGCGCGTCAAGGCGAACGACCTGGCGATCTTCTCGCGGCAGCTGTCGACGATGATCTCCTCCGGGATGAGCATCCTGCGGGCGCTCTACGTGCTCGAGGAGCAGACGGAGGACAAGTTCCTGAAGGAAACCATCGTCGCCGTCCGCAAGGACGTCGAGGCGGGTCTCTCGCTGAGCGACTCGATGGCACGTCACCCGAAGGTCTTCAGCCCGCTGTTCGTGGCGATGACCCAGGCGGGGGAGATGGGCGGTGTGCTCGAGGACGCGCTGATGCGCGTCGCCGACCAGCTTCAGAAGGACGCCGCGCTCCGCCGGCAGATCAAATCGGCGATGGTCTACCCGACGATGGTGATCATCTTCGCCATCGGGGTGATGATGGCGCTGGTGGCCTTCCTGGTACCGGTCTTCGAGGGGGTGTTCAAGGAATTCGGAGGTGAACTCCCGAAGCTGACGCAGGTATCGGTGTTCTTCTCACACGTCGTCACGAAATACTGGTGGGCGATGTTCGGCAGCACGTTCCTCGCGATCGCCATCTTCGTGAAGTGGAAGAAAACCACCCGCGGGCGCCGCCAGTGGGACCACTTCCGCCTGCATGTCCCGATGAAGATCGGCACGATCGTCCAGCAGGTCGCCGTCGCGCGGTGGTCGCGTACGCTCGCATCGCTGACCTCCGCCGGGGTGCCGCTGCTTCAGGCGCTCGAGATCACCGGACGGACCGGTGGGAACATGGCGATCGAGGAATCGATGGACGGCGTGATCGCCTCCGTCAAGCGCGGTGCCACGATCGCCGCGCCGCTCGCCCAGGCGCCGATCTTCCCCGCGATGGTCACCCACATGGTGGGCGTCGGCGAGGAAACGGGTGCACTCGACGCGATGCTCGACCGAATCGCGGAATTCTACGAGGAACAGGTGGAAGCATCGGTGAAGGCGCTCACCTCGATCCTCGAGCCGATCATGATCATCGTGATCGGCGGGATCGTCGGCTTCATCGTCATCTCGATGTACCTCCCGCTGTTCGAAGTCTACAACCACATCGAATAGGCGACGTGGCTCTGTAGAGCCAAAAACAGCCTAGATTGTCAGCGCTACGCCCGCTCCCGCGCGAGGCGTTCGGCGGCAGCACGTGCCTCATCGGGGTCCGCGTAGTGGGCGTGCCACTCGATGAGGCCGTTGGTTGCCACCGAGACGCTCGAAAACGGGCTGCGGAGCTCGCTGACACTGCCGACCATGCGGCCTTTCATGACGAATGTCGCCAGTACGACTCCATTTCCCACGCTGCGGACCTCCTCGCCGCCCCTCGATCCCCCACGTGTCGTAGGGCCGCAAGATGTCTTCGATCAAACGTACGAGCTGCTGCTCTCCCTTCCAGCGTCCCCGACGCAGCCGATGAGGGGCCGTGGGGCGGGCAGCGGCGTAGAGGTGGACCAGCGCCGGGCGAGCCTGTTCCACATCCGCGAGGGAAAGGTCACTCGGCTGGCGCTCTACTGGGACCCCGACCGCGCCCTCGCCGACCTCGGCCTCGAGGAGTAGGCGATGTGGCAGGAGAACGTGCGCAACTGAAGGACGAGATTCGCGACGTGTGAGAGGAGTTGCGCGTCGTGCCCGAGCAGCAAGGGCGAGAAGGTCGTCGTGTGGTGCGTCTCGTCCAACCGCGACGAGGCGGTGCACGAGAATCCCGACCGCTTCGACGTCACCCGCAACCGGGAGCACCAGGCCTTCGGCGCCGGCGGGCGAGTCGCCGATCGGGGAGTTCGCCGCGCCCTAAGCCGCTTTGGTGATCGCGTCGATGTGCTCGGGCGTGATCTTGCCGTCGTCGGGCACGAGCGGATGGTGGCGAGCACAAAGTTTGAGGTGCCCGTGGGGGAACCGGCCGAGGCGGTGACATCCGGCCCGGTGGCATTCGATGTGTTTGTAGGCCGTCGCGAACGCCGTCACCAGCACCGCGAGCGAGAGCAGTTCGAGGTAGCTGTCGCCGACGGTCTGTTCGGAGAGGAAATGCAGCGCGGCGAGCACCCGCCTAACTTCGATACGGCCGTTGTGACTCCTCCGGGCGTTCGCCCCCATCGAGGAGCGCGGGCAGCGCGGAGGTGGACACGTCCCTCGAGCTCACGCCTCCGTAGCGCCGGTTCCCTCGATCGCCAGCCGGCGCCCAGCGCCGCTGCCGGTGACCGCGAGCGAGATGCGGCCTTCCAGGAGCTCGAGCAGCTCGCGCCCGGCCAGCTCTCGCCGCCATCCCCGCAGGGTGCGCACGTCGGCCTCTTCGCCCGAGCGTCCCCCGGCGACGATCGCCTGGAGGTCGGCGCGCGCGGCGAGCAGCTCGTAGGCGAGGCCTGCCTCACGGGCGCGCGCGCGCAGGAGCGCCTCGCCGAGCGCGATCAGGGGCACGTCGTCGGGCGCGGCCGCCGGCGAGCGCGATCGCTCGGGGGCCGCGTCAGGCGGGCGCTCGTGCCCCCGCCTGACAGCCTCCAGGAGCTCCTCTCCGCGTCTGCCCCCGGCGTTCGAGCCGAGCCCCCTGATGCGTTCCAGATCTCGCCGCGAGTCGGGTTTCCGGCGGGCGATCTCCACGAGGACGGCGTCGCCGAGGACTCCCTGGACGGGGCGGTTCTGGCGGGCGGCCGTCGCCTCCCGCCACTCGACGAGCTCGCGCGCTATCGGCCGGGCCGTCGCGCTGAGGTTCGCGACGCGGGGCAGCCGCGCGAAGATCGCCTCCGGGTCGCGCTCGTCGCTGGAGTGCTGGAGCGGCTCGCACTCCTCCCTTGCCCATTGCAGCCTCCCGCTGTCCTCCAGGCGCGCCTGTAGCCCCCCCGCGAGCTCGAGCAGGTGGACGACGTCCTCGCGCGCGTAGGCGAGCTGCTCGCGGGAGAGCGGACGGGCGTCCCAGCGGGTGAAGCTCGCGGTCTTGGCGACGCGCAGCCCGAGCAGATCTGCGAGGAGGGACTCGTAGGAGGACTGCGCGCCGAGCCCCGCGAAGCCCGCCGCGACCTGGGTGTCGAAGACGTTGCTCACCTCGGTTCCAAGTCGCCTGCGCATCAGCGCTATGTCCTGGCGGCCGGCGTGGACGACGATCTCCACGCCGGGGTCGGCGAGCACCTCGGCGAGAGGCGATCCGTCGAGCTCCTCCGAGAGGGGGTCCAGGAGCACGATCCGCTCGGACTCCCCGTACTCCTCGGGGATCGCCAGCTGGATCAGGCAGAGAAGCGTCCGGTAGCGGCCCTCGCCCATGAACTCCGTGTCGAGCGCCATGCGTCCGGCCGCGAGGGCTCCGTCGGCGAGCGCGCGGAGCCGCCGCTGTTCGTCGCCCTGGCTCATGGACGGGCCCCCGGGAGCAGCCAAAGGGTCTTGTCGTGGGGCATCCCGGCCTGGCGGCTGACGTCCGTGCCGTGCGCCCGCACCCACTTGGCCGGGGCCGAGCAGGCCGGGTTCAGCGAGGGGTTCTCGGAGCTGCAGTAGGTGTTCAGGAACGCGTACCTCACCGCGCCTTCGGCGATCAGCTTGCGGAGCTGGGCGACTGTCGTGAACACGCGGGCGTTGTAGGTCGTGAGCACAACCACTGGACGGTTATCCTTGACGATCAGCGATCCGATCGATGTTGCCGACTCTGCCGCCAACTCGTAGCGAGCCCCATCCTGATGGGCGCGAAGATAGGCGCTGAGGGGCACGAGCTCGCTCTGGGGCAGCCCGCCCACGTAGCCGGCGTCGCTGACGTTGTCGTGGATCGCGGTGAGATCGGCCTTCAGCGGGATCGCGAGCACCGCCACGAGGCTGAACGCGAGCACGCCCGCGGGTGCCGCCAGCGCCCGCGCCCTCGAGCCCTCCCGCAGCCTCGGCGCGAGGGCCGCAAGGGCGATCGCCGCGAGCGCCGCGGCCAGCGCAACCCATAGCTCCCCAGGGTGGCCGTAGAGCAGCCGCTCGGAGTAGTAGACAGCGATCACGAGTGTCCCCGAGAGGGCTCCCACGCGCCACCTCCCGCCGGGGGCCGCCGCCCAGCCCAGGCCGATCCCCAGCATCGCCGCGACGGCCGGTGTGAAGCCTTCGACGTAGCGCGGATGGAGCCTGATCATGTGGCTGAAGAGCGCGATTCCGACCACCATCCAGACGATCAGCCCGACCGCCGTCGCTCTTAGCAGACGCTCCCTCCCGGTCGCTTCGGAGTCCTCGGGGGGGCCCTCCAGGGCCGTCCCGTCGCCGCCCGCGCCGATTCCAGCCTCGCCCGCGCCGCGCGTGCTCGCTTGTCCGTCGGGCTGCGCCTCTCGCTCGATCGCGGCCCGCCTGCTCGCGAGCAGCGCGCCGAGCAGCGCAGGGATGCCCAGGAGGAGCCCAACGAGCACCTCCAGCCCAAGCCGCTCGCCCGAAAGCGGCCCGATGCGGCTGAGCAGACGGGTGGCGGACGGCGGCGTGATCGGGATGTGGTCCCGCTCCTCCTGCGTGGCCACCGGATAGCGGTGCCCCGGTTCGAAGGCCGTTCCGCCAGGTTCGGGCGCTTTGCCGCCGAGACGATCGGTGCCGTTGAAGACGAACGCGGCGTTCCACGCGCTGCCATTCGTGGAGCCGATCGCCCATGGGCGTTCGTGCGCGGGCACGAGCAGCGTTGCGGTCAGCCAGGAGAGCGACACCGCGACGAACACCGCCGCCGCCGCGGCGAACTGGAGCAGCCGTCTTCGGCGCGTTCCCGGGAGCCCCAGCCAGGCGAACAGGGCCAGACCCGGGAGCGCCACGAGCGACTCCAGGAGCTTGACGTTGAACGCCAGGCCGAGGGCCGCGGCGGCGGCGATCAGCCACGCGCTGCTGCCGCTCTCCGCGGCGCGCGTCAGCAGCAGCAACGCAAGCACCAGCAGCGCCATCAT
Source organism: uncultured Solirubrobacteraceae bacterium (assembly GCA_963720215.1). Taxonomy (GTDB): domain Bacteria; phylum Actinomycetota; class Thermoleophilia; order Solirubrobacterales; family Solirubrobacteraceae; genus Palsa-744. The sequence goes on from CAVREV010000001.1 coordinate 570,425, forward strand.
CACCGCGTCCATCGTGTCGCTGCGGGCGGTGATCACCTCGGTGGGCAGCACCGCCATCCCGGCCGCGGCGGCGATCCCGGCGGTCGGGCTCCACAGCCGGCGCACCGCGAGGAAGATGAGTGGGACGGAGATCGTCCCCGCAAGGGCCTCGGGGAGCTTCAGCGTCGTGGAGTTGAAGCCGAGCAGTTCCACGCTGGCGACCTGCAACCACAGGTCCAGCGGGGGCTTGTCGATCGAGACGCTTCCGCCAGGCTCGAACGCGCCGAGGAAGAAGTTGTGGAACGAGTTGCCCATGCTGCGTACGGCCGCGTCGTAGAACGGGTCCGGGGTGACGCGGTGCAGATACAGCAGACGGAGCGCCGCGCCGCCCGCGGTGATCGCGGCGACGATCGCCCACTCCCAGCCCCGTATCGGTCTCCTCATCGCCGGAACGCTAGTCTCCTCGCCTCGTGGCGGACGCGGATGACAACGAGGATCAGGGCGGGGAGACCCATGAGCCGCGGGAGTGTATGGCCTGCCGCGGCACCGGTCAGGTGATCTCGAACCTCGGCGGAACTCCCAGCACCGTCACCTGCCCGTGGTGCGAGGGGACGGGCGTGCGGCGGGCCGGCGGCGACGCCCAGGCGCGCTGGGCAGAGGGCGGCGGAGAGCCGAGCTCCGACCCGCCCGACCCGCCCGAGCCGGCCGCCTGAGCCCTCGCCTGCCGACTCACACCAGGGGCGCTTGCAGAAATGCGTCCAACGTTTCCTGCACCCGTAAAGATGAAACTCGCCGAAGCCGATGCACGGGCTGAAATAGCCAGTACCGAGGTGCCAAGGCAAGCATCCACGGATGCGTAGCAAAGCCGGCGGCTCTCGTCAGGGGGACGCATCGTCGTTTGAGGCGATTACCGAGGGCTGGCGCCCATGTAAACGGATCCTAGGAGGATTCACATGTTGTACAGACTGCGCCAGCGCTCACAGGAAGAGGGTGGTTTCACCCTTATCGAGCTTCTGGTTGTGATCCTGATCATCGGCATTCTTGCCGCGATCGCCATTCCCTCGTTCCTGAGCCAGAAGAGCAAGGCTTACGACGCTTCGGCGAAGGAGCTTGCCCGTACGGCTGAGACCACGGCGGAGACCATCGCCACCGACAACAACGGCGAATACGAAAAGGTCACCGTTGCGGAACTCAAAAACTACGAGCCGTCGATCCAGACGGAATCCGGCAAGGGTGAAGCCTACATCTCGGCTACGAAACACGCCGCCAACGAATACTCCGTCACCGCGACGGCGAACGTCACCGGCGACGAATTCGTGATCTCCCGCAGCACCGCCGGCGTGATCACGCGCGAATGTAAAAGCCCGAAAGCCAAAAACGGCTGTGCCGGCGGAGAAAAATCCACCTGGTAGCAGCGGTGACCGAGGGATTGTCCTCGGATTTGGAACCAAGTCTCGTGGGAGGCGTCCGGTAACGGGCGCCTCTCGCGCGTTCCGGAGCAGGTCTCGTGGAGCGCGCACGGCCGCGGCGACCTCGGCGATTCAAGCCCCGGCCAGCATCGCCGCAGACCCCTCAAGCAGAACGCAAACGCTGCCGATGTGGGTCCCATGCACACTCGTTCCCGCAGCCTTGACGACGGTGGATTCACGCTGATCGAGCTTCTCGTGGTGATCCTGATCATCGGCATCCTCGCCGCGATCGCGATCCCCTCATTCCTTAGCCAGAAGAGCAAGGCCTACGATGCCTCCGCGAAGGAGCTCGCCCGCACGGCGGAGACCACCGCGGAGACGGTCGCCACGGACAACAACGGCGAATACGAAAAGGTCACCGTTGCCGAACTGAAGAACTACGAGCCGTCGATCCAGACGGAATCCGGCAAGGGCGAAGCCTATCTCAGCAAAACCACCCACGCCGTCAACGAATACTCCGTCACGGCGACGGCGAACGTGACCGGCGACGAATTCACGATCACCCGCAGCAGCGCCGGGGTGATCAAACGCGAATGCAAGAGCCCGAAAGCCAAAAACGGCTGCGCCGGCGGAGAAAAATCGACGTGGTAGGGCGGGCGCGCGCGGGAAGCGCCGAGCAGGGGTTCACGCTGATCGAGCTTCTCGTCGTGATCCTCATCATCGGCGTCCTGGCCGCGATCGCGATCCCCTCCTTCCTGAGCCAGCGAAGCAAGGGCTACGACGCCTCGGCGAAGGAAACGGCTCGCACGGCGGCGCTCGCGGCGGAAACCTACTCCACCGATCACAGCAGCGGCTACGCGGGGATCGAACCGTCGGTGCTGCACGAATATGAGGCCGCGCTCCAGACGAGCGCCGGCAACAACAACGCCTGGCTGAGCGCCGCCGCTGCGACGGAATCCGGCAGCGGCTACACGGTGACGGCGACGGCCGTCAACAAAGACACGTACACGATCACCAAGAACGCCAAAGGCGAACTCACCCGCTCGTGCAAAGTCGAAGCGACGAGCAAAGCCGGCTGCCCGGCCGGAAGCTGGTAGCTCCGCTGCCGGTCGACCCCCCTCAAGCCGCCCGCCGGCCCGGTCGATGATCGCGCTATGGAGGCAGTGACCTTCGCGGGAGTTCTCGGGGCGATCGTGGGGTCGTTCCTGAACGTCGTCGCCTACCGCCTGCCGCGTCACGAGTCGCTCGTCACGCCCACCTCGCACTGCCCCGGCTGCGGGACCCCCGTCAAGCCCTACGACAACATCCCCGTGCTCTCCTGGCTGCTGCTCCGCGGCCATTGCCGCAGCTGCAACGCCCCGATCTCCCCGCGCTACCCGCTCGTCGAGGGTCTGACGGCGGCGCTCTGCGTCGGCGCGGTCCTCGCCCACAGCTCCGCCGTCGGGATCGCCCTCAGCATCCTGCTGATCCTGCTCGTGGTCCCCGCGGCGCTGATCGACCTCGAGCACCGCATCATCCCGAACCGCATCACCGCCGTCGGTGCCGTGCTGGCGATCGCGATCGGCCTCGCCCTCGACCCCTCGGGGGAGCCGGGGAGGCTGCTCGCCGGGGCGGCCGCCGGTGGCTTCCTGCTGCTCGCCGCCCTCGCCTACCCCGGCGGGATGGGCATGGGCGACGTCAAGCTGGCGGGCGTGATCGGTCTCTGCCTCGGGGCGGCCGTCGCCCCCGCGCTCCTCATCGCGCTCCTCAGCGGGGTGCTCGCCGGCGTGGCCATCGCCTCGCGGCGGGGCGCCGCCGCGGCGCGCAAGACGGCTGTCCCGTTCGGTCCGTTCCTCGCTCTCGGCTCGCTCGTGGCCGTGTTCGCGGGCTCGGCGATCGTCGATGTCTACGTCAAACACTTCCTCCACTAAAGCGTCGCTCGGTTGCCGCCGATACCCCCCGTGCGGCCGACCGGCCCATAGCACGAAGCGCATCACGTAGAGATGAGACTCCCCTCCCGACTCCCCACGCTCAGCCTGAGCCTTCCACGCGGTCTCGGCCGCGGCGGCGCCGTCGACGTCGTCGGACTGGACATCCAGCCCGGCTTCATCGCCGCCGTCCAGGCGCGGGTCAACGGCTCGATCCTCGCCGAGCGCGCAGCGACGCTGCCGCTGGCGGCGGACACGGTCCGTGACGGCGAAGTGATCGACGACGAGGCGCTCGCCGACGCGCTGCGGGAGCTGTTCGGCAAGAGCGGGCTCGGCAAGCGGGTCCGCGTCGGCGTCGCCAACCAGCGCACGGTCCTCCGCACGCTCGAGCTTCCCCCCGTCACCGACAACAAGGAACTCGCCGCGGCGGTCACCTTCCAGGCACAGGACCAGGTGCCGATGCCGCTCAACAACGCCGTCCTGGACTTCCACCCGCTCGGCATCACCGACACCCCGGCCGGCCCCCGCCAGCGGGTCGTGCTCGTGGCGGCGCAGCGCGACATGATCGAGCGCCTGATCGGCGCCGTCCGTCGCGCGGGCCTGACCCCCGAGGGCGTCGACCTGTCCGCCTTCGCGCTCATTCGCTCGCTCTACCGTCCGGAACCCGACCAGACGGGGCGGGTGCTCTACCTGAACGTCGACGGGCTCACGAACCTCGCCATCGCCGAGGGGAAGATGTGCCGCTTCACGCGCGTCGTCGGCGGCGGACTCGAGGGCATGTCCGGCGAGCTGGCCGAGCGGCGGAGCATTCCGCTCGCCGAAGCCCGCTCGCTCGTCACCGGCGTCGATCTCAGCCAGCCCGCGCCGACCGAACAACCCGCGGCGCCGGCGGCCGAGGAGCAGTCCGAGCCCGTCGCTGCCGACCCCTCGCCCTCCGCGGTGCAGGAGACGCCCGAAGCCGCTGACTTCTCGCAGTCGGACCCGGACCTCGAGGCGGCCGACGACTACGAGGAAGAGGACGCCTACGGTGAGGCCGCCGCCGCCGCCCAGCTCGGCACTGAGACCGATGTCTGGACGGTCGTCGAGAACGGCATTCGCGAGATCTCTGGCGAGGTCCGCAACTCGCTCGACTTCCACCGCTCCCAGGACGGCGGCGGGGACGTCTCACACGTCGTCCTCAGCGGCGCCGCCGAGGAGATCCCCGGGTTTGCCAACATGCTTGAACGCGCCCTCGGGGTCGAGGTTCGCAGCCAGTCCGTCGGCCTCGTCGACGAGCGCCTCGGCGCGACCGTCTCCGCGCACCGGCTCGCGGTCGCCACCGGACTGGCGGCGTCGGAGTCTCCGCAATGAGAGCCGTCAACCTGATCCCCGCCGAACAGCGCGGAGGCGCGCGGGTCGGCGCCGGCCGCTCCGAAGGCGTCGCCTACGGCGTGCTCGTCCTCGCCGCCGGGATCGCCGCGATGGCGGTCGTGTACGCGATGGCCCACAAGAAAGTCGACAGCCGCAAGTCGGAAGCCGCTGCGCTGACGGCGAAGGCCCAGACCGAGCAGGCGGCCGCCTCTCAGCTGGCTCCCTACGCCGACTTCATCGCGCTTCGCCAGACGCGCACGCAGGCCGTTGAACAGCTCGTCGACAGCCGCTTCGACTGGGCCCACGCCTTCCACGAGTTCGGACGGGTGCTCCCGAGCAACGCCTCCATCACCTCGCTCACGGGCGCGATCGGCTCGGCTTCGACGGCGGCGACCAGCAGCTCCTCGTCCTCGTCCTCGTCCTCGGCGAGCGGCGCGAGCGCGCCGGCCGTCACCTCGGTGACGCCGCCCGGCGACGTCCCCACCTTCACCGTCGCCGGCTGCGCGACCTCACAGGCCGCCGTCGCCCAGACGATCAACCGGCTGCGGCTGATCGACGGCGTGGGCTCCGTGACGCTTGTGGCCTCCACCGCCTCCGGCAACGGCGGCGGCGCGGGAGGCGGCGGCGGGTGCACGGGTAGCCAGCCGAGCTTCACGCTCAACGTCGCCTTCGAGCCTCTTCCCGCGATCCCCTCGAGCACGGCCTCGGCCGGCTCGGGCACCGCCGAGACCGCCGACACGACTGGAGGCGCGGGATGACCGGGCGCGACCGCATCGTCCTGATCGTGATCGTCGTGGCCGCCGTGCTCGGCGCCGCCTGGGCGCTCGTCGTCTCGCCGGAGCGCAAGAAGGCCTCGCAGCTCTCCACGCAGGTGACCGCCGCCCAGTCGCAGCTGTCCGCCGCCGAAAGCCAGCTCGCGAGCGCACGCTCGGCGCAGGCGCAGTACGCGAGCGCGTACTCGGCTGTCGTGAGCCTCGGGAAAGCCGTCCCGGCGAGCGAGGAAGTGCCGTCGTTGATGTATCAGCTGGCCCAGGCCACGGGCGAGAAGAACGTCCAGTTCGCCTCGATCGCCGCCGGCTCCGCGGGCAGCTCCTCGTCCTCCTCCTCCGCCGCAGCGGCGAGCGCGAGCTTCAGCAACATGCCCTTCACGTTCGTCTTCAACGGGACCTTCTTCGATCTCGAACACCTCTTCGAACAGCTCAACCGCTTCACCGTCCGCACGAGCACCGGCTCGATCCAGGTGAGCGGCCGGCTGCTCACCGTGCAGTCGGTGAAGCTCGCCCCGGAGAGCGGCGAAAACCAGACCAGCGGGCCGCCCCGCCTGACGGGGACGATCACCGCGACCGCTTACGTGCTCCCGGCATCGCAGGGCCTCACCTCGGGCGCGACCGCGTCGTCGCCCAGCGGCGGAGCCGGATCGACCTCGAGCAGCCCCTCCCCGACCACGGCGGCCGTCGCCAGGGTGATCCCATGACCGACTTCCTGAACTCCGTCAAGGCCGACCTCGTCGACCGCCGCCTGCTCCCGATCGTGGCGCTCGTGTCCGCGGCGATGGTCGCCGCGATCGCCTTCGCGGTCCTCTCCGGCGGCTCGAGCCCCGCCCCGACGGCCGGTGCCTCCGTGCCGGCGCCGGTGACGGTCCACGGCGGGCTCGCCGTGAGCCAGACCCAGACGAGCACCACCGAGGCCGTCGCCGAGACGACGAACGGCACCTCCAACCAGCACGGCGGCAAGGCTCACAACCCCTTCACGCCGCTCCCGGGGTCCGTCAAGACGACCTCGAAGTCCAGCCCGGCGAGCGCTTCCAGCTCCGCTCCGGCGAGCGCGGCCGCGAGCTCCAGCCCGTCCTCCTCCTCGAGCTCGAGCTCGAGCGGCGCCTCGACGCCGAGCACGCCGCCGAAGACGTCCAAGCCGAGCAAGCCGAAGACCGCCTACAACGTCGCGCTGCTGTTCGGCATCGTCCCGGCCGGCACCCCCGCCTCGGCGGCCGAGCTACAGCCCTACGAGAACGTCAAGCTGCAGACGCCGCTGCCCGAAGAACAGCCCCTGATCATCTACCGCGGGGTCACCGCGGGCGGCAAGCGCGCGGCGTTCACCGTCTACGGCGAAGTGATCCTCGGCGGCGCGGGCACATGCGTGCCAAGCGCCTCCCAGTGCCAGGTGATCACCGTTGCCCCGGGCGCCAGCGAGCAGCTTCAGTACCTCGCGCCCTCGGGCGAAGTCATCACCTACGAACTGCGCATCGTCAGCATCGTCCCCGCCGCGGCCTCCGCCGCGAGCGCGGCGAGCGTGCTCCGGCAGGAATCGACGGCCGGGCGCCGGCTGCTCAAGGAGGCGGGCCTGCTCGCCGTCCCCGGCATGCACTACAGCGGTCAGACGGGCGTGCTCGCCTTCGTCGCCCGCCGCCCGCCGGCCGCCCGCCGGCGCTTCCGCGCGCGGATCGCCCAGCACTAGCCGCCCCGGCGCGTTCCTTGCGCGCCGGCTCATCGAGCGCCCGGCGAGGGTTGTCTGTGGCGATCCCACCCCGGTAGCGCGGCCGGGGGCGGGGACCCCAGCAAATAAGCTTGGGACCGTGGCACTCCGTCTCACAACCGCCGGCGAGTCGCACGGCCCAGGCCTCACCTGCATCGTCGAGGGGCTTCCCGCCGGCCTGCAGCTGACTCCCGATCTGATGAGCCGCGACATGGGCCGTCGCCAGCTCGGCCATGGCAGGGGCGGGCGGATGAAGATCGAGCGCGACAGCGCCGAGATCACCGCGGGGGTGCGACACGGACGCACGCTCGGCGGGCCTGTGGCGCTGCAGGTGGCCAACCGCGACTACGCCAATTGGGAGGAGCGGATGAACCCGTGGCCGGTGTCGGAGAGCGTCGCCGAGGTGCATCTCCCGCGGCCCGGTCACGCCGATCTCGTGGGGCTGTGGAAGTACGGCCACAGCGATGTGCGCAACATCCTCGAGCGGGCATCCGCGAGGGAGACCGCCGCGCGGGTCGCCGGTGGCTCGCTCTGCCGCGCGTTCCTCGACGCGCTCGGCGTGAGCGTCCACTCGCACGTCCTCCAGGTCGCCTCCGTGCATGCCCCCGCTCTCGAGCGCGCGCTCCGCGCCGAGGACTTCGCCGAGGTCGACTCCTCCCCGGTGCGCTGCCTGGACGCGACGGCGAGCAAGGAGATGGTGCGGGAGATCGATCGTCTGCGCAAGGCGAACGAGTCGGCGGGAGGGGTCTTCGAGGTGCAGGCCTTCGGGCTCGTCCCGGGCCTCGGCTCGCACGTCTCCTGGGAGGAGCGCCTGGACGGACGGCTGGCGATGGCGCTGTGCTCGATTCAGGCCGTCAAGGGCGCCTCGATCGGCGACGGCTTCGCGATCGCCGGGGTCCCGGGCTCGGAGGCCCATGACGAGATCTTCTACTCCGCCGAGCGGGGCTACTACCGGGAGACGAATCGCTCCGGGGGGCTGGAGGGCGGGATGACGAGCGGGGAGCCGCTGATCGTTCGCGGCGCGATGAAGCCGCTGCCGACGCTCACCAAGCCGTTGCGATCCGTCGACACAGAGACCCACGAGCCCGCCCAGGCGCTCCGCGAGCGGACCGACTCCTGCACGGTGCCGGCCGCCGGGGTCGTCGGCGAGGCGATGGTGGCGTTCGTGCTCGCCGATGCCTATCGGAGCAAGTTCGGCGGGGACCACATCGACGACGTGCTCCAGGCAGTTGCGGCCTACTCGGAGCGGATCGGGTGGCATACGTCCTGATCGGCTACATGGGCGCCGGCAAGTCGACGGCCGCCCGCGAGCTCGGAGCCGCGCTGGGGACAGTGGCGCAGGACAGCGACGCGATCCTCGCGGAGCGGCTCGGGGAGCCGGTCGCCGCGGCCTTCGCATCCCGCGGCGAGGCGGCCTTCAGGGCGCAGGAGGAGGACGTGGTGTGCGCGCTGCTCGACCACGCCGGCGCGCGCGAGGTGATCGCTCTCGGGGGCGGGAGCGTGCTCTCGTCGGCCGTGCGGGAGCGGCTGCGCGAGCACGTCTGCGTGCTCCTCGAAGTCGCCCCCGAGACTGCCTGGCAACGGACCGGCGCGGGGCTCGACGGCGCCCGCCCGCTGGCTCGTGAGCGCGGAGCCTTCCTCGCCCGCTACGAGGACCGGCGCGCCCTCTACGAGGACCTCGCCGACGCGATCCTCCCCGAGATGGCGCTCGGCGAGATGCACACGGCGCTGGGCGCGCTCGAGACCCTCGCCGCCGCTCCGCCGGGGACGACGCTGCTGCTGGGGGTCTCCGCCGCCGGCCGCTACCCCGTGCTGGTGGGCTCGGGGCTCCTCGGCGCCCCGGCGCTCGCGGGCGCGATGTGGCCGCTGGCGCGCGAGCGCTCGCGGCCCTTCTGCGTCAGCGACGAGCACGTCGCGCCGCTCTACGGCGGCGCGCTCAGGGAGCTCGCCGAGCTGATCGTGATCCCCGCGGGCGAGGAGCGCAAGACGCTCGCCGTGGCCGAGCTCGTGTGGCGCGGGCTGATCGAGGGAGGGATGACGCGGGCCGACCACATCGTCGCGCTCGGCGGCGGCGTCGTCGGCGATCTCGCTGGCTTCTGCGCGGCCACCTACCAACGGGGTGTGCCGGTCGTGCAGGTGCCGACGACGCTCGTTGCCCAGGTGGACTCCGCCTACGGCGGCAAGACCGGGATCGACCTGCCAGAGGCGAAGAACTACGTCGGCGCCTACCACCAGCCAGCCGGCGTGCTCGTGGACCCCGAGGTGCTCTCCAGCCTCCCCTCCGCCGATCTCAACGCCGGCTGGGTCGAGGTGCTGAAGACGGCGCTGATCGCCGGCGGCGAGCTGTGGGAGCGGGTGGGCGGGGGCGCCGCGATCGACGAGTGGACCGTGCTGCGATGCGCGCGGACGAAGCTCGCCGTCGTCGCCGAGGACGAACGCGACGCCGACCGCCGCCAGGTGCTGAACCTCGGGCACACGGTCGGCCACGCGATCGAGACCGCGACGGGCTACTCCCGCTACCGCCACGGCGAGGCTGTGGGGCTCGGGCTCCTCGCCGCGCTGCGCCTGTCGGGCCAGGCGGAGCTGCGCGAGCAGGTGCGCGAGTTGCTGCTTGCGAACTCGCTCCCCGTCGAGGCCTCGGGAGCGTCCGCGGAGGACGTCATCAGCGCCATCGGACGCGACAAGAAGCGCCTCGAGGGTAAGGTCCCGTTCGTGCTCGTGAACGCTCCCGGCGAGGTAGTCGTCGGCCGCGAGGTCGGGGACGGGGACCTACTCGACGCCGTCGCGGAGATCCTCGCGTGAGCGGGGAGAACCCCCGCATCGAGGTCATGCACGGCGTCAACCTGGACCAGCTCGGGCGGCGCGATCCGGTCCTCTACGGGACGCTCACGCTGCGCGAGCTCGAGCGGCGGATCTCCGATCAGGCGAGCGAGCTGGGGATGGCGACGAGCTTCTTCCACACCAACCACGAAGGCGAGTTCGTCGAGCGTCTCCACGGCCTCGGCGAGGAGACGGACGCGATCCTCCTGAACCCGGGGGCGTGGACGCATTACGCCTGGGGCATCCGCGATGCGCTCGAGATCGCGGCGCTGCCGGCCGTCGAGATCCATCTTTCCGACGTCCAGAGCCGCGAGCCCTGGAGACGCATCTCCGTGATCGGCGAGCTGTGCTTCGCGACCGTCTCCGGCCGCGGCCCGGACGGCTATCCGCAGGCGCTGAGACTGCTCCGCGCCGAGCTCGACAAGGAGGCGGGGGGGTGAACGGGCCAGTCGAGCTGCATCCCGGACCCGCGCGGATGCGCCGACTGGGCGAGTCGCTGCGGCGGCGCGATCTCGACGCGGTGCTCGTCGAGTCGCCCTACGACCTGCGCTATCTGACGGGTTTCACCGGCAGCAGCGGGCTCGCGCTCGTGACTGCGCGGGGCGAGGACGTCCACGGGCTGTTCCTCACCGACTTCCGCTACACCAGCCAGTCGCGCGCGCAAATCCCGAGCGAGTACGACAGCGAGATCGTCGCCGGCGAGCTGCTCGAGGCCGTCCCTGCGGCGCTCCCCGCCGGTCCCGGCCGCCTCGGCTTCGACGACGGCACGCTGACGGTGGCTCGCCATCGCAAGCTCGGCGAGCTGCTCCCGGAGGGCTGGGAGCCGGTCGCCGCCGCGGGCCTGGTCGCGGAGCTGCGGCTGGTCAAGGAAGCGGCGGAGATCGAGAGCATGCGCGCCGCCGCTGCGCTCGCCGACGAGGCGCTCAGGAGCCTGCTCGAGGATGGCCTCGTCGGACGCACCGAGCGGGAGGTGGCGATCGAGCTGGAGCTGCGGATGCGGAGGCTCGGCGCGGACGGCCCCGCGTTCCCCTCGATCGTCGCCTCGGGGGAGCACGGCGCGCTCCCGCACGCCGAGCCGCGCGACGTGGCGATCCCGGCGGATGTGCTCGTGACGATCGACTGGGGAGCCCTGCACGAGGGCTACTGCTCGGACTGCACCCGCACGTTCGCAACCGGCGAGGGGATCTCCGAGCGCGCCCGCGAGACCTACGCGCTGGTGCTCGCGGCACAGCTGGAGGGGCTGGCCGCGGTGAAGGCCGGGCCGAGCGGTCGCGAGGTCGACGCGGTGGCCCGCGCGGTGATCGAGGCGGGGGGCGAGGGGACGAACTTCGGCCACGGCCTCGGCCACGGCGTCGGGCTCGAGATCCATGAGGGCCCTCGCCTGTCGCGGACCGCGAGCGAGGAGGCGCTCCAGGCGGGGAGCGTCGTGACGGTCGAGCCGGGGGTCTACCTGCCCGGGGCGCTCGGGGTGCGGATCGAGGACCTCGTCGTCGTGCTGGACGACGGTCAGGACGTTCTCACGAGCCTGCCCAAGGAGCTGACGGTCATCTCCTGAGGCCGGCTCGCACCCTCGGCACGTTCGGGGAAGCGAAGGCGCGCGGCCAGTACCACCGCCAGCGGAAGCGACCAGGCCAGGAACAGCGCCGACTGGGCGTCGGCGGAGACGTGCTGGGGGAGCCAGGTGAAGCTCAACCACACCAGCGCGCTGCAGGCGAGGGCGAGCACGGGAGGATCGGAGCGCGGGCGGGAGACCTCCCAGGCCAGGAGCACGAGGAGGAACGGGAGCGGGTAGTAGACCGTGTCCCAGGTATCCAGGAGGCAGCGCAGCAGGAGCGGCAGGGCGAGCGCGAGCAGCGCCTCGGACTCCGCGAGCTGTGCCGAACGGGCGCGGGCGAGCACCCTCGGCAGCGATGTGCTGCCGGGGATCGAGGGCGAGCGGGTGAGCGCGAGGGCGATCGGGACGAGGGCGCCGACGAGGAGGATGAGGGGATGGCTGAGCGGGCCGACCCAGCCCGGGGCCGTGCGATAGCCGGGCTTCGCCACGCCGAAGAGGCCGTGGACGGGCGCCCCGTGGGAGCCCAGGAACCACCAGAGCTGCCACGGCTGGAAGATCGTGGAGGACGTTGAGGCGACAGCGCGGGTGCCGGCGGCGAACCCGCCGGAGCCGACGAGGAGCAGCGGGGCGAGTACGGCTCCCGCCGTCCCGCCCGCCGCCGCGAGGAGCGCGAGGCGGCGGCCCGGGGCGAGGGCGAGCAGCGCCGGCCCGAGGGCGAGCAGCGCCCACTCCTTGTTCGCGATCGCCAGACCCAGCAGGACCCCGGCGGCGAGCGGTCGCTGACGCGAGGCGGCGAGGATCGCGAACACGCACAGGCAGCCCCCGAGGAGCTCCTCGGGATGGCCGACTTCGAGCGCCGCGACGGTGACCGGGTTGGCCACGCAGACCCCGACCGCGACGGCCTTCGCCAGCGAGGAGCCCCCCCGACGGCGCATCTCGAGAAGCAGCCACAGCGCGAGCAGCGCCGCCGCCAGCAGGCAGGGGGCCGCAGCCGCGCGGTAGACCGCGAGCGGGCCGCCGCCCCACAACCCGGGGACCATCGCGAACGGCGCGCGCTCCACGAGCGAGCCGCCGTATGCCGGAGCGAGCGAGAGGAAGCGCCCGAGATGGCCCGCGAGCAACGCCTGGAAGGCGGGGCGGACCTCGTTGTCGTAGTCGTTCCAGGCGTAGCCGTAGAGCCCCAGCCAGGCGACCGCGGCGCTGGCGAGGGCGACCATCAGCGCGGGCATTGCGTTGCCGAGCAGCGCTCGCCTCATCAGTTCGCATCGGCTGCCCGGCCGGCCTGCTTGAGCGAGCGGCGAGGGAGTATCGTCGGGCGCGCTCAGCCAGCCGCGTGAAGCCCCTTCAAGGAGGTACCGCCACGATGCCGTCGCTGCTCGATCTCACCAGCCAGGGGGACGTGGGGACGATCTCCGACGAGTCGAAGCTCTCGTCGATCACGCTGATGAACCCGCAGGAGCTCTACGAGCTGTGGGAGCGCCAGAACTGGCAGTCGCAGGCGATCGACTTCAGCCAGGACCGATCTGACTGGGATGCGATGGAGGGGGATCTCCGCGACCAGCTGTCATGGAACCTGTCCTCGTTCTTCGTCGGCGAGGAGCGCGTGACGACACAGTTCTCGGGCCTCGTGATGGCCTACGAGAGCCAGAGCGAACAGGCCTTCCTGCTCACCCAGCAGGTCGACGAGGCGCGCCACGCCCAGCACTTCAACCGCTTCTACGAGCAGGTGCTGAAGATCGACGGGAGCTTCGAGGATCGCCTGACGGCGGCTCGGCGGAACCTCTCACCGTCGTTCCTGGAGATGTTCGACGTGGTGCTCGTGGAGTGGGGGAGGAGGCTCGTCGAGAACCCCCGGGACATCGCCGCGAAGGTGGACTTCGTGACGCTCTACCACATGATCATCGAGGGCACGCTCGCGCTCACCGGGCAGTACTTCCTGACCGACTATATGGAACGCCAGGGGATCCTCCCCGGCTGGGTCGAGGGCTTCAAGCTGATCTCCCAGGACGAGCACCGCCACGTCGCCTACGGGACCTGGTTCCTGCGCGAGAAGGCCGCCGACCCCGCCCTGCGTAGGCGGATCGGCGAGCGGCTTGCGGAGCTGATCCCGCTCGCCGCCGCGGTGCTGGTGCCCAAGGGAGCCGACCCCGACGACTACGCGATCCTCGACTACACGATGGAGGAGACGAACACGTTCGCCTTCAATGCGCTGAGTAGGCGATTGCGTGCGCTACCACCAGGCGCTTGGCCCTGGGATATGTCGGTTACATCCGAGTCTCGCGCGTAGGCGGCCGATCGGGCGACACCTTCCAGAGCCCGGAGGATCAGCGACGCCAGATCGAGCAATGGGCAAAGCTGCGCGGCGTCGAGATCACCGACTGGCAGCAGGACTTAGAGCGTGTCTCAATACCTTGGGGGGAGGGCTTTGATCGGGCCGGTCGAACTTTCTGGGTGACATAACCCGGCGAGGAGGTGCCTATGGCGGGCTCGGTTTGGCGGGTGCGGGGCGAGCTGTGGGAGGCGGTGGAGCCGCTGATCCCTGAGCATCCTCCTGATCCGCGCGGCGGCCGTCCGCGAGTGGATGACCGTGTCTGCTTCAACGCGATCGTGTTCATCCTGTTCACAGGGATCGCCTGGCGCCATCTGCCGGCCGAGATGGGGTGTTCACCAGCAACGGCACACCGGCGTCTATCGGAGTGGCAGTCCCAAGGCGTCTGGCAGCGCCTGCATCGTGAGCTGCTGCGCCGCCTGAACGCCGCCGGTCGAATCGACTGGTCAACCTCCGTTGTTGACGGCAGCCATGTTCGTGCTCTTTTGGGGGGCTCCACACGGGGCCCTCGCCGGTTGACCGCGCCCGCAGCGGCTCAAAGCACCATCTGATCACCGACTCCAACGGCATTCCGCTCGCGATCAGGCTGACCGGCGGGCACCGCAACGACGTCACCCAGCTGTTGCCCCTGATCGATGGTGTCGGCCCGGTCACCGGCAGGCCTGGGCGTCCGCGAAGGCGTGCCGAGCGGCTGCTCGCCGACCGGGGCTATGACCATGACAAATACCGCCGCGAGCTCTGGGCGCGGGGCGTGAAGCCCGTGATCGCCAGGCGCAGCACCGTGCACGGCTCTGGCTTGGGCAAAGAACGCTGGGTCGTTGAGCGAACCTTCGCCTGGCTTCACAACCTGCGGCGCCTGCGAATCCGCTATGAGCGCGACCCCGAACTGCACATGGCGTTCATGCTGCTCGGCTGCTCTGTCGTCTGCCAGCGAAAGCTCGCCGCCTGAGCGCGGTCAGCCCAACTCGTCCTCTTCATTCTCGACATCGAAGGCCTGGCGGCCGTACTGGTCGGGAATCGAACCCCAACCCCAGATCGGGGCCGGCACATTGGGCACGATCCCGTGCTCCTCGAGCGGATCCCCCTTCTCCGCTTCGACAGTGCAGCGGTGGCGCCAGTCATCGCCGAGGTCAAAGACGTACTCGAACTCCTCGCCCGGCCCCACCTCTTTGGCGACCTTCAGCTTCGCGTGGTCCAGCCACACCAGCTCGGGTCCGAACGAGTCGTCCGGATAGCCGATCAGACGGCCGTCCTTGAGCTCGAAGTTGTGCAGATGCGATAGGTCCCACCGTGCAAACGCCGCGTCGATCGCCTTCGCGAACTGCTCAAAGGTATGCGACGGGCCGACGAGGAAGATGCGCCCCGGCGCCGGATCACAGTCGATCCCGCCACCGCCCAACAAGTCCACCCGGATTCGCAACCACGTCCGCGCCATGACGCGGAAAGCCTACCGGGGGTATTGAGACAGCTTCTAAGACGAGTCCGGCGGCAAGCTCGACAGGCCAGGACTCGATGCGGTCCTGAAGCAGATCGAAGCTGGGACGAGCGCGGGCGTAGCGGTCGCAAAACTCGATCGCTTCAGCCGCCTGGGCGTGGCTGACGCCCTGAAGCTTGTAGAGCAGATCAATGCGGCCGGTGGCTCGATCGCCGCCGTTGACCTTGGCATCGATCCGACTACGCCCTTCGGTGAGTTCGGGATGACGATCATGCTCGCTCTGGCTCGCATGGAGCGGAGGCGCATCAGCGACCAATGGCAGTCCGTGAAGGCAAAAGCCGTCGAGCGTGGGGCGGCTGTGGGCGTCACTCCGCTCGGCTACGCGCGCCCCTTGCATTTGTGGCACCGCACGCCGTCGCGGATTGGGGCGCTGATATGACGTTTGCAGTGCGCGCAGCGGACGATGATGAGCTTCGCGGCTGCCGGGGTGGGCTGTCGCATCGCCTGTTCCTGGAGGCGCACCTGCTTTTCCGCGGCTTTCGCCGTGCGCTCCTTCGTGGAGTTCGGTTTGAGAGGGGCTAAGCCTCCAGGTACCAAGAAGGAGGCCCTTGCGAATCAATCCCATCTCCCAAGCGTACGCCGTTTGGTCCCTGTGCGGGCGCGCAAACAACGAATCATGCGAATACCTCCGCCGTTGCGAGCACGCGATCCAATAAGACTTGCCCACGCCACCCCGCCTCGGCCTCACCGCGAGCGAAATGAGAAATGTCGAGGGCTACAACGCGGTGGAGGACGTAACGGCGAACTAAAATCACCTCGGGGGTCGCTCAGCGTCAACACCTCGGAGGTCGCTCAGCGTCAACGCTGGCCTGCCGGCTTCAGGGTTAGGGTTTTATGGGCTGTGACCCACTCCGGTTTTCGAGAAAATGCCGGTGTGGCGGTTGCGCGTGACCGCGCTGGCGACCAAGAGCCAGCGCGGCAACACGTCAATGTTGGTGTATCCCAGCCTCACCCGCGAGACGTGGTCACCTGCTCGTCGATCTGGTCGTTCGCGCCTTCATAGTGTCGCTACGGAAGGGACATGCCCAACGCCGCTCTCTCGGGCACAGTTCAAATTCGTTCGGTGCAAGTCGAAGTTCGTGGCTGAAGGAGATCACGAGCGGTTGCGGGCTCGTCGTTGCGTTGATGGACGCCCCCTTCACGCTCGGGTAGGAGCAGTTCACGGAATGTTTCCATTCACCCAAATGGGGGAATCCGAGTTGGACGTCAGTGCATGCTGCATGACCGTTGGCGTGGAGTTTGATCGAGCCATTCTGCGTTACGTAGGGGTACGTGAGCTCCTGACCGTCGACGTATCCTTCACAGGCTTTGTCTTGGTCCCCTTCGAATGGCGCATGAGCTCTAATTGATTCGATCGGTCGCGAGTTGGAGACCACTTCGAGGTAAACCAGGTCTTCGAGGGTCCCTAGCGATTCCCCCGATGCCTCCTCGTTGATGCGCTGAACGAGAAATCTTCGTTGAGCATCCCATAGATTTCGAACGTGTACCCCGGTTTGAGCACTTTGCCGTGGTCAGTCAAGGTCAGTTTCGCCGCTGAGGCAGTGCCGGTGGTGAACGCGCGCGATCGCCAGCACCGCCAGGGAGGCAACGCCGAGCATCGTCTTGCCTCGCATGAGTGTCGCACCTCCGCGATAGCTCCCCCACGCTCGATCAGTACTCCTCGTGGTCTTCGCATCCTCGCCAGCCTCACGAGGGGCGCCGGCCTAAGAGCAGTTCGCCGGCGCGACCGCGCCCCGCAGCTAGGGGTTGCGCCGCTGCCCGGCGGCCGCGTACCACGCGAGCCTGGCGAGGGTGCGCTCGGAGAAGCGCAGCTCCGGCCTCGCGGCGACCGTCCCGAGCGCCTCGTCGATGCGGCCCTCGCGGACGCCGAGGAGGCCGAGGGTAGCGCGTAGGACCGTCCGTCACCGCCGAAGCGGAATCCCGAGCTCGATCGCGACCCCGCCCTCGGCGACGGGGACGCGTACGGAGCGGTAGAAGGTGGCGCCGGGGCGATAGCCGTGGCGACGGACCGCGGCGGTGAGCGAGCCGAGCAGGCAGCGGAGCCGATCGGGGCGGGGAGGGCTCAGAAGGGCGGCCCGCGCTGAGCGTTCGTCGCGGTAGACCGAGACGCCGAGATGGACGGTGGCGCTGTGGTCGTATTCGATCCATTGCGAAAGCGCCGACCCGCTCCGCCCGGACCGGCCTTCGGCCTCCACGGGACATTCCCTCGCGACCGCGCCGTCGGCGCTCGCTCTCGCGCTCGCCGCCTTCGGCCGTCCTCCCGGGTACCAGTAGCGCATCCAGGTGAGCTGTTCGGCGAGCTCGATCTCCGCGATCTGCTGGTCCTGCCCGGCCGCGCAGCCCGCCTGCGGGAGCTCGCAGGCGAGCGCGTCGGCGAGCGCGAAGCCCCCATCGCGAGCGGCGAGGCCCGCCTCGGAGCCGGCGAGCACGACGCTGACCCTGTAGACGCGGGCGCCCCTGAGGATGAAGAGGTCCTGCTGGAGCGCGCCGTCCGGGTTTCGCCAAGCGATGTCCCGGCCCCCCGGCGGCGATGAGGCGGCGACGGCCGCGCCGGCCGGGCGGCATCTCGCGCTCGCGGCGAGCCGGAAGTAGTCCATCGCCGCGGCGGGATCGCCGAACTGGAGGACGTCGGCGACGACGTCGTCCTTGTCGTCGTCCCACCAGCGCAGCTCGTATCCGCCGGGCCCCTCGGGTGCCGTCGGACAGCGATGCGCTCTTCCCCGGTTCGGCATCCGTCCAGGCGCTGGCGGTACCGATCGGGCCCTGTTCGTAGATGCGCGCCTGCGAGCCGTAGATCATCCCGCGGAGCTGCTCCCGCATCGAGGCGAGCTGCTCACGGCTGATGGCCTGCAGCTGCGGAGCACCTTCCGGTGGGCAGTCCGACTCCCCCGGACGACGAGCCGCACGCTGGCTCCCGGTCGATTCGCTGGCGCCCGTTCGGGTCGCCGCGAGATACCCACCCAGCGCGAGCAGGACGGTGAGAAGCAGCGTGAGGCGGATCCTCGCGTCTTGAGCCAACCTGCGCTTCACGCCATCCCATCGGCCGGCTGTCGGTAGGGCTTGAGAGCGGCGATTTCGTCCGGGAACGGCGCCAAGCTCAACCGGAGTGGACCCAACCGAGCCCGATCTGGAGACAAAGGACCCGGACGCCGCACGAGTCGTGCTCAGCCATGCCGTTTGGGAGGAGAAGATCGTCCGGGATCATCCTGAGATCGAGGCACCCCGGACCGATGTCCTGCGCACCGTCGCGACTCCGGACCTCGTGGTCCGGGATCCCCTGGCCGACGCAAGGTTGCGCTATTACGCCCGCGGGGTCGGTCCCAGCCGCTGGCTGCTCGTCGTCGTAAGCTACGAGCAGGAGCCCGCGCGGATCATCTCCGCGTTCGCCAACCGGAAGGACCCCAGATCGTGGAGCGCGTGAACATAACGATTGGCGCCGTGACCTTCGATCACGCTGACTATGACGCCAGCGGTGATGTCCTCTACCTCCACGTCGGGGAACCGCAGGAGGGTGAGGGAGAGGAGACGCCCGAGGGTCATGTGCTGCGCTACGCACCGGGAACCAGCCGCGTCATCGGGCTCACCGTTCTCGGCGCGCGGCGCATCCTCGACCGCGACGGCGGTCGTCTCGAGGTCACTCTTCCGGAGACCGTCGCGGCCACTGCCGAGGAGCTCGCTCCGGCCCTTGCGGCGGTCTAGGTGCTGCGGCCCACCGCGCAAGGTGGTTGAAAGCGGCATCGGGGCACGACCATGCCATCCGCGCGCGGAAGGCGCTCGCTTCAGCTCGTAGCGCAGCCCCTCGCCGGGCCCCCGACGGCCGTTGCGGGCGCCGCCCAGGCGAGCGCGCCCCGGCTAGTCTAGGAGCGTGCTTTCCACAAACCAGTTCAAGAACGGCAACCACATCGAGGTCGACGGGACGATCTTCAAGATGGTCGAGTTCCAGCACGTCAAGCCCGGCAAGGGCGGGGCGTTCGTGCGGACGAAGCTGCGACGCGCCTCCGACGGCAACGTGATCGACCGCACGTTCCGTGCCGGCGAGAAGTTCCGCGCGGTCCGCACGGAGGCGCGCAAGATGCAGTTCCTCTACGCCGACGGCAGCGACGCGCACTTCATGGACACCGAGTCCTTCGAGCAGCTCGCGATCCCCGAAGGCACCGTCGCGGAGGCCGCTGCGCTGGATCGAGCCCAGCAGCGAGGTGGACGTGCTGTTCATCGACGGCGACCCCGCCGACCTGCAGCTGCCGAGCGCCGTCGACCTCGAGGTCACCGAGACCGAGCCCGGGCCTGCGCGGCGACTCGGTCTCGGGCGGAGGCACGAAGCCCGCGACGCTCGAGACCGGGGCGGTCATCCAGGTGCCGCTGTTCGTGGAGCCGGCAGAGCGCATCCGCGTCGACACGCGCTCGGGCGAATACATGCGCCCGCGCCTGACGCTAGATGCGCCGCTCCGAGCAGCGCCGGGCAGCGGTGATCGCGCTCTACCAGCACGACCTCACCGGCCGGGCGCTGGCCGACACCCTCGGCCCGCGACGCGCTCGCTGTTCGCGCGCGCGCTCGCGCACGCCGCGGCCGACCGTGCCGAGGAGCTCGACGAGGTCATCGATCGCCACGCGCATGGCTGGGCGGTGGAGCGGATCCAGCCGCTGGAGCGCAGCATCATGCGGGTCGCGCTGATCGAGATGCTCCACCCCGACGCGGCGCCCGCCGAGGAGCCGATCCCGCCCGAGGGCGCGATCGAGGAGGCCGTCGAGAGCGCGAAGGTCTTCTGCGGCGCCGACGCCGCCGGGCTTCGTCAACGGCGTGCTCGCGAGCAGTCCTCCGCGAGGTGCGCGAGAATGCGGGCATCCAATGAGCACCGTCGAGCACCTCGAGGACCTCATCTCCCGACTGGAGCGCGCCGCTGAGCAGCTGCGCTCGGGCGAGCTCTCGCCCGACGCGGCCGCCACGATGGTCGAGGACTGCGCGGCGCTCGCCACCCAGGCGGCGGCCGAGCTGGAGCAGCTGACGCCGCGCCGAGGTCGCCGGCCGCCGGCTCCCGGCCAGGACATCGCTGCTGTAGCGACGCCCGCGCGCGAGCCGCCGCGAGCATACGCGCATGCCACGCCTACGCCGGACCTGCAGCCTACCCGGAGCACCTGCGCGAGGAGGTCGAGGGATATCTGCGCGCGCTGCGCTTCTCCGAGGAGCCGCTGACCGCCGGCCTGGAGGAGGCGATGCGCTACTCGCTGCTCGCCGGGGGCAAGCGGATCCGGCCCGGTGCTGGCGCTCGCGACGGCGCGCGCGGTCGGGATGGCGCAGCGCGACGTGCTGCCGCTGGCGGGCGCGATCGAGCTGATCCACACCTACTCGCTGATCCACGACGACCTGCCGGCGATGGACGACGACGATCTCCGCCGCGGGCAGCCGACCTGCCACGTGAAGTTCGGCGAGGACGTCGCGATCCTCGCCGGGCGACGGGCTCTACGCGGAGGCCTTCCGCCACCTGCTGACCCACCAGCGCGCGGACGCCGGAGCGGCGTGCTGGCCGCTGCCGCCGAGCTGGCGCGGCGACGGGCGTGAGCGGGATGGTCGGGGGGCAGTACGCCGACGTCAGCGCGCAGACGCCCGCGACCCCGCACGCGCTGCGCCGCCTGCACGAGCTGAAGACGGGACGTCTGATCGGAGCCTCGGTGCTCTGCGTACTACTGTTGTCGGGTGTGGAGGACGGTCCGCGGGCCGATCCCTTCCGCCGCTTCGCGGCGGAGCTCGGCGTGCTGTTCCAGATAATCGACGACATACTCGACGTGACGGGCACCGATGAAGAGCTCGGCAAGCCGCGAGGGAAGCGATGAGCGCCACGGAAAGCACACCTACGTGAGCGAGTACGGGATCGACAGGCGCGCGAGAGCTGGCGGGCGAGTCCCACCGGACGGCGCGCGCGGCGCTGGCCGAGCTGTCGCGGTGCGGCGGAGGCGGCCGAGGCGGAGCGACCGGTCGAGCTCGAGGAGCATCGCGGACTTCATCTACACGCGCAGCTCATGAGCCATCTCGAGCACGATCAACGGCCCCGAGGACCTGCACGAGCTCAGCGAGCAGGAGCTCGCGCAGCTGGCCCAGGAGGTCCGCGAGCACATCATCGACACGGTCGGGGAGATCGGCGGGCACTTCGGCGCGAACCTCGGCACCTGCGAGCTCGCGGTGGCGCTCCACTCGCTGCTCGAATCCCCCCGCGACAAGATCCTCTGGGACGTCGGGCCACCAGGCCTACCCCACAAGGTCCTGACCGGGCGGCGCGACGCAGCTCAGCACGATCCGCCAGTACGGCGGGCTGGCGCCCTTCTGCTCGATCGCGCGAGTCCCCGCACGACATCATGGGCGCCGGACACGCCTCGACGTCGATCGGCTACGCGGTCGGGCATCAAGGAGGGCATGCGCCTGCGGGCGACGGCGAGGACGGCAAGGTCGTCGCCGTGATCGGCGACGGGGCGATGACCGGAGGGGTGGCCTTCGAGGCGATCGGCCAGGCCGGCGGGCTCGGGCACGCCGATCGTCGTGGTGCTCAACGACAACGGCATGTCGATCGCGCCCGAACGTCGGCGCGCTGTCGCGCTACTTCAACCGCGTCCGCCTGAACCCGAAGCTGTGGCACGCCCGCTCGGGCGTCGAGGGCGGCCTCACACGCCTGCCGGGCGGGATCGGCGCGGCGTTCGAGCGGCTCGGGCCGCACCTGAAGGAGTCGATCAAGGCCTTCTGGGCGCCGGGGCTGTGGTGGGAGGAGCTCGACTGGGCCTACATGGGCGTGATCGACGGGCACGACGTGCGCGCGCTGCGCGAGGCCCTGCGCGAGGCGCTCGCGGCCGAACGGCCGGTCGTGGTGCACATCGCGACCGTCAAGGGCAAGGGCTTCGCGCCCGCCGAGGAGGGCGGCCTCGAGGGCATGGAGAAGTGGCACGCGGCCAAGCCGAAGTCGATCCTCAACGGCTCGCCGACGCTGTGGCCCCCAAGGCCAGCTCGCGCAACGGCGGCGCCAGCCCCGCCGCCGCAGTACACGCAGGTCTTCGGCGAAGCGCTCGTGCGGGAATGCGAACGCGATGAGCGCGTCGTCGGCATCACGGCCGCGATGAACTCCGGCACCGGCCTGAGCATGCTCCAGAAGGCGATGCCCGAGCGCTACTTCGACGTCGGCATCGCCGAGCAGCAGGCGATCCTGTTCGCCTCCGGGCTCGCCCTCGAGGGGATCAAGCCGGTGGTCGCGATCTACTCCACGTTCCTGCAGCGCGCCTACGACCAGATCGTCCACGACGTCTGCCTGCAGCGCCTCAACGTCGTCTTCGCGATGGATCGCGCCGGGCTGGTCGGCGACGACGGGCCGACCCATCACGGCGCCTTCGACATCGCCTACCTGCGCTGCCTGCCGAACATCGTGCTGATGGCCCCGCGCGACGAGGCGATGCTCGTGCACATGCTGCGGACGGCGCTCGCCTACGACGACGGGCCGATCGCGCTGCGCTACCCGCGCGGCGAGGGCACCGGCGTGCCGCTGCCGCGCGCAGGCCGAGCCGATCGCGATCGGCACCGGGCGAGATCCTGCTGCGAGGCGCGACGCCGAGGGCCCGGCCGGCGGGTCGCGCTGATCGGCTACGGCACGCGGCGTCGGCAAGGCGCTGGAGGCGGCCGCGCGAGCTGGCGCCAGCGGGATCGCCGTGACCGTCGCCGATGCCCGCTTCGCCAAGCCGATCGACGCCGGGCTCATGGCCCAGCTCGCGGCCGAGCACGACCTGCTCGTCACGGTCGAGGAGGGCGTCCTCGCGGGCGGCTTCGGCATCGCGGTCTGGGAGACGCTGAACGAGACCGGGACGCCGGCGCCGCGGGATCGGATCCTGCGCGTCGGCCTGCCCGACCGCTACGTCACGCACGGCAAGCCCGCGCTGCTGCACGAGGAGGTCGGCTTCACCGGCGAGCGGATCGCCGAGCGCGTCGCGCCGGTCGGCCTCGCGACCGGCAGTCGGCCGCCGGTCGGCCCCTGAGCCTGCCGTCTCATTCCGCGTCCAGGCAGACTGTATGGCGATCAGCCGCGGCGGACCGCGGCGCGCCGGCGCGGTTGCCGCCCGCGGCCGGAGGGCCGGGCGGTCGCTTAAACGAAACGGCCCGCCGGGGAAGCGGGCCGTTTCGGGGAGGAGGGATCCAGGAGAGATGACTGCGGGAGGAGCGTTCGCGATCGCTGCTGAAACGATGCACTATGCAGGTCAGCCTGTTGACCATCGCGCTCTGTCGGTGACATCGCTCACGTGGCAAGCGCTACGGGCTCGCCGCGGAGTGGGCTCTACCCGTCGAATCCGACCGCCTCAGCTTCGGGCCCTCGGTCTCGTACTCGTAGGACGCGGACGTCTGCCGTCGGCATCGTCCGTGAAGACGTTCGACTCGGGTCGACGCTCGACGACCTGCTGCCGGAGCTGCCGGCCGCGACGCGATGGCAGCACGGGCGCCGTGATGCGTCCGCCTCGCTCGACAGCAACGCGGACGTCCTCGAGCACGCCCCGCGGAGCCACTCGTCCATGAGCGCCGTGACGAGCCTGATGCCGCGGAGGCTGGCGCTGTGCTGCGCGGCTCGCCGCCACGGAGCCTCGTCGACCTCGAGTCGCGGACAGCGGTCCGCCGTCGTCGGTCAGGAGCTGGTCGCGGAGCTTGTTGGGCATCGCCACGCGAACTCGTAGGCCACGCCAGCTCGCGCACGATCTCCTGGCGGACACGCGCGCAGCGAGTGCTCGTGCGCGGGGCATCGCGAAGAACCACAGGCGCAGCGTCGTGGGGCTGGCGGCAGACGTCCCGGCGGCCGGGTGAGTGATCGCCGAAGGATCACAGGAGAAGCCCTCCGCGGCTGCACGCGGCAGAACTTGGTAGCGCTCGCCGGACGCCGTGCCGTGCCCCGGTCGCTTCCCCGTCACCCCGGCCCTGCTCATGCCTGAGCGGTCGGGCCGATTACACTGGTTGGAGCCGGGATCTGGCTCGCGTGTCCGCTTTCGCGTCGGCCGCGACCGGGCTCGCACGCAGCCGTGCGGCTGAGGCGGCTCCTCGCCCAAGCGCGAGACGAGGTCACGGCTCCTTGCGAGGCGGGCCGTGCCAGCGCCAGCGCGCTGCAGCGCCGTGCCCGCCCGAAGCGCGCCGTGTGCAAGGGTTCTCCGGCGATGGGCAAGCGGCGCCTGGACACACTGCTGGCCGAGCGCGGCCTGTTCCCGTCGCGGACCCGGGCGGCCGCCTCGGTGATGGCCGGGCGAGGTCCGCGTCGGGCGGGCGGGCGGCGCGCGGAGAAGCCGGGCGAGATGGTCGACGTCGAGGAGCTGGTGGCGGTCGACGAGCGCCCCGCGTTCGTCTCGCGCGGCGGCATCAAGCTCGCCAACGCGCTCGACTCCAGCGGCGTCGACGGTCGAGGGGCGGCGGGCGCTGGACGTCGGCGCCTCCACCGGGGGCTTCACCGACTGCCTGCTCCAGCGCGGCGCGCGCGAGGTGATCGCGGTCGACGTCGGCTACGGGGTGCTCGACTACGCGCCTGCGCAGCGACCCCCGCGTCGCCGGTGCTGGAGCGCACGAACGCCCGCGCGCTGACGCCCGAGGCTGCTGCCTGCGCCTCGCAGCGCAGCCGACGGGCCGCCCGACGCTGGCGGTGATCGACGTCTCCTTCATCTCGCTGACGAAGGTGCTCGGGCCGGTGATCGGCGTGCCTGGCGCCCGGCTATGACGTGCTCGCGCTCGTCAAGCCGCAGTTCGAGCTCGGACGCGGCGCGGGTCGGCAAGGGCGGGGTCGTGCGGGATCGCCGGCGACCGCCGCGAGGCGCTGGTCGCGGTCGGCAGCGGCGGCGCTCGCGCTCGGCGCGGCCGTGCTCGGCTACCACTCCTCGGGCCTGCCCGGACCGAAGGGCAACCGGGAGACGTTCATCTGGCTGGCCGACCCGGGCGCCGCGGGCGGAAGTCGCGATCCGCAGGCGCTCGAGGCGCTCGCGAGCGAGGTCGAGCCGTGAGGGAGATCACCGTCCTCACCCACCGCCGCCCCGAGGACATCGCGGCGGCGCTCGAGCGAGCTGATCGCGCGCGGCCGCCGAGGCCGGGCGTGCGCTGCGCTTCGACCCCGAAGAGACCGCCAAGCTGCGGCCTGCAGCCCGCGCCGGGACTGGTGCTCGACGCGGACGATCAGAGACGACGTCGAGCTGTGCGTCGTGCTCGGCGGCGACGGCACGATCCTGCGCGGCGCTCCAGCACTACGCGGGGACGGGGGTGCCCGTGTTCGCGATCAACTTCGGCGAGATCGGCTTCCTGGCGACGGTCGAGCCGGAGACCTGCACGACGGCGTCCGGCGCGCGCTGCGACGGCGAGTTCGAGCTGCTGCACCTGCCCGCGATCGCCGCTCGAGCTGCCCGACGGCGGGCCGCTGGCGCCGCAACGACGTCGCGATCCACCGCAAGGTCGGCGACCGCGTCGCCGAGCTGGCCTACTCGCTGGACGGCGAGGAGGCCGGCAGCGTGCGCTGCGACGGCCTCGTCGTCGCCACGCCTGCGGGCTCGACGGGCTACAACCTCGCCAACGGCGGCCCGGTGATGGCCTGGGGGGTGGAAGGGCTTCGTGGTGTCGTTCATCGCGCCCCACTCGATGACCGCGCGCGCGCTGGTCGTCGCCCCGGACGACGGCTCAGCATCCGCAACCGGTCGCGCCAGCCGCTCGACGTCGCCGTCGACGGACGGCCCGTCGGCGAGATCGCGCCGGAGCGCGATCATCGACGCCCGGTTCGTCAAGGACCTGGGCACGCTCGCCCAGCTGCCCGGCACCTCGTTCTACCGCCGCCTGCGCGAGAAGTTCGGCCGGCTGGCGAGCTGAGAGCGCCGGCGACGCGCGCGTCGCCGGCGCTCGCGCTGACGTCCTCGGTGCGCCGGGCCTTCCTGCTCATCGAGCGTGATGAAGCCGTCGAGCTGGGCGCGTGAGAAGCGCCGCTGGCCGCCCGGCGTGCGATAGCAGCCGATGTGACCGGCGTCGGTCCAGCGGCGGATCGTCGCCAGCGACACGCCGAGGTAGAGGGCGGCCTGGGAGCTCGTGAAGACGAGCTGGCGGTCGGTGGGGAGGTGGTCGTGGGCATGTGGGCCTCGGTGCGTGTCGTCGGGGCACTGGACGGTCCGATGGCGTCTGTTTCGTCAGATCGCATCGCGAACTTGAGCGCCGCTGAGCTTTGTGGACGTTTGCGTCGGCGCCGGCGCGCGGGAAGCGCCGCGTCGACGGGTCGCGCCGCGGTTCGGCACGGGCGCGCGTCCCTTCCCGGTGGGCGCTGCGGCTGCCGCGCAGCTGCGCGGTGATGGCGCGATCCCGTCCAGGAGCCGGATACCGGCTGGTCGATCCGCTCGAGGTCGGAAATCAGCTGCCCTGCAACCAATCCTGCACAAAGGTCGGAAACCTGGACATTTCGCCCATGCCTGCGCTACGCTCACGAAACCTACTCATCTGTAGGGGCTGAAGCATGGATGCGGGACACAGCTGGAATCCCCGATTCGCGGAGCGGCCGGAGACACAGGAGGAAAGCTGTGGACACAGGTACGTCCCGCTGTAAACGTGCGGGCGCCTTGCGGCCTTCGAGGACGTCGTCGCAGGCGGCGCAAGCCGGCACGGGGCGTCCCGCTGCTTAACGTCGGCGCCGTCGGGCGCGACCATCTTGCGCACGCGCGCCGCGAGGTCGAGCTCCGCCTCGTAAGGCGGCAGCGTCCTGCAGCGGCCGGGCCCTCGCGCTCGACCAGCGCGATGAAGGGCTCGACCAGCTCGGCGTCGAGCTGGCGCCCGGCGATGTTGCGCAGCTCCGCCAGCGCGTCCCGGTGGACATGCGGGGGCCGTTGTCGTGTCGCGGGAGGTCATCGTGTCGAAGGTCGAGCAGATCGCGATGATCCGCGAGGCGAGCGGGATCTCGCCG
This sequence comes from uncultured Solirubrobacteraceae bacterium, assembly GCA_963720215.1. GTDB lineage: Bacteria > Actinomycetota > Thermoleophilia > Solirubrobacterales > Solirubrobacteraceae > Palsa-744. The sequence continues at coordinate 597,659 of CAVREV010000001.1, forward strand.
GCGATCAGACCGGCCGGGTAGCCGCCGCCGTCGACGCGCTCGTGGTGGTAGAGGATCGCGTCGGCGACCGGGCCGTAGCCGTCGAGCTTGCCGACGAGCGTCGCGCCGTCCTGCGGGTGGCGGCGGATCACCTCCCAGTCGGCGTCGGTCAGCTGCTCGGGGTGCAGGATCCGGTCCGACCAGGTGAACTTGCCGATGTCGTGCAGCAGCGCCGCGGTCTGGACGACCTCCCGCTCCTCCTCGTCGACAGCCGAGCTCGATCGCCAGCGCGCGCGCGTAGCGCGCGACAGCGGTGGCGTGGCGGCTGGTCTCGGCGTCGCGCAGGGCCAGCGCGTCCATCAGCATCGAGAGCACGCCGAGCTGCATGTTCGCGAGGTGGATCGAGCGGGCTTCGAGCTGTTCGGCGCGCTCCTCCGAGCGCAGCAGCGCCCGATCAGGTAATGGAAGATCGCCCAGCACGAGCGACGCCGCACAGCAGCACGAGCAGTGCCGAGGTTCGTGTAGGCGACGGCCAGCAGGGCCGCGAGCACGCCGGAGGCGAGGTGGCCCGGGATCAGGGGGACGAAGGCAGTCGCGGAACTGGCGTCGCAGCGAGCGGCCGTCTTCGAGGACGAGACGTCGAGTCGCGACCACGGGAAGTTCACGAGGATCGTCACGAAGAGACGGCGAAGACGAGCAGCCCGAACGTCGACGCTGGTGACAGCTTCGCGCCGCCTGAGGTGCGCTGGACGTTTCCGACGATCATCCGCACGATCATGCCGCCGGCGAGCGCCGACAGGCTGCGAGGAGGACAGGTTCGGCGAGCCACTGCGACGGCGGCAGCCGGCGCAGCGCCGAGTTGGCGTGACCGCCGAGGTCAGACCGAAGCCGACCGCGGGGGCGGGCCCGAGCAGGCACATCGCGAGCACCATGGCGCTGTGCGCGAGGCGCTCAGGATGCCCGTCGCGATCGCCGAGCTCGAAGCGGTCGCCGCCAGGTAGACCGCGCCGAGGATCACGACCAGCAGAAGCTGGCTGCCATTCCGCCGAGCGTGGACATCAGGCCGACGACCGCCAGCGAGGCCAGCAGAAGCGCGAGCCTCGGCGGCCCAGAACAGGCCTTCGGATCAGCGCAGAGGTTTCCATGCCCTGTCGTCCTTAACGGCCGTCGGACGCGTCGGCACTTAAGGGGCAACTGTGCCGTCGCTAGCCCCCGCGGCCGTGGCGGCGAATGCGCGGCGGCGCCGATGCGACGCGCGGCGGCGGCGGGCTCGCCCGCGTCGAGCGCCGGGAGCCGCGCCCGATCGGCGCTCGGCGGCGCCGGCCGGTATCGCCACGGGGTCGCCGAAGCGGACCGGCGCGAAGACGATCGAGGCGGCGGCGAGCGCCGGCACCGAGCCGACCACGAGAAGGCGATCCGGGGCGAGCCGACGCCACCAGGGCCCCGCCGAGCGCGAGGCCCAGCCGCGGGCGCGATCGCGCTGATCGATTCCAGCAGGCCCATCACGCGGCCCTGCAGGACGGGGGGGTGAGACGCTGCACGCCGCTGATCAGCGGGCGCGTACTGCACCCCGTTCCCGATCCCCCGACACACGGCCGGCGATCGCGGCGACGCCGAGCGTCGGGGCGACGGCGAAGCCGAGATAGGCCCGCGCCGATGCGCGAGCGTGCCGCCGCTCAGCAGGACCGGTCAGCGAGGCGGCGTGCCGAGCGCGCGCGAAGACGATGCTGCCGAGCACCACGCCCGCCACCCCAGGCAGGTCACCAGCAGGCCGTAGCCGCCATCGCCGCGCGCCGAGCGTGTTCTTCGCGTAGGCGACCTCGATCGGCACGGCCGACTCGAAGAAGATCAGCCCGACCGCCTGCGACGAGCAGCAGCGTCGCAGCGCGGGCGCCGAGCGCGACGTATGCCAGGCCGCGCGCAGGCGGGCGCGCGACGGATTCGCCGCCCGCCTCCTCGACGTGCGGGTGCAGGTCGAGCAGCAGCGAGCCCGCAGATCGAGGAACGAGGCGACGTCGACCAACAGGGCCGCGGGCGCGCCGGCCGAGGCGACCGTGAGGGCGCCGCCAAGGAGCGGCCCGACCACGAAGGTGGCCGAGAAGGCGACGTTGATGGCGGCGTTGGCATGCTGGTTCGGCCTGCGTTGCGGCGCTCTCCGTCGTCGATCCGCGGCGCGCTGGGCGCGCGCGGCGGCCGAGCCTGCGTGCGCAACAGCGCGTTCGCGGCCAGCGCGGCCGTGCCGTCGAGGGCGACCAGAAGCAGCATCGCCGGGCAGCCAGAAGTGCGAGAGCAGCACCGCGACCGCGCCGTGACGACGGCCTCGAACAGGTACAGGGCGCGCTCAGCTCGCGCCCTGCGCGGAGGCCTCCACGCGCGCGACGATCACGCGGCACGGCGAACGCAGGCAGCACCTGGGCGGCGATCAGGACCGCGGCGACGGCGGCGGCGCTGTGGGTGTGGTCGAACACCGCGAGCGCCAGCGCGATCGTGCCGACCCACGTGCCGAGACCTGTTGACCGTGTAGGCGGCGACGATCCGGCGCAGGCGCGGTCGAGCCGAGAGCGTGGAGCGCACGCCGCACACGCTAACGCCGTGCACCGAGGCCTGCACCAGCGGCGCCGCGAGCGCCGGCTGCGGTCCGAACCGGTCCGGACCTTCGCGCGATCGGTCCTCCCCAGGCGCTACGTTGTCAATCGATGGACAACGGCACGCCCGGAGTAGCCGACCGATCGACGTGATCATCGCCGACGACCACACCGTCGTGCGCGACGGCGTGCGCGCCGTGCTCCAGCGCGAGGATGGGAGAGTTCCGGGTCGTCGCCGAAGCCGCGGACATCCCCTCGATGGTGCGGCTCGTGCGCGAGCACAAGCCCGACCTGCTGACGCTCGACCTGACGATGCCGGGCGGCTCGAGCCTCGGCGCGCTGCCGTCCTGCTTCATCGCCCACCCGACCCTCGCCGTCGCGATCCTGACGATGCGCGAGGACCCCGAGTACGCCCGCCAGGCCCTCCGCGCCGGGGCGCGGAGCTACGTGCTGAAGGAGGCCGAGCCGGCCGAGCTGCTGCAGGCGTTCCGCCTGGCGGTCTCCGGCGGGAACTACCTTCACCCGCGGCTTGGCGCGCTGATGGCGACCGGTGAGGAGAACGCGACCGACGGGGTGGTCCTCAGCGAGCGCGAGCGCGAGGTCGTCCGCCTGATCGCAAACGGCTATACCAACCCCGAGATCGCCGAGCAGCTGAACGTCGCCGAGCGCACCGTCAAGACATACCGCGCCCGCGCGATCGAGAAGCTCGGCTTCTCCTCCCGCGCGGAGATCACTGCGTACGTCCGCCGCATCGGGCTCGCGGACTAGGCTCAGCCATCCAGGGAGGGCACGCCCTCGGCCTGCTGCGGGCGGCCGCGGAGCGGCACGGTGAGGCGCACGATCGTGCCCCCGCCGGGCGCTGGCGCCCAATCCAGCTCGCCCCCGACGAGCTCGGCGCGCTCGCGCATCCCGCCCATCCCGAACCCCCCCTCGAGGCCGTCCCCGCGCGGGCCGAGACGGCTCGATCCCGGCATCCCGCGCCCGTCGTCGGTGACCGACGCCCGCACCACACCGTCTCGCTCGACGACGCTGACGAGGGCGCTTGCGGCCTGCGCGTGGCGGCTGACGTTCGTGAGCGCCTCCTGGAGCACCCGGTAGATCGTGCTCTCGAGCTCGCCATCCAGGCGCCGGCCGTCCCCGTCGCCCGCTCCGCTTCCAATCGCGATCTCGGTCTTCACATCGAGGCCGTCGATCGCCTGGGCGCGCCTGGCGAGAGCCTCGAGGGCGGCCGCAAGGCCGAGGTCGTCCAGGGCCGCGGGGCGGAGCTCTGTGATGAGATGGCGCAGGCCGTCGATCTCGGTGCCGAGCCCCTCCAGGACGGCATCCACCGCCCTGCCGAGGGCTTCCTGGTCGTCGAGGTCACGGGCATTTGCGAGCTGCAGTCGGAGCGCCCCGATCCCCTGGATGCTCTCGTCGTGGATCTCGCGCGCCCAGCGCGTCCGCTCGCGCTCACGGGCCTCCATGCCATAGCGCAGCCGTTCGATCTCGACGGAACGCTCGGCGGCGAGACGCTGCGAGACGCTCGAGGCGAACGCGTGCAGCGCCTCGCGGTCGGCGTCGCGGAAACCCCCGTCGCGGCGAAGGGCGATGATCAGCCCGCCGCCCTGGCCCTCCATCGTCAGGGGCTCCACGAGCACGGCACGAGCCTCGAGGCCGAGTTCGTGAAGCCAAGGCGCATCGCGTCCGCGGGGCCGGTCCAGCGACACGGGCCGGCCCGCCCGGTAGAGCTCGCCGAGGTCGCTCCCGGAGACGGGCACGATGCGCACTCGGGGGCTCCCCTCGCCGCTCGCCGCGGCTACGCGCAGCTCGGTGCCCTCCTCGATCAGGACGATCAGCGCGGTGGCGTCCATCAGCGCCAGGCCGCGGTCGGCCATCAGTCGAAGCAGCCACAGCTCAGAACCGGAGAGCACCGCCGATGATTATGAACGGGCGACCGGCCGCGAGCCGGGCGGAGCCTCGGATCGGCGGTCGCCGTCGGCGACGGCGAGGCCGGCGGACAGCGGGGGGTCCTCGCCGTTGCGCCGGCGGGCCGCCGCGCGGGTGCGCTCGATCAGGTCCTCGCCGCCCATCCGCTCCGCCCAGGCGGCCAGCCCGACGGTGATCTCCAGCGGTCGCCTGGCGCCGCCGGCTTCGACCTTGATCGCGCGGGTGCGCTCGAGCAGGCGCCGGGCGACGATCTCGCCGCGAGGGCCGTCCGCGCCGGGCAGCACGACCAGCAGCTCGCGAGCGCTGGGACGGCCGATGCGGTCGAAACGTCGTAGCTCCTGCGCGAGCGCCTCGGCGAGATAGGCGAGCGTCCGCTCGCGGAGCTCGCTCCTTTGTTCGCTGCCGATCTCCTCGAGGTCATCGACGAGCACGAGCAGGCAGCTGAGCTGCGTGCCGTGGCGTTCGGCGCGGAGGATCTCCTCCTCCAGGCGCTCGCGAAGCTCCTCCTCCGTGAGCGGCTGCGCCACCCTGGGCGCCGGTTGTCGATGATCCTGGTCTGTGGCAGCCATGCCGGGCGGCGGACGGGTGTGGGCGCGGCCGGCGTCCCTCCCGTGCCGCCCCCGTGACTCTACGCCTCGCGGTGCCCGCTGGGAAGGGGCGCCGCCGCGATCCGTCGGCGGGCGCTGGTAGACCTGCGGGCGTGCTCCGAGAGCTCCGCGTCGAGAACCTCCTGCTGATCGAGCGCGCGGACCTGCGCCTCAGCGCCGGGCTGAACGTCCTCACGGGGGAGACCGGAGCCGGCAAGACCGTGCTCGCGCAGGCTCTCGACCTGCTCCTCGGCGGACGTCCACGCGGCGGGATCGTTCGGCCCGGGGCCGAGGAGGCCTACGTGGAGGGCGTGTTCGACCTCACGGCCGAGCTCCGCGGCGAGCTCGGCGATCGCCTCGGCGCCGACGTCGAGGACCTCGTGCTGGCCCGCCGCGTCGGCGCCGACGGCCGCACGCGCGCCTATATCGGAGGGCGCAGCGCGACGGTGGGCGACCTGCGGGACCTGGGCGGAAGGCTGCTCTCCTTCTACGGCCAGCACGAGCACCGACGGCTGACGCTGGCGGCGGCGCAGCTGGAGGTGCTGGACGGCTTCTGCGGCGAGCGCCAGGAGCGCCGGCTGCGCGACTGCGCCACGGCGTTCGCGCGTGTGCGCTCGTTGCACGAGCGACTCGAGGAGCTGGGCGCCATCTCGGCGGGGCGAGAGCGGGAGATGGACCTGCTCGACTACGAGCTGGGCGAGATCGACGCGCTCGCCCCGGATGAGCACGAGCACGGCGAGCTGCTCGCCGCGCGCGAGCGGCTGCGTCGGCTCGACGCGCTGCTCGCCGCCGCGGGCGGCGCGGCGGAGGAGCTGACGGGAGAGGCGGGCGAGGAGCCTGGGGCCGCCCGCCTGCTGGCGGGCGCCGCGTCTCGCGTCGCGGCGATCGCCGGCGTCGATCCTGCCCTGGACCGTCTCGGCGAGCGGCTGCGGTCGTTGCTGATCGAGTGCGAGGACCTGGGTCGCGAGCTGCGCGACTACGGCGACAGCGCGGGCGGAGCGGGCCTCGACGGCGGCGGCCGTGCGGCCGCCGGCCTGGAGGAGCTCGAACAGCGCCTGTCCGCGCTCGAGCGGCTCGCGCGCAAGCACGGCGGGAGCATCGCCGGGGTGCTCGAGTTCGCCGAAGAGGCGAGGGCACGTCGCGCGGAGCTGAGCGGCGCCGAGACGGCGATCGGCGAGCTGGGCGGAGAGCTCGAGCTGCGCGCGGGGGAGCTCGAGAAGGCGGTAGCGGCGCTCAGGCGGGCGCGGAGGGCGGCCGCGGAGCCCTTCGCGCGCGGCGTGCGGGCGGGGCTCGCGGACCTGGCGATGGGCGAGGCGAGCTTCGCGATCGAGATCGACGAGCGCGAGGCCGGGCCTCACGGCGGCGACGCGGTCGAGTTCATCATCGCCCCGAACCCGGGCGTGCCTGCGGCGCCGCTGCGGGAGATCGCCTCCGGCGGGGAGCTCTCGCGGGTGATGCTCGCGATCATGGGCGCGGCGAGCGGGTCCGGCACGGCGACGCTCGTTTTCGACGAGGTCGACGCCGGCGTGGGCGGCCAGACCGCACGGGCGGTGGGGGCGCGGCTGCGCGCGCTCGCCGGCCGGGGGCAGGTCCTCTGCATCACGCATCTCCCGCAGGTCGCCTCGCTCGCCGACCGGCACTTCTCGATCGTCAAGGACACGACGGCGGAGACGACGAGGACGACCGTCGTGGAGCTCGAGGAGGCCGAGGTGGTGGGGGAGCTCGTGCGGATGCTCGGAGCCGACTCCGACGACGGCGCCGCCAGGCGTCACGCACGCGAGCTGCGGCGCGCCGCCTGAGTCAGCGCGGCAGGCGCGTGGGTCTCCCACGGGCGTTACCCTCGGTCCGATGGCCGCCTCCCGAACCAGCGCTCCGGGGCGCTGGCAGCCACCGTCGGCCGGCCCCCGGGCCGTCCGCCGGCCGGCGCCGCTGACGATCGCCGGGCCCGTTCGGCCCGGTCGTCGCACGAAGCTGCTCGTCGGGCATCTCCTCCGCGGAGACATCGCCCTGATCGACCACGGGGACATCGACCGGGTGTCCGCGGAGGAGCTCATCGCCGCCGGGGCGGCCGCCGTCCTGAACTGCCGGCCCTCCTCGACGGGCTCCTACCCGAACCTCGGACCGCTGCTCCTCGTGGAGGCCGGCGTGCTGCTCGTGGACCTGCACGACGACGCGCTCTTCGCAGCGGTCGCCGACGGGGATCCCGTGCTCGTGCGGGTCGCCCCCGAGGGGTCGACGGCCGAGGTCTGCAGGAGGGGCGAGCTGCTCGCGCGGGGCTCCGTCCTGGACCTCGATCGCGTGCGTGCGGAAACGGATGCACGGCGGGCGGAGATCGGCGATGCCCTGGAGCGCTTCGCCCAGAACACCGTCGAGCACATGCTTGAGGAGCGGGAGCTGCTCGCGGGGAGGATCGCGATGCCGCGCTTCGGGACGGACTTCCGCGACCGGCCGACGCTGGTGGTGGTTCGCGGTGTCGGACACGAGCGCGATCTGCGCGCCCTGCGGCCGTTCATCCGCGACATGCGCCCGCTGGTGGTGGCCGTCGACGGCGGCGCGGATTTGCTGATCGAAGCGGGGCTCCGCCCCCACATGATCGTCGGGGACATGGATTCCGCCGGCGAGGGCGCGCTCCGCTGCGGCGCCGAGCTCGTCGTCCACTCCTACCCCGACGGCGAGGCCCCCGGGCGTCACCGCCTGGAGCGGCTCGGCCTGCCCTTCAAGCTCGTCCCCGCGCCCGGCACCAGCGAGGACCTCGCGTTGCTGATCGCAGCCGAGAAGGGTGCGCGGCTGATCGTGTCCGTCGGGTCGCAGTTCAACCTCGTCGACTTCCTCGACCGCAACCGCAGGGGGATGTCCTCGACGTTCCTCACGCGCCTGCGCGTCGGGGAGATCCTCGTCGACGCGAAGGGCGTCAGCCGGCTCTACCGCCCCCGCCCGGGGATGACCCCGCTGCTCGTCGTGATCGCAGCCGGGGTGATCGCGACGATCGCCCTGGTGCTGATGACGCCCGCGCTGCGAGACGTCGCGGAACTCCTCTGGCTGCGACTGCAGATGCTGCTCGGCGGCGGCTGACCGGTCGGCCGGCCGCGTCGATGATCGACTACCGCTATCACGCCCTGTCGCTCGCCGCGGTCCTGTTCGCGCTCGTCCTCGGCGTCCTCCTCGGCGTCGCCATCGGCGACTCGAATCTCGTCTCCTCCGCCAAGAGCGGCGTCGTCCACGACCTCGAATCCGAAGTCGCGGGTGCCCGTCGCCAGTCGGCCGGGCTGCAGGAACGGCTCGCCCGCGAACAGGAGTTCACGAGCGCGCTCTATCCGCTCGCGGTGCACGAACTGCTCGGCGGCCGAAACGTCGGGCTGCTGTTCCTCGGGGAATCCTCGGACCGGGTCGACGCGCTCGTCCGGAGCGCCGTCGCCGAGGCCGGGGGGACCGTCACGACGGTGCTGGCGCTGCGCGAGCCGCCCGACGTGAGCGGGATCGCGCACGCCTCCGGCGGCACCCGCTACGCGGCCCTGACGAGCTCCCCGACGCTGCTGAAGGCCTTCTCCGAGCTCGTCGGTCGGCAGCTCGTGGCGGGCGGCACGCTCGTGGATCACGAGCTGATCGGACGCGTGCGCTCGGCCCTGATGAGCGCCTTCGACGGCCAGCTCCGCCGCCTCGAAGGCCTCGTCGTGATGCGCGCCCAGCCGGCCGGGATGGACACCGCCGAGGACGAAGCGAGCGCTTCGCTGGAGACGGGCCTGCTCGCCGGCGCCGGCGCCGCAGGGGTGCCGGCGGTGGGGGTCGAGCTGAGCGGGACGGAGCCCTCGGAGGTGCCCTGGTATCGGACGATGGCGATCTCCAGCGTCGACGATCTCGATCAGCCGGCAGGTCAGGCAGCGCTCGTCTACGCGCTCGCCGGGGAGCGGGGGACGTTCGGGACGCAGGCGACGGCCACGTCGCTGCTTCCCAGCGTCGTGGGCCTCGCCGGGCAACCCTGAGCACGTCCGCGCGGGTCGGTAGCTTCGCCGCATGCACGCCCTCCCGCTTCTGCTCGCAATGACCGCGGGGGCGGTCCTGGCGCCGGCGCTGCTGCGGGCGCTGACCGAGGGAGGGCACGTATGGGAGAACTACCGCGGACGTCTCCTCCCGGCGCCCCTCGGCGTGCTTGTGCTCGCGGCCGCCGCGACGGCGCTCGTCCCCGTGATGCTGATCCAGCGGCTGTCCTCCTCGACGCTGCTCGAGCCCGAGGCGTTGCCCGTCGCCGTCTACGCCCTCGGCGTCCTCGCCCTCGGCCTGCTCGATGACACGATCGGACGGGTCAAGGACGGGCCCCGTGGCTGGCGCGGGCACGGTGCGGCGTACCTGCGCGGTGAGCTCTCGACGGGGGTGTTGAAGGCCGTGGGGTGCCTCGGCCTGGCGCTGCTGACGATGAGCTACCTGCCGCTGTCGGAGGGGCGCTGGCTGCTCGCCGCGGGCGTGCTCGTGCTCGCCACGAACGCCTTCAATCTGCTCGATCTGCGTCCCGGCCGCTCGGGTAAGGCGTTCGTCCTGCTCGGGGCGGCGCTGACGATCGGCTCCGGAGCGGTGCGCGTGCTGTGGACGCTCGGCCTGTTCGCCGGTCCGGCGCTCGTCGCGGCCGCCTATGACCTGCGCGAGCGGGCGATGCTCGGGGACACCGGCTCCAACGTCCTCGGGGCGCTCGCCGGGCTGTGGCTGGTGCTGACGCTGTCGGGGACCGGACAGCTCGTCGCGCTCGGGCTGCTTGCCGTGATGACCGTCTATGGCGAGTTGCGATCGATCTCGAGGCTGATCGAACGGACTCCCGTGCTGCGGGAACTAGACTCTTGGGGCAGGCCCTCATGACCTCGCACTCATCCGACCGCCTCGCGCAGGCCCCGAGCAAGACCCGGTTCATCTTCGTGACCGGCGGGGTGGTCTCCTCGATCGGGAAGGGGCTCGCGGCGGCCTCGATCGGCGGCGCTGCTGGAGGCGCGGGGGCTGACCGTCGGGCTGCAGAAGCTCGACCCCTACATCAACGTCGACCCGGGGACGATGAGCCCCTACCAGCACGGCGAGGTGTTCGTGACCGACGACGGCGCCGAGACGGACCTCGACCTCGGCCACTACGAGCGCTTCACCGAGCGCGCATGAGCGCGCCACAACTTCACCGCCGGCGGGATCTACGAGGCGGTCATCTCGAAGGAGCGGCGCGGCGAGTACCTCGGCGCGACCGTCCAGGTGATTCCCCACATCACCGACGAGATCAAGCAGCGGGTCGCGCTGACGCGCAGTCGAGCGACGTGGACGTCGCGATCATCGAGATCGGCGGCACCGTCGGGGACATCGAGTCGCTGCCCTTCCTCGAGGCGATCCGGCAGCTCAAGGTCGAGGCGGGCGTCGGCAGACGCCTGATCATGCACGTGACCCTCGTCCCGTACATCGGCACGCGGGCGAGCTGAAGACGAAGCCGACGCAGCACTCGGTGAAGGAGATGCGCGAGATCGGCATCGCAGCCCGACATCCTCATGTGCCGTTCCGAGGGCTCGCTCTCGCGGGCGAGATCGCAAGAAGATCGCGCTGTTCTCGAACGTGCCGTCGGAGGCGATCGTCTCCGCCTCGACGTCGACGACATCTACGAGGTGCCCCCTGATGTTCCACGCCAGGGGGTGGACGAGTTCATCCTCGAGCATTTCGGCCTCGAGCCCCGGCGCCGGAGCTGGGCCGCTGGAAGGAGCCGATCGTGCGCTCGGCGCGCGCCGAGCGCACGGTGCGGGTGGCGATCGTCGGCAAGTACGTCGAGCTCGCCGACGCCTACATGTCGGTCTCCGAAGCCCTCCGCCATGCGGCCTCGCTGCAGGACGCGCGAGTGGAGATCGACTGGATCGACTCGGAGCGGCTGGAGAGCGACGACGCCGAGGCGCGCGAGCTGGTGGGCGGCGCGGACGGGGTGCTGGTCCCGGGGGGCTTCGGTGGGCGCGGGCATCGAGGGGAAGATCGCCGCGGCGAGGGTCGCCCGCGAGGGCGAGATCCCCTACCTCGGCATCTGCCTGGGGATGCAGGTGGCGGTGGCGGAGTTCGCCCGCAACGTCGCCGGGATGGAGGGGGCGAACTCGACGGAGTTCGACCTCGAGACGCCCTACCCGGTGATCGATCTGATGCCCGAGCAGAAGGAGGTCGCCGATCTCGGCGGGACGATGCGCCTCGGGGCCGACCCGATCAAGCTTCACGAGGGCACCCGCGCGCGGGAGATGTACGGCGAGGCCGTCATCTACGAGCGTCACCGGCACCGCTACGAGGTGAACAACCGTCTGCGCAAGCTCCTCCAGGGGGCCGGACTGAGCGTCTCGGGGACCTCGCCCGACGAGCGGCTCGTCGAGGTGATCGAGCTCGAGGACCATCCCTTCTTCGTCGCCTCGCAGTTCCATCCGGAGTTCAAGTCGCGGCCGGAGCGCCCGTCGCCGCTGTTCCGCGGCTTCATCGCCGCGGCGCTCGCACGCGGTGGCGAAGCGGGTTCGGCTTCGGCCGGGGTCGAGACCGGGGCGCGCGAGGAGGGTTCCCGCGACGGCGAGGAGCTGCGGGTCGAGGACGCGCGGGCCGGCGCCGGCGCCGGACCCGGAGCCCGCACCGGCTCCTCGTGACGGCAGCGGCGGGCGTGTCGCGCGTCGGGCCATCCGAGCGGCGCTACCTGAACGACGTCTTCGCCGAGCTGTGCCGCATCGAGAGCCCCTCCCGGAGCGAGCGGGGGTGTGCGGACAGGGTCAGGGCCGAGCTCGCCGAGCTGGGCATCGCGGTCGAGGAGGACCGGGCCGGGGAGATCGTGGGCTCCGACTCCGGGAACCTGCTCGCGCGCATACCCGCCGCCGAGCCCGCCGCCGCCCCGGACGGGCCCACCGTGCTTCTCTGCGCCCATCTCGACACGGTTCCCCTCGCGGCTCCCGTCGAGCCGGTCGTGACGGACGGGGCGTGGGAGAACGCCAACGAGGGGATCCTCGGCGCCGACAACAAGGCCGCGGTGGCGGTCCTGCTCGCGCTCGCGCGGAGGCTCCGAGGCGAGGGCGGGCGTGTCGGCGTGGAGCTGCTGTTCACGGTCGCCGAGGAGCTCTCGCTCGCGGGCTCGCAGGCGTTCGACATCGCGGGCCTGCGGAGCGACTTCGGCTTCGTGTTCGATCACGCCTCGCCGATCGGAGAGGTGATCGTTGCCTCGCCCACCCACTACCGCCTGCAGGCGAGCCTCCACGGGGCTGCCGCCCACGCGGGCATTCGCCCCGAGGACGGTCGCAGCGCGATCCTCGCGGCGGCCCGCGCCGTCGCCTCGATGAGGCTCGGGCGGCTGGACGAGCAGACGACGGCCAACGTCGGCACAATCGCCGGGGGGAGCGCCATCAACGTCGTGCCGGAGGAGTGCAGGCTGACGGCGGAGGTGCGCTCGCTCGACGAGCGGGAGGCCGAGGCGCGCGTGGGGGAGCTCGTTGACCGGCTCCACGAGGCGGCGAACCTCCCGGACTCCGAATGCGACCTCGACATCGCCGTCGAGCGGACGTTCTCCGGCTATCGCCTGTCCTCCAACACGCCCGCCGTCGCGATCGCCCGCGAAGCCCTCGGCGCGTGCGGCTATGAGGCCCTCGACGTGCGCAGCGGCGGGGGCTCCGACGTGAACGCCCTGCTCGCCCAGGGCTTCCCCGCCGTCAACCTCGCCAACGGCACCGAGCGTCCACACGAGCCCGGAGAGCGGGTGAGCGTGGGGGCGCTGGAGGGGATGCTCGATGTCGCCCTCGCGCTGCTCGATCGAGCGGCGGCGATGGCTCCCGACCCGGCGCGGTAGCTTCCAGGGATGCTCGAGCTCCGTCGCGCAACCGTCGTCGAAGCCGACCCTCCCGAGGGCCGCAACGGACGCTCCCGCGAGGACCGCGGTGAGCAGCGGCTGGCGATCGAGCTCGCCTCGGGCGCCGGCGAGGGGCCCCGCAGGGCGATCGCCGACGTGGCCCTGGTGGGCCGGGCGGACGTCGGCGACGAGGTGGTGGTGAACATCGCGGCGATCGAGCTCGGGCTTGGCTCCGGCGGCGCGGACATCGTCCACGTGAACCTCACGAAAGGCCTCGAGGGGAAGGGGTCGAAGGGGGCACACGTGATGAAGCTCAACTACACGAGCATCCAGCACGCCGTCCACCCCGTCGAGGAGGGCTCCCTGGAGGTCCCCATCGGCCGCCCAGTTGCCGTGATCGCCCTGCACGGCCAGCTCCCCGCCGTCGCGTGGGCGTTCGCGGAGGCCGCTGCCGGGCGGCGGCTCGGCTACGTGCAGACCGAGGGGGGAGCGCTCCCGGGCGCCCATTCCCGGACGCTCGACGAACTGCGGGAGAGGGGGCTGCTGGCGGGCCACCTCACCGCGGGCTCGGCCTTCGGCGGGGAGGGCGAGGCGATCACGACCGCGGGCGCCCTCCACCACGGCCTCGGCAGCCTCGGCTGGGACGCCGCGATCTGCGGCCCCGGTCCCGGGATCGTCGGCTCGGGATCGTCGCTCGGCCACGGGGGGATGGCGGCGCTCGACTCGGCCCACGTCGCCCTCGCCCTCGGCTGTCCGACGTTGCTCGTGGCGCGGATGTCCTCCGGCGACGAGCGCCCCCGCCACCGCCCCATCTCCCACCACACGATCACCGTCCTGGACCTCCTCCTGGAGCCGGTCACGGTGGCCCTTCCCGCGGGCATGCGCTCCCCCGTGGGCGACGAGCTGCGCGCCGGGCTGGGGGCGGTCTTCGGCCGGGGTGCGCGACCGCGGGCCGACGCTCGAGGTGGCCCGCCCGGCGCGGATCACGCGTCATGACTGGCGTCGCGGCGCCGTCGACCTCCCCGGCTATGCCGCGAGCGGCCTTGCGAGCGAGACGATGGGGAGGGGGATCGCCGAGGACCCCCTCTTCTTCGCCTCGGCCCTCGCCGGCGGCACCGCGCTGTCTGAGCTCCTCGGGGACATCGAGTGCGAGAGCGGCCCAGCGGGGGCGCCGGAGGCCGTGGGCGAGGCCGTGGAGGGATGAGCGGCGAGCCTCCCGCGACGGGCTTCCGTCCGCTGGGAGGGGAGACGGTCTACGAGGGCCGCCTCCTCGAACGTCCGCCGCGAGCGCTTCCTCCACGCCGACGGGGAAGAGGTCACACGGGAGATCGTCCGCCACCGCGGCGCGGTCGGCATCCTCGTCCACGACCGCGAGCAGGTCTGGCTCGTGCGCCAGCCGCGGGAGGCCGTCGGGGAGGAGGCCCTGCTCGAGATCCCGGCCGGACGGCTGGACGTCGAGGGGGAGGAGCCCCTGGAGGCCGCCCAGAGGGAGCTTGCCGAGGAGGTCGGTCTCGGGGCGCGCTCGTGGGAGACGATCCTCACCTACTACGTGAGCGCGGGCTTCAGCGACGAGCGGGTACACCTGTTCGCGGCGACCGACCTGTTCCAGCGGGAGGGCCTGGAGAGCGAGGAGAACGAGCGCATCGAGCTGGTCCGCTGGCCGCTCGCGGAGCTCGACCGGGCGATCGAGGGGTGCCGCGACGCGAAGTCGCTGATCGCGCTGCTGTGGCTCTCCCGCCGGCTGAATGGCTGATTGCACCAACAGGGACCCTCGGCCCCGTGAGGCGAAGCCCGCAGGATGGCACTCCACCGCGCCCAGGGAGCAACAGCCGGGCGACGCGATCGAGCCGCTGATGCTCGACTTCCTCGCCTACCTCGAGCTCGAGAGCGGGCTGTCCCGTAACACCCTCGACGCCTATCGCTGCGACCTCCGCCAGTTCGGGGAGTTCCTCCGGCGGAGCCACTCGCACACGCCTCACCGCCAACCACAGCGAGCTCGCCGGGTTCCTCAGCGGCCTCGCGGACGGCGCGCAGGACGCGCCCGCCGCTGGCGCCGAGCACGCTCGCGCGCAAGGTCGCCTGCCTGCGCTCCTTCTACCGCCACCTTCGCCGGGAGGGCGTGATCGCGCATGACCCGACGGCCGAGCTGCGCGGGCCGCCGAAGCCGCGGCGGCTGCCGCGGGTGCTCTCGCGGGAGCAGGTCGACGCGCTGCTCGCCGCTCCGGCCGGAGGGGGCCGCTGGCGCTTCGCGATCGCGCGCTGCTGGAGCTGATGTACGCCTGCGGGCTGCGCGCCTCGGAGGCGTCGGCCTCGACGTCGCCGACGTCGATCTCGAGGAGGGGATGCTGCGCGCCCGGGGGAAGGGCTCCAAGGAGCGACTCGTGCCGATCGGTCGCCAGGCCCTCACCGCGCTCGGCAGCTATCTCCGCGGGGGGCGGCCCACGCTGCTCGGCGACCGTCTCTGCTCGCGCCTGTTCCTCAACCGTCGCGGCGAGGGCCTGACACGACAGGGCCTCTACAAGATCGTCCAGGGGCACGCCCGCCGTGCCGGACTCGCCGAGCGGATGAGCCCCCACACGCTCCGCCACACCTTCGCCACCCATCTGCTCGCGGGGGGCTGCGACCTGCGCTCGCTGCAGGAGATGCTCGGCCACGCCGACCTGGCCACGACGCAGGTCTACACCCACCTCTCCGCCGACCGGCTCAAGGACGCCTACTTCGGCGCGCACCCGCGCGCGACGCGCCGGGTGGGCCGATGAGGAGGGCCCGCCGGGCGGTCATCCTCGTGATCGACGCATGCGGCGTGGGGGCCCTCCCCGACGCGGGGGACTACGGCGACGAGCGCACCAACACGCTCCTCCACGTGGCCGAGGCGGTCGGCGGGCTGCGGCTGCCGACGCTCGCCGGGCTGGGCCTCGGATCGATTCTCCCGCTGCGCGGGTGTCGCCGCCCGCCGCCGACCCCGGCGGTCTACGGGCGGCTGCACCCGCTCGGTCCCGGGAAGGACTCGGTGACCGGGCACTGGGAGCTGATGGGTGTCGATGCTCGAGCGCGCCCTCGCCGACCTATCCCGACGGCTTTCCCCCGGAGCTCCTCGAGCGCCTGGCGGCGGCGATGGGTCGGGAGGTGATCTGCAACCGCGCCGACAACGGCATCGAGCGCGATCGCGGAGTTCGGCGCCGAGCATCTGCGCAGCGGCGCCCTGATCCTCTACACCTCCCAGGACTCGGTCCTGCAGCTCGCCGCCCACGTCGACCGTGTCTCGCCTGCAGGAGCTCTACGAGGCCTGTGCCGGCCGCCCGCGCCGTGATGAGCGGGGGGGACGCCGTCGGACGGGTGATCGCGCGGCCGTTCACGGGAGCTCGAGGGAGCCTTCCGCGGACCGCCGGGCGGAGCGACCTCGCGCTCCGCCCACCGGGGCGGAGCTACCTCGAGGAGCTCAGCGACGCGGGCGCGGAGGTCCACGGCGTGGGGAAGATCGGGGATCTGTTCGCCGGCGTCGGCATCGGCGCCACCCACCCCGGGGCGAGCAACGGGATCGCCCTCGACAGCGTGGACGAGCTGCTCGGGGAGCTCGACGGCGGGCTCGTCTTCGCCAACCTGATCGAGACCGACCAGGTCTTCGGCCACCGCAACGACGCCCGAGGGCTTCGCCGGGGCGCTCGAGCTGATCGACGAGCGCCTGGCGGCGATGCTCGCGCGGGTGCAGGGAGGACGATCTCGTGATCGTGACGGCCGATCACGGCGTCGACCCCGCCCACCCGGGGACCGACCACACCCGCGAGCACGCTCCCCTGCTCGCGGTCAACGGGGAGATGCTCGGCCGGCGTGCCCGCGGGCTCCCGCTTGGGGGGACCCGCCACGACGGCCTCCTGGCGGACGTCGGCGCGACGGTCCTCCGCTGGCTCCTGGGGAGGGATGCGGATGCGCTCGAGGGGGCCTCCTTCATAAGCTAGCCCGATGCCCGAGCTCCCGGAGGTCGAGACGATCCGAGCGCAGCTCGCGCCGCTCGTGGAGGGGAGGAAGGTGCTGAGCGTCGAGATCCTCGATCCACGCTGGTCGCGCCCGCGGCCCCCCGAGGAGCTCGCCGCGGCCGTCACCGGACGGAGGATCCTCCGCCTCGGTCGCCGCGGGAAGTACCTGCTGTGGGAGCTCGAGGGCGCGGTCTACCTCGCCCAGCACCTCCGCATGACCGGCGCCGTCCTCGCCGCGCCCGACCCCGAGCCGCCACACACCCGCGTTCGCATCCGTCTCGGGCCGCCCGTCCGCCGCCCCGGAGTCCCACGGACGGGGGTGGAGCTGGCGATCGTCGATCCCCGCCGCTTCGGCACCGCGGAGCTCCTCCTCGGGGAGGAGGCGATGGAGGCCTTCTTCGCCCCCCGCCTCGGCCTCGAGCCCTTCGACGAGGCCTTCACCGCGGAGCACCTCCGATCGCTCGCACGAGGGCGCCGCGTGCCGATCAAGGCGCTCCTCCTGGACCAGCGGCGGATCGCCGGCGTGGGGAACATCTACGCGGACGAGGCCCTCCACCGCGCCGGGATCCACCCGCGGCGGCCCGCCGGGGCGCTCACCGCCGAGCAGAGCGTCCGCCTCCGGGAGGCCCTCATCGAGGCGCTCAACGCGGGAATCGACGCACGCGGGGCGACGATCGACGACTTCCGCCACGTGGACGGCATGATGGGCTCCTTCCAGGACCGCTTCCTCGTCCACCGCCGCGCGGGGGAGCCCTGCTCGAAATGCGGGAGCACGATCGTCAAGATGGTCGTCGCGGGCCGGGGGACCTACGTGTGCGAGCGCTGCCAGCCGCGTCCGCGCCGCCCGCGCTCCCGCGGGTGAGCGCCGCGGGAAGGTGGGGGCGTCGCCCGCAGACGGCTACCTGCGAAGGTAGTGCATCAGTTTCAAGTTGAGACACTACGCCTCCCACTGGTAGCCTCGGGAGCATGCCCGAGCGGTCAAGCAAGCGCCCGAGGAGATCCGAACCGGCTCGCCAAGCTGATCACCGATATCGCCACCGGCGAGGTCGAGGACAAGCCCGAGGACACCGGCAAGAACCCCGCCGCTGTCGAGCTGGGCCGCAAGGGTGGCCTGAAGGGCGGGAAGGCTCGGGCCGAGAGCATGACCCCCGAGCAGCGCAGCGAGGCAGCTAAGAAGGCTGCCCGGGCACGCTGGGCGCGCGACTCATAGCCCCTCGGGCTCGTCCTCGTCGAACAGCATCGGAATTGTGTCGCCGATGCGGGGATGGAGCTGGTCGAGTTTCCGGGTGAAGTCAGTCCAGTCTCGGCTGAGCTTCATAATCGTCACCACGGAACCCAGATGCTCGCGGAGCTTCGGATAGCCGAGGTTGCTCGTGAGCCTCTGGAAGTACTTTGTCCTGGCGCGCCCCTTCTCGTCGCGAGGCGTGATCCGCTTCAGCTCGTCGAGAACTCCTGGTGCGAGGCGTCGGTACACGATGTCGTTCGTCAGATGCCCGAAGTATCGGGGGCGCTTGACCGATTCCTTCGGGTATTCCAGACCACGAAGCCGAAACAGCTCGCTGTAGAAGTCCGGCGGGAACGTCTGCACATAGGCCTGCAGCTCCTTAGCGATAAAGGCTTCAAGGATGCTCGCCAGCGCATTTCGCGCCCGGACCTCCTGGTAGCCGGTCGCCTCGTCAACTAGCGCGATAATCCCGACGCGGGCGAGACCCCGCATGATGATCTCGGCCTGCTTGGCGATTGGCTTCAGCTGGTAGGGGAGCGCGTCGGCTTCCCGTGCGCTCAGGTAGACCTCGCAGACCTCGGGCAGTAGCTCGGCGTCGTACCCGCTCGCTCGGCCACCCTGCGGCAGTTTGAACGTGATCGGGAGCCCTTTGTCGCGGATCGCCGGGGTGATGAAGGGCTCGAGTGCTCTTGGCCTGCAGAATCGACGGCAGCTCGGCGTTGCGCTCCCGTCGCACGTTTGGCCGCCGATGCCGTCCGAGCGCTTGGAGGAAGGAGGATTGCGTGAGGACTCGGCGCCCGTCAGCGAGCACGTAGCACTCGATCTCGACGTCGCCGATTCGCAGGGGTTTCTCCGGTGACCCGCAGATCGCTTCTGCGATTTCGTCCCAGCGAGACTCCGCAGCGCGGCGCGAGATCTCGCTTCGTCGCTCTGGGGTGAGGCTCTCGGCTCGAGCATGGCCACCCCGTGCTCGGCCGTCATGCTCGACGGGGGATGCTGCGTCTATCGGGTTCTCCATGCTTGCATAGTACCATTCACGCATGCATGAACCCATCGATGCTTGCACCAACGGCTCCGTGACCCCTGCGTGCTCGACGCCCCAGTCCCCTTGACAATGCGTGAGCGCTCTGGCATAATGTTCAGTATGAACAGGTTGTCCACCGAGCGGCGCGCCCAGATCGTCGGGATGCTCGTCGAGGGCAACAGCATGCGCGCCACGGCCCGCATGGCAGGCGTGTCCTTCAACACCGTCAGCAAACTCCTGCTCGACCTCGGGGAGGCCGCAGCCGCCTACCACGACGAGCACGTCCGGGAGCTGGGCACCACGGTTGTCGAGGCCGACGAGATCTGGTCGTTCGTCGGCTCCAAGGCCAAGAACGTGCCCGAGGGCCACGAGGACGACCCGAACTACGGCAACGTCTGGACTTGGACCGCGCTCGACGCCGACAGCAAGCTCATCTGCTCGTGGTACGTCGGGCAGCGCAACGCCGACGATTGCGAGATCTTCCTGAGCGACCTACAGACGCGCCTCTCGGGCCGTATCCAGCTCTCCACGGACGGTCACCAGGCGTACACGGCCCCGGTCGGCGTGGTGTTCCGCAAGGAGATCGACTGGGCGCAGATCCACAAGATCTACCGGGCCGACCCGTCCCCGGAACGCCGCTACAGCCCACAGGTCTGCACGGGCACGAAAGTCAAGGTGCTCAAGGGCGACCCCGACCCCGAGCGCATCTCGACCAGCTACGTCGAGCGGAACAACCTGACCATGCGCATGGGGATGCGCCGGTTCACGCGGCTGACGAACGGGTTCAGCAAGAAACTGGACTCGCACATGGCGTCCATCGCCCTGCACTTCCTCCACTACAACTTCGCCAGGGCGCACCGGACCCTGGCGAACCCGTATCCGCGCACTCCGGCTATGGCGGCGGGGATTGCGAATCATGTCTGGACCCTGACCGAGATCGCCGAGCTGATCGACTAGATGGCAGGTGAGCGTCAGAGGGAGCGACGCGCTTTATACGGCGAGAGAAGACTCGACAGGCTCGGCGGGAGCGGTCGCACTAACCGGCGCGAACGCAACAGCCAGCGGAGCACGGGCTATGCGACGACGCTTCAGCTCAGGTCCACTGAGCCATGCGGAAAACCAGTAGGTGCCTCCGCTGGCCATGGCCAGCGGGAACGAGAACGTCAAATCCACGCCCCCGACATCCGACCCGAAATTGATTTGCTCCGTAGCCACCTCCTCGCTTTCTCCGTTGGGCGCGTCCGCCGTCATTTCCAAATCAAAGGCGCCCCGGAGGTCTCCGGGCCATAGCGAGAGCGCGAACGTCAAGCCCTCGATGGGAGCCGTGAGAATGGCGTTCGGCAGAATCGGGCCCGCAGGCGGCCCCACGCTGAGCATCGTGACGCAGTTGTGGACGGTCATGTTGCCGCCCTCGGACCGCGTCACGCTCTCGCAGAACGTCGCAATCTGAACAAACGGCCCCTCCGGCATAGGAGCCATTTTAGGCTCCTCAAGGCCCCCGTGACGCCACCTGGGCAGGTACTTGCGCGCCCCCGCCTTCAGCGGGTTTTGGTTGCGCTGACGACTCCGTTTCGCTGTCGTTTTTGCTGATTGGTTTCCGACGGCGCTTCTCGGTAGTCGTCTCCGGGAGGAGACGGCCAAGTCGCTCCCAGAAGAACGCGAGCAAAATGAAGCCACCGACGATCACCACCCCGGCGCCCGCGATAAAAGGGATCCAGGTTTCATCGCGGTCGAACAGGGTCGCTGGATGCGGTTCCATTTCGGTCGGTGGAGCCGTGTGGAGCCACGCAGCTGTCATCACTCCAACCCCGGCCAGGATCACCAACGAGCCGACCGCCAGCCACACGTTTTCGCGGTGCTCCTCGGCTCGCGCCTGCGCCCGTACCTGCTCGCCTTCGGGCTGCTTTGCTGACGTTGGAGGCGCCGTCGTCAGTGCGGGCGCTCCTACTGCGGCAGCGGTGCGGTTGGGGGGCGGCACCACACCGTCTTCCCATGCCCCGCGTAGCCACCGCACGAATCGGCGGAAGCGCGCTTCTAGACGTACCGGCATTGTCGGCAGCAAACCTACAAGTCCCACCGCTCGCGCGACCGCCTATACACGGTGCTCGCGCCCTCTGGTTCCGCGCAACCTCTACGCGGTCATGTACTTCGCGCACCCAGCACCCCCAAACTGATGCACTACCCCTGCGAACACGCGCTATACTTTATGAAGTAATGAGCGAGATAGTGGTTTATACGACCGATCCGTGCTCCTTCTGCTCTCGCGTGAAGGGGCTGCTGAAGTCCCACGGGGCGGAGTTCTCCGAGGTGAACCTCTCAAAGGACCCCGAGGGGAGGGTGGAGCTGGCCGGGCGGACGGGGATGATGACCTTCCCCCAGGTGGTGGTTGACGGGACGCTCCTCGGGGGCTATGCCGAGGTGCAGGAGGCGGCCGAGAGCGGTCGCCTCGACGAGCTGATCGCGGCCTAGCCGCTCGCGCGGGGTCGCCCAACCGGCGCAGGGAGGCGGGGGATGTGTTTAGAGTTCCCAGTGCGACCAGTGCTCCCTGTTGGGTCATGGAGCGGCGCAAGGAACGGGGGAACTGGTCGTGTTGAGTCGCCCCGCTCCCTGTCGGACCTCGCTGCGCCCGTTCTGCGCCGCCCGCGAGCCTAGACTCGCCTGATGGGACGACCCCTGAAGACGGAGGGGGTGGTGCTGCGGTCGATGCGCTACGGCGAGGCTGATCGCATCCTCCACCTCTACACGACCCAGCACGGCCGCGTGGGGGCGATCGCGAAGGGGGTACGCCGCGCGAGGAGCCGCTTCGGCGGGCGCCTGGAGCCCTACTTCCGTCTGCAGCTCGAGCTCCACGAGGGGAGGGGTGAGTTGATGACGGTGACCGGCGCCCACACCGTCGAGGGCTACCCCCGCCTCCGCAGCGACGCCCACGCGCTCGACGCGGCGGCGCGGGCGTGTGACGCCGTGGGGCGGCTGTTCGAGACCTCCGAGCCCCATCCCGCCGTGTTCAACCTCCTCTGCCGGCAGCTCACCCTGATCGACTCCCAGGCCGGGGGGAGGGGGGCGGACGAGGGCGAGGCTCTCTCCGGTGCGTTGGCCTTCCGCCTGAAGCTCCTTCTGGCCGCGGGCCTCGCCCCCCAACTCGCCGCCTGCGCCGAATGCGGCGAGTCCGATCACCTCGTCGGCTTCTCCGGGGCGGCCGGCGGCGTGGTCTGCAACGCCTGCAAGGCCGGCTCCTTCTCCCTCCGCGAGGACGCCTACGAGTTCATGACGAGCGCGCTCGAACGGAGCCTCAGCGAGGCGCCTCGCGCGCCGGAGCCGGCGCTCGCGCAGGTCGAGCGGGCGATCTCCGCCACGCTCGAGCACCATGCCCACGTCCGCCTCATCCCGGCGGGCGGCCCCGCTCCGCGTTATCGTCCCAACAATGGATGAGGGCCTCCCGATCGCGTACACCGTCCTGGAGAAGGGCGTGCCCGTGCTCAGCTCCGACGGAGACCAGATCGGCACGGTCCACCACGTCGTCTCCGCCCCCGAGAAGGACATCTTCCACGGCCTCGTCGTCTCCACCACCACGCTCGGCCCCCGCTTCATCGCGGCCGAGGACGTCGCCTCGCTCCACGAGCACGGCGTGGACCTCCGGATCGCCGCCGCCGCCGTCTCCTCGCTCGCGACCCCGGGCGGAGCGGCACCCGTCTACCACGAGGATCCGGGGACGACGAAGTGGAGCCACTGGGTTCACAAGGCGACCGGGAGAAACGACTGGCATCGCGACGGCTGACCCGGCTCCCCCCGGGCCGCGCTCGGAAGGTCGCCCGGTGAGCCTCGCCAGCGAGGAGGATCTCGTCGGCGAGGGATTCGCCGAGCGGGTGATCGAGCAGGAGGAGCATCTCCTCGCGCCGCTCGCGGCGCGGTCCTATCCGGCGAGGAGGGCCCACGAGGAGGCCGACTGCGCCCTCCGCACGCCCTTCCAGCGGGACCGCGACCGGATCGTCCACAGCAAGGCCTTCCGCCGCCTGACCCACAAGACCCAGGTGTTCGTCTCCCCGCGGGGCGACCACTATCGCACCCGTCTCACCCACACGCTCGAGGTCACCACGATCTCCCGCACGGTCGCCCGTGCGCTCCGCCTCAACGAGGACCTCACGGAGGCGATTGGCCTCGGGCACGATCTCGGCCATCCCCCCTTCGGGCACATCGGCGAGGAGGTCCTCGACCGCTGCCTGGAGGAGCGCTTCGGGCGGGGCTTCCGCCACTTCGATCACTCCCTCCGCATCGTCGAGCACCTCGAGCGGGACGGCGCCGGGCTGAACCTCACCGAGGAGGTCCGCGACGGGATCGCCCGCCACTCCAGCCGCACCCCCCCTCCCGCGACACTCGAGGGGCGGATCGTGCGGGTGATCGACCGCGTGGCCTACATCAACCACGACATCGACGATGCCATCCGCGCGGGCATCCTCCGCGAAGAGGATCTCCCGGAGGGGCCGATCGCGATTCTCGGCAGGAGCGGCTCCGCGCGGATCGACGCGCTCGTCCACGACATGGTCGAGCACTCCCACCGCGCCGGGGAGATCGTCCAGGGGGCCGAGGCCGGGAAGGCGATGGGGGCCCTCCGCGACTTCATGTTCGAGCGCATCTACCTCGGCCCGGCCGTTCGCGCCGAACGGGCGAAGATCGCCGCCGTGATCGAGCGTCTCTTCAACCACTACGCCGATCACCCCGAGCTGCTCCCGGGGGCGCCTCCGGGCGGGCAGGCGGAGGAGGACGTCCCCCAGCGCGTCACCGACTACCTCGCCGGTATGACCGACCGCTACTCGATCCGCCTCTACACCGAGCTCCAGGTCCCCCAGGCGTTCGCCCGCTAGCGCTAGCGTAGCCGCGTGGCCCTCTACACGAAGGAGTCCAAGGACCGCGTCCGGGACGCCGTCGACTTCGTCGAGCTCGTCTCCGCCCGCACCGACCTCCGCCGGGCCGGCCCCGCCCGCTACGAGGGGCTGTGCCCGTTCCACGACGAGCGCACCCCGTCGTTCGGTATCGACCCCCTCCAGAAGGTCTACCACTGCTTCGGCTGTCAGTCCTCCGGGGACCTGTTCACGTTCGTCCAGGAGACCGAGGGCGTCGACTTCAAGGCCGCCCTCGAGCTCCTCGCCGACCGCTACGGCGTCGAGCTCCAGCTCGAGGAGGAGAAGCCCGAGGACGCGCAGCGGCGACGCCGCCGTGAGCGTCTCCTGGAGCTGCTCGCGCGCACCTCCGCCTACTACGCCCGCTACCTCTGGGAGTCGCAGGAGGCGAGCCGGGCACGGGCCTACCTGAGCGAGAGGGGCCTCGCCGAGGACACCCTCCGCGGCTTCGCCGTCGGCTACGCCCCGAGTCCCTGGGACCGCGTCCTCGCCGCCTCCCGCGCCGGGGGGTTCTCCGGCGAGGAGCTCTACGCCACGGGGCTCTCCCAGCGCTCCAAGCAGACGGGCCAGCTCTACGACCGCTTCCGCTCCCGCATCATGTTCCCCCTCGCCGACGTCCGCGGGCGGGTTCTCGGCTTCGGGGCCCGCGCGATGGGGGAGGACCAGCGGCCGAAGTACCTCAACACCTCCGACAACGACCTCTACCACAAGGGCCTCCACCTGTACGCGGCCCACCTCGCCCGTCCCCACGCCGCACGCGCGGGTGAGGTGATCCTCTGCGAGGGCTACACGGACACGATCGCCCTCCACCAGGCCGGGATGAGGAACGCCGTCGGCCTGATGGGCACCGCGCTCACCGCCGACCAGGTCGCCGAGCTCGCCCGCATGGCCAACACGGTCCTCCTCGCCCTCGACTCCGACACGGCCGGCCAGGACGCGATGCTCCGCGCCGCCACGATCGCGAGCAAGCGGAAGCTCGAGCTCCGCGTCGTCCCCCTCCCCGACGGCGCCGACCCCGCCGAGCTGATCCACCGTGACGGCCCCGAGGCGATGGCCGCGGCGATCGCATCGTCGGTCCCCTTCGTCCGCTTCCGCGTCGAGCGCATCCTCGCCGCGGGCGACCACGCGACCCCGGAGGGCCGTGACCGCACGATCGAGGCCCTCCGGCCCGTCTTCTCCGACCTTCCCCCGAGCGCTATGCGGATGGAGCTCGCCCGCCTCGTCTCCAGCCGCCTCGCCCTCGCCGAGAGCGTCACCGAGCGCCTGCTCTCGGCCGCTCCCTCCGCGGGCGCGGGCGGCGGAAGCGGCGGCGGGTCGGGCCCACGGGCCCCGCGGGCGGGCGGGGCAGCGCCGGGCGGCGGCGGCGGGCGCGCGGGGACCTCCGGACACTCCCGCCGTGAAGACACCGAGCGGGCCTTCCTGGCCCTCTGCATCGCATCCCCGGCGGCGGGCTCCGAGGCGCTCGCGAGCCTCGACCTCGAGGAGCACTTCTCCAGTGAGCTCCTCCGCCGGGCCGCCCGACACCTCCGGGACGGCGGGCTCGCCGATCCGATGTCGGGGTCGGCCGCGGGGGGTGAGCCGCTGGAGGGCGACGCGCAGTTGCAACGGCTCCTCGCCGAGCTGGTCGTCGAAGCGGGGCGCGAGCGGGCCGACCCCGGGATGCTGGAAGTCCAGCGCCTCCAGCTCGAGCTCGCCCGCCTCGACCGCCACATCCAGCTGGCGAGGGGGAGCGAGGGCGCCGGCGTGACGAGCCTCGCGACCCGCCGGGGAGAGGTCAAGCGGGAGTTCGACCTCGCCTATGAGAGGGTCCTCGACGGGCCGTCCGCGGACGGGTAGGCGCGGGGCTGGGCCTCTCGCCGCCGCGGCAGCGTGGCGGGAGGGGTGGGGGATGCTCCAGCCTCTCCAAATGATTGCCCCGCGTGCGTGCGCGCGTGCGCGCGCACGCACGGGGAGGACCCTCGGGATCACTCCACCCACCAACGCTGTCTGTCGAGGGCCTCTCCAAATCGTTGCCTCGCGCGCGCGTGGGCGCGCACGCGCGGGGAGCGCCTTCGGGGTCGCTCGGAACCCCCATGTGGACCTCGCCGGCGCGCTCCTCGCGCTCCCGCTGCCACGACTACAATGCCCTCCGAGCGTCCCCGGAGAGCCGTTTCCGGGGCGGCCCGATCCGGGGTAGCTCAACTGGCAGATGCGCTCGGCTGTTAACCGAGAGGTTGTGGGTTCGAGTCCCACCCCCGGAGTAGCTCGGAGGTCCCGCCGCCGACCGGCCCGGCCGGGCCCTCAGGTGGCGAGCCGCTCGAGGAGAGCGGCGGCGGTTGCAGGGGGGTCGTGGGTTGCGGCCCAGGAGGCGAGCTCGCGGGCGCGGAGGGCGATCTCCGGGTCCCCCAGGGCGCGCTCGACGGCGAGGCGGATGGAGCGGGGCGTGACGAGGCGGCGGGGCAGCCTCAGACCGGCACCCGACCAGTCGAGACGGGCGGCGTTCTCGTTCATGTCGCCGACGGCGGGGCAGGCGACGACGGGGCAGGCGGAGGAGAGGGCGCGGACGAGGGTGCCATGGCCGGCGTGGGTGACGACGAGGTCGGCGTGGGACATGGTGCGGGAGTAGGAGATCCAGTCGACGACGGTGGCGTTGGGGGCGAGGGGGAGGGGACGGGAGGGGAGACGGTGGTTCCAGGTGGCGAGGACGCGAAGGGGAGCGTCGGCGAGACCGAGGAGGGAGGCGTGGAGGAGTTGATGGTGGGGGTCCTGGGCGGTGGAGGGGGCGACGATGACGAGGGGTTGGGTGGTGGGGGAGGAGGGGAGGTGGACGTCGGCGGCGGGGGGCTCCCACATGAGAGGGCCCACGACGTGGACTTGGGGGGGCCAGGGACGGGGGTACTCGAGCTGGGGGAAGGTGGCGACGAGAGCGAGCTGGCGGCTGATTCCGCCGTGGGTGTGGGGGAGAGGGGGGAGGGAGAGGCGGGCGCGGGTGGAGTTGAGCTCCTGGCGGCCGATCTCGAGGCCGCGCTGGACGAGGGGGTGGGCGTGGCGCCAGAGGGCCCGTCCGAGGGCGGTGCGGGGGAGGC
This sequence comes from uncultured Solirubrobacteraceae bacterium, assembly GCA_963720215.1. GTDB lineage: Bacteria > Actinomycetota > Thermoleophilia > Solirubrobacterales > Solirubrobacteraceae > Palsa-744. The sequence continues at coordinate 624,723 of CAVREV010000001.1, forward strand.
GGGCGCCGAGGGAGTAGATGGGGAAGTGGGGGAGTCCGTCGGGGTAGACGTGGGGGATGAGGGTCGCCCAGGGCACGCCCTCGAGCTCGGCGGCGAGGGCGGGGGCGAGGGTGAGGATGTCGGCGACGACGACATCGGGGGCGAAGGTGCGGAGGAGCGGGAGGGTGTCCTCGGTGGCGTGGACGACCGCCTCATAGAAGTCGAGGGGCTCGGGCCCGGAGGGGAAGACGGCGTACTCGGGGGCGGGGGCGAAGGTGAGGTTCTCGGCCTCCACCTGGCCCTTCCAACGGGTCCACGTCTGGAGGACGACGTCGTGTCCGCGGGACGCGAGGGCGCGGCCGAGGGCGATCATCGGGAAGGCGTGACCGGGGTCGCCGAAGGCGCCGAGGAGGACGCGAAGGGGGACCCCCGGGGGAGGGGGGACGGAGTGGGTGAGCGGGCGGGGGGCCGAGCTCAGGAGGCGAGCTCGACGAGCTTGCGGAGCTGGTCGAGGCGCTCGGGGGCGGTGAAGGCGGTGGGGGTCACGCCGAGGGTGCCCACGCCGGCGTCACGGTAGACGGAGAGGCGCTCGCGGACGACGTCGGGTGGGCCGCAGAGGGAGACGGTGTCGATGAGGGAGTCGGGGATGGCGGCCATGGCCTCCTCCCGCTTGCCTTCGAGGTAGAGGTCCTGGATGCGGAGGGCGTCGTCCTCGTAGCCGTAGCGCTGGACGACCTGGTTGTAGAAGTTCTGCTTGCGGGAGCCCATCCCGCCGACGTAGAGGGCGATGAAGGGGCGCATGGCGTTGCGCGCCGCCTCGAGGTCCTCGCTGATGCAGACGTTGACGGTGGGGGCGATGTCGAAGTCCTCGAGGGATTTCCCGCTGCGGCTGGCGCCCTCCTGGAGGAGGGGGGTGAGCTCGGAGACGTGCTCGGGAGAGAAGAGCGTGGGGATCCACCCGTCGGCGATCTCGCCGGCGAGGGCGGTGTTCTTGGGGCCGATCGCGGCGAGGTATATGGGTATGGAGGGCTGGACGGGGGAGATGGTGAGCTTGAGGGCCTTCCCGGGGCCGTCGGGAAGGGGCAGCTCGAGGGTCTCGCCCTTGAAGTCGACGCGCTCGCGGGCGAGGGCCATGCGGATCACGGCGACATACTCCCGGGTGCGCTGGAGCTGCTTGGCAAAGCGCTGTCCGTGCCAGCCCTCGGCGACCTGGGGGCCGGAGGAGCCGATGCCGATGATCATCCGGCCAGAGGAGAGCTGGTCGATCGTGGCGGCGGTCATGGCGGTCATGGTGGGCGAGCGGGCGGGCATCTGGAAGATGCCGGCGCCGAGCCGGATCTTGCTCGTCTGCCCGGCGAGCCAGGCGAGGACGGTGGCGGTGTCCGAGCCGTAGGCCTCGGCGGCCCAGACGGAGTCGTAGCCCAGGCGCTCGGCCTCGCGGACGATGTTGAGCTGATCCTCCGAGGTGAGGCCGAGGCCCCAGTAGCCGATGTGGACGCCCAGCTTCATGCAGGTTTCCTTTCAGGTGGAGGAGATCGTTGCCGGAGAGGGTGGGGTGACCTAGTGTGGATGGCCCCAACGCCTCGCTCCCCGCCGTGTGAGCAACGCGGGGAGGGGCCCTCCGGAGGGAAGCCTATGCGAAAGCGCGATCACCACCGCATCAACTCGATCGATGGGCTCCGACTGGCGATCGACTGCATGCCCGTGGCGACGAGGGAGGCGATGCTCGAGGGGGTGAGGAGCTACGAGAGGATCCTCGTGGGGGCCTACACGGACGAGCACGGGGGTGTCTGCCCGATGCTCGCGGCTCATCGCTGTGGAGGACGGACTGACTTCCTCTCCTTCGCGAAGTCATGGGACCGGTTCGCCCGCTCGAAGGGACGCGCGCGGGAGGCGACGGTGCGCGAGGTGAGGATCCTCGTCAGGCAGCTCGAGGGGAGCCTCGCGGAGGTGAGCGGGCTCGAGCTCGACAAGGCGATCGCCGAGCATCGCGAGCTCGTCATCCGGGGGCGGAGGCGTCGGTCGAGGGTGCCCGACGAGGGCGATCCGCGAGGCGTGATCCGAGCGCGACGGCTGCGCTGGCCGAAGAGGCGATCGATGGGAGACGAGAGGGGATCGTCCCCCGAAGCTCGCCCGCGCTCGCCGGTCGCCTCGGGAGTCTGAACCGAGGGGGCGGCCCGCGGGCCGGAGGACCCGCGGGAACGGCTGCGGACGGCGGCGCTCAGACGGCCTCGCCGGGGCGGACGAACATCATCTCGGGGATGACACAGGCGGGGGAGAGGCGGAGGAGGTAGCGGACACCCTCGGCGACATCCTCGGGACGGATCATCTCATCGGCGGGGACGGTCTCCTTGACGAAGTCGGTCATCGGGGTGTCGACGAAGGCGGGGCAGAGGGCGGTGGACTTGATGCCCTCCTTGCCGAGCTCCTTGTTCATCGCTTCGGTCCAGCCCACCACGCCGTGCTTGGCGGCGGAGTAGACCGACAACCAGGCCTCGCCGTGCTTGCCGGAGATCGAGGAGGTGTTCACGACGAGGGCGTTCCTGTGCGTGGCGGCGGCCTCGCGGAGGAGGGTGATGGACTCGCGGTAGAAGAGGATGATGGAGCGGAGGTTGATGTCGAGTTGCATGTCGAGGCGCTTGGTGACGATGTCGGCGACGGACGCCCCGACGCCGACGCCGGCGTTGTTGACGAGCACATCGAGCCGTCCGAAGCGGGCGCGATGGGCGGCGACGACCTTCTTCACCTCGTCCTCCTCGCTGAGGTTCGCGGGGACGGACTCGACCTCGAAGCCTTCCCGAGGAGGCCCTCGACGGCGCCCTGGAGCTTCTCGGGACGGCGAGCGGCAACGGTGAGGGCGTAGCCCTCCTGGCCGAGCACCCGCGCGATCGCCAAACCGATCCCGCTCGATGCACCCGTGACGATGGCTGCTCGCTCTGCGGACATTCCCACCCCTCTCTGACGTTGACGGACCCACCGCCCCCCGCCGGGGAGGGCCGCGGGGAGGATTCCACATCTCGCTGGTAGCGTCCGTCCCGCGCGGCCGCTGCCCCGCTCGGACGCGTGGGGCCCGTAGCTCAGTTGGTCAGAGCTGCCGACTCATAATCGGTAGGTCGCTGGTTCGAGTCCAGCCGGGCCCACTCGCTGTAGTCGTTACGACGATCCTGCTGCAAAGCGGAGGCGTCTCTCGCAGCGGTGGCTGTGGAACTCGCTCAGACCTCGGCGCGTCGACCACGCTCGAGGACGAGCAGGCGATCGGCGATCCCGTTGCCTGAGAATGCTGCTTTGAGCTCGGCGGCTCCCTGGGGGCAGTGGGCCCAGCCCTCGAAATGCAGAGGGATCACGGTCCGGGCTTCCAGGATCTTGGCTGCATCGGCGGCGTGATCGGCGGACAGGGTCAGGTAAGCGTGGTCGAACTTCGGTAGCTGGACCGCGCCGGCGTTGAGGATCGCGATCGCGAGTTCGCCGGTCTTCTGCACGATCGTGCGTACGACGTCCCGGGAGGCGTTGTCGCCGGAGATGTAGATCTCTTGCGCGCCCTGGGCCGATAGCAGGAACCCGAGCACTGGGCCTTGAATCTCGTCGCAGCCATCCGGGCCATGTTGGGCGTGCACGGCGGTCACCTTCACGGTGCTTCCGCGAGGACTCTCGAGCTCGATTTCGGACCACGGCTCCATGCCGACGACGTTGCCGCCGAGGTCTTCGGCCGCCTTGGTGGTGGATAGGACCCGCTTCGCAGAGGGAAGGAACGCTCTACCGGCCGGATCGAGGTTGTCGGTGTGCTGATGATGAGAGAGCAGCACGACATCGATCGGGTCCTGTTGGGCGATGTCGAGTGCAGGGCCCGTCAGCTTGGCCAGACCTCCGTATTCGCCGGGAGGCGAGAGCGTGGGATCGGTCAGCCAGCGAAGACCGCCGTACTCCAGGATCGCTGTCGGTCCTCCGACGAGCTGGATCCCGAGTTGCGGTTGCGCTCCAGCCGAGCCCAAGCGATCAGGCCCCACCGGCGGTCGATGACCGTGCCTCTCCAGGGCCGACTACGAGGTCGTGAAGGTCGCCGCCCACCTCGAGTCGACCCGACTGTTGGAGTCCGCCGGCCTTCACCGGCTCGAAGCCGGCTGTTCGGATCAGGCGCTCGACTTCCTCGCCGGCGCGGTCGTCGTCGCTCACGTAGAAGAGGACCGCCGGCTCGGGTGACCGTTTGCCAGAGGACTCGAGGACATCGGCCGACAGCGTTCCAAACGCCATTGCCAAGCGCGGCCCCGGCGGGATCCACTCGGCTACAACCTCACCAGAGGCCCGCCCTCTCGGCAGCAGACGTGAGACGCCACCTTGCGCGTCGATGCCGAGCGGGTTGCTCGGGACGACCACGAGCTTGTCCGTCAGCCGATCGGCGATCCCGTCTATGACGCCCTTCAGCGCCGTAAACCGGAGCGCGAGGACGACGGCATCGGCGCCCCGCAACGCGTCCTGGTTGTCGCGGGCGACCACCGCAGCCGGACCGATCTCTGCAGCCAGCGTTCGTGCCGACCCGTTGTCGGCGCTCGTCAGCCGCAGGGTCTCGCCGCCTGATGCCAGCAGCCGTGCGATGACCGATCCGAGCGTCCCGGTGCCGATGACCGCGGTTGTCATCACTCCTTGGCGGCCGTAGTCGATCGCCACTGAGGGGGGGTCCAGTCCCCGTCTGGGTCCGTGGTTTGCCCCACCTCGATCAGATGACCGTCGGGATCGCTGATGTAGCAACGGATCTCGTACGGGTGCTGCTTGGGAGGCGTCAGAAATTGAGCGCCCCGAGCGCTCCATTCGGCGTACACGGTCTCGATGTCTTTGACCCGGATATTGAGGAAGCTGCTGACCCGGTCGGGCTCGCGAGGAGCCTCCAGGGTCACCGTCGGCTTGTCGTCGGTCGGCGCTCCACCGACATTGATGATGATCCAGCTGTTGGCCAGCGCGACATAGGTCGGTTCCCCGGCGAAGACCACCCTGCCGCCGAGCACCTCGGTGTAGAAGCGGCGGGAACGCTCGACATCATCTGAAACGATGAAGTGAGCCAGGACTATCTCCTTGTCGATGTCGTTCATGCTGACCTCCGTCGTTGGCATTTGCCACTCCGGTCATGCATTGCACGCACGGGTGGGAACGACTCAGCCTTCATGCCTTCGATCCGGGCGAGCCCGGGCAACTCTACCTCTGCTTCCTCATCGCCGAGATTGACGCGACGCTCCGGCGCATATGAGGCGGGCACCTGATGTGCGCACAAGGCGGGTGCGTCAGCCTCGCCACCGAGAGACGCGTCGTGATCTGAAGGCGACTCCGGCTCCCCGCCGGCGGCGCGAACGGTGCCGTCGCGTTACTGATCTCGGAGACCGGTGCGATCCGTCGAGAGCGCCGGTACTCGTCTATGGTCCTCTCCGATGCGGCCGCAGCCGACTGGCCCAGCCGCGGCGCGGAGGCGAACAAGATATCGAAAGCGCGGGGAGATCCACGATGGCGATGGTGCAACGCAATGTCCAAATCAAGGCCTCGCCGCAGGAGACGATGGCGCTGTTGAGCGATGCGAGTCGCTGGCCGGACTGGTATCCGGGCATGACGGAGATCGACATCGCCGCTCCCTTCCCCGAGGAAGGGGGCAGAGTCGCCTTCAAGGTGAAGTCGGCGGGCATGTCCATGTCGATCACCGAGACGGTGCTCGAGTACCAGCCGGGCAAGCTCCAGCTCCTTCAGATGGAGGGCATGTTGCCGGGGCGAGCTCGCTGGGAGCTCACCCCGGAAGGCGATGGAACACGGCTGACGACGACGTTCGACTACGCGCTGCCGGGTGGCGTCTTCGGGAAGGTTGCTGATGCGCTGATCGTCAAGCGCATGAATGGCAAGAGTCTCGAAGAAGCCCTGGTCAACTGCAAGGCGCTCGTCGAGCGGCAGTAGGTCGCTGCTTGGTGGGCGCGGCGGGTTTCGAACCTGCGACCTCTGCGCAGCCCTGCCCTCTGCGCGGAGCAGGGGTCACTCCAGAGGATGCTCAACCGCCGTCAGCGTCGCCAGATCGGTGCGGCCCGGGTTTGACAAAAGAAAACGTGCGTCTCACGTTCGAAGGTCCGTCTGCTCAGCGGCCGATGAAAATCCCGCTGTTTGCGAGAAAGAGCTTGACCCGGGTTGAGAAATAGCTGACACGGGTGCGATCGGCGCGGTTAGGATCGGCGCGGTTAGGGTGGGCGGCGTAGCGGGATTCGGGCTGGGCCGAGCCGACTGAGCGCGGCTGGGTCCTTTAGCGAAGTGTGGGGGGAGTGCGATGCACGGGCCGGCGTTTGATGGATGCTGCGTTGGTTGGTCGCAGCTGCCAAGAGGCAGGCGGCTCGGGGACGGGCGCCGGCGCCTGTTGCCCGTGCCCGTCGCGGGCCTGTCTCCGTGGTCCGCAGTCGGGGCCTGCAGCGGCCCGACGACCGCCGCGCTCGAAATGAGATGGGGTCGGGAAGCGTGAACGGAACTCAGCGAGCCGTGGCCGGCCGTCCATCGGCCGTGCGCTGGGGGCACCGCTCTGCGCTGGTCGTGGTGTTGGGCGTGGGCGGTCTGCTGGGCTTGGGTGCGTCGGTCGCAGCGGCCGAAGCGAATCGGTGTGCCGCGGATAACCAGCGGCAGCTCGCCGAACAAGGGATCATTCACGCTCGGCTGGACCGCCGGCGGAGAAGCGGAATCCGTTGAAGGCGTGACGTTCACGCTGCAGCACAGGGACAACAACGGCAGCTGGGCGACCGTCGCCGGCGGCCTGAGCAGCCCGGAATACACCTTCAGCGCCGGCAGCCCGGAGGGCGAAGGAAGCTGGAAGCGGGAACACCATCGGCGGCGCCGTCGCGGTGAAGGAAAACACCGGCGGCACCACCGTCACACACAACACCATCAGCAAGAACATCGTCGTCACCGGCAACGAACTGCCGGTGTCCGACACCCCGAACCAGGTCAGCGGGCACTCCACCCTCCAATAGGAGCCCGGTGACCACCGGCCCGGGCTCCCCCAGCACCGGGGGGAGCCCGGAGCCGGGCCCACCGAACCGCCACCATCAGACACACGAGCAGAGACCACCGGAGGCCGTCATGACCACGATCACAGCCCCAGCACCGGACCTCGCCGAGCTTGACCTCGGCAACCTCGAGAGCAGCACCCCACCGACGACCTCACGACGGCGTTCATCGAGGCCGAGGTCGAAGGGGGCGCCTTTCCCACGAGGAGGTGGTGATGTTCTTCTTCCTGCTGATGGTCGCGGGCAACGACTCGACCCGCTCGGTCTTCACGAGCGGGATGAAGAACCTCCTGGATGACCCCGCGCAGATGCGGCTGGTGCGTGACGGCGAGGTTCCGCTCGAGCAGGTCGTCGAGGAGTTCGTGCGCTACAACCCCGCATTCGCATACATGCGGCGGACCGCCACCTGCGACACCGAGCTCGCCGGCCAACAGATCGAAGCGGGCGACAAGCTGGCCCTCTGGTACGTCTCGGGCAACCGCGACGGCGCAGCCTTCAAGGACCCCGACCGCTTCGACGTGCGCCGCGAGCCCAACCCCCACCAGGGCTTCGGCGGCGGCGGGCGGCACTTCTGCCTCGGCGCCGGCCTCGCACGCCTGGAGCTCAAGCTCTGGCTCGAGGAAACCCTCAGGCGCTTCCCGGACCTCACCCTCGCCGGAGACCCGACGCGGCTCAGCTCGACCTTCCTGAACCAGTACCGCACGATCCCGGTCGCGCTCGACGGCTGAGGCGACCGCGACCGGGACACCCGACGCACCCTCGCCGGGCGGATGCTCCTGTCTCGGCCACCTTGACCCGCGCGACGCCGGCCCCGAGAATGCCGCTGTGTCGAAGCAGGAGATCGATCAGTACCTCGGCGCGCTCGAGGAGCCAGAGAAAGCGACGCTCGCCCAGCTGCGCGAGACGATCGTCGCGATCGTCCCCGACGCAGAACAGTGCATCTCCTATGGCATGCCGGCGTTCCAGCTACGCGGCAAGACCATCGCCGGGTTCGCGGCCTTCAAGAGCCATCTGAGCTACCTTCCGCACAGCGGCTCTGTGATCTCACAGCTCGCCGAGGAGACCGAGGGATACACGAAGACCAAGGGTTCACTCCACTTCCCGGTCGACGAGCCGCTGCCGAAGAAGCTCGTGATCAAGCTGCTGGACGCCCGTATGGCTGAGGCCTTCGGCCCGAGGCGATAGGCCGAGCTTCAGCTCGGGCATGGGGGCTCCGCGGTCGTGCGGTCGGCGCGGGCGGGTGAGGGAGGTGGCCATGCCCGACGAAGCGGGCCGGGGGCGGCTGCGACGCGGCCGCAGCGCCGTGAGGCGACTGCCGCTGTCGCCGATATTGGCTGATAGGCTCGGCGCGCCTTGATCCTGGACGTCGACAGGCGGCTTCGCGGTGTCGCCGTCAAAACGCGATTGGTCCCGTCCGACCTCGGTGCGACGGGGATGATCGACTCGCTGCGGGACTGGGCCGCCGAGCACGAGGAGCACTGCGGTGCCGGCTGGCTTACCGCCCCGTTGCCCGAGGAACCGCCGCTGACGGGCCCGTGGACGGTCGATCCCGACGGTGCGTCGGTGTTCGCGGCGGCGCTGGATCGCTTCCAGACGCTGGCCTGTATGCGTGCCGAGCGTTGTGAGGTTGCGGTGCTCCCCGGCGCGCGGCTGGTGACCAGCGATGGGATGGCGATCGCCCACGACGGGATGCTCGCGGGTGAGAGCGCGTGGGACGAGCAGAAGATCGAGCAGTCGGGCGTGATGCTGATGCATCGGATACCTCGTGTGAGTACCGCCCCTGGGGCCTACGCGTCGCTGATCTCCCAGTGGTGTGAGGTGTACTACCACTGGCTCAGCGACGTGCTCCCCCGGCTGCGGATCCTGGAGGCGACCGGCTGCGGAGAGATTCCCTTGATCGTCCCAGCTGGGCTCACCGCGTGGCAACGTCGATCACTTGAGCTGCTCGGGGTGGCTCCGGGACGGCTCACCCCATATAGGGGGGTTTCCGCGGGGAGACCCTCGTGTGGCCGCGTCCGGCGGCGACGGCAGGACACGTGCCTCGGTGGGCGTGTGAATGGCTCCGTGAGCGGCTCGCTCCGCGCGTCTCCACGGCGACGCGGAGGCTGTATCTGACCCGTCGTGGCGAGCAGCAGCGACGGGTGGCCAACGAGGAGCAGGTTTGGGCCCTGCTGCGCTCACGGGGTTTCGAGATGGTCGACCCCGGATCGCTGTCCTTCGACGAGCAGATCGCCACGTTCGCCGAGGCTGAGACGATCGTGGCTCCCCACGGCGGCGCGCTTACCAACATGGTCTTCGCCACCGGCGCGACGGTCATCGAGCTGTTCGAGCCGGGATACGTCAACCCGTGCTTCTATGCGATGGCCGAGCGATCCGGACATCGCTACTGGTACCTCATCGGCGAGGGACGCCGCGCCGACATGCTGATCGAGCCGGAGAGGCTCCTCGCCACCGTCGAAGCCGCCGCAGGCGACTAGAGCTAACGAGGCTTCCCTAGCCGAGACGCCACGAGCGCCTCAGCCGCGGCACGGGCCTCGCCGATGTCGGAGTAGAGCCGCAGGCCGACGATCTGGCCGCCTCGCCACTCACAGACCTGGATGCCGCGATCCTCGACGATGAACGTGCTGTTCGCAGCTCGACCGCTCTGGCGGTAGGCGACGAGGATCATCCCGTGGCCGAGGTCCGAGACGTCCTCGACCTCGTAGCTCCAGTCCTCGAACCCCGCGCGCCAGCGCTCAAGGAAGTGGCGAATCGCCGTCGCTCCCTCCACGAGCAGTGAGTGCTCGCCCACTTCCCAGACCGCATCGGGGGCGAGATCCACGAGGGTCGAGCCGAGGTCCCCGCGGGAGGCCCCCTCGAGGTTCAACCGCGTTCGCGCAACCAGGTCGGGGGTGCTTGAGTCCTCGGGCATCCCGCAGGGAGTATCCCGCCGACGACGATGTTCAGCTCTCGCCGATCGCTGCCGATTCGCGAAGGGATGGTCGCGGTGGCCCTCGCCAACCTCATCGTCTACTACGCCATCCTCCTCGGCTGCGGGATCGCGGCGGCTGTCAAGGGGCATTACCGCCTGGCGGCCGTTGGCGTGGTGCTCCCGTTCTTCTGGGTCCTCGGCGCCGTGAAGAAAGCCAAGCCCGGATCGATCTGGGCAGTGCACTTCGGGCCGCCGTCATCCACGATCCGCGACTCCGGCTCCGACTGGACCGCCTGACCGCGCCGCGGCGCGGCCCGCCGGGCTGGTGCCGTCGGTCGCTCGCGGAGCCCGCGGGCCGTCGGTCGCTCTTCGAGCCGCCGGGCGCGCCCTCGTGATCCGTTCACGGTGCGGGGCCGTAGAGAGGGGGCAGACAGTCACACGGCCCAGGAGACAGCCGCTCATCGCCTGTCCCTCCTTCGTTCCCCGACCACTGAGAGATGACGATGACACAGGATCATCAGCAGGAGTCCACGCCTCGACAGAGCGGCGTCGTGCAACGTCTCGTGGAAGACGACGTCGACCGCAAGCGCTTCCTGAAGGTGATCGGGGGGGCGGGCGCGGCGAGCTTCGGCGCGTTCGTCCTCGCGGCCTGCGGGAGCAGCGCAAGCAAGACCACGAGCTCCAGCGCCCCCGCGGCGACAGCGACGGGTGTGAGCTCCTCCAGCAAGGGTGACATCGCGATTCTCAACTACGCCCTCACGCTCGAGTACCTCGAGACGGAGTTCTATGAAAAGGTGATCGCGGCAGGGCTCTTCAAGGGCAAGGTGGCGAGCCTCGTGAAGGACTTCGGCGCGCAGGAGAAGACCCACGTCGAAGCGATCAAAGGGACGGTGGAAAAGCTGGGGGGGACACCGGCGATGAAGCCGGAAGGGAAATTCCCCGTCGACAACGCCGACCAGGTCGCCGAGCTCGCCTACGCCGTCGAGAACCTCGGCGCGGCCGCCTACCTCGGTCAGGCCGCCAACATCCAGAGCCCGGAAGTGCTCGCCGCGGCGTTGGCGATTCACACCGTGGAGGCGCGCCACGCCGCCACGATGGGGACGCTCGTGAGGAAGCCCATCACGCCCGACGGGGCGTTCGCCAAGCCCGCCGACATGTCCACGGTCCTGGCCGCGGTCAAACCGTTCCTCGCCTAGACCGAACAGAGAAAGGACCGCCAACGCCATGACAACCACTCTCCTCACACAGCCGAGCCCGCCACCCGAGCTCGCCCAGGTCGAGGTGCAGGGAATGACCCGGGCGAGCTTCATCCTCCGCGGCACGCTCGCGGCGGGAACGCTCTATGGGGTCTCGGCTGTCGCGCCGTTCGTCTCGAGCGCCTTCGCCCAGACATCCACGGGCGACCTCGAAATCCTCAACTTCGCCCTCACGCTGGAGTACCTCGAGTCCGCCTTCTACAACGCCAAGGCGAGGACCGTCGGCCTCACGGGCCAGGCGAAGGCCTACGCGAGCATGTTCGGCGAACAGGAGAGCGACCACGTCAATGCGCTCACGGCCGTCATCAAGCAGATGGGCGGCACGCCGGCGGCGAAGCCCACGTTCGTCTTCCCCGTCTCCGACGAAGGCTCCTTCCTGAAGCTCGCCTCGGTGTTGGAGAACACCGGGGTCGGCGCCTACAACGGCGCGGGACCCGCGCTCAAGAGCAAGGCGGTGCTCGCGGCGGCCGGCGAGATCGTGCAGGTGGAGGCACGCCACGCGGCCGCCATCGACCTCCTCATCGGACAGAGCCCGACACCCGACCAGGGCTTCGACCGGCCCCTCACCAAGACCGAAGTGCTCGCCAAGGCGGGTCCCTTGATCAAGCAGTAGCAGGCCCCTCCCACGAAAACACAAAGACAAAGAAAGAGGACTGAAAAATGGGTCTCGACAACCCCATCCACATCGCCTTCCTGCTCATCGTTCTCCTGCTCGTGTTCGGCGCCAAGCGCCTCCCCGAGATGGGACGCTCCCTCGGCAGCGGCATGCGTGGCTTCAAGGACGCGATCAGCGGCCTCGACACCCCGGCTGCCGACTCACCCGCCGCGACTCCCCTGACCAGCGCGGCGCTCACCGCCGAGCCCGTCGAGGCGACGGAGCGCAACGCCGCCTAGGCCCCGAGCCCATCTCCTCCTCGACTCCCACGCAAGCGAGAAGATCGAAATGGCGGTAGCGGCAGCACGACTCGGTCACACCGAGCGCGTCAGCGTCGTCGAGCATCTCGACGAGCTGCGCGCTCGCCTGATCGTCTCGCTCATCACCATCGCCGTCGCGTTCGGGTTCTGCATGTGGCAGAACCACGCGCTGCTGAACCTGATCAACAAGCCCCTCACCAACCAGACGCGCAAACAGGTGGAGGCCGGACACGGCCCCCTCGGGGCCACCTTCACCGTCCAGGAGAGCACCCGCTCGGTCGCCGAACAGCTTCAGCTCGTCGTCGGCGCGCTCCGCCTGCCGGACAGCGGCGCGAGCACCTCCACGCGGGCCGTTCTGCGGCGGGTGAACCCCACGCTCGCAAGGGACGTCAAGCGCCTCGCTGCGGCGCCGTCGGGTGACAAGCCCGTCACGCTCGGCATCGGCGAGCCGTTCACCACGACGGTTGCCATCGCCTTCATCTTCGCCGTCATCATCTCGCTGCCGATGGTTCTCTACCAGCTCTACGGCTTCCTCATCCCGGCCTTCGCCCCGGAGCAGAGACAGGTGGCGAGGTCGCTCATCCTGTCGATCCCCTTCCTCTTCACGGCCGGCGTCGTCTTCGGTTACCTCATCGTGCTCCCCGCCGCGGTTCGCTTCTTCCAGAACTTCAACAGCGAACAGTTCAACGTCCTCGTCCAGGCGAGCCAGTACTACCACTTCGCGGCGGTGACCCTGCTCGCGATGGGGCTCGTCTTCCAGATCCCCGTCGCGATCCTCGCGGCCGTTCGCTCGGGCATCGTCACCCCGACCCAACTCAAACACAATCGCCGCTACGCGGTCCTCGCCTGCTGCGCCGTCGCCGCCCTGCTCCCCGGCGATGCGATCACGCTGCTCCTGGAGACCGTCCCCCTGTATCTCCTCTTCGAGCTGAGCCTCCTCCTCGCGCGCATCTTCTACCGCCAGCCCAGCCCGACCGGCGGCGTCGAGCTGCCCTGAGGCGGAAGCGATCGCCGCGAGCGGCCTTCTCGGAGCCATCAGTAGGACGCTCCCCGGGGCGGACCCTGCGGCTATCCTCCGCCCCCCCCACCTCATCGTGTCTGTCGGGAGGCCCACGCGTATGACCCGCACTGCTGCCCCGGGGATCAAGGAATGCTCGTTCGGCGCCAACCAGATCGCCGCGGGCGCCGGAGTCGTCCGGGCGCTCTAGGCCGATGGGCCGGGTCGCGGTCCGCCGCGAGGGGACGGGGCCGGAGGTGCTCCTCGTCCACGGCGGCGCGAGCCCGGCGACGACCTGGTCGGGGCTCGAGGGGCTCACCCGCCGCTGGACGCTCATGCTGATGCACCGCCGCGGCTACCCGCCGAGCCCGCCGCCGGCGGAGGGGCAGGACTTCGAGGTGGATGCGAGCGACGTCGAGGGTCTCCTCGGCGACCGCCCCCATCTCATCGCCCACTCCTATGGGAGCCTCGGCGCACTCATCGCAGCGACCCGCAGACCCTCCCGCGTGCGCTCGCTGACGATCATCGAGCCGCCGCTCTTCCTGTGGGAGGGGGACCCGGAGATCGAACACCTCCGCGGGCTCGGCGATGCCGTCCTCCTCGATGGCCTCGATGCCGAGCCCCGTGTGCTGCGCGAGTTCCTCCAGCTCGCCGGGTCACCGAGCCTGGACGACGGACCCCTTCCCGCGGCGGTCGCGAGCGGGGTGCGCCGCGCGCACGGGGCTCGCCTCCCGGGCGAGGCGCGCCCGTCGCTGGAGGTCCTCCGGGACGCCGGAATCCCCTCGCTGGTCGCCTCCGGTGGTCATACCCCCGGTCTGGAGCGGATTCGCGACCACCTCGCCGAGGCGCTCGACGGCGAGCGGCTGCTCGCCCTCGGCGGGGGCCACTTCGTCCCCCGCGCCCCCGGCTTCGCGGAGCAGCTCGAGGCTTTTCTCTCCCGCTGCTGAGCCCTACCCGGCGGGCACCGCGGCGCCGACCTGGGCGTAGGTGGCGACCTCGAAGCCGAGCACTCCGGCGACGACCTTCGCGTCGAAGAAGGGGAGGATTCTGCGTCATCAGCACCCCTCCGACCCCGGCGCTGCGGTCGATCCAGTAGTAGGAGTTGAAGATCCCCGCCCAATCCCCCGTCCCGGCGCTCCGCATCCCGGGAATGTCGACCTTCGTCAGGTGGAAGCCCAGCCCCCAGCCCTGCGGGAAGGGCAACGCTGGTACCTCGTTGGACAGCTCGGGAACCGTCGAGCGCATCACCTCCGGCTGGGGGATCCCCTCGATGTGATCCGCGAAGGCGAGCTCGACGGTCTCCTCGGAGAGGATCCGCTCTCCGTCGAGCTCGCCGCCGCGCAGCCACGCGCGGACGAAGCGACCGTAGTCGCGAGCGGTCCCGTAGGAGCCGTGTCCGCCCGCGTCCCACTCGGGCTCGGCGGGAAGATCCAGGTCGGTCGGGACGAGCCCGCCATCGGCCGCACGGCTGCGAAGGGGCAGCAGCCGCGAGCGCTGATCCGCGCTCGGCGCGAAGCTCGAGTCGATCATCCCGAGTGGTCCATAGACGTTCCCGGCGAGGTAGTCGGCGAGGGACTCACCCGTGATCCGCTCGACGACGAAGCCGAGCCAGTCCGTGCTCACCCCGTACTCCCACACCGTCCCGGGGTCGTTCACCAGGGGCGCGTTCAGCGCCTCCCGGCGCCCCTCCAGCGGGCTCGCCAGACCGCTCTCCTGGACGTAGCGAAAGAGGCCCTCGTTGGAGAAGAAGTAGCCGAGCCCCGAGGTGTGGGTTAGCAGCTGGCGGATCGTCGCCGCGCTCGCGGGCGCCCGCAGGATCGGCTCGTCTCCGTCGAAGCCCGCCAGGAGCCGTAACTCGGCGAACTCCGGCAGGATCGAAGCGACGGTCGCATCGAGCTCGAGCCGTCCCCCCTCGATCAGTCGCAGGGCCGCGGTGCTCGCCGCCGCCTTCGTCATCGAGGCGTTGCGGAAGACCGTCTCCGCCGTCGCCTCCCCGGCCGCACCCTCGTAGAGGACGCCGTCTCGATCCACGACCGTTGCGACGACCCCGTGCCAGGAGCCGTCCGCCACGCCAGCGTCCAGAAGAGCATCGATTGCCGATCCGTCGAATCCCATCCGTCTCTCCCCTCCGCCGTGGCGGCCAGCTGGCGAGATCATCGCAGCTTGGGCGCCCGAACCGTGCTCGCCGGCGGGCCGCGTCCGGCGATAGGCCGAGCGCTCGTGGCGATAGGCCGCGGGCTAGGGCCGATTGGTAGCCTTGGCGGGACAACGAGCAGGCCCGGACGCCTTCGTCGGCGCGCCGCGGAGCGGACCCAGGAGGCAGGCATGACAGGACGTTTCCCTCAACCTCGGCCGGCGCGCGTTGGCCGGTCCGGGCCGCCGTGACGAGCACTTCGGGCGCATTCAAGGGGGAGCAGCTCCGCTACTTCGTCGCCGTCGTCGAAGAGGGACAGATCACGCGCGCCGCGCGGCGACTCCACCTCGCCCAGCCCTCCCTCTCCCAGGCGATCGCCGGGCTCGAGAAGGCGGCGGGCTTCAAGCTGCTGGAGCGCCACAACCACGGCGTTCGCCTGACGGCCGCGGGCGAGCAGTTCTACGAGCAGGCGCGCCGCGTCGTCGCCGCCGACGCCGACGCGAGCGAAACCGCTCGCTCGCTCGCCCGCGCCGGGCGCAGAACGATCGCCTTCGGCTTCCTCGGATCGCCCCCCGGGCTCGACAGCCCCGCTCACCTGGCCAGCTTCGCGGACAGGTACCCAGACATCGACATTCGCTACCGCGAGCTGCCCTTCCCCTCGCTTCCCACCACGGCTTGGCTCTCGGCGGTCGACGTCGCCGTCTGCCACCTGCCCCCCGCCGAAGCGGATGTGTGGGTGCATCCCCTCCGCGACGAGCCTCGCGTCGTCCTCGCACCACGCCGCCATCGTCTCGCCGAGCGCAGCGAGCTGACGCTCGAGGATGTCCTCGGCGAGACGTTCATCGGCTTCCACCCCTCCGTCGAGCCGTCGTGGGCGGGCTTCTGGAGCCTCGACGACCACCGTGGCGGGACCCCCGAACGGGTGACGCCCGACCACGCGTCGAACCCCCAGGAGGTTCTCGCCGCGCTCACCGTCCGCGACGCGATCACCACGATCCCGGCGTCGGTCGCCGAGCTGACCGGCCGGCTCTTTCCCGACCTGGCCGCGATCCCCCTCGCGGACGCCGCCCCTGCGACGATCGCCCTCGTCGGGCTGGAGGCCCGCAGGAGCGCCGCGCTGGCCTCGCTGCTCCGCTTCGCCGGCTGTCTCAGCGAGGGCTGAGCGCCACAGCCCCGAGACCCTCGTCGCCGACGACGGCGGCCTCGTCGTCGTCGTCCTCGCACAGCGCCGCCGCGCGGCAGAGGGCGAGGTCGAAGCCGATGACAGCCAGCCACGCGAGCAGGCCGTAGGTGATGTCCATTCGCACGCTCCTCTCAGACGCCGATCGAGTCCGGCCGCGCTGCTGGCTGACCGCTTGAGAAATCAGAGCGGGGTGCTCCCCAGAGGGAGGGGAAGCACCCCGCGACCCCCAGGGTTCAACTGTGGGCACTTGGATCAGGGATGAGCCTTATTGAGTGGCTGTCCTTGCCAGAGGGAGATGGACTCGTCTTTGTATTACGCAATTCTTACGCTGGCGGGTCTCTAGCGCAAATACGAATCCCCCACGCCGCCATTGGCGCTCGCTATGGGGCCCTCTCACTCGTCCGCAAGGCGCTGGTGGGCGAGGCGAACGGCCATCGAGCCCTCGCCGACCGCCGAGGCCACCCGCTTGACCGACCCCGAGTGCACGTCCCCGACGGCGAACAGACCCGGCTGGCTCGTCTCCAGGAAGAAGGGCTCCTCCTCCCCGTAGGCGCCGAGTTCCTCGACGTCGCGCCCCGTGAGCAGGAAGCCGTGCTCGTCCGTCGCCACCTGCCCGTCGAGCCACTCCGTATGGGGATCCGCGCCGATGAACACGAACAGCGCATCGGTGGGCTGCTCGCGGAGCTCGCCGCTCCGCGTGTCCCGGATCGTCACCCGCTCGAGCTTCCCGTCCCCGTCGAGGCCCACGATCTCGCAGTGCGTGCACACCTCGACGCGCCCGCTCCGCTCGATCTCGTCGACGAGGTACCGCGACATCGACTTCCCGAGGTCGCCTCCGCGGATCAGCAGACGGCAGCTCGCGGCTTCCTGCGAGAGGAACATCGCGGCCTGCCCGGCGGAGTTCCCGCCGCCCACGATCACCACGTGGTCGCCGATGCACAGCCTTCCCTCGGCCTGCGTGGCGGCGTAGTAGACCCCGAGCCCCTCGTAGCGCTCGAGGTCGGCCACATCCAGCTTGCGGTAGCGGGCGCCCGTGGCGACGATCACGCTGCGGCCGTTCACGACCTGCCCGTTGGAGAGCTCGATCGAGAAGTGGCCGTCCTCGCGCGCGAGCTTCACCGCCGCCGCCGGGACGACCAGGCGGGCGCCGAACTTCGCCGCCTGGAGCGCCGCCCGCGCGGCGA
Source organism: uncultured Solirubrobacteraceae bacterium (assembly GCA_963720215.1). Classification (GTDB taxonomy): domain Bacteria; phylum Actinomycetota; class Thermoleophilia; order Solirubrobacterales; family Solirubrobacteraceae; genus Palsa-744. The sequence goes on from CAVREV010000001.1 coordinate 642,295, forward strand.
GCTCGCTGCCTGAGACCCCCGTGGGGAAGCCGAGGTAGTTCTCGATCCGCGACGACGTGCTCGCCTGGCCGCCGAAGGCGATGGCGTCCACCGCCTGGGTGTCGAGCCCCTCCGAGGCGCCGTAGAGGGCGGCCGCCAGGCCCGCCGGACCGCCGCCCACGATCACCAGGTCGCAAAGCGCCGGCGGGTCGCCCCTGGCGCCGAGCCCGAGCGCGGCGCCGAGCTCGCTGTTGGACGGGTTCCGCAACGCGACGCCGCCGTCGAGCACGACGGGCGTGTCGCAGGGCACGAGCCCGACCGCCCGCAGCAGCTCCTCCGCCTCTTCGTCCTCCTCGAGGTCCATCCAGCGGTAGGGCATGCGGTTGCGCCGCAGGAACTCCCGCAGGCGGCGCGTGTCCTGGGAGTAGCGGGAGCCGAGAAGCGTCACGCCGGCTTCCGCGTCGATAAGGATCGACCGCCGCGCGAGGAATGCCCCGAGGATGATGTCCCCGAGCTCCTGGTCCTCGCCGACGACCTCCCTCAGGGTGGCCACCGGGACCTGGATCACCTCGCCGGCATCGCGCACGACCGCCGTGAGGTAGACGTGCGTGCCGGTCAGGAGGTTGAGCTCGCCGAGGAAGCGGTGGCGGCCGTGGACGGCGACGACGCGGTTCTCGCGGCCGTACCCCTGGACGATCGCCACGGCGCCCTCCTCGACGATGAAGAAGTCATAGCCCTCCTCGCCCTCGCGGAAGAGCACCTCGCCGGGCGTCACCTTGCGCACCGTCCCCAGGGCGCGAAGCAGCGACCGCTGTTCCTCGCCGAGCCGTGGAAAGGCCCCGTTGCGGTTCACCGGCTCTGCCACCCCGGCGCCCAGAGGCTCGCTCACCGTGCTCGATCCAGTGTCGCCGCTGTCATCGACCGCCATTGGTTCGATGACCATAGAGGGGATGGCGCACCGAGCGAGCCCCGCCCCCGGCCGGCGGGAGACGTCGATCCGGGCGGGGGCCGAAGCGATCAATATGAGCTGATGGGCGAGAGCGATTCGGGGGGCGGCGCCCACCTCGCGCTGGGCAGCTCCAGGGGAAGGTGGGTGCTGGCGGTCGCGGTGCTCGGATCGGGAATGGCCTTCCTGGACGGGACGATCGTCAACGTCGCCCTGCCGAAGATCGGGCGCGACCTCCACGCCTCCACGGGTTCGCTCCAGTGGGTCCTGAGCGCCTATCTGCTGACGCTCGCCTCGCTGATCCTCCTGGGCGGTTCCCTCGGCGACCGTCTCGGGCGACGGCGGGTGTTCGTCGCCGGGACGATCCTCTTCTCGTCCGCCTCGCTCCTCTGCGCGCTGGCGCCGTCGGTGGAGCTGCTGATCGCCGCCCGACTCATCCAGGGGGTTGGCGGCGCCCTCCTGACGCCCGGAAGCCTCGCGATGATCGAGGCCTCCTTCCGTCGCGAGGACCGTCCTCGTGCGATCGGTGCCTGGTCGGGGATGACCGGGGTTGCGACGGCGCTCGGTCCGCTCCTCGGCGGCTACCTGATCGAGGCCGTCGACTGGCGTGCTGCGTTCCTCATCAACGTTCCGCTCGGAGCGTTCGTGGTCGGCTGCGCCCACCACGTGCCAGAGAGCCGCGACCCGGAAGCGGACGGCACGGTCGATGTCGCCGGCGCGCTGCTGATCGCGCTCGCCCTGGCCGGGTCGACGTACGCCCTGATCGAAGGCGGCAACGGGGGTCAGGCGAGCGTCACGGTCCTCGCCGGGGTCCTCGCCGTCGCGGCGCTGGCGGGCTTCGTGGTGGTCGAGCGGCGGAGCAGTGCACCGATGGTCCCGCTGGACATCTTCACCCGCCAGTTCACGGCTGCCAACGCGGTCACCTTCGTCGTCTACGCGGCCCTCGGCGGGGTCTTCTTCCTGCTCGTCGCCTTCCTCCAAATCTCTCTCGGCTACTCGCCCCTGGCGGCGGGCGCCGCCTCGCTCCCGGTGACCGTCCTGATGCTTGCCCTCTCGGCACGCTCGGGCGCGCTCGCGCAGCGGATCGGCCCGCGCATCCCGCTGACGATCGGCCCGCTGGTGATCGCCGCGGGGATGCTCCTGATGACCCGAATCGCCCCCGGAGGGACCTACCTGGGGAGCGTGTTCCCCGCCGTGCTCGTGTTCGGCCTCGGCTTGACCCTCGTCGTCTCCCCGGTCACCGCCACCGTGCTCGCGCTCGCCCCCGAACGCCATGCGGGGATCGCCTCCGGGGTCAACAACGCCGTCGCCCGCGTCGCCGCGCTGCTCGCCGTCGCGCTGCTCCCGCTGATCGCGGGCGTGACGGGGCAGAGCTTCTACGACCCCGCCACCCTCACCCATGGCTTCCACGTCGCGATGGTCGCCTGCGCCTGCCTGGCGGTGCTCGGCGGGCTGCTCGCGTGGGTGACGATCGACCGCGACGCGCTCGAATCGCGGGACGCCGTCGCGGCGGAGCCGATCGACGAGGTGCTCGGGGACTTCTCCTGCGGCGTCTCCGGCCCTCCGCTCCGCGTGGGCGGGGCGGAGGCCCCACCGGGGGCCTAGACGACCGATTCCACGGCCACGGGGACGGCCGATGGGACGTGGGGCGTTCGCCGGGCGGTGCCGGCTCGCCGCTCAGGCGCCGGCCACGCTCTCGCCGACGACCTGCTCCAGAAGGCCGTCCATCTGGCCCATCACCTCATCCTTGCCGGCGAGCTCGTAGTCCGCTAGGAGCTCGGCGGCCCGGAGGTAGCCGACGATCGTCTCGCCGCCCGCGTCCCAGACGAGCAGGCGCAGCGGGAGCGAGTAGCCGGCGCGGGGATCGGCCTGCATCAGCAATGTCCCTCCGCGCGGATTCCCGAACACGAGCACCACCTCGTCGGCGAGCTCCAGCCCGACCGCCCGAGCGGCGCCGGCGTGGTCGATGCGGGCGAACAGCTCGACCCCTCGGCTCGCCAACGCCTGGACCGCCCGTTCGGCGGTCTCGCTGACGCTGTGGGGGCTCGTGCTCGTGTTCATCTGACCACCCGCCATGCCGACCTCGCCGCACAGCCTAGCCGCTCACGGAGCTGCGGTTCAGCCGCCGCTCAGCGGCACGCCACGGCCGGTATTCTCGAGCCCGTGTCCACAGCCGCGAGCTCGCAGCCACCGCTCGTCTGCGTCGTCGAGATCCCCAAGGGGGGCCGCAACAAGTACGAGTACGACGAGCAGCTCGGCGGGATCAAGTTCGATCGGCTCCTCGTCAGCGCCGCCACATATCCCGCCGACTACGGCTACCTCCGCGGCACGCTCGGCCAGGACGGTGACCCGCTCGACGCGCTCGTCTGCCTGACCGAGCCCACCTTCCCGGGCTGCCTGATCCCGGTCAAGCCGGTCGCGCTCTTCAAGATGAGCGACGAGAAGGGCATCGACGACAAGATCATCTGCGTGCCCCTCAACGATCCCTACTGGAACGGGGTGGACCACCTGCAGCAGCTCCCCCTCCTCCTCCGCCAGGAGATCGAGCAGTTCTTCTCGATCTACAAGGACCTCGAGGGCAAGGCCGTCATCATCGACGGCTGGCATGGGCGCGAGGACGCGATCGAGGAGATCGCCGCGGCGCGCGAGCGCCACGTCCGCGCCGGCAGCTCCTGAGGCGGCGCAGGGCGCCGCGATCTCTGGCAGAGTGCCGCTCCACGGCTCGCGGAGCACGACGAGCACCTTCACCACGACAGACGATTGGGGGACGTACAGTGAACCGGAAGACCTTCTCGGCGTGGATCGGCGCCGCGGGCGCGACGATCGCGCTCTTCGCACTCCTCTCCGCGGGCACGGCGACGGCATCGACGCTGCCCACGCTCACCCTCAGCCTCACCAAGGGCTCGATCACGGTCGGCGGGACGACCGCGTCGGGGGCCGTCAACGTCGTCACGACCGCGACGGGCACGAAGGAAGCCTCGGGGATCCTCTTCGCGATCAAGCCCGGGGTGACCGTCGAAGAAGTCGAAGCCTTCCTCGCGAGCAAGAAGTCAAACGACATCAACGCCGTCTCGAAATACGGCTCGATCATCTTCGACGCCGAAGGGACGCCCGGCAAGACGAACGAAACTCAGACGACGCTCACGGCCGGTCAGTACCTCGCGATCGAGGTCGAAGGCGAAGGCCCGCCGAAGGCGAAGAAAGCCTTCACCGTCACGGCGGCCTCCTCGCCGGCGGCGCTCCCCACCCCGGAAGCGACCGTCCGCTCGATCGAGTTCGCCTTCCGGGGCCCGGCGACCCTCCACGACGGGGAGCTCGTCCGTTTCGAAAACGAAGGCTTCCTCGTCCACATGGACATCGCCTTCCCCGTGAAGAGCCGCGCGGCCGCCAAGAAGGTCGTCAACGACCTGCTCAATGGGCACGAAAAGGGGCTCCAGAAGTTCGTCGCCGGCGAACCCTTCTCCTTCGCGGGTCCGCTCTCCAGCGGCTCCTACCAGCAGGAGACGATCACCGCCAAGCCCGGCTGGTACGTCCAGGCGTGCTTCATGACCACCCAGGACGGACGCTCCCACACGCTCCTGGGCATGGAGCGGGTCATCCGCATCATCAAGTAGCGGGCTCTTTCCGCCTCGCGGCGGGGCCGTCGGGATGACGGCCCCGCACGCGTGACCGCGAGCGATCGCTGCAGGGCCGGCGCCGAGGATTGAGACGCGCTGCGGACTCGGCGAGACTGTGTGGCCCATGGGCCCCGCTCGCCGACACCTGCTCCGGCTGCTCCTGCTCGGTGGCGCCGTCGCCGCCGGCGTCGGTGCCTGGGCGTGGCTGCAGGCGCGAGCGGCGACGGCCGCGCCGGTGGCGGTGCTCGCCGTCGAGCCCGACTCCGGCCCGGCGGCCGGAGGGACGCTCGTGCAGATCGAGGGCTCCGGATTCGCCCCCGGCACCATCGTCGAGTTCGGCGGCGTTCGCGCCGCCGCCGTCCACGTTCGCTCACCCTCGTCGCTGACCGCCCTGAGCCCGCCGGGGACGGGGACGATCGAGGTGAGCGTGATCGAGCCCGGCGGCGGCACGGCGCCCCCTGCGCACGACTGGTTCGCGTACGAAAGCGCGCCCACGGCGCCCTGGCTGGGGCTGGATCGCAACAGCGTCAACGTCGTCGACGGGCACACGCTCGGACCCGTCGGGGAGTTCTCCGCGGGCGGGATCGTCTTCGACCGCACGCTCGACCTGACGGCGGGCGAGTCGCTGCAGCAGGTCGAACCGTTCGGCGAAGGCGTGACCACGTTCGCCGACCGGCTCCGCATCGACCACGAAAACGGGATGGTCCCGGTCGCGATCATCGACTTCCGCGGCAACCCCGGGAACTTCGCCCCGACGCCCTACTTCCCGCGGGAAGAACGCTCGCCGGCGGAACTCTCCGAAGGGAAGACCACGATCGGCGAATACGTCGAAGGCTTCATCAGCAGCGCGACGGCGATCCTCACGCTCGTCGCGGAACGCTACCCGGGGATGCCCGTGCTGCTGGAACCGATGAACGAGCCCTGGGCCTACACGACGCCCTGGTACGAAGGGGCGCAGTACGCCCGCGTGCTCGCCCGCCTGCTCCCGGCGGCCCGGGCGGCGGGAATACCGCTCGCGGACATCTACGTGTCCGCGTTCGGAGCCGACCAGAGGCTCAACGGGAAAGGCGAAAAGGAAGCCTACGAACCGGGTTGGGTCGCGGCGATGTACGCCGCCGAGCCCGCCCTCGAACACGAGATCGAGGGCTGGTACTTCCATCCCTACGGCCCTCCCGCGGGGAGCGAAATGGATGACAGCTGGGGCATCCAGTCGCTCCCCGCGGTACGCAGCCGGATGACCTCCGGAGAGGACAACATCATCGTCTCGGAGGTCGGCTACTGCGCGCGGGAAGCGGGCGGTGACTGCCACGAAACGGGGCAAGCGGAAGTGGCCGATCAGGATGAAGCCGCGGCCCGGCTCCCCGAGATGCTCGAAAACGCACGCCCCTACCACGAAGCCGGATGGCTGCACGCGTTGATCGTCTACGCCCGCAGCGACGGGGGCTGGTCGATGCAGGACTACCCCTCGGGGAGGCTGAACGCGCTCGGCGAAGCCTACGAGGCGTTCGCGCTGGCCCACGGCGAGTCCCCGCCGCCGAGCCCGTGTGCGGGTGCGCTCGCCGACTCGCTCCTCCAGCGCCTCGACGGGGGCGCGCCGGGCGAATGCGGCCAGCCGTAGGGCGCGAGCTCGACGGGCACGCTCGGGGGAGCGCTCTCACTCACACCGACAGGCGCCGCGGTCAAGGCCGCCGGCTAGCGGCTGCCGGTCCTCCTCAGGCCGTAGGGCCGACTCGCTAGCCCGTGGGCGCGCGCGAGCCGTCGGGGGCGGGGCGCGGCTCCGGCTCGGTGGAGGTGCGCTGGGCGACCACCCGGCAGAAGACCTCGACGAGTCGCGGGTCGAACTGCGTTCCGGAGCAACGGCGGATCTCCGCGAGGGCATCGGCGAGGGACATCGGGCGCTTGTAGGGCCGCTCGCTGAGCATCGCCCGGAAGGAGTCGCAGATCGTGATGATGCGCGCGCCGAGCGGGATCTCCTCGCCCGCGAGCCCGTCGGGGTATCCGTTGCCATCCCAGCGCTCGTGGCTCGCCCGGACGAGCGGGGCGATCCGCTCCAGCGAGGGGCCCGCGGCGGCGATGATGCGGGCGCCCATCACGGTGTGCTGGCGCATGAACTCCCACTCGACGGCGTTCAGGGGGCCCGGGTTGGAGATGATCTCGTCGGGGATCCCGAGCTTGCCCACGTCGTGGAGGTCCCCGGCCATCACGATCATCTCGACGGTCTCCTCATCGAGGCCGACGCTCCGCGCGAGCACCTCCACGTCGCCGGCGACGTCGCTGGAGTGCTCGTCGAGTTCCGGGTGGCGTTGGGCGAGGGCCGCGTGGAGCACCGCGGTGACGAGCTCGGCGGCCCCCCCACGGGAGCCGGCCTTGTCGCGGTACATGTGCTGGTCGGCCAGGCGGAGCGCCGCGGTCGGCTCGCCGGCCTCGCTCGGGATCTCCACCGCCCCGGCGGAGGCCGTCACCGAGAACGCCCCGCCCTGTTCGACGAGCGCTCCACGGGCGAGCTGGAAGAGCCCGTGGGGGTCGCTCTGGGGTGCGCTGAGCAGCACGCAGAACTCGTCCCCGCCGAGGCGGTAGACGGTGCCGTCGCCGCCGACGGCCTGGTTGAGGCGCTCGCCGAAGCGCGACAGGAGGGCATCGCCGGCGAGGTGGCCGAAGGCGTCGTTGTAGCTCTTGAAGCCGTCGAGGTCGAACAGCCACAGGAACGCAGGCTGGGCGTCGCTCGCCCGCTGGCAGACGCGCGGCAGGTCCTCCATCAGCGCGCGCCGGTTGCGCAGTCCGGTGAGCGCGTCGGTGCCGAGCTCGCGCTGGAGGCGGCGGTTGGCCGCGGCGAGGGCCGTGGTGGAGACGGCGAGGAGGAACAGGGCGAGCACCAGAACCGCAACCATCCCCGGCCGCCAGGCGTTCAGGAAGCCGGGGTTCGGCGCGCTCACGCGGGCGAGGATCGCGAGCTCGACGTGACCGCTGCCGATGCGGAGCGGGAGCGGGACGACGATCGCACGGTGGCCCTCGCCGACCACGACGGCGGGCTGGCCCGCGGGGGCCGCTCGGCCTCCTTCCGGCGGAGCGACGGCCTGGGCCTCGGCGCGGGCCTTCGCGTTCGCCGCAAGGATCAGTCGGCCGCCGAGGTAGCCGCCGAGGGTGACCGTCACGCCGGCGACGTTGTTCGTGATGAGGCTCGATCCGAGCGTCCTCGCGGTCGCGACGTCGAAGTGGACGACGCCGAGGAGGCGCCCATCGCGGCGGAGGGGTGCGACGTAGGCGACCGTGGGGCCGCCGGCGAGGGGAGACTTGAACGGGATCGTCGCCGCCCCGTCCGGCGACTGGGCCGCGAGCGCTCCGAAGCTCTTGCGGAGCGCGGCGGGGAAGAGGACGTGGGCGGCGGCCGGGCCGCAGGCGAGCTGGCGGTCCTCCGCGTCGTCGATGCAGGACGAGCTGAGGGGCACCAGCGCCGTCGCTTCGAAGGCGGCGAGCGAGGCGGCTGCGGCGGCGGTGTCGCGGCGACGCATCCCCTGCGGCAGCCGGCCCCCGACGAGCAGTTCGGAGATGGCGGGGTTCACGAGCATCTGCGCCGCGCCCGTCTTGTCCTGACGAACGGTGCTGATGACGCGTCCGGTCTCCATCGCCACGGCGGCCTGCAGCGACCGGTCCTGGGCCTCCCGCCGATGGCTGATCGTTTCGACCGTGTCGAAGACGGCGGTCCCGGCGAGCAGGGCCGCTAGTGCCAGGCCGATCAGCGCGAGCTGGCGCATGGGTACATGTCGTCTGCCGCGGCGGGAGCTTGAGCCGTGCAGCCCCGGAGCCGCTCGCTCCCTGCGCCATCAAGTCTCCGGGCGGCGGAGCCGATGTTGAGAACGTGCACTTCCGCAACCCCGCAGTGGCCCGTCCCGATGAGCCCCTCGCGCCCGAGCTCGAGCCGGTCGCCGACGACGGTGTGCCGATCTCGCGGGCGGCCCTCCAGGAGCTCCCCGAGGCGCTCATCATCGCCTTCGATGAGCAGCTCCGCTTCATCCTCGCGGCCGGCACCCCGCTCGAGCGTCAGGGCGACCCGCCCGCCTACCAGGAGGGGCGTCCCGTGGGGGACGCCTTCCCGGAGGACGTGTGGCGGATGATCGGACCGCTGTTCGTCTCGGCGCTCGAGGGGGAGACCCGCTCGCGCGAGATGTGGACCGCGGATGAGCGTCACTGCCTGATGGTCGATGTCGGCCCCCTCCGCCTCAATGGGGCGGGGAAGGTGGAAGAGGACGCGGAGATCGCCGGTGGCGTGGCCGTCGTGCGGGACACCACGGCGCGCCGGCGCGCGGACGCGCTCGCGGCCGGCTCGGCGGAGGGCTTCGAGGAGGTCTTCGAGCGCGCCCCCGTCGGCACCGGCCTGCTCGACCGGGAGGGACGCTGGCTGCTCGTCAACCGGGCACTCTGCGAGATCACCGGCTACACCGGCGACGAGCTCATCGGGAAGCGCTTCGACGGGATCATCCACCCCGACGACGTCTTCACCGACAACGAGCAGCGCGAGGCGCTGCTCGCCGGCGCGATCCCCGCGTTCCAGATCGAGAAGCGCTACTTCGACGCCTCCGGGGAGACCGCCTCGGCGATCCTCTCGATGTCCCTCGTCCGCGCCCGCGACGGCGCTCCCCTCCACTACATCGCCCAGCTCCAGGACATCTCCGAGCGCAAGCGCTTCGAGGAGCAGCTCCGCCGGCTCGCCGACCACGACGCGCTCACCGGGCTGCGCAATCGCAGGCTCTTCCTCCACGACCTTCACCTCCAGGTCGCCCGCTCCCACCGCTACAACGAGGTGGCGGGGCTCGTCGTGCTGGAGATCGCGGGCTTCGCGGAGATGGTCGAGGAGTACGGCCGGGAGGCCGGCGAGGAGACCCTGCGATCGGTTGCCCGCGCGCTCACCCGCCGCCTCCGCCAGACCGACCTCGTCGCCCGCGTGGGCATGGACGAGTTCGCGGTCCTGCTCCCCCACATCGACCAGGACGGCGTGGCCGTCGTCGCCGAGGTGCTCACCCGTGTGATACCCGCCTGCACGATCGACGTCGGCGACACCGTGATCCATCCCCGTGCCCGCATCGGCTTCGCGCTCATCGATGAGCGCACGCTGAGCGCCCAGGACGCCCTCAGCGCGGCCGCCAAGCTGCTCTAGACGACACCCTCCGGAACCCTCCGGACCGGCCAATACGCTCACGGCATGCTCCCCGCAGAGCGGCTCGCGGTCATCGACCTCGGCTCCAACTCCTTTCGCCTCGTGGTGTTCATGGCGGGGGAGGGCTGGTGGAGGCGCACCGATGAGATCTACGAGCCGGTGCGCATCGGCGAGGGGCTGATCGCGAGCGGGAGCCTCGGCGAGGTTCCGATCGAGAGGGCGCTGGCGACGATCGATGTGTTCAGCCACTTCTGCCGCGCGGCGGGCCTCGAGGGGGAGGCGGTCGACGCGGTCGCCACGAGCGCGATCCGTGACGCCGCCAACACGGAGAGCTTCCTCGAGCGGGCACGCGAGCTCTCGGGGATGGCCATCCGGGTGCTGAGCCGCGAGCAGGAGGCCCGCTACGGCTACCTCGCCGCGGTCAACTCGACGTCGATCAGCGACGGCTACGTGCTCGACCTCGGGGGCGGCTCGATGCAGATCGTCCGCGTCGGCGAGCGCCAGATGCGCGAGAGCGCGTCGTGGCGGCTGGGGACCGTGCTGATGAGCGAGCGCTACCTCCCCCCGAACGGCCCCGCGAAGCGGAGGCAGCTGGAGGAGCTCTGCGATCACGTCGCCTCCTCGCTCGCCACGGCGGAGTGGCTCCAGGGGAAGGGAGAGGAGGGCCGGGGAGGGACGCTGGTGGGGATCGGCGGAACCGTCCGCAACCTCGCGGCGGCCGCCCAGCGCGCGGCCGGACTGCCTTCCAACGGGGTCCAGGGGATGGTGATCGAGCGGGAGGCGCTCGACGAGCTGATCGCGAAGCTCGCCGCCCTCCCGGCCAACGAGCGGGCGAGCGTGCCCGGGATCAAGCCCGCCCGCGCCGACCTCGTCCTCGCCGGGGCGGTGGTGCTGAAGGGAGTGCTGAAGGCGGGGAGCTTCGACGGGCTCCAGACGACCGAAGCCGGCCTCCGCGAGGGGGTCTTCTTCGAGCGCTTCCTCGCCGACCGCGAGCTGCCCCTGTTCGAGGACGTCCGCCGGGCGAGCGTGCTCAACATGGCGGCCCAGTACCAGGTCGACGGCGCGCACACCCGTCACGTGGCGCGGCTCGCGCTGGGGATGTTCGACGAGCTCGCGGCCCTCGGCCTGCACGCGGGCGACCCCCGCGAGCGGGAGCTCCTGTGGGCGGCGAGCATGCTCCACGACATCGGCATGCGGATCGACTACGACGATCACCACAAGCACTCCCGCTACCTGATCCTCAACGGGGCGCTCCCCGGGTTCGCCCCCGCGGAGACTGCGATCATCGCCCAGGCCGCCCGCTACCACCGCAAGGGGATGCCGGCCCCCGGGCCGATGGCGGCGCTGTTCGGCGAGGGTGACCTCGAGCGGCTCGACCGCTGCGCCGTGCTCCTCCGCCTCGCCGAGGATCTCGAGCGTTCGCGCGATCAGCTCGTCAGCGGGACCAGCATCGCGCTCGACAACGGCAGGGTCGAGCTACGTCTGATCGCCGCCGGGGAGTCGGCCGTGCCACGCTGGGCGGCGGGACGTGAGGGCGAGCTGTTCGAGCGGGCGTTCCATCGCGAGCTGTCCGTCGCGGGCTAGATGGTCGATTCCACGGCGCTGTGCCGGATTCCGGGTGTGCGGACGTGCCGTCCGGCGGTGCATCGCCGTGCGATCAACCATCTAGGGCGAGCCGCCGTGCCCGTCCCGCGCAGTCGAAGAGGGTGACGCCGTCGCTGTAGAGGTAGTGGTCCGGGTCGTTCCAGACCTCGGGGCCCACCAATCGGCAGCTGCGGAGGACGGCCTTCGTTGCCTCGTTCCCGCCGCGGGTGGAGTAGGCGCCGCCGAGGAGGACGTAGCGGACGTCCCCGCTGGCGACGAGCCGCGCCAGGCCCGGACCGTCGAGGGCGGGGTCCGTGCCGCTGTACCCGCCGAGGGGCGCGGCGTCGGTACCGGTGAGGATCATCGGCGCGGCCGTGTCCGCGGCGACGGTGAAGACGTCCCAGCGCTTGCCAGGGTGGTGCGTGCGGAGGTAGTCGCTGAGCGCATAGTTGACCTTCATCGCCGACGACCCCACCCCATAGTCTTCTTTGCCCGCCGTCGCTTTCGGGCCCGCGGCGGCGAAGGTACCCTCGACGGGGAACGCCCACGTCGTGTGCGAGTAGGCCGCCGGCGCGAGCAGCAGCAGGAGGAACGTCGACGCCAGCGCGGGCGCGGCCAGCTGGCGCGAGAACGCGAACGCGAGCAGCCCGAGCGCGCCGCCGGCGACGAGGACGGGGACGAGCCAGAGGAGGTAGCTCTCGCGGTAGAGGAGAATGACCTGCACGACGATCGTCCCGATCACGGTCAGGGCCGCCAGGACGATGGCCCAGCCGGGGGATCCCTCGCGGCGGAGCTTCACCATCGCGATCGCCCCGATGCCCGCCATCGCCCCCGTCGCCGGCGCGAGCGCCGATACGTAATAGGGGTGGACGATCCCTTTGGAGAGGCTCAGCACGGTCGCCTCGACGACGAACCACCCGCCGAGGACGACGGTGGTTGCCACTCGGGGGTCTTTCCGCCAGGGAGTGGACCGCCCCAGCGCCTCCTCCCCGTCCGCGTCACCCCCGCCGGCGCCCGCGGGTGCCCCGACGGAGGCGGCGCCCGGGTCCGCGAGGGGTGCTACGAGGATGTGCTCCTGCGTGTCGGCCTCGGCTCCCGAGCCGGGACCCCCGGGGCCCCCGTCGGCCCGACGCCGACGTCTGCGGTCGAGGAGGAGCAGGCGGATGGTTGCGATCAGGCCGAAGAGGGCGAGCGGGACGGTCCAGCCGGCCTGGTCGCCGAGGCCCTTCCCGAACAGCCTCACGGGACTCGGCGCGCTCCCGAAGGGGATCGGGTTGCGGTAGCGGCCGTCGGGGAGGAACGTGGCCGGGTGAGAGGCCTGCTTGGAGGTGTGGGATGAGACCCGTGTCTTCGCCGCGAGGTGGGTTTCGGCGGCTCCAGGCGGGCGCCCGGCCGCACGAACACCTGCCCCGGCCCGCCTTCCTGGCCTTCCACGCGGCCGAAGCCGTTGTATTCGAACGTGAGGCCGAGCTCGGTGTTGTTCGTCGAGCTGCCCACATACGGGCGCTTCGACGCTGGGGTGAGTTCGACGAAGGCCACCCACGCGAAGGACACCGCGACCATCACCAGGCCGGCGACGGTCAGCCGCAGGACGCGCGTGAGGACCGAGCCGGGCGCGCAGAGGAGGTAGCCGGCGACGATCCCGGGGACGACGAGGTAGGCGGCGAGGGTCTTGGTGTTGAAGGCGAGTCCGACGAGGACGGCGGAGAGGATCAGCGAGCGCCAGCGGCCCGTTTCGCAGGCGCGGACACCGGCCCCGCAGGCGAGGAGCATCAGGAGGATCAGGAGGGGGTCGACGCCGTTGTCGCGGGAGACGGCGACGAAGGAGGGGAAGAGGGCGAGGACGAGTGATGAGGCGAACGCCGCGGCGGCTCCGAAGCGGCGGGCGACGACGACGTAGAGGACGGCCACCGTGAGGACTCCGATGATCGCCTCAGGGAGCAGGAGGCTGAGGGGCGAGAAGCCGAACAGCTTCGCGCTGGCGACCTGCGCCCAGAGGGCCAGCGGCGGCTTGTCCACGCTGATGAAGCCACCCGGGTCGAAGGAGACGAAGAGGAAGTTGTGGAGCGAGCCGAGCATCGACTTCACCCCGGCGGAGTAGAAGATGTTGGCGTAGCCGTTCTGCGAGAGCCGATGCGTGTTCAGGACCGCCGAGATGGCGATCACGACGGGCAGGCCGAGGTGGCGCAGGGCGGGCATTCGCGCGAGCGCGCCCCGGGGAGACTCGCGACGGAGGCCGCGCGCCGGGTCGAACCCGCCCGCGGGGAGCGGGTGGGTCGCGGTGTCGGGGAGGGAGCTCATCGCGGGACTCGTCGGATGTGATGCTGCGGGCTCGGAGGAGCCCACGGTGGGAGCCCCGGAGTGAGGGGATTCAAGGGCTGAGAGCTCCCACCAGCCGTTCGAGGTCCCGGTCGTCGTTCCAGGCCCCGACGGACGCACGCAGCCATGACCGACCGGGAATGTTACGCACGATCACCCCCGACTCCGCCAGTTGAGCCCTCTCGGCGACGGCGTCCTCGCTGTGGAAGGAGACGAGCGTGGTGGGGTCTCGCGGGACGATCTCCCGACCCGCCTCCCGGAGGAGCTCGACGAGCCGCTCGGCGAGTGCTCGGGCGCGGTCCTGCACGTCGCTCCAACCGGTCTCGGCGAGCAGCTCGATCGCCGACAGCGCGCAGGCCGTGGACTCGGCCGAGAGGGAGAACGTGTCGAGTGCCCTCGCGTCGGGATGGAGGCGGGCGTCGAGCCCGCTGTTCGGATCCTCGAGGTTGGCGTAGCCGCGGCGGCTGACGGCGAGCCGCTCACGGAAGCTCGGCCCGACGTAGAGCAGGCCGGTCCCGTCGGGCCCGCAGAGCCACTTCTGTCCGGCGGCGGCGTAGGCGTCGCAACCGAGCGCCTCGACGTCCACTGGCACCGCCCCGACCCCCTGGGCACCGTCGAGGATCACGGGGATGTCGAGCTCGGCGAGCTCGGCGGGGGCGTAGCAGCCGGTGAGCCAGCTCACGTGCGAGCACGCCACAACGGTCGTCTTCGCGGTGACGGCCTCGGCGAGGCTCGCCAGCGGGACCTCCCGCACGCTCACCCCCGCGAGCTCCCGCGCCGCGCCCAGGGCGCCGAGCAGCCCGGGGTGCTCCTCGTCGCTGGTGAGGATCTCGTCCTCGGGTCCGAGCCCCATCGAGCCAAGCGTCTGGGCGATGCCTTCGGTCGTCGAGGTCGTCAGGGCGACGTCCTCGACGGACGCGGTGAGGGCGTCGGCGTAGCGCTGCCGGAGGCCCTTCGCCAGCTCGAAGCGCCGTTCGAAGTGGGCCATGGCGCGGCCGTCACGGAGCTCGCGCTCCAGCTCCCCCATCGCCGCCGTCGTCGCCCGCTTGGGCAGCGGCCCGTCCGTGCCGGCGTTGAGGTAGGCCTGCTCGGCCAGGACGGGAAACTCGGCTCGTAGTGCGGCGGAGTCCATGACCCGCGAGAATAACCCTGCCCGCGACGGACCAGCGTGCCCGGCGCGAGCAAGCTATAAGCATCGGGCGGCCAGCGGCGCCGCGCGAGCGTCCATCCGAGCGGAGCGGGGAGAGCGACGATGTCAACCGAAGCGGGAGCTGTACCCCTGTGGGAGCCCTCAGCGGAGGATCTTCGCGAGTGCGAGCTGGGCCGCTTCCTGCTCTGGGCGGGGGAGCGCCGAGGGAGGCCCTTCGCCGACTACGAGGCCTTGCGGGAGTGGTCGATCGCTGATCTCGAGGGCTTCTGGGCGGCGATCTGGGAGTTCTGCGGGGTGCGCGCCAGCCGCCCCTACGACCGCGTCCTCGGCTCGCGTGCGATGCCCGGAGCCGAATGGTTCCCGGGGGCCGAGCTGAACTATGCGGAGAACCTCCTCAGCGGGCGCGATCCCGACGCGGTGGCCGTTCTCCACGCCTCCGAGCTCCGCGACCTCGCGGAGCTGACCTGGGGCGAGCTCTACGAGGCCGTCTCCGCCGTCGCCGCCGGACTCCGACGGCTGGGCGTGGGGAGGGGGGATCGCGTCGTGGCCTACATGCCCAACATCCCCGAGACCCTCATCGCGCTCCTCGCCGTCTCGAGCATCGGGGCGATCTGGTCGAGCGCCGCCCCCGAGTTCGGTGCGCGCAGCGTGATCGATCGCTTCGCCCAGATCGAGCCGAGGGTCCTGCTCGCGGTCGACGGCTACCGCCACGGCGGCAAGGACTTCGACCGGCGCGAGGTGCTCGAGGGGATTCTCGACGAGCTCCCCACGGTGAGCCATGTCGTCGAGCTCGACTACCTATTCGCTGCTCGCTCCGAGGAGAGCCCCCCCGCGGGGGCGCGCGGGCGCGCGCGGGGAGGAGCTTCGGGGACACACAACGGGTCCCTCTCCGACGCCGACGAGCGGCTCGCGGCGCGGCCATCGGGGGAGGGGGCGGCGAGGATCGCCTGGGAGGAGCTGATCGAGCTCGGACGGCGTGAGGAGGGCGAGCTGAGCTTCGAGCAGGTCCCCTTCGACCATCCCCTGTGGGTGCTCTACTCCTCCGGCACGACGGGCCTCCCGAAGGCGATCGTCCAGGGCCACGGGGGGATCCTCCTGGAGCAGCTCAAGAAGCGGCTCCACCTCGACCTCCGCCCCGGCGACCGCATGTTCTGGTTCACGACGACGGGGTGGATGATGTGGAACTTCCTCGTCGGCTGCCTCCTGAGCCCGGCCGCGATCGTCCTCTACGACGGCAGCCCCGCCTATCCCGACCTCGGCGCGCTCTGGGATCTCGCCGAGCGCACCGGGATGAGCTGCCTGGGGGTGAGCGCGGGGCTGCTCGCGAGCATGGAGAAGGCGGGGGTCGAGCCGGCGCGGGACCACGACCTCGGGCGGCTTCGGGCGATCGGCTCGACCGGGTCGCCGCTGGCGCCGGAGAGCTTCCGGTGGGTCTACGAGCACGTCAGCGCGGACGTGTGGCTGTTCTCCACGAGCGGAGGCACGGACGTGTGTACGGCGTTCGTCGCCGGCTGCCCGCTGCTGCCGGTCTACGAGGGGGAACTCCAGTGCCGCGCGCTCTCCTGCGCGGTGGAGTCCTGGGACGAGCAGGGGAACAGCCTGAATGATGGGGTGGGGGAGCTCGTGATCACCGAGCCGATGCCCTCGATGCCGCTGTTCCTCTGGGGGGACGAGGACGGGGAGAGGCTGCGGGAGAGCTACTTCGCGATGTACCCGGGGGTGTGGCGTCACGGGGACTGGATTCGCATCACCCCGCGCGGCGGGGCGGTCATCTACGGGCGCTCGGACAGCACGATCAACCGCCAGGGGGTGAGGATGGGGACGAGCGAGATCTACCGCGCGGCGGCGGCCGTGGAGGAGGTGCTGGACGCGCTCGTCGTCGATGTTCCACGGGGCGCGGGAGCGGAGGGGGAGCTGGCGATGATGCTGTTCGTGGTGCTCCGCGAGGGGGTCGTCCTCGACGGGGAGCTCGCGGCGGAGATCAAGGGGCGGATTCGCGAGGACTGCTCCCCGAGGCACGTCCCCAACGAGGTGATCCAGATCGAGGAGGTGCCGCGGACGCTCTCGGGGAAGGTGCTGGAGGTGCCCGTCAAGCGGATCCTGATGGGGGCTCCCGCCGAGGTGGCCGCGAGCCGGGAGTCGCTCGCGAACCCCGCCGCGCTGGACTACTTCGTCGAGCTGGCGGGGAGGCTCGGGATCGCGGCGGGTGAGGGCGCGATCAGAGGCCCAGGGAGCGGCCCACGATCTCCTTCATGATCTCGTTCGCGCCCCCGTATATGCGGGTGACGCGGGCATCGGCGAAGGCGCGGGCGATTGGGTACTCGACCATGTAGCCGTACCCTCCGAAGAGCTGGAGCGCGCGGTCGCTCACGCGGCCCTGGAGCTCGGTCGTCCACCACTTCGCGATGGCGGCGTCCTCGGGGGTGAGCTCGCCGGCGTTGAGCGCCTCCGTGCAGCGGTCCACGTAGACGCGGGCGATGTCCACTTCGCTGCGGAGCTCGGCGAGGGTGAAGCGTGTGCTCTGGAAGGAGCCGATCGTCTGTCCGAAGGCACGCCGCTCGCGGACGTAGTCGAGCGTCCACGAGAGGGCGGCGTCTGAGGCCGCGACGGCCGCGGCGGCGATCGAGAGGCGCTCCTGGGGTAGGTTCGAGACGAGGTAGCGGAAGCCCTCCCCCTCCTCGCCGAGGAGGTTCGCGAGGGGGACGCGGACGGAGGCGAAGGACAGCTCAGCGGTGTCCTGGCCGTGCTGGCCGATCTTCTCGAGGTTGCGCCCCCGCTCGAAGCCCTCCATCCCGCGCTCCACGACGAGGAGGCTGATCCCGCGGTGGCGCTCGCTCGGGTCGGTCTTCGCCGCGACGATGACGACGTCGGCGTTGATGCCGTTGGTGATGAAGGTCTTCGAGCCGTCGATCACGTAGTGGTCGTCCTGGCGGATCGCGCGGGTGGACATCGCGGCGAGGTCGGACCCCATCCCCGGCTCGGTCATCGCAATCGCCGCGATGAGCTCCCCGGCGGCGAGGCCGGGGAGCCAGCGGGTGCGCTGCTCGTCGGTGGAGTAGCTGAGGAAGTAGGGCAGGCAGATGTCGCTGTGGACGCTGCAGCCGAGCGCGAAGCTGCCCACGGCGGCCCGCTGGCACTCTTCGCCGATGACGACGTTGAAGCGGAAGTCCTCGCTTCCCGCCCCGCCCAGCTCCTCGGGGACGGCCATCCCCAGGAAGCCCCCGGCGCCGGCCGTGGCGAACACCTCCCGGGGGATGATCCCCTCGCGCTCCCACTCCCCGTAGCGGCCCTCGTCGCCGATCACCTCGCGCTCGAGGAACGTGCGGAAGCTCGCGCGGAAGTCTTCGTGATCGTCCTCGAAGAGCCTCCGCCGCATCGCAGGGGCGGACACTAGCGCGCGTGCGGGGCCGCGTGCGAGGCGGGGTCAGGCGGCGGCGAGCTCCGGGTCGGCGGCGGCGAGCTCCGGGTCGGCGGCGGCGAGCTCGGGGTCGGCGGCGGCGAGCTCGGGGTCGGCGGCGGCGAGCTCGGGGTCGGCGGTATGGAGCCGGGGGCTGGATGGGGGGCGGACCGCCGGAAGGGGCTCGGCGCGGTAGGAGGGCTTGGCGAGAAGGAGCTGGACGTCCTGGATGCGGCGCTCGCGAAAGCCTCCCTCGCAGTAGGAGAGGTAGAGCTCCCAGAGGCGGCGAAAGCGGTCGTCGTAGCCGAGGGCGTCGAGGCGGGGACCGGCCGAGGCGAAACGTGCCCGCCAATGGGCGAGCGTGGTGGCGTAGTGGGGGGTGATGTCCTCGAGGTGCACCTGGCGAAGATCGGTGACGCGGGCGAGGGAGCGGGCGATGATCTCCAGCGAGGGGAGGCATCCGCCGGGAAAGATGTAGGTGTTGATGAAGCTTCTGCCCCCCTTCTCCACCTGATAGGCGCGGTCGTCGATGACGATCGCCTGGAGGAGCATCGCGCCGCCTTCGCGGAGGAGATGTGAGCAGCGGCGGAAGAACGTGGGGAAGTACTGCCAGCCGACGGCCTCGATCATCTCGATGGAGACGAGCTTGTCGTAACTGCCCTGGAGCTCGCGGTAGTCCCTCAGGAGAACGGTGACGAGGTGGGAGAGGCCCTCTTCGTGGACCCTCCGGGAGGCATATGCGTGCTGCTCCCGCGAGATCGTGGTGGTCGTGACGCGGCAGCCGTGGTTGCGGGCGGCGTGGACGGCGAAGCCGCCCCAGCCGGTGCCGATCTCGAGGACATGGTCCTTCGGGCCGAGGTCGAGCTTCGCGCAGATCCGCTCGAGCTTCGTCAGGGAGGCCTCCTCGAGGGTCGCCCCGGGGGAGTCGAAGATCGCGCTGCTGTACATCATCGTGGGGTCGAGGAAGAGGGCGAAGAGATCGTTCCCCAGGTCGTAATGGGCTTCGATCCGCCGGCGGGCCCGCCCCGGGGTGTTCCTGGCGACCCATCCGAGGAGGCGCTGGATCGGGAGGAGCAGCGGAGAGAGGGCGCGGCGGAGGCGATCGAGGCCGCCGACGTTGAGCGCTGCGATGCGGATCAGAGAGACGAGGTCCTCACAGTCCCAGAGGCCGTCCACGTAGGCGTCCCCGAGGCCGACGCTCCCGCGGAGGAGGCGGGTGTAGAGGAGGGGGGAGCGGACGTGGACGACGGCCTCGAGGGGACGCGAGGGCTCGACCTCGCCGAACCTCAGCCTGCCCTCCGCCTCCACGACCTCGAGGAGGCCGCCGTGGAGCGCCGCGAGCATCCTCAGGACGACCCAGCGGGCGAGGCGACAGCGGGCCCGCGCGAGCGGGCCCCGGGGGGCGGGAACGGGTGTTGAGGGGGCATCGCGCGCGAGCGCGCTCATGTGGGGAGGGGCGGCCGCTCGGAGGGGGCCCGGCTCGCGGAGCGGGGGCCGGGGTTGGGAAAGTAGGTGGCGCCCTTCAGCCGGAGGCGGAGCGCGTGGGCGTAGATCGCGGCGAGGATCTGGACGGTGAGGAAGGGGTAGCGGACGAGGGCCCGTCGAAGCTCTCCGCCGGTCAGCTCTCGTCGGCTCAGGGCGAGCGTCGCATCGAAGACGCTCGGCGCGCCGGGGGGCGCGGCCTCGATGTGCACCGCCAGGCGCTCCCCGGGGACGGTGAGGCGCCAGCGGTAGCAATACTGCATGTCCAGGAGGGGCGAGACGTGGAGCTCCTTCCGGAGGCTCCCCTCGATCAGCTCGACGCTCCCGTGACGGGCGGTGTGGGCGACGGGGAGGACATAGGCGTGGCGGTCGCCCCACGGCGTGTTTGTGACGTCGGCGATCGTCGCAACGACGTGCTCCCCGGAGGCGTCATAGCAGTAGTAGAAGCTCACGGGG
The DNA here is from genome assembly GCA_963720215.1 of uncultured Solirubrobacteraceae bacterium. Classification (GTDB taxonomy): domain Bacteria; phylum Actinomycetota; class Thermoleophilia; order Solirubrobacterales; family Solirubrobacteraceae; genus Palsa-744. The sequence continues at coordinate 662,377 of CAVREV010000001.1, forward strand.
TTGAACTTGTGGCCCACGTAGCGGAGGTTGGTGAGCAGGCGGATGGGCCCCTCCGGACGGCTGCCCGTGCGCTCGGCGACGAGGTCGCGGACGGACTCTGCGAGTGGGACGCCGGGGTCGCCGAGGTGGTCGGCGCGGCGAAACCATGCGAGGGCGGGGCGTCGTGCCGACCAGAGCCAGCGTCCGTCGAAGAGCCCGGGCAGCTCGTCGAGGTCGAGATAAGCCATGAACAGGCGGTGGTGGAGCTCGTGCTCGAGAAGTCCGTGGCGCCGGTGGCGGATTGTCCCCTCGTAGAGAGCGCTCTTCATGGCCTCACCCCGAAGGGCTCGCAGGCGCGGATGGCGCTGCGGACGCCGTCCTCGTGGAACCCCCAGCCCCAATAGGCGCCGCAGTAGTGGGTGCGGTGGTCAAGGCCGCTGATCGCCCCGTGGCGGCCCTGCGCGGCGACGCCCTCCCGCGTGAAGACCGGGTGGGAGTAGGGGATCGTGCGAATGATCTTCTCTGGGTCGATCGCCTCGCGGCGGTTGAGCGTGACGCAGAAGTCGTGCTCGGAGCGGAGTTGCTGGAGGTGGTTCATGTAGTAGGTGACGGTGCTCTGGGGCTTGGGCTCGCGAAGGAGGTGGAAGTTCCACGCGGCGCGGGCCCGGCGGCGGCGAGGGAGCAGGGCGCTGTCGGTGTGGAGGACGGCCTCGTTTGGCTGGTAGGGGATCGCGGCGAGGAGCTCGCGCTCGGCGGGGGTGGGGTCGGCGAGCATCGCGAGGGCCTGATCGGCGTGTGCGGCGATGACAACGTGGTCGAAGCGCTCCGGGGAGGAGCCGGCGACGATCACCTCGACGTGGTTGCCGGGGCGCTCGATGCGAGCGACGGGGGAGCTGAGGTGGATGCGCTCCCGGAACGGGGCGGTCAGTGCCTCGACGTAGCGCGCGGAGCCCCCGGCGATGGTGGACCAGCGGGGACGGTTGCGAAGGCTGAGCATTCCGTGGTTGGAGAAGAACTCGGCGAGGAAGCGGACGGGGAACGAGCGCATCGACGCCGGGTCGGCCGACCAGACGGAGGAGACCTGGGGGACGAGCAACCGCTCCACGAAGGCAGCGGAGAAGCGGTGACGGGCGAGGAACTCCTCCAGCGACTCCCCCGTGTCCTCCTCCCCGAGGAGGAGGGCGGCGGCTCGATTGAAGCGGAGCAGGTCGAGGATCATCCGCTGGAAGCGCGGGCTGGCGAGGTTACGGGGCTGGGAGAAGAGGCCCGTGGGAGTGCCGGAGTACTCGAAGTCCTCGTCCTCTCCCTTGACCGAGAAGCTCATCTGGGTCGACTGGGTGGGGACGCGGAGCTCGGCGAGGAGCTTCGTGAATGAGGGGTAGTTGCGGTCGTTCATCACGATGAAGCCCGTGTCCACCTGATGGGTCGCGTCGGGGGTGTCCACGCGGATCGTGTTCGTGTGCCCGCCGACGTACTCCCCGGCCTCGAAGACGACGACGTCGTGGCTGCGGTGGAGGAGGTGCGCGGCCACGAGTCCGGACACCCCCGCCCCGACGATCGCGATCCTCATCGCGGAGGGGCGGAGGTGGGATCGAGGGATGTGACTGTCACCGTGAGCTTTGTACGCGTGGGGCGGTCCTCGCGGATCAGCCGGGAGCATCGGCCGCGGGGGCGAGGCCTGGCGGACGCGGGGACGAAGCCTGGCGGAGGCGGAGGAGTGATCCGGCGGGGAGGAGAGAGAGGGAGGCACGTCGAACAGAACCGCCGATGAAGCGTGCGGCGACCCCGACGACCGACCGGCCCTCCACGGGCCGGGCCTCCAGCGGCGCAGCCCGCACGAGAGGGAACTCGGGCGGCGCGGCCTCCGGAGGGTCCGCTTCGGGGAACGGGCGAGCGGGGACGAGCACGCCGACGGGGACGGCCGGGCCCGCGGGGACGAGCGAGCATCAGAGCCTCTCGAAGTACATCCAGGCCCGCTTCGACGAATGCAGCCGCTCGCAGAAGGACGTGGCGCAGTACATCGTCGACCACCTCGACGAGGCCGCCTTCCAGACCGCCGAGGAGCTGGCCCGGCGGGCCAACACCTCGAGCTCGACTGTCGTGAGGTTCTCCCAGGCGCTCGGCTTCGAGGGCTTCCCCGAGCTCCAGGCCGCGGCCCGCGAGGAATACCGGCGGGTGAACGCGAAGGCGGCCAAGGAGAGCGGGACCACCCCCACGACACCCCTCTTCTCACTCGACCAGAACGAGTTCGAGTCCGCGCTCACGGCCGACCATCTCAACGTGGAGGACACCGCGAGGAAGGTTTCCCGCAGCTCGGTCGAAGCGCTCATCGCGGCGATCGTCGACGCCGAGAAGGTGCTCGTCGCGGGGACCGACCAGATGGCGTTCTTCGCCAGCTACATGCGTCACCTGCTGATGCTCCTCGACCTCCGCGTGGATGTCGTCGCAAGCCCCAGCCAGGAGGCGCTCAGCCGGCTGGGGAGAATCGACGGCCAGACCCTCGTCATCGGCCTGTCCGCAGGGCGACCCCACCCGCTCGTGGTCCGCGCGATGAAGCTCGCCCGCCACCGCCAGGCGCGCACCGCGGCGATCACCGACGCGACCCTCAGCGAGGTCGCGAAGCTCGCGCAGATCAAGCTCTACTACAGCTCGAACAGCCCCGCCTACGTTCGCTCCCATGCGGCCCTCCTGAGCGTCATCCAGGCGCTCGCCTACGGGGTCTACGCACAGGACACCGCTCAGTACGACGACCGCATCAAGGCCTTCCGCCTCAAGTAGCGCCTCGCGGGGGGTGAGCGCTCGGCGATATCGAGACGTGTTCTCCCGGCAGGGTCTGAGCGGGGGCGTGGATGGGCGGTGACGATGCTGGGGACGCGCCGGCAATCGAGCGGGCGACGATCGACGATCTGAGCGCCGTGGTGGAGGATCGCCGCGAGTTCTGGGGTGAGCGCGAGCTGCCCGCCCTCCACCATCCGTTGCTCGTGCACGAGTTCGGGGACACGGCGCTCGTGGTGAGAGACGGGGAGGGGAGGGTGATCGCCTACCTGTTCGGTCTCCTCACCCCCGAGGGCATCGGTTACATCCATCTCGTGGCTGTCCGAGAGGGTCACCGCCGGGAGGGCCTCGGGGAGCGCCTCTACGGGGAGTTCGAGGCGCGGGTGCGGCGGCGGGGGGCGGTGGCGCTGAGGTCTTTCACCAACCCGGTGAACGCCCGCTCGATCGCCTTCCATCGCGCGATGGGCTTCACCGCGGAGGAGGTGCCGGGATACGCCTGGGGGGAGATGCGGGTGGTGTTCACCCGGCGGCTCGCCTCCGAGGGCCAGCTCGGGGAGTCGATCTGAGAGAATCGCCGCGATGCACCGCAAAGGGCTCGGAACGGACGGCTGGGAGCGCCTCGAGCGCTTCGAGGCGTTCGCTCAGCTCTCCGCGGGACAGCGGAGGATGCTCGCGAGGGTCCTCGACGAGCTCACCGCCGAGGAGGGTGAGGAGCTCGTCCACGAGGGGGAGCTGGGCCACGACGTGGCCTTCCTCGAGCAGGGGGGCGCGGAGGTCTACCAGCAGGGCGCCCACATCAACACGATCGGCCCCGGGGACGTCTATGGCGAGCTCGCCGTGCTCGACGGCGGGGCCCCCCGCTCGGCCACGATCGTCGCCGCGAGCCCCCTCCGCGCGATCATCTTCACCTCCAACGCGATGCACACCGTACGCCAGCAGATGCCCGATGTGGCCTCGGCGCTCGATCTGACCGCTGCTCACCACCGCGAGCTGGATCGCAGTCGCCAAGCGGGCGAAGCGACGGGCTGAGCCGCGCGGGTCCCGCGCGGATGACTCGCGCGGAGGCTCGATGGGGCCCGCCTGTCAGAATCAGGGCCATGCGCGACGAGGCGACATTCCGGGTGAAGACGGGGCTGGCGGAGATGTTGAAGGGAGGGGTGATCATGGACGTGGTCACCCCCGAGCAGGCGAAGGTGGCCGAGGACGCGGGCGCGACTGCGGTGATGGCCCTCGAGCGCGTGCCCGCGGACATCCGCCGCGACGGTGGCGTCGCGAGGATGAGCGACCCCGAGATGATCGCGGGGATCCAGGAGGCGGTGAGCATCCCCGTGATGGCGAAGGCTCGCATCGGCCACTTCATGGAGGCGCGCGTGCTGGAGGCGCTGGAGGTGGACTACGTGGACGAGTCCGAGGTCCTCACCCCCGCAGATGAGCGCCACCACATCGACAAGTGGGACTTCAGGGTGCCGTTCGTCTGTGGCGCGACGAGCCTCGGGGAGGCCCTCCGGCGGATCGCCGAGGGCGCCGCGATGATTCGCAGCAAGGGAGAGGCGGGCACGGGGGACATCGTCGAGGCGGTCCGCCACATGAGGATGATCACGGGGGAGATTCGACGGCTCTCGATGCTCTCCACCGAGGAGCTCCCCGCCGCGGCGAAGGAGCAGGCCGCCCCCCTCGACCTCCTCCGCGAGGTCGCCCGCGACGGCCGTCTTCCGGTGGTCCTCTTCTGCGCCGGGGGCATCGCCACTCCCGCCGACGCCGCCCTGATGATGGCCCTTGGAGCGGAAGGCCTGTTCGTCGGGTCGGGCATCTTCAAGTCGGAGGACCCGCCCGCGCGCGCGAGAGCGATCGTCGAGGCGACCACCCACTGGCAGGACCCCCAGCGCATCGCCGCGGCATCCCGTGGGCTCGGCCCCGCGATGGTGAGCTTGGAGAGCTCGAAGCTCGAGGACGAGCAGCTCCTCGCCCAGCGCGGCCGGTAGGGCGCTCGGGCTAGAGCTCCCTCCGGGCCGTCCCTTCGCGCTGGATGCCTCCGCCGTCGCCGCTCATCGGCCTGCTGGCGCTCCAGGGGGGCTTCGAGGCTCATGCCCGCATGCTCGAGGGACTCGGCGCGCGCACCCTCGAGGTGCGCGTCCCCGGCGACCTCCACGGCCTCGACGGCCTCGTCATCCCCGGGGGGGAGTCCACGACGATGTCCCTCGGCGTCGAGCGGGAGGGGCTCAGCGAGCCCCTCCGCGAGCTCGCCTCCCGGGGGATCCCCCTGATGGGCTCCTGTGCGGGCATGATCATGCTCGACCGCAACCACCTCTCCCTGATGGACATCACCGCCGAGCGGAACGCATTCGGCCGACAGCTCCACAGCTTCGAGGCCGACGTCCCCCTCCGTGGCCTCGACGGGGGGCCCATGCGGGGGATCTTCATCCGCGCCCCCTGGATCGCCTCCCACGGGCCCGACGTGTCGATCCTGGGGGAGGTGGACGGCCACCCGGTGGCCGCCCGAGAGCGCAACCTCCTCGCCGTCGCCTTCCATGCGGAGCTCGGCGATGACGATCGCCTCCACAGGATGTTCCTCGAGCTCATCCCCGCGCCCTTCCGCTGAGCTGGAAGGGCCCGCCGGGCCTCGAGCCGATAGGGGCTCCGCCTCGCCCGGAGCGAGGCCAGGCGGATCGGGGATACTCGCGCGATGCGCATCGCGTTGGCCGCGGACGAGCTCACCGGGGTCGCGGGCATGCTCGCTGGGGAGCTCGCGAAGCGGGGCCACCAGGCGATCTCCCACGGAGCCCTCGGGGGGGATGAGCGGAGCGACTGGGCCTGGGCATCGGAGGCCGCGGCACGGGACGTCGCCGAGGGACGAGCCGAGCAGGGGATCGTCTGCTGCTGGACGGGAACGGGAGCGTCGATCGCGGCGAACAAGCTGAGGGGGGTGCGCGCGGCCCTCTGCCTCGACGCCCCCACGGCCGAGGGGGCGCGGCGGTGGAACGATGCGAACGTCCTCGCCCTCAGCCTCAGGAGCACCTCCGCGGCGCTCCTCGCCGAGATCCTCGACGCGTGGTTCGCGGGGGAGCCGAGCGATGATCCCTCCGACCGCCTCAACGTCGATCACCTCGCCGCGATCGAGCGCGGGGAGGGTGGGAGCGGCGGGCCGGATTGAAGGAGCCCCCGGGCCGACCTCGCGGGCTCGGCCCGACCCGCTCAGCTCGCGCTGAAGGAGGCGACCCCGTCGCGCTCGTCCTCGACGACGCTCCCCTCGCGGAGGAGGAGGTCGACGTGGCCGAGAACCTCGGACAGGGTGAGGTAGGCCTGGGTCACGGCGACGTTCCCCCAGAGCTCCTGCGCGATCTCGTGCGCGGTGCGGGGTTCGCTGGCGATCAGTCGGAGGATGCGCTCGGCGCGGCGGCGGTGAAGGCGGAAGCGCTCGTCGATCAGCGCCTTGTGGTCCACGATCGGGGCGCCGTGCCCGGGGAGGACCAGCTCGAGTTCCATCGCCCTCGTCTTCTCCATCGAGTCCATGTAGGTGATGAGGGCCTGGGGACGCGCTCCCGTGTAATCCCCCTTCGAGCCGAGCGGCCGAGCGAGGAGGGGGTTGCTGGAGATGTGCGCGATGAGGTGGTCGGCGCTGAGCATCATCCCCCGCTCCTCGTCGTGGAAGATCGTGTCCGAGGGGCTGTGGCCGGGCCGGTGGAGGACCCGCAGGCTGCGGTCCCGCAGCGCGAGCTCCTCCCCGTCCTCCAGCGGCCGCGTCACCTCCACCGCCGAGCCCCACGCGCGGAAGCCCGCGCTCACGGCCCTCAACGCGGTGACGATTTCGGGGGGATCCCGTGGCGCAGCATCACCCCCTCGGCGAAGCGGTCATCGAGGTCGGTTTCCTCGCCGTAGCGGGCGAGGTAGGGGGCGAGCGGGGCGAGCGCCGCCACCTCCGCTCCCGAGCGCCTGGCGAGGATGCCCGCGAGGCCGAAGTGATCCATGTGCTGGTGGGTGACCACGAGCAGCTCGATGTCCTCGATCCGCCGCCCTCTTGCCGCGAGCGCCTGCTCGAGCTCGTCCAGCGCCTTCGCCGAGTTCGGCCCGCTGTCGATCAGCGTCAGGGGGTCATCCTCGATCAGGTAGGCGTTCACCCGCCCGACCATGAATGGCGTGGGCACGGCGAGGCGATGGATGCCCGCGTCGCTGGCCCGCTGGAGCCGCTCGCGCTCCTCCTCCCGCGCCTCCTCCTCGCTCACGATCCGGCCGTCGCGGGCGAGCGGATCAGCGCGAGCACCTCGTCCCGCCGCCTCTCCATGTCCTCGTGGGAGACGAGCGACTCCAGACACAGGCGCAGGAGCGGCTCGGTGTTCGAGGAGCGGACGTTGAAGTGCCAGTCGTCGTAGTCGATGGAGATCCCGTCGAGGTGGCTCTGGCGAGCGTCCCCGTAGCGCTCGGCGATCTCCTCCATCTTCCCCTCCGCGTCCACCACCTCGGAGTTCACCTCCCCGGAGATGAAGTAGCGGCTGCGGTAGGGCTCGAGCAGCTCCGACAGGCTCCTCCCCCCGCGAGCGAGCATCTCGAGCATCAACAGCGCCGGGATCGTCCCCGAGTCCGCGCAGTAGAAGTCCCGGAAGTAGTCATGCCCGCTCGACCTCCCCCCCGAACAGCGACCCCTCCTCCCGCATCCTCGTCTTGAAGAAGGCATGCCCCACGCGGTTCACATACGCGGTCCCCCCGGCCGCCCTCACCGTGTCCGCGACCGCGCGCGAGGCCCTCACGTCGTAGAGGATGGCCTCAGGTCGGCTCTTGTCCGCCCGCTTCTCCAGGAGAGACTCCGCGAGCAACGCCGTGAGGAAGTCCCCGTCGACGAACTCGCCCCCGTCGTCGATGAAGAAGCAGCGATCCGCGTCGCCGTCCCAGGCGATGCCGAGGTCCGCCCCCGTCTCCTTCACCTTCTCCATGATCATCTTCCGGTTCTCCGGGAGCAACGGGTTGGGCTCGTGTTCGGGGAAGTTCCCATCCGGGGTCCAGAACGTCTCGAGCAGCTCCAGCCCGAGCCCATCGAGCAGCGGCCCCACCATCGGGCCCGCCATCCCGTTCCCCCCGTCCACCACCACCTTCAGCGTCCGACCTCCCCGGATCGCCTCGACGTCTACGAAGCCCAGGGCGGCCCGCTGAAACTCCCCGTAGACGTCCACCTCCTCGAGCGTCCCCCGCGCGACCGGGTCGCCCGCAGCCGCGCCGCCGCTCTCCACCGCCCGGCGGATGTCCTGGATCCCGCTCTCCCCCGACAGCGCAATCGCCCCCTCGCGGACGAGCTTCGCCCCCGTGTAGGCCTTCGGGTTGTGCGACGCGGTGCACATCAGCCCGCCGTCGAGCTCCCGCGACCCCACCACGTAATAGAGCATCTCGCTCCCCACCTCGCCCACGTCGATCACGTCCGCGCCCGCCGACAGCAGCCCCTCGCGGTAGCGCCCCGCGAGCTCCGCCGCGGTCAGCCTCATGTCCCGCCCCAGCCCCACCCGCAGCTCCTCCACGGGCTTGCCCGCGAGCCTCCCCAGCACCTCGGCGAAGGCCCCCCCGATGCGCTCGGCGAGAATCCCCGTCTATCTCCGTCCCGTAGATACCGCGGATGTCATATGCCTTGAATATCTCCGCTGAGGGTCCAACCGCCATGCGACCGCGCATCCTAGTCCGGCGGCCCCGGCGACGCGGCCGCTCGCGCCAGCGAGAGCGGCCTTTCGTATCCTTCCCTCCATGTCCGGTCACTCGAAGTGGGCAAGCATCAAGCACAAGAAGGCCATCGTGGACTCCCGCCGGGGAGCCCAGTTCTCCAAGCTCACCCGCGCCATCACCGTCGCCGCCCGCGAGGGCGGGGGCGACCTCATCGGCAACCCCGCCCTCGATCTCGCCGTCCGCAAGGCCAAGGAAGCCTCGATGCCGAAGGACAACATCGAGCGGGCGATCGCGAAGGGGACGGGGGAGGGCGGCGAGGCGGACGCCATCGAGGCCGTCCTCTACGAGGGCTACGGACCCGGCGGCGTTGCCGTCTTAGTCGAGGCTCTCACCGAGAACCGCAACCGCACCAGCGCCGACGTGCGCCACGTCTTCAGCAAGAACGGCGGCAGCCTCGGCGAGCCCGGCTCCGTCGCCTATCTCTTCGAGAAGAAGGGCGTCATCCTGATCGACTCCGCCCGCTACAGCGAAGACGATCTCCTCCCCGCCGTCGAGGCCGGCGCGGAGGACATCACCACCGACGAGGACGTCTTCGAGGTGATCACCGAGCCGAGCGACTTCACCGCCGTCCGCGCCGCCCTCGACGATGCTGGCGTGGAGCTCGAGGGGGCGGAGATGGCCTACCGCCCCACCAGCCTCGTCCCCGTCGAGGAGGCCCAGGCCGCCAGGCTGATGAAGCTCATCGACCTCCTCGAGGAGAACGACGACGTCAGCGCCGTCCACGCCAACTTCGACGTCTCCGCCGAGGTGCTGGAGCGTGTTGCCGGGTAGCCCCCCTTGACCCGTCCGCGGGTCGTCATCCTCTGCGGCGGCCGCGGCACCCGCCTCGTCGAGCGCACCCAGGAGATTCCCAAGCCGCTCGTGGAGATCGGGGGGATGCCCATCCTCTGGCACGTCATCCACCTCTACGCGGCCCAGGGCTTCCGTCGCTTTCTCCTCGCCACCGGCTACAAGGGCGCCCTCATCGCCGATTTCGCCGCATCGACCCCGTGGCCCGAGGGCGTCGCCGTCGATTCCATCGACACCGGTCTCGACACCGCCACCGGCGGCCGCCTCCGCCGGCTCGCTCCCCTCCTCGCCGATGAGCCCCGCTTCTGCTCCACCTACGCCGACGGCCTCGCCGACATCGATCTCGGGGCTCTCCTCGACTTCCACGAGGCCCACGGCGCCCTCGCCACGATGACCGTCGTCCGTCCCCATCTCCAGTTCGGCGTCGCTCAGCTCGACGACCGCGACAGGGTGACCGGCTTTCACGAGAAGCCCCCCTCCGAGCACTGGATCAACGGCGGCTTCTTCTCTCTCGAGCGCCCCGTCCTCGATCACCTCCGCGACGACGGCCCCCTCGAGCGGGAGCCCCTCCGCCGTCTCGCCGCCGAGGGCCAGCTTCGCGCCTATCGCCATGAGGGCTTCTGGGAGTGCATGGACACCTACAAGGACTCGGTCGCCCTCAACGACCTCTGGGCGGCCGGTGAGGCTCCATGGAGGATGTGGGGAGAGGAGCTCCTCGCGGAGGCGCCCCGCGCGGGTTCTCGGGGCTGAGGCTCTCGGCGCTCAGCAGGGGGTGGTCTGTGTCTCCCCGCCGGGAGCCCGCGCGCGCACGTGCGCGCGCGGGCTCCCGGGGGCTCCTTTCGGAGGCGCCCCGCGCGGCTTCTCGAGGCTGAGGCCCGCGCTGTTGAGCGGAGGCGGGAGGGGGTGGTGTGTGTCTCCCCGGCGGAGGCCCCGCGCGCGTGCGCGCCCCCGCGCGTGGGGGGCCCTTTCGGAGGCACGACACCCACCCGCCCGTCCGAGGGTGCGAGACCCCCGGCTCCCGGCGGCGCTCAGCGCTCGGTGCGCCGGACGCGGTAGAGGGCGACTGGTTCGCGGATGCCGTGGAGGCGTCGCTGGCCGGCGAAGGACCAGCGGAAGGACTCCTCGGCGGAGGCCCTCACGGCGGGCTCGGCGAGGAGGCTTCCGGGGCGCGCCACCGCGGTGATGCGGCTGGCGAGGTTCACGGGCCTGCCGAACCAGTCCCCGGCGCGAGGAAGCGCGACCCCGTAGGCCGCCCCGGCGCGAAGCTGGGGGAAGTCCTCGCCCTCGCTTTCGCCGGCGTCGAGGAGCGCGAGCGTCGCCTCGATCAGCGGCTCGGGCTCCGGGGAGGCCAGCATCGCCGCGTCACCGAGGGTCTTCACCAGCCGCACGGGCGGCGCGGCGGCTTCCTGGGCGATGGCTTCGAGGCGGACGGCGAGCTGGCCGAGCTCCTCGGCCGGCACTTCCTCGCCCAGGCGGGTGAAGCCGACGAGGTCGGCGAATGCGATCGCGACCGGGCGCGAGCCGGGGAGGTTTCCCCCGCTGCGCTCGAGCGCGCTGATCACCTCGCCCTGGGTGGCGTGGCGGAGATGGAGGGCGAGGAGGTTCCCCACCATGGGTTCGACGAGGGGATAGAGCTCGGCGACCGCCTGGGCGTATTGGGTGGCGAGTTCCTGCTCGCTCATCCCGGGCTCGAGGACGAGCTTGAGGGGCAGCAGGCGGAGGCTCTCCGCCGCCTGGGCGAGTCCGCGGCCGAGCACGCGGAGGAGGTCGAGGATGTCCTCGTCGGGAATCCCTGCACGGCGGGCCACGAGGATGCGCGAGGCGGACTCCACCTCGGCCTCGCTGAAGACCGCCTCGTCGGGCTCCGGCGTCGGCAGCCCCATCGCCCGGCGAGCCTCCTCGAGGAACGCGGGCTCGACGCCGCTGAGCTCCGATACCTCGCTCTCGGTGTAGCGCGCCCCGCCCACGATGGCGCGGTCGGCGGGGAGGAAGATGACGGTGCCGCTGGCCGTGTTGCGGCGGATCTCCGCCAGGGGGACGCCTTCCGCGACGAGCTGGTCGAGGAGCGCCAGCCGCTCCTTCCGCTGCTGTCCCTCGAGGCCGTCGAGGAGGCCCTCGGCGGCGAAGTCGATCTGCTCTGATGCCATCGCGGAGGAAGGGTATGCGACGAGGCTCCTCGCGACAGTCGGCCCGGCGCCGCCCGAGAAGGCCCGAGCGGGCAGGCGTCCGGTGGCCGACGGAGAATCACTCGCCGTGGTCGTCCTCGGAATCGATCCCGGCATCGCAAACAGCGGCTACGGCGTCGTGGCAACCCGCGGCGGGCGCCTCGTGGCGCTCGACGGGGGCGTCATCGAGACCTCCTCCGAGCTCCCCCGAGCGTCGCCTCCTCGCGATCGATCGCGCCCTCGAGGAGGTCCTCTCCGAGCACCAGCCCGACGCGATGGCCCTCGAGGAGCTCTACTTCGGCCAGAACGTCCGCACCGCCTTCGCCGTCGGTCAGGCGAGGGGGGTTGTGATGCTGGCGGCGGGCCGCCACGGGCTTCCCTGCAGCGGCTACACCCCGCAGCAGGTGAAGGCCGCCGTCTGCGGGAACGGGCGCGCGGGCAAGGATCAGGTCGCGAGGATGGTCCAGGCGCTCCTCGGCCTGCCCGAGCCGCCCCACCCGGATCACGCCGCCGATGCGCTCGCCGTCGCCGTCTGCCACGCCAACGGCGCGCCCCTCGCCCGCGCACTGGCGGGCGCGTCGCGATGATCGCCCTGCTCCGCGGCGAGGTGGCGGTGCGGAGGGCGGATCACGTCGTGGTGCTCTGCGGGCCGGTGGGCTATCGCGCGGCGGTCTCCGCCGAGACCCTCCGCCACGTGCCCGCGGTGGGCGGCGAGGTGACCCTCCACAGCCACCTCATCGTTCGAGATGACTCCCTCAGCCTGTTCGCCTTCCACAGCGAGCAGGAGCGGGACCTGTTCCTGATGCTCCTCTCCGTCCAGGCCGTCGGCCCGAAGGTCGCCCTCGCCGTACTCTCGGCGGCGCCTCCCCGGGAGCTGATCGCGGCGCTGGCCTCCGGCGACACGGGCCGTCTCCAGGCGGTCCCAGGGATCGGGAAGCGGACGGCGGAACGGATCATCGTCGAGCTCCGCGAGAAGGTGGGCGTCGGCGGCACGGGGGAGCCGCCGGTGGAGATCATCGCGGGACGGGCTGCACGTGGCGCCTCGCGAGACCCGCGCGGGTTGGCCCGCGAAGGCCTCGTCGAGCTCGGCTACGCCCCCCACGAGGCCGATGGCCTGCTCGAGGGCGCCGAGGGAGAGAGCGCCGAGGACCTGATCGGCGCTGCGTTGAGGCTCGCACGGGCGGGGTCGTGAGGGGATGAGCGACGTGTCCGCCCGCATCCAGACCCCCTATCTCGTGCCCGAGGATGAGCTCGACCGCTCGCTCCGCCCGCGTCGCTTGGAGGAGTTCGTCGGCCAGGAGTCCCTCCGCGAGCAGCTCGCCGTGGCCATCGAGGCGTGCACGGCTCGCGGGGAGGCGCTCGACCACCTCCTCCTGGCGGGGCCGCCGGGGCTCGGGAAGACGTCCCTGGCGCAGATCGTGGCGGCCGAGCTCGACGTCCCTTTCGTGCAGACGGCCGGTCCGGCGCTCGAGCGCAAGGGTGACATCGCCGCCTTCCTCACCGCGCTCGAGCCGAGGAGCGTCTTCTTCGTCGATGGGATCCACCGCCTCCCGCGGACACTCGAGGAGACCTTCTACCCCGCGATGGAGGATCACCGTCTCCCGATCACCGTCGGCGCGGGCGCGGGCGCGAGGGTGGTCACGCTCGAGCTGCCCCCCTTCACGCTCGTCGGCGCCACCACCCGCACCGGCCTGCTCACCACCCCGCTGCGCGATCGCTTCGGCCTGCAGGCGCGTCTGGAGCCCTACTCCGTCGAGGAGCTCGCCCGCATCGTCCACCGCTCGGCGAGCATCCTCCAGATCGACCTCGAGGAGGCCGGCGCGACGGCGATCGCGGCGCGCAGCCGAGGCACCCCACGCGTGGCGAACCGGCTGCTGAAGCGGGTTCGCGACTTCGCCGAGGTGCGCATGGAGGGCGTCGTCAGCGCTGCCGCCGCCCACGGTGCGCTGGAGCTGCTGGAGGTCGACGAGCGAGGGCTGGACCGACTCGACCGCGACATCCTCCACGCAATCTGCGTCAAGTTCGCGGGGGGGCCCGTCGGGCTCTCGACGCTCGCCGTCGCCGTCGGCGAGGAGCAGGACACGGTCGAGGACGTCTATGAGCCCTACCTCCTCCAGGAGGGGCTGATCAAGCGCACCCCCCGTGGGCGCGCCGCCACGCCCGCGGCCTTCGCCCACCTCGGCCTGCCCGTGCCACCCGTCGCCGAGGCGGCGCTGTTCTGAGCCTCGTGGGCGTCTCCCGGGGAGGGGCGATCGTCCGCCGCCAGGCGCCTCCGCCGGTCGGCTTGCGTAGTCTGTGTGTGGACGCCATGGCCCATCCCTTCATCTGCCCCAACTGCGGTCACCGCACCACGGAGCTCGACCGGAACATCGGCTTCACGCGCCAACGGAAGGGCTGCGCGAAGTGCGGCTTCGCGTTCCTGTTCGAACTCCTCGACGACTACTACCCCGCTCCCGACGCCGCCTTCTTCGTCTGCGACGGGGAGGGCCGGGTGGTGGGCTGCGGGAAGAACGCCTTCGCCTTCACGGGCCTGGAGGAGGAAGACGTGATCGGCCAGCCGGTCGAGCAGGTGCTCGGTCTGAGCTTCTCCAACGGCGATGACCCGGTGGCCACGGTGCTCGAGTGGGGGGTGCGGGCGCTCGAGGTGCCGGTGCGGGTGAGCGGCGAACGGGACGTGGCGGCGGATGCCAAAGCGGACATGTTCCCCGCCTACGACGACGACGGCGGGCTTTTACTCGTGCTTACGCCCGACAAGTAACCTGACTCTCCGAGCATGACCGATCGCCGCCGCAACGCACTCGTCCTGTTGATTGTCGCTGGTCTCCTCGCGGCCTCCTTCGCCGTGATCGCCACCAAGCCCACGCGCCTCGGGCTGGACCTCAAGGGAGGCGTCCAGCTCGTCTACCAGGGCAAGCCGACGGCCCAGTCGAAAGTCGACGCCGAATCGCTCAACCGGGCCATCGACATCATGCGCAAGCGCGTCGACCAGCTCGGGGTCTCCCAGCCGGAAATCCAGCTCACGGGCAACGACGAAATCACCGTCGCACTGCCCGACGTGAGCAACTCCACCCGCGCCGAGGAAGAGGTCGGGCGGACCGCCCAGCTCTACTTCTACGACTGGGAGCCGAACGTCATCGGGCCCAGCGGGAAACCCGCCGGGCCCTCCGAACCGACGGTCACGGGCGGAGAGAACGCGGGCGCCTCCGTCTACGGGATCCCCCAGTTCCAGGCGATCCAGCGTGCGGCCAAACGGCCGGCGATCCTCCGCTCGAGCGACACCACCTGGAGCCCGGGCTGCACTCCCGAACAGATCAACGGGTGCATCTATGGGAGCTGGTACCTCGTCTCCCCGAAGACGGAAAAGGTCTACTGCGCCGGCCAGACCAAAGCCAACCCGGTCTGCCCGCCGGAGGAAACGAAGGCGAACCTCGAAACCGACGGCTACAAACCCCCGGCCGGGGCGAAAGCCGAAGCCGTCCGCGTCAACCCAGGCACCGTGATCGTCCAATCGCGCCCGGTGGAAGACGAAAAAACGGGGAAAGTCACGAACGAATCGCCGAACAGCTGGTACGTGCTGAACGACGACCCCGTCCTCCGCGGCTCGGACGTCACGAACCCCCAGCAGGGCTTCGAAGAAGGGGCCGGCGGGAGCGGCCAGCCCGACGTCACCTTCGGCTTCACCTCGCACGGGAAGTCTGTCTTCGAAGGCGTCACCAAGAACATCGCCCACCGCGGCCAGGAAGCCCTCCTCCCGGGCGTCGGGAAGAACGCCGCGCTGCAGCATTTCGCCGTCGTCCTCGACGGCCAGCTGATCACGGCGCCCTCGATCGACTTCACGAAGTACCCCGAAGGGATCGACGCCTCGACCGGCTCGCAGATCTCCGGCGGCTTCACCATCACCTCCGCACAGAACCTCGCGAACGAGCTCCAGTCGGGGGCGCTCCCGATCAAGCTCGTCCAGATTTCCCACTCCCAGGTCTCCGCCACGCTGGGCAAAGAAGCGCTCAAACAGGGCCTCGTGGCGGGCCTGGCGGGCCTCGCCGTCGTGTGCCTCTTCCTGCTCGTCTTCTATCGCATCCTCGGCGTCATCGCGATCGGCGGCCTGGCCATCTACGGCATCTACTTCTTCGCGCTCATCAAGCTCATCCCCGTCACCCTCACCCTCCCCGGGATCGCGGGGCTGATCCTCACGATCGGCGTCGCCGCCGACGCGAACATCGTGATCTTCGAGCGCATCAAGGAGGAGATCCGAGGGGGAGAATCTGTCCTCTCCGGCATCGCCACCGGCTACAAACGGGGCTTCGCCGCGATCGTCGACGCGAACGTGGTCACGTTCATGACCGCCTTCATCCTCTTCGCCCTGGCGACCGCCGAAGTGAAGGGCTTCGCCTTCACGCTCGGCATCGGGACGCTCGTCTCGCTGTTCACCGCGGTGCTCGCCACGCAGGCCGCCCTCGGCGTGATGGGCCGCTCGAAACTCGTCTCCCACCCATCGGCGCTCGGGGCGGGGAAGGAGCGGCGAGGCTGGACATTCGACTTCATGGGCGCCTCGAAGTGGTTCTTCTCGCTCTCGGGCACCATCCTCCTGATCGGCGCGCTCTCGATCGGCGGGAAGGGGCTGAACTTCGGCATCGACTTCAAGTCGGGCACGCGCCTGGACATGGCCCTCGTCAGGCCCGCCACCACCGCGCAGATCCAGGCGGCGCTGAAGCCCGTCAAAGAGGGTGACGCCCAGGTGCAGAAAGTGACCGGCGGGGGCCTTGGTGCCAACGGCTTCCAGATCTCCACGAAGACCCTCCACCCCGAACAGGTCAAGGAGGTCGAAGCCGCGCTCAACACCCGCTTCGGCATCAGACCCGGGTCCGTCAGCGACAAGTCGATCGGACCCACATTCGGGAAAACGGTCGCGAACAGCGCCGTCATCGCGATTATCGCCTCGCTGCTCGTGATCTCGGCATACATCGCGCTGCGCTTCGAGTGGAAGTACGCGGTTCCGGTGCTGATCGCGCTGATGCACGACCTCCTCATAACCGCCGGCGTCTACTCCCTCACGGGGAAGGAAGTCAGCGCCGCGACGGTGGCGGCGCTGCTGACGATCCTCGGATACTCCCTCTACGACACCATCATCGTGTTCGATCGTGTGCGGGAGAACGTCCCGCGAATGCCCAGGGCCGCCTTCTCCCAGATCGTCAACCGCTCGATGTCCGAGGTGCTCACGAGATCGCTGGCGACGAGCTTCTGCACGCTCCTTCCCGTCACCGCCCTGCTCCTCTTCGGCGGGGAAACACTCCAGGACTTCGCCTTCGCGCTCCTCATCGGGATCGCCTCCGGCGCCTATTCCTCGATCTTCATCGCCTCTCCCGTGCTCACCCACTGGAAGGAGCGCGAGCCCGCCTACCGCGCCCGCCGCGCCCGGATCGTCGGCGAAATCGGAGCCGTGCCCGCCTACGCGACCACGGCGACCGGGGCCCCCGAGGATGTCGAGCCGACGCCGAAGCGCAAACGTGCCCGCCGCGGCGGCCTCTCCAGCCCCCAGGAAGCGGGCGCGCCGATCTCTCGGGAAGAGTTCCAGGAGCTCGTCCGCGACCTCGACGTCGACGATGCTCCGGCAGCGACGCCCTCGGCTGCGGCGCCGGCAGGCGGGCGGGCGAAGGCGGCTCAGCAAGCGCCCGTCACGACCGAGGAGCCCCCTCCCGAGCGCGATCCCACCGCCGACCTCACCCCCGAGGACCTCGTCCTCAAGGAAGCCCCGAAAGACCGTCAGAAACCCCGCCGGAACAAACGCCATGGGAGGCCCCGCTGATGGGACTGCTCGGCTGGGTCATGATGGGCCTCGCGATCTGGCATTACACGATCTTCCTCCCGGACCGTTTCTGGGGCGGGATCGTCGGCGCATTCGTCGGCTCGCTCACGGGCGCGATCCTCTGCGGGCTCCTGATCTACGGGGTCAAAGTCTCCGAACTGCGCATCCCCGGCGAAAAGGCCACCGACATCGCCGTGGTGCTCTATGCCGTCCCCGGAGCCCTCATCGGGATGGGCCTCGTCTACCTCGAGGGCATCCGCCGCGAACGCGAGCAGGGGTAGGGCGGCAGCAGGGCCCCTCGGTCCCCGACGTGGAGGGGCCCCGCACCAAACGCGGCCGCCTGCTGGGCGCAAAGAGAAGATTGGGTCACCGGGCGCACTCGCACAGTGTGCTGTGCCGACCGCCGGGGGGGTGCGATCTCTGCCCGATGACCCAATCCATTCTATAAAGGTTTGCGTCTGAAACCTTAGGGTTGGTGAAGACCTGGAGCAGGCCCCCCGAGGGTTCCGTCCCGGGCGCTCCGTAGTCTCGCGCCGGTGCAGAGATGCCGATTCGAGATCGCTGACTGCCCGCCGGAGCGCGTCGGGCGGCTGCGGCGAGAGCTGGGGGTCAGCGACGCGATGGGCCAGGTGCTCGTCCGGCGGGGGCTGGCCGAGCCGGAGCTCGCGAGTGGATTCCTCGCGGCAGATGAGAGCCACGCTCCAAGCGCATTCGACGGGATCGACGACGCCCTTGCCCCGATCCTCCGCCACGTCCGCAGCGGCGGGCGGATCACAGTCCACGGGGACTACGACGTCGACGGGATCTGCTCCACCGCGGTGCTCCTCCGCACGCTCCGGGCGCTCGGGGCGAGCGTCGACAGCTACCTCCCCGATCGGGCCGGCGACGGCTACGGCCTGGCGATGGGCACGGTCCGCCGACTCGCTGATCGTGGGACGCGGCTGTTGATCACGGCTGACTGCGGTGTGACCGCCGTCGCCGAGGTGGAGGCGGCGCGGGCGCTGGGGATGGAGGTCGTGGTGACTGACCACCACATGCCTCGCTCCTACGGGCCGCTTCCGCGGGCCCCGATACTCCACCCGACCCTCTGCGGATACCCCTTCCGCGAGCTCTGCGCCACGGCCGTCGCGCACAAGCTCGCCGAGGCGCTGATCGAGCGGGCCGGGGCGGAGGGAGTGCTCGAGGGGGAGCGCCTGGAGGCCGCGCGCAGGGGGCTGTGGTCGGACCTCGACCTCGTCGCGCTCGCCACTGTCGCCGACGTGGTGGAGCTGACGGGCGAGAATCGATCGCTCCTGCGCCGGGGCCTGAGTGCGCTCGCGCGGACGACGAAGCCCGGCCTGCGGGCCCTGATGGCGGTTGCTCGGGTGGACCCGGGAAAGGTGGACGAGCGCGCGATCGGCTTTGCGCTCGCCCCGCGGCTGAACGCGGCGGGGCGGCTCTACCGGGCGGACGCCGGGCTCGAGCTGGTGCTCACCGAGGATCCTCTCCGTGCGGCTCAGGTCGCGGACGAGCTCGACGATGCCAACCGCGAGCGCCGTCAGGTCGAGCTCGGGATCAGGATCGAAGCGGAAGCGCAGATGGACGCCGCCGGGGAGCGTCCCGCCTACGTGCTCGCCGGCGAGGGCTGGCATGCGGGTGTGATCGGGATCGTGGCCTCGCGTCTGGTGGGAGTGAGCGGTCGGCCGGTCGTGCTCGTGGCGATGGAGGGAGAGCGGGGGAGGGGCTCGGGGCGGAGCATCCCCGCCTATGACCTCCTCGGCGGGCTGGACGCCTGCGCGGGCCACCTCCTCCACTACGGCGGCCACCGCGCGGCGGCCGGGTTGGAGGTCGAGCGCTCCCGCCTGGGGGAGTTCACGGCGGCGTTCGAGGAGCAGGCCGGGCTGAGCCTCTCAGCCGAGGACCTGATGCCGGTGGAGCGGGTCGACGCGGTCGTCCCCGGGGGAGATCTGACGATGGCGCTCGCCGAGGAGCTATCCACGCTGGCGCCCTTCGGGCGGGGCAATCCCTCGATCGCGCTGATGGTGGCCGAGGCGAGGTTCACGCATGCGCGGCCGATGGGCGAAGGGAGACACGTCCGCTTCAACGTCCAGTCGGGCAGCGCGCGGGCGCGAGCGGTGGCCTTCGGCACCGGGGGCAGACTCCCGGTCGGCGACGGCGAGGCCGCGGAGGCGACCTTCTCGCTCGAGGTCAACGAGTGGAACGGGGTGAGCGAGCCGCGGCTCGTCCTGCGGCGCGGGCAGCCCTTTGCGGAGGATCATGGGGCGGCAGGGGAGCAAGCGGGCGGGGAGGTCGGCCGGGACGACGAGCTCGTCCTGTTCGCCCTCCCGTGAGGAGCTTGAATTCGGCGGATCCGTCCCCTAACCTTTGACCATGGCGGTCGCTGAGGAACCAAACAGCTCACGCGCCAGCGGGGCGCTGGTGGCCAAGCCGGCGGGCGCCCCTCCGAGCGACCGTCGCCCCGCGGGCCAGGGGGGCTCTCACGGGGTGGCCCTCAGCGCACACGAGCGCCAACTCCTGGGGGACCTGTTCGCGATCGTCTCAGAGCACGCCGCCGACTCCGAGATGGAGATCGATCGCGATCGCGTGCGCGACGCCTTCGTCTTCGCCTGCGAACACCACGCCGATCAGCGGAGGAAGTCCGGCGAGGACTTCATCGTCCACCCCGTCGGCGTGGCCCGCATCTGCGCCTCGATGCGCCTCGACACGGAGACCCTCTGCGCCGCCCTCCTCCACGACACCGTCGAGGACACATCCGCCTCGCTGGAGGAAGTACGGGATCGCTTCGGCGAGGAGATCGCCGCGGTGGTCGATGGGGTGACGAAGCTCACGGGCATCACCTTCCAGTCCCGCGACGAGGCCCAGGCGAACAACTACCGCAAGATGATGGTGGCGATGGCCACCGACGTGCGGGTCATCCTGATCAAGCTCGCCGACCGCCTCCACAACATGCGCACGATCGAGGCGATGCCGAAGCAGAAGCAGATGGAGAAGGCGCGGGAGACGCTCGACATCTACGCCCCGCTCGCCCACCGTCTCGGAATCCACGCGATCAAGTGGGAGCTCGAGGATCTCGCCTTCGCGACGCTCCACCCGCGCAAGTACCAGGAGATCAAGGGACTCGTCGCCCAGCAGCGGGAGGAGCGCGAGCGCTATGTGAGCGAGGCGGGGGAGTACCTCACGAGCGAGCTCGCCGACCTCGGCATCCAGGCGCAGATCGCCGGTCGGGCCAAGCACTTCTATTCGATCTACTCGAAGATGACGAAGAAGGGACGCGAGTTCAACGAGATCTACGACCTCACGGCGATGCGCGTGATCGTGGACTCGGTGAAGGACTGCTACGGGACGGTCGGGGTGATCCACTCGCTGTGGAAGCCCCTCCCCGGGCGCTTCAAGGACTTCATCGCGATGCCCAAGTTCAACATGTACCAGTCCCTCCACACGACCGTGATCGGTCCCGAGGGAAGGCCCCTGGAGATCCAGATCCGCACGCACGACATGCACGAGATGGCCGAGTTCGGCGTCGCGGCCCACTGGGTCTACAAGCATGCCGACGGGCGTCCCGAGAGCGGCGGGCAGGCGCCCGCGGGGCGGCCCGAGGACGCGAAGCTCAAGTGGCTGCGCTCGATGCTCGACTGGCAGAAGGAGCTCTCGGACCCGCGCGAGTTCATGGAGACCCTCCGCACGGACCTGTTCGAGGAGGAGGTCTACGTCTTCACCCCCAAGGGGGAAGTCAAGTCGCTGGCCTCCGGGGCGACTCCCCTCGACTTCGCCTACGAGGTCCACACCGAGATCGGCCATCGTTGCGTGGGGGCGAGGGTGAACGGGAAAATCGTTCCCCTCCACTACGAGCTCCGCTCTGGGGACATCGTCGAGATCCTCACCGCCAAGCGCGATCGGGGACCCTCGCGAGACTGGCTCGCGATGGTCAAGACGACGCGCGCGCGGAACAAGATCAAGCAGTGGTTCAAGGCCGAGACCCGGCAGGACACCGAGCACAGCGGACGGGAGCTCCTCCAGGAGCACCTCCGCAAACAGGGGCTCCCGGCGCAGAAGATCACCGGCTCGGCGCTGCTGGCGGACGTCATCCGCGAGGTCGGCTACCGCAAGGCGGACGACTTCTACATCGCGCTCGGCGCGGCGAAGGTCTCGCCGAAGCTCGTCGTCAACAAGGTCCTCCAGCGGCTCAAGCAGGGCGAGTCGGCGGACGGCGAGGGCACCGCCGCCGACCTCCTGCGCGTCGGCCGCTCGCGACGGCGCCCGACGAAGTCCTCGGGTCAATACGGGATCAGGGTCGAGGGTGTCGACGACGTGATGCTCCGCCTGGCGAAGTGCTGCCGGCCCGTGCCCGGGGACGAGATCGTCGGCTACATCTCCCTCGGGCGGGGGATCACGATCCACCGCGAGGACTGCCCGAACACGACCCTGCTGAGGAAGAACCCGGAACGCTTCGCGGACGTCCACTGGGAGGGAGACCAGTCGACGGGGTTCATCGTCGAAGTCCAGATCGACGCCTGGGACCGTCACCGCCTGCTCGAGGACCTCTCCCGCGCCTTCTCGGAGTCTGGGGCGAACATCCTCGAGGCGCGCTGCCTCTCGACGCCGCCGATGGTGAAGAACCGCTTCGTCGTCGAGCTCGCCGACACCCACTCGCTGAAGGGCGCGATCACGCGGCTGCGGAACATCGAGTCGGTATTCGACGCCTACCGCGTCACCCCCGGGGCAAGCGCCTGAGCGAGCCCGCGCCCCTCGCCGCCGAACGTCCCGCGATCCCCGTCCGGGCCGCGCGCGATGGCGACCTGGACGCCCTGCTCGAGCTGCTCACGCAGCTACACCCCGAGGAGCCCCCGCAGCGGCGCTCCCCGGCAATCGAGGCGACGCTCGCGAGAATCCTCGCGGACCCCGCCCACGTGATCCTCCTCGCCGTCCCCGACGGCCACCCTGCCGGGACGCTCGAGCTGCTCATCGTCGAGGGCATCACCCGCGGGGGGCGCCCCTGGGCTCAGGTCGAGAACGTCGTCGTCGACACGGCCCACCGCCGTCGCGGGATCGGGGCCGCGCTGATGGAGGCCGCGCTCGGGATCGCCCGCGAGGCGGGCTGCGCGAAGGTACAGCTCGTCTCCAACGAGCGCCGCGGGCCCGCCCACGCGATGTACCGCGCGGCCGGCTTCTCGGCGCCGGTGGTGGGCTTTCGCCGCTACCTCTGAGCGCTCGCCCCGCGGCGATCCCGCGGGTGTGGCAGGAACCGGCGCGGGGGCGCCAGGCGCGCGCTCAGGAGACGACGGTGAGGGCGCGCGGGCGGAATCTCGTAGTGGGCTTCCTGTACCTCGCCGAGGAAGTCCCCGTCGACCTGGAGGGGGAGGGGGCGGCCGTCGGCGCTGCGGACGGTGAGCTCCCGCAGCTCGTTCCGCCCGCTCACCTGGCGGTGGTTGCTCACGCGGACGCGCGGGCTGAAGGCCCGCCAGGCGATCGAGGGCATCGCCAACAGGGTGGCGCGGCGGAGGACGCCCGTGCTGAGCGTCCCGGAGTCCAGCTCCGTTCCGTCGGCGATCTCCACGGGGCGATCCTGGAAGTAGGTGAAGGGGGACCCGTTCTGGACCACGGCCGTGACCCCGGGGAGGGTCTCCCCGCCGGCGAGGAGCTCGAGTCGGGGCGGCCTCACGAGGTACTGGCGGGCGAACGTCGTGAGGGCCACCCAGGTGAAGAAGTAGGGCCCCAGGCGGGCCTTCAGATGGGGTCTCGCGTCGACGCGCTCGACGACGCTCGCGTCGAGGCCGAGGCCCGAGGCGAACGTGAAGGCGCGTCCGTTCACGATCCCGACGTCGACCTTCCGGGGGGACCACTCGTCGGCCATCCGGAGGAGGTGCTCGGTTGCGTCGACGACATCGCCGGGGATGCCGAGCATCCTCCCGAACACGTTCGCCGAGCCGCCTGGAAGGCAGCAGAGCGGGGTGGGGGAGCCAAGCAGGCCGTTGGCCGCTTCGTTGACGGTGCCGTCGCCGCCGAAGGCGACGACGACCTCGTAGCCCTCGTGGGCGGCCTCCCGGCAGAGCTCCGTCGCGTGGCCCCGCGCCTCGGTGTCCACCGCATCGACCTCGAAACGCCCCTGGAGGGCGTAGACGACGAGGTGGCGGAGACGATCGGAGACCGTGCTCGCGTAGGGGTTGACGATGATCAGCATCCGCCGCCGCGTGGCCGACGGGCTGAACTCCAGGCCCGCGGGCACATCGCCGACGGCGGCGCGCTCGGGCGCTTGCGCAGAGGGTCCCACGGCAAGGCCTACACCACGGGGGAGAGGGCGTTACCGACGCCTGTACGAACGTCCGGATGCGCCGCTAAGGAGTGGCTGCGCTCACGCCGAGAACGTTGCTAGACTCCGCGGCAGCATAGCTGGACACATCCAGAGGGGTGGAGGGACTGGCCCTACGAAACCCCGGCAACCACCGCAAAGTCACAGCGGGAAGGTGCCAATTCCAGAGAGATGTGTGGCGGGCTTCGGCTCTTCGCCACACCTTGTGACACGGCGAAGACCAGAACGAAGGAGCCCAAATGGCTGTCAGTCACCTGGAGTGCAAGGAGTGTAGGACCGAGTACCCGCTGGAGGCCCTCTACGTCTGCGATCAGTGCTTCGGCCCGCTGGAGGTCGCCTACGACCACGGCCTCGCCCGTCTCGACGTCGCCGAACGGCGCCGGCGGATCCAGGGCGGGCCGCAGAACATCTGGCGCTACGCCGACTTCCTCCCGCTCGCCGGCGGCCCCCCCGGGCCCTCCGGACGACTCGCCTCGCGCGTCGGCCTCCCGGCGGGCTGCACCCCCCTCGTCCGCGCCGACCGCCTTGCCGCGAAGCTCGGCCTTCGTGAGGTGTGGGTGAAGAACGACGCCGCCAACCCCACCCACTCGTTCAAGGACCGCGTCGTCTCGGTCGCCGTGAGCCGCGCGCGGGAGCTCGGCTTCGAGACGATCGCCTGCGCCTCCACGGGCAACCTCGCCAACTCCGTCGCCGCCCACGGGGCCGCGCTCGGGATGGACTCATACGTGTTCATCCCCGCCGACCTCGAGGAGCAGAAGGTCCTCGCGACGGGCATCTACGGGACCAACCTCGTCGGCGTGAAGGGCAGCTACGACGACGTGAACCGCCTCTGCACCGAGCTCTGCGCCGAGCGTGACTGGGCATTCGTGAACATCAACCTGCGGCCCTACTACGCCGAGGGGTCCAAGACGCTCGCCTTCGAGATCGCCGAGCAGCTCGGCTGGGAGCTCCCGGACCGCTGCGTGGTGCCCGTCGCCTCCGGATCGCTTTTCACGAAAATCGCCCGCGGCTTCCAGGAGTGGACCGAGCTGGGCCTGCTCGAGGGCGACCTCCCGACGATGAACGGAGCCCAGGCCGATGGCTGCTCGCCGGTGGCGAGCGCGTTCGCCCACGGCCACGAGGTCTGCCGGCCCGTCAAGCCCGACACGATCGCGAAGTCGCTCGCGATCGGGAACCCCGCCGACGGCCCCTACGCGCTCGACCTCGCCCGCCGCACGGGCGGCTCCGTCGACGCGGTCACCGACGAGGAGATCCGCGAGGGGATCGCCCTGCTCGCCCAGACCACCGGGATCTTCACCGAGACGGCCGGCGGGGTCACCACCGCCGTGCTCGCCAAGCTCGCCGCCCGCGGGGACATCGACCCCGACGAGCGCGTCGTCCTCGTCATCACCGGCGAGGGCCTGAAGACCCTCGATGCGGTTCGCGGGACCTTCCAGACGAGCACCATCGAGCCAACCGTGGAGTCCTTCGAGGCCGGCATCGCCCAGCCCGCCGCCGTGTGATGGCGGCGCTCGTGAAGATCCCCACACAGCTGCGGGCGGCCGCGGACGGGGACGCCGAGGCAGAGGTGGATGGAAGCACGGTGGAGGAGATCCTCGAGGGGCTCTTCGACCGTTACGGCGAGCTCCGCGCGCGCATCTCCGACGAGGACGGATCCCTGCGACGATTCGTCAACGTCTACGTCGCCGGCGAAGACATCCGCTTCCTCGACGGCCTCGCCACGCCCGTAGCGGACGGGGCGGAGGTGACCATCCTCCCAGCCGTCGCCGGCGGTTAGCGCGTCGCTGGCGCTGCGCCGGGCGGTGTCCTCGCGCGCTCGTGTGCGGAGCACACGTCGCTTGCTGCGTCCTTGCCCGGCTTGGCCAGCGCCGCGCTAACGGCTGGCGGGCGGGGGACAGGGCGGGCTGGCGCTGCGCCGGGCGGTGTCCTCGCGCGCTCGTGTGCGGAGCACACGTCGCTTGCTGCGTCCTTGCCCGGCTTGGCCAGCGCCGCGCTAACGGCTGGCGGGCGGGGGACAGGGCGGGCTGGCGCTGCGCCGGGCGGTATCCTCGCGCGCTCGGTTAGGGTGCGCCGCTCTGTCCAACGACTGGAGGATTGGCATGGCACTGGGCTTTTACTTCTCACCGAATGCGTTCACGGTGGAGCAATATGACGAGGGGACTCGAGGCGGCCGGGGCGGGGGCGCCCGCCGGGCGCACCCACCACTTCGCATTCGACGGCGGGAACGGTGGCCTGCACGTGTTCGACGTGTGGGAGTCGCGGGAGGCGTTCAACCGGTTCGGTGAGACGCTCCTGCCGGTCCTCGCCGAGGTCGGCGCCGACCCGGGCCAGCCCAGGTGGTTGAGATCCACAACATGATCATCGGCTGACCGACCGCGCCCGAGGCACGCGCGGCGTCCTCGCCCTGCTTGGACAGCTAGCGCGGCGCCGGCGGGAGCGGGACGGCCGCGTGGGTCATCGGGGCGGGGCTCGGAGGTGTTCCGGCCGTGGCGGCGGAGCCGCTCAGGCCCACCGTGGAGACGAGGCCGGCGGCGCACATCGCCGAGATCGTCAGCGCGCGCATCCGTCGCGGGGTGAGCCAACCGAAGTGGTGGCTCTGGAGCCATGTGCGAAAGCCGGTGGCGGCCGAGGCGGCGGTCATGGCGCAGCCAATGCACATGCGGCGAGGATAGCGTTCAGTGCGCCTCCGGCGCACCGGTGGAGGCCTCGAGGCGACGGCGGAGATCATCGCCTCGTCCCGCCGACACCGCTCGCGCCGCGCGCGCCTCGGTGAGCTCCAATCCGTGCAAGCTGGCGTAGTCGAGCAGGCTCTGGCGCTCCTCGCTCTCGCGGGCCGCGCGGAGGAAGAGCCAGCAGAAGAGGGAGATCGTGAGGATCGACTCCTCCACCATCATGATCGCCCCGGCGATGCTCTGGTCGGCGATCGGGGAGATGTGGTACCTCGCCTCCGCGTGGGCGTAGAAGGGGTAGAAGACGGTTCCCGACCACAGGAAGATGTTCCCGAGGATCGTGCCGGCGAGGCGGACGGCGACGATGTAGATCAGCTTGGCGAGGTTCCCGAACCAGCTCGGCATCGGCAGGGGGCCGAAGAGGCACATCCACATGTTGATGCCGAAGCCGAGGAACATCGCGTGCTCCAGGGCGTGGATGCCCGAGTGGCGTAGGGCCGCCTGGTAGAGGACTGGGAGGTGCCAGAGGTAGAGATCGATCGCCCACAGCGGGAAGGCGATCAGCGGGTGGGCGAGCACGCGGAGGCGGTCGAACAGACGGATCTTGAGGATCGGCGCGATCAGCGGGCCGGTGAGTCCGAGGACGATGAGCAGGGCGGCGATGTCGCCGAGGAGGAGGTGCTCGACCATGTGCACCCAGAGGAGGTCCTCGCTGGCCCGGCCGAGCGATGTGAGCGCGACGGCGATCACGACGAAGCCGCCGTAGAAGCACGCCTGCCGCCACCCCGGCACGGGGTGTCCGGTCGGCGCGAGCGTGCGCACGCGCCGGGTGTAGAGGAGGGCGCCGACAGCCAGCGGCCCCAGCTGGAGGGCCGCCAGCAAGGCCGTCGACTCGGCGAGCACTGGCGTCAGCATCCCCACCTGGAGGGTACGCCAGGGCGGGGGCGCTCGGGGGTGGGGGCCGGAGCGCTTCCATAGACTCCCCCCTGCATGAGCGCACGTTTCCGTCGCACGTTGCCTCTGCTGCTCGGGGGCGCCGGCGTGGTCATGCTCGCGCTTCCCGCCTCAGCGGCGGCGCACGGGATCGTCGGCAAGGCGGACCTCCCGATTCCCGTATGGCTGTTCAGCTGGGCGGCCGCGATCGTCCTCGTGGTCTCCTTCGTGGCGCTCTCCACCCTGTGGCAGCGGCCGCAGCTGCAGGAGGAACATGCGCGGCGGCTGTTCCCGATCGCGCCGCCCGTCGAATGGATCGCCTGTGCGTTCGGCCTGGGGGTGTTCGCAGTCGTGATCTACAGCGGCTTCGAGGGCTCGCAGGTAGCGACGGTGAACTTCGCCGTCGATTTCATCTATGTGAACTTCTGGGTCGGGATGCCGATCGCGAGCGTGCTCTTCGGGAACCTGTTCCGCGCGCTCAGCCCCTGGCGGTCGTTCGCCCGCCTGGTGGCGGCCCTCACGAGAAGGTTCGCCCCCGGACGTGGGGGCCCGCCGTTGCGCTACCCCAGGCGCCTCGGCCTGTGGCCGGCCGCGGCGGGGATCGTCGGCTTCGCCTGGCTCGAGCTCGTCTACGTCGAACGGGACAGCCCGTCGGTGCTCGCCTCGCTCTCGCTGGCCTACTTCGCCCTGATGCTCCTCGGGATGGCCCTCTTCGGGATCGATGAGTGGAGCGAGCGGGGTGATGGCCTCGGGGTCTACTTCGGATTGCTCTCGAGGATCTCGGCGCTGGTGCGAAAGAGCGATCATGCGGTCTACCTCCGCCGGCCGCTCAGCGGGCTGCCGGGCCTGCCCGTCGGCCCGGGCACGGTCGCGTTCATCTGCACGCTCATCGGCACGACCACCTTCGACGGCTTCAGCAACGGGGGCATCTGGCGGAACAACGAGCCGAGCCTCCAGAGCGTCTTCTCCGACCTCGGCCTGCATGCCACGCCCGCGCTCGAGCTGACCGGCTCGGTCGGCCTCGTGCTCTGCATCCTCCTGATCGCGGCCGTCTACCGAATCGGGATCATCGGGGTGCGGAGCGTGAGCGACCGCTACGACTCGCACACCCTCATCGATGCGTTCGCCCACACGCTCGTCCCGATCGGCTTCGCGTACGTCCTGGCGCACTACTTCTCGCTGTTCCTCTGGAACGGCCAGGCGATCATCTACCTCGCCTCGGACCCCCTCGGCAACGGCGCGAACCTGTTCGGGACGAGCGGCTACCAGATCGACTACCACGTGATCTCCTACGCGGGCATCTGGTACGTACAGGTCGCGGCGCTGCTCTCGGGCCACGTCGCCGGGCTGATGCTCGCCCACGATCGCGCGCTCGTCCTCTACAGCGATCAGGAAGAGGCGGTGCGGAGCCAGTACTGGATGCTCGCCGTGATGGTGGCCTTTACGAGCTTCGGCCTCTGGCTGCTGTCCTCGGTGGGGACCTGAGGGCCGCCGCGGAGCGTCCGCCCTGCGCTAACTTTGGCTGCCGTGTCCCGACGGCTGATTCTCGCCCTGATGCTCGCGGGCGCGCTCGCGTGCCCGGTGGCAGCCACCGCGGCGAACGCGGGAACGCCGACCGAGAGCTCCGGCAACCCCAACAACGACCAGGGCGCCGACTATCAGTACAGCTCGACGATCACCGCCATCACCCCTCGGGTGCCGGGCCTGACGGTGCAGGTGCAGGAGTTTGCCGACCGCCTCCTCCTCACCAACCGCACGGGACTCCCCGTCACGATCTACGGCTATCAGGGCGAGCCCTACGCGCGCGTGCTCGCCAACGGGGTCGCCGAGCAGAACGCCCGCTCGCCGGCCACCTACCTCAACGCGAGCTTCTACGGCAACGTCACCGTCCCCCCGATCGCCAACGCGAGTGCTCCACCGGAGTGGGTCGTGGTGGACCGGACCGGGACCTTCGAATGGCACGACCACCGTATCCACTGGAACTCCCCGCTGCTGCCGCCGGCGGTGAAGGACAAGGGCAAGCGGACGTTCATCTTCGGCTGGAACGTCCCGATCTCGATCGGTTCTCAGCACGGGGCGATCAGCGGGGTGCTCTACTGGAACCCGGAGAGCTCGAAGGCCTCGATCACCGTGATCATCCTCGGCGTGGCGATCGCATTGGGGGGTCTGGCGTTCGTCCTCTACGTCCGCCGCCGGCGGCGCCGCGCCGGCGGAGCGAAGGCCGCGGGGGCTGCGGCGGGAGGAGGCGATGAGGCGTGGTGAGGGGCTGATACGATCCCGTCGATGCTGGTGGCATGCCTCATGCACTGGTACATCTCGATGATGTACGTCGTGCCCGTCCTCGCTGTCGGGGGCTGGGGCTGGTGGAGCTCCAAGCGGATGAGTCGCAAGCGCACGCCGAAAGACCCCGGCGCCGGCACCAGAACGTCCCGGCCCGCTGCCAGCTAGTAGGACCCTTCAGCGAATTTTACGCTCCGTTGAGGTTGCGCTCACGGAATCCCGGTT
Source organism: uncultured Solirubrobacteraceae bacterium (assembly GCA_963720215.1). Taxonomy (GTDB): domain Bacteria; phylum Actinomycetota; class Thermoleophilia; order Solirubrobacterales; family Solirubrobacteraceae; genus Palsa-744. Next base: position 692,002 of record CAVREV010000001.1, read on the forward strand.
ACCTAGGGTGCATGAGCGCACAGACCCTCATCAGACCTGAAACCGGCGAGCTCACCGAGGGGTTCGACCCAATCGAGTGCCTCGGCGAGCGCGTTCGCCATCACGCGGCCTCGGAGTTCCCCCTGGAGCCTGGCCGCTACCTGGAAGTGCAGGGCGCCGACCGTTCGCTCGTTATCCCCCTCGGGAACGAGGTCGTCCACATCGGCCGGGGTCTCTCCGCCGACGTTCGCCTCGACGAGAACTCCGTCTCGCGCCGCCACGCGATCCTCGTACCCCGTCCGGGGGGCGCGAGGATCCTCGACGACCGCAGCTCCAATGGCACGTTCGTCAACGGGCGCCGCGTCCCCCAGGCCGAGCTCAGCGACGGTGACGTGATCGTCGTCGGGCGGGTCGCTCTGCGCTATCTCGAGATCTAGAGCTCTGCGGCCAGGTGGGCGGGCCGTCGTGGGCGGCCGCGGGCCTGACCGGCCGGGCGGCAACTCTCGCCGCGGACGGACCCCGGGGCGCATCTCGTTCCTCGGCGGCGTCTCCCGGCCCCTGGAGCAGGGGCGGACATTGGCTACGGTGACTCGATCTCGGAAAGCCGTCTATCGACCGCAGGGAGGGCCAGGATGCCGCGTCGGGCGCTGCTCGGCCTGCTCCTCCTCACTGGGCTGCTGACGGCAGGGTGCGGGAAGAGCAACCCGACGGGGGGATCGCCGGCAACGGTCGTGGCCGTGCGCACAGCGCCGTCCGTTCCGGGGGTCGCTCCCGGGGGCGGGGGATCACGGTCAAAGGCGCAGGCCGAGGCGTTCGTTGCCGCGGTGAACCTCACGTCCGCGGACGTGCCCGGGCTGCGGGTCACGCGCGAAGCGCGCCCGACGCCCGATGCGCGCGAACGCGTGGCACAGGGTCGACTGCTGGGGTGCCTGGCACCGGGCACCCACGCGGGTGGGCCGGCGCTCGCGGAAGGCGGCTCGGGGACCTTCAGGGCGACGGCGGGACTGCTCCAGGCGAGTGTCAGCTCTGACGTGTCCGTCGGACGAGGGAGTGGAGCGGCGAGGCTCGAGCTCAAGCTCCTGCGGAGCGTGCGCTCGCGGGCCTGCCTTTCCCGATATGTGGGCCAGCTCCTGGTGGGCAAACCGGGGGGTCTCGCCGCCGTGAAGAAGATCGCCATCGCACAGGGGCAGCCGCCGGCGCCGGGGACGAGCGGGGGCTACGGATGGAGGATCACCGCAACGCTGGCAGCGGGCCGGATCGACGTTCCTCTCTACATGGACATCCTCGGCTTCGTCGACGGTCCCGCGGATGTGACCTTGATCAGCACGGGCTTCCCGGTCCCGTTTCCCGCCTCGGAGGAGGAGCGACTGTTCTCGCTTCTCGTCGAGCGGGCCAGCTCGTCGCGGCCCTGAGCGCGGCGGCGCGCGTTCCGGCTAGCGCTGCGATCATCCGACCGTGGGCCGCCCGGGTCGAGCCAGCGACGTCGATGGAGGGATCGAGGCGCAGATCGACTACTACCGCGCCCTCGCCCCTGACTACGACGGCGGTGGGCTCGAGGGCGAGGACGTGGAACGGGCGGGGCTCGAGCTGGAGCGTGCGCTCGAGGCGTTCGCGCCCTCGGGGAACGTCCTGGAGCTCGCCTGCGGAACCGGCAGGTGGACCGAGCGGCTGGCGGCGAAGGCCGACCGCCTGACGGCGATCGACTCCTCTCCGGAGATGCTCGCGATCGCACGGCAGCGGGTGGCGGGGGCGGGCGTGCGGTTCCTCTGCGAGGACATGTTCCGCTGGACGCCGGACGATCGCTATGACCGTGTGGTCTTCGCCCATTGGATCTCCCACGTCCCGGAGGAGCGCTTCGAGGACTTCTGGGCGCTGGTGGGCGGCTGCCTGGCGCCGGGTGGGAGGGCGTTCTTCTGCGACGACTCCCACCGCACGGCTGAGGAAGCGAGCGCTGACGAGACCGGGGAGACGGTTCGACGTCGACTGGCGGACGGGAGCGAGCACACGATCTACAAGCTCCCGCACGAGCCCGAGGAGCTGCGCCGGCGCCTGCTCGGGCTGGGTTGGGAGGCCCGCGTGGAGCAGACCGCGGGGCCGTTCTACTGGGGGGTCTGCGCGCCCAGGTGATGCCCTGGGGAGGCGCCCATTGGGAGGGGCGCCGGGCGCGGGAGCGGGGTACCCTGAGGGGAGGATGAAGGCGGACGTTCGTCACCCGCTTCGTGGGCCAGGACCGGGCCGGCGCGAGGGGTGCGCGTGAGCCCGGCCGACGGCCTCCTGCTCGCGAGTGGGGTGCAGGGCGGCCACGCGATCGCCTACGGCTACGAAACCCTGGTGATCGGGCTGCTGATCGCGGCGATGGGGCTGGCGGCGGTGGCGATGTTCCTGCGCAACCGCCGGCGCGAGCGGCGCGGAAGGCAGGTCACGGACGAGTGGGCGGCGCAGGCGGTGATGGGTGAGCTCTGCCCCCACGGCTGGCAGGCCCAGATCACCCTCTACGGCTGGGGCGCGCCGGTGCCGGCGGACGCGCCGCCATCGCGAGTTCCGCTGGTGGAGCTCGAATGGAGGCAGTTCGAGGATGAGGGGGGCCACGTAGCCGTGGCCCGGCGGGTGTGGGCGCCCAGTATCCAGGAGGCGCTTCAGACGATGGTCGAGGACCGCCGCACGGACCTGACGCTCGAGCAGATCGAGGAGCAGGCTTTCGAGGAGGGGCTCTGGTGGAACGAGTGAGACGCCCTCGAGCGGATCGGGGTGCCGGGGCGTGAGGGGTCAGCTCCTGCTGGCCCTCGCGGGGAGCGGCCAGGGTGGCCATGCCCCCGCGCCGGGGTATGAAACGGCGATCATCATGGCGCTGATCGCCGCGATGTTGGTGGCCTCGATCGGGATCGTCATCCACCTGCGACGTCGCGATCGCCGGGGGCGGCGAGTGGAGGACGAGTGGGCGGCGCAGGCGGTGATGGGGGAGTTGTGCCCGCACGGCTGGCAGGCCCAGATCACCCTCTACGGTTGGGGCGCGCCGGCGCCGGCGGATGCCCCCGCCTCGCGGGCGCCGCTCGTGGAGCTCGAATGGAAGCAGTTCGAGGAGGAGGCGGGGAGCGTCGCGATCGCCCGGCGGGTGTGGGCGGAGGGGATCAGGGATGCGCTGGCGACGATGGTCGAGGACCGCCGAACCGACCTCGCCCTCGAGCAGATCGAGCAGTCCGCCGAGGATCAGCCGTGGGAGGAGGGCTGATCGGCGCGGTGCGATTCGGGCGCCGGCGCGGAGACCGAAGGCGCGACCCACATGCAGGTCGACGGGCGGCGACGGGGGTCGCAGGTGGCCGCAGGGGTGGGCCGCCGTCCCACCCGGGGGCGTAAGCTCGGGCGGGTGGAGGCTTCTCACGACCTGTGGGCGGAACAGAATCTCGAAAGCGCTCGACCGGACATGCTCCGCCGAGTGCGCGACGAGGGGCGCGATGCTCGACGCCGTCGAGAGTCGACTGATCGCCGCGCCGTCCGTCGAGGGAGGATGGCTGCTCACGAGGGAGGGCGAGGAGCTCGTGCTCCGCGTTCTCGCGGGACGAGGGCTCAGCGTCGCCCGCGGCGTCTGCGTCCACCACGACGGCAGCGACGACGGCGGCGTGGCAAGGGCGACGATCGAGATATCCCGCTCGCCGATTCGCCAGGACGCAAGCATCGACTGCCGCATCGAGCGCAGCGAGCGCAAGCAGGATGGAGCCATCTCCGCCGAACGCGCCGTCCGGTGGACGTTCGATCTCGCCGACGCGAGGACGGCCTTCACGATCGAGTCCGACTCGGAGGACCCTCCGGGGCACGCCGACGCCGAGCAGGCGGCGGTCTTTGCCCGCGCCGTCGCCTCCACGCTCGCCGTTCCGGACTGGTGACCGCGTCGGCGCACTCGAAGCTCCAGCCCGGGGAGTCCGCGGAACGGGGGAGAGCGGCGCGGGGGACCGCGCCCCGGTCGGCTCACGGTGACTGGGCGCCGGCGCCCGACCGGCCCGACCCGGTCGCCGTGCTCACCGCCCAGGCGGCCTCGCGCCTGCAGGAGCTCGTGCCGATTCGGTACGGGCGGATGCTCGTCTCGCCGTTCACCTTCTATCGCGGTGCGGCGGCCGTGATGGCGGCCGACCTCGCGGAGACGCCGGATGCGGGCATCGTCGTGCAGGCATGCGGCGACGCCCACATCTCGAACTTCGGCGGGTTCGCCGCCCCCGACCGCAGGCTGATCTTCAGCCCGAATGACTTCGACGAGACGCTCCCCGGCCCGTGGGAGTGGGACCTCAAGCGGATGGCCGCGAGCGCCGAGATCGCAGGCCGCGACGTCGGGCTGCCGGAGGGTCGGCGGCGGGAGATCGTGATGGGGTGTGTACGGGAGTACCGCGAGGCGATGCGCGACTTCGCAAATCGAAGCCACCTCGATGTCTGGTACGAGCGGCTCAATGCGAGCGAGCTCGTCGATCGCTTCGGCGGGAAGCTGGGCGCCCGAGGGCGGATCGTCTTCGCGGAGCCCTTCCTCCGCGCGCGGCAGAGAACCAGCCTGAGAGCTGTCAAGAAGCTCACCGAGCGGGTGGAGGGAGAGCTGCGCTTCCGGAGCGTCCCCCCGTTGCTCGTCCCGGTCCGCGAGCTGCTCGCCCCAGCCGACGCGGGTGCGGAGCGGGCGTACATGAGGGAGCTGCTGGAGGAGTACGCCGCGGGCCTCGACGAGGACCGCCGCTACCTCTTCTCGACCTATCGCTTCCTCGACATGGCTCGCAAGGTGGTGGGTGTCGGGAGTGTGGGCACGCGCGCGTGGGTCTTCCTGCTGGTGGGTCGCGACGGGAAGGACCCGCTCGTCCTCCAGGCGAAGGAGGCGCAGGCCTCGGTGCTCGAGCCCCACAGGGGCCCGAGCGAGTTCGAGAACTGCGGTGAGAGGGTCGTCCGCGGCCAGCGGATCTCCCAGGCGGCGAGCGACATCTTCCTCAGCTGGCAGCGCAGCGAGGGCCTCGACGGCAGGGAGCACGACTTCTACGTCCGCCAGCTCTGGGACTGGAAGGCCTCCGCGGACCTCTCGGTGCTGGGCGCGTCGGGGCTCTACGCCTACACGCGCGCCTGCGGGTGGTCCCTTGCCCGCGCGCACGCCCGCTCCGGCGACCGGCTTGCGATCGCCGCCTATGTCGGCGCCGGCGCGAAGCTCGATCGGGCGATCGCCCGCTTCTCCGCCGCGTATGCCGACCAGAACGAGCGCGACCACGGACGGCTCGCCGAAGCCGTCGCAGCGGGCGAGGTCGTCGCCGAGCACAACGTCTGAGGGACCGTCCGGGCTCGACGGCGAACGCCAATCGAGCGGGTCGGGGTCCTGTCTAGCCGGCGATGCGTATGCGGACGATTCCGCTCGCGGGCACTGGACTCCCGGGCCCGGGATCCTGTGCGATCACGCGGAGCAGCCCGTGATGCCTGTGGAACACCCTGACGTGGGCTGCGAGTGCAGCGACCCTGAGCGCCTGTCGAGCGTCCCCCGGGTCGAGGCCGATCACGCAGGGGGTCGTCTTGGCGGGCAGCCGCCCGAAGATCGTGGGCAAGGAGCTGTTGGCGGGCCGGCCGAGGACCTCTCTGCCTGCCAGGCGGGCCGCGAGGGGGACGGTCACATACCCCGAGAGCGCGATCGCGGGGCACGCTTCGTCGGGCCCCAACGGTCGCAGTTCTTCCTGCATCGACAGCGTCACGCTCGTGGAGGTTTCGGTTGCGCTCGTGATCACCTTGCCGCAGGCGCCGTATTCGACGAGCAGTTCGATGGCGCGTTCTCCGGGGTCCAGGTGGGCGACGACCCAGTCGACGGGTTCGATCCTCGCTCCGGGTTCCGCCCCGTGGGCGGGCATCGCGCAGAGGACGAGCAGCAGACACGCTGCCAACAAGGACGCCGCAACGGCTCGACGACGAGACGCCATCGATGCAAGGCGGTGCGGCTGCTGCGATCGGCTCTCAGGGACGGCGCGCCGCACGCCAGAGAACTCCGGGATGGCGGGCCATCTTGGGGGCGACCACGAGGGCAAACCAGGTCGTGGCGACCCAGGGGCGCAGGTGCGGTCTGATCCGCTGGATCCGCCCGTCGGGAGCAAGCTCGAAGACCATCGCGTCGTCGATCTTGAAAGGGCCCACGCGCGCCTCCGCGATCATGAAGCCCCGGTTGCCGTCCATGATCTCATCCGACCAGCGGAGCTCGGAGAGGCTTCCGTAGACGGCCGCGAACAGCAGCCCCAGAATCCTTCCGGCCGCGGAACACCCCGTGCGCAAGCAGCGGCGAGACGAGCTCGGCGTCGGGCGCCAGTATCCCCACGAGCCTCTCGATGTCGTTGGCTTGCGATGCGGCCCGGTACGCGGCGATCGCCTCCACATGTGAAGCATATGCAACCCGCGGGGAGCCGCCCGGTCAGCCTCCTGACCCCCGGATGCTAGGTTCGTGTGATGAGGACTCGCCGCGCGGGACCCGTCATCGCCGCGCTGCTCATGTCCCTGCTGTTCTCGCCCACTGGCGCGTCCGCCTCCAGCCGGCTGTACGAGTGCCAGAAGCCCGTGACGACCGGCGTTGAGGTCTACGGGCTGCGGGACGTCTCAACGACGCGTGCGTGTCCCCCTGCACTGGCCCTGTATGCCTGGGAGAACAGCAGCGCGAAGCACATCGACGCGCTGTACGGCTGTCACTACCCGATGCCCGACGCCGCCGGCTACCCATACCTGAAGCTCCACAGCTTCCGCGGCTGGCGGCTCTCGCTCGTCGGAGAGCCCTACGGTCTCTTCACGATGTCACGTGGAGGAAGTGCGTTCCACGTCGGAGGGACCGACTTCCCCCTCAACTGCAGCTAGCGGCGGGCGGGCAGGGCGGGGGGCGACCCGCGATCGGCTCCCCACCTACGATGCTCGCCGATGGTGATGGCCGTGGTGAGAATCAGCTTCGAGCTCCCGGCGCGCTTCCTGGACGACCGGGGTGAGCGGGCAGGCTTCGTGCTGCTCGCCGCGTTTCTGGTCACGTTCCTGTTCATCCGGACGAGCGCACGGCTGATGCGCAGCCCGCGGGTGACCTGGTGGCCGGGGAGCGTGACGACGGACAGCGGGCTGCACCTCCACCACCTCGTGTGGGGCATCGCGCTGCTGCTGGTGACCGGGTTCCTCGGCTTCGCCACGGGCGCGCGGAGCCCGTGGGAGGAGATCCTCGCGGGCGCGTTCGGCGTCGGCGCCGGATTGACGCTCGACGAGTTCGCGCTGTGGGTGTACCTCCGTGATGTCTACTGGGCGGAGGAGGGCCGAGCGTCGCTCGACGCCGTGATCGTCGCGGCTGCGCTCGCCGGGCTCGTCCTGTTGGGGATCGCCCCCTTCGACCTGCCCCACAACGCCTCCTCCAGCGCATCGATTGCCTCCAGCGTCCTGATCTCGCTCGTCTTCTCGGCCCTGGCGATCCTCAAGGGGAGGCCGTTCATGGGGCTGATCGGCCTGTTCGTCCTCCCCATATCGATCATCGCCGTGTGTCGTCTGGCCGCGCCCTCCTCGCCATGGGCGCGGCGCCTCTATCCGGACGGAGGGAACAAGCTCGAGCGCGCGGAACGACGCTTCATGGAGGCGCACATGCGCCGAGAGAGGCTGGCGGATGCCATCGCGGGGGCCCCGAGCGACGCGACGGTCGAAAGCGGGGACGCGCCGGAGGGAGGCCGCGGCGCCGAATCGCGTTAGCCCCGGCACCCGGATCCGCCACCGTCCGCCGGACGTGCCCGTCGAGGGACGTCCGGCGAGCCAGCCCGTCAGGGAGCCCTCGGGGGCGATTCAGCGAGGGACCGAGGGGGGATACTTGAACCGTGGCATCTTCGAACCTGGAGCTCGTGCGCTCGCTCTATCCGGCCTGGGAACGCGGCGACTGGACGGCGCCGCCAACGTGGGCTCACCCGGAGATCGATTTCGTCCTCGCCGATGGGCCGGACCCGACGTCGGCAAGGGGAGTCGCCGAGATGGTGGCGGTCTTCTCACGAGAGTTCCTGAGCACGTGGGATGACCTGCGCACAGAGGCGCAGGAGTACCGCGAACTCGACGATGGACGCATCCTCGTGTTCGTCCAGGGCCACGGTCGAGGGAGGACGAGCGGGATGGAGGTCGATCAGCTGATGGGCACGGGAGAAGGGGCGAACCTGTGGGCCGTCCGCGACGGCAAGGTGGAGAAGGTGGTGATGTACTGGTGGCGTGAGCGTGCGCTCGCCGACACGGGCCTCGCAGCGGACGCCGGCACCCGAGTCGAGGCCGCCGGGAAGGACGAGGGATGAGCGCTGCCGCAAGGCTGATGAGGACGCGGAACTCGACGAGCGGGCGTACGCGGCGTGCACGCCCGCTCACTGGGTTTGCTAGCGCAACGACCTGAACGCCGCTCGCATCTCCCCCGCAAAGAGCTCGGGCTGTTCCCAGGCCGCAAAGTGGCCGCCTCTGTCGAGCTCGTTGAAATAGATCAGGTTGTCGGGATATGCCCGCTCCGCCCAGCTCCGCGGAGCTTGATAGAGCTCATCGGGAAAGACGCTTATGGCGAACGGGATGGAGACGTTCTTGGCCTCGAAGAAGCCGGCCTTGTTCTCCCAATAGAGGCGAGCCGAGGAAACCCCCGTGTTCGTCAGCCAGTAGAGCGTGATGTTGTCGAGGACGTCGTCAAGCGTCAGGTCACCCGAGGGGTTGCCCTGAACTACCTGTTCTACGAGCCCGGGCTGTCCGGCACCGTCACCGTGGTCGAGAATGAAGGCCGCCAGGTCGATCGGCGAATCCGCCAGGCCGTACAGCGTTTGCGGGCGCGTCGTCATGATCAGCGCATAGGCGACATGTTTCGCGTAGAAGTTGCTCAACTGCTCATACGCGCGTCCCTCCTCGGCTGAGAGACCGGATGGCGCCGGGTCGCCTTGGAGGAACCCGTTTACAACCTCGGGCGGAGCGGTACCAGGCATGTTGGAGTGAATGGCAAGCAACTCCGGAGCGGCCTGTTCTCCCATCGCCTGCGTGACGGCCGCGCCCCAGTCGCCGCCCTGGGCGACAAACCGCGTGTATCCAAGGCGCTTCATCAGGTCTACCCATGCACGTGCGATGCGGGGTGGGCCCCACCCGGTAGAGGTGGGCTTGCCAGAGAACCCGTAGCCCGGCAGCGAGGGAATCACCACATCGAAGGCGTCAGATGCGCTCCCAGCCGTGTGCCGTCGGGTCGGTGAGCCGATCGATGATCTTCATCTGCTCGATGATCGAGCCGGGCCACCCGTGCGTGATGATCAGCGGCAGCGCGTCCTCGTGCTTCGAGCGAACATGAATGAAATGAATGTCCAGCCCATCGATCTCGGTGACGAACTGCGGGAGGGCGTTCAGCCTCTCCTGGCACTTGGACCAGTCGTAGTCCGTCCCCCAGTAGCGCGCGAGCTCCTGAATCGTCGCGAGAGGCACGCCCTGCGAATCGTCGGTAACGGTCTCCCGCTCGGGCCACCGTGTCGCGAGTATTCGCCTGCGCAACTCGGTGAGCTCCGCCTCGGGAAAGCTCACCTGAAACGGACGAAGCGCGGTCGGGTCGCTGCCCGTCTGTTGCCCTACGTCATCTTGGGTGGTGGTCGTGCTCATTGCCTGCTGCTCCTTTGCTTTGGTGAAGGGGGAAGGCATCGACTGGACCGGCAACGCAGCCGCGACAGGAGGACTGTCGGTAGGCGCAAGGCCCCCGAGATCAGGACGAGCCCTGCTGGCTGAGATGGCGTTTCGGTCGCTACGAACGAAACAGCCCGTGAGGTCGGCGGGAGGTGGAGCCCCACGAGCCTGCGCGAGAAATCCGAGCAGAAGCGGCCCGATAACGGTCCCGGCGTCGACGCTACCTCTACTCCGCGGGTTTCTAGGGCGTGTCAGCAGCGCTGACTGCGAAAATTGCCGCAAAGAGCGCTGTATGCGAGGTGAGCAGCGAGGATCAGGTCGCGCTCGCTGCTAGGGCGCCGCCAACGCCATCGCGGCCCTGGAGGGTCCGTTGATCCTCCGTTCTCCCTCTTCTGTCTGGCATCTGCGGCAGCCCCGATCCGGGGCGGTCAGCATCGGTCCGGCCGGGGTCCGGACCGGACGACCGGCGGCCCGGCACGAGCATGCCCTGCGGCACCCTGGGTGCCTCCTGCGGCCGGCCATCGCTGCGGCCGCGGTGTCAAGAAGAGTAAGACGACGGCGTTGACTCCGGGGAGCGCTTGTCCCATCCGTGAAATTGCGCGTAGTCGCCCGCATCCCACGCTTCGCGCAGCCCGGGCTTGCTCAGATCCCAGTCGGGGCGGATCTCGCTGCTCACGATCCGCAGGTCGTGCCAGAGATCCACGAAGGAGGGACGTCCCCAGAACCAGTAGCCGTTGTAGACGCTGTGGATGATCAGGCCGGGCTTCAGCACGAGCGTGTGGGGGATCATCGGGTCGTGCTCGGGATCGGTGTACTCCTGGATGTCGAGGTCCTTCTGGACGATCCGCCCAGGGTCGGAGAGGAACGTCCACTGCGCGCCGAGGGACGCCCTGAACTCTTTGAGCTCGTGGTCGGCGTCGGTCGCGATCGTGGCCACCTGCGTGTAGGCGACAGCGATCTTGGGGTAGTTGGCGGCGAGTTCGAGGTGCTGCTGGTGCTCCTTCGGGCAGTAGTTCCCGCGCGCGAGCGTCAGGATCAGGGGATCGTCGCCTTGCAGCTCGCTGAGCCGGCGCGCGGTTTTGGTGTGATCGGGCAACTCGTAGTCGGGGAACTTGCCGCCTGGGACGATGTCGCTGCGCATGATCTGCTCCTGTCCATGGTCGAGGAATGACGAGAACGATGGCCGCCGTCCCGCCCACTGACGCCCGCTGGTCCGCGGGTCCGGACCCTGGTCCGCGGCACGGGCGTGGACCAGCGGTAACCCGGGCGCCATCGGAGCCTTTCGGGTCTACATTGAGCCTAGTCAACCGGCGCCGCGGGCGCCAGAACGGGGGCCATCCCAGTGAGTACCAACACGCCGGTGTGCGAGTTGCTGGGGATTGAGCACCCGATCGTCCAGGCGCCGATATCTGCGGATCCCCGCCTGCCCGCCGCGGTCTCCAATGCCGGCGCTCTCGGCAGCGTGGCGCTGGCATGGGCCGATGACGCCGGAGAACTGGTTCGCGAAACGGCGGCGCTCACCGACCGGCCCTTTGCCGGCAATTTCGTTCTTAGCCGCTCGGATCAGCACCGCCGACTCGATCAGGCACTTTCCGCTGGTCTGCGGATCGTGCTGCTGTTCGCAGGCGATCCCGAAGGCTATGTCGAGTCGGTGCATGATGCCGGAGGGCTCGTCATGCACACGGTCGGGAGTGCCGAGGAAGCGCGGCGCGCAGCCGGATGTGGAGTGGACATCGTCGTCGCGCAGGGCTGGGAGGCCGGCGGGCACGTATGGGGTGGCGTGGCAACGCTCCCATTGGTGCCGGCGGTAGTCGACGCGGTGGCACCGCTACCGGTCATCGCGGCCGGTGGGATTGGCGACGCTCGAGGAGTCGCGGCCGTGCTCGCCCTCGGCGCGCAGGCCGCCTTGCTGGGCACCCGGTTTCTCTTGGCCGACGAGATGCCGATCCACGAGGAGTATCGGCGCCGCCTGATAGCCGCGACCGAGACCGATGCAGAGTGGTACGCCAACCTCTATGAGGTGGGATGGCCGGACGCCCCCCACCGCGCCATCCACAACTCGACTGCCGCGAGGTGGGAGGCCGCGGGCCGGCCGCCACCGGGTAATCGACCGGGAGAAGGGGAGGTGATAGCGCACTTCGCTTCGGGCGAACCCATCGTTCGATATTCCCCCGCGCCCCCGCTCGTCGGAACAACCGGCGAGATCGAGGCGCTATCGCTGTGGGCCGGACAGAGCGTTGCGCTCGCCAACCAGCCACAGCCCGCTGCGGAAATCGTGGCCGAACTCGTCTCGCGCTTGTAGCCCCCCGGCGGTGCTCCAAACCGGGGACGCCCCCGACGCCGCAGACATCTTGCCCGTCCGATCGGAAGTGACCGGGAAGGCCTGATCCGATCGTGGCCCCGACCGGGGGCACCTCTTCCGCCGGATCATCCCTTCACGATCTCGAACCTCGTTTCTACGGGGATTCCGTGCCTGAGGGTGTCCAACACGACGCACGAGCGCTCTGCGGCCGCGAGCAACAGCTGCACCGTGCGCGAGTCGGTCCCAGGTCGCACTCCGAGTTGCGTACGGCTCTCCATCGACTGAAATCCCACCCGGACGGCCCCGTCGATCGCTAGGCAGCCGCGCAAGTCGACGGCGCCCTCGACTTGGACGGCGAGCGAATCGAGCTGCACGCCGAGCAGGTCGGCAACCATCCGGATCGTCGAGTCCTGACAGGCCGCGAGCGCCGCACAGAGGAGCTCTCCGGGGTTGGGGGCGTCGTGGTGCCCTCCTACCCCTCGATGCGTGCCTACCGGAATCTCGACGGCCTCGACCGCGTACTCCTCCCCGGGGACGACGCTCGTGTGCAGGGGGTCCGCGGGGCTCCGCCCAAGCGTGCCTCCGCGATCAACGATCATCGCCTCAGCGGGCTTCTGTTCGTAGAGACGGCGGAGGGGCGCTTGACGGTCGGAGACCTCCGAGCTTCGCGTGCGGGATGTTCGCCCGATCGGCGTCGCGCGCGTCATCGCAGGGGGGCGCGCCCGCGCGAGCGCCCGCACGTCCTCGGTGCAGCGCGGCCGCCGACCACCATCCCGGACTGTCTCGTCGATCACGACGGTGGTGACCTCCCGATGTCGCCCTCAATCTCGACCATGGTCTCGGTGAGGCGGCTCGCGATCTCGCGCTTCGGGGGGTGAAACACCCTCGATGAGCTTCACGTTGATCTGAGGCATCTCATTCTCCTTTATTGGCTAGGAATCCGAGCCCCTGTTACGGATGAGGCTCTGCTGAGACGATGGCGTCCGGGTGAGACGCCGTCATCGCGATTCCAGGCCATCCGCGAACATGGCGAAGACTGGCCATCGGCGCTCGGACGCGGCGTCCCCCTCCGGACGCGGGTAGCCTTCTCCGGGGATGGATCAGCGGATCGGTTTCTTGGACTTCGAGGACCGCAAGGTCGCCTACGCGACGGTCGGCGAGGGACCGGCGATCGTCTTTCCGGCATGGTGGGTGAGCCACATCGAGCGCGAGTGGCAGCAGCCGGCGTTTCGCTCGTTCTTCGGGGCGCTGGCCGCGACGCATACCGTCCTCAGGTACGACCGGCTTGGCGTCGGGCTCTCAGACCGCCAGCGCGAGGCGAGCGAGATGTCGCTTCGCTCCGAGGTCGCGTTGCTCGAGGGGATCATCGACGGGCTCGAGCTCGAGACGTGCTCGCTGGTAGGCATATCGTGCGGCGGCTGCATCGGTGCCGCGTACGCGAGGCGCCACGCGGAGCGCGTCAAGGAGCTCGTCATCTACGCGGGCTACGCGGAAGGGGAGGCGCTGGCGCTGGCGGCCGCGACGAGTTCAACGCGCGAGCGGCAGACACCGCCCTACGACGCGGCGATGCGGTGGACGAGCACCTGCGGGAGCGCCTCGGTGTGTGCCGCCATCTCGACCTGGCCGAAGTCCTCCCGCGGGCGCGCACGGAGCCGGACGAGTGGGTGGAGGAGATCGCCGCGAGCTACGTGTGGATTGCCATCGACCCGCTGTCGGCCGTCGCGTCCGCCCTGGGCGTCGACTTCGACTCCAATCGCGAGTACTGCGATTTCTATGACCAGCTGATCCTGCCGCTCGCCCAGCAAGGCGTCGGCACGGTGCTCGTGGACAACGTCGGGCACTCCGAGGAGGCCCGGGCTCGGGCAAAGGGCGCCAGCGCGAAGCAGGACCGCGCCGACGTGACGCTGAGCTGCGCGCTCTCTACCAACCCTGCCGGGCTAATCGTGAAAGCCGGCAAGGTGCGCTCAGTCCGCGCACCGTTCCACCGTGGCAGCGAGTGGCTGTTCACGAAGGACACGCAGCGGATCATGCCGCGCGAGGGCAGCGCCGAGGAGCCCGCGAGCATTTTCCGCCCCACCGAGTTCATGGAGAAAATCTCGCGGGCGATCGAGCGCGATCCGGGGCTCTCCAAGCGCGCTCCGCGCTCTGCGCTCGGGGGGCGCCACTCGACCGTCGACTTGGCCCTAGAGCTGCTGATCGCAGAGGGCTTCGTAACCGTAGAGAACCACGGTCGCGCGATCCGCCACACGAGCGCGAAGCCCTACCGCGATCGAGAGTGTGCCCATGCGCCCGATATGCGCCCCACATGCGCCCCGGGCACAGTCGAGAGCAACGTGCCCCACGTGCCCCACCCCCTTCAGGGGGGCACGGGCACGGGCACGGTAGACGGGCACGAGCGGAACGGCAACTGTGCCCACGACGCCGACGACGAACTAGACCGGCTGCAGACCAAGTTCGGGGAGGGGCCCTGATGCCCTCGACGCCTCGTCATCCCCTCGCCGCGGCCGTTCCGTTGACGATGCCGAACAGCGCTTCCGACGCCGACCATCCCCGAACCGCAGAAAGCCCGAATGCTCGTCCGGTTCTCGTTGACGCCGCTGCCCTCGCCTTCGAGCTGGGGGTCAGCAGGGACTACGTATACGAACACAGCGACGAGCTGGGGGCGCTGAGGTTGGGTAGGGGCCCGCGGGCGAGGCTGCGCTTCGATCCGGTGGGTGCGCGTGCTGCGCTTGCTTGCTTTGGAAGCGATGCGTCGCATCGCGGTACGGCCAGCGTCGGCGGGGAGATTGAGGCGATGCCGGCCAAGCGTTTAGGCAAACGGCGGCCTCGTTTGCCACAGTCGGGCGCGATCGTGCCCTCCCGGCCCCGTAAGGCGGTGCCATGGAGATACGGCGCTGATCGGGTCATTCCGAGGGGGCAGGGTCTGGTTCTTCAGCCGCTCGGGCTCGACATGGAGACAGGACGGCCCCCCACTCGCCGAAGCGCCCGAAGCGGAAGAACGCTTCGGCGAGAACGTCGCCCTTTCGGAGGACGGGAGCACGGCGCTCATCGACACCACCCATGGCCCACGGGTCTACGTCCGAGAAGGCGCGACCTGGGTCCTTCAGGCACAGCTGCCGGCCGAAGGGACCTCGCCGGTCGCGCTCTCAGGGGATGGCGACACGGCCGAGTACGACAACAACATCTGGGTCCGAACAGGAGATGAATGGGCCGAGCAGGCCCACCTGTCAACCGGCGAAACCGAAGAGCACGGCGAGGTCGCGCTCTCTGAAGACGGTCAGACGGCGCTGATCGGCCAGAACGTCGCTAACAACAGCATCGGCACCGCCTACGTCTTCGGCCGGACGGGGTCGACCTGGACGCGCCAGGCCATCCTCACGCCGAGCGACGAAGGCAACTACTACGAATTCGGTGACGCCGTCGCACTGTCGGCCCACGGTTCCACTGCGGTCGTGGGTGGCCCGTACGAGTACGGCGGCGGGGGCGGACCCGGCTACGCATGGGCGTTCACCAGGTCCGGGTCGACCTGGACGCGGCAGAGCGGGAAGCTTGGAGGCGCGGCCTATCGAACGGGGTTCAGTGCCGGCCTCTCCGCCAACGGCAACATTCTCGCCCTTGGGGGCTACCCCCACGCCCCCGGCTCCGTCACCGTGTACACGCGTCACGGCGGCCAATGGACCCCCTCGAACCCCCCGCTCACCGGTGCGGATGAATCCGGGGTCGCGAACCTCGGCTGGAACCTCAGAATGTCCGGCGACGGCGACACCCTGCTCGTCGGCGGGCTGGACGACGACGAAGGCACGGGTGCCGTCTGGCCGTTCGTCTACGACAGTCCGCCGCTCGCCGAAACCGGCGAGGCGGCAGCGATCGACGCACATTCGGCGACTCTCTACGCAACGGTCCGGCCGGAAGGCCAGCCGGTCACCGAATGCGTGTTCGAATACGGGCCGTCGGCATCGTACGGGGCCAGCGTGCCCTGCTCGCAGGAACCAGGTCTCAGCAGCGAACCGGTCCAGGTCTCGGGGGCCGTCGAAGGCCTGGATGACCCTACGACCTACCACTTTCGAATCCTGATGAGGACCCCGGTGGGAGTCACTACGGTGAAGACCAACTCTTCACCACCGCACCTCTTCCCGTCGAGATAACTCCAACCGGACCGTCGGATGTCGAACAGAACTCCGCCACGCTCAGCGCTGCCGTCAACCCGAACGGAGCCGAAGTCGGCAGCTGCTATTTCGAATACGGCACCTCCGCCTCGTACGGCCAGGACGCACCGTGTGCGTCACCACCGGTCTTCGGCACCACACCGATGCCGGTCTCAACCGTCCTCAGCGGCCTGAGGCCCAACGTCACATACCACTTCAGGCTCGTCGCATCCAGCCAGCTGGGGACGGCATACGAGCCCGATATGAGCTTTACGACCACGGGCGCAGAACTCGGCCATTGCGAAGAGCTGCTGGGCAAACCGAGCGGTCGCTTCAAGACGAACAGCTGCACCGGGGCCACGACCACGACGGGCCGGTATGAATGGCACCCCGGACTCGGGCCGCGAACAGGCGTGACGGTCAGTGCTGCGAGCACCACACTCGAGACCCGCGGCAGAACGAGCATTCGCTGCGCGGGCTACTCGCTCTCCGGCGAACTCACCGGGCCCGAGACATTGTCAGGAACCGTGCGGTTCACCGGGTGCGCCGCGACGGGAGCAATCGTCGGCGAATGCCGCACGCCATCGGCCGACCCCGGCGAAATCGAGACGACCACGCTAATCGGAAGACTTGGGATCGTCAAGGACGCAAAGTCCCCTGCGGTCGGCCTGGCGGTCGAACCCACGTCGGGAACCGAAGTCGCGGCACCAGAGTGCGGCGACGCGGCAGTCGACATCTTCGGCGGCGTGATCGCGGCCCTGACGCCGTCCGACAAGGAGGCGACGAGCGTCGGCATGAAGTTCAAAGCGACCATCGATCGTCAGATACCGCCGAACTTCGAAGGCCAGCCCTTCGAGACGCTCACGCTCGCCACGCCCGGCAGGGAAGAACGAGCGGGCCTGTCAAGCTCCGGCTCGCTCGAGACCGACGAACCGATCGAGATCAGGGCGAAGGACTAGTAGCCGGCGAGTCACGGCGTGATCCCGGGCCAGCGCGCGGCGACTACAGATGCACGCAGGGACGGGGCAGAAGGCGGCGCCTCGCCTGCCCTGGCGTTATCCGCAGCTAGGGTGCTTACCCGGCCAGTACCGGAGCCTCCGGTCCGTCCCAGTCGATCGAGGGCCAGCCCTGCATCAGCGCCAGCGCGTTCGCACGTGCATGGTCGCCCAGCGTGCGACTCGCCGAGCGGGTCTGGACTTGGTACATGCGGACGGAAGCCCGCAGAAACGCGAGCCACTGTGGGTAGTTGAACGCGAATGGGCCGGCCGGTCCGTACATGGCGATCTTGGCCGCGTTGGCGGCGGTCCCGACCGTGTGCGCGACTAGGCTCATAGCCACATATCGCGGATGATCTCCTAGGTGCCCGTGACTCCCTGCGACAACCGCGGCGCGGTCGACGTCCTCCGCAAAGGCTGGATCGAAGTAGTGTCGGAGTCCCCAATAGCCGCGGAGGAACAGTTCGGCGGCCGCGGGCGAGGTCGCCATCGTGAGGAAGTGGCGACTGTCGTACCCCCCGATGTACATCTGGCGAGCGACCTCGGCGACGGTGAGCCGCTGTGGACCGACCGCTCCAAACTGGGCAAGACCGGTGAGCGTCCAGCCGGGCGCCGGAAGTCCCATGCGGGTCGGTGCATCCGACAGCAGGTGCATGATCTCACGCGGTAGCGCCAGGAACGGGTGCGCACTGCCGGTGTCGGCGATCGCGACCAAATGGCCGGCGTTGTCGATCCCCGTGAGCCCACCCCGCATGATGTCGATCGTCCCGAACACAAGTCCGAGCAACGGGTCGTGTCCGAGCGTGTGGTAGCGATGCGTCATCCCTCCGGAGCCGGAGAGCGTAGAGCCGGTGTCCCTGAGGTTGACGCGGTCAAAGGAGGCGGAGCACCAACGGCTCATCGCGTTGTCGTGAGGGATGCTGTTGCCACGCATCCACTTCGTCAGCGCGCTGCCCTCTTCGCAGAACGCATCATGGAGACCCCGTGAGCCGGCGAGGGTGTCCTGCGGAATACGCACGATCAGGAGGTCGACGAGCGCGGCCACGAGTCCAGCGGTGATGGCCGCGGCCACGTCGGCCCGATCGAGGTCGCAGCGCAGTTCGAAGCCGCCCGAAAAGCGCTTCTCGATCCGGGCGAGTTCGTCGGGGTCGAGCAGCTCGTCAAGACTGACGAGCTCTGGGTCGACGGCGCGTCGGACCAGCTGCTCGGTGCTGTCATGCACGATGCACTCCCACGTGAGCTCGTGCCCGCTGGTCACTGGAGCATCCCCGGGCCGCCTCTTTGATACGCCCTGCTCCTCGGCAGCCCCGCGCGACCGGTCGCCGTGGACGTGCTGGGCGGCACCTAGCAGCTCGTCGAGTTCGGCCGACTGTGTCCGCCCCATCGCGAGGGAGTCGGCCGCTGCGCTCTCGTCGTCACTCAATCCCTGATCGACCGCCGTCAGAACGATGGCCAGGTCATCCGTCATGCCGCAGTCTTCTGGTCGATCATCCACGCGCGAGCCTTTTCCACCGCCTCGAGGATCTCTCGCAGCTCCTTGATCTTGTGCGAGTTCTCGTCGTTCAGGAGGAGCTGTTCGTCGATCGTCCTGCTGAGTTCGCGCTCCCGTTCTGCCAGTCCCTTCGTGACCTGCTGCGCCTTTCTGGTCTGGAGCTGGCTCGTGAGGAGCACCGCCTTGTACGTGACCTGCAGCTTGATGAGCTCGTTGCGCGAACCGGCTGCACCCATCTGGTAGAGGAGACTGCCACCGATCCCGCTGGCCCCGCCCGCGATCGCGCCGGCGCCCGTGATGATCGCCATGCCACCGGCCGCGCCGGAGCCTCCCGCGGCGAGCGTTCCGCCCCCGAGCAGCGCAAGGCCGTTCAGGGTCGCGGCCGCGCCGGACAGCCCGGCACTCGCCCCGAGGTAGGCAGCGATCGCCGGTGCGGCCACGTACCCGCCGAGCGCCAGTAGAGCAGCCCCTCCCACCCCGAACGCCGCGATCGTGACCACCCCGTGCTTGCTGTAGGCCCTGCTCGCCTCCTTGCGTATCTCTCCGATTTCGTCGACGATTCCGCTCGGCAGGCTCAGCAGCAGGGCGAGGGTCTCCAGACACCGCTTGAGGGCTCCCTCGTTGTACTCAAGCTCGTACGGTGCGAACGGGTCCGAAAACACGAGGTCGATCATCAGGGTGTGTCGCGTCTCGTGATCGAGACCCATGTCGACGAGAGCGGCCGCCGCTCGACCCCCGTCCACCACCGACTCGGCCCGTTTCGGCCACGCGTCACGGATCAGGTCGATGTTCTCCTTCACGACTCGGTCCATCTTGTCCCGGCGGGAAGTGTTCTCCTCGGAACTGGCGAGTTCAGAGGCGAGGAAGACCGAGCCAAGCGCCGTCGCCAACGAGTACTCATCCGTCCTTTTGGCCATCCCGACTCCTTCCTCTCGGGGTGTCAGCCCGGCATGAGCCGAAGGGCCCGCGAGCCGGTCGCCTCATCCTATCCGCAGCTGCCCGCGGGCGGTCAATGTGCGGCGAGCCATGCCTCCGACCTCGCTCGGGAAGGCCCAGATCGCGACGAGCTCGCGGTCGCGCGCACCCCCGCGACACGCCGGCTTTCGAGTGCCCCGCCACCCCGAGGCGGACCCGCCCAGCCCGGCGACCGCACGACACCCCCCGGGGCCGGCCGTCAGCCGCTGCACCCCGCGTCGCGCCCCGCCCTAGCGGGCGCGCGATCGGCAGCGATCGAGGGCCACGGACGCCGACCTCCGTCCGGACTAGACTCGAGTCATCCGTCTCGGTGACTCGAGAACGGAGCGCCATGGCCGGAACCTCGACTTCCTCGAAGACGGACGTATTGATCGCGACCGCGACGGGCCACGCGGCGCGGTCGCTCGAACTCATCGCGATTGAGCGTGGCCACCACCTGCTCGAGCACGATCTCAAGCTCGCCATGACCGCGGGCCTGGACGCGCAGGGCGCGAACGTCTCCCACGAGCGCCACTACCGGCTCCCCCGCTGGAACCCCCAACCCGGTGGAGTCGACGTCACCGCGGACTCGCACTCGGGCGCGGCGCTGGTGGAGCTTAAGTGGGCAAACGACAACAAGGTGTTCGAGGCACTCTGGCCCACTCCCCATTCACCGTCAACAGCGAGGGGAAGCTCGAGAAGCGAGACACCACCGACGGTGGGACGGTGGAGATCCGGACCAGCGTCGACGTCAGCGCGTCAGGGGCAGGCTCTTCGAAGGACGCGTTCTCGCTGAAATACACACCGACGGCGGCGATGGCAGGGGAGCAGTGGCTGCAGATGACTTGGCGGGAGTTCTACACCGACCTCGGCCACGGCAAGAAGCACCGGCGACCCGGACTGCTCGAGTGGTCGGGGTTCCCCTACCAGTTCACGACCGACCCGAAGAACCCGCACTGGAACACCGACGCCCCAAGCAAGAAGGACGCCTTTAACGAGGATATCCGCGATCGCTCCAGCTCGTCCCTAACGATGTTTGACTGGCCGACTTCGGACGTTTCGGAACTGGTGCCGCTCTTCTCCGTGGCCGGCGAGACGCCGGTCAGCGGCATCTCGCACTTCCACCAAGACGTATTCTGAAATGGACGCGCTTCCGCGAACAGTTTTCGGCTTTAGTCGCTAGCTCTCGTTCGTGGTCGTGATTTCCTTCTGCTCGAACTCCTCGGGAGTGAGGTAGCCGAGCGTTGAGTGTCGTCTCTGTCGGTTGTAGAAGGCCTCGACGTAGTCGAAGACGGCTGAGCCGAGATCGCGTCGTGTAGGCCATGGTTGGCGATGAACGAGCTCCTTCTTCAGCGTCGCGAAGAAGCTCTCGGCGACGGCGTTATCGAACGCATCACCCTTCGATCCCATCGAGACGGCGATGCCGGCATCTCGTCGCTTGCTGGCCGAAGCCAAGAGCGACGTATTGCGAGCCCTGATCGGAATGATGTATGAGGCCGGGCTCGGGCCGACGCCGGTGAAGACCCATCTGCAGGGCGTCGACGACGAGCTCTGAGCGCATGTGCTCGGCCATCGCCCAGCCGACGATCATCCTCGAGAACGTGTCCTGCACGGCAGCGAGGTAGAGCCAGCCCTCCCAGGTCCGCAGGTAGGTGATGTCAGCGACCCACAGAACGTTCGGTGCCGCCGGCCTGAACTGGCGTTCGACCAGATCATCGGCGACACGAACTCCGGGGACACGGATTGTGGTGCGACCCTTCTTGACCCTGACCAGGCCGGAGATCCCAGCTGCCCGCATCAGCCGCTGTATGCGCCGCCTGGAGACGCGGATGCCCTGGCCGAGACGAAGCTCTGCCTGCACACGCCGAGACCCATAGACACCACGTGCTCGCTCGTGGATCTCTGTGATCTTCTCCGTGCGTTGTTCATTACTAACACAGGGGTTGACTTCCGTTTGGCGGAAGGTATATCGTCGCAGGGCCCTTTGGGTATCAGGTTGAACAACGGGGGGGCTGTCACCATGGGGGGTAATGAGGGCGCGTTTGGGCGCGCCCAAGCATTGTGCCGCCAACTGTCCGCGGGCCGCGAGGCCTCGCTTGGGCGCGGCCGCTATCGCCGATTCGCCGTCCGCGCCGTGGACGCCCCATCCCGGGCTCCGGCATCAGTGCAACCCGTGCTCGTGAAGGCAACCCTCCTGGTGGTGGTGCTCGCGGGTCTGGCCGGTCTGCTGCTGCCGTCCACAACGTTCGCAGCCGAATCGCGCTATGCAAAGGAAGTGCTAGCGGACAGTCCTCTCGTCTACTACCGCCTCGACGAGACCACCGGCTCGATTGCCTTCGACTCCTCAGGGCACGGGCAGAACGGCGCTTACGAATCCAGCACCGTGTTGGGCGTGTCGGGAGCGCTTGACGGCGATCCGGACGGCGCGATCAGCACGTCGGGCGTCGCACTCACGGCGAGCGCGGCAACGCTTCCTTCGGGCCAGGCCGAACGGACGCTGGAGGTGTGGTTCAAATCTCAGGGCGGTGGCGGCGTGATCAGCTACGGGAACTTCGTCGTAGCCCTCGATAACTGCTGCGCCGTCTCGATCAACGACGCGGCCGAGTACCGGACCGTGAGCGTTCCTGATTGGCGTGATGGTGCGTGGCATCTGCTGGATGTGACGACGCAGGGGACGACGGCGACGGTCTATGTCGACGGTCAGCAGTGGGGCAGCGTGATCCTCCCGAACCTCAGCACAACCGTTGCGAGCCCCTTCGCGCTGGGTCAGAGCGATGTCAACTTCGGCACGTTTTCGGGGTCGCTTGATGAGGCTGCGGTCTATGGCAAGGCGCTGTCGCCGGAACGGATCGAGGCGCACTGGACGCGGGGTGCCTCCAAGAGCGCGACTGTCTGTGCTGCTGCGCCGACCTCGCCCTATAGCGAGGCGGTTCTGGCCGACAGCCCGATCACGTATTTCCGTCTCGATGACATTGCGGCGGATTCGACGGACCGCGTTGCTTTCGACTCTTCTGGCAACTGCAACAACGGCGCCTATTCGCCGACGACGGCGTCGCAGAGCGAAGGGGCTACGTTGGACGGTGATGCGGGGATCTCGACGGGCGGTGGTTATCCCGTGTCTCAGAGCGGTGCCAGTTTGCCCGCGGGGCAGACGGCACGGACGCTGGAGGTGTGGTTCAAATCGGGGGCGGGGGGCGGGGTCATTGGTTATGGCAATTTCTATATCTCGCTGGATAACTGCTGCTCGGTCTCGGTCGATGACGGGCTGTCCTCCCCTGCGGTCGGTGTTCCTGATTGGCGTGATGGTGCGTGGCATCTGCTGGATGTGACGACGCAGGGGACGACGGCGACGGTCTATGTCGACGGTCAGGAGTGGGGGACCGCGTCGTTGCCGAACCTCAACACGACGCTGGGCAGCCCTCTGTTGCTGGGGGGCTTCAATGTGGGTCCCGGCACGTTTTCGGGGTCGCTTGATGAGGCTGCGGTCTATGGCAAGGCGCTGTCGCCGGAACGGATCGAGGCGCACTGGACGCGGGGTGCCTCCAAGAGCGCGACTGTCTGTGCTGCTGCGCCGACCTCGCCCTATAGCGAGGCGGTTCTGGCCGACAGCCCGATCACGTATTTCCGTCTCGATGACATTGCGGCGGATTCGACGGACCGCGTTGCTTTCGACTCTTCTGGCAACTGCAACAACGGCGCCTATTCGCCGACGACGGCGTCGCAGAGCGAAGGGGCTACGTTGGACGGTGATGCGGGGATCTCGACGGGCGGTGGTTATCCCGTGTCTCAGAGCGGTGCCAGTTTGCCCGCGGGGCAGACGGCACGGACGCTGGAGGTGTGGTTCAAATCGGGGGCGGGGGGCGGGGTCATTGGTTATGGCAATTTCTATATCTCGCTGGATAACTGCTGCTCGGTCTCGGTCGATGACGGGCTGTCCTCCCCTGCGGTCGGTGTTCCTGATTGGCGTGATGGTGCGTGGCATCTGCTGGATGTGACGACGCAGGGGACGACGGCGACGGTCTATGTCGACGGTCAGGAGTGGGGGACCGCGTCGTTGCCGAACCTCAACACGACGCTGGGCAGCCCTCTGTTGCTGGGGGGCTTCAATGTGGGTCCCGGCACGTTTTCGGGGTCGCTTGATGAGGCTGCGGTCTATGGCAAGGCGCTGTCGCCGGAACGGATCGAGGCGCACTGGACGCGGGGTGCCTCCAAGAGCGCGACTGTCTGTGCTGCTGCGCCGACCTCGCCCTATAGCGAGGCGGTTCTGGCCGACAGCCCGATCACGTATTTCCGTCTCGATGACATTGCGGCGGATTCGACGGACCGCGTTGCTTTCGACTCTTCTGGCAACTGCAACAACGGCGCCTATTCGCCGACGACGGCGTCGCAGAGCGAAGGGGCTACGTTGGACGGTGATGCGGGGATCTCGACGGGCGGTGGTTATCCCGTGTCTCAGAGCGGTGCCAGTTTGCCCGCGGGGCAGACGGCACGGACGCTGGAGGTGTGGTTCAAATCGGGGGCGGGGGGCGGGGTCATTGGTTATGGCAATTTCTATATCTCGCTGGATAACTGCTGCTCGGTCTCGGTCGATGACGGGCTGTCCTCCCCTGCGGTCGGTGTTCCTGATTGGCGTGATGGTGCGTGGCATCTGCTGGATGTGACGACGCAGGGGACGACGGCGACGGTCTATGTCGACGGTCAGGAGTGGGGGACCGCGTCGTTGCCGAACCTCAACACGACGCTGGGCAGCCCTCTGTTGCTGGGGGGCTTCAATGTGGGTCCCGGCACGTTTTCGGGGTCGCTTGATGAGGCTGCGGTCTATGGCAAGGCGCTGTCGCCGGAACGGATCGAGGCGCACTGGAAAGCACAGTTCTACGCGCCCCCCGGGGAGGACACCATCGCCGGCACCGTCACCCTCAGCGGATCGCCACTAGCGAACGCGGTCGTCGAGGCATGCCCGACCGCGGGCGGTACGTGCGTGGTCGCGCCAGCAAGAACGTACGGGGACGGCAGCTTCAAGCTCGCGGTGGCCCCCGGCAGCTACGCCGTCACCGCACTCCCGCCGCCCGGCAACACGGCACAGGCCTCCCTCACCGTCGGCCCGGTCACGGTCCCCCCGTCGAACCTCAACGTCGCGATCAAGTTCACACCGCCAGGCGCACTGCCGCCGACGGTGAGCTTCAATGGGCAGACGGAAACAGAGCCCGTCGTCAACTGGGGCCAACCCAGCACCATCACCGCCAAGGGATGCGCCGGAGGGCTCGGGGTGGCCTACGTCGGCGGCACCAACACCAGCACAGGCCAACACGAATATCGCGCCGCGACACTGGTAGAGACCCCAGAGGGCTCCGGCAACTACGTAGGTCAACTCCCGCCGCTGGCGCCGATCCACGGCGAAGCCGCGCTCGATCCGATGATCACCTGCCCCGGCCACTCGGAAATCCTCCCGAACGGCGGGCCTCCAGGCGGGGGCACCCCCGTCATTCTCACGGGCAGCGGATTCACGGGGGCAACCGGCGTGACGTTCGGTTCAACCCCAGCAGAGTCCTTTGAAGTACTGACCGACGGAATCATCAAGGCCGTCGCGCCCGCAGGAACAGGAACGGTCCTGGTCACCGTCACAAGCGCGTCCGACACCACACTCAGCGTCGGCGGCTTCGACTACTTCGACGCCACATCGCTGAGCGCAACCAGCGGCCCCGAGGCGGGCGGCAACACCATAACCATCCACGGCCACGGCTTCAACAGCGTCAGAGGCGTGCTGTTCGGACTACTTCCATCGTCCTCGGTGACCGTCGTGAATGAAAACGAAATCAAGGCAGAAGCCCCGGTTGGCATCGGGACGGTCGACGTCCAGGTCCTCAACGGATTCGCAATCTCTCAACCTTCCCAGGCTACGCTCTATACCTACGAAGGAGGCCCTCCGGGTAGCGGCGGTATCAATGAGGGCACGGCGGGGGGAGCGGGAGGAATCGCCGGGGGCGACGCCGGCGCAGCGGGCCTGGCGCAAGAGATTTCGACCGTATGCGCCGACGGAGACTGCCCTGGCGCGGTCAGCCAAGCCGCGGACTACTACGACAGTCCGCCACCAGACAGCGGCGACGATACCGAGAAAAGTGTGGAGGGCTGGCTCAACGGCTTCGCGACGGTCGCGGGTGTTGGCTTTGGACTAGCTTGCGCGACGCCTGAGCCGGCCGAGCCGGCCGCGTGCTTCATCGCCGGCACGATTTGGGCGGGCGTCGGCCTCGGAACCTGGCTTTACGACCAATACCAAGAAGAACATCTCTGCATCCGTGTACTGGGCGCCGCGCTCGGATTCGGCTGTGGCATCAAGGTCGACCCCAGCGGCGCCGTGGTGGACACCACGGGCAACCCGATTCCCGGTGCCACCACGACGATACTGGATGAGCCCGGCGGTACCGGGCCGTTCGAAGCCGTAGCTCCCGAAAGCGGCGTGATAGACCCATCAACGAACCCGGAGACGACCTCCACCGGCGGCGAATTCGACTGGGACGCGACCGCTGGCACCTACCAGATCGAGGCGACCGCCAAAGGCTGCAACGCGCCCGGGAACCCCTTCCAGCCGAGCGTCGTGACGCAGCCGTTCACATTGCCCCCACCGGTCACAGGCCTCGTCCTGACACTCGAATGCCCCGGTAGCATCGCGCCGTCGCCGGTCGTGACAAGCCTGACGGAAGAATCGGGGCCGACCACAGGCGGCACCCAACTCGACATCATCGGCTCGGGTCTCGCCGCGGCGACCGGCGTCAGCTTCGGGGGCACACCCGCGAAGAGCTTCGCCGTGCTCTCCCCATCGGCGATCCTCGCGGTAGCACCACCCGGAACCTCCACCGTCGACGTCCGCGTGGAAGCCCCGGGGGGAAAGAGTGCCACCAGTGCCGCCGACCACTTCACGTATCTCACAGCCCCCAGCAGCCCCAGTGCGCCTACGGTGACCGGGATCAGCCCCGACGCCGGGCCGCTCCAAGGCGGCGACACCGTAACCATCAGCGGCACGCATCTGGTCGGCGTGCTCGCGGTGCACTTCGGGACGGCCACCGCTTCGGCGATCACTCCGCTAACGAGCGAAACGCTCCGGGCCACCGTGCCGGCCGCGATCGTCGACGGCCCTGTGGACGTCACGGTTCAAACCGAACAGGGTGGATCGCCGATCGATGCGGGCGACCAATACACGTACGGAGCATCCTCCGGGCTGTCCGAGCCGGCCGTGACCGAACAGCCGGTGACCGTGAAGGTGAAGGCGGGCGAAGCGGCATCGTTCACGGCCGCTGCCTCGGGAGACCCGGTGCCGACCGTGCAGTGGCAGGTGTCGAAGGGTGGAGCGGCTTTCACGAACGTGGTGGGCGCGACCTCGGACACGTTCACGATCTCGGCCGCGGCGATCTCGGAATCGGGGGACCGCTATCAGGCTGTGTTCACGAACTCGCAGGGCGACGCGACGAGCGAACCCGCGACGCTGACCGTCGCTCCGGCGTTGTCGGTCGCCACGGAAGCGGCCGCGGAAGTCGGCCAGACCTCAGCGATCCTCAACGCCAGCATCAACCCCTATGGGTCCGGCCTCGGCGCGTGCTACTTCGAGTACGGAACGACGCTCGCGTACGGCGCAACGGTCGCGTGTGGCTCGGAGGCGGTGCTGGCAAGCGGCGTTCTGGCTGCTTCGGCGACCGTGACCGGCCTCTCCCCAGGAAGTGCGTACTACTACCGAATCGTCGCAACGAACTCCGCAGGCACGGCCTACGGAGCGGCCCAAACCTTCACGACGCAACCGCCGACGCCGCCCAGGCAGCAGGACCAGGCAACAACGAAACTCTGCCCTTCCACGAACACAAAGCCCCGACAAGCTTCGAGGCCACACTGGCCAACGCAGTCCTGTCCGCAACGCGGTCCGGAACGGTCAGCCTGAAGATAACCTGCCCGTCCGGCGCCGTCTCATGTGCAGGAACCATAACCCTGAAGACGCTTCACGCCGTGGTTGGCCGCGCGACGGCAATCAGACGGCGAAGCCAAGGTCGGTGATGCTCATCATCGCTTCCGGAACGTTCAAAGTCGCCGGTGGCGTGACCACCACGATCAAGCTCCACCTGAGCGCTAAGGCGCGTGGCATCCTCGCCCGCTCGCGCAAGCTGCTGGCGCGAGCGACTATCGCCACACGCGAAGCCAGCGGGGCGGTCCACGCCACGCAGACTACCGTTACGATCCGAGCCGCCAGAGTGCCTCACGGCCACTGAGCCCGTGATCCGCGGCACCTGAACGGGCGACGTGCCTGTTCAAGGACCACGTGCGTCTCCGCAGCCGTCGTCATGCATGGGTCGGCCGTCGCGGTGAAATCATTCGACCTTGGCATCCCGCATGATCTGCATCGACGCTGACGCGTACGTGCCGTTCGAACCGAAGACGGACCAGCAACGCGCGCTGCGTGCGCGGCTGCAGGACGGGCTGAAAGCGTTGCGGCCGGGGCAGGGCGAGATTCTGCATGCCACGTTCGCCGGGAGGCTCCCGGGGGGCGCGGACGTCGAGAACGCGCTCTTCTACAACCTCGCGGGCCGCGGCGCGTTCGACCAGGCCCTGGCGAACGGTGTCGCGTTCGAGCTGCTCCGCGGCCGGCCACCGGCGGCGTGCGGTACACCTACGACGTTGCCGTACCCGATGTGTGGCCCCGACGCCGCGGGCTCGGGGAGGCAGAGCCGCGTCGTTCGCCGCCGATCTGGGAGCGGCCGCGCCAACGCTCGCGGAGATTCGTGGGCACTCCGCTCACGGTCAGGGGCGATCAGCGTCTCCGGCCGGCGACGGCATGGCGAGCCCTTCGCGATGGACCTGACTCTGCACGCGCCGGTCCGTTCCCTGAGGCCCGGGCTGATCAAGTGCCTGCTCGACGGGACGATCTGCGCACTGCAGTCCCAGACCGACCCACCGGCTCCGATGGCCGTCGAGCGCATAGCGAGCGCGCTCGCCGTCCCCAGGCACGCCGCGGAGGCAGCGCTCCTCGACCCGGCGCCGAGCGCGCTCGGCCCGCGTCCTCGGCTGGTTTGCGAGTTCCGGCAGGGCGTCAAATGGAGCCCGGAGGACGACCTTTGCATCGCCGCCCGCATCCTCATCGCGCGCGCGCCCCGATGGCGTGTGCACGGTGTGATCCGGTGGTGCCATGCCGATGCGGGCCTGCCACCGATGGCGATCTGCGTCCGGGCGTCCCTGCCGTACACAAGCGCCGAGCGGGGGAGTGGCCCGAAGATGGCCGTGCTGCCAGCGAGACGCGCCGACACGCAGGTGTCGCAGGCCGATTGCGGGACTGCCGCCTGAGACTCGCGGGGGGAATCCGATCCGTGCTCTACCGTGCGGCGGTCCGGCCGAACGAGGAGGCGAATCGAGCATGAGCCATTCGAGGAAGGCGCTGGTCGCCGGGGGAGCGGTAGCGGCGCTGGCAACGCTATCCGTCGGCGTCGCGCTCGCGCTCACGGGCAGCAGTGCGGTGCATCCTTACATGCGACAAGCTGGTCGCCGTCTGGAAGGAGCCGGCTCGCGGGCACTGGCGTTTAGCAAGATCCAGGTGGTGCTCCCAGCGGGCGGCGGCACGTTTAGCGGGGAATGGCCCACCGAATCGCCGGAACACGTACCTCCGCGGCTCACAGGCTACGTGCACAGCACGCCGAACGAACAACCGAACGAAATCTATCTCAACAGCAGCTCAGAAATGGAGGGCATCTCGCTCCAAACCGTCAGCAGGGCGAAACTTGTTCTTACGATCCCTCGGGTCAGCACCAGAAGCGAAGAAACCCCGGTCGCCGCGTTCAACTTCGTGCTAGGGACCGAAGGGAAAGGTCAACTAACCCAGGCGACCAAAGATGTCGAGCTTGCGGCAGAAATCGAAGGGCGCGGCGAAGGCGCCCCGTGCTACTACGTGATCCGGAAACTCCCGCTCACTTATCCGTACGTCGTTGGAGGAGAACGCGATCTTGAAGTGACGATCAAGGGCACCATGAAACGGACCGACGAACTGGGGTCGCATCCGGCAGCCTGCCCGGGGTCCCTAGTGCTTACCGCTAGTGCATCGGTGCAAAACAATCCAGGCGAACCACTCACCGTGGTCTACCCGTAGGGACGGGGGCCCAGACGCCTGTCGCTGCCCGATCGCTCGGTGGAGTGAGGAGCCCTCCGACGTAGCCGCCGCCTCGCGTCTTACGCTGCCCAGCGTGCGCGAGCTTGGTCAATCCGTTCGCGAGCTTCTGGCTCGCTGCGTGGGTGGGCTGTGGTGGGTTGTTACGGGCCTTGCTGCCGGCGCGGCCGTGGTCATCGAACACGTTTGGCCGAAGGTGCATATCGCTAACGGGCTCTGGCTGTGGATCGTCCTGCTTGGGGTCGCGTGGGGCCTGTTCTTCGCGTTCCACACCGTGCGCATGGAACGCGACGCGGCCCTTGGAGAGTCCGTGCCCCCCGGCCATGGCGACGAACTGCGTCACCTCCTGCAATCGCTCGTCCTGTCTATCGCCAACGAGGCGAGTTGGGAGGCGCCTGACACGGACGTGCTCTTGGCTCACTTCCCCGACCTGGCTTCGCAGCTGACCGAGTGGAACCAGCGTGTCGCGCGCGTAGACGCGGCGGGCAGCGCGCTTGCCGACGGCGCGATGGACGAGGCGGGCTCTCAGCAGATCCGCGATGGCGTGTACGCGGTTAAGTTTGTCGTCGACCAAGTCTTCCGACTCATCCGCGAAGGAGCCCTGGAGGATCGGCTCGACGTGGCGCCGCCGAGGTTGAACTGGACTCACACCGAGTATGTGGGCGGGGTGCTCCGGATTCCAACTTGGGGGCCAAGACCCGCCGGTCGCCGAGATCCCGACCCCGCTCACCAAAGGAGAACTCGAACGTCGAGTCCGCGAGATCACGGCGCCGGTGGAAGGCCTCCTCGGACGCGGCTGGACCTCACTCGAGGCGCGCGAGCTTGCCGTGTCCCACCGCGGACTCAAGGTCTATGGCGAGCAGTTGCTCTCCCGCGTGGTCCTGCAGAGCCGTGTCGAGCGATTCCGCGTGGTGGGTGACTGCCCCATTTGTCAGCTGAACCTCGCGGGCTGAAGGCGGCGCTGCGACTCGGCGCCAAGCGAAGGCGGTGCTCTGGCACGCCTTCCCGTATGGGCTCTGGTATGCGTTAGCGCATGACTACCAGCATGAAGGGGCGGACGATGGACCAAGACGAGAAGGTGCGCGAGAACCGGCTCAGGCGTGTCGCCGAGCGCCGCGGGTGGGAGCTGCGCAAGTCGCGGCGCCGCGACCCGCTGGCGATCGACTACGGCCAGTGGACCGTGACATCGGCCTCGATCAACGTAGGCGGGGTAAGGATGCCCATGCGGACCGTCACGCTCTCATCGCTGGACGCCGTGGAAGGCTTCCTCGATAGCCAGATGATCGCCCCTCCGCCAGGGGAGGATGACCGCTAATGCCACGCCCGACGAAGGGCAGCGTCACCGAACACGTCGGCAAGGATGGCCGCACGTATCGCTACCTGCGATTCGTCGCCTACGGTAAGCGCCGGAATGTACGGCTCGGCCCCGTGACCGCCGAGCAGGCCGAGACGGCGCTACGGCACACGCTCGCTGACGTGGAGCGCCGGACGTGGGCGGAGCCGGTCGCGGTCGAGCCCCCACCGGAGCCGTCGACGGTCCCTACGTTCGGCGCGTTCGCGATGGAGTGGTGGGCGCTCACCAAAGACCAGCTCGCACCGAACACGCA
Source organism: uncultured Solirubrobacteraceae bacterium (assembly GCA_963720215.1). Taxonomy (GTDB): domain Bacteria; phylum Actinomycetota; class Thermoleophilia; order Solirubrobacterales; family Solirubrobacteraceae; genus Palsa-744. Next base: position 723,226 of record CAVREV010000001.1, read on the forward strand.
GGCGGACTACTGGTGGCGGCTGACGGTGCACCTGGCGCCCTACTTCAACGAGATGTGCCTCGACGCGATCACCTTCGACGCGGTGGAGCGCTACATCGCCCGTCAGCTCGCGGAGGGCGAGCGCATCCGCGCGGCGGCGGCGAAGGGCGAGCCGATCATGCAGGAGGTAACCGATAAGCACGGCCGATGCTCCACGCGTCCCATGCGCGCGCGCTCAGCGCGGTCGATCAACATGACGCTCGTGCTACTCGGGGCGATCCTCGAGCGTGCCGTGGAGCGCGAGCTGATCGCGCGCAACCCGGCGAGGGGAAAGGCCCGGCGCGTCAAGGAACGGACACCCGCGCGAGCGTTTCTGGACTCTGCCGCGCAGATCACGGCGCTGCTCGCCGCCGCCAGTGAGATGGACCGCGACGCGCCGAAAAACCGCAGGCACGTCGAGCGCCGGGCCATGATCGCCGTGCTCGTTTTCTCTGGGCTCCGGATCAGCGAGATGTGCGCGCTGCGGTGGCGCGAGGTGGATCTCGCGAGCGGCTGGCTGACCGTGCACGGCACCAAGAGCGACGAGGCAGACCGGCGCGTGAAGATCCGCGGTGCGCTCCGCGACGAGCTGCTCGCGCTCCGCGGGCGCCACCAGGACGCCCCGCAGGCGGCCTTCGTGTTCGCAACTCGCAGCGGTGCCCGTGTGAGCCCCGACAACTTCCGTAGCCGCGTGCTCGGGCGCCCGGGGGATAGAGAGCAGGCGGATGGGGAGCAGGGGAAGCCCGGGACGGGCGCCGTAGGGCGCACTAACGCACGACTGGAGGCCGAAGGGCTGCCACCGCTCCCGAAGCTCACCCCGCACTCGCTGCGACGCACCTTCTGTTCCCTCCTTTACGCGCTCGGGGAGACGCCGCCCGTGGTCATGGTGGAAATGGGGCATACCGACCCGGCGCTCGCGCTGCGGGTCTACGCGCAGGCGATGCGGCGCGGCGTGGACGAGCAGGCGTCGCTGCGGGCGCTAGTGGAGGGAGGCCCTGCTGCTCCCGCCGCGCACGCCGAGACGATGGCCCGAGGTGCCTAGCTACACGTTCGATATCGGAGAGGCGTTCCCCGAGAGCGACCCTGTCGCCCGCTTCGTCACGGTGCTGGCGATGGTCATCAACGACTGGCACCGGACGATGGACAGGATGGCGAGCGTCGCCAACGCGGACCCGGATAGCAAGGACCCGGAGGCGATCGGGATCAAAGTCGGGCTCGCACGCCAAGAGGCAGCCGCCTGTTTTGAGGCGATGAAGTTCATCGCCGACTCACGGAGGCGCTTCCCCGAGGTGGAGGCCTTTGTCAAGGGCATGGGCCCCAAGGCGCAGGAGTACATCGCGGCGGTTGAGGCTGGCGTCGACCAACAGTCGCCTGAGTATCAGGACTGGCTAGAGGGCCACCGGAACGTCACGTCGCACTACCCGGAGATAAGCCCCAAGAAGTACGCCGCCGGGAAGGAGGAGATCGCGAATGCGCTCAAGCGGGCCGCTGACGTGGAGGCTCGTGGGTCCGTCACGGTGGGCGATCGCGACAGCACCCTGAGATTCCACTACGCCGATGAAGTCGCGGTGCAGCTCCTGCCCGACGTCACGAAGACCCCAAGGCTCATCGAAGCACTGGCCGACGCACGCAAGGCGATCGGGCGGTTCGCGGGCTTGGCGTTCGCCGCCTACCGGGCCGCCCACGCGGAGGCCTTCACCCTTGAGAGCGATGGCTAGTTATGGCAAACGGTGGCAAACGAGGCGAAACGAGCGATCTAGCGAGGAGAAGCGGGGCTGAGGCAAATGGCTAGACTCCGCGCTGCCAAGCCATTTTCTAGAGCGCGCCCGGCAAGATTCGAACTTGCGACCTCTCGCTCCGGAGGCGAGCGCTCTATCCACTGAGCTACGGGCGCAGCCCCCGCAGTGTATTGGCCCTCGCCGAGGACGGGCCCACAACAGGCGGAGCCCGCCTAGGGCGGGCTCCGTCCGTCATGTGGCCCACGCGCGATGCGTGCCGGGTTCGTGGGCCTAGCCTCACCCGCCGTTTCCCTGGGTGGCGGAGAATTGCTACCCCGTCTCGACCTTTCTAACCGTCGAGACCGATCGCGTCCCTCACGCGGGCTTCCCACCGCGCTACGGTTGCCCCCGATGGACCTCTCGCTGCTCTTTCTCGGGACGGGTGGATCGGTGCCGAGCCCACGGCGCGGCCTGCCGGCGCTGCTGATCTCCCGCGGGGGGGAGCGGATGCTGTTCGACTGCGGCGAAGGCACCCAGCGACAGCTGCTCAGGTCCGTTGGCCTCGTCGAGCTCGACAGCATCTTCATCACCCACTTCCACGCCGACCATTGGCTCGGGCTTCCGGGCATGTTGAAGTCCTTCGCGCTTCGCGAACGCAGCCAGCCGCTGTTCGTCTATGGCCCGGAGGGCCTCGTCGACCTGATGGAGTCGATGCGGGTGATCTACGGCCGCCTTCCCTACGAGGTCTCCTTCGTGGAGATCGAGCCGTGGGGAGAGATCGAGCGCGATGGCTACCGCGTGGCGTCCGTGCCGGTCAACCATGGGGGTCGCCCGGCCTACGGCTACGCGCTCGTCGAGGACGCCCGGCCGGGCGAATTCGATCCCGTCGAGGCGGAGCGTCTGGGGGTTCGTCCGGGGCCGGACTTCGGAAGGCTCCAGCGCGGGGAGAGCGTCGCGGGCGTGCATCCCGACCAGGTGATGGGCGAGGCGCGCGAGGGGCGCAAGGTGGTCCTTTCGGGCGATAGCGCCCCCTGCGAGTCGCTTGCCGTCTGCGCCCACCGCGCGGACCTCCTCGTCCACGAGGCCACATTCGCCGAGGAGGAGCTCGAGCGCGCTCGCGAGACCTCCCACAGCACCGCCCGCCAGGCGGCGGAGCTGGCTCGCGAGGCTGAAGTGAGGCTGCTCGCGCTGACCCACCTCTCGAGCCGCTACGGAGGCGGCGAGATCCGCGAACAGGCGGAGGCGGTGTTCACGGCGACGGAGGTCCCTCGCGACCTGGACACGATCGAGCTTCCCTTCCCCGAGCGGGGAGCCCCGACGCTCGTGCGCTGGGCCGAGCGCCGCGAGCGGGACCGCGGGCACGAGTCGGCCGAGCCGGCGAGACCCTGACCGCGATCAGGCTCGATCGCCGCCCGGTGGCGGACGGCCGATCGCGGGCACGTCAGAGGCCCCTGTTAGGTTAGATTGCACGCTGATCCTTAACCCGGTCCGGTGAGGCCAGGAAGGAAGCTGTGGAACGCAACGAGAAGGTCATCCTCCAAGGGGAGGACATGGGGCGCGCCCTGACGCGCATCGCGCACGAGATCCTCGAGCGCAACCCGGACGGAGTCCCGGCGCTGGTGGGCATTCACCGGCGGGGCGCGTTTCTCGCCCAGCGGCTCCATCGTCTGCTCGAGGAGCTCCTCGAGAGCGAGGTGCCCCTCGGAGATCTCGACATCGGCTTCTACCGAGACGATGTCATCAGTCGGCACGACGCTCCCGTCCTCCACGCCTCCCACATCGACTTCGACCTCACGGGTCGCACGGTCGTGATCGTCGACGACGTCCTCTTCACGGGACGCACGGTCCGCGCCGCGATCGAGGCGCTGTTCGCCTACGGACGTCCTCAACGCGTACAACTCGCCGTGCTCGCCGACCGCGGCCATCGCGAGCTGCCGATCCGCCCCGACTACGTCGGGAAGAACCTCCCCACCTCGCGCGCCGAGCACGTCCATGTCCGCGTCGCGGAGCTCGACGGGGTCGACGAGGTCGCGATCGCCGAGCCGGTGGAGGTGGCGGGATGAGGCACCTCCTCTCCATCGAGGACCTCGATCGCGAGGCGATCGAGCGGATCGTCACGCAGGCCGAGCGTTTCTCGGAGGTCTCCGATCGAGAGATCAAGACGGTTCCCGCGCTGCGGGGACGGATGGTTCTCAACCTCTTCTACGAGGCCTCCACCCGCACACGGAGCTCCTTCGAGCTGGCCGCCAAGCGGCTCAGCGCCGACGTCGTCAACTTCTCCGCCGGGGGCTCGAGCGTGGAGAAGGGGGAGTCGCTGAAGGACACCGTCCTCACCCTCAGCGCCCACAAGCCCGACGCGATCGTCCTGCGGACGCCCTGGGCGGGGGCCTCCGAGCTCGTCTCCGGCTGGTGCCGCGCGGCGATCGTGAACGCCGGTGACGGCAAGCACGAGCACCCAACACAGGCGCTCCTCGACGTCTACACCCTTCGTCGCCGCTTCGGCAGCATCGACGGGGCCTCGATCTGGATCGTCGGCGACGTCGCCCACTCGCGCGTGGCCCGCTCGAACATCCTCGCCTTCCAGCGGATGGGCGCCCGGGTCACGGTTGCCGGCCCGCCCACGCTGATCCCGCGGGGGATCGAGAGCCTCGGCTGCGAGGTTCGCTACACGCTCGACGAGCTCCCCGCCGCCGATGTGGTCTACGCGCTGCGGATGCAGCGGGAGCGGATGCACGAGACGTGGGTTCCCTCGATTCGGGAGTACGCCGCCTGGTATCAGATCAACGGAGCCCGACTGGGGCCCACCCAGGTGCTGATGCACCCAGGTCCGGTGAACCGCGGCGTGGAGCTCTCAGGTGCGGTTGTCGATTCTCCCCAGGCGGTCATCACCGCGCAGGTGGAAGCGGGCGTGCTCGTGCGGATGGCCGTCCTCTACGAGCTCCTCGCAGGTGCCCGCCCAGCGACCCCGGAGCGCCCGGTGGGCGGTGACAGGGCCCCGGTCGTCGAGGGCCAGCCGGCGTGAGCTGGGAGGAGACGATGCGCGGGCGCCCGCAGCCCCCCGCGGAGCTGATTCTGCGGGATGTGCGGGTGCTCGATCCGGATAGCGGGATCGATGCCAGGCGCGACGTCCGGGTGAGCGGAGGGCTGGTAGCCGAGCTGGGCGAGCCGGCGGGGGCGAGTGACGCGCAGGGGCCGTTCGAGGTGATCGACGGCGAGGGGCGCCTCGTGCTCGTCCCGGCCTTCTTCGATCCCCACGTCCACCTTCGCACGCCGGGGCAGGAGCACAAGGAGGACCTCGAGACGGGCACCCGCGCGGCAGCCGCCGGTGGCTACGCGGGGGTGATCGCGATGCCGAACACCGACCCCGTGCTCGACTCCGCACCCCTCCTCCGCTCCCTTCGCGACGCCGCCGGGCGGGAGGCGCGGGTGCCGGTTGGGTTCCTCCCGGCGATCACCCAGGGGCTCGCGGGGGAGCAGCTCACGGAGATGGCCGAGCTGCGCGAGGCGGGTGCGCTCGGGTTCACCGACGATGGCCGCCCGGTGCGGGCAGCGGGGATGCTTCGCAAGGCCCTCCAATATCAGCGGCTGTGCGGGGGGGTGATCGCCCTGCACGAGGAGGACCCCACGCTCTCCCGCGGGGGGTCGATGCACGAGGGAGCGGTGAGCGCCGCGCTCGGCATCGGGGGGATCCCCACGATCGCCGAGTCGACGATGGTGGCCCGGGACGCCGCACTGGCCGGTTACGAGGACGCCCGCGTGCACTTCCAGCACCTCAGCTGCTCGGCCTCCGTCGACGCGCTCGCGGCGGCGAAGGAGCGAGGCTGGAGGGTGAGCGGCGAGGTGACCCCTCACCATCTCCTGCTCACCGACGAGGACGTCCGCGGGCTCGACACGAGCATGAAGATGAACCCGCCGCTGGCCACCGAGGAGGACCGCCGCGCCCTCATCGAGGGGCTCCGAAGCGGGACGATCGACTGCATCGCCACGGACCACGCCCCCCACGCCCCCGATGAGAAGGAGGTCCCCTTCGAGCTCGCCCCGATGGGCACCACCGGTCTGGAGGCCGCCTTCGCCGCCCTTCACAGCGAGCTCGTCCTCAGCGGCGCGATCAGCCTCGAGCTGCTCGTGGCGCGGATGAGCGCGGGGGCGGCCCTCTTCGGGCTGCCGCTCCACGGGATCACCGTCGGCTCGCGGGCGAACCTTGCGCTGCTCGACCTCGAGGCGGAGTGGGTAGCCGGCGAGCACGGCTGGGAGAGCCGCTCGGCGAACTGCTGCTTTGCCGGTCGCCGCCTCCGCGGGCGCGTGCTCGCGACGGTCGCCGACGGGGCGATCGTCCACCGGCACCGCTCTCTCGAGGCGGTGGGCGCCTGATGGGCCTGTTGGAGCGCGAGCGGGCGACGTTGCTCGTGATCGACGTGCAGGAGGGCTTCCGCGGCTACGCGAGCTTTCCGGACGTGGCGGCGGCCTGCGCGACGCTGCTGGAGGGCGCGCGCATCCTCCGGGTGCCGGCCCTCGTCAGCGAGCAGTACCCGCGAGGGCTGGGTAGAGTGCACCCGAGCTCGCCCTCGCGGAGGAGCCTCGGATCGAGAAGACGGTCTTCTCGGCGGCCCGCGCCGAGGGCTTCGATCTCGGCGGACGCGACCAGGCGATCGTCTGTGGGATCGAGGCCCACGTGTGCGTCAGCCAGACCGTCCAGGATTTCCTCGCGGACGGCGTCGAGGTTCACGTGCCCGCCGACGCGGTCGGCTCCCGCCACCAGCTCGACTACGAGCGGGGGCTGCGGCGCCTCGAACGGGAGGGGGCGATCGTCTCGAGCGTGGAGGCCGTTCTCTTCGAGCTGCTCGAGCGTGCAGGGACGCCCGAGTTCAAGGCCGTCCAGAAGCTGATCGTCTGAGATGGCCGGCGCCGGCTACGTGCTGCTGGAGGACGGCATGCGCTTCGATGGGTCCTGCTGCGGGGCGGAGGGCCACGCGCTTGGCGAGGTGGTCTTCACGACGGGGATGGCCGGCTACCAGGAGTCGATGACGGACCCCTCCTTCGCCGGTCAGCTGATCGCCTTCACCTACCCCCACATCGGCAACTACGGGGCGAGCGCCGAGGCGATGGAGTCCGATCGCCCCTGGGCCCGCGCGGCGATCATGCGGGAGGCCTGCAACCGCGAGCATGCCCCCTCGGCCGAGCGCGGCTGGCTCGACTGGCTCACCGACTGTGGCGTCTGTGCGATCAGAGGAGTGGACACCCGCACGCTCGTCCGCCACATACGTGAGGCGGGATCGATGCGCGGAGGCGTGTTCCCGGCGTCGCTTTCCGTCGCTAGCGCACGTGAGCTGATCGACGCGGAGCCACCGATGGCCGGGCAGGCGCTGGCGCGCGTGGTCACGCCCGCGCAGGTGAGCCATCACGGCAGCGGCGACGGTCCGCGGATCGCCGTGCTCGATACCGGCATCAAGGCTTCGATGGTCCGCGAGCTGCTCGCCCGCGGCACGCGCGTGGCGCTCCATCCATGTACGAGCACGCCCGAGGAGCTCCTCGCCGAAGACCCCGACGCGGTCTTCCTCGCCAACGGCCCCGGCGACCCGGCCGCGCTCCCCGAGATCGTCGAGACGGTGAGGGCGCTCGTCGGCCGGAAGCCCGTGTGGGGGATCTGCCTCGGCCACCAGCTCCTCTGCCGGGCCGTCGGGCTGCAGACGTTCAAGCTCCCCTTCGGCCATCGCGGGGCCAACCACCCGGTCCGCGACCTCGAGAGCGGGCGCGTGGAGATCACCTCCCAGAACCACGGCTTCGCCGCCCTCGGCCCCGACGGGACACGGACGATCGACGGCGACGAGCCCGTCCGCTGGGAGACGGACTTCGGCGCCGCCGCCCTCTCCCACGTCAACCTCTACGACCGCACCGTCGAGGGCCTCGAGCTGCTCGATGTCCCCGGGGGGACCGTCCAGTACCACCCCGAGGCGGGTCCCGGCCCGCACGACAGCCTCTATCTCTTCGATCGCTTCCTCTCCCGGATCGCCGATGCCTAGGCGGGTGGACCTCCACAAGATCCTGATCCTCGGCTCGGGGCCGATCGTGATCGGCCAGGCGGCCGAGTTCGACTACAGCGGCGCGCAGGCCTGCAAGGTGCTCCGCGAGGAGGGCTATGAGGTCGTGCTCGTCAACTCCAACCCGGCCACCATCATGACCGACCCGGAGTTCGCGGACGCGACCTACATCGAGCCGCTCCTCCCGGGGCCGGTCGCCCAGGTGATCGAGCGCGAGCGGCCCGACGCGCTCCTCGGGACGCTCGGGGGGCAGACGGCGCTGAACCTCGCCAAGGCGCTCCACGACGACGGCACGCTCGCCCGCTTCGGCGTCGAGCTGATCGGCGCCAACTACGACGCGATCGCCTGCGCCGAGGATCGCGAGCTGTTCGCCGAGACGATGGCCCGGGCGGGGCTGAGGATGCCCAAGAGCGCGATCGCCACGAGCCTCGCCCAGGCCGAGGGTGCGCTGCCGGGGCTCGGTCTGCCCTGCATCATCCGGCCCGCCTTCACGCTCGGGGGCCGCGGCGGGGGGATCGCGCGGAGCGAGGAGGAGTTCAAGAAGATCGTCGCCAACGGCCTGGAGACATCGCCGATCGGCCAGGTGCTCCTCGACCAGTCGGTGATCGGCTGGGGCGAGTTCGAGCTCGAGGTGATGCGGGACGGCGCGGACAACGTCGTGATCGTCTGCTCGATCGAGAACGTCGACCCGATGGGCGTCCACACCGGCGACTCCGTCACCGTCGCCCCCCAGCAGACCCTCACCGACCGCCTCTACCAGCGCATTCGCGACCAGGCGATCGCGGTCATCCGCGCCGTCGGCGTCGAGACGGGTGGCTCCAACGTCCAGTTCGCCGTGAATCCCGAGAGCGAGGAGATCCTCGTGATCGAGATGAACCCCCGCGTGTCCCGCTCCTCGGCGCTCGCCTCCAAGGCGACGGGCTTCCCGATCGCGAAGATCGCCGCGCGTCTCGCCGTCGGATACCGCCTCGACGAGATCGACAACGACATCACCGGCGTGACCCCCGCCTGCTTCGAGCCGACGATCGACTACGTCGTGGTGAAGTGGCCGCGGTTCGCCTTCGAGAAGTTCCCCGGGACCGACCCCACGCTCACGACCCACATGAAGTCCGTGGGCGAGGCGATGGCGATCGGGCGGACGTTCGGACAGGCCTTCGCCAAGGCCCTCCGCTCACGCGAGCTCGACAAGGCGCCGGACCTGGGTGAGGTCTCCGAGGAGGCACTCCTGGAGTCCCTCCGGACGCCCGGGCCCGATCGCTACGAGGTCGTGCTCGAGCTTCTCGGCCGCGGCACCCCGCCGGCGAGCCTGCACGAGCGCACGCACATCGATCCGTGGTTTCTCGGGGAGATGGAGGCGCTCGCCCGCGAACCCGAGCGGACGTTCGCCGGGGAGCGCTCCTACCGCTCGGTGGACACCTGCGCGGCGGAGTTCCCGGCGCGGACCCCCTACTACTACTCGGGCTGGGAGAGCGCCGGCGCCGGCGAGGTGGTCCGCGGGGAGCGCGAGTCGGTCGTGATCCTCGGCTCGGGCCCGAATCGGATCGGCCAGGGGATCGAGTTCGACTACTGCTGCGTCCACGCGGCGATGACCGTCCGGGCCTCGGGCCGAGACGCGGTGATGGTGAACTGCAACCCGGAGACGGTGTCCACCGACTACGACACCTCCGACCGGCTCTACTTCGAGCCCCTCACCCTCGCGGACGTGCTCGCCGTCGTCGAGGTCGAGGAGCCGCTCGGCGTGATCGTCCAGTTCGGCGGGCAGACCCCGCTGAAGCTCGCCGCCGGCCTCGTCGCCGCCGGGGTTCCCCTGCTGGGGACGAGCGTCGAGGCGATCGACCTCGCCGAGGACCGCGGGCGCTTCGGCGCGCTGCTGGAGCGGCTCGGCTACAAGGCCCCCGCCTACGGGACCGCGGACTCCGTCAGCGGGGCCCTCCTCGTCGCCGAGGAGGTTGGCTTCCCGCTGCTCGTCCGCCCCTCCTACGTGCTCGGAGGGCGGGCGATGGAGATCGTCTACTCGGGGGAGGGCCTCGCGGACTACCTCCGGCGGGAGGCGGGCGCGGGCGGGGAGATCTACCTGGACCACTTCCTCGAGAACGCCGTCGAGGTCGATGTGGACGCCCTCTGCGACGGCGAGGAGGTGTGGATCGGAGGGATCATGCAGCACGTCGAGGAGGCGGGCATCCACTCCGGCGACAGCGCCTGCGTGCTCCCCCCGCACTCCCTCGGCGAGGAGATGCTCGAGCAGATCCGTTCCGCGACGCGGGAGATCGCCCTCGCGATCGGCGTCGTCGGGCTGATCAACGTCCAGTACGCAATCCATGCCGGCGAGCTCTACGTGATCGAGGCGAACCCCCGTGCGTCCCGAACCGTTCCCTTCGTCTCCAAGGCCGTGGGCCTGCCGCTGGCGAAGCTTGCCTGCCGGATCATGCTCGGCGAGCGGATCGCCGCGCTCGCCCTCCCCCCCGGGCGCCAGGGGGTGGGCTTCGGGGAGCACGTCTCGGTGAAGGAGGCAGTGCTCCCATTCGACCGCTTCGAGGGCTCCGACGCGGTGCTGGGGCCGGAGATGCGCTCGACGGGGGAGGTGATGGGCATCGCCCGTGACTTCCCCACGGCGTTCGCCAAGGCCCAGGCCGCCGCCGGGGTGCCGTTGCCGCTGCAGGGGACGGCCTTCATCACGGTCACCGATTCCGACAAGGACGGCGCTTTCGCGGTCGCCCAGATCCTCCACGACAGCGGCTTCCGGATCATCGCCACGCGAGGAACGGCCGAGGCGATCGCCCGGATGGGCGTTCCCGTGGAGCCGATCAACAAGATCGGAGAGGGCTCCCCGCACGTGCTCGACTGGATGGAGCGACGCGACGTGGACCTCGTCGTCAACACCCCTACGGGCGTGGGTGCGCGAACCGACGGCTGGGAGATCAGGCGCGCCGCCGTCGGCCACGGGATCCCCTGCCTGACGACCATCGCCGCCGGGGTCTCCGCCGCGCGGGCGATCGCGAGGGCCCAACGGGACGGGCCGCCGCCGGTGCTCTGTCTCCAGGAGCTCCACGGGAGCGCCCGTTCGGGAGGGCCCTCGGCGGCCGTCTCCCCCGACGGCGCGGCGGTGGCGTGAGCGAGACGCCGTTCCAGCGGCGGCGTCTCCGGGTCGTGGGGATGCAGACGCTCGGGGCCTACCGCGTCCTCCACGTCGAGGCGCCGCCCGGCCCGGCGCCCGTGGCGGGCCAGTTCGCGATGCTCGCCGCCGTGGAGGGCTGGGGCGGGGGGGAGGACGAGCGTCCGCTCCTCCCCCGCGCATGCTCGATCGCGCGGGATCGGGGCGGCGAGTGGGAGTTCCTGCTCGAGGACGTCGGACCGGGCACGCGGAGGCTGTGCGAGCTGGAGGCCGGCGAGGAGATGTGGGCGCTCGGCCCCCTCGGCCGTCCCTTCAGTGCGCCGGTCGACGGTCGCCGCGCGATCCTCGTGGGCGGCGGCGTGGGGATCGCGCCCCTGGCGATCCTCCAGGACTCCCTGGCGGGGGACCCGACGGTGCTGCTCGGCTTCCGCGACGGCGATCGTGCGCCGGGCGGGGAGCTCCTGCGGGACGCACGCCTTGCCACGGACGACGGCTCCAGCGGTCATCACGGCCGGGTGACGGACCTCCTCGCGGAGGAGCTCGACCGCGATGGCCACGCCGCCGTCTATGCCTGTGGCCCCGCGGGGATGCTCGAGGGCGTGCGGGCCCTCTGCCACGAGCGCTCGGTCCCCGCCCAGCTCGCGCTGGAGGCCGCGATGGCGTGCGGATTCGGGGCCTGCTTCGGATGCGTTGTCCCGCGCCGGGGGGGAGGCTATCTGCGTGTCTGCGTGGACGGGCCCGTGGTCGAGGGGGCGGTGCTGGAGCACGTCGAGGAGCACGCGGGTGCGCCGGCATGAGCGTCGAGCTCGGCGGGCTGAGGCTCGCCCACCCGATCATCAACGGCTCCGGCACCTTCGATGCGATCGCCGCCCGGCGGGTCTTCGGCGAGGGGCTCCTCGCCGCCTTTCCCTTCGCCGCCTACGTCTCCAAGACGATCACCCTCGAGCCCCGCCAGGGGAATCCCCCGCCCCGCCTATGGGAGGCGCCGGCGGGCCTGATCAACTCGATCGGCCTGCCCAACAAGGGTCTCCGGGGCTACCTCGCGGAGGACCTCCCCGAGCTGGCCATCCTCCTGGAAGGCGCCCGAACGAACCCCCCGTCGGAGGAGGGGGTGCCGTTGATCACCAACGTCATGGGCTCCGATGCGGGTGAGCTCGCCGCGCTCGTTGAGGCCTGTGAGGAGCGAGGGGAGATCGAGGGAATCGAGCTGAACGTCTCCTGTCCCAACGTCGAGACTGGACTCGACATCGGGGCCGACCCGACGGCGCTCGAGGAGGTCCTCCGGGCGATCCGCCCGCGGACGTCGAAGACGCTGATCGTGAAGCTCACCCCGAACACGGCCGACGTCGCACGATGCGCACTCGCTGCGGAGGAGGGGGGCGCGGACGCGGTCTCGCTCGTCAACACCCTCCGCGCTCGTGCGCTCGCTCCCGGGCGCGAGCGGGGAGCAGCTGAGGCGTGGTTGGGAGGAGGCGGCGGGGGCCTCTCCGGGCCGGCGATCCGCGCCGTGGCGCTCGCCCAGGTGGCGGCCGTCGCGGCCGCCGTGGCGATCCCGGTGGTCGGGATGGGCGGGGTGGAGCGGGCGGCCCACGCGAGGGACCTCCTCGATGCCGGGGCGACCGTCGTGGGGGTCGGCACCGAGAGCTTCCGTGACCCCGCCGCGGGCGGGCGCATCGCGCTCGAGCTGACCGCCTCGGCCGATCGTTCCGTTGCCTGATCGGGTTTTCTGCGGAAGGAGCGGCATCGATCGGGGGTGGGGACCCTGCGCCTCCTCCCAATCGACCATCTCCTTCGTCAGAAAAGAGCAAGAAAGCCCTGCAAAACGAAGATCCGACCGTCCAGGAGCCTCGACGTGCCTCACGCTGAGGTCGAGCTTAAGATGAATTAGGGGATTTTGGCTTGATCGTCCCGCCGGGGTGTGTAGACTCGCCGCCCATGGTGCTGGCGACAGGAACTACGTCCTCGAACACCTCTACGGCCCCCGAGCGGTCACTGAACCAGCGGATGGACGCGCTCGCGCGGGCCAACCAGATCCGCATCCAGCGGGCACAGCTGAAGCGCGATCTGAAGTCCGGGAGGCGCTCCATCCACACCCTGCTGCTCGACCCCCCCGAGTATGTCGAGACGGCGAAGGTGTTCGACATGCTCCTCGCGGTCCCGAAGTACGGTCGGGTGAAGGTGAACAAGATCCTCGCCCATTGCCGTATCGCCCCCAGCAAGACCATCGGGGGGCTCTCCGAGCGCCAGCGCTCGGAGCTGATCTCCCTCCTCCACCACTGAGGCGATTCCCCCCGCCGCCGGAGCCACCAGCCGGGCCCCGGCGCGAGTGTTCGTCATCACGGGTCCCTCGGGGGTGGGCAAGGGCACACTCATCCGGGGACTGATGGAGCGCGAGCCCCGCCTCGAGCTCTCCGTCTCGGCGACCACTCGGGCGCCTCGACCGGGAGAGGCGGACGGCGTGGACTACCACTTCCTCTCCCGCGAGGAGTTCGACCGCCGGGTCGCCGAGGGGGATTTCGTCGAGCATGCCGACTACGCCGGTCGCAGCTACGGCACGCTCCGCTCCGAGCTCGAGGATCGCGTCCGCGCCGGCGTGCCCGTGGTGCTTGAGATCGAGGTGGAGGGCGCGCGACAGGTGCGGGCGGCGATGCCCGAGGCCGTCCAGGTGTTCATCGCCCCGCCCAGCCACGCCGCCCTCCGCACCCGGCTGATCGGCCGCGGGACCGACGACGCCGACGAGGTCGAGCGCCGGCTCGCCGTGGCCGAGAGGGAGCTCGCCGCGCAACCGGAGTTCGGCCACGTGGTCGTCAACGACCGCCTCGATGACGCTCTCCAGGAGCTCGCGGGGATCGTCGGGGCGGACCTCGCCTGAGGGGTGGCGGCCACTGCGGACCTCGGCTGAGCGGTGGCAGCCACTCCGGACCCCGGCTGAGCGGTGGCGGCCACTCCGATCGTCTGCCCTGCGCGCCCGCGCATACGCGCGCGCGTGGCGGACCTCCGCTGAGCGGTGAGAGCCACTCCGATCGTCTGCCCCGCGCGCGTGGGTATAGGCGCGCGCGTAGGCACGCGTTTGGGGACGCACAGCCCGGCCGCTCTCGCGTGCGCGCGCCGGGCACGTGTTTGGGACGCAGAACCCCGCCGTTCTCGCGTGCGCGCGCGGGGAACAGCTTTCGCGGACGGAGAACCCCGCCCCCCGGGGGAGGGCTCGCGGACTGACTACACTGCGGTGGAACCCCCGCGACGAGAGGCGAAGAGCAAAAGTGATCTCCCCCCGCATCGACCGGCTTCTGGAGCAGGTCGACTCAAACTACGCCGGAGTGATCGTGGCAGCGAAGCGTGCCCGGCAGATCAACAGCTACTACCACAACCTCGGCGAGGGGACCTTCGACGAGTTCCCGCCTCCGATGATCGACACGGCGTCGAAAAACTACCTCACAATCGCCCTCGAGGAGGTCGCTGCGGGGAAGATGAAGTACCACTACCGCTGAGGCGGGGAGGGCGGGCCGTCGAGGCCCAAGCCCTCCGTCCGCTCCCCGCAACCAGGCCCCCAGCGCTTGTGAGAGGGCGGTGGGGGGTCTAAAACCTGAAGGTCATGTCCCGCATCCTGCTCGGGGTCAGCGGCGGTGTCGCCGCCTACAAGGCGCTCGAGGTCGTGCGCTTGGCGACCGCTGCGGGGCATGCGGTGCGGGTCGTCCAGACGCCCACGAGCAGGCGTTTCGTCGGCGAGGCGTCGTTCGCGGCGCTGAGCGGGGCGCCGGTGCTGGTGAGCGAGTTCGAGAGGGACCCCGCGAGGGGGGCGTTCCCGGGCGAGCCTGGCCCGACGCATGAGCCGCCGAGCCACCTCGAGCTGGCGGCCAACGCGGACGTCTACCTGATCGCGCCCGCCACGGCGAACACGGTCGCAAAGCTCGCGGGGGGGATGGCGGACAACCTCCTGAGCAGTTGCGCCCTGGCGGCGACCTGCCCCGTGGTGGTGGCGCCGGCGATGAACAACCGGATGTACGAGCACGCCGCCACGCAGGCGAACCTGAGCACGCTGAGGGAGCGGGGAATCACGGTGATCGAGCCGGGTGTGGGGCGCCTGGCGAGCATCGGCGAGGAGGGCATCGGCCGGCTCGCCGAGCCCGCGGAGCTGGTGGCGGCGTGCGAGAGGGCGATCGCCGAGAAGGGAGGGCCGCGCGGGGAGGACCGTCTCGGGCGAGGTCGGCTGCGGGGACGGCGGGTGCTCGTGACGGCGGGCGGCACGAGGGAGCCGATCGACAGCGTGCGCTTCGTGGGGAACAGCTCGTCGGGGCGGATGGGGTTCGCGCTCGCCGAGGGTGCGGAGAGACGCGGGGCGAACGTGACGGTGCTCGCGGCGAACGTCGCCCTGGGGACACCCGAGGGGGTGGTGCGACGGGACGTGGGGACGGCGGCCGAGCTCCGGGAGGCCTGCGAGGAGGAGTTTCCCGCGTGCGACGTGTTGCTGATGGCGGCGGCCGTGGCGGACTTCGCGCCGGCGCGGCCGGCGGGGGAGAAGCTGAAGAAGGAGGGGCGGGAGGAGATGGTGATCGAGCTCACGCCGACGGCGGACGTGCTGAAGGGGCTCTCGGCGGTGCGGCGGGAGGGGCAGGTGCTCGTGGGGTTCGCCGCGGAGCACGGGGTGGCGGCGGTGGAGGCGGCGAGGGGGAAGCTCGCGGGCAAGGATCTCGACGCGCTCGTCGTCAACGACATCTCCCGCGGGGACATCGGCTTCGACGTCGCGGAGAACGAGGTGACGATCCTCCTGCGGGGACGGAACGGCTCCGGGGCGGCGGGCGAGAAGCACGTACCGCGAGCCTCCAAGGGAGCGGTCGCGGAGGCGATCCTGGACGCCGTCGAAGGGCTCCTCCCGGAGGGTAAAATGTGAGCATGGAGAGCGTCTATGACCTCTACCGGCGGGGCTGCGACCTGCTCGATCACGGCGACCATCAGGCGGCGATCGTGCCGCTGAGCCGTGCCAGGGACCTGGAGCCGGACAAGGCTTCGGTGCGGGAGGCGCTCGGGCGGGCGCTCTTTCACGCCCAGCACTACGAGGGGGCGGCGGCGGAGTTCGACGCGATCGCCGAGCGGACGCCCACGAACGACTACGCGCTGTTCTGCCTGGGGCGCTCGATGCAGCTGCTCGGTCGCCATCGCGAGGCCTGCAAGCCGCTGGCGCTGGCGTGCTCGCTACGGCCCGAGCGGGCCGACTACAGGCTCTACAGAGATCGCGCTCGCCGGGACGCCGAACGGGCCTGATCGCCGGGTGCGGGGATCGGCCCGATGCTATCCTCGACCGACAGCTTTCGTCCGGAGTGCAGGCTCTGGAAGCAGTTCCGAGAGTGGGCGCCCGCCCGCTTTTTTTGCGTAAGGAGTGAGTTGATGTCAGTGCTGCAGACAGAAATCGAGTCCCGTCTCGCGGAGAGCGAGCCCGAGGTCGAGGTGCTCCTGGCGGAGATCGTCGGGGGACGTTGCCTGCGCGTGTTCATCGACCATCCCGACGGGGTCGATCTGGGGATGTGCGAGCGGGTGACGGTGGCGTTGAACGGCTTCCGCGAGCGGTACTCCCTCGAGGTGTCATCGCCCGGGAGGGAGCGTCCGCTGACGAAGCCGGCTCACTTCCGTCGCTTCGTGGGGAGGCGGGCGCGGGTGCGGACGCGGCACGCTCGTGCGGTGTCGCTCGCGAACGGGGAACGCGAGGGGCGGGCTGCGAGGAGCTTCACGGGGGAGTTGGTGGGGGCCTCCGAGGAGGAGGTCACGCTGGCGGCCGACGAGGGCGTCATCGCGATCCCCTACGCGGAGATCCGCCGTTCGAACCTGATCGAGGAGTAGAGGGAGCCATGTCACGCGAAATCCTTGAGGCCATGCACGCGCTCGCGCGGGAGAAGGGGATCGAGCCGGAGAAGCTGATGATCGCGCTCGAGGACGCGCTCCTGTCGGCCTACAAGAAGCAGCCGGGCTCGGCGAAGTACGCGCGCGTGGAGATGGATCGCGAGACGGCGGACTTCCGGGTGATCGAGCTGATCATTCCCGAGCGGCTGGAGGCGCATCTGATCGTCGAGACGATCGACGAGGAAACGACGATCGACCCCGAGACGGGGGAGATGCGCGAACCCGAGGAACCGGAAATCGACCCGAAGAAGTTCGCGGAATATCGCGACCAGATCGACGAGCGGGACGTCACGCCGGACGACTTCGGGCGGATCGCCGCGCAGACGGCCAAGCAGGTGATCCTGCAGCGCATTCGAGAGGCCGAGCGGGACATGATGTATGAGGAGTACCGCGACCGGGTCGGGGAGCTCATCACGGGGATCGTGCAGCAGTCGGACTCGCGCTACACGCTCGTCCAGCTGCGGGAAAGGGTGGAGGCGCTGCTGCCGAAGTCCGAGCAGGTGGACGGCGAGCGGTATGACCACTCGCAGCGGATCAAGGCGGTCATCAAGGAGGTGTCCCCGTCGACGAAGGGGCCCGCGATCATCGTCTCCCGGCGGGACCCGGAGTTGATCAAGAAGCTGTTCGAGCTCGAGGTTCCCGAGATCGCGGACGGGCTCGTGGAGATCGCTAACGTGGCCCGCGAGCCGGGCTACCGGTCGAAGATCGCCGTGATCTCCCACACCGACGGGGTCGATCCGGTGGGCGCCTGCGTGGGGCCTCGTGGGTCGCGCGTGCGGATGGTGGTGTCGGAGCTGCGGGGGGAGAAGATCGACATCATCCCCTTCAACGAGGAGCCTGCGAGGTTCGTGGCGAAGGCGCTCTCACCCGCGAGGGTGAGGGAGGTGCTCGTGGACGACGACGCGAAGCAGGCGACGGTGATCGTTCCCGACGACCAGCTCTCGCTGGCGATCGGACGGGAGGGACAGAACGCGAGGCTCGCGGCGAGGCTGACGGGCTGGCGGGTGGACATCCGCTCGGAGACCGAGTTCGCCGCCGAGGAGGCCGAGCACGGTTACGAGGAGGAGGAGGTGACGGGGCGCTGTGCGGCGATCCTCTCCAACGGGCGCCGCTGTCCGAACGCCGCCCTCCCGGGGACCCGCTACTGCGGCCTGGAAGCCCACCAGGCGCTCGCGGCGATCGCAAGCGACAACCTTGCAGACCTCAACGCCGGCGGGGAGCCGGCGGGGGAGAGTCACGACGGGGGCGCGACGGCCACCGCGACCGCGACCGCCACAGATGACGGGCTCGTCGAGGAGCAGGCGCCCGCGCTCGCTCCGTTCGAGCAGGCCGCCGGTGGCCCGGCGGGCGAGGAGCAGGCGACATAGACCGGCAGGTGCCCCGGCGACGGTGCGTTGGCTGCGGACGGGTGGCGCCGAAGAGCGAACTGCTGCGCATTGCGATCGATCGTGAGCGCCCCATGGGGGCGCGTGCGACCGCGATCGCGGACCCCTCGGCGTGTTTGCCGGGACGGGGGGCGTATCTGTGCCGTGAGGGTAGGGGCGGGAAGGGTGCGGCAAGCGCCTGCGTACGGGCGGCGGTCCGCCGCGGGGGCATCGCGAGGACGCTGCGGGCGGCAGTGACGCTTGACCCCGAGATCGTAGAATCGTCTGCGCAATGAGCAAGCGACGGGTACACGAGATCGCAAAAGAGCACGGGCTCTCCAGCAAGGAGGTGCTCGAGAAGCTTCATGCCGCCGGCGTGGAGGCGAAGGCGGCGGCGTCGTCCGTCGACGAGGGCGCTGCGCTGGCCGCGCTCGGCCTCTCAGGGGCGACGGCGGCGAGCTCCAACGGAGCGCCCGCGGTGGCGGAGGTCCCCCCTCCAGCGGCTCCCGCGAAGACGGCGGAGCGGCCGGCGAGCGCCCCCGCCGCCCCGGCCGCGCAGGCAGCGGCGGCGGCCCCCCCGGCGGGCGCACCCGCAGCTGGGGCTCCAGCGGCGAGCTCCCCGCAGGCAGCCGCGCCGGCGGCAGCGGCTCCCGGTGCCACGCCCGCCACCCCAGCCGCGTCCGCGACGGCGGCGCCCGGTGCTGCGCCTGGGGCTCCCGGCGGAGGAGCCGGGGGCGGGGAGAGGGTTCGGCCGACGCGTGATTCGCGGACGGGGGAGAGGACGCCGGGGGACATCGGGCCGGGTGGTCGGAGGCGCGTGGTGATCGACTCGCAGGCCTCGAGGCGTCAGCAGGGGGGACCGTCGAACCAGCCGCAGAGGCGTCCGCGGCGGGGACGGAGGCGGAGGGGAACGTACGACGAGACGATCGCGCCGATCGACACGGCCGCGATGGAGGCGACGGACCTGATTCGGGTGAACTCGGGGTCGACGGTGAAGGACATCGCGGAGTACCTCGGGGTGGCGGTGCCCGAGGTGATCAAGAAGTTGATGTCGCTGGGGGAGATGGCGACGCTCACGCAGACGCTGAGCGACGACGCGATACAGGTGCTCGCGGACGAGTTCGAGAAGGAGATCGAGATCGTCCACGCGGCCGATGACGTTGAGGTGGAGCCGGCGTTCGAGGACGCCGAGGAGGACCTCAGCGAACGTCCGCCGGTGGTGACGATCATGGGGCATGTGGACCACGGGAAGACCTCGCTGCTGGACGCGATCAGGGAGACGGAGGTGGTGGCTGGGGAGGCCGGTGGGATCACGCAGCACATCGGGGCCTACCAGGTGAGGCACGCGGGGAAGGAGATCACCTTCCTGGACACCCCCGGCCACGAGGCGTTCACGGCGATGAGGGCGCGTGGGGCGCGGGTGACGGACCTCGCGGTGATCGTGGTGGCGGCGGACGACGGGGTGAAGCCGCAGACGGAGGAGGCGATCGACCACGCGCGGGCGGCGGAAGTGCCGATCATCGTGGCGGTGAACAAGGTGGACAAGGAGGGGGCGCAGCCGGAGAGGGTGAGGACGGAGATGACGCAGCATGGGCTGCAGCCGGCGGAGTGGGGCGGGGAGTACGAGTTCGTGGACGTGAGCGCGAAGACGCACCAGGGGCTGGACTCGCTGCTGGAGACGATCCAGGTGGTGACGGACCTCGAGGAGCTGAAGGCGAACCGCGAGACGGAGGCGTCGGGAACGGTGATCGAGAGCAAGCTCGACCCGGGGCGGGGGCCGGTGGTGACGGTGTTGATCCAGCGGGGAACGCTGCGGGTGGGCGACGCGCTCGTCGCCGGGGCGAACTTCGGGCGGGTACGGGCGATGCATGACTTCACGGGGCAGAAACTGAAGCGGGGGCTTCCGGGGCAGCCGGTGGAGGTGCTCGGCTTCGACGGGGTGCCGGAGGCGGGGGAGCATGTGCGGGTGGTGGAGAACGAGCGGCGGGCCCGGCAGCTCGCGGGCGAGCGGGCGAACAGGCTGAAGACGGAGGCGCTGGCGAGGAGGTCGGGGAGGAAGGTGTCGCTGGAGGACGTCTTCAAGCTGGCGCAGGAGGGCACCGTGAAGGAGCTAGGGCTGGTGGTGAAGGCCGACGTGGCGGGCTCGCTGGAGGCGATCGAGGACGAGATCGCGAAGCTCCCCCAGCAGGAGGTGAAGGTGAACATCATCCACCGGGGGGTGGGCGGGATCAACGAGTCCGACGTGATGCTCGCGGCGGCCTCCAAAGGGGTGATCCTGGCGTTCAACGTGCGTCCGGTGGGGGATGCGAGGCAGGTGGCGGAGAGCGAGGGCGTGGAGATTCGCTCCTACGCGGTGATCTACCGCGCGATCGAGGAGCTGCGGGCGGCGATGCAGGGGATGCTCGAGCCGGCCGAGGTGGAGACCTCGCTCGGGCAGGCGGAGGTGCGCCAGCTGTTCAAAGCGTCTCGCATCGGGACGATCGCGGGGTCGTTCGTGACGGAGGGGAAGGTGACGCGGGGAGCGCAGGTGCGGGTGGTGAGGGAGGGGACCGTGGTGTACGACTCGACGATTGAAAGCCTGAGGCGCTTCAACGACGACGCGAGGGAGGTCTCGAGCGGGTTCGAGTGCGGGATCGTGGTGGCGAACTTCCAGGACCTCCACGTGGGGGATGTGCTCGAGACCTACGAGACACGGCTGCAGGAGCGTGAGCTGTCGGGCTGATGGTGTGGAGGAGGGACGGAGGGCTCGGCGGGGAATTGGACGGGTAGGATGACGACAGGACGGATGCGGCGGGTCGACGAGGCGATCCGCCAGGTGATCGGGGATGCAGTGGGAGCAGACCTCAAGGACCCTCGAGTGGGATTCGTAACCGTGACCGACGTCAGGACCAGCCCCGATCTGAGCCATGCGCGCGTCTACGTGAGCGTGCTCGGCGACCCCGCGGGGCCCTCGGGGGACGAGGAGAGGGAGGGGACGCTGGAGGGGCTGAGGAGCGCCCACGGGTACCTCCAGGGGAGGATTGCGAGAGAGCTCCGGCTGAAGCGGACGCCGACGCTCGAGTTCGCCTATGACGAGACGACGGACAGGGCGATGCGCCTGGAGGAGCTCATCCAGGAGGGCGGGGGGGAGTGAGCGCCACGATCGACCGCTCGGGGACGAGGGAGGAGGTGCTGGCGCGGCTGCGGGACGACGAGCGCTTCGTGCTGGCCACCCACGAGAACCCCGACGGGGATGCTCTCGGGTCGCTCGTGGGGATGCAGGGGCTGCTGAGCGCGATGGGGAAGGACTCGGTGATGTTCATCGCCCCTGCGGACCTCCCGCTGCCGATGGAGTACCGGGTGTTCCCCCTGGGTGGGCTGATTCAGCTGCCGCCGGAGGACGTGGGGGAGCGGACGGTGGTGTTCCTGGACTGCGGGAACATCGATCGGAACTCGGCGAGCGTGTTGCGGGACGGACGGCACCTGCTGAACATCGACCACCATCACGACAACACGGGCTTCGGGACGATCAACTACGTGGTGCCGGAGGCGTCCTGCACGGCGGAGATCGTGTGGGAGCTGATGGGGCAGCTCGGGGTGGTGCCCTCGGCGGAGGTGGCGGAAGCGCTCTACATCGGTCTGATCACGGACACGGGGCGGTTCATGTACGAGAACACGGGCCCGACGGCGCACCTGATGGCGGCGGACCTGATCGCCGGCGGGGTGGACGTGCCGGCGGTGTACAGGCGGCTGTATGAGGACATGCCGGAGGGGAAGCTCGCCCTGCTCGCGCTCGCGCTCGGACGGGTGCAGAGGTTCGATTCCGGGGAGCTGACGCTGGTGGCGCTGAGCGCGGGGGACTTCGAGAGGAGCGGGGCCGAGGAGAGCTACTCGGAGGGGATCATCGACCAGCTGAGGGCGCTCCGGGGGACGAAGGTCGCGGTGCTCGTCCGCGAGCTCAGCAGCGGGGCGAAAAAAGGTCAGCAGAAAGTGTCGCTGCGGGCGACGGACGACGAGGTGGACGTGTCGGTGATCGCGCGGGCGCAGGGGGGCGGGGGCCATCGCCGGGCTGCGGGCTTTTCGACGACGCTCGAGGCGGAGGAGCTGGTGGAGTTCCTCCGGGGGGCGCTCGCGACGCAACTCCACGGCTCCTCCGACGGGCGGGCGACCGCGACGGTCGCCTGAGGACCCCGGGGCGGGGGCCCGAGGGATGGACGGGGTCCTGCTGATGGACAAGCCCGCGGGGATGAGCTCCCACGACGTGGTGGCCGCGGTGAAGCGTGCGCTCGGGGGCGTCCGCACCGGTCACGCCGGCACGCTCGACCCCTTCGCGACGGGCCTGCTGCTCGTGCTCGTGGGGCGGGCGACGAAGGCCCAACAGGAGCTGATGGGGCTGCGGAAGCGCTACGAGACGATCGCCCGCCTGGGTGCGGTGTCGAGCACGGGGGACACCGAGGGGGAGGTGAGGGAGACTGGGCGGGTGCCGCCCGACCCGCCGGAGCTCCCCGTGGGGGAGATCCGCCAACGCCCGCCGGTGTACTCGGCGGTGAAGATAGGAGGAGAGCGCGCCTACCGGCGCGCTAGGAGGGGTGAGGAGGTGGTGATGCCGGAGCGGGTGGTGACCGTCCACCGCTTCGAGCAGCTCTGGAGGGAGGAGGGGGAGCGGCCGCGGGCGGCCTTCGCGATCGAATGCGGCTCGGGGACCTACGTGCGCTCGCTGATCGCCGATCTCCACGACGGCTACTGCCTGGAGCTGCGCCGCACGGGGATCGGGCCCTTCGACGTCGGCGAGGCCGTCCCCTTGCCCCTTCGGGGGGCCGAGTGGAGGGACGCGCCGGTGATCCCGATCGAAGAGGCCCTCGGGATGGCCCGCGGGGGCACCCCCGAATAGGCTTGCGGGCGTGAAGCTCAGCCGCCTGACCGACGTCGAGCCGCGGAGCGGTCGGAGGGTCGCGGTGGGGACCTTCGACGGAGTGCATCTCGGCCACCGGGAGGTGATCAGGGGCTCCGACAGCGTTCTCACCTTCGACCCCCATCCGGTCTCCGTGGTGGCGCCCACGCACACCCCGAAGCTGCTCACGACGCTCGAGCGGAAGGCGGAGCTGATCGCCGCTCTGGGCGTGGAGGAGCTGATCGTGATCCCCTTCGACGAGGAGTTCGCCTCGCGCTCGGCGGCGAGCTTCGTCGACGATGTCCTCATCGGGGCCCTCGGGGCGGAGGCGGTGGCGATCGGGGAGAACTTCCGCTTCGGCCACCGCGCCCAGGGGGATGCCGCGCTGCTCCAGCAGGACGAGCGCTTCGAGACGGTGGTGCACGCGATGTTGGAGGTGGACGGGGAGATCGTCTCCTCGAGCCACATCCGCGGGCTCGTCCTCGCCGGCGAGGTGGGCACGGCGGGGAAGCTCCTCGGCGACCCCTTCCGCCTGGCGGGAGAGGTGGTGGCCGGGGACCAGCGGGGGCGGGAGCTGGGGTTCCCCACGGCGAACCTCCTCCCGCGGGAGGACCTCGCCTGCCCCGGCCACGGGGTCTACGCCTGCGTGGTCTCGGGCGCGGGCCGGGAGGCGATGGCCGCGGCGGTGAGCATCGGTGTGAGGCCGACCTTCGAGACGGGCCGGGCCGAGCTGATCGAGGCCTACGTGCTGGACTTCGAGGGTGACCTCTACGGGAGGGAGCTCCGGATCGACTTCCTCGAGCGCCTCCGGGGGGAGCGGCGCTTCGAGCGCCCCGAGGCGCTGATCGAGCAGATGGGGCGGGACGTGGAGAGGACCAGAACGGTAGTTGGAGCGCAGCGCTGAGCCGAGCGGAGCCCTGAGCCCTGACGGCTCGGCGCGCTTCGCGCGGAGAGCCGTCATCTCTCAGCGCTCCGCTCTGGAGGGTCCACGGCGAGGCTGAGGAGGACGGAGGGTTGCGAGGTCCTGCGCGGCGAGCTCTGGGCGCGTCTCGGGCAGCGCCGGCCGTGCCACGCGCGGCATTGGTCACCCCGCATAGGCTGCGGGATACCGGATGGGCGATGTCGGCGGAGGAGAAGGTGGAGATCGCTGAACGGATGAGCTCCCAGCGCCGGTCGAGATGGGCCCATCCGTCTGCTACCGTCCCCGATTCGATGGCGGCAATCACATCTGAGCGCAAGCGGGAGATCGCGGCGAAGTTCGGGGCGGGCGAGCAGGACACCGGCTCCACGAAGGTGCAGATCGCGTTGCTGACGGAGCGCATCAACCACCTCACGGAGCACCTCCGGGAGCAGGGCAAGGACCACCACTCCCGGCGCGGGCTGCTGATGCTCGTGGGGCGGAGGCGGCGTTTCCTGGACTACCTCCAGCGGAAGGACCTCGAGGGGTATCGCGCGCTGATCAAAGAGCTGGGCCTGCGGAAGTGAGGGAGCGCCGCGGGAGGCTCGCCGGGCGGTGAGCGTGCTTGCGGCAGGGACCCCGGCGCCGGCCTTCAGGCTCGCGCGGGGGGACGGAGGGGCGTTCACGGAGGAGGATCTCCGGGGGCGGCGGAGCGTGCTCGTGTTCTACCCCTTCGCATTCTCCCCGGTGTGCACGGACCAGCTCCAGCTCTACGAGGACGTCCGACGCGAGCTGGAGGGGGAGGGGGGCGCACTCTACGGGGTCTCCTGCGACTCGACCTGGGCCCAGAGCGCCTTCCGGGAGAAGCTCGGGGTGGGCAGCGAGCAGCTCTCTGACTTCGAGCCGAAGGGGGCCGCCTGCGAGGCCTTCGGCGTGCTCCACGAGGGGGGCTTCCCGCAACGGGCGCTCGTCATCACCGACGAGGACGGGGTGGTTCGCTGGAGCCACCAGGCCGGCTCCCCGGGCGAGCTCCCGAGCGTCGAGCTGCTCCGCGCGGGGCTGAAGAGCGCCTTCCCCGCGCGCTGAGCGGCGGCGTCCCGAGCGTCGGGGTTGCTCCCTGAGGGGCCGCTCGCGGACCGTCCCGGCCGGGCTGAGCGACCGCCGTCCGAGCATCGAGTTGCCCGGCGAGGGGCCGCGGAGGGCGATCGCCCCGGGCTGGGTGGTGGCTCGTCCGGAGGAGCCCGTCCGCTCCGCTAAGCTCCCCTCGTTCGGAAAATGAGAAAAAAGAATCGGACCGCCGACCGACGGGCGGAACAGGAAGGCAGTGCATATGAGTAGTGACGTGACGCGGATCTCCGTGGAGATCGCCGGCAGCGAGATCTCGTTTGAGACCGGCCGGATGGCCAAGCAGGCCTCGGGCGCGGTGGTCGTTCGCCAGGGGGACACGATGGTCCTCGCAACCGCCGTCGCAGGGAGCCTCCGCGACGTCGATTTCCTCCCGCTGACGGTGGACGTCGAGGAGCGGATGTACGCGGCCGGGAAAATCCCCGGCTCGTTCTTCAAGCGCGAGGGTCGCCCCGGTGAGAAGGGGACGCTGACCGCGCGGATGATCGACCGGCCGATCCGGCCGCTGTTCCCGAAGGAATGGCGCTATGACACCCAGCTGGTGGCGATCCCGTTGTCGATCGACCACGTTCATCCCTATGACATCCTCGCGATGAACGGTGCGTCGGCGGCGCTGATGCTCTCCGACATCCCGCTCCCCACCCCCGTGGGCGCCGTGCGGATCGGCAAGGTGGATGGAAACTTCGTCGTGAATCCCTCCGAGGCGGACCTCCTCGAGGATGCGGAGAACCCCTCGGAGCTCGACCTGATCGTGGCCGGCACCGAGGAGGCGATCCTGATGGTGGAGGCCGGCGCGAACGAGATCCCCGAGGCCGAGATCCTCGACGCGCTCGACATCGCCCACGCCGAGATCAAGAAGCTCTGCGCCCTCCAGCGGGACCTCGCGGGCAAAGCGGGGAAGGCGAAGAAAGAGTTCGCCGCGATCACCGTCGACCCCAGCGTGCTCGACGCGGTTCGCGCCTCCCACGGCAAGGCCCTCGACGAGGCCACCCAGGTCGAGGACAAGCTCGAGCGCCAGGAGGCCACCAAGGCGGTCGAGGAGTCGGTGCTCGCCGAGCACGCCCCCGCGGCCCCCGAGGGTGCCTCCGAGGAGGCGCTCGTGGCCGCCAAGGAGCGCCGCGCGGCGGCCCAGATGGCGTTCGACAAGCTCGAGAAGTCCATCATCCGCGAGCGCATCGCCGTTGAGAAGAAGCGGCCCGACGGGCGCGCCGAGGACGAGATCCGCGACATCACGATCGAAGTTGGCGTGACGCCGCGGACGCATGGCTCGGCGCTCTTCACGCGCGGGCAGACCCAGGCGCTGAGCGTCGTCGCGATGGGCACCCTCAAGGAGGAGATGCGCATCGACACGCTCGGCCTGGAGACGAAAAAGTACTACTGGCACCACTACAACTTCCCCCCTTCTCCGTCGGCGAGGCCGGACGGATGGGCGGGGTCAGCGACGCGACATCGGCCACGGAGCCCTCGCCGAGCGGGCGTTGGCGCCGATGGTGCCCTCGATCGAGGAGTTCCCCTACTCGATCCGCGTCGTCTCGGACATCCTGGAGTCCAACGGCTCCTCCTCGATGGCCTCCGTCTGCGGCTCATCGCTCTCGCTGATGGACGCCGGCGTGCCGATCAAGCGGCCGGTGGCGGGGATCGCGATGGGGCTCATCAAGGAGGGCGAGGACTACATCGTCCTGACGGACATCGCCGGCGTCGAGGACCACCTCGGCGACATGGACTTCAAGGTCGCCGGCACCGATCGGGGGATCACGGCGCTGCAGATGGACATCAAGATCTCCGGCGTCACCTTCGACATCCTCCGCGACGCCCTCGCCCAGGCGAAGGAGGCGCGGACGTTCATCCTCGGGAAGATGGCCGACGTGATCGGCTCGCCGCGGGAGCAGCTCTCGCAGTTCGCCCCCCGGATCCAGACGATCCAGATCGACCCCTCTCAGATCGGCCTGCTGATCGGCAAGGGCGGGGAAACGATTCGGGGCCTCTCCGAGGAGTTCGAATCCCAGATCGACGTCAACGACGACGGCCAGGTCCTCATCTACTCCGCCAACGGCGAGCTCGGTGACGCGCTCGTGGAGCGGGTGAGGATGATGATGAAGGAGGTCGAGGTCGGCGATGAGTACGTCGGCAAAGTCGTCAAGACGACCACCTTCGGTGCCTTCGTGGAACTCGCGAAGGGAACGGACGGCCTCCTCCACATCTCCAACGTCTCGCCCGGCCGGCGCGTTGAGACCGTCGAGGACGTCCTCAACAAGGGCGATGAGATCAACGTGCGGGTGGTCGAGGTCGACCGCGAGCGCGGCCGCATCGGCCTGCGCTTGGCAGACGACCCGGACATCGCCGGGAAGACCGTCGAGGAACTCGCTGGCGTGGGCACGGGGCGGCGGCGGAGGAGGGGGCGCCAAGCGCGAGGGCGGCTTCGAACGGCGTTCCTCCTCCAACGGGCGCGACCGCGGGCGCGGTGGCGACCGCGACCGCGGGCCCCGGCGGCCGCGCGCGGGGCGGGATCGCGACTGACGCGGAGAGCCTCGGGCGTGGAGCCTGAGCACATACTCACAACGCTGGACTCCGGCGTGAGAGTGGTCACCGAGCGCATCCCCACGGTGCGCTCGGCGGCCCTCGGCTTCTTCGTCGGGACGGGCTCGGCGGGGGAGAGGGACGAGGAGGCGGGGATCTCCCACCTGCTCGAGCACATGCTCTTCCGCGGCACGGAGCGCTTCGGCTCCGAGGAGATCGACCAGATCTTCGACGCGATGGGCGCGGAGATCAACGCGGGGACCGACCGCGAGGCCACGTCCCTGTTCACCCGCGTCCTCGACCGCCACCTCGAGCGGGCCTTCGAGGTGATGGGGGAGATGTTCTACAAGCCCCGCTTCGGCGAGCTCGAGGCGGAGCGGGAGGTCGTCCTGGAGGAGATCGCGATGTACGAGGACGACCCCCAGGATCGCGTCTTCGACCTCCTCGGCCGGGCGATCTTCGCCGGCCATCCACTCGGCCGTCCCGTCATCGGGAGCGCCGCCGTCGTGGGCTCCGTCTCGCGCGAGCAGCTCGCCGCCTTCCACGCGGCGCGCTACGTACCCGAGAACATCGTCATCGCCGCGGCGGGCTCGCTCGAGCACGAGGCGATCGTGGCGATGGCCCGCGCCGCCGAGCCGGCCTGGAACGGGGCCTCCGCCGGGGCCGCCGCGCCCGAGCTTCCCCTCCCGGAGTTCCGTCCCCGGAGCGTCTTCCTGGAGAAAGACACCGAGCAGTACCACGTCTGCCTCGGCGGCGGGGGCATCGCCCGCGACGACGAGCGCCGCTTCGCCCTCCGGGTGCTCGAAGGGGTGCTCGGGGGGACCTCCTCCTCGCGCCTCTTCCAGGAGGTGCGCGAGCGGCGGGGGCTGGCCTACTCCGTCTTCTCCTTCTCCAACCTCTACGCCGCCACCGGGGAGGTGGGCGTGTACGTGGGCACCCGCCCGGACAACCTCGCCGAGGCCATCGCCATCCTCGCCGCGGAGCTCGCCCGCTGCGTGGAGGACCCCGCGAGCGCGGAGGAGCTCGAACGCTCACGGGAGAACCTCAAGGGGCGGGTGGTCCTCGGCCTGGAGTCCACCGGCGGGCGCATGGCCCGAATCGGCGGCTCGGTGCTCGGGGAGCTCCCCATCCTCTCCGTCGAGGAGCTCATCGCGCGCATCGACGCGGTCTCCATCGAGGATGTCAGAGAGCTCTCCCGGGAGCTCTTCGCCCCCGAACAGCTCTCCGTCGCGGGGGTGGGTCCCGATGAGGGGACCTTCCGCGCGGCCATCGCCCCGCTCTCCGGGGCTCGCCCGGGGGCGCTCGCATCGGGTGAGGCCGCGTGATCAGGGTCGCCGTCGCGGGCGCCGCCGGGCGGATGGGCGAACAGGTCTGCTCGGCCGTCGGCGGGGCGGCGGACATGGAGCTCGTAGGGCGGGCCGACCCGCTCCTCGGGGTCGCCCTCGCGGAGGCGCTCCCGCTGGCGGACGTCGTCGTCGACTTCACCACCCCGGACACGGCTCTGGAGAACGCTCTGGAGTGCCTCCGCGCCGGCGTCCACGTCGTCATCGGCACGACCGGCTTCGACCCGGGCCCGCTCGAGCGGGCCGAGGGGGCGAACGTGCTCATCGCCCCGAACTTCGCCATCGGGGCCCTCCTGATGATGCGCTTCGCCGTCGAGGCCTCCCGCCACATGGCGAAGGCGGAGATCATCGAGCTCCACCACGACGGCAAGGTCGATGCGCCGAGCGGGACGGCCGCGCGGACGGCCGCGCTGATGGGGGCCGCGAGCGGGGGGCCGCCCCCGCCGATCCACTCCGTCCGCCTCCCTGGCCTCGTGGCCCATCAGGAGGTCATCCTCGGGGACGTCGGCCAGACCCTCTCGATCCGCCACGACACGATCGGACGGGAGTCCTTCATGCCCGGCGTCCTCCTCGCGATCCGCGCTGTGCCCACGCTGGAGCATTCGCCCCTCGTCGGCCTCGAGCAGCTCCTCTTCTAGCGGTGGGAGCGTCTGGAGCGCCGACGGGCCCGCCCGGCGTAGACCCGCGGGCCGAACCGCAGGCGATAGCGTTCGCAGACGGGCTCGCGAGCGAGGTCGGGCCGTTCGTACTCGATCGTCCCCCTCGGCTGACCGACGTCGGACTCCCCGTCGAAGTGGCCGAACTCGTGGAGCATCTCCTTGCAGAAGGCCGCGAAGTGGCGGTCCTCGACCTTCCAGCTCGGCCACACGGAGAGGTTGATGTGGACGACGCAGTCCGTGAACGTCGCCGGGTCGATCGCGTCGGGGCTGCCGGCGAGGGCGAGGGGGGTCTCACCGGCCGGTCGCAGCCACGTCGCCCACATCGCCGCCGGGCGCGCCGGCCCGATCGTGTTGGCGCCGGAGATCGGCGCTTCCAGCGCCGAGCCCCCCACGACGGCCACTTCGCCGTCACACGGGACCCCCGACCAGAAGGCGGCGGCGCGCCTCGCGGCGACCTTCACGGGGTCCGAGCTGGAGGCCGCTGCCCGGGCGGCCAGGTAGGGGGAGAGCATCAAGGCGAGGCCGAGGCCCCACCGCGCGGCGCGTTTCACGCCGCGCAGCCTAACGGGGGTACATGGGCCCGCGTGAGATACTGATTTCAGCATGACTCGGCTCGGAGCGATCCTCACCGCGCTGGTCACCCCCTTCGACGCGCAGGGGGAGGTCAACGAGGAGTCCTTCGTCGCGCTCATCCGCCACCTCGCGGAGAACGGCTCGGACGGCTTCGTCGTCGCCGGCACCACCGGCGAGGCCTCCACGCTGAGCGAGCGCGAGCAGCTCGGCCTGATCGGACTGGCAGTCGCCGAGCGACCCCCCGGCAAGAGCATCATCGCGGGCACGGGCACGAACGACACCCGTCAGGCCGTCCACCTCACCGAACGCGCCACCGAGCT
The DNA here is from genome assembly GCA_963720215.1 of uncultured Solirubrobacteraceae bacterium. Taxonomy (GTDB): domain Bacteria; phylum Actinomycetota; class Thermoleophilia; order Solirubrobacterales; family Solirubrobacteraceae; genus Palsa-744. The sequence goes on from CAVREV010000001.1 coordinate 753,673, forward strand.
CGGCGCCGACGCGATGCTCTCGGTCACGCCCTACTACAACCGCCCCAGCCCCCGCGGCCTCCGCCGCCACTACGAAGCCGTCGCCGCCGCCACGGACAAACCCGTCCTCCTCTACAACATCCCCTCCCGCACGGGCACGAACATGTCCCCGGACCTCCTCGCCGAGCTCGCCCAGATCGATGGCATCGAGGGGGTCAAGCAGGCCAACGCCGACGAGCTCGCCCCGATCGACGGCCTCGAGCTATACGCCGGCGACGACGCCACCCTCGCCCGCACCCTCGACATCGGCGGCGCCGGGGGCATCCTCGTGGCCAGCCACGTGGTCGGGAACGAGATGGCCCGGATGGTCTCCGAGCCCGCTCACCGCGCGGAGATCGACGCGTCCCTCCGCGACGTCTACGAGACGCTCTTCCTGACGTCCAACCCGACCTGCACGAAGGCCGCCCTGAACCTCCTCGGCCACGACGTCGGCGGTCTCCGTCTGCCGCTCGTCGAGGCCTCGGAGAAGGAGCGCGCGGCGGTGCGGGCGACGCTGGAACGCCACGGCCTCCTGTCGACTACGGCCGCACGCGCGCACGCGTGAGCGGGGCGCTGCGCGTCCTCCCCCTCGGGGGCCTGGGCGAGATCGGGAAGAACATGACGGTCGTCGAGTACGACGACCGCATCATCGTCGTCGACGTCGGCCTTCGCTTCCCGACCCCGGAGATGGTGGGCATCGACCTCGTCCTCCCCGACTTCGCCTACCTGCTCGAACGGGCGGAGGAGATCGAGGCGATCGTCGTCACCCACGGCCACGAGGACCATCTCGGCGCGCTCCCCTGGGTGCTCCGGGAGCTCGGCTCCCGCGACCTTCCCCCGTCTACGCCGGCGCGCTCACGATCGCGATGGCACGCTCCAAGCTCGACGAGCACAAGCTCCGCGACGTCGAGCTCAACGAGGTCGACACGGGGGAGGTGCTCGAGCTCGGGCCCTTCTCCCTCGAGCTCGTCCACATGACCCATTCGATCCCCGACTCCAGCGCCGTCGCCCTCGGCACCGATCTGGGGACGGTGCTGATCACCGGCGACTACAAGTTCGACCAGACCCCCGTCGACGGGATTCCCGCCGACGTCTCCCGCCTGGCGGAGCTCGGTCGGGAGGGGGTGCTGCTGCTGTGCGGCGACTCCACCAACGTCGACCGCGACGGCTTCTCACCGTCGGAGTCCGTCGTCGGGCCCCACCTCGAGGACGTCTTCGCCCGCTGTGAGGGCCGCATCGTCGTGACGAGCTTCGCCTCCAACATCCACCGCGTCCAGCAGGTCGTCGACGCCGCCTACGCCCTCGACCGCAAGGTCTCCCTCGTGGGACGCTCGATGCGCAAGAACGTCGGCATCGGGCGCAACCTCGGCCACATCGAGATCCCCGACGGCCTGCTCGTCGGCCCCCGCGAGATCGCCGACTTCCCCGATGAGCGTGTCGTGATCATCTCCACGGGCTCCCAGGGGAGCCCCTCTCGGCGCTCCGCCGGATGGCCTACCGCGACCATCCCCAGGTGCAGCTGAAGAACGGCGACACGGTCGTCTTCTCCGCCACCCCGATCCCCGGCAACGAGCGCGCGGTCAACGAGACGATCGACCGTCTCTACCACATCGGCTGCGACGTCATCACCCCCCGCGACGCCCCCGTCCACGCCTCCGGCCACGGCTACGCCGAGGAGGTGAAGCTGATGCTCAACCTCGTCCGCCCCCGCTTCGTCATGCCCTTCCACGGCGACTTCAAGCGGCTGCGCCTCCACGCGCAGCTCGCCGAGGCGGTGGGCGTCGCGCCGGAGAACATCTTCCAGGGCGACAACGGCCTCCCCCTCGACCTCGACGCCCGCGGCGCCCGCTTCGGCGATCGGGAGGAGTCGGGGATGGTGTTCGTCGACGGAGTCGAGATCGGCGACATGGCCGACGTCGCCCTCCGCGACCGCCGCATGCTCTCCGCCGACGGGATCTTCATCGTCGTGGCCACCATCGCCGAGCAGGACGGCGAGTCCGTCGCCGAGCCCGAGGTGATCTTCCGCGGCGTCCCCTTCCTCGATGAGGCGGGGCGACTGCTGGAGGAGATCAAACGGACCGTCGAGGCCACCCTTCAACGGGCCGCCGAAGAGGAGATCCGGGAGGTGGACCTCCTCTCACAGACCCTCCATGATGACCTCGCGAAGCTAGTCTACGACCGTCTCAAGCGGCGACCGATGGTGCTCCCCGTCGTCGTCGAGGTCTGAGCCCGCCGGGAGCCGCACGACGAAGCGGGCGCCGCTGTGGCCCTCGGGGTCCCCGACGCTGACGCTCCCCCCGTGCGACTGCGCCACCGCCTGGACGATCGCGAGGCCGAGCCCGAAGGAGCCCCCCGGTCGCCCGACCCGCGGACGAAGCGTTCGAAGAGCGTCCCCCGGAGGTCCTCCGGGATGCCCGGCCCGTCGTCCTCGACGACCATCTCCACCTCCCCCTCCCGCGTCCTCGTCGAGAGCTTGATCTCGCTCCCGGGGGGCGTGTGACGGAGGGCGTTCTCGAGCAGGTTCACCGTCAGCCGGTGCAGCTCGTCCCGCACCGCCACCACCATCGCGGGCTGCGCGTCGATCGAATCTCGTGATCGCCGCTCGCCGGCCCGAGCTCGGCGGCCGCCTCGACGACGATCTGGGCGAGGTCGCAGGGTTCGCGCTGCACCACCCTCCGCGCGTCCGTCCGCGCCAGCAGGAGCAGGTCCGCGACGAGCCGGCGCATCCGCTGCGAGGACCGCAGCGCCGAGGATGCCGCTTCGCCCTGTTCGCCGCGGAGTGATTCCGCCAGCAGCTCGAGGTTCGCGAGCACGCTCGTCAGCGGCGTCCGCAGCTCGTGCGAGGCGTCCGCCACGAAGCGCCGCTGTCGTGCGAGCGCCGACTCGCTCTCCGCGCGCGCCGCATCGAGCTCCCGGAGCATCCCCTCCAGCGTCCGCGACAGCTCCGCCACCTCGTCCTCGGCCTGGGCCTCGGGGATCGAGAGTGAGGGGTCCCGCGTGCGCGCGATCTCCGCCGCCGCCGACGTCAGCGCCGCGATCGGCGCCATCGCCCGCCGGGCGATCGCGATCCCGGCGGCGAGCGCGAGCACGCTCCCCGCGAGCACGCCGAGCAGCATCAACAGCTCCACCCGCTTGACCGTCGCCTCCGTCGGCCCCACCGGGCGCCCGTACTGGAGGAACATCCGCCCGCTCCTGAGCCCCGCCCGTTCGCGCACGATCACCTCTCTGCTCACCACGCGGTAGCCGTTGATCGTCTGCACTTCCCGCAGCGGCGAGCCGAGGTAGGGCCCGTTCGCGGGGTACTTCGCCTCGACCGTCCCTTCCAGCGCGAGCAGCCTGATCTCCGCGTGGTCGGCCGCGACGTCTTCCAGCGGGGGATTGATCGCGAAGCCGTTCTCCAGCGGGTTCACCGTGACGGTCAGCTGCTGGGGGAGCTGCGCCGCCGCCGCCGAGACGTCCCGGTTGAAGTCCGACCGCAGCCGATGGACCGTCAGCGAGCCGATCGCGAGCGCGAACGCGCACAGGATCACGAACGTCAGCAGCGCCGAGACGCCCGCGAGACGGACCCGGATCGGCAGCCGGTCGAAGCTCGCTTCGACCCGCTGCAGGGCGCGCCGAGGCGCACCCACGCGGCTACGCACGGAGGACGTAGCCGGCTCCCCGGATCGTGTGCAGCAGCCGCGGCTCCCCGCCGGCCTCGAGCTTCCGCCTGAGGTTGCTCACGAACACCTCGATCGTGTTCGTCGTCGAGAAGGGGTCATAGCCCCAGACCTCGTCGAGGAGGCGCTGGCGGGAGATCACGATGCGCTCGTTCCGCATCAGGTACTCGAGCAGCTCGAACTCCCGCTGGGTGAGCTCGATCGCCCGCTCCCCCCGCAGCACCTCGTGCGTGTCCGCGTTCAGCGAGAGGTCCCCCACGCGCAGCGGCGCGGACCCCCGTGGGGGGCGCCGCCGCAACAGCGCCCGCATCCTCGCGAGCAGCTCCTGGCGCTCGAAGGGCTTCACGAGATAGTCGTCGGCGCCCGCGTCGAGGCCCTCCACGCGGGACTCCAGGGCGTCGCGCGCCGTCAGCATCAGGATCGGCACGTCGTCCTCGGCGCGGAGCACCCGCGCCACCTCGAGCCCGTCCACCCGCGGCAGCCCGAGGTCGAGGATCACGAGATCGGGGGCGAAGGAGCGCCCGTGCTCGAGCGCGGCCTCCCCGTCGGCGGCCGTCCGCACCTCATAGCCCTCCATCCGCAAGCTCCGCTGGAGGGCCTGGGCGATGTCCTCGTCGTCCTCGACGACGAGCACTCGTGGTGCGCGAGAGAAGTCGTTCATCGGTCTTTATCTAAACGCCGGGTCGTAAAGCGATGGTAAGGCCCAGGGGGGAGGTTCCGGACCTCCGGCGTCGAAGTTGCGCGGGATGCCCGCAACTCGCAGACCCCGCGCGACCAAGCGCGCGCCCGCCCGCGCCTCCCGCGCCGCCCCCCGCAGGCGCTCCCGCGGCCGCCGCTCCGGAGGGCTCCTCGGGTTGGGCCTTCCCCGCGGTCTCCTTTTCCCGAGGCTCCCCGTCCTCGATCAGCGCCAGCGCGACGTCATCGCCCTCGCGGCGATCGCCGCCGGAGTCTTCATGGGCTTCGTCCTCTACGGCTCGAGCCCCTCCGGCGGCGCCGGCCACGCCGTCGCCGTCGGACTCGGCTGGACCCTCGGCCGGGCCCGCGTGCTCGTCCCCCTCGCCGCCGTCCTCGGCGGCGGCGCGATGCTCCTCGCGCCGATCCTCCCCGCCGTCCGCCCCCTCCGCACGGGGGCCCTCTGCCTGTTCGCCTCCGTCACCCTCGCCCTCGCCGCCGGCACCCTCGGCCTCAGCTCCGACCCCCACGCCGCCCATCCCTGGAGCTCCCCCACCTCCAGGCTCACGGCGGCGTCGCCGGACAGGCCCTCTACGAGGCCGCCGATCGCCTCCTCCAGGGCGTCGGCGTGCAGATCCTCGTCGTCTTCCTCCTCCTCGTCGCCCTCATCCTCCTCACCGGCGCATCCCTCGCGGGGATCCTCCGCGCGACCGGGAGCGGCATCCGCGACACCACCCGCCTGATCCGCCCCCCCGCCTCCCCCGAGAGCTCCCCATCGGCGCCCCCGCGGGTCCTCGGCCCGCCCGAGCCGGCTCCCGAGGAGCTGATCGTGCGCGCCACCCACGTCGAGGCGCCCCCACCCGACTGGCGGGCCCTGGACGACTTCGCCGAGGAGGACGCCGCCGAGGGCGAGGACGCGGTCGAGGAGGAGGAGGTCGAGGCCGCGGCCGAGTCGCACGCGGAGGGCGGCGAGGGCGAGCCGGCGGAGACCTCCGGCGTGGCCCGCGCCGATCCGGCCGAGCTGACCCCCCAGGGGCGATTCCGCGAGGCAGTCACCGACGACCCCGACTTCCACTGGGAGCTCCCCGACGCCGCCCGCCTGCTCACCCGCTCCAGCAGCGAGCAGTCCCGCCCGGACACCGCCGGCCAGGAGCGCATCGCCACCGCCCTGGTCGAGGCCCTCGGCCACTTCGGCGTCGAGGCGAAGGTGATCGGGACGGTCGCGGGGCCCCACATCACCCGCTACGAGCTCCGCCTCGCCCCGGGCACGAAGGTGGGGAAGGTCGCCCAGCTCAAGGACGACCTCGCCTACGCTCTCGCCGCCACCGACATCCGCATCCTCGCCCCGATCCCCGGCAAGCAGGCCGTCGGCGTCGAGGTGCCCAACGCCAAGCGCCGCATCGTCAAGCTCGGCGACGTCTTCCAGACGCCCCCGAAGGACTGGTCGCCGCTGACCGTCTGGCTCGGCAAGGACGTCGCCGGCAAGGCCATCGGGGCGGACCTCGCGAAGATGCCCCACATCCTCGTCGCCGGAACCACCGGCGCCGGGAAGTCGGGGGCGATCAACGCGATGCTCTCCAGCGTCCTCCTCCGCGCCACCCCCCACGAGGTCCGCCTCGTACTCGTCGACCCCAAGCAGGTGGAGCTCAACCACTACGAGTCCATTCCCCACCTCCTCACCCCCGTCATCACGAGCCCCCGCATGGCCGCGAACGCCCTCCAGAACCTCGTCCGCGAGATGGAGCAGCGCTACGGGATCATGTCCCTGGCCCGCACCAGGGGCCTCGTCGAGCTCAACGCGGCCCGCTCCAAGCGGGGCGAAGCCCCGCTCCCTTACATCCTTTGCGTGATCGACGAGCTCGCCGACCTGATGATGGTGGCCCCCGCCGACGTCGAGGACTCGATCATCCGCCTCGCCCAGAAGGCCCGCGCCGTCGGCATCCATCTCGTCCTCGCCACCCAGAGCCCCCGCGTGGACGTCATCACCGGGATGATCAAGGCGAACGTCCCCTCCCGCATCGCCTTCGCCGTCTCCTCCCAGACCGACTCTCGCGTGATCCTCGACCAGAACGGCGCCGAGTCCCTCCTCGGCGCCGGCGACATGCTCTTCAGCCCCGTCGGCACCTCCCGCCTGCAGCGCATCCAGGGCGCCTACATCGACGAGTCCCAGATCGCCCGCCTGACCGAGCTCTGGCGGCGCCAGGGCGAGCCGGAGCTCCGCGAGGAGCTCCTCGAGAAAGTCGAGCCCGAGGAGGGGGAGGGGGCGCCCGACGAGTTCGATCCCGACGAGGATCCCCTCCTCCGAGACGCCATCGCCCTCGTCGCCGAAATGCAGACCGCGTCGACCTCGATGCTCCAGCGCCGCCTCCGCCTCGGCTACACCCGCGCCGGCCGCATGATCGACATGCTCGAGCGCCGCGGCGTGATCTCCGGCTACGAGGGCTCCAAGCCCCGACAGGTCCTCATCACCGAGGCCGATCTCCCCCGCGTGCTTGCCACGCTGGAGATCTCACCCAACGAGCCCGCCACACCCGCGGGCGGCTAGCCTTCCGGCCAGATGGCCGATATCGGTGCAACGTTGCGCGAGGCGCGAATGCGCGCCCACATCGACGTGTCGGAGATCGAGGCCCAGACGAAGATCCGGGCCAAGTACCTCCGCGCGCTCGAGAACGAGGAGTGGGGCCTGCTCCCGGGCCCCACCTTCGTCAAGAGCTTCCTCCGCACCTACGCCGACGCCCTCGGACTCGACGGGAAGGCCCTCGTCGAGGACTACCGTCTCCAGCACGAGCGCCGCAGCGAGCCCTTCGAGCCGATCGTCTCCAACCCCCGCAGCTCCCGCCCCCGTGGCCGCGGGGGCGCGGCGGGACTCTCGGGCCGCGCCGGCTCCTCCTCGCCCTCCCGTCTCTATCTCCTCGCCGTCAGCGTCATCGGCGCCCTGATCGTCATCCTCGTCGTCCTCCTCCTCGTCGGTGGCAGCGGCTCCAAGAGCCCCGCCGGCGCCAACGTCACCACAACCACCCATCACGCCGCCCACGTCCACCACTCCGCCGCCCACCACGCCGCCCCCTCCGGCCTCGTCGCCCTCTCTCTCACGCCCACCGCTCCCGTCTACGTCTGCCTCCTCGGCGACGGCCACACCCTCATCCCCGGCAGCGAACTCCACCCGGGGACGAGCACCCCCACCTACCACGCCCGCCGCTTCCTCATCACCCTCGGCAACAACGCCGTCACCCTCGTCATCGACGGCCGCCCCCGCACCGTCGCCCCATCCGCCCAGGCGATCGGCTACGCGATCACCAAGGCCCGCGGCCGCGTCCCCCTCGCCCCCTCCGAACAGCCCACCTGCAAATGATCCCCCGCGCCCGATGAGCGTTCGCGCCGGCATCGTCGTCACCGGCACCGAGGTCCTCACCGGTCGCGTCAGCGATCGCAACGGCCCCTGGCTCGCCGAGCGCCTCCGCGAGCTCGGCATCGACCTCGCCTACACCACCATCGTCGCCGATCGCCCCGAGGACATGCTCGCGGCGCTCCGTTTCATGGCCCAGGAGGGCCTCGACCTCGTCCTCACCAGCGGCGGCCTCGGCCCCACCGCCGACGACCTCACGGCATCCGTCGTCGGCTCCTTCCAGCAGCGCGAGATGCTCCTCGACGACGCCCTCGAGGGGCGCATCGCCGAGATCCTCCGCCCGCTCACCAAACGCTTTCCCAACCTCGACATGGACGCCATCCGCGCCGGCAACCGCAAGCAGGCCATGGTCCCCCTCGGCGCCACCATCCTCGAGCCCGTCGGCACCGCCCCCGGCCTCGTCGTCCCTCCCCCGAGTCCCGCCGGGGGCCCCACCGTCGTCGTCCTCCCCGGCCCGCCCCGCGAGCTCCAGCCGATGTGGCTCGCCGCCGTCGACACCGACGCCTTCCGTGCGGCCACCGCCGCCGCCACCGTCTACCACCAGCGCATGCTCCGCATGTTCGGCATCCCGGAGTCGGAGATCGCCGAGACCCTCCGCATCGCCGAAGCCGAGGGCGTGCCCCTCGAGCGCCTCGAGGTCACCACCTGCCTCAAACGCGGCGAGGTCGAGGTCGTCACCCGCTTCGAGCCCGCCGACCGCGCGCCCTATGAGGCCCTCGAGGCCCTCATCCGCCGCCGCCACCCCGACACCCTCTTCTCCGACGACGGCACCACCGTCGACCAGCAGGTCGCCGCCCTCCTCCACGGCGATCCCCAGGGGCCGCCCCTCACCCTCGCCGTCGCCGAGTCCTGCACCGGCGGCCTCCTCGCCGGACGCATCACCGAGATCCCCGGCGCCTCCTCCTACTTCCTCGGCGGCCTCGTCGTCTACTCCAACGAGGCCAAGGTCGCACTCGCCGGCGTCCCACCCGAGCTGATCGACCTTTACGGCGCCGTCTCCGCGGAGGTCGCCGAGGCGCTCGCCGACGGCGCCCGCGCGCGCCTGGGGGCGGACGTCGGTATCGGCGTCACCGGCATCGCCGGCCCGGGCGGCGGGACCGAGGAGAAGCCCGTCGGCCTCGTCTGGCTCTCCGTCACCCGCGATGCCCACCCGCCCCTCACCCGCTCGATCAGCCTCCCCGGCTCACGCGCCGACATCCGCGACCGCGCCACCACCGTCGCCCTCCACCTCCTCCGCCGCTTCCTCAACGGCTCCGACCCCGCGACCGTTCCCGGCACGCCCCCCGCGTCGGGCGCCGCCGCCTAGCCTCCTGCCGGCGATGTCACGCGCTGCCACGGCGCGCCTCTTCGTCGCCCTCGACCTCCCTCCACTCGTCTCCGAGCGCCTCGCCGCCTGGGCCCGCACCGCCGTTCCGCCCACCCGCGCCGCCTCTCCCTCGGCCGATGCCCCCGCACTTCGCCCCCTGGACCCGGAGCTCCTCCACCTCACCCTCGCCTTCCTCTCAAACCGCCCCGTCGAGGACATCGACCCGCTCGTCTCCGCCCTCGCCTCCTCCCCCGCCACCGCCATCCCCCTCGCCGTCGGCCCGCCCCTCTGGCTTCCCACCCGCCATCCCCGCGCCCTCGCCGTCGCCCTCGGCGACCCCGACCGTCAGCTCGAGCCCCTCCACGCCCGCGTCCTCGATTCCGTGGCCGCCGCCATCCCGTGGGAGCCCGAGCGCCGTCGCTACCGTCCCCACGTGACCGTCGCCCGCCTCCGCGGGGGTCGCCGCTCGCGCGCGAGCTCCATCCCCTCCGCCCAGCTCCCTCCGACACCCCGGCTCTCCTTCTCCGCCGAGGCCCTCACCCTCTATCGCTCCTGGCTCTCCCCCTCGGGCCCCACCTACGAGCCCGTCGAAAGCTTCGCCCTCCCCGAGGACCCCGGGGGGTCGCCCTGAGCCGCGCGCGCTTCCTCCTGCGACGTGGGGCAGGCCCGCGTCAGTCGGCTTCCCCTTCCCCTTCCGCTTCCCCGCCTTCGCCCTGCTGTTCACCTTCGTCCTGCTGGTCTCCTTCGCCCGCGCCGCCCTCCTGCTCACCCTGGGCTTCTCCGGGGCACACCGCCCGCGCGTCGCTCACCGTCGCCGCCTCCCCGTCCCTGCACGTCGCTTCGCCTCCGTCCGCGCAGGAGGGCCGGCCGCCGATCGCGAGCGCCGGCGATCCGTCTTCGCAGATGGCCGCTTCGAGGGGTGTCCGGGGCTCGCGGGGGTGTCTCGTGGTGGGTGTTGTGTGTGTCCGTCGATGGACCCCCCGCGCGTGCGCGCGAGCAGACGGGCCCCCACGGCCGTTCCCGCGAGCGCGGACGCTCTCCGCGCAGGCGCGACCCCCGCGCCGGGGGCGGCACGCGGGGCGGTGCTCGGCTCGCGAGGGCCGACGGGCCGCGGCCGAGGCGGGGGAGAGGGGGATGAGCACGCACAGGAGCAACCCCGCGAGGAGCGCCCGCGCGTGCGGGGAGAAGGGGCGGGGTGAGGTGCTGAGGGGCATCACGGGCCTGGTCGGGGCGGCTGTCCCTCATCGTCCCTCGCTCCCGTCAGGCCGCAGCGAGGGGAGCCGCCGGTGGACGAACTGGCCCCGCGGGCGCGCGATTGGTGGCCACGGCGGGGGAGTCGCGCCGCGGCCCTCTCAGCGGCCACTCTCCGTCCAAGTCAGGTGGACGCTGGTAGCCTTGGGTGACGGTCTCATCGCGCGACATGGTGGACATCCAGTGGGAGAGCTAGAAGGGGAAGAGACGGCGGACATCGCGATCGCCATGGGCTCGGACCCGGCGGGCGACCCCGTGGTGACGGTGGCGGGCGAACTCGACATCTCCAACGTCGGCGAGCTCGAGGCGGCGCTCTCCTCGATCCTCCCGGAGCCAAGCCGCAAGCTCATCTTCGACCTCAGCGGACTGCAGTTCATGGACAGCGCCGGCATCGGCGCCCTGCTCCGCTCCGCCTCGCAGGTGCAGAGCGTCCAGCTTCGGGACCCCTCCCCGGCGGTCCGTCGCGTGGTCGAGCTCACCGGCCTCGACCACGTCCTCTCGATCGAGCCGATCGAGCCCTGAGGCCGCCGCGGAGGCGGCCGATGCGAACAACTGTTCCGTCCGCGCCCCGCTCTACATTCCCTCCTCCATTCCGAACCGAGGAGCCAGACGATGTCCGTGACCGACGAGGAGAAGGCCGCGAAGGCGCGTGACGCCGCGCTCCAGGGCGCCATCGCGCAGATCGAGCGCGAGTTCGGCAAGGGCTCGGTCATGCGCATGGGCGATGAGGGCGCGCAGGTGCGCTGCGAGGTCATCCCCACCGGGGCGCTCTCGCTCGACCTCGCGCTCGGGATCGGCGGCGTCCCGCGGGGGCGCATCGTCGAGGTCTACGGGCCGGAGTCGGCGGGGAAGACGACGCTGATCTACCACGTGCTCGCGGAGGCGCAGAAGCTCGGGGGCGTGTGCGCGTTCATCGACGCCGAGCACGCGATGGACCCGCTGTACGCCAAGGTGATCGGGGTGGACATCGACGAGCTGCTCGTATCCCAGCCCGACTATGGGGAGCAGGCGCTGGAGATCGCCGACATGCTCGTGCGCTCCGGAGCCGTCGACGTGGTGGCGATCGACTCCGTCGCGGCGCTCACGCCGAGGGTGGAGCTCGAGGGGCAGATGGGCGACCAGACCGTGGGCGCGCAGGCGCGGATGATGTCCCAGGCGATGAGGAAGCTCGCGGGGAACCTCAACCGCACGCAGACGCTCTGCATCCTCACCAACCAGATTCGCGAAAAGGTGGGCGTCATGTTCGGCTCACCGGAGACGCAGCCGGGGGGTCGGGCGCTGAAGTTCTACGCATCCCAGCGCCTGGACATCCGGCGCATCGAGACGCTCAAGGACGGCACCGAAGCGGTCGGGAACCGGGTGCGGGTGAAGGTCGTCAAGAACAAGGTCGCCGCGCCGTTCCGCCAGGCCGAGTTCGACATCGAGTTCGGCAAGGGCATCTCCACCGCCGGCTGCCTGGTGGACCTCGGCCTCGAGCACAACATCGTCTCGAAGTCGGGATCGTTCTTCTCCTACGGGGAGGACCGGCTGGGCCAGGGGCGGGGCAACGCGAAGGCCTATCTCGACGAGAACCCCGCGATGGCGAAGGAGATCGAAGAGAAGATCTACGCGGCGCTCGGGATCGGCCAGGACCAGGTCACGCCGATCGCGCGTGAGGCGACCGAGGAGGGGGCGGCGCCGCTCGCACCCGATGGGGCACAGGCACCCAGTCGGGCACAGGCACCCAGTGGGGCACAGGCGAGCGAACCGGCGGCCGCGGCGGCGTAGGATCTCGGGGGGAGGCACGGCTGGGGCCGCCCCGGGGCGGGCCAGCCGCGATTCGGTCCCTCAGCAGGCTGCCGCATCGCTCCGCTGGCGAGCGAGCTTCCGCCGCCCGACGGGCCGGGCTACCCTTCCTCCGATGCCACGGTTCCACCTCACGACGTTCGGCTGCCAGATGAACGAGCACGACAGCGAGCGGATGAAGGGGATGCTGCAGGCGCTCGGCTACGGCGAGGCGGGCACGCGGGAGGAGGCGGACCTGATCCTCTTCAACACCTGCTCGATCCGGGAGTCGGCGGACAGTCGCTTCATCGCCCATCTCGGGGAGGCGCGGAGGCTGAAGCGCGAACGGCCCGAGCGGGTGGTCGGAGTGGGGGGGTGCTGGGCGCAGTCGCTGAAGGAGGAGGTCTTCGAGCGGTTCCCCTTCGTCGACGTGGCCTTCGGCCCCGGCCAGGTGCACAGGCTCGCGGAGTTCCTCACGAGCGACTCCCTCAGCGCGCAGGGCTACTTCGAGTTCGAGGGCTTCACCGGCCATCTTCCCGCTCTCCGCGCACGGCCCTACCAGGGGTGGGTTCAGATCAGCGTCGGATGCAACTGCGCCTGCTCCTACTGCATCGTCCCCTCCACCCGCGGGCGTGAGGTCAGCCGCCCGCCGGGGGAGCTCGTCGAGGAGGTCAGCGCGATGGCCGCCGACGGCGTACGCGAGGTGACGCTCCTCGGCCAGAACGTCAACTCCTACGGCCGCGACCTCCGCGCTGGGGTCGGCGAGGACCCCTCACACCAGGCCAGCTTCGCCCGCCTGCTCCGCCTAATCGACGAGATCGAGGGGATCGCCAGGATCCGCTACACGAGCCCTCACCCGAAGGACATGCGCGAGGACGTCATCCGCGCGCACGTCGAGCTCGAGAGCGTCTGCGAGCACATCCACCTGCCCCTCCAGTCCGGCTCGAGTCGCATCCTGAAGGCGATGCGGCGGACATACGATCGCCGCCGCTACCTCGACCGGGTCGCTCTGATCCGCGAGCACCTACCCGACGTGGCTCTCACGACGGACATCATCGTGGGCTTCCCGGGAGAGACCGAGGAGGACTTCTCGCAGACGCTCGAGGTCGCCGAGGAGGTGGGCTACGACGGCGCCTTCACCTTCATCTTCTCCCCTCGCAGGGGCACCGAGGCGGCGAGGATCAGCGAGGGGCTCGTCCCCCATCCGGTGAAGGTGGAGCGGATGGAGCGCCTCCTCGAGGTCGTCCAGGCGCGAGCGCGCGAGCGCGCGCAGCGGTTCGTCGGGCGGACCGTCGAGGTGCTCGTCGAAGGCTCCTCCCGCACCGATCCGGACCGCCTGCGGGGACGAACGAGGCACAACAAGGTGGTGAACTTCGGCGGGCTGGCCCAGGCCGGGGAGCTCACCGGGGTCGAGGTCCACACCGCCACCAGCCAGACGCTCACCGGCGAGGAGCACCTGCTGGCGAGAGCCGGCTGAGGGAGAGGGAGAGGCCATGGAGGTCACGGCCGCCGTCCTGCGGGAGTTCGCCCAGCCGCTCGTCATCGAGCGGGTCGAGCTCGCGGAGCCCGGGCCGGGCGAGGTGCTCGTGCGGCTCGTCGCCTGCGGCATCTGCCACACCGACATGTACACCGCCTCGGGGGTCGACCCCTCGGGCTACGCCCCCACCGTCCTCGGCCACGAGGGCGCGGGGGTGGTCGAGCGCTGCGGCCCCGGCGTGACGCTCGTGGGGGAGGGGGATCACGTCGTGACGCTCTTCTCGCCCCAGTGCGGGGAGTGCGTCCACTGTCTCAGCCCGCTCACGAACCTCTGCCTGGCGATACGCGAGCAGCAGAACCTCGGCTACCTGCCCGACGGGACCACCCGGCTGAGCCTCGACGGGGAGCCCCTCCGCCACTTCATGGGCAGCTCCACGTTCGCCGAGTACACCGTCATGCCGGAGATCGCCCTCGCGCGCATCGACCCGGAGGCGCCGCTCGATCGCGCCTGCCTGTTCGCCTGCGGCCTCTCGACGGGCCTCGGCGCGGCGATCCGCACGGCCGGCGTCCGCGAGGGCTCCACCTGCGTTGTCTTCGGCGCGGGGATGGTCGGCCTCGGCGCCGTCGCGGGCTGCCGGCTGCAGGGCGCCGAGCGGATCATCGCCGTCGACCTCTCCCTCGAGCGCCTCGAGCTTGCCCGCGGGCAGGGCGCCACCGAGCTGATCGTCGGCGGTCCCGACACGGTCGAGCGCGTCCTAGAGTCCACCGGGGGATTCGGCGCCGATTACACCTTCGAGGCCACCGGCCTCGTGTCGGTGATGGGCGAGGCGGTCGAAGCGGCGCGGATGGGCTGGGGGCTGTGCACCGTCTGCGGGGTCGCCGGGAGGGGGGAGACCCTCGAGGTCATCCCCCGCCTGCTCATCACCGGCCGGCGCATCTGCGGTTCGTCCTTCGGCGGCCTGAAGGGCCGCGAGGACGTCCCCGCGCTCGTCTCCCGCTATCTCCGCGGGGAGATCGACGTCGACCCCTTCATCTCCCATCGCCTGCCCTTGGACGAGGTCAACCGCGGCTTCGAGCTGATGGAGGCTCAGGACGGTATCCGCAGCGTGATCGAGTTCTGAGCTACGCCCGCTCCGGCCCGCTCGGAGGGCGCCGCGCGGGCCCTCGCTGATGCCCGGATCCGGCTCTCCAGAGCCGATCGCGGGGTCACTCCGCTCGCGTGTCGCTCCCCGACCCAGTTCCCGCCTGGCGCTATGCGAACATATGTTCGTGCGCTGGACCAATCTCACCCTCGACGCCGATGAGCAGGCGCAGCTGCCGGGCTACCGCGACCCGGTCGCCGTCCGCCGCTTCGACGCCCCGGAGGCGCTCGACACGCGCTTCTACGAGGTCCACGCCAAGTCGGTACTCAACCGCGTGCCCGAGAAGTCGAGGATGCCGTTTCGCTGGACGGTGAACCCCTACAGGGGATGCGCCCACGCCTGCGCCTATTGCTTCGCACGCCCCACCCACACCTATCTGGGCTTCGATGCGGGGCGGGACTTCGAGCGCGAGATCGTCGTCAAGGTGAACGCGCCGGAGCGCCTGCGGGCCGATCTCGCACGACCGTCCTGGCGGGGGGAGCACGTGGCGCTGGGCACGAACACCGATCCATACCAGTGGGTCGAGGGCCGCTACCGCCTGATGGAGGGGATCTGGGAGGCGCTGCGCGACGCCGCCAATCCCTGCTCGGTGCTCACGAAGTCGCCGCTCCTGCTCCGCGACCTGGCGCTCATGCTCGAGATCACCGAGCGGACGAGCTTCAGCGCCTGCCTGTCGATCCCGACCCTCGACGAGCGCGCCTGGCGCGCGAGCGAGCCGCGCACGCCGAACCCCCGCGCCCGGCTGGAGGCCGTCGCCGAGCTGAACCGCGCGGGCATACCCACAGGGGTGCTGATCGCGCCGCTGATGCCCGGGATCAACGACTCGCCGAGCCAGGTCGAGCCGCTGCTGGAAGCCGCCACGGAGGCGGGCGCGAGGAGCATCGGCGGCGTCGCCCTGCACCTCCGCGGGGAGGTCCGAGGCGTGTTCATGGGCTGGCTCGCCGAGCAGCGCCCCGATCTCGTTCCCCGCTACCGGGAGCTCTATCGCCGGGGCGCCTACGCTCCGCGTGAGGAACGCGCGCGGCTGGCCCGGCTCGTCCGCCGTGGAGCGCCCTCGCAGCCGTTCGACCGCTTCGGCAAGGGGGGCGAGCAGGCGTCCGCAGGCGAGGATCCGTTCGCTGAGCCGGTCATCCGGGAGCCTCAGGCGACGCTCTTCTGAGGCGATCGTCGCGGGAGGCGGCCGGCGCTCAGCGCTTCTCGGTTTGCCCGGAGGCGATCCGCGCGCTGATGTCCTCGGCGCCGAGACGCCGGGCCAGGCTCGCGGCCAGCTCGGGGGCGAGGCCCGCGAGCGCGCCGCTCGCCCGTATCGACAGCGGCGCCACGTCGATCTCGCCGCGGTCGTCCTCGACGGCCGTGAGGACGGCGCCGGCGACGTCCTCCGGCGAGCGCGTCTGGAGGCCCCGCGGAAGCTCCACGTCGGCCTCGGCGAACATGCCCGCGTCGCGGATGAAGCCCGGGAAGACCGCCGACACGCCCACGCCGCTCGAGGCGAGCTCGGCACGGAGCGATCCGGCGAAGCCGCGGAGGCCGAACTTGGAGGCGCTGTAGATGGAGCTGCCGGGGGCGGTGGCCTTGCCGGCGATCGAGGAGACGAACAGGAGGTGTCCACGCCCGCGCTCCACCATCGCCGGCGCGAGCGCGTGCGCGATCGCGATCGGGGCCCGCAGGTTGACGGCAAGCGCCCGGTCGATCTCGGCGATCGTGAAGCTCTCCAGCAGCCCGCTAGCGGGCAGGGCGGCGTTTGCGAGCAGGATGTCCACCTCGCCGGACTCGGCGAGCAGGCGGTCGATCTCCGCGGGCACGCTCAGGTCCACGGACAGGGTCCGCGCCCCGAGCTCCTCCTCCAGCGGCGCCAGCACCTCGGCGCGTCGCCCGGTGAGGATCAGGCTCGCCCCCCGCTCGGAGAACCGGCGGGCGATCGCCTGACCGATACCCCCTGTGGCGCCCGTGAGCAGGACGGTGGATCCGCGGATCTGCACGACGTGTGAGCCTACGCCGATGCGGACGATCGCGTTGTTCGGCCCAACCGGCGTCGGCAAGACGGCAGTCGCGGTGGCCCTCGCTGGCCTCCTCCGCGCCCGCGGCGAGCAGCCCGTGGCCGTCTCGGCCGACGCGCTCCAGGTCTACCGCGGCCTGGAGGCCCTCACGGGGGTGGCCTCGGCGGCCGAGCAGGCCCAGCTCGAGCACCGGCTCGTCTCCTTCCTGCCCGTCGATGCGACCTTCAGCGTCGGCCAGTATGCCGAGCTCGCCCACGCCGAGATCGACGACCTGCTCGCCGCCGGGCGGCGGCCGATCGTCGTCGGTGGAACCGGGCTCTATCTCCGCGCCGCCCTCACCGACCTCGACCTCCGTCCGGCGCCCCCGCGGGAGGTACGCGAGCGCTTGACCCAGGCCCTCGCGGTGGAGGGCGCGCCGGCGCTCCATGCCGAGCTTCGCCGTCGCGCGGAGTGGGCCGCGGACGGGATCGATCCCGCCGACGGCCGGCGCGTGGTGCGTGCGCTGGAGCTGCTCGAGCTCGGCCAGCTGGAGCCGCCCTCGGGCCCGTCGCAGCTGTGGAGCGAGGAGCTCCGCAACCCCACCCTCCTCGTCGGCCTGACGATGGAGCGGGAGGCCCTCTACGCGGCGATCGAGGAGCGCGTCGCGGCGATCCTCGCGGCGGGCGCCGCGAGGGAGGTGGCGCTGGCGCACGCCGCCGGAGCCTCGCCCACCGCGCGCCAGGCGCTCGGCTTCGACGAGCTGCTCGTCGGGGATGTCGAGAGGATGGAGCGCCGCACGCGCAACTACGCCAAGCGGCAGCTCACCTGGATGCGCAAGCTCGCAGGCATTCGCGTGCTCGACGTAACGGGGAGCGATCCCGCCGTCGTCGCCCGCGAGATCCTAGACTCCGGCCCCTCGTGAGATTCGAGAAGTGGCAGGCGCTCGGTAACGACTACCTCATCCTCGAGCGGGGGGAGCTTCCCTTCGCGCTCACTCCCGCCCGCATCCGACGGCTCTGCGAGGGCCACTTCGGCGTGTTCGCCGATGGCGTGCTCCTGCTCTCGCCGCCGCTGGACCCGGCCCACGTCGCCGACCTGCGCATCTTCAACCCCGACGGCTCGGAGGCGGAGCTGTCCGGGAACGGGGCCCGCGAGGCGATCCTCTACCTTCGCCACCGCGGCTGGACCGACGCCGACGTCTTCACAATCAACACCCTCGCCGGGGAGATCAGCCCGACGATCACCGCCCCCGACACCTGCACGGTGATGATGGGCGCCGCGTCCCTCCGCTCGCCCGACTTTCCCGGCGGCCCCCCCGACGGGCGGGGCGAGGTGCGCGCCGGGGGACGCTCGTGGGCTTTCCAGCACGTCTCCATCGGCAATCCCCAGTGCGCCATCGAGGTCGCCGGCGCGGACGAGCTCGAGCACCTCGACCTCCCCGCTATCGGTCCGGCGATCGAAGGAGACGCCCAGTTCCCGAATCGCACGAACGTCTCCTGGTATACGACCCTCGCGCACCCTGCCGGGGCGCCACGCGTGCGCGCGCGCATCTTCGAGCGCGGGGTCGGGGAGACGCTGGCCTCCGGAACGGGCGCCACCGGCGCCGCCGTCGCCCATCTGCTCGGCGACGGCGCGGCGGCGGCCGCGAAGGGGCGCGTCACGGTCGTCCTGGACGGGGGTGAGCTCGAGGTCGAGGTTGGGGAGGGGCTCGAGGTGAAGCTGACGGGATGGGCCCGACCCGTGTTCGCGGGTCGCCTCAGCGACGAGTTCGTGAAGGAGCTGGATGAGCAGCCGTGATCCGTGCCATGGCTGCTCGCGTACCCCGTAGGCCGCCCTGCGCTTATCCGGCCGCAGGGCGGCCTCGCTCCTCGGGTCGTTGTCTCGGTCAGCCCTCGCCCCGCACCTCGATCGGTTCTTCGTTGCTGATGGCGATCGTGGTTTTGAACTCGACCGGTCGTTCGTAGATGTAATCGAGCAGGAGCCGCTCGCCCACTTCGCCTTCGAACCCTTCTGGTTTCTACTGGCCGGCGGTTCCCGCGAACGTCAGTTTTGAGGTCGCGTACATTTTCTCGGGCAACACGGACCCGATCACCGACCCAAGCAGCGACATCGAAGCGGTGCCGCACTTGTAGGCCGCGAACGGCCCTTCTTCCGACGGTGCGAAGCTGATGCCGACGCGGGGTTTCGCCCCGGCGGTGATGAAGCCCAGCTCACCGGACAGTGGGGAGGTCTTGATTTCCCCGGCCGCGCTCCCTTCGGTCTGGCAGACGCCGTGATTGCCGCCCGAGCATCCTTGCTGTTCGTAGCCGCAGTTTTCGGTCGCTTCCTTCCATTCACACCCCGTGAGGGTGAAGGTCGCAGATACCGTGGTCGCCCCGGTGTATTCGCCTGCGACCGCGGATGTGTGGCAGGTGATCGTCGCTTTGTAGGGATACACGCCCTGATACGCGTCCGCGATCACCGTCGAGCGGCCGGTGCCGGAGAAGTCGGCGTGGACTCCGGGGCCCGACGTCCATTCATACTTCCCGGTTTTTGACGCACTCACCTTTGTACACCCCGACGTGACGTATCCGCCGTGGTGGACCGTTTTGGTTCCTTCAACGACGCCTTCCACCGGCTCGCATCGCCCGACTTCTGGCAGCGCCGCCGCGGCGGTGCCAGCACCCGCAGCACACGCCACGAAGATGCCGACGATGACGCACCCCGTGATCCTGATGCGTTTCATACCGACCCCTCTCATTGTCCCCGGAGCCCCCTCCAGCGCCGGCTGCCCCAACCTTACTCCTGCAGTTGCGCTCTTGGATACCCTCAACCGCCATGCGGGCTCATCCATGCGAGATCCTCAATGGGGGTATGACGTGAAGCCGAGCAAGCGGTTGGAGCGAATCCCCCCGTATGCGTTCGCGCAGCTCGAGCGGAAGATCGCCGAGAAGCGGAGCGCGGGGATCGATGTGATCAGCCTCGGGATCGGCGACCCCGACCGGCCCACCCCGCCGCTGATCGTGGAGGCGATGCAGGAGGCTGTCAGCGAGGCCGAGACCCACCAGTACCCGAGCAATCGCGGTCGGATGGACTTCCGCGTGGCGGTGTCGGACTTCTACGAGCGCCGCTTCGACGTCGATCTCGACCCCGAGCACGAGATCATCCCCGCGATCGGCGCCAAGGAGGCGATCTTCAACGTCAACCTCGCCTTCCTCGACCCGGGCGACTACGCCCTCGCCGCCGACCCCGGCTACCCGGTCTACACGAGCGGGCCCTGGCTCGTCGGCGCCGAGCCGGTGCTGATGGCGCTGGAGCCCGAGCACGGCTTCGTCCCCGACCTCGGCGCGATCGACGAGGACGTGGCGCGGAGGAGCAAGCTGATGTTCCTCAACTACCCCAACAACCCCACCGGGGCGATCGTCCCCGAGGGCTTCTTCGAGCGGGTGGTCGAATTCGCTCGGGCCTACGAGATCCTCGTCGTCCACGACAACGCCTACTCGGAGATCGTCTTCGACGGCTATCGCGCCCCCTCGTTCCTCGCAACCCCGGGGGCGAAGGACGTCGGCGTGGAGGTGTTCTCGCTCTCCAAGGGCTACAACATGACCGGCTGGCGCTGCGCGGTCGTGGTCGGGAACGCCGACGCGATGGAGACCTACTGGCGCCTGAAGACGAACGTCGACTCGGGCCTGTTCGAGGCCGTCCAACTCGCGGGCGTCGCCGCCC
This sequence comes from uncultured Solirubrobacteraceae bacterium, assembly GCA_963720215.1. Classification (GTDB taxonomy): domain Bacteria; phylum Actinomycetota; class Thermoleophilia; order Solirubrobacterales; family Solirubrobacteraceae; genus Palsa-744. The sequence continues at coordinate 774,048 of CAVREV010000001.1, forward strand.
TCTCGCCCGATGCCGACGCCGAGGTCGCCTCCATGAACGAGCTCTATCGCCGCCGCCGCGACCTCGTCTGCGAGGCGCTGGAGGCGATCGGTGTGCGAGTGCGTCCGCCCCGCGGGACGATCTACGTGTGGGCGCCCGTCCCGGAGGGCTTCGCGAGCTCCGCGGCCTACTGCGAGCACGTGCTCGAGGAGGCCGCCGTCGTGATCTCCCCGGGCGCCATCTACGGCCCCGCCGGCGAGGGCTGGTTCCGTATCTCGCTCACCACCCCGGACGAGCGCCTCCTGGAGGCCGTCGGGCGGCTCGGCGCGCTGGGGCCCGCGGCCGCGGGCGTCTAGACTCAGGGGTGGATGGATAGGAGTCGCAACGGGCGCGCCGCGCCCAGCCACGGGGCCCCTGCGGGGCCGCCGGGCACGGACGGATCGACACAGCGCGCCCGTCAGCGAGCGCTCTGCCTGGCGGCGCTTCCGGATGGCGACGATCTCGCGGAGCTCGGCGAGTTGCTCCGCACGGCGGGAGTGGCGGTCGTCGGCGAGCTGATCCAGCACCGCGACCAGCCCCCCCCGAACACCTACCTCGGCCCGGGCAAGGTCGCCGAGGCGAAGGCCCTCGCCGCCGCGCTCGACGCCAACCTGATCGCCTGCGACGACGAGCTCAGCCCGCGCCAAGAGCGCAACCTCGAGCAGGAGCTCGGGCTTCCGGTCGTCGATCGCACGACCGTGATCCTCGACATCTTCGCCTCCCACGCGGGCTCGGCGGAGGGCAAGCTCCAGGTCGAGCTCGCCCAGCTGGAGTACAACATGGCGCGCATGCGAGGTCTCTGGAGCCACCTCGAGCGGCTCGGCGGCGGGATCGGCACGAGGGGCCCGGGGGAGAGCCAGATCGAGACCGACCGCCGCCTCGCCCGCGACCGCATCGCCGCCTTGCGCCGGCGCCTGGAGCACGTCCAGGGGACGCGCGCCGTGCAGCGCGCCGAGCGCGAGCGCGCGGCCCTGCCCACGATCGCCATCGTCGGCTACACGAACGCCGGCAAGTCCACCCTCCTGAACGAGCTCACGGGCTCCGAGGTGGGCGTCCGTGACCGCCTCTTCCACACCCTCGATCCGACCACCCGCACGCTCCGTATCGACGGACGCCCCTACCTGCTCACGGACACCGTCGGCTTCATCAGCAAGCTACCCCACCAGCTCGTCGACGCCTTCGCCGCGACCCTCCAGGAGACCCGTCGCGCCGACCTCCTCGTCCACGTCCTCGACGCCTCCGCCGAGCCCGACCACGCCGAAGCGATGCGGAGGGCCGTGGAGGAGACCCTCCAGGAGATCGGCGCCGGGGAGCAGCCGCGGGTGCTCGCGCTCAACAAGATCGATCGCCTCGACGGGGAGGCGCGAGAGGAGCTTCGCTTCCGTCACCCCGACGCCGTCCTCCTCAGTGCGGCCACCGGCGAGGGCATCGACGCCCTCTGCACGCGTGTGGATCGCGAGCTCGCCCACCTGCTCCGCCCGCTCGAGCTGCTCGTCCCATACGCCGACGGGGGGAGCCTCGCCGAGCTGCACGCCCTCGCCGGACACCTCAGCCGCGAGGACACCGCCGAGGGCGTGCGCGTGCGCGCGCTCGTCCCCGCGCGCCTGGCCGGGCGCTTCGCCCGCTTCGCCGTCGCCTGAGCTCAGCGGTCGTCGCCGCTGCCCGAGAGCACGCCGCGGCGCTGGCGCGAGAGGAGCTTCTCGAGGTTTCCCTCGGCGATCTCCTCCAGCTCCAGGCCCAGCTCGCTCGCCAGCTGGGCGACGTACCAGAGGACGTCCCCCAGCTCCTTCGCCATCGCCGCCCGCCGCTCCGCGCTGACCGTCCCACCGTCATCGCGAAGCGCCTTCTTGGCGTGCTCGGCCACCTCTCCGGCCTCGCCGGCGAGGCCGAGCGCGGGATAGGAGAGCCACGTCTCCCGCGGGTACTCAGCCGTGCGTCGGGACAGGCGCTGGTAGTCGCTGAGCTCCACCCGCGGATCGTAGGCCCGCGGCCGGCGGCTCGCGAACCGCGAGGGCCGAGTTTGCGGCGATCAGCCCCGAACCCCGGCGGCGCGAAGCGCACCCAGGTGGGCCTGCTGCTCGAGGTGATCCTCGAGCGTCGCGAGCTCGTCGGGCTCCACGCCCAGCGCCCGAGCGATCAGCCAGTCGGCGAACCAGACGTTCTTCGGGAGCAGCGGGCCGTGGAGGTAGGTGCCGATGGTGAGCCCGCTCACGGCCCCCTCCATGCCGCTGCGCCCGTCGTTGCCGTGGCCGGAGAGGACCTCCCCGAGCGGAGCCTGTCCGGCGTCGAGGCGGGTGCGACCGCCGTGGTTCTCGAAGCCCGCGAGCACACCCTCGCCGGCTGCCGGGAGGGCGACCGATACCGCCACGTTGCCGATCAGCCTCGGGCCCTCCTCACGGACGGTCTCCACGGCGAGCAGCCCGACGCCCTCGATCAGCTCGCCGTCGAGCGCGTAGGAGCGGCCGAGCAGCTGATAGCCGCCGCACACCCCGAGCACGATCGCATCGCGGTCCGCGGCGGCGTGCAGGCCCGCGCGCTTGTGCGAGATCAGGTCCTCCGCGCACAGCCGCTGGTCGCGGTCCTGGCCGCCGCCGAGGTAGTAGATGTCGTGGCCTTCGCCGTCGAGCTCCTCGCCGAGGCCGCTCGCGGCAAGCTCGAAGCGGATGTCCCGCCATCTGCAGCGCCGCTCGAGCACGAGCAGGTTGCCGCGGTCGGCGTAGATGTTCATCAGGTCGGGGTAGAGCGCGGAGACGCGCACCGTCCGGTCGCCGGCGCGAGGCCCCTCAGGCACGTAGCAGCACCGCCATCCCCCCGACGTGATCCGCGGTCGCCGCGATTGCCCTCTCACCGGCGGGGCGTAGCCCGGCGGCGGCGCCCTCCCGCTCGAGCTCCTCGACCGTCACGCGGTCGAGTGCGACGGCGTCCTGCTCGCATGCGAGCAGCTCGTCTTCGATCGTGATCGTGCGCTCGCGCTCGATCAGGATCCGCGCGCCCTGCACCTCCACGCGGGTCGCCCGGCTGCGGTAGCGGCGATCGCCCTGCAGGACCGTCTCGGCCGTGGGAGAGGGGTCACCGGCGGCGCAGTCGAAGGCCTCGACGTCGGTGACGATCGCGCACGCGATCAGCCCGCCGGGGCGGAGGTGCCGGTGGGCGCGCGTGAGCAGCGCGTTGCGTCCCTCGGGCCCGCCGAGCAGCTGGAGGGTCTGCATCGGCAGCAGGCAGAGCGCGTGGTCGCGCCTGGGCAGCGACAGCTCGCGGGCGTCGCAACAGACGGTCTCGAGCTCGAGCCCGGCGACGCGCGCGCGCCCGTCCAGCTCTGCGAGCAGCGCCGGATCGATGTCCACCCCGGTGACGCGGTGGCCGCGCCGGGCGAGGTCGAGGGCGACGCGACCGGTGCCGCAGCCGACGTCGAGGATCGCGCCCGAGCCGGGCTCGGGATCGGCGCGCCGGGCCAGCTCGCGCCAGAGGGGCAGGTCCGCGCGGTACTCCCCGCACTCCAGCTCGTGCCAGATCACGGCGTCTCGATCGCCGCGCTCGGCGGGAGGCCCGGGGGAGGCGCTCACGCCCACGAGCGTTCGGCCTCTCCCCGCCGCACGAGCAGCGCGCGCAGTGCGAGCATGGCGGTGTAGGTGGGCAGCGCGTACAGCGGCCCGCTCCCCTCGGCGGCGGCCCGTTCGAGCGCCGGCGCGAGCTCCGGCTCGACGGCGATCCGCGCCTCGGCCACGCCGGCGTACTTCAGCCGCGTGGCGAGGTCCGCGGCGCGGCTCCCGCTGCAGGTCGCCCGGCCGATGCGGGGGGCGAGCAGCTCGAAGTCGGCATCCCAGATCCAGGAGACGTCGCGCCCGTCGGCGATCTGATCGTTCAGCACACCGAGGAGGTCGTGCTCGCCGGGCTCGAGCGCCAGCGTCCGCAGCACCTCGTTCGCGCCGGCGGGATTCTTCACCAGCATGATCCGCAGCTCCCGACCGCTCGGGGACAGGGCTACGGTCTCGCCCCGGCCGAAGGCGGGCGCGGTGGCCTCCAGGCCGATCACGATCGTCGCCAGCGGAACCTCGAGCGCGGTCGCCAGCGCGGCGGCCGCGAGGGCGTTGTAGATGTTGTAGAGGCCCGGGAGGGCCAGCCGCACCGGCTCGCTGCCCGCCGGGGTGGTGAGCGTGAAACGGGACGAGCGCACCCCCTCGAGGACGACCTCCCGCGCGCTCACGGCGGGCGTCGGACGGCGCTGTCCGCAACTGCCGCAGTGGTAGTGGCCGAGGTGGCCGAGGAAGACGGCGTCGAAGACGTACGGGGCGCCGCAGCGCCGGCAGTGGCGCGCGTCCGCGGCGTGGGCCATGCCGGGGAGCGCGACGGCGGGGTCCTCCACGCCGAAGAAGATCGCATCGGTGCGGTCGCGGCCGAGGTCGGCCACGAGCGGGTCGTCGGCGGCGAGCACCGCCCGGGCGGCTTCGCGGCCGAGCACGCCGGCCCAGCTCTCGGCGATCTTCTCGAGCTCGCCGAAGCGGTCGAGCTGGTCGCGGAAGAGGTTTCCGAGCACGATCGTCCGCGGATGGAGCTCGCTCGCGACCGACTCCAGCCACAGCTCGTCGACCTCGAACAGGCCGAGCTCTCCCGCGATCCCCCCTCGCGGTCCCGCCGCGTCGAGCAGCGTGGTGGCCACGCCCCCGGCCATGTTCGCGCCGGCCTGGTTGTGGACGAGCTCGATCCCCGCCCGCTCGAGTACGGCTGCGGCCATCGTCGCGGTCGTCGTCTTCCCGTTCGTCGCCGAGATCAGAACGCTGCCCCGCGCGAGCCTCCCGCCGAGCGAGGCGATCGCTCCGGGCGCAAGACGTAGGAGGAGCTTGCCGGGAGCGCTCGTCCCCCCGCCGCCCCGTCGTCGAGAGACGGCGCCCACCGCGCGGGCGAGCGCGAGCTTTGCCGCGAGCGCGTCGCTCATCAGCTGTCGGCGGCAGGCCCGCCGAAGGCCGCCGCCGGCGGTCCCGCAGGGGTGAGGACGCTCACCGCTCCCCGCGCCGTGCTCACCCGCACAGGGAGCTCGCCGATCGGATCGCCGTCGGCGTACATCGCGAAGGGACGGTCGGCGGAGACGGTCACGGCCTCGGCCCGGAAGACGTGGACGGCCGCCTCGTGGACGTAGGCGCCGCTGAACACCTTGGGGAGGATGCGGGTGAGGAAGTCGCGCTTGCTGACGTCTTCGAGGATCACCACGTCGAGCTCGCCGTCGTCGAGCATCGCGTCGGGCGCCGCGTGCATCCCGCCCCCGTAGGCTCTCGAGTTGGCGGCGCCGACGGAGAAGCCGCTGAAGGCGCGGCGCTCGCCGGAGGGCTGGAGCTCGATCTCGAAGCGGGCCGGGCGCCAGGCGATCAGGGCACGGATGGCCCCGTAGGCGTAGACGAGGGCGCCCAGCCACGACGGTGCCTCGTTGGCGATCCGGTTGGCGTCGCTGTCGAAGCCGACCGAGGCGATGCCCACATAGCCGCGGAGGGCTCCCCGCTGATCGCCGCCCCGCACCTCGCCCACGAGGCCAACGTCCATCTTCCGCACGACCCCCCGGCGATCGTCGCACACGCGCCGACCGGGTCCTCGGGAATGCCGAGCACGCGAGCGAGATCGTTGCCCCGGCCGCCGGGGAGCACGCCAAGGACCGCCCCGGGGACCCCGCGGAGAGCATCGGCGATCGCGCCCACGACCCCGTCCCCGCCAAGCGCTGCGACGGTCTCACCCGCCCCCGCAGCGGCGACCGCGAGCTCGCGCGCGTGGGGGAGGTCGCGGGTGTCCTCGCGCCTGACCGTGAGGCCATGGCTGCGGAGGGCCTCCACGACCGTCGGCGCGATGCGCGCGGCCTTGCCCCCGCCGGCGGACGGGTTGACGATCAGGCACACGGGCGCGGGCACGACGGCAAGCCTAGTGTCCGCGTGAGCCGCCCCCGGAGCGTGCTCAGCCCGCCGCTGCCGCGCGGGCACGATCTCGCCGTCGTCGTCCGATCGCCGCCCCGATCGCCAGCGCCGCGATCACGACGAACAGCCCGAGCAGCACGCTCGGTGCGAGGCCGAGGCCGCCGAAGGGGAGCGAGACGAGCTCCACGATCGCCGCCCCGAGCGCGAGCAGGGCCACGACCAGGATCGCGATCAGGACGATCCCCCGGAGGCGGGCGATGATCCCCGCGCTCGAGGGCGGGACGAGCAGACCCATCGCCCGCAGGGCGAACATCTGGCGGCCGCTCGGCGGCTCCTGGCCGAGGCGCTCGACCGCGTCCTTGAGATCTCCCGCGCGACGTTCGGCGAGCGCGAGCGATGCGTCCGCCATGCGCCTGATCTGCATCCGCTCCTGCGGGCGGGCGGCGGCGATCGCGCGCTGGAAGTACGCCGCGGCGGAGTCGGCGTCAAAGCGCTCGGAGGCTCGCGCGCCGAGGATCGCCATCGCCGCGGCCTTGTACTTCGTCTCGGCCTCGAGCTCTTCGTCGGAGCGCTGCTCGAGCGCCTGAATCGCCTGCATGCGCGCCGTTCTGCTCGATCCGTATCTGCCGCTGTTTGGGAGCCATCGGCCGCCATTCTATGGCGTGCGCGGGACCGCGCCCCGCGCAGCGGGCGCGCGGTCTCTGGGGCCGCGTCGCAGTCGCTATGCTCGATGCGTGCCGAGCTCGCCGCTCGTCCGACCCCCTACGGCTGTGGCGCCTTTGGGTGCTCTCGCTCCTCGCCGTCGGAGCCCTCGCGTGCGCGACGGCGGCGCCGACCAGCACCGCCGAAGGCCTCGACAACAGCGAACTCGCTGAGCAAGCTCACCAGGGCGGGAAGAACGAATCCAGCACGCAAGACCACGACGACGGCGACGACCGCCAGCGAAACGAACGACCACCAACTCGCACAGCACGATCTTCATCGCCGCTCGCCGCAGCCGTCCTGCTGCTGCTCGGGATCGCCTTCGTGATCATCCGCGACGCGCGCCGCGTGGCCCCCGCCGGCGAACCCGAGCTGGTCGAAGCGCGCTCGGCCCACGACGCGGCCGTACGCCTGCGCAAGCGACGCGCGAAAGCGAAGGCGGCGCGTAAGCAGCGCAAGCGCAGTCGGTAGGGCGAAGCCGCGGAGTCGGGCGCGCTCGTCGGCGGCGGGGGCCGCAGTAGCCGGTCTCGCTGCGCCCCGAGGGCCGCGCAGTGGCCGGTTTCGGCGTTCAGCGGTGGCCGACGCGCACGAGGCGCTGGGGCATCACCGGCGGGTGCGAACGCGCGGGGGCGGAGGCGGGGAGGGTGAGCCGTGCGGGCCACGGCGGGGGCGACGGGGGAGGGGGCCATCGCGGGTGGGGGTCCAGCGGACCGCCCGGAAGAGCCTTCGAGCCGCCGTCCTCTTCGGAGGAGTCGGGGCATCATCGGCGAGCATCGCCTGGTCGTCGCGGAAGGGAATCCAGAGCATCAGCGCCAGCGATCGGCAGCTTGATGAGCGCGGCGAGCAGCACGATCAAGATCCACATCGGCATCGCGCTTCGATGGTACTACTGCCGGGTGCCATCGCGAGCGACCGACCGACCGAGCTCGAAACGCTCGCGGAGGAGGTCACCGACTGCCGGCGCTGCCCGCGGCTGGTGGCCTGGCGCGAGCAGGTCGCACGCGAGCGTCGAGCGGCGTTCGCGCGACGAGCGACTACTGGGGGCGCCCGGTCCCCGGCTTCGGCGACCCGCGGCGCGAGCGTGCTGCTGCTCGGTCTGGCGCCGGCTGCGCACGGCGCCAACCGCACCGGGCGGATGTTCACGGGCGACCGCTCCGGCGACTTCCTGTTCGCGGCGCTTGCGCGCGCCGGCTTCGCCAACCAGCCGACTCTCGCGTCGTCGCAGCGACGGTCTGCGGCTGCGCGGACGCGTGGATCAGGGCGGCGGTGCGCTGCGCGCCGCCCGCGAACCGCCCGACGCCGGAGGAGCGCGACAGCTGCCTGCCGTGGACGCGTGCGCGAGCTCGCGGCTGCTCGAGCGGCGTGCGCGTGATCGTCTGCCTGGGCGCGTTCGCCTGGGACGCCGCGCTGCGGCTGCTCGTCCGCACCGGCGGCGACCGCGCGGCGTCGCCCGCGCCCGCGGCCGCGCTTCGGCCACGGCGCGGAGTGGCGAGCGAGCGCCTTACACGCTGCTCGGCTGCTACCACCCGAGCCAGCAGAACACGTTCACCGGCAAGCTGACGGAGCGCGATGATCGACGCGGTGCTCGAACGTGCAGGGAACTGGGTCGCGCCGGGCAGGCGACGCGCTAGCCTCCGAGAGGTGCGTCACGAGACGAGGAGGAGCGAGAGATTCGGCGTTCGTTGATGCCGGGTGGCGCGGCGGCGCTTGCGGCGGCGGGCATGCTGGGGGTGGCCTCCGCCGAAGGCCCTCCGACGACGCCCCCGCGAACGTCAGCGTCGAGGGCGTGGCGAACGTGGCGATCGGCCAGCGGGACAATGCCCCGGTGGCGACGCCGTCTACCGCCAGGCGATGGCGGCGGCGGTTAGCCGACGGCCAGGGCAAGGCCGAATTCCTTGCGAGCAAGACGGGGGGGACGCTGGGGAGCCGCAGAGCGTCACCGAAGGCGGCGGTGAATCGGCTGCGCCGGCGAGGGCGAAGCTCCGAAGAAGGCTACGTCGGGTATCTCGGCGAACAGCCGGACTTCGGCTCCAACGAAGGCGGCAGCGTCGCCCCGCTCGAGGCGGCCGCCATACCCCCGAAAGGGGTGACGCACGCGAAGAAGCGCAAGCGTCGAAGCGCCCGACCGCGGTCAAGGCCTCCACCGCGGTGAGCTGCACCCTCAGCGCGCGCGTGGCCCTCGTCTACCTGATCGCGTGATCGGCGACCGGGCGCGCCGTTGCCTCTAAGCTGGCTGCGTGCCCTACGCCACCGACGACGCACGCCAGCAGCTGCTCGAGACCGTGGCGCGCGCGGCCGAGGCTACTCGGGCTCGGCGCTCGCCGCGCTGAGCGAGGCCTACGAGCAGGCGACGAACACACCGCTGATCGCGGTCGAGGAGGAGCTCTTTCGCCCGATCCAGCTGCCTACGGTCGGGCGCAGAGGACCTACGGCGAGTTCGCCGGGCCCACGAGCTACCCGAGGAGCCGTTCGCGCCGGCGCCCCCCGGCGCTCCCTCGCGACGGCGGCAGGGGCTGCTCGACGAGCGCGTCGCCGCCGTCCGCGAGCTGACCGACGCTCGCCACGCTGCAGGACTCGATGCTGCCGGTCGAGGTCGGCGACGCTCCCTTCGCGCCGGCCTGGAGCAGGTTCGCGGGCTGATCGCCGGCGTCTCGAGCCGCGCCCGCGAGCTGGAGCGGACGCTCGGTCGCTAGCCGTGCCGGGCGCGCGAATCGCGCCGCGGCTCAGTCGACCGGGGTGCCGTTCGCCGTGAGGGCGACCTCGATGTTGCCGCGGGTGGCGTTGGAGTATGGGCAGACCTCGTGGGCGGCGCGGACGAGCTCGACGGCGGCGCGGCGTCGTCGATCCCCGGGAGCGTCACGTTGAGCGCCACCGAAAGCTGGAAGCCGCCCTCGCCGTTGGGGGAGAGCGAGACCTCGGAGTCGATCGCCACGTCGCCCGGCTCGGCCTTGGCGCGACGCGCCACGACACCGAGGGCCCCCTCGAAGCAGGCGGCATAGCCGACGGCGAAGAGCTCCTCCGGGTTCGTGCCCCCGCCCGAGCCGCCCATCTCCGACGGCAGTCGCAGGTCGACCTCGAGCTCACCGTCGCCGCTCCGTCCGTGACCCTCGGCCCGTCCTCCGGTCACATGGGCCGTCGCCGTGTAGAGGATGTTCGCCATCGCCCGCTCTCCTCGCTCCTCGCCGGTGGTTACAGGCTTGATCCTAGGGGGATCGCGGAGTGGGGGCGGCGAGGACGGTCCGCGCTACGAAGCCCTCGGGTTTGCACCAGCGGGAGATTTCGGGCCAGTTGGTGGCCCCGTGATCACTGCGATGTGGCGCGAGGCTCGCGGCTAGTGTGGCTGGACGCTCCTAGGCGCCGACGTCGAGATAGGACTGCGCCTCGACGATCTTGCTGCTGGCGATCAGCCGCCCGCTCGGGGGGAGCCGCAGGAGCTGGCCGCCGGGACGGCGGACGAGGGAACCCCGCCACGGATGCCCACCACCTCGAAATCGTCAGGGAGCTCGCTGATGCATCTGACCTGCGGCTCGGTGAGCTCGGCGGGACGCCCGTGCACGCGAGCGCTCCTGAGGGCTTCCTCGGTTGACAAGCTGATCGTGACCATGGCTCCTGTCCTTGGGTTCGCGGGGTGCTCACACACCCAAAAAGGACAATCGCAGGTTCGCCTGGCCCGACTGTGACGTTCCCGTGAAGTTCTTCACAGGATCGCTGAAGATCCTTCTCAGCCGCCGTAGTCTCCGCGCGCCGACGAGCGACGCGAGTCGACCCACAACCACGCCAGGCCCTCCATTGCCCACATTCCGAGCAGGAGGAAGACCTTGCCGGCCGTGTGACGGTGTAGCTCCACCACCAGCGCTATCGGGCCGTAGATCGCGGCCAGCCCGACGAGCAGACGCACGTTCTGTGCGATCCGTCGGGCGGGGCCGAGGGCGGAGTTCTGATCTACGACTCCGAGCTGTCCGGCGCCGGAGGTGGAGCTGACCATGACGTAGTCCTTGCGGTCGTTGCTTTGAGTGTGCACAGCCTCGCAACGTTGTCTGACGTGAAACTAATGGCCGCATTTCGCCCACCTAAAACATCGAACTCGGCAAATTGCGGCCCATCTTTCCGCGCGGTGGGGGCGGAAGCCGCGGCGGCGGCTCAGCGGCTGCGCTACATAACATGCATTATCGAGCGCTTCTCGGCGGGGACGCGGACGAACTTCCAGCGCTTCGCGGCGAACCTGCCCCCGCTGAAGCAGCCGAGGACGCTTGGCAGCGTGAGCGCGAACAGCGCGAGCGTGACTGGCGCTCCTGACGCTCTGAGCGGAGTAGCAGGAACCGCTGCGAGTTCCCTATGGCGCTTCGGTCTTCGGACGGGCCGCCCGCAGGAACGCGGCGACCGTCTCGGGCGAAAGACCGCTGACACGCCCGATGGCCTCCGGAGGCATCCCAGCATCCACCGCTTCCGAGATCGCCGTCTCGGCGCGTCGGTGCGATTCGATGAACTCGCTCCCCGCCTCCCGTAGGCGGCGCTCGACGTCGGTCTCAGCCATACGAGGAAGCCTAACCAGCCGTGGGCGTCAGGAGTCGCCAATTGGCTTGGGCGGGCCCTCGATGTAGCGGCGAAGCGCGATCACTGCCCATATCGCCTCCACGACACCGAACGGCCACGTGCCCGCGAGAAACCCGTAGACGCTCGACAGGGCGCAGCCGACGGCGAAGGCGAGGATGAACCGGGGCCCGCGGCGCTCCAACGCGTACATCAGCATCATGAACGTCAGGACGACTACCCCGAACGCGGTCAGCACACGGTCAGTTTGACCGGCTCAGCCGAGGAGCCCGCGATCTGGGCCCAGGTCGAGGCCGCCTTGCCCTACTCCTGCAGACCGACCTCGCGGAGCGCCTCCTCGACGTCGGCGTAGATTTGCGCCCGAGTGATCCGGTGCTCGCCGTCGAAACGAACGACCGTCGCCGCGCGGAAGCGCAACTCGATGCCGCTCCCGCGGCCGCGTGCGTGGACCGTGCCGATCCCAATCACCTGGTCGCCGACGCTTCGGAGATCGTCTACGTCGAGCCGCCACTCCGCGAACTGCTCGTCGAGGTCGTCGAGCCATCGCTCGAGCCCCTCGTACTCCCCTGTAGGGCTCGCCGACGACCGAGGACAGCGGCGACTCCAGCTCGGCCTGGGGATCGAAGTAGTCGGCCAGGTTCGCGACGGTGCGCTCGCTGCTGTTCCAGACCTCGACGAGGGCGCGAACGATCTCCAGATTCTCCTCCGACATCGCCGCCGCAGCCTAGTCGAGCGCTGCCGCGATCTGCCCGACGGCCCAACGGCCTGCGCGACGCCCGCGTGCGCCGCTGGTGTAGGTTCTCGGCATGGGCGTGGATGTGAAGGCGCTGCGCCGGGTTCACTTCCTCGCGCCGCTGAAGGACAGGGCGATCAAGCGCCTCGCGACGGAAATGAGCGAACGGACGGTCGAGGCGGGCGTCGACATCGTCACCCAGGGCAGCAGCGCGATCGCCTTCTTCGTGATCCTCGAGGAGAGGCATCGGTGATCATCGACGGGCGCGAGCTGCGCAGGCTCGGTCCCGGGGATCACTTCGGCGAGATCGCCCTCGTGATCCCGGACGTCCAGCGGACGGCGACCGTGCGGGCGGAGACACCCGTGCGGGTCGGTGCGATGGCCGAATGGAACTTCCGCGGATGGGTCGCCGACCATCCCGAAGTGCACTGGCCGCTGCTCACCACGCTCGCCCACCAGGTCGCAGAACGGGCCTCGGACCGGGCCTCCTGAAGCGAAGGCGACGAGCTGCGATCCTCTGAGGCGATCACCACGAGGAGGGAGTCGGGATGAGCAGAGCGTTTGTGATCGGTGTCGGGATGACGAGGTTCGACGAAGCCCGGGACGAAGGAGGGCGACTACCCGGACTGGGCCGTCGAGGCGGGCACGAAGGCGCTCGCCGACGCCGGCATCGCCTACGGCGGCGATCGAGCAGGCCTACGCCGGCTACGTCTACGGGGACTCGACCTACGGGCAGCGCGGCCGTCTACGGGCTCGGCCTGACGGGGATCCCGGTCGTCAACGTCAACAACAACTGCTCGACCGGGTCGAGCGCGCTGTTCCTCGCCCGCCAGGCGATTCGCGGCGGGCTCGCCGACTGCGCGCTGGCGATCGGCTTCGAGAAGATGGAGCGGGGCTCGCTCGGCGCAAGTACACCGATCGCACGAACCGCGATGGACCGGCACGTGCAGCGCGATGATCGAGCTGCGCGACCCGGAGGCGTCGCCGAGGCGCCGCAGATGTTCGGCAACGCGGGCCGCGAGCACATGGAGCGCTACGGCTCGAAGCCCGAGCACTTCGCCTGGATCGGCTGGAAGAACCACCGGCACTCCGTCAACAACCCCTACGCGCAGTTCCAGGTGGAGTACTCGCCTCGAGGAGATCAAGGACGCGCCGATGATCCATCGACCCGCTGACCAAGCTCCAGTGCTCGCCGACCTCGGACGGCGCCGCCGCGGCGATCGTCGCCTCCGAGCGGTTCGTCGAGGAGCACGACCTCTGGGACCGGGCGATCGAGATCGCCGGGCAGGCGATGGTCACCGACCTCCCGAGCACCTTCGACGGGGACGCCGACTGCATCAGGATCGTCGGCTACGACATGACTCGCGAGGCGGCCGCGCAGCGGTCTACGAGGAGGCCGAAGTGGGCCCCGACGACGTCCAGGTGTGCGAGCTCCACGACTGCTTCAGCGCCAACGAGCTCATCACCTACGAGGCCCTCGGGCTCGCCGAGGAGGGCGAGGGCCACAAGCTCGTCGAGGCGCAGGCGACGACCTACGGCGGCTCCGGCCCGGTGGTGAACCCGAGCGGCGGGCTGATCTCCAAGGGCCATCCCGCTCGGCGCGACCGGGCTCGCCCAGTGCTCGGAGCTCACCTGGCAGCTGCGCGGGACGCGCCGACGAGCGCCAGGTCGACGGACGCGAGGTCGCGCTCCAGCACAACATCGGTCTCGGCGGCGCGGCGGTCGTGACGATCTATCGCCGGCCGGCGGGCTGAGCCGGCGGAGCGGTGGCCGTCCGCGTCGGCGGCGATCGCGACGCCGTCGCGATCGGCCGTCTCCTGGACGAGTTCAACCTCGAGTTCGACGAGCCCACCCCCGGCCCCGATCAGCTCGCCGATCGCGTCCGCGAGCTGATCGCCGAAGGTCGCACCCGCGTGCTCCTGGCCGGGGTCGGCCCCGACGGGCTGGCGGTTCTGCGGCTGCGGCCCTCGATCTGGTCGCGTGCGCTCGAGTGCTACCTCGCAGAGCTCTACGTGCGTCCCGCGATGCGCCGCCAGGGGCTCGGCCGGGCGTTGATGGAGGCCGCGATCGAGCTCGCACGGGCCGACGGCGCCGACTACATGGATTTCGGCACGAGCGAGGATGACCTGGCCGCCATCGCTCTCTATGAGAGCCTCGGCTTCAGCCGGCGCGAGGGCAAGCCCGACGGCCCGGCCAACTACTTCTACGAGCGCAAGCTCTAGCGCCACGCACGCCGCTCGAGTCGGGCCGACCGGCGGCGCCCCGAGCCGCGCTCCCCCCCACGCCCGCGCCCGGTGCTGCCCGCTCCCGCGGCTCAAGCAAGCCCGGATACGGCCCGATAACGCCTTTGAGTCCTGTTGCCCTTGAAGAATATTTTGGCATGCCATATCCTAAGTTCATGAGCACAGGCGAAATCGTCCGCACGCCGGCCGTCGAGGACTACGCGAAGGCGATCTACGCCCTCGAGTCGCGCGAAGACGAGCCCGTCTCGACGAACGCTCTCGCCGAGCGCCTGGCGATCACGCCGGGATCGGTCTCGGCGATGCTCAAGCGGCTGGGAGAGCTCGGGCTGATCACCCACGCCCCCTACCGCGGCGTCCGCCTGACAGCCGACGGGCGGAGGATCGCGATCGAGGTCATCCGCCATCATCGCCTGCTCGAGAGCTACCTCAGCGAGGCGCTGGGGATGCCCTGGGATCGCGTGCACGCCGAGGCGGAGGTCCTCGAGCACGTCCTCTCCGAGGACCTCGAGGCGTTGATCGCGGCGAAGCTCGGCAATCCCACCGTCGATCCCCACGGCGACCCGATCCCGAGCGCCGACCTGGAGCTCGAGGAGCGCGCGACGCTCCGGATGGAGAGCCTGAGCCGGGTGATGAGGGCCTGTTCGTGCGCGTCTCGGACTCCGACCCGGAGATGCTCCGCTATCTGGCCGGGCTGCGGGATCTCGCCCGGGGACCGCTTCGGGGTGCGTGACCGCCAGCCCTTCGGCGGGCCGCTCTTCGTGCGCTTCGGCGAGCGCGAGCACGCGATCGGCGGCGCGCTCGCGGCGAGCGATGCGGGTCGAGCTCGAGAGGGCCGCGAGCGGCCGCAGGAGCGGAGCCGGTCGATGGCAACGCGTGAGATGCGGCCGCTCCCCGCTCGCCCTGCCCCCGCGCTGACGGCGGAGGAGCGCGCGCGCTCGCAGGACCGCCGCCGCGTCCATCACGCGCGCAGCGCACGTCGGCGCTGGCGCCTGCTGTGGCTGCTCGTCGGCCCCGGAATCCTCGCGATGCTCGGCGAGAACGACGGTCCGAGCATGATCGCCTACGCCTCCGACGGCGCCCAGTACGGGCTCGGCTTCTTCGTCCCCTTCATCCCGCTGATGTTCGCGATGGCCTACGTCTGCCAGGAGATGTGCATGCGCGTCGGCGCGGTCACCCACCGCGGCTACGGCGAGCTGGTGCTGCAGCGCTACGGCCGCGTGTGGGGATGGTTCGGCGCCGGCGATCTGATGCCTCACGAACCTCGTCACGCTCGTCGCCGAGTTCGTCGCGATTCGCGTCGGCCTCGCCTACTTCGGCCTCGGCGCGCCGGGTCGCCGTCGCGCTCGGCCTGCTGCTGGTGCTGTTCACGCTCAGCGGCGGGCGCTACTGGCGCTGGGAGCGGATCGTCCTCGGCCTGGCGCTCTTCAACGGCCTGTTCCTGCTCGCAGCGATCCTCGTCAAGCCCGACGTCTGCCGCGCGTCGTCGGCTGCGCTCGACTTCGCCGCCGCTGCCCAGCGGCGGGCATCGACACGCTGCTGCTGCTGCTCGCCTCGACGGTCGGCGCGACGGTCACCCCGTGGATGATCTTCTTCCAGCAGAGCGCCTCGGCCGACAAGGGAATGACCCCCCGCGACCTCACCCACGGTCGCTACGACACCGCGCTCGGCGCGGTGCTCGCGGCGGTCTTCGGGATCGGGGCGCTCGTCGCCGGCGCCGCGCTGCTCGGGACAGGCGGCTCGGGCATCCAGGGCTTCGCCGGTGCGGGCTTCCCCGATGCACTCGCTGACGTCGCCGGCGGGGCAGCCGGCACGGTGTTCGCGCTCGGCCTGGTCGAGGCGGGGGCGGTGGCGATCCTGACGATCTCGCGCGAGCACGGCCTACGCCGCCGGTGAATGCGTCGGCGTCTCCCACAGCTTCAACACCTCGCCCCGCAATGCCGCCATCTTCCACGCGCGCGAACGTCGGCGTGGCGCTGCTGGCGGCCGTGGTGATCCTGATCCCGGGAGCGCCGCTGCTGGCGATCGCGCTGAACGCGAACGTGCTCGCGACCGTGCTCCTGCCGGTCAGCCTCGTGCTGCTGTTGATGCTCGCGAACGACCGCGAGCTGATGGGCCGCTGGGTGAACCGGCGCTCGACGAACGTGATCGGCGCGGCGGTGATCGCCTTCGTCGGCCTCTGCGGGGCGGCATACGGGATCGACTCCTTCCTCCAAGCGACCCACCTGGTCGGCGGATGAGCGCGCCCGCAAGCCTGATCCGCCCACCGGATCCTCCCGAGCAGGAGGAGATGGTGATGGATCTCGAGCGCGACCAGCTCGTCGCCGAAACATCCCGGCCGGTGAGCCGCGTGGCCCTCGGCCGGCGCGCTCGCGCGGCGCTGTGGGCGTTGCGCGTGTTCGTGCTCGTGGTCGGCGCGATGGTGATCTACACGTTCATCGCGGCGCTTCACTGACCGACCGGCCGCATCCCCCCCTCCCCCACTCCTCCACGGAGGATCGTCCGAGCGTCCTCAGGTGGCGAGCAGCCGCACGATCGCGAACACGCCCACGGCGACGATCACTGCGCGCAGGCCGGCCGGAGGGAGCCTGCGCCCGTAACGCGCCCCGACCGCGGCGCCGACGACGGCGGCAGCGGCGATGATCGCGGCCGGCCCCCACTTGACGTCAGCGAAGATCGCGAAGAAGACCCCGGCGACGCCGTTGACGAGCCCCGCGAGGACGTTCTTCAGCGCGTTCGTCCGCTGGAGGTCCTGCGTGAGGAGCACACCGAGGAAGGCCAGCAGCATGATTCCCTGGGCCGCGCCGAAATAGCCGCCGTAGATCGCCGTGAGGAACACGAGCAGCGGCGTGAGCTTGGCCCCGTGCTGCTCTATGTCGATCTCGCGGTGCTCCAGCCAGCGCGCGATCCGCGGCTGGAGGAGGGTGAGGACGAGCGCCAGGGCGATGAACACGGGAACGATGTCCTTGAACGCCGAGGCGGGCAGCAGGAGCAGGAGAACCGCCCCGGTGAGGCCGCCAAGAACGGACATCGAGCCGAGCCGCAGCACGCGCTCCCGCTGGCCCGCGAGCTCGCGGCGGTAGGCGATCGCGCCGGAGACGGACCCCGGGACGAGCCCCACGGTGTTCGTCACGTTGGCCGTGATGGGCGCGTAGCCAAAGGCGAGCAGGACGGGGAACGTGATCAGCGTGCCGCTCCCCACGAGCGTGTTGATCGCGCCCGCCGAGAAGCCCGCGAGGGCGAGGGCGAGCACTTCGGCCGCGCTCAACGGGCGGCCGTGCTCATCTGGGTTGAGATGCCATCGCCGCGCACCTCGATCTAGGGTTCTCCCCCATGGACCTCCCAGAGGCTATACGGACGAGGCGCACCCACAAGGCCTTCGGGCCGGAGCCCGTCGATGTGGCCGTGCTCGAAGAGCTCTTCGAGCTGGCCCGCTGGGCCCCGAACCACAACCTCACGAACCCCTGGCGCTTCCGCGTGCTGGGGGAGGTGACGCGTGATCGCCTGATGACGCTCGCCGAGAGCGAGAAGGCGGGATCGGCCGTCAAGCTCCGCCGCGCCCCCACGCTTGTCGCGGTCAGTGCGACGCAGACGGGCGATCGCGTCGGGGACCGCGAGGATCAACATGCGGGCGCCGTCGCCGCCTACCTCGTCCTGCTCGCCGCCCACGACCGCGGCTTGGCGGGCTACTGGCGGACGGTCGCCCTGCTCGACGATCCCCGCGGGCGAGAGATCATCGGGCTGCCCGCCGATGAGACCCCGATCGGGCTGCTCTACCTCGGCACTCCGGTCCAGGATCAGCGCGTGCCGGAGCGGGCGCCCGTGGCCGAGATCGTCACCTACCTGGAGTGAGCTCGGGCGGCCATCCCTGATGCAGCGCGGATGTCAACGCTCGCGAGCCGACGCCGTGATGTGGCACATTTAGGCGGATGAAGCCGTTTCAGAGACGCGATCCGGCCCCCGGGGCGACCGCGCCGAGGCGCCGCCGGCGCGTACCCGTGGGGGCGCTCCTCGCGCTGCTCCTCGTGGGCGGCGCAGCGACGGCGATGCTCACGCGCGAACACCGCATGGGCCTTCTCCTCGCCGCCCCCGCGAACGCCTCCACACCGCTCACGCCGCCTCCCCCCACCGAGCTGCTCGCGCTTCCCGGCCGAGCGATCGCGAACGGAACCCATCGGATCGCCATCACGCTCTCCGCTCCCCCCGCCCCGGGCTCCCCTCCGCCGACCCTCTCACCGGCGGCGGCCGGGAGCTGGCGGATCGTTGGCGACTCCGAGGTCTTCACGCCGGCCTCCACCTTGAACCCCTGTTCGAGCTACAGGCTGACGATCTGGGCGCAGACCACGGCGACGGGCGCCACCCCGCTCGGGCGGCGACGCGTGATCGGCCTCAACGTCGCCTGCCCCCCGATCAAGGGACTGCAGCAGACGCTTGCTCGGCTCGGCTATCTCGGAGCGAGGTTCCGCCCCTCCTACCTCGTCCACCTCGCCAGCGGGCCCGAGAGCCGACACGAAGCCGCCGTCCGGATCTACCACCCGCCGCGCGGGCGACTCGTCGCCGACCCCTCGGACGCACCACCGGTCGATCTAGGCCACCTCGACGCCGCGACCCGTGGCGCGCTCGAGGTCTACCAGGAGGATCGCGGACTGGAAGTCACCGGCGAACCCAACCAGGAGACCTGGGAGTCGCTTCTCTCCGAGGACAGCAGCTACCGACGCGACCCCCACCCCTACACGTGGGTCTCGGTATCGGAGTCCCTCCCGGAGACGCTCGAGGTCCACCGCGGGCACCACGTCGCCCTGAGCACGCCCGCCAACACCGGCGTGCCGGGCGCCGAAACCGAACGCGGGGTCTTCCCGATCTACTCCCGCTTCGTCTCCACCACGATGAGCGGCACGGACGTCGATGGCACGAAATACGTCGTCCCGGACGTCCCCTGGGTGAACTACTTCAACGGGGGCGACGCCGTGCACGGCTACGCCCGCGCCTCCTATGGCTTCCCCCAGTCGAACGGCTGCGTCGAGCTCCCCATCGAAGCCGCGGGGCGGGTCTTCGGGATGCTCCAGATCGGCGACCTCGTCGAGGTCAGCTGAGCGCCGTCGCATCGCGCGGGTGCGCGATGCGGGCGGCGCCGGCAGCAGGGCTCACTTGACCGTCAGCGTGCCTTCCATCCCTGCCATCCGGTGGCCGGGAACCGAGCAGAAGAACTTGTAGACGCCCGGTTTCAGGTTGAGGCTGAGTTCCTTCGTGGCCCCCTGGAACGTCGGCGTCGCGCCGAGGATCGCGTGCGATGAGGATTCCACGGTCACGTTGTGGCCGACCGGGGACATGTTCGTGAAGGCGATCTTCACCGCCCCCGCGTTCGCGGTCAGCGACGACGTTTCGTATTTCAGCTGCCCCTGCGGGTTGGCGGCGAGGCTGAGCGTCTGGGCCGCGGTGGTCGAGCTGGCGGGCGCGGTGGTGGCTGGGGTGCTCGACGCCGCCGGCGCGGGCGTGCTGGTGGCTGTGCTCGAGTTGTTCGAGGAGCTACCGCAGCCGGCGAGCGCCAATGTCCCGACGGCGAGAGCCACCCATGTCGCACAGGTGCCGGCTCGGGTTGCTGGGGTGTGAAGCCTCACGGTGATCCTCCGTCGTTCGGGGACGTTCGAAGCTCAATGACGCCGCAGGCGACGGATCCTTCCTGGCCGCTTGATCGTCAGCGTCCCAGCATACGCCCGGGGCCGGTCGGCGGACATCCGGGGTCGAGCGCTCGGGCCCTGCTGCCGGCGTGGGACGCGCTCGCGCCCTGCCGCCGGCGTGGGACGGGATCGCGGATGCCGTTCAGGGCTCGGTGTGGACGACCACGTCGGCGAGGTCCGGGAGCAGCTGGCGGAGCTCCTCCTCGAGCTCTCCGGCGAGGCGGTGGGCCTCGCCCAGGGACGTGCGGCCGTTGACGGAGATGCTGAGGAACAGCACGCGACCCGCGGCCGTGGAAAGGAGCCGCTGGCGGCGCGGCGCGGCGCCCGTGCGCGCGCGTATCAGCGCCGCGATCTCCGCGCTCGCGCGCGCATCCGCGTCGGCGTCGGCGGGTCCTGCGGCGAGCGGACGCTCGAGCGGCTCGAGGTGGGTCTGGACGTCGTCGACGTCCGTTCGCTCCGACAGCTCCCGCTCGATCCGCTCGGCCACCTCGTGGGCGTCGCCGAGATCGAGGTCGTCGGGGAACTTCAGATGCAGCGAGACGCTCCTGACGCCGTCGCGCTCGAAGATGGAGATGTCGTGGGCCTCTCGCACGAGCGGCTCCGCGAGGGCGATCGCGAGGACGCGATCGCGCAGGTCGAGCCCCCGCCTCCGCGGCTCCACGTGGACGACCACGTCGCTGCCCGGGAGCGCCGCCTCGAGCGCCCCCTCGATCAGGTCGGCCGTGTGATGGCTCTCGACGACGGCCTGGCCGGGCGGGACCGTGACGACGACATCGGCGAAATACCGCCCAGCGGACTCCCGCAGGCGGAGGCGGCTGAGCTCCACGTCCGCACCGATCCCGGCGATCGCCCGTTCGGCGGCCAGGCGAGCGCGTGCGGGGGTGCGATCCATGAGGATGTTCGCGTTCTCGCCGATCAGGCGGAAGGCGGCGAGGAAGATGATCACGGCGACGGCGAGCGCGGCGAGGGAGTCGGCCTGGGAGAAGCCGGCGCGGACGGCGAGCAATCCAACGAGCACCGCCAGCGAGCCGACCGCGTCGGCGGCGAAGTGGAGGGCGTTGGCGCGGAGGGCGGCGCTCGTGTAGCGGCGGGAGGCGATCAGGGAGAGGGACGTACGGGTGAGGTCGAGGGCGAGCGCGACGACGATCACCGCGAGGGCGTACCACGGGACCGTCGGCGCCGGCCCGCCTTCGACGAGATGGGAGATCGCTTCGACGCTCACCACGGTGCCGCCGGCGAGCAGGATGGCGGCCTCTCCGAGGGCGCCGAGGTTCTCTGCGCGGCGGTGCCCGTAGGGGTGGCCGCGATCGGCGGGGCGCCCGCCGAGGCGGACGGCGAAGAACGTCAGACCGGCCGCGACGACGTCGCCGCTCGACTCGATCCCGGCCGAGATCAGCCCGAGGCTTCCGCTCGCGAGGCCGACGCCGAGCTTCATCGTCATCAGCAGACCCGCGACCCCGAGCGACATCAGCGTCGTGCGCCGGCGGGCGCGCATCCCCTCCAGGGCCTCCCGATCGACCACCCTAGCCTCGTCCGCCATCGCGCTAGAGACTAGGCTCCGCGGCGGAAAGGATTCATCCGGCGGGGCGTCTATCGGGGCAGTGGTCCACCGAGGCCAGACTCGCAGCTCAGCCAAAGGAGCCCCCATGCGCACCGCCCTCCGAGCCCTCCCCTTGGTGCTCGCCCCGATCGCCCTCGCAGCCTGCGGCTCGAGCGGCTCCCCCTCCGGGAGCGTCGCCGCCACGAACGCCGCCGCTCCGGCCTCCTCGACGGCCGTCGCCGTCCGCAGCGCCGCCAACGGCTCGCTCCACGAGACCGTGCTCACCACCGCGAGCGGGCTGACCCTCTATGCGCTCAGCGGCGAGGGCGGCGGGCACTTCATCTGCACGAGCTCCTCCTGCCTGGGGACCTGGCATCCGGTCACGGTCTCGAGCGGGGCCAGCCCGAGCGGCAGCGTCGGCTCGCTCGGCACGGTCAAGCGTCCCGAAGGGACCGAGCAGGTGACGTACAAAGGCATGCCCCTCTACACCTTCGCCGGCGACACGTCCCCCGGACAGGCCGGCGGCCAGGGCTTCAAAGACGTCGGCACGTGGTCGGCCGTCGCGGTCGGGAGCGCCCCCGTGGCGAGCACCACCACGACCACCGAATCCGCCGGCGGAGGCTCCGGCGGGGGCTACCCCTACTGAGCTCCACCGGCCGGACTATCGTGGGCCGATGGCGCACGCCCATCACGCCCACGGCCATCGAATCGCCTCGGGGCAGGGTGAGAGGAGGCTCCGAGGCGCGCTCGCGCTGATCGTCGCGTTCATGGTGGTGGAGGTGGCGGCGGGCGTGATCGGGAACTCGCTCGCCCTGCTCAGCGACGCCGGCCACATGCTCACCGACGCAGCGGCCATCGCCTTCTCGCTGCTCGCCGCCCGGCTGGCTGCGAGACCCGCCGGCGGGGCGATGACGTTCGGTCTCGCCCGCGCGGAGATCCTCTCCGCGCAGACCAACGGGGTGACGCTCCTGGTGCTCGCCGCCTTCATCGCCTACGGGGCGATCCATCGCCTCTTCTCCCCGGCCGACGTCCACGGCCTGCTGATGCTCGTCGTGGCTCTCGTCGGGACCGTCGTCAACCTCGTCGCGGTCCGCCTGCTCGCGGGGGGCGATCGCTGGAGCCTGAACGTCGAGGGGAGCTTCCAGCACCTCCTCACCGACCTCTACGGCTTCATCGCCACCGCGGTCGCCGCGGTGGTGATCCTCGCGACGGGCTTCGCCCGCGCCGATCCGATCGCCTCGCTGTTCATCGCCGCGCTGATGGTCCGCTCGGGCTACGCCCTCGTTCGCGCCTCCGCGCGCGTATTCCTGGAGGCGGCCCCCGAGGGCCTCGACCCGACCGCGATCGGCGAGTCGCTCGTGGCCGAGCGGGGCGTCGTCGAGGTCCACGACCTCCACGTGTGGGAGGTGACCAGCGGCTTCCCGGCCCTCTCCGCCCACGTCCTCGTCGCCGCGGACTGCGACTGCCACGCCGCGCGGAGAAGGATGGAGGAGCTGCTGCGGGCGCGCTTCGGCGTCGATCACACCACCCTCCAGGTGGACCACGTCGGGGGCCCCCTGCTGGACATCGCCCCGCGCACGGGCGCGGGTGCGGGCGGGGCGAACGTCGAACAGGGCTAGGCGGGGCGTCCCCGCCGAGTCATATGGTCAGCCGCGATGAGGATCCTCGTGGGAGTGCTCGGCGGGGCGCTGGTGGGGCTGATGTTGATGGAGATCTTCGTCACCTTCCTGCTCCCTCGTCGCGTCAAGCGCGACCCGGCGATCGTGCGTTCGGTGTTCAACTACGCGTGGAAGCCCTGGCAGTGGCTGGCCGGGAGGCTGCCCCCGCAGGCGAGGGACACGATGCTGGGGATCTACGGCCCGTTCGGGCTGATCCTCAACCTCGTGCTGTGGGTGGGGGCGATGATGCTCGGATACGCCTGCCTGCTGTGGGCGAACGGGTCCCACCTCGGCACCGCGGTGGACACGAACGGCGTGGTGGACTTCGGCAGCGACCTCTACTTCAGCGCCGCCACGATGACCACGAACGGCCCCTACGGACTTGCGGCCCACACGGCGTTCGCGCGGGCCGTCCAGGTGCTGGACTCCGCGAGCGGGCTGGCGGTGCTTGCGATCGTGATCGGCTACCTCCCCTCGCTCTACCAGGCCTTCTCCAGGCGCGAGTCGACGGTCTCCCAGCTCGACGCCCGCGCGGGCTCCCCGCCGAGCGCCGGGCGGCTCGTCATCCGATCCACCCAGCGCGACGGCTGGCCGGCGCTGAACCGCTACCTGAGCAGCTGGGAGACGTGGGTGGCGGAGCTGATGGAGACCCATCTCGCCTATCCCGTGCTGGCCTACTTTCGCTCCCAGCACGTCAACCAGAACTGGCTGGCGGCGATGTGCACGTTGCTCGACACATGCGCCTTCGCGATCGCGGGGGCGCCCGCGGGGACGGTCGACTCGGCGAGGTTCACCTTCGCGATCGCCCGTCACGCCGTCGTGGACCTCAGCTACAGCTTCCACGTGGAACCTCGCGAGCCGAAGGTTGATCGCCTTCCCCTCAGCGATCTCGAGGAGCTGCTCGCGGAGATGAAGGAGGCCGGCACCGAGCCGGACGTGGACCTCGCCACGCTGAGGACTCGGCTGAATCGGACGAGATCGCTCTACGAGCCCTACCTGTACGCGTTGAGCGTGAGGCTCGACCTCCCCCTGCCCCGATGGCTGGCGGCGGAGTCCGCGACGGACAACTGGAGGACGACGGAGTGGCATTGACGGTCGAGGACCGGGCTCCGTCCTCGCCGACGGCGGAGCGGAGCGGGCTGCGGCCCTCAGCCCGCCTGTCCGCTCGGCCGCACGAGGATCTCGTTGACGCTCACGTTGTCGGGCTGGGAGATCGCGTAGAGGATCGCCCCGGCGATGTCCTCGGCGCTCAGCGGGGTGACGCCGGCGAAGCGTTTGGCCATCTGCTCGAGGACCTCAGGGCGATTGTGGCTGGGCAGCTCGGTGGCGACCGCGCCGGGCTCGATCGTGGTGACGCGCACGCCGAGCGGGACGGCCTCCTGGCGGAGGGACTCCGAGAAGGCTCCCACGCCGAACTTCGTGAGGTTGTAGACGCCGGAGCCGGCCCTCGCGACACGACCGGCGACGGAGCTGACGTTGACGATGTGCCCGGAGCCCTGAGCGCGCATCAGCGGCAGGGCGGCGTGGGTGCAGTAGAGGACGCCGAAGACGTTCGCGTGGATCATCCGTCGCCATTCCTCCGTGGGGGCGTTCTCGATCGGCCCGAGCAGCATCACGCCGGCGTTGTTGACGAGCACGTCGAGGCGGCCGAGCTCGGCGTGGGCGCGCTCGACGAAGGTCCGCGCCTGCGCCTCCTCCCCACGTCCGTCTCGATCGCGAGCGCCCTTCCGCCCTCCTCGGCGATGCGCACCGCGAGCGCCTCGATCCGGTCTCCGCGACGGGCGGCAAGGGCCACGGCGGCGCCGGCGCGGGCGCAGGCCAGCGCGGTGGCCTCACCGATGCCGGAGGTGGCGCCGGTGACGGCGACAACCTGATCAGCGAGCTCGGTGGTGGTCATCCGCCGAGCTTATCCGGCCCGGCTCATCGATCCGACCTCGGGGTCCGATAGGGTCCCAGACCCCTCCGCGGATCGCTCCTTTCGCCGATTTTGCGGGTTATGCAGACGAGGGACCGACGCGTGGGCTGTATCAACCGGTCAGGCAGGTGCGCACGTACTTTGGTCGAATCGAACGTTATGATCTGCTTCCTCGGCGGATAATTGACAACGCAACTATCGCGGCGTATAATTCCGACTCCAAGCATCGGATTAGAAGGACGCACATGCCCCACTCCCCCGCAGACAACACACTAACGCTCAACCCCGACTCGCCCCTGCCGAGGGCGAGGGCGCGACCGAGGCCGCCCTGGAGAGCGAGACCACGGACGCTCCCGAGCGGCTCGACAGCCCGATCGAGCGGATCGACACCTCCATCCCCGACACGTTCATCCCCGAGTCGGTCGACCAGCTGCTGGCCCACTCGCGGCGCTACCCGCTCCTCACCCCCGCCCAAGAGATCGACCTCGCACAGCGGATCGAGCGCGGAGACCTCCACGCCAAGGAACTGCTCGTCAACAGCAACCTCCGGCTCGTGGCGAGCAACGCCCGCCGCTATCAGAATCAGGGCCTGCCCCTCGCGGACCTCGTCCAGGAGGGCATGCTCGGGCTGATTCGTGCGAGCGAGAAGTTCGACTGGAGGAAGGGATTCCGCTTCTCGACCTACGCCACGCTGTGGATCCGCCAGGCGATACAGCGCGGTCTGGAGAACTCGGGGCGGACGATCCGCCTCCCGGTCCACGTCGCCCAGCGCTCCCGGAAGGTGGGACGGGTCGAGCGGGAGCTGTCCGTGCGGTTGGGCCGTGAGCCCACGCTCGAGGAGCTCGCGCAGGAGACCGGCCTCCCGATCGACCAGGTCGAAGAGGTGCGCCACCAGCGCGCGGCGCTCGTCAGCCTCGATCAGCAGATCGGGGAAGACGGCGACACGGCGCTCGGCGACCTCCTCCCCTCGGATGCAGAGGCGCCCGAGGAGACGGCCTGGGACAACGAAAGAGAGCGCATCGTCCACCACGCGATCGCCCAGCTCCCGGAAACGGAGCGCAAGGTGCTCGACCCTGCGTTTCGGCACCGGACGCGAGGAGCCGCAGACGTTGACGGCGATCGGCAAGCGCCTCGGCTTCTCCGCCGAGCGCGCCTCCCAGCTCGAGCAGCGGGCGCTGAAGAAGCTCGCCGAGTCGCCCGAGCTGGCCGCGCTCCGCGAGGCCGCCTAAGCATTGAGGGCCGGGGACGCCGCCCGCAGGCGCGTCCCCGGTCGCTCGCCTCTGGGTCCGCCCGCGGCGCCGATAGGATGACGGCGTGAGCGCTGAGGGGACGACCCTGTGGGAGCGGATCGTCATATGGAGCACGGCGATCGGCGAACGCATACTCGCGCCGATCGAGCGCTTCATCGGACGGCGGTCGCTCGTCGGCGACAGCACCTTCTTCCCGCTCGAGCGGTTCCCGTGGGTGGGGCACGTCGAGGCCAACTGGACGGTCATCCGTGACGAGGTCCTCGTGCTGCTCGAGGACCGCGAGTCGCTGCCCAACTTCCAGGACATCAGCAAGGACCAGATCGAGATCACCGACGACGACCGCTGGAAGACCGTCTTCCTCTACGGCTATGGCTTCGAGGCGAGGCTCGGCGTGGAGATGTGCCCGCGGACGGCGGCCCTGATGCGGGAAATCCCAGGGATGAAGACGGCGATGATCTCGATCCTGTCGCCGCGCAAGCACATCCTCGACCACCGCGGCCCCTACAAGGGCGTGCTCCGCTACCACCTCGGCCTGATCGTCCCGGAGGATGCCTCCTCCTGCCGTATCCGCGTCGGCGAGGACATCCGCCACTGGGAGGCCGGGAAGAGCCTGATCTTCGACGACACCTTCAACCACGAGGTCTGGAACGACACGGATGAGACCCGCGTGGTGCTGTTCGTGGACGTTCTCCGCCCGCTCCCCTTCCCGGAGTCGGCCATCAACCGCGCGATCGTGAAGGCGATCGGCTACTCGCCCTTCGTCCTCGACGCCAAGCGCAACCAGGAAGCCTGGGAAAAGGGCTTCCTCGAGCGGCGGGCACGTCGCCCAACCGAGCCCGCGCACACCGCCTAGACGTCGGCGCGGGCCTCTCAGCGGCCGGGGTCGCGTCCGCCGGCACGCTCGCCGGCGCGGCTCGCGCGTCGCGGCATGCTCCCGAGCACGAACGCCCACAGGCCCGCGAGGATCAGCGCGAGGCCCGCTACCACAACCCCGGCGGAGCCCCCGTCGGCACCCAGGTGGCCGATCAACAGGGTCCACCCGCCGATGATCGCGGCAGCACCGACCATCACGCTTCGCATGACCGGGTAATCGGCCGGGTCCGCGCGCGGCTTGAGGCCGTCCGCGGACAGCTCCCGCGCCAGGACGTCAGGGGCGTCCCGCCCGAGCGGGCGCTCCGCGGGAGGCTAGACCGACGTCGGCCCGGACCAGTGGAGGGTTTTCGAGGCCCAGCTGTTGAGGATCGTGAACTCCCCGGTGAGGATGAGGACGCCGAGGGCGATCATCACGATGCCGCCGGTGGCGATGATGACGGGGAAGTTCCGTTTGACGACCGTGAGCGCGATCGTCATCCGCTCGAAGGCGAGGGCGATGAGCAGGAAGGGGATCGCCAGACCAGCCGAGTAGAAGGCGAGGAGGAGCGCCCCGTGGGCCGCCGAGCTCGAGACGGCCGCCTCGGTGAGGATCGCCCCGAGTGTGATGCTGGTGCAGGGCGTCCAGGCGATCGCGAAGGCCGCCCCCGCGATCAGCGGTCCGCCGCGACCCGCCATCCGGAGCAGCCCCTCGGGGTGCCACTCGCGGTTCAGCACCCCGACGAAGGGCGTCGCGAGGAAGATCACGCCCATCGCGATGATCACCACGCCTCCCACCTGCTCGAGGAGGCGTTTGTGCTCGTTGAGCGCGGACCCGATCACGGTCGCGCTGAGGCCGAGGAGGATGAAGATGGCCGAGAAGCTCGCGATGAAGAGGAGGCTCGGGACGAGCACCCTCCTCGCCCCCACACCGTCGCGGAGATCGTTGGGCGTGACGCCGACGACGGTCGAGAGGTAGCCCGGCACGAGAGGGAGCACGCAGGGCGAGAGGAACGACACGAGGCCCGCCGCGAGGGCGATCGGGATGCCCACGCCGGTGGCGCTGTCGGAGGCGGCGGCGAGGGGCATCGCAAGATCGATCATGGTGGTCCCTGCGCTGAAGGATCGCGCATCGCGACGAGTCGCGCCACCTGTTCCTCGAGCCTCTCCATTCTTGCCGCGAGCTCCCCGAGCGTGACCTCCTCACCCGCCGCGAGCGCCTCCGCGCCATGCGGGGGCTGCAGGGGCTGCAGGGGCTGCGCCGAGAGGCTCTCACCGTCGCGGTCCTCCAGGAGCTGGCGGTAGCGCTCCTCCTTCTGTCCCGGCCGCCGATCCAGCCGCTCGACGAGCCCTCGCCCGCCCAGCCCACGGAGCGCCGCTCCAACGTCCTCGAGCGTGGCGAACGGGTGCATGCGGTCGCCCCGCAGCTTCAGCTCGCCCGGCGTCTGGGGCCCGCGGAGCAGGAGCACGCACAGGATCGCCTGCTCCCCACGGTCCATCGGGAGCGCCTCGGCGAGCAGGTGGCGGTACTTCATCGCGCGGCTACCCGCCCCGCTGGCCAGGCGGATGAGGCCCCGTCGCTCGAGCCGATGGAGCGCGTCGCGGATATCCCCCTCCTCGTACTCCACCACCGGCTCCCGGTTCGTGGCCTGGTTGCACGCGAGTCGAAGCGCGTTCAGCGACAGCGGGTAGGCGTCGGGAGTTGTGCGCTGCTTCTCCAACAGGCAGCCGAGCACCCTTGTCTCCTCCGGCGAAAGTCTCATTTCGTCAGGTTTCATAGAGGATCTAGAGCTTAGGCTCTTCGTCGCGCTCCGGCCGCGGAACGACGTTTTTGGCAGCCGTCTGCCAATCGCATCCCGGGTCCCTGTTGGCCGACTGTGGACGGAGTAAAGGCGAGGGCCCCGGGCGGTGCTGCCCCGGGGCCCTCTGCCTGCTTGTGTGATCAGCTGGGCTGATCGATCGTCTGCTTTGTACTGCTAGCCGGCGAACCTTTCAGGCCGGGGCGATTCGACGTTGAACGTCGTCGTTTCGGTCGTGAAGGGAGCTTCGGTGAGGTCCGCTTCGATCAACGAGACGCCTTCATCACACGAATCGCTGCCGATCGCGAGCGCGAAGCCGTTCCCATTGTCATCGAGCCGGATTCTCGGTTTCACTCGAGTACTCCTCCGACGACTCGCCGCTGGGGGAGACCCAGTACAGGCCGCCGCCCTGGCAGCGGTCGTTGAGCTGTTCTGAGGCGAGC
Organism: uncultured Solirubrobacteraceae bacterium; assembly: GCA_963720215.1. Lineage (GTDB taxonomy): Bacteria > Actinomycetota > Thermoleophilia > Solirubrobacterales > Solirubrobacteraceae > Palsa-744. The sequence continues at coordinate 803,318 of CAVREV010000001.1, forward strand.
CTCACGTAGCTCTCCGAGCCACCCGCGAACTCCGCCTCCACGAGCGTCACAACGGCGCTCGAGTTGGAGTCCTCAACCTGCGAGGACGGGAGCGCGTAGACACCCTGAGTCGTGTTGATGGGAGGCAACACCGAGAACGACGTCGTAAACGTTTCATACGGCGCTTCGTTCTCATCCAGCGTGATCAGGCTTTCCCCGTCGAAGCAATCAGGCCCAGCAATCAGGCCCACGTTCGCGTTGCCATCGGCATCGAGATACAGGTGCACGCTCTGGCCATACTGTGTTTCGACCTCGTCCTCAGAGTTGTTCGGCACGTACCACGTGAGGTCGTGGCAGCGGCTGTACAGCTGTGAGGCCGTGATCGTGACCTCCTGCCCGGTCCCGTAGGTGTAGGGGTTGCAGGAGACTTCGATCACGTCACCGACCGAGGCGGCGTACTCGAACTCGCCCTGCGCTACGAATGATGGAAGGGAGACCACCGTGCAGCTACCCGAGGTGGTCGCCTGTGCGGCCCCGTGCGCCGAGGCGGTCCCGGCCAGCAGCAACATGCTGCTCGCAAGGACCATCAGGCCCGCTCCTAGACTACGTCTGTCCATGACTTTCCTCCAGTGAGTATTGCTGTGTACCCGCTGCCTCAGCGACACCGAAGCAGCACTCCGGAGGATCCTCCGCCCTTCTCTCCAAGCGACCCCCCGCGGGCTTGTCAAGGATGGATACCACAGACCCGCAGCGATTGGAAATCGAAAAACCCGCAATTTGCGGGCTTTCGGGGGCGCTTTTTGCGGTATTTGCGGGCGTTTTTCGCGCTTTGCCAGTTTATGAATCGCCAGCCAGGGTAGCGGGCCGCCACTTCGCGGCGTTGGTGGCGGTCTCAGATGGCGGGCAGGCAGCCGAGCACCCTTGTCCGCTCACGCCTCACGTGAACTCCGTCACGGAGTAGACGGGGTGACTGACGCGAGCCGGCGTGCCCTCGTCGTCCCCGTGGGTATGCACGCGGAAGTCCTCGAAGCGCCCGTGGTCGAGAATCGCCACCACGACGTCGCCGCGCTCGGCGAGCGGCCTACCGACCTCGATCTCCCGGTCCTTGCCATCGAAGCGACAGCTCAACTTGAAGATCCGCCGTGCTCGTGGCGGGCAGCCGGCGGCGAGGAGGGAGCGCTCACAGAGCTCGCCGTAGGCCTTCTCGGCGCGCCCACCGCCCGACTCGATGCCCGCGACGAAGAAGCTCGTCACTTGCGGCGCGCCTTCGCGGGTACTGCAGGCCAGCGCTGGCGCTCCTCGGGCGTCATCTTGCGGATCTTCACGGAGCCGTCCTTGACCTGGCGCTGGAGCTCCTCCAGCTTCTCCTGCCTGCGCGCGGCCACGCGATCTGCCTGAGTGGACATCACTCTAGGCTAGCGCGGCCGGGGGTCACCCCAGGCGGAATTTGCGATCCAGGACTATTCCGACGCAAAGTGCGGGGTTCCCCACGGAAAGCCTGAGACTGCCCGCAACGAGCGTCTATCTTCGCAGTGACCTGCGTTTGCGGCGAACCGCCGCGGCGGCGGGTACGACGGAAGCGCGGGCCTCGCGGACGGATTCGATCCGTCTCCTTCCTACCATTCGCGCGGTCCTGCATCAGGAGGGAGGCGAGAGGGGCTGCCATGAACAGCACCCATCAGCTCACACAGCGGCAGATCCGCTGTATGGAGAAGCTGCCCGAGGGCCACAGGATGGCAAGCACCCGCCGCGGCGCGCCGATCGTGCGTCGAGGAGACGGGCAGTTGTCCCGAGTCCAACCGAACGGGCGCCTGGGGGCGACCATCCGTGTCGAGAGAGTTCAGTCCTACCTCGATGTCCTCGGGTAGCTCCAGCCCCTTGTCGACTTCTTGACCACTGACGGGGGAAGACCGACTCTAGATTTCAATTTCATGTTATGGTGTTCTAGGTAACGACGCTCAACATGAGCAAGTCGGTTCTCGACCGAGCAGACCATGCGCCCCGGCGCACCGCTCAGAAAGCGCCATTACATGCCGAGCACCAGCTCGTCGGCTCCCGTTGCGGAAGCGCTTGCCGGCCTCACGTCCAGGCACGGCTCGACGGTACGAGCGTCCGCCCGGTCGCGGCCGTCTCGCCACTCCGGCGAGGAGCCTCTGCGGGTCGCGATGCTCGCGCCGCCGTGGATCGCCGTTCCGCCCCCCGGATACGGAGGGGTGGAGTCGGTTGTCAGCGTGTTGACCGAGGCGCTCATGGGTCGAGGTCACGAGGTCACCCTGTTCTGTGCGCCGGGGTCGACATCGAGCGCGCGCGTGGAGACGATGCTCGATGAGGCCCACCCCGACGAGATCGAGCGTTCCCTCTACGAGGTTGACCATGTGGCGCGGGCGTTTGCTGCGATCGACCGGTCGCAGGGCGAGCACGGCTTTGATGTCGTGCACGACCACTGTGGATTCACCGCTCTCGGGATGGCAGACCGACTCGTCACCCCACTCGTCCACACGCTTCACGGCCAATTCACGCGGGCGACGGCCGCCTTCTACGCCCAACACCAGTCGAAGGCGACGCTCGTAGCGATCAGTCGTGCTCAGCGCGCGACGGCCCCGGAGGGTCTGGTCGACGTGCGGGTGATCCCGAATCCGATCGACGTGCAGAGCTGGCCTATGCGAGAGCACAAGGAGGACTACCTGCTCTGGATCGGCCGGATGTCCGTAGAGAAGGGGCCGCACCGCGCGATTGAGGCCGCGCGCGCGGCGGGCGTGAGGCTCGTGCTGGCCGGCGTCATCCAACCAGGCCAGCAGGCCTTCTTCGACCGTGAGGTGGGACCCCACATCGACGGGGAGCGGGTCAGCTTCCTTGGCGAGATCGGCGGACCGCTCAAGCGCTCGGTGTTCGCCGGTGCCCGTGCGCTGCTGATGCCAATCACTTGGGAGGAGCCGTTCGGCATGGTGATGGTCGAGGCGCTGACCTGCGGCACCCCGGTGATCGCATTTCCCACAGGCGCGGCGACCGAGCTCGTCATCGACGGGCGGACCGGCTTCCTCGTCGAGGACGAGACCGCGATGGCCGCGGCTGTTGGCAGGCTCGGAACCATCGCCGCGCGTGACTGCCGGGCATGGGTGGCCGAGCACTGCGACGTCGACGTCGTGGCCGGCGCCTACGAGCGCGCCTATCGTACCGCCGCCCACGCGCGAAAGACGGCGATGGCCTTGTCTGAGCGCACCTTCAGCGTCCTCGACGGCAGCACCTTCGTGGTCAGTGACCGCCTCGGGGACGTGCGCAATGACGAAGGGCCCGATCATGGCTTCTTCTGCCAGGACACGCGGTTCCTGTCACGCTGGGTGCTCCGGGTCAGCGAGAAGCCGCTCGAGCTGCTCGGGCTCGACCAGGCAGGAGCACTTCGCCGCCCAGTTCTTCTTGACGCCCCGCGTCGGCCCGGAGACCGAGGCCCCGTGCTCGGTCATGCGACGGCGCTTGATCGACCATGTGTGGACGGAGGAGTCTCCGCTCATCAACCATCGCCACGAGACCAGCACGATCCGGGTCGCGCTCGAGCTCGACACGGACTTCGCCGACCTGTTCGAAGTCAAGGACGGGGCGGTCGAAGCCCGGGACGTGTGACTTCGCAGCACGACGATCGCTGCTCGACACTCTCCTACGAGCGCGAAGGGTTCCGCCGCTCGGTGACGATCTCCTCGAGCGTGCCCGCCGCAGTCACGTCGAGACGGGTTCACCTACTCGCCGACGCTCGCTCCCGGCGAGCAATGGTCGACCACTTTCACCATCACTCCGGCCGCCGAGCAGTCCTCGATGACATTCAGGAAGCGCAGCGCACGCGGCACCCTTGATGCCATGAACTGCCTCCAAATCTGCCGAGTTGGAGCGAGTGGCTGGCCCGGGCGCCGGCCCTCGTGGCGAGCCAGCCCGCCCTGATGCGCACCTATCGCACGAGCCTGAGCGACCTCGGCGCGCTGCGACTGCCGCCCGACATCAGCGAGGGCGCCGCACTGCCGGCGGCGGGCCTGCCGTGGTTCATGGCGCTGTTCGGCCGCGACAGTCTGATCACGAGCTTCCAGGCGCTTCCGTACCTTCCCGAGCTTGCTGCAACGACGCTGACGGTTCTCGCCGCGGCGCAGGCGTCGACCGCGACGATTTCCACGAACGGGAGCCCGGAAAGATCCTGCACGAGCTACGCTTCGGTGAGCTGACGGCCCGAGGCGAGCGCCCACATTCGCCGTACTTCGGGTCGGCCGATGCCACGCCACTCTTCGTGATCCTGCTTGGATGAGTACCATCGCTGGTCGGGCGACGACGAGCTCGTGCGGGCGCTCGAGCCCGCGCCCGTGCGGCGCTGTCGTGGATCGAGGACAGCGGCGACCGCGACGGGGACGGATACGTCGAGTACTCGCGCCGCAACATATCCACCGGCCTGCGTCAATCAGTGCTGGAAGGACAGCTGGGACGGGATCCAGTTTGCCGACGGCACGCCTCCCTCGCGGCCCGATCGCCACATGTGAGATCCAGGGATACGTCTATGACGCACAGTGTCGCGCCGCGCGCCTGGCGCGCGAGGTGTGGCACGACCAGGCGCTCGCGGAGCGTTTGGAGCCGCGGGCAAGGACCTGCGCACGTCGTTTCGTCGCGACTTCTGGATGCCCGAGCGCGGCTGCCATGCCGTTGCTCTCGACGGCGAGAAGCGCCAGGTGGACAGCCTGACCTCGAACATCGGGCATCTGCTGTGGTCGGGTCTGCTCGATCGACGCGAGGCGGCCGCCACCGCTGAGCGCCTGCTGGACGAGCGAGCTGTATTCGGGCTGGGGCGTGCGGACGCTCGGCGATCGAAGAGGGCGGCTACAACCCGCTCGGTTACCACACCGGAACCGTGTGGCCGCATGACAACTCGCTGATCGTCGCGGGGCTCGCGCGCTACGGCCACCGTGAGCAAGCCGTCACGATCGCCGCCGCGATGCTCGCCGCCGCGCCGCACTTCGAGCATCGTCTTCCCGAGGTCTTCGCGGGCTATCCGGCGGCAGTCACATCTGTCCCTGTCGCCTACCCGAGCGCCTCCCGCCCCCAGGCATGGGCGGCGGGCACCCCCCTGCTGATGCTCACCACGCCTGCTGGACCTGCAGCCCGGCGTCAGCGACGGCGACTGCGAGCTTGCGGGCGACATCGGCGACGTCGAGCTGCGATCGAGCGGGAGGTAGAGGTGGACGCGAGCCGGCGACAGACGCTATCGGCGTCCTGTCAAGCGCCTGGCCCGCCCACATGCCTCCGGAGGGATGGTGATCGAGCGCTCCGTGATTCTCGCCGAGGGCGCCAAGTCGGCTGCGATCCTCAGCTGGATAGCCGATCACGACGGCATCGAGGAGGCTCGCGTAGCGTCGAAGCCCACGAACGGCCTGCATGGCGCGCGGCTCGAAACGGCAACGAGAGCGGCGCCAGCACCGCGGTTCGTTCTCCCGGCACGCGCGTTCCACGCGCTGCCACGGGGTTGAGTCGGGACGTCGGGCGGACATCTGAAGGAATCTGCGAGTAGGCGGCAGCACGCCTTCCCGCCGTCAGCGCCGCAGCCCCACCGCTCGACCGTGCCGGGTGCTACGGTCCCGGCAGGAGGGCACTCACTGCGGTCGGTCCCCACGCGGGGCGGGCATCACAACCTGGCTTCCGGCGTTGCTCCTGTCAGCCCGTGAGGAGGTCCAGTGGCCCGAAGGCGCGGCTCTCAGCCGCCACTCCCGAAGCCGTTCCCGCCGGGAAGGCGAGGGGGGTTCTTCGCGTGAGCGCCGAGCCCTGCCCTCCAGCCGGTGGCGCCTGCCGCGAGCGGGGGGTTTCCGAGCCCGCTGTGGCAACGGCCCAGTTCGACCGCGCCGCAAACCTGTTCGTGACCGTCGTGCCGATCGCGCTCGTCGGCCTCGCGGCATGGCTCGCGTGGGGCGGCGCTCTGCACTGGTACGACCTCGTCGTGCTGGCCGCCACCTACGCGCTCACCGGTCTGGGCATCACCGTCGGCTACCACCGGCTGTTCACCCACCGAAGCTTCAAGACCGGTCCAGGGCTGCGAATGCTGTTTGCCGTCCTCGGCTCGGCAGCGGTCGAGGGCCCGGTGATCGAGTGGGTGGCCAACCATCGCAAGCACCATCAGTTCTCAGACCAGGAGGGCGACCCGCACAGTCCCCACGTCGACCGGGGAAGCGGCTGGCGTGGGGCCCTCGGCGGCCTCTTTCACGCTCACCTCGGATGGATCCTCGGCGACGAGCCGATGGCGCGGGAGGAGCGTTATGCGAGGGACCTTCTCGAAGAGCCCGGCATTCGTTTCGTCGATCGCACGTTCCTGCTCTGGGTGGCTCTGGGCCTCGCATTCCCCTTCGGGCTCGGAGTGGCGCTGACGGGCACGATCAGAGGTGGGCTGACGGGTCTCCTGTGGGGTGGGGCCGTGCGTATCTTCCTGCTCCACCACGCGACCTTCTCGATCAACTCCCTGTGTCACTTCTTCGGCTTTCGCCCCTTCGCGACCGGGGACGAGTCGCGGAACCTGGCCTGGCTGGCGGTGCCCACGCTCGGCGAGGCCTGGCACAACAACCATCACGCGTTCCCGACGTCGGCGCGTCACGGCCTGCGCTGGTGGCAGATCGACCCCTCGGCGTGGACGATCGGCGTGCTCGAGCGCGTGGGACTCGTCTGGGATGTGGTTCGAATCAGCCAGGAGCGCGAACGGTCGAAGCTCGCGAGCGCCTCAGCGGGAAGGCTCCGCTGAAGCGGGGGCCGGAACCTCGTGCTCGCCGACGAGGTCGGTGGGGGCGAGGATGAAGACCTCGCACATCATGTCCGGGTGCTGCTGGTTGCCGCTCATGAAGCCGATCACGCGCCGGCCGGTCGCGTGCTTCGATCGACCTCCTCGAAGCGGTCGCGCATGACCTCCTGAAACTCCATCCGCTGCTGGATGACCGCGGTGCCGCGGCCGCCCTCGAGCAGCGTCTCCTCGACCCGCGAGAATCCGCCGCGCAGGACGCACACGACGAGGTCGTCGGCGTAGTAGGACTTCGTCCGCGTCGGCCCTCGGCCGTAGAACTCCTTCAGCAGCGCGACCATGCCGTCCGAGATCGCCGTGAGCACATCGCCATGGGTGCTCTGCGTGCCGTGTGTGGGGTTCATCGCATGCCGACGTGCAGCGCTGGGAGCGCTGATCGTACCCGGAGCAGCGCTACTGTTGGGACCGATCGCTCGTCGGGTCCTCGCCCTTCGCCTCGCGCGCGACCCCGACTCGGAGGACGAGAGAGAAGGCAGCATGTCGGCCGTATGCCCTGCGTCCACTGGCCGGCGACGAACTGCTGTCGCCGTGACCGAAGCGATGGTCGCGTTGCACCAGCGCTACTACCACCGCGCCCCGGTGACCGCCAAGACGCCAGCTGCTCGGCGACGATCTGCTCGCCTGCGTGCTCGGCGGCGATCTACACCGACGTTGAGAAGACGATGATCGAGCTGCAGCGCTCGACCGTCGTGCAGGAGACCCGCAGCGCCTTCCAGAGCGCCATGCAGCAGGAAGTTCATCGACGAGGTCGAGCGCCTCTCAGGCCGCGACGTGCTCGCCTTCATCTCCAACCACCACGTCGGCCCCGACATCGAGATCGAGCTGTTCATGCTCGAGCCGCCCGCACCGCCCACCAGCTGATCCGCGTCGCGATCTAGGACGCCCAGTGCCAGGTGGCGAACCGCTCGACGAACACGCACATCGCCGCGGCGGAGCAGACGAGGGCCGGGATTTGCAGGCGCGGACGCTCGCTCAACCACGCCCCCAGCCACATCACGAGGGGAAGAGGACGAGTAGGAGGGGGATAGGAGGTGAGGGCGTCCTGGCCCTTGACGGGGTCCGAGCACGCCACCGCCATCGCCACCACCACGTAGACCCCGTAGGCCGCCGCAGGCGCGCAGACGCCGATCGCAGCGGGGATCGCCGCGATCAGGAACAGGAGTGAGAGGTGCGGATGGTGGAGCGCCCGCCAGACGCTCACGAGCGGGCCGACGAATTCCCTGGCCCAGATTCGATGCTCGGCTTTGAATGGTGAGAGCGCTTCGCCTCCGGCGAGCGCGAGGCCGCCCAGGAAGGCCCCTCGATCGCCGCCGGGAGCAGGAGCAGCCAGAGCGCGTCGCCGCGAGCTCGATAGCGAGGTCGCAGCGCCGCCGCCACACCCCGCCTCCCCGCGACCCGGGGGGCGTTCTGGGGGGCGAACCTCCCGTGGCCCGTAGAGGCGAGGACTGAGCGCGGGGAGGATGAGCACGATTCCCGTGCTCCGTGTTGCCACCGCCGCCGCCCCCGTCACCCCCACCCATGCCCACTGCCCCCTCCGAGCGAACCAGAACAACCCCACGGACAGGGCGAGGAAGAGGGACTCGGTGTAGATCGCCGAGAAGAACACCCCCATCGGGGCGAACGCCATCAGCAGGACGGTCAGCCGGGCGATCCCCTCCCCCCCGCGGAGGCGCCCCCCCGCGCGCCCGCGAACTCCATGCTCGTGAGGCGATGGATGCCGTAGAGGGCGACCCCGAAGGCACACAGCGAGACGAGGATTCCGGCGAGGATGAGGGGCGTGCCGGTGAAGCCGATCACGCGCACCAGGAGGGGGAGGCGGGGAGAAAGGCGCTACGAGAGAGCGTGTGGGCGCCGAGGCCCGGCTGGTAGCCGTACTTGGCGATCGTGAGATACCACGCGGCGTCCCAGCGCGCGGCCGGCCCGGCGAGGGCTTCCCCGACGGAGCCCAGCCCGCGGGTCAGTCCGCGGGGGTTGTTCGCCTCCGTCGCCGGGATCACCCCCGCGATCGCAACCGCGCTCGCCCCCACGACCCAGACGAGCAGCCGCGAGGTCCACAGCGCGCGCCAGCTGTCACGGAGCGCGAGCGCGTGGGCCGTCTCTGGACGAGCCCCCCGCGAGCGCACCCGCGCGAGCGGGCTCAGCGGCTGCGACGACACCGCAACGGCGACCCCGAGTTCACGCCCCCAGGATAACCCCCGCCCCGACGTCCCCGGCCACGGGGGCCCGCTCGGGGCGCGCCGCTAGAGTCATCCGATGAGCAGCCAGCCGTTCAGCCAGGGTCACGGGGGCGGCGGACGGCGAGGGGCTTCCGCGCCCGAGCCCCGCCCGGAGGACGTCCCCGCGGCGGACGTCTCGCTGCGGCGGGTGGCTCGCCTGTTCAACCCCTATCGCGCCCGTCTCAGCCTGCTCCTCGGCCTGATCGTCCTCGGCGCCGTGCTCAGCGTGGCCTCGCCCTTCCTCCTCCGCGAAGCCGTCGACAAGGGCATCGGCGAAAAGGACCTCGAACTGCTCACCTGGTTGGTCGCGGGGATGATCGCGCTGGCAATCATCAACGGCGTGATCGGGGTGATCCAGACGTGGATCTCAAACCAGGTCGGCCAGCACGTCATGCACGACCTCCGAGCAGCCGTCTTCGCCCATCTGCAGCGGATGTCGCTCGCGTTCTTCACGCGCACACGCTCCGGGGAGGTGCAGGCGCGAATCGCCTACGACATCGGGGGGATCGACGACGTCGTCACGAGCACCGCCACCTCCACCGTCTCGACGGTGGCGACGGTGACGGCGACGGTCGTGGCGATGTTCGCGCTCAGCTGGGAGCTCACTGTCTTCTCGCTCATCCTCCTCCCCTTCTTCGTCTGGCTCACCCGGCGCGTGGGGAACGAGCGGCGGCGGATCCAGTCGGTGCGCCAGAGCCGCCTGGCGGACATGTCGACGCTCGTGGAGGAGTCCCTGTCGGTCTCCGGCATCCTCCTCGGCAAGACGATGGGCCGCTCCCAGGAGCTCGTCGATCGCTTCAGCTCGGAGTCGAGCGAGCTCGCCGACCTCGAGGTGCGGGCGCGGATGGCGGGACGGTGGCGGATGGCCTCGGTGCAGATGAGCTTCGCGATCATGCCCGCGGCCGTCTACTGGTTCGCCGGCTACACGATCGCAAACGGCCATGCGGCTCTCTCGATCGGGACGGTCGTGGCGTTCACGACGCTCCAGACACGGCTCCTGTTCCCGATGCAGCAGCTCCTCTCGGTGGGGCTCGAAGTGCAGACCTCGCTGGCGCTGTTCGGGAGGATCTTCGAGTACCTCGATCTCCCCGTGGACATCGTCGAGCGGCCGGACGCGAGGACCCTGACGGGGGTGCGGGGGACGTCGAGCTGGCGGATGTGTGGTTCCGCTACGGCGAGGAGTCCCCTTGGACACTGCGGGAGATCGACGCGCAGGTGCCCGCGGGGACGCGCACAGCCCTCGTCGGGGAAACGGGCAGCGGGAAGACCACCCTCGCCTACCTCGTCGCCCGTCTCTACGAGCCCGAGCGGGGGAGCGTGAGGATCGACGGGGTGGACCTCCGCGACATGACCCTCGACTCGCTCGCGGCGACCGTGGGGCTCGTCTCGCAGGAGACCTACCTGTTCCACGCATCGATCCGTGAGAACCTCCGCTTCGCCTGTCCCCAGGCGAGCGACGGGGAGATCGAAGACGCGGCGCGGGCGGCCCAGATCCACGAGCTGATCGCGTCGCTGCCCGACGGCTATGACACCCCCGTCGGCGAGCGCGGCTATCGCTTCTCCGGCGGGGAGAAGCAACGCATCGCGATCGCCCGCACCGTCCTGCGCAACCCGCCCGTGCTGATCCTCGACGAGGCGACCTCGGCGCTCGACACGGAAACCGAGCGCGCCGTCCAGCAGGCGCTCGACGAGCTCTCCCGCGGCCGCACCACGATCGCCATAGCCCACCGCCTCTCGACGATCCGCGACGCCGACCAGATCCTCGTGCTGGACGGCGGGCGGATCGTCGAACGGGGCACCCACGGCGAGCTCGTCGACGCCGGCGGCCGCTACTACGCGCTCCTCCGCGGCTCGGACGTCGCCGAGGAGGGCCCCGCCGAGGACTCCACCGCGGCGCTCGCCTAGCCTCGCCCGCGGCGGCTCTGCGGCTCCGGAAGCTAGGCGACGGCGTCGATGTTCAGGCGGACGTAGTCGACCACGACGGGTTCCCCCAGCAGGCCCATGACCTCGTCCATGAAGGCCTCCCTCAGCTCTCCGGGGAGGCGCTGGACGTGGGGTCCGAGGATGATCGTGGAGAGGAACTCACGGGGGTGCTCGGGGCGGCTCAGTGCCGGCGCCAGCCAGCAGTCGGCCTCGCGGAAGCCGGCGGCGAGGAGGCGCTCGCGGGTGATCGCCGGCGGAGGGTAGTTCCAGGGGGGCTCCCAGCCGAGGAAGTGCTCCCGGTAGGGGTCCCGGTCGAGGAGCGGCTCGACCTGGCCGCGCAGGCCGACGAGATTGCCCTCTCCTCCGCTCTGCGCAACCAACCTCCCCCCGGCCCGTAGCGCCCCGTGGAGGCGCGCGAACAGGCGCTCGTGATCTGCGATCCAGTGGAAGGTCGCGGTCGAGAGGACCGCGTCGACGGGCTCGTCGAGGTCGAGGTCGAGCAGGTCGAGCACCCGCAGCTCGACCTGCCCCCCGGCGGCGGCCGCCTCGCCGAGCCGCTCGTGGGCCGCCTCGAGCATCGACGGGGAGGCATCGACGGCGATCACCCTCCCCCGAGGGAGCCGCTCCAGCAGCGCCTCCGTCACCCGTCCCGAGCCGCAGCCGGCGTCGAGGACGGTCTCCTCACCGTGGAGGGGGAGGCGATCGAGCACCGCCAGGCCCATCGCCGTCTGGGGGCCGCTGACGCGGTCATAGCTCCTCCCTTTCCACTCGTTTCCCCCCATCGCGGCGCTCTCAACCCTCCTCGCCGCCGTTCGCCCCGGGAGCCGTAGCGGGGAAGGCGGCTGTGGCGAGCTCGGCGATCACGTTGGAGAGCTGCCCCCCCTGCCACGCGATCGGCGAGCGCTGCGGCGGTCCCGCTGCCTCGACGACGAGGCGCGCCCCGGGGATCGTCCGCTCGTAGCTTTCGGCGACCGCGAGCGGGTGGCCGGGGTCGGCCGCGTCGCGGCTCCCCACGACGACCGTCGGCGCGTCGATCGAGGCGAGCTCCTCGAAGGTGGCGAAGGGGCGCGAGCGGGGCACCGCTTCGAGCGCGTCGGCGACCGCCTCGGGGTGCTCGTGTGCGGAGATCCGCTGTCGCAGGACGGTCTCGACCGTGCTCCTCCACGCCTCGGGGAGACCCTCGAGCTCGTAGGCGTCCACGAACCCGTCCACGCCGCCCTCGCGGAGCCCTCGTGCCAGCGCGTCCCAGCGCTCGAGCTCCCGACCGGCAGCAGCGGCGGCGGGGTCGTAGGAGGGGGTGATGAGGACGAGGCCGGCGACCCGCTCGGGATGGGCGAGGGCGAAGGCGAGGGCGGTGTGCGCCCCCATCGAGGCACCCGCGAGCACCGCCCGTGTCACCCCGCCCTCCTCGAGCAGAGCGGCGAGGTCCCCGCTCAGGCGGTCGTAGCCGTAGGCGCCGTCGGGTGCCGGGCTCGAGCGGCCGTGGCCGCGGGCGTCGTAGGAGAGGACGCGGTAACCGGAGCGTTCGAGCGTGCGGGAGCCCATCACGACGTAGCGCCGCGTGGCCGTGAGGCCGTGGAGGAGGGCGATCGGGGACCCCTCCCCGGCGTCCGTTCCCGAGAGGACGAGATCGCCCCGGACGACGCTCAGCGGGCGAGCGTCCTCCACGCCCGAATGCCTCAGGCGCGAACGCCGGAGTGGTCGCGGATCAGCTCGGCCGACCGCTCCGGGCGCTCCCAGAAGAAGAGGTGGCCCACCCCCTCGAAGACCTCCAGCTGCGAGCCCTCGATCAGGGAGGCGATCAGGCGAGCGTTCTCCACGGGGAGCATCTCATCCTCCGTCCCGTGGATCACGAGCACCGGCATCCTCTCCAGGTGCGACAGGCGGGCGCTCGTGTCGTGGCCGGCGACGGCCTGCATCTGGGCCATCACCACCGGCACGGCGACGGCCCCGCGCTCGGCGATCGCCAGGAACTCCTCCCAGGCGGTCTCGTCGTCGGCGGCAGCGGCCGAGACGTTCGCCTCCCAGCTCGTCCGGATCGCCCGTTCGCGGTCCCCGGAGAGCATCGCCTCGGTGAGCCGCTGGATCACCTCGGGGGAGCCCAGCGCGCTTCCCTCTCCGCCGCAGTAGGTGCATCCGAGGGTCAGCGTGCGGACCATCTCAGGGTGGGCGAGGGCGAGCTCCTGGGCCACCATCCCGCCCATCGAGATGCCCACCACATGGGCGGACTCGAGCTCGAGCGCGGCCAGCAGCCCGGCCGCGTCCTCAGCCATCTCGGCGATCGTGATCGGCCCCTCCAACCGCGTGCTCTCCCCCACGCCGCGGTGGTCGTAGACGATCACGTCGAAGTCCGAGCGGAGCCCCTCCAGGAACGACTCCCGCCAATGGCGCGCGGTCCCGCTCATGCCCATGATCAGAAGCAGCGGCTCTCCCGAGCCGCTCCGCTCGTAGCTCAGCTCGGTTCCCCCGAGGGTCGCCTTGGGCACGGAGGCGATGCTACCTACACCGGCAACGCGAGCTGGTCCGCGTCCCGTTCCGAGGGAGCGAGCGGGCTCTCACCGCGGCCGAGGCCCGCCACGCGCACGCCGAGGAGGCGGACGGGACGGGGCGGGGAGTACTCCTCGAGCAGCGCCAGTGCCACCTCGCCGACGACGGCCGCGTCGCAGGTCGCCTCGGGGAGGGTGCGCGCGCGGGTGATCGTGGTGAAGTCGTCGAGGCGAACCTTGATCCCGATCGTCCGGCCGCGGCGGTCGTAGGCGCTCAGCCCCGCGCACAGCTCGCCCGCCATCCGCTCGAGCGCGCCTCGGAGCTCGGCGGGCTCGCTGAGGTCGCGGTCGAAGGTCCGCTCGCGGGACTCCGAGGCGACCTTCACCGCTCGCCCCACCACCCCGCTGTGCTCGAAGCGGGCGCGCCTGCGGAGGTCGCGGCCGAGGTTCGGCCCGAAGCGCTCCACGAGCAGGCCCTCGGGTGCCGCGGCGACGCTCGCGAGCGTGTCGAGCCCGAGCGCCGAGAGCCGCTCGGCGGTCTTCGGCCCGATCCCCGGGATCAGGCTGGGAGGCGAGCCGGCGAAGCGCTCGCAGGCCTGCTCGCGGGTGAGCACGACGAACCCCGCGGGCTTCTCCGCGTCGGAGGCCACCTTCGCCACGAGCTTGTTCGGCCCGATGCCCACGGAGCAGGTGAGCCGGGTGGCGGCCTTGATCTCGGCGACGAGCCTCCGCATCGCCGCGCGCGGGGAGAAGAGCCCCTCGAGGTCGAGGTATGCCTCGTCGAGCCCCACCACCTCGACCTTGGCGACGTGCGCCCGCACGACCTCCATCATCCGCCGCGAGACCTCCCGGTAGGTGGTGAAATCGGGCGGGAGGAAGACCGCCTCGGGGCAGAGGCGGCGGGCGCGCGAGGCGGGGATCGCCGAGCCGACGCCGTAGCGCCGCGCCTCGTAGCTCGCGGTTGTCACCACGGCGCGCGGGCCGGTCCCGGCTACGACGACCGGCCGGCCACGTAGCTCCGGGTGGCGGAGGAGCTCGACCGCGACGTAGAAGGCGTCGGCGTCGAGGTGGGCCACTCTCAGCTGCGTACGCTCCTCGGGCACGGCCGAGCGAATCTAGCGCCGCGACCGGCGGCCCTACCGCCGGGGGCGGTGGATGGAGGCGAGGACGGTCCCATCCGGGTCCCCCACGCGGGCCGAGTAGCTCCCGTCGGGCCGCTCGCACGGCGCGCCCTCGGCCTGCACCCGCCCGCCGGCGGCGATCGCGGCGCGGTGAAAGGCGCGCACGGCCTCCCGGTCGGGCGCGGGGAACCCCACCCGGAGCCCCTCCGTGACGGCTCGCCCGTCGGCGACGAGGGAGACGGTCGCCCAGGCCCCCCGGAACTGCACACCGTGCTCCCAGCGGCGCCCGTCCCGCAGGCCGGCGTGGCGGGCAAGGGCGCGGTAGAAGGACTCCGCGGCGGCGAGCCCGCTCACGCCGATCCAGAGATGGTCGAGGTGGCCCCCGCGACGGGTGTCCCCGTGGTCGACCGCCTCGACGCTGTTCCCGTCGGGATCGCGGAGGAACGCGCCGTAGTAGTCGGGGCGGTACTCCCTCCGCTCTCCCGGCGCCCCGTCCTCCTCGTAGCCCGCGGCCCGCCCCTCCTCCCAGAAGCGATCCACGTGCTCCCGGCTGGGCGCCACGAAGGCGAGGTGGAGATGGCGGGTCGCCGGTGCTCCGCGGCCGCGCTCACGGAGCTCGAACTCGTCCCAGCGCACATGCTCTCCGCCGGCCTCCTCGGGCGCTATCTCGAGCGTCTCCAGGACGCTCCGATAGAAGCGCTCGGAGGCCATCCGGTCCTCACAGCGCAGGCTGACGCGATCGAACACCTTCGTCTTCCTAATCCGGGACTGCCCGCCTGGCGGGGCGCCTCGCCTGGGGCACCCTCACCCGTCTGCTCGACACTCCCATATGCGGCGAGTGTACGCGGGGGGCCAGCCCCCCGCCGACGGCCCCGGCGCACACGCGCGCGCCCTCGCGCGCGGGGCAAGCGGAGCGGCTCTCCCCGCCGACGGCCCCCGCGCGTACGCGCGCGCTCACGCGCGGGGCAAGCATTCGGAGAGAGACAACACCCCAATTCGGGGAGCCACATCTCCCAGCGACCCCCCGACTGCACGAAGCGGGGGGTCCGTCACGACAGCCCCCAAGGCCTACGCCTCGCCGCCGGCGCGCGGGGGAGGCTTCAGCACAGGGAGCGGCCCGGCGGGAGCGCCGGAGCAGGTCGCGCGATGGACTTCTTCGGTGAGCGTGTGGAGGCGTTCGGCGAGCGTGTGGACGGCTTCGGTGAGGTCGGTGTTCCGCTGGAGGAGGTCGCTCTGCTGTCCGGCGAGCTCGTCGCGGTGCCTGGCGGAGGCTTCCTCGTTGGCCCTGTCGGTGCGGGTCTGGGCCTTCTGGGCGATGATGACGAGCGCGCCGGTGTAGAAGGCGACGGCGGAGAAGACGAGGTTCAGGAGGATGAAGGGCGCGGGGTCGAAGCCGCTACCGTTGAGGAGGCCTTTCCAGGACTGTTCGAGGAAGTGGAGGACGTGGTTGGAGAGGACCCAGCCGAGGATCACGGCGGAGCTCACGAGGAGGAAGCCGACGGTGCCCATCCCGCTGGCGACGGCCTCCGAGACGCGCTCCATGAAGCTGCTCCCGCCGGCGTAGGGAGAGGAGCCGTGCTTGGCGCCGAGATAGTGGGGATGGTGGCGGAGGGGCTCGGGGGGGATGCTCGCGGGGGTCGTCGGGGCGCTCGCCTCCATCGTGTCTCCTCTCGCGGGGTGGAACGTCGTTTAGATGGAACCCCACCGGGAGGACGCGATCGCGCCAGCGAGGAGGCGGCAACCTAAGATGGCGGGCAGAGAGGCGATCGAGTAGAGGAGGAGCAACGTGGCGAGCACGAGCGAGCTGATCGGCGTAGTGGATTTCGTAGGGATGCCAACGAGGGACCTGGAGGCGGCTGTGGGGTTCTATGGGGAGACGCTCGGCCTCCGTTGCTCGGTCCACCTGGCAGAGAGGTCCTTCGCGGAGTTCGAGACTGGGAATCTGACGCTGAGCGTCTACAACCCGACGTCGATGGGGATGGAGCACAACCGGAACCCGAACCCGATCGCCCTGCACGTGGAGGACGTGGCGTCGGCGAGGGCGACGCTCGAGGGTCGCGGGGTGGAGTTCACCGGCGATGTGCTCGACACGGGGGTGTGCCACATGGCGTTCTTCAGGGACCCGGACGGGAACGCGCTGATGCTCCACCACCGCTACGCGCCGGGAGCGACGAACGACTAGGTCTGGTGGCGAGGGAGCGGAGAGTGGAGCGCCTCGGGTAGGCTTCTGGGTCAGCGATGGATTCTCACCTTCACAGCCGAGCAGACGGCCTTCCGCGACGAGTTGCGGGCGTGGCTCGCGGAGAACCCCCCGGAGGCGCGGCCGACGGACGGGGGCGAGGAGGCGGAGTTCGGGTGGCGGCGTGACTGGCAGCGGCGGCTCTACGAGGCAGGCTGGGCGGCGCCGAGCTGGCCGAGGGAGTACGGCGGGCGGGGATCGACGCCGTCGGAATCGGCGATCTACTTCGAGGAGATCGGTCGGGCGAGGGTGCCCTTCTCGGCGAACACGCTCGGGCTGCTCCTCGGGGGGCCGACGTTGATGGTGTGGGGGACGGACGAGCAGAAGGAGCGCTACCTGGCGCCGATCCTCAGCGGCGAGGAGATTGGTGTCAGGGGTTCAGCGAGCCCGAGGCCGGATCGGACCTGGCGTCGCTGAAGACGAGGGCGGTGAAGAAGGGCGACGAGTGGGTCGTGACGGGGCAGAAGGTGTGGACGAGCGGGGCGCAGTTCTCGAAGTGGTGCATGCTCGTCGCGCGGACGGATGGCGAGACGGCGAAGCACAAGGGCCTCACCTACTTCCTCATGGACATGGACCAGGAGGCCGTCCAGGTGAGGCCGCTGCGGCAGATCACCGGAGAATCGGAGTTCAACGAGCTTTTCATCGAGGAGGCGAGGATCCCCGACGCGAACGTCGTGGGCGGCGTGGGGAACGGGTGGAAGGTGGCGCTGACGACCTTGATGAACGAGAGGGCCGGGCTCGGGTTCGCCCTCGGGGTGAGGCTGAGGCAGCTGCTCGACGACGTGATCGCGGCGGCCGCGGAGAGGGGCCTGCTCGAGGACCCTCTCTACGGGGACCAGCTCGCCGAGCTCCACATCCGCTGCGAGACCATCAGGCTGCTGGCCTGGAAGGGTCTGACGGACGCGGAACGGTACGGGCAGCCGGGGCCGGAGGGGTCGCTGGTGAAGTGGCTGTGGTCGGATACGAACCAGCGGCTGACGGAACTGGCGGTGGAGATCATCGGGCCGGAGGCCCTCACGGCGGGGACGAGCTGGAGCTACGAGTTCCTCCGCGCGAGGGGAAACACGATCGAGGGCGGCACGACGGAGGTACTGAAGAACATCGTCGCCGAGCGGGTGTTGGGCCTCCCGCGCCTGAAGGCAGCGGCGTGAGCCTCTCCGGAGCCCGTCGAGGGAAGCTGGCCTAGGAATGGATTTCGGCTACAGCGACGACCAGCGGGAGATCCGGCGTACGGCGAGGGAGCTCCTGGCCGAGCGGGCGAAGCCCGAGCGCGTGCGCGAGCACGCCGAGAGCGGGCGCATGGACCGCGAGCTGTGGAGCGAGTTGAGCGAGCTCGGCTGGCCGGGGATCGCGATCGGGGAGGAGCACGGTGGGCAGGGCCTCGGGGCGATCGAGTTGTCGATCCTCTGTGAAGAGCTCGGACGGTCGCTGGCGCCCGTGCCGTTCCTCCCGAGCGTCCTCGCGGCGACGCTCATCGAGCAGGCCGGCAGCGACGAGCAGCGCGCGAGATGGCTTCCGGGGCTCGCCTCGGGCGAGACGATCGGAGCACTCGGCTCGGGCAGCGACGGTGTCGCCGAGCTCGTGATCGGGGGAGCGGACGCCGGTGTGGTCGTCGTCGTGGACGACGACGGGAGCGCGCGGGTGAGCGCGAGCGCCGACGCGGAGATCACGCCCGTGGCGTCGATCGACCCGACGAGGTCATCGGCGAGGGTGAGCCTCGGCGAGGACGCCGAGACGCTCCCCGGGGAGGTCTGCGTGGGCATCGGGCGGGCCCTCGTGGCGGTGAGCGGGGAGCTCGTGGGGGTGTGCGACCGGACACTCGAGATGACCGTGGCATACGTCAAGGACCGCAAGCAGTTCGGCGTGGCGGTGGGCTCCTTCCAGGCGGTCTCCCATCGCTGCGCACAGATGC
The DNA here is from genome assembly GCA_963720215.1 of uncultured Solirubrobacteraceae bacterium. Classification (GTDB taxonomy): domain Bacteria; phylum Actinomycetota; class Thermoleophilia; order Solirubrobacterales; family Solirubrobacteraceae; genus Palsa-744. The sequence continues at coordinate 821,999 of CAVREV010000001.1, forward strand.
TCCTGGACACCGAGAAGGCACGCTCGGCGGCGGCCTTCGCGGCCTGGGCCGCCGATGCGGAGCCGTCGTTGCTGGCAGAGGCCGCGGCGATGGCGAAGGCCGCGAGCAGCGACGCCGGACGGGACGTCACGGCGAGCGCGATCCAGGCCCACGGCGGGATCGGCTTCACGTGGGAGGCGGACGTGCACTGGCTCTACAAGCGCGCGGCCCTCGACGCGGCGCTCCTCGGCGGGGGCAAGCGCCACCGCGGCCAGCTCGCCTCGCTCCTCGGCGACCGGCTCGCCTCCGCGGCGGTGTGACCGGCCGCGACGAAGGACGGGACGGCCGCTGCGGGAGGGTGCGCGGGAGATGAGCAGGCCGAACATCTTCGAGGACGGCTTCGAGCGGGAGGACGCCGAGCGGGGCGTCCGTGGCCGTAGCGTGGGCCGCCCGGCGGGCGCGCGTGAGCTCGGGGCCTCGGTGTATGAGCTGGCGGCCGGGTCGGAGGGTGTGAACCTGCACGCCCACTACGGCAACGAGGAGCTGTTCGTCGTGCTCAGCGGGACGCCCTCGCTGCGTTGGGAGGACGGCGAGGAGGAGCTGGGGACGGGGGACGTGGTGGCATGCCCCAGGGGGCGCGAGGGGATGCACACGATCGTCAATCGCTCGAGCGAGCCGGCGAGGGTGCTGGCGGTCTCGACGGCCAACCGCCCCGACGTGGTCATCTACCCCGAGAGCGGGCGCGTGGGCGTCGCCACGCGCTCCCCCTTCGAGCCTCTGCCGAAGGGGGGCGACGAGGGGGTGATCGGGGCGTTCCGCCTGGAGGACAACCTCCGCGGATGGCCCGCGCAGGTCGAGGCGCCGGCGGGCGCGTTCGCGCCCGCCCAGGTGATGATGGCGGCGGAGCCGTTGACGGTGGAGCCGTCGGGGAGCTTCAGCACGGGGAGCTTCTCCTGGCCGCTGAAGGCCTTCAGCTCGGGACGACGGCCGGTGGTGAAGAGGCCGAAGGGTATTCCTTTGCCGTAGATCACCTTCTCGAACTCGTGTCCGTTGTCGCGGAGGGTGCGTTGTACACGCTTGCAGGCGTGCGGCGGAGGTCCGCCTTCGTCGATGTGGCAGACGTAGAGGGTGAGCTGCTCGGCCATCGGAGACCCCGCTGTTCGACTACATGGCTGAGGCGAGCCTAGCCGAGGAGACGGGCGCGGGGAGCCCGGTAGGCTCGGGCGGATGAGCACCCATGCGGCGTTTCTCCGGGGGATGAACCTCGGCCGGCGACGGATCACCAACGAGGAGCTCTCCGCGGCGTTCGCGAACCTCGGCTTCGCCGACGCGCGTGCCTTCCGCGCGAGCGGGAATGTGATCTTCTCGGCGGCGGGGACGGAGGGCGGCGAGCTCGAGGAGCGGATCGCGGGCGGGCTCGCGGAGGCGCTCGGCTACCCGGTGGAGACGTTCGTGCGGAGCGCCGCCGAGGTGGGAGAGATCGCCGCGCGGGTGCCCTTCGCGGACATCCCCGCCGGGTGGACGGGGAAGCTCCAGGTGGGGCTGCTGCTGGACCCCCCCTCCCCTGCCGCCGCGAAGCTCGTCGATGGGATCGCGGGGGAGGGCGACCTCGTGACGCTCGGCGAGCGGGAGCTCTACTGGCTGCCGAGCGGTCCGATGAGCGACTCGGAGCTGAACATGAAGGCGATCGAGGGCGCGCTCGGGGCGATCACGATCCGTACGATGGGGACGATCGAGGCGATCGCCGCGAAACACTTCGCGGACGCGCCCGCGGGCGGGTAGGGTGACCGGGAGGGACCAGGAGAGCGACGAGGAGGAGAGAGCCTTGCCCCAGCCATTGCCCCGCGGGCGCAACCCATTCGATGAGAGCGGAGTGGTACGCGACGGAGAGGGTCGCGCACGCTACCTCGAGCGGCCCGCCTCGCTGGTCGGAGATGCTGCGGGCGAGCGTGGAGCGCGACGGGAGCGCGACGGCGCTCGTGGAGGTGGGGGGCCGCTCGGTCACCTACGGCGAGCTCTGGGAGGGCGCGGCGCGCGTGGCGCGGAGGCCTGCGCGGCGAAGGGGGTGGATCGCGGCGACCGGGTGGCGATCCGGCTGGCGAACGGGATCGACTGGGTGCTCGCGTTCTTCGGCGCGCAGATGCTCGGCGGGGTGGTCGGTGCCCGTGAACACGCGCTTCACCGAGGAGGAGGTCGGCCTACGTGGTGGGGGACTCCGGCGCCGTGCTACACCTTCGCTCGACGGCGCCCCGCTCCCCGACGGGCAAGCGCGGTCGAGGCCGAGGAGCTCGGCCCCGAGGATCTCGCGGCGATCTTCTACACGAGCGGGACGACGGGCTTCCCGAAGGGGGCGATGACCTCCCACGGGAACTTCATGACCAACAGCGAGAACGCCTTCCGCTGCCTCGGCGATCGAGCGCTCGGAGGGCCCGAGCATCTCGACGCTGGTCTCCGTGCCGATGTTCCACGTGACGGGCTGCAACAGCCAGCTGATCCCCGCTGCTCGAGCTCGGCGGCCGCGTGGAGATCCTCTCCGGGCCGCTCGACTTCGACGGGTTCTTCACACGCGGTCGGCGAGCACGGCGTCAACCAGCTCGTCTCGGTGCCCGCGATCTACCACGCCGTGATGCGCCACCCGCGCTTCGCCGAGCTCGACGTGAGCCGCGTGCGCTGGGTCTCCTACGGCGGCGCGCCGATCGCCGAGAGCCTCGTGCACCGCATCAAGGAGGCCTTCCCGAACGCCCGCGTGGGGAACGGCTTCGGCCTCACCGAGACCTCCTCGCTGACCTCCTTCCTCCCCCACGAGGAGGCCGCCGAGCACGCCGACTCGGTCGGGCTTCGCGATGCCCGTCGTAGACCTCGCGATCGACGAGGCCCGACCCGGAGACCGGCGTCGGGCGAGCTGCTCGTGCGCGGCCCGAACGTCGTGCAGGGCTACTGGAACAAGCCGCGAGGCGACGGCGGAGACGTTCGTCGACGGCTGGCTGCACACCGGCGACCTCGCGCGCGTGGACGACGACGGGCTGCTCTACATCGTCGATCGCAAGAAGGACATGATCAACCGCGGCGGCGAGAACGTCTACTCGATCGAGGTCGAAAACGTCGCTCGCGGCGGCCCCGGGCGTGGGCGAGGCGGCGGTGGTGCCGTGCCCGACGAGATGATGGGCGAGAAGGTCGGCGCGGTGATCGTGCCGGCCGCGCGGCGACGCGAGCTCGACATGCAGCGCGGTGATCGACTACTGCCGCGAGCACCTCGCCGACTTCAAGGTCCCGCAGTACGTCGCCGTCACGCGAGGAGCCACTCCCGCGCAACCCCGGCGGCAAGCTGCTGAAGGCGCAGCTGCGCGAGGAGACCGACTGGGGCAAGCCACTGCGCTGAGACGCGACGACCGAGGAGAGGAGCAGGATGGCCGAGGTGCAGACGGTGCAGGGACCGGTCGACGCCGGCGAGCTGGGGGTCGTGCTGGGCCACGAGCACGTGCGCTTCCGCGACGAGGCCGTCGCGGAGCAGTGGCCGGGGCGCTACGACGAGCAGCTCGAGCTCGACGCGGCGCTCGTCGCGCGTCGCGGCCGCCGGCGGGCAAGGGCGTGCAGACGATCGTCGACCCGACCGCGATGTTCGGCGGGCGCGACGTGCGCTTCATGCAGCGGGTGGCGGACGCAGACCGGCGGTGAAGATCGTCGCCTGCACCGGCATCTACAGCTACGACCACCTCCCCCACTACTTCGAGAACCGCGACGTCGACGTGATGGCCGACCACTTCGTCGAGGACATCGAAGTGGGCTGCCAGGGCACCGAGATCCGGGCCGCGTTCCTGAAGTGCGCCGCCGACGCCGCCGGGGTGACCGAGCAACGTCGAGAAGATCCACCGCGCGGTGGCGCGCGCGAGCGTGCAGACGGGCGCGCCGATCATGGCCCACTCGATGCCCGCCGTGGACACCGGCCCGCGCCAGGTCGAGATCTTCGAGGAGGAGGGAGTGGACCTCGCGCGGGTGCAGATCGCCCACTGCGGGGACACCGATGACGTCGACTACATCGAGGGGCTGATCGAGCGGGGCGTCTACGTCGGGCTCGACCGCTACGGCCTGGAGATGTACCAGCCGATCGACAAGCGCAACGCGACCGCCGCGGAGCTGCTGCGCCGCGGCCACGCGCGAGCGGCTGATCATCTCGCCAGGACTTCTGCGCGACGATCGACTGGTTCCCGCCCGAGGCCGCCGAGGTGTTCGAAAGCCAGCGGGGCGATCCGCAACTGGTCGATGACGCTCGTCTTCGACGAGGTCGTGCCCCGCGCTGCGCGAGATGGGCGTGATGGACGACGAGGTCTTTCAGACGATCTTCGTGGAGAACCCGCGGCGGTGGCTCACGGGAGAAGAGGCGACCGGCCAACGCCTTCAGGCGGGCGCGAGGAGCAGCTCCGGGCCCTCCTCCTCGCCGGTCTTGTTGACGGCGGGGTTGGCGGGGCGCACGGAGAGTCGCTCGGCGGGGAGCGGGCCGCAAAGCTCGAGCGCGGCCTCCGCGTCGAGGGCGGCGTCGAGCCAGGCCTGCTGGGCCTCGCGGTCGGCGAGTATCACGGGCATGCGCCCGTGGATGGCCGCGGCGACCGGGTTGGGGGAGGCGTCGCAGGTGAGGAGGGAGACGCTCGCCACCCACTCCCCCCCCACCTTCGCCGGCGTCCAGATCGAGGCGAAGGCGAAGGGGACGCCGCCGTCGAGCTGGAAGTAGAAGGGCTGGCGGGGCTCGCCCCGCTTCTCCGGCTTCAGCCACTCGAAGTAGCCGTCGGCGAGCTGGAGGGCGCGGCGGGAGGAGCGGCCGATGAGGCCGCGGTAGGCGGGCGTGGTCGTGACCGTCTCCATCCTCGCGTTGATCATCTTCGCGGAGCCCTTGAGGTCCTTCGCCCACGTCGGCACGAGTCCCCAGCGGAGCATCCGCGCCTGGGGCTCTCCCTTCGGGGAGACGATCGCGAGGACCTCTTCGGTGGGGGCGATGTTGAAGCGGTGGGTGCCCTCCGGGCCGGGGATCGGCACGCGGAAGCGTTCGTCGAGCTCGGCGGGGCCGGTGGTGTTGGTGTAGCGACCGCACACCCCCACGAGGATATGCGGCGGGGGCGACGCGGTGGGAGGCTCCCGCCGGGGTATAGGCGGGGGCGACGCGGTGGGAGGCTCCCGCCGGGGTATAGGCTGGGGCGATGAGCGACGAGGACCAGGATTGGCGGCTGCATGCCCAGCTGGACCGCGAGGGCGGGGTCCATCGCGTGGTCGGCCGCTTCCGTGGGCCGGGCGTCGTGGGCGACGTCGAGAAGGCCGTCGCGAGCGACGTGGTGATCACGCACGACGGGCAGGAGCTGTTCGCCTACGCATCAACACGCCCGGCGATCGACGGCGCGCGCGAGGCGATCCTCGGGGTGCTCGACGAGGATGGCGTCGGTGCGGACATGAAGGTGAGCCATTGGGACGATGAGCTCGACGAATGGGTCCAGGTCGATCCGCCCCTCGCGCCCGAGGAGGTGCGCCGCCGAGAGGCTGCCGAGGAGGCCGCCGAGGACATCGAAACGCGCACGCTGGTCGCCAAGGCGGGGAGGCTCGTGCGGGGTGAATTCGAGGAGACGATGCTCGCCGCCGCGAACGGCCTCGGGCTGGAGTGCAAGATCATCGAGCACCCCCATCTGCTCTCCTCCCAGGTCGCCTTCACGGTGACGGGCCCGCGGGGGGACGTGGAGGAGTTCGCCCGCGGTCTGAAGGCCGAGGGCTGGGCCTTCGTGCGGGCGGAGAGCTGGCTGATGTCCAGCGGGTTCTAGCGGGGGGCGGCCAGGCGGTAGACGACGTGCGCCTCGAGGGGGTCGCCGCGGAGGATTTCTGGGTGATCGAAGTCCTCGGCGGGGTCGCGCGTCATCCCCAGGCGCTCCATCAGGCGGCGGGAGCGGACGTTGGCGACGGTGGTGTAGGCGACGATCTCCTCGAGAGAGAGCTCCTCGAAGGCGAAGTCGATCGCGGCGAGGGCGCCCTCGTGGGCGAGGCCCCGGCCCCAATAGGACCGCGCGAGCCGCCAGCCGATCTCCACGGCGGGGGCGAACGGCAGGAGGGGCGCGGCGGGCCACAGGCCGATGAAGCCGATCAGGGGCGCCTCCCCGGGTACCTCCACGGCCCAGGCCCCGTAGCCGTTCTCGCGGAAGCAGGTCTCGAGGCGCCCGACGAGATCGTCGCTCTGGGCCCTCGTGAGAAGGGCGGGGAAGAACTCCATCACCGCCGAGTCGGCGTTCATCGCGGCGAACGGCCCGAGGTCATCCTCCCGCCAACGTCGGAGGATCAGCCGCTCGGTACGCAGCCGCAGCGTCCCCTCCTCATCAAAAGACCGCCCGTCGACAGCGGCTATCCGTTCAGGCGAACGGGCAGGGTCTTCAACTGGTTGATGAAGGGTGATTCGGCGTAGAGAGGGGTTCCGTCGATGGCGATCTCGGGGAAGCGCGCGAAGGTCTCCTCGAAGAGGATCTTCAGCTCCAGGCGGGCGAGGGCGGTCCCGAGGCAGAAGTGCCTCCCCCCCGCTCCGAATGCCTGATGCTCGGCCTTCCGACGCAGGTCGAAGCGGTCCGGGTCCTCGTAGCGGGTCTCGTCGCGGTTCGACGACGTGTACCACATGACGACCTTCTCGCCCTCTTTGATCTCCTGGCCGTGGAGCTCGGTGTCGCAGGTGGCCGTCCGGCGGAAGTGGGCGAAGGCGGGGAACATGCGGAGCGACTCCTCCACGAGATCGGGCACGAGGGAGGGGTCCTCGAGGAGGAGGGCCCGCTGCCCGGGGTCCTCCATCACGGCCCTCATCCCGCTGCAGTAGGTCGCCTTCGTGCTGTCGTTCCCGGCGGCCATGAGGAGGAAGAAGCCCATCACGATCTCGTGCTCCTCGAGTTTCTCCCCGTCCACCTCGGCGTGTACGAGCACGCTCGTGAGGTCATCCGTGGGCCGATCGCGGCGCTCGGCGATGAGCTTGCCGCAGCGGGCGAAGATCTCCGGGACGATCTCCGCCATCAGCGCGTCGATGCCGGCCGGGTTGAGGTCCGCGTCGCCGGCTCCGAGGGAGGAGTTCATCAGGCGGGCCCAGATCGCATCATCCTCCGGGGGGATGCCCATGAAGCTCCCGATCACCCGGGAGACGACCGGCTGGGCGACATCGGGGACGAGGTCGCAGTGCTCGCCCTTGGAGACCCGGGAGAGGACCTCGAGGACCGTCTCACGGATCGCGTGCTCGTGGTCGGCGATCCGCCGGGGGGTGAAGCCGGCCTGGAAGAGCGCCTTCACGCGGTCATGCTTCGGGGGGTCCATCCCGATGAACATCGCCCGGATGAGCTCTAGGGGGAAGACCCCGGCGGCGGTGATGCCGCCGCGTTCGGAGGAGTAGGTGCGGTAGTCGCGGCTGACCGCGTGGACGTCGTCGGCGGTCGTCACCGACCAGAAGCCGGCCTCCTCGGGGAATTCACTGATGTGCTCGGTCCAGTGGACGGGGCATTCGGCGCGCATCTGCTTGAAGAGCTCGTGCGGGGGACCGTTCTCCCACATCCCATCCTCGGTGAGTTCCACGTCGCGGATGTTCCGTTCAACGGTCGCCATCGGACCTCCCTCATATCGCCGAAATCGCCCTTCGTGATGATACTGGCCGAACGGCCAGTACGCGGGTCAATCGCGTGGGGAAGCGGAGGCGTCGCGCTCGACGAGGAGCTCGCCGACGGTGAGCCTGCCGACGTTCAGCTCATCGATTCGGAGCTTGCGGATCGATCCGCGCCCGACGGCCAGACGGCGGATGGCGAGGCGGCCGATCGCGAGCGCTCCCACGGCCAGCGCCCCGACCACGATCGCTCCGACGGCGAGGGCACCGAGGGCGAGCGCCCCGGAGGAGCTCTGTGGGCTCGACGGGGCCGGGCTCCAGGACGGGTCAGCGGAGGACATGGGTGGAAGGTAGCGTGAAGGAGCGTCCCGCGAGGGCGAGCATGCTCGCGAGGTGGGCTTCCACCGTTTCGAGGCTGTGTTCGCCGGGGTAGATCGCGCTCGAGGCACTCGCCCCCGCGGCGCGGAGGGCCGCCGCGAAGGGGGCGTCCTCGGCGGGATCGGCGATGCGGTCGTCTTCAGCCCCGTAGACGAACGCGTGGAGGCCGAGGCGGGCGATCATGGGACGGTCGCTGCGGAGCTGGGTGGAGAGGCCGTTGAAGAAGCCGATCCAGCTCTCGGCGACGGAGAAGCTCTCGGGATGGGTGAGGGCGAGGCTCATCGCTCCATATCCACCCATCGAGTCCCCCGCGATCCCCCGGTCGGCGCGGGTGGGGATCGTCGGGAGCATCTCATCGACGAGTTCCTGGACTTCCACGGCGTAGCGTTCGTAGCGGTTGCGCCAGTTGTTGCTCCCCGGCCCGCCCTGGATCATCACGGCGATCATCGGCGGCACGACGTGCTCCTCGATCAGGCTGTCGAGCTTCCCCTGGAGGCCGACCTGGAGGAAGGCCTTGGCGGACTGTTCCTGGCCCGGGAGGAGGTAGAGGACGGGGTAGTGGGCGTTCGTGCTCGCATAGCCCGGAGGGAGATAGACGTAGAAGGCCCCCTTTCCGTGGAGCGTGGGCGAGGAGTAGCTCGTGCTGAGGATGTAGCTCCCGGCGCTGTCGCTGCTGAGCTTCGAGAGGACGGGGAGCTCGCGCTGGGGCGGGCTCACGACGACCGAGGTGGGCAAGGTGGAGGCGCTGGGATAGCCGAGGAGGCGTTCGAGGTCGCCGGGGCCCTTCACGGCGACGACCACACCGAGGGCCGCAAGCGCGCTGAGAAGCGCGCCGAGGAAGAGGCGAAGGCGGCGTGCCCGCTCGGCGCGGCCGCCGACGGAAGTCGCTGCGGGCGTGAGGCGCGGGAGGGCGGGCGGGAGCGCGGGGACCCACGATGGGGGATGGAGCTCAGCGGCCGGGGCCGTGCGCGGCCAGCTCCAATCGCCCAGGCCGTCGAGCCAAACGTGTGCGCGGGAGGTCCTGGGCCGGGCGGGCATCGTGAGGATTCAACGAACGGCCAGCCGGAAAGCCAACCCCTGCACGAAGCCGCCCAGCGCCTCACCGTCGCTGGAGGGGGCGAGGGGAGCGCCCCGCGGGCTGCTCCCCTCGGTCCCCATCGCCCTCCCGGGCGGGCGCGGGATGTGGCTCAGCGGGTGCTCCACACCTCGCCCGTTCCCCCGAACCCCAACGCGTCCTTCGTGGCTTCGGTGAGGTCGAATTCGCGCCCTGCGACGTAGGGCCCGCGGTCGACGACGGGCACGCGGAGGCTGTGAGAGCCGTAGCGGAGAGTCACCATCGTGCCGCAGGGGAGGGTCTTGTTGGCCACGCCGAGGGTGCTGCTCGTGAGAGTGCCCCCGCAGGCCAACGTCCCCCCTCCCCCATACCACGAGGCCTCCGCGAGGCGGAACACGTTGAGCGTGCCGAGGCGATGGCGGCTGGGGAGGTCCAAGGCGTCCCCAGCGAAGCGCACCCGGGCGAGCTCGCTGCGGAGGCTGTGAGGGAAGAAGCGGAGGTCGAACCGCCCCGAGGGGCCAGTCCGTCCACGGCTGAGGGTCCTCCAGTGATGTCCCACGTACTCCTGGAGGGTCACCACGCGGTCAGAGAGACCCGTGTGGGAGGCACCGAAGAGCCGCCCAATGATCGACAGGCGGTGGCCTTCGAGGACGTTCAACTTCGCCGAACGGACCCTCAGGGTGGTGGACGTGGCGCTCGACGGGTCGAGCGAAGCGGTCGACGTGATCCCGACCAGGCTGAACGGAGGCCCCGCGATAGGGGCAGGTGGGGCAGGTGCGAACATGCAGCTCCTTGCAGTCCGCCTACGGGGTTAGCTGTCGGGCTCACGGCCGGCCGCACGCGATCCAAACGCGTGTCAGCCGAGCGTTACGGCCGCATCAGCAGCCGATTCGCCCCATCCGGGCACGCTTCATGCGGCCCGGCAAGTGGGTCCCCCGCTCACCCCCAAGAACGGGAGCGACTCGGCGATCGAACAGTTGTTCGAAGATAGAGGGTAGAAGGGGTTGATGCGCCAGTTGTGTGATGGGGGTCACATATAGGTAGCAGAAGTATGTATAATGTTGGGCATGGACACGAACCCGCAGCCCAAGCCCAAGATGCGCGAGGCCCCGAAGCGCCAGAGATCCTCCGAAGCGGACCTGTCGCTGATGGAGTTCCTTGAGCGCTACCCCGACGATGCGGCGTGCCTTGACCGGCTCTGGCGCGAGGGCTATGCGCCCGACGGCCATCACGCGCATTGCCCTAAGTGCGGCCGGGAGCGGAAGTTCCACCGCACCAAGACGCGCGCGGCGTACACGTGCGACTCCTGCGGGCTCCACATACACCCGATGAAGGGCACGATCTTTGAGGGCTCCCCGGTCTCGTTGAAGCTCTGGTTCTACGTCATGTACGTCATGGCGAGCACTCGATGTGGGGTCTCCGCGAAGCAGATGGAGCGCGAGATCGGGGTGACGTACAAGACGGCTCACCGCATGATGAAGAAGATCCGCACCGAGCTAATGAACGACGAGGACGACGGCCCGCTGAAAGGCGACGTAGAGGTCGACGAGACATCCTGGGGCGGCAAGCCCCGCAAACCCGCCGGGGCATCCCCGTACATCGCGGTTGGGCCCGACCGTCGCGCCGAGGCAGCCGCACACCGCGAGGCGAAGCCGACGATCCTCGGGATGGTTGAGCGTGGGGGAAGCTCCGGTTCCGCGTGATCCCGTCACGGCATGGCGCGACGCTTAGTAGAGCCGTCACGGCGAACGTCAACCCCGACTCGGTGATCCTCACCGACGACTGGGGCTCCTACAAGCCGCTGCGCCGCCACTACATCGACCACAAGGTCATCAACCACTCAGCCGGCCAGTACGTCGAAGGCGACACGCACACGAACACGATTGAGGGCGCGTTTGGGAACCTCAAGACCGGGATGCGGGGTGCGTACAAGAAGGTCTCGCCGCGCTACCTGCAGTCCTACCTTGACGAGTACTCATGGCGGCACAACGCGCAGCGCGACCGGGCCGAGCTTGGCCCGCTGTTTGAGCAGCTACTCCTGCGCTCCGTCGTTAGCTGAGCGCCCCGCCGCACGGCTGAGCAGATCCTCGATATCCCGCTCCCTGGGAACGGGAATGTCGATGGGCTCGTAGGGCTCCCCCGTCGTCGGGTCGATCCCTTGTGGCCGCGTCTTCTGGGTAGGCTCCGCGTCGTGGTCAGCCATCACCAAGAAGGGTAGCGTGGGCACCCCGCGCAAGTGCGTGTTTTGTGGCGGCCCGGCAAGCTCGCGGGAGCATGTGATTCCCAAATGGGTCGGCGAAGAGCTGCCGAAAAAGCCCAAAGCGAAATGGCGCCATGTTCACCGCGAACGGGCCTGGGCGACCGATCACGTTGACTTCAAGGTCAGGCGGGTCTGTCGCGAGTGCAACTACGGCTGGATGAATGAGGAGATCGAGAACCCTGCACGGCCGACCCTCACGCGCATGATCCACGGGGAGGCAGTCACGCTGACCCGGCCACTACAAGAGCGCGTGGCGACATGGGCAGTCAAGACTCACGCGATGGCCCAGTTCCTACACGAAGACCTCAGGCCGATCACCGACGAACTCAGACGGTCCCTGTACGAGGACAGGATCGCGCCGCCGCAGAGCCAAGTATGGCTCTCCGCATACGTCGGCCACGCCACGCACGGCGCATGGGCGGCGACCCACAACCTCGACCTAGCGACGGGGCAGAACGTCAGTCCGGACGAGATCGTGAACGCGGAGACGATGACCCTCTGCATCGGTCACCTGGTACTCCAGAGCTTCAAGTGGTCGAGCCCGCAGCCGCAGCAATTCCAGATCGGCCTCCCGGATGAACTCCGGCGATTCCTTGTGCCGGTGTGGCCACAGGCATCGAAAAAGGCCAAGTGGCCAGGGACCTGGACGCTGGACAGCGCGGCCACGCTCGACACGTTCGCCAAGACCTGGATCAACACCGGGCCGCCGCCAGCCGAGCCCGAGGCGTAGCCGCAACCGTCCGAGCCGTAGCAAAGGGCGCAACGCTCAGCGCCCCATGCCCACACATAGCCCGGGTACGCAGACTCCGGCCCCTCGGATTGCTCCGGTTGGCTGCCCTGTCACGGGATTTGGAGTATACATACCCGTGCTCCCTATATGTGATGGGGGTCACACATGTCAAGCGACCGCAGAAGTGCTGTAGCGCACAAAGTCTCTCCGACCTGCCGATCTTCGCCAGGCTCTCCTGCGCGCTCGCGAGGGCGCGAGCCGTGCCGCTCGCGGCGTAGTCGTCCCTGCGAGATACTGACCGGGAGATGCCCGAGGAGTCCACGACCCCCGACCTGGTCGAGCTGACGCGAGCCTGGCTCGCGGCAGGAACCAGCGGCGACCTCGATCGAACACTGAGCTTTTGGGGCCCCGATCCAGTCTGGGACATGTCACCGTTGGGGATGGGGGTGTTCGAGGGCCTGGCGGCGATACGCGGCTTCTACACGGACTGGATGGGTGCCTATGAGGACTACAGGATCGAGGCAGAGGAGATCCACGACCTCGGAAATGGGGTGACGTTCGGCGTAGTCCTCCAGCAGGGCCGTCCGATGGGAAGTGCCGGCACCGTCCAGCTGCGCTAGGGAACCTGCGCGACCTGGATGGACGGTAAGGCCGTGCGGGTCTGGAACTACACTGACATCGACAAGGCCCGTGCCGCCGCCGAACGCCTCGCCGACTCAGGCGGTAGGCGTGGCGAGTTTCGCTAGTCGTTTCACTAGGCCCTCCTAGTCGGCTCGCTCGGTGGCCATCCAGGTTCGCGTGCCGTCCCGGCTACCGCAGTAGGACGCGGCCCAGCAGCGCAGATTCCGTCGAGACGCGCCACTAGCTTCCCGTGTGGCTCGACGCCCAATGACGGGCGACGGAGGCGGCCAAGGTGAAGCGCGCCGAGGTCTAGACGGGTCTGGCGAAACTCGTCACGCCTGCCCTCGTTCTCGGGCGAGGCGTTCGGCGGCTGCGCGGGCCTCGTCGACCTCGGAGATCGTTAGGCGTGCGATCAAGCCTCGCGCCCAGACGAAGACCCATCCCTCGCGCTGCCGAAGGTGACCGGCGCTGCCGGCCGGACGACCGTTCTGAACGACCACGGCAAACACAACCCCATGGCCGAGCTCGCGGACTTCCTCGAGCCCGAACTCCAGCTCCTCGTACATGCCGAACCAGTCCCCAAGGAAGCTGCGAATCGCCGCCCGCCCCTCGAAGTGGTCGCCCAACGCCCTCCCGTCGAAGATCGCATCTTCGGCGAAGCTTCCGGCCGCCCCGTCGAGATCACGGTGATTCGCAGCCTCAAATGCCCTGCCCACAAGCTCAACCAAGTCGTGGGTCGTGGACTCCTCGGGCATCGCGGGGAGTATCCCGCACGGCGACGGCCCCGAGCCTTCCAGACCCGTCTAGTCCCTTGGCGGCGTGTTCTCCGCGTGGTGGAAGAAGCGGTCCCACGTGCTGCGCTTCGGCGCCGGAGTCTCCACCGCCTCGTCGGGCTCGCCCGTCTTCGGGTCGATGCCTTCCGGCTGCGTCTGCTGGGTCACGGATTCCTGGCTCATCGTCTCGAGTTCAGCTTCGCTCGGGACGTCCGCATTGACGACCTCGACCGCCCGCGGAGGAAAGGCGGCACCTAGAAAGTCTCAGTGACGAGGAGAAGGCCCGACTGCGGGAGCACTACGCGCGCCGTGGGGAACTCGGGTTCCCCGCGTTCATGATCGACTACCAACCCGAACAGCACCGGGCGGAGAGGACCGACTGATCGACGGCATCGTCGACTCGCAGGAGTGCCGGGGCAACGTAGCGAGCGGACCGCCGGCGAGCGGTGACGAACGTCACGCACCCAACCCCATCGCCTGCATACGCTGATCGTGTGCCTCCGCAGAATCCAGTGACGCGCATCGAGCAGGTGGCGTGCGACCTCGGGGTGCTCGCAGCCGAGATCGAGGACTACGCCGGTCCGGATGCTCGACGGGCGCTGCTCCGTTGGCAGGGGGAGCTTCGAGCCGCACTCAACGAGATCGCGGCACCCGTCGACCTCGCTCCAAGTCGTTGAAGGCAGCCACGCCCTAACCCTTGGGCTCAGCCGGCGGCGCGGGCGGGGCGGGCGCCGAGGGCGTCTTGCCGGGCGCCGGCGCCGGCGGCGCAGGGGGGGCAGGCCCGGGATTGGGCTTGTCGGGCTCAGCGGCCGTCGTTCGGCGGCCGCCGAACGTCTCCCGCTCCGGCGGCTGTGGGGGGTAGCCCGCGGGCGTCTGCTCGGTTTGCGTGTCTGCTCTACCGCTTATCGCGTTGCCTGCCATGTTCCTCCGAGGGTAGGAGATCTTGGACATCGACCTCCCTATCTTGACGACCACGCATCGCGGCGGGGAATCGCCAGCTGCGCCGCCCGGAGGGCGCGCCCCGACGCCTTCGACGAGCGCGAGATACTCCACACCATGTCTGAGGAGCCTGCGATTCCTGACCTGGCTATGCGTGTCCGGCCCTTCGTCGACGCGGTGAACCGCCGCGACTTTGACACCGTGATGGGCTTCTACGGCAGCGACGCCGTGTGGGACATGTCCTCGATTGGGCTCGGCACCTTCAGAGGACTGACGGCCATACGCGGCTTCTGGGAAGAATGGATAGGTGATTACGACGAGTACGAGATCCGCTTGGAGGACATTCCTCGACCTGGGCAACGGCGTCACCTTGTCCGTCTTTGCCCTGGAGGGCCGTCCGGTTGCCAGTAGCGGGCATGTGCGAACGCGCTTCGCGGCCGTCATCGTGAGGGCGGCGGACGGCCCGATCACGAAGCAGACCAACTATGCCGACGTCGAGGAGGCCCGTGCTGCCGGCGAACGGCTCGCCGCCTCTGAATAAGGCGTCGCGACCAGTGCGAGAAGATCGAGGAGTCAGGCTGGGAGCAGCTCGTAGTACGCCGCGGACGGTCGACGCCCGCGACTGTCCACGCTCGCATCATCTTCGCTAACTGCTCAGCCCAACGATCCCGTTCCGGACGAGGGCCGCGGCGAGCAGGAGAACTATCACGGCGGCGACGGTCCGCGCGTGCCGTTCCAGCCAGCCCCGGGCGGCCACGAGCACCCGCAGACCACGATCGGGCGCGAATGCCAACAGCAGCAGCGCGGCCGCCAGCGGCAACAGCGAGACGAGCGTGAAGGCCACCCACAGGGCGATGTATTCCCCCGCATTCGGGTTCAACTGCGAGATGTCCTTGAGCGCGATCGGGATGAACCCCCCGGGGTTGGCGAGCGCCGCGCCCGCGCCGACGACCGCGACGACCGGCGCAGAGGCCACCGCGCTCATACGCTCCACCATCGCGGCCACCCGTTCTGGGTCCCGGGGCCGCCGCAGCAGCCGCACCACGTACCCCGCCGCCAGCACGCCGAGCACGATGTCGAGCACCGACACCCATGTCTTCGGGCTCGAGTTCGGAGGTGGCGTCGCCACGTTGCCCAGCACGAAGGCAGCGAGTACCCCTATCGCCACGGTCGCCCCGAAGGCTCCCAGGAAGAACCACAGGCCCGTCCGCAGCGGCCGATCGCCCAACACCAGCGAGAACACCGAGAACGCCAACGTCGTCGGGCTCATCATCGCGGCAAGCGCAACCAGCCCAAGCTCGACGTCGGCTCCCGTCACTGCGCCCCTAGCGATCTAGCGCCGCACGGGGGGCATGAGACCCCCGATCACCCAGAAGATGGGCAGCAGAATCCCCACCAGAAACATGATCCAGTGGCCGTGTTTGATCGACCGCACCCCCAGGAACAGCAGGAGCAGGACGTAGAGGAGGCCCAACAGACCCGCGCCTGCAACTGATATCGCCGGTACCAGCACGATGCCTCCCCCCAACCGTGGACCTTACGGCCTGCGACGATACACGCGCGGCCGCCACCATGTGTGATCTGGCCTACAAGCCGTGTGGGCGATACTCCCCCAGGATGCCCGGGGACTCCACCGCGCCCTGACCTCGTCGCACTCAACCGAGGCGCCATCGAGGCGCTCGCCCGCCGCGACATGGATGCGGCCCTCCGCCTCTACGGCCCCGACTCCGTGTGGGACGCCTCGGCACTGGGGCTGGGCATGTTCACCGGACCCGATGTCATCCGACGCGAGATGGAGAACTGGGTGGGCATCCTCGAGGACTTCGAGGTCGACATCGAGGAGATCGCGCGGGTGACGCCCTACACCGGCGTGGAGCAGGCCCGTGCGGACGCCCGGCGCCTCGTCCGCTCCCAAGACCGGGGGGCCGGTCACTGACGCCGACGGGCAGGGAGCCCCGCCGCCGCCACCCCGCACACCTCCGCCCTGCTCAGGGGCCGTCGGCGTCCCCCGCCTGCCCTGCCTCCTCCGCTAGCCGTGTGAGCTCCTCATCGCTCACGGGCTGCTCCGAGAGGAGGGCCGTCGCCCGCTCCAGGTCCGCCTCGGGGACGTAGACATAGCGGCTGCCGGAATAGCCCCATTCGGGCCCACCGATCGTCCGCTGCGCCACGGCCTCGATCCCCGCCTCCCTCAGTCGCGCCTGTACGAGTTCCGCCTCCGCTTCGCTGGACACGGTCGCCGCCACCTTGAGCTCCGGGGTCATGGCGGAGAGGCTACCGCCCTGCCTCCCTCCCCATCCACCCGGGGCGCATGGCCACTATCCGCCGGCCTGCGCCTCGAGCACTTTCCCGGCGAGCTCCAGCATCCCCAGGCCGACCCACAGCGGCGCGTTGCTCCGCACTCGCACTCCGCTCCCCTCGGGTTGGCGGATTTCCACGATCGTGATCACCGAGCCGATTTCGAAGTCGTCGCCGAAGTCCGCTTCGATCGCGTCCATCTGCTCCGCCACTTCCTGCATCAGCCTCGCCCGTGAATCTCCCTCGCCCTCCCCCTCATTCGGCTCCTCATCTCCCATTTCTGGCATGTCGCCTCCCGTCGCCGTGGACCGAAACGGAGATCATGACCAAATCTTCACAGCGGTCGTTGACGTGGGCGCCCCCAAGCGAGAGAATCGCGCGATGGCCAACCCGGATCGCCTCACCGCACTGGACTCCACCTTCCTCCACCTCGAGGACCACTCCGACGCCCACATGCACGTCGCCTCGGTGATGGTCTTCGAGGGCACTGCCCCGACGCTCGAGGAGCTCGTCGAGCACGTCAGGTCACGCCTGCACCTCGTTCCCCGCTACCGCCAGCGCCTCGCCCAGGTCCCCCTCGGCCAGGGCCGGCCGGTGTGGGCGGATGACCCCCACTTCAACCCCTACTACCACATCCGCCACACCGCACTCCCGAAGCCCGCCGACGACACCGCGCTGAAGCGCCTCGCCGGGCGGCTCTTCTCCCAGCGCCTGGACCGCTCCAAGCCGCTGTGGGAGATCTGGATGGTGCAGGCGATGGCCGGTGGGCGCTTCGCGCTGATCGCCAAGACCCACCACGCCCTCGTCGACGGGGTCTCCGGCGTCGATATCACGACCGTCCTCTTCGACACCGCGCGCAACCCCGCTCCCGTCGCGCCCGCCCCTCACTGGAGCGCGAAGCCCCTCCCCGGTTCGGCGAAGCTCCTCGGCGAGGCTCTCATCGAGCGCTCCACGATCCCCTCCGAGATGACCCGCGGCGCCCGCGCGCTGTTCCGCGCCCCCCGCAAGGCCGCCAATCAGATCAAGGACGGCCTCACGAGCATCGGCGCTACCACCCTCGCGGGGATCAACGCGCCGGCCCCCCCGAGCCCATTCAACGTCCCCATCGGCCCCCACCGTCGCTACACCTGGGTCGATGCGGACCTGGAGCGCTTCAAGGCGATCAAGGACTCCCTCGGCGGGACCCTCAACGACGTTGTCCTCGCCACCGTCACCCTCGGCCTCGGCCGCTACCTCCGCTCGCGCGGGGAGACCACCGAGGATCTAGTCCTGAAGGCGATGGTGCCCGTGTCCGTGCGCACGAAGGCCCAGCAGGGGGCACTCGGCAACCAGGTCGCCGCGATGTGGGCGCCGCTCCCCGTCGGCGTCGAGAACCCCGCCGAGTGCCTCGCGAAGATCTCCGCCGCGATGGCCGACCTGAAGAGCTCCGGCCAGGCGGTCGGCGCCCAGGTGCTCACGAACCTCGCCGGCTTCGCCCCGCCGACCGTCCTCAGCCAGGCCGCTCGCCTCCAGGCGCGCCAGCCCTTCTTCAACCTCGTCGTCACGAACGTCCCCGGACCCCAGTTCCCGCTCTATCTCCTCGGCCGCCGCCTCCAGGTGCTCTTCCCCGTCGTCCCCCTCGCCGAACGCCAGGCCCTCGGCATCGCCGTGATGAGCTACGACGGACATCTCGGCTTCGGGCTGCTCGGCGACTACGACGCCCTCCCCGGGCTGGAGGACATCGCCGATGACCTTCGCTGGGCGATCGCCGCCCTCGCCCGCGCGGCGGGAGTCCGCACGCGTCGGACCCGACCCGCGAGCCGCACCCGCAAGTCCCCCTCGCGTGGCGCCTCCCCCACCGCGAGCGCGAACGGCGCCGGGAACGACGACCGCAGCTCCGCGGGCCGGCCCGCGAGCGCGTAACCGGCCCGGGTGGCCGACGTCAGCACGATCGCCTCGCTCGCCACCGCGGCGGGCACGCTGATCCTCGCCGTAGCCACCTTCTCCTCCACCCGTTCGGCCAACCGCGCCGCTCGCGTCTCTGAGCTCGCCCTTCGGGCGAACCTCCGCCCGGTCCTCTTCAGTGCCCGCCCAGAGGACCCCCCGCAGAAGGTCGGCTTCGTCGACAATCGCTGGCTGCGCCTTCGCGACGGCCTCGGCGCCCTGCGCGAACAGGACGGGAACCTCTACCTCTCGATCCCCCTCCGCAACGTCGGCTCTGGGCTCGCGGTCCTCCACGGCTGGCATCTCTGGCCCGGGCGCGCCCTCAGGGACAGCCCCCTCGCCCCCGGGGACTTCCGCCAGCTCAGCCGTGACCTCTACGTCCCGGCGGGCGACGTCGGCTTCTGGCAGGCCGCGATCCGCGACCCCTCCGATGCCCTCTATGAGCCGGTTCGCGGGACCATCCTGGAACGCACCTCCCTCAGCGTGGACATCCTCTACGGCGACCACGAGGGGGGCCAGCGGACGATCACCCGCTTCCACCTCCAGCCCCGCCTTCACGACGACGAGGAGCCCTGGCTGTGGATGTGCACGACGGCCCGTCACTGGAACATCGACCGCGCCGATCCCCGCCAGCGTCCCGAGTCCCCGGCCGCGGCCCCCCCCGAACGGGGCCGCGATGGCACCGCCGCTGCGATCTTCGGATCCGACGGCGAGGCAAGCGCCCATCGGCCCCCCCAGGCCACCGAGCGAGCCTAGAGCCGGGCGAGCCAGCCCTCGCTATCACATCGCTCTCGCGGGCGATGATATAGATGACTCACCTAAAAGGGTTGTAGGCTAAGTGAGTGGCGCTACCAGCTACTGCGACCTACCCCGTTGGGCGGTTCGAGGGAACATGCCTCTCCCGTTAGAGGCCATCCACGCGGCCGTCCGGATCACGGACCACGGCGACCTGCAGGGAACTGGGTCGTTGGTGCGCATCCCGGGCGAGTCGGGCTCTTATGGCTACGTCGTTACGGCTCACCATGTCATCTGCAACCGAGAGGGCATCGAAGTCCAGGTGCCCAACCCATTTGGGAACGGTGAGCTTTACGAGCCGGTCGAGGTCAAGGATTGGCGTCAGCCCGTGCCGAACGTCGATCTTGCCATAGCTCCATTTCCCGAGCGCGACGACCAGCCATATAGCGCAACGTGGGTGCAAGCGATGCTGCCGCTGAACGGCGTCAACCATCCCGATCTTGGCGGTCTTATCTACTACGTGGGGATGTTCGAGCCATTGCGTCGTCCCATGGCGCGGTCCGGCACTATCGGCGCGCTTGAACAGGTGGGCGTGCCGCATGAGGGCGGCTACATGTACGACTGTCACCTCGTTGACTGCCGGTCCTACGGTGGCTTCAGCGGCTCTCCCTGCCTGGCCGAGTTCTCGTATCCCGAGCTTGATCCTGTGTTGGGGCCGAATTGGTTCCCGCACGAACGACCGCTGGGGGGGATGCATAACTACACGTTCTTATGTGGCATCTTCACAGCGCACTACACCGACCGGCAGCCGCTCGACGGCGCGCACTCTCGCTACGGGGTAGGGGTGATGCTCCCGAGCGGCTACATTCGGAAGGCGCTTATGACTGACGAGGCGCAGAAAGAGCGCAGGCAGTGGGACCGGGAACGAGAGGCCGCCGATAAGGCCGGGCAGCCCACGTTGCGCAACGCTGAGGTGCCGAATGAGGAGTTCCAGAACTTCGAGGTGTTGACGAAGCAGCTCGTCAACACGCGTAAGCCCAAGTAGGGGCGCCTACCCAACGCGCGAGGGCAGGTAGCGGCTCATGCTGCCGAAGCAGCGCAGCCCCCTTCAATCAGCGGCCGTGAGAGCCGCGTAGGTCAGCCGGCGACCCTGAGCGCCACCGAGGACGGTGGCGAACCTGCCGAGGTCGGTGTCCTCGCGGTGGTTGAACGTAAACACGCGCTCGTCGAGGTACCGGAAAAGGTGGAACGGCTCGACGCTGACGTAGGTGCCGTTCAGGCCGCGCTTCACGAGCGCCCAGAAGTTCTCGATGGTGTTCGTGTGGACCTGGCCTTCGACGTACTTCTCGGCGTGGTCGATGGTCTTGTGCGAGAACCGGACGCCGAGGCCGTTGTAGGACGGCAGCGCGTCGGTGTAGACGACTGCCCCGTTGGCGATGGAGTCCTTGACGCGGGGCCTGAGCGTGGTGGCCTTGACGTTCGGGATGACTTCGGCGCGGACACGACCGCCTCGTTCGATCATGCCGAGGACCGGCGTCTTGCCTGCCATCGCCGCGCCCTTGATTCCCTTGCGCTCGCGGTCGGCCTTGTGCATGTTGCGGGCCTTACCGCCGATGAATGTCTCATCGACCTCGACCTCGCCGGACAGCCGCTCAATGGTCCCGGCCTGCATGGCGAGCCTGATCCGGTGGAGCATGAACCACGCGGACTTCTGGGTGACGCCGAGCGCACGGGCTAGCTCGTGGCTACTGATCCCGTTCTTGCTGTTGGCTGCGAGCCATACGGCGGGGAGCCACTTATCAAGGCCGAGACGCGACTCCTCAAAGACCGTTCCGACCTTCACGGAGTACTGCCTCTTGCAGGCTTTGCACTTCCAAAGACGGCGAGTTGAGAGGTAGCTGTATTCCATGCAGCCGCACTCGGGACACACCGGACCACTGGGCCAACGCAGTTTGGCGACGTAATCGGTGCATACGTCAATGTCCGAGAAGTAGCGGATTGCCTCGATGAGACTGGTAGGCAGTTTCTGGCTTCGGGGCTTCGTTTTCGCGCTCATCGGGTGAGCATACTACGTCAGGCTAGGTGAGTCAAGTATGTCATTTCCCTCTCGCGGGCCTTGCAACAGGTGGTGCAAGCGTCCACGCGATGCGCTCCACGGTCGATGCGCGGGAAACGGACACATCGGGTGTCCACGATCCCGAAGGGGGCCCGAAATGCGCAGGCATTCTCGGACGCGAACAATCGCAGGCCTGCTCGCATTCGCGGTCGCAGGCATCATCGGGGTGGGCGCGTACGCGTTCACCGCGAGCAACACCGTCCCGGACCACTCGGCAGGTGCCGGCGCGGCCACGGTGAGCGGCTACGTGGTCTCGTCGCCGACGAACTACACGTTCAGCGGCAACGGCGAAACGATGACCTCGGTCTCGTTCGACCTCAACAAGGCGGCCACCGACGTCAAGGTGGCCCTCACCGCGGGCACACCCGCCCAGGCCGACTGGTCGGACTGCGGCGCCTCCGGCGAAG
Organism: uncultured Solirubrobacteraceae bacterium; assembly: GCA_963720215.1. Lineage (GTDB taxonomy): Bacteria > Actinomycetota > Thermoleophilia > Solirubrobacterales > Solirubrobacteraceae > Palsa-744. Next base: position 843,803 of record CAVREV010000001.1, read on the forward strand.
CATCTCCGTGGGCCGTCACGTGCACGTTCGGCACGCCCGTCCCTGACGGCGAAGGACTCAAGCTCTCCGTCGCGGCCGTCAGCAGCGGCACGGTGACGATCGGGCCGTAGGGAAGCAGCAGAGGGAGGGGCGGCCGCTGCGGAGGCCGCCCCGACCCTCACCCTCGCCATGCGACCTACGCGCACCCGCAGGATCCTCTCGATCGCCCTCGCGCTGATCGCGCTCGCCTGCGCATGGTTCTATCTGGCCCCAACCGGCCTCGGCGGCTCGGACACCTACGTCGTCACCGAAGGCGTGAGCATGCAGCCGCGCTTTCACTCCGGCGACCTCGTCCTCGTCCGCCGCCAGAGCAGCTACCACGTCGGCGAGATCGTCGCCTACCACAGCGACGTCTTCCACACCACGATTCTCCACCGCATCATCGCCCGCGAAGGCGGCCGCTACGTCTTCAAGGGCGACAACAACGACTTCGTCGACTTCGAGCACCCCGCCGCGGGGCAGCTCATCGGGGCGCTCTGGCTCCACCTCCCGGGCACCGGACGCGTGCTCGCCTCGGTCCGCTCGCCCGCCCTCGTCGGCGGCCTCCTCGCTCTCGGCACGCTCCTCCTCGCCGGCGGCGTCTTCGTCCGTCGCCGCGGCCGCCGCCGCCGCCACCGCCGCGCCGAGAACGCCGAGGGCGCCCCCTCTCGCCGCGCCCCTCCGCGCCCCTCCGAGCCCGCGCTCCTCGCCCTCGCCCTCGCCGTGCTCGCGCTGCTCCCCTTCGTGGCGCTCGCGCTGCTCGCCTTCACCCGCGCGCCCTCCGCCACGATCCCCGTTCAGGTCCCCTACCACGAGGGCGGCTCCTTCACCTACTCCGCCCCCGCCGCACCCGGTCCGATCTACCCCGCCAACCGCGCCGAGACCGGCGAGCCGCTCTTCACCCGCGTCCTCGACGACGTCTCCCTCGCCTTCGCCTACCGCTTCCACTCCTCCACCCCCCACGCCCTCACCGGCACCGCCTCCCTCGCCGCCGAGGTCTCCTCCACGAGCGGCTGGCAGACCACGCTCCCGCTCGCACGCCCCACGCCCTTCCGCGGCGACCGCGCGCTCGTCACCGCGAACCTCAGCCTTCCCTCCCTCCTCGCCCTCGTCCACCGCGTCCAGGCCACCACCGCCGTCGCCGGCTCTTACACCCTCACCCTCCTCCCCCGCGTCCTCGCAAGCGGGACACTCGCCGGCGTGCCCCTCAGCACGACCTTCACCCCCCCGCTCCAGTTCTCCCTCAACCAGTTCGAGCTCCAGCCCGTCACCCCCGCCGGCGGTCCCCTCACCACCCCTACGCCTGCCAGCCCCCTCACCCCGTCCACCTCGGCCTCCGTCACCGGCGGCCGCGACGAGCCCCGCTCGATCTCGCTGCTTCTCGCGAAGATCCCCGTCGCGAGGGCTCGCACGATCTCCCTCGCCGCGATCGCCGCGATCCTCCTCGCGCTGATCCTCGCCCTTGCCCTCATCCGCGCCCGCGCCGCCGCCCCCACCTCGATCCCCTCCCGCTACCGCCACGCGATCGTCCCCGTGGATCGCGTCTGGCAGCTCCCCGGCGTCCCCGTCATCGACCTCGCCGACATCGACGCCCTCGCCCGCATCGCCGAGCACTACGACCGCGCCATCCTTCACGAGCGCGGCCCCGACGGCGAGGCCTTCTGGGTCAGCGACGAGAGCGGCCAGTTCCGCTACGCGGCCACCCCCTCGGCAGCCTCCCCGACTGCCCTCACGCTCGCTCCGCAGGTGCCGGCGGAGGCCGAGGCCCCCGTGGCGAGCGTCACCCAGACGTTCCCCGAGGACCCCGGGGACCGGGACTCGGACGAGGCATCCCAGGCGCCTATCAGAGCGGTCGCCGACGCGGCTTCCGATGCCTTCCCCGCCACCGCCGTCGAGCCCCTCCCGGAGGTGGTCCCGGGACGAGCCCTGACGTGCCGGTCGAGCCGGCCCCACAGGGGTGGCCTGAGGCGGAGGAGGACGAAGCCGCCGCGACTCCTGCGAGCGTCCCGCAGGCGCCGACGGAGCAGCCGGTTCAGGAAGGCGAACTCGCGGGAGACACCCTCGTCGCGCAGGTCTATGCGGACGAGCTCGGCCTCGGCTGGCTGGTCCGGGCGAGATAGCCGCCCGCGGATACGATCCCCGGCATGGGCCGAGCGACCGTAGCGCCGGGCTGATGCGCCTCGCGCTCGGCCAGCTGAACGTCACCGTCGGCGACATCGCCGGGAACGCCTCCCGCATCGGCGAGGCGATCGCCCGCGCTCGCGCCGCGGGAGCCGAGCTCGTGCTGTTCCCCGAGCTCGCCCTCACCGGCTACCCACCCGAGGATCTCCTCCTCAAGGAGCACTTCCTCGCCGACGCCGCCGCCGCCCTCCAGGAGCTCGCAGGCCAGAGCGAGGGCATCGTCGCCGTCGTCGGCTACCCGGAGCGGGCGGAGGACGTCTTCAACAGCGCCGCCGTCCTCGCCGGGGGAGCGGTCCACGGGGTCTACCGCAAGGTCCTCCTCCCCAACTACGGCGTCTTCGACGAGCACCGCTACTTCCAGGCCGGCCCCGCAGGCGCGCTCCTCGCGCTCGGCGAGCACACCGTCGGGCTCACCGTCTGCGAGGACATGTGGGAGCCCGGCCCACCTGCCAGCGAGGAGGCCCACGGCGGGGCGACGCTCCTGCTGAACATCTCAGCCTCCCCCTACCACGCCGGGAAGGGCCTCGAGCGGGAGCGCATGTTCGCCCAGCGCGCCCGCGACAACGTCGCATGCGTGGCCTTCTGCGCGCTCGTCGGCGGTCAGGACGAGCTCGTCTTCGACGGCCACTCCTGCGTCATCGATCACACCGGCGAGACGATCGCCCGCGCCGTCCAGTTCGAGGAGGAGCTCCTCGTCTGCGACGTCGACCTCGAGGCCGCCGCCGCCGCCCGCCTGCGCGACCCGAGCCACCGTCCCGCCGCCCGCCGCAGCGCCCGCCTCGCGCTCCACCTGCCCCCGCTACCCGAGCCGCCGCCGCGGGCGAGGAGCGCCTCGCCGACACCGCTGCGGCCGCTCGCGAGCACGATCGAGCCCGTCGAGGCGGAGGTCTACGCGGCGCTCACCCTGGGCCTCCGCGACTACGTCCTGAAGAACGGCTTCGCCCACGTCGTCCTCGGCCTCTCCGGCGGGATTGACTCCGCGCTCGTCGCCTCCCTCGCCGCCGACGCCCTCGGCGGGGATCGGGTGACGGCGACGATCATGCCCTCGCCCTACTCCTCCACGGACACCCAGGGAGACGCCCGCGAGCTGGCGGGGAGGCTTGCCCTCGACACCTACGAGCTCGCCATCGTGGGCGTGATGGACGCCTACCGCCAGACGCTCAGCGCGCCGTTCGCCGGCCGTGAGGAGGATCTCACGGAGGAGAACCTCCAGGCGCGCATCCGCGGGAACCTGCTGATGGCCCTTTCGAACAAGTTCTCCTGGCTCGTCCTCACGACGGGCAACAAGTCGGAGATGTCCGTCGGCTACACCACCCTCTACGGCGACCTCGCCGGCGGTTTCGCCGTGATCAAGGACGTCCCCAAGACGCTCGTCTACCGCCTCGCACTGTGGCGGAACAGCGACGCGGGGGCGCTGCCGGCGGCCGATGCTCCGCCGCGGGCGCGGGCGCCGATCCCGAGCTCGATCCTCGAGCGGGCGCCCTCTGCCGAGCTTCGCCCCGACCAGCGCGACGAGGACTCCCTCCCCCCGTATGAGATCCTCGACCGCATCCTCCGCGGCTACGTCGAGCTCGACAGCAGCCGCGAGCAGCTCATCGCCGAAGGCCTCCCCGAGGCCGACGTCGACCGCACGATCCGCCTCGTGGACCTCGCCGAGTACAAGCGCCGCCAGGCCCCCCCGGGGATCAAGATCACGCCGCGGGCCTTCGGCCGCGATCGCCGCATGCCGATCACCAACCGCTATCGCGGCTGACGCCCCGCGGGTAGGCTCCCGCGGTGCGTCTCGCCGCCCTCGCCCTCCCGCTCGTGGCGCTCTCCGCGCTGCTCCTCGCGGGCTGCGGTGACACGCTCCAGGAACACCCCCTCTCCCACAACGACCTCGAGAGCCTTGTCGTCAATCCGTTCCCCGTCTACTGGGTGGGGGGCAGCTTCCACGGGCTCAACGTCGTCGAAACAAGCCACGACCCCAGCGGCGGCTTCAGCGTCCAGTACGGCAACTGCCTCGAAGGCGGCCAGGGAACCTGCGTGCGCCCGCTGGAGATCGTCACCTCCGCCGACAACAGCTTCCTCCCCGGGGGCTCCGCGGCGGTCAGGAGCACGCGCCTGCGGGGGGTCGAGGCGCTGCTCGCCCAGCGCGCCCACACGGTCATCATTCCCACCGGCCCCGTCGTCGTCGACATCTACGCCGAGACCCGCCAGCTCGCAGCCGCGGCCGCCCGCGCCGCCGTGCCGATCAACGAACCCGGCACCCCCGAAGGACCCCTCCCCGCCGCTCTGCCCGACACCGGCTACGGCTCGACCCCGCTCCCCTCCCAGGAACCCGTCCCGCTGCACCCGGTCCGCTAGACCCCCGGCGGATGGGCGCACGGCGGCCTAGGGGACGGGCCGTCGGCGCACGGCGATCGTCATCCGCGTGACGGCGCACGTGCGGTCCTCGTCGTCGCTGAAGCGGACGTCCCACACCCATGTCGTACGCCCCCGGTGGAGCCGGACGCCATGAGCTCTGATCGTCCCCTGGGTGATCGGTCGGAGGAAGCTCGTGTTGTTGGAGAGACCCATCGCGATGTCTCCCCCCGGCATCACGGACAGGCCCGTCACCAGCGAGGCGATGGACTCCGCGATCGATGCGTAGACCCCGCCGTGGATCAGGCCGGCGGGCTGCTTGAGGTGGTCGCCGACGTCGACCTCGGCGCGCACCTCCGTCTCCGACATCGACACCATGCGGAGGCCGTAGAGACGGTCGTAGCCGTGCAGATGCGCGTTGAACTGCTCGACGTCGGGGAGGGGCACGCGGCGCCACGATAGCCTACGCCCCTGCGCCGCCGTCGCCTTCGTGCCGGGCGAGGAGGGCAACAGAGACCATGAGCCGATTGGACGAGCTCCCACCAGACCAGCGGGCATCGCTGTCTGTGCTCCTGCGCCAACGGAAGACGTACGCCCAGGTGGCAGGAATGCTCGGCATCTCTCCCCGCGCCGTCCACGACCGCGCCCACGCGGCCCTCGCCGTGCTCGCCCCCGCCCAGGCCCGCGAGCTGACCGCGGCGCGGCGGGCGGAGATCGGCGACTACCTCCTCGGGCAGCGCGACTCGGTCGCCGATCGCGTCCGCGCGCGTACCTACCTGAGCGGGAGCGAGCCCGCGCGCGCGTGGGCGCTCGCGCTCGCGAGCGAGCTCTCCGGGCTCGGCGACGTGACCCTCCCGGAGATTCCCTCGGGGAACGCCCCCGCGAGCGATCCCGCGGCGGGCCTCGCGGCGGGACAGGAGCGTCTGCGGGCAGCCGCCGAGAGCACCGTCAGCGAGCCCTCTCCCCCCCACCCCGCCCGCCAGCTTCGGAGCTCGAGACTAGGTGGCGCGCTGCTGCTGGCGGCGATCCTCGTGATCGTGGTCGTGGTCGTCGTGATCGTCGAGGCGGGAGGCTCGAGCAGCAAACACGCGACCACCGCCACCACCACCACGACAACCGCCGCGAAAAAAGGCCCGACGGAAACCGCCCGGATCCCGCTCCGCTCGCCGCACCTCCACAGTCGGAGCGTCGGCGTGATGCAGATCATCAGCGAAGGCACCAAGCGGGCCTTCTATGTCGTCGCCGAACACCTCCCACCCACGCATGGCTTCTTCTACGCGCTCTGGCTGCGGAACAGCGCCGGGGGAAGCATCCCGCTCGGGCGGGCACCCGCCGTCGGCGCGAACCAGCACCTCGAAGGGGGACGCACGCTCCCGAGCACCGCCGATGAATTCCAGGAAGTGCTCCTCACTCGGGAGACGAGCACCCATGCGACCCATCCCGGCCGCGTGATCCTCGAGGGACCCTTCACCGTCGAAGGCTGAGCACGGCCGCCGCTCTTCTCGCTTCGGACGGTCGGCACTGCAGGGGGCGCAAAGGCGAGGGCCCCGGGCGGTGCTGCCCCGGGGCCCTCGGTCCTGCTCGTCGGATCAGCTGGTGCTGATCGACTGTCTGCTTTGTACTGCTAGCCGGCGAACCTTTCCGGCCGGGGCGATTCGACGTTGAACGTCGTCGTTTCGGTCGTGAAGGGAGCTTCGGTGAGGTCCGCTTCGATCAACGAGACGCCTTCATCACACGAATCGGCACCAATGGCGAGGGCAAAGCCGTTGCCATTGTCGTCGAGCCGGATCTCGGTTTCACTCCCATCGGACGTGCCGCCGCTGAGGGAGAACCAGAACACCCCGCCTTCGTGGCAGCGGTCGTTGAGCTGTTCGGAGGCGAGCCTCACGTAGCTCTCCGAGCCACCCGCGAACTCCGCCTCAACGAGAGTCACCACGGCGCTCGAGTTGGAGTCCTCGACCTGCGAGGACGGGAGCGCGTAGACACCCTGAGTCGTGTTGATGGGAGGCAACACCGTGAACGACGTCGTGAACGTTTCATAAGGCGCTTCGTTCTCGTCCAGGGTGATCAGGCTTTCCCCGTCGAAGCAGTCAGTCCCGGCAATCAGGCCCACGTTCGCGTTGCCATCGGCATCGAGATACAGGGTCACGCTCTGCCCGTAAGTCTCGCTGGCCTCGTCCTCAGAGTTGTTCGGCACGTACCACGCGATCTCGTGGCAGCGGCTGTACAGCTGTGAGGCCGTGATCGTGACCTCCTGCCCGGTCCCGTAGGTGTAGGGGTTGCAGGAGACTTCGATCACGTCACCGACCGAGGCGGCGTAGTCGAACTCGCCCTGCGCTACGAATGATGGGAGCGAGACCACGGTGCAGCTACCCGAGGTGGTCGCCTGTGCGGCCCCGTGCGCCGAGGCGGTCCCGACCAGCAGCAACATGCTGCTCGCAAGGACCATCAGGCCCGCTCCTAGACTACGCCTGTCCATGACTGTTCCTCCAGTGAGTGTTTGTACCCACTGCCCCAGCGAACACCGAAGCAGCACTCCGGAGGATCCCTCCGCCCTTCTTCTCCGAGCGACCCCCCGCGCGGGCTTGATACGGGATGGATACCACAGAGTCGCCGCAATTGGAAGTGGAAAAAGTCGCAATTTGCAAGTTTCTGGGGGCAGTTTTTTCGGTATTTGCGGGTGTTTCTGGCGGTTTGCCCGTTTATGGAGCGCCAAGTCGGGTACCGGGCTGAGTTCACAGCGTTAGCGGCCACCTCCGGGTTGGATCGTTTTGCGTTTCCTAGATCAGCGCGCGAGAGTTGAGCAGCTCGGCATCGGTGTGCCCATCAGCTCTATCCAGACAAAAACAGCTTCCCCGGGTTCATGATCCCCGCGGGGTCGAGCTCCGCCTTCACGGCCGCAAGCGCCCGCATCCCCTCCTCGGAGACCTCCCTGCTCATCCACCGTGCGTGGTCCCGTCCGATCGCGTGGTGGTGGGTAATCGTGCCGCCGGCCGCGAGGATGGCCTCGCCGGCGGCCTGCTTCACCGCCTCCCACTGTTCGATCGGCGCATCGGGGCGCTGCCGGGCCAGGAGCGTGAAGTAGAGCGAGGCCCCGCTCTCGTAGACGTGGCTGACGTGGCACATCACCGGCCCCGGTGTGCCCTGTGCGCGGAGCGCCGTGGCGATCGCCTCGCGCACGCCGAGGTGGACGGAGTGGAGCGCCGACCACGGGGCGGCCGTCTCGAGCGTCTCGGCCATCACTCCCAGCGTGAGGAGCTCATCGCGGAGGTAGGGAGCCTCGAAGCGGGAGCGTCTCCATGCCTCCCCGGGCGAGCGCCCGACGGTCATCGCGCCGCACTCCCGCGCGACGGCGAGGGCGCGAGAACGCCGCAGTGCGACCTCCCGGCGCTCCCCCTCGAAGCCGAGGATCGCCAGGCATCCCGCGCCGTAGCCCCGCGCGCCGAGGACGACGCGGCCGGCGCGCCCCTTCAGCCCGCTCGGCGGGGAGAGCGCGAGCGACATCCTCGTCTCGGGTTCGTCGGAGAGGCGAACCATGTCGGGGAGGAGGTGCTCGCCGGCGAGCTTGCGCAGGGCGGCGGTGGCGGAGAAAAAGTCAGTGAAGAAGACTCCCTCGTAGAATCCTCTCCGAGGGAGCAGCCCGAATACGGAGATCGAGCTCGGAGATCACGCCGAGGGTGCCCTCCGAGCCGATCAGGAGCTGGCGCAGCCCGGGCCCGGCCGCGGTCGCGGGGATCGGGGGCAGCTCGATCTCACCGGCGGGAGCGGAGAGGCGCAGGCCGAGGACCATCTTCTCGATCGCTCCGTAGCCGGTGGAGGCCTGGCCGGCGGAGCGCGTGGCGGCGCAGCCGCCGAGGGAGACGTACTCGTAGGACTGGGGGAAGTGGCCGAGGGTGAGGCCGGCCGCGCCGAGGTGCTCCTCCACCGCCGCCGCCCGCGCTCCCCCCTGCACGGTCACGGTGGCGGATTCGCGGTCGAGCGCGAGCATCGAGCCCATCCGCGCCATCTCCAGCGCCACCACGGCGCTCTGCTCCCCGCGCAGCGGCGCCACCCCGCCCACGACGCTCGTGCCGCCACCGAAGGGGACCACGGCGATGGACTCCCCGGCGCAGACCCCGAGGACAGCCTGGAGCTGCTCGCGGCTGCTCGGATAGAGAACCGCGTCGGGCGCTCCCTCCGGCTCCCCTCTGCGCAGACGGACGAGGTCGGGGTAGCCCTTGCCGGCGGCGTGGAGGACGCGCGTGCAGTGGTCATCGCGGAGGCCGTCGGAGCCCAGGAGAGCCCGCAGGCGGTCTGCCGCGCGCCCGCTGAGTCGCCCCGCGGGTAGCTTCACCGCCGAGAGGGCCACCGGGGGACGGGGAGCCCCGAGGGGAGCCCCGTCGGCGAGCTCCTCCCGCAGGAACTCGAGCGCGTGGGCCGGCAGGACGGGGGGATGGGAGGCATCGCCCCAGCCCCACCAGCGCATCTCCGGAGGCGGGGTCTGCTCATCCACGGAGGCGCTCCAGCCCGTCGAGGGCCTCCTCGAGCGTCCGCGAGGCGGCGCGCCGGGCGATTGCCGCGCCGAGCCGCGAGAGCATCCCCGCGAGCTCCTGGCGGAGCTCGATCGTGACCTCCGCGGCCCCGTCCTCGCTGCCGCCGTCGGCCGCGCTCACGCTCAACTCGGTCTCCGCCGAGCGGAGCACACGCGCGAAGGGAGTTCCCTCGACACGCTGGGACCAGGTCAGCTGGCGGGCGCCCTCGTCGGCCTCCACGAGGGTGAAGTCGGCGCGGACGACCTTCCCCTTGGCGGTCATCATCACCTCCGTGAAGGCGTCCTCCCCGACGTCCTCCACGCGGGCCACCCGGGGCCACCAGCGGGGGAGGTGGTGGGGGTCGCGTACGAGCTCCCAGAGCTCCTGCGGGGGGGCGTCGATACGTCGGCTGGAGCGCGCGGTCGGCACGGGACCGGGTCTATGAGTCGTAGCTGAGCAGGGCGTGGACCTCGTGCGGGGCAAGCCCCGCACGGCCATCGAGGAAGGCGAGCTCGACGAGGAAGTTGCAGCCCACGACCTCTCCGCCGAGCTGCTCGACGAGCTCGCAGAGCGCGGCGGCGGTGCCGCCGGTCGCGAGGAGGTCATCGTGGATCAGGACCCTCCGGCCCGCGGCGACCGCGTCGCTGTGGATCTCCAGGGTGCCGGATCCGTACTCCAGGAGGTACTCCGCGCTGATCGTCTCGTAGGGGAGCTTCCCGGGCTTGCGTGCGAGGACGAAGCCTGCCTCGAGCTCGCCGGCGAGGGCGGGCCCGAGGAGGAAGCCGCGGGCCTCCGCCGCGATGATGCAGTCGACGGCGAGCGGGCGGGCGAGCTCGGCGAGCCCGGCGACGGCGGCACGGAGGGCGGCGGCGTCGGCGAGCAGGGGGGTGATGTCCTTGAAGGCGATCCCCTCGCGGGGGAAGTCGGGGATCTCTCGTATCAGCGAGCGGAGCCCCTCGCCGTCCATCAGCGGACGATCTTGCGGAGGTCGCGGATGAGGAGGAGGTGCTTGAGGTGGGTTGCGACCGCGGCGAGGTTCTCCAGCGCCTCGACCGCCTCCTTGCGGCGCTGGGGATTGCGCGATCGAAGCGCCGGGGCGAGGATCTGCTGGAGGAGGTTCGCCTCGCGATCCGCCGAGGAGCGGAACACGCGGAGGTTGCGCCCCCCGACGCCGTAGCGGGCGAGCTCGGCCACGGCGGCGATGATCTCGCGCTCGGTCTCGTCGAAGTAGCGCACCCCGCCGCGGAGCTCGCCCTTGACGACGCCGTACTCTTCCAGCTCGCGCACGAGCTTGGCCTCGGCGGTGGTCTCCTCGAGGACGTCATCGATCGAGTAGAGCGCCCCGCTGGACTCCCCCACGCTCACGCTCGGCCGCCACGCCCGGGCGCCCTCGCGGCCGACGCGGCCGGGGACGGGGGCGGCCTCGCCGGAGCGACCCGCGGCGAGCTCCTGGCGGATGACCCGAAGCGGGAGGAACTCGTCGCGCTGCATGCGCAGGATCGTCCGCAGGCGGGCGACGTCACCCTGGTTGTAGAGGCGATATCCACCGGGGGTGCGCCGCGGGGTGAGGAGTTTCTGGTCCTCGAGGTAGCGGATCTTCGAGATCGAGATGTCCGGGAACTCCTGCGCGAGGGCCTTGCAGACTGCGCCGATCGTGAGCGCCTTCTGGCGCTTTCCGGGCTCCTCGACGGTGGCCGCGTGGCCGTCCCCGAGGTCGAGCTCGAGGGCGAGGGCGTCGGGAGGTGTGCCGGTGGCCATCAGCGGGAGTGGAAGGTGAGCTTGTACTTGCCGACCTGGACCTCATCGCCCTCCTCCAGGCGATGGGACTCGATCCGCTCGCGGTTGACGTAGGTGCCGTTGAGGGAGCCGCAGTCGTCGAGATACCACTGGTCCCCGCGATGGATCAGGAGGGCGTGGTCACGGGAGACGGTGACGTCGTCGAGGAACACCTCCGAGTCCGGCCGCCGGCCGATGCTCATCCGCTCACCGTCGACGCTGAAGCTCTCCCCCACCCGTCCTCCGCCCGCGCGGATGACGAGGGCCGGCCCCTTCGCTGTGACCTCCCCGATCTCCACCGGGACGAGCTCACCGGTCTCATCGATGCGGTAGGTCGCCGTCACGGGCTCCCCCGTGGGGTCCGCCCGTTCCAGGAGCGCGCCGCAGCGTTGGCAGTAGTTGGCGCCCTCGGAGTTGACGAAGCCGCACTCGGTGCAGTGCAGGGCCATCGCCGCTCGCCCCGTCTAGGTCGCCCGCGGGACCGCCGCCCGCGGCCGCTCCCTGGCGGGCCTCCAAGTGATCTCCTCGGAGGACCTCACGCTCACGCCTCCTCCTCGACGGGGCGCTTGGTGAGGATGTCGGTGAGCCGCTGGACGTCATCCCCCGTGATCGCCATCTCGCCCCCGTCGTGCTTGTTGCGGAGGCGATTCACGAGCTCGGCTCGAAGGATGTCGATCTTGCCGTGGAGGATCCTCCGCCGGTAGGAGATCTCGGTCTCCTCCTCGGTGAGCTGGCGGATCACGTCTTTGAGTTCGACGTCGGTCAGCGAGCCAAGGTCGGGGAAAGTCTCGTCCATCGCGCCTCTTTCTCCTCGCGTAGTTGCCCGCGACTCGACGGCTCACCCTTCGAGCGATCGGACGGGGCCCAGGGCGAGCAGTATAGCCCCAAACTGTCAGGCTGAGCTTTAGGTTGTGGGTCGGCCCGGATCGAGGCGGCGGAGGCGGCGGCTGACGTCCGCCGCGTAGAGAGCGGTGGCGAGGAGGGAGAGGGCGAGACCGACGAGGAGGAGCACCTTCGCGAGCGTCTCCAGGCCCACCATCGCGAAGAAGAAGGAGCTCATTATCGGGGCGACGGAGAGGCGGCCGGGCCAGTTGATCTGGATCTCCAGGCCCCGTCCCACGACGACGCGGCCGAGCACGAGCATCAACAGCTCCCGCAGCGCGAGCACCGCGAGGGCCCACCGCGGGAGGAGGTTGAAGTGCCACGTCACCACGACCCCCGAGATCACCAGGAGGCGGTCCGTGACGGGGTCCATGAGCGCCCCCAGGCGGCTGTACTGGCGGGTGACCCGCGCGGCGATCCCGTCGGCGTAGTCACCCCAGCCGATCACCGCGAACAGCGCCGCGGAGGTCGCGTCGCGGCCGTCGTCGCTGGAGAGGGCCACGACGAGGAACACGGGAATCAGGGCCAGGCGGACGAAGCCGATCGCGTTCGGGATCGTCCAGGGGCGAAGGGGCGCCCCGCGGCGAGTCTCCCGGGGCGGGGGCCCCGAGCGGTCCAGCCCGAAGAGCCGCTGGACGGTGAGCGGGCGGTTCCCGCCGGGGCGGGCCGGGAGGTCCCCGCCGGGCTCGAGCGGAGGGCTGGCCTCGACGCGCAGCGGGGGGTTTCCCGCGGAGCTCCCCCGCGCGGGCGCCCACGCGCGCGGGGGCTCCCCAGCGGAATGCTCCTCCCCCCCGTCCGGCGGCGGTCCGCCGGGGGGCTCGCCTACGGGAGGCTCCGCCACAGCTCATCGACCGCCGCGAGAAGCTCGGCTGCGGGCGCGGCGAGGGGCAGGCCGGCGGCGTCACGGCGTCCCCGCCGGATTCTGCACCTCGGCCTCGCCGGACTCCAGCGAGCGACGGCCGACGGTCAGGCGGAGGGGGCAGCCGAGGAGCTCGGCGTCGGCGAACTTCTCCCCGGGGCCGAGCTCGCGGTCGTCGTAGACCACCTCCACGCCGCCCTCCAGGAGGGTCTCGTAGAGCCGATCGGCGGCCTCGCGCTCCGGCGTGCCGGGCTTGCCGAGGGCGACGAGATGGACGGCGAAGGGAGCGAGGGACCGGGGCCAGGAGATGCCGTGCTCATCGGCGTGCTGCTCGACGGCGGCGGCGGCGATGCGGGCGGGTCCGATCCCGTAGGAGCCCATCCAGACGGTACGCTCCGTTCCGGTCTCGTCGAGATAGCTCGCCCCGAGGGGCTCGCTGTAGCGGGTGCCGAGCTTGAAGATGTTCCCGACCTCGATCGCGCGCTCGATCGCGATCGGGTGGCCGTCAACGGTGTCCCCCTCACAGACCTCGCGGATGTCCGCCTCGCGGAAGGCGAAGTCCCGCCCGGGGAGAACCCCGCGGAGGTGCTCGTCGGCGCGGTTGGCCCCGGTCACGAAGCCCCCGCCGCGAGCGGCGGCGGACACGGCGGCGGAGTCGAGCAGGATGTCGGGGAAGGGCCCCTCGAGAGCCACCGGGCCGATGAAGCCGACGGGGCCGAGGGCCGCCTCGATCTCCTCCGGACGGGCTGGACGGACGGGCGCTGCGAGGGCGTTCGCGAGCTTGATCTCGTTCACGCGATGGTCCCCCCGGATGAGCGCCAGGACGAGCCGTCCGCCGCCATCGGAGCCCTCCTCGAGGATCACGGGGTAGGCCTTCAGGAGGGCCCCCTCCACCACCCCGAGGAGGGCGGCGACGTCGGCGACGGTGATCGCCCCCGGGGTGCTCACGGCTTCCGGCGCCGGGGGGGCCGGGGGCAGGTCCACCGGCTGGGGCTCGGCCGCGGCGACCTCCACGTTCGCGGCATAGCCCGGGGCGAGCGCGACCTCGTTCTCGCCGGCGGCACAGGGGGCCATGTACTCGTGGGCGCCGTGTCCCCCCATCATCCCCACGTCCGCCTCCACGCGGTAGTAGCGGAGCCCGCTCCGTTCCATGATGCGGTCGTAGGCGCCGACGTGGAGCTGGTAGCGCTCCTCGAGGCCGTCGGCGTCGCGGTCGAAGCTGTAGGAGTCCTTCATCACGAACTCCCTCGTGCGGAGCACCCCAGCGCGGGGGCGGGGCTCGTCGCGCTCCTTGACCTGGAGGTGGTAGAGGATCAGGGGGAGGTCGCGATAGGAGCGGATGAGCTGGCTCGCGTGGAACGTGACGGCCTCCTCGTGGGTCATCGCCAGGACGAGCTCGCTCCCCTTGCGGTCGGTGAGCTTGAAGAGGGCGTCCACGTCGTAGCGGCCCGTCCGCCGCCAGATGTCAGCGGGCTGGAGGACGGGCATCAGCATCTCCTGCCCCCCGATCGCGTCGATCTCCTCGCGGATGATCCCCGCGGCGCGCTGATGGCAGCGCCAGCCCGCCGGCAGCCACGTCCAGATGCCCGCGCCCATCTGCCTCACGAGGCCCGCCCGCACCATCAGCTTGTGGGAGATCGCCTCGGCGTCCGCGGGCGCCTCACGCTCGGTCGGGAGCAGATATCCGCTCAATCGGGTCACGCCCGCGAGCGTATACGTCGTGTGACCCGGGCGCGCTCGCGGGCGGGCCACCCGCCCAGGCGGTCGCCGTCGGTGGATCGGGGTCTGGTGGAAGGAATGAGGCGAGGGGCCACCCGGCGGGGCCCCTCGCCTCGGCTCGTGACTAGCTTCCGAACGTGTAGATGTCCGACTGGATCGCCACCGTTTTCACGAGGTTGCCGAGAGCCTCGTTGACGTCGTAGAGGTGGAGGCCCCAATCCGGCCCGAGGGTTTCCAACGGGATTTCGTGCTTGGCGATCCGTTCATCGAGGACGCTCGGGCTCGTCCCCACGAGGGTCACCTGGAGCCAACTGGCCCCGTTTTCGTGCTTGCACTGCGCCGTCGCCACGCCCGGCTCGGCCACCCACGGAGTCGAGGCTTCCGGAGCGGGAGCGGCCAGGCCGAGCTCACCCGGGAAGGGTGTGGTTGAGGCGTAGGGCAGGAGGCTCCCCGTGGAGCCGTCCTGGGTCAGGAGGGTGGGGTTCACGCACATCACTTCCACCCCCGGGATGGGCGGCCCACCGCCGAGCAACGGGCTGTTCGTCCGGCCGAAGAAGGCCCCTTCGGGTGGTTCCTCGGCGAATGAGGAGTAGGCGATCACGCAGCCCGTCTCGTTCGCCTGCTGGCAGGCGGGGACTTTCGCGAAGGTGCCCCCCTCGAGCTGTCCTTCGGGGACGAGGACGTTCCCCCCGAGGATCACCGCGGAGACGAGATGGGAGAGCTCGGCGCTGTTCGGTTCGATCTGTTCCCTGATCAGCTGCTCGAGCATCAGCGAGCCCTGGCTGTGGCCGATCAGGATCACGCCGCGGCCCTTGTTGTAGCGGGCCATGTACTGCTGCCAAGCGTCCTTCACGCCCAGGTAGGCCTTCTCCTCATCCAGCGGGCTGACCCCTTCGGGGTTGTTGATCGCCGCGAGCGTCAGCTGGGGATACATCGGGGCGTACACGCGGCAGTCCTGCGAGAATCGTGAGGCCTGGTCGATCGCGATCTGCGTCTCCGATGGTTCGATCACTTCGTTCGCGTTCGGCCCTTCCTGTTCGCTGACGGTGGGATAGACGTAGAAGCAGTCCACCGGTGGAGGGCTCGTCCGCGTGGGCCGTTCCTTGGCTTCGTTGCGGGTTTCGCCCGCGTAGGTCACCACGGTGGCCTTCCGCGAGGTCAGGCAGGGGTCGCCTTTGACCCCAGGCTTGCACAGCCAGACGGTTGGGTCTTTGCTCGCCTGCGCAACCCCCGTCCCGAGCGCTGCAAACGCCGCCGTGCAGGCGGCGATGAGCAGTAGCAGCCGCAGGATTCCCAGCGGAGGTCGTCCGATCGCGTCACCCATCATCTCTTCCCCTCGTTCGGGCGGCATCCTGGCCCCACGGCCCGATCGCCGCGTTGTCTCTCTCAGCGGGGATATTAGTCAGATCTACTGAAACGACTCAAATAGCGCGCGGGGACAGGCCGAGGAGCGCCGCCTCGACCTCCTTCAGCCGCTCCGTGTCCCCGCGGATGCCGAAGCGGGCGTCGCTGTAGATGAAGGACTCGGCGAGCCTGACGATCGCGTAGGCGAGCGTCTCGGAGGGGAGGTCCGGGGCGTAGGTCCCGGACTGCACCTCGGCCTCGATCAGCTCCCCCACCGCCGCCACCATCCGCGGCTGGACGAGCGCGCCGCTGCTCGTGAGCATCTGCAAGGCGCGCTCCCGCTCGGCTTCCAGAAGCGCCCTCAGACCCTCGTTGCTGGCGAGCTCGCGGTTGAAGCGGTCGAAGGAGAGCAGGAGCGCCGGCGCGCCCTCACCCCCGACCTGCTCCCGGATCGCCGCGAGGCGACCCGCGGCGAGCGTGGCAAGGGTCTCGCCGAGGAGCTCCTCGCGTGTGCCGAACCAGCGGTGGAGCGTCGCCCGCGCGAGGCCGAGCTCGCGGGCGAGCGCCTGCATGTCCACCCTCTCCCCCGCCTGGAACCTCGCGGTGGCCGCCTCGATCACATCCTCGCGGCTGGCCGCCGCGGGCCGTCCCGGCCTGCGCCCCCCGACCGTTCCCATCGCCAGAGCATAGGCGCGGGCGGGGAGGTCTCCTCTGATAGAACCGACCCCGCAGCGATCGACTTCGAGCAAGGAGCCACCTATGGCCTACACAGTTCCCCCGCTTCCCTATGCCTACGACGCCCTCGAGCCCCACATCGACAAGGCGACGATGGAATTCCACCACGACAAGCACCACCAGGCATACGTGGACAAAGTGAACGCCGCGCTCGAGGGCACGGCGCTGGCTGACGCCCCCATCGAGGACGTCCTCCGCGACCTCAGCCAGGTCCCCGAGGGCAAGCGCGGGGCCGTGAAAAACAACGGCGGGGGCCACTACAACCACAGTATGTTCTGGGAGAACATGAGCCCCGACGGCGGCGGCGAGCCGAGCGGGGAGCTCGCGACGGCGATCAGCGCCGCCTTCGGCTCCTTCGCCGACTTCAAGACCAAGCTCAAGGAAACCGGCGTCAACCAGTTCGGCTCGGGCTGGTCCTGGCTCGTCCACGACGGCTCCGGTCTGGCGATTGTCGGCTCGGCCAACCAGGACAGCCCCATCTCCTCGGGCCAGACGCCCCTCGTCGGGGTGGACGTGTGGGAGCACGCCTATTACCTCAAGTACCAGAACCGCCGACCCGACTACATCGACGCCTGGTGGAACGTGGTCGACTGGAGCCGTGTGGGCGAGCGCTTCGCCGCCGCCGGCTGAGGAGGCGCGGCCCGCGAGAGCCGTGGAGGTGGCGGCCCCGGGGGCCGCGGGGGATCGGTCCCCGAATGTCGGCCCCGCGCGCGAGCGCGCGTGCGCGCGCGGGGGGCCTCGGCGGAGAGGGTCCACCGATGCGTCCTCGCCCCGCGCGCGTGCGCAGGGGGCTCAAGGGGAGAGCCTCGAAGCGGGTCTCACCCGGGTGGGGCGCGGGTCAGCCGCGGGAGAAGCGTCTGCCGGCGACCGGGGAGATCGCCTCGTCGAGGACGATCGCCGCGTCCTCATCGCCCGCGAGGGGGGAGATTCCAGCCGTGGCGAGCATCGAGTCGAGGACTTCCGCGGCGAGCTCGTCGTTCTCGGCGGCCGCGGCCTCGAGGGCGGCGATCCGCTCCGGGGTCATCGCCGTGGCGTCCTCGTTCTCGGCCAGCCAGGCGCGGGCCTCGGCGGCGGCGCTCTCATCACGCTGGACCGTCTTCCCGGCCGCGTAATAGCGGTCGATCTCCTTGAAGAGCTCATCCACGAGTTCCGCCGTGGGGACCTTCTTGAGGGGCTCGCCGCGGCTGTAGATCATCCCCATGTCCTTCGCACCAGTGATGCCGAAATCGGCGTGGCGGGCCTCGCCGATGCCGTTGACGGCGCAGCCCAGGACGGACACCTCGATCGGGTCCTCATAGGCTTCCAGGCGCTGCTCCACTTCGACGACCACGCGGTCCATGTCGAACTGGAGGCGGCCGCAGGTGGGGCAGGCGATGAGCACCGGGCCCCGCTCGCGGAGCTTGAGCGCCTTGAGGATCTCCCAGGCGACCTTCACCTCCTCCTCGGCGTGGAAGGTGGAGAGGGAGATGCGGATCGTGTCCCCGATGCCGTCCGCGAGGAGCGTCCCGAGCCCGACTGCGGACTTCAGCGACCCCGACCACTTCGTCCCGGCCTCGGTGACGCCGAGGTGGAGGGGATAGGGGATGCGCTCGGCGAGCATCCTGTTGGAGGCGATGGTGTTGGGCACCGACGTGGACTTCATCGACACCTTGAAGTTCCTGAAGTTCAGCCGCTCCATCAGCTCGACGGTCTCGATCGCGGCGCTCACGAGCGCCTCGACGGGGTTCTCGTACTCGAGCTCGCGGAGATGCTTGGGGAGCGAGCCGCTGTTCACGCCGACCCGCAGCGGCGTCCCCTTCGCGCGGGCCAGGTCGATCACCTCGGCGACCTTCTCCGCGCCGCCGATGTTCCCTGGGTTGAGCCTCACGCAGTGGGCCCCCGCCTCGATCGCCTTCAGGGCGAGGGTGTGGTTGAAGTGGATGTCGGCAATCACGGGGATCGGCGATTCCAGCACGATCGTCTTCAGCGCCTCGACGTCCTGCTCGCGGGGGACGGCCACGCGGACGATGTCCGCCCCCGCCTCGGCCACCGTGCGGATCTGGGCCATCGTGGCGGCGAGGTTCGCCGTCTCGGTCTTCGTCATCGTCTGCACCGCCACGGGGGCGCCGCCGCCGACGGGGACCGCCCCAACGTGAATCTGCACCTTCGAGGACATCGCCCCGGATTCTAGATGGCCGGGCTGCTCGGGCCTGCGGACCCCTGCTCCGGGGTGCCCGCGGGCCTCAGCCGGCGAGCCGGCTGATGTCGTTGCCGATGCCGTTGATGACGAGGAACACGAGTAGGACGATGCCCACGGAGCTGAAGCGGTACATCGAAAGCAGCGGTATCCGCTTCCCGCGGACCTTCTCGGCGAGCGCCCACAGCACGTGGCCGCCGTCGAGGGGGAGGAAGGGGAAGAGGTTGATCACGGCGAGGATCAAGGAGAGGAAGCCGAGGAACACGAGCCCGTAGCCGGCGCCCGCGGCGACGGTTTCCTGTCCCACCTGGGTGATGCCGACGATGCTGTGGAGTTCGCCGCGGACCTTCGAGTTGGTCAACGCCCGCCCGAAGCCGGTGAGCGTCTGGGTGGTCACGTGCCACATCTCGCTGAGGCTCGCCCCGACGGCTGCGAGCGCACCGAAGGATTTGACGGCGGGCTGCTGGAAATGGAAGCCCACCAGCATCCGCTTTTCCTGCCTGCTGTAGCGGGGGTAGACGGAAACCGTCTTCTGCTTCCCGCCCCGCCGAATCGTCAGGGAGACGGGCTGGGCGGCGCGGCAGCCCTGGAGGAGGGGACCGGCGCAGCGGTGGGCGGAGATCGCCAGGACGATCGATTCGAGTGTCGCGGGTTTGCCGTCGATGGCGACGATCTGGTCGCCCGCGCGGAGCGCTTCGGCTGCCGGGGCGCCCTTCTCGACCGAGCTCACGCCCGTCCTTTCCACGAGCGTGGGAACGGACGGATCGAGGTTCCCGAGGGCCACTGCCCCGTGGAAGCTCCCGCTGAAGAGGATCGCCCAGAAGATGAGGAAGGCGATCACGATGTTCACCCCCGGCCCCGCAAGGATCACCACGATGCGCTTCCAGGGTGGCTGGTTGTAGTAGGCACGGGCCGCCACCTCCGGCTCGAGATCCTTGATCTCATCCGGGGACATCCCCGTGATCTTCACGTAGCCGCCTGCGGGGATCGCCCCGATCCCGTACTCCGTCTCGCCGCGCCGGATCTTGAAGATCGTCGGGGGGAAGAAGAGCGAGAAGCGCTCCACCCGCATCCCCACCGCCTTCGCCGCCACGAAGTGGCCGAGCTCGTGGAGGACGATGAGCATGATGATGCCCAGCAGCGTCAGAACCCAGCTCATCGCATCAGTGTGGCAGGAGCGCTCCGCCGATCCCGCACGTTCAATTCCGGCGGGGCGTCCGGCTCGTCCGGCCCGCGTTGCAAAGGCGGCTGGGCGCCGGCGAGAGCCCGCCGAGCGAAGACGGGCCCACGGAGTCGTCGCCGGCCGGTCCTAGCCGAGCTCCGCCACGCTCGCCCCCGCCAGCTCTCGCGCTCGGCGGTCGGCGTCGTAGAGGGACTCGAAGCCCGAGACGGGCTCGCCGCCGAGCTCCTCCAGCGCCCGATCGATGACGGCGGGGATGTCGAGGAAGCGCAGGCGCCCCTCCAGGAAGGCATGCACGGCGACCTCGTTGGCGGCGTTCAGCACGCACGGCGCCGTCCCTCCCGTGGCGGCGGCCTCGCGGGCGAGGCGCAGGCAGGGGAAGGCATCGAGGTCCACCGCCTCGAACGTCAGCCTCGCGACCGCCGCGAGGTCGAGTGGGACGACCGCCGTCCCTCCCCCCGCCTCGCCCCCGATTGGGACGCTCTCGGCGGCGTGGAGCGCGTATGAGATCGCGATGCGCATGTCCGGGGGGCCGAGATGGGCGAGCATCGCCCCGTCTGCGAGCTGGATGATGGCGTGGATGAGCGACTGGGGGTGGACGACCACGTCGATGCGCTCGTAGGGGGTGGCGAAGAGGTGGTGGGCCTCCATCAGCTCGAGCCCCTTGTTCATCAGGGTGGCCGAGTCGATCGTGATCTTGCCCCCCATCGCCCAGGTCGGATGGGAGAGGGCCTCCTTCACGGTGACGTCCTCCAGCTCCTCCCGCCCCCGCCCGCGGAAGGGGCCTCCGCTGGCGGTGATGATCAGCCGCTCGACGGCCCCCGGGGGTTGGCCGGCGAGGAGCTGATGGAGGGCGGTGTGCTCGGAGTCGACCGGCACGATCCTCGCCCCGGTGGCCTCCGCGAGCGCCGTCACGAGCTCCCCTCCGACGACAAGGGACTCCTTGTTGGCGAGCGCGAGATCGATCCCCTCCCCGAGGGCGGCCACCGTCGGGCCCAGCCCAGCCGATCCCACGAGGGCGTTCAGCACGAGGTCGGCTTCGGACTCGACCACCAGCCGCACGAGACCCTCGGCCCCCGCGAGCACCCGCCCGTCCGTCCAGCCCTCCCCCGCGCGCGCGGCGGCGTGCTCGTCGGCGAGGGCGATCCGGGTGACCCCATGGGCGACGGCCTGATCGACGAGCGCCTCCCAGGATCGCTCAGCGGACAGGCCCACGAGCTCGAGCTCCTCGCTCCCCTCACAGACCTCGAGCGCCTGGCAGCCGATCGAGCCGGTCGAGCCAAGGATCAGCAGACGCTTTCGTCGGTCCATCGCGCGGAATGTAACGGGTGTGGGCGGCGGCGCCGGCGCCGGCGCCGCTCCGACGGGCCGAGCGCCCGTGAGCTAGGCTCGACGGGAATGATGTGGGCGTTGAAGAAACTGTTCGAGATCCTCTGTTGCTTCCTGCACCCCGTCGCGGTGGTGCTCATCTGGATCAACCTCCTCTTCAGCCGAGGAGACCTGGGCTTCGTCGCGAAACTCGCCTGGGGCATCGCCGTGATGGTCCCCTTCGTGCCATTCCTGTACCTGTTCACGGGCAACGACTTCGTCTAGGCGCGGCAGGGCTCTCGCGCCCTCGCCCGCGCCCCTCGCCCGGAGATAGGGCGCGGACCGGGCTGCGCCTAGCACGAAGCGCGACGAGCCTCCGGCGACCCAGACCCCCCGTGTCGGGACTCGCCGGAGGCTCGCTCGCCGCCAGAGGCCTCAACGATCGAGCGCACGAGGTCCAGGGCCTCAGACATGGGCTACCCGCGCTCCTCGGCGAGGCGTTCGGCCGCAGCACGGCCCTCGTCGACCTCGGAGGTCCTAAGGCGTGCGATCAAGCCTCCTACCAAGACGACGACCCATCCCTCGCGTTGTCGAAG
This sequence comes from uncultured Solirubrobacteraceae bacterium, assembly GCA_963720215.1. Classification (GTDB taxonomy): domain Bacteria; phylum Actinomycetota; class Thermoleophilia; order Solirubrobacterales; family Solirubrobacteraceae; genus Palsa-744. Next base: position 865,431 of record CAVREV010000001.1, read on the forward strand.
GTGGCCCGCGCTGCCAGCCGGACGACCGTTCTGAACGACCACGGCAAACACAACGCCATTGCCGAGATCGCGGACTTCCTCAAGCCCGAACTCCAACTCCTCGTACGAGCCAAACCACTCCTCAAGCATGCTGCGAATGGCCGCCCGCCCCTCGTAGTGGTCCGGCACCCCCCTCCCGTCGAAAGTTGCATCTTCGGCGAAGCTGCTGGCCACCGCGTCGAGAGCACGGCGATTTGCAGCCTCAAACGCCCTGCGCACAAGCTCCACCGGGTCTGGGTTCGTGGTCTCCTCAGCCATGCGAGGAAGTATCGCCCACGCGGGGGCGGCGTTGAGGGATAGCCTCAGAAGTCCGAGTTTCGATCCCCTCGGGCCTCGCTAGCGCTTTTCGTCCGTTGCGACAGCGTTGCTCTGGCTTCCTGCGCGCTCGCTTGGTTGCGGGTGCGGCAGTCAGGGGATAACGTCAGCGGCCGTGACAAGCGAGATTGACCTCCCGCCCGAGTCCGAGGGTGTGGTTCGGATCGCTCGACCCTGTGGCGGCGTCGCGGTGATAACGCTGAACCGTCCAGACCGGCTGAATGCTCTCGACCCAGCCCTGTATGACGAGCTGCCCAGAATGCTCGACGCGCTTTCGCGTGATGCGCTGGTGCGGGTCGTGGTGTTGACGGGTGCCGGAGACGGATTCTGCGCGGGCGCGGATCTAGAGGCAGAGCCGCCACCTTTTGACATCGACGGCGCGAAGGCGTGGATGCAGGACGTGCACCGAGGACCGCTGGCCTTATCCGAGCTCTCGCAGCCGACGATCGCTGCGGTCAACGGAGCGGCGGCCGGAGGCGGGCTCGGTCTTGCACTCGGGTGTGACATCAGGATCGCGGCGCCGACCGCGACTTTCAGCGCCCCGTTTGTGCGCATGGGCTTGGTCCCGGATTTCGGCGTCTCGCGGCTGCTTCCGCGCGCAGTCGGGACCGGGCTCGCGATCGAGCTTCTACTAACGGGCCGCAAGATCAGCGCCGAGGAGGCGCTGCGGGTAGGGCTGGTTTCGGAGATCGTCGAAGACCCGCTCGCGGCGAGCGTGGCGCTCGCACGACGGATCGCCGCCATGCCCGCTGACGCCGTGCGCATGATCAAGGTGCTCGTCCACGAGGCGGCCGATGCCGACCTCCGGACGGTGTTAGGTGAGCTCGAGCCGGCCGCGCAGGCAGCTTGCATATCCGACCCTCAGTTCGGCGAGCGTGTCAGCGAGTGGATGGCTGCCAAGAGTGAACCTTCCGCACGCGGAGCCTGAGCGGGAACGTTCCGTGTCGGAAGTCATCAAAGGCTCGCTCGACGGCGCTTAGTTGCTTCCGCGTTTGGGGGTAAGCAGGCTCGGACGGAGATCGCCAGAGCTAGTGCAATGGACGAAAACCAGGCGCGAGGCTTGCCCGTAAAGACGGGGGAGGGTAAGAACTCTGAGAGCCAAGAGGCTGACCAGGGACAGCCTCAGACCTCGGAGTTCTGACGCTTTTCCTCCGCGAGGCGTTCGGCGGCAGCACGCGCCGCGTCGATGTCGTCATAAACAGCGACCCGCACGATCAACCCCTCAAGCCACTCGGACACGAATGCTGGCCGCTGTTGAATACGACCGGCACCGTGAGGCGCGCGACCAGTCTGGCGGGCTACAGCAAGAACGACTCCGCTGCCTATCTCCCAGCACTCCTCCAAATCGGTCTCGTACTCCTCGTACGGGGCTCTCCAATCTTCAAAGTGGCGCCGGATTGCCTCCCTGCCCTCGAAGCTGCCGATTCCCAGCGCCGATACGTCGAAAACTGCGCCCCGCGCGTAGCTGCTCATGACCGCGTCGAAGTCCCGGCGGTCCAAAGCCGCGAAGCCCTGACGAAAAAGCTCAACCAGGTCGGGGGTCGTGGACTCCTCGGCCATGCCCCGAAGTATCGCCCACGCGGGCGCGGCGTCGAGCGACAGCCTCACTCTCCCGAGTTCTGCTCAGCCCTCTCCTCCGCGAGCCGTTCGGCGGCAGCGCGGGCCTGGTCGATGTCGGTGTAGGTCGTTAGTTGTTCGATGACGCCGTCGGCCCAGACGACCACGGCTGCGAAGCGGCGTTCGACGAACACGGTGCTGCCTCGGGGCCGACCGCGCTGCACAATCACAGTAAATGTCGCGCCGCGACCGAGGTAGCGGAACTCGTCCGTCGCGTGCTCGACGTCCTCGAACGACCTGTCGAAGTCGTCGAGGAGACCGCGTATAGCCTCGCGTCCCTCAAAGCCCCCCTCGAAGTCCGACGTGATCCAGACCGCGCCCGGGGCGAACATGGCGGCGGCGGCATCGAGGTCGCGGCGACTGACGGCATCTGTGAATCGCCGAGACAAATGCTCTAGGCCGGGCGCGGTCGACTCCTCGGGCATCGTTCCCAGTATCCCGATCCCGCTCCTCGCCTGGCAGGCAGCCGACCACCGCCGCGCACGCCGGAACGCAGTCGAGAACGCAGGTGCGGCAGCCAACGCTCCCCGATCGCTCTTCGCCCGCGAGAGGCAGCACGTTCTGAAACCCGCCTCGCCAATCACGCAACAACCTCGTGTCGTTCGACGAGCGCTTTGAAGTTGTGGAGCGCTTCTTCGAGACTCTTGGCATTCATGCGCTTAACGATCAGAGCATCAGCGATCTTGCCGAACACGCCCCCCGGCAGCGCGTAGTCGAACGTCGTGGTCAGGCGTGTTCCATCGCCTTCCTGGGTGAGCTCCCAGCGAGCGGACCCCGACAACATGCCGTCCATTTGGAGAAGCTGCAGTTTCCCGGGCTGGTAGTCGAGAACCGTCTCGGTGATCGGCATGGAAATGCCCGCCGACTTCACCTTGAACGCGACCTTGCCCCCTTCTTCGGGGAAGGGAGCGGCGATGTCGATCTCCATCATGCCCGGATACCAGTCGGGCCAGCGACTGGCATCGCTCAAGAGCGCCATCGTCTCCTGCGGCGAGGCCTTGATCTGGACATTGCGTTGCACGATTGCCATCGTGGAGCTTCCCCTCTCTGTTGTCGCACGCCGTGCCGTCACGCTCGAAGTCTATGTCGGCGCCCACCCGTGCCGCCGCGCACGAGCAGCGATCCGCGGCGGGGGTCGAGATCACGCCCGCAGAGCGCGAGCGCCTCCTGGACGCGCAGCCCGCCAGAAGGGCTTCAGTCAGCCCGCCGGAGGCTTATGCAACAGCCTCGCGGCGAACGCAGCAGTGCTGCGGTCCTGGATACTTCGCCGCACGATGTCCGAGGAGTCCACAACCCCCGACCTGGTGGGTGCAATCCGCGTTTACTCCAGCTGGGCCGCGGCCCTCAAGGCTGCGGGGCTGGAGGAGTAGGCGATGTCGCAGGAGAACGTGGAGATCGTGCGGGGCGCGTATGAGCGGTTCCGGACCACGGGGCGGCTCGACCCAGAGATCGCCACGCCCGACTTTGTATGGGACATGTCGAACTTCCACGGCTGGCCAGAGCAGCAGATCTACGAGGGCGTTGAGGGAGCGGAGACCTTCCTGAGCGACTGGACGAGTGCCTGGGAAGACTGGGAACTTGACCTGGAGGGTTTGCGCGACGCGGGCGACAAGGTCCTTGCGCTCGTGCGCCAGCGTGGCCGGGTGAAGGGGGCGGGGATGCCCGTTGATATGTATTTTGCCCAGGTCTGGACCCTCCGCGATGCCAAGGAGGCGCGTATGGAAATGTATTCCGACCCGAGTGAGGCGCTCAAAGCCCTGGGGCTGGCGGAGTAACGGTCAGGAGCAGGTGTCACGTGTCGCGGCAGGATTGGCACGAATCCTGACACGCGCACCCCCGCAAACGCGATTCTTGGCTTGCCAGAGCGATCGAGCCCCCTCAGTGCACGTACGCCGCCCAGACGTAGTAGCCGGCCACGGCCGTGAAGAGGACCGCGTCGAGCCGGTCCAGCGCGCCCCCGTGTGCGCCGAAGAGCCCGCCGGAGTCCTTCGTGTGGGCCTCCCGCTTGATGAACGACTCGAACAGGTCGCCGACGGGCGCGACGACCGCCACGGCAACCCCGAGGACGAGAGCGTGGGTCCCGGGTAGCCATTCCTGGTAGCGCCCGGCGATCCATACGCCGAGGACGGCGAAGAGCATCCCGATGGCGAGCCCCTCGACGGTCTTGTTTGGAGAGATGGACGGGGCGAGAGGGGTGCGGCCGAACATCCTCCCCCCGAGATAGGCGCCCGTGTCGCCGAGGAACGTGCCCACGAGCACGTCGATGACGATGCCCTCGCCGTGGGGGAGGCCGCGGAGGAGGACCGCGTGGGCGAAGGCGAAGCCGATCCAGTAGATCCCCAGTAGCGTCATCGCGATCCCGCCCACGCTCGGGCGGGGCTGGAGGAGCGTGAAGGCGAAGACCACCGGGAGGGCGATCACGGCGGCGAGCAGGATCTGGTCCTGGCCGCCGTAGCGAGCCGCCGCGATCAGGCCCGCGAGCGCGAGCAGGCCGGCGGGGCGGGCGGGGCGGGCGCGGTCATACATGCGGTAGAGCTCGTGCATGCAGACCCCTCCGAAGAGGAGCATCCCGAGCGCGAACACCGTCCCGCCCTCGATCACGAGGACGAGCGCCACCGGGATCGCGAGGGCCGCCGCGAGGAGGCGCCCGCGGAGGTCCGAGCGGCGGCCCTCTCCGGGATCATCCCCCGCGCGCGGGCGCGCGCGCACGCGCGGGGCACCTTTTCGGCGACGGGTGACGGGTGCTCCACCCCCGAGGCGGCGGGAGGGACCGGCCATCAACGAGCCTTCATCGCCCGCCGAAGCGGCGGCGCCGCTCGGCGAACTCGGCGAGGGACTCCTCGAGCGCGGCGCGGGTGAAGTCCGGCCAGAGCTCATCGCGGAAGACCAGCTCGGAGTAGGCGGACTGCCAGAGGAGGTAGTTCGACAGGCGCCGCTCCCCGCTCGTGCGGATGATGAGGTCGGGATCGTGCATCTCGGGCGCGTAGAGGCAGGCCCTGAACTCCTCTTCCGTCTCCCCCCTGAAGCGCTTCGCCGCGTCGAGGATCTCCGCGCGGCCGCCATAGTTGAAGGCGACGAACATCGTGATGCGGTCGTTCTCCCGTGTCGTCTCTTCCGCCCAGCGCATCTGCTCGGCGAGCTTCTCCGCGACCCCCTCCCGGCGGCCGATGAAGCGCATGCGGACGCCTTCGCGGTCGAGCTCGGGGGTCTCCCGCTGGATGCGGTCGCTGAACATCTCCATCAGCCCCTGCACCTCCTCGATCGGCCGCGACCAGTTCTCCGTCGAGAAGGAGTAGACGGTGAACTCCTCCACGCCCAGGTCCGCCGCGTCTCGGAGGCGTTCCTTGACGGTGTCCGCGCCGGCGCTGTGGCCGTCGTTGACGGGCAGGCCGCGGGCTCGCGCCCAGCGGCCGTTGCCGTCGGTGATGATCGCCACGTATCGAGCCAGTGGGCGATCCGGCGCGCGCTGGGATCGCTGAGCGCCCGCCGACGCCCGTTCACCGACGGATCCCATCAGACCGCGAGGATCTCCTCTTCCTTCGTCTTCAGCACCCCATCGAGCTCGGCGACGCGGCCGTCGGTGAGCTTCTGCAGCTCGACCTCCGCCCGGTGCTCGTCATCGGAGGAGGCCTCCCCCTCGGCCTTCATCTCCCGGAGGTGCTGCATCGTGTCGCGGCGGACGTTCCGGATCGAGACGCGGCCCTCCTCGGCGAGCCCGCGGACGACCTTCACGAGCTCTCGGCGGCGCTCTTCGGTGAGCTCGGGGACGACGAGGCGAACGACGTTCCCGTCGTTGGAGGGGTTGAGGCCGACGTCGGACTCGTTGATCGCCTTCTCGATCGCCTTGATCGAGGACTTGTCGTAGGGCTGCACCGTGATCAGCCGCGCCTCGGGCGCTGAGATCGTCGAGAGCTGGTTCAGCGGGGTCATCGCGCCGTAGTAGTCCACGACGACGCGATCGAGCAGGGAGGGGCTCGCGCGGCCGGTCCGCACGGAGGAGAACTCGTGTTGGGCGGACTCGACCGATTTGGCCATCCGATCGCCCGCGTCGCTCAGCAGTTCGTCGATCAGGTTGTCAGCTGCCATCGCCCTCTCCTGCGGCTGTCGTGACGAGCGTACCCACGCGCTCCCCGGAGATTATCCGGGCGAGGCTTCCCTCGTCGTCCATGTTGAAGACGTTCAGCGGCATCCCGTTCTCCATGCAGAGGGCCAGGGCCGTGGAGTCCATCACCCGCAGCCGCCGCTCGATGGCCTCCATGTGGGAGATCTCGGGGATGAACTCGGCGGCGGGGTCGAGGGCGGGATCGGCGCTGTAGACCCCCTCGACCCCGTTCTTCGCCATCAGGATGATCTCGGCGTGGATCTCCGCCGCGCGGAGCGCCGCGGCGGTGTCCGTGGTGAAGAACGGGTTGCCCGTCCCCGCGGCGAAGATCACCACGCGGCGCTTCTCGAGGTGGCGCATGGCCCGCCGGCGGATGTACGGCTCGGCCACCTCGGCCACCCCGAGCGCCGACTGCACCCTCGTGTCCGTCCCCATCTTCTCCAGCGCATCCTGGAGGGGGAGGGCGTTGAGGAGCGTGGCGAGCATCCCCATGTAGTCCCCCGTGGCCCGATCCATACCGGACGCCGCCCCCTTCAGTCCCCGGTAGATGTTCCCCGCGCCGACGACGATCGCCACCTCGACCCCGAGAATCCCTCACGGCGGTCACCTCGCGGGCGACGGAGACGATCCGGTCGGGGTCCGTCCCGTAGTCCGAGCTCACCCATGAGGGCCTCGCCGGAGAGCTTGAGGAGGATGCGCTTGAAGGCTGGGGCCATCGCGGGCAGCCTATCCCGTCGGGGATGCCCCGCGGCCGGGGAGCCCGGTCACGCTACTGGCCGATTGAGAAGCGGGCGAAGCGTCGGATGACGACGTTCTCGCCCGTCGTCGCCGTGAGCTCGTCGCGGAGCTGCTGGACGGTCTTCCCGTCGAACTTGGGGTTGTGCATCGTCTGCTCGAGCAGCACGATCGTCTCCATCCAGCTGTCCAGCTTCCCCGTGAGAGATCTTCTCGCGGACATTCTCGGGCTTGTCCGCGGCCTCCTGCTCGTAGATTCGGCTCTCAACCTGGGAAAGCTCCTCGGGGACGTCCTCCCGGCTGACGAACTGCACGCTCGGCGAGGCCGCGATCTGCATCGCCACCTCGCGGGCGAAGCCCACGAAATCGTCGTTCTTGGCGACGAAGTCCGTGTTGCAGTCCACCTCGATCAGCACCCCCACCTTCGATCCGGCGTGGACGTAGGCCTGCACCGTTCCCTCCGTCGCCGCCCTCTCCCCGAGGTCCTGGATTTTCTTGCCCTGCTTGACGCGGAGGATCTCGATCGCCTTGTCGATGTCTCCATCGGCCTCCGTGAGCGCCTTCTTGCAGTCCATCATCCCGGCCCCCGTCCGCTCCCTCAGGGCCTTCACGTCCTTCGCTCCGATCTCGCTCATTGCTCGCTCGTCTCCGCTTTGCTCTCATCGCCGGGCTCGCCGCCTGTGCCCTCTCCCCCACCCACCGGCGCAGCCTCGGCGGCCACGGGCTCAGGCTCGGCGGCAGCCGGCTCCGGCGCAGCCTCGGCCGCAGGGGCCTCGGCAGCCGCCGGCTCGGGCGCGGCCTCCGCCGCGGGGGCCTCGGCGGGCACCGCCTCCGGCTCGGCGGCAGCCGGCTCCTCCGCGGGCGCAGCCTCGGGCGCGGGCGCCTCGGCGGCCACGGGCGCGGCCTCGGCGGCGGCCGGCGCGGGCGCCTCCGCAGCCACGGGCGCGGCCTCAGCTGCCACGGGCGCGGGCTCCGCCGCGGCGGGAGCCGCCTCGGCAGCGGGAGCCGGAGCCGCGGCGGGCGCAGCCGCCTCGGGGGGCGCGGCGGCGCGGGCGGCCGCGGCCTCGCGCTCGGCGGCCTCGCGGGCGGCCTGCTCGGCGGCCTCGTGCTTGGCCTGCTCCTCCGCCTCGCGCTTGGCCTGCTCTTCGGCCTCGCGCTTGGCGCGGGCCTCGGCCTCGAGGCGAGCGCGCTCCTCGGCCTCCTTGCGCGCACGCTCCTCCTCGGCGCGGAAGACGAAGTGGCCCTCGGAGACGACCTGGCCGATGGCCTGGGTGATGAGGCTGCAGGAGCGGATGGCGTCGTCGTTGCCGGGGATCACGAAGTCGATGCCGTCGGGGTCGCAGTTGGTGTCGACGAGGCCGATGATGGGGATGCGCAGGCGCTGGGCCTCTTTGACGGCGATGACCTCTGTTTTGAGGTCGATGACGAACATCGCGTCGGGGACGCGCTGCATGTTCTTGACCCCGCCGAGGTTCGCGCGGAGCTTCGCGAGGTCCGCCTGGGCGGACATGCGCTCGCGGGTCGGAAGGAGCTCCAGCTGTCCCTCCGTCTCGTAGCGTTCGAGGTCGTGGAGGCGGCGGATGCGCTGGTTGATGGTCTGGAAGTTCGTCAGCAGGCCCCCCAGCCAGCGGTGGTTGACGAAGGGCATGTCGGCCGCTTCGGCGACCTCTCGGATGCTGTCTCGGGCCTGCTTCTTGGTGCCCACGAACAGCACGGTCCCGCCGCGATGGGCGAGCGCTCCTGCGAACTCCTGGGCCTGGGCAAGGAGGGCCGAGGTCTTCAGCAGGTCGATGATGTAGATGCCGCCACGCTCACCATGGATGAAGCGGCGCATCTTCGGGTTCCAGCGGCGCGTCTGATGGCCGAAATGGACGCCGGCCTCCAGCAGCTCCGTAATGCTGACTTCAGCCACGGGCCACTCCCTTTGCTTGCGTTTGTACTTCCGGGCGGACGGAGCGGACCCGACGAGAGGTCTCTCCGGGCAGGGCCGCGATCCGCGACCGCACGGGTAGAAGGACGATCTGGACTGGTCAGGATAGCCGCCGTCTCGTGCGGCCCGCTCGCAGCGCGCGGAGCGAGGTCCTCGGGGAGCGGCGAGACGACCTCCACGCGGCCGCCCGGAGGGGATGGTCGAAGGCGAGGCGGGTGGCGTGGAGGAACTGGCGCTCGAGGCCGAGGAGGCCCGCGGTGCCGTAGTCGGGGTCGCCGCAGACGGGGTGGCCGATGGCCTGCATGTGGACGCGGATCTGGTGGGTGCGGCCGCTCTCCAGACGGAGACGGAGGAGGCGAGCTGTCAGCGAAGGTGCGCTCGAGGGTGAAGTGGGTGCGGGCGGCGCGGGCGGCGCCCCGCCGACGGACATGCGGGTGCGGACGCGGGGGTCGCGTCCGATGGGCGCCTCGACCGTCCCGCTCCGCGGCGGGGGGCGGCCCGCGACGAGGGCGAGGTACTCCCGCTCGATGCAGCCGCGCCGCGAGGGCGGCCTGGAGCGGGCGTGGGCGCGCTGGGAGCGGGCGACAATGAGCAGCCCCGAGGTGTCCCGGTCGAGGCGGTGGACGATGCCCGGCCCGCTGCGGGTCCAGTCGCCCTCCTGGCCCTCCCCCCCGCTCTCGCCGCCGTGGAGGAGCGGGGCGAGGAGCTGCGAGAGGGTGTCCTCGCGGTGGCCGCGGGCGGGGTGGACGACTAGCGCCGGGGCCCTTGTCCACGACGATCAGGTCTCGTCCTCGTAGGCGATGGTGAAGGGCGCGGGGCATCGAGTAGCTGCGGTCCGGCGGGAGCTGTCGATGAGGAGGAAAGGATGAGGATGCCGAGCGTGATGGAGGCGTCGGCGACGTTGAAGGGGGGCCAGCCGAGGGGCAGCTTGATGAAGTCGGTGACGGAGCCGTGGCGGACGACGGTCGAGGATGTTGCCCAGGGCCCCGCCCACGAGCATGCCCGTCGGGAGCCAGATCAGGGGCTGGCGGAGGTGGCGGGCGAAGTAGACGAGCAGGGCGATGAGGGCGATCGCGATGAGGATCGTCACAAGCGGTCTGGTCGCCGGGGAGGAAGCCGAAGGCGACACCGTTGTTGCGGGTGTGGACGAGCTCGATGCCGGGGAGGAAGCGATCCTTCTTCGCCGACGACGATCGAGTGTTCGACGGCGCGCTTGCTGAGCTGGTCCGCCACGAGGACCGCGACGGCGGTCCCGCCGGCGATCAGCCAGGAGAGGACGGCCGGCCGGGCTGGGGACAGCGGAGGCCGTCGGCTGGCCTCGGCAGCTCCGCGGGCTCAGCCGTGGATGATGCCGTGGACGACGACGCTGTTGACGATCTGCAGCGACGAAGATGGCGACGATCGGGCTGAAGTCCAGCCCGCCGAAGCGACGGGATCATGCGGCGGAAGATGCGCAGGAAGGGTTCGCAGACGTCGCGCAGGAAGCCGAGGACGGCGTCGATGGCGCGCGAGTAGGGCGGGCGGACGCCCGCGCGAGAAGAGCAGCTGGACGACGATGTGGAGGATGATCAGCAGCGTGTAGACGTAGATCACCGCCGAGAGGAAGTCGGCGATCTCGGTGCGGGCGCGTCGGCGAGGATCACGGGCGGTCCTTGCGAGGACGGCGTCGAGCGCGTCGCTGAAGGCGGCCCGCAGGCCCGCCCGCTCGAGCGCGTCGAGGCCCCTCGCCGTGAGCCCTCCCGGGGAGGCGACCTCGCGGCGGACGGCCGCCGTGTCGTGGTCGCGACGGCGGAGCAGCTCGGCGGTGCCGGCGAGGGTCTGCACGACGAGCTCGGCGCCCTGGGCGGCGGGAATGCCCCAGCGCACGCCCGCGTCGACCTGGGCCTCGGCGACGAGGGCGACGTAGGCCGGGCTGCAGGACATCAGCCCCATCGCGACATCCACGAGCGAGTCGTCGAGCACCACGAGCGTGCCCAGCTCGGCGAACAGCTCGGCGACGGCCGCGTCGGGCTCGGGGTCCTGGGCGGCGCGGCGGCCTGGACGACGGCCCCCTGGCGCACCTCGACCGGCAGCGAGGGGATGAAGCGGTAGACGGGTCGCCCTGGGTAGGCCTCCTTGAGCGCCTGCGAGCGGCGTGGCGGCGAGGATCGAGGCGACCGCCTTGGCCGCCCGGCGCGATCTCCGCGGCGACGGCCTCGAGCTGGGCGGGCTTGTGGCAGAGGATGACCAGGTCGGCGCGCGCGGCGACGTCGGCGTTGTCGGCAAGCGCCTCTCCGCCGACCTCCTCGGCGAGCGCCTCGGCGCGCTCGGCGTACGGGGTCCGAGCACACAGCAGCGGCTCGCCCCCACCCGCGGGCGAGCGCGCGAGCCATGTTCCCGCTGCCGATCAGACCGATGTGCATCAGGAGTTGAGGCTAAGCGGGCCGGCATCGTCGACTCAGCGCGCTCAGGCGGCACGGCCTAGACTGATTGAAGAAGCCCTTCTCGATCAACCTCGCGCGCTCCTCCGCGGAGATCTCGACGTTGCGGGGCGTGAGCATGAAGACCTTGTCGGCGATCCTCTGCATGCCCCCGTCGAGGGCGTAGGTGAGGCCGGAGGCGAAGTCGATCAGCCGCTTGGAGAGGTCGGTCTCGGAGTTCTGGAGGTTGAGGATCACGGGGATCGAGTCCTTGAACTTGTCAGCGATCTGCTGGGCGTCGTTGAAGGACTTCGGCACCACGAGGTGCACGCGCACATCGCCGTTCCCGCGGCCGGCGACCGGCTTCAGGACCGTGGTCGGCGCGCCCGCGGCGAGGCGCGGGCGGCCGGCCTCGGTGGGTTCGTCCTCGGCGAAGATGTCCTCGTACTCGTCGCGCCGGCGGCGCAGGCGGCGGACGTTGGGGCGCTCGCGGTAGCGGTCCTCGATCGGCCTCCTCGGGGGCGGCTCGTCCTCGTAGTCGTCGTGGTACTCCTCGGCTAGGCCGAAGTAGACGAGCGCGCTGTGCCAGGAGTCACGGAAGGCCATCGTGTAGTGTGCGTTTCGCCCGGCGGGCCGGTTTCCCTGCAGATGCTAGTGATTGCGCGCCCGGGAGCGCTCCAGGCGGGCCCCACCTCGGGTGCCGCTAAGCGTACAGACTCGTGCCGATTCGCACGATTGTGGCGCCCTCCTCGGCGGCGACGAGGTAGTCCTGGGAGGTGCCCATCGAGAGCTCCTGAAGGCCCCGCTCGGCCGCCAGCTCCCGCAGCGCGGCGAACCAGGGGCGGCTCGTCCTCGGGGTCGCGGGTGAGCGGCGGCATCGTCATCAGCCCCGCGACGGGCATCGGCGGAGGCCTCGATGAAGGCGTCGAGCTCTCGCGGGGGGGATGCCCGCCTTGCCCTCCTCGCCGGCCACGTTGACCTCGAGCGAGGACGCGCGAGGCCGGGGCGGGCGAGCTCGCGGTGGCGCGCGAGCTCGCGCGAGCGCGGAGTCGCGAGGCGAGGGAGTGGATCAGGCGTACGTGGGGCACGATCGGCGGACCGCCGGCTCTGGAGCTGCGCCGATGAAGTCCCACTGGAAGAGCTCCCCGTGGGCGGCCACCTTCGCCTCGCAGGTCCTGGGCGCGGTTCTCCCCGACCAGCCCCACCCCCGCCTGGGCGAGCGCGGGGAGCTCCTCCCGGGCACGTACTTGGTCGCCGCGAGGATCTCCACGGGCTGCCCCGCGCGCGCCCGGCGGCGCGCCCGGCGATCGCCGCCGCGGCCACCTCGGCCTCGATGCGCGCGAGGTTGGCGGCGATCCCGCTCGGCGAGAGGCCGTGGATCAGCTCAGCCACGCCACGCCCCGCCTGGCGGCCCGCGCGCGCGCCTTCGCGGCGGTGGGAGAAGAAGCGCTCGTCGCAGATCGTGCAGGCCTCGACGTCGAGCGATCTCCGCGACGCCCGCCGCGCGCGAGACGCTCGTGGGCGAGCGGCGCGCAGGTCGAGGTCGCTCCCGCGCGGTGGGCCGGGGCGAAGCGCCGCGTGAACCTCGGGCCGACCTCGTAGCAGCAGGGCCCGGCTCCGGGCCCGACGACCGCGAGGATGTCCCGCCCGGCGGCCGAGCTCGCGGAGGGCCGCACGCCCTCCTCGAGCACGCCCGCCGGCGAGACCCCGCCAGCCGGCGTGGACCATCGCCACGGCGCCCTCGGCCGCCAGGGCCACGGGGAGGCAGTCGGCGGTGAGCACCAGGGCGCGATGCCCGCCACGGCGGTGGCCTGGCCGTCGGCCTCGTCGGGGCCACCCGCCCGCGGGGGCTCGCGGCGGGGGCGCGTAAAGGCGCCGTACGCGGCTCCCGTGGACCTGAAAGCCGCGGGCGAGGGAGCCGAGCGCCGACGGCCCCGCGGAGGCGCTCGCGGGTCTGCCACCCCACGCTCGCGTCCCTCCCCGGCGACGCTCGAGAGGTTGCCGTGCGCTGCGGTCGGTGAACAGCGCGCGGCCGCCTCCGGGGAGCTCCCAGGCGAGCCCCTCGGCGCTCACCGCCCGCTCCTCCTCCCATCTCCAGCGCGGCAGCGAGCTCGGCCTCGGCGACCCGGGGGGAGCCCGCCGTCGAGCTTCAGCGTCGAGCGCGCGGGCGAGTCGCCGTCCGATCTCCGGGCCCTCGGCGATGCCCGCGGCGAGGAGCTCGGCGCCGCCGATCTCCAGGCGGACGTCGCGGAGGCCGTCGAGCCAGCGCGCGGACCCTCCGGCGGCAGCATCCGCGCGCGAGCCTCCGCCGAGGGCGCCCGCGAGGACGATCGCCTCGAGCGGGCGCCTCGGCGAGCGCCGCGCGCAGCTCGGAGGGCCGCTCCGCGAGCTCGATCGCGGTGAGGAGGGCGCGGGAGTGGAAGGCGGCCGCGAGCACCCGCTCGCGGGTCTCGGCGAGGAACTCGAAGCGCGTCCATGCAGCGCCTCCGCGCGGGCGCGCGCGCCCGCGGGGGCCTCCTCGGCGGGGATGGAAGAGGACGCGCCACATCGGAGGTCTCGTGGCTGCCATCGGGGGGCATCAGCGTCATGGCCTCCCGAGCGAGGGCCTCGTCATAGCGAGGCGGGAGGGACAGCGCCTCGAGCACGCCGAGCTCGCCGAGGGCGGTCAAGGCCGCCGCGGTGGGTTCTTCGGTCGCGAGCCAGAGCTCGGCGGCGATGCGCCCGCCGGAGACCGTGTCGAGGGCGCCCGCGGCGAGGGCCTCGGCGGCGAGGCGGGCGTCTCGCCCTCGACGTCGAAGGCGAGCCGGGCGCGATATCGCGCGAGGCGGAGCAGGCGGGTCGGGTCGTCGATGAAGCTCCGCTCGTGGAGGACGCGGAGGCGGCCGGCGGAGAGGTCCTCGAGGGCGTGCTCGACGGCGTCGATGCGCCCGCGGTGGGGGCCGGCGAGTGTGACGGCGATGGCGTTCACGGTGAAGTCCCGCCGGGCGAGATCCTCGGCGACCGTGGCGGCCCTCACCTCCGGGAGGGCGCCCGGGCGGGGATAGCTCTCGGCGCGCCGCTCGGCGATGTCGATGCGCCCGTGGATCCACTCGACGACGGCCGTGGCGAAGCGCTCGTGGATGACCGTTTCGGGCATCCGGGCCTCTTGCCGGGGAGACGTGCCCGCGAGCTCCTGCGCGAGCGCGGCGGAGCGATCGGCGACGGTGACGTCGAGCTCGCGGGGTGCGTCCCCCGAGGAGGAGGTCGCGGACGGCGCCGCCGACGAGGGCGAGGTCGGGGCGCCGGCGTGCGAGCTCCAGCAGCTCGCTCCCGCCGGGATGGGCGGTGAGACGCTCGATGAGGGCGAGGCCCTGCTCGCTCGCACCCCCCTCCTCGGTCACGGCGGCGCCCATCGGGGGCCCCCTCAGGAGACCCGCACGGGGATGCCCGCGGCGGCGAGGTGGGACTTGGCCTGCGCGAGGGTGAAGCGTCCGTAGTGGAAGATCGAGGCGCAGAGAACGGCGTCGGCGCCCGCGTGGAGGGCCTCGGCGAGGTGCTCGAGCTCGCCCGCCCCCCGGAGGCGATCACGGGCACGCTCACGGCCTCGCTCACGGCCGCCGTGAGGGGCAGGTCGTAGCCGTCGCTGGTGCCGTCGCGGTCCATGCTCGTGAGGAGGATCTCCCCCGCCCCCCGCTCGACCCCCTCGCGGGCCCAGGAGACGACGTCCCGTCCGGTCGCCGAGCGCCCCCGGCGAGGTAGGCCTCCCAGGCGGGAGCCCCGTTCGTCCCCGCGAGGCCCTTCGCGTCGATGGCGAGGACGACGCACTGCGCGCCGAACACCTCGGCGAGCTCCCCGATGAGCTCGGGGCGTTGGAGCGCGGCGGAGTTCACAGAGACCTTGTCCGCGCCCGCGTCGAGGACCGCCTGGGCGTCGCCGACCGAGCGGATGCCCCCGCCGATGGTGAAGGGGACGAACACCTCGTCGGCCGTGCTCCGGGCCAGGCGGGCGATCGTGTCGCGCTTCTCGTGCGTGGCGGTGATGTCGAGGAAGACGAGCTCATCGGCGCCCTCGCGGTCGTAGTGGGAGGCCAGCTCGACGGGGTCGCCGGCGTCGCGGATGTCGAGGAATTCGACGCCCTTGACGACCCGTCCGCCGTCCACGTCCAGACAGGGGATCACGCGCTTGTAGTGCACCGATCAACCGTAGCCAATCATCAGAAGACCACGCCGCATGCGGCGTGGTCCGGCCCCGCACATGTGCGGGGCCGCCGGCGGGCGCATGCGCCCGCCGGAACAACATCCCCCGGAGGGAGCGCAACGTGCGCGGAGGCTTCAGCCCCCCAGTGCGGCGTGGGCCTCGGCGACAGTGAAGCGGCGCTCGTAGAGGGCCGTGCCGACGATCACCCCGTCGAGGCGCTCGAGTTGGAGCTCGGCGCGGAGGAGGGCGAGCGCGCGGAGGTCCTCCAGCGTGCCGATCCCGCCGGAGAAGATCACGCTGCCCTCCCCCGCCGCCCGCGCCACCCAGGTGACCTCCTCGCGGCTGGCCCCGTCGAGCATCCCGTCGTGGTCGATGTTTGTGAAGACGAAATGGCGGGCTCCGAGGCGTTGCAGCCCGGCGAAGGCCTCCCGTGCGGGCGCGTCCGTGGTCTCCAGCCAGCCGTGCGTGGCGACGAAGCCGCCGCGGACATCCACGGCGACGAGGACCCGCTCGGGGGTGTGCCGGCGGATGGCCTCGCGGAGGAGCTCCGGATCGGTGAATGCGACCGTGCCGAGGATCACCCTCGTGGCGCCCGCGGCGAGCGCGGCGGCAATCGCCTCGGCGCTGCGGAGGCCGCCGCCGAACTGGACGGGGAGGGCGACCTCGGAGGCGATGCGGCGGAGCTGGTGGAGGTTCACGGGCTCGCCCTCGCGGGCCCCGTCGAGGTCGACGAGGTGGAGGAAGCGGGCGCCCTCCCGCTTCCAGGCCTCGGCGGCGGCGAGGGGATCCTCGTCGTAGACCTTGCTCGCGTCGAAGTCCCCGCGGGTGAGGCGGACGGCGTTCCCGGCGAGGATGTCGATCGCGGGGTAGAGCCTCACCGCACGGCGGGGACGGCGGCGCGGGTGGAGATGCGGAGGAAGTTCGCGAGCAGCCGCAGGCCCGCCGTGGAGGACTTCTCGGGGTGGAACTGGACGCCGTAGAAGCTCCCGTGCTGGACGGCCGTGACGAACGGCTCGCCGTAGTCCGCCCGCCCGAGGACGTCGGCCTCGAGGGAGGGGACGGGGGCGAAGGAGTGGACGTGGTAGAAGGCGCAGCGCGAGGGGAGGCCTTCGAGGAGCGGTGAGGGGCGCTCCCAGGTGACCTCGCTCCAGCCGATGTGGGGGAGCTTCAGGGAGGCGGACTCCAGCGGGCGGACCTCCCCCGCGATGAGCCCGAGGCCGGCCGCGCCGGAGAGCTCGGTGGAGGAGTCGAAGGCGAGCTGCAGGCCGAGGCAGACGCCGAGCACGGGCGTCCCCGCGGCCAGGCGCTCGCGGATGAGCTCGTCGAGGCCGAGTTCGGCGAGGTTGGAGATCGCGCGGGGGAAGGCCCCCACGCCCGGCACGACGAGGCCGGCGGCCCCGCGGAGGAGATCGTGGTCGGCGGTGACGAGGGGACGGGCGCCGACGTGGGCGAGGGCCTTCTCGACCGATCGCCGGTTCCCCATCCCGTAGTCGACGACGGCGATCTCGACGGGGGTGCTCACGCCGTGAGGGTGCCCTTCGTGCTCGGCACTCCCTGCTCGCGGGGATCGATCGCGACGGCCTCCCTGAGGGCGCGGGCGAAGGCCTTGAAGGAGGCCTCGATCATGTGGTGGGCGTTGCTCCCCGCCTCGACGCGGAGGTGGAGGGTGATCTTCGCGGCGTTGGCGAGCGCGCGGAAGAACTCCTCCGTGAGCTCGTGCTCGAAGCCCCCCGTGGACCCCGGGGGGAGGGCGGCCTGGAAGACGGTGAAGGGGCGGCCGGAGATGTCGATGGCGCAGCTCGCGCGGGCCTCGTCCATGGGCACGGTGGCCGATCCGTAGCGGACGATGCGGGCGCGGTCGGCGAGGGCCTCGTCGAGGGCGCCTCCGAGCACGATGGCGGTGTCCTCGGCGGTGTGGTGGGCGCCCGTCTGGAGGTCCCCGCTGACGCTCACCTCGAGGTCGATCTGGGCGTGGCGGGCGAGGAGGTCGAGCATGTGGTCGAGGAAGCCCACGCCCGTGCTCCGGGTGCCCTGGCCGCTGCCGTCGAGGTCGAGGGTCAGGCGGACATCCGTCTCGGCGGTCTTCCGCTCGATGGTGGCGGTGCGGGTCATGGGCGGGGATTCTCCCCCATGCGCGCGATCATCGACTCGGCGTGCACCTCGAAGCCCTCCGCGCGGGCGATCGGGGCGCCGGCGGCGGCGAGGCGGTCGACGGCGGGGCCGATGCGGACCTCGCACATCCGGCGGCGGAAGTGACGCG
Organism: uncultured Solirubrobacteraceae bacterium; assembly: GCA_963720215.1. GTDB lineage: Bacteria > Actinomycetota > Thermoleophilia > Solirubrobacterales > Solirubrobacteraceae > Palsa-744. The sequence goes on from CAVREV010000001.1 coordinate 883,004, forward strand.
GGGAGAGGGTCGAGGCGAAGCGCGCGGCGCCCCCCGTGGGGAGGACGTGGTTGGAGCCGGCGACGTAGTCGCCGAAGGCCGTCGCGCTCTCCGCGCCCAGGAACAGGCACCCCGCCGTGCGGACGGCCGGGGCGAGGGCCTCCACGTCGGCGCCCATCAGCTGGAGGTGCTCGGGGGCGAAGGCGTTGGCGAGCTCGACGGCCGCCTGGGGGCTCGGGAGCTCGACGATGGCGACGGCGGCGTCGCCGACGGTGGGACGCCCTGCGGCGAGCTCCTCGAGGATCGCGGCGAGGCGATCGCAGATCTCCGGCGAGGAGGAGAGGGCGGCGACGAGGCTGCCGCCGCCGTGCTCGGCCTGGGCGAGGATGTCGAGGGCGGCGAGGCGGAGGTCCCGCTCGGGGGAGGCGGAGGAGAGCACGACGAGCAGGTCGCTCGGGCCCGCGAAGCCGTCGATGCCGACGATCGTGGAGAGCTGGTGCTTGGCCTCCTGGACGTAGAGGTTCCCCGGGCCGACGACCACGTCGACGGGGGCCACCCGGTGGGTGCCGTGGGCGAGAGCGGCGATGGCCTGGGCGCCCCCCATGCGGTAGACGCGCTCGACGCCGCAGAGGCGGCAGGTGCCGAGGATCACGGGGTCGATGTCGCCGTCGAGCCCGGGGGGCGATGCGACGGCGACATCGAGGACGCCCGCCGAGCGGGCCGTGACGACGCCCATGACGATCGTGCTGGGGTAGGGAGCGCGGCCGCCGGGGACGTAGACGGCGGCGGAGGCGACGGGAATCTCGCGGAGGCGGACCTGGTGGCCCTGGGGGAGCTCGACGGCCGCCTCGCCATCGACGCCGGCGGCGGCGACCTGGGCGACATTGGCGATCGCCACCTGGAGCCCGGCGATGAGCTCGCGGGGGAGCGAGGTGATGGCCGCGTCGAGCTCCTCGGGGGAGACGAGGAGGGGCTTCGGCTCCGCGCCCCCGGTGTCATAGGTGCGGGTGTAGGCGGCGACGGCCTCATCCCCCCCGGAGAGCACCGCGGCGATGATCCCGGCAACGTCCTCGGCGACGGAGGCGCCGGCGGGGACGAGCGCGCGGAGGCGGGCGGCGGCCGCGGCGGGGCCGCCGAGCCGGTTGACCTCGGCGGCGTCGAGGCGGAGCAGGGCCATCGTCAGCCCCCGCCGACGAAGGGAAGCGCGCGGAGCCGCTCGAGGAGGTCGTCGATCGGGGCGGCCTTGAGCTTGTGGGCGACGGGGTTGGCGATGAGGCGGGCGGTGCAGACGAGGATCTCCTCGCGGATGACGAGGTTGTTCTCGCGGAGGGTGGTGCCGGTGGCGGTGAGATCGACGATCGCCTCCACCATCCCGGTGAGGGGGGCGAGCTCGACGGAGCCCTTCACCTCGACGATCTCGGCCTGGCGACCCGTCTCCTCGAGATGGCGGGCGGCGATCCGCGGGTACTTCGTCGCCACGCGCATCACGCCGAGCCGGCGCAGCGCCTCGAGGGCGGGGTCGGGGCCGGACTTGCTCGCGAGGACCATCGTGCAGCGCCCGTAGCCGAGGTCGAGCAGCTCATAGACCGCGCGACCCCGTTCGCCTGCGTTCTCGGCGGCCTGCTCGAGGAGGACGTCCTTGCCCGTCACGCCGATGTCCGCGGCGCCCGACTCCACGTAGGTGGGAACGTCGCTGGGGCGCATGGTGATCACGCCGATGTCCTCGAAGAGGAGCTTGCGATCGTTGGAGCGGAGCTCGCCGACGTCGAGGCCGAGGGCGGAGAGCATGTCGACGGTCTCCTCGAAGAGGGCTCCGCGGGGGACGGCGATGATGAGGCCGTGGGTGGGAGCGGGGGTCATGGGGCCCGCTCACCCAGCCCGCCCTCCTCGACGGCCGCGAGCATCGCCCCGGTCCCCCGCTCCTCCCCGGCGAGGGCGATGTGGAGGCGGTCGACGCCGAGGGCGAAGCCGACCGCGGGGAGCCCCCGGCCGAAGCGTCCGAGGAGTTCGTCATAGCGACCCCCGCCGCCGATGGGGCCGCCGAGGGCCGGGTCGTAGACCTCGAAGACCGCGCCCGTGTAGTAACCGATGTTCCGCACGAGGCCGAGGTCGAAGATGATCCGCCCGGCGGCCTCGGAGTCGAGGAGCTCGTGGACCCGGCGGAGGCCGGTGGCGGCGTGATGGGCCGGGGCGGGGAGGTCCTCGAGCACCTCGGGCCCGCCCCGCCTCTGGGGCACGTCGAGGAGCAGGGCGGCGGCCTCGCCGCCGAGGCCCGAGCGCTCGAGGGTCTCCTCGAGGCCGACGAAGTCCCTCAGGACGAGCCCTTCGAGGAGCCTCATGCGGGTCTCCTCGGGCACGCCGAGGCTGGCGGCGAGGGCGGGAAAGAGAGAGGCGTCGCCGAGCCCCACGCGGTAGTCCTTCAGGCCGGTCGCGTCCAGGGCGGCGCAGAGGACGGTGACCGCCTCCGCGGTGCCCTCGGGGGCAGGCGAGCCGATGAGCTCGACGCCGGCCTGGAGGAGCTCCCGGGGCTGGCCCCGCTGGGGACGGACGCCGCGGTAGCAGTGGGCGAAGTAGCAGAAGCGGAGGGGAGGCTCGCTGTGGGCGTAGCGGGTGGCGACGACGCGGGCGATCGGGACGGTCATGTCGGAGCGGAGGGCGAGGACGGCGCCGGTCTCGTCGAAGACGCGATAGGCGGGGCGGGCTTCGGCCATGTCGGCACGGGCGAGGACGGACTCGTACTCGAGCGCGGGGGTGTAGATCTCGCCGTAGGCGTGCCGCTCGAAGACCCGGCGGAGGGTGTCCGTGATGGCGCGCACCTCGCGGGTCTCATCGGGTAGCACGTCGCGCGTGCCGCTGGGGATAGGGTAGATCACCGCGACGCGGAGGTTACGCGTGAACGGGCTCGGTGGCGACCCGCTCGATGCGGGCACCGAGGTCGCGGAGGCGCTCGTCGATGCGCTCGTAGCCGCGATCTATCTGGCGGATGTTTCCGATCTCGCTGCGACCCTCCGCACAGAGGGCGGCGAGCAGCATGGCCATCCCGGCGCGGATGTCGGGTGACTCCACGCGCGCTCCACGGAGGCGTCGGGGGCCGGTGATGATCGCCCTGTGGGGATCGCACATGACGATGTCGGCACCCATCAGGATGAGCTTGTCCGTGAAGATGAGGCGGTTCTCGAACATCCACTCGTGGACGAGGATCGAGCCCTCCGCCTGCGTGGCGAGGGCGACGGCGATGGAGGTGAGATCGGCGGGGAAGGCGGGCCAGGGGCCGTCTTGGATCTTGCTCTTGTACTCCCCCACGTCGGCCTGGATGACGAGGCGCTGGCCCCCGGGGACGAAGAGGTCATCGCCCTGGAGCTCGGAGCGGAGGCCGACACGTTCGAAGACGAGGCGGATCATGCGGAGGTCGTCGGGGACGGTGTTCTTGATGCGGAGCTCGCCCCCGGTGACGCCGGCGAGGGCCATGAAGCTCCCGATCTCGATGTGGTCGGGGGCGACATCGTGCTCGCAGCCCTGCAGACGCTCCGCTCCGTTGACGGTGAGGAGGTTGGAGCCGATGCCCTGGATGTCCGCGCCCATCTTCACGAGCATGCGCGCGAGGTCCTGGACGTGGGGCTCGCAGGCCGCGTTGCCGATGACGGTCGTGCCGGGAGTGAGGGCGGCTGCCATGAGGGCGTTCTCGGTGGCCATCACGGAGGGCTCGTCCATGAAGACGTCGCTCGCGCGGAGGCCGCGGGGGGCGTGGAGGACGATGTCCCCCCCACATTCCGTCACGGCGCCCATCGCGCGGAAGGCGTCGAGGTGTGGATCGAGACGGCGGCGACCGATCACGTCGCCGCCCGGCGGAGGCATGACGGCCCTGTGGAAGCGTGCGAGGAGGGGCCCGGCGAGGAGGAAGGAGGCGCGGATCAGCTCGGCGAGCTCGGGCTCGATCGCGACCGCGTGGACGTCGGAGGCGCAGAGGGAGACTTCGTTCGGGCCCCGCCAGCTCACCTCGACGCCGATCGCGGAGAGGATTCTCGAGCATGGCCTCCACGTCGCGGATGCGGGGGACGTTGCGCACGAGGACCTCCTCCTCGGTGAGGATGCTCGAGGCGAGGATGGGGAGCGCGCCGTTCTTGTTCCCCGCCGGGACCATCGTGCCCGAGAGCGGAGCGCCGCCTTCGATGAGGAACTTCTCCATGAGCTTGGGGCGCCGTCGTCGTCCCACTTGGGGCGCGCCGCGGTGACGCTCGGCAAGCCTAACAGCCATCTCAGGAGTGCAGTTCGCGCCGATCGGCCATCGACCTCCCTCGATCGGCACGCCGGCCCTCCCGCGACCCCTCCGCCCGCCCCCTGCAAGCCACGTTGCAGTCCCGGGCGCGCTCGATCGGCTCTGGAGAGCCGATTCAGAGCGACGGAAGAGATACGTACGCATGTTCGCCTCCGATCCGTCCGCGGGGCTCCCTAGCGTACGAACACGTGTTCCCATCAAAGCGAACATCACCGCTCAAGCAGCGCGCGCTCGGTGCCCTGCGCCTCACCCGCTCGTTCCTACTGCTCGAGGACGACTACGAGGTCGACTGGGAGGTCGGCTCGGACGAGCACCCGGGGGCGCAACACCCGCATCGAGCGCCGCTGCGTGGGCGGTTGGCTACGCGACGCGCCGGGAGCGTCGGTGCCTCGCCGCAGACCTGTCTGTCCCCCGTCCCGGGGCCTTCAGCCGTTGGCGTGGAAGTCTTGCCGCGGAGACATTCCCCGGGCGGGCGAGAGCTCGCCGAGCGCTGTGGTGCCCGCCGGGGCGGTCCGCGGGGCTGATTGAGAGGGGACCCGCTGGGGAGCCACCCGGGGAGAGAGGGCTCCTAGGAGAGAGGCACCTCGGCGGCGAGGGCGCCCCGCTGGAGAGGGCACCGGGGGAGAGAGGGATCCCCGGACGGGGCACCTCGGCGGCGAGGGCCGCTCGCCGGAGAGGGCACCTCGGCGCGGGCGCTTCCTGCGTCCGCGCCGAGGTGGAGCCGCATGAGCCTCCGAGGTGGAGCCGCATGAGCCTTGGAGTTATGCCCTTACGGGCTATTCGACGGGAACTCCTTCTTCGCCGGTTTCGTGGCCGGTGAATTCGATGACCTGCTGGAAGGTTGAGCGGTTGGTCCAACGCATGGTGTAGGGGAGGAAGCCGGGAGCGAACGTGATCCGGTCGTCGGGCGCGCGCCAGTGTTTCGGGTTGGAGCCCTGTTCGGAGGTGAGCTGTTCGACGGCCGTCTGCATGGCCGCCCAGAGCGAGGTGCGACAGGCGGAGAGGCTGCCGTTGCCGCAGTACTCGCGGCTGAAGGGGCCGTTCACGGGGAGTCCGAGCTCTGTGCGGAGGTCCTTGTAGACATATCCGTACCAGCCGCTGTCGAACGAGGGGTATTCGTCGGGCGCGTTGAATGACTCGAATCGGGCGGTGAGTTCGGAGCCGAGGACCGGGCTGAGGACGGCTTCGGCGATCGGGTCCCAGGCCGTGTTGAGGATCGCCTCGGCGGGGTTCCCGGGGTGGTTGAGACCGTAGTCGCTCCCGCCTTTTTCAGCCCACGCGTTGACGGTTTCCTCTGCTTCCTTCGCGAGGGGGCTGGGAGCGGGGCCGCCTTCGAGGACCTGCTTGATCACGGGCCAGTCCTCGACGGCGCGGAGGTCGGAGGTGGCGGCCTTGTTCATGATCGAGACGTCATTCGCCTCTTTCATGTGGGCTTTGAAGCCGCTGTAGAGCTGGACGCGATGGACGGGCCCGTAGGAGAAGGTTTCCGAGGCCGCGCCGAATTCGGGTGCGGGCTTGTTGTTCCAGTTCGTCAGGGGCTGGTTCACGGATGCGACTTCATGGGGGTGTTCTTTGAGGCCGAGGAAGCCCCGCCATTCGTATTCACCGGTGCCCAGCGTGGGGAGGCTCGGGTCGGTGCCCGGGGCGAGGATGGGTAGGCGGCCGGCGGAGAAGTAGGCGGTGTGGGTGCTGTCGATGTAGGAGACGTTGAAGGTCGTCTCGAGCTGGTTCGCCGCTTCGAAGAACTGTTCGGGGGAGTGGACCTTGTCGGAGTCCAAGGAGCTGAAGGCGAGCTCTCCCGCGGGCTCGCGACCGCGGGTTGCACGGTCGTTGGCAATCGCGTAGGGCTTCCCTCCGATGGTGACCGTGCCGCTGATGGGCCCGTGGATGCTTTCCCAGAAGGTGAGCTCGTGTGCGGGTTCGCCGTTCCCTTCGCCGATTTCGCCGGCGTCGAAGAAGTTCATTTTGATGCATTCCCCGTCGTGCATGTAGTAGTGGGATTCCCTAGTGACGGGTTTTTCTTCGGGTTCGCAGAGCTGCTCGAGGAACTGCTGGGTGTTCTCACTCCCCGCGCTCGTGAGACTCCAGGCGAAGTCGCGACCGCGGCCGATGAAGACGTAGGGGGAAATCGGCGCGATGATCCCCTCCGCGTCGATGCCCGGGCCGTGGAGGTCTCCCTGCATGACGATCTCGGGGTAGAAGTATCCGAGCTGGGGACCCATCACGGCGATGGGATGACCGCTCTTGCTGTCCCCGGAGGGGACGAGGAGGAAGTTCGATGCGTGACGCCGAGATGCCTTCACGGCGGCGGCCGCCTTCACGGCCGTGGCGCTCTCCGAGCCGGGATCGATGACGGCGGCGCCGGGCGTGGGGCCTGTGGGAACGGTGTCGTAGGGGAAGGGGGTTTTGATCGTGGTGGGAGCTTCGGGGTCGTTGACCTCGCGGAGGTCGCGGAACACCTTCAGGCCTTCGCTCGCGCCGAGCTTCGCCTCGAGGCGGGCGAGGAAGTCGGAGTCCGTGACTTCGTTCCCGCCGCCGTTCCCGAAGATCGAGCCGATGAAGGCGAAGCCGGCGATGGCGTCGGGAAGGTTTATGGGGGGAAGGAGGCGGTATTGGGGAGGAATGCTTTCCTCGTAGGCGTTGATCCCTTCAGCCCAGTTTTCGAGATCGGTGATCACCTGTTCGCCCGCGGGCCCTTTTTCGATCAGGCTCGAGACCTGGCCGGCGACGAATTCGACGGAGTGGGCGCTCGGCGTGAAGGAGCGAGCGGTGAGGAGGAGTTCGAATGCGTTCACCCCCGGTATCCCGTCGGCGGCCGCATAGGCGGGGCCGAGGGCGAGCGCGAGGAGGATCCCGCGGAACTTGGCTGCAACCCAGCCCGAGCCGAACATCACAGCGGGGCGGGTCGTGCCGTTGATGTGGGGGATGTCGTGCTCGTCGTACTGGATTTCGAGTCCCGGCTCGGGTGTTTCGGTGGACATCACCGGTCCCACCACGCCGAACTTCTCAGGGATGTAATCCCGTTCGAGCGCCCCCGTGGTGACAGAGCCGCGGAGATGTGTGAGGTTGTCGTAGAGTTCGCCCTGATCGGTCGAAAAGGCGTTCGGGGGAAGGCCGCCTTCCTCACCAGGAGCGAGGATCTGGTAGGCGGGGCCGGAGAGGTCGACGTAGGCGCCCGCGGGGGTCGCTCCCAGCGCAAGCACCGTCGCGAAGGCGAGCATCCCGAGGAGCAGCACGCGGAGTCTCGCACCCGTGCAGCCCAAGATGGTCCTCGCGGAAAGCCTTCCGAGATCCCTCATCCCTCGCCTCCTAAGCGTCCGTGGCGAAACTGGCCACACGGCCAAGCCGTGCTCGCGTCGATCCTACCACCGCCTGTCAACCCCGTGCCCGTGCGCCGGAACGGGTCACGGCGGGCGCACCGGGGCGGCGTGGGTCGGGTCCCCGGAGGGCGCCCAGCGCGGGGTTCGGGGCGGCCCGCGTCTGCCCTGGCGGCCCCCCCTGAATCCTCGGCGGTCGGGACTCCCGGTGGCGGCGGTCGGGCTGTCCCGGGACAGCCCGAGAGGCGGGGGCCGCGCCCGCGCGCGGCGGGCGTCGCCGCGAGCGTGGCCGCTCCCGCATGCCATCCCGGGCGCATTCCGTGCCCGGCCGCGCGCGCCGTAAATCCTGCCTGGCGACATCCGCTCGCGGGCAGACGCGCCAGGCGGGAACGACGACGGGCCGCCCTTCGGCGGCCCGCGTTTACTCCAAAAAAACCGGCGGCGTCCTACTCTCCCAGGCCCTTGCGGGCCAAGTACCATCGGCGCTGAGGGGCTTAACTGCTCTGTTCGGAATGGGAAGAGGTGTTTCCCCCTCGCCAAGGCCACCGGAAAAGGTTGAGAGACCTAGCCTCCCGGTCCTTCAAAACTGCACAGCGCCACACCGAGTATCACCTACCCCGCGCGGGGTAGAAAAAAATCCGTCAAGCCCTCGACCCATTAGTACCGGTCTCCTTCAGACGTTACCGTCCTTCCAGATCCGGCCTATCAACCTGGTGGTCTACCAGGGGTCTTACTCCCTCTAGGGGATGGGAGAGCTCATCTTGAGGCCGGCTTCCCGCTTAGATGCTTTCAGCGGTTATCCGATCCACACGTAGCTAGCCTGCAATGCCCTTGGCAGGACAACAGATACACCAGAGGTGCGTTCATCCCGGTCCTCTCGTACTAGGGACAAATCCTCTCAACTCTCCAACGCCCACGGCAGATAGGGACCGAACTGTCTCACGACGTTCTGAACCCAGCTCGCGTACCGCTTTAATGGGCGAACAGCCCAACCCTTGGGAGCAGACTTCACCCCCAGGATGCGACGAGCCGACATCGAGGTGCCAAACCGGGCCGTCGATGTGGACTCTTGGGCCCGATAAGCCTGTTATCCCCGGAGTACCTTTTATCCGTTGAGCGACGGCACTTCCACTTGCTACCGCCGGATCACTAAGACCTGCTTTCGCACCTGCTCGACTTGTCAGTCTCGCAGTCAAGCTCCCTTGCTACCTTTGCGCTCTACACACGATTTCCAACCGTGATGAGGGAACCTTTGTGCGCCTCCGTTACATTTTGGGAGGCGACCGCCCCAGTCAAACTACCCGCCTGGAACTGTCCAGCACCCGGATTCACGGAATGCTGTTAGAAATCCAATACACCAAGGGTGGTATCTCAAGGTTGGCTCCACGCCGGCCGCAACCAGCGCTTCAAAGCCTCCCACCTATCCTGAGCGAAATGCACCGAACTCCAATACCAGGTTGTAGTAAAGGTTCACGGGGTCTTTCCGTCTAGCCGCGGGTACTCGGCATCTTCACCGAGACTGCAATTTCACCGAGCTCCTCGTTGAGACAGCGCTGAAGTCGTTACGCCATTCGTGCAGGTCGGAACTTACCCGACAAGGAATTTCGCTACCTTAGGACCGTTATAGTTACGGCCGCCGTTTACCGGGGCTTAGCTTCGCTGCTTCGGGTCGAAGCCCTAACAACTCCACGTAACCTTCCGGCACCGGGCAGGCGTCAGCCCCTATACGTCGTCTTTCGACTTAGCAGAGACCTGTGTTTTTGGTAAACAGTCGCTTCAGCCAATTCACTGCGGCCCTCTCGGGCTCCACCCGCGAAGGGCTTCACCTTACTGGGGCGCCCCTTATCCCGAAGTTACGGGGCGATTTTGCCGAGTTCCTTAACGAGGGTTATCTCGATCACCTTAGTATTCTCTACTTGCCCACCTGTGTCGGTTTTGGTACGGGCACGCGCTTCCTCCCTAGAGGATTTTCTTGGAGGTATGGCGTCAGGGAGTCGCCGGCTAAGCGCCAGCTCACATCGCACCTCAGGTTATGCGGCCCCGCATTTGACAAGGGCCACCCCTACATGCTTGTCCCAGGACGACCATCGCCTGGGTTCCCTTAGCCTTCCTCGTCCCCCCATCGGTCAAACGGAAGCGACGTGGTACAGGAATATCAACCTGTTGGCCATCGACTACGCCTTTCGGCCTCGCCTTAGGTCCCGACTAACCCTGAGCAGACGAACTTTACTCAGGAATCCTTGGGCAATCGGTGGAGGGGATTCTCACCCCTCTTTCGTTACTTATGCCGGCATTCTCACTTCCCATGCCTCCACGGCTGGCTTACGCCGCCGCTTTACTGGCATGGGAACGCTCTCCTACCGCGCGATCGGCCCGAAGGCCTCACGCACCCGCAGCTTCGGTGACTAGCTTGAGCCCCGTTACATTGTCCGCGCTCGAACACTTGACCAGTGAGCTGTTACGCACTCTTTCAAGGATGGCTGCCTCTAAGCCAACCTCCTGGTTGTCTATGCACTCGAACATCGTTTCCCACTTAGCTAGTACTTAGGGACCTTAGCTGGCGGTCTGGGCTGTTTCCCTTTCGACGCTGAAGTTTATCCCCCAGCAACTGACTCCCGGAGTAAACGTATTGGTCTTCGGAGTTTGCCTGAAGTCGGTAACCTGGTAGGGCCCCTAGTCCAAACAGTGCTCTACGGCCAATACGCAATTTATCCGAGGCTATACCTAAATATATTTCGGAGAGAACCAGATATCACTGAGCTTGATTAGCCTTTCACTCCGACCCACAGGTCATCCGCCCAGTTTTCAACCTAGGTCGGTTCGGCCCTCCACGAGGTCTTACCCCCGCTTCAGCCTGCCCATGGGTAGCTCGCTCAGTTTCGGGTATACCGCCTACGACTATGTCGCCCTATTAGGACTCGCTTTCGCTACGGCTCCGCTCATCGCTTAACCTTGCCGCAGACGAGTAACTCGCCGGCTCGTTATGCAAAAAGCACGCGGTCACACCACGAAGGGACTCCCACCGCTTGTAGGCACGCGGTTTCAGGTACTATTTCACTCCCCTTCCGGGGTACTTTTCACCTTTCCCTCACGGTACTTGTCCGCTATCGGTCACCAAGGAGTACTTAGCCTTGGAGGGTGGTCCCCCCAGGTTCAGTCCGCGTTTCACGGGAGCGGACTTACTCAGGAACGCCTGACAGGAGATCGTGCAGTTTCGTCTACGGGACGGTTGCCCTCTATGGTGCGCGGTTCCACGCGCTTCGACTACCACACAATTTTGTAACTCCTGCCGGGTCGGACACGACCCGGAACAGGCGCCCTACAACCCCCGACAGACAACGCGTGTCCGCTTACATCTGCCGGGTTTGGGCTGATCCCTTTTCGCTCGCCACTACTCAGGGAGTCTCGGTTGATTTACTTTCCTCGGGGTACTGAGATGTTTCACTTCCCCCGCTTGTCTTCCACCGGTCTATGTGTTCAACCGGGGATAACGCCGCATTACCAGCGCTGGGTTTCCCCATTCGGGAATCCACGGGTCAAAGGCTATTCAGCGCCT
>CAVREV010000002.1:0-904290 GCA_963720215.1 uncultured Solirubrobacteraceae bacterium
GCGTTACAGGGGCAACGCAGCACGCCGTTTGGGTGACTATGTATGGAGCGACGGTGACTCTCTCCGACCCGACGCCGCCAACGCTAAGCACCCCCTCGGGCGCTCTGTGGGGAGCGGGCGAAGCAGGCGGGTTTCACAAGGGCACAGAAAGCGTCGCCGTCTCCGCTCAGGATGTCGGCGGCGGCGTAGCGAGCACGTGTTCTCGGCAGACGGCCGGGGACGGAGACCTACACGGCACCGTGCAACTTCACATTTGCCCAGCCGTGCCCGTCCTCGACGGGCACGCAGACGCTCACACTGCCAACAACGCAGCTCTCAGACGGAAGGCACACGCTCACCCTTGTTGCGATCGACGCCGCCGGCAATCAATCGGCCGTCGCCTCGGAGGAAATCACCGTGGACAACAGCGCGCCAGCGGCGCCCGTTGGTCTCTCGGCTACCCCGACGCAGACTGGCAGCTCCACGTTCACGGTCACTTGGCAGCCAGCTGCAAGGCCAGCTCGCACCGATTACGAGCGCGCTTTACCAAGTATGCCCTGCGAGCGGATCGGGCTCGTGCAGCGCGCCCGCTGCGGGCCCCGGCGACAGGGCCAGCGACCGTGACCGTCCCTGGCCCTGGGAGGGGCGGGAGCATCGCCGTGTGGCTGAGCAACGCGGCGGGCAACGCGTACCGGGCCAACGGCGCGCGCACAAATGTCGTGGTGCCGTCCTCAAAACCGGGGGGCTCGGGCCACGTCTCCACAACGACTGCGCCGAAACTCCATGTCACGGAGACGTTGCGCGGACGCGAGCTGATCGTGCATGTGACTGGCCCGGCGAGTGGAAGTGTCCGCGTGGGCTTCACCGGCCGGCTGGACGGAAGGACCGTCGCCTCTGGCGCCAAGACCGCCTCCTCAAGCATATGGTGGGCCGACGGTGATGTTCAGGCTCGGCCCTCGGACGGCGGCGCACGCGCTGATTGGCGTGAGCGCGAAGCTTGACCACGAGGCAGTGGTAACGAGCACACTGAGCCGTCATCACCGCCATGCTCGGTGAACCGTTGCTGAGCAGGGCAGAGGCTGGAACACACCCGATCGTCGGAGGCGGGAGCCGTTCTGCCCCAGCCTCCGACTGTTCGGGTAGCGGGTTAGGCCGCAGCCTCGGCGAGCTCGCGCTCGTCGGCAGGCTCAACCTCGTCGCTTGCGTTCTCGCGGCGCTCGCGCTCTGTCGTGACGGCGCTCTCGACCTCGTAGCGCTTGAGGCTGTACTGGCCCCAGGCGGTCTCAGCGTCAGCGAGCAACTGCTCCAGATCCTCCTTGGAGAGCTCGCTGACGCGTGCGGACGCATCCTGCACCCGCACACGCGCCTGCTCGGCCTCGGCTTCGCGCTCGGCCTGGCGTTCATCGTTGGCGACCCGCTCAGCCAGCAGTTCGTCCAGAGCTGCGCACTGCCCCTCCTCTACTGTGCTCCCTCACGATCGCGTTCAGATCGCGGGCTGCCTGCGTGGCCCACGGACCCTCGAAGGCGAGCGTGTAGAAGCTGCGGTTGGACTGTGCCACCGCATCCTCGTTGGTCAGCGCGGCGAGCGCGATCAGCGTAAACGTGCGGCCTGAGATGTCGGCAGCACTCTCGGCGTCTTCGAGGAACGTCTTTGCCCTGCGCTCAGCGTCTGAGGCGTCGAAATAGACGGTCTTCGTCTTGCCGCTTTTCTGCTGGACCTGCTCGACCCACGTAGGCAGAGAAAGCCGCGGGCCGCGCATGGCGATCTTGCTCAGCGACCCGCCGAGATCGACACTCGCCAGGATGCGCAACACCCGCTCATCGACCTTGAGCTTCGGCAGGTGCTTGAACATGAGCAGACCGAGCTCGAGGTTGAACTTCGTTGCGTCCTCGCGCCTCTGCTGCTGCTCGGCGCGCTTGGTTTTCGACTCGTCTGCTTCACGCTGCGCACGCTCGGCCTCGCTCTCCGGCTCGCCGGCCGCAGCACCGTCCACGGACGAGTCGCCGGTTGCGCTCGCGGAGCCTGCGGTGCTCGTGCGCTGGGCGTCGCGTTGACGACGCTGACGTGCACGCGCCTCCTTGACGACAGCAGCGATGTAGTCCTCGGCGAGCCGACTGGCCACGTCGTCTCCGAGGATGATCGAGAACCAGTCTTGCCCTTGTGAGTCGCGCCCAGCAGCCGTGCCTGCTCGACGAGATTCCGCGCCGAAGCGGACGTGCGTGATTAAAAGCCATCGGTGAGCTTGGTGTAGGTGGCGAGGTCCTTCTGCGCCTTCTCGCTCAACGTGAACTGGTCGACCGGATAGGAGCTGCGGCTCGAGTAGACACCTGCGGGCAGGTCGTCCATGTACCTCATTGCGATGTCGATCGGGTCCTCGATCAAGTATCCCTGCCCGCGACGCGGCAACGGTTCGCTTTCGTCGTCGTCAGGAGTGACCGCACGCACCGCCGCGTATGCGAACTCCTCGGCGATCTCGGCGAGCGCGACGAGCCGTCCCCACGCCTGAGCAGAGGGATCACCTGCTCGGCGACCAGCGTCCGGAGCCGCTCAGGGAGCGCGAGGATCGCCAGGTGCTCCTGAATGGGCTTTTCGCGCGAGGAGCGCTTGGTCTTGCCGCCGAGGCGTTCGGCGACCGCGCGGACGCCCAGCCCGCCGTCGATCATGGCCTGGTAGCCGCGGGCGCGCTGGAGCGGGTCCAGATCGCTGCGCAGCTCGTTCTCGATCATCGCGTCGGTCAGCAGGTCCAGATACTCACCCTCGTCGCCAGCGCCAGCCGTCAGCACAACTGCGGGAAGCGTGGCCAACTCGGCGAGCCCTGCGGCGCGGTAGCGCCGCTCGCCGGCGATCAGGGCGAAGTCGCCAGTCTCAGTCGCGCGCACGCGGATCGGCTGCAGGCAACCGCGCTCGCGCATCGTGGCAGCCATCGCCTGCAGCTCGTCGTCCTCCATCACTTCGCCGCGAGGGTTGAAGCCCTCGGCGACGACGATCCGCGAGAGCGGGATGTCCTTGAGCTGCACCTTGGCAGCGCCGTGGCCGTTGCCGTTTTGGGTTGCGTTAGTCGTACTAGCCATGTGGCCTTCCTTTTCAGACAGGGCTCCCACCGGACGGGGAGCCGACCCCGACTAACCGCACGCCAAGCGTGCGACCATCGGGAGGGACGGCACCCCGGCCAGCGGTAAGCCCTTACGTCACCAGCCGCGGCGATCAGAGCAGTGACGAGCTCAAGAAGACGTGTCGCCCACACGGCTGTCGAGTGCGCGCGCCAACCCGCTCGCTGTCGGTGCACTGGACCGCAGATGTCCGGCCGCCGTATCGTCAGCAACCAATCGCTCGCGGCCGCGATATCGTCGTCGGCTATCGCGGAGTGAGCCCCACCCAGCACACAGGAGCAGGCGGACACGGTGGCTTATGCCCGCCAGCATCCCGAGGGCGCGGTCCCGCTGCGGATCGTCGCACAGGAGTGGACGCGGATCGGACTACAGGGTTCGGTGGCCCGCCGGCGCACATTGCGATGCTGCGGCGGCTGGTCATCGACCGCTACGAGTGGATGGACGCCCGCGCGTTCGAGGACGCCAACGCCGCGTGTGGCCTGTTGCCTGGCCCGGCTTCGACGCAGCTTGCGATCTACTGCGCCTATCGCGTGGCCGGGCCGTGGGGTGCGATCGTCGGCGGACTTGGGTTCGTGGTGCCCGCCGTGATGATGGTCCTGGCGCTGTCGCTGTTGTTCCTCTCAAGCGCGCCGCCGCAGTGGGTGATCGGCGTCGGAGCTGGCGCGGGCGCCGCGGTCGCACCCGTGGCCGTGCACGCCGCGCTGGGTCTGCTTTCTCCAGCTTTCTACGGGTGCGGGCTGCGCGCGGGCGAGCGCTACGCTGGCTGGCCTATCTGCTCGTTGCGGCGGGCGCGGCGGCGACGGTCGGCGGCTATCTCGTCCTCGTGCTGCTGGCGTGCGGGGTTCTCGAGCTGGCCTGGCAGCGGCGCGCGGCGGCAGCGCTCTCTTGAACCCCGTGCTGCTTGGGGCCGTGACGGGCGTTGGCGGGATTGGCGCGCTGGTGTGGACCGCGTTGAAGGTGGGCGCGCTCTCCTACGGTGGTGGCTTCGTGATCGTGCCGCTGAGGCAGACCGATGCCGTCCATGTCTACCACTGGATGAGCGGCGGGCAGTTCCTGAACGCTGTTGCGTTGGGGCAGGTTACTCCCGGCCCCGTCGTCGCCACGGTCGCCGCGGTGGGCTATGCCGCGCACGGCATCGCTGGCGGCGTACTCGCGGCGAGCGTCGCTTTCGCTCCGTCCTTTTCGTTCATCCTGCTCGGCGGCCAGCGCTTCGAGCGCCTGCGCCAAAACGCTGCCGCCAGGGCGTTCCTCGACGGTGCCGGACCAGCGGCGATCGGTGCGATTTTCGGTGCTGCAATCCCATTGGCGGGCGCACTGCAGGAGCAGTGGCAGTACCTCGTGCTGGTGGCTGCCGCAGTGGCGCTCCTGGTTCGACGGCGTGGGATCGTGCAGACGCTGCTCGCTGCAGGCGCCACAGGATGGTTGGCAACGGTGGTGGGCGCTCCGCTCCCCATTGACGAGGCTGAGCGTTCCAGGCAAGCGTCAGCGGGCGGCGGCCTCGGCGATCAGTCGTTCCCAATCGTCGCGGAGCGGCTCGACGCCGAGCTCGACGATGGCGAGCGCGATGACTTGCTCGAGGCCGACCACGCCGGTGGGCAGATGAACCTTTCCGAGCCACCGATCACCGATCTGGACGGCGGCGCCGACGTGCATGTGCGGCTGGGTGATCGTGCTCTTGCCGCTCGGATGCCAGTGGTAGGACACGAGCTCGTGGTCTTCGTATCCGATGGCGTAGAGGTAGCCGATGATCTCGACGTGCCAGCCTGCGGTGCTCTGGCGAACCTCGTACTGCTCGGTGACGAGGAGCGTGAGACGTGGCTCGGCGTGCAGCCGCGCAGCGTCGCCGCGGGCCAGCAGCAGGCGGTGCGGATGATCGGCCGCGTGGTAGCCGCTGACGGTGGTGTGCGCACTGGTCAAGCAAGACAGCAGCCGCACCGTTCGGCCGCGATAGTGCTCGACGGCCTCGGCGGGATTTTTACTTGGAGGCGCCATTGAGCGGGAGCATCATTGCGACGCGCGTGATCTCGGGGCTGTCGTCTATGTCGATCTCACCCGAGTTCAGGCGTCGCTCGAACTCCTCGCCGCTCATGCCCAGCAGGGCGCGGGCCTTCTCATCAACGAGCTGCGCCCATTCCTCGGGGCCTAGCTCGCGGATTTCGTTGTCGGTTCGAGTAGCCATTGCAAATGCTCCTTGGAGGATCGGCCGCGTGGGCCGGCTCCTTGATCTTGATTGTAGGCGAGAATGCGGGCGAGCTTCGACGGCGAGGTCTTTGGGGGCTCGGCGAGCTTGGACGGCCCGCCGAACCCCCACTTTTCAGGCAGCTGCGACGAGCTGCAGGGCACGGGTCTTCTCGGGTCCGTCATCGAGCGCGCGGGCGAAGCGCTGGCCGCTTGAGCGCAGCGGGCGCAGCCAGTCGCCGTACTCCACGATGGCGTTTACCGCGGCCCACTTTGAGCCGGGCGCGTTGCCCTGCGTGTCGCCGGACAGGAACAGGTCAGCGATGCGGTCCTTAGTCTGCTGGCGTGAGCTGCGTGTGCGGCTGCTGACGGAGTCACTCGTGCCGTTCGGGTAGAGCTTGTCGAGGACGGCGCGGAGCCGGCGTTCGGTGCAGCGCTCCGAGGCGAGCCGGTCGCCGAGGCGCTTGAACTGGACGTAGTAGTCGATGGACAGATCGAGGACCCGGCGAGCCTCGTGGACGCGCTGCGTAACCGCTTCGGTGTGGCGGATCGAGAACTTCTGCCGGGCGTCGGGAACACCCAAGTGAAGGGTGTTCTGGCAGACCACGCGAATCGGGGTGGTGGCCGCGATCACGGCCGTCGAGCCGTCATGGCTGTTCATCAGCAGCACGATGGGCGCACGTCGTCGCCCCCGACCTCGACGTGATCGGGCAGCGTCGCCAGCACCCATACGCGGCGGCCGCCGTGCAGGCTGCCGGCCGTCTCGAAGCGGATCGAGCTGCCGAGCAGCTGGTCGAGGAACGCAAACGCTACGTGGTTCTGCACGATCCGGTAGCGCTCGCCGACGACGCCAAGCACCTCATCATCGTCTTGCCGGACAGTGGCGTAATGACCAGTGAAGCCCCGATAGCGCAGCACATCGGGCAGATCAGCACCGCAGTCGATCGCCAGGCGCCGCTTTGCGACGCTCCAGCCGAGACCCGACGCCTCGATCGCCTCACCGACTGTCGCCGGCGGCCGATCGAGTACGGCCCCGAGACCGTGCCAGGGCGTCTCGCGCACCGAGAACATGGTGTCCGAATCTGTGATTCCTGCAGACATTTGAGCCTCCTTTGGCTGTAAAGCCCCGCTCGCCGCGGGGCCGGTCGCAGCTCCGGCCGCATCCCCTTTTGGGGATGCGAAAATGGCCGGGCAAGCCGGCTCCCGCTACGTGCGCTCAGCCATCGAGCGCGCTACCGCGACGCCTTTCTCGGCGCCTCGACGATAGGGGCCTTTAGTCGCCGGCAGGCGAGGGATTGACCATGACCTGCCGGACCTGCGCTGCGCGCAGTCCCGCGCGAATCTCCTTGTCGAGCTCGGCGACGAGCACGGCGACTTCCCATGCGCGCAGCGCCTCGGCGAGCCAGCTCGTGCCCGTCACGCACGCGGCGGCATCAGGATCACCGAAAGCGAGGACGAGCTGCGCCGCCGGTCGGGTGCGCTTCAGGGTGATGAGCTTGAGCGCGTCTCGCGCGACCTTGTGGAACTGGCCGCCTCGGAGGCGCCCTTGATGCGCGAAGACCTCCACGAGGACAGACTCGTCGGGCGCGACGCCATCGACATCGACACGGGCACCATGCTCAAGGCGCAGTGATCGGGGTGCAAGCTCGACGCGCAGATCCTTTCCGACGCTGGCGAGTATCAGCGGCTCGGCGAGCTGCTGCTCGTGCGAATCGCTCGCGTGCCCGCTACCGGCTGGCATATGCCGGGTCGCAGTCCGGCTGCTTGTGGCGATCAAGGAGACCGAGGGATGCGAGGCGGTCGAGTTCCTGCTCCAGTCCCGCGCCCCTCCACTGCGCCTCGTCGGCGACCATCTCCCGTGGCGCCGGGCTACAACTTCGCTGCTCGACCGCAATAACCGCGGAGATGAGCTTGTCGTTGTTCATTTGTGTGGCCTCCATTCGATCCCGCTATCGGGGGGATCGAACACCGTCAACAGGTTTGTTTGACAAGACGGTAGACCGCACAGGTGTGGGCCCCCGCCTGCCGTCCGCCGTGTCGATCACTACGGAGGCTGTGCAGCTGCTCGATCAGGCCCCGTCAGGAGTTGCACGGACAGCCAAGAACAAGCCTGGCGGCTCCATGATCTGCGCGAGGTCAAGACCGTATTGGGCTGCCACCTGTGTGATCGCGTCCCGCGCACGGCGGTTGCTCGACCAGTGCAAGCGCAGGTGCATGGTCGCCTCGTACTCCATCTTGCTGGCGGGCTTGGCATCGACGCGCTTGTACTCGCCGGCGTAGTGTTCGGCAAACGAGTCCTCGGAGAACTGGTCGCGCGTCGGATCGAGCAGCAGACCCTCGGCCTCTACCCACCAGTGTTCTTGCTCGGGCGAGCCCGAGTAGTACCCCCGCACATACTCCGCTTGTACTCCTTGGCGATCCAGGTCGAGCGTGAGCAAGGATGCACCCAGCTGGCAGCCCGTGCACTGGATCACGAGGCGGGTCGCTGCATGTGCGCGTTCGACCGCTGGGAGAAGGTCGACGAAGCGCACGCTGCGATGCTAGAGGACTGGCACCGTCCGCCGCCGATCTGGGCTGCACGGGATTGTTGGGCTTGTAGCCGCGCGCCTACGATGCACTGACGATGAGCATGGTCGACCCCAACCGCTACCGGGCCGTGCTGGTGCTACTGGCGAGCCTCAACGACGACGGCTTGGAGGATCTCGTGTTGCGCTTGGTGCGCCCGGACTACCCGGATGCCTACCGTACCGGGCCGGGACAGGACGATGGGATCGACGTGTTCTCCGATCTCAACGTCCAGCCCGAACGCGCTTGGCAGGCGAAGAACTGCGGCGACAGGATCGACTGGCCGGAATGCCGGAAATCGCTGAAGGCCGCGATGGCTCTCCAGTCACCGCCGCCGCATTACACGTTCGTGTTCCCGCGCAAGCTGAAGAAGGGCGAGCTGAAGTTCTGGCGCGAGAAGTTTGTGCCCGAGCAGAAGGCGCTCTATCCCCAGCTTGACGCGCTCGACCAATGGGACAACCTGGCTGAGCGCCTAGAGACTCGACCAGACCTAATCGACCTCTTGAACGATGGCGCGCTGGCGAGCTATCTCCGTCCGACGATTCAACAGATCGCCGAGACCGGCACGAGCCCGCTCGCGCCGGGGACCGAACTGCTTAATGACAAGACCAGGATGGCCGAGCCGACTGCGGCGGAGATCGGCCGCCACGATCCGTATTTCACGTACACGCGCAGCGAAAGTGAGGTCGGCGAGCAGGAGCCACCGCACGAGCGTCGTCTGGCGTTCACGATGCGGCGAGATCAGCGTGACAGGCTGCCGCGCTATGAGTTGAGGGTGCGCGATGGCGAGTCAGTGAGGGGACTGACGGCAGAGCCGCGCCCGCGAGCAGTGATTACGCATCCCAAGCCGTGGTTCGCCAATGACGAGGCGGGCGAGAAGGCACGCATACGGGCACGGGTTACGCTCGCCAAGGGCCAGAGCATTGTGCTCGACGACGACGCGGTGGGTCTGCAGCCTGGCTCGGTGCCGGATCGGTTTCGATCGCTGCTCGATCCGAACGGGCTGCTGCGCAACGGTCGCCTCGAGCTCGGCCTCTCCGAGCCTCTGGTGCTTACCGTGAGGATGTCCCTCGCCGGCGAGGAAGTGATCCAGCCGCTGACGCTCTACCGGGTGCCTGAGCTGCCTGGCGATGCCCTCTCCTATGCAGGCGCTTACCACGGGACCGTGCTCGCGCTAAACCTTGCGGGCGAGCGCGACGCAGATCGGGAGGATGTTCACTTCGACGGCGGGATCGACGTGACGCTCTTTATGGAAACCGAGAGTGCGGCCGATGCCGTGCGAGGGCTCGGCTTCGCTCGCGCGTTCGGTCAGGCTGACCGAGTGCTGTTCGAGTGTCCGGGGCTACTTCCCGAGGGCGGCGTCGGATCGGCGGGCCGCACGCCGCCGGCTCCGGGGGCTGAGAAGGTCTGGCAGGTAGCCGCGATTGTGGCCGGCGCGCTCGCCGAGCTGGAAAAACGCGACGGTCGCGGGCGGACGATCCCGAGCACGACCAACAACCGAGAGCTGGTGCTGGCCGAAACGGTGCTGCAGTTGCTGCACGACGGCGAGCTGCGTATCCCGTGCGTGGGCACGTTCGAGGCTCCGCTGCCTGCTGACACCGATCCACAGACCAACCCAGGCTCCCTGCTGCGCTTCACGGCGCCCTTGCCTGACCTCTGTGGCCATCCAACGCTGACAGTCGAACAGAGGATCGAGGGAGCTACTGCGATAGAGGTCGTTCAGGCCGACGGCCGCGCCCCACGACTGCGCTGCCAGGCGTGCGAAGGCCAAGCGCTGCTCCTCACACGCCGAGTCGACCACCAGGCCAACGAGCGCGACGAGGGATAGCTGCTAGGAAGGCCAGATGCGTCGCCCGGCGGCCTTGAACTGCGAGACGCTGAGCTGACCTCGCTCGTTGCGTGCCTTCGAGCCAGGGCGCTGAAGTGCGTCGGTGACAGTCGGGCGATCCGCTTCATAGATCGCGGTCGGATCGAACTTCTCGTCGAGCAGAATCAGGAGCACCGCGTCCCACTCGCGTTCTAGGTTGATCGCACCGACACGTTGAGAGCCACCGCCGACAGGAACACGGCGACCCTTGACCTGTAGAAGCTGGTCTCCATTTGGGGTCTTGCGGATGGCGTCATATCCCCTCTGTCGAACAGGAGCCAGGTTCAACCCCAAGATCCGCGCTGCTTCGTACTCAGCTATTTCAGCCGTAACGCCGAGCGGGCGGCCTGTCAGGCGGTAATACTCGTGCGCGAGCAGCTTCACCTCACCGATCAACTTGTGCAGCCGCACAGCGTTCGAGCTACGCGACATGATCCTGGTGGCTGTTGTCGGCGTGCATGAGCGCTACGGCTAGGACTGGTGCCGGGCATCGTTGGCGATCGCCACCGCTTGCTCGGTTGGTACACGCCTCGCGGTGATCTGGACACAGCACTCCGGGCAGAAGTCCGTGCCGCCAGCCACGTCGGGCTCGTGGTCCCTCACGTGCACCCAAGCATCCAGAGGCGCGTCGGCCGTCACCGCATACCACTGGCCGCGAGGCTGCTCCTCGAGCGCCAGCAAGTCAGCGGGCGAGCGCGCCAGGTCGATCTGGCCTTGACCGACACGTATGAGAAAGAGGCGATCGAGATGGTCGATGCTGTCGTCCAGCCCAGAGAAGACGCCCTGCTCGATCGCCTCCCTCAGCTCCTCCCAGCTTCCCTGCCAGATCATCTCGCAGGGAAACCGGGTGGTCTGAAAACCGGGTCGATGTGTGAAGCCAATGCCCCCGCGACCGGGCGCGATCAGCCGATCGTCGCCGAAGGCGAGGAATACGGCGTAGTTGTATGCCCGCTCACACTCGTCGGCTTCGGGGACTTGCTCGAGACGCATTTCGCAGCCACCGTTGCCCTCTGGCTCCACCGCGGCGACCCTCGGCTGGCGAGCTACCGGGCCGGGAAAGAGGCGTCCGCCTGGCGTGTCGTGTCCCCACAGCTTGTTGATCGTCTCGGCGACATCGCGGAGCGTGCGAGCGGAGTCCACCGGCATGTTGATCCTGTGCCCGACGGGATGGGCAGCGTGGTTGCGCCGTTCGGACAGGACGCCCTCGATGATCTTGGCTCGCGTGCCGGCGAGCAGCTGCTCGCGTCGGGCCCAGGCGAGCAGAGCGTCTGCGCTCAGCGGCAGCCGGTGCGTCGTACCGTCAGCTCCGCGCAGCCGGGCACGACGCGCGGCGAGCACGTCCTCAAACGTACTCGCGCACAGCAGCTCGTCGGCCTCTCCGCGTACCAGCGGGATGCCGTCGCTGTAGAAGGCGAGGAAGCGCGCCCGGAGGGCGCCCTCCAGCACCAGCAGCGCGTAGTCGCCGGCAGCCGTGAAGAACTCGTACTCCAGAACGCCGTAGAGGTGGAGCTTGCGTGCCCGCTCGAAGTTGTCGCGCACGTCGTCGGGCACGTTCTCGGCCAATACGGCGCGAGCGATGGTGGCGGCTTGAAAGTCGGCGGCATCCTCGGGCTGCAAACGACCTCCGAGGCCGAAGCTGTTGAAGGCCAGCGTCGCCTCGTCAGGCGTCCGAAGCTCTCGAAGGATGGCTGAGCGCGGCGACTCCATCGGTGTATTGAAGCGGGCCGGCGTCACGCCGTCCCAGCCGACTCAAAGCGCTCTGCGCACCACTGCGCAAGAGCTGTATTTGTCGCGCGATGGATCGCCGCAGATCGCTGCACTTGCAAGTTGTCCGAGAAATTGTTCCCCGTTTGTTCCCCGTGGGCTTCTTTCTCAAAAGAGCCAATCGGCGGATTTTGGCTCTAGCACTTGCTTTTCCTCTAGTCGGGGAGACAGGATTTGAACCTGCGACCGCCCGGCCCCCAGCCGGGTGCGCTACCAGACTGCGCCACTCCCCGTGGCAAATCAAAAGCGGGCGACGGGAATCGAACCCGCCCTAGAAGCTTGGAAGGCTTCTGTGCAGCCACAACACTTCGCCCGCACACGCCCTCGCTGATCTTACCGTCGCCGCCCTCGCGCCCGCGGGGCGGCGCCGCGGCACGCCCTCTAACCCCCCGACCCCTCCCGCCGTGCCTCCGCGGGAACGTTCCCCCCGTCGTCGGCGAGGCCCGCCGGGGGCCAGGGCCCGTAGAAGTTGTCCCGTCCCCCGTCCAGCGTTATCGCCGAGCCGTTGAAGGCCCCGCCGAGGGGCGAGGCGAGAAGGGCGATCAGCCAGGCGTGCTCCTCGACCTCCCCGAGCCGCTGGAGGGGCACCGACCGCGCCGCCCCGCTCCGAACCGCCTCGGGATACTTCGCCGTGACCTCCGTCCCGAAGTGCCCGGCGGCGACCGCCATCACGCTCACCCCGTCGTCGGCCCATCGCTCGGCGAGCTCGCGCGTGATCGCCTCCACCGCGGCGCGAGCGGCGCCGCTGTGGGCCATCCCCGGGCATGCCGTTATGGGGGGAGAGCGTCACGTTGATGATCCGTCCCCCGCCCCTCCCGACCCGAACGCGAGCCGATGAGCGGCCTCGCACATGTTCAGCATCCCCCCCACGTTCAGCCTCCACACCGCCGACCAGCCCTTCGCGGAGATGAGCTCCGCCGGGCTGAAGAACTGGCCGCCGGCGTTGTTCACGAGCACATCCAGCCGCCCCTCCCGCTCGAGCACCTCCGCGACGATCCTCTCCCCTGCACCCTCCCCCCGCACGTCCCCCACCACCCACTCCGCGGGGCCCCCACCGGCCCGCGCGATCTTCGCCGCGGCCTCCGCGAGGACGTCCTCGCGTCGACCCGCGATCACGACCCGGGCGCCGCACCGCGCGAGCTCGATCGCGCTCGCCCGCCCGAGCCCGGTACCGCCGCCCGTCACGAGTGCCACCTGCCCCTCGAGCACCCCGTCGGCGAAGATCTCCGAGGGCTCGCCCGCGACGCTCATCGCGCGATCATAGGCTCGCCGCGGGGCGTTCGCAGCGTCCGTCCCCGAACGGGGTTAGGGTATCCCCGTGTCACACAGACCGCTCGTCGTTGTTCTCCGGGCTCACGTTCGCCGACTATCTCCTCTGGAACTGGTCGCTGAACCACAACCACGACGTCCTCGCCCTCGTCTCAGGCCTCACCCTCCCGCCGCTGGCGGTGGCGGATGATCTGGATGCTCACGCTCACGGTCGCCCGCCTCATCGCACGGCTCGCCCGCGCTCGCACCCGTAGCTCGGAGCGCCTGGCCGAGCGTCCGCCCCGTCGCGCGCCTATCTCCCCGGAGGAGCCCGCGGCGGGCGCAGCGCAGCCCTCGCGACGCTCCCGCAGCAAGCTCGCCGCCTGAGCGTTCATCCTTCTAGGCCGTGAGGCGCCCGTTCCCACGCTCCAGGCGGCTGCTCGCCGTCGGAGCCTCGCTCGTCGTCCTCCTCGCCCTTCTCGCCCTCGCCGCCTACGATCTACGAGCACGACCGCACCGGCTCCATCTACCACCCCCGCGCCCGCTTCGTCCCCCAGCCCACCCCGACCCTCCCGACCTCCGCCGAACGCTTCGAGTGGCCCCTCTACGGCTACACCCTCGACCACACCCGCTACTTCCCCGCGCCCTCCTGCGTCCGCCCCCCCTTCCGGAAGTCTGGCACCACAACGCCCACGCTCTCCTGGAGTTCCCTCCCGTCATCTACGGCGAACACATCTTCCAGCTGGCCGACAACGGCGTCCTGCACCGCCTTCGAAAAGCGCACCGGGCAGGCTCCTCTGGACGCGAACTCGGCCGCCTGTCCGCCTCCACCCCCGCGGTCAGCTCGCAACACCGTGTACGCCACCATGCTCGACGCCGGCCCCGGCGGCGACCAAGGGCGGATCGTCGCGCTGAACATCCGCGACGGCCGCATCCGCTGGTCGCGCGACCTGCCCAGCCCGAGCGAGTCCTCGCCGCTACTCGACGGCGGACGCGTCTTCTTCGGCTCCCAGAACGGCACCGTCTACGCGCTCAAAGCCCGCAGCGGAGCCCGTCTGGACCTATCACGCCGCGGGCGCCGTGAAGGCCAGCCCGACACTCGCGGGCGGCATCCTCTACTTCGGCGACTACTCCGGCCACGTTCAGGCGATCACCGCGCGGACGGGCCGGCGGCTGTGGCGTCAGCGGCTCCGAAGGCGCGCTGTTCGGCAGCGGCAACTTCTACTCCACCGCCGCCGTCGTCTACGGACGGGTCTTCCTCGGCAACACCGACGGGCGCGTCTACGCCTACGACGCCTCCACCGGCAGGCTCGACTGGGCCGTCCAGACGGGCGCCTACGTGTACGCCTCGCCCGCCGTCACCAACGCCCCCGGACTCGGCCCGACGGTCTACATCGGCTCCTACGACGGGAACTTCTACGCCTTCAACGCCCGCACCGGCCACGATCACTGGCGCTACAACGCCACGGCAGCATCTCCGGCTCGGCCACATCGTCGGGCGCGTCGTCTACTTCGCCGACCTCGGCACCACCGCACCTACGGCCTCGGGATCTCCACCGGACGGGTCGCTCTTCCAGATCGCCACCGGCGCCTTCGACCCCGTGATCAGCGACAGCGACGACATCTACCTCACCGGCTACAGCGCCCTCTACACCTCGCCCCCATCCCCACCGCGGCGCCCGCCGCCACGAAACCGGCGAGCACCTCCGTCAGCGGCAGTCGCTTCCCGAGGAAAGCGCCCGGCCGAACGAGAAGCTCGCCTTCACGCTCGCGCTCCCGGCGGCACGGAGGCTCACCTCCGTCCAGCCCCCCGGCCCGGGCCCCACGCAGCCCTGCCCCCGCGTGACCGCCCAGTAGCGCGTGTAGTGCACCCGCACGAGGAACGCTCCCGGCCGATCGCGCCCGCAGCGTGAACCATCGTGGCCGAGGCTGCACGAGCCGCCCGGCCCGCTCAGCAGCGGCGGGGACCCCGCGACGCTGTAGATCCGCCAGTGCGTGCTCCCGAGACCTCCTGCAGATACGGCAGCCCGCGTCTCGATCAGCCGTCCCTCCTCGCGCTCGAGGGGTCGAGGGGTGCGTCGGGCAGCGCCACATAGGCGACCGCCTGTTCGCGCAGCCACTGCCGGTACTGCCCCGCCGTCAGCCCCGAGCGCAGCAGCACGCGGTCATAGCGCTCGTCCAGCTGCTTCTCCCAGCCCCGCGCCAGCGACACCTTCGGGGCCAGCAGCGCCGCCTCCCAGTGGCCCGCGTGAACGGCACCTCGACCCGCACGGGCCCTCCTCGCAGGCGCGCCAGGAAGCCCTCGACCGGCACGTAGTAGGCGGCGTTCGTCCCTACGTTCCCGCTCACCGCCTCCGTTTCCCGCACGGGCCCCCACAGCGCGCTCACCGCGAGCGCCACCGCCGCGGAGGGTGCGCACCGCGGGACCTCTCCCGCGCGCGGCCCGTTCGAGCGTCGCGCAGAGCAGCAGGGGCCCCCCCAGGAGCACCCCGTAGCGGGCGATGTTGCTCCCCACGGGCGAGCGGATCGCCAGGCAGAGGAGCACCCAGCAGATACACAGCGCCCCCGTCCGCAGCAGCCGCTCCCCACGCGGGAGCGCCCACAGAAAGCCCACTGCGACGAGGGCCGTGGCGAGGAAGGAGAGAAGCGGGAACGGCTCCCAGCCCCCTTCCGGGAAAAGGACCACCAGGGCGAGCACGAGCGCCCCCCCGGGCAGCCCCACGCGAACACTGCCCGCGGCGAGCGCCGATCGAGCGACGCCGTCAGCCCGCCCAGCCCCAGCAGCAGGCCCGCCACCGGGCTCCCGCGGTGCAGAGGAGGGAGAGCGCGGCGGCGATGACGGTCCGCCGTGCACGAGGGCGAGCGCCGCGCCGCAGGCGAGGGTGACCCCGAGGGCGAAGGACAGCCTCCCGATCCACGAGTCGCCCACCGCCCCCACGGCGAACCACGCCGCGCCCCACGGCGCCGCGCGCGCGATAGCGGCCCGCGAGCAGCCGCTCGAACAGCGCCGTCGAGGCCAGCACGCAGAGCGCCGCCAACAGGCGCACCCCGAGCGCCAGCCGAGCGGCGGGAACAGGAGGCTGTAGCCGGGGAGGGGGTGACCGCCGTACCAGTGGTCGTCCCACACCGCGAACCCGGTCTTCCCGAAGAGGTCCGCCCGGTAGACCTGCGCGGCGAGGTCCGGCGTACGGGGGTCGGCGATCAGCCACACCGCCACGAGCACCGCCGCGAACGCCCCCGCAGCCACCGCCCCGATCCGCCCCGAGCGCCCCGCCAGCGCACCCCCGGGAGCGCTCCCGGCGCCTCGCGGGATCCTCCCCCCCGCCCCCCATCGCCTCCGCCGTCGGATCCCCCGCGGGCCTGAAGCTGCTGCGTCGGCGATCTCCACGCGGAGATAATGACGGCGATGAGCCCTCCGCCCTCCCGGCAACGCCCCCGTCGCCTTGCCGCTCTCGCCGTCCTCGCGGCGATCGCCGCCGGCGTGATCGCCGCCGGCTGCACCACCGGGCCCCCTGGGGCGATCGCCGCGGGCGACCTCGCCGAAGCGCAGACCTTCCCCTACTTCCGCGTCTACTGGGTCGGGAAGCGCTTCGAGCAACGGCCCCTCGCCGCCGTGGACGGCCTGCGGGGGTACATACCGAGCATCGGCGACAGCGTCTACTACGGGGACTGCGTCCAGAAGAAGGGGATCTTCGGCGGAGGCAGCTGCTCGCTCCCCCTCCAGGTCACCACCGTCCTCTACCACCGCCACTCCAACAAGGCCCTCGGAACCCAGCAGAACATCGTCGTCCGCGGCGTCCCCGCAACCGTCTACGACGAAGGCCGCTCGATCGAGGTCTACAGCGGGAGGGTCGCAATCGACATCTTCTCCGACACCTTCGCCCATGCCATCGCCGCCGCCGACCTCCTCTCGCCCGTCAACGCCCCCGGTTCGAGCACCGCTCCCCTCCCCGCTCCCGTCTACTGCCCCGGACTCTCCGGCCCCACCGACGCGAGCGTCGAACGGGTGATGTCGAACCTCCCCGGCCAGGCCTGTCAGAAGGCCGCGGGAACGGTCGCCTTCACGAAGGCCGTCGGCGGGGATTAGGTCGCTGGATGGCCGTGGAACCAACCATCTAAGCCCGCAGCCTCACCTCCTCCGGGCTCGGCCGCCATCCTCCGCGCCGAGACAGCACCGGGCTCACCGTCGGCCGGCCCTGCCTCGAGCGGCCCGCGGAGGCTCGCCCGGAGCTCCTCCGGCGCGACCTCCCGGTCGCAGCACTCGCAACGGATCTCCGTCCGCGCCCGATGACCACACTCCCCGTGGGTGACCGCCACGGGGCCCCCGTGCCGGCCCGAAGCCCAGCGATCCCCCCAGCCCATCAGCGCAATCAGCACCGGGACGAGCTCGACGCCCTTCTCACTCAGCCGATACTCCTCCCGCAGCGGGCGCTCCTGATAGCTCATCCGCTCGAGGATCCCCTCCGCGACGAGCGTCCCGAGCCGCTCGGCGAGCACGTTCGCGGAGATGCCCAGGTCGTCCTGAATCTCGCGGAAGCGCGTGATCCCGTAGGCGATGTCGCGGACGATCAGCAGCGTCCACCACTCTCCGACGACATCGAGCGTCCGGGCGATCGAGCAGGGTTGACTGGCGAGCGAAGTCCTCTTCATGCCGCAAGCATATCGCTTGCATGAAAGGAGTAACTCTGTTACGGTCGCTCCTATAACGCAAGTGACTCCGGTCGATGGACCGGGAGGAGGCTGAAGAGATGCCCATGCTCGACGCGTACATCCCTGCCGGGGCGATCGCTGCGGACGCCGAGGAGAAGCTCCTCGCGGACCTCACCGACATCCTCATCCGCAACGAGGGAGCCGACCCCTCCAACCCCCGCGTGCGCTCCATCGCCTGGCTCTTCGTCCACCGCCCCGAGGCGGTCTTCGTCGCCGGAGCCAGGGCCGAAGCGCCCCGTTACCGACTCATCGCCTCGGTCCCCGAGGGCCAGTTCGACGAGGAGCGAAGAGAGTCGATGGTGCGGGAGATCACCGAGGCCGTCCTCGACGCCGAGAACGGCGCCCATGAGCGCGACCCTTCGCGCGTGTGGGTGTTCACCCCGAGATTCCCGACGGGACATGGGGCGCGCTGGGTCGCGTGGTCACGCTCGCCGACATTGCCACCTTCGCCACCGGGGACGAGGACGCCGGCCGGGAATACGCCGAGCGGCGCCTCTCCGAGCGCCGCCGGCTCGCCGCCTCGAGATGAGTCCTCGGCGGTGCCCGGGCTAGCCGGGCACCGCCGGCGCGACCGGCTTGCCGATCTCCCGACGGAGGCTGAGGAAGGCCAGCGAGCCAATCAGCGCGGGCACCCACAGGGAGATGGCCCGGTAGACGAGCACAGCCGCGATGACGACGGAGGCGGGGCGGATTCCGAACAACAGGAGCATCCCCACGAGCCCGCCTTCCACCGCGAGGAAGCCCCCCGGGATCGGGAGCGAGTTGGCGAGCATCCCCACCAGGTAGGCCATCGCGACTACCCACACCGACGGCGTATGTCCGAACGCCAGGAAGCCCGCGTAGAGGACGAGGTTGTCCAGCAGCCAGTACGCCACCGCCCCCAGCAGCCGCCAGTCCCGCTCGCCGATCAGCTGGAGGGCGTCCTGGACCCCCCCACCCACCGCGCTCAGGGCCACCACCAGGCGTCCCTTGTCCGCGCGCACCGCGGCCGCCCTCCGCGCCCACGACGCGAGCGCAAGCGTCGCGAAGATCGTCGCCAGCGCGGCGCACGCCGGGAGCAGCGTGAGGAGGGCGTTCTGCGAGCCGCCGATCAGCCCGAGCCACATCGGCACCCCGATGAGCACGACGGCGGCGAGGTTCACGGCAGAGGTGAGGACGAAGATCAGCACCGAGCGGCGCGCGATCCGCTCCACGGAGATGCCCTTGCTGCGGAGCACCCACGCGCCCAGCGCGATGCCCGCGAGGCCGCTCACGGACACGACGGAGTTGACGGCGAGCTCCGAGAGGGACAGGCGGGAGCTGAGGCTGCGGCCGAGACGCCCGAAGACGAGTTCGAACAGGACGACGTAGCCGGCGCAGGAGAGCACCTCCAGCACCACCCCCACGAGCACCCAGCCGACCTCGGCGTGGGCGAGCTCGTCACCCGTCGCCCTCAGGCCGGGGACGGCGAGGATCAGGCCGATGACGAGCAGGAAGAAGACCGCGAGGCTGATGATGCTGTTGCGGAGCGTGCGTGAGCTCGCCGCGAGCACCTCCCCGCCGTC
This sequence comes from uncultured Solirubrobacteraceae bacterium, assembly GCA_963720215.1. Taxonomy (GTDB): domain Bacteria; phylum Actinomycetota; class Thermoleophilia; order Solirubrobacterales; family Solirubrobacteraceae; genus Palsa-744. The sequence goes on from CAVREV010000002.1 coordinate 18,967, forward strand.
GGCCTCGCCCACCCCCTCCACGTCGTCCTCAGCGATGTCTCATCCCTCCCAGCACTCTTACCCTGCTCTTCGCGTCCGTTTATCCCTTTCGCGGGCGGACCCGTCACGCTAGCCTGGTACGTGCGGGTTCCCGTCCGACGGCAATCTCGACCGTAGCGGTCCGGGCCCGGCGCGCCCATCATGGCTGAGCAGGCACGCATACTCGTTGTCGACGACGAGCCCGCCGTCCAAAGCGCGCTCCACCGCGCGCTGACGCTCGAGCACTACGACGTCGCCGCCGCATCCGACGGGGCCGACGCGCTCGAGCAGCTCGAGAGCGTCCCCTTCGAGGCCGTCATCCTCGACATCGCCATGCCCCGCATCGACGGGCTCGAAGTCTGCCGGAGGTTGCGCGAGGGCGGGGACACCACCCCGGTGCTCATGCTCACCGCCCGCGGCGAGGTCGACGATCGTGTCGCCGGCCTCGACGCCGGCGCCGACGACTACCTCGTCAAGCCCTTCGCCCTCCGCGAGCTCCTCGCCCGGCTCCGCGCGCTCCTGCGCCGAGCGGGAGATGACGGAGAGAAGGAGCAGGAGCTCCGCTTCGAGGACGTCCGCTTGGACGTCGCCGCCCACGAGGCCTGGCGTGCGAACCGCCTCCTCGCGCTCACGCGGACCGAGTTCCTCCTCCTGGAGATGTTCCTCCGCCACCCCCGCCAGGTGCTCACCCGCTCATCCATCTTCGAGCACGTCTGGGGCTACGACTTCGGCTCCAGCTCGAACTCCCTCGGCGTCTACATGGGCTACCTCCGCCGCAAGCTCGAGGTCGGCGACGAGCGCCGCCTGCTCCACACCGTCCGCGGCGTCGGCTACGTGCTGAGGCCCCCGCGATGAGCTTTCGCCGCCGCATCGCCATCGTCTCTGCGGCGGCCGTCGCGATCGCCGTGCTCCTCGCCTCGCTCCTCACCTACGTCCTCACCTCGAACCAGCTCCACAAACAGGTGGACAGCCAGCTACGTGACCGCGGACGCGAGGCCCGGGGACTGCGGCGCTTCGAGGCGAGCACCGCCGCCAAACAGCCCGCGCGGTCCCCCCAGGGCACTCTTCCCCAGGGGGAGCTGGGCAAGCTCGGCGCTCGCGGCAGCGCCCCGACCCAGGGGAATCCCCTGGGGGGCCTCTCCCCGACGCCGGGCCAGGTCCGTGGCTACCAGCAGCTGGTCCTCGCCAACGGCACCATCGTCGTGAAGTCCTCCCGGGGGGTCTCCCTCCCTGTCGACGGGGAAACCCGTCTCCTCGCGGCCCGCGGGGGCCCCCGCGCTTCAGCGACGCGGTCGTCGACGGCGTCCACCTCCGGCTCCTCGCCGAGCCCTTCGGCTCCGGTCGAGCCCTCCAGCTCGCCCTCCCCCTCACCGAAACCGACAGCCTCCTCGCCCGCCTCCGCCTGATCCTCATTCTGGTCGCCGTCGGCGGCATCGCCCTCGCCGCCCTCCTCGGACGCCTCGTCGCGGGCGCTGCCGTCCAGCCCCTCCGTCACCTCATGGCAGCGACCGACCACGTGGCGGTCACGACCGACCTCAGTCGGCGCATCGAGCCCGTCGCCGACGACGAGATCGGGCAGCTCGCGGGGAGCTTCAACGCCATGCTCGACGCGCTCGAGCGCTCGATGCAGGCCCTCGACGAGTCCGTCCACGCTCAGCGCCACTCGTCGCCGACGCCTCCCACGAGCTCCGCACGCCGGTGACGAGCCTTCGGACCAACATCGAGATCCTCCAGCAGCGCGGAGAGCAGATGAGCGCCGACGAGCGCGCCGGCCTGCTCTCCGACGTCGTCGAGCAGATCGGCGAGCTCACCCTCCTGATGAACGACCTGATCGAACTCGCCCGCGGCGAGGAACCACGATCCGACAGCGAGGACGTGCGCCTGGACCTGCTCGTCGAGGAGGTCGCCGAGCGCGTACGCCGGCGCCGTGCCGACACCCCCACGATCACGCTCGACCTCGCGCCCACGATCCTCCCCGCCGTCCCCGAGCGGCTCGAGCGAGCGGTCGGCAACCTGATCGACAACGCCGTCAAGTACAGCCCGACGGGCGCGCCCGTCGAGGTGACGCTGCGGGGACAGGAGCTGATCGTGCGCGACCATGGGCCGGGGATCTCCGACGAGGATCGCCCCTACGTCTTCGACCGCTTCTACCGCGGTGCCGAGGCTCGCGGCCGACCCGGCTCGGGCCTCGGCCTGGCGATCGTCCGGCAGGTGGCCACCCAGCTCGGTGGCAGCGTCACGGCGGAGAACGCCGCCGGCGGGGGCACGCTGCTGCGCCTGTGCCTTCCGGGTGCGGAGACGGTCCAGGAGCGCGAGCAGACGCCCGCGGAGGCCCCCACGCCGGCGTGAGCCGGGGCTCACGCCCGAGCCCCCGACGGGCGCCCGCGGAAGTCCGCCGGCGAGGCTCCGTAGTGTCGGCGAAAGGCCCGCGCGAAATGGGTCGCGTGGCGGTAGCCGACGAGGCGGGCGACATCGCGGATCGGCAGCGAGCGCTGCTCGAGCAGAAGCTCAGCCGCGGCGCCCATCCGCCGGGCGAGGAGATCCTCGCGAAAGCTCGTCTCGCCGAACTGCGCGTATGCCCGCTGCAACTGCCGGGGCGAGCTCGCCAGCGAGCTCGCCAGTGACGGCAGCGTGAGCTGCGTGCGGTACTCCCTCGCGACGGCGTCGCGGGCGTCTCGGTAGAGGGTACGGCGGGCGGTGAGGGTGTCCGGGCGCACGACCTCCAATCCGACGAGGTGCTGGAAGCGGGACGGGCGGCGGTGCGGTCGGGCCCTCAGGCGCCCGCGTAGCGGCGGGCGACGCGCTCGGCTGCGCTCCCATAGGAGCCCCCGAACAGGACCGCGTGAACGAGGAGAGGCATGAGCTGGTAGAGCTCGACGCGGTCCTCCCACCCCGCCGCGAGCGGGTTCTCACGCTCGTATGCCCCGAGGAGCACCTCGAGGTGGGGAGCGCCGAACAGCCTCAGCATCGCCAGATCGACCTCCCTCGAGCCCCCATAGGAGGATGGGTCGATCAGCCACGTTCGCCCGCCGGCGTCGGCGATCAGGTTTCCCGACCACAGGTCTCCGTGGAGGCGGGCGGGCGGCTCGCTCGGACCGGCCAGCTCGCTCATCCGGGCGCACACACCCTCGACGGCGTCGAAGCCGCGAGCGGAGATCGCCCCGCGATCGCGGGCCAGCCGGGCGAGCGGTCGCAGGCGTCTGTCGGCGTAGAACGCGGGCCAGTCATCGGCGGGCTGGTTGGGGAGGACGATCGAGGCGAAGCGCGCAGGTCCGAGCGAGCCCGGGTCGCCGAAGGCGGGGGCGCCGCAGTCGTGGAGTCGCGCGAGGCGCCGCCCCAACTCCTCGGCGCCGTGCTCGTCGAGGCGGCCCTCGGCGATCCACTCCAGCACGAGGTACTCCTCGCAGGCGTCGAGCACCGCCGGCACCGCCACCGCCCCCGCCCCGTCGAGCCAGCCGAGGGCGGCGGCCTCCGAGAGATACTCCCCGCGGTGGGGATCGTCGCGGGTCTTCACGAACGCGTCCCTCCCGTCGCGGAGCGTGACGCGGTAGGCCTCGTTGATGTCCCCTCCTGCAACCCTCCTCACGTCCCGGGAGCCCGGGGGGAGGGTCACGGGACCCGCCCCTCCCGGATCGCCTCCAGCAGCCCCTCACAGGCCGCGCTGACCTGGTCGAGGACGTCCTCGAAGCCGTGGGGGCCGCCGTAGTAGGGGTCGGGCACCTCGGGGTCGTCGGCCGACGAGCAGGCAGGGTCGAACTCCCGCAGGAGGTGAGCCCGGCGGCGGGCCTCCTCGTTCGGCGCCAGTCGGCGGAGCTCGGCGAGGTTCGAGCCGTCCATCGCCAGAAGCAGGTCGAAGCGCTCGAAGTCATCCGCGGCGACCTGTCGAGCGGCTCCCTCCAGCGGGATCCCCCGGGACGCCGCGGCCGACGTGGCCCGCCTGTCGGGGGAGCTGCCGACGTGCCAGGCGCCGGTGCCGGCGGAGTCGATCACGAACGCATCGTCGAGGCCATCGCGGTGCACGAGCGATCGCATCACCCCCTCGGCGGTGGGGGAGCGGCAGATGTTCCCGAGGCAGACGAAGAGGAGGCGGACGGGGCCGTGTGCCTCCCCGAACGCCTTCCCCGCGCGCGCCTGCGCGCGCTCGCGCGGGGCGTCCTCAGCGGGTCCCACAACACCCCCCTCCCCGGCCACCTCGGACCCGCCGTCCCCAGCGAACCCGTCGCCAGCCGATCGGGCCGGCGCGTGCGTTCCCGTCCGCCCTGCCTCCCCGAACGCCTTCCCCGCACGCGCCCGCGCGCCCCCGCGCGGGCCCTCCAAGACGACTACTCCTCCCCCAGCTCGAGCACCGCGAGAAACGCCTCCTGGGGAACCTCCACGCGACCGACCTGCTTCATCCGTCTCTTCCCCTCCTTCTGCCTCTCGAGAAGCTTTTTCTTCCGCGTGATGTCACCGCCGTAGCACTTCGCGATCACGTCCTTGCGAAACGCCTTGACGGTCTCGCGGGCGATGACGTGGGAGCCGATGGCGGCCTGGATGGGGACGTCATATTGCTGGCGTGGGATGCGCTTGCGGAGCTTCTCGGTGAGCGTGCGCCCGACCTCGTAGGCCTTGTCCCGATGGACCACCATCGAGAGCGCGTCCACCGGATCGCCGGCGAGGAGCACGTCGAGCTTGACGAGGTCGGAGGGCTTCATCCCGGCGATGTCGTAGTCGAAGGAGGCGTAGCCCCGGGTGCGGGACTTGAGCTGGTCGAAGAAGTCGAGGACGATTTCCGCGAGCGGAAGGTCGTAGGTGAGCTGGACGCGCTCCGGGGAGAGATAGTGCATCGCGACGTGCTCCCCGCGACGGTCCTGACAGAGCTCCATGACCGTCCCGACGAACTCTTTGGGGGCGATCACCGAGGCACGGATCATGGGCTCGCGAACCTCGGCGATGGTGCCGGGATCGGGCATGTCCGAGGGGTTGTGAACCTCCAGCTCCGCGCCGTTGGTGAGGGTCAGGTCGAACTCCACGGAGGGCATCGTGGTGAGGAGCTCGAGGTCGTACTCCCGCTCCAGGCGCTCGCGGACGATGTCCATGTGGAGCAGGCCGAGGAAGCCGCAGCGGAAGCCGAAGCCGAGCGCGTCGGAGGTCTCCGGCTCCCAGGAGAGGGCGGCGTCGTTGAGGGAGAGCTTTTCGAGGGCGTCGCGGAGGTCGGGGTAGTCGTCGGACTCGATCGGGAAGAGGCCGCAGAAGACCATCGGCTTGACCTCGCGGTAGCCGGGGAGTGCCTCGCTCGCCTCCGCCGCGTGGGAGCCCGCGCGGGGGCGCGTGGTGAGGGTGTCGCCGACCCGGAGCTGGGTGACGTCCTTCAGGCCGGTGATGAGGTAGCCGACCTCGCCGGCAGCGAGCTGGTCGGTGGGCATCATCTGCGGGCTGAAGAAGCCGATCTGGTCGATGTCCGCCTCGGTGGCGGTGGCCATCGCTCGGATCGGCTCGCCCTTGCGGAAGACGCCGTCGACGACCCTGATGTAGGCGATGACGCCGCGGTACTGGTCGAACTCGGAATCGAAGATAAGCGCCCGGGGGGGCGCCTCGGGGTCTCCCGCAGGCGGGGGGACGCGGGCGATGAGCTCCTCCAGGACGGCGGGAACGCCCTCGCCGGTCTTGCCGCTGATGCGGAGGATGTCCTCGGCGGGCTCGCCGATCAGGTCGCTCACTTCCTGGGCGACGCGGTCGGGCTCGGCGCCGGGGAGATCGAGCTTGTTGAGGGCGGGGATGAGCTCCAGGCCGGACTCGACCGCGAGGTAGGTGTTGGCGACGGTCTGCGCCTCGACGCCCTGGGCGGCGTCGACGACGAGGAGGGCGCCCTCGCAGGCGGCCAGCGAGCGGGAGACCTCGTAGGTGAAGTCGACGTGGCCGGGGGTGTCGATCAGGTGCAGCTGGTAGGTCTCGCCGTCGCGGGCGGTGTAGAACACGCGGACGGCCTGCGCCTTGATCGTGATGCCCCGCTCGCGCTCGAGGTCCATCGAGTCCAGCAGCTGGGCGCGCATCTCGCGAGGGGCCACTGTGTGGGTGAGCTCGAGGATGCGGTCGGCAAGGGTGGACTTGCCGTGATCGATGTGGGCGATGATCGAGAAGTTGCGGATGCGGGATTGATCCATGGGCCGCTACAGCGTAGATGGGGACGGTCGCCGGGGCGGGTTTTCGTGGGCGGCGGGGGGCGGCGGCCGTGGCGGCCGGTCATCGACGGGCGTGGGGCGGAAATGGACTTAACGACGAGGGCCGTCGTCGAGGGGGGCTGGGCGCGATAGCCTTCACGACGGGCGGATCGCCCACTCGGCCGTGATCCCCTCACCTTCGGGAGGTGGGATCGACCGCGGCAACGCGCCTGGCGAGAGCCGGGCGGCCTGTCCAGGTGGTCGGGAGTGTCAAGCCGCCCAGGCAAAGACACAAGTCCTGGGACGTTGTAGTTACCCGGCGATCCAAGCCCGCACCGGGCGGGTGGGCTTCGGCCCACCCGGTCGCTGCTTTCAGCGCGCGCTCGGTGGATCCAGGCGGACGTGCAGAATGAGCTGATGGTCGACTACGGCAAGCCCCTCCGCGAGGCGGATGTGGACGGCAGATCCGCTGAGGCACTTCGCGGCCTGGTTCGCCGACGCGGAGGCGGCCGGGATCCGCCTGCCGGAGGCCGTGGTGCTGGCGACGGCCACGCGCGCGGGGGTGCCCTCGGCGCGGATGGTGCTGTGCAAGGGGTTCGACGAGCGGGGCTTCGTCTTCTTCTCCAACTACGGAAGCCGCAAGGGGAGGGAGCTGGAGGAGAACCCGCGGGCCGCGCTCCTCTTCAACTGGGATGCGCTGGGGCGGCAGGTGCGGATCGAGGGGCCGGTCGAGCGGACGAGCCCGGAGGAGAGCGAGGCCTACGCGAGGAGCCGCCCGCGGGGCAGCCAGCTGGGCGCGCTGGCCTCACCGCAGAGCGAGGTGGTGGCCGACCGGGCGACGCTCGAGCGGGCCGTCTCCGAGCTCGATGAGCGCTTCGCCGGGGAGGAGCTGCCGATGAGCGACCGTTGGGGCGGCTATCGCCTGGCGAGCGAGCTGTTCGAGTTCTGGCAGCAGCGGGCCGACCGTCTCCACGACCGCCTCCGCTACAGGCGCGAGGGCCGCCGCTGGGTGATCGAGCGGCTGGCCCCTTAGGGACCGGCCGCGGGCGCGCGAGCCCGGGCGGGTGCCCCTGCGCGAAGCTCTTGTGGGCGAGCGCGGGGGGTGCGAGCAGGGGCTTCCGAGCGCGGGAGGCGCCTAGGCGCGGCCGAGGCGTGCCCGGATCAGGGCTCCGACCTGGTGGGCCTCGGGGACGCGCATCGACAGGACGGCGCGGGTGTAGACGGCGAAGCCGACGAGGGCGGCGCCGCCGAGCGCGACGATTTCGGCCGGGAGGGACGAGCCGAGGAGGTCGTCGAGCAGCCACCAGACGACCCACGAGACCCCACCGAGGAGGACCGCCGCGACGAGGATTCGGGCCGTGATCATCGTCGTCTGGGCGCCGTCCAGGCGCCCGTTGAAACCGGCTCTGAGGCGATAGAGCTGCAGCGCGGTCATGACCACGTTGGCGGCCACGGTCCCGATGATCAGGCCGGCGATGCCGAGGGGCTTGTAGAGGGCGACGCTGACGATGATGTCGACGATGATGTTCAGCCCGGCCAGGCGGGTGGGGATCCAGGGACGCTGGACGGCGAAGAACGTCCTCGTGAGCAGGAGGTTGAGCCCGCCGAAGGGGAGGCTGAAGGCGAACCAGAACAGGGCGATGGAGACGAGATGGGTGGACTGGGGGCCGAATTTCCCGCGTTCGAAGAGGAGGCGGACGATCGGCGTGGGGAGCGCGATCATGAAGGCCGCGGCGGGGATCAGGAGCAGGTTGATCTGGCGCATGCCGATCCCGAGCGCCCTCCTCATCGAGCCGACCTGACGCCCTGCGGCCATCCGCGAGAGCGTCGGGAAGAGGACGGTGGCGACGGCGACGCTGAAGAGCCCCTGGGGGAGCATGTAGAGGCGGAAGGCCTTTTCGATCGCGCTCGGGGCTTCTTCGGAGACGAGCGTGCCGAAGACCGAGTTGATGAGCTGGTCGAGGTTGACGATGCCCAGGCCGATCGTCACGGGGAGCATCAGCGTGAAGACCTGCCGCACGCGGGGATCGCGCCAGTCGATGTGGAGCTGGAGGCGGAAGTCGATCCGGCCGAGCGCCCCGACGGCCATCATCAGCTGGACGAATGTCGCGATCAGGATCGCCGTGGCGTACACGTAGAGACGCGCTTCTTCGCCGTGGAACCGGGGGCTGACCCCGAGGAGGATGACGAGGATGACGACGTTCCAGACCGCCGGCGAGATGGCGGGGATGGAGAAGTGGTCGTAGGACTGGAGGACCCCCACGAGCAGCCCGTTGAGGCCGAGGAGGAGGATCACGGGGAAGAGCACCTGGGAGAGCCCCGCGGTGAGGCCGTCGAGGTAGGGGGTGAACGTCGAGCCGGTGAACAGCGGCATGATCGTCCCGGCGAGGAGGATGAAGATCGCCATCAGCGCGCCGAGGCCGATGAGCATGATCCAGAAGAGGGTCGAGGCGAGCCGGAGGGCGTCCCGGCGGCGGCCCTGTTGGAGGAGTTCGGTGAAGACGGGGACGAAGGCGGCGGAGAGGGCCGCGTTGGCGAACAGGTTGCTCACCAGGTTCGGCACCTGGAAGGCGATCGTGAACGCGGACATGCGGCCGCTCGTGCCGAAGAATTTGGCGACGCCGATTTCGCGGATCAGGCCGGCGATGCGTGAGATGCCGGTCCCGATCGAGAAGATCGCGGTGTTGCGGGCCACCGCCCCTCCCCCGGGCGGCGGCGAGGCCGGCTCCTCGGCGACGGCTTCAGCGCTGGGGGACAAGGGCGCTATAGTACGGCGCTGCGCGGCGCTCGGGCGTCGATCCTGTGCGGGCGCTTGACGTCATGGCGAACATTCACTCCCAGAAGAAGCGAATCCTCCGCAGCGAGCGCGAGCGGCTCGAGAACCGGCGGTACACCTCCGCCGTCAAGACCCACTTCCGCCGCCTGGAGGTGCTCGTCGGCGAGGGCGAGACCGGCACCGCGGAGGGAGCCCATCGTGAGCTCGTGAGCACGATCGACAAGGCCGTGAAGGTCGGTGCGCTGCATCGGAACACGGGCGCGCGGAAGAAGTCTCGTGCGGCGAGGATGCTCGCCGCCGGACCCCCCGCTAGCGACTGATCGTTTCGATCGCCCTCAGCACGAGGGTGTCCTCGTCCATCCCGGCGAGCGGGCTGCGGGAGGCGCTGATGGGGTCGCCGCCGCGAGCGTCGATCTCGAGCTGGGCGAGCACGGACAGTGCTCCGCGAAGGCGGTCGGGGTCGCTCCGGGAGACGTCCGCCAGGAGGCGCTCCGCGGCGCGGGCCGGCATGCGCAGCCCGCGCTTGACCTCCGAGGGAGACGCGCCGGCGGCGAGCCGGAGGGCGATCGCGAGTGCGTCACGCAGCCGCTGTGCCATCACGTAGGTGAGCCCCGCGACCCGCTCCCCCTGGGCGCGGAGGGCGAGGTAGGCGGCGAGCGCCCCGGGGGCGTCGCCGGCGACGAGCGCGTCGGCGAGCGCGTACGCCCGCAGCTCCGCCGACCGCGCCGCCCGCAGCTCGATCTCCTCGCCGGTGATTACGCGGGCGACGTCGCCGTCGCCGTCCTCGAGGGCGAGCTTCTCGAGCTCGCGGAGCAGCCGCTGCTGGCGCTCTCCGACCCGGGCGACGAGCGCTTTGGCGGCGGCGCTGTCGAGCGTCAGGCCGATGCGGGCGGCCTGTTCACGGGTCCACTTCGGGAGCTCCCAGGGACGGACCGTCAGCTGCGGGACGATCTGGCCCCCGGCGCGCTTGACCGCATCGTGAACGGCGGCGGGCGCTTTGGCACGGGCATCCTCGCGGGCGAAGATCGCCACCGTGGTCTCGGGAGGGATGTCCTGGAGGGCGGGGACGAGCCTGGCGAGGGAATCCTCCTGGCGCCAGCGCTCCGCGCCGTCGACGATGATCACCCGACGACCCGCTACGAGGGTCATCGTCGCGAGCGCCGCCGCCACCCCGGCGGGGTTCGCCGCGTCCCCGCTGAGCACCTCGGCGCTCCCTTCCCCACCCGGCGCCTCGGCGAGCGCGCGCAGCCCGGCCCGGCGCTCTGCGACCGCGCCGTGGTCGTCGCCGTGGACGAGGTAGGCGGGCTTCAGCGCGGGGGGCATCTCAGCGGACGACGACGTTGACGAGCTTGCCGGGGACGACGATCTCCTTGACGATCTCCCGCCCCTCGATGTGGGCGCGGACGTTGGGGGCGGCCAGGCAGAGCTCCTTCAGCAGCTCTGGCCCGGCGTCCGAGCTCGCCTGGACGCGGTCGCGGACCTTCCCGTTGACCTGGCAGACGAGCTCGTAGAAGTCGCTCTCGAGCATCGACTCGTCGGCATGCGGCCACGGCTGCTCCCACACGCGCTCCCCGACGAGCAGCTCGTAGACCTCCGCGCTGACGTGGGGCGCGAACGCGAACAGGAGCGAGGCGGCGCTCGCGAGGGCGAAGCGGAGGGTCTCGACATCGACCTCCTCGCGCAGGCGAGAGCAGTCGTTCAGCAGCTCCATCACGGCGGCGATGGCGGTGTTGAAGGCGAACCGACGGAGGTCACCGCCGACCTTGTCGATCGCCCAGTGGGTCTTCCGCAGCAGCACGAGGTCGTCGCCGTCGACGTCGGCGATCACGGGCAGCGGCGCGGGACCTCCGGCCCGCTCGGCGACCTCGGCCGAGAGGCGCCAGAGGCGGCCGAGGAAGCGGTGGACTCCCTCCACGCCCTCGTCGGACCAGTCGGCGTCCTGGTCGGGAGGGCCGACGAAGAGGATGTAGCAGCGGGCAGTGTCCGCCCCGACGCGCTCCACGAGTGAGGCGGGCGAGACGACGTTGCCCTTCGATTTGCTCATCTTGGCGCCGTCCTTCGTCACCATCCCCTGCGTGAACAGCGCCATGAAGGGCTCCTGGAAGTCCAGGTGGCCGAGATCGGCGAGGGCCTTGCAGAAGAAGCGCGCATACATCAGGTGGAGAATCGCGTGCTCGACACCGCCGATGTACTGGTCGACGGGCATCCACTCGCGCAGCGCCGCGGGGTCCCAGGCGGCCCTGTCGTTGGATGCGTCGCAGTAGCGGAGGAAGTACCAGGAGGAGTCCACGAACGTGTCCATCGTGTCTGTCTCCCGGCGCGCGTTCCCTCCACACTCGGGACAGCTCGTCGCGACCCAGTCCTCGGCCGCCGCGAGCGGGGAGCGGCCCTTGGGGGTGTAATCGTCGATCTCGGGAAGTTCCACCGGGAGCTGCTCGTCGGCTACCGGGACCATGCCGCAGCGCTCGCAGTAGAGGATCGGGATCGGACAGCCCCAGTAGCGCTGACGCGAGATGAGCCAGTCGCGGAGGCGGTAGTTCACCGAGGCGTGACCCTTGCCCTCGCGATCGAGCCAGGCGACGATCGCGCTGAGGGCCTCGCGGTTGGGCATCCCGTCGAAGTCGGGGTGTGAGCCGACGATCACCCCGTCGCCGCTGTAGGGGAGCTCGTCGTCCGCGGGTCCCTGGATGACGCGGCGGATGGGCAGGTCGAAGGCGACCGCGAACGCGTGGTCGCGCTCGTCGTGGGCGGGCACGGCCATGATCGCCCCGGTGCCGTACTCCATCAGGACGTAGTCGGCGACGTACATCGGGATCGCCTCGCCGTTGACCGGGTTGGTCACCGTCTGCCCCAGCGCCACCCCCGTCTTCGGCCTCTCGGCGTTCCCCCGTTCCTCGTTCGTCTCGGTGAGGGCGTGGTTGACGTACTCGCGGACGGCCTCCTCGTGGGGGGTCCCCTCAGCCAGGCGCATCACGTCGGGGTGCTCCGGGGCCATGACGAAGAACGTCGCCCCGAAGAGGGTGTCCGGTCGGGTGGTGAAGACGGCGTAGTCGATCCCGAGCGCCCCGCAGCGGAAGGTCACCTCCGCCCCCTCGCTGCGACCGATCCAGTTGCGCTGCATCGTCTTGACGTTCTCGGGCCAGGCGATGCCGTCGAGGTCGCCGAGGAGGCGCTCGGCGTAGTCGGTGATGCGGAGGAACCACTGCTCGAGCTGTCGCACCTCGACGAGCGCCCCGCAGCGCTCGCAGCGGCCATCGGCGTCGACCTGCTCATTCGCCAGGACGGTCTGGTCGTTCGGGCACCACTTCACCGCCGCCTCCTTGCGGTAGGCGAGTCCCGCCCGGAACAGCTCCAGGAAGATCCACTGCGTCCAGCGGTAGTAGCTGGGTTCGTGCGTGGCGAGCTCACGGGACCAGTCGATCGAGATCCCCCAGGAGCGGAACTGCTGCTGGAAGGAGGCGATCGACGCCTCCGTGGAGACGCGCGGTTGGACGCCCGTCCTGATCGCGTGGTTCTCCGCGGGAAGGCCGAAGGAGTCGTAGCCCATCGGGTGGAGCACGCGACGACCGAGCCGGCGATGGAAGTGGGCGATGGCGTCGCCGAGCGAATAGCACTTCAGGTGCCCGATGTGGGGCTCGCCGCTCGGGTAGGGGAGCATCTCGAGCACGTAGGAGCACGGCGGCGAGGAGCGGCTCGCGTACGGATCGGCGGGGTCGTCGTTGGAGACCTCCCAGGTGCGCTCCCGCGCCCACAGCTCCTGCCAGCGTGGCTCGATCGTGTGGGGGTCGTAGCGCGGTTCGGGCATCGGGGCTCGCAGGTTAGCGGCGAGCCCCCCTCCCCGCCGGTCCCCACCGGGCTCAGTCGGCGAAACGCGAGCGGGCGCGGAGCGCGGCGACGATCTCCTGAGGGGCTCGTAGCGGTGAGCCGGCGTCGAAGGGGGGCTGAGGGTCGTACTCGATCCCCAGCTGGATCGCTTCGGCGACCTCCCGCCCGGAGACTCGCTCGGCAAGCGTGAGCGCCATGTCGATCCCGGCGGAGACCCCGGCGGCGGTGACCCTGTCGCCGTCGAAGACCACCCGCTCGGAGACCGGCTCTGCGCCGAGCTCGGCGAGCTGCTCGAGGGCCAGCCAGTGGGATGTCGCGCGACGGCCGTCGAGCAGGCCCGCGGCGGCGAGGATGAGCGAGCCGGTGCACACCGAGGTCGTCCACGTGCTCGTCTCGTGGGCCCTGCGCAGCCACTCCAGCAGCTCGCCCCCGGCGCGGGCGACGACCTCGCCCGGGCCACCCGGCACGACGACGATGTCGGGCGCGGGGACGTCGCTGAGGGGGGTGTCGACGAGGACCGTGAGGATGCCGTTGTCGGTGACGATCGGGCCCGGGGCGGCGGCGAGGAACTTGACGGTCGCGCCCGGCAGGCGGCTCAGAACCTCGTAGGGCCCGATCGCGTCGAGCGCGGTGAAACGGTCGTAGAGGACGATCGCGATGTTCATCTCAGGCTGCCTTCCGGTCGGGGGCGTGGAAACGACGGCGATACTCGGCGGGGGCGACGGCGAGCGCACGGATGAACACCCGGCGCATCGTCTCTGCGGTCCCGAAGCCGCAGGCGGCGGCGATCGCGGCGACCGGCTCGGCGGCGTCCTCCAGGCGCCTCCTCGCGGCCTCCAGGCGGACGCGCTCGACATAGCGGGCGGGCGTCACGCCGGTCTCGCTGCGGAACGCCCGGGCGAAGTGGCGCGGGCTCATGTGTGCGCGGGCGGCCATCGCCTCGACGGAGTGATCCCCGGCGACGTCCTCGACGATCGCCCGCTGCACCTCGCGCAGGGGAGCCCGCTCGGGCTCCTGGGCGGCGAGCGTGGCGCTGAACTGGGATTGGTTGCCGGGGCGTCGGAGGAACATCACGAGGTGGCGGGCAATCGTGAGGGCGGCCTCGCGATCGAGGTCCTCCTCCACGAGCGCCAGCGCGAGATCCATCCCGGCGGTCACTCCGGCCGAGGTCCAGACGTCGCCGTCGCGGATGAAGATCGGCTCAGGGTCGACCGTGACCTCGGGGTGAGCCAGCTGTAGAGCCGCCGCGGAGGCCCAGTGGGTGCATGCGCGCCGTCCGTCGAGCAGGCCCGCCCGCGCGAGCAGGAAGGCGCCTGTGCAGACGGAGGCGACGCGTCGGGAGGAGGCGGCCGTGGCCGCGATCCAGGCGATGATCGCCTCGTCGGCGGCGGCCGCCCGATGGCCGGTCCCGCCGGGGACGATCAGCGTGTCGAGCGGCGCCCGCCTCGCCGAGAGGGCCCCCGCGGGGGTGATGGTGAGACCGCTGGAGGTTCTCAGCGGGCGGGTCTCGCGGCCGACGATCTCGACCTCGTATGAGCGACCCCGCCGACCGGTCTGCTCCAGTAGCGCGTTCGCCCCCGCGAGCACCTCGAGCGGGCCGGCGAGGTCGAGGCTCTGGACCTCGGGGAAGGCGAGGATGGCGACGCGCCGGGGAGAGGTATGCATGGCCCGATGATCCCCCACGGCGCGTCTGTCCGCAAGGACAGATCTCCAACAATTCCTGCCATCACCCGAGGGTGTGGAACGGCTGGCAGCGGAGCCCCGCCATCAGGGCTGGTCATGCGGGGCTTGCGCCGCCGGCGTGGCGGTTTAGGATGGGTGCGTGGAGGGGTCCCACTACGACGATCGCTACTACGACGAGCGGGGCCGCCTCGACGACTTGAGCTCACCCGCCGCACGCGTGGCGAGCATCGTGGCGGCCGCCGAACGCGCGGCGGCCGACCTGCGGGACGAGGCCGAGGAACGGGCGCGGGAGCGCATCGCCGAGGCTGACCGCGCGGTGGAGATCCGCGTCCAGGCCGCCGATGACGAGGCGGAGGACATCGTCGGTAGTGCGCGAGCCGAAGCGGAGGCGACGGCCAATGAGGCGATCGCGACGGCGGCGAAGCTGAGCGGCGAGGCCGAGCGGGACCGCGCCGAGGCGGCTTCGATGCTCGACGCCACCAGGACGCAGGCGCGAGAGCTGCTGGAGGAGGCGCGCGAGGAGGGAGAGCTCGTCCGCAGCGAGGCGCGGATCGCCTCCGAGCGGCTCCGCTCCGATGCCCAGGCTGAGGCCGGGCGATTGCGCTCGGAGGCCCAGGCGGAGGCCGAGCGGCTGCGCGCCGACGCGAGCTCCGAGGGCGAGATCCTGCGGGCGAACGCGCGCGCGGCCGCCGAGGCGCTGCACGCGAACGCCGCGAGGGAATCCGCGAAGCTGCTCGAGGACGCCCGCGCGGACGTGGAGCGGAGGGCGGAGGAGCTCCGTCAGGAGACCGATCGCGAGCTCGCCGCCCGCGCGGAGAAGCTCGACGGGATGCAGGCGGCAGCCGAGGAGGAGTCGCGGGCGCGGCGGGCGCAGGCGCGGGCCGAAGCCCGCGAGATCACCGGCGAGGCCCATGTCGTGGCCCGCGACGTGCTCGCCGAGGGAAGCGAGCTCGCGGGGAACCTCCGCGAGCTCTCGGCGTCGCTGCGGAACAACGCCGAACGCCTCCTCAGCGACGTTCGCCTCGCGCACGGAGGGCTGACGGCGCGCCTGGATCAGGCGGCTCCCGGCGAAGGCGGCCGTGACTCGGGGGCACCACCTCCCGCGCATCGGCGCCATCGCGAGGAAAACGACCCATCGGACGAGCTCGACGTGCCGGAGTTCGTGCCCCGTCGCTGACCGCCCGCGCGAGCGTCGCGAGATCGATCGCGCCGGGGGCGATCGCGGGGGCTAAACTGCACCTTCGCGGGGCTATAGCTCAGCTGGGAGAGCGCCGCCATGGCATGGCGGAGGTCGAGGGTTCGAGCCCCTCTAGCTCCACTCGCAGAGGCAGGTGATCGAATCCATCAACTCAGCCCTTGGGGCGGGGGCGGGGGCGAGCCGGAGCCCGCCTCCGACGGCGAGTGGGCGAGGACGGCGCGGTCGGGGTCGGCCAGCAGGGCGCGCGCCTCGGGATCCACCTCGACGCTGCGCACGAGCACCGCCAGGGCGACCCCGAGCAGCGACCAGCTCACGGCGTCGGGATCGACGAGCTTGATCATCGGCAGGCCGATCCCGAGCGCGATCATCACGTTGGCCATGTGCACGGTCGCGTCGCCCGGATCGGTCAGTCCCGCGTCCGCCGCCGCCGCCTCGCCGAAGCGTGCGAAGGTGCTCCTCATCGCATCCAGGCCCCCCGCAAGCCGCTCCCGCAGGCCATCGTCGCGCTGGGCGTAGACCCACAGCTCGACGAACAGGCGGAACGGGTCGGGGTTCTGCTCCAGGCGATCCATCCATCGCGCGCTCCCCACCATCGGACGCTCCCACGTCAGGCGCTCGCGGTCGAACAGAGCGATCTGCTCGGCGAGCTGGCCGGCGACGTACTCCTCCCACAGCGCCACGAGCAGGTTCTCCTTGCTCCCGAAGTGGTCGTAGACGGCGCCCTTGGTGAAGCCCGCCTCGCCCGCCACCTCGTCGAGCGTCGCGCCGCTGAAGCCCTGGCGGGCGTAGACGCCCGCGGCCGCCGCGAGCAGCCGTGCGCGCGTCTGCGCACGCCGCTCCGCGCGGTCGAAGTCGCCCCGGGGGCTCACGTGGCCCCCCGCCGTGCCGCCGAGCTCCCCGGCGTTGACATATACTCGCCAGTAGATATACTCATCAGTATCTGATCATACACGAGCGATTGGGGGATCAGATGAGAGCCGACCTGCCTCCGGGGCCGCGAATGCCGGCGACGCTTCAGACGATCGGGAGCTGGAGTCGCCCGACGGCATTCCTCCGTAGCGCGCGCGAGCGCTACGGCACGCCTTTCACGATCCGCTTCCTCGGTCAGCCGCCGTTCGTCGTGATCAGCGACCCGGAGGCCATCAAGCAGATCTTCACCGCCCCGCCCGAGGTGCTCCACCCCGGTGAGGGCGCCCGCATCCTCGAACCCCTCCTTGGCCGCCACTCGGTGATCCTGCTCGACGAGGGACCCCACCTGGAGCAGCGGCGCCTGCTCCTCCCCGCGTTCCACGGCGATCGCATGGAGCGCCTGGCCGGGCTGATGGGCGAGCTGGCCGAGCGCGAGATCGAGAGCTGGCCGCGGGACGAGCCCGTCGCGCTGCACTCCCGTCTGCAGCGGCTGACGCTCGAGATCATCCTCCGGGCCGTCTTCGGCGTGGAGCGGGGCTCGCGCCTCGACGCCCTCCGCGAGCGCCTGACGGCGGTGCTCTCCTTCAGCGAAAGCCCGCTCTCGCTGCTGGGACAGCTCCCCGGCCCGATCGACCGCATCGGCCCGATCGCCGAGCGCAAGCGCCGCACGGCGGAGGTCGACGCGATCATCTTCGAGCTCATCGACGAGCGCCGTGCCGCGGGCGGAGATGGCGAGGACGTGCTCGCGCTGCTGCTCGGGGCCACCCACGAGGACGGTTCGCCGATGAGCCCGCAGGAGCTCCGCGACGAGCTCCTCACGTCGCTCGTCGCCGGCCACGAGACGACGGCCTCGCAGCTCGCCTGGGGCTTCGAGCGCCTCGTTCGCGAGCCCGCCGTGCTGGACCGCCTCAGCGCGGAGATCGACGCCGGCGAGGACGAGGACTACCTGATCGCGACGATCAACGAGATCCTCCGCCTGCGCCCGGTTCTCCCCAACGCGGAGCCCCGCCTGGTGATGGAGCCGACGGAGATCGGCGGCTTCCTCTACCCCCGCGGCGTCTCGCTGATGGCGAGCATCTACCTCCTCCACCACGACCCCGACATCTATCCCGAGCCCTCGGCCTTCCGTCCCGAGCGCTTCCTCGAGAGCCCACCGGGCACGTACACGTGGATCCCCTTCGGGGGTGGGCGGCGTCGCTGCCTGGGCGCGAGCTTCGCGCTGTTGGAGATGCGGATCGTGCTGCGAGCGGTGCTCGAGCGCTTCCAGCTGATGGCGGCCGGCGGCCCCTCCGAGCTGACTCGGAGGCGTGGCATCACGTTCAGCCCGTCCGAGGGCGGCACGGTGGTGCTCGGGGCGCGCGGCGACAGAGCCCCCGCCGGCGACGGCGCCGGCGCGATCGCGGCCGCCGCCTGAGTAGGCGCGATCGCCCGGGCCCGCCCGAGCCACACGCGCCGCCCTTGCGCAATCATGCGACGGTGACCCTGCTCGCCGTGAAGGTCCTGCTGGCGCCGGCTTTCGTCGTCGGGGCCTCACTCGCCGCGCGCCGCTTCGGCCCCCGCGTGGGGGGCCTGATCGCAGGGCTTCCCGTCGTCGCCGGACCCGTCCTGCTTGCCTACGCGATCGAGCATGGAAGCGAGTTCGCGGCGAGTGCCGCCGTCGGGACGCTGCTCGGGCTCGTCTCGCTGATCGCCTTCGTCGTCGTCTACGCGCGCTTGGCCGCGCACGCCTTCTGGTGGTCGTGCATGCTCGCCGGGTGGCTCGCCTTCGGGCTCGCAACCGCCGCCTTCAGCACCCTCTCGCTTCCCGCGGGAGCGGCCCTCGGGGTGGCCGCCCTCGGCCTTCTCGTCGGCCTGCTCGCCACGCCTCGGACACCCCCTCGCGTGGGGCCCCCGCCGACTCCTCCGAGCTGGGATCTGCCCCTGAGGGCCGGCTGTGCGCTCGCCCTCGTCCTCTCGCTGACCGCCGTGGCGGGGTGGTTGGGGCCGCAGCTGAGCGGCCTGCTCGCCCCGTTCCCGATCATCGCGACGGTCCTTGCCACCTTCACCCACGCCCAGGCCGGCGCCACCGAAGTCCAGCGGCTGCTCCGCTGGCTCCTCGGCGGCTACGGCGCCTTCGCGCTGTTCTGCTTCACGCTCGCCGTCACGCTTCCCTCGCTCGGTACGGCGGCCGGATTCGCCCTCGCCACCGCCGTGGCCCTCGCCACGCAGGGGGTGATCCTCCTGGTCCTCGTTCTCATCACGCCCTCGGCGAGGCTCCGCTCGCCGCCCCCGGGACCCTCCGTGGCCGCGCCGGCGCCTGAGCCGGCGCGTGCCCGCTCAGGGTGAGAGGACCTCGCGGGCGAGCTGATGGCGTTCCCGGCGCGGCCGCGGCGCCTCCGAACCGCACCGCCCCCCCGTCAGCTGCCCTGGGCGACCCCGTCGGCGGCCCGCGCGGGCGCCTCCCCCCAGAGGTGCTCGAGGCGATAGAAGGCCCGCGATTGCGGGGTGAAGATGTGGACGATCACGTCGAGGTAGTCCATCAGGATCCATCCCGTCTCGCCCGAGCCCTCGATCTTGCGGGGGAGCCTGTCGTGGTCGTGCTTGAGCCCCTCGTGGATCCCGTCCTGGATCGCCTTCGCCTGGCGGCCCGTGTTCCCGGAGCAGATCAGGAAGTAGTCGGTGTAGCCGAGGACGCCCCGCAGGTCGAGCTCGACGACGTCGACGGCCTTCTTGTCGGCCGCGTAGCGCGCGATCGCGGCGAGGAGCTCGGCGGGCTCGTTCATCGGCCCTCCTCCCGATAGAGGCCCTCTCGCTCGATGTAGTCCGACACGCCCGCGCCGACGAGCGCCGCGGTGGGCTCGCCCCGGGCCGCCAGCTCGCGGACCCGGGAGGAGGAGATCGCAACCGGTGCCATCTCGAGGAAATGGACCCGCGCGCCCTCCGACCCCGCATCCCCGACGGCGCTCAGCGCCTCGAGCACCCCGGCACGGGTGCTCTCACCGCGCCCCGCCACGATGAGCTCTGCCAGCCTGAGCACCTCCTCGGGCTCCCGCCAGGACGCGAGCGTGGCGGCCGTGTCGGCGCCGACGATGAACCTCAGCGGCGCATCCGGAAGGCGGGCATGGACGGACCTGAGCGTGTCGACGGTGTAGGACAGGCCCCCCCGTTCGATCTCGAGCGCGCATGCCGTCAACGGGACGCTCGCGCCGCCCTGCCGGTCGGGCTCGTCGAGCAGCAGCCGGCACATCGCCAGCCGATGCGCGGGTCCCGGGTCCTCGGCGGAGGCCTTCAGGGGGGAGGTGTGGGTCGGCATCAGCACGACGCGACCCAGCCCGAACGCCGTACCCGCGTGGCTAGCGAGAGCCAGATGGCCCAGGTGGGGCGGGTTGAAGCTCCCGCCGAGGATCCCGACCGATCGCCCATCGCCGGCCTGCCGACGGTCCTCACGCGCGGACGTGCCCGTCGCCCTCGACGAGGTACTTGAAGGTGCAAAGCTCTCGCAGACCGATCGGCCCCCGGGCGTGCAGCTTCTGGGTGCTGTTGCCGATCTCGGCCCCCATCCCGAACTCGCCTCCGTCGGTGAAGCGGGTAGAGGCGTTGACGTACACGCAGGCCGCGTCGACCCCGAGCTGGAACGCGCGCGCCGCGGCCGTCTCGCCGGTCACGATCGCCTCCGAGTGGCCGCTCCCGTAGCGGCCGATGTGGGCGATCGCCTCCTCGACGCCGGAGACGACGCCGATGGCAAGCGTCAGCCCGAGGTACTCCCTCGCCCAATCCTCCTCCCCGGCGGGCTCCAGCAGCTCGCGCCGGCCGCCCTCCGCGCCGAGCGCAAACGTGCGCTCATCGCCGCGCACCAGGACCCCGGCGGCCCCGAGGGAGTCGAGCACGCGCGGGATGAACTCGGCGGCGATCTGCTCGTGCACGAGCAGCGTCTCGGCGGCGTTGCAAACGCCGGGGCGCTGGGTCTTCGCGTTCATCACGATCGCCTCGCCGCGGTCGAGGTCGGCGGACGCGTCCACGTAGACGTGACAGTTCCCCGAGGCCGCATAGATGACCGGCACCGTCGCCACCGACTGCAGCGCCTCCTTCAGGCTCTCACCCCCGCGCGGGATGATCAGGTCTACGGTCTCGCTCTGGGTGGCCAGCTCGGCGAGCTCCTCGCGCCCGCCCCCGGCGACGAGCCCGACGCAGCCCGCCGGCAGCCCTGCAGCCTCGACCGCGCGCGCGGCGATGCCGGCGAGGGCGGCGTTGGAGAGGCTCGCCGTCGAGGAGCCCCGCAGGACGATCGCGTTACCGGACTTCAGGCACAGCGCTGCGGCGTCGATCGTCACGTTCGGCCGCGCCTCATAGACGACGGCGACGACCCCAAGCGGCACGCGCACCTTGCGCACGTCGAGGCCGTTGGCGAGCCGCCGCCCCTCGATCACCTCGCCCACCGGGTCCGGCAGCGCCCTGATCTGGTCCACCCCCCTGGCGATCCCCGCGATCCGCGGGCCGTCGAGGCGGAGGCGGTCGAGCAGCGCCCCGTCGATCCCCGCCTCGCGCGCGAGCTCCATGTCGCGCTCGTTCGCCTCGAGGATCTCCTCGCCGTGGTCGAGCAGCGCCGCCGAGATCGCGGCGAGAGCGTCGTCCTTGACCTTGCTGTCTGCGCCCGCGAGCATGCGCGCGGCGGAGCGCGCGGCGCGGCAGGTCTCGGCGACGGTGGATGTGACTGTTGCCATCGCTGTACAGGGTAGGGGAGGCAGCGTCACTCGAGCACGAGGTAGTCGCGATGGACTGCCTCCTCGGTGGCCCGCGGCAGAATCTCGCGCACCGCCGCTGACTTCAGCCCGACGACACGCCTGAGCTCCTCGGCGGCGTAGCTGCAGATCCCCTTCGCGAGCGCCCGCGGAGCATCGTCGGCGCCCTCGATGCGCTCGGCGATCTCGACGGCGTCGCCGGCCTCGAACGAGCCGAGCACCTCGACGATGCCGACGGGGAGCAGGCTCGCGCTCCCTTCCCTCACCGCCCGCGCCGCACCCCCGTCGACGACGAGCGTGCCGCGCGAGGGCTTGGCGTACTTCAACCACAGCTTGAAGCTGCTGTAGCGGGCCTCGCGGGCCGGGAAGCGGGTGCCCTCGCGCCCGTCCCCCAGCACCCCCGCGAGCGCCTCCGGGCGCAGGCCATTGCAGATCACCGTGGCGATGCCCGCGGCCGTGGCCATCTCTGCCGCCACCACCTTCGAGCGCATCCCCCCGGACCCAGCGGCGAGGTCGTGTGCCCGATCTCGAGATCGTCGAGCGCCGCGAAGTCCGTCACCTCCCCGACGATGTGCGCGTCCGGGAACAGGCGCGGGTCCGCTGTGTAGAGCCCGTCGATATCCGTCATCAGGATCAGCTGGTCGGCGGCGACGAGCACCGCCACCTGCGCGGCGAGGAAGTCGTTGTCGCCGAAGGAGATCTCGTCCGTGGCCGTCGTGTCGTTCTCGTTGATCACGGGGAGCACGCGCCACTCGAGCAGGGTGGTGAGCGTCTGGCGGGCGTTGAGGTAATGGGTGCGGGCGCTCATGTCGAAGAACGTGAGCAGCACCTGGGCGCTGATCACCCCGCGCTCGCGGAGGAGCTCGTCGTAGATCCGATAGAGCTTGCCCTGGCCGACCGCGCTCGCGGCCTGGAGCGCACCGATGCTCGTCGGGCGCTGCGGGAGGTCCATCACGCGCATCCCCCGCGCGATCGCCCCGCTCGTGACGACGATCGCCTCCGAGCCTTCGCCGTGGAGCCCGGCGAGGACGTCGCAGAGGTGCGCGAGCACGTCCATCCGCGGCGCACCCGCACCGTCCGCGACGACGCTCGAGCCCAGCTTCAGCACCACCCGTCTCATCCCTCCAGCTTATTTCCGCTAGGGCGCGGGACGGGGATCGAGCTCGAATGTGACCCCGCCGATCTCGATCTCGTCGCCGGGCTGGAAGCCCTCCGCCTCCAGCGCCCGCAGGACCCCGATGCGACGTAGCCGCCCCTCCAGGTAGGCCATCGCCTCGGCGTTGTCGATGTCGTGCCGTTGCAGCAGCCGCTCGATCCCCCACCCGCGCACCCCGAACGCATTAGCCCCGAGGCGCTCGACCGAGAACCCCGTCGCGGAAGCCGGGCGAAAGACCATGTGCTCGGCGAGCTCCTCCTCGCCCGCCTCGACCACGGCGCCACCGGGCCCGCGCCGGGAGCCCTCGCCAACGGGCTCGGCGGCGGGAACCTGGTGGAGGAGCTCGGCGCCGAGCTCCTCCACCCCGCGCACCGTCGCGCTCGAGGTCGCGATCACGGGGACCTCCTCGCCGAGCCGCTCGCGCCACTCCGCGACGGCCTGCCCGACCCGCTCCTCGGGGACGAGGTCGGCCTTCGACAGCGCGAGCACCCGCGGCAGACGCGCCAGGCGCTCGTCGTGGGAGGCGAGCTCGCGCTCGATCGCGGCATAGTTCTCGAGCGCCGAGACTGCCCCCGAGAGCTCCGGTGCGAGATCGAGGACGTGGACGAGCAGACGCGTGCGCTCGACGTGGGCGAGGAAATCGTGGCCCAGGCCCGCCCCTTCGCTCGCCCCCTCGATCAGGCCGGGGATGTCGGCCACGACGAGCTGGCGATCCTCGCCTTCGAGGACCCCGAGCACGGGCGACAGCGTCGTGAACGGGTAGCTCGCGATCTTCGGCGCGGCGCGGGTCAGGCGCGCCAGCAGCGAGGACTTGCCCGCGTTCGGGAGGCCGACGAGACCGACGTCGGCGAGCAGCTTCAGGCGCAGCTCGACCCAGCCGCCCTCCCCCGCGAGGCCCCGCTCCGCGAAGCGCGGCGCCTGGCGCGTGGGGGTGGCGAAGCGCTTGTTGCCCCTCCCGCCGGGGCCACCCCTCGCGAGAATCGCCTCCTGAGCCGGCCGCAGGAGCTCCCAGACGCGTCCAGCGAGCCCCCCGTCCTCATCCGCGAGCCCGCTCACCACCGTCCCGGGAGGCACCCGGATCGTGAGCGGCTCGCCCGCGGCGCCGTGGCGGAGGGCCCCTTCGCCGTGGCCTCCCCGGCCGGCGTCGTAGCGGCTGCGACGGCGGAAGCTCTGGAGATCGCGGAGCGAGTCATCGCACTCCAGGATCACGTCTCCGCCCCTCCCCCCGTCGCCCCCGTCGGGGCCGCCCCGCGGGACCTTCGCTTCGCGCCTGAAGCTCATCGAGCCGTCTCCCCCGGCGCCTGCCTGGACGTGGATGCGGGCTCGATCGGCGAGCATCACCCCATCGTGACAGGGGGATGACGCCGGCTGTGGGAGCCGCGTTGGATATATCCGGTTCAACATCTCCACCTGAGAGCGAGGAGCAGACCACGATGAACGCCGAGAACCACACCGATGCCCGCGTCCTGCTGATCACCGGGGCCTCGTCGGGGATCGGCGCGGAGACGGCCCGCCACGCCGTCCGCGACGGCTGGCGCGTGGCGCTCGCCGCCCGCTCGCTGGAGCCACTGGAGGAGCTCGCGGCCGAGCTTGGCGGCGCCGAGCATGCGCTGGCGGTCCGCTGCGACGTGACCGACTGGGACCAGCAGCAGGAGCTCGTGGCGGCCACGTTGGCCGCGTTCGGGCAGCTCGACGCGGCGTTCGCGAACGCGGGCTTCGGCGGCGCGCGCGGGTTCCTCAACGACTCGGTCGAGCATTGGCGTGAGATGGTCCTCACGAACGTGCTCGGGGCGGCGCTCACCGCGCGCGCCTGCATCCCCGCGCTGAGCGATTCGCGCGGGCATCTGCTCCTCACCTCGAGCGTCGCCGGCCGGCGGGTCCTGCCGGGGTCGTTCTACTCGGTCACCAAGCACGCCGTCACCGCGATGGGCGAGGCCGCCCGCCTGGACCTCGATGGAAGCGGCATTCGCGTGACGCTGATCGAGCCCGGGATGGTCGACACCCCGTTCTTCGAGAACCGTCCCACGAACGCCCTCCAAGACGACGACATCGCCCGCGCCGTCATCTACGCCCTCTCCCAGCCCCCCCACGTCGACGTCAACGAGATCCTCATCCGACCGACCGCCCAGCAGGGCTAGTGGTTGGTTCCACTGCCAGACGGCGGGCGAGGTGGAGCATCGTCACCGCGGTTGCACCCGCGATCGCGACCGTCCCGAGCAGACCCGCGCGCGGGAGGTGCTCGCGGGCGAGGATCGTCCCGAGCACGTCGGCGGCGTCGGCGAGGGCACAGCCCGCCAACACCCGGGGCCCCGCGACGGCGTCATCAACGGTCGCGAGCGTCGCGATCCCGAGCGCGATGTCCCGCGCAGCCAGACCGCGGGCGAGATCGGCGACGGCCGGCTGGGCGGCGTTGTCGGGGCCGAGCCAGCGTGCGGTGACCTGCTCGGGGGCCGCGAGCGCGGCGGCACCGAGGACGACCCTCCCCGCTCCGATCAGCCGAGCGCCGGTCCGCGGCGCGAGCACGTTCAGTCGGGCCGGTCGGAGGGCACGACGCTGACCACGCGGCCGCGCCTGCCGGTCTTGAACGCCACGATCCCCGCCGCACGCGCGTAGAGCGTGTCGTCCTTGCCGATCCCGACGCCGTCGCCCGGCTTGAAGCGGGTGCCGCGCTGGCGCACGATGATCTCGCCGCCGGTCACCTGCTGGCCCGCGAACGTCTTCACGCCGAGGCGTTGGGCGTTGGAGTCGCGTCCGTTGCGGCTCGAGCCGAGCCCCTTCTTATGCGCCATCCGCCTCGGCCTCCTTCGCCGCGCCGCCGGAGCCGGCGGCGTCGGCCGTCGCCGCTTTCGCCCGCGACGCTTTCGCTTTCGCGCCGGCGCTGATATCCGTGACCTCGATCCGCGTGAGCTCCTGGCGATGACCCGTCCGGCGCTTGTAGCCGCGCTTGGGCTTGAACTTGAACACGCGGAGCTTCTCGCCGCGAACGTGCTCGAGCACCTTCGCCGTGACCTTCACGCGAGCGAGCCCCTCGCGGTCCATGACCGTCTCCTCGGAGCGGTAGAGCAGCGGCTCCAGGGCGATGTCGGCGCCCTCCTCGAGCGCGAGCCGCTCGACGAGCAGCGTCTGGCCGCGCTCGACTCGGTACTGCTTGCCGCCTGTCTTCACGATTGCGTACATGGTGTCTGCTTCTTCCTCGGCGCCGCCGAGCTGGGGCCTACAGCGTCCTGCTACTCCGGTGTGGCCTCGGCCTTGGCAGCCGAACGGCGCCGTCCGCTCCTGCGGCCACGACGCCGAGGTTTGGATTGTAGGTCATCTCGCCGCTCCTCACCGCCACGGCCGTTGTCCTGCTCGGGCTCGGAGTCGATCGAGGCGGGCGACTCGCTGAGGCCCGCTTCAAGGCGCGTCTCGGCATCCTCGGGGTCGGCCACCGCGCGACGCCCGCGCGAGCGACGCCCACCGTTTGCGACCTCGGCCTCGGCCTCGGCCTTCTCGGAGACGGTGCCGCCGGACGAGGCCCCGCGCGTGCTCGAGCCGGCCCGGCGCCGCCCCTGGCCGCCCTCCCGCGACGGGGGGCGCGGAGCGGGGCGAACGACCTCGCCGGCCTCGTCGAGCAACAGCGCGCTCGCCGCCGTACGACCGACCTCGTCGATCCGCACCATCCGCTTCTCGCCCACGAACTGGGCAGCCCCGGCGATCGAGATGATGTAGCCGTCGATTTTGGCGACCGCGTCGTCCTCCGCGTACATGTGCGGCTCGACGATCTCCACGAGCACCTCGTCGCCCTGGCGGAACGGGAGGGCACGCTCCTCGACCTCGGCGCGCGACCCCATGAAAGTGATCGCGAAGTGGTCGAGCGCGAGCCCTTCGGAGCCCTCGAACAGGAACGAGCGTCCCGTTTCGGCCTCCAGCGCGTGTAGCACCCGCGATCCGTGCCCGGTGAACTGGGTGCTCACGCGGGGGTTGATCTGCACCAGGTAGGCCTCCGCGTCGGGGTGCTCGGTGACGACATCGCGGAGCCGCCGTTCGAACTCGATCGCGATCGTCTCCTCGGAGCGGATCATACCCTCGCCGTCGCACGTCGGGCACGGCCGGCTCATGATCTCGCGCACGCCCTCGGTGACGTTCTGCCGCGTCATCTCCACGAGGCCGAGCTTGGAGATCTCGGCCGTGAAGGTCTTCGTGCGGTCCTCGTCGAGCGTCTTGCGGAGCACCTTCATGACGGCGTCGCGGTTGCGCGCCCGGGCCATGTCGATGAAGTCGATCACGATGATCCCGCCGATGTCACGCAGGCGGAGCTGGTTGACGACCTCCTCTGCCGCCTCGAGGTTGGTGCGCGTGATCGTGTCCTCCAGCCCGGCGCCCTTGCCCCGGCCGATGAAGCTGCCGGAGTTGACGTCGATGACCGTGAGCGCCTCGGCGTAGTCGATGATCAGGTAGCCCCCGCTCGGCAGGTCGACCCGCCGCGAGAGCACCCCCTCGATCGCCTTGTCGACGCCGTAGGACTCGAACAGGGGCTCCTCCTGCTTCCACAGCTCCACCCGCTCGACGAGCTCCGGGGCGGTGCGCGTGAAGAACGAGACGAGGCGGTGGTACTGCTGCTCGTCGTCGACGACCGCCCGTTCGAAGTGGGCCGAGAAGATGTCTCTCACCACCCGCACGGACAGGTCCGCCTCCTGGAAGACGAGGTCCGGTGCGGTCGTCTCGGCGACGCGCTTGACGAGCACCTCGTGGAGCTTGTGGAGGTACTTCAGCTCGCGCTCAAAGTCCTCGCGCTTGGCCCCGTGGGCCGCGGTGCGCACGATCACCCCGCCGCCCTCCAGCGGCAGCCCGCTGGTCTGTCGACGCAGCCGCTCGCGCTCGCGATCCTCGAGCCGCCGGGAGACCCCCACGCCCTCGCCCGTGGGGGCGTAGACCATGTAGCGGCCCGCGATCGTCAGCTCCATCGTCAGCCGCGCGCCCTTCGTCTTCAGCGGGTCCTTGACCACCTGCACGACGATCTCCTGACCGGGGGAGATCAGGTCGGCGATCTTGCGACCGCTGCCCCCCCGCCCGCGTTTCGCCGCCTCGACCCCCGGCAGGACGATCTCGTCGACGTGGAGGAAGCCGTTCTTCTCGAGGCCGATGTCCACGAACGCGGCCTCGAGGCCGGGCAGGACGTTGTCGACCTTGCCCTTGTAGATGTTGCCGACGATCGAGCGGTTCCCGCGCCGCTCTATGTAGAGCTCAGCGACCCGGTAGCCCGGATCGGGCGACCCGCTTCCGCGTTTGCGGCTGCGCGTTTTCGTGGCGGCGGGCGCGCCGCTCGCCTCCAACAGCGCCACGCGCGTCTCCGCGCGATCGACGCTCACAAGCACTTGCTTTTTCAATTTGACCCAATCTTTCGATGTGGTGTGGGGCCGGGCACGCCGCCTCGCGGAAGCTGCAGACCCGGGACGGCGAGCGCATGGAGCGGGCCGTTCCGGGGAGCTGGAGCGCCCTCGCGGGGTGCGAGGGCGTCCACGAGGCGATGGTCCCCGTGACCGCTTTCACGGCCCACTTGGGCCGCTGGTCTGGGGGGGAGTGCTCGGCGAACAATTTCTATCTAGTGACGCGGTACGCGGCCCTTCAAAGCTGCTGAGGCGCGCGCCCGGACGTAAATCGATTGCAACAGGCCGACCGCCAACAGGGTGGTGATCACCGATGATCCGCCGTAGCTCATGAGCGGCAGCGTCACCCCGGTAATGGGCATGATCCCAATGGTCATTCCCACATTGACGAAGACCTGAAACATCAGCATACCCACTACACCGGCGGCGATCAGCGAGCCGAACAGGTCCTTGGCCATCACGAGCACGCGCAGGGCGCGCGAGATCAGCAACGCATACAGCAGCAACACGAGCCCGGCGCCGACGAAACCGTAGCTTTCGCCGACGGCCGCGAAGATGAAGTCGGTGTCGCTCTCGGGCACGAAGCCATTGGGAATCTGGCGCAGGCTGGAGCGCCGGCCGGTCTTCCCGCCCGAGCCGATCGCGATCTTCGACTCCGCCTGCTGCCAGCCTTCCGTTTTCAGGTTCGAGGAGGGGTGCAGGAAGGCCGTCAGGCGCGCCGTCTCGTAGGGCTTGAGAACGTGGACCCCGGCGGCGGGCGCTGCCACGAGCACGAATGTCGCCGACAGCGCGATCAGCGCCGCGAGCCCCGACAGTGCCTTCCAGGAGCTCCCGGCGATGAACAGCAGCATCACCGCGACGACGAGGTAGACGAGCCCTGAGCCGAGATCCGGTTGGGCGATCACGAGCGTCGCCGGGATCAGCGCCGCGATCAGCACCCGGACGGTCGTCTCGCGCTCGCGGATCTGGCGGGAACGGTCGACGATGAACGCGGCGAGCGCGACGATCAGCAGGACCTTGCCGAGCTCGGAGGCCTGGAAGGAGAAGAACGGCAGGCTGATCGCGCGCTGCGAGCCGTTGGCGGACTGGCCGAGCGCGAGCACCGCCAGGATGCTCACCAGCAGCGCGGCGTAGATCCCGTTTTTGAGCTGGCGCAGCCGCGAGTAGTCGAAGCGGGAGAGGGCGAGCATGAACACCACGCCGACGCCGAGATAGACCGCCTGGCGCTCGACGTAGTAGTGGGGATCACCGGGGATCGTCTTGCGGGTGGCGATCGCGAGCGTCGCGACGGAGCAGATCCCGAGCCCGACGACGGCCAGCGCGAGCAACGGGTCGAGCGGCAGGCGCAACGCCCGCGGCGGGAGTGGCTCGGGCTCCTCACGCTGGCTGATCGGGCTCAGCGGCATCAGAAGGTCTTCGAGTTTCCGGCGACGAACTTGAGCGGATCGTGGAACCACTTCGAGGCAATCAGCCTCGCGATCGGCGCGGCGGTTTCGGCGCCGAAGCCGCCCTGTTCGACGGTCACGGCGATCACGATCGGCCGGCTGGAGTCCGCGATGTAGCACATGTACCAGGACTGTTCGACCTGGCCGGTGCGTTCGGCCGTGCCGGTCTTGCCGTAGACCGGGTTCTGCGCCTGGTTCCATCCGCTCCAGACGTCCGCCGAGGTACCCCCGTTCTCGCTCGCGGCCTCGTGGATGCCCTGCATCACGAGGCTCAGGTCGGAGTAGTTGAGGTGGACCTTGTGGCTGGGGAAGCTGAGCGTCTGGACGAGGCTCCCCGTCGGTTCGTCGATCTCCTTGCCGAGGTGGGGCGTGACGATCGTCCCTTCGCCCCCGTGCATGTAGGCGTCCGCGAGCGCCGAGTAGGCGACGGCCATCTGCAGCGGATCGGTCAGGAGTTCTCCCTGGCCGACGGCCAGGTGCATGTTGTCGCCGACCCTCCACGGGCCGATTTCCTCGACGATGTGACAGCTCGGCTCGTGACGGCGTTCGCAGGCTTCCTGCAGCGCGTTCTCCTTCGCGCGCCACGCCGGGCCGGGGACGGTGCCTTTCAGCTCCTCCGGGAGGTCGATCCCGGTTTCGTGTCCGATGCCGAGTTTTTCGGCCTCCCGCTGGATCACGGTGCCGTGGTAGTAGGCGCGCTCGCCGACTTCGAAGAAGTAGGTGTCCGAGGACACCTTGAGCGCTTCCACGAGCCCCACGGCGCCGTAGTTGGCCTGTCCGGCATTGCAGAACTGCTCGGTGGAGACCGAGATGCACGCGCCCGCCCCGAGTCCTTCTTCGGGCGTGATCACCCCATGTTCCAGAGCCGCCATCGCGGTGATCGGCTTGAACGTCGAGCCCGTCGGGTAGGCGCCCTCCACGGCGCGGTTGGTGAGCCTTCCTCCGGATGACCCGCTCCCGATCAGTTCCTGATATTCGTCGGGGGTGAGGGGTTTGGCGAACTGGTCGGGGTCGAAGCTCGGCCAGGAGCCGATCGAGAGGATTTCCCCGTTGAGGGGGTCGATCGCCACGAACGCCCCCCCGTCCGCCGGTTTGCCCCCGGCGCGGGCGTGTTCGATCCCTTCACGGAGGGCTTTTTCACTCTCCTGCTCCAGACCCAGGTCGAGCGTCGTCTTCAGGCTGTGGCCCTCGATCGGGGGGGTCACGGGCTGGTTGCTGGGGACGGGCTGCCCGGCTGCGTTCACCTCCACGCGCTGGATGCCGGGGACCCCGCGGAGGTAGCGGTCGTAGTAGAACTCGAGCCCTTCCTGGCCGACGATCGTCCCTCCGTGCACGCCGCGGAAGGCGGGCAGCTTCAGCTCGGGTTCGGAGATCTCGTCGACGTGGCCGAGCACCTGCGCGGCCATTTCCCCGAACGGATAGGCCCGGATCGAGACCGGTTCCTGGACCACCCCCGGGAATTCATTCCCGCGCTCCCCGATCACGGTCAGCGGGCCGGCGCCGGCGTCGGTCTTCACGGTCACACGCGCATAGGGCGTCTGCGTCATCCCCTCCACCACCCGTTCATCGATCAGGCGGGGGCTGAGGCGGATCACGCCGCCGAGGCGTCGGAAGAGACTCCGCAGCGCGGTGTCGCCCTCCGCCAGCGGCGGGACGGCCACGCGCGGGGGGAGGGCCGCTCGCTTGAGCCGCCCGAGCTCGGCTCGCTGCTCACGACTCGTCTTGTGCACGAGGTGCAGCGACGCTTCGTAGCTGCTCAGACGGGCCTCCGGCCCCTTGCGCGCGAGTTCGGCTTCGGCCAGGCGTTCCTGATAGGCGATTGCCTGGGCCGCGATGCCGGGGGGAAGTTGACTGGGGATGATCTGTACCGCGTTCGTCGTCACGCTCGTGACGATCGCCCTGCCTTCGCGATCGAGGATCTGCCCCCGGGGCGCCGCCACCGGCAGGTGGCGCACCTGGTTGGCGTCGGCCTGCTGGGCGTACTGTTCGCCGGTCAGCACCTGCAGGTACCAGAGCCGGAAGAAGATCACCCCGAACATCAGCATCGCGATGCCACCGAGGATCGCCACCCGCAGCGCCAGCGCAGGCGAGACCGGCACCCGCGGGTCACGCGGACGCACACGCTCGATCGCGCTCATCGCCCGTTCACCTCGAGCCTCGCCGCGGGGGCCGTCATCGAGCGCGGGACAGCGGACTCAACCCGCCGGTCGTGTAGGCCCGGCGGCGGCGGCGCCGGCGCGGGTCCTCGGGCAGCGCGCCATCCAGGCAGATGCGCACGAACACCCATGTCGGAAGCGCGGCGACCGTGTTGACGACGACCCCGAGCGTGATCTGGCGGAGAAGCTCGAGGCTCACCGGCGCGTCGACCCCGAGCATGAACTCCATCAGCGAGTACCCCACCAGCGAGACGGCCGAGGCGGTGGCGCCGACGAGCAGCGGCGTGAGCGCGCCCTGGGGGTCGCGCAGTTCGCGCAGGCGGCCGCACCAGTAGCCGATCAGGGTGAAGATGAAGGACGTCACCCCGAGCGTCTGGGCGAGCGCCAGATCCACGAGGAGGCCCACCGCGAAGCCGCTCACCGCGCCGGCGACCGAGCCGCAGAGGAGCCCGACGAAGGCGACGAACAGGGGCGAGAGGTCGACGTTGACGCCGAAGACCGGCACCTCGGAGACGACCCCGATCTGGATGAAGACGATCGCCACGGACAGCGCGGCGATGCGGATCGCGAGCCCCGCCGAGATCGGCTGGCCGCTCATCCGCTCGTCCCCGCCGAGGCGAGCTGTTCGGAGCTCCCCGGCGTCTGGCTCTGGCCCGTCGGGAAGGCGCCCACCAGGCTCGCGAGCTTCGCCGCCCGGCTCCCCGCGCCGATCGTCAGCACCTGCACGATGTCGAGGTCGTGGAGGTTGGCCATCGGGCGGACGTTGACCGACTTGTAGGCGCTTTCTTCGTTCGTCGAGGTGACCTGGCCGATCACGATCCCGGGCGGGTAGAGCGAGTCGAACGGGGGTTCGACGGTCCCCGAGGTGACGACGTATTCGCCGTCGTTGGCCTCCGCGCTCGTGGGCAGGTACTGCAGCAGGAGGTCGTCCGGTTCGCCGACCTTCGGCTGCAGGATCCCGGTCGCGGTGCCCGTCCCGACCCGCGCCGAGACCCCCATCGAGCTGTCCGTGATCAGATCCACGAGCGCACCGTCGGGGGCCGCCTGGACGACCCTGCCGACGAGCCCTTCGGCGTTGACCACCGGGTCGTTGTCGTGGACGCCGTCGTCTTCGCCCTTGTCGATCCACACCGTCGCATACCAGAGGTTGGGCGACTTGCCGACGACCGTGGCGGTCACGGGGCGGTAGTCGGCGAGGCTCAGCTGATCGAGGTGGTAGAGCGACAGCAGCTCTCTGTAGCCCCGTTTTTCGGCCTGGTCGGCGACGAGTTCGTGGCGCAGTTTGTCGACCTGCTTGAGCAGCTGGTTGCGCTGGCTTTTGGCATGGAGCGTGTCGCCGAACCAGCCGAACAGGTCACGAACCGGCTTCAGCGCCTTGTTCGCGCCATCCTGCAGCGGCGAGACGATCGCCAAGAAGTCACGCTGCACGCCGTGCAGGCGACCGTTGGGGGACTCGCCGAAGTAGGCGGTCAGGAGCAGCAGGGAGAGCACGACGAGCAGCACAAGGACCGCTCGTCGACGCCGCACCGTCTTGTCATACACAGATCAGTACCTTCCGGAGCGTTCAACGGGACAGACTACCCCCGATGCAGGCGCTCGGTCACACACCCACCGCTCGCCTCGCCGCATCCGGGCGCGAGCCTGCGCCCGCGTGCTCTCACCGGCGGCGGCGGTTGCGGGAGGTCCGATTCGAGCGGTGGATCGCCTCGAACTCCTCGAGCGAGCGCCCGGACCCGACCGCAACGCAGGTAAGCGGCGATTCCGCCAGGTGGGCCGGCATCTGCGTCTCCTCGCGCAGCCGCTCGTCGAGGCCCTGCAGCAGGGAGCCCCCGCCCGCGAGCATGATCCCCCGGTCCATGATGTCGGAGGCGAGCTCGGGCGGGGTGCGGTCGAGCGTCTCCTTGACGGCATCGATGATCTGGCTCAGCGGTTCCTCCAGCGCCTGGCGGATCTCCTCGCTCGTCAGCACCACCGTCTTGGGCAGGCCCGCGACCATGTCCCGGCCCCGGATCTCGGCCTGGAGCTCCTCCGACATCGGGCAGGCGGACCCGATCTCGAGCTTCAGCTCCTCGGCCGTCTGCTGGCCGATCAGGAGCTTGTACTCCTTCTTTGCGTAGTTGATGATCGCCTCGTCCATCTCGTCGCCGCCGACGCGGATCGACTGCGAGACGACGATCCCGCCGAGCGAGATGACGGCCACCTCGGAGGTGCCTCCGCCGATGTCCACGACCATCGATCCGGTCGGCTCGCCGACCGGCAGGCCGGCCCCGATCGCCGCGGCCATCGGCTCCTCGATCAGGTACGCGGTACGCGCGCCCGCCGACAGGCAGGCCTCCTCGACGGCCCGCTTCTCCACGCCCGTGACCCCGGAGGGCACGCACACCACCACGCGTGGATGCGCCCAGCGGTTCTGGTGGACCTTCTGGATGAAGTGCCGCAGCATCTGCTCGGTGACGTCGAAATCCGCGATCACGCCGTCCTTCAGCGGGCGGATCGCCTGGATCGTCCCCGGGGTGCGCCCGAGCATGCGCTTGGCCTCGATCCCCACCGCGTGGACTTCCCCGGTGCGGGAGTCGATCGCCACCACGCTCGGCTCGGACAGGACGATGCCCCGCCCGCGCACGTACACGAGCGTGTTCGCCGTGCCGAGGTCGACCGCCATGTCGCGGCCACCGAATCCTGTCAGATACGTGAAGATGCTCATCTAGCGAGGGGGCTCACGCCGGAATCCGGCCTGCTGCCGCTGCTGTCCGGCCGGTTCGGCTGCCAGGGCTCATCGGGGGCGTGCCCGCGCGCAGTCTAGCGGACGCCGGCCGTTGCCCCGACGCCGTGCGATCGCCCGTGCAGCCCTCCCCAGAGGCCCCCTCAGCCTTCCAGGAGCAGGTCCGGCCAGAGGTCCAGGAGCGCCGCCAGCGGCAGCCCGACGACGTTCTCGTAGTCGCCCTCGATCCGCTCGACGAGCGCTGCCCCCGCACCCTGGATCGCATATCCGCCGGCCCGCCCGCGCCACTCGCCGGTTGCCAGGTACCAGCCGATCAGCGCCGTGCCGACCGGGCGGAAGGTCACCTCCGTGCGCGCAACCGCGGTCCGCTCGCTTCCCCCCTCCGCAGCAGCAGCCCGCTCACGACCGTGTGGGTGCGTCCGGCGAGGGCCTCGAGCGTGGCCGCCGCCGAGCGCTCGTCCGCGGGCTTGCCGTAGATCCGGCCTTCGAGCACGACGATGGTGTCGCATCCCAGCACGCTCTCGCCGCCCCCCTCGTCCACCGCCGCCACCTTCCGGCGTGCGTTCTCCAGCGTCACCCTCTCGGGATCCCCTGCTCCAGCTCCTCCGCACCCGAGGCGCGGACCTCGATCGGCACTCCGAGCCGCTCGAGGATCGCACGCCGCTGTGGCGAGGCCGAGGCGAGGATCAGGGCACGATGGGCCGCTACGGCTGGAGGCCCTCGAAGAACAGGCCCGCCTCGCGCGCCGCCGACTCGGCGGAGTCGGACCCGTGGACCATGTTCGTCCCCGTCTCGATCGCGAAGTCCCCGCGGATCGTCCCGGGGGCCGCCTCCAGCGGGTTCGTCGCGCCGATCGCCTGTCGCGCCGCCTTCACCGCTTCGGGCCCCTCGAGCACCATCGCCAGGATCGGCGCGGAGGTGATGAACTCGACGAGCTCGCTGAAGAACGGCCGCTCGGCGTGCTCGGCGTAGTGGCGCTCCGCGAGCTCCCGGCTGACGACCATGTGCCGCAGCGCGACGATCGTCAGGCCCTTGCGTTCGAATCGGGCGATGATCTCGCCGCTGAGCCCGCGGGCGAAGGCGTCCGGCTTTACCAGGATCAGGGTTCGGTCCATGTGGTCCTCTTGTCGGGGTCGTTCGTTCAGGGGGTCGGCCGCGGGCGACCGCTCGGCGGGCGCTCCGCGCGGGCCTGGCGCGCTCGTGGCCGCGGATTCCTGCACGACCGCGGTCGCGGTCTGCTCGTCCGCGGCCTCGCCCGTGAGGGACTCGAGGTCGGGCAGCTCGGTCTCCAGCGGCGCGACCGGACGGCGCGAGCGCCCGGTCTGCGAGCGGCGCGAGCGCTGCGGGGGAATCCCGGGGACGTCGGTCTCGCAATAGGGACAGATGGTCCATGTCTGATCGAGCGGCCGGGAGCAGCTCACGCAGCGCTCCTTGAGCTTGCGCAGGCAGCTCGGACAGCGGATGAAGTCACGCTCGACGCGATAGCTGCAGTGCGGGCAGAGCGACTGGTCGAGCTCGTGCAGCCGCGCCTCCGCCGCCCGCGTTTCGAGCTCCCGCTCGCGGACGTCCTCGAGGTACTCGGGTGGGCGGAGGATCATGTAGATGATCGTCCCCACGAACGGGAACAGCGAGGCTGCCGTGGCGCAGCCCACCATCACCGGATCGACGATGCGGCGGCGAGCGTCGGCGTAGGTCCAGTAGATCAGCGCGAAGTACAGGACGACGACGAACAGCACCAGCAGATCGACGGCCAGGCTGAGGCCGCTGCTTTCGATTCCGAAATAGGCGAGAACGCGCATCGGCCGGGGTGGAGTTTAGAGAAACACTCGGGCAAAACCATAGCCTGCAGCGAAGAAGACAAGGATCACCAATGCCACGATCAGCGCCACGGCGCCGATCATCGTCAGCACCGAAGGGCCCTCCTCGTTCATCTCCCCGACCCCTCCAGCGACGTCGCAAGGCGCGCGGTGGGGCCGTCGGCGAGGAGATCGCCGACGAGGTACACCGACCCGGTCGCGAGCACGGCCCCGCGGTGAGCGAGCGCCCACGCCTGTGCCTCCGCGAGGGCCCGCGCGGGGCGCGGCTCGCAGGCGGCGTCGAACCCGAGCTGGCGCGCGAGCGAGTGCAGCGCGGCGGGCGTGAGCGC
Source organism: uncultured Solirubrobacteraceae bacterium (assembly GCA_963720215.1). Lineage (GTDB taxonomy): Bacteria > Actinomycetota > Thermoleophilia > Solirubrobacterales > Solirubrobacteraceae > Palsa-744. The sequence goes on from CAVREV010000002.1 coordinate 55,225, forward strand.
ACGGCCGCTCGGCGGCGCCGTGAACCAGGCGCGCTCGCACAGCGGCAGCAGCGCGGCGAGCATGCTCGCCGCGTCCTTGTCCTCGAGGACGCCGAGGACGAGCCCCAGGGGGCGCCCGCCGAGGAGCTGGGGGAGCGACTCCACGAGCGCGAGGACGGCGTCGGGGTTGTGGGCCCCGTCGAGCAGCGTCGGCGGCTCGGCGGTGATCAGCTGCGCCCGCCCCGCGACCTCGGTCGCCGCTGCCGCCCCGGCCACCGCGCGCTCCTCGACCGCCGTCCCGGTGATCTCCAGGTGGGCTTCCGCCGCGGTGCGAGCGAGGGCGAAGTTGCGCCGTTGAAAACCTCCGCGCGCGCGCAGCTCCGGGCCCGTGTAGGTGGGCGCCGCGGTGAGGATCCGCGCGTCCCGCTCGGCCGCCACCCGCTCAGCCACCGCGACCGCCTCTGCGGGCAGGCCCGCCCCGAGACAGAGGACCGCGCCATCGGCCACCGCGGCGAGCTTCTCCTCCGCGATGTCACGCACGGTCGGCCCCAGCCAGCGGGTGTGCTCGAGGCCGACGCTCGTGAGCGCCGTCACGTCTGCATCGATCACGCTGGTGGCGTCGTAGCGCCCTCCGAGGCCCGCCTCGACGACCGCGACGTCGACCTCGCGACGGGCCATCTCCCACAGCGCCGCGGCGGTGAGCAGTTCGAACTGCGTCACGTGATCATCCTCGCCGAGGGTCCTGTTGACCCGCTCGGCCGCCCAGCTCGCGCGGGCGACGGCGGCCGCGAAGGCGTCCTCGCCGAGTTCCACCTCCTCGATCTCGACGCGCTCGCGATAGGAGACGAGGTGCGGCGAGGTGTAGGCCCCGACGCGCAGGCCATGCCGCCGGAGGATCGCCGCGGCCATCCTCGTGGTGGACGTCTTCCCGTTCGTCCCGAGCACGTGGATCGACGGAAAGCGCCGCTCGGGAGAGTCCAGGACGGTCATCATCCGGCGCATCCGGTCGAGGCCGAAGCGCATCCCGAACAGCTCCAGCGAGCGGAGCTCGCTCTCGGCGCGGGCGACGGTCCAAGCGGAGCCCGGCGCCTGCGCGGCGTGAGGGCGGGAGCCGGTCTCGCTCACGTCTTACGGTGGCGACGGCTCCCGCGTCTGCCGGAGCGGGTCCGTCCGAGCAGCGGCGCGAGCTCCCTCGCGGCGCCCTTCAGGTCGAGCTTGGCGACCAGCTTGCGAAGCTCCACGCGCTCCTTCTCGGCGAGCCGCCCGGGCTGGCCCCTGGATTCGCGCAGCAGTTGCGCCAGCCGCGTCCGCTCCTTCCCGGAGAGGTCGCCGAGGCGCCGCAGGAGCACAGCCCCGACCTGCAGCAGACCTGCCCACAGAAGGGTCTTGCGAGGCGATGAGGAGGACTTCTTCGAGCGGGACCTTGCCACGTGGGCGATGGTAGCGACTGGGCCGCTCGGCGGCGGGGCGAACGCCGTCAGGCGGACTCCTCGCGGAGCCGGGCCTCCTCGGCGTCTTCGGGCGCCGCTTCGGTGACGAGCGTCGGCGTGAGGCTTTTCTCGACGGTCTCCTTCGTGACGACGCACTTCTTCACATCGCGGCGGGAGGGCAGCTCGAACTGCACCTCGAGCAGTATCTCCTCGATGATCGACCGCAGGCCGCGGGCGCCCGTCTCGCGCGCGAGGCCCTTCTCGGCGACGGCCACGAGCGAGTCCTCGGAGAAGACCAGCTCGATCCCATCGAAGGCGAAGAAGCGCTGGAACTGCTTCACGAGGGCGTTACGGGGCTCGACGAGGATCGAGACGAGGATCCTCGCGCGTCAGCTGGTGGACCGCCGACATCACCGGCAGGCGCCCGATGAACTCGGGGATCAGCCCGTACTCGATCAGGTCCTCGGGGAGGCAGTGCTCGAAGATCAGACCCGGGTCCCGCTCGGACTTCTTCTCGATCGCGGCGGCGAAGCCGACGCCTTTGTGGCCGATCCGCCGCTCGATCACCTTGTCGAGCGCCGCGAACGCGCCCCCGCAGATGAACAGCACGTTCGTGGTGTCGATCGTGAGGAACTCCTGATGGGGGTGCTTGCGGCCGCCCTGGGGCGGGACCGAGGCCTGGGTCCCCTCGAGGATCTTCAGCAGCGCCTGCTGAACGCCCTCGCCGGAGACGTCCCGCGTGATCGACGGGTTGTCCGCCTTGCGCGCGATCTTGTCGACCTCGTCGATGTAGATGATGCCCGTTTCGGCCTTCTTGACGTCGTAGTCGGCCGCCTGGATCAGCTTCAGGAGGATGTTCTCCACGTCCTCGCCGACGTAGCCGGCCTCCGTCAGCGCGGTCGCGTCGGCGATCGCGAAGGGCACGTTGAGGATCCGGGCGAGCGTCTGTGCGAGCAGCGTCTTGCCGCAGCCGGTGGGGCCGAGGAGGAGGATGTTCGACTTCTGGAGCTCGATGTCGGAGTCGCCGGACATCATCATCTGAACGCGCTTGTAGTGGTTGTAGACGGCGACCGAGAGCGTCCGCTTGGAGGGGTCCTGGCCGACGACGTACTCGTCGAGCACCTCGTAGATTTCGCGCGGCTTGGGGAGGTTCTCGAGGTCGAACGCGGGTGGCGCCGAGAGCTCCTCGTCGATGATCTCGTTGCAGAGGTCGATGCACTCGTCGCAGATGTAGACCCCCGGGCCCGCGATCAGCTTCTTGACCTGCCGCTGGGACTTCCCGCAGAAGCTGCAGAGGAGCTGCTCGTTTGAGTCCGTGGGTCTCGCCATATCCCTTCCCTCCCATGCTCCCCGCTCCAGGCCACCATCCGCCGGGACGGCCCCTCTGTCAAGGGACTTCCGGCGCTCGCTCGCGGCGGGCCTCACGACCGATCATAGATCGGTCGCGGCCCCCCGTGGGAGGGGTCCTAGTGCTCGGAGATCACGCGGTCGATAATCCCGTACTCCTTGGCCTCCTCCGAGCTCATGAAGTAGTCCCGCTCGGTGTCTTTGCGGACCTCCTCAAGGTCCTTGCCCGTGTGCTTGGCGATGATCTCGTCCAGCCGGCGGCGCACGTCGATGATCTCCTTCGCGTGGATCTCGATATCGGTGGCCTGGCCCTGGAAGCTCGAGGAGACCTGGTGGATGAGGATCTTGGCGTTCGGCAGCGCCATCCGCTTGCCGTGCGCTCCACCGGCGAGCAGCAGCGCCCCCATCGACATCGCGATCCCGACGCAGATCGTCTGGACGTCGGGCTTGATGAACTGCATCGTGTCGTAGATCGCCAACCCGGCGTAGACGGACCCTCCGGGCGAGTTTATGTAGACGGAGACGTCCTTTTCGGGGTCCTCCGACTCCAGGTGCAGGAGCTGGGCAACGATCAGGTTCGCGATCTGATCGTCAACCGGCGTGCCGAGGAAGATGATCCGCTCGTTGAGCAGCCGGCTGTAGATGTCGAACGCGCGCTCTCCGCGCGAGGTCTGCTCGACGACCATCGGGACGAGTGGGCTCATGCGGCGTGTCGATCTCTGTGGAGCAGGTTCATGGTCCGCCTTTGTTTCGCAACGCGTGCCGGATTCCTCTAGAGAAGGCTAGCTCGGAGATGGCTCGCTCGGGGTCCATAGCCGTCCCGCGGCGGGCGCCGGGCCCTGCCCGCCCGCCTCCTGCGCCGCCTTCTCCGGGGTCCAGAGGGCCTCCCGCGCCTGCGCCTGCGCGAGCGGGATCGGCGTCGCCGCCTCGGCAACGAGGTCGATCGCCATCCGCGCGGCGAGGTCATCGCGGACCTCCTCCAACCGCCCCGCGGAGCGCAGATCCGCGAGCAGGGTCTCCGCCGAGAGGCCCTCCCGCTCCGCCGTCGAAGCGAGTACCTCGAGCAGCTCCTCCTCGCTCGGGCTGATCCCCTCGGCGGCCACGATCGCGGTGATGACGGCCTCGCGCCGCAGCGCCGCATCCGCCTCCGGCTGCATCTCGGCGAGCACATCGGACTCGGCCCGCTGGGTCACCTGCAGATAGGCCTCGCGACTGATCCCGCGATGGGCCAGCCCATGCAGCATCCGCTCCCACATCTCGCTCGCACGCGCGGCCACGAGCTCGGGCGTGACCGCCACCGTCGCGCCCGCGACCGCCGCGTCCAGCGCGGCCTGGCGGAACTCGCCCTCCACACGCGCCTCGTCGACCTCCAGCAGGCGCGCCCGGAGGTCGTCGCGGAGCTCGCCGAGATCGTCGAAGCCGGCGTCCACCGCGAGGTCGTCGTCGAGCGCAGGAAGCTCCTTGACCTTGACCTCCTTGACGGTCACCTCGAACGATGCCTGGCGGCCGGCGAGCTCGCTGTTGCCGTAGTCGCCGGGGAACGTCGGCGTGACCGTCCGCGTCTCACCCGCGAGCGCCCCCACGAGGCCCTCCTCGAAGCCGGGGACGAGGTTGCCCCCGCCGAGCTCGACGAGCTGATCGCGACCCTCGCCGCCGGCGAACGGGACCAGCCGCTCCGCTCCCTCCTCGCCCTCGGCGAGCGAGCCGAGGTAGTCGATCACGACATAGTCGCCGCTCGCGGCGGCCCGCTCGGCCGTCTCCAGCCGTGCCAGCCGCTCGCGCACGCCCTCCACCTCCTCGTCGATCTGGGCCTCGTCCACGCGCGGCTCCCGGCGCGGAACCTCGAGCCCCCTGTAGGGACCGAGCTCGGCCGTCGGCAGGACGCCGATCTCGATCGTGAACTCGAGCGCCTGCCCCTGTGGAGGCAGCTCTCCGAGGTCGAGCTCGGGGTCGCCGACGGGAACGACCCCGGCCGACTCGATCGCCTCCGAGTACCAGCTGGAGATCGTGTCGCGGACGGCTTCCTCGAGGATCGCCTCGCGTCCGATCCTCTGGATCACGAGCGGCGCAGGCACCTTGCCCCGGCGGAACCCCGGGAGCTTCAGCTCGCGGCCGAGCTCGCGCGCCTTGCGCTCCAGGCGACCCTCGACCTCGCCTGCTGGAACCTCCACCTGCAGCCGCACGCGTGAGTCGCCCAGCTCCGTGACGGTGGTCTTGACGGCGACTGGCACCCCCGCCACGATACCGTGCGCCCGGGTGAGCCCTCCTCGATGGCGATCACGCTGGCGCGAAGCCGAGGCGGCGTTGCGGACGGGGGCCCTCGCCCACCTCCTGGGGGGCGGGCTCGACCTGATCGAGGCGCTCGCCGGATACGCGCTCGCTCGTACCCGTGGGCGCCGCAGTGGCCGCCCCTAGGGTGGCTCGGCTCGGCGCTGCCAGGCTCGCCCCGAGGCCCCCGGTGGGGGGAGCCTCGGGAAGCGACCGCGGATCGCTCAGGCGGCGACCGGAGCGTTCGAGCGGCCGAGCGTCAGCGAGACGCCGCGCGGGAGCACCAGCACCGGGCAGGTCGCGCCCTCGACGAGGTGCGCAGCCGAGGAGCTGATCGAGATGCGCCCGGGCTCCACCTCGGGGCGGGAGTCGAGGATCAGCAGGCCGGTCTGGTCGTTGAGGACCGGGGCAACCGTCGCGCCGAGCGCGGCGGCGAAGGACCGAGCGGTCTCCGCGGCCCCGCCGTCGGCGTCGCCGATCGCGACGACCTCCGAGATGCCGCGGCTCGCGGTCTCGGCGAGGTCGACCGGCGCGATCGCCACCGCGGTGCGGCCGCCCTCGAGCAGGCGTCCGGCGGAGTTGCCGACGGCGACGTGGCCCTTGGCGGTGTGGGAGTCCGAGCAGAACACGATCACGTCGGCGTGCTCGCGCTCGGCGAGCGCGGCTAGGCCCTCGGGGGTCGAGCGGTCGATGACGACGTTGCGAGCCGCGTTGGCGTTGCCGAGCAGCTGCGCGCCGCGGTCCACGGTCGCCTGCGCCTCGGCCTGGGCCTGGGCCTCGCGGTCGGCGTCTGCCTCGGGCGCGTGGCGGACGTAGGCCAGGCCGACGTCGGCGCCGGCGCCGGCGAGGATGCGGCCAAGGGCGATCGCGTCGTCCTCGTTGGCGGTGCCGTCGTAGGAAACGATGATCTTGGCGGACATGGTGTTCTCCTTCACGATGGCCGTACCGGACGGCCGCTGTTGGATTCGAAACGTTGCTTTCGTTCGATGTAAGCACGTCCCTGCCATCACCGCCAGTGATTGTTCTGATCGCTGCTATAAGTTGTTCTTATGCTGAACGTCGGTCGGCTGAGGGTCCTGAAGGAGGTCGCATACAGGGGCTCGCTGTCGTCCGCCGCCGAGGCCCTCTCCTACTCCCAGTCGGCCGTCTCCCAGCAGATCTCCGCGCTCGAGGCCGAGACGGGGATGTCGCTGCTCGAGCGCCATCCCAGGGGGGTCACGCTGACGGCGGCCGGGCAGACGCTCGTCGGCCACGCCGAGGGGATCCTGGCGAGACTGGACTCCGCCCAGGCGGCGCTCGACGCGATCGCCGGGCTGCGCGGGGGAAGGCTGCGGATCGCCTCGTTCCCGACGGCGGGGGCGACGCTGATGCCGGTCGCGATCGCGATGTTCGCCGCCAGCTACCCCGACGTCGAGCTGACGCTGTCGGAGGGGGAGCCCGAGGAGATCGTCCCACGACTCACCGCGGGCGAGATAGACCTCGCGCTGCTGTTCGAGTTCGCCGAGCCGCTGCCCCTGCGCGACTCCCGGCGGGTGGGGCTGCTCGACGATCCGCTCCATCTCGCGCTGCCCCGGCAGCACCCCCTCGTCGCGCGCGAGCGCATCCGTATGGAGGACCTCGCGGACGAGTCGTGGGTGCAGACCTCGCGGAGCTCGGCCGGCGCGCGCCACGTCGTGCGCTGCTGCCACGCCGCGGGGTTCGAGCCGAACGTGTCCTTCGAGAGCGACGACTACCAGACCGTCCAGGGGCTCGTCGCGGCCGGCGTCGGCGTCGCGCTGATCCCCGAGCTGGCGCTGTCCGTGCCCCGGGAGGACATCGCCATCCGCTCCCTCTCCCCCGCGCCGCCTCTGCGCCGGGTGTTCGCCGCGGTGCCGGGCGGTGGGCGCCTCGGGCCGGCGGCGCCGGCGATGCTCGGGATCCTCGAACAGGCCGCGGCCCGCTTAACGGGCTCGGGGCCCCCGGCTGCTTCGCCGGGGGCCCGAATGCCCTCACTGCTCGCCTCTAGGAGGCGGTCATGATGCCTAACCGCAGTCCAGCTTCATGAGTTTCGCCATGTCCTTGTAGCCCATCAACGTCGGGTGGATGTCCGGACCGTCATAGAGCTTTTCCGTTTCATGGGTTTCAGGGTTTTCGAATTCGACTTTGCCCTGGTTGTTCATGTTGGTGAACTTCTGCAGGCTCCCGTTGGGGCCTTCTTCTTTGCCTAGGCCTGGGTTGAAGGCGTTGGTCGATTTGGTGCCGCCCTCGGTACCCGTCCAGCAGGCGTTCTCGACTTCGTGGCCTTCTTCGCCGGCCTGCGGTTCGCCGTCGGTGAGCTCTTTCTTGAGCCCTTCGTTGAGGCTAGCCGTGAGGCCGATCGTGCCAGGCACGAGTTCGCCCAGCTTTGATTTCAGGAAGCCAGGTCCGGCTTCGCCTTTTTCGGCTGCTTTGATGGCTGATTCAACTTCGCCTTTGGTCTTGTACACACGCCCGTAGGAGTCGTACTGACCGACGAAGATGACCCGGCCGGTGTAGTTGATCGAGCCGAACGAGGCGCCGTGGTGGAGCACGTAGAGCGTCACCGCGATGTTCGCGCCGATGTGCGGGAAGACGACTTCGGCTTCCTCTTCGACGCAGACACTGCCGGCCAGCGCTCCTGCTTCACCGAACTTCTTTTCGGCGGCTTTGCCGAGGGCTTCGGCTTCGGCCTGCTTTTCGCCGGCCTTCGCGTATTCGCCTTTTCCGTAGGCCACTTCGGCTTCGTGCGCGGCTACACCCGCGTAGTACGCGTCACCGCGGCCTTCCTGCTCAAGCACGTAGCCGTTGTTCTGGTCTTCCGTGCCTTTGCCTTCTTTGCCGCCTTCGAGGTACTTCGTTTCGCCTTTTTCTTTGAATTCTTTCGGGATGTTGGTTTCGCAGCGCTCGAGCGCGTGCAGCGCGTCGTTGGCGCCGATGTCGAGCGAGATCGTCGTCACGGGTTTCCCGAGGTATGCCTCAGTGCCGATGACCTTGAGCGCGTCTTCGAGCTGCGACGCGGGTTCGTTTTCTGCGTCGAGCCCGTATTCGTTGTGGAGCGGCAGTTTTTCCACGTTGTGGTACTTGCACGGCGCTTCAACGATTTTGTAGACGTGCGCTTCTTCCAGGCCTTTGGCCAGGGGACCGTTACCGATCAGCGAGTCACTCGTCTCGCCGGGGCAGCCGTCGTTGACGAGCTGGAGCCCTTTCTGATGGTATTTCTCCTGCACGAGGTACTGGTTCGGGTAGCCGGTTTCGAAGTCCGTCGGCTGGTCCCCGGTGAGCACGTTTTCGTTCAGCGTGTGCGACGAGTAACCGAACGCGAGCGAATCGCCCAGCGCCAGGTAGGTTTCTTTGACCGGGGGAAGCGCGTTCGCGGACACTGCCGCGAGCGACGAAACCCCGAGCACCGCGACGAGCGCACAAACAAGCAGCTGCACCCGTCGACGGAAAGAAATGGCCGAGCCATGCTTGGCTGACATCTCACATCCTCCTCAATACTTTGCTTGCGGGCATGCCCGCAGGCACCGCCCCCTCAATGGACTCTTATCCCTCTCTCAGGCATGCTCCCCTCGGAGGAGCATCGGGCCGAAGATACCCGCGGGTCCCTGAAATGTCAAGCAGGAGGCGGCCTCCCCGGGGCGTCCAGGGCCTGCCCGATGGAGAGGCTCGGCAGGCGACGGTGAGTGTCGCGAGACGTGCATCGGCGATCCGCGAGAGGCTCACGTCCGGATCGCGTGGGACATTCCGGCAATGCGAAGCTGGTGCAAAAGTGGCGTCCACACGGGCGGCGAGCGGTGAGCGCGTCCACGATTCTGCTGAGCGGCGTGATCGTGCTCGCCGCGCTGCTGCTGCCCGCGTTCCTGCGGCGGGACCGGGAGCGCACCCGCCGGGAGCTCAAGGACCTCTCCCTCGAGGTGCTCGACCGCACCGGAGAGTCGCTCGCCCGGCGGGTCACGGAGGCCCGCCGCGCAGAGGAGGAGCGGGCGGCCGGGGAGATGGCCACGCGCGCGGAGGAGATCAAGGGGCTCGTGCGGCCCGTGGCGGAGAAGCTCGGCAGGATGGAGAGCGAGATCGGACGCCTGGAGCGCGAGCGGCGCCAGGCGCAGGGCGAGCTCGCGCAGATGCTCCGCCAGCTCGGCGAGGGGGTCGGATCGCTGCGCCAGGAGACGGGGAACCTCGTGACGGCTCTCAAGCGACCCTCGACGCGCGGCTCCTGGGGCGAGATCCAGCTGCGCAACGTCGTCGAGATGGCGGGCATGGTCGCCCACTGCGACTTCCTCGAGCAGAGCACGATCCAGACCCCCGACGGCGCGCTCCGCCCGGACATGCTCGTGCGGCTCCCGGGGGGCAAGCTCGTGGTCGTGGACTCGAAGGTCCCGCTCGACGCCTACCTGTCGGCGCTGGAGGCGAACGAGCACGAGCAGCGCGAGCTGCACCTGGCGCGCCACGCCCGCCAGACACGGGAGCACATCACCAAACTGGCGTCCAAGGGCTACCACAGCCAGCTCGAGGCGACACCCGAGTTCGTCGTCATGTTCGTCCCCTCCGACGGCATCTACCAGGCGGCCCTCGCCCAGGACCCGGGGCTGATCGAGCACGGCGTCCAGCAGCAGGTGCTGATGGCGACGCCGACGACGCTGATCGGGCTGCTGTGGGCCGTCCACTACGGCTGGCGCCAGGAGCTGATCGCCGAGTCCGCGAGGGAGATCGCCGAGTCCGCGCGCGAGCTCCACCGCCGTCTCGGCCGTTTCGTCGAGCCGCTGGGAAAGATCGGCCGTCAGCTGGACGGGGCGGTTGGCGCCTTCAACGAGGCCGTCGGCTCCTTCGAGGGTCGCGTGATGCCCCAGGTGCGGCGGATCGAGGCAGCCGGGGCGGCCTCTGACCGGCAGGTGGACGCGCCGGGGGCCGTCGAGTCCGCCGCGCGCAGGCTCAGCGCGCCGCCGGAGCCCGGGCTCGAGGACTCGCTGGGGACGCCGCGGCAGGGAGAGATCTCCGTCGACCGGATCGCCGCCGGCGCGCGCCCGCGGTGAGCAGCAGCGCCAGCGCGACGGGGACGGTCGCGGGGAGCTCGTCGACGAAGAAGAAGAGCAGGTCGAAGGACAGGGCGAGCGCACCCGTCAGGGCGGCCGCCCGCAACTGGCCATCGCGACCGAGCGTCCGCGCGAGCAGCCCTCCGAGGACGGCGGCGACGAACAGATCGCCGTAGCCCATCACCGCCGAGCCGAGGACGGCGGCCTGCAGCCGCGGCAGCCCGGCCGCCGGATGAGCGGCATTGAGGGCGTCATTCGGCCGCTGGAGCAGGTCCGAGACGACCAGGGCGGTGTCGGCGATCGCCATCGCGACGATCCCGGCGGCGAGCCAGCGCGGCGGGGTCAGTGCCGCCAGCAGCACGCCCAACGTGATGCAGCTGAGTCCCGAGAGGGCGAGCGCGGCCGCCTCGCCCGCGAGCCCGCCGCGATCCGCCCATGCGAGCGCGAACAGCGGCAGCACGAGCAGGGCCCCGGGGGGTCGCGCGCCACGAACCAGCCAGCCGCATGCCACCGCCGCCAGCGGAGGGACGGCCACCAGGGCGAGGTAGGTGAGGCCGTCGGCGCTGGCGTGTTCGGCGGCGCGGGCGATGAACACGAAGCCGATCACCGACAGCGGCGGCACGAGCGCCCAGCGGCGGCCGCCCACTCGCGCCAGCGCGCTCGTGGGCAGCGTCCCGGGCGTCGCCACGAGCACGGCCTGAACGAGCGAGAGGATCGCGATCGACACCCAGAAGGGGAGCATCCCGACAACATAGGCTCAGCCGGTCGCATCCGCCGCGTTTAGGATGAGGCGATGAACGCGCCGGCCGCCCAGGCGCCGCCGATCCTTCACCTCTCCTCCGTCGTGGGAACGCCGCTCCGCGACAGCGACGGCGAGCGCCTCGGACGGGTGGAGGACCTGATCGTGAGGCTCGGAGGGGTCGGCTATCCGCCGATCACGGGCGTGCTCGTCACCGTCGCCGGGCGGCGGTCGTTCCTCGGGATCGAGCGGGTCTCGCACATCGGTCCCGACGGGGTCGTGCTGGTCAAGGCGAAGCTCGACCTGCGTCATTTCGAGCGCCGACCGGAGGAGGTGCTCCTGCGCAAGGACCTCCTCGACCGCCAGCTGATCAACCTCGAGGGCGCGCGGCTGGTGCGGGCGAACGAGATCGAGCTGGCCCTGATCGCGGGCTCCTGGCGGGTGGTGGGCGTCGACACCGGACCCCGCGGGGGGCTGCGGCGACTGCTCCCGAAGCAGCTCGGTGCCCGCATCGCGACCGCGGGCTTCCTCGACTGGGCCGAGGTCGAGCCGTTCGTGGGGCACGTGCCGACGGTGCGCCTGCGGGTGCCCCACCCGAAGCTCGCAAGACTCCACCCGGCGCAGATCGCCGACCTCGTCGAGGCAGCCTCCCGTCGTCAGGGCGAGGAGATCATCGAGGCCGTCGGAGCGGACGACCGGGAGCTCGAGGCGGACGTCTTCGAGGAGCTCGACGACCACCACCAGCGGGAGTTCCTCGAGGACCGTCCCGACGCCCAGGTCGCCGAGATCGTCTCCCGGATGGCCGCCGACGACGCCGCCGACATCGTCGGGGAGCTCGACGAGGGTCGCCGCGAGCCGATCCTCGCCCTCCTCCCCCTGGCCCAGCGCGTGAAGGTGCGCGCGCTGCTCGGCTATGACGACGCGGAGGCCGGGGGGCTGATGAGCCCCGACTTCATCCTCCTACCAGGAGACGCGTCGGCGGGGCAGGCCCTCGATGCGATCCGCACAAGCGAGATCGCTCCGGGGCTGCTGACGGAGGTGTTCATCGAGGCGCCCGATGGGGCGCTCGCGGGCAGCGTGCCCGTGACCGCGCTCGTGCGCGCGGAGCCCGGCCGGCGGCTGCACAGCGAGCTCAAGCACGAGACCCCCTGCGTGTCCCCCGAGTCCTCCTTCGAGGAGCTCGCCCGGGTGATGGCCGACTACAACCTCACGGCGCTTGCCGTCGTCGACGAGAGTCGTCGGATGGTCGGCGTGGTCACGGTCGACGATGTGCTCGAGGCGATCCTCCCCCGCAACTGGCGCCGGCGCTTCGGCCTGCTCGGCGAGGACTGACCGGCCGGCGCGAGCGAATAGACTGCGGGCATGAGCTCCATAGGCGGGCAGTTCGACGGCGGTCCGAGTACCGTCCGTCATGCGCCGGGTCCGGTCGGCCACACTTGGCCGGCCGCGTCTGCCTGCACGCCTTAGCTCCCGTCGGGTCCGCATCGTCGCCTTCCTCGGGCTGCTCGGCCCGGGGCTGATCGCCGCCAACGCCGGCAACGACGCCGGGGGGATCGCGACCTACTCCTCGGTCGGGGCGAAGTACGGATACAGCCTGTTGTGGACGATCGTGCTGATCACGATCTCACTGGCGATCGTCCAGCTGCTCGCGGCGCGGATGGGCGTCGTGACCGGCAAGGGGCTCGCCGAGCTCGTCCGCGAGGAGTACGGCATCCGCTGGTCCGTCGTCGCCACGAGCGCGGTCCTCGTCGCCAACCTCGGCATCTGCATCTCGGACTTCGTCGGCGCGGGTGCCGCCCTCGGGCTCGCCGGCATTCCGGCCCAGCTGTCGGTGCCGGTGATCGCGGGCGGCATCTGGATGATCATCCTGCGCGGCTCCTACCGCTCGGCCGAGCGGATCTTCATCTGGTTCACGATCCCCTTCTTCGCCTACCCGATCGCGGCGATCCTCGCCCACCCCGACTGGGGAGAAGTGGCCCACGCGCTCGTCGTCCCGCAGCTCCAGGCCGGTCCGGCCTACCTGCTGCTGCTGATCGCGACCGTCGGCACGACGATCACCCCCTACATGCAGCTCTACCTCCAGTCGGCCGTCGTCGAGCGCGGAGTCCGCGAGGAGGAGCTCAAGCACGAGGAACGCGAGGCGGTCTCGGGCGCGGTGTTCGCGAACGTGATCGCGGCGTTCATCATCATCGCCACCGGCGCGACCCTCTACACCCACGGCATCCACACGATCTCCTCGGCGGCCGACGCAGCCCGGGCGCTGAACCCGTTCGCGGGCCGCTTTGCCGAGGCGCTCTTCGGAATCGGCCTGCTGGGCGCGAGCCTGCTCGCCTGCGCGATCCTGCCGATCGCCACCTCCTACGTGATCTCGGAGTCGCTCGGCTACGAGAAGGGCATCGGACGCCGCCACGCGGAGGCCCCCGTGTTCATGAACATCATCACCGCGATGATCGTGATCAGCGCCCTCGTCGCAATGGTGCCCGGGGTGCCCGTGATCTCGCTCCTCGTCGGAGTCCAGGTGATCAACGGGCTGCTGCTGCCGATCAACCTGTTCTTCATCTGGCGGCTCTCGCGATCGCGCGCGCTGATGGGCGAGCGTCGCAACCGCGGCGCGCTGGACTTCGCGACAGGGGTGACGGTGGTGGTCTTCTCGGCTCTGTCGCTCATCCTCGTCGTGGTCACGGTCACCGGCGCCTAGACCGCCGAGCCCGCCGCCATGCACCGCCGGATGGGACGCCGCGTCAGCCGCGCACCAGCAACGAGGCGCCGATCGCGCCACCGAGGTCGCCGAGCGCGGCGACGTGGACCTCCGGAGGGGGGTTGTCGTTGAAGACGTGCGGCTGCATCGCCTTTGCGATCCGCTTCGCGTAGGGATCGCCGAGGCGCACGCCGAGCCCGCCTCCGATCACGACTGCCTCGACGTCGAGCACGTTCACCGCGGAGGCCACCCCCGCCCCCAGCGCGCGGATCGCCCGCTCGATCATCTCGTGCGCGAGATCGTCCCCCTGGTCGAGCGCGCGTGCCCAGATGCCGCTCGTCAGGCGCGTGCGGTCGTGCTCCTTCATCAGCTTGAAGAGGTCCGTCTTGTGACCCTTCTCGACGAGCTTGCGCACGTGGGCTTCCATCGCCGCCCGCCCGGAGTAGGCCTCCATGCAGCCGCGCCGCCCGCACGTGCACCGGGCGCCGTCGATCTCCACCACGATGTGGCCGACCTCCCCGGCGCCTCCCCTCCCGGTCCAGAGCTCGCCGCCGAGAATCGCGCCGCCCCCGACCCCGGTCCCCCAGAAGACCCCCAGCAGCGAGGAGTAGGCGCGCCCGGCGCCGAGCTTGAACTCGGCGTCGGTGGCGACGCGGACGTCGTTGCCGATGCGTACCTCGCTGCCGAGCGCCTCGGCGAGGGTGTCCCCCAGCGGGAAGGCGCCTTCCCACCCGGGGAGGTTCCGCGCGCTGCGCACTTCGCCGCCCGAGATCGTCCCCGGCGAGCCCACCCCCACGCCCGCGAGCGCCTTCGGGTCGAGGTCGGCCGCTTCGGCGGCGTCACGCAACGCCCGCTCCATCTCGGCCGCCACGTCCGCGGGCCCCCCCTCGGTCGGCGTCGCGCGGCGGGCCGACCCGAGAACCTCGTTTCGCTGATCGACGATCGCAGCCTGGATCTTCGTGCCGCCGAGGTCGATGCCGCCGTAGCTCGACATTCACCGCGATCTTCGCAGACGCCGTCCCCGCGGCGAGCCCGAAACGAGAGGTCTGCCGGCCCAGAAGTCGAATTTAGACCTGCTTACGGCCTTTATTAGCCGCCTCTTACGGCTGCCGCTGACAATCACCCGAGGTGAACATGAGCGAGCGTTCTGGAGCATCCTGGGTGATCTACGCACTGGGGGTGCTGTGCGTCGGCGCGATCGTGACGGCGGTTCTCATCGTCGGGCCGGCATCCGGAAGCCAGTCGAGTGTCACCAGGACCGCGACCGTCGCCGACGGCGTCGTCCAGTCCACGGTCTCGGGCAGCGGCAACCTCGCTCCCGTCAGCCAACTCGACCTCGGCTTCAAGACCAGCGGCACGGTCACCCGGATCGACGTCACCCAGGGCGAGCACGTCAGCGACGGGCAGCTGCTGGCGGAATTGGACCCCGAGAGCGCGGAAGTCACGCTCGAAGCCGCCAAGGCGACGCTGCAGTCCGCTGAAGCGAACCTCGCCAGGGAGGAAGAAACCGACGGCGAATCCTCCGCAGGATCCTCGGGCTCGGGCGCCGGCGCCACCGCCACCGCGGCCGCGGTCGCGCCGACGAGCACGGTGCCTTCGTCGTCGAGCGAAGGCACGGGCGCCAGCACCGTCACGACGCCTGCGGCAGCGCCGACGACCACCACCGAATCCGCCACGACCCCGTCGCACGAATCGACCAAACCGTCCGCCGAGAGCAAGGGCAGCGCGGGTCAGTCGAGCGACTCGGGCAGCACCGACAGCGGCACTTCGACCGCGAAGACGACCGTCTCGGCGGCGACGCGCGAAGCCAATATCGCCTCGGCCCGCGCGCAGGTGCGCAGCGACACGCTCACCGTCCAGGGGGCCGAGCAGGCGCTCACCGACACGAAGCTCTACGCCCCGGAGAGTGGGACGATCGTCTCGCTTTCGGGACAGGTCGGTGAAGTCGTCTCGGGGGGCGGCACGACCAAAGTCTCCCCCACGGCCGCCTCCTCATCGAGCTCGACCGGGACGAGCGCCGCGAGCGGCGGCAGCGGGACTCGCGGGGCGAGCGCCGCCACGGGCTCCTCCACTGATTCCAGCTCCTCGACGGGAACGAGCAGCCCCTTCGCGGTGCTCAGCGACCTCAGCTCGATGGAGCTGGTCGTTCCGCTCAGCGAATCGGAAATCGGAAACGTCAGGGTCGGGCAGATCGCGACCGTCACCGTCGAAGCCCTCAGCGGGCGCAAGCTCGCCGCCCGCGTCGGCGAAGTCGCGACGCTGTCGAGCAGCAACAGCGGCGTCGTCAGCTACGACGTGACGTTCGCGCTCGAGCAGACCGCAGCCGGGCTGAAGCCGGGGATGAGCGCGACCGCCGAAGTGGTGGTCAAGCAGGCCGAAGGCGTCAACGTGCCCACGACGGCGATCTCGGCCGGAACGGTGACCGTCGTGCGCGACGGCCGGCACGTCCGTCAGCGGGTCGTCACGGGCCTCGCCGGAAACAGCTCGACGATCGTCCTCAGCGGCCTGAAGGCCGGCGAAACGGTGGTGCTTCCGTCGCTCTCGACGACCTCCTCGACCGGCTCCCGCAGCGCGCTCGGCCGTGCCGGCCTCGGTGGGCTCGGCGGCGCCGGCGGGCTCGGTGGCGGCGGGGGTGGGATCTTCCTTCGGGGCGGTGGCTGATGCGCCCTCGCCGCCACCCCCGCGCGACCCCTCCCTGGCGTCGCCCCCGGGAGCGACCGCTGGTGGCACGGGCGCCGAACCCGCAGGACCCGGCGCGCGGCCAGACGCGAGCGCTGATCGACGTGCGCGCCGTGACGAAGATGTACGACCTCGGCCAGATCCGCGTGCAGGCGCTCGCCGGTATCTCGATCGCGATCGAGCGCGGGGACTTCGTGGCGATCATGGGCAGCTCGGGCAGCGGCAAGAGCACGCTGATGCACATCCTCGGCTGCCTCGACACGCCGACCAGCGGGCGCTACCTGATCGACGGGGTCGACGTCGGTGAGATGGACGAGGACGACCTCTCAGACCTGCGCAACCGCAAGCTCGGCTTCGTCTTCCAGTCCTTCAACCTGGTCGCCCGCACGAGCGCGCTCGTCAATGTCGAGCTCCCGCTCGCCTACGCGGGTCTGCGCGGGGCGGAGCGCCGCCGCCGCGCCGAAGCGGCCCTGCGGTCGGTGGGAATGGCCAACCGCATGCGCCACCAGCCCTCGGAGCTCTCCGGCGGCCAGCAGCAGCGGGTGGCCGTTGCGCGCGCGCTCGTGACCAACCCGGCGCTGATCCTGGCGGACGAGCCCACCGGGAACCTCGACTCGCACTCGACCGAGGAGGTGCTGCGGATCTTCGCGGAGGTCAACGCAGCCGGACGAACCGTCGTGCTGATCACGCACGAGCCGGACGTCGCCGAACAGACCAAGCGGGTGATCCGCCTGAGCGACGGCGAGGTCGTCGAGGATCGGCGGCTGGCGGGCGTCCTGGACCCCCCGCCGGCGCCGCAGCGGCTGAAGTCCTCCCATCGCGGGGCCGCGGTCGCGGAGACGGCGCCGTGATCGGGCCCGAGACGCTCCGCATCGCCTGGAGCGGGATCACGGCGAACAAGCTCCGGTCCGGCCTGACGATCCTCGGGATGACGATCGGGGTCGCCTCCGTGATCGTCCTGATCGCGGTCGGGAACGGCTCCTCCCACGCGGTCCAGTCACGGATCCAGAGCCTCGGCACGAACGTGCTCGTCGTGCAGGGCAGCGGCGGCTTCCGCGGCGGCGCGCGCGCGGCGGGCACCTCGAGCGTCTCGCTCACGAAGGCCGACGCCGAAGCGCTCCAGAACCCAGGGCTCGCGCCCGACGTCAAGAGCGCCGCCCCGGTCGTCAACGCGACCGGTGTGAAGCTCGTGTACGGCAGCTCGAGCTACGAACCGTCCTCGTTCGTCGGCACCACCCCCTCCTATCTGACGGCGCACGCATACAAGCTCGCGGAGGGTTCGTCGTTCACCGAAGCAGACGTGCGTGAACACCGTCGCGTCGCCGTGATCGGCCAGGAAGTCCTCCAGGAACTGTTCGCGGGGACCAGCCCCGTGGGTCAGAACGTCAAGATCAACGGCAGCGACTACGAAGTCGTGGGCGTGCTCGCGAAAAAGGGCACCAACGGCGCCACCAACGAGGACGACGTCGTGATGGCCCCGATCACGACGGTGCAGAGCTCGCTCACGGGCACCGGTGCGATCGACTCGATCACCGTGCAGGCGAAGTCCGAATCGGCGCTCGACGCGGCCGAATCGGAGGTAACCCAGATCCTCGAGGAACGCCACCGGATCAAGAACACGGCAGAACCCGGCTTCAACGTGCTCAACCAGGGCTCGTTGCTGGAAACCTCGAGCTCGACGAGCAGCGTCTTCACCACCCTGCTCGGCGAGGTGGCGGCGATCTCACTGCTCGTGGGCGGGATCGGCGTGATGAACATCATGCTCGTGAGCGTCACCGAGCGCACCCGCGAGATCGGCATCCGCAAGGCGATCGGCGCCCGCCGCGGGGACATCCTTACGCAGTTCCTCACCGAGGCGATGCTCGTCTCCCTGTTCGGGGGCCTCACGGGGGTGGCCGTCGGCGTGATCGGCAGCCAGTTCGAAATCGCCGGCGTGCAGCCGGAAATCGCCACCTACTCGATCTTCCTCGCGTTCGCCGCGGCGCTAGCCTCAGGGCTGTTCTTCGGCACCTATCCAGCCGCCCGCGCCGCGGCCCTCAGACCGATCGAGGCACTCCGCTTTGAGTGACCCGCACGCACCCCAGAAGGAGCCCACGATGTCCCACCAGGAGACCATTCACGATCCCGCTGCCGCGATGCCCCCGTCGGCCGGGCCCGCGGCGAGCGCCGAGCCTGGAGCTGCCGCGATCCAGGATCCATACGCCTACGAGCAGCGGGACGGCTGGGCCGAGGAGGCCACGGAGCTTCCCCCGCGCCCGCGCAGGCGGCTGCTCACGCCCGTCCCGCTCGCGCTTGCCGCGGTGCTGCTGACGGCGTGCGGGTTCATCGGCGGTGTGCTCGTCGAGAAGGGCGAAGGCTCGCCGAGCTCGAGCTCGGGATCCAGCGCGGGCCTGGCGTCACGGTTTGCAGCCCTGCGCAGCGCGAGTGCGGGCGCCACATCCGGCGGCAGCGCCGCGGGCGCCGCTCGCTTCGCCGGAGGAGCCGGCCGTCCGACCGCAGGCACGGTGGCCTACCTCGACGGGAAGACCCTCTACGTGACGAACGCCGAAGGGAACACGGTCAGGGTCGAGACCTCTCCGGCGACGAGCGTCACGAAGTCCGTCAAAGGCGAGGTCTCGGCGATCCACCCCGGCGAAACCGTCACCGTCAGCGGCCCCACCTCCAGCGACGGGGCGGTCACCGCCGAAGCCATCACCGTCGGCTCGGCCGGCGGCGGGCTGGCGGCGCTGTTCGGTGGTGGCGGCGCGGCTCGCAGCACCGGGGCGCCGAGCGTCTCGAGCCTCTTCGGCGGCTGAGCTGGACCGAGACCCACTCCCGCCGAATCAACGATCCTTCCGAGAACACGAAGACAGACAAGGAGTTCGATGCCAAAGATCGACCGAAACCAAGCGGGCCGAGCGGCGACGAGCGCGATCGTGCTCGTCCTGGCGAGCCTCGCGCTCGCGGCCTGCGGGAGCTCCTCGCCGACCAAGTCCACGAGCACCAGCGCCGCGAGCACGAGCGCCGCGAGCACGAGCACGCTCGCGCCGACGGCCACCGGCAGCATCCCCCACCGCGTCGCGCTGCTGCGCGAATGCCTGAAGAAGCAGGGAATCACGCTGCCGGCGCGCCGGCCGGGGCAGCGGGGAGCTCCGCAGGGCTTCCGTCCCGGCTCCGGCCTCCCGAGCGGGGTCTCCCGCCAGAAGTACGCAGCGGCGATCAAAACGTGCGGCGGGGTCCTTGGCTTCGGTCACGGCGGGCCCGGTGGCCTGGCCCGCTTCACGAGCCCCGCCTACCGGGCCGCGCTCACCAAGTTCGCGGCATGCATGCGCGAACACGGCGTCAACGTCGCCACGCCGAACACGTCCGGCAGCGGATCCGTCTTCAGCAAACGCGGCGTGGACATCCACTCGACCAAGTTCAAGGCCGCCGAGGCGAAGTGCGGGAGCCTCCTCAACGGCCTGATTCCCGCTCCCCACACCAGGATCGTCCCGCCGGGCGCGTCGAAATTCTGAGCCGAGCGGCTAACCCGGGCGGCCCCGCGGCGGGTCGCCCGGCCGTGGCCTGCAGCGGTCTAGCGCTTGGGGTCGGGGATCGCCGAGGAGCTCGGCTTGTAGCGCACACTCGGCGTGGCGATGGCCGAGATGTGGCTGATCAGCTGGTTCCACTCGGCGACGGTCAGCAGCGACGTGTTCAGCGCCGGTGTCGGAGCCGTCCTGCCGGAGCGGGCCGAATGCGCCGCGGCGGCCGCCCCTGCGGGTGAGGGAGCGTCGGCGGCGACCGGCGGATCGAAGACGAGGGCGAAGCGGTTCCAGTAGCCGCTGGAAGCGTGCGTGTTGCTCGATCCCGGATACTGCATCAGGCTGAAGATCGCACTCGGGACGAAGCGCGCGGGAAGCGTGAGGAGCGTGCGGATCGCGAGGTCGGTGATGGTGCCGGCGCCCTGGTGGCCGGCCATCGGCACGCCGTTGATCGCCGAGATCTCGACCTCGTCGCCGCGGTAGGCGGCGGACAGCCCGCCGTCGGCGGTGACGGGGCTCTGTCCGCAGCGGAGCGCCGTGACGGTCGGCTTCAGGCCGCTGCGGGAGAGGAACGCGAGCACGGCGAGGACGCGCTTGTCGATCGCCCCCGAGGCCACGTCGTGGCGGCCGCAGGAGTAGATCGAGATGCCGGGGTCCGACAGCACGGCGCGCTGGAGCTGAGACTTCGACAGCAGGAACACGTCGCTCGCCGTCGCGCCCAGCAGCGGGTCCTGGCCGTTCGCGCCCTGCGGGTGCAGCGAAGCCTGGAGCTCGGCCCAGTTGGCCAGGATCGGTCCCGGGGCGACGGTTGTCGAGTCCCCGGCGGGACGAATCGCGAAGCGGATATGTCCGGCGTGGGCCCCGAGGGCGGTGCTCACGGTCCCGAGCACCGTGCCGCTGGCGACGACGGCTCCGGGCTTCAGCGGGAGACGCTCCTCGGCCTTCTCGCGGCGGGCTCGGGCGCGCGCGTCGGCGGCGACCGCGGCGCGGGCGTCGGGGTTGCCCGGGTGGGCGAAGAGGCGCACTCGGTTCATTCCCGGGGGGGCGGTTTCGCCGCCGGCGTCGGGAACCGTGGCCTCGCCGCCGAGCACGGGAGCGGTGTGTGTCGGCGTCTTGACCTGCAGCGTCAGCGGCGTCTGGAAGCCCGCGGTGGCGGCCTCTGAGGGAACCGGGTCGCGGTTGATCGCGGCCTGGACGACGGCCGAGCGCGAGCTCCTCGAGGGCGTCTTCGGGAGGGTGTAGTTGGGCGCCAGGCTCCCGAGGCCGGCGTAGGTGAAGAGGTCACCGTAGACGTCGCGGAGGACGAGGTAGCGGCCGAGGCGAGGCGAGTGCCCGATCTTCATCACGCGGCCGTCCTGGACCGCGAGGACCTTTGCGTGAGCTGCACCCGTGAGCTCGACGAGCTCCAGCGGGTGGGACCGCCCCGCCTTGCCCGCGGCGGCGACGGCCGCGGCGGGGGTCGGCGCCGGGGTCGACCCCGGCGTGGTGGCGTCCGCGTGCCCGGTGGCGGCCGCGCTGGAGCCCGCAGCCGATGCCGTTTCGGGAGCTTCCTGAGCTCCGGGGGCGCCCGTCCTGGCCGGGAGGGCCGACCAGGAGACTTCGCCGCCTGCCACGGGCAGGCGACCGTCGACCAGCCCGGTGAGCGTGGCGATGACGTCCTTCGGATATGAGGCGATGAGCTTGGCGCGGAGGAGGACCGAGCTGACGTATTCCTCGGAGTGGTTGTAGGAGAGGATCGCGTCGTGCAGGTTCGTGGATGCACCCGCGGCCCGCAGGTAGCGCGCCGCGGCGAAGATCGCGTCGACGGGGTTGTAGGGATCGGCGTAGCCGGCGTTGAGCGCGTCGACTCCGTACTGAAGCCAGGTGGCGGGCATGAACTGCATCCACCCCACGGCGCCCGCGCTCGAGACCGACAGATCGCTCCCGTAGTCCGTCTCGACTTCGTTGATCGCCGCGAGGATCTGCCATGGCACCCCGTACTGGACCGCCGCCGCCTTGTAGATCGGCAGGAGGAAGAGCGGGATGCGATAGAAGCCGAGCGCCTGGATCGAGGCTTCCGTGGAGGCCAGCGCGCTCGCCTGGGCGGCGATCAGCTGGGGGGAGAGCGCCACGTTGTTGGCGCCCTTGGCCGTCTTCGCTTCCTTGGTGGCGCTCACGGTGCTCGACGACGGCGCTGTCGGCTTGGCGCCGCCCGTCGCTTTCTGGCGCCGTTGGAGCACCACCGTGGGAGCCGCCGCGGCCGGCGGTTCGGTCGGTTGGGGCGCGCTCGTGACGACCGTCGGCGTGGCCGCCGGCGCGGGCGCAGCGCTCGTCGGCGTGGTGGTCGTCGTGGTGGCCGGCGTCGTTGTCGTGGGGCTCGTGCTCGCTTCGCCGGTCGTCGTGGTCCCTTCGCCGGTGGTGGCGGTGCCGGGGGACGGTTCAGCGGCCAGCGCGGTCGAGGGCAGGCCCGCGCCCAGGCTCGCGGCCGTCAGCCCGCCGCCCGCGAGGGCGGAGAGGACGGCCCTCACGGCTCGGCGACGCGCGCTGCTCATCGGAGGCATACGCGTGTGCTGGTCATCTCGGGGTCGTCCCATGATCGTGGTTGGCGGACAGGCTCACCATCGCTGGGCACGCCCACCGGATTCATATCGGCAGGGAACCAGCAATGCGTAAAGGATTCGTAATCGACCGTCGAGTTCGTGATGTACATCGGTGTGGGAGCGACCGGACCGTAGCGGGGGTGAAGGCGGAAGCGCGTCAGTTGGCCGAATGGGCGGTGTCCAGGAGGTCCTGCAAGCGCTCATGCGCGTTCTTCGGCATCCGTGGGCCGAACCCCTGCGAGGTGGGCAGCGGGCGCGGAAACCGGTACCCTGACCGTGTGGAAGCGATCCTCTCGGTCCTGCAGGTGGTGATCGCCGTCGTCGTGATCTTCCTCGTCCTGATGCACTCCGGGAAGGACGCCGGCCTGTCGGGCGCATTCGGCGTCGGCAGCGGCGCGGGCCCGCTCGGTGGCGGATCGCTGGTGGAGCGCAACCTCAACCGCTGGACGGTCTTCTTCGCCGTCCTCTTCTTCATCAACGCGATCATCCTGCTCAAGGCTCCCTGGGCCTGAGCTCCTCAGGGGCCTCGCCCCGCCCGTCGCCTTCTGCTTCGCCGTCCTCGAGCCGGTCGAAGCCGTCGAGAATCACGAGCGCCTCAGCGCGGAGCGCCGCGTCGATCGCCTCGTAGTCCTCCTGCGAGAGCTTTCCCGTGCGGTAATCCAGCTCGGCGTCGCGGATCTCCCTGTACTTTGCCTCGCGCGCGGCTTCGAGCTCGCCACGCGCGGGCGGGACGTCGGCCTCCGCCGGCCGGTCCGCCCGCGAGCGCTCGGCGGCGGCACGGAGGGGAGCGGCGAGCACCAGGACGACGAACCCGACGAGGGCGAGCGTGATGGCCAGGACGAGGACGTTCACGCGCGAGCGGCCGTGCGCCTGGAGTGGCTCACACCCGAGCCAGGCCCCGTTCGGAGCCGCGCGCCAGGGCGCGCGCGGCGATGCGTCGACGCACGGTGCTGGGGGCCGGCCAGATCGCGACCAGTCCGCCGCCCAGGACGATCAGCCCGCCGAGCCAGATCCAGATGACGAGGGGCGAGACGAGCAGGTTGAACTGCGCCGGGGGGGGATGCTGGATGTAGGCCCGAGCGAGGTAGCTGATCGCCACGAGCGCCTCATCCGGGGGGAGCGTGGCGTTGCCGGCCTTGATGATGCGCTGCAGCTGCGGGGCTTCGATGTCGGGGGCGATCGCGCTCCAGACGTTCCGCGTGACGCTCTGGTTCATCGCCACGTGACTGACGGGCTGGCCGCCGAGCAGGCTGCCGACCGTCCCGAGGGCCTCGTCGCCGGTGGCGTAGAACCCCTCGCTCGGATAGAGCGTGGCGACGTGTCGGCCGTGCTTGCTCACATCGAGCACCGCCCCCAGGCTGAGCGTCGAGCCGGTGTGGGCCGCGTCGTACTTCGGGGTGATGGTCGCGGTCGGCCGCACGTAGCGGACCGAGTAGGAGCCGACCCGCGTCGATTGGCCCGGCTTGAGCGTCAGCTGGGAGGAGTGCTGGAAGGACGACGATGCGGCGACCCCGATGAACAGCACGGCGATGCCGAGGTGGACGATGTAGCCGCCGTAGCGCCGGCGGTTGCGCCGCACGAGGCCGACGAGCGCCTGGGGGACCGCGTCGCGGGACATCGCACGCCGCGCGCGGGTGCCCCGATAGAACTCCTGGCCGATGCTCCCGAAGACGAAGCCCGCGCAGCAGAACATCGCGATCGCCGCCGGCTTGTCGGCGATCCCCGCCGAGAGCAGTGCGACGAGCGTCGTCAGGGCGCAGGCGATCGGGATCAGGAAGTTGCGCCTGGCGTTCGCCAGGGTGGCGCGCCGCCACGCGATCACCGGGCCGATGCCGCTGAGCAGCACGAGCACCAGCGCCAGCGGGACCGTATAGCGGTCGAACCACGGCGGCCCGACGGCGGCTTCCTGGCCGGTGAGGGCGAGGGAGATGAGCGGGAAGTAGGTCCCCCAGAAGATCACGAAGCAGAGGCCCACGAGGACGAGGTTGTTGGCGATGAAGATCGACTCACGCGAGAGGAGCGAGTCGAGGCGATGCTCGGAGCGGAGCATCCCCCGGCGGGAGACCACCAGATAGATGGACGAGCCGATCAGGACCGCGATGAGCACCACGAACGGCACCCCGAGGGTCTGCCCCCCGAAGGCATGGATCGAATCGAGGATGCCGCTGCGGACGAGGAAGGTCCCCATGATCGCGAGCGTCCCCGTGGCGAGCACGAGGGAGACGTTCCACACCTTCAGCATCCCCCGTTTCTCCTGGATCATGAGCGAGTGCAGGAATGCCGTTCCGGTCAGCCAGGGCATCAGGGAGGCGTTCTCGACCGCATCCCATCCCCAGTAGCCACCCCAGCCCAGCTCCGAGTAGGACCACAGGGCGCCGAGCAGGATGCCGATCCCGAGGAACAGCCAGGCGGCGAAGGCGAAGCGGCGGATCGCTTTGATCCAGTCGGCATCGACGCGACGGGCCAGGAGCGCCCCCATGCCGAAGGCGAGCGGGATCGTGCAGAGCGTGTACCCCGAATAGAGCATCGGCGGGTGGATGATCATCGTCGGGAAGCGGAGCAGCGGATCGAGGCCCTGCCCTTCGATTGGTGCCGGCCGGGTGGTCTCGAAGGGGTTGGCGTAGAAGACCATCAGGCCGACGAAGAAGCCTCCGAAGCCGAGCAGGATCGCCGTGGCGTAGGAGGCGATGTCGCGCATCCGGCCCCGCGTCAGGAACAGCGCGAGGCTCGACCACAGCGAGAGCAGCCACGCCCACAGCAGCAGGGAGCCTTCCTGCGAGGACCAGACGGCCGCCGCGCGATAGAGCTCCGGGGTGGTGCGGCTGGAGGTGTCGGCGACGGTGTTGAAGGCGAAGTCGTTGCCGAGGAAGGCGACCTCGAGTACCGCGAAGGCCACCGTGAGCAGCCCGGCCAGGGCGTACACCGCGCGGCGCCCGGAGACGGAGAACTCGGCGCGCCCGCTCCGCACCCCGTAGATCGAGGCCGCGATCCCGTATGCGCAGACGGCGAGCGCGAGCAGCAGGCAGGCGAAGCCGAGGCCGGCCATCGGCTGCTACCCGCGGAGCCCGTGCTGGCGGCCGGCCCGGGCGGCGCTCACGAGTTCTGGTTCTCGCTCGGGGGAGCGGTCTTGTACTTCGACGGACACTTCGTGATCAGCGAGTTGCGTTCACCGACGTAGCGATCGCCCTGCTTGGCGACCGTGACGACGATCTCGCGACCTTCACGGAAGGGATCGGGCACGGTGCCCGTGTAGGACAGCGGGATCGTCGTCCCGCCCACGCGGTCCTCGACGCTGAAGTCGAGCGCTTCCCCCACCCGGTGCACGGACCCCCGGGCAACGGTCCCCGTGAGGACGTAGTTACGCCCCGGCTGTGCCTCCCGGACGAGCTGGCTCGGCGTCAGAGCGGGGCTCGCCGCGCTGAAGCTCGTGTAGATGAGGGCACTCGCCAGCATCACGGCGATGCTCAGGGCCACGATCAGCCGCACCGTTCGCTTGCGCGCGGGGTTCATCGCCGTCAAGTATCGCAAACCCCCATCCAGCCGCGCGGAGGAGCAGGTGGCGGGGCTTCGGAGCCGGCCGGGAACGCTCGCCCTAGTACAAACGAGGAAAAAATGGTCGCAGAGCGAAACCTTCTGGCGTGGGAGACGTTTACTGAGGAGATGATGCGCCCGCGACTCGCCCACCCGCTCCGCGAATCCCGTTCCCGGCCTCGACGGCCAGAGCGTCGGCGGACCGGTGCGGCGACGGTCGCCGCCCCGCAGCTGGCGCGGCGCGCACCCCTCGCGGCGGTCGCAGCGGTGCGCACACCCGATCCCGAGGTCGCCCGCGTCCGCGCAGCCGGAGGGCCGATCGACCGGGCCAGCTACGCGTGCGTCTGCGGCTACATGTTCAACGCCCCGGTCTCCACGACCGTGCACTGCCCTCACTGCGGCGCCGGCCAGGCCTGGTAGCAGGGGATCTCGCCAGGTCCCGCCCGTCGGGCTGGGACTGTCGCGGTGCCGGATCAGTGCGCGACCCGCCCGCGGGGTGAGAGGTCGCGCCGCTGCGATCGGCCATGCAACCTGCGTGCTCGCCGCGCGAGCATGCAAACATGAGGCGCTCTGAGGCCCGCGTTCCGCACACAGCTCGCGTCCGTCGTCACACTCCTCGCCCTCACGGGGGCCTCGAGCGCTCGCGCCGCGAACCCCCCGGAAAACATCCCGCTGGGCACGATGCCCGCGGCCTGTTCAGTGGAAACGTCGGCCGAATGCGAGCGCTGGGTGCTCGAACGCCTCGACGCGGCCCGCGCCGACCTGGGGCTGCCGAGCTACCAGGTGCAGGCCGGCTTCATCGGCCTCTCGCCCGACAAGCAGCTGCTGACCCTCGCGGACCTCGACCGAGTGGCCTATGGCCTGACCCCCGTCTCCGGGCTCAACGCCTCGCTCGGCGAAGCCGCCGCCGCGGGCGTCCGCTCAGAAGCTGATCCGCTCCCACCGAGCAAAGAAGGCCCATGGGAGGGCTTCGGCTCGGACTGGGCGAGCACGGGCCCGCTCGTGGCCTACTACCTCTGGATGTACGACGACGGGTACAAGGGGCCCAACCTCGACTGCACCAGCCCGGGTGCCAGCGGCTGCTGGGGACATCGGCGGGTGATCCTCGGAGAAGGCATATCGCTGCCGAAGCCGGAAGTCCTCGGAGCTGCAACCGGTCAGAGCTCCCGCGGCCACGTTGGGACCGCCCTGCTGATCAGCAGCCACAGCGGGGCGAGCACCTACTACACGTGGGCGCAGGCCGAGAGCGAAGGCGCGGGCGGTGGCGGCGGAGGGACCGGACCGGGTCAGATCACGATCAGGGTCCAGGTCGCGGGAAATGGCTCGGTCGCGATCAACGGAACGCCTTGCCCGTCGACCTGCACCGAGCGGGTGCCCCTGGACGTTCCGGTCAAGCTGGTCGCCAGGGCGGCGAGCGGCTACCGCTTCACTCGCTGGAGCGGTGGTGTGTGTGCCAACTCGTCGAAACACCGCTGCATGCTTCCCGCCAATGAGGCCGAAGAAGCTGTCGTCGCGACATTCGTGCCCCGGCCCGCGGGTGCCGACGCGCTGGCGCCCGCGGCCCTCCTCGAGGAAGAACCGGCGGCGGAAGCCGGCTGATCGCGGCGGCGCTAGGGGTTGCGCCCCGGAGCGACCGTCGCCGGCGGGGGCGCAGCGAAGGCGGCGATCCCCGCGTCGGTGAGCGCCTGGGCGAAGGCGATCGTCGTGCGGTCCTCCAGATGGGGGCCGACGACCTGGACGCCGACCGGCAGGCCCCCGGGGGTGCGGCCGACCGGCGCGGCCGTAGCGGGCAGGTGGCAGGAGGTCGCGGGTGCGATCCATGTGAAGAGGTCCAGGTAGGTGCGCTGCGTGCCGCCCACGTCGATCATCCGCATCGGCATCAGCGTTTCGTTGTCGTGGGGGATCGCGGGGACGGCGACACACGGCATCAGGATCACGTCCACGTCGGCGAAGAACGTCTGCCATGCCCCGCGCTGGCGGTTGCGAGCCTCATCGCGACGGAGCATCTCGCGTGCCGAGCTCGTCATCGCCCGGGCGAAGCGCGCGATCGGGCTCTGGTCCCCCGCCCGGAGAGCGGATGCGGCCTCGCGCATCCCGTCGTAGGCCTCCGGCGGGAGCCCGGCGCCGATGATCGCGCCGAGCAGCGGGAAGTAGGCCTCGTCCATCTGCGCGAGCGAGGGCGAGGGTCGCGCGGCCTCGTCGACCGCGGTGCCGGCGCGGCGCAGCGCCTCGACCGCGGCCTCGAGCACGGCGCGCACCGCCGGGTCCACCGGACAACGCTCGTCGTCCAGCCAGGCAGCGACCCGGAAGTCGCTCAGCGCCGTCGCACGGGGCGGCGGGAGCTCGAGCCTCCAGGCGCTCGCGTCCCAGTCGCCCGGCCCGGCGAGCACATCGAGCGCGAGCGCCAGGTCGCGCGGGTCACGGGCCATCGGGCCGCCGACACCGAGGTCCGGTTCGCCGAGCGTGCCGGGCGGCCCGGGGATGTGTCCCCGCAGCGGGACCACGCCCCAGCTCGGCTTGTGGCCGTACACGCCGCACCAGCTCGACGGCGTGCGAATCGACCCGCCGATGTCGCTGCCGAGCTCCAGCGGCGTCATCCCCGTGGCGAGCGCCACGGCTGCGCCGCCGCTGGACCCGCCGGAGGTCCGCGTCAGGTCCCACGGGTTGTTCGTCGTGCCGTGCACCTCGTTGTAGGTCTGCACGTCGCCCGCCATCAGCGGGGCGTTGGTCTTTCCGAACACGATCGCCCCCGCTCCGCGCAGCCGGGCCACGGCCACCGCGTCTCGCGCCGGGACGTGCTCCGCCAGCTCGGGCGCCCCACAGGTCGTCACCAGGCCGGCGGTCTCCCACGAGTCCTTGATCGTCATCGGCACCCCGTGGAGCGGCCCGAGCTCGCGATCGTCGACCGCGAGAGCCCGATCGGCCGCCTCGGCGGCCGCGCGGGCGTTTCCCTCATCGAGGGCGATGACCGCGTTCAGCGGTCCGTTGCGCTCGCGCACCCGCTCGAGATGCTCCTCCAGCGCCTCCGTCGCGCTGAGCTCACGGAGACGGATCGCCGCGGCCAGCTCGCCGGCGGAGGCAAAGGAGCTCATGCGCACATGATGGCGGAAGGACGGCGTACGGCTAGCGGACCTCCTCGACCCGGTAGCTGCCCGGCGCCTGTTCCGGGCCCTGTTCGATGGTCGCGATGCCCTTCGCCCCGCCCGACTTCGGGCATGTGTGCGCGCTGAGACGGGAGTCGAGCTCGACGGTGCCCGAGACGTGGATCCGCGTCAGGCTGCCCGAGTGCGGGAGAGGTCCTTCGAGCTCGCGGAGCACCCATACGCAGCCCGATTCGTGATCTTCGAAATGCACGGGTTCGAAGCTCTCGACGACGAGCGTGCTCGAGACGGTCACCTCGCGCAGTTTGGAGGGACCCTGTTCCGTTTCGGTGCTCACTTCTTCACCGGACTTCGTCTTGCAGCCGTCGAAGGCGTAGTTCAGTCCTTCTTCGCCGCGCCGGAAGCGGAGCACGCTCGCCGGAGCACCCTGGAAATACATCGAGCCGTCAAAGCCTTCACAGGTGAAGCCCGGGAACCTCGTGCTGTTGATGACCGTCGTTTCGTGCTCGGAGGAGACGGCTTCGCCGTTGCTGAAGAGCTGCAGCCTCGGGCCGGAGGCGCGCGCGCTGCCGGCGCAACCCACGACGGCCAGCGCGGCGCAGACCGCCAGTCGCACGACCCGGCGCCGTGCGCTGCTGGACGTGTTGATGCTCCGGGCGAGCATCGGACGCTCGAGGCTACTTGATGTGCATCCCGGAGATCGCCCTGGCGATCACGAGCTGCTGGATATCTGCGGTGCCCTCGAAGATGTCGAGATCTTCGCGTCGCGGTGCCAGCGCTCGACGGGGAACTCGCGCGTGTAGCCGTTGCCGCCGAGGATCTGGATTGCGCGCTCGGTGACCCACACGGCGACCTCGCCCGCCTTGAGCTTGCTCATCGAGCCCTCCGCGTTTTCGAAGCGCACGCCGCTGCGTCCCATCCACGAGGCCCTCCACACGAGCAGGCGCGCGGCGTCGATCTCCATCTTCATCCGCGCGAGCGTGAACGCCACCGCCTGGTTCTCGATGATCTTGCGGTGAAACTGCTCGCGCTCCTTGGCGTAGGCGAGCGAGTACTCATAGGCCGCCCGCGCGATCCCGAGCGCCTGTGCCCCCACGGTCGGGCGAGATGACTCGAACGTCTGC
Organism: uncultured Solirubrobacteraceae bacterium; assembly: GCA_963720215.1. GTDB lineage: Bacteria > Actinomycetota > Thermoleophilia > Solirubrobacterales > Solirubrobacteraceae > Palsa-744. Next base: position 85,227 of record CAVREV010000002.1, read on the forward strand.
ATCGCCGCTTGGGAGTTGCTCCGCTTGCCCTCGCGGACACGGGCGAGGCGTTCGTCGAGCTTCTCCTTGCCGCCGAGGACATAGCCGGCGGGAATTCGGCAGTCATCGAGGAACACGTCGGCGGTGTGCGAGGCGCGGAGCCCGTGCTTTGAGACCTTCGAGCCCTGCGAGATGCCGCTGGCCTCGCTCATCGGGACGACGAACGCCGCATGGCCACGCGAGCCGAGCTCCGGGTCGACCGTCGCAATCACAACATGAACGTCGGAGATCCCACCGTTCGTGGCCCACGCCTTCTGCCCGTTGATCACCCACTCGCCCGCGGCCTCGTCGAACTTCGCCCGCGTACGCACGTTCGAGACGTCCGAGCCCGCATTCGGCTCCGACGCGCAGAACGCCGCCACCTTGACGTCGTCCTCGCTCCCGAAGCAGCGGGGGATCCACTCGCCGATCTGCTCACCGGAGCCCTGGCCGAAGATCGCCGCCACGGCCAGCCCGGTACCCATGATCGACATGCCGATGCCGGCATCGCCCCAGAACAGCTCCTCGTTGACGAGCGGGAGCGTCAGCCCGGACGGGTCGGCGAAGAACTGGGCGAGCCCTTCGAAGCCGTAGAGCCCGATCTTCGCGGCCTCCTGGATGATCGGCCACGGGGTCTGCTCCTTCTCATCCCACTCATGCGCCGCCGGACGCACCACGTCCGCCGCGAACCCGTGGACCCAGTCGCGGACGTCCTTCTGGTCCTGCGTCAGCTCGAGCGAGAACGTGGGGGCTTCTCCGCCCGCGCCCAGCACCTCGGCGGCGGCGCCGCCGAGCTCCTCGCCGGAGGGAATCGAGACAGCTGCTGAGGGCGGGGCGGACATCTATCGGGGTCTCCTTTGAGTGCGTGAATGGTTGCGAGCCCGGTCGCGCGACCGCTCCACGCCCTTTGGGCGCACCTGGACTCGCTTGACAGGATACAGCATCATGTCCGCGCCGCATACGCATTTAGCGACATCCGTTGGACAGTCTCTCGGGCTCCGGGGAGCGGTCAGCGGCGGTGCGCGAAGCGCTGCGTCGCGGAGACGACAGCGTCCTTGATGCGCTCGCCGGCGCGGTGTCCTTCGTCCTCGACGACGACCAGCTCGCTGCCCGCCCAGCTCTGCGCGAGCCGCCACGGGATGTCCAGCGGCGAGCTGAGGTCGAGGGTGCCGTGGATCAGCGCTCCGGGGATCCCGGCCAGCCCCGGAGCTCCCCGAAGCAACGCGTCCTCCTGCAGCCAGGCCGCGTGCCTCCAGTAGTGGGTCACGATGCGGGCGAAGCAGAGTCGGAATGACGGATCCTCGAAGCGGGCGTCCGAGTTGGCTCGCGCGTGGGTGCGCACGTGACGGTCCTCCCACTCACACCACGCCGCGGCGGCCCTCTCGTGCACACTCGGATCCGGGTCCAGGAGCAGCTCGTTGTAGGCCTCGACGAGGCTGTCCCCGCGGGCGCTCGCGGGCACCCCATCGCGGAAGCGCTCCCACTCCTCCGGAAAGCATCGTCCGATGTCGCTCGTCACCCATCGCACCTCGCGGGCAGTTGTCGTGACAACCGCTGAACAGCACCAGCTCGGACGCGGCCTCTGGGTGCGCCTCGGCGTAGGCGAGTGCAAGAGTCGATCCCCACGACCCTCCAAGGACGAGCCAGCGCGTGATGCCGGCATGTTCTCGAAGGCGCTCGATGTCCGCGATCAGGTGCTGTGTGGTGTTTGACTCGAGAGCGGCGACGTCGCTGCCCGCGTGGGGCAGGCTGCGCCCGCAGCCGCGTTGATCGAAGAGGATCACCCGGTACTCGGCGAGATCGAAGAAGTGCCTCCACCACGGCGCACACCCCGAGCCCGGGCCTCCATGTAGAACCACCGCCGGCTTCCCCCTCGGCGCGCCCCACTCCTCCCAATGGATCCGGTGCCCATCTCCAACATCCAGCAGGCCGTGGACTGTCGGCTCATCGCTGGCGGACACCGCCTGAAACTAGCGCGCGCGCCTGCGTCGGTGGCGCGGCATTCACCTAGTGGGCCTCCCAGGCCTCCTCGGCGCGGGTGAGCGCGAGCACCTGCTTCGGGAGGGCGCCGGAGGCGACGTCCGCGATGGTGACGTTCTCGAGCACGTTGCGGAGGTTGGCCCGCACCGCGACCCACACCTGCTGGAGGGTCTCGGCGAGCCGACGTACTCGACCTCCTCCGGGCGTTGTCCCCGAATCCCGACGAGCGGGCCCTCGACGGCGCGGATCACGTGCGCGAGGTTGATCTCCTCGGCGGTCGCGCCAGCCAGTAGCCCCCTTCCGGGCCTCGCTGGCTGCGGACGACGCCGGAGGAGCGAAGCTGGGTGAGGATGTTCTCCAGGAAGGAGAGCGGGATGCGCTGAGCCTGGGCGACTTCATCGACCTTGCGCGGCGAGGCCTGGCTGCTCGGCGAGCTCGATGACCGCCCTCACGGCGTAGTCGGCCTTGGCGGTGACGTGCATCGGCTGATTCTCCACGATTCGGCGGCCGACCCGCTCGTCGGCATCGAGTTAGGGGACCCTAACCGGCTGTGATACGTTGCCGATCCATCCCGACTCCGAACTAGGGATTGGCCCCATGACCCGCAGGAAGTCCCCCCTCCTCATCCTCATCCCGCTCTGCTCGGCGCTGGCCCTCAGCGCCTGCGGGGTCGAGCAGCCCCAACAGCATCACGCTCTACAACGGCCAACACGAACAGACCACGTCGGCGCTGGTGGCGGCGTTCGAACGGAAGACGGGCATCAAGGTGAACGTGCGCTCGGGCGACGAGGCCGAACTGGGCGACCAGATCGAGCAGGAGGGCTCGCAGTCGCCGGCGGACGTCTTCTACACGGAGAACACCCCGGTGCTGGAAGCGCTCGAGGAGAAGGGACTGCTGGCTTCCATCCCCGCCTCGACGCTAGCGGCGGTCCCGCGGGTGGATGACTCCGCGGCGGGAGACTGGGTCGGGGTCTCGGCGCGGGAGTCCGTGCTCGTCTACAACGCCTCACAGATCTCCCCGGGGCAGCTCCCGGATTCGATCCTCGAACTGGCGGAGCCGCGGTGGAAGGGCAAGGTCGGCTTCGCGCCCTCGGAGACCGACTTCCAGCCGCTGATCACCGCGGTCAGGGACCACGACGGCCTGCGCGCAGCGGAAAGCTGGCTGAAGGGACTCGCGGCGAACGCGAAGACCTACCCGGACAACGAGACCGTCGTGGCGCAGGTCGAACAACGGTGAGAGCACCGTCGGGCTGATCAACCACTACTACTGGTTCCGGCTGCGGAAGGAGGTCGGAGCGTCCGGGATGCACTCGGCGCTCCACTACTACGCCCCCGGAGACCCCGGCAACCTGATCAACGTCTCCGGCGCGGCTGTGCTCCGCTCCAGCCCGCATCGCGCCAACGCGCTTGCGTTCCTCGCGTTCCTGGTGAGCAGGGCCGGCCAGGAGGTGATCGCCCACAGCGACAGCTTCGAGTACCCCCTGCGAAGCGATGTTCCCCCGGCGCCCGGGCTGCGGCCCCTGGCCGACCTGCACCCGATCGCAATCACGCCCGCCGAGCTCGGGGACGGCGCGGGCGCGCTGGCGCTCGAGCAGAGGCTCGGCCTGCTGTAGGAGGGGACGGATGAGCACGCTGGCGCCCTCAACGTCCACATCCGACCGATGGTCGCGGACCTGGTCGGGGCGACGCCGCTGGCCCCTGGTGAGCTCGGCAGGGGCGGTGCTGGCCGCGGGCCTCGTGCTGCTCCCGCTGGTCTTCCTCGTGATCCAGGCGCAGCGGTCCGGCTGGGGTGAAGTCGAACGCCTCCTGTTCCGCCACTCGGTGGCGGTTCTGCTGTGGAACACCGTGCGGCTCGCTGTGGCCTGCACCGCGTTGTGCGCGCTGCTCGGCGTCGGAGCGGCCTGGTGCGTGGAGCGGACGACGCTGCCCGGGCGGCATCTGTGGGCCGTGGCGCTCGTGCTCCCCCTCGGCATCCCGGACTTCGTCACCGGCTTCGGGTGGGTGTCGCTGGAGCCGAGCCTGCACGGCTACCCGGCCGCGGTGATGATCATGACGTTGTCGCTGTACCCGCTCGTCTACCTCCCCGTCGCCGCCGCGCTGGCACGCGTCGATGTGACGCTGGAGGAGGCGGCGCGGAGCCTTGGCCTCGGCCCCTGGGCGACGTTTCGCCGCGTGACCCTTCGCGAGATCTCCCCGGCGCTGCTCGGCGGATGCCTGCTCGTCACGCTCGCGCTCCTGGCCGAGTACGGGGCGTTCGAAATCGTCCAGTACCAGACGTTCACGGTCGCGATCTTCACCGAGTTCAAGCTCGGCTTCGACGCCGCGGCGGCGTGCTCGCTGTCGCTCGTGCTCGTGCTGCTGAGCGTCGCGGTGCTGGCGGGCGAGCGAGCGATCGGAGGTCGCGGCCCGTCTCCTGCGGCCAAGCCCGCGAGCACGCGGAGGGCGCGGCGGGTCGCGCTCGGGCGCTGGACGGTGCCCGCGGTGGCGGCGCTGGCGGCGCTGGTGGTGCTCGCGCTCGGGGTGCCGATCGGGTCGCTGGTCCATTGGATGCTCCACGGCAGCTCGACGACGCTGCCGGCGGCCTCGCTCCTGACCGCGACCGCGGACACGGCCGCCTACAGCGCGGCGGCCGCGGCCCTGGCGTGCGCACTCGCGGTGCCGGTGTGCGCGCTCGCGCTCCGCCACCGCAACCGGCTGACGGTGCTGCTCGAGCGAGCGGCCTACCTGCCGATGGCGCTCCCGGGACTCGTGATCGCGCTCGGGCTCGTCTCGTTCACGGTTCGCTATGCGTTCTCGCTCTACCAGAGCTCGCTCGAGCTGATCATCGCCTACGCGATCCTGTTCCTGCCGCTCGCCGTCGTCGGCGTGCGCCCGGCGATGGGACGGGCCTCCGAGCGCCTGGAGGAGGTGGGACGATCCCTCGGCGCGCGACCGGTGACGGTCTGGCGGCGGATCACCCTGCCGCTGATCGCGCCCGGGATCGCCGCCGGCTTCGCCCTGGTGTTCATCACCGCCGCGACCGAGCTCACCGCCACGCTGCTGCTGCGACCCACCGGGGTGAACACCCTCGCCACGCAGTTCTGGGTCTACACGACCGACTTCTCCTATGGGGCGGCCGCGCCCTACGCTGCAATGATGGTGGCGATCTCGGCCGTGCCGGCCTACCTCCTCAGCCGCCGCTTCTCACTAGTGTCGGGCGCCGAGGACCGATGAGCAGCCTCGCGGTCGAGGGCGTGGTCAAGGGGTACGGCGCGACGGCGGTGCTCCGCGGGTTGAGCCTCGCGGTGGAGCCCGCGGCGCTGACGGCGGTTCTCGGCCTCTCCGGTTGCGGGAAGACGACCCTGCTGCGCGTGATCGCGGGCTTCGAGCGCCCCGAGCGGGGACAGGTGTCCCTCGGCGGCGTGACGCTCGACGACGGCCGCGTCTACCTCGCGCCGGAGCAGCGCGGGGTCGGGTACGTCCCGCAGGAGGACGCCCTCTTCCCGCACCTGACGGTCGCCGGCAACGTGGGCTTCGGCCTCCCCCGACGTGAGCGGCGCGGACGCGCGGTGGGGGACCTGCTGGAGATGGTGGGCCTCGCCGAGCTGGCGAGACGGATGCCGCACGAGCTCTCCGGTGGCGAGCAACAGCGCGTCGCCCTCGCCCGGGCGCTCGCCCGGCGCCCTCAGGCGCTGTTGCTCGACGAGCCCTTCTCCTCCCTCGACGCGACGCTCCGCGACCGCGTCCGCGAGGAGGTGCACGGGCTGCTGCGCGCACAGGGAATCACCACGCTGCTCGTCACCCACGACCAGGAGGAGGCGTTGTCGCTCGCCGACACCGTCGCCGTTCTCCGCGACGGGACGATCGTCCAGCACGGAACGCCGGCGGAGCTCTACGAGCAGCCTGCCGACTCCCGCCTGGCGGGCTTCCTCGGAGCGGTCAACCTCGTGCCCGCCCAGTTCCACGATGGGACCGCGGAGACGCCGTTCGGCAGGCTCGAGCTGCGCGAGGCGAGCGCCGTCAGCGGCGCGGGCGTCGTGATGATCCGTCCAGAGCAGCTCGAGGTGAGCACCGAAGCCAGCGACGCGGCCGTCGGCGGGCTCGTGGAGCAGTGCCGCTACTACGGCCACGACGCGCTCCTCGAGATCCGGCCGGACCCACCACGCGGCGTCGAGCGGCTGCTCGCTCGCGTGCATGGTGAGCAGGCGCTCCCGGCCGGCACGCGCGTGAGCATCCTCGCGCGTGGGCCGGTGACGGCGCTGGAATGAGGGCGGCTCGCCCCGGGATGATCGCCCTCGGGGTGCTCGCCCTGGCGGGCTGCGGGGGCGGCGGCACGGGCAGGGCCGGGACGGAGAGCGCTCCGAGCTATGTCTCTGAACCGTTCACCGCGCACGAGCAGCTCGTTGCGAAGGGAGCTCGGCTGATCGTCGCCGACGGCTGCTCGTCCTGTCACCTGGCGGGGCAGGCGCACGGACTCGGGCCGAGCTTCACAAGCTTCGCCGGGCACCGTGTCACGTTGTCCGACGGCCGTCGGGCGCTCGTCGACGAACGCTTCATCCGTCGGTCGCTGCTGAGCCCGCGGAGCGCGGAGCTGCGCGGCTATGACCCCTCGCCGATGCTTCGCTCGCTCCGCCGGCTGCACCTCGCCAGGATGCCGGCCGAGGTCGCCGCGCTGGCGGCGTTCATCGAGCAGATCGGCCCCGAACCGGGGTGAGCTGCCACCCGCGCTCCGCGCCGCCACCTAGCATCTGGGCATGAGTCCGGGCTGGAGGTGGGACTTCGAGGACGAGCCCCGGGGGCCCGCACCGTCGGCCGGCCCGCGCACGGGGACGGACGGGCCGCCACCGCATATCCGCCGCCGCCGTCTCGGTGCCGCGGTGCTGGTGCTCCTCCTCGCCGCGGTCGTCTTCGGGGCGTCACGTCTCGGCACCCACCACGCCGCGGCGGCCGCTCGACCGGGCCCCAGCCCCGAGCGGGAGACGCCGAAGGGATCGGCGGGCGTGGCAGAGCCCGAAAACGACCAGGACGGGGTCGTCGCCTCGGTGCTGGCGTACACGCCGTTCGTCAAGGAAGGCGGCAGCCGCGGCCACGACGTCGCGCTCACCTTCGACGATGGGCCCGGGCCCTACACACCCCAGGTCCTCGACGTGCTCGAGCGCAACCACGTACATGCCACCTTCTTCGCGATCGGGGCGATGGAGCAGTACTTCGGGACCTCGACGGAACGGGAAATCCGTGACGGGGACGTCATCGGCGACCATACCGAGACCCACCCCCCACTCGCGACGCTGTCCGCGCACGACCAGCGTGAACAGCTCTTCGAACAGATCGCCCGGGTGGAACTCCGCGGAGGGGAGCGGCCGGTGCTGTTCCGTCCCCCCTACGGCTCCTATGACGCCACGACGATGAAGCAGCTGTCGGCGCTCCACCTGCTGATGGTGCTGTGGTCGGACGACACCGACGATTACCTCCGACCCGGCGTGAGGACGATCGTGGAGCGAGCGCTCGAAGGCGCCCACCCCGGAGCGATCATCCTGCTCCACGATGCCGGCGGTGATCGCAGCGAGACGATCGCCGCGCTCCCGGAGATCATCAAGGGGATTCCGCACGCGCGGGCTCCGTCTGGTGACCGTCCCACAGCTGTTGCGCGATGACCCTCCGCCGGCCGGCAGGACGCTGCCGGCGAACCTCAGCGGCGACTGACGCGAGGCGTATCCTTGATCGAGATGCCGGGTCGGGCCGACGTCCCTCCCACGCGCCCGCGATGGACCTAGAGTCGCGCGCGGCGCTGCGCGCCAGTCGCCGCAGGGCCGTGCGCCGCCGCCGCCTGACAGCGATCGCGACGATCGCGCTCGCCGGCTGTGCGATCGTGGCGATCGCCCTCGCGGCGGGCGGATCCTCGAGCGGGCGCCCCGGCGCGGCCCCGCGGGACGCGGCCAGGCAGCGAGCGGTCGGCACCCCCGGCGTGGCGAGAGCCACCGGGCCTCCGGGAACGGAGCCGGTGCCGATTCTCATGTACCACGTGATCGCCCCCCCGCCGGCGGGCGCGCCGTTCCCGGGGCTGTATGTCCCGCCGGAGGAGTTCGCCGCGCAGATGCATGCGCTGAAGCGCTCGGGCTGGCACGCCGTCACGCTCGACGAGGTCGAGTCTTACTGGCACCACGGCGTCGAGCTGGGGCCCGGGCGGCCGATCGTCGTGAGCTTCGACAACGGCTACAACTCCCAATACACGCAGGCGCTGCCGGTGCTGCGGGGGCTCGGCTGGGTCGCCGTCGAGAACCTCCAGCTGAGCGGGCTGCCGCCATCGCAGGGCGGCCTCGGCGAAGGCCAGATCCAGGGTCTGCTGGCCGCCGGCTGGGAACTGGACACGCAGGGCTACAGCCACGCCGACCTCGTGACCCTCGACGCGGAAGAGCTCCACTTCCAGGTCGCCGTCGCGCGGGCGACGCTTCGCCGCCGCTACCACGTGCCGGTGAACTGGTTCTGCTACCCCTCGGGCCACTACGACGCGAGCGTGATCGCGGCGGTGAAGACGGCCGGCTTCCTCGGCTCCACGACGGTCATCCCGGGCTGGGCCCACCCCTCCGAAGATCCCTACCGGCTGCCGCGGCTGCGGGTCCTCGGCGGGACGAGCCCCCAGGAACTGCTCGCGCAGCTGGCGAGCATCCGCGAGAACCCGCCGGCCCCCGCCTCCTACGGCAGCTGAGACGGCCGAAGGCGATTACCCCGCGGGTAATCGACATGGCCGGCGCCGCGTGGAAGGATTGACCGATGGGCTCGATCCGCAAGCAGCTCGTCGTGGACGCCTCGCCGGAGAGCGTGTGGGACGCCGTGGCTGACTTCGGCGCCCTCCACACCCGGCTGGTCCCGGGCTTCGTCACCGACACACGTCTCGACGGTGGCGAGAGGATCGTCACGTTCGCCAGCGGGGCCGTCCAGCGCGAGCCGTTGGTGGATCGCGACGACGATGCGCGACGGCTCGTCTACTCGGCGGTGGACTCGCCGATGGGCGCCACGCACTACAACGCCTCCGTGGAGGTGCAGGCCGAGGGCGAGCGCGCGAGCCGCCTGGTTTGGGTGGTCGACTTCCTGCCCGATAGCCTCGCCGGGATGCTCGACGCCGCGATGGACGCGGGCGTCGCGTCGATGGCGAGGGCGCTCGGGCCAAGCCTGGCCTGACCGGACCGATTCGGCCGAACCCTGGCTCCAGCCGGCGAAAGGCCAGTAAGGACGGGGCTAGCCAATAGGATGCGGCCATGGCGATGCCCCAGGCAGCCGCGCCGGCGCAGGGACGGCTCGCACGCGTTCACCCCAAACGCATCCTAATAGTCGCCCTCATCGTCGTCGTGCTCGGGGCCGCCGCGAGCCTGTTCGGCTGGGATGTGAGCGGCTGGCTCGAACATGTCTGGAACACGGTCACGAGCATCTCGCTCGGCTACCTGCTCGCGGGCATCGCGCTGATCACGATTCAGACGACCGCCACAGCGGTGGCGTGGCTCGCGATCCTTCGCTTCGCCTACCCGGAGGTGGACATCAAGTGGGTGCAGGTGCTGGCCTGCTATGCGACGGCCGTTGCGCTCGAACTGCGTCCTGCCCGGCGAATCTCGGCACCCTCGCGATGCTGCTGATGTTCACCACGATCATCACCACGGCCACCTTCGCGGGTGTGCTGGCCGCCTACATCGTGCAGAAAGTCTTCTACACGGTGATCGGCACGGCGGGCTACATCTATCTGTTCCTGACGGTCGGCGGCTCGTTCGACCTGCAGTTCGGCTTCATCAGCGAACACCCGTGGGCCGTCGTGATCCTGGTGGTTGGCGGCGGCATGCTGATCGCGCTCGTCGCAAGGGTGCTGAAACCGCGGCTGCTCGGATGGTGGGAACAGGCGAAGGAGGGCGGCGGGATCATCGCGCACCCACGGCAGTACGCCGGCGGCGTCCTGTTTCCGGAGGTGATCAGCTGGATCGCGATGCTCGGGATCATCGCTGTGTTCCTGGCCGCGTACAACATTCCCGTGAGCTTCCACACGGTGATGCGAGTCGTTGGGGGGAACTCGATCGCGAACATGACGTCGGTGACTCCGGGTGGGGCCGGCGTCACGCAGGGGTTCAACGTGCTCTCACTCAAGGGGGTGACGAGCTCCACCAACGCGACCGCCTATTCCGTTGCCCAGCAGCTCGTGACCACGGTCTGGAGCATCCTGTTCGCGATCATCGTGCTCGTTCGGGCGTTCGGCTGGTCGGGGGAGGATGTTGGTCGAGGACTCCTACAGCGAAGCGCGTGAGAAGAGCGCTGAGCAGGCCGCGGCCCGGAAGGCCAAGAGAGAGCTGAGACGGCGAAACAGGTCCTCGACGGTCAGCTGACGGCAGGAGGAGCGTGGTTGAGGCGAGCAGCGAGCGAGGCTCAAAGCGGGGTTGCGTTGCGGGACCCGGCGGCGTCGACCGCGCTCTGGATCGTGGGATAGACCCGGGTCAGGGCGGGGTCCTCGACGACGCGACGGAGGACGTCGCGGACCTGCCCGATGTCCCGGGCGATGAGCAGGCCCACGTCACGGCGGTGAAGCTCCTCGGCGAGATCGGCGAGCATTCGCGCGGCGCTCACGTCGACGAACGGGATCGTCTCGGCGTCGAGCACGATCCCCTGCAGGTCGGCGGGCTGCGCCGCCTGCATCACCCGCTGGCGCACGGCGTCGGCGTTGGCGAAGTAGAGCCCGCTCTCGATGCGGAGGACCACGACGTGCTCGGCGATCTCGTTCTCGGGGTGGCGGTCCATGTCGCTGTACAACCCATCGCCGCCGGGGACCTTGCCGAGGACGGCGACGTATGGACGCGACGCGCGGTAGATGAGCAGGAGGAGCGACACGGCGATGCCGATGAACAGCCCTGGCAGCGTGTCGAACACGGTGACGCCGAGCAGCGCGGCCATCGCCGCGATGAAGTCGGGCCGGGCGACGAAGCCGAACTCGCGGCCCAGACGGCGGGTGTAGGCGCGGTACAGGGCACGGAGCGCGGGAACGTCGACGAGCTCGACGACAGCGGCGATGACGATCGCGGCGAGCGTCGCCTCGGGCAGGCTTTCGAACAGGCCCGTGAGGGCAACCAGCGTGAGGATCGTGAGCCCCGCGACGAGCAGCCCGGAGAGCTGCGTGCGGGCGCCCGCGGAGGCATTCACGGCCGTCTTCGAGAGGCTGCCGTTGACGACCATGCCGCCCGAGAGCGCGGAGGCGAGGTTCGCGCCCCCGAGGCCGAGCAGCTCCCGGTTGGCATCGATCGCCTGGTGCTCGCGCGCGGCGTAGTTCTTGGCAGCGCCAAGGCCCTCGGCGAAGCCGACGAGCATGACGCCGATCCCACCTGCAGCCAGGGCACCGATATCGTGAAGGTGCACGTCCGGCGCCCCAGCGTCGGCAGGCCGCTCTTGATCGGACCGACGATCTCGACGCCGTGGTGATCGAGGTTCAACAGCTTCACCGCAGCGATCCCGAGGAGGACCGCCACGAGCGACCCGGGAACCACCGGCGCGACCCGGCGCAGAAGGACGATCACGGCCAGTGAAAGCCCTCCGACGAGAAGCGTGAGGCCGTCCGTGTCCCCGAGGTGAGCGATGACGTGCCAGAGCTGCTGGAAGAAGTCGCCGCTGCCCTTCTCGATCCCGAGGAGCTTCGGCACCTGGCCGATGATGATCGTGAGGGCGAGCCCGACGATGAAGCCCTTCAGGACGGGCTCGGAGATGAAGCTCGCGAGAAAGCCCAGACGCAGGACGCCGGCGATCAGAGCCGCCAGCCCCGTGGTGATGGCGAGCGCAGCGGTCATCGCGGCGAAGCGGTCGCTGCCGAGCGGAACGAGGTTCGCGACCGTCGCCGCGGACAGCGCCGCCGTCGCCGCCATCGGCCCGGTGACGAGCTGACGGGAGCTGCCGAGCGCCGCGTAGAGAATCAGCGCTCCCGGCGCGGCGTAGAGGCCCACGACGGGAGAGACCCCGGCGATCGAAGCGTAGGCGAGGGCCTCGGGGACCAGCACCGCCCAGACCGTGAGCCCGGCAAGCAGATCGCCGCGCAGCCAGGAGCGCTCATAGCTGCGCAGCGACGGGAAGAGCCAGCCCATTCCGGCGCTAGCCTAACCCAGCCGGATCACGGGCCGGGGGGCCCGCGATCCCGCCGGCTCCTCCAGCTTGGGCGCTAGGTCGTGTAGGTGAAGCGGTCGGTTTTTGCCGGGCTCGTCCGCCCGTTGACCGTCGCTTTCACGTTCACCGTCCCCGTTTTCGTCGCCGGCGGCGCGATCACCGTGCAGATCATCGTCGAGGAGCATTCGACGGAAGTTGAGGGAGCTTTGTTGAACACGACTTTCGTCGCTTCGGTCCCCGGTTCGAACCCGGTACCGGTGATGGTGACTTCGGTGCCGCCGGCTTTCGAGCCAGTGGCGGGACTGACGCCCGTCACCGACGGCGCGCCATAGGTGAAGTTGTCGTTGCCTCCGAGTTTGCTCTCGCCGCTCGGCGTGGTCACGATCACGCTCACCGTGCCCGCTCCGGGGGGCGCGATCACGGTTATCGATTCCGCGAGGTCGGAGGTGATGTCCGTGGTTTCAACTTCGCCGAATGTGACCGAGGTGGCGTGGAGGAGATACTTGCCTTTGATCGTCACTTTGGTACCACCGGCGGAGGAGCCTTTCGTCGGCGTGACCTTGCTGATGACCGGCAGGAGGCCCGCGGCAGATGTCGTGAGGGTCGTTTCATTGCTGTAGGAGACGCCGAAGGCGTTGCGCGCACGAAGCCGGACGTGGTAGGTGGTCATTGGGGTCAGACCGGTCACCGCCGCCGACACCTTGGAGGAGGTGGCCCCGCTCGGAAGCGTGCCGCAGGAGGCGCTGCTGCCGAGAGCCGGCGTTTCGCCATATTCGAAGGCGCATTCGCTCACGGCCGAGTCTTCGGGGTTCACGACGCCTCTCAGGAGCGCCGTTTCGGATGTGAGTTCCTCTGTGTTGCGCATCTGTGGCTTCGCGAGGGCCGGGAGCGTGGTGAAGCGAAGCGTGCCGCCTTCATCGTTGCCGAAGCGGTTGAGAGCAACCAGCCGGAACTCGTAGGTGGTGCTTTCGGTGAGGCCGGCCAGCGGCGCCGAGACCGCCACCGGTTCTTCTCCTGACCCCTGGCTCGAGGGTTCGCAGGGAGCGACGTTTTCAAGATTTCCCGCGCCCCACTGGAAGTAGCAGTCTTCGACGAGCGCACCATGCGGGGTCACAAAGCCCCGGAGCGTCGCCGTCGTGTGGGCCACCTGGCGAGCAGGTTCGGTGTTGGCACGTGGCTTGTTCGGCGGCGTGCCGAAGTGGGACTGGCCGCCCTGGACGACCCCGAAGGAGTTGCCGGCGACGACGCGGTAGTAGTAGGAGGCGCTTTCTTCGAGCCCGCTGATGCCGGCACTGACGGCCACCGGTTCGCTCCCCGCGCCAAGGTTCGCGGGGGAGCACGGGACCGTGTTGCTCAGCGCGCCGGGGTTGGTGCCCCATTCGAAGAAGCATTCGGTCACTTCCGAGTCGTTGGGCGTCACCAACGCGTTGAGTGTTGCGGCGTGCTCACCGAGCGAAGTCACGGGTTCGGTGTTCGATCGGGGGGCCGTCGGGAGGGTCGTGAACCGTTCGATCGACCCGACGCCTTCGCCCTGTGAGCTGCCGGCGTGGAGCCGGTAGTAGTAGGTCGTGCTTTCGGAGAGGCCTTCGAGCGAGGCGTAGTCCGGGACGGGCGTTTCGAGAGAGCCCGGGGAGTACGCGCAGGTAGCGTCCTGGCTCAGCGTCGCTTCCGAGGTGCCGTATTCGAAATAGCATTCGGTGACGGTCGAGCCATTGGGGTTCACTGAACCCCTGAGCGTCGCGCTCGTGCGTGCGAGTGCATTGACCTTCGCGGTTTCCACCGTCGGCGCAATGCCGCCGGCGAGCGCACCGATCGACCCCGTGGCGGCCAGCAGCGCGGCGAGCGCCATCGCGCAAACCAGCACCGATGTGCCGCGACGTCTACCCGCGCCGCTCCATCTCGGAGCGCTTGCGTTACGACCATCCCCCGGCGTCTGAGCCCCCATAGCCACGCTCCCTCGTCTCCCCTCGGCCAGCCCGGCCCGGCCTCACCTGGCGGTCTCCTGAAACGCCAGGCGGCACGCTAAGCGCTGGCGGTCCTGCTGTCAACCCGGTTGGGGGCACCGTGGGGGGTCGAGCTTCCACGTACGCTCGACGGCTTCGGCGTAGAGTCCGCCGCCGTGCAGCCGCGGCGCGCCTCCGACTCCAACTCCGTGCTTACCCGCTGGATGGGTATCGAAGATGCAAACACGGCTGGATACGTCCACGGCGGCGTGATCATGCGGCTATGCGATGAGGTCGCGGGCATCGCGGCGATCCGTCACTGCGGTGTGCGCGTGGTGACGGCCGGGATGGATCGGATGACGTTCCTGCACCCCGTGCACGTCGGACAGCTCGTCACTTTCCGGGCGACCGTCAATGCGGCATGGCACACCTCGGTGGAGGTGGGCGTGCGCGTGGACTCCGAGGACGTTCGCACCCGCGCCACCGCACACACGTCCACGGCCTATCTCACGATGGTGGCGCTCGATGACGAGGGACGCCCGGCGCCGGTCCCGGGCCTCGTAGCGGAGTCCGAGGACGAGCGCCGCCGGGAGAAGGAGGCGCAGCTTCGCCGGGACAACCGCCTCGCCGAGAGAGGGGCGATCCGGCGCGCCCGCGACGAGCGCAGCTGACTGGTCTGACCGTGCGTATCCGCTCACGCCGTGCCCTACGCTGCGCTCGCGGGTCTTTCGCGGGAGCGCCAGGGGTGCTCGGCCGCCGGTACGCTCTCCATCTCGGGTTGGTTCCCGCGGGGCTGTGAGTTCCACCAGCTGACGTAGCGCTCGGTCAGTGGCCTCGCCGTGAGTCCGTGGACGTAGACGGAGAGAGCGATCGTGGCGGTGATCGAGAGCAGCACCGGGTGGAGATTCGGGAGGGCGGAGTCGTCGAGAAGGATCACGGCGAAGACGATCGAGGCCAGGCCGCGAGGGCCGAACCACCCGAGGAAGGCCACCGTGGGCCGGCGAGCGCCGGTGCCCGCGAGGGCGAGCGCCACGGGTGCCATCCGCACGACCGTGAGGCTGAGAACCGCGTAGAGCGCGATCTGCCAGGTGATTTCTTCGAGCGCCGGGCCGAGGATGACCGCACCGAAGACGATGAAGGTCACGGCGTTGAACAGCTCGCCGCCCTCGTCGACGAACTGCGTCACATGCGCGGGCTCGCTCGGACGGAGCGCTCCGAAGAGGAAGCCCGCGGTGAACGCGCCGATGAAGATGCTCCCCCCGAGCGCGCTGGCGACCCCGGCGGCGAGGAGTGCGGAGGCGGCGCTGAGGATCTGAAGCCAGTGCCCCTCGATGAGCCGGCGGGGGGAGCAGACGCGTAGCGCGAGCCCTCCGAGCCCACCGGCGGCGATGCCGGCTATGAGCCCATATCCGATCGCTTCGAAGACGAGCTGGCTTGCCGTGTGATCAGAGACGGTGCCGGAGTCCGCCTCGACGATCGCGATCGCGATGAAGAACAGCGGTACGCAGAGCCCGTCGTTGAGACCACTCTCCACGTTGAGTCCCTGGCGGATCCGCGACGGAATCCGGGTGTCGGTGACGACCGCCTGGCCGAGCGCGGCATCGGTGCATGCGAGCACCACGGCGAGCACGAGCGCCTCGGCGACGGTGATGCCCGGCAGGAGCGCCGCTCCTACGAGCGTGCCGGCGGCGATCGTGAGCGGCAGGCCGATGCCCAGGAGGCGCACGGGGACGACGAACTCGCGGCGCAACGCCCCCAGGGCAATGCGGGAGGCGTCGGCGAACAGGACGAGCGTGAGCGTGATCTCGGCCAGGAGCTTGACCTGCTCGCTGTGAACATGGAGATCGAGCAGCCCGAGAACCGGCCCCACGAGCAGGCCGGCGGTCGTGAAGAACATCGCCGCCGAGAATCTCCAGCCGCGCCAGTCGGCTCGACACTGCCGCATAGGCCAGCAGCAGTGCGGCAATCGTCGCGAGTGCCCAGGTCATCCGTTGGGCAGTCTGACGGTTCAGGTCGATGCGCCGCCGCCGAGCCGCCAGCGCCGAAGAGGCCGCTGGCGGCAGCGACCTCTTCCCTTCGTCGAACGGGTGGCCGGCGGCTAGCTGACCTCAGCGGCGAGACGATCGTTGGCGCCGGGTCGGCTGCGGGCGTAAAGGCTGATCGTGCGGGCAATGGTCATCGCGAGGGCCTCGAGTACGAGCGCGTCGGTGAGCACGTCGGCGGTGATGTGGTGGGCGAGCATCCAGCTGTCGAGGCTTCCGGCGAACCAGTGCTGTGCGCCGTAGATGAAGGCGAGCCGCGCGGCGGCTGTCGCGATCCAGATCAGTGCGTAGCCGATGCCTGCCCGCGTGAACACCTCGCCGTTGGCGGCGTCGTGCTCGACGTGCATGAAGCTCGCGGCGAGGAGGCCGAGGACGGCGCCCGTGCCGGCGGCTGCGAGCTCGAGCGCCAGACCGGCGCCGCTCGTCGCCAAAGCGGTCAGGTAGATCGAGCCGGCGATGCCGGCGATGATCAGCGGGCGGTGCAGGCGCCGGCCACCGACGGCGCGGTGGCCGAGGTCCGAGAGGAACACGCCGGTGAGGATGACGGCGGTGAGGATGAGGGCGCTGGTCGGCATTTCGTCTCCTTGTTTCGTGGGTTCGGCTTGTGGAACACACGGTCGCAGCGGCGCGGGCCCGCTGTCATCGGCGCGTGGGACGATCTGTGGGTGGATCCTCGCGCCCGTCTCCACCTGGATCTCCACCCACGGGCGGCACGCGCGCCCGGCCGGACGATCATCGGTCGCGCGCCTCGCTGGGGCTGGTCGTCGTGGATGTCCTGGTCGCGCTCAGCCCGCGCCACGCCGGCTCCGTCGCGCTGCTGGTCGTCCTCGCGGTGCTCGCGAACGTCGGGGCGCTCGTCTGGCTGCTCGGGCGCCCGCGCCGCGCCGCGTGTCCAGGCCGGCGCACTCGCGCTGATGGCGTCCGCCGGTGGCCTGCTCGCAGCGCTCCAACACGGCAGCGCGGCGCTGGTCTTCCCGGCCGTGGCCGTCGTCCAGGCCGTCGCCGACGGATCGGCGCTCGAGGCGCTCGCAACCGTCGCGCTCGCGCTCGTAGCGCTCGAGGCGGGCGTCATCTGGGCGAACCGCGGCGTCACCCAGGCGCTCGGCTATCCGGCGATCCTGCTCGCAAGCGCGCTCATCGGGCTCACCCGTCGCCAATACGTCGCACGGGGCCGGGCCGCCGAGGCGCTCGTCGCGCAAACGCGACGAACCGAGGCGGCGAGCCGGCGAGCAGCGGCGCTCGATGAGCGGACGCGGATCGCGCGTGAGATCCACGACGTGCTCGCTCATGCCCTCGGCGGCCTGACGGTCCAGCTCGAGGCGGCCGAGCTGTTGCTGGCAGAGCGCGGCGACGTCGACGGTGCGCTCGAGCGGATCCGTGGATGCCGGCTGACGGCGCGCGAGGGACTCGAGGAGGCGCGACGCGCGGTCGCTGCGCTGCGCAGCGACGCGCCGCCGCTCCGAGAGAGCCTCACCGCGCTTGTTGAATCGCACCGCGAGCAGGGCAATCGTCGTCGAGCTCGTCGTCGAGGGCGCGCGCGAGGGAGCTCTCCCCGGAGGTCTCGCTCACGCTGATGCGCACCGTTCAGGAGGCCCTCACAAACGCCCGGCGCCACGCACCGGGCTCGGCGGTGCGCGTGCGCCTCATCTACGCAGCGGAGAGCACGAGCGTGATCGTCACCAACGACGCGACCACGCGGGCGCCCGTCGCCGTCGGCGCAAAACCGGCGGGTGGCTATGGCCTGGCGGGCATGCGTGAGCGCTTGGAGCTCGCCGGTGGTCGCCTGGCGGCGGGCTCCAGCCCGGACGGCTGGACGGTCAGCGCGGAGGTTCCCTCGTGAGCTCCGCGCTGCGGGTGCTCGTCGTCGACGATCAGCAGATCGTGCGCGAGGGACTCGCAACGATCCTCGACCTGCTCGCGGATGTGAGCGTCGTCGCTACCGCCGGCGACGGAGCCGAGGCGCTCGAGCTCGTCGCGCGACATCGGCCCGACGTCGTGCTGCTGGATCTGCACATGCCGGTGCTCGACGGAGTCGCGACGACTCGGCGAATCGTCGCCGAGCACCCGTCGAGCGCCGTTCTGATCCTCACCACCTTCGGCGAGGACGATGACGCGCTCGAGGCGCTACGCGCCGGCGCCCGGGGCGTCCTGACGAAGGACGCCGGGCACGAGGAGATCTCCCGGGCGCTCCACCAGGCCGCCGCCGGCCACATGACGCTCGCCGCCCCGCTCCAGGCCCGCCTGCTTGCCGCGGCGCGCCCGCCGGACGCACCGATCAGGGTCGAGCTCCCCGACGGTCTCACCGCACGCGAGGCGGAGGTGCTCGGGCTGATCCGCGCTGGCTTCACCAATCGCGAGATCGCAGGCCGGCTCTTCGTCTCCGAGGCAACCGTGAAGACACACATCAACCATGTCTTCGCCAAGATCGGCGCCCGCGATCGCGCCGCGGCGATCAACTACGCTGCTCAGCACGGGCTGGGGCCAACCTGAACTGAGTCGAGGCCCTCGACCACGGGTGCCCGCGCGTTGGCAGATTCCATCAAGCGGCGGACGGGCTTCGAACCCGCGACCTCAAGCTTGGGAAGCCCCCTCCCGAAACGACCCGAAACCCCTGAATCACTAGTATCCATGGGAGATACACGCCGCTGAAGCCCCTGGCCCGCGCCGCGCATATCCGGTCGGATTCCGCCGGATTCCGGGGGGTTCCGGCCAACGGTTGGCCACTACTCGGGCTGAGGCCCTCCCGCCTCGTGGCGGAACTGCTGGAAGGTGCCGGCGCGTTCCAACTGCTCCCGCAGCTCCGGGTCCTCAGCGACCATCTCCACGAGCGCCGCGTTGACTTCCTCCTCGGTCATCCTCTCCCAGAAGCAGCTCCCGAGGCGCTCCAAGAGCTTGCGGGGTGCCGCCTTCAACCCCTCGACCTCGTGTTCGACCATCTGCCGTTCCGCGTCGTACAGCGGGTCATCCTCGACCGCCATCACGCCTCCTCCCCGGCTTCGTCCTCTCCGCCCAGGACGCTCCACGCCTCGTCGAGGGCCTCGCGTTGCCTGTCCCGGAACTCGCCCTCCACCTCCGCTGCCTGCCGCTCTTTGATGAGCGCCACGGTCCGCGGCGGGACCGGCGCAGGCGAACCGGCGCGCGCGAGGATTCCATCGCGGCGCCGCGCGAGTACCTGGTGCACGTAGGAGGCGCCCTCGGTGTAGACCGCGGCCAGGCCGCCCTCTTCCGGGAACACCGCCGTGATGTCAGTCGTGGGTATCCCAAGCGCCTCCGCGACCTCGGCGAACTCCGCCCGGCCGGCGAACCGGATCGGCTCCGAAGTGTCGCTCATCGCGCCCCCCTCCGTGCGAGCGTCACGACGACACCGGATCTCCCCATACCGACAGTGCTCCCACCACCAGCCCGTGTCCACACGCGCCGGGACTAGGCAGACCACTGTCGCTCCCGACTCACCGGACGTGTGGGCCTTCTCTATCCAGTCTGGGATGACATCGCCGTAGGGCGGGTTCATCCAGCAGACACCCGTCCACTCCTGGGCGAGGCCGTCATCATCGGGCGAGAAGAACCGCTCGCACTTGGCAAGCTCCGCCGTCGCACACACGTCAAGGTCGAAACCGAACTCCGCGTCCAGCTCGTCGAACAGGTCCTGTGGGGTTCCCCACTCGGGTGTGGCGCTGGACATCAGAGGAGCGAGCTTGCCGCTCTGGACCGCTCTCGAGGTCTCCTCGTGACGCTCCGTCTAGACCCAGGCCAGCTTGAGGAGCTAGCTGGGCCATCTCGAACGTGACGCCATCGCCCGGCCTGAGAGCGACGATCGCGTCAAGGAGGCGCTCCTCCTCACGGACTCTCGCGACGGCCCCCCGGTAGAACTCGACCGCGTTGTCTGCCTCGCCCTCGGTCAGAAGCACATCCGTGGGGCACCAGTCCGAGGCCATGGCTTCGGAGGCCAGGGGGTTGTACAGAATCCTGCAGGCGGTCCGCGACAATCCAGGTCAGGAGCGCCTTCGCGCGCCACGTCTCGACGGGCACGCTGATTGTGGTCATGGTCGCGGTCATGCCGTCACCGCCTCGGCACGCAACTGGAGGCAATGGATCGTGTGCGCGAGCAGCGTCAGGCGAGCTCGCGCTAGCGCGAGATCCTCCGGGTACCCGGGCTCGCGCTGCTCGCGCTCCAGCGAGTCCTCGGCTTCCCGCTCGCACTCCTTCAGCAGCTCGCCCACGTCGTCCCGCAGGTCGATGAGCGAGAACGTGCGGGCGTCGCTCAGGACTTCGGCGCAGAGCGTCAGCTTGCGCCCAAGCCGGCCGATCGCGAACAGGTGCGGGTCGCCGCTCGTGATCCCGAGCTCGTGCTCCAGGGATTCGCCGGCGTGAAGGCCGAGCCCGAGGAGGTGTGACTCGAGGGCGTGACGGATCGCGCCCTCCATCTCGGGGGTCAGCGGCGCGGTGTTCTCGGTTGGGGCGCTCATCGGTTCCTCCTGTGGTTGGAGGCTCCGGGGGCTCTGCTCTGACGAGGGAGACACGGCTCCGGTGCTCGGTAGGGTGTCTAGCGCGCCGGGAGCGTGAGCTCTCGGGGCCTGGCGCCCGGGTGTTAGTCGCACCGCGGGCGCCGCTTGTGTTGTCGCCCGGGAGAGTACCACGCGTTCAGCCGCCCAGACTTTCTCACGTGGCCACGCGGATGCGCTTGCTGCGACGGAGGCCCTGGTACCCCTGCCCGCGGTTCGAGGCGCGGGCGATCGCCAGGAGCGTGTTCGGGTCACCCGGATGCAACGTGTTGATCGTGAACGTGGGACCTGCTTCCGTTTCCGTCGGCGGGGTCACTTTCTCACCGCCGTGCACGATCGCTACGTGCGGCGAGCCGACCGGGCCGGGGACGATCCCCCCCACGTCGAAGGACCCGGCGAACGGGAGCGGGCCGAGCGCGCCGAACAGGCCGCCCCGGGCAGCGGCCGCCGCGTACGCGTTACGGCCCCCGGCGCCGATATCCCCGGGGCTGCCGAGCGTGTCCAGCAACGCGACGTTCGCCTTGTTTTCTTCGGTCTTGACCTTCAGCTTTTCTTCGGCCTGCTGCGTCTTGCGTTCCGCGAGTTCCGCCGCGGATTCCCCGGCCGCGCCGCCGGCGCCTTCCAGGAGCGCTTCCTTTAGCTTTTCGGGGACCGCCCCGAGTTCCCGCACCTGTTTTTCAAGTTCAGCGACGGTCGAGGTCGCTTCAAGGATTTTCCCTCCCTGCCCCTGCACCCCGCCGATGTCGTGCTTCCAGCCGGTAGCGGATTCCTGCGCCCGGCCGAGTTCCGTCACCTCCGTCGAGAGTTTCCCGATGTTGCCGCCCTGCCCAACCCCGTCCCCTTCGCCGCCCCACCCGGTGTTCTGCTTTTCGAGCGCGGCGATCGTCCCGCCCTCCTTGGCGATGTCGGCGCGGAGCTTGCCTTCTTCAGCGGTCCCAGCGTGGGAGCGCTTCCCGCGGCGGATCGCGTCGATCCGTTCTCTCTGCTTCTTCATCTGCGTCTGCAGTTCTTTGATCCGCTTCAGGTTCGCCCGGATTTTCGCCTGCAACACCGCGATCTCTGCACGCCGTTCAGCGATCGAGTTGCGGGTCGCGGCGAGCACCTTGACCGTGAGGTTCCACGCGGCGGCGAGCTGCAACAGCACGTCGTTCTCAGCCTTCTCCATCGCCTTCAGCTGCACCGCCTGGTAGCTGACATTCCCGAATTCCTCATACGGGCTGGTGATCCCCGCCTGCTTTTCCAGCCCGTCCGGGGTGATGATGAATTCCCCGTTGTGGGGGAGCTTCCCCAGCTCGATTTCGTCCGCGGACCGCAGCAGCGCGTAGTTTTCGATGAGCGCTTCGACCTCCCCGCCTTCGCTCATCAGCCCGTTGAGCTGTTCCCAGTTGCCCTGGCCCGGCCAGTTGCCCTTCAGCGGGGCGAGGAGCTTCTGCAGGTGGGAGGGCTTGGCGCCCTTCGGCGTGTGGCGGCCTCGGCGCGGGAGGCCCCCGGTAAGCCTCTGCTGGTGTTCGCTGGCAACGCCGGGCGGGACGAGACCACCGCCGGCAAAGCCGATCAGGCCGCCGCGGGCGTACCCGACGTAGTGGCCGCCGATCAGGCCCGTCTTGGCGGCCATCGCCGCGAGAGACCCGTAGGTCGCCTTGATGTAGCGCATTGAGGCGATCGCGTTGTCGAGCGGGTTGTTGATGTTCGTGTGCCCCGGCAGCGCATACTCCGCGAACGTCGGCGGGATGACCTGGTTGGGCCCGGTTGCCGACAGCGGCCCAGAGGGGGGCTCGTTCACACCACCAGAGGACTCGTGCTGCAACAGGGCGGCGACGATCGCCGCGTTGAACGGAAGCCCCGCGATCGCTGCAGCCCGTTCCTCGATGCCCATGATCCCCGGCACGAGATGCCCCAGGCTCGCGCTGCCCCCGCCGCCGGCGCCTGCGCGCGCCCGGTCACGGCCGAGCAGCCGCGCCGCCGCGGCCTTCACATCCCGCAGGCTCGCCCGCCCGACTTCGGGGATGAGGCCGCCCCCGGCCATGTAGTGCGGCGTGCTGACCGCATCGAACAATCCAGGAAGGCCGCCGTACCCCGCGAGCGCGGCGTTGACGATCGGCAGCTGGTGACGGTTGAACACCGCGACCTGCTCCCCGGGCGCCACGGCGATCGGGAGGCCCCCCACGTTCAGGCCGACCGTGTCGTGCCCGGCCTGCCCAGCCCGCCCGATCTGGATCAGCCCGCCGACGGCGAGACCAAGGCCGCCTTTCAGCGGAGGCCCGGTTTCCCCTCCCCCGGTCGGCGCTTCGCGGAGGTTGACGCCTTCTTCGCCTTCTTTACCGGAGAACCCGGCCTGGATTTCCTTGCCGCCGAGCTGCCCGATCTCGACTTTCAGTTCCCGGTTGACCCGGGCGATGCCTTCCCTGGTGATCTTATCCGTCAGGACCCAGGACGCGTTTGCAGCGAAATACAGTTCGTTGAACAACGCGCGGGCGATTTCACCATAGGGCCCCTTGTTGCGCGCTATCACCTCCCGCAGTTTGTCTAGCATCCCTTCGACGCCTTCGCGCGTGTGGGAAAAGGTGACGTCGGTGACCTGTTCGACGTGGGTCATCGCGTTCTCGTACTTCGCCGTGACCTGCTTGAGTTCGAACGCTTTGCTGAACGCGCTGGAGACCGCCCCGCCGTGAGCTTCGAGGTAGGCCTGCAGGTGCGGGAACTGCTGCTCGAGGTTGCGGATGACATAGCTGACGGCGTTCTTCGGCAGTTCACCTTTGGCTTCGAGTTCCTGGGCGTAGGCGATCCACATTTTCGCCGCGGCAAAACGTGCTTCGCCCGGCAGCTTGTCGAGATGCGATATGAGCGCGGAGATGAACAGGAGCTGCGACTTCGCGTCGACCCCGACGTGGTTGTAGCCTTCGATGAATTCCTTGGCGGCTTCCTGGCCCGCGCGTTTGTAGTCCGCCGCGGCCGCACCAAGGTTGGGGGCACCGGCACCGGCGATGCCGCCCGACCCGCGGCCGGTGGCGACCGCGTGCGGGGTCGGGTTGGCGGCTTCGTGGGCGGCGATGAGCGCATGGGTGATCGCGGCCTGGTGGGGGCCTGGGCCGCCGAGGATCGCGGTGCTCAGGCTGCTGTAGGCGCGGGCGGTACGTTCCGCTTCCCTCTGGAAAGCGGGCTTCCCCGAGGAGAACAGGTCCTCGATGCCCTTCACGATGTAAGGGGTGGCACCGCCGATCGCCGCGCCGCTGACCGCCCCGACAGCAGTCCCGATACCAGGGACGATGCTCCCGACACCGGCGCCCACGCCGGCGAGCTGCAGCGCGCTCGCGAGGGTGCCTTTCGCGCCGACCGCGCCGGATAGGACGCTCCCGCCGAGCAGCCCGACGGCCCCCGCGACGCCGCCTTTCAGCAGCAGGCCCTTCGTGCCGCCGGAGAGCGCCAGGCCGGACAGCAGGCCTCCCTCTCCCTCCTCGGCGCCGAGGGTCGCCCCGCCCGCCCCGGCGAGAGTGCCCGTCGACGTCGCCGCGAGCGTCCCCTGCGCCCCGGCGTCCAGGCCAGCCGCGGCCGCGTTCCTGTCCTCGGCGGCGGTGAGCAGGCCCGTCTCCACCCCTGCCGCCTTCAATAGTGGGACGAGCAGTTTGAGCTTCGCGCCGATCAGGGTGAGCCCGACGACCCACCGGCCGAACCCGCCCGCGTTGTCGACCGCTTCGATGACCTTGGTGAACGCTTCCGCGATCAACGTGGCCGCCCTGACGAGCGGCGGCGACACGGTCGTGTAAATGTGAGAAAACGCCGCGACCAGCGGGGTGAGCGCGTCCAGTAGCGCGATCGCCTCTTCACGGTGAACAAGGAAAATGTTGCGGATCGCTGCCGCGCCCTTCGTGCTGTTCTCGTACGCGTGCACCTTGTCGAGCATCTCTGTGAGGGTCCGGATGATCGTCTCGCCGGTGTGCGCGTCCTTGTTGAACAGGTCGACAAGATCAGCGCCGAGGATCTTGATGAACGCCCCCCACACGTGGAAGTCTTCGATCAGCCGGTTCATCATGCCCTCCCACACCGAGAACTCCCCCGGCGAGTTCCACTTCGTGAAGAACCTGTCGAGCGCACGCAGGAAACTCCCGGTCAACGGTGCCGTGTACGCGATCGTCTTCCCGAACAGCTGCACCCCCTGGTCCAGGGCGGCGATTGCCGTCGGGATCTCGCTGCGGAACTGCTGCTCGAGGTTGCTGAAGATCCCTGTCCCTTCGGGGCCCTCCAACCAGGCGAACAGCGGGCGGATGGCTTTGTTGGTCGCGGCGAAGTTTTGTTCGGCGGCGTGCGCGATCAGCGGGATGTAGACCGACCCGAGCTTCACGGCCTGTTCGCCGAGCAGCGCGAACTGGATGCGGGCGCCGCTGGTCTGCTTGTCCCACTGCACGTTCAGCCCGGAGACCTTTTCCGCCAAGTGCAGCTCCGCGGTTGCCCCGGCGGTGCCGCTCAGGGTGTACTTCATCACCTGGTTGAGTTCCGCCTGGGCTTCCTTGGCCTGCTTGCTCTTCGCCCCGTACTGGGCGACTGCTTCACGGAGCTTTTCGTAGGCGGTGTAGAGCGTCTTCGTGTCCGCTGCTGCGGACGCGCCGACCGCGAGGTCAGACCCGGCGCCGGCCGTGAGCTTCCCGAGCGCGCCCGCGCCCAGCAACGCCCCGCCGCCGAGCGCTGCGACACCGGACCCGGCGATCCCACCCAACGTGAGGACGATGTGCTCCGCCCCGAACCCCGCGAACGACCCGATCGACCCCACACCGGCGCCCAGCCCGGCCGCGCCGAACAGGGCGTGGCCGATCAGCCCCGTCCCGGCACCTTTATAGCCTCCCCCGCCGCCTCCGTGGCCGAACAGCAGGAGCGGCAGCCACGGCGGGATACGGCTCCCGCCGCCGCCGGACGCGCTCTGGAGCGCCTCAGCGGTCGCTAGTGGCGAAGCCCCGTACTTGCCGGTCCCCGGGACGCCCCCGATGCCATAGACGCGCGAGGACCCCGATGGGGAACGTCCCGCGGTCATCCCGAGCGCCTCCAGCGCCGCGAGGGACGCCGTGTCGCGTGGCGCGAACTGCCCCGGCATCCGGCGCTTCGCGGCCTCGATCGCCGCAGCATCCACCGCCGCCGCCGTCGCAACGTCACTCTCGTGCGGGGTGACGGCCGCGGCCGCCGCCTGGGCCGGGACGGTGGGTTTCCCGATCGCCTCCGTCAGCTTCTGGGTCGCTGCGAGCAGCGCCGCGTCCTGCACCTCACGGTTACGCTGGTCGGTCGCCGAGCCGCCTGCCACGGTCGGCCCAGGCCGCTGCGCAACCCCAGGGGCAGCCGCATACACCCCACCCACGCCCTGCGGGCTGGACCCGGACGGCCCCGTGAGGCCCTGCTCCGCCACGCCAGCAGCGAGCGCACCCAGTGACGTGTACCGGCCCGCCTCCAGCACCACGACAAGAGGGTTGGACCGGCCGCCAGCATGGCCTTTCCCACGGACCCCTTCCAGGCCGAGGGCAGCCAGCGCAGCAGCATCCAGGCCGGCCGCCCCGCCGCCCCGCTCGCCCGCGAGACCCGGGGCTACCCCTACGGCCGCTGCGCGCGCGAGGGACGCCTCAGACGCGTCCCCCGCGAGCTTCGCCGCAGCAGCCTGCTCGAGGTAGGCGGCGGTCACTTTGTTCGCGGCGGCCTCCTCCACCTCCGCGGCGGCCACCGCGACCGTGGCGGTGCGCTCGATCGACGACGCGATCGCCTCCTGGCCGGCCGTTAGCTGCGCCCAGGACCCTTCCACGTCCGTCGATATGCGCGCGACAGCGTTCCCGAACGTCACGACCGGCTGGGTCAGCCGGTCATCGAGCGCACCGGCGAGCAGCCCCACACGGTCCCGGGCGTGCACCGACAGCTTATCCAGCATCGCCTGCATCACCGCGACGGACGTGGCTACTTTCCGCTCGGCTTTGACGAGGCCGACGTCGAGCGGGGCGAGGTCAACCCCAAGCTCCAGCTCCGCGGACCCGATCAGCTCAGCCATACGTCCTCACCCCCTCCTCGGGGGGTCGAGAGGGCCCGGGGGCGGCGCGCCAGCGACGCGACCCCGGGCTCTCGTAACCGAGCGCTGCACGCCCGGGCGGCCGACGAGGTGCCCGGGGTGAGCCATGCCTCTAAGCGGAGCATGGCTTCACCCCCCGGGCACCTCGTGCCCACGCGCCCAGAGCTGTGCCCGGGCAGCGCAAGAGTGACCCGGGCCGGGCGTGCTCGAAAGCACTGCCTGGCCCGGGCAGGGAGGTTGGCCGGATGGGGGCCTCCCCTTCGGGCGCGGCGCATTGGCAGAGAGGCGCGGCCGCGCACGCTTGAAAGCTGAGCCATCAGGCACCGTGCAGGACGTCGTACAACTCCCGCTCGAGCTTCCGGTCGCCCTTCCGCACACGCTCCATCGCCTCGCTACGGGAGAGCTTCGGGTCGGCCTTCCGCAGCTCGACGACCTCGTCGTTGAAACGCTTCAGCACGCGCCTTTCGCTGCTTGGGTGTGCGACCGCGTCGACCTTCGAGTGCAGCGCCTTCACCTCGGGGTGTTCCCCGCCGCGAAGAATGACCATCACAGCCGCGAGGCGGCCCTGGTCGTCAGCGGAGAGATCTTCGTTCGCGGCGGGCAAGGCGGTTTCGCTAGAAGTAGCGGCCATGTGAGTTGTCCTCTCTCGTTTGGGGGTCATCTGATGCGCCACGTTCACTCCCTCATTCGAGGGGCTGGCGCGGGTCGCTCTCGACGAGGCTCGCGCGCTTCGGGTTAACCCCCGGGAGCTCGAGCATCCCCGGAGGGGTCTTGTGGTCGAAGAACGCGCGGACGAGGGTGGCCGTGAACGCGCTCCCTGCCGGTTTCACCGCGCGGCACCCCGCGAGACGCAGCTGGGCTTCCTGCTCCCCGGACAGCGCGGCGAACACGGACAGCGCGGCGGCATAGGCGTCGGCAGCCTGATCGACCTGCCGGGCGGCAGCTTCGCGCTTCGGCCGCAGCTTGCGGGCCGCGCTCATCGCGCGATCACGACTTGCACGTGCGGCCTCCTCAAGCGCCTGGCGCTCGAGGTGCTCACGCTGGAGGCGGGCGAGTCCTACCTGCTCAAGCGCGCGCTGCGCCTCGGAGAGCTCGTCCTGGACCGAAGTAAGCTCCTCAGCTGCGGGCCCGTCAGTGAGCGCCGGCAGCGCGAGCTCCTGCTGACGGACACGAAGCTCCTCCACACGCGCCTGGGCGCCCTGCTCGACCGAGTCGAGGTCGAGGTCGAGGGCCCTCTCTGTTGCGCTCATACCGCCTCCCTTTCGCGCTCGTCGCGCTCGTCAAGCTCAGCCCGCACCGCGGACCGAATCAAACCCACCGCCTGCTCCGAACCCAACCGCCCCGCGAGAAACAACTCGCCCAGCCCATCAGGGTCGTCACCCAAATACCGCTCGACGGCCTGACGGACAACCTGACCAAACGTCCGATCTTCACGCCGCGCACGCACACGCACACGCTCCGCTAGAGACTCCGGCATCCGGACTGACTTCGCAGGTTGGGCTGACATCGTCACACCATCATTCCACGCGCCCCGGCGGACCCTGTACACAACCACACGCCCTTATAGGAGAAAACCCCACACACCACACAAATATCGCGGGGGCCGCGCGCACCTTTCGCGCCAGAACCTAGGAATCCTGAGCAAGGTCCGTAGTCGCCGCGCAGGGCATCCACAGTCCGTCACGTGTGAGCTGGCTGCTTGGGTCTGGAGCGGAGGATCAGCCCGGGTTGTGGCTGACGAGTGGCCAACGAGCCGCGCGGTGCCCTGCGAGGACGGTCAGACTCCGCTCCCACGCTGGGGGTTGGGGGTTGCGACTGGTTGCTCGTGTAGCAGGCGAGCGCAGCCCGGGCGGTCTCGAGGTCGAACCGTTTGCGTGCCTTCGGCCCCCCGCTGAGCTTCACCTGGCCGAGCTCCGCCGCGTGCTCGTAGATGTAGCCTCGGCTCACTCCAAGCTCCCGTGCGAGCGTGGCCGGGTCCACAAGGCGACTCACCTGCCCAGCTCCTTGCGGGCCTGCTCGATGCTCGCGCGCATCGCTGCACGCACCGCCGGATCAGCGACGGAGGAGCCTATCGCCGCAGCGAAGTTCTGCATCGCTGCGACGAGGAACTGGCTGTGCTGCTGCGCCAGCCGCACCTGCTCCTCAGCCACTTTCGCCCGCAGACACGCCGCCCCGATATCAGCGACACGTCGCTGCGCGTCCTCATACAGCTGGACAAGCACGTGCCTCTTGGCTTCACCCGTCGGCTCTCCCGTCAAATGCACCGTCGGGGCATACAGCGCACTCTCGGAAGGGTTGCCGTCCTCACCCAACGCGGGGTGGATGTCGAGCTCGTGAACGAGCTGCGCGTAGGTCGCCATGTCTTCGTGGGCGTGCCACAAGGCACGCAGGAGCGCTTCCGCGGGCCCTACCCGCGTCGGCTCCTGGCCGCGCTCCAGGCCGAGCCGCTGAACCTCACGGCGTGCAAGCTCCTTCGATGCAGCACGCCGATGGTTCCGCGTAGACCCACCGTGCAACTTGCAGCAACCCACACCAAGATGGCCCGTACCCGACCCCGCAGGACGCCCGCACGGCTTCCCCGTGCGGGTCTTCGCTCCGCAGGTCTCACGGCCTTCACCGTGCGCAGGAGCAGGCATAGCCTGCGGGGTGGAGGAGCGACTCACGACACGATCCTTGCGGCGGTCTTGCCGCAGTGGACGCAGCGGCGGGTGAGTTCGTCGGGGTCTTCGTTCGTGGGGTCGATGAGCGGGGTTTTGCAGGAGCACTGGTGGCCGTTGAACTTGGCGGTGAGGCGCTCGTATTTGGTGTCGGCGGTACTGGGGACACACTGGGGACTAGTGTTTTCGTAGTGTTGTGTGTTGTGTGTGTGTTGTGTGTAGTTATTGGGGGTTTCCGGGCTTGTACTGGCGACACACACGACACACGTGGCAGCGTTATCACTAGTCGCGTGTGATGTCGTGTGTGTGGGGCGGCGCCATTCGCTGGGTGCTTGGAAGGTGGATGCGCGGCGCTGGTCTAGGGCGAGTCGTTTCTTGGCTCGCTGGACGGTGTGCTTCTCGATGCCTTCGTTTGCGCACGCGTCGTAGATGGGGGCGGCGGGGTGCCATCCGCCGTCCTCGGGGAGGAGCGCTTGGATGATCTCGACGGCTTCCGCGGTCTTGGAGTGCTCCATGGTGCGCTCGCCGGCCTTGTCGAGCAGCTCGGAGATGTCGGTGTCCCCAGTGATGAACCGTCCGGCCTTCGGGACGCTGAAGGTGTGGCCGTTCACCTCGAAACGGCACTCCTCGATCGCGAACTCGACCGCTGGTGGGCTCGCCGACAGGTTGCCCTTCCCACGGCACAGCACGCGGCGGTCCTCGTCTTCGGGATGCTGCGCCAACAGCAGACTGGACCGGGACACCTGATTGAACGCGCTGCTGCCTGACAGGAGCTCGCGGAACGTGCTGCCGCGCTTGTTCGGGTGCAGGCTGCCCACACAGGCGATCCCCTGCTCCCGGGCGATCCACCGGAGGGGCTGGAGCGCCTGACGAACCTCTTTGCCGTGCCAGTCGTTCGTGCTCCCCATGTGATCGATCAGCGAGTCGAAGTACGCCAGCCCGATCTGCTCCAGGTCGACCGCAGTCGCCAGGCGCTCCTGGTCGGCCCGCAGTTCGATGAAGCCGCCTTCGGGGAGGTCGAGCGCCTTGACACGGCCGAGGTCCGCGCCAGCGGCGTGCAACCGCGGAACCCATACATGTGAAAAGCTGTCCTCGTCGCCGACGACCGCGACGTTGATCGGTTCACCGCGGAGATCCCCAGGCAGGTCGCCGTGGGTGAGTCGGGCGATCATCCATGCCGCCAACGTGGACTTTCCCACCCCCTCCGCGCCGAGGATCAACGACAAGTAGGCGATCGGCAGCCTGTCCTTCCATGCCCACCGCGGGGGCCGCGCCTGGGACAGGTCAGCCGCCAGAACACGAAGCCCTGAGGGGTGCGCGTCGGTCACGCCCCACCGCCTTCCCAGGCGTCCGCCAGCGCGAGCACGCCGGCCTGTTCCTCCCGCTCGACTGCCTGCTCGACCTGCCACGCGTCAGCGTCGATGTGGCTGACGATCGCCTCCTGCACCAGCTCGATCAGCTGGTCTGGGTCAATCGCGTCAAGCTCTACCGCAACGTCTCCCCACTTCGCGGCCTCCGGGTCTGATTTCTTGGCAGGGCGCGTCGGAAGGTTCCACTCCTGCACCTGCCGCTCGGTGACCGCGAGTCGCTCGACATGGACCGGGACGCCCGGCGCATATCCCGGTATCTCCCGCTCGACGGTGCGGTACGCGCGCTCGCCGCCGGCGTCGAAGTCGTACAGCGCGTAGATGAAGGTCGTCACGCCGGCCTGCCTAAACGCTTCCCGGGCAGCCACGGCCGCACTGTGTAGGAACGTCGCGCTCGACTGGCCGCGGGAGACCATCAGCGGGACGTCCCACGCCGCGGCGACGCCCCAGATCACGTCCGCGAGCGCATCCTTCTCCAGCCAGATCTCGATCCGTACGTCCTGCCTTTGCCAGAGATCCCGCCGGTAGGAACTGCACACATGCCGCAGGTAGTACTCGGCGCTGCTGTAGCTGGCGGGCTTACGCTGCCAGCGGGTGCCATCGGTGATGAAGTCCCACGACAGGACTCCCTCCTGGCGCATCCGAAGGACCTGCTGCTGGACCTGCCGGTAGCCGCCCTCGGTCTTCTCCACCACCCCGGAGGTCTCCATCTGGTAGTAGACCTGCCGGACCGTCATCCGCTCGAAGCGTTCGGTCAGCTCGTGCATGGCATCCCGAATCGCTAGCGCCGTCGGACCTAGCGGGCGCCCAGTCGACTTTGTTGTCCTAGCGCCCGAAAGTCGGGTGGTGGCGCTAGCGCCCGAAAGTCGGGTGGTGGCGCTCACACCGCCCACGTGTCCCGATCCCGAGATGTCTGGACGCGACCCCAGCGCGCGAAATCGGCCCTATCGAGCGCCCGCGCGACGTCCCGGCTACCGAGGTGCCCAGCGACACACTCGAGGGCCGCGTCGTCGAGGCCTACGTCGCCAGACGTGCCGAGCCAGCCGTCGGACTGAATGCCCAGAACGGCGCCGCCCGATAGCGACGTATCGACCGTGACGAACGTCCGCACGTCCTCATCGCACGCGACGAGCACCCACCTCAGCGCGCCGTTGCACGGGCGTACGCGGCGAACCGACACCCGCCAGCTCACCTGGACTCCCGGGGGATACAGGCGTAGGTGTACTTCGCAGGCCTGGGCCGTGCGACGAGGGACAGGCGACGCGGCGCCGGCGGCACGGGGGGGGTCGGGCGTGGGCTACCCTTGGTCTGCATTCTGGCCCCGCCTGGCCTGATTGCTCGAGAGCCCTGGTTGCCCGCCGGGGCTCTCGCTTATGAGGGGGACGCCGCGGAGGTACGGTCCGAGCAGCCGCTGGAGCTCGCGCAGCTCGAGCACCCCAGCGAGTCGGTGGAGTGCCTCGACACTAAGCGACGCCTGGCCGCGCTCGACGCGCGAGAGGTGCGCAGGGTCGATACCGGCGCTCTCTGCAACCCCCCTAAGTCCGAGCCCGCGGGCTTCGCGTACTGCCCGCAGTGGCGGCCGGGTCTGCTCCACGGGGGGATAGTCAACGCTCACGTAGATCGCGAGTCTAGCAACTCGACCCGGCGTTCTTGTTGACCAGTCACCCATGCTGTTGACTCCTGCGCTACACTGCGCAGAGTGAGCCCTAATCAGATCGTCGCCTACAACCTGCGCAACGCTCGGCTTCTGCAGAACTGGACGCAGGACACAGCCACCGAGAAGCTGGCGCCGCTGCTTGGAGTGCGCTGGTCGAAGGCCAGCTACTCCGCGGCCGAGCGGTCCGTGACCGGCACCCGTATCCGCCAGTTCACCGCCGACGAAATCGTCGCATTCGCGACAGCGTTCGAGCTGTCCGTCTCGTTCTTTCTCACGCCACCCCCCGGCGTAGACACGATCGCCTTGCCCGCCGCGACCACAAAGATCACACCCGCCGCGCTAGCCGATGTCGTGGGACCCCCGCCCGTGGAGAAGATCAAGAGGCTCGGCGTCAAAGAGTGGGAACGCCTCGAAGCGATGGGCCTCCAGGTCACCGAGGTGAGCGCGATGCATGTTGGACCAGTCAAGCGACCCCGCAAGAAGGAGGACTGATGCCATGCCACGCCCACTGAAAGGCAGCGTCATCGAGCACACCGGCCGTGATGGTGTCTATCGCTCCCTGCGGTTCCAGGCGGGCGGCAAACGTCATCGCGTGCCGCTCGGGCGGGTGAGTCGCGCCAGCGCCGAGCGCGCCCTTACACACGCGATCGCCGACGCGGAACGCGGCACATTCACCCCTCCCGCCCCAGCCCCCACCGCCGAGGTGCCAGGCTTCCACGCGTTCGCGGAGGAGTGGTGGATGCGTCACGAGCGGCAGATCACGGCGGGCACTAGGGCCGACTATTTGTGGAGGCTCGAGACGCACCTCGTCCCCTTCTTCTGGAATGCGCCGCTCACCCAGATCGGCTACGACATGGTCGAGCGCTATGTCGCCGCGAAGCTCGCCGGGCATCTCTACGACAAAGGGGTCCTGCAGGCTGGTCAGACCGTCCGGGCGCTCTCCCCCAGGAGCGTCAACATGCAGGTCACGCTCCTCGCGGCGGTCCTGGAGCGGGCGGTTGAGCGCGAGCTCATCCCGCGGAACCCTGCCAAGGGCAAAGGCCGGCGGGTGCGGGAACGAAAGCCGACCCGGTCCTACCTGGACAGCGCCGCGCAGATCGCCGCCCTGCTCGACGCCGCCGGGGAACTGGACCGGTCCGCGGCGAGCAACCGCAAGCACATCGAGCGCAGGGCGATGCTCGCGACGCTCATCTACGCCGGCCCACGGATCGAGGAGATGCTCAACCTGCGCTGGCGCGACGTCGACCTCGCGAGCGGCTGGCTGCGCGTCCGAGGCACCAAGACAGACGAGGCGGACCGCCGGGTGAAGATTCGTGGCGCCCTCCGCGACGAGCTGGCTGCGGTCCGCGGACGCAATCAGGACGCCCCGCAGTCCGCGTACGTGTTCCCGACAGCATCGGGCGGCAAGCTCGGCCAGAACAACTTCAGGCGCCGCGTGCTCGGCCGCGCCGCGCGCCTCGTGCAGGGTGAGAAGAGGCCCGGCACGGGCGCCGTAGGGCGCGCTAACGAACGCCTGGAGGCCGACGGACTACCGCCCCTCCCCGACGGTCTGGAAACACGGTCGATGCGCCGCACATTCGCGAGCATCCTCTACGCGCTCGACGCGTCGCCCGTCGAAGTCATGCAAGAAATGGGCCACACCGACCCCGCGCTCGCGCTAAAGGTGTACGCCCAGGCGATGCGCACCAGCGGCCAGGAGAAGGCAGCGCTGCGGGCTCTCACCGAGGGGATTGCCGCGACAGAGGAGTTGTGCGACGGTGTCCCCTCCGCCGCGCAGTCGCGGCAGGCCTAGACCATGAGAACGTAGAATGGAACACCCGAAAGTGCCCGCTACGGCGCCCACAGGCATCTTCTCCCCGTTTCATGCGGGCGCGCTCGCCGGCGTCAGCGGCAACCGCGTGGGGCAGTGGGCGCGGTACGGGCTCATAAAAGCCACCCCGTTTCGCGGTCGTCCCGCCAACCTCTACGAGTTCCGCGATGTCGCAGAGGCGATCGTCGTCCATTGGCTCGTCGACCGCGACTTCTCCTACGAGGACATCCACGCCGCGATCGGCACGGCACATGCCGAATACCCCGACTGGCCCCTCCTAACCGCCCCACTCGGGATCGCGCAGCACGCCGTCGAAGGGGACCGCGGCGCGCTCGTGCTCGAGACGGAGCGCGGCATCTACGTGGACACGCGCGCCCCGGGACAGATGACCTTGAAACCCGAGCT
The DNA here is from genome assembly GCA_963720215.1 of uncultured Solirubrobacteraceae bacterium. Classification (GTDB taxonomy): domain Bacteria; phylum Actinomycetota; class Thermoleophilia; order Solirubrobacterales; family Solirubrobacteraceae; genus Palsa-744. The sequence continues at coordinate 119,740 of CAVREV010000002.1, forward strand.
GTTCGACCGGGCGCGAGACATGCTGAGGCGAGGCGGCTGGCTCGCCGACGAGCTCAAGCTCGAGCGCATCGAGGTCGACCCCGCAAAGCTCGGAGGCGCCCCGGTCCTACGGGGACGCAGATGGCCAATCGAGCGCGTCGCACAGCTCGCGGCGGACGCCGCCGGCAGGACCGTGCTCCTCGAGGATTACGGGCTCCACCCGCTCGACGTGGAGGAGTCCGTGGCCTGGACGGACGCGGCCGCCGCTCTCTGAGCGTGACACTCCTCGTCCTCGACGAGCCCATCGGGAACCCGCGCCTCTTGGCAGGGCTCAAGGACCGGGGAATAGGCGCGGAGACCGTCGGGGACTTCGGCGTCACGGGCCGAACCGATCCCGATGTTGTTCGCCGCATCGACGAGACCGTCAAGCAGGCGCCGTGGGTCCTCGTGACGATGGACCTAACGATTATTGAGGACCACGAGGGATTCACGTGGGAGCGATACGCGCTCGCGTGGGTGAGGGTGGCTCGCGGCATCAGGGGCGGGGCGGTGGAGAGGGAGAAGGCTGACATCGTCCACCGGTATGCCCACCTCATCCGCGAGCAGTCTCGCGGCCAGCACTTCACCTACTCCCGCAACCAGCGCAGTAAGCACCCGCCGAGCCTGTCCTCACAACTGCAGAGGCGCGACTAGTTGTGGCCAATAGTGGCCAACGAGCTCCGAACTGGCCGGCTCACCCTCCAGGCCTGCGGGCCACCTGAACGAGAAAGCCCCCCGTGAGCGGGGCTTTTTCGAGAGCGGCGGACGGGCTTCGAACCCGCGACCTCAAGCTTGGGAAGCTTGCGCTCTACCAACTGAGCTACCGCCGCGCGCACTGCAAATACCCCGCGAGCCGTCGGCGAGGGCCCTGAGCTTAGCCTGCTCACCCGGCCCGAGGCGCATCGCCTGGCGCTTCGGCGATAATGGGCCCTCCGTGAGCCAACCCGAGTTCGCCCATCTCGACAACCACCATCGCCGCACGGCAGAGGCCATCCTCTCCCATCCGGTCAGCCACAACATCGAGTGGCGTGACGTGCTCTCCCTGCTGCAGGTGATCGGCGAGGTGAGCGAGGAGCACAACGGCAAGATCAAGGTCCGCATCGCCGGCGAGACCGAGACGCTCCACCGACCGAGTGGCAAGGATGTCGGCGAGCAGATGGCCGTCGACCTCAGACACATGCTCGGACAGGCCGGTATCACCGCCGAGGAGCTACGCAAACGGGGTGACGCGCGCCCGGCCGGCCCCGACGCCCAGGTCTAGACACCGTCGGCCGGCCCTTCGCGAAGCGCTCGGCCCCAGCGGGTGCAGGCGCCGCGGCTGCCCCGTGGCGGGGGCCGCCGCACCCCGCCCGGGCTGGCAGAGGCCCGGCGGGACTGAAGATTGAGGGGCTTCGCGCCGATTAAGGGGATGTCCGTATGGACCGCGACGACGCTACATGGACGACGTTCCTCCTCGCTGAGCATCGCTCAAAGGGCGAGTACCTCGTGCATTCCGCACGGATGGTGGGCGACGAGGACGACTATGCCGTCTGGCGCCAGGGCCGCCGCGCGTGGACAGATGCGACGGCGGCGACGATCGAGGAGGTCTTCAGCGACGCCGTCGCCGCGGACTTCTGCCGCACGTGCGCGGACCCGCCTCTCGGCGAGATCTGGAAGCGGCAGTACGAACGGGAACTCAGGTCGATCGGGGCAGCGCTCCAGCGGCTCGCAGCGCTCTCGGAGGAGATCGAGAGGAGGGCCGAGATGGCAGAGCTCGGGACCTCCTCGCGCGCGGGCGTCCTCGTCGGAAGCCCCGCGGGCGGCGACTAGCTCCCCCATCGAGCCCGCCCAGCGGCGGCTCGTTCGACCTCGGGCCGTCGCTCCGCTCTAACCTGAAGGGTCGTGCGGCGACGTGTCCTCCCCCTCCTCGTCACCCTCGCCGGCGTGGCACTCGTCGCGCTGCTCATCTACGGGGTCTCCACCCAGGCCGCCAGCCGAACCCTCGACGAGGCCCTCCAGCGTGGAGAACACCCGCTCGCTCCCGACGCCACCCGGATGCTCCCGAGGCTGTCCTCGCCCGGGTCCTCGTCGCTCGCCTCACTCCGCGGGGAGGTCGTCGTGCTGAACTTCTGGGCCTCCTGGTGCGAACCCTGCCAGTTCGAGGCGCCGCTCCTGGAGCGCGCCCAGGCCCGCCTCGCCGCCCACGGGGGGACGGTCCTGGGTGTGACCTACAAGGACCTCTCCAGCGAATCGGAAGCCTTCGTCCACCAATACCACATCACCTACCCGAGCCTCCGCGACAAGGACGGCTCGTTCGCCTCCAGCTACGGCACCGACCAGCTCCCGGAGAGCTTCGTCATCAACCGCCAGGGCCGCATCGTCGCGATCCACCGGGGCGAGATCGAAGAAGGCTTCCTCAGCCGTGCGGTCGCCCTCGCCGAGGCGACATGAGGCGCCTCGCCGCCCTCCTCTTCGCCGCCCTCGCCACGCTGGCCCTCGCAGCGCCCGCCGCGCCGGCCGCGACCCCGCGCGTCTCCCTGCCCACGATCACCCGCGAGGTGATGTGTGTTACGTGCAAAATCCCCCTCGACGTAGCCGAGTCGCCCCAGGCCGATCGCGAGCGCGCCTACATCGCTAGCCTGATCGAAAAGGGCGAGGACGAATCCCAGATCAAGCGCGCCCTCGTGAGCCAATACGGCCCCAACGTCCTCGGCCTGCCGGGCACCCACGGCTTCGACCTCGCCGCCTACCTCGTCCCGCTGGCCGTCGTGATCGCCCTCGCCGGGCTGCTCGCCGTGCTCCTCCCCCGCTGGCGCCGCCAGGCCGCCCGCCGCGACCGGGCCGCGGCCCCGCCTCCGCTCAGCGCGGGCGATGCGGCGCGCCTGGACTCAGACCTGGCGCGCTTCGACCGCTAGCCCGGCCCGCGCTACATCTCCTCGGGCGCGCTCACACCGAGCAGCTCCAGGGAGCGCGCGATCGTTCCCCGGGTGGCCACGCAGAGCGCGATCCGAAAGGACTCGAGCTGAGCCGGCTCGGCACCCACCACACGGCAGTCTCGGTAGAACGCCGTGAAGCCCTGTGCGAGCTCGAGCGCATAGGCCACCAAGCGGTGCGGCGCCCGCCGGGCAACCGCCTCGGCGAGCTCGTCGGGGAAGGCGAGCAGCAACTCGATGAGCGCCCGCTCGGAGGGGTCCCGCTGCTGATCCTCCCAGCTCCCTCCCCCGGCTTCGCCGACCGCCGCCGCGACCCGCACCTCGCCCGCGCGCGCGAGCATCGAGGCGATCCTCGCGTGTGCGTACTGGACGTAGTAGACCGGGTTCTCGTTGGACTGCCGGCGGGCGAGATCGAGGTCGAGGTCGACGGTCGTGTCGTGCGAGCGCGCGAGCAGATACCAGCGTGAGGCGTCCACCCCGATCTCCTCGACGAGCTCGTCGAGTGAGACGAACTCACCAGCCCGCTTGGACATCTGCGCCCGCTCTCCCGAACGGACCAGGTGAACGAGCTGCATGATCAGCAACTCGAGCTTTTCGGGGTCCCCGCCGAGCGCCGCGTAGGCCGCCTTCATCCGGGCGGTGTAGCCATGGTGGTCAGCCCCCCAGACGTTGATCTGACGTTCCAGCCCCCGCTCCCGTCGGTTCTCGTGGTAGGCGATGTCGGAGGCGAAGTAGGTGTGCTCCCCGTTGGAGCGCACCAGCACCCGATCCTTGTCGTCGCCGAACTCGCTGCTCGCCAGCCACAGCGCACCGTCCTTCTCATAGGTCCGACCCTGCTCCCGGAGCAGCTCGAGCGCATGCTCGACCGGGCTCGGCCGCCCCTCGTGGAGCGAGCTCTCGAAGAACCACCCGTCGAACGGCTCGACGCGGAAGCGCGCCAGCGAGGCGACTATCTGCTCCAGCATGATCCCCACCGCGGCCCTCCCGACGTCCGCGGCCTCTCCCTCGGCGGCGCCCTCGATCGTCGCGGCGAGCTCCGCCACGTACTCCCCGTGGTAGCCATCCTCGGGCAGCTGCCCCCCGCGCGCGAGCGCCTGGATCGACTCCCCGAACTTGCCCACCTGCGAGCCCGCGTCGTTGACGTAGAACTCCCTCGAGACGCGATCGCCGTGGAACTCCAGCATCCGCGCGAGCGTGTCCCCGTAGGCGGCGTTCCGTGCGTGACCGACATGCAGCGGCCCGGTCGGGTTGGCCGAGACGAATTCCACCAGAACGGCCTCGGCCGGCGCCGCCCCGCCCGCGCCGAAGCGCTCGTCGAGGGCGAGCACATCGCCGAGCGCCCGCGCCAGCCAGCGGTCGGCGAGGAACAGGTTCAGGAACCCCGGCCCGGCGACCTCGAAGCGCTCCAGGGCCTCGCCGAGGCGCCCCTCCAGTACCACGCCGAGGCGCTCGGCGACCTCCCGCGGGGGTTCCCCCAGCACCCGCGCGAGCAGCAGCGGGGCATTCGTCGAGTAGTCCCCGAACTGAGTCCGCCGGGGACGCTCCAGCGTGATCGCCTCCGCCTCCCCCCCACCGCCTTCCCGAGAGAGCTCCGCGGCGGCCGCGAGGACGTTGGCCCGGAGCGCCACGAGCGGTGTCGCTCCAGGCTCGAGCTGGTCGGAAGGGTCTCCTGTCATGGGTCCGGGCGCGGTGATTGCGATACTAGCCGTGTGAACGACCAAGACCCAGGCGCCGAGCGCCACATAAACATCCACCTGTCCCCCGAGATCATGGGGGGCGTCTATGCGAACTTCGCCAACGTCAGCCACTCCGACTACGAGTTCACGGTCACCTTCGCCCGTGTCGATCACGAGGTCGAGTCCGAAGAGGTTCCCGGCGTGGTCGTCTCCCGCGTGAACCTCTCTCCGCGCTTCATGCGCGAGCTGATCGACGCGATGGAGGACAACTACTCGAAGTGGCGCACCCGTGAGGGAATCAAGAACCTCCCCGAGTACGGCGGGGAGGACCCCCCGGAGGGCTAGCCGCGACCGTCCCCCCGCCCGAGTGGCCGACGCGGGCGGCCCGCGCGCCGACCCGCTCGGCGTGGCGATCGGGGCGGCTCGAGGCCTCTACCCTGCGCGAGCCCTCCACCGCGTAGCCGGCGCGGTCGCCCGCTTGCACCCTCGGCCGCGGCGGAACGGTCGAGGGCCGATGGTGTTCGTACCCTGCAACGATGAAGGTCGCCGTCATCTCGGACATCCACGCCAACCGTCACGCCTTCGAGGCCACGCTCGAGGCGGTCGCCGCCAGCGATGCCGCCGAGGTCTGGTGCCTCGGTGACCTCGTGGGCTACGGCGCCGAGCCCGACGCATGCGTGGAGCTGGCCCGCGCCCACACAGCCGTGTGCCTGGCGGGCAACCACGACCTCGCCGTCACGGGCGAGCTCTCCCTCGACGAGTTCTCCCGTGGTGCGAGCCTCGCCGCGGAGTGGACCCGCGAGGTGATGGCTGCGGAGAACATCGAGTTCCTCAAGGGCCTCAGCACGACCGGCGTCGAGGGCGACGTCGGTCTCTACCACGCGAGCCCTCGCGACCCCGTCTGGGAGTACGTCCTCTCGGCGCTCCTCGCGGAGCTCTGCCTCGACGCCCAGGACCACCGACTGTGCCTCATCGGCCACTCCCACGTGGCCCTCTCCTTCGTCCGCCACGAGGGCGAGCTGACGACGGGGGAGCCCCGCCGCGCGGGCACCGAGCTGGAGATCGGGGAGGGGGAGTGGCTGCTGAACCCGGGGAGCGTCGGCCAGCCACGCGACGGCGACCCCCGCGCCTCCTGGCTGCTGCTCGACCTCGAGGGGATGACAGCGTCGTACATGCGATCCGACTACGACGTCGCCGGGGCCGCCGCGGCGATTCGCGCCGCCCGCCTCCCGGACTCGCTCGCGGAGCGACTGGAGTACGGCCAGTGAGGGCGAGGACACTCGTCCGCGGACGCAGACCAGCCGTCCCGCTTCGCCTCATCGCCGGCCTGCTTCTCGGATTTGGCTGCGCGCTCCTCGTCTCCTGCGGGAGCTCCGGGAAGGGTCTCATCCCGCTTGCCGACGCCGGACCCCTCCGCGGCGACTTCGAAGAAATCGCCCGCGCGGCCGAAGCCGGGAACGGAAGCTGCACGACGACGGAACTGGCGATCGCGAAGACCGAACAGGACTTCACCGCGCTGCCACCCTCCGTCGACGCCGGCCTCCGCAACACCCTCCAGGTGGGCATCAAGAACCTCGCCAAGCACGCCAAGGAACTCTGCCTGCAGCCCCTCGCCGGCACCACCACCACCGGTACCACCGCGACGACCACCACCGCAACGACCACCACGACCACGGCGACCACCCAGACCACCACCGTCCCCCCCACCACGACCCCGACGACCACCGTCCAGACGACCACGACGCCGGCCACGAGCCCGCCGATCACCGGCGGGGGTACAGCGGCGCCCGGCCAGGAAGGCACCCCTTCCGGGAGCGAAACCAACAACGGCGGCGTCGGCGCCGGCAACGTCGGCGGGGAACCAGCCCGATGACCGAGGTGGAGATCGCCGGACGCTACCGCCTCGACCGCCGCCTCGGCTACGGCGGGATGTCCACCGTCCACCTCGCCCTCGACGTCCGCCTCGAGCGTCAGGTAGCCGTCAAGCTGCTCGCGGAGCACCTCGCCGACGAACCCTCATTCGTCAGCCGCTTCCAGCGTGAGGCGCAGGCCGCCGCGCGGCTCGTCCACCCGAACATCGTCCAGGTGTTCGACTCCGGTCGCGACGAACACACCGACCAGTACTTCATCGTGATGGAGTACATCGAGGGGGCCTCCGGCGCGGAGATCCTCCGCGACGAGAGCTGGGTCGAGGTCTCCGATGCGCTCGCCATCATCGAACAGGCCTGCGAGGGCCTCAGCTACGCCCATCGCCACGGGGTCGTCCACCGAGACGTCAAGCCCGGCAACCTGCTCCGCTCGCGCGAAGGCGAGGTCAAGCTGGCGGACTTCGGCATCGCCAAGGCGACCGAGCAGTCGAGCATCACGCAGATCGGCTCCGTGCTCGGCACCGCCGCCTACCTCGCCCCCGAGCAGGCCCGCGGTGAGGAGGCCGGCCCCGGCGCAGACCTCTACGCCCTCGGCGTCGTCACCTATCAGCTCATCTCCGGCCGTCTCCCCTACGAGGCCACATCCCTCACCGAGCTCGCCCTCAAGCAGCAGAGCGAGGAACCCCCGACGCTCGACACCCTCGTCGCCGCCGTCCGACCCGAGCTCGGCGACGCGGTCGCGATCGCTCTCGCGCTCGACCCTCGCGATCGCTACCAGAACGCCCGCGAGATGCGCCGCGCGCTCGCCGACGGCTTCCGCGGGATCGCCCCCGGTGAGCGCCCGCGAAGCCGTCCCCCGGAGCACCTCCCGACGCAGTCCACCACCGTGCTCGCCCCGCCCCCCCGCGGTGCCCCCGGCCTCAGCGAGCGTCCTGCTCAGGCCGTTCCCCAGCGCCGCCCCCGCCCGGGGCCCGCTCCCGTCCCCGCCGCCCCCGTCGCCGTCGCCGCGGCCGCGCCGTCGCCTGCTCCCCGCCGCCGAGGACGCCGCCTCCTGGCGGCCCTCGTCGCCCTCCTCGTCCTCGTGCTCGCGATCGTCGCCGTGGTCGTCCTCACCGCCCCCGAACCAACGGAGGTGGTCCTCCGCAACGTCGTCTACCAGGACGTCGGCCAGGCCTCACAGGCGCTCAAGCAGCTCGTCATCGACAACACCCAGTAGCCCCACGCCAGGCCCCCCCGCTTCGCCCTCGCCCGCGCGCGGCGTCCCGGGGCCGATGCTTGCGGTGCGCCATCCTTGACCGACATGCTCGCCGAGATCGTCAACGTCGGCCACCTCGTCGAAGTGGCCGGCTATCCGCTCCTGTTCGCGCTCGTGATGGCCGAGGCCGGAGGCGTGCCGATCCCCGGTGAGACCGCCCTGATCACGGCGGCCGTCCTCGCCAGCCGAGGCAAACTCGACATCGCCCTCGTGATCCCCGTCGCGGCTCTCGCCGCGATCGTCGGCGACAACCTCGGCTACCTCATCGGCCGCAAGGGCGGCCGCTGGCTACTCGTGCGCCCGGGCCCGTTCCTCAACCAGCGCCACGAGGTGCTCGCCACGGGCGAGCCCTTCTTCGAACGCCACGGACCGAAGGCCGTGTTCTTCGGCCGCTTCCTCCTCGGCCTTCGCGTCTGGGCCTCCTGGCTCGCCGGAGCCACCCGCATGCACTGGCGCTCGTTCGTCATCTGGAACGCCCTCGGCGGGATCGCCTGGGCGACGGCCGTCGGCCTGATCGGCTACTACCTGGGCCACTCCGCCGGAAACGCAATCGAAACGTTCGGCCTGTTCGGCCTGTTCGCTCTCATCCTCGCGACGATCACCTTCTTCTTCCTCCACCGTCGCCACCGCCGCAGCCGCTCTCGCGCACCCCTTCCCTCGGGGGACGACGCGACGCCGTCGGGCGAGTAGCCGCCCTCTTGCTTCCTCAGGCGGGCTCGCCGAAGGGCGCGGGCGCGCTCAGCAGTCCGCGCCGCAGGGAGCGATCCGCTGCCACATGTCGGCCAGCGCGTCGAGCTCGCCCTCGCTGAAATGGGAGAAGAAATGCTCCCTCACGACGGCGAGGTGGGTGCAGCGCGCCGCTTCCAGCCGCACGCGCCCGGCATCGGTCAGGCATGCGTAGGAGCCGCGGGCGTCGTGATCGCAGCTGCAACGCTCGAGCAGGCGATCCCGCTCGAGGCGGTCGACGAGACGCGTCAGCCCGCTCCGCGACAGCTGCGCGCTCTCCGCCAGATCGCACATCCGCATCCGTCCTTCGCTCGCCGCCCCGAGGTGCACGAGGACCTCGTAGGAGGTCATCGGCAGACCATGCGCATGTTCCAGCTCGCTGTCCAGGCGCTTTGCCAGACAGGCATGCGCGCGCATCAGTCCTCGCCACGCCCGTTGCTCTCCCGGGCTCAAACACTCCTGCTCAGGAGACGAGATTCTTGACGGCGGTCGCGATTGACATGGCGGTCCAGGGTGAAGATGCTGCTCAGCCGAACATAGCAGCGTCACGGCCCCGCTCATGAGAGAGCGCGCTCATCGACGCGTCGCCCACAGCGCCCACCACATCATCAGCGGCTGCAGCGGCAGCCGCGCCAGGAGCGCCCAACGGGGGATCTTCCGGAAGCGCTCCGGCGTCCTCGCCATGTAGAGGTTCGCGGGGAACACCGCAGCCAGGAGCGCCACCAGGCTCCACCCCGCGAGCCTCCTCGTCGGCCGCAGCAGCACCCCCGCTCCGCATGCGATCTCCGCGACGCCGCTCACGGCCACGACCTCCTTCGCCTTCCCCGCCAGCCGCGGCGGGACGATCGCTTCGTAGGCCCTCGGGTTGACGAAGTGGTTCACGCCGGTGGCGATGAAGGCGGCCCCGAGCACGAGCGGGCGCCCGCGCCCGCCCTCCCTCAGCTCCTCGCCCGTCGCGCTCATCCCCCGAAATCTAACGCTCGACGATCAGCGAGTGTCCCGTCATGGCGGCTGGCTGAGCGATACCGAGCGCCTGAAGGACCGTCGGGGCGACGTCCGCGAGCACGCCCCCGTGCTCGCGTAGCGACACTCCGGGCGTGGTCAGGATCAGGGGGACGGGGTTCAGCGAGTGGGCCGTATTCGGGCTCCCATCGGGCTCGAGCATGTGGTCGGCGTTGCCGTGGTCGGCCGTCACCACGCACACCCCCCCGCGCTCGTGCACGGCCGCCACAACCTCGCCCAGACACGCATCCACGGTCTCCACCGCCGCCACCGCCGCGGCGATCACCCCCGTGTGCCCCACCATGTCCGCGTTGGCGAAGTTGATGATCCCGAACCGCGGCCCGTCCGCCCGCCAGGCCGTCACGAACGCCGCCGCCGCCTCCCTCGCGCTCATCTCGGGCTTGCAGTCGTAGGTGGGCACGTCCCGCGGGGAGGGAACGAGCTCGCGCCGCTCCCCCTCCAGCGGCGCCTCCTCCCCGCCATTGAAGAAGTAGGTCACATGGGGATACTTCTCCGTCTCCGCCACATGCAGCTGGGCGGCCCCCTCCCGCGCCAACACCGACGACAACGTCGTCGCGGGCCGCGCCGCGGTGAACACCACCGGGTAGCTCCACCCCTCCTCGTAGCTCGTCAACGTCGCATACCGAGTGCACGGCCCCGCCCCACCGCGACCCTCCCAACCCGGGAGATTCCTCCGGCGGGTCCCCTTCCCCGAACCCCACCTCCGCCAGCGCCCGCGTGATCTCCCGCATGCGGTCCGGCCTGAAGTTGAAGCACAGCACGCTGTCCCCGGGACGGATACGCGCCTCGCTGCCGACGAGCGTCGGCTCGATGAACTCGTCCGTCTCCCCCCGTTCGTAGGCCTCCCTCACCGCCTCCTCCCCGCTCGCAGCCCGCCGCTCCCCACGCCCGTGTACGAGCAGGTCATAGGCTCGCTGCGTCCGCTCCCACCGCCGGTCGCGATCCATCGCCCAGTAGCGCCCGATCACCGACCCCACCCGCACCCCCTCCTCGGCGTCGAGCCCGCGGAGGTAGCCCGCCCCGGCGTGGGGGAGAGTGTCCCGCCCATCTGTGAACGCGTGCAGGACGAGATCCTCGACGCCCCGCTCCCGCCCGAGGGCGATCAGGGCGTTCAGATGCTCGAGCGAGGAATGCACTCCCCCGTCGGAGACCAGTCCGAGCAGGTGCACCCGACCACCGGGGGGGACCCGGAAGGCCTCCGTGAGGACGTCGTTCCCCGCGAGCCTCCCGCTCGCCACGGCCTCGTCGATCCGCAGCAGATCCTGCGCCACCACCGACCCCGCCCCCAGGTTCAGGTGGCCCACCTCGCTGTTCCCCATCTGCCCTGCCGGCAGCCCCACCGCCACACCCGACGCCTCCAGCGTCGTGTGCGGGTAACGCCGCCACAGCTCCTCGAAGACCTCCGTCCGCGCCAGTGAGATCGCGTTCCCGGGGCCGGCCTCGGCGAGCCCCCACCCATCGAGCACGATCAGACACGCGCTCTCCACCGGCAGGGCGGCCGGGCCCGCCGGGAGCGTCATCGCCCGCCTGAGCCGCCCGCGCCCGCTCCGTCCGCCACAGCCGCTCTCGCCGCGGCGACGATCGCGGCGAAGGACGCCGCCTCCAGCGACGCGCCCCCCACGAGGGCGCCGTCGACATCCCCCAGCGCGAGCAGCTCCGCCGCGTTCTCCTCCTTCACCGAACCCCCGTAGAGAATCCTCATCGACCGCCCCGCCTCCACGTCCCGATCACCGACGAGCGCGCGGATGAACGCGATCGCCTCCTCCGCCTGCTCGGCCGTGGCCACCCGCCCGGTCCCGATCGCCCAGATCGGCTCGTAGGCGATCACGACCTCTCCGAGCCGCTCCCCGGGCACCCCCGCGAGGTCGTCCCTCAGCTGCTGCCGGAGCTTCCGTTCGGTCTCATCCCTGTCCCGCTCCTCCTCCGTCTCCCCCACACACAGAATCGGCGTCAACCCCGCCGCGAGCGCCGCCGGCACCTTCAATCCGAGCGCCCGATCGGTCTCCCCGAACAGTTCCCTCCGCTCGGAGTGACCCAGCACCACCCCCCGAACGTCCAGCTCCCCGAGCATCGCCGGGGAGATCTCTCCGGTGAACGCCCCCTCCTGCTCGTGATGCATGTTCTGCGCGTAGACCTCAACCCGCGAGCCCCTCGCGCTGTCCACCATCGCCCTCAGATCCGTGAACGGCACGCAATCCCAACGTCCACTCCGTCCACCGCCGAGACCCGCGGGAGCAGCGCCTGGACGTATTCCTCGGCCTGCTCCTCGGTCTTGTACATCTTCCAGTTCCCCGCGATCAACGGCGTCCGCGCCATCTAGGCCACCCGCGCGCCTTCCAGAGCCGCCACCCCGGGCAGCACGCTCCCCTCGACCAGCTCGAGCGTCGCCCCTCCTCCGGTGGAGAGGTGATCCACGCGCTCCTCCAGCCCGAACTCCGCGAGCGCGGCCGCCGAGTCGCCCCCGCCGATCACCGTCAGACCGGGCGCATCCGCCACCGCTTCGGCGATCGCCCGCGTGCCCTCGGCGAACGGCGCCAGCTCGAAGGCCCCCATCGGGCCGTTCCAGAAGACCGTCCCCGCCGCCGCGATCTCGCGCCCGTAGCGCTCCGCGGTCCGCGGCCCGATGTCGAGCCCCATCCATCCTTCCGGCACCTCGAGCCCGTCGATCACCCTCGCCTCGGTGTCCCCGTCCAGCCGCTCCCCGATCACCAGGTCGACCGGCAGCTCGATCCGGGCGTGTCCCGGCCGAGCCGCCATGGCGAGCGCCCGCCGGGCATGCTCGACGTCGTCCTCCTCGCACAGCGAGCTCCCAACCCTGTGGCCCTCCGCACAGAGGAACGGGAAGCACATCGCCCCCCCGATCATCACCACGTCGGCGATCTCCAGGAAGCGATCGATCAACGCGATCTTGTCCGCCACCTTCGCCCCCCCGATGATCCCCACGAGCGGATGCTCGGGATGCTCGAGGATCCCGCTCAGCGTCTTCACCTCCCTTTCCAGCAGCCTTCCCGCCGCCGACGGGAGCAGGTGCGCGACCCCCTCGGTGCTCGCATGCGCCCGGTGTGCCGCCCCGAAGGCATCGTTCACATACACATCCCCGAGCTCGCCCAGGGCAGCCGCGAACGCCGGGTCGTTCCGCGTCTCCCCCTCCTCGAACCTCACGTTCTCCAGCAGCATCACCTCGCCCGCCGCGAGCCCGTCCGCCAGCTCCCGAACCTCGCCACCCACGACCCCCGGAGCGAGCTTCACCTCCCGCCCCATCAGCTCCCCCAATCGCGCTGCCACGGGAGCCATCGACAGCCCCACATCGCTCCTCCCCTCGGGACGCCCGAGGTGAGACACCAGAATCACCTTCGCCCCGCGCTCCCTGAGCTCTTCGATCGTCCCCATCGCCGCCCTCATCCGCGTGTCGTCCCCGACCTCGATCTCCCCGTCCACCCCGCTCGAGAGCGGGACGTTGAAGTCGACGCGCACGAGCACCCGCTTCCCCCCTACGTCCAGATCGTCGATGCTCCTCATCGGTCCGTCTCAGAGCACCCTCTGCACCAGGTCCACGATCCGGTTCGAGTAGCCCCACTCGTTGTCGTACCACGCCACCACCTTCGCCATCGTCCCGTCCACCACGGCCGTCAGCGCGCTGTCGACGATCGAGGAGTAGGGCGAGCCGACGATGTCGCTGGAGACGATCGGGTCCTCCGTGTAGGCCATGATCCCCTCGAGCGGCCCGCTCGTCGCCGCTCCGCGAAGGGCGCCGTTGATCTCCTCGACGCTCGTCTCCCGCTCGCACTCCACCGTCAGATCCACCACCGACCCCGTCGGAACCGGCGCCCGAACCGCGAACCCGTGGAGCTTTCCCTGCAGCTCCGGGATCACGAGACCGATCGCCTTCGCCGCCCCCGTCGATGCTGGGATCAGGTTGATCGCCGCCGCCCGTGCTCGCCGGAGAATCCTTGTGCGGGAGGTCCTGGAGGCGCTGGTCCGCCGTGTAGGCGTGGATCGTCGTCATCAGCCCATGCCTGATCCCCACGCTCTCGTTCACCACCTTCGCCACCGGCGCCAGGCAGTTCGTCGTGCACGACGCCATCGAGACCACGTCGTCCCGCTCGCGATCGTAGACCTGCTCGAAGTTCACCCCCAGAACCACCGTCGCGTCCGGGTCGGGGGCGGGCGCGGAGATGATCACCTTCTCAGCCCCCTGCGCGAGGTGCTTCGCCGCTTGCGCCCGCTCGAGGAACAGCCCTGTCGACTCGATCACCACGTCCACCCCGAGCTCCCCCCAGGGCAGCTCTCCCGGGTCGCGCATCGCAAGTACCTCCAGCGGCCGCCCATCCACCTCGATCGATCCCTCCCGATCCACCACCGAGCCCGGGAAGGGCCCGAGGATCGAGTCGTACTTGAGCAGGTGGGCGAGCGTGCGGCTGTCCGTCAGGTCGTTCACCGCGACCCACTCCACCTCCCCGTCGAGCGCCTCTCCGCGGGCCTTGGCGGCACGGAACACGTTACGGCCGATTCGGCCGAACCCGTTGATTCCCACCCGTACCGCCATCCACTTTCCTCCTCACGCCGAGACGAACGATGCCGGGCCGGGAACAAACCGCTCCCCTGCCCGGCGAGCCCGCCGCAGGCTATCAGCGCCCCGAGCCCCCCCTCTGGGCCCGACCAACGGTTCCAACGATACAGAAGGCCTCGATCGCGCCGGCGAGGCCTCCCGGGGGGCTCAGCCCCCCCGCGGCGACTTGTCGATGTCGCGATGGGCGACCGCCACGTCGAGCTCCTCGCTCTCCCGATAGCGCTCGCCGAGGTGCTCCGCGATCGCCACCGAGCGATGCCGCCCCCCGGTGCAGCCGATCGCGATCACCAGGTGTGCCTTCCCCTCGGCGACGTACTGGGGCAGCAGGAAGTCCAGCAACGCCGTCAGCCGCAGGTAGAGCTGCTCGAGCCGGCCGTCCCGCGAGATGTACTCCACCACCGCCGCATCAAGCCCTGTCAGGTCGCGGAGCTCCGGCTCGTAGTGAGGGTTCGCCAGGAAGCGCACGTCGAACGCCGAATCCTCCTCGCGGGGCGGCCCATGCTTGAAGCCGAAGCTCATGAACGTCACCGACAGCTTTCCCACCCCGTCCCGCGGGAGGAGCTCCTGGGCGATCTTCTCCCGCAGCATCCCCGCCGACATACCCGTCGTGTCGATCACGAGGTCCGCCCGCCCCCGCAGCGGCTCCAGCAGTGCCCGCTCGGCCGCCACCCCGGCCGCCACGCTTCCCTCCGGCGCCAGCGGGTGGCGGCGCCGGGTCTCCTTGTAGCGATTGACGAGCGTCTGCTCGGAAGCCTCCAGGAACAGCAGATGGTGGTTCAGCCCGAGCGCGTCGAGATCGTCCACCACCGCCCGCAGCGCCTCGAAGTACACGCCCCCGCGAACGTCCGACACCACCGCCGCGCGTTCAACCTTCGACCCCTTGTGCACGAACAGCTCCACCAGCGAGCGGATCATCTCCGGCGGGAGGTTGTCCACGCAGAAGTACCCCGCGTCCTCGAACACGTTCATCGCCGTGGACTTCCCCGCACCGGAGAATCCCGTGATCACCACCAGGTTCTCGAGCCGCGACTCGAACAGGTCGCCCGACCTGCCACGCCCGCTCCGCTGCAATCCCAGGGGCCTCAGAACGGCCATTCCCTCATTCTCCACTTATCGCCGGACACCCGCCCCGCGGTCGAGCGCCGGGGCGCTGTCCCCTCCGAGGCCCTCTCCGTTCTCCGCGCGCCCGCTCGGAAGACGCGCGGGGGCCCTGGCCCTCTCCGGAGACGGCCCCCGCGCGCGCATGCGTGCGCGCCCGCGAAGCGGAGGCTCTGGCCCTCTCCCGAGAAGGCCCCCGCGCACGCGTGCGTGCCCGTGACGCGGGGGCTCTGTCCCTCTCCGAAGACGGGCCTCGCGTGCGCGCGTGCGTGCGTGCGCGCGCGGGCCAAGCATTCGGGGTCAGCCGACACCCCCGGCCGTGTTCGCGGTCAACCGACACCCCCGTCCGGGCGCCGCGAGCCGTCACCCGCCGGAGGCGGCTCAGCCGGCGCGATGGAGGAGGGCGTAGAGCTCACGGCCGACCTTCGCCGGCAGCCCCGCAACCGCCTGGAGCTCCTCGCTGGAGGCGCCCACGACGGCCTCGGGCGAGCCGAAGTGGGCGAGGAGGGCGCGCTTGCGCGCGGGGCCGATCCCGGGGAGCTCGTCCAGCAGCGAGCTCGTCATCGCGCGGTCGCGACGTGAGCGGTGGTGGGTGATGGCGAAGCGGTGGGCCTCGTCGCGCACCCGCTGCAGGAGCTGGAGCTCGGGAGTGGAGTGGGCGAGCACGAGGGGGGCGCGGCGCCCCGGGAGGAACACCTCCTCGATCCGCTTCGCGAGCGAGACGACGGCGACGCCGCGCTCACGGAACCCTCTGAGAGGGCCGAGGCCCGCTGCGAGCTGACCCTTCCCACCGTCGATCACGACCAGGTTGGGGAGGGCGGCGAAGCTCTGGTCGTAGGCGGGGTCGTGGGGGGAGATGTCCGCCTGGCGCTCCCACTGGGCGAAGCGCCGCCCGAGCACCTCGGCCATCGATGCGTAATCGTCCGGTGCGCCATCGACGGTGCGGATCGTGAAGCGACGGTAGTCCGCCTTCTTCGGCGCCCCGCCCTCGAACACCACCATCGAGGCGACCGTGTGGGTGCCCCCGAGATTGGAGATGTCGAAGCACTCGATCCGAATCGGGGGGGCGTCGAGGTCGAGCACCTGCTGGAGACCCTCGAGGGCCTGCACGCGGCTCTCCCGCCGCCGCTCCGAGCGCAGGCGCTCCTGGTCGAGCGCAAGGCGCGCGTTGCGCGCGGCGAGCTCGAGGATCCGTCGCTTCTCCCCCCGCTCGGCGGCTCGCAGCTCGACCGGTCCTCCCCTTCGGCTCGAGAGCGCCTCGGCGAGCGCCTCGCGCCCCCCGAGCTCCTGCTGGACGACGAGCAGCGCGGGGATCGAGGTGTGACCGCCGTAGTACTGGAGCATGAACTCCTCCCCCACCTCCCCCTCGTCGCGCTCGGTCTCGTTGGCGAGGTAGAAGGACTGTCTGTCGCTGAGCACCCCGTCCCGGACCTGGAAGACATGGGCGTTCGCGTCCCGTCCGTCGACCGCCACGGCGACGGCGTCGAACGTGCCGACGGACTCGTTGGTGACGCGACGGCGCTCCAGCAGCGAGCGGACGGCGCGGAGCCGGTTGCGCTCGACGGTCGCCTGCTCGAACTCCTCGGCGGCCGCGGCGGCGCGCATGCGCGCATCCAGGTCCCTCTCGATCGCCGCGAAGCGCCCCGAGAGGAAGTCGATCACCCCGTCGATGCTCTTGCGGTAGTCCTCGCGGCTGACGTAGCCCACGCAGGGGGCTTCGCAGCGCTTGATGTAGTAGTCGAGGCACGGGCTCCCGCTCCGCCGGCCCGGCTCCGGTCCGGTGCAGGAGCGGAACATGAACACCTTCGCGAGCACCTCCAGCGTGGCGCGAACGCGCTTGGCGTTGGAGTACGGGCCGAAGTAGGCCCGCCCCGAGCGGTGGCGCTCGCGGGTGAAGTAGACGCGGGGGAAGTCCTCGTCGAGGGAGATCGCGATGAACGGGTAGGACTTGTCGTCGCGGAGGCGGATGTTGAATCGGGGCCGGTACTGCTTGATGAAGCTCTGCTCCGCGAGCAGCGCCTCGGCCTCGCTGGCCACGACGACCGATTCGATGTGCTCGACGGCGGCCACCATCTCCGCGTGGCCGGGGCTGCTCGGGACCTGGGCCTTGGAGAAGTGGGAGGCAACCCGCTTGCGGACGGACTTCGCCTTCCCCACGTAGAGCACCCTCCCGCGCCCATCCCGGAAGATGTACACGCCCGGCTGATCGGGAAGTGCGCGCCGCTGCTCGCTCAGGCCGGCGCGGCCGTCCCGATCACCGTTGCTCACCTCCTCGCTCGCCGCCATCCCACCCGAGGATAGGAGCCCCCCGGCGACCCCATCAATATGTGCGCGAGTGGCGAAAGACCTCCATCAGGGCGTACACCACGAGGGCGACGAGCGCGAACCAGACGAGCTCTCCGAGGCTCGATTCCCACATCCGAGCCCGGGCCGCCCAGCCGAAGAACCCCAGCGCCACCCCCCCGTAGAGGAGCGCCCGATGGCGGTCGCCAAGAGCGTAGATCGACACGCGCCGTTCGCGATAGAGGCGCAGGCCGAGGAAGCCGAAGGCGATTCCGAAGCCCACCACGAGCGTCGCTTCGATCGTGCTCGCCGCGCGCCCACCCCCGGGGATCAAGTCCACGGCTGCGGCGATCAAGAGAATGATCGCGACGTTCCGCACGGTCTTCATCCGATCCATCGCTCGAGTCTAGGCCACCCCCGCCGGGCTGCTCAGTCGAGGAGCGTCTCGAGCCGATCGTAGGCCTGCTCGACCGCGCGCGTGGCCGCCGTGTGGCGGGCCTCGGACTTGGCGCTCTCGTACCTCGTCGCCCACGCCGCCGGATCGGCGAGCTCCTCCTCGAGAGCACGCAGCGCCTCCTCTGCGTCCTCCACCGCCCGCTCCGCCTGCTCCTGATCGCTGAGGCGGTTCTTCGACGGCCCCTTCGCCCGCTTTCCCCGCCCACCCTTCGCCTTCCCCGCCGAACCCCCGCCGCCCGTCTCGCCCAGCTTCGCCCGGCCGCCCGCGGGCCCGCCCCCGTTCCCGCCGCCCGCCTCCGTCTGCGCGGGCGCGCGCGCCGGCGTCGGCGCGATCGCGCGGCCGCCGGCGACCTTGCGCTCCTCGCGCACGCGCACGTACTCGGGCCATCCACCGAGGTAGCTGTGGAGCGAGCCCTCCTCGACGGCGACCGTCCGCGTGCCCACCGCGTCGAGCAGGGCACGGTCGTGGGAGACGAGCAGCACCGCGCCCGGGAACGCGCGGAGGGCGTCCTCGAGGGCCTCGCGGCTCTCGAGGTCGAGGTGGTTGGTGGGCTCGTCGAGGATCAACACGTTCGGCGTCCTCGCCGCCCCCACGAGCACCGCCAGGGAGAGCCTCCGCCGCTCGCCACCGGAGAGCCCGCTGAGGGGCTTCTCGGCGTCCTCGCCCGAGAAGAGAAACCGCCCGAGGAGCGACCGGGCCCGGTTCGGCGTCAGGCCCGTCTCCCGCTGGGCGGCGTCGAGGACGCTCTGCTCGGGGGGACCGCCGGCGCCGAGCTCGTCGGCGTGCTGGGAGAGATAGCCGATGGTGACGTTGTGACCCGTGCTCAGCCGTCCGGCCGCCGGCTCGCGCCGACCTGCGAGCGTCTCGATGAGCGTCGTCTTCCCCGTCCCGTTCGGCCCCACGAGCGAGATGTGCTCCCCTCGTTCGAGCCACAGCTCGGCCTGGTCGAGGAGCACCAGCGGCGAGGAGCCCAGGGCGCCGCCCGAGCCCTCCCCGCCGACCTCGATGCGGCCGTCGAGGAGCTCGAAGATCACCCGTCCCGAGCGCTCGGGCTTGGAGAAGGCGAACTCGAGGGACTTCTCCTCGGCCGGGTTCTCCTCGATGCGCTCGATCTTCGCCAGCCGCTTCACCCGCGACTGCGCCTGGCGCGCCTTGCTCGCCTTGTAGCGGAAGCGCTCGATGAAGCGCTCCATCCGCTCGATCTCCGCCTTCTGCGACTCGATCGCCTTGCCCAGTGCGATCTCCCGCGCCGCCTGCTCCTGGCGCCAGCGATGCCAGCTCCCGGCGAAGAAGCGCGCGCGGGTGGGCGCGCTCCCGTAGAGCTCGAGCACGGCCGTGCCCACCGCCTCGAGGAACCAGCGGTCATGTGCGACGAGCACCACGGCCGCGTCGAGTCCCACGAGGGTCTGCTCGAGCCACTCGAGCGACTCGATGTCGAGGTGGTTGGTGGGCTCGTCCAGGAGCAGCACGTCGGCTCCCGTCGCGAGCGCCCGCGCGAGCGAGGCACGCGTGAGCTGGCCCCCGGAGAAGGTGTCCAGGGCGCGATCGAGGTCGCCCTCGCGAAAGCCGAGCCCGTGAGCCATCGCGTCGGCGCGGTTGCGCCAGAGGTAGCCGCCGAGCGCCTCCAGGCGGGCCTGCGCGGCGGCGTAGCGGGAGAGCACCGCCTCCTCCGCCTCTCCCCCCGCCATCCGACCCTCGAGCGCTCCCAGCTCGGCCTCGATCGCGAGCTCCTCAGCACAGCCCGAAAGCAGATACTCGCGCAGCGAGATGCCCCGCTCGCGGGGCGGGCGCTGGTCGTGGAGCGCGATCCGCACGCCCTTCGCCACGCTCATCTCGCCGCGATCGATGGAGGTCTCGCCCGCGAGCATCCGCAGCAGCGTCGTCTTCCCGGCGCCGTTCCGCCCGGCGATCGTCAGCCGTTCGCGCCGCTCGAGCTTCAGCGAGACCCCGCTGAGGAGCGGAGCGCCGGCGATGTCCTTGTGGAGGTCCGATGCGATCAGGAGAGCCATCGGCTGTTGATGGTAGGAGTCACGCACTCCGGGCCGCCGGGACGGCGGCGACTGAGGGCGGCCGTCCCGGCGCCTCCCCGCGGTAGCATTCCCGGGGATGCGATTTCGGCTCCTCGCAAAGCTCCTCCCGCTGATGCTCCTCGCGGCGCTCGTGCTCGCCCCGGCGGCGAACGCGGAAAACGACGGGCGGGGCTTCTACGGTGCGACGAACGACAAAGTCGTCACCGACGCCGGCTTCATCCTGATCATCGCCTTCCCCACCTTCGTCTTCCTGATGAGCCGCCTCCAGGCCCATCTCGAGAAGCGCAAGGAGGCTCGCAAGGCGAGCCACTCGACGCAGCTCGCCAACGGCCGCCTCCGCGGCGGCTGGTAGCCCTCGCGGCGATGGGCGACGCCGGGCGGGGCGGCAACGGCGTGCAGCCACGCGAGAGCGCCTCCGAGGAGGGCCCCTCCGGCGGCGATGGCGTCCACTACGAGCGCCGCGGCGCCGCGGCGCTGATCACGATCGACCGCCCTCACCGCCGCAACGCGGTCGACGGCCCGACGGCGGCGGCCCTCTTCGAGGCCTACACCCGCTTCGAGGCCGACGATGAGGCCCGCGTGCTCGTCCTCACCGGCGCCGGCGAGCTCGCCTTCTGTGCCGGCGCCGACCTCAAGGCGACGGGGACGTTCGTCCCGAGGCTGATGAGCGAGGAGGGCCCGATGGGCTTCACCCGACTGACCCCCACGAAGCCCACGATCGCCGCGATCTCGGGCTACTGCCTCGCGGGCGGCCTCGAGCTGGCGCTCTGGTGCGACCTCCGCATCGCCGCCGCGGGCTCCACCCTCGGCTACCCCGAGCGGCGCTGGGGGGTCCCCCTGATCGACGGGGGGACCCAGCGCCTGCCACGCATCATCGGCCTCGGCCGGGCGCTCGACATGATCCTCACCGGTCGCCTCGTCCCCGCGGAGGAGGCCCTGGCGATGGGTCTGCTGACGGAGATCGTTCCCGCCGGAGGCCATCTCGAGCGAGCGCTCGCGCTCGCGGAGGGGCTCTCGCGCTTCCCCCAGCGGACGATGCTCGCCGATCGCCGAGCCGCGATCGAGGGCCTCGGGATGCCGCTCGAGCAGGGACTCGCGCTCGAGGCGGCGGCGGGGCCGGAGGTGTTCGACGACGGTGCCCGCGGAGCGGCGCGCTTCGCCGCCGGCGAGGGACGCGCGGGCGCCGGCGCGGGTGCCTGAGCTTCCCGATTTGCAATAGGCTCTCCGCGGGATGGCCTACTTCGTGACAGGGGCGACGGGCTTCATCGGACGGCGCCTCACGGAGAAGCTGCTGGAGAACCGCCAGGGGAACGTCTACGTGCTCGTCCGCGAGAACTCGGTCGCACGGTTGGACGACCTCAGGGAGCGCTGGGCGGCCGTCGTCGGGTCCTCCGCGGCCGACCGCGTGGTGCCAGTCTCCGGGGACCTTCGCCGTCCGATGCTCGGCGTCGAGAACGAACAGATCGAGGACCTCCGGGGGAAGATCACCCATTTCTTCCACCTCGCCGCCGTCTATGACATGACGGCCCCGGCGCAGCGGAACACGGCGGTGAACGTCGGCGGGACGACCCACGCGGTCGAACTCGCACGGGCGATCGACGTCAAGCACCTCCACCACGTCTCCTCGATCGCCGTCGCCGGCACCTACCGGGGCATCTTCGACGAGCAGATGTTCGACGAGGGCCAGCGCCTCCCCTCGCCCTACCACCGCACGAAGTTCGAATCCGAGCGGATCGTCCGCGAGCAGCCCTACGTGCCCTGGCGGGTCTACCGGCCAGGGGTGGTCGTCGGGGACTCCCACACGGGCGAGATGGACAAGATCGACGGCCCCTACTACTTCTTCAAGGCGATCGAGCGCGCCCGCCACCTCCTCCCCGAGTGGACCCCTCTCGTCGGCCTCGACCTCGGCTACACGAACATCGTCCCCGTCGACTGGGTTGCGGCCTCGCTCGAGCACATCGCTCACGAGCCCAACCTCGACGGTCGCGCCTTCCACCTCACCGACCCGCGCCCCCAGCGCGTGGACGACCTCCTCAACGAGCTCGCCAGGGCCGCCCACGCCCCGCGCTTCGCCGTGAGCATCGACAAACGCATCACCGCCCCGATCCCGAAGTGGCCCCTTCAGCTCGCCGCCGCCCTCCCCCCGCTGCGCCAGATCAAGGGCATCGCTCTCCGAGAGCTCGGGGATACCGGAGGAGGTTCTCTCCCACATCGAGCTCGTTCCCCGCTTCGACACCCAGCAGACCGCCCATGCGCTCAGCGGCTCGCCCCTCGAACAGCCGCCTCCCCTGGGCGAGTACATCGGCCGCCTGTGGGACTACTGGGAGCGCGAGATGGACACGGACTTCGGGCGGGGGCGGACGCTGAAGGAGGCGCTCGGGGGCAAGCACGTGATGATCACCGGGGCCTCCTCCGGAATCGGGCGCTCGACCGCGCTGAAGGTGGCGGCGGCCGGAGGGGTGCCGCTGCTCGTCGCTCGCAACGTCGAGAAACTCGAGGAGGTGCGAGCGGAGATCGTCGCCGGGGGCGGGACCGCGTACGTGTACGCGGCCGACATCTCCGACATGGACTCCATCGAGGGGCTCCTCGAGCGGGTGCTCGCCGACCATCGCAACGTCGACATGCTCGTGAACAACGCCGGCCGCTCGATCCGCCGTTCGATCGCCCTCAGCTATGACCGCTTCCACGATTTCGAACGGACGATGCAGCTCAACTACTTCGGCGCCGTCAAGCTCATCATCGGGCTGCTCCCGAGGATGCGCGAGCGGGGCTCGGGGCACGTCGTCAACGTCAGCTCGATCGGCGTCCAGACGAACCCGCCCCGCTTCTCCGCCTACGTCGCCTCGAAGGCGGCCCTGGACGCGTTCAGCCGCGTGGTCGCCTCCGAGGTGATCGGCGACGGGATCACCTTCACGACGATCCACATGCCCCTCGTCCGCACCCCGATGATCGCCCCGACGAAGATGTACGACGCCTTCCCCGCGATCAGCCCCGAGGAGGCCGCGGAGATGATCTGCGAGGCGATGCGGAGCCGCCCGAAGGAGATGGGCACGCGTATCGGGAAGTTCGGCGAGGTGGCCTACTCGCTGAACCCGGGCGCCGTCGACCGCCTCCTCCACCTCGCCTACCGCGTCTTCCCCGACTCGGCCGCCTCCAAGGGCCGTCGCGACGAGCCCGAGGAGCACGTCTCCTTCGAGCAGATCGCGATGGCGACGCTCACGCGGGGCGTCCACTGGTAGCAGCGACAGCCGGCGGGCCCCGCGTCGACGATCGGCGGGAACCGCGGCGACGGCCCTCTTGCGATGATCCGGCCGTGAGCACCACGGCACCTGCGATCGAGGTGAGCGCGCTCTGCAAGCGCTACGGGAGCTACGACGCGCTCCGCGGCGTCGACATCTCCGTGCGACGCGGCGAGGTCTTCGGGCTGCTCGGGCCGAACGGCGCGGGGAAGACGACGACGGTGGAGATTCTCGAGGGCTACCGCGAGCGTACGAGCGGGCATGTGAGCGTGCTCGGCGAGGATCCCGCCGCGCGTTCCCTGGCCCTTCGCCGCCGCATCGGCATCGTGCTCCAGTCGGGGGGAATCTACAGCCACGTCACCCCTCGCGAGGCGCTCGCCCATTGGGCGGCCCTCTATCCACGCCCGCGCGCGGTCGAGGAGGTGCTCGCCCTCGCCGGGCTCACGGACAAGGCCGACGTGCGCAGCCGAACGCTCTCGGGAGGGCAGCTCCGCAGGCTGGACTTCGCGCTGGCGCTCGTCGGCGACCCGGAGCTGATCTTCCTCGACGAGCCCACCACCGGCTTCGATCCCGAGGCCCGTCGCGCGGCCTGGGAGACGATCAGGTCGCTGAGGGAGCTCGGCAAGACGATCCTCCTCACGACCCACTACCTGGAGGAGGCCCAGGAGCTCGCCGACCGGGTGGCCATCATCAAGGATGGGCGCATCCTCGCGATCGGCCCTCCGCGCGACCTCGGCGTCGGCGGAGCGCGCTACCGCGTCGCCTACCGCGACTCCTCCGGCGAGATCCTCGAACGCGATACCGAGGACCCGACCACGCTGCTGAACGAGCTCACCACACAGGCGCTCGCACGCGGCGAGCGCCTGGAGGAGCTCTCGGTCAGCCGGCCCACGCTCGAGGAGGTCTACCTGGAGCTGACCGCCGATGTCTGAGGTTGTGCTCCTCGGCTGGCGGCAGTACCGCCTCGAGCGACGGATGTTCTGGCGCAACCCGAGCGCAGCCTTCTTCAACTTCGTCCTCCCCCTTCTCTTGCTCGCGGCCGGCGGCGCGATCCTCAGCGGGAGCCAGCACGACCTCGACCTCCTCGTCCCGGCGATCGCGGGGATGAGCGTGATGTCGACGACCTTCACGGCGCTCGCCTACAACATCGTCTTCCTCCGCGAGCGCGGCGTCCTCAAGCGGATCCGGGGGACCCCCCTTCCGACGCTCTCCTACTTCGGTGGCGTGGCCGCCAACGCGGTAACGAACACGGCGCTTCAGATCGGGCTCGTGATTCTCGCCGGGAGGCTCTTCTTCGGCATCGGCTGGCCGCGCGACTGGGTGGAGCTGATCGTGTTCGTGCTCGTCGGCGTCGTCTCCTTCGCCGCCCTCGGCGTCGCCTTCGCCCACGCGATCCCCAACTTCGAGTCGACCGCCGCCTACGTCAATGCCGTCTTCCTCCCCGTCGTCTTCCTCTCCTTCTACGTCTTCGACTCCCCCAGCGCGCCCGAATTCCTGCGCACGATCGCCGACGCGCTCCCCCTCAAGCCCCTCATCGAGGGCCTCTCGGCGGCGATGGTCACCGGCTCGAGCCTCTCGAGCCACCTCGACGCCCTCGCCGTGATCGCCCTCTGGGGCATCCTCGGCCTGTACCTCGCGGTGCGGGGCTTCTCGTGGGAGCAGCGCCGCGCGTGACCCGGGAGGAGGGCGAGAGCGTCTTCGTCGAGCAGGGCGGCCAGTACGTCCCGACGGACCACGCGAGAGGTCCGTGGGACCCTCAGGCCCTCCACGGCGGGGCGCCCGCGGCGCTGATCACGGCCGCCTTCGAGAACGCGGAGGCCGGGACGGAGCGGCCGATCTCAAGGCTCACGTTCGAGCTCCTCCGGCCCGTGCCCTCCGTTCCGCTGACGATCCACACGCGCACCGTCCGCGCCGGCCGCCGCGTCGCCGAGATGGCCGCCGAGCTCCGCGCCGGCGAGCAGCTGATCGCGCGGGCGAGCGCCCTCTGCCTGCTTGCCGTGCCGGAGCTGCCCGCCGCCACCCCCCCGACGCCGCCGGACCCGCCGATGGAGGGGCCCGAGGCCGGCACCGAGCTCCGCTTCGCCCTCGACGGCAGCGAGGGCGCGAGCTTCGGGGCGAGCGCGATGGAGATGAGCTGGCTGCGGCCGCCCAGTCCGGGGCCCGGCCGGGTGTGGATGCGGCTCCGCCACCCCCTCGTCCTCGGCGTCCCCACCTCTCCCCTCGCGAGCCTCGCCGCCGTGGCGGACTTCGGCAACGGGGTCAGCGCCGCGCTCCCCTTCGAGGACTTCCTCTTCATCAACGCCGACCTCTCCATCCACCTCTACCGTCAGCCCCGCGGAGAGTGGATCGGGCTCGACTCCCGTACCCATCTCCACCCCGGCGGGAGCGGCCTCGCGGAGAGCGTGCTCCACGACCGCGACGGCCCGCTCGGGCGGGCCTTCCAGAGCCTGGTCGTCGCCCCGCGCTGAGCCGTGACCCCGATCGATCCCTCACTGGAGATCGCCGCCGTCGAGCTGGCCGTCAGCGACCTCGGGCGGAGCAGCGACTTCTACGAGCGGGTCCTCGGCCTGCCGCTCCGCGCCCGCGAGCACGGCCGCGCGATGTTAGGGGGCGAGGCCGCGAGGCCGGCCCTCGTCCTCACGGCGCTCGACGATCCCCTGCCCGCACCCGCGGGCAGCACGGGCCTCTTCCACGTCGCATGGCTCCACCCCTCGCGGCGGGAGCTCGCAGCGACGGTGAGACGGGCGGCCGCGGGCGGATGGAAGTTCGACGGCGCCTCCGATCACGGCGTCTCGGAGGCCCTCTATCTCAGCGACCCGGACGGCCTCGGCGTCGAGATCTACGCCGACCGGCCCCGCGAGCTGTGGGAGCGGCCGGCCGGGGGGACAGGCGTGAGGATGACCACGCTCCCGCTCGATCTCCCGGACCTGCTCGCCCAGCATCCCGAGGACCCGCCGGCGAGCACGGCCCCGGAGACCGGCGTCGGCCACGTCCACCTCCGGGTCGCCGACGTCGACCGCGCCGAGTCCTTCTACCGCGAGAAGCTCGGCTTCGGTCTCCAGGCAAGGATCCCCTCGGCGAGCTTCCTCGCCGCCGGCGACTATCACCACCACGTCGGCCTGAACTCGTGGGAGAGCCTCGGCGGATCCCCTCCCCCGCCGGGGGCGCCGGGCCTGCGCCTGGTCGAGTTCGCGCTCGCCGGCGACGAGGGACTGGCGGCGCTCGAGGACGGCCTCCATCGCGGACAGGGCCACCGCGACGGGGAGCGCCTGCTCGTGAGCGACCCCGACGGCCAGCTCCTCTCCTTCGCCGCCGGAGCGGGCCGGCGAGCGTCCTGAGAGGCGGCCCTCAGCCGCCGGGGGCAAGCAGGCGAGCGAGGTCCTCCGGCGTGAGCTCCAGCTCGACGGCGGGGAGCAGCTCGGCGAGCTGTCCCGGCGAGGTCGCGCTGGCGATCGGGGCGAGCACTGTCGGCTGGTGGAGGAGCCACGCGAGCGAGACGGCCGCCGGCGTGCTCTCCCGCGCCGCCCCGATCTCGAGGACGGCGTCGAGCGTTGCGAAGCCACGATCGTTGAAGTAGCTCGCTCGAACCCCATCGGCCCGCGCACCCTCGACGGCGGCTCCATCGCGGCGGTACTTCCCGCTCAGGAACCCCCGCGCGAGGCTGAAGTAGGGCACGCATGAGAGGCCCTCGGCGGCGCACAGATCGGCGAGCTCCCCCTCATACTCCGAGCGCTCCAGCAGGTTGTACTGGGGCTGGAGCGCGACGTACCGCGCCCTCCCCCCCTCGCCGCCGAGGGCAAGCGCCTCCCGCAGCCGGCCCGCGCTGTAGTTGGACGCGGCGGCATGGCGGATGCGCCCGTCGGCGACCAGCTCGCCGAACGCCCCCAGCGTCTCCTCCAGGGGGGTCGAGGTGTCGTCCAGGTGGGCGTAGTAGAGGTCGAGCCGCTCGATCCCGAGCCGCTCCAGCGAGCCCTCCACCCCGCGCAGGATCGCCTCACGCGTGAGGCCCGGGCGGTCGGGGGACATCCCCACCTTCGTCGCGATCACGAGCTCCTCGCGATTGCCCCGCGAGGCGATCCAGCGACCGATGATCCGCTCCGAGGCGCCAACCCCGTCGGGGCCGCGCCGGCCATAGATGTCGGCCGTGTCGATGAAGTTGCCCCCGGCGGCGAAGTACGCATCGAGGACCGAGAAAGAGGCCGCCTCGTCGATCGTCCAGCCGAACACGTTCCCGCCCAGGCACAGGGGAAAGACCTCGAGGTCGGTTTCACCGAGGCGGACGATCGCACCACCTTAGCCGCCGCTTCAGAACGGCAGGTCGTCCACCCTCACGGCGCCCGCGGGCCAGCCGGCCCCATCGCGGAGTCCCAACCACATCGCCTCCATCGGCATCCTCACTGGACCCCCCGGCTGCTCGGCACGGACGGGTGCGTCGATCTCCGTGAAGCCGTGCCGGGCGTAGAAGGGGACGAGCGCCTCGCGGCAGAACAGCATCGCCCGATCCGGCCCCAGGTCGCGCGCGAGCTCCGCCACGGCGCCCACGACGCGGTCGCCGAGTCCCTGCCCGCGGAAGCTCCGCGTGACGAACACCCCGCCGATGCCCACCACGTCGAATGCCTGTCCCCCGACCTCCACCGGCGCGACCACCGCACCGGCGGCCGCGATCAGGCGTCCCTCGGCGGTGCGGATGCCGACGTGGCGCTCCTTACTGCTCCACTCGAGCTCCTCGGGAGCTTTCCAGGGGTCGCTCTCGCCGTCGATCAGCTCGTCCCAGTCGGCGCTCGTGAGCTGCTCGAACCCGATCGGCTCCACCCGTCGAGCTTAGAGGACCTCTAAGCTCGGGCGATGGCCTACGACGAGGATCTCGCGAACCGCATCCGCGAGCTCATCTCCGCCGAGGAGGACGTCACGGAGAAGCGGATGTTCGGGGGCCTGGCCTTCCTCACCGGCGGTCACATGTCCGTGGCCGTGAGCCGCGAGGGGGGCCTCCTGCTGCGCGTGGAGCCCGACGCCACCGACGAGCTCCTCGAGCGCACCCACACGCGTCCGTTCGTGATGCGGGGACGTTCGATGCAGGGCTGGCTGCGCGTCGATGAGCCGGGTGTGGCGAGCGAGCGAGCGCTCGCACAGTGGGTCACCCGGGGCCTCGCCTACGCACGCTCGCTGCCGCCGAAGGCCTAGCCGCGGCCCCCGCGAGGCCCCCGCGGGCGCAGCACCCGGCCGGCGGGCGCTGAGGTCGATTGACAGCCCCGCTCGGGGTCTGTTATGCCTCCGGGGCGAGCGAAGCCGCTGAACGGCAGCGCCGTGCGCCCCGGGAGGTCGCCATGGATGGACGTCGCAGGCAGGATCGGGGCCGCCGCGCCCGCAGCAGCACGCAGGCTCGCCCTCGCCCTGCCCGCATCGGCCGCTCGAGGCGCCTGGCTGCGATCGCCTCGGTGCTCCTCCTCGCGGCGGCGTCGGCGATCTTCATCGAGGCCTCGAGCGCGACCGGCCAGGAAGGCCTCGTCCGCGTGGGCATCGCCCCCCGCCTCCCCCGTGGCGGGCGGGACCTCGGCCCGGCACCCGCCGGCGCGAGGGTGTCCGGCGCGCTGCTCCTCCGCCCGGGCGATCAGGCCGCGCTCGACGAGTTCGTCCGCGGGGTCACCCGGAGGGGCTCGCCGACGTTCGCCCACTACCTCGCCCGGGGGGAGTTCGCGAGCCGCTTCGGGCCAACCGCCGGGACGATCGACGCCGTCTCCTCGCTCCTCGCCGCACACGGGCTGCAGCTCGACGGGACCTCCCCGGACGGCCTCCTCGTGCGATTCTCGGGGTCCACCTCGAGGGTGGGGAAGGCGTTCGCGACGAACTTTCACCGCTTCAGGCTCGCCGATGGGCGCATCGCCCGGGCGACCACCTCCGCGCCCGCCCTCCCCCGTGCCCTCGCCGGGGCCGTCACCGCGATCGTCGGCCTCGACCAGCTCGGGGAGTTCCATCCGCTGAGGGTCCACCGCAGCGCAGCCCTCGCCCACCGTTTCCCGGCCGCGCGGGCCGCCACCATCGCCCACCCCCCCGGAGCCCCG
Source organism: uncultured Solirubrobacteraceae bacterium (assembly GCA_963720215.1). GTDB lineage: Bacteria > Actinomycetota > Thermoleophilia > Solirubrobacterales > Solirubrobacteraceae > Palsa-744. Next base: position 148,954 of record CAVREV010000002.1, read on the forward strand.
CGAGCGTGCCATGCGGCGCGCGCGGCCGCGCTCGAATATGGGGGCCTGACGGACGACGAGATCGCCAACGCCTACGGTGCCTTCGGCCTCTACGGCACCGGGGACACCGGCTCCGGGGTGCACATCGGGGTGTTCGAGGAGGAACCATTCGCCCGCTCGGACATTCAGCGCTTCGACACCTGCTACTACGGCGCCGCGGCGGCGAGCGCGATGCTCGGGCGGCTGTCCGTGATCGCTCTCGAAGGAGGCATCCCCCAGGGCCCGGGCGCCTACGGGGAGGCGTTGCTCGACGTCGAGGACGTCTCCGCGATGGCGCCCGGCGCCGACATCGACGTGTACGAGAACCCGGAAACCCCGGGGGGGGAAGTGGCGGAGATCGCGGCGATGGTCGACGAAGACCGCGACCAGATCGTCACCTCCAGCTACGGCCAGGCATGCGAGCAGGAGGAGGCCACCGGGCAGCCCGGCACGCAGGAGGCCCTGAGCTTCCTCTTCGAGCAGGGAGCCGCGCAGGGCCAGACGTTCCTCGGCGCCGCCGGCGACAACGGCAGCGACAGCTGCGAAGAAGACCACCGGGAAGCGTCGCCCCAGGGCGGCCAGAACCCCGTCTCGACGGGGGAAATCGCGAGCCAGCCGTACGTGCTCGGGGTGGGCGGGACGACGATCACCGACGCCACCCAACCCGTCCAGGAGCACGTCTGGAACGACGGTCCCGAAGGCGGTGCGGGCGGCGGGGGATCTCGCAGTCGTTCGCAGCGCCGGCCTGGCAGCTCGACTCGGCCGTCCCCGGCATCGCCCTCCCCGGCGGCCCCGACTACGCCAACGCCGCGAGCGTCGAGCAGCGCTTCGGCTATCCGAGCGGCTTCTGCGAGGACACCCTCCCGGGAGCCCAGCCGACGACCCCCTGCCGGCTCGAGCCGGACGTGTCCGCCCAGGCGGACGAGTACACGGGGGCGATCACGGTCTACAGCGAGGAGTACCGCGGGGAACCGGGCTTCGAATCCTCGCCCGACGGCTGGATCACCTCCGGAGGGACGTCCTCGGCGACGCCCATCTGGGCCGGGATGCTCGCCCTCGCCGACGCCTCCCCGACGTGCCTCGAGAACCCCGCCACGGCCGACGGGGTCGGCTTCGTGAGCCCGCTCCTCTACGCCATCGCCTCCGACCCCGCCTCCTATGCCGCCTCGTTCAACGACATCACCGAAGGGAACATCGACCAGTACGGGCTGGACGAAGGCAAGGTATTCCCCGCCCGCCCCGGCTTCGACCTCGCCTCCGGGTTGGGCTCCCCGCGGATGACCGGCCCCGGCGGGACCGCCGGACTCGCCTACTACCTCTGCAGCTACGCGGCCCCGCAGTCGGCGGGACCGACCGTGAAGAGCCTCCAGCCCGACACCGGAGCGGCTGCCGGCGGTGAGAGCGTGCGAGTCACCGGGACGGGCTTCCAGAGCGGGGGCAAGGCGGACGTGGCGGGCGTCCAGGTCGGCGCCTGGCATGTCACGGCGAGCGCCATCCACGTCCTCGGCCCCTCCTCCCTCACCGTCACCCTCCCCCCCGCGCTCGACACGCTCCCCTCCGACGCCCCGGCAGCGGAGGACGGGGCCGGGCCGGCGGGGATCATCGTCACGCTCACCGACGGCCGCTCGAGCCCCCCGGGCCGGCCGCCACCTTCGAGTACGTCGCACCCGGCGGCGACGGATCGACAGCCCCGAGCATCACGGGACTGACCCCCTCGGGGGGGAGCGAGACGGCGCCGGCCCCGGTGACGATCCTCGGCTCGGGCTTCACCCCATCCAGCAAGGTGACCTTCGGCGGCGTGAGCGCGGCCGCGGTCGATCTCCTCAGCGACTCTGGAGATCCTCGCCACCCCTCCCCTCTACTCCTCCAAGACGGCCTGCGCGGCGCTCCCCACCACGGGGGTCTACGCCGGCGAGAACGCCAATGACGACATCTGCCAGGCCGAGGTCGTCGTCCACGACGCGGCCGCCTCGAGCGCCACCGCGAGCCTCCTGCCCCCGTTCGAGGGCGCACCCACCTTCGAACAGGACGGCGCCCTCCTCCCCCCGCCGGGCTGCGCTTGCGAGGTCTACCCCGCCACGACCGAGTACGACTACGCGCCCACGCCGGCGATCTCATCCGTCTCCACCTCCAACGGCCCGGGGAGCCTCGCGAGCGAGACCGGCGGGACCCTCATCACGATCCACGGGAGCGGCCTCGGACGCTTCACCCTCGACTACGCCGACTTCCAGGAGCCGGACGGAGAAGCGGTGACAGAACTGGGCGCGCTCGATGAAGAGATCGCCTTCAACAGCGGCACCGAGATCCAGATCGAGGCGCCGCCGATCGCAGAATCGGTCCAGGAAGCCACGATCACGCCCGCGAGCGTTCCCTTCACGATCCGCACCCTCGCCGGCGAATCCACCCCCGCGGCCATCACCTACGCCGGCGTCCCCCGCGTCTCGGCCGTCGCGAACACGGCCAGCAAGGTGCGCCTCGAAGGGGTCAGCGGGGCCCTCGACAGCGGCGGCACGCCGATCCTCCTAGGGGGGAAGGGACTGCTGGGACAGGTGACCGTGGTGCGCTTCCCCGACAGCGCACCCGAGGCTTCGGACGGGAGCCAGTACACCTTCACGCCCGAGAGCGACACCCGCCTGTCCACCTCCACCGTCGCCCAGAACCCCGCCCTCGCCGACGTCGAGGCCTGCACGGTCACGGGCTGCAGCCCGAGCTCCGGCGGCGATCTCCTCTACCTCTACCCCCCCGGTCAGCCCGCCGTCGAATCGCTCACGCCCCACTCGGGGAGCGCCGCGGGGGGGACCGAAACGCTGATCCGGGGGAAGAACCTCGGCTGTCCGCTCGCGGCCTCCTTCGCCAGCGCGCGCTCACCCGCGATCCACCCGATCGCGACGATCATCTACTGCGGTGCCACCACCGAGCTCCGCGCCGTCGCCCCGCCCGGGACCGCCGGCACGAAGGTGCGCGTGACGGTCACCACGGTCGAGAGCTACTTCGAGGGCCAGGGCGACGCGCCGAGCAAGGCGCGCTTCACCTACGAGAGCCCCTAGATGGTTGCGCCAAGGCTCGCGCGCCGCTAGCGCCTGCGCCCGGAAGCGAAGCTCTGCACCGGCGGGGCCACGGCCCGCATGCTCGAGGCGACCTCCGCGCTATCGGCATCCTCGCCCTCGCGATGGGCCGGGAGGTGGCGCGCCGCGGCCTGTTCGCCGGCCTCCTCGAGTCCCCCACGGAGGAAGCGCTCGAGCGGCGCGAGCTCCCTCACGAGGACGTTGATCACGGGGAGGATCTCCTCCCTCGCCTCCCCTCCCCCGCCGGCCTCCTCCACACCGGCCCCCCCGATGCGTTCCTCCCGGGCCGAGGCCAGCCCCCGCTCGCGATAGCGCTCCAGCCGCCCCCGCGCCAGCAGCAGCGGCTCCGCGCGGGCGAGCTGGCGATGACGCTCGTAGACCGCTTCGGGGACGATCAGGTTGATCGTCCCGAACTCGTCCTCGAACAGTAGGAACATCGTTCCGTTCGCCGTGCCGGGCCGCTGGCGGGCGATCACGAGCCCCGCGACGGCCACCTCCCCGCCGCTGGGCAGATGGGCCAGCTGAGCGCTGGTGGCGAGCCCCCCGCCGGGGACCTTCAGACGGGGACGGAGGATCGTCATCGCGTGCTCCCCGATGGTCATCCCGCTGCTGGAGTAGTCGGCGACAAGCCGCTCCCAGCGCCCGAGTGGGCGCAGGGCGGGCGCCTCCGGGATCTCCAGGGGCAGCCCCAGCTGGGTGCTCCCGCGTGCGTTCCCGTCGCGGTCCACCTCGCTCGCGATGGACGCTCCCGCTGCCGCCGTGGACCCCACCCGCGCGGCGGTCCCAGCCAGCCCCAGCTGCCAGAGGGCGGTCCGCCTGGCCGTGCCCGCCCCGGCGCCCTCCTCCTCCTCGAGGCCCTCGCAGGCCCCCGACCAGGCGAGCTGTTCGAGCGTCAGCCGCCTCGCTCCGGAGCGGGAGGCGAGGTCGGCGAGGCTGCGATAGGGGCCATGCCGCCGGCGCTCCTCCACGAGTGCAAGCGCCTCCGCGCTCGCCACGTCCTTGACGTAGCGGAGCCCCAGTCGCACCCCTCCATCCTGCACCCTGCAGTCCAGATCCGAGGCATTCACGTCGAGGGGGAGCAGCGCGATGCCGCGGTTCGCCGCCTCGTGGACGAGGCTGTCGGGGGCGTAGAAGCCCATCGGCTGCTCGTTGAGCAGCGCGCAGAGGAACTCCGCGCCGTAGTGCACGCGCAGCCACGTCGACTGGTAGGCGAGTAGGCCGAAGGCGGCGCTGTGGGCCTTGGGAAAGCCGAACCCGGCGAAGCCCTCGACCATCTTCCACACCCTCCCCGCCACCTCCTCGCTGGCGCCCACGTGGCGAACGGCGCCCGCCGTGAAACGCTCGCGCAGGCGGTCGAGCGCATCGTGGGAGCGCTTCCGGCTCATCGCCCGGCGGAGCCCGTCTGCCTCGCCGGGGCTGAAGCCGGCGAACGTCTCAGCGACCTGCATCACCTGGTCCTGAAAGATGATCGTCCCGAGCGTCTCCCCCAGCACGGGCTCCAGCGCCGGATGCTCGTAGGGGATCTCATATGCGGGGTCTTCCCGCAGCCTCGTTCGACGCTGGATGTAGGGATTGATCGCCCCGCCCTGGATCGGGCCGGGGCGGACGATCGCGACCTGGATGGTGAGGTCCTCGAGGTTCATCGGACGGGTCCGCAGCAGCGACTGCATCTGTGCGCGACTCTCGATCTGGAAGACCCCCACCGTGTCCGCCGCACGGATCGCCTTGAAGGTCCGCGCATCGTCGAAGGGGATACGGGAGAGGTCCACCCGTTCGCCATGCACCCGCGCGATCTCCTCCACACAGCGCTCCACCGCCGAGAGCATCCCCAGGCCGAGCAGGTCGATCTTCAGGAAGCCAGCATCCGCACAGGAGTCCTTGTCCCACTGCACCATCTGCCTGCCCTCCATCGCGGCGGGCACCACCGGGCAGCAGTCGATCAGCGGCCTCGTCGCAATGATCATCCCCCCCGAGTGCTGGGAGAGATGTCGCGGGAGCCCGTAGGCCTGCTCGATCAGACGGCCGAGCCAGCGCCAGCGCTCGGACCGCGGCTCGGCTTCCCTCCTCCTCTCTCCCGCCCGGGGGTCCTCCTCGGAGGCACCGGGCCGGCCCCAGGCACCCGCGAGGTTGGCAGCTGAGGCGGGCCCGTATACGTCCGCCCCGCGGGCCATCCTCTCGATCTCCCCGGGGGGCAGCCCGAGGACCTTGCCCAGCTCGCGAATCGCCCCCCGCGCGCGGAAGGTGGGGAAGGCCGCCACCAGCGCCGCGCGATCACGGCCGTAGTGCTCGTGCACGCGGGGGATCAGCCGCTCGCGGATGTCACGGGGGAAGTCGAGGTCGATGTCGGGCAGCCCGTGGAGGTCTTCATGCAGGAAGCGCCCCAGTGCCAGCCCGTTGGCGATCGGGTCGATGTGGGAGAGCCCGGTGAGGTAGCAGACGATCGAGGAAACCGACGATCCCCGTCCCCGCCCAGGAGCCAGCAGGGCGCGAACGGAATCCGCCCCGCGCACCTCTACGGCCACCTCACGGGCGAGCTGGAGCATCTCGTGGTGGAGCAGGAAGAAACCCGCCAGGCCGAGCTTGTCGATCACCCTCAGCTCCTCCTCCAGCCGCCCCCGGGCCTCCCGGAGCCGCGCGCGGGGGCCCGAGCCATAGCGCTCGGCCAGCCGCTCCCCGCAGAGCTCCGCGAGGCGCCGCAACGTTCCCTCCTCCTCGGCCCCCGGGTAGCGATAGCCGAGGTCCGTCCTCAGATCGAACGTCAGCCGCTCCGCCAGCAGCAGCGTCTCCCTCACCGCCCGAGGGTGGTCGGCGAAGCGGCTCGCCATCGCCCGGGGTGTGCTCATCACGTGGCTGTGATTACCCCGGCGCAGCGGCTCGGAGGCGTCGAGGGTGGAGCGGTGGCGGAGCGCCACGAACGCGTCCTGGAGCTCCGCCCGCTCGCGCGCGTGGGCATGGACGTCGCCGGTGGCCACGCACCGGAGCCCCAGACGACGGGCGAGCGCGGCGAGCGAGCGGTTGCGGGCGCGGTCGTGGCGAGCGTAGGGACGCTGCAGCTCGACATACAGATCCTCCGACCCGAACGCATCCAGCAGGCTCCGGACGGTGGCGTGATCGTGCACCCCATGCTCGGCGCATCCCGTCAGGCAGACGAGCCCCTCGGCGTGCTCCATCACCGCCTGGAGGGATACCGCGGCCTCCCCCAACAGTGGACGGCTCTCACGAGTGTGCTCGTGGGCGAGGGTGATGATCCGGCAGAGGTTCCTCCAGCCCTGCTCCTCCCGCACGAGCAGGGTCAGATGCCGGGTGGCCGGGGACTGCCGTCCATGAGCGCCGTCCGGCGCGATCACGTCCATCTCCGCACCGTGAATCGCCCGGATACCGTGATCGGAGGCGACCTGGGCGAGCTCCATCGAGCCGCTCACGGAGTTGTGATCGGTGAGGGCGAGCGCCGTGTGGCCGAGCTCGCCGGCGGCGCAGGCGAGCTCCTCTGGCAGAGAGGCCCCGTCCAGGAAGGAGTAGGCGGAGTGGCAGTGGAGCTCCACGTAGGGGGGCGTCGGCGCCACCATCTACGCACCCTGCGCGTACCAGCGGCCCGAGCAGAGATCGTGGAAGACAACCAGGTTGCGACCCCGCTCGCCGACGAGCTCCCAGTAGCGGCGGCGCAGCGGCTCGCTGTCCCACCAGCGGTCCTCCACCAGCCAGGACTCCCGCAGCGACTCGACCGCTTCGCCGTTCACCTCCACCGGGCTGTCCCCGCCCCAGCGCACGGCCGCCGGACGGGGCCGGTTAATAGCGCGGGCGCTCATCCGCGGACTGGGGCGAGCACGACCCGCCGCTCGGGCACCCGCGAGTCGCGGTCCACGCACACCGCCCTCAGCGCCGCCTCCCGCCCCGCCACGGCGCGCATCTGGGCGACGGCATCGCGCAGGCGCGCCGCGCGGTCGGCGTCACCCTGATCGAGCAGCGTCACCTGCTCGCCCGCGGGGGGCCCGAAGCGCTCGACGGCCAGGCTCAGCGCCGCAGCGGGTGCGGGGAGCAGGAGCAGGCGGACCGACAGGGCCAGCCTGATCCGCTCGGGGTCGCTGAGCGCCTGTCGGAACACCACCCGCTCGCGCCAACCCCCGCCCGCGAGCAGACGCGCGGAGAGCGTCGCCACCACGAGCGTCCGCCCCCGCCGCTCCGATCGCGCCAGCAGACGATCCACGAGCACCCCCAGCACTCGTCCCAGCGCCTCGCCGGAGCTCGCGTCGCCGACCTCCATCGACTCCTCCAGCCGCTCCTGCGGCGCCCGTGCCCGCAGCGGCGTGTCCTGACCGCCGGCCAACCGATGCGCGAACGCCCCCGCATCACCGAAGCGGTCGGCCATCGCCGCCCGCCCCAGCTTCGTGAGCTCGCCGAGCGTGCGCACGCCGAGCCGCTGCAGAGGCGCCACGAGCATCGCCGTCTCCTCCCTGTGCGCGAGCAGCTCTACGGGCCTACCCGACAGCCAGCGCCCGGCGTGCGCCCCCTCCAGCAGCAGCGGCCGCCTCGAGCGCACCGCCATCGCCGCTCCCTGTGCGCAGAAGCGCGACGGCCCGCCCCCCATCCGCGCCGGCCGTCGCAGGGCGCGACGGGCCGCCGCGATCGTAGCCTCACGCGAGCCGTGCATCCCCTCCAGCCCGTCCACCTGGAAGTAGACCAGCCCGGGTGCCGCCGGCTCGACGGCGGCACCGATCGACTCCAGCGCCACGAGCGCCCCCTCCCAGGCCTCCGCCACCCGCACGGGATCGGCGGGCACGAGCACCAGCTCGGGGCAGCGGGCGAGCGCCTCGCCGAGCAGCATCCCGCCGCTGACGCCACGGGCCTCAGCGGCCCCGGAGGGCTCCCCCACCCGCTGCTCTGCCCCCACCGAGGGCGCCAGCGCGAGCGCTCGCCCCGCCAGCGCCTGCGATCCCCCGGCCGCTATGACCAGTTCGAAGCGGGGGAGATACCCACAGACCACCATACGAACATATGTTCGCATACGGGCCGGCTGTATGCCACCCCGGCGAGCACCATCCGATGTGTCGGCTCCCACTCCGGATGGAGGCCCCGCGCGTGCGCGCGCCCCCGCGCGCGGGGCAACGATTCGGGAACGCCCCGGGCCTCCCGCCCGCCTGGTGGCGCGGCCGCCGGCAACCCGGCCGTGAAGGCACCGCCCACGGCGGCCCCGCGCGTGCGCGCGCCCCCGCGCGCGGGGCAAGGATTCGGGAACGCCCCGGCCTCCCGCCCGCCTGGTGGCGCGGCCGCCGGCAACCCGGCCGTGAAGGCACCGCCCACGGCGTCCCCGCACGCGTGCGCGCCCCCGCGCGCGGGGCAAGGATTCGGAAGAAGAACCCCCAACCCCCAGGCCCACACGCCCGCGTCGAGAGCAACCGCTCGCAGATCCTCGCCGCGCCGCCAACCGCCGCCCACGGCGGACGGCCCGGCGAGCGAGATCCCTCACAGACCGAGAGAAGAGCCTCGAGACGGAGGCCCGCCGCCCGCCGAGAGAGCTCAGTCCATCGTCAGGGGACCCTCTGCGGACCCACTGAGGAACTGCCGGACAAAGGGGTTCTCCGAGGAGAACATCCGCTCAGCGTCCCCCGCTTCGACGATCCTCCCGCGCCACAGCAGAGCGATGTACTCGCCGATGCGGCGCGCCGAGGCGATGTCGTGGGTGACGACGATGTAGGTGCCGCGGTAGAGCCCGTGCATCTCCTGGATGAGCTCGCAGAGGAGGGCCGTGCGCACCGGGTCGAGCCCGGAGTCGGGCTCGTCGAAGATGACCACGTCGGGCTCCATCACGAGCGCCCGGGCGAAGCCCGCGCGCTTGCGCATCCCACCGGAAAGCTGGGAGGGGGCGTCGTCCATCGCGTCGGCGAGGCCGACGTCGGCGAGGCGCTCGGAGACTCGCTTGGCGATCTGCGCCTCGGACATGTCCGTGTGCTGGCGGAGGGGGAAGGCGACGTTGTCGAACACGGACATCGACCCGAACAGCGCGCCGTCCTGGAAGAGGACGCCGACTTTCCGTCGCAGTTCGAGGAGCTTCGGCATCGTCAGCCGCGGGACGTGCTGGCCGTGGACGATGATGTCGCCGGAGTCGGGGAACATCAGGCCGATGAGGTGCTTGATGAGCACGCTCTTGCCCGTTCCCGAGGGCCCGAGGACGACCGTGATGGTGTTGTCGGGAAAGGCGACGTTGAGGCCGTTGAGGACGGGGACTCCCCCGAGGCGCTTGTGGACGTCGATGCAGCGGATGGACCAGTCCCCGGTGTCCGGGAGCCCTGAGAGTTCCAGCTCGGTGGAGTGATACTCGAAGTGGTCGTCGGCCTCGCTCATCATTTTTCCTTGTAGGTGACGTGGGGGAACTGGCTCGTTTCGCCGTTGAAGGTGAAGGGCGCCTGCTGGTTGCAGGGCGGCGCCGCGACCACGTTCGGCTTTTCGGGTTCGTTGGCGATCTTGAATTTCTGGATCAGGGTGATGGTTTTTTCCGACACGGTGCTGTTGGCCGGGCCGGTGACGGCCGGCGCGGAGTCCGCACAGCTTGATGAGTTGAAGACCGGCAGCCCGCTGACGAGGCTGCTGTAGGCGCCGGTGTGCTGATAGGGGTTGTCACGGTTCGTGCCGATCCGGGCGGGATAGGTGGCGAGGCTTTCGGGGGTCAGCACGGACATGGTCGTGAGCAGGTGCTCCTTCGGGCCTTCGCGGGCCTGGAGGCTCCCGTTGAAGCCCTGTGCCTGGCTGGCGGCGGTGAGGTTGGCGAAGAAGGCCTGGAGCTCGGGGACGTATTCGCCGGTGTACTGGAGGAACGGGTCGAGGTTGTGGAGCACCGGGCGGAGGTTTTCGAGCAGGGGGATGGTCAGGTTGAGCGACGTCTTGAAGCTGGGCAAGCCCGCCTCGGCGGCCTTGGTGAGGGGACCGAGCTCAGTGTTGAACTGGTCGAATTCTGGCGCGAAGGGTTCCGCCGCCGTGAGGAGCGCCGAGAGCTTGCGCTGGGTCGGGCGGAATTCTTCGAGGTAGGGGTTCGCGACGACGGAGAATTTGTCGATTTCCTTCAGCGCTTTGGTCGAGTTGCGCTCGAAGGCGGGGAGTTCGCGGAAGGCCTCGGCGAACGCCTGGCTGCCTTCGGCGGCGGCGTGGAAGGTGCGTTCGCCGTTGCTGATCAGCCCTTCGAGCTGATGGTCGCGACTGGCGAGCGCTTCGAAGACCACGCCGGTGTTGTGGACGACCTCGGTTAGCGCCCCCTCCTGGGCGGCGAGGACCGTGAGCAGGTTGTTCCCGTTTTCGACGAAGGGTTCGAGCTGGGCGAAGCCGGCGTTGATCTGTTCGCCTCGCCCGTGGATCCCCACGGCGACTGATTGCTGCCAGATCTGGAAGTCGCGGCGGGTCTTCGCGTCGAACAGCGAGAGGATGTCATCGAGCGTGACCGAGGGTTCCACCTGGGAGTTCGGCAGCTGCTGCCCGTCGCCCAGGTATGGCCCGACTTGGGCCTCGGGGATGAGCTGCACGTAGGTCTCTCCGAGGAGGGTCTTCTGGCGGAGGACGGCGTGCATGTTCCGGCGGATGGGTGCGTACTGGCTCGCGAGTTCCACGGTCGCGTGCGTGCGCCCGTCCGATCCGAGGTGGAGCGAGATGACATGGCCGACGTCGACCCCGCTGATGCGCACGTCGGACTGTTCGGCGAGGGCGAGGGTGCGGGGGAAGGAGGCCGTGAAGCGGTAGCCCTTTGGTTTCAAGGGGAGGGGCCCTCCGAATGACTCCCACAGGAACATCAGCAGCCCGAAGCAGCTGAGGACGAAGAGGATGATCACGAGGATGTTCCCGAAGGTGGGAGCGCGCTTCTGCATCTCAGCCCTTTCCTCCCGCGACGGCCTTTGCCGTGTGGGCCTCCACGCGGGAGGCTTTCCCGAAGGGCTGGGATTTCAGACCGGCGAAGGGCCCCACCGTCGAGGTCTTCAACCGGCCGTGCGCTCGCGCCGAGGCTCCCGCGCCGCTCGCGGTGATCCCCTCGCTACGGCATTCGGCGCCGGTCGGCGGTTTCAGCAGTTCGACGAGCAGTTCGACCGTTTCGTTGACTTCGGAGGCGCCTTTCAGGATGGGGAGGATTTCGCAGTTGAAGTACAGGAGGCTGCGTCCGAGCGGGCCGTTGGCGTCGGAGGAGCTGACGACGCTGTTGAGGTTGTGGTTCGCCCAGGGGAGGAAGAAGAGGAAGCCGCCCTTGCTCGGACCGGGGTTGTAGGCGAGCTCGTTGAAGAACTGGTTGAGCACCGTGAAGCTCTTGGCGAGGTCGGGGAAGGATTCGCCGAGCTTCTGCGTGGAGGGGCCGAGCTGGTTGATGACGGGAAGGATTTCCCCCGCGAACGGGCGGATCTCGTTCTTGATCACGGGAGTGGTTTCTTCGGCGAGCCGTTTCGTCGCGGCGTTCGCGGGGGCGAGCGCTTTCGCGAAGGGGTTCAGCTCGTGGAGCGTGGGTCCGACCACGCTGGAGGCGACGGCGAGCTTGCCGAGACCTTCACCCGTCTTGTGGAGTGCCGAGGGGAGCAGATGGAGGGTGCTCTGGAAGTTCGCTTCCTCCTTCGCGAAGGTCGCGAACACCGCGTTGGAGGCATCGACGAGCGAAGCGATCTGGGTGTCCTTCGCTCCGAGGGCTTCCATCAGCAGACGGAAGTTGTGGATCGAGCGGGCGATGTTCGTGTGACGCTTTTCGAGCTGGCTGGCGATTTCTTCACCGAGGCGGGCGGTCGGATCGAAGCGCTTGACCGCGGCGGCGAACGCGCGGGAGTTGTTCTTGAAGCCTTCACCTGCCCCGGCGAGGAGCTCCTGCAGGTAGGCCCGCGTTTCCCCGTCGAGGCCGGCGAGGAATTCATCGAAGTCGATGTTGGGCGCCGTCTGCGAGGAGGGAATCACGCCGCCGCTCGGCAGCTTCCCCGCGGCGGGCGTTCCCGGGTTGACCTCGACGGTGATGTCCTGGAGCTGCGTCTTGGGCCGCAGGAGGATCGTCGCGTTGCGATAGAAGCGGGCGTACTTGGGGGTGATGTGCATGGTCACCACCGCCTGCCCTTCGTGGAGATCCACGGTCGCGATTTCCCCGACCTTTGCGCCGGCGATCGTGACGGCCTGTCCCTGCCCCGGAGTGACCGCCTGGGCCGTCGAGAAGTTCGCCTTCAGGATGTAGTATTCGCGCCCCAGCACGGGCACCCAGCCGGGGAGCTTGAGGTTCTCGTGGGCGAGGATGTAGCCGCCGGTGGCGAGCGCCAGCACGACCATCACGACCACCGCGATGAAGGCCGAGCGGTAGCGCTCGATCTGGTCGCGTACGCTGAGCCCGCCTTCGTGTGCGTCGCCGGGCGCCATCACTTCCCGTTCCCGTCCGCCGGCCCGTTGGAGAGCGGTCCGTTGAAGTTCGGAAGCGCCTGCTTGTAGCAGGGGACGAGCGGCTGATAGGCCGGCTCTACAGCGGGGAACGCCGGCCGCGTCCCGAGGGGTGTCTGGGGCGAGTGCGCGAGCAGCTGGAGACCGGGCTTCACTTTCGCTCCGACGATCGTCACCGGTTCTGAGCGGAGCGTATCGCCGCCGTTACCGACGAGGAACTTGTCGACCGCACCGTTCCCGTCGAAGTTCGCTCCGACCCCCGCGAGGCCCACGAGCGAGTACCAGAATTCCTTGTAGTTTTCGACCCCGGTGGTGGCTCCGCCGTCCTGCAGCTTCGTGTTCCCGGCGGGATAGATGAGCTTCGTGAGGCACTTGTTGAACAGTTCGGTCTGCTTGTAGAGGGGGGTCTGTTCGGCCGTCAGCGTGGCGAGCGAGGGAGTCGCCGCGGCGAGTCCCTTGGCGACGCCCCCGAGCTCACTCGGCGCCAGCGAGGCCTGCACCTGTTCGATCCACGGAAGCGCCGCCTTGACCGTCGCCGGCGTCAGGCGGACGCCCGGAAGGATGTCGTGGGCGAAGGCGCGCGTCGGTGGGAAGGACGCGTCGAGCTCGGCGAGCCCGTGCTCCGCCAGGGTGAGGTTCTTGGGGAGTTCGGCGACGGTCGTTTTCACCGGTCCGGCCTGGGCGGCGAAGGAGGCGAAGAAGGTGTTGAAGTTCCCGATCAGTTCTCCGAGCTGCTGCTCGTGGACGTTCAGCGCCGAGGTCACTTTGCCGATGCTGGCGACGAGCTTCGAGAGGTCCTGTTCTTCGGTACCAGTGATCGCCTGGTCGAGCACGGCGCCGCCGCGGAGGGATTTGCCCGCGCGGTAGTAGGTCTGGTTGAGCGCCTGAGCCGCGTTCAAGCCCCGCACTTCGGGTTCCTGCGCGGCGTTCTCGGCAGGCGTCGGCTTGGCCGTGAGCCCGGCTCCGTATTCGATCAGGAACGTCTGGAGGTTCGCCCGCGTGTCGGTGTTCAGAGCGTCGAGCACCTGATCGAGCTGCACCGGGTCGGCCGTCTGGGTGATGGGGAGGGTGTAACCGGAGGAGACCGTCGGCGCCGAGGGGCTCCCCGGCTGGAGTTCCACGAACCAGTTCCCTTCGAGGAAGATCCGCGGACGGAGCTTGACGGTTGCGTCGCTGTGGATCGGGAGCCCGCCCTTCTGGATTTCCATCGTCACCACGCCGGCTCGGCCCTCGCGCTTGATCGACGTCACCTGGCCCACGTTCACCCCCGCTATCCGCACCGGGGAGGCCGAGTGGACGTTGAGCGCCGTCGTGAAGACCGCGTTGAGTTTGAAGCCGTGTTTGAAGGGGACGTGCTTGTTGAAGGCGAAGTAGCTCACCAGTACGAGCACCACGATCAGGATCACGCCCGTACGCATCGGGCGGATCTGCATCAGCTCGATCACCGGGGTCTCGTCCCGCCGGCGTCTCCGCCAGCGCGAACGGCGGCGCTCGCCCTCCGCGGGCGACTCCCCCGGGGGCGCCTCCGGCGGGTCGATCGGCTCGTGCGCGCTCATGTGCCCGTTCCCGTGCTCGTCGACTTCTTCGCCTTGCTCGACTTCGTCTGGATGCCGAGCGCCTTCAACGTCGAGGAGGGATACGTTTCGCCGAACAGGTTCGTCGACCGCGAGGTGATTTCGCGGTTCTTCGCCACGGCGGGAGCATTGCCGACGTGGAGCTGGCTGGGGACGTAGGTCTCGTTCCCGGATTCACACAGCTTCTGTTGCCCGGGCCCGCCCACGTTCGGGTAGGGGGTCGCGTGGAGGTGGTTGTTCCCGGTGTCTTTCTTCGGCGAGGTTTTCGTTTCTTTTTCTTCGGACGGGCCGTTCGCCGGAGCCGACGAGGGCAGGCCTTCGTTGTTCGGTCCGGTGGGCGCGAGCACGAAGCCGGCGCGTGCGAGGGTGCCCACGCCGATGCTCTCGGACTCGAGGCTCGCCACGTTGCGGAAGGCCAGGGTGAGGTAGTTGCAGTAGGTCTGTGCGGGCGCGAGCCCGGCGAGCAGCGGATTGCCCACTTCGAGGGTCTGGGTGAAGTCTTCAAGGCTCACCGTGACGACCGGGTTCGCACCGAATTCCTCCAGCGCCTGCGAGGATTCCGACAGCTGCTTGTTCAGCCCCGTCGCGGCCTTGAGGTTGACGGCGCCTTCGGCGAAGGCATGGCCGAGCGGCGGTGCGACCTTCACCAGCGACGCCGCCGACGGACGCAGCAGGTGCATGAATTCGGTTGCGTTGTCGATCAGGCGAGCCTCGTACGGGAGCGAGTAGGTGGCCTGCTTGAGCGACGGCGGGCCCCCTCGGGTGGCTTCTTCGAGCTGTGGCGTGACGCTCGCGAAGGCGGTGAAGAAGGTGTCGAGGTCGACGTAGTAGTTGGCCTGCGCCTCCGCGACCGGGGCCGACTGGCCGGCGACCTTCTCCAGCGAGATGAACAGCTGGCGGAGACCCGTCGCGGGCGCCGCGAGGTTGTGCAGCACCGGTACCGCGTTCGTCACCAGCGGACGCAGTTCGGCGATCGTCTTGTTGAGGTCGACGCCGCGGTTGGCGAGCCCATCGCCGAAGTTGTTCGTGTTGATCTTGATGGCCGTCCGCGTGGGCTTGTTGAACATGTCGAACAGGTCGTCGATGTTGACCGGTTCATGCGTCTGGCTCACGGGGATGGTGGCGTCCGCGCTCAGCGTCCGGTGCGCGTGCCCCTTCACCAGTTCGAGGTACTTCAGCCCGATCGCCGAGACCGACTGCACGATCGCCTGGGTGTCGGCGGGCAGCGGCTCGACTTTCTTTTCCAGGTGCACTTCTGCGATCGCGGTGACTCGCCCGGTGTGCGGGTTCTGGTGGGCGGTGAGTTTGCTCACGATCCCCACCCGCGTGCCCGCGATCCGCACCTGGTTCGTCTTTTCCAGCCCCGAGGCCTCGGGAAGTTCGACCTTCAGGTTGTACGTCGGGACGAACGGGAGGCCGTTGTTGGCGTTGTATGAGAGGAACACCGCCACGACCACGATCAGCGTCGTCAGCGCCCCGATCAGGAGCGGGCTTCCCGCGAGAGAGCTGCGCCGACGGCGGTCCATCAGGGTGTCTCCGTCGGGTCGCAGGTGAGCTGTTCGTTGTCGAGGAACGGCGAGGAGCCGTCCGGCGCCGACTGCGTCGCGGTCCCGGGGCAGCGTCGCAGCTGGCCCGTCTTCAGGTTTTCGAGGGCCTGCGCCGGGCTGGTCGGCGTGAGGGTGTCGTTCGCGCCGAGTTTGAAGTCCGGAAGGATCGGGACCACGCGGGCGTAGTGGCCGTTGCCTTCGTAATAGGAGGCCGCCTGGCCGAACGTCCGCAGCGTCCCCGAGAGGTCGGGCGCGTAGGGCCCGAAGAAGGCGGTGATGGGAACCGATTCCTTCAGCGCGACGACGCTCACGGGGGAGGCCGTTTCAAGCGTCTTGGCGAGCGGAGGCAGCGCGTTGGCGAGGTCGGTGAGGTCGTTGTTGGGACCGGGCCGACTGAACGCGAGGTTGAAGTTGTGCACCACGGGCGTCGCCGTTGTGACGAGCGGGCGGAGCCGTTCGAGCAGCACCGTCAGCGAGGGGGTGGTCGGCCGGGAGGTGTTGACGAGTTCTTCCAGGGCGCCGAACGTCGAGGGGACTTCGGCGAACGTGCGGTTGCCCTGCCGGAACACCAACGGGAGCTCGTGGAGCCCCTGCGCGAGGGCGGTCTGCTCGGAGCCGATCGCCGTGAACGTCGTGTTCGCGTTTTCGATCAGGTCGGCGAGCTGGACCTTGCGGGCGCCGATCGTCGTCACCGCCTTCGCCGTTTCGACGAGGAAGTTCGTCAGCACCGGCTGGTCGCGGACGAGCTCGTTGAAGAAGTGGCTCGTCGAGCTGAGGAACGGCGGGAAGTATTCGACCGCGGTGCCGAGCTGGCGACCGGCGCCGGCGTACTGTTCGGCGGTCCCCTGGATGAACTGCTGCAGGCCCGCGCGAGTCTTCGGGTTCAACGTGTCGAACAGCTTGTCGAGGTCGACGACTTCGTTCGTCGAGGACGCCGGGAGCACCGCGCCGTCCGGGAGCGCTGGGAAGTTGTTCGGTCCCGGGCTCAGCTGGATGTAGCGGTTGGCCACGCTCGACAGCGACGGCACCCGCACCTGCGCCGTCGTCCCCTTGTGGAGCGGCGTCAGCGCGGAGTTGACATGGATCGTGACCTGGGCCTGGAAGTCCTTCAACAGGACGATGTCCGTCACGCTGCCCACGGGCACGCCCCCGACCTGGACCTGGTCGCCCTTGACGAGCTGGCCGGCTTCGGCGAAGTTGAGTCTGTAGTCGGCGCCGCTCCCTCCGCCGACGACGATCACCAGCACGATCACCACGATGACGGCGAGCGCCCCGACGGCGACGATCCGCCCGACGCTCGCGCGCGAGGAGCCGGGAGGGCCCGCGCCGGGGCTCGAGGGCGGCTGCGGCGGGGGAGCCGCGGGTGGGCTTGGAGGGCTAGTCGTTGCCACCGACCGCTCCTTCTCCCTCGGGCCCACCCGCCCCATCGGGGATCGCAGCGGACGTCGGGCCGCTTGGGACTGTGGGATCGGGGATCTCGCCGAGGCGGGCCACGAGGTCCGTCCACTCGGCGGGTGTGAGCGTGGAGTCGAACACCCCGGCGGCGTGACCCTCGGCGCCGGCGCCGAAGGACACCTCGATCGCGTCCGCTGCGCTCGGGCTCGTCTGCACGGCGGCCACGCCGGGGTAGGCGAGCGCGCTGACGATCCGCGTCGGCCGCGAGGCGCCCTGCAGCATCAGCATCTTGCGGACGACGTTGTCGGCGAGCGAGCCCGGACCCTGGTGGCCGGCGACTGGGATGCCGTTGATCGCGGTGATGCGCACGGTGGCGCTGGTCGCGCTGGCCGGCGTGTTCGCGGCCTGGGCGGCGGGAGCGGACGGCGGGCAGGGCAGCCCGGCGACCGTCGGCCCGAGCCCCGAGACCGAGAGGTACTCGAGCACCGCGAGCACGCGCTTGTCGACGCGCCCCTCCTGGACATCCTGTCGGCCGCAGCGCCCGAGGCGGATGCCGCGGTCGCGGAGGACCTCGGGCTGGAGCTGCTCCTTCGACTCCAGCAGCGTCTGTCCCACCGTCGGGGACGTCGCCAGGAACGGGTTCTCGCCCTTGGCATGGAAGATCGAGCTGTCCTCCAGCGCCACCCACCCGTCGAGGATCGGCTTCGGGTCGATCAGCGGCGCACCCACTCCCGCCGGGCGGATCTCGAAGACGATCTGCGGGTCGGAGTCACCCGGGCTGCCCGTCACCGCGCCTCCCACGTGGCCGAGGACGGTCCCCGCGATCACCTCGACGCCCGGCACGAGGGAATGGAGGTAGACCTCGTTGGCGCCCGCGCTGAACGCCTTCGGCGGCGCGGTTGCGGGCGCCGGGTGCTGCGTCTCCGTGCTCGCAGGCTTGGGTGACGAGGCGGGCGGGGGCCCTTCGAGTCCGGCCGCGGCGCCGAGCGCGAAGCCCGAGATCACGTCGCCCTCCGAGAGCGGCGAGCGCGGCTGCGCGCCGGCGGTCGCGGGACCGCTCGGGGGGGCTTCCCGCGCCGGGGCCCTCGCCGTGATGCGGCGGCCGGCGGAGGAGTGGAGGCGCGGCTCGAGCACCGGGTAGACCGAGGCCACGTCGCCGAGGCGGCCGTAGGTGTAGGTGTTCCCGTAGGCGTCGCGGAGGACGACGAAGTGGCCGAGGTGGGGAGATTCCCCGATCTGGACCACCTTGCCGTCGGCGACCGCGATCACCGGGGCGCCCTCCTGCGAGTAGATCGTGCTCCCCACCAGCGTCCCCGCGGCGGGCGACCCGTCGGCTTCGGCCGACGGGAAGCCATCGCTGAAGTGCGCCGCGGCGTGGACCGGGAAGCGCGCCTCGGTCAGCCCGGTGATCGCACCCAGGAGTTCGGGCGGGGTGCTGCCTAGGAGGTGCGCGCGGAGCATCACCGATTCGACGTAGGCCTGCGAGTGGTTGTAGCTGAGAACGGCGGCGCGGATGTTCGTTTCCCCGCCGGCGGCGTGGAGGTAGCGCGCGGCGGCGAAGATCGCATCTGCGGGGTTGTAGGGATCCCTGAAGCCGTCCCCGTTGGCGTCCACCCCGTACTGCGCCCACTCGGACGGGAGGAACTGCATCCAGCCCTCGGCGCCTGCGCTGGAGACGCTGAGATCGCGTCCGTAGTCCGTCTCGACCTCGTTGATCGCCGCGAGCACCTGCCAGGGGATCCCGTAGGCGGTGCCGGCCGCCTGGAAGATCGGGAGCAGGAACGGGGGGACCTGGAAGCTTTCGATGAAGAAGGCCGGGACCCCCCCGAGCGAGAACTGCAGCGACAGCGGCAGCGCGGGCGTGAGCGCCGACGGCTTCACCGCCCGGTGGCCTCCGCGGACGGACGCGCCCGCTTCTGTGGTGGCGCCTTCGCCGGCCTTCCCCTTGGCCGCTCCGGCGCCCCTCCCGTGCGCGCGGCGGGCGCCGCTCGTGCGCTGGGAGTGCTGGCTCTGGACGGCGGGGGGAGCCGCCTGGGCTTCCGCGGCGGGAGCCCCGCTCGTCGGCGGAGCCTCCGCCGGCGGGGCTTCCGCGGGCGGAGAGGCGACCGTCGTCGTCGGGGTCGGCGCCGCGGTCGTCTGGGCCGGGGGGGTTTCCGCCACCGCGCTGGCAACCGGGAGCGCCATCGCCGCGAGGAGCGCGATCGCGGCGATCCCCAGCGGGGCGATCGTGGGGCGCGGAGCTCTTGGGGGGCGTCTCATCGCGATCAGTTGCCGAGGAGGTAGTTGAGGAGCATCCCACCGGCTTCCGATGAGCCTTCGGCCGAGGGGGAGTAGTAGGTCGTCCCGGCCGTCGAACCGCCGACGGGGGTCGCAGCGGTCGCGCTTCCCCCGTTCGCCGCCGTCGATGGGCGGGCTTCGGCGGGTTCGTCGGACTCGGGGAACTCCGCCGTCGCCTCGGCGGGGGTCGCGCCCTTGACGACCGCGAGCGTCCGTTTCATGACGACGCTCGCCTCGCTCGGGATCGTCACCGACGAAGCGTGGGCGGCGGAGCCGAGGGTCGTCGTCCCGCCGGTGCTCGAGAGTTTGCGGTCGCAGCCCGGCGAAGGCGCGAGCGAGTAGGTCAGGCAGTTGGTTCCGACGCCTTCCGTCCGCAGGAAGTGGCCCAGCGCGTCATAGCCGTTGGCCGCGCCGGTGCCGAGGAACATGAAGTCGAGCAGCCGCTCGAGCCCGCCGGTTTCCTGGAAGCTCGTGAGCAGGCCGCCGAGGTTGCCCGAAAAGGGCTTGGCGGCGTTCCCGAGGGCTTCCAGCCGCTTGAGCAGCGGCACGGTGGCGACGAGCGCGGGTCCGGAGACCTTCGACGTCGCGCCCAGGTCCTTGAAGAAGATGGCCGAGCTGTTGGAGAAGGCGGGCAGGCTCGTGAAGGCCTGGTTGATGCCGGGGGCGGCGCGTTTGAGGTCGGTGAACACCGGGGTGGTCTGTTCGGCGAAGCGCCCCAGCCGTTCCATCGCGGGGCCCAGCTGGCGGAGGAAGGGGGGGAAGTCTTCGAGGTTCTGGGCGAGCGCCCCCCGCGTGGCCGCTGACGCCTGGGCGACCTTGGCGCTCTGCACGATGAAGTCCGCGACGTGCTCGCGCACGCGCGCCAGCGGGATCAGCGCCGTGTCGGAGTCGACGGCCAGCTGCGCGAGG
The DNA here is from genome assembly GCA_963720215.1 of uncultured Solirubrobacteraceae bacterium. Lineage (GTDB taxonomy): Bacteria > Actinomycetota > Thermoleophilia > Solirubrobacterales > Solirubrobacteraceae > Palsa-744. The sequence continues at coordinate 169,111 of CAVREV010000002.1, forward strand.
ACGTGGTTGTCGCTGACGAGGACGTGGAGGACCTTGTCGAGTTCACGGAGCGCCGGGTCGGCGCGGCGGATGACTTCGTTGAGGTCGCTCCCGCGGCCGGCGAGCCCGGCGCCGAGTTCGTTGATGATGATCGTCAGGCGCTCGCGTTCGGGCAGGCGGCTGATGTCGCCGAGCAGGTCCACGTCGACGGGGCTGCTCGTGTTGGTCACCGGCAGCAGATACTGGCCGGCACCTTCCAAGCCGTTGGGGATCTTCTTCAGGGACGGAGGCGGGGGCGTGCCTTCGGCGCGGGGCTGCGTGGGGAGGCAGTCGACGTACTTCTCGCCGATGAGCGCCTCGGGACGGATGATGCAGGAGGCGTCCTGGCGGAAGTTCTGGAAGCCGGGGGTTTCGATGTCCAGGACGACCGCGGCCTTCGCGTTCGGCGTCGGGGTGACCGATGAGATCGCGCCGACTTTGACCCCGTCGATCTTCACGTCCTCGCCGGGGATGATGTTCCCGGCGTCGTCGAAGATCGCCCGGACGTTGTAGCTGGGGGTTTTTCCGCCGGCGGAGGTCGCCAGCAGAACGACGGCGACGAGGGCGACGAGGGTGGCGGCGCCGGCAAGTCCGGCCCTCCAACCGCTCCACGCGACCCTCTGCTTGCTCACCCCGTCCCTCCTCGCTGTTCACAACGAGCCGGGCGACCCCGCCTTGCGGCGGGATCGCCCGTCCAACCTCTGCTTCACGGGAGCTTACGCTACGCCCCTACGGGCGTGAGCCGCTACTTCCTTGGGCAGGGGGCGTGGTATTCGACGGTCACGTGCTGTTCGGGCAGGCCGCCGACCGCGTAGAAGGCCAGTTCGGACTTCACGAGGAAGTAGCCTTTGGGGCACTTGGTCGGAACGCGCCCGTAGTACGTGTCCTTCTTCGGCTTGTTCTTCGGCCCGATCGCGGAGCCGGCCTCAACTTTGATGTTTTCGACCGACACGTCAGGGGCGCCCGGCAGCGACGGCACGAGCGGGACTTCGGCGATGAACTTCGGTCCGAAGCCTTCCCCGCCGCCGAGGTTCTTGTAGAACCCGGAGGAGAGGATTTCCAGCGACACGGGCGAGTGACCCGAGGTGTAGAACTCGAGACCGCCGCCTTCGGAGTAGAAGGATTCGATCGTCGCTTTCTCCTTGACGCGTTCGCCGCCCAGCGTCACGAAGCCGAGGGCTTCGCCGACGGGGCCGGCGGCGGAGCCTTTCGGGCAGCCGCTGGGGCCCATGCCGGCCGGTTCGAGGTTCGATTTGGGACAGGTTTTGAAGCCGCCCGGGTGGAGCTTGGTGCCGGTCGGCAGGTAGAACACCACTTCCTTCAGCGGCGGGGGCGAGTTTTCGTATTCCGTGCCGGTGATGTGGTATTCGGCCTTCACGGCCGCGCCGGCGCCGAATTTGAGCCCGGTGCCCTTGTAGCCCGGGATCGGCACCGCTTCGGCCTTCAGCGTGACCGTCGGCGTGGCCGACGCCACGCCGACGAACGACAGCAGCGCCAGGCCGGCGATCGCAAGACAGGTGGATGCTCTGCGCATCAGTTATCTCTCCTCGTTTGATGGACGGCTCCGCCGCGATAGGGACAGCTCCGGAGCCAATGCCGGTCCGGCGACATCGAGTTGCCCCGGCACTCGCCGGGGAACAGCGGCGACTTCTGGCTCGGAACCCTATCCGCAGGCAGCAACGCGTTCAAGTGGGAACGCCGCGCCGCCGGAAGCGGGGTTGGGGATGCATACGCGATCGGAGTACCTCTGGGGTTTCCCACGTGCATGTGAGCTGGAAACCCAGAGCCGCTCATAAGTAGCGCACGCTAAGGCTATGATCGAGCCTGAGGGTCGATGGAGAGCTCCAGCCGCTCGCCCGCGAGGCGTGCCCCGAGGGGCTCCAGCACGACCTCCCGGGGTCCCTCTTCGACGACGCCGGAGACCTCCGCGTCCATGCCCAACGCGGCCGCGCGGGCAACCACCTCGGGACCCTTTCCGGCGCGGCAGTAGAGGGCGTAGCCCGCTCCCATGTTGAACGTCGAGTAGGCCCCCTCGGGGTCGAGCGAGGCCTCGGCGACGAGCAGCCCGAGCACGGGGGGCACCGGGGGAAGACTCGTGATGCGGTAGCGCAGCGGGCGGGGCGGGCGCATCAGCTTGAGCAGGCCGTGGCCGGTGATGTGGCTGATGTAGGTGAGCTCGATCCCGGCGGCGAGCAGGTCTGCGACGAGCGGGACGTACATCACCGTCGGGTCGAGGAGGGCCTCGCCGAAGGGGCGTCCATCGGACAGCGCCGTGGCGTACCCGTCGGGGAGCCGGTCCGCAACCAGCCGCGCGAGTGAGGCGCCGTTGGCGTGGAGCCCGCTGGAGGCCACCAGGACGATCTCGTCGCCCGGCGCGAGATCACTCCCAAGGATCGCGGAGTGTCCGGGAGGGACCGCGCCGACGGCCGCGCCCGCGAGCTCGATCTCCTGCTCGGCGAGGAGGCCGGGCAGCGTCGGCGACTCCCCTCCCCCCCACGCGCAGCCGGCGTCGGCGCAGCCGCGCCGCCAGCCCTCCATCAGCGCCGCCGTGCGCTCCCGCCCGGCGTACCAGCCCGAGGCGCCGGTGGCGAAGTAGGCGTTCACGACGAGCGGCAGCGCGCCCACGCAGCAGAGGTCGTTGACGATCGCCGCGACGGTGTCGTAGGCGACGGCGTCGAACCGATCGAGGCCGAGCGTCTCGAGCACCCGGCGGGCGATGACGGACTTGGTGCCGAGGCCCTCGACGACGAACGCGAGCGTCTCGCCGGCGAGCTCGAAAACGAACGCCGGCTCGCCGCGGGAGGCATCGAGCGCCCGCCCGCCGCGCGCGGCGAGGAGCTCTGAGGTCGAGAGCGCGTGAGCCATCGCCAGGCGCTTGGCGGCGTCGAGGGCGTCGTAGTCGACGCCCGCCTCGCGGTAGCTCGCACCTGGTGGGCTCATCCGCGATGATCCTAAGACCAAGCCGCCACACGAGGAGAGCCGATGGACTTCGAGCCGAGCGAGCGCTGCAGCGAATTCAAGGGTCGCCTGAGCGCGTTCATGGAGGAGCACGTGTACCCCGCCGAGGAGGTCTACGAGCGCCAGCTGCAGGAGTCCGGAGACCCCCACCACCAACCCGCGGTGATGGAGGAGCTGAAGACGCAGGCGCGGGAGGCGGGGCTGTGGAACATGTTCCTCCCCGACCCCGATCACGGAGCCGGGCTCTCGAACAGCGACTACGCGCCCCTGGCCGAGATCATGGGTCGCTCGGCGATCGCCTCTGAGGCCTGCAACTGCTCGGCGCCGGACACCGGGAACATGGAGGTGCTCCACCAGTTCGCCACGCCGGAGCAGAAGGACCGCTGGCTGATGCCGCTGCTCGACGGCGAGATCCGCTCTGCGTTCGCGATGACCGAGCCGGACGTCGCGAGCTCCGATGCGACGAACATCGCGATGCGGATCGAGCGGGACGGGGACGACTACGTGCTCAACGGGCGCAAGTGGTGGACCTCGAATGCGCTGCACCCCAACTGCCGCATCCTGATCGTGATGGGCAAGACGCAGCCCGACGGGCCCCGGCACAAGCAGCAGAGCCAGATCCTCGTGCCGATGGACACCCCGGGGGTGACGGTGATGAGGAACCTCACCGTCTTCGGCTACTCCGACCAGGAGGGTCACGCGGAAGTGGACTTCAGCGACGTGCGCGTGCCCGCTTCGAACCTGATCGCCGGCGAGGGCGACGGCTTCATGATCGCCCAGGCGAGGCTCGGCCCGGGCCGCATCCATCACTGCATGCGCGCCATCGGCGCGGCCGAGCGGGCGCTCGAGGCGATGTGCCGGCGCGCGCTCTCCCGGGTCACCTTCGGCCAGCCGTTGGCGGCGCGGGGCAACGTCCAGGACTGGATCGCCGAATCGCGCATCGAAATCGAGATGGCCCGCCTGTTGACGCTGAAGGCCGCCTGGATGATGGACACGGTCGGCAACCGTCAGGCGAGGATGGAGATCGCGGCGATCAAGGTCGCCGCCCCGAACGTCGCCCTGCGGGTGCTCGACCGCGCGATCCAGCTGCACGGGGGCGGCGGCGTGAGCGGCGACTTCAGCCTCGCCTCGGCCTACGCCCACCTCCGCACCTTGCGCCTCGCGGACGGTCCCGACGAGGTCCACAAGCTCTCGATCGCCCGCCAGGAGCTCGCCCCGTACATGCCACGGGAGGGCTAGATGGGTGACGAGCTCGAGGCCGACGGCGCGCTGGAGTTCGCCGAGCGCCCGGCCGCGGGCGAGGCGCGCGGGCTGCTCGTCCTCCACCACGGACGGGGTACCGACGAGCGCGACCTCCTCCCTCTCGCCGAGGTGCTGGACCCGCAGCATCTCCTCCACGTCGTCACGCCCCGCGGACCGCTCACGCTCCCCGGGATCCCGGGGCGCCACTGGTATCCGGTGGCGAAGGTCGGCACGCCCGACACCCAGGCCTACCGGGCCGCCTGCGAGCTGCTCGCGGCGTTCCACGACGAGCTCTGGGAGCGGACCGGCCTCGACGCGGCGCGGACGATCCTCGGGGGGTTCTCGATGGGGACGGTGATGAGTTATGCGCTCGGCCTCGGGGCCTCGCGACCGATGCCCGCCGGGATCTTGGCCTTCTCGGGCTTCCTCGCTCCCCGCGAGGGGTGGGAGCTCGATCTCCCTGCACGGCGGGGTCTGCCGGTGTTCATTGCTCACGGGAGCCGCGACGCGATCATCGACGTGAGCTTCGGTCGCGCCGCGCGTGACGCCCTCAGCGCGGCCGGGCTCGAGGTCTCCTACCACGAGTCGGAGGCGGGCCACCACATCGATCCCCGCGAGCTGCCGGCCGCGGCCGAGTGGTTACGCCGGACGCTGTCCGCAGCGGGGGTCGTGCTCACGTGAGCATCGCGCCGCCGGAGCGCCTAATGTTGGCGTCGGGACTGGGGCCCGAGACAAGCTAGAGCAGGAGGAGGGACGGGAATGTCCGCCACCGCAGCCGGGAGACGGAGCGCGCAGGGGACGCCGCGGGTCCTGATCATCGGCGCGGGCTTCGGCGGCATCGCCGCCGCGATCGAGCTGCGACGACACGGCTTCAGCGAGGTGACGATCCTCGAGAAGGCCCCCGAGCTCGGAGGCACCTGGTTCCACAACAGCTACCCGGGAGCAGCCTGCGACGTCCCGAGCCATCTGTACTCGTTCTCCTACGCGCAGCGACGCGACTGGACGCGAATCTGCTCCCCGCAGGAGGAGATCCTCGACTACCTCCGCGGCGTGGCGCGCGACCACGGCGTCGACGGGCTGGTCCGGCCGGGGTCGGAGGTCACGAGCTGCAGCTGGGACGAGGGCTCCTGTCGCTGGACCGCGCACACGGCGGCAGGCGGGGTGTACGAGGCCGAGGCCCTGATCGTCGCCACCGGCCAGCTCCACCAGCCCGCGCGGCCGACCCTCGCAGGCATCGACTCGTTCGCAGGCCACAGCTTCCACTCGGCCGAATGGGACCACTCCTACCCGCTCGCGGGCAGGCGCGTGGCGGTGGTCGGGACGGGAGCGAGCGCGGTTCAGTTCGTTCCCGAGATCGCCCCCCTGGCGGCGCGGCTGACGGTCTTCCAACGCACCGGGAACTGGTTCCTCCCGCGGACGAACAGGCGCTACCCCGATGCCTTCCGCACCGCCATCGAGCGCGTGCCCGGGCTGCAGACGCTGCGGCGGGAGTTCGTCTTCCAGTACACGGAGTCGCTCACGCTCGCGATCCGCCACCCGCGAACGGTGGGGCGGATCGCGGCGGCGCGTTCGGCGGCGTTCATGCGCTATCAACTCAAAGACCCCGACGTCCGCCGGCGGGTGTGGCCCGACTACACCTTCGGCTGCAAGCGGATCCTGTTCAGCTCGCAGTTCCTCCCGGCCCTGCAGCGACCGAACGTGGACCTGCTCACGGACCCGATCGCCGAGGTCGTGCCCCAGGGGCTGCGTACGTCATCTGGTGCGCTCCACGAGGTCGATTGCATCATCTGGGCAACGGGCTTCCGCACGAACGACTTCATGTTCCCGATGGAGATCACGGGTGTCGGCGGGCGGCGGCTCCGGGAGGAGTGGTCCGCCGGCGCCCACGCCCACCTCGGCATCGTCGCGCCGGGCTTCCCGAACATGTTCGTCCTCTACGGACCGAACACGAACACCTCGGGCGGCTCGATCATCGTCTACCTCGAGGCCCAGGCGGCATACGCGCGCCAGGCGCTGGAGCAGCTCCGCCGTCGCGGTGCGGGTGCGATCGAGGTGCTCGCGGAGGTCGAGCAGGCGAGCGATCGCGCGCTGCAGGCCCGCTTCGCGGGGACGGCCTGGACGGAGTGCGACTCGTGGTACCGCGATGACAGCGGGCGCATCGTCGCGAACTGGCCGGGCTACATGCGGGAGTACCTCGAGCAGACGAGCGAGCTGGACGCGAGCGAGTACCGCTTCGTCGCGCTCCCCGACCGCGCCGAGCTGGCGGCAGCCGCGGGGTGAGCGGAGCCGTGCACGACTACGTGATCGTCGGCGCGGGCTCGGCCGGGTGCGTGCTCGCGAACAGGCTCTCCGAGGATCCGTCCGTGCGGGTGCTCCTGCTCGAGGCCGGTGGCCGCGACCGCTCGCTGAAGATCAAGATCCCAGCCGCCTTCCCACAGCAGTTCCACACGAAGCTCGACTGGGACTTCGCGACCGAGCCCGAGCCCGACGTGGACGGTCGCTCGCTGTTCATTCCCCGCGGCAAGGCCCTCGGGGGGTGCAGCTCGATGAACGCGATGCTCTACGTGCGCGGACGGCCGCTCGACTACGACTCCTGGGAGGCCCAGGGTGCGCCCGGATGGGGATACCGCGACGTCCTCCCCTACTTCCTCCGCTCGGAGGACAACGTCCGCGGCGCCTCGGAGTACCACGGCGCCGGTGGACCCCTGCGGGTCGAGGAGCAGCGTTCGCCGCGAGCGATGAGCCGACGGCTGCTCGCCGCGAGCGAGGAGGCGGGCATACCCCGCATCGCCGACTACAACGGCCCCGAGCAGGACGGCGTGTCGATGTTTCAGGTGACGCAGCGCGGGGGGCGGAGGTTCAGCGCCGCGGACGCCTACCTGCGGCCGGCGATGGGCAGGCCGAACCTGGAGGTGCGAACCAACGTGACCGTGCTCGCGGTCGAGCTCGAGGGGGAGCGAGCGGCGGGCGTGCGCGTACGGCACGGGCGGCGCGGAGCCGAGGTGCTCCGGGCCGAGCGCGAGGTGCTCCTCAGCGCCGGGGCGATCGGCTCGCCGCAGTTGCTCCTGCTCTCCGGGATCGGTCCCCCGGAGGACCTCCGGCGGGTGGGAGTGGACGTGCGCCACGAGCTCCCCGGCGTGGGATGCAACCTCCAGGACCACCCGTTCGTGACGGTGCTGTGGGAGGTCTCGGAAGGGAACACCCTCTATGGGGCCGACAAGCCGCGCCCGCTCGCCGAGTGGCTTCTGCGCCGCTCGGGCCCGTTGACCTCGACGATCGCCGAGGTCGTCGCCTTCACGCGCACGCGCGGCGGACTCCCCGCCGCCGACATCCAGTTCCACATGGGCGCTGCCTACTTCGAAGACCACGGCGCGGAGGAATACGACGGCGACTGCGCGGTGATCGCGCCCGTCCTCGTCTCGCCGAAGGCCCGCGGGCAGGTGTGGCTGCGATCGGCCGACCCGACCGACAAGCCGCGCATCATCACCAATGCGCTGTCCGCTCCCGAGGATCTCGAATCGATGCTCGCCGGGATGCGCCTGGCGCGGGAGATCGCCGCGCAGGGGCCGATGCGCGAGATCATCAAGCAGGAGCTCAAGCCCGGGTCGGCCGTGGTCGAGCGGGAGGAGCTGGAAGCCGACCTGCGGCGGCGGCTGATGCTCATCTACCACCCGGTCGGCACGGCTCGGATGAGCGACACGGACGAGCAGGCGGTCGTCGACTCCAAGCTCCGCGTCCATGGCCTGAAGGGCCTGCGCGTGGTTGACGCCTCGATCATGCCCACGATCGTCGGCGGCAACACGAACGCCCCCACGATCATGATCGCCGAGCGGGCCAGCGACCTGATTGCGGACGCGGCATGAGCATCACGGTGAACTATCACCGCGAGGGTCCCCGGGCACGACCCTGATCCTCTTCCACGGGATCGGTCACCACTGGCAGGGCTGGACTCCGGTGATCGACCTGCTCTCCGGCGAGCTCGACGTGGTCGCCTGCGACTCCCCCGGATTTGGCCGCTCGGCGCCACTCCCGCCCGGGATCGAGCCGACGATCCCAGCCTACGCGGACGCCTTCGAGTGGTTCTTCGCCGAGCTCGGCGTCGAGCGCCCCCACGTCGCGGGCAACTCGATGGGGGGCGCGATCGCGCTGGAGTTGGCGCGCCGCCGGGCGGTCCGCTCCGCGACGGCCTTCTCGCCGGCGGGGTTCTGGACGACCGCCGAGTTGCGCTTCTGTCAGCTGTCGCTCGCTGCGCTCGCGCAGACACCGCAGCCGCTGCGACCCGGCGTCGAAGCCCTCACGCGCACGCGCGCGGGACGCATCGCGCTGTTCGCCCAGACGTTCGGCTCGCCGGCCCGCCTGCCCGTGGAGGAGGCCCTCGGAACGCTCCGCGACGCATGGGCCTCGCCGGCGATGAGCGATGCGCTGGCCGCCTTTCGCGAGTACCGCTTCTCCGATCCGCAGGAGCTCGCCAACGTGCCCGTAACGATCGCGTGGGGCAAGCGGGACCGCCTGCTCCCCTATCGCCTCCAGGCCCCCCGCGCGCGCCGCATGCTCCCCGAGGCCCGCCACGTCACGCTCGGCACCGGCCACGTCCCCTTCTATGACGATCCTCCGGCGGTGGCGGCGGTGATCCGCGCGCAGGTACGCGCGGCGACCGATGCGCGCGCCTCGACAGCCGCCCACTAGCTCTCCTCACGCGCAGGTGCTCGGCGGCGGGTACCCCGCGAAGCGCCCGGCGACCCAGGCGGCGACGTCGGGGGCCGCCACGATGCCCACTTCCCCGTCTTCGACCGTGGGGTAGATGCGCAGCTCGACGGCGTTGCCCGCGGCGCAGAGCCCTCGCGCGAGGCGCACGGTGAGGGCGGCCGGGACGATCTTGTCGGCCGCCCCCTGGAGCAGAAGCACAGGCGTCGGGATCGGCGCCGCGGAGAGCGTGTCGTGGGCGAGGATCGAGCGCCACGGCTCGGCACCCCAGGGAGGGCTCCCGATGAAGCTCACCCCCGCGAGCGTTTCGGGGGGCGCGGCGGCGGTGTACTGCGGGCCGTAGAGGCAGCGCCGGGCGATCGCTTCGACGGACGGTCGCACGGCCTCGGTGACGACCTGGTCCATCCCGGCTCCGACATAGACCTGCTCCCAGGAGCTCAGCGCCATCGACAGGAGAACCTTTCCGGGCGGGGATTCGAGGTTGTCGTCGAAGAGGTCGACGAGGCTTGTCACGGGGGCGCCGGCGGCGACGCCGACGAGGTGGAGCCTGGGTGCGTAGGTGGGGGCGATCTGAGCGGCGAAGAGCGCCGCCTGACCTCCTTGGGAGACGCCCCAGAGGGCGAACTCGACGCCGGCGTGAGCCACGCTGAGGCGATGGGCGGCGCGGACGCTGTCGAGCACGTTCATCGCCTCGACCGGCCCGTCGAGATAGGCGTGGGGCTCGCGCGTGCCGAGACCCGCGTAGTCGCTGACCGCGACCACGTAGCCCTCGGCGATGAACTCCCCCAGCCCCTGGATGATCTGCGCGTAGCCGCCCCGCTGAAGCGAGGGCGCGCAGTTCGTGGCCACGCCCACGGTCGAGTGGGCGAATGCGATCACCTTGCGCCCTCGCCGCGGAGGGGTCCCTTCCGGGAACACGACGAGCCCGCTCACGGCTGTGGGCCGACCGTTGGAGCCCGTGGACTTGTAGAGGATGCGATATGCCTCGGTGCCGGGGTAGATGCTGTGAATGGGCTCCTCGCGGATGAGCGTCCCGGGGGGGCCCTTCGGGAGGTGGGCGGGGATCGCATAGAAGGGGCCCGGCCGCACCGATGTCGAGCTCACGAGCGCGACGATGCCGGCTCCGAGCAGGAGGACGGCGGCGAGCACGAGCAGGAGCTGCAACAGCCATGCGGGGCGGCGCGAGTTCAACGGTTCGGCCTCTCTGCTGGATCGATCGGTGGGTCCTCTGGGAGCGCGCGGCGCTCCGCGCGGCCGGGAACGCTAGCTCGTTCTCCGCCGGCGCGGGCGGGCGGGGCCGGCAGCGCGTCGAGGCCCGTGCCCAGAATCTCATGTCCGGCCGTAGGGCAGCCGATGCGTCCTGACGAGGTACTCGTCGATGTGTTTCCCTGACCGTCACAACGCACCCACCATGGCCCTTCGGGCCTGCCCGTCTCGCCGCGGCGCCGGGGGGCGCGCGGGAGGGCTGAGGTAGATGGCCGGCCAGACCGCCTACGACGCCGAGACGCTCGACCGCGCCACCGAGGCGCTGCTCCGCGAGCACCCCGACGCGCTCGTCGCGGCCCTCGCCAGCAACGGGCTGATCGTCCCGGTCCCCAAGGGGGTCGGCCTCTGGGGCCAGCGGCTGATCGAGGGACGCGCCGTGATCGACAACGTCGTCGCCGCCGACCGCACGACGGTCGTGCGACTGTGGTTGGCGGCCCAGGAGGAACGGGCCGTGTCGGCCAAGGTGCGCATGCTCGGCAGGCCGAACACGTGGATGACGCTCCACTTCCTCAACCTGATGGAGATCCACGGGATCGTGCTCGCCGTGATCATCCCCACCGACGAGGACGCCGAGGACGGAGAGGCGCTCGAGGAGCAGGCGCCCGCGGCGCCGCGCTTCTGCACGCTCACCGAGGACGAGGGGGCCAAGGTCCTGGACTGCGATCCGGCCTTCACGCAGATGTTCGGCTACGCGCTCGAGGAGATGCACGGCAAGTCCGTCCTCGACCAGATCCACCCCGACGACCAGGGTCGTGCGGTCGAGGGCTGGCTGTCGATGCTCGCCACCGGGCGCAACCAGCACACGCGCCTGCGCCGCCGGATCAAGGACGGCGGCTGGATGTGGGTCGACACGACCCTCCACAACTGCCTCAACGAGCCGGGCCGCAACAGCGTGCTCGTAGAGCTGATCGACATCTCGGCGGAGATGCAGGCGCAGGAGGCGCTCGAGGAACGCGAGGAGCTGCTCCGGCGGCTGACCGACGCGATGCCCGTAGGGCTGCTCCAGGTCGACGTCGAGCGGAACGTGGTCTACAAGAACGAGCGCCTGCTGGAGATCCTCCAGGGTGCCGGCCCAAGCCCCGCGCCGCCCGACACGGACGGGGTCGCCGGTGACACCGAGGCCCCGGTCGAGGAGTCGGCGATCTCGCTCGGAGAGCTCCTCGCCACGCTCAGCGAGGAGGCCTTCGCCGCTTTCCAGGAGGCGCTCGACGATGTGCTCGGCTCCGGCGCCGACAGGGATGTCGAGGTCGACTTCACGCCGCCGCAGGGGAGCACCCGGCGGGCGATGATGACGCTGCGAGCGCTCCTGCGCCAGAGCGGCGAGGTCAACGGGGCGATCACCTGCGTGCTCGACGTCACCGACAGCGCCCGCGCGCGCGAGGAGCTCGAGAAGCGGGCGACGTTCGACGAGCTCACGGGCTGCCACAACCGCTCCTCGATCCTCGCGGCGCTCGAGCGGGAGCTCGAGCGGGATGGGCCGGGAGACACCGCCGTCGTGTACGTGGACCTCGACAAGTTCAAGCCGATCAACGACACGCTCGGCCACGCGGCCGGCGACGAAGTGCTGATCGCCCTTGCCGAGCGCCTGCAACTGGCCAGTCGGGACAGCGACCTCGTCGGGCGGCTCGGCGGAGATGAGTTCATCGTCGTCGTCCACGAAGTCCCCGCACCGAGGGTCGCGATGGTGGTCGCCGAGCGGATCTGCCGCTCGCTGGCGAGCCCGTTCGAGGTCTCGGGCGGCTCAGCCGAGCTGCGGGCGAGCGTGGGCGTGGCCTGCTCCGCCGCCGAAGCCGTCCCCGCCGAAGAGCTCATACGGCGAGCCGACGCGGCGATGTACGAATCGAAGGCCGAGGGCCGCGGTCAGGCCGTGCTGGCCGCGACGGTCGAGAGCCCGCTCGGCTGAGCGCCGGAAAGGGTCCTCAGGGGAGGGCCTGCAGGCCGGCGTCCTGCTCGACCTCGAGCGAGTTCAGCGCAAAGGCCACGAGGTGGTACTGGCCGACGAGCATCGTCAGCTCGATTAGGCCGCGATCGTCATAGCTGCGCTTTAGCTCGGCCCACGTCGCCGCCGAGAATCTTCGAATGCTCGTGGAGCTCGTCGGCGGCGCGGAGGAGCGTCGCGTCGGAGTCCGAGAGGCCGTCCGCCCCGGGGCCCGCCGCGACCCTCAGGATCTCCTCACGCTCGATTCCGACGGCTTCGGCGATGCGAACGTGCTGCCCCCACTCGTAGTCCGAGCCGCAGTTGTAGCCGGTGCGGAGGATCAGCAGCTCGCGCTCACGGGCTCCGAGCACACCGCGGCCGAGGAGGAACCCGCCGAAGGGAAGCCACGCCCGAAAGAGATCGCCGTGTCGTGCGAGCGTCGCGAAGATGTTGTTGTCGCCGAGGCGCTCACCGACCGCGGGCGGACGCGCGGAGAGGATCTCGCGCGAATCCTCTGGCCATTCGGCCTCCGTCAGCGGTGCCACCCGAGCCATCGAGCAGACAGCCTATGCGCTCTGCGGCGATGACGATCGCACGCCGTCCGGGGGCGCCACGACCGCCACATCGAACATCCGTCCAGATTTTCCCCGTCGCGGCGCTTTCGCTTCCAATCACGCGCTGCGGGCTTCACACTGCCGCTCCCGATCACATCACTGCAAGGGCAAACCCGTCGTGAGGCGGGGGCGCAAAGTCAGGGATCTCGACCGAGATAGCTCGACCGCCAGTGGACCCCAAGGAGGGCTACAGTGCCGTCGACCAAGTCTCACATGCTCCACCCCAGCGACCGCTCCCCGGCCCGCCCGCCGCGTCCGGCGGCGCGCTGGCGAGCGGATCAAGGTTTCACGCTGATCGAGCTGCTCGCCGTGATCCTGATCATCGGCATTCTCGCCGCGATCGCGATCCCGTCGTTCCTCAGCACCACCACCAAGGCGGACGACGCGCAGGCGAAGGAGCTGGCGCGCACGGCGCAGACGACGGCGGAGACGGTGGCGACGGCAAACGAAGGGAACTACGAATCGGTCAGCCGCGAAGTGCTCAACCGCGAAGAACCCACGATCCCGATCGTGGCCACCAAAACGGGCGCCTATCTGAGCGGGGCGACGAGCACCAAGACGAGCTACTCGGTCACGGCGACGTCGACTGACGGCGACGAACTGACGATCAGCAGGAGCTCCAGCGGGCAGATCACCCATACCTGCAAGAGCCCCGTGACCAAAAACGGGTGCGCCGGCGGAGAAGCCTCCACCTGGTAGCCCGCACGAGCTCGCGGAGGGACACGCGCCGCAAACGCCGTCCGGGAGTGGGACCTCGGCGGGGCGCAGCGGGAACACGCGCCGCGAGACGCTGCCCGGGAGTGGGGTCCCGGGCAGCGGCGCGCGCCGCCCAGGCAGCTCCGACGCTCCTCGCCGGGCGCCCGGCCGCGACCAAGATCGGCCCTCGGCCGGCGGCTCAGGCCGGCAGGAGCATCTGAAGGGTGTAACTGTGAGCGACTCGCCACGGGCGATCCGCGAGACGGAACTCGCCGCCCTCGAGCGAGTCCATCCGGCCCGGAAGCGCGTCCCAGGGGACGCTGTCGTGCTCGACGAGCCCCGTCAGCTGTAGGCCCTGGCCCATCAGCGCCGTGACGATCTCGCCGAGGCCGTGGTTCCACGAGTGGCTGACGGTGTGCTCGAAGGGCACGTCGGTCTCCACGTAGCTTGCCCCGTCGGAGAACACGAGCGGCTCCTCGCGCTCGAAGTAGGGGTACTCGACGGCGAGCAGGCCGTCGCTGCGGGACTCCTCGAGCGCCCACAGCATCGGGTGGCCCTCGCGCATGAACAGCCGACCGCCCGGGGCCAACAGCCGACCGACGACCTCCGCCCAGCGCTCGATGTCGGGCAGCCAGCAGATCGCCCCGATGCCCGTGTAGACGAGGTCGAAGCGCTCGCCGTCGAGGGCGCCGACGGCGTCGTAGAGGTCGGACTCGACGAAGTCGACGTCGGCGCCCGTCGCCGCCGCCAGGCGGCGCGCCTCCTCGAGCGCGGGGGGAGAGAAGTCCAGCCCACGCATGCTCGCGCCGAGGCGGGCGAGCGACACGGTGTCGGTGCCGATGTGACACTGGAGGTGAACGCCGCGCAGGCCCGCGATGTCACCGAGGCGGGGCCGGTCGAAGGTGACGACCCCGCTGAGGAACTCCGGATCCTCCAGGAAGCGCGCGACCGCGTAGTCGAGCGAGCGGGCGTGTGCCGGTGCCCGCTCATCCCAGTTGGCGCGGTTGATCGTCCGGTAGTCGCTCATCGCCGCCATTCTCGCATCGGGGCCTGCGATCGGCTCACGGGGCCACCGCCGATCGCGCGCCGGTGCCTCGCGACGCCTCCCCGAGGAGCTACCGTCCCGATCCCGTGAGCGCGAGCACACCGGCCCCGGCGGACCTGGCGCGATCGACGTCGACGCGCCCGATCGTGCTGCTCGCCGCCGTCGTGCTCGTCGCCGTGGCGGCCCTCGGCTGGCGGATCGCCACGGTCGCCGCCCCTCCGCTCGCGTTCGAGCGGACGATCCCCGCCCACGTCCGCCTCCCCGGGGCCTCGCCGAGGCTCGCGTGGCCCGTGGAAGGGGAGGCCGCCGTCGGGGTCGCCGGGGTCGGCTACATGGGCAGCTCGGGCGGCTCGGCCCCCGTACCGATCGCGAGCGTCGCGAAGGTGATGACGGCATATCTGACGCTGATGGAACACCCGCTGAGCGCCGGCGGGGTCGGCTTCGCGATCGAGGTCACCCCCGCGGAGGTCGAGGAAGGACGGCGGCGGGCGGCCCTCGGGGAGTCGACCGTGGCCCTGCGGGCCGGCGAGCGCCTGAGCGAGCTCGAGGCCCTGCAGGCACTGATGCTTCCGTCGGGGAACAACGTCGCCGCCCTGCTCGCCCAACGCAGCCCCGGCGGGACGGCGACGTTCGTCGCGCGGATGAACGCGACGGCGAGGGCGCTCGGGATGGACTCCACCCGCTACACCGATCCCAGCGGCTTCGACGCGAGCACCGTCTCGACCGCCGCCGATCAGCTGAAGCTCGTCGGGGTGGCGATGGGCGTGCCCGAGCTGGCGAGGATCGTCGCCGAGCGCTCCGCGGTGCTGCCCGTCGCCGGGCGCGTGAGGAACCTCGACGGGCTGCTGGGCCTCGAAGGCTACGTCGGCGTCAAGACCGGCTCCGACCGGGCGGCCGGCGGCTGCCTCGCGTTCGCCAAGCGGACGGTGGTGGACGGGCACCGCCTCACCGTCCTCGGCGTGGTGCTCGGACAGCGCCAGGGCGAACTGATCGAAGCGGCACTCGGCTCGGCCCGCGAACTCGGGAACAGCGCGGCCGCGGCCATCGGCGTGGAGACCGCCCTGCCGGCGAAGAGGCCCGTGCTCAGCGCCCGCAACGCCGACGGCGAGCGGGCAGCCGCGGTGACGGCGACGGCCGTGAGGGAGATCGGCTGGGGCGGGCTCCGGGTCCGCGTCGGGCTCGACCCCGTGCCGTCGCTGACACGGATGCGCGGCGGGGAGCGGCTGACCTCGGTTTCCGTCCACGGCGCGGGCGGGCGGACGCCCGTCGTCGCCGCCGCCTCACTCGGAGGCCCCTCACTCGAGTGGCGGCTGAGCCACCTGCTGTGAACGCTAGGACCGCAGCGCGGGCGCCGCGGGGGGCTCATCGGCGGCGCGCTCGTGGAGGATCGACCCGGCGATCGCGCGACGGACGCTGGCGATCCCATGCCAGCTGCGGGTGACGAAGCCGGCGAACAGCGCGATGTAGAGGCCGCCCCAGTAGACGAGCGGCAGCAGCAGCGTCAACCGCGGCAGCGTGCCACGGGTGAGGGCGTAGAGGAGAGTGAACAGGACGAGCAGCAGAACCGTCGTCTGGGGGAGCGTGTGGCCCCAATGCCAGCGAGGGTCGTCGTGCTTGCGGGTGACCTTGTAGACGGGCTTGCGACTGCGACCCCCGAAGATCGCCTGGACGGAGGCCTTGATGAACACGGGCGCAAGCCCGCTCCAGATGATGCGCACCCGCCACAGCTCACGGATCGGGTGGCGCTGTCGGCGACGACGATCGTTGTAGGGACGATTCACCGACAGCAGCCAGGCCTCGGTGGCGATGACGAGCGGAGCCATGTGGAGGAGGAAGCTGATGCCGGGCGAGGAGAAGGGGATGTAGCCGAGCAGGGCGCCGACGATGCTCGGCACGTAGACGAGCACGGTGAACGCGTGGAGGTAGTAGAGGAGCAGCTCGTAGAACTGCAGGCGCTGGCGCTTGGTGAGGCCGGCGAGGTCGCCCCAGAGCATCAGGCGAACCGTGTCCAGCGCCCATGTGCCGCGTTGCTTGTAGACGTTCGGGATGTCCTCGGGCGAATGCTGGCCGACGGCACCGACGATCGGCAGGTAACAGCTGTGCCAGCCGCGACGGAGGGCCTCGACGCCCGACTGGAGGTCCTCGACGAGGTTCCAGGTGGGAAAGCGTCCGATGTCCTCGAGCGCCTGCAACCGCCAGACGAGGCCGGACCCGCAGGGGAACGCGGCGTTGGCTGCGTTCCGCGAGAGCATCTGCCCGCGGTAGAACATCGCCTCGCGGTTGTTGAACGGGTCGCCGGGGCTGACCTGCGATTCCTTGATCGTCTGGACGAACGCGAGCATCGGATAGCGCTCGAGCTGGCCCACGGCCTGGCGGAGGAAGCCATTCGAGCCGAGCTCGTCGTCGCAGTCGCGCGTCTCGACGTAGCGGAGCCGTGGATGATCCTCGACGAGGCGGGCGAGCGCCGAGTTGAGGTTGCCCGCCTTCGCGGCGCCGTCCCTGCCGGGGGCGAAACGGGGAGGCGGCGAGTGGTAGGCGACGCCGATCGCCGCGGCGGCGCGCCTCAGCTCAGGATCGTGGCCGTCGTCGCTGACGACGATGACGAGGCGCTCGCGCGGCCAGTTCTGCTCGAGGACGGAGTGGATCGTGCGGAGGATCATCGGGAGCGGCTCGCCGCAGCAGGGAATGATCACGCCCACCGTCGGCTCCGCTCCGTGGGGAAGGGGGTGTGCCTCCGGGACCGCTCGCCACCAGTGATTGAAGATGCTCAGCGCGGTCGTCGCGAGCGTGAGGACGTTCGCGCACAGGAACGGCCACGCCAGCCACGGCAGGTGCTCGTTCAGCGAGCCGATCAGCCACGGGAGGTAGATCGCGGCAGCGGCGAGATAGGCGACGCCCGCCGTGCGGAGGATCCAGTGGCCTCGAAGCGGCGGATAGTCATCCCCGAAGGCCCGCGCCGCAGCTGCCATCGGGCTGGAGGGTGCCGGGGTCGGCCCGCGGCGGGCGGCCGCCCCGGAGGAAGGCCCGCCCGATCCGGCTCGGGTGGACGCGCCGGGCGTATCGGGGGGCGAGGGGACGCTACGCGTCCGCGGATCGACAGGGACGGTCGACACCTTCTGTTATCGACATCTCGCCCATCCCTGCTTGAGCGCCCGCCCGGGACGCCGCTCGGCCGCTCAGTCGACGAGCAGCCGTCCGACGCTTTCAGCCACGCAGACGGGCTTCTCCACGCCCTCGGCCTCGACCGTCACGCGGGTCACGACCTGGTGCCAGCCCCCGCCCACCTCGGAGACCTCGACGATCTCGGTGAAGCAGCGCAGGCGCGCCCCCACGATCACGGGGCTCGGGAAGCGGACCTTGTTCCACCCGTAGTTGACCCCCATCTTGAAGCCGCTCCACTCGCTGAGGTCCTGACGCAGCCCGTCGATGAGCGACAGCGTGAGGTTGCCGTGGGCGATCGTCGTCCCATAGGGGCTCTCGGTCTTCGCGCGCTCGACGTCGACGTGGATCCACTGGTGATCGCCGGTCAGGTCGGCGAACCTGTCGACCATCTCCTGGGTCACCTCCCGCCAGCCGCTCGGGCCAACCACCTGACCCTGGAGCGCGTGGACATCCTCGATCCCGTTCGCAACTGCCGTGGGTGTGTCAGCGGTGATGGCCATCTCGTCTCCTTTCGCCGGGCGCCCAATCCTAGTCCGCGGCGCCCGGGCGGGGAGAGCTGGACTATGTTGCTCGGATGCGCGGGGGTGATGGCTGACGGTCGTCCTCTGGGACTTCGACGGGACGCTCGCCTGGCGTCCCGGCCTGTGGGCGGGATGCGTCCTCGAGGTACTCGACGAGCACGAGCCCTCGCACCACGGCACCCTGGAGACGATCCGCTCGGCGCTGAAGGGGGGTTTCCCCTGGCACCGCCACGAGGAGCCCCATCCGCAGCTCGGCGACTCCGACGCATGGTGGGAGGCGACCGCGCCGATGCTGCGGAGGGCGATCCGCGGCTGCGGGGTCGAGGAGGCGAGGGCGGGCCCGCTGAGCGGCGAGGTGCGCCGCCGCTTCGTCGACGGGAGCCGCGGCTGGAGGCGCTTCGAGGACTCCCTCGCGGCGCTGGCGCTGACGCGGACAGCCGGATGGCGGAACGTGATCCTCTCCAACCACGTGCCGGAGCTCCCCGAGCTCGTCGCGACGCTCGGCCTCCGGCAGGACGTCGAGCAGATCTTCACCTCGGCGCTGATCGGCTACGAGAAGCCGCACCCGGAGGCCTTCAACGTCGTGCTCGCCGCCTGCGGCGCGCCCCGCCGGTCGTGGATGGTGGGGGACAACCCGCTCGCCGACGTCGCCGGGGCCGAAGCGGTTGGAATCCCGGCCGTGCTCGTCCGCCACGAGGGCGAGGCCAGGCGCCGTGCCCCCGACGCGCTCGCGGCCGCGGAGCTGATCCTCGAGGAGTCCGCCACCGGACGCATGCCGCCGGTGGCGGATCCCCGCGGACCTTCGGCTGATCTAGGCTGAGCAGGCCGCCGATCGTCGCGTCGTCCTCGAGAACGGAGATCCAGCCAATGAGCACGTTCGCGCCTGACACCCAGCGCCAACAGCCGACGGGCGAGATGGCGCGGTTCGTCTCGGGCGTGGAGGCCGACGCGCTCCCGCCGGTCGTGCCGCTGCGGCTCGCGCAGTGCCTGCTCGACTTCCTCGGCGTCGCCGTCGCGGGGCGGGTGCACGCCGAATCGACCCCCGCATTCCTGGAGGGGATGATCGAGGCGGAGAGCCCCGACGGACCGGCCACCGTGATCGGCGAGACGCGGGGCTACCCGGCGCGGGACGCGGCCCTCCTGAACGGGGCCTTCGCCCACAGCCTCGACTTCGACGACACCAACCTCCCGGGCCTGATCCATCCCGGGGCGGTGGTCATCCCGGCCGCGCTGGCGACCGCGGAGCGCGTCGACGGCGACGGCGAGAGGCTGATCGCGGCGATCGCGGCCGGCTACGAGGTCTGCTGCCGGATCGGAATCGCGCTCGGTGAGGGGGCCTACCGGCGAGGCTTTCATCCGACCGCGGTCGCGGGCGTGTTCGGCGCCGTGGCAGCCGTCGCGCGGATTCGGGACCTGCCGGCCGAGACGGTCGAGAGCGCGTTCGGCCTCGCCGGATCGATGGCCTGCGGCTCGATGCAGTACCTGGAGACGGGGAGCTGGAACAAGCGGCTGCATCCCGGCCTCGCGGCCCACAACGGACTCCTCGCCGTCGACCTCGCTCGGTCCGGCGTGGTCGGGGCCGCGCACGCGCTGGAGGGCGGGCTCGGCTTCCTCCACGGCTACACCGACACACCCGAGCCGGGCGCACTCACCGACGGTCTCGGCGAGAGGTGGGTGCTCGCCGAGACCGGCATCAAGCCCTATCCGGCCTGCCGCCTGGCGCACGGAGCGGTCGACGCCGCGATCGAGCTCCGCCGGCGCCTCGGCGGCGCCGTGCCGACCGAGGCGCCCCTGTCGCTTCGTATATCACCCGCGGCCAGCCTGATCGTGGGCGGCGACGCACCCAACAAGCGCTCACCCCAGAACACGGTCGACGGCCAGTTCAGTGTCTACTTCCAGACGGCCGTCGCGCTGCTCGACGGCGCCGTGAGCTGGTCCAGCTACGAGCGCCTCGGCGACCCCGACGTGCGCTCCCTGATCGACCGGATCGAGCTCGCCGTGGACGGGCGCGTCGAGACGGCCGGTGCCGTGCTCCGCTGCGAGGAGATCGAGGTACGAGTGGACCGACCCGCCGGGGAGCCCGACGGGGAACCCTCGTGGGAGGGCGTCGAGGCGAAGTACCACGGGCTCGCGGCCGACCTCTACGACGAGCGGACGTCCGTGGAGATCGCCGCGTGGGCGAAGCGACTGCCGAGCGAGGAGCCCGTGCGGGACCTCGGCCGCCTGCTCAGGCGCTGAACCAGCGCGCGCGACGGCTCGAGCCGAAGCGATCCTTCTCCGCCACGAGCCCCGCGGAGGGAGCGTTGAAGGTTCCCGTCTTGGTGGGGCCGGAGAGGAAGTCGATGTCGACGCTGCCCACGCGGCCCGCGCCGAACTCGATGTAGCAGGTGCCCTGACCGAGGTGGCGGCCGGGAGGCTCGCCGCCGCGCCAGCGATGGATCAGCGTCTGCGCCACGATGCGGGCCGCGCCCTCCGCGAAGACTCCCGCCTTGGGGACCCCGGCGGTGGCCACGTCGCCGATGGCATACACGCCGGGGAAGCGGGTCTCGAGCGTCGCCGAGTCGACGGGCACGTAGCCGTCCTCGGTCATGCCGCTGTCGAGAACGACTTCGGGGGCACGGTGCTTGGGGACGCCGAGGAAGAGGTCGAAGGCGAGCTCGCTGTCGTCGTCGAGGATCGCCACGCTCCGCGCGGGGTCGAGCGCGGCGACACGCCGGCCGGGGATGAAGGCGATGTCGCGCGCGGCGAACTCCTCGATCAGCGCGGCGGAGGTCTCCGGCGAGGGCGGCACAGGCGTGCCCAAGGGGATCACGAAGGAGATCTGGCAGGCCTCGCGCACCCCCCGAGCCCTCAGCTCATCGTCGAGCAGCAACGCGCACTCGCTCGGCGCCGGAGGGCACTTGAACGGTGTGCCGCACACGCCGATGACGAGGTGGCCGCGGGAGAGGCTCGGAATGATCTCGGCCAGGTGCTCGGCGCCCGCGAGCGAGTAGAACTCGTTCCCGCCCTCGGCGAGGCCGGGCGTGGCGTCCATGTCGTAATCCGCACCGAGCGCGACGACGAGCACATCGGCCTCATGGGTGGCGACATCGGTGCTCACGCGCCGGGACGTCGGGTCGATCCCGGTGACCGTCTCGCGCAGGACGCGAACGCCCGGCTTGGCAATCGCGCGATAGGGAAGCCGCACGGAGGCCGAGGTCGTCCGGGCGAACATCACATCGAGCTTCGAGAAGCCGAAGACGAACGCGTCACTGCGGTCGATGAGCGTGACCTCGACGTCATCTCCGAGGGCATCGGAGAGCATCGTGCAGAGCTCCAGCCCACCAAAACCCGCGCCGAGCACGAGAACACGCTCGCCCATCTCGCTCCCCTCTCATCTCTCGCCGTGCCCGCGCCACGGCCTGCCTGGTGCCCCAGCCTAACGCTCGCACTCGGTGGGGGAGCGCGCAGGGCCACGGCCGAGTGGCGTGGCTCGCGCCGATCTCGCCGCGGGCGGGATCGGCCGACGGGCGCCGGGACTCACCTGCATCAGTCCGTCGACGTAAAGGTCTAGAATCGCATGTCAAGAATCAGGGCGCCAACTCCTCGCCGGCGGTTGGCCGCCCGCGAACCCTCGATCGGCGCCGTCCGCGGCGCGAAAGGCAACCACCCGTGCGCGAAACAGCAGGCCCCGGGACCACCGCCACACTAACGCCGGAGCTGGACGCGGGAGCCAGCAGGGAGGTGCCGCCCCTCGATACGAGGCTCTGCAGGGACCTGCTGCTGCCCTATACCCAGCCGCGACCGCTGCGCAGCGCCGGCGACGTGGCCACCTCCGCCGTCCCCTACCTCGGCATCTCGGTGCTCATATACCTCGCGATCGGGATCTCGCCGCTGCTGGCGCTCGCGCTCGCGCCCCTCGCCGGGGGCTTCCTGCTGCGCACCTACATCGTCTTCCACGATTGCGCGCACGGATCCTTCCTCAGCTCGCGGCGCGCGAACGCCTGGCTCGGCACCGGGCTCGGGCTGCTCGTGCTCACGCCCTTCGTCCGCTGGCGGCACGACCACGCGGTGCACCATGCGACGGCCGGCGATCTCGACCGGCGCGGCGTCGGCGACCTGCCGACCCTGACCGTCGCCGAATACGGCGCCAAGTCCAGGCTCGGCCGCACGGGCTATCGGCTCTTCCGCAACCCGCTGGTGATGTTCGGGGTCGGGCCCGTGTTCGCGATGATCATCGGGCCGCGCATCGTCTCCCGAGACGCCCGCCCGCGGATGCGGCGCAGCGTGCTCGCCACGGATGCTGCCCTCGCAGCGATCATCCTGCCCCTCTGCCTGCTCATCGGCTGGCGCGACTTCCTGCTCACCTGGGGGCCGAGCGCGATGCTCGCCGGCTCCGCGGGCATCTGGCTGTTCTACGTCCAGCATCAGTTCGAGGACACCTACTGGCAGCGCTCCGATGCATGGAGCTACGCCGACGCGGCGCTTCGCGGGAGCTCCTACCTGCGGCTGCCGAAGCTGCTCCAGTTCATGACTGGCAACATCGGCCTGCACCACATCCATCACCTCAGCTCACGTGTCCCCAACTACAACCTCCAGCGCGCGCACGACGAGAACACGATCTTCCAGGACGTGCCGACGTTGTCCCTGTGGGACGGCCTGCGCGCTGTGAGGTTGAAGCTGTGGGATGAGCACAACGGCCAGCTCGTCACCTTCGCAGAGGCACGAGCGGCGCGCGGCTGAGCGACCGTCAACCCGCGATCAGGGCCTCGAGCTTGTCGAGCTGGCTGCCCCAGCCGAGTCGAGCCATCGACAGGAGCTCCTCGGCGCAGACCATCTCCGAGGTGACTATCACCTTCGTCCGCTGATCGTCGAGCGCGATGAACTCGATCGTCGTCTCGCCCGACTCGATCATCGGGTGCTCGGTGGTGGTCTCACCGAAGGACAGCCGCTCGGGCGGTTCCACGACGCCGAAGTGTCCGTCGCTCGGATACTCCTCACCATCGGGTCCGACCATCGTCAGGCGACAGACCCCGCCCGGCCGCAGATCGAACTCGATCTGCTCGCGGGGTGTCGTGAAGTGCTCCGGCCCCCACCACTTCGTCACCTCATCCGGGTCCGTCCAGAGCTTCCACACGAGCTCCCGCGGCGCGTCGAGCTCGCGCTCGATCACGATCCTGTGCTCGGCCATCACGAACTGCTCAGTCATCGCCATCTGCCTTTCCTTGAATGTCCCGGAGGCGAAGCGCGAGGCGGTCGAGACGCCCCTCCCAGATACCCCGATACTGCTCCAGCCAGTCGGCCACGTCGCGCAGGGGCGCGCCCTCGAGCCGCGAGGGACGCAACTGCGCCGTCCGCCCGCGCGTGATCAGGCCGGCTCGCTCGAGCACCTTCAGATGCTTGGAGACGGCCTGCACGCTGAAGGGAAACGGGGCCGCAAGCTCGTTCACCGTGACATCACCCTCCTCGGCCAGCCGGGCGAGGATCGCCCGGCGGGTCGGGTCGGCGAGGGCGGCGAACGTGATGCTGAGCTCGTCGGTCGCCATCTGTCTTCATCCGAGTAGTTGATAAACCATTCGGTTGAACACTATAGGCGCGCCCTTCACGAGTCAAGCGACGGATCGCCGGCGACCAGTCGAGCGGTCTCCTCCCGAACCAGGGGCGCGACCTCGGTTCCGAACAGCTCCATCGAGCGGAGCACATCACGATGGGCCACCGCGCCCACGCTCATCTGGGCGATGTAGCGGTCGTGGGCGAACAGGCCGTGCTCGACGAGGATCTTCTCGGCGACCTGCTCGGGTGAGCCGACGGCGAGCGCTCCCTCCGGCGCGCGCAGGGCTTCGTACTCCCGCCGCCCCGACGGCGGCCAGCCCCGCTCGCGGCCGATCCGGTTCATCATCGCGAGATAGGCGCCCGCGAAGGCCCCATCGGCATCGGAGGAGCTGGCGGCGACGAAGGCGTGGGTATTGATCGCCAGGCGCGTCTCGCCGTGTTCGTGGCCCGCTTCCGTGACCGCCCCGCGGTAGAGGTCGACGAGGGGGGCGAAACGCGCGGGTTGCCCGCCGATGATCGCGAGCGTCAGCGGCAGTCCGAGCGTCCCCGCGCGCACGACCGACTGGGGCGAGCCGCCGACGGCGACCCACACGGGCAGGCGGTCCTGGACGGGCCGCGGCCAGACGCCGGCGCGATCGAGCGGCGGGCGGTGACGACCCGACCAGGACACGTGGACGTGATCGCGCAGCTCGAGGAGCAGCTCGAGCTTCTCGGCATACAGCTCGTCGTAGTCGTCGAGGTCATAGCCGAAGAGGGGAAAGGACTCCAGGAAGGACCCTCGCCCGGCCATGATCTCGGCGCGGCCGTCCGACAGCAGGTCGACCTCGGCGAAGTCCTGGAAGACGCGTACGGGGTCGTCCGAGCTGAGCACCGTGACAGCGCTCGAGAGGCGGATCCGCTCGGTCCTGACGGCGACGGCCGCGAGCACGACCGCCGGCGAGGAGACGAGGAAGTCCGGGCGGTGATGCTCCCCCACGGCGAACACGTCCAGGCCGAGCTGGTCGGCGAGCTCCGCCTCCTCCATCAGCTCGCGCATCCGCTGGCGCGGACTCACCCCCGAAGCGAGATCCGCGAACGTCGCCACGCCCAGTTCCACCTCCTGAGCATAGGGGCGGAGATGGCCCCGGTTACGCTCTGGCGGTGCTCGAGGAGGCTGATCGCCCGCGTCGCGGGCCGGCGGGCCGGCGGGTCGGCGGATGAGCAACTGGACCTGGCATCTGCTCGTCTACGGCTGGGCCGCATGGGCGGCCTACTGGTTGGCGATGGCATTCACGGTCAAGCGAACGGTCGAGCGCCGGTGGGCCGTGCGCGATCGAATGGTCGTGGCGGTCGTCGTCGTGGCATGGCTGCTGATCAAGCCCTTCGCGGGCGTCCACTCTCCCCTGTGGGAGACGGGTCTCGCGCTCGGTGTCGTGAGCGACTGCATCTTCATCGCGGGCGCCGCCTTCACCATCTCGGCACGCATCACGCTGGGCCGCAACTGGAGTGCAGAAGTCGCCTTCAAGCAGGACCAGGAGCTGATCGTGAGCGGCCCGTACGCGATCGTGCGACACCCGATCTACACGGGCCTGCTGGTGATGGTGCTGGCCACCGTGATCCACTACGGGCAGGTCTCGGGCTTTGTCGCCTTGGGACTCCTGTCGATCGGCGCGTGGCTGAAAGCCCGGCAGGAGGAGCGGCTGATGTCCGACCACTTCCCCGACGCCTACGCCAACTACAAGCAGCGGGTCCACGCGCTCATACCCTTCCTGCTGTAGGACGGGTTCCGGCGCCCTCAGCTCTCCAGCGCCAGTCGGTGCGAGCGAGCGATCTGCTCGGCCACCTGCTCGTCGACCCCGACCTCCTCCGCGATCTCGCGCCAGCCCGCGACCACTTCTGAGACCTCCACGAGGACCGCCCTGGCGCGGCCGCGCCTGAGGCCGGCGACGTCGGCCACGGCGCGCAGGTCGGCGAGGCCGAAGCCGTCGCGCTTGCCGTTGATCGACATCTGATGGCTGTCGAGCCAGAGGTTGCCGGGCCGCCACGCCCAGACCACGTCATAGGCCGGGGCGAGCGACCAGGTGCCCTCGCGGTCCATCAGGAAGGCGATGTTCTTGACGTGGTCGTCCTGGTTGCGGGCGACGACGTTGAAGACCATCCGCCGGAACTGCTGTTCGGCGACCGGCGTGCCGAGGCCCAACCTTCGGATCAGGAGCAGGAGCTGCTCGTAGCTGTAGGTCCCCGGCTCGTTGTAGCTGGCCTGCTCCAGCGCCCCGACGGTCTGCATGTGCAGCTTGCCGCCCTCGTCGGGTCGGTCGAAGCGACGGGTGAGGAAGTGTCTGCGACCGTTCTCCTCCAGGAGCCGGCACTCGGTCATCTCGATGCCGGCCTCGCGAGCCATCTTCGAATAGGCGTACTCCACTGCGCCCCAGCCGAGGGGGTCGCTGAGCCCATGGTCGCCGGAGCCTCGCGACGCCGTCGAACTTGATCAGCCACTGGCGGAAGCCCCCGCCCACGGGCACCTGCCCCGAGCGGACCTGGCCGGTTGCGTCGTTGTAGGCGATGAACGCCTTCGGGCGAGCCCCTCCGGCGGAGCTGCCGATGGCGAGAATCGCCTTCATCGCCTCCTCGTCCGGGTTCTCGCTCAGCTCGGCGACGAACTCGGCTCGTTCGGCGAGCACCTCGCCGGCGAGGCGCACGAGCGCGTCCACCTGCAGATCCACGCCGCCGGAGAACACGGGCTCGTGGGCCGGCTCGAACTCGATCGCACCCACGCCGCGGGTGCCGACGTAGCAGAGGCGTTGAACGACGTCGAAGCTCGAGGCCTCACGCCCCTGGGAGGCCAACCAGGCGTTGACGAGCGCGGTGCCCCAGCGGTCGGGCAGCGAGTCGGCCGGCAGCCCGGGGAGGCCGCTGAAGGCATCCTCCGGGAGGCCCGGAAAGCGGTAGGGCTGCTCGCGGCCCGGCATCCAGATCGGCGCGACCTCGATCCCGCTGCGGGCGAAGGCCGGGTCGTACTGGAAGGTGGCGTAGCGCGCGCCGGCACCGATGGAGACGGCGCCGATCCGCGTCCCCCACAGCATCACCGCCGCGACCGTCATCGGCCCTCCGCCGACCCGTCCCCCCACATCCATGGCGCGTCTCCGGGCTCGGGCCGCGTGCGACCGCGGCGGCCGCGAGCAGGCACGACGGCGACGCGTGCGCTGCTCCCGCTCCAGCTGGGCGATCGGCAGGTCAATCGACTCGGGCAGCCCGAGATCGAGCCCGGCGAGCAGCCCGAGCGCCCGCAGGAGCTTGATCATCGAGGTCATCTGCACCGACTCTCCCCCCTCCGCCCGCTGCACCGTCGCGAGCCCGAGGCCGGCTTCTGCGGCCATCTCGGCCTGGGTCCAGTTGCGCTCGAGGCGGTGGGCCTGGAGTCGGTGGCCGAGCTCGGCGAGGACGGCGGCATCGGTCATGATGGCGTCGAGGCGCATCAATCTTGATTGGTTACGCGGCGAACGGGCAGTAGCACATCATTTCTGAGGCAGAGTATAGCACTGCGGCACGCGGCGTAACTCAATGGTGATGCATTACAGCAGAAACCGCGCGTAAGGCATCGCTATCGATGGCTCACCGTGCCGGGGACCCTCGGCAGTCCCTCTCTCGAGCACCCATGTCCTGGACTCCGCTCGTGGGCGGAGCCGGAGCCTCAGGCGCTCGTCGTGTGGGCCTCCGGCTGCCCACGCCATACAGAGTTGCCGAGAGGCATGAAGCAGAGTTCGGATAGGGTTGCGGCGTCCATACGGTCGGTGGTCGAGGGAAGTCCGGTGAGAATCCGGCGCGGACCCGCCACTGTGACCGGGCGCACCAGCCGCCGGCGCGCAGCACGCGGGAAGCCAACGCCCAGTGCAAGGCGATCGGATGGCGTGAGGGTAGGGCCCGGAAGTCAGGAACCTGCCTCCGACCAAAGCCCACAAGCCCTCGTGGAAAGGGGTCGGCTCCATGCGCAGGTCTACTCGCCGTGGGCGCGGCCCGTTGGAGGGCCGTGCCATCTTCCCCGGGATCCGCCGTGGAGCGTTGACGGGCACCAGCCCGTGGCCGGTTCCAGCCTCGACCGCTCAGGGATGCGAATGGAGGTGACCTGGATCCCGGCGCCGTCGGGCGAGCCCGCCGGGCTCCTCAGCGGGGGTGCCCACGCCTCCGGCGACGTCGCCCGCGCGGCTACGCTCGGCCCTACCGTGCCGCTCACCGAGGAGGCACGATGAACACACGAAGGAGTGCGCACCTGAGCCACGCAGCCGAAAAGCTCGACGCCAGCGGGTTCGTGCGAATCGACAGCGCGTACCAGACGAGCGAGGCGGCGTTCGACGCGGCGGGTGCTCTCCTCGAGGGGTGTCGCGTTGAGCGCGAGATGCCTCCGATGTCGATCATCGGTGACTTCGTCATTCCGCCCATTGCCGGCGAAGCTACTCGGGACTTTCAGACGCTGCACATCGACTTTGGATTGCCACTCGACCCGAAGATTGCTCAAGACGTCGCCCGGTATACCGCGCTCCACATCCCTGCTGACGTCGCCAGCGTGCGCGCGGCAACGCGCCTGGTGCCGCTGTCAGCACTGCTGCGCCAGCGCTCCTGGCCGCAGCCGGCAGAGCTCGTGGATCGACTGACCTCCTATGGGAGGACGCACGGCGCCTGGGACGACGATCGAGGCTACACGGAGGGAAGCCTCGCGCGTATCGTCGAGGGTGCCGCTGCCCCGCGCTCACCGACCCTTCCCAGCGTGAAGGTCGAGCTGGACTTTCTCTGCGGGTTGGAGTTCGACAGCCTGTCTTCTGAACTGGCGTTCTTCTCACGCTACGGCCTCCGTATCCGCGAGGCGGAGATCGAGATACCGCTCCAGCCCGGAGAGTTGCTGATATTCGACAACCTGGCGGTGGCACACGGCCGACGCGGAACACGCCAACCCGGAGAGCTGCGTCAGCGCGTGTTTGGCCACCGCCTTCAGCCAGCGATGCAGAGCGAGCTGCGCGACGGCGTCCTGACGGCGTTCTGCCCGATCCGGTCGCTCGAAGCGTTGTGATCGATCTCGTCGATGCCGTAAGCACAGACGAAATGGCCGCTGGCGTCGTCAACGCCGGAATGCAGCACGAGGTTCGCCGCGAACAGTACGCCGGCAACGCGGGAGCCGCGACGCGGCGGGATCTTCGCCGTGTGCGCATG
This sequence comes from uncultured Solirubrobacteraceae bacterium, assembly GCA_963720215.1. Classification (GTDB taxonomy): domain Bacteria; phylum Actinomycetota; class Thermoleophilia; order Solirubrobacterales; family Solirubrobacteraceae; genus Palsa-744. The sequence continues at coordinate 197,968 of CAVREV010000002.1, forward strand.
GTCCGTGAGCCCTGGTAGGTCGACGGTGCCCAATCAGCGCGCTGCGCCCACAAGGTCCGGATGCGAGAATTGGCGCATGCGGCTGGTAAACAGGGGCGTCGGCGTGCTGTCGCGACGCCTCGATCGACCGGAGCTGCTCGCGGCCGTGAATGGGCACGCACGCCAGGCCTACCAGGAGGCGATTGGTATCCAGGCGGTCCTCGCCAGCGCGCTTCGCGACGACGCGACGTACATAGACGTCGGGACCAATCGCGGTCAGGTTCTGGGTGAGGCCGTGCGCATCGCACCGCACGGTCACCACATCGCGTTCGAGCCCATTCCGTCGCTGGCGGCCGAGGTTGCGCGAGTGTTCCCGGGCGTCGACTGTCGCCAGATCGCCCTCGGCGCTCGTCCGGAAACGGCACAGTTTTGTCACTTCAGACGGCTGGACGGCTGGAGCGGCCTGAGGCGAAGCCCCGAGATCAGCGACGAGCGGGGCGACCCCGTGTTCATCACCGTGACCGTCTCCACGCTCGACGCCGAGGCGGGCGAGTTGCGGCCGAGCGTCGTGAAGATCGACGTCGAGGGTGCCGAGCTCGACGTGCTCGAGGGCGGCCGCTCACTACTCGCGGAGGCGAGGCCCTTGATCATCTTCGAGCACGTCGCAGGGGCGGCGACGCCGTATGGCGCCCCGCCCGCCGGCGCCTGGGATCTGCTCAGCGAGTTGGGCTACGAGATCTTCTCGGTGACCGGTGCCGGGCCGTTCGCTCGCTCGGCCTTCGCGGAGAACACCTCGATCGTGAACTGGCTGGCGAGGCCACAGGGCCAATAGCGCCGCTGAGCGCCCCGCCCCTACGATGCCGCCCTCCCGCAGACCGGAGGCGAAGCTCACCGCTGGCGCGACGCGCGCTCTTCCCAGGCCTCGGTCATCGCGATCCGCTGCGCGAGCGTCGGGGTCCCCGCGTACAGCAGGTATGCCCAGGACGGCGGGTCGGGATCGCTGAGGTTCGTGGCGGCGAGCCGCTCGAACACCCGCCGTGTCGCGGCGGGTTCGTGCGTCGCGCGCAGCGACGACCAGTCCGCCTCGACCTCATAACGACGCGACACCAGGGTGAAGAACGGCAACGCCACCAGCTGCAGAACGACAAACACGAGCAGCGCCACCGGCACCGCCTCGGGCCGTGCAAGCCCGCCCCGCCGGCGCGTGGCCAGCGCGACGAGCGCCAGGGCGGGGATCAGGAAGAGCGCCAGCCAGCCCACATTCTTGAGCACATGGGCGCGCGCCACGTGACCGAACTCGTGCGACATCGCAACTCCTATTTCCGCGCGGCTGAAGCGGCCGTCGAGCAGCGTGCTCAAGAGGACGACACGCTGGGTTGGACCGATCCCGGCGGTCTCCGCGTTCACTTCCGTCGTCCGGTGCGAGACGTCCTGTACCCGTACGGGCGTCCCGCTGACGTCCTCCCGCGCCTCGAGCGTTCGCGCCTCGGCGACGAGCGCGGGGTCGCGGAGCGGATGGGTTTTCGTGATCAGGTACGGGGTGAGAAGCGCTGACAGGAGCCCCAGCGCCGCGAACAGCGGCGCCGCCACGACCCACCACCAGCGGCGCATCCTCCCCGCCAGCGCCATCGCGATCGCAACCCCGAGCGCGATCCACACGAAGCTCACTCCCAGCCCGAGGAAGCTGCCGAGCACCGCCGTGAGGTAGCCCTCGTGCACGACATGGTGGCGGCGCTCCCACCACAGCGCCGCGAGGTCGAACGGAACCAGCGTCAGCCACACGAGCGCAAAGCCCAGCAGCGCCAGGAGAATGCCGGTCCCGATGCGCCCGGCCGCCGACTCTCGCATCAGCCCGTGTCCGCGGCGCGCATACAGCGCCAGCACAGCGACCTCCGCGACGGCCCCCAGCAGGCCGACGACATCGAGGAAGCGGTCGAAGGAAGTGCTGCGACGCAGCAGCGACGCACTGAAGAAGCGATGGACGTCGACATGGGGCAGCTGCAGGCCGGCGGGCACGATCGTGCCCCACAGCTCGTGCGCGCACCACACCCACGCGCAGACCGCGACCAGCGCGACGAGCACGACCAGCGCCCGCGTCCAGGGGCTGGCGGATGTCCCGTCGCCCCGTTCGGCGCCGCTGGTGACTGGTGTCTCCGCTGCCACAGTCGCCGCTAGCCGAACGCCGACTCCGCCGCCGCACCCGCGGCCCCTGCCTCTCGATGACAGGGTCCGCTGTAGGGGTAGGCGTCGCTCAGCACGAACACGTACCCGCTCACCTGGACGGTGTAGCGAAGCGCCTGCGCGGACGCGTTCAGAAGCCCTCGCGGCATCCGGCCGGTGACGAGCGCAGCGAACCACGCCAGGAAGGCGCATGTCCACGCCAGTGAGCCGAAGGCGCTCGCGAGGAACAACGCGGGTAGCACCAGCAGCAGGCGGAAGGCGACGCTCCAGCGGTTCTGGGCCAGGGGCGGGGCGATCGAGGGTTCGGCCTCGTAGGAGCCAGCTGCGCCGGCGAAGCCAGGGAAGCGGCTGCCGATCAGCCAGAAGAAGGCGTACACATGCGCCTCATAGCGCAGGTAGGCCGACAGGAAGCGGTGCAGCGGGGCCGGTGAGCGGCCCCGCACGAGCGTCGCAACCCAGTTCGCGATGGCAGCCAGCAGGGCGAGAACCGACCACAACGCCAGCCACACCAGATGTGGCACCACCAGGGGCAGCCGGAAGAGCACGGTCAGGCGGCTGCGGCGCAGATCCCCGCCGGCCTCGAACCCGATCGGGTCACCGCGCACGGGCAGCTCGCCGAGCACGACCCCCGGGTCAGGGTCCGGATAGGCGCTCGTGAGCACCAGCAGGTACGCCCAAAGCTGGGCGCCGAACCCCACCCCCCAGACGACGCAATCGCGTAGCCCGCGCGGCATCCGAGCCCGTGCCACGCACACGAACCAGCCGAGGAACGCGGCCCCATGCGCGACGCCCAGGCCGAAGTTGTAGAACTGCCCGGAGCGGCGGCTGAAAGTCGTGCTCGGGAGCCCGAAGAGGGAGCTGGCGAGGAGCAGCACGGGTAGCGCAAGGACGATCCGGAAGGCGACCGTAGGCCGGCTCTGGCGGCTCGGCGCGTCGATCTCGACATCGACCGGATAGCCGGGGCGACCATCGAACGGCGGATAGGGGTCGGCACCGAGGAGGAAGTACCCGTAGACCTGCGTGGCATATTTGACATACAGCGCCAGGAAGCGGTGCAGAGAGGCGGGCGGGCGGGCCGTCACGAGCGTGATCAGCCAGTTCGCCAGCGCCGCGACGAAGGCGGCGATACCCCAGAGCCCCAACCAGATGAAGTGGGGAATGACGAGCAGCCAGCGAAACCCGACGGTCAGCCGCGTGCGCTCGAGGTCGTCGCTGAGAACGAGCTGAACCGGCCTTCGACCCGGTTGGCGCTGCATATTTGCTGGGATTTCCGCCGCCATAGCCCCTCCTGCCGGTTAATCGGCAGACAGGGGTCTACCCGCTACTCACAGGTCCTCACCGTCGTCGACCAAGAAGTCGGGGCAGGATCACTTCTCTCTGTTGGCTTGTGCGTCGTAGGCCTCATCGCTGACCTGCTCGCCCCACGTGACGGCGCTCCCGAGCTCATCGACCTGCTGCATCGCCATGTGGGTCATGAGCCGGTCGGGCGCTGCACCATGCCAGTGGTCCTCGCCGGGCTCGAAGAACACTCGGTCGCCGGGACGGATCTCCTCGATCGGCCCGCCTCGGCGTTGACAGCGACCGACGCCCTCCAGAACGAAGATTGTCTGACCGACGGGATGCGTGTGCCACGCGGTGCGCGCGCCGGGCGTGAAGTGGACGCTGGCCGCCGCGAGCCGATACTGCTCAACGGGCTCGGCGGCCGTATCGACGTAGACGTCGCCGCTGAACCAATCGGCAGGTCCCTTAGCGGTCTCGAGGCTGCTCCGTGTGATCTTCATCGTTCCTCCTCAGCGCCGGCGTTGGGCGGGCTCAAGCGCAGGCTGAGTCCATCCGTTGTCGGCCGGGTTGATTGTCCCCCTGATCCCGTCGAGCACGAGGTCGGCAAGCTCTCGCGGAAGGTCCTCGTCGAGCGGCCCATCGGTGAGCAGGGTCCTGAAGTGCAGGGGGGCGATAAGCGCCTCGAGGGCCAGCCGGCTGTCCACGATTTCGGGAAGCTCGCCGCGGGCAACGGCGCGCTCGAGCATCACGCTCGCCAGCTCGTGGCGCCTGTGCCAGAAGGCGGTCCGGGCCTCGACGAGTGCCGGGTCATCGCCGGTTGCGGCCATCGCACGGAGCAGCGCCTTGCCGAGCGGAGTCGCGTCATAGGCGGCGAGCTCGGAGGCGAACGCCACGAGATCCTCGCGAAGCGATCCTGTATCGGGAATCGGGAGGTGCTCCTCGCTGTGGTTGAGCAGGGCGTCGCAGACGAGCTTCTCCTTCGTGCCCCAGCGCCGACGGATCGACGTTTCGTGGACGCCGGCTTGCTCGGCGACGTTGGCAACGGTGAGCTTCTCGAAGCCCTCCTCACCGAGCACGGCGAGGGTGGCGTCGAGCACCGACTGGCGAACCCGAGCGGAACGCCCCCCGGGGCGGCGGCGAACCGCTGTATCACTCATGCGAACAGAATAACGCAGTCGAACTTGCGTTTAGACGGCCGACCTGTCATCTTTAGTGCAGGTATCCCTGCGTTAGAGGAGCGAGACATGCCATACCAGTGGCCGTTGGACCCACAGGAGCTGTTCGTTGAGCGTTACCCCCAGATGGTCAACACCGGCCTGCCGGCGCAGGACGCGGACGCGATGCGCGCCGCGATCACGGACATGTGGGCCGACGCACCGGGCGGGTGGGTGTTCGAGTGGTCACAGCTGGGAACGCGCTACGCGGAGGAAGGCGACGAGGCTCTCGCGACACTGGCATACGGCTGGGCGAAGTTCCCCGTTCTCGCCGACGACGCCAAGCGGGTGGCGTTGCAGCGCCAGCTCGAGCACTACCTGCTCGCGGCGGAGGACTTCCCGGTCGATTTCGACCGGCGGACCGTCGACGTGCCGTATCAGGGCTCCTCCACACGCCTTCCCGTTCACGTCCTCGCCGCGCCGGATCTCCCTGCGGAGGCGCCCATCCTGATCGCCAGCGGCGGCGTCGACTCGTGGAAGATGGACCTACACGCCCTGTTCGTCGCCTTCGCCCTGAACACCCGCACACGCGTACTCGCCTTCGACATCCCGGGTACGGGCGAGTGCCCGATTCCACTCAGCCGCGATTCGGTGGAGATGATCGACGGGCTCGCCGCCTACGCCCGAGGGCTCGGGGACGGGAGGGTCGCGCACCTCGGCATCTCGATGGGCGGCTACTTCTCGGCCGCCACCGGCCTCGCGGGCACGGTCGATGCGGCGATCGTCCTTGGCGGACCCGTGGAGGCCGCGTTCGCCGCCGACCGCTCGTTCCAGTTCGGCATGGCGGACATCGTCAGCAACGCTTTCGGCTTCGACCGCCCGCCCAGCGCCGAGGAGATGGCGGAGCGGCGCGCCGGGATGGCCTTGCGAGGACTGCTCGATCAGGACACGAACTCGCCGATGCTCGTGGTCAACGGGGCTGAGGACATCCATGTCCCCGAGGCGGACACGCTCGTCTTCCTCGACCGCCGCGAGACCCGGGTGGAGTTGCTCGCGGACACCGGCCACTGCGCCATCTCGCAACTCGCTGACGTGGTCCCGATGATGATCGGCTGGCTGGCCGAGACCCTCAGCGCGACGGAGGTCGCGCGCTGAGAAACCGAGCGCCCAATCGGCGCTCGACTTTGAAACCGGTCGGCGTCGCGGTCGGCAGCATCGCGAACGTCTCGACGAGCTCCGGCTGCGGTGGCTCCACGCCAAGCATTGCGACGCTCGACCAGGGGGCGCCCCACCTCACTTCCTACCCTGCAGAGGGAATGGTCTTCAGAGCCAGCTCGAGAAGACACGCTCCGCGATGACCGACTGGGCGGCGTGCGGGTACTTCCGTTGGGACGCTCGTACTCGCGGGCGCAACGTTCGCCGCGGTGCGCTCCTCGAACCGCTCGGCTCGCGTTGCCGAGCGAACGCTGCTGGTGGGGCTGCGCCCGCTTCTGGTTCCCTCGCGAGCGCAGGACCCTGCAGAGCAGATCCAGTTCGCGGACGGCCGCACGTTCATAGTGGATGCCGGGCGGGCGATGGCCCGCCACGAGGACGGTGTCATCTATCTCGCGATCCCGCTGCGCAACGTCGGCTCAGGCATCGCGGTGCTGCACGCCTATCACCTGGAGCCCGAGACCGCCCAGCGCGTGGCTGAGGACCCGTTGGGCCCGGCGCGCCACAGAAGGGGGGATCCGGTTCCCGATCCATCGGCGTTCTTCGAGCAGCAGCGTGACCTCTACGTCGCCTCCGCCGACGCGGGTTTCTGGCAGGCCGCGCTGCGCGACCCCGGCACCGAGCTCTACGAGGCGATGGTCGAGGCGATCGATACCGACGGCCGCATCACGGTCGACCTGCTCTATCGCGATCACGATGGCGGGCAACCAACCATCACGAGATTCGTGCTGCTGCCGGACGCGGGCACAGGCTGGCGCTGCGATGTGACGCGCCACTGGACGCTCGACTCGGCAGCCTGACTGGCGATCCACGGGTCGCCGGCTCCAGTTACCTGCCCTACTCGCGCGTCGAAGCTGATCCGAGCCCTTCGATCACGGCACCCTCACGGTCCTCTCGGGGCCGAGATTTCCGGCGCCGTCGATCGCCTGAATCGATAGGCGGCGAGCGTCGGAAGGGAGCGCGATTTCAGCGCTGAAGGCGCTGCCGCCGGCGACCGGTGCCCCCAGCGCGAGCTGAGTCGGCTTGCCGTTCACCCTCGTCAGGTAGGACGCGGCGGTTCCGCACGATCCGTCGTTGCCCGGCGCCGTGAACGACAGGCGATATCTACCGTTGCCGAGCGAGACGAGCTCGACGTCGGAGGCCCCGTCCGGAGGTGTTCCATCGTGGTTGTAGTTGCCACTGTCCTGCTGATCGTGGCGGAAGCCTGGCCACTGGCTCTGGCAGGCGGGCGCTTCCGTCTGCCACTCGAACAGATAACCCTCGCGTGTCATGTCGGCCATCCGGCCATCGGAGGCGAGAGCCGGCGGGGCGTAGAGCCAGCCACCGGTCTCCTTGGGGAACCCGGGAACGTCGTGTCCCGTGGCGCCGTCATAGGCGTGCAACAACCCGAGCCCGGTTCCTCCGAGAACCTGGTTGGTCGGCAGCGAGGGATCGAGCTTGGCGATGCTGTCGGAGGACAGGAACTGATAATCGTCGGTGACCGTCGGGAACGCCGGCAGTGAAGCCCCGGTGGACCCGTCGAAGGCGCCGATGAGGTGGTTGTAGGGGAAGTTCTGCCCGACCAGCAGCAGGTTCGCGGCCTGGCCGAGTGACACCTCGTACTTGACGATGTCCGGCGTGCCCGTACCGAGCAGGTCTCCCACCGAGGCAGACTCGAACAGGTTCAGCGCGCCAGTACGATCGGTCGCGTCCGAGAGCGCACCGAACGCCTGCGGCCCGACCTGCTGCATCGTGCGAACCACCTGCCCCGTGGTGCTGAGCTCCTCCAGGGCGCCGCCGGTGGAGGACGCGACAATGACTGTCTGTCCACCGATCTTCGCGATCGCGGCGTCCTGCCCCGGGCCGATCAACGGAAGCTCTTCCTGGATCAGACCGGGGAGCGCCACCGGCCAGCCGGGCATGATCTTCCCAGTGGCTCCGTTGATCGCATAGAGACGCCCGCTCGATCCCGCGGCGGACGCGGTGAGGCCCGCAAAGCTCAATTCGCCGCTGCCGAGTTCAGGAGCACCGTACACCTCGTCGCTGGCCACCACGATGTCGTCGTGGCCTTCGTTGTCCAGGTCGCCGATCGCGGGGTCGTTGATCGACTCCGCCACCATCTGCGTGCCCGCCGCGACCTCCGCGGGATCGATCAGGGCAATCGGGTAGCCCTTGACGGGCGTGCCGTTGGCTTTCCATGCGTATAGATGCCCATCGAGGCTCGGCTCGACGATGTCGGGCTTCTTCCCGAACCCTTCCAGATGTGCGAGGGCGGGCGAGGCGAGGAAGCCGCACTTGGGGTGGCTTTTCGCGGTCTCGAGCGCGGGCCCGCAGAATGCCGTGTTCTCCGAGACGGGAAAGCCGTGTACCGGCTTGCCGTTGGCGTGCCAGGCGTACACGTGGATCCCCGCCGCCGTGATCACGTCGGAGGTGCCGTTGTCGGCGAGGTCGCCGATCAGCGGAGCCCGTGGAGCCTCGCGCGGCAGCCCGAGCTGAGCGAGCCCCGGCGAGCCGGTGTGTCCCAGCGCAGCCTGCTGAACTTCCGTGTGCACCGGCCAACCCCGCAACTCCGAGCCGTCGGGCTCGTAGGCGTTGATCGTGCCGTCCTCGGTGGGGACGATCAGCTCTTGGACGTTGTCCCCGTTGATGTCGGCGTAGCGTGTGGGCGCTTCGCCGCCACTGCCCATCCACTTCGGGTATCCGGGCTCGAGGGTCGGATCGGTGAACGTCTCGAACACACGGCGATCGATTCCCGTCAGCGGGATCCCCTGCCCGCTCACCTCCAACTGCACGGTGAACTCATCCTGGAACGGATTCGGCTCGCCGGCGGCGAATGTGGGGCCGCCGAGGTCCGGAGGGACGACATAGGCCGCGAGCGCATTACGAACCGTTTCGAGGTTCAGCGAGCCGAAATCAGTGACCGTTCCGCTCGAATCGCCTTCGCCGAGCGTCGTCCAGCTCGTCGGCGCCTCCCCCGCGCCCCAGATGACCTTCCAATGGAACTGCCCACCGGTCGCGAAGCGCGCGCGCGCGAGACCGCTGATCTCGACGCTCGATCCGGTCAGGGGCGCATACCAGCCGGGTGAGTCGATCGCCGCCTCAGGCGGAATGTCGCCTGCGATCACAGCGCCCACCGCGGCTCCGACGTTGGCTCTTCCCCATCCGAAGTGCGGTGTCCATTGCTCGTCGGAGGGCAGCGTGGGGTCTGCGGCCGGGTCGGCGACGCCCGCGCCTTCGGTATTGCCCGTCAGGACTCGCTCGGCCGTCTGCTCGAGCAGCTCGCGGGTCTCATCGGGGCGCAGGGTGATGCCGTGGTCGAGTCCCGCGCTGATCACGAGCCCGGCCGCTCCGGAGGCCTTGCTCGTGTTGGGCGAGCCTGTGGCCCCCTCCATCGAGATCGAGCTCTTGCCGCCGTACTGCGTCGTGTTCGCCCCGCGGAAGAACGTGCTGACGGGGAGGTTGGAGCCCAGGCAGGCCTGCGCGCCGACGACGCCGCAGAGCCCCTCCGCTTCAAGGTATTGGCTCGATTCCTCGCCGAGCCCCATCGTGTCCGGAACGGTGCCCTGGATCAGCATCGCGTGGGGATAGTCGGCTGGGTAGTTGTGGTCGCCGGTGTTGAGGTCGTCGCCCGAGTAGGTCTGAACGACACCGTGGTCGTAGGCGTACTGGGAGGCCGCTTCGGCGAAGGCCGAATGGTAGAGGCTGCCGTTCGCGCCCTCGAGCACCTTTGCGCCGTTGTCGGTCGCGTACACCATCCCGAGCGCAAAGGTGTTCGCGTCGGAGACGAACGTGTCCCAGATTCTCACCGGCATGATCTGGCAGTGGGGGCAAACGCCGATCGATCCTTCGTCGTTGTTCCCTTCCTCCGCTGCGTCGAGCGCCCGATCGGTGCCGTGGTTGCGCGCCGCGAAGTAGCTCGAGAGGTCGGCGGGTTCGTTGTTGTTGTCGAAGAAGTTCCAGCCCGCGACGTCGTTGGCGAAGCCGTTTCCGTCGTTGTCGAAATGCTCGCCCGGGACGCACTGCACGATCAGATGAGTGCTCTCGTCGATCTGGCAGTCGCCGAAGCTGTGGATCAGGTCCTGCGCGGTGATCAGGCCGGCGGGCCCCATACGGCCGGGATAGGAGAGGCTTACTCGGGGATCTTCGGCGTAGTCCTCGACGTTGAAGACGCCGTCACCGTTGCAGTCATAGGTCCCGCAGGATGAGCCATCCGCATGCTCGGGGTAGGGAAGCTCACCGCTGTTGAGGTGGATCTGATTGCGTAGCCCGCGCTCGCTCCAGTTGATGCCGTCATCGAGGATCGCGATGACCACGTCGGATCGACCGCGCTCGGCCTTCCATGCTCCCGCGGCGTTGAAGCCCGCGACCTGGGGCTTGCCGGCGTTCGGGCCGACTTTGTAGATCGCGTTGCGGGTCAGTTCAGACGGGAACCCGAAGAGGTCAAAGCGCTCGGCATAGAAGTTGGAGGAGCGCTTCGCCGGGGGCTGCTGCGTGTCGGGCTCTGCCTGGTCGTATTCCGGGTCGTTTGGCGTGTCTTCCCGCTGCACGCTCCCGTAGCCGAACTGCTGGGCGGTTTCCTGAGAGCAGGGGTTTTCGAATCCACCGCAGGCCGCGGGGGTCGCTCCGCTGGCGAGCGCGGTACCCCACCCGGCCAGCATCGCGCAGGCCAGGAACGTGACTCTCCGACGGCGGCAACCGGCGATCGTCCGGACCGCTGCCTTGATCCTCGGATCCATCGTCAGATCTTCGCTTTGATCTCGAGGGCTTGGCCATTGGTGGTGCTCATCACCAGTTTCAGCCCCGCCTGTTCGGCGGTTTTTTCGAGCCCGCTGATTGTGGTCGTGGTCAACGTGTCCTCGAGCCCCGATTCGAACTGTTCTGGCACCTGCAGTCCGGCCCTCTCGGTGTAGGTCTCCGTGAACTGCGAGGTCATCTTGTCGATCGTCTTCACCGACCCGATCACCGAGCCTTCGAGCAGCACCACTTCTTTCCCGCCGAGGCCGGCGCCCGCACATTCGAAGCTCACCAGGTCCGGTTCGTGTTTCAGGTCCAGTCCGACGACCAGCTTCTTGCCAGACGTGATCAGGCCGAGCGCGCCTTCGAGCGCATTCGTGACGATCTCACCGGATGGCGCCGCCAGGCTCTGGCAGGCGTAGTGACCGCTCGGGCGTTCGCAGCCGTCGAGCGTGATCGTCACGGCCTCCGTGCTCGGCCCTGTGTAGTGGCCTTCGCTGGAGCCGGAGCTACAGGTGATCCGCTTCGCGGTGGTGGTTTCGAGGACGACGGCGCCGAGCTGCCCGCCGATGCTCGTGGTTCCACCCGTTTCAGGTTGCCAGTCGAAGTTGCCGTTGCTCTGAGCGACTGTCACGCAGTTGCCGCCCTTGTATTCGCCGGTGTGGTTGGTGACCCTCATACACCTTCCAAGCGAGGGAATGGCCGGCCCCGGGTTGTATTCGGCGACCGCCGGCAAGCCGATGTTGCCCTGGCCGTCGATCGCACGGATCGCGACGTAGCGCTGGCTGTCGGGAGGCAGCGCGAAGGACTGGCGATGTCCCCGCGGCAGTCGGCGTCGGGCGCTCCCGTCAGGGGCGTCGCGGACGCAAAGCTTCGCAGGCGTGATGGGCGTTTCGGAGGTGACGATTTCATAGCGGCTGGCGGTGCCGCACATGAGGTCGTTCCGCCGGGCGCCGTCCACGTGAGCGTCTTGTTCGCGACGCTCGCACCCAGCGGGATCCCCGGCGGGATCGCATCGCGCGTGTAGTCGCCCGAGTTGGCGATGTCGTGGTGGAAGTTCGGCCACGAGCTCGGCGAGCATGCGGCGGCTGGAGTCGAGTAGACCGACAGCACGCCTTCCCGCGTGATCGTGACGACGTCCTTCTTGGCGCCGGCCGCGGTGTCGATCGTGCCGAGCGATCCGAGCGCCGGCGTGGCGACCATCCAGCCGCCGGTCAGCTTCGGGCCATGCGGTGCTGGCGGCGAGGCCCGCCGAGTTGTAGGCCTCGAGGTCGCTCGGAGGCGGTGCCCGCGAGGACCTCCTGTTTGGGGGCTTCGCCGGTGACGTCGCCGATCACCTCGCCGGTGATGAACGAGAGGTCGTTGTCGACCGCCGGGAAAGCCCGGCGAGAACTGGCCGGTGTTCGAGTTCCACGCACCGATGAAGTCCTGACTGCCCTTCTGGTAGTCGGGGATCACAACGTCGAGCGCGCGTAGCAGGCCGGCGGCCGGAGCGAACATGTCGTCGTCGTGCCGTCCAGCGTCCCGAATGCCGGCTCGCCGACGGCGGGGAAGGCCGGCGTGTCGATCTTGCCTGCGCTTGCGCTGATGTCCGTCTCGAGCGCGTTGTCGGCACCGTCGGTCGAGCCGTAGCAGGAACTGCCGTTCGGGTTCAGGACGTACCCCGGCCCCGCGTCGGGCGTCACCCCGATCTTCATCCCTTCGCCGCCTTCGGGACATGTGAGCGGCGCCACCACCGGCGAGCCGTTGATGCCCTCGCCGACATCGGGCAGGAGCCCCGCGTCGATGATCCCGATCTTCACAGGCCAGCCTTCCCGGAAAGCCGTCGAGGTGCAGTGGGAGTCGTTCGCACTTGAACCCGCCGGTCGCGCACGAGGCCGGTTCGGCCGAGCAGCCGCGTCGACTTGATCGCGTAGACGCGACCGTTGGCGAAGTTCAGCAGGCCCGTCTCGCCGAGGACCCCGAGCGAAGCTGTCGTCAGGTCGGAGGCGTTGATTCCACCTTCGTCGCCCTGGTTGGTCAGGTACTCCTCGTTGGTGCCCGACGATGATCGCTGGGCGGCTTGCCGGGGCCATCGAGGTCCGCGACCGCCGGCGTGTCGACGATCTTGCCCTGGTCTTCTTCGATCCCGGGGTTCGCCGGGCGCGTTGGCGTTGAACGTCGGCTCGTTGCTCGTTGGGTCGACCGAGGCGACCTTGTCGGGATCCTCGACCAGCACCGGGAAAGCCCTTGACCGGTTCGCCGTCGGCGTGCCACGCGTAGACATGGCGGTCCTCGCCGGCCGCGATGATGTCGAGGCCCGGACCGGCTTCCGGTTCCAGGTCGGCGAGCACCGGCGAGGTCAGCGAACCCGCCCTCCGTGCGCTGACGCGTCGCCTTGGCGCTCGGCCTCCCACGAGGGGTCGCCGGGTAGCGGCGCCCCGGAGTAGTTCGGGTTCGAGGTCTCGTGGAAGATCAGCTGGCCCTTCGAGTTCCAGGCGTAGACGTTGCCCTCGAGGTCGTCGGCGACGATGTCCATTTCGCCGTCACCGGAGAGGTCGCCGGCGGCCGGAGCCTCGAGTACCGGGTCGTAATGGGCGGTGCTCAGGCCGCCACCGTTGAAGGCATGCTCGCCGGTGTGCAGCGGCAGCGGTTCGGTGTGCACCGGCCAGCCGGGCAGGTCGCTCATGCTGCCGGTAGTCGGGTTGTACTGGTAGGCGTGGATCCAGCCGTCGGAGTTGGCGACGATCAGCTGGTTGCTGTCGTTGCCGGCGAGGTCCACCAGCAGCGGGCTCGCGTCGCCGTCGCCTTTCATTTCGAGCGGCAAGCCCTTCAGCATGTCCGCGTCGCGGTGCAGGAACAGCTGGCGACGGTCCTCTCCGGTCATCCTCGGACCGGGCGCGCCGGCGGCGGTGGTGACGACGACGCGCACGGTGAACGCGTACGGGCTGCGTGTTGGGCCGGCCGTTCGAGGTCTGCGTCGAGCCCGGCCGCCGTTCTCGTTGCCGGTGAACGAGGTCGGGATCGCCTTTCGGGAACAGCGACTCGAGCGTCGCGGTGCCGACCGAGGCGAGCAGGCCGTTGAAGGCGCCGGAGTGCGCGGTTGCGCCGTCGCAGTAGCTCGAGGGCACGATGGCGAAGTCGCCGCTAGCGCTGCGTGGGCGCGTTGTTCGGCTGGGCGCCCGGCGCGACTTCGACGCGGCAGGTGTAGCGCGTGCGCGCGTTGACGTAGCCTTCGAACGGCGAACGATGGTTCGGTCGGGTTCATCTGCTGGAACCATTCCGGCGAGGTGATGTCGGCCTCGGGCGGGATCCAGCCCTCGGCGGCGGCTTCCACCGACTTGTACGCGTCGAGGCGCCCGTAGCCGAAGAACTCATCCCAGCCCTTGCGCGACGGGTAACGGAAGGTGTCCGGCGCGTCGGCCTCTACGCCGGCGTCCTCGTCGGCGGCGAAGGTGCGTGTTGCAGGTTGGGGTCGGTGCAGGTCGGCGCCATCCCAACGCTGCATGCGGCTTCCGGCGATGCCGCCGTGTTGACGTCGTCGGCCTGGCCGCCGTCGCCTTCGTCTGCGGAGTGCTCGCCGGTGCTCGGCAGTTTGGTGCCGAGCGTCGAGCGAGCCGTCGACCGGTCGTTCCTGCGATGTTGCCCGAGGCGAGCAGCTGGACGCACCTCGTTGGCCGTGATCGCGCACGGCGCGCCGTTGACGCGCGTGCAGTCCCCTGACGGCGACAGCTTCCGCCCGCGCCCGTGCTCGCTGCAGCGGCCGTAGAGCGGCGCGCCGCATGCGTTCAGCGCCGCGCTGTAGATCAGGCCCGACGACGCCCGAGCTCTTGCCCGTCGCCTCCGAGGAGCACGAGTTGCCGGTCACCGACAGATCGATCCGCGTGCCGAAGTTCGTGCAGCCATCCAGCTGCAGCCACGAGGGCGGATTGTCCGTGTTCAGGCTCTCCTCGCCGGACGCCGCCGAGCGACGCCGGACCCTCGATCGCGTTGACGACGATCGTGTTCGGCAGCGCGCCCGGCTGGTTGTGGTGTTCGGCCGCCTCGTCGGCTGCCGAGGCCATCACGGTCGATGCCGTGGTAGTAGGCGTAGTCGATCGCTTCGCGCGCGAGGACAGGGTCGTTGAGCGTGCCGAGCGGCTCTTGGATCACGTCGACGCTGCGGTCGGTCGCGTAGATCGACCGCCTCCGCGAAACGGTTGGCGTCGGCGACGAACGACTCGCCCACCCGAAGCTCCATGATCTCGCAGTTCGGGCAGCGTACCGGCGTCGTCGATCCCGTTGTCGGCTTCCGCCGCCGAGTCCTTCTCCTCGCCGGTACCGTGGCCGTAGTGGACGTCGTCGTAGGGGTCGTTGTTGTTGTCGACGTAGTTCCAACCGGCGATATCGTTGACGTAGCCGTTGCCGTCGTGGTCGATGCCGTCGGAGAAGGCGATGATCAGGTCCTCGGGCGTGAGCATGCCCGGCGGGCCATTGCGGCATTGCTGGTCGTCGGCGGGTTCGTGCACTGTGGATAGTTCTCCACGACGTTCGCCACGCGCGAGTCGCAGGCGTAGTCGAGCAGGTTGAACACGCCCTGTTCGAGCACGTCGTAGGGAATCGGCCCGCTGCCGCCCGGGCTGCCCGCCGGGCATGTCGCCGTCGGGCGTCGTAGTCGCCGCCGGTCGCCGGACGGGCGGTTTCGCAGTCGACGTGGGTCGATGGGTCGAAGGTTTTGCTCATGTCGACTTGCGGCGCCGGTAGTTCGCCGCGTTCAGCAGGCACCTTGCCGCGCAACTGGAGCATCGCCTGCGGTTGTTCCATTCGATGCCCGAGTCGAGCTCGGCGATCGTGACGTCGGGCCGCCCCAGCGCTGACCTGGAAGGCGGTGTGGATCGGCGTGCCGGCGGCGATGCACGAGCCCGTGCCGGCCGGCATCGTGGCGTGGGCGTCGGTGATGCTCATCCCGGTCACGCCGCACAGCTCGTCTTCCTGACGAGTTCAGTCTTGTGATCGCTGCGCGCTTCGATCGGTTCGCTCGCCGGCGGTGTCGCGGGGACGGCGCCGAAGTGCTGGGTCAGCTCTGTGCCGAGGTTCGTGACGCTTTCCCCGCGTCGAGCTTCCAGCTCGCGGGTTCGCCGAGCGTGCCCGCGCCGAGGAACGGGAATTGCGGCGAACGCCGGCGAGGCCCACAGCGAGACAGCGACCGCCAGCCGCGAGCACGATCACCAGGCAGGCGCGCGAGGGTTCGGAAAGCGCCTTGGTGCACGTACGTGCGAAGCCGCGAGCACCCGGAGGAAGCCGGCCACCGTCCCGTCCCTAGAAGCCCCCCACTTGCCCGCATCCCCACGCCTCCCAGCTGCGCATGCCCCCGCGCGACTTTACACGCTGTAGCTGTGCATCCGTAGCCCTCGGCTAACCACGTGTGTAAACTCATGTCCGCGAAGATGACCTCCTCTGTCCAAGCATCGAGCCCGGCACTGGTCAATGGCTACCGGCACGGCCAGGTCCCGCGGGCCGTACGCGAGCAGCAGCTCCTCGATGTCGCCGAGGAGCAGTTCGCGGCCCACGGATACGGTGGTGCGGCATCGAGGAGATCGCCCGACTCGCGGGCATCTCGCGTCCGATCCTCTACGACCACTTCGGCGACAAGGACGGTCTCTACGTAGCCTGCCTGCGACGTGCGCGGAGCGAGCTCGAGGAGATGATCCTGCTCGCCACGGCGAACGCCCGCTCGCCGCGCGAGATGGTGGAGCGTGGAACGGCCGCCTACTTCGAATTTGTCGAGCGGAGTGGGCAGCGGTGGACGGTCTTGTTCGGCGGCGTCGAGCTTGCCGGGCCGGCCGCCGAGGAGGTCGCCCGCCTGCGCTTTGCGACCGTCAGTCGCATCCGCGACCTGATCGTCGCGATTGCGCCCGACGCCGACGGAGCGACCGTCGAAGCGTTCGCTCACGCAATCTCCGGCTCCGCGGAGCAGCTCGCCAAGTGGTGGCGCGCCAATCCACAGTTCACCCGCACGCAGGTGATCGAGTTCCAGGTGGGTTTCGCGTGGAGCGGTCTCAGCCAGCTGCTGGCGCCACACGACCGTTGACCAACCGAGGAGCTCCGGCTGCGATGGCTCCGCGCCCAGCTTTGTGAACGTCGTACAAGGCCGCTGACGTAACGCCCGCGCCCTGATTGCGTATCACGCAGATATTGCGCATCACGCAATTATGTGTTACGGTCGCTGTCATGTCGACCGGCGAGAGCTCCACCACGGTCACCCGGCGGCGCGACCTCCAGCGCGAGGAGACGCGGCACGATCTAGCGATCGCCGCCTTCGAGTTGGCGAGCGCGAAGGGGCTGGCCAACGTGCGCGTACCCGAGATCGCCGCCGCAGCGGGAGTCTCGCCGCGCACGTTCAATAACTACTTTTCCAGCAAGGAGGCGGCGATCGCGTGGCCGGCCGCGCGTCGGGCCGCGCAGGAGGCCGAGAACCTGCTCGCTCGTCCTGCCGAGGAGCCGCTACGCCAGGCGCTGCTGGCGGCCACGTCGGAGGTGTACGACGCGCCGCGCCAAGAAGACCTGCCCGCGGAATGGCTGCGCAGGTTCCGCGCACTGGTCGCGAGCGAGCCGGGCCTCCGAGGGGAGTACCTGAAGGCGGCTCAGGCCGCGGAGCAGGCGCTGGCCGGCGCGATCGCCCTACGGACCGGCGCCGGAGAGGACGAGCTCGAGCCGAAGGTCTTGGCGGCCGTGGTGGTTGCCGCCGAGCGCGCCGCCGTCATGCACTGGATCAAGCAAGAGGACAAAACCGAGCCGCTACGGGAGACCGTGCTGGCGGCTGTGCAACTGGCCCTATCGGAGGTTGACTCATGATCGGTCACGCAGAGAACCCCGGCCGTCCCCTTTCGACCGGAGCCGGCGGTGCGCTCAACAAGCAAAAGCTCAGGCGCTCAGCCCTGGTCCTGCTCGTTCCGGTCGCCGTCTATGCCATCGTCCGCCCCGTCGTCTCGACAGACGCTCTGGGACTGGGCATCGCTGGGGCAATCCCAATCCTTTACAGCATCCTGCTGACAGTGCGCCGCGGGCGGATCGACCCCCTCGTCCTTCTATCAGCGGTCGCCTTCTCGATCGCCTGCGTCGCCTCGCTGCTTGCGGGCGACAGCTCGTTGCCGCTCAAGCTCAACGAGGCCACGATCACCTTTGTGATCGGCATGGTGCTGCTGATCGCCGCGTTGCTTCGCCGGCCGATCGCTCTCGGGCGGCTGCTGCGCCTCCCCTCCTCGATGGCGCAGATCGATGGGTCCCTCGGGGTGATGATCGGCGGCTTCCTCGTCCTGCACGCGCTTCTGCATCTGACGCTGGCGCTCTCCCTCTCGACGAGCTCATACCTGGTGCTCTCCAGGATCGTCGACTGGGGCACGCTCGCCCTGGGCTTCCTCGGCCTCCACGCCTACATTCAGCGCGCGCACTCGAGAAACACGAGGAGTGAGCCGTAAGGCCAGCGAGACCACGGCGAAAGGGCGCCCTGCGCACGGTGCAATTTGCTTCGAGCCAACGCTTCGACATGCGCCGAACATGCGGAGGTCGGGCCGGCGCGATGATCTCGTGGCCTCGCCACCGCGGGGCGCGACCCGCCCAGGTAAGGTAGGCAGCGCGGCCGGTCGAGGGAACGGTGCGATCCGGTTCTGAAGCGGCACAGTAGGGGGAGCACGCGGTGCGTGAGATGGGGGCTTCGAGCAGGGCTGGACGGGACGGGGGCTCCCGGGTCACCGTCGCAGACCTGCTGACGATCGCCAACGGCCTCTGCGGGTTGGGAGTCGTCCTCGTAGCCGGCGGTCTCCTGCGTTCTGGCCGTCATGCCGTCGAGTTGGACAACGCCACGCTCGTCGCGTGCGGGGCGCTGCTGGCCGCAGGCAGCCTGTTCGACGTGCTGGATGGGGCCGCTGCCGCGCGCTGGGGGTCGAGTGGCCGCGGCGAGAAGCTCGACGCGATGTGCGATGTGATCACCTTCGCGGCGGCTCCCGCCACCCTGCTCGTGGCCTCCCAGGCCGCGGGCTCCGTCGTGGCCAAGCTGGTCGGCGTTCTGGCCGGGGTGATCCTGCTCGGGGCCTCGCTGCTGCGCCTGTCGCAGAGCAGGCCAGATCACCACGGTGGCACCTATCCGGGGCTGCCGATGCCAGGGGGCGCGAGTGCCGTGGTCGCGCTGCTGTTTCTGCACGCCGATGCCGCGGTGCTGCTCGCGGGGACCGTGACGGTTGCCGCGCTGCTCGTATCGAGGGTGCCCTATCCGGCCTTCGGCCCTCGTGTCGCGCCGCTGCTCGTGAGCGTGTGGGTCCTCGCCGTCCTGGGTCTTGCGGGTGTCCTACCGATGTGGCCGTTCGCGATCCTGATGCTCGCGGTCGTGCCGCTCGCCCCGATCCTCGCTCGGCCCTCGCGCGATGGTGCGCTGCCGCTGGGCTTCGCGGAGATGCTTCACGATGCTCGGGCGAAGCCGAGCGCGGTCACGCCGGCCCGTACGCGATCGCCCACGCTCACCGATGGCTCGATCCCGGCCGGCATCACCACTGCAACACGCGAGCCGAACCGAATCATCCCGATCCGCTCGCCCCTGGCGACCCGATCCCCGACCCGCCGGTAGGCCACGATCCGCCGCACCGCGAGCCCCGCGATCTGCGACAGCTCGAGCTCTCCGTGGGGCGACTCTATCGACCAGGACATGCGCTCATTGGACTCGGACGCCTTGCTGAATGCCGGCCGGTAGCTTCCCGGGTGATGCGTGAGCGCGCGCACGACGCCGTCGCACGGCGCACGGTTGACGTGGACGTCGTGAGGGCGCATGAAGGTGGCGATCGCCCAGCATCCATCTGCGGTGCGATCGACAGACGCGATCACCCCGTCAGCGGGAGCGAGCACTGCGCCGTCGCCGGGACGGCGCTCGGGGTCCCTGAAGAACGCGACCGTGAAGCCGCCGGCGAGACCGGCGAGGAGTGTGGCGGAGCGCATCGGTCCGCGCGTTCGAGTTGCCATGATCGCGGCGAGCGGACTGCATGCAGCCCACGCCAGCACCCATCCCGGCGTCGCCGCCGCGAGGCCGAGCCGGTGCGCCGCCGCAGCCGTTCGCGTCGATCTCTCCGGATCGAACGGCGTTCGCCCGCTCGCTTGTTTGCGCGACCTCATCGGATGACCTCGATAGGCGTATCTTCGCCCATCGGCCCGGCCGATCCGCAGCGGCGCGCGGCCGGCTCCGGAATGCGTTCTGAGCATGGCTGACAGCGCGCCGCTCGTCCCCGGCATGGCCGACCCCGCGGCAGCTGCGAGCTCGACGGGCCCGACCCTGCGCCGTCGCGCGGCCCGTCCGGCGGTCGTGCTGGTGGTCGCCTCGATGGGCGTGTTCATGGCGTTCATGGACGACACCGTCGTTGGCATCGCCTTTCCCAACCTCGTCCACTCGTTCCCGGAGGCGAGCTTCGCCCAGCTCTCATGGGTCCTCAACGCGTACAACATCGCCTTCGCGGTAGGACTGGTGCCGGCGGGGCGGCTCGCGGATCTGATTGGGCGAAAGCGCCTGTTCAACGCAGGTCTCGTGCTGTTCACGCTCGCCTCGGCGCTGTGCGCAGCCGCGCCGTCCGTGGGGGCGTTGATCGCGATGCGAGGGCTGCAGGGCATCGGTGCTGCGATGATCGTGCCGTCCTCGCTCGCGCTCGTGCTCGAGAGCTCCCCCGCCGAGCGGCGCGTGTTCGCGCTCAGTGCCTGGAGCGCGACCGCCGCGCTCGCGGCCGGGATCGGGCCGTCGATCGGCGGTGTGCTCGTCAACCTGGCGAATTGGCGCCTCGTGTTCCTGATCAACATCCCCGTGGGGGTCCTGGGGTGGTTCTTCTCACGGCGTGAGCTCGTCGAGAGCAGAGCGCCAGGACGCCGAGAAGCACCTGACTTCGCGGGCGCCGCGCTGCTGGCCGTGGCGATCGCCGCGCTGACGTTCGCGATCGTGCAGGGACCGGAAGTCGGCTGGGCCAGCGGCCTCGTGATCTGCGCCGCCGCCGTTGCGCTCGCAGCCGCCGGCGCGCTCGCCCGCCGCTCCCGATCGCATCCCGCGCCGGCGATCGACCGGGAGCTCGTGGCGATGCCGGGATTCCGCCTCAATGCGGTCATGACCGTGGTTGGTTCGGCCGGCTTCTTCGCACTCGGCCTCGCCAACCTGCTCTACCTGATGATCGTGTGGCGCTACACGCCTCTCGTCGCCGGCCTGGCGATCACGCCCGCGCCCTTCGTCGCGGCCATCACCGCGCTGTCGGCGGGCCGACTCGCCGACCGGGTGGAGCCGCGCAGGCTGGTGCTGGCCGGAGCGCTGATCTGGACCTGCGGCCCGCTGTTCCTGCTCTGGCGCATGGGGCCCCATCCCGACTACCTCGGCGCCTACCTGCCGGCGGCGCTCCTGCTTGCGATCGGTGTCGGGATCACGTTTCCGCTGGTGAGCGATGCGGTCGTCTCGACGGCACCGCGCGGGCGGTTCGCCGGGGCTAGTGCGCTCAACGGCACGATCCGCCAGCTCGGTGCCACAGTGGGGTTGGCGATCCTGGCCGGACTCATCGGAACTGCCGCCGAGACCGGCCTCCCCTCGCCCTATCACCGCGCGTGGGTCTTCGCCGCCGCCTGCTTCGGCTTCGTCGCCGCAGCCGCCGTCGCGATGCGCCCGTTCGCCGCCACGATTCCGGAGCTCGAGCATGAGCCGGAGCACCGTCATCCGGGTGGCGCCGCGCGCCCGCCGGCGCCGGAGCGGCGCGCGGGCGCCCCCGAGATCCCCCGCCACGCGCAGACCACCGAGGAGCTGCTCGCGGGCGTGCCCATGTTCGCCAGCCTGCCGCCCGAGCTGCTGGCCTTCCTGGCCGCGAGCTGCGAGGAGATGGTGTTCGAGACGGGCCGGTGGCTCTTCCGAGCGGGCGATGCCGCTGACGCGATGTACATCGTGCGGAGCGGCCGCGTGGAGGTGCTCGCCGAGCTGCCAGACGGCACCCGGGAGCGACTGCGGGAGATGGGTCCGGGCGCCGTCGTCGGCGAGCTCGCGCTCCTCTCGGGCGCGCCGAGGTCCACCTCGATCCTGATCCGTCGAGATGCGACCCTGCTCAGGCTCGGGCAGTCCCAGTTCGACGCCCTGTTCGACCGGTCCCCCGGGTTCGCTCGCTCGCTCGTGCAGGTACTCGGAGTGGAGCTGCAGGCGAGCCGGCGCCTGAACGACGATCACCGGCCGCGGACGCGGACGCTGGCCGTGGTCTCGCTCACGAGCGAGGGGGGACGGGTGCAGGCCGAGTTGCTGGCCTCGCTCGAGCACATCGCTGCGCCCGCCTGGCTGGACGCCGAGCGAGCCCGTTCGATGCACCCTGACTGGGCGGGCATCGGGCTCGGCCGGCTGCTCGACCAACTCGAGCTCGACCACGAGCTCGTGCTTCTCCTGGCGGGCCAACCGGGCGACGGTCCCTGGTGTGAGGCGTGCGTGCGCCAGGCGGATCGCATCGTCGTGATGGTCGATGGCAGCGACGTCGAGCCGGCGCTCCTGGACGGTCTGCGCGGATGTGACGTTGTGCTGCTCGCGCCTGCCGGGCACCGGTCGGCCGCCAGGCAGCTCGATGCTCTGCGGCCACGATCCATCCAACGGATCGCCACGGGGCCGGCTCGCGGGGACGATGTCGCCCGCCTCGCCCGGCGGCTCGCCCAGCGCTCAGTTGGTCTGGTCCTGTCCGGAGGTGGGGCCCGTGGATTCGCGCACATCGGCGCCGTGGAAATGCTGCTGGAGGCGGGCGTGCGAATCGATCGGGTGGGCGGAGCAAGCATGGGGGCGTTCGTGGGCGCTCTCCTCGCACGCGGGCTCGACGCGGCGTCGATCGACGCGGTCTGCTTCGAGGAGTGGGTCCGCCGGCGCCCGCTCGGCGACTACCGCTTTCCGCGACGTGCGCTGATCAAGGGCGCGCGCGCGAAGGCGATGCTCGAGCGAACCCTGCCCGGGTCGATCGAGGATCTCGCGTTGCCCTATTACTGCGTGAGCACCGACATCATCGCCGCCGAGCTCGTCGTGCACAGGCGCGGGCCGCTCGCCGAGGCGGTCGGCGCGAGCATGGCGCTCCCGGGGGTGGTCCCGCCGGTCGGCGTGGACGGACGGCTCCTAGTCGACGGCGGAGTCCTCGACAACCTGCCGGTGGCCACGATGTCCGCCGCGGACGAGGGGCCCGTGATCGCCTGCGACGTCACCGAACCCGAGCAGCGCGAGCTGGCCCCCGGCGATGACCTGCCGCGCCCGGGACTCGTTGACACCCTCTCGCGCGTGATGCTGCTCGGGACCGAGGACACGACCGCGCAGGCGCGCAAGCACGCGGATGTCCTGATCACCCCTGCCGACGAAGCGGTGGGCAGGCTGGAGTTCCACGCCCTCGACCTGATGCGCGAGTCCGGTCGACGCGCCGCCGCCGCGGCACTCGAGTCGGCGCCGGGTTCGATCTGGGGCTGATATCACGCTGCGCTAGCCGGACGGGCCGGCCGCTCGGCTTTCACGCTTGACCATCATCAGGCTGAGGGCGAGGATCCAGATCACTCCGGGGAGCGCGCCGACGACGTCCAGGCCGCCGCCGGATTGGGTGAAGGAGCCGTGGGCGAACAGTGGGATCGCGCTCCCGAGGAGCACGAGAGCGCACGCCGCTCCAGCTCGGGTGAACCAGCGAGGCAGCAGCGCAGCTCGGTCCGCGGTGAGCGAGACGGCGAGGATGAAGGTTGCCAGCGGGAACTTCGTCAGCTCGATCGCTGCGTTGCCGGCGTCGGTGAGCGCCCTGACGGCTGACAGGCCGCCCTGGCCGGCGACCTTGTAGGTGGCGCCGTAGAAGAGGAGCATCCCGAGCACGCCGAGTCCGGTCGCAAACAGGCCTGCAGCGAGCGCTGTGTTTGCGAGCTGCGTCTCGTGTCCGGCGGTGGCTTGCGCGAGCCATCTCTGGACGGTCGTGAAGAAGCAGATGGCGAGCATGATCGCGAGCCCGGCGAGATACATGCCGTGGAGGATCCTGCTGTGGCGGTGGATCAGGATCGACGCGACCTGGCGTGAGCTGTCGCTCGCCTTCGGCGGCGCTCCCAGATCGAACAGCGCCAGGTTGAAGACGGCGATGAAGAGCGCGCCGCTGCCGGCACCGAGCCTGGCCGACGACTGGGTGCCGGCACGGCGTATGGGCACGCGGGCAGCGGTCACGACGGCCTTCCGCCAGCCAACGCGCTGGATGCCCGGCGCCGAATCTCGCTCGCGTCGAAGCGCTCGGCTTCCCAGCTCCAGGAAATCATCGCGCCGGCTGACCGGTATCTGCTCATGATCGCGACGTGTACCGGCCAGTTGATGAAGTCATGCAGCGCGTCGCCGTCGATCCATACCGACACCGCACCCGAGCGTTTGCGCAGCGGCTGGCCCCACAGCCACACGCCGAGGGAACCCGACAGACCGGGCCACCCTCGGGCAAGGCGCGCGGCGGCCAGGTAGGCGCCCGGCAGGTCTCGGGCGCGAAAGATGCGCATGTCGGTGACGCTGACAAGCACCGCTCCCTCGTGCCCGGCGGCAGCGCCCGATCGCCAGGGCACCCTGATCAAAGCGTCTTCCATACGATCGTATTGAAGCACATACGATCGTATGGCATAGTCTAGGTCGCGTGACGCCGGCGCCCGAGTCTGATCTCACATCGTTCGCGCGGGTCCGCAACGCGGCCCTGGCGAACTTCGCCCGTGATGGCGTGGCGGCGACATCGATCCGTCGTGTCGCCAAGAGCGCCGGCGTCTCCCCCGGCCGCGTCCAGTATCACTTCGCGACGAAGGCCGAGCTCGTCGCCGCGGTCAACGACTACGTCGTGTCGGTCGCCACCGAGGCGTTCGCGGACGTGCCCAGCGCCGACTCCCCCGATGCTGCCTCGCGGGAGCTGGGGCTTCGCGTGAGCGCGCTGATCCGCGATCACCACGACGCGCTCCTGTACGTAGCCCGTGCGAGCACCGAAGCAGGCGGCGAGGAGCCCAACCTGTTCGACACGTTCGTCGAGATCGCCGCGAAACAGTGGACCCAGGTGGCCGAAGCCGGGCATCTGCGCGACGACACCGATCGACAATGGACGGCGCTCAACACGGTCCTCTTCAACCTCGCCCCACTGCTCTTCGAGGCCGCGCTCGACCGCCACCTACCCCAGCCGTTCTCCAGCCCGGGCGGCCTCGAGCGTTGGCAGACCGCCGGTACCCAGCTGTTCAGCCACGGCGTTTACCGAACGAAGTCGAGGAGCGGCGGCAGTTGAGCGACGGTTTCGCTCGCCGATACCGCCCCGATTCCAGGCACGCCAAAGCTCGTCTTCCCTGCCTGCGGGCGGCTCGTGGTCTTGGGGCTGTCACAAGACCCGTTGTCAGGCCCCGGCATCTCGCACATCACGGTCGGCCTGGTCACCGTAAACGGACCCTCCGGCTCAATGCCCGTACCCGGACTACCCGGTCAGAGCCCCGAAATCCCAGTGGGACATACGAGCATCGACCTGCCTTAGACGTTCACACGCGGTTCAGCGGCCGGGCGGCGAGCCGGTTCTGTCGCGACTTCGTCGTCTCGGATCCGGGTGAGCGGAAGTTCAGCGACGTGCGATCGTCGTCTGGGATCGCGTCCTGCTCGGCCGTTGTCGGGTAGTACCTCGACGCGGGTTCAGACCCACCGCCCTGGACGCGGCATCCTCTGCTTGGTGGGCACAGCTCGGCGAGGCGCCGCCACGCTCGGTGTCCTGTTCGTCCTCCGCGCAGTTCTCCGGTGAGCGGCATGTCGATGGCGGTGGCGGGCAGCTTCGGCACCCCCGTGTGTGGCGCCGACTGGAACATCGTCGAAGTGAGATCACCGACAGTTTCGCGCCGCCACGCCGACACGTTGGGCACTTCCACCCCGAAGCGTGCCGCAACGAGCTGCAGCTGGGAGGTGTGGTCGAAGGTCTCCGACGCGATGTTGCCGCCGCGACTGAACGGTGAGATGACGAGCATCGGCACGCGCACGCCGAGCCCCAACGGCCCGGTGATGCCGAGCGTCTGTTCGGAGGCCCCCGGCTCCAGAACTTCGTTCGGCGTCGCGGTCAGATACTCCCCGGGCGTGCCCGCAGGTGGGGTCGGCGGCGGCACGTGGTCGAACCAGCCGTCGTTCTCGTCGTACATGAGGAACAGCGCCGTCTTGGACCACAGCTCGGTGTTCGCGGTGAGCGCTTCGAGCACGAGCGAGGTGAAGTACATGCCATTGGCCGGCGCCGACGAGGGATGCTCGTCGAAGCCGAGCGGCGGAATGATCCACGAGACGCTCGGCAGCGAGCCGGCGGCGATATCGGAGACGAAGTCATTGGGGAACGTCGGTTCGAACGCATTCTGATAGAGCGGCGAGAGCGGGTTGCGGAAAGCAGTGAAGTACGGGAGCACGTGGTCGGAGGCAAGCATCACCTCCGGGTTCGTGATCGGGTTGTAGAGCTCCGGGCTCCAAGTCGGGTACTGAGCGAGCGAGGCGTACTTGCCACTCACTCCGACATTGCTCGGGCTGTAGACCTTCCAGGAGACGCCGGCGTCCTGGAGCAGCTCCTGCATCGTCGTCCACGTGCAGTCCCACACGATGTCGGGCGTCTCGTTGGTGTCGGTCACCGGACCGCCCTGGAGGCCCGCCGGGTCGATCGTGCCGCTTATCGCCATCAGCCGGTTGGGATGCGTGGGACCGAGGATCGATGCAGTGATAGCCGTCGCAAAGCGTGAAGTGCGTCGGCCAGCGCGTAGTAGAAGGCAAGGTCTTCGCGCTTGTAGTAGCCCATCGTCATCGCGCCGTTGGCACCCTCGTACTGCGAGGAGGTATGTGTGGTGACGAAGGCGTCCATCGCCCCTTCGTTCCAGCACAGATGCTGCGGACCCCAATCGTGGGTGAGATCGTCGGTGCACTCCAGGCCGGCGGTGCTATCCAGATGGAAGGGCAGGAGCACGTTGGGAGGCACGAGCGAGGAGCCGCCGGGGTAGCTCTGGGCGAAGGCCCCGAGCGAGGTCTTCGGATGGTCGTTGAACCCGCGGCCCTTCGGGTAATCACCGAAGTAGTGGTCGTAGGAGCGGTTCTCCATCATCAGGAAGACAATGTGCTCGACGGCCTCCAGGTCGGAGCCGGCCGCCGCCGTGCTCGCCGCCCTGGCGACGGTCTGCATGCCCGCCCCGCGAGTGGCCCACGAGACCGCCGGCGACGCAAGCACCGCCCCGGCACCGGCCATGCCGAAGTAGCTCATCAACTCTCGCCGGGTCAGCCCGCGACCCTGGAGATCTTCGGGAAGTCGCATTCGTGCTCCTTGGGTCGCTCTCACGCCGTGACCCAGCCGCAACCGTCGCCTCCGACGGCCCACGCTGACCCAGGCCCATCGAACATGCGGGAGAGTAGCGCTTCGCGCGAAGGGGAGACACGAAGGCGACCCGAGGCTTCCTCCGTGGCGGAGGCGCCGAGGCTCTGTCACTGCAGAGCCAGATCTTCATAGAGACGGTGCGGATCGAAGCCACTCACTAGCGCAAGCTCGCACCGGCTAATATAAGTTTTTCGCTATAATGCCCGAGATGGATGACGCTGGCCGGAACCCGAGCTCAGCCCGACGCTCTGCGTCGCTCCCGGGCAAGCTTCTCGCGGATGCGCGACGGCGCGCAGGGCTGACGCAGGCTGATCTCGCTAAGAGGCTCACGATCAGCCAGGCAGCGGTGGCGCAGCTCGAGCGATCCGACGCGAACCCGCGCCTCGCCACACTCGATCGCGCTCTCCGTGCAACTGGCGTTGAGCTGGTGGTCACGACACGACCGCGACGACCCAGCGTCGATGAAGGCATGATCCGCCGGCAGCTCGAACTGGCGCCAGCGGAACGCGTGCGGGGCCTGGAAGCGATGTATGAGCAAGCTCGTAAGCTCGCAACCGCCGGCGAGATGCACCGTGGCGAACTGGCCTGACTTCCACCCGACGGCGCTCCTCGGAGCACTATCCCGAGCCGAGGTCGACTTTGTGGTGATCGGCGGCGTTGCCCTCGTAGTTCAAGCAAGCCCGCGCTTCACACGCGATCTCGACATCAGCTACGCGACCGACACAGCGAACCTCGCGAGGCTCGGCAGCCTCCTTGTTGCCCTCGACGCCAGGCTCCGTGGCGTCGAGGATGACGTGCCGTTCACGCCTGACGCACGCACGCTGCGCCATATAGAGATGCTCCCACTCACAACACGCGACGGAGACCTCGACCTGCTCGTGGACCCGCCCGGCTCGCCTGGCTACCCCGCGCTACGCCGCCACGCTGACATCGTGGATCTCGACGGAGATTCTGTGCGGGTCGCATCGCTCGAGGACCTGATCGAGATGAAGCGCGCCGCGGGACGCCCTCAGGACGAAATCGACATCGAATCCCTCGAGGTGGCCCGCAGCCGCCTCCGCGGGAGACGCCAGAAGGCCGGAACCTGAATAGCTGGCTGATGGAGTGGAGACGGTGGGAATCGAACCCACGTCCGCGATTGCGTGTGAATGGCTTCTACGAGCGTAGCCGGCGCTCTGGTCTCATCTCCCACTCGCCTCGCCGGCGGGGTTGTGGGAGACCAGCCTCCTGAGGTGTCCCTGGATTGGCGGAGGCGGACCGCACCGGGTTAGCCTGCTTTCTGATCCCGGCCTTCCCCGCCGCAGGCGAGCGGGGCCCGAGACCTCACGGCTTAGCTATTGACTAGGCGGCGAGGGCGTACTCGTGAGAGTCCGCACTTATGGTTTTCCCGGGTGTTTTACGAGGCCGCCCGGGACCTCGACTCGCGACCACCCCCACGAGCCGACCACGTCGAAGCCTGTCGTCCCCGGGAATGACTACGTCCTCAGTCTAGCCGCCCCGCGATGGCGGCCAGAGACGAAAAGAGACGCGGTCCCAAGCCGCCTGAGGAACCCGGTCGGTCCAGCCCGAAGGCCTTTCTCATCCGGGTGGCGCGGCCTCACACCTCGGTGGCCTCGCTCTTTGCGGCTCGGTTCCGCGTCTGGATTCAAAGTAATCCCCCGCCCCGGCCGATGCAAGGCCCCGACGACGACGACCCCGCATCGTCCGCCGAAATGCTCGCCCGCGGCGCTCGCGGGTGAGCTGGGAGACGCGTATTAGGAACGACTTACCCGCGCTGCCACAATGGTGGGATGGAGAACCCGGAGCTATCGCTCCCACAGCTTCCCGCCACCCCGGCGCCCGCGGCGTTCGCCACCGCGCCCCCGGTGCTCGGCGGGCCCCACCGCGAGGACCCGTTCTCGGCTCCTCGTCCCGAGGGGCTCGTGGCGCGCACGCGCCGGCGAGTCGGGAGCATCCTCGCCGCGATCGTGGCCGCCGTCGCGAAGTTCTTCACGGCGATCAAGGGCGCGATCCTGCTCCTGCCGAAGATCAAGCTGCTCACGACCGCAGGCACGGCGCTGGTGTCAGTGGCCGCCTACTCGCTCTTCTGGGGCTGGTGGTTCGCGGTCGGATTCGTCGTGCTGCTCTTCCTCCACGAGATGGGCCACGTGATCCAGCTGCGGCGCGAGGGGATCAAGGCCAGCGCGCCGATGTTCATGCCCTTCATGGGCGCCCTCATCACCGCGCGGCCGCTCGGCGACGACGCGCTCGCGGAGGCCCGCGTCGGACTCGCGGGCCCGGTCCTCGGGACGATCGCCTCGGGCGCTGCCTGGCGATCGGCGAGGCGACGCACAGCGACTTCTTCCGCGCGCTCGCCTACATCGGCTTCTTCCTGAACCTCTTCAACCTGCTGCCGGTCGTGCCGCTCGACGGCGGCCGTGCGATGGCGGCGATGGCGCCGTGGATGTGGTTCCTCGGCTTCGGCGGCGCTCGTCGCGCTGGAGTTCCTGCTACCCGAACCCGATCCTCCTGATCATCATCTTCTTCGCCGGCTTCGAGCTCTACCGGCGCTGGCAGCGGCGCAAAACGCGGCTCGCTGGAGCAGGCCGCCTACTACCGCGTCTCGCCCCGCCACCGCCTGCATCGTCGGCGCCGTCTACATCGGCCTGATCGCGTTGCTCGCGCTCGGGATGAACGCGAGCCACATCCTCAGCTCCGGCGGCCACAGCTTCGGCCACATCTGAGCGCCTCGCCCTCCTTCAGCGGCGCGCTTCGCGGATGCCGCGTTCGATGTCGCGCTTGGTGTCGCGCTCGCGCAGCGTCTCGCGCTTGTCGTAGAGTCCTTGCCGCGCGCGAGCGCGATCTCGACCTTGGCGTGGGCGCCGCTGAAGTAGATCCGCGTCGGCACGAGCGTCAGGCCGCGCTCCGCGGACGCGCGCGGCGAGACGGTCGATCTCGCGGCGGTGCAGCGAGCAGCTTGCGCGGGACGCTCGGGGTCGTGGTTCTCGCGCGAGGCGGGCCCGTAGGGCGGGATGTGGACCGATGTGCAGCCACAGCTCGCCGTCGCGGATCGCCGCGTAGCCGTCCTTCAGCTGCGCGCCCGAGGTTCGCAGCGCCTTGACCTCGGTTCCCTCGAGCACGATCCCGCACTCGATCCGCTCGAGCAGGTTGTAGCGGTGCGAGGCGTAGCGGTTGGAGGCGACGTCGCCCGGCGCCGATCTTGCGCTTGCCCTTGCCCTTCGCCATCCGGCGAGCCTCAGCCTGTCCGCGGCGAGCAGGTCCACCCGGCCGCGGGCGGCGTCGATCGCGCCCCACGCGCACGCGCGAGCGGATCGCCGAGGCGACAGCGCCGCGCCGGTCCGCTCGCCGCGGAGGATCGTCCCCTGCTCGTTGAGCTCCCACCACTCGCGCCCGCTGGCCGTCCGCTCGGCGCCTCCGCGACGCCCTCCCCTCGACCGCGCAGCCCGCCCTCGCATCCGGGCGGTTGCCCGTCGGGGCGGCGAGGAGCGCACCGGGAGCATCCCTTCGAACGGCGGGGCGACATCGGCGGCGCCGCGCCCCGCCGAAGGCGACGAAGGCGCCGGCGCCGATCAGCCCGGCGATCTCGCCGGCGAAGCGCCGTCGGGGCTCGCCGTCGAGCAGCGCAGCCGAGCGCGAAGCAGCGCGCGACGTCGTCGGCGTCGCGCTCGATCGTCATCGCCTCGCGCTCGCGATCGGAGGTCCACTCGCCGAGCTCGCCGAGCTCGACCGCGCCGCGGCGCCCGCTCGCCCGCGCCGACGGCGGAGAGCAGCGCGCGGTGGCAGACGAGGTCCGGATAGCGGCGGATCGGCGAGGTGAAGTGGCAGTAGCGCGTCGAGCCGAGGCCCGCGTGGCCGAGGTTCCGCGGCGAGTAGTAGGCCTGCTTGAGCGAGCGCAGCACGAGCGAGCTGAAGCGCGATCGCGCCCGGGCCCGTTGCGCGCGCACGTGCTCCTGCGACGCGCCGCGAGATCGGCCCCGACGAGCTCGCCGCCTGCGCTCGCGCGACATCGGCTCGGGCAGCGGCGGCGTCGGCACCTCGAGCGAGGCGAGCTGCTCGACGAGGCGCTCGACCCGCGCGGGATCGGGGCGCTCGTGCACGCGGTAGAGGCAGGGCACCGCGCGCCTGCGCGAGCAGCGCGGCGACGGCCTCGTTGGCGGCGATCATCAGGTGCTCGATCAGGCGGTGTGACTCCGTCTGGGCGCGCCGGCGCACGCCCGCTCACGTTGCCCGCGCTCGTCGAAGTCGAACTCCGGCTCGCTCGCTGTCGACCGCGAGCGCGCCGCCGCGCTTCGCGCGCGGCGCTCGAGCGCCGCCGCCACCGTCGCGCGACGCCCGAGCGGCGCCCCCCACGGCTCCGCCGGCGCCTCGCCGCCGGCGAAGATCCGATCGACGCGGTCGTAGTCGAGACGCGCGTCGGAGCGGATCAGCGAGCGGTAGAAGGAGCTGCGAGCACGACCCGCCCCGTCGAGCTCGATCTCGACCGTCACCGCCGCCCGATCGACGCCCGGCACCAGTGAGCAGGCGTCGCTCGAGAGCGCGTGCGGGCAGCATCGGCTCGACGGCCCCCGGCACGTAGACGCTCGTCGCGCGCCGCCGCGCCTCGCGGTCGAGCGGCGACCCCTCGGGCACGTGGGCGGCGACGTCGGCGATGTGCACCCACACCCGCACGCGCCCGCCCTCGGACTCCTCCGCCGAGATCGCATCGTCGAAGTCGCGTGCGCCGATCGGGTCGATCGTGAACGTCGGCAGCTCCCGCAGGTCACGCCGCGGCGCGGCCCTCCGCGTGGCCCGCCGCCCGCTGCGCCTCGCGCTCGACGCGCGCGGTCGAAGCGGCGCGCGAGAGCCCGCGGTCGAGCATCAGCGCCTCGATCACGTCCCGCGCCACATCCGGGCGCCCGATCCGGCGCAGCACGCGCGCGCCCGGCCGCGGCGGCGGCGTGCGATCGAGCACGAGTCCCCGCGGCGGCACGACCTCGCCGCGCGCGCCTCCGGCGCGGACGACGACCGGCTGCCCGCCGCGCGGCCTCGGTCCGTCGGCGCTCTCGCGCGGCGGGAACAGCGGCGCGGCCGTCAGGAAGCGCCCGCGCCGCTCGAGCACCGCGACGAGCGTCCCGCCCCGGCTTCCGCCGTCCGCTCACCTGACCTTCGCGGCGAGCGTGTCAGCGCGACTTCCAGCCCGTGGTTCGTGTCGACCTCCGTCGCCGGGACCTTCACTTCCGGGCGTGATGCCGGCGCCCTCTTTGACGCCCCCGCCGCCGAGGTTGCGGCCGTTCGGGCGTGAAGTACTCGCCGACGGTGATGTCGAGCGCGCCGCCGTTGGACAGCGGCTGACTCCTCCTGGAAGACGCCCTTCCCGAACGTGTGCGTGCCGACGACCGTCGCGCGGTGGTGGTCCTGGAGCGCCGCAGTGACGATCTCCGCCGAGGACGCCGTGTCCGGTCGACGAGCACCACCATCGGGACCGAGGCGGGATCGCCCCGCCGAGCGCGAGCAGCGTCTCCGGCGGCTGCGCGCGGCCCGCGGGTGGTCACGATCGTGCCCTTCGGGATGAAGATGCTCGCGATCAGCTGGGCCTCCTCGACGAGTCCGCCGCCGTTGCCGCGGAGGTCGAGCACGATCCCCTGCGCTCCTTCCTTGAGCACCTTGTCGACCGCTTCGCGAACTTCGCCGTGGGCGCCCGGGCTGAAGCTGGAGAGCGCCACAACCCCGAGCGGGATGCCATGCACGGTCCGCACCTCGGAGGCCACGACCGGCTCGCTGACCACCGCGCGGGTGATCTTCACCGTCCGCCGGGAGCCCTGCCGCACGGCGTGCGGCTGGAGCTTCGACGCCGAGAGCGACGGCCGTCCCGGGAAGCCCTTTGATCAACGCCACGGCGGCTTCGGCGGAGACCCCGTGCGAGCGCTGCGCCCGTTGACGCGACTCGATCACGTCGCCCGCCGCGAGCCCCGCGCGCTGGGCGGGTGAGGCGGAGAAGACCCGTGCGATCGAGCAGCCCTCGCGGGTCCGGCGCGACCGAGACCCCGATCCCGGTGAAGTGGGGCGGCGAGGTTGAATTCGCTGATATTCGCTCGGGCGAGAGGTAGTGCGAGAAGCGGTCTCCGAGGCTCGCCACCGCGCCCGCGATCGAGGCGTCGTCGAGCTGCTTGTTCGCCACCGGGCGGTAGTAGTCGGAGTGGATCCGCGTCGAGCGCTTCGTCGACCACATGGCGTGCCGTTGGTCCGCCACGAAGGTGCTCCGCAGCGAACCCCGGGAGGTCTTCCGGGTGGCCCCCCAGCCAGATGCCGAGAACGAAGCAGGACGGGAATCAGCACCACCAGCGCGATGGTCTGCGGCTTGGGGCGTGATCGGGGCATCGGGCTCCGGCGCAAGCGTAGAAGAGGGCGCGCCCGCGGCAGGCAGCGGACGTCCGCGGCGAGACCTTCTAGGGTGGGCGCGATGGCCGAGCTCAGCACCGTCCTCGTCCCCGACAACGGGCTTCCCATCCACCGCATCGAGCTCCCCGGCACGCGCGCGCTGACGATCCTGGTGGCCTTCGACGCCGGCGCGCGCGAACGAGCGCCCGGAGGAGAACGGGATGGCCCACTTCCTCGAGCACCTCGTCTTCAAGGGCGGCGAGAAGTACCCCACCTACAAGGATGTCAACGAGACCGCCGAGCGTCTCGGGCGGCGTGCTGAACGCCTACACCAGCCACGACCTCGTCGCCTTCCACATCACCGTCCGCGCGGAGGCGCGCCGGCAGGCGATCGACCTGCTGACCGACTTCGTCGGGCCGCCCCGCATCGACGCCGGAGGAGCTCGACCGCGAGCGCGGCGTCGTGATCCAGGAGATCAACCGCGCCTACGACCAGCCGTCGATGGTCGCCGAGTACCTCATCGACCGGGCCGCCTTCGGCGAGCACCCGCTGGGGCGGCACGGTGCTCGGGCCCGAGGAGAACCTGCGCAGCTTCACGCCGCGAGGGGATCGTCGCGTTCCGCGAGCGGCGCTGGTCTGGCGCGCGCGGCGGCGCGTTCCTCGCCGGCAACCTCGCCCACCTGCCCAGCGAGGGCGAGCTCGTGGAGCGCTTCGGGCGCTTCCCCGCGCTCCCGGAGCCCGACGCCCTCCGAGCCGGCGCCCGCGTTCGCCCCGCGAGAGGCTCGTGGAGCAGCGCGAGACGAACCAGTCTCACCTGCGGATGATCTACCGCCCCCAGATCGACGTCACGAACGTCCGCGAACGGGCCGCGCTGACGATCTACGCGACCCTTCTCGGCGGCTCGATGGGCTCCCGTCTGTTCGAGGAGATCCGCGAGAAGCGCGGCCTCTGCTACTCGGTCTACGCGATCACCCACGCCTTCGCCGATGCGCCCATCCTCCAGCTCGGCTCGGGGCTGGAGTCGGCAAAGTGCATCGAGGCCTACACGCGCATGCGCGAGATCGTCGGAGAGCTGCGCGACGCGGGCCCCACCGCCGATGAGGTCGCCCGCGCCCGCGCCTATTCGGCGGGGCGACTCGTGCTCGCGTTCGAGAACACGAACGCCGTCGCCCGCCACAGCGCCAACCAGAAGATCGTCTTCGGCCAGGAGATCGACCCCGACGCCGCCATCGCCGCGCTCGACGCCGTCACCTTCGACGAGGTGCGTGAGGTGGCCACCCGGATCCCCGACGAGCTCGCCGTCGCCTGCGTCGGCCCCCAGGACGCCGAGGAGTTCTAGCCGCCGGAGGGCGGGTTCAACCGATCGCCACCATCCGGTCGATCGGCACGCGCGCACGATCGGCCACGGCCTCCGGCACGCGCACCTCGAACTGCATCTCGCGGAGCGCGTCGCGGAGCTTCGGGAGCGTGATCATCTTCATGTACTGGCAGGACGCCTGCGCGTTGGCGGGGATGAACTCGACCTCGGGGGCGGCCATCTGGAGCGGGTAGAGCATGCCCACCTCGGTCGCCACCACCACCTCCCCCGCGTCCCTCCCCCGCGCGTAGGAGAGCATCCCCCCGGTCGAGAGCATGTGGACGCCCTCGTCGCTGATGTCACCGGCCGCGACGTACTCCATCACGCTCGTCGAGCACCCGCACTCGGGATGGATGAGGAAGTCCGCCCCGGGATGGGCGGCCCGCGTGGCCTCGATGTCCGCCGGGCGGATGCCGGCGTGGACGTGACACTCCCCGTCCCACACGTGCATCCGCCGACCGAGCTCCTTCTCGACGTAGGCGCCCAGCCACATGTCCGGCCCGAAGAGGATCTCCGTCTCGGGGCCGCGACTGTCGTAGATGTGCCGGACGATGTCGACGGCGTTCGAGGACGTGCAGCAGTAGTCGGTCAGGGCCTTCACCTCGGCGGTGGTGTTGACGTACATCACCACCACCCCCCCGGGATGCTCGCCCCGCCACGCCCGGAGCTGCTCGGCGTCGATCGAGGCCGCGAGCGAGCAGCCGGCGTCGAGGTCGGGGATCAGGACGGTCTTCTGGGGGCAGAGGATCGAGGCCGTCTCGGCCATGAAGTGGACGCCGCAGAAGACGATCACGTCGCCGTCCGCGGCCGCGGCCGCGCGGGAGAGGCCGAGAGAGTCGCCGACGTAGTGGGCGACGTCCTGGATCTCGGGAACCTCGTAGTTGTGGGAGAGGATCACGGCGCGGCGCTCGGCCGCGAGCGCGCGCACCTCATCGCTGAGGTCGGAGATCTCCTCCGGCGAGAGGGCCGGCGAGGCCTGGGCGGGGGCCATCGGGAGCGTGGGAGCCATCGGGAGGTTCACCGCACACCCCCGATCGGCGTGCCGCAGCTGACCGCGGGGCGGCCCGGGAACCGGATCATGGCGAAACCTCCAGGAGCAGGGAAAGGTCCAGCGCCGGCGCCGAATGCGTCAGCGCTCCGATCGAGATCCATTCTACCCCTGTCCGCGCGATCGACTCCACCTGCGCGAGCGTGAAGCCGCCGCTCGCCTCGAGCGCGGCGCGACCCGCCACCTGGAGGACGGCGGCGCGGAGCTCGCGCTCGTCCATGTTGTCGAGCAGGAGCCGCGGAGCCCCGGCGGCGAGCGCCTCGTCGATCTCCCCGGGGTTTCGCACCTCGACCTCGAGACTCCCCGCCAGCTCCGGCTCCCGCTCCCGGACCGCCGCCACGGCCGGGCCGATCCCGCCGGCGGCGGCGATGTGGTTCTCCTTGAGGAGGATCGCGTCGTAGAGACCCGCGCGGTGGTTGGCCGCACCGCCGGCCGCCACCGCGCGCTTCTCCAGCTCGCGCAGCCCGGGGGTGGTCTTGCGAGTATCGAGCACCGTCGCGCCGGTGCCCGCCACCGCCCGGCTCGCGCGCGCCGCCATGGTGGCCACGCCGGAGAGGTGGGCGAGGAAGTTCAGCGCCGTCCGCTCCGCCGTCAGGAGCGCTCGCGCGAGCCCGTCGAGCGAGAGCACCTCCCCGCCCTCCTCGCGCCAGCGACCCTCCTCGACCGCCCGTCGGATCTCCACATCGGGGTCGAGCATCCGGAACGCCGTCTCGGCGGCCTCCAGCCCGTAGATCGCCCCTGGGGCCTTCTGCGTGATCACCGCCCTCGCCCGCGCCTCGGGGGCGACGGTGGCCGCCGTCGTGACGTCCCCGTCGCCCACGTCCTCCTCAAGGGCCCGCCGGACGAGGCTCTGGAGCGACTCCACGGCTACCCCTCCGCAGCCGCCGTCAGCAGATAGGCCCGCACGAAGCCGTCGAGATCGCCGTCGAGGACGCGCTGGACGTCGCCCATCTCGTTACCCGTGCGGTGATCCTTGACCAGCGTGTAGGGGTGCAGCACGTAGGAGCGGATCTGCGAGCCGAAGTTGACGTCCTGGGCCTCTCCCTTCTCGCGGGCGATCTCCTCCTGGCGTTCGCGCTCCTTGCGTTCGAGCAGCTTCGCCTGCAGCATCGCCATCGCCGTCGCGCGATTGGAGGACTGCGAGCGCTCGTTCTGGCATTGGACGACGATCCCCGTCGGGCGATGGGTGATGCGAACCGCGGAGTCGGTCTTGTTGACGTGCTGTCCTCCCGCCCCGGATGCCCTGTAGGTGTCGACCTGGAGGTCGTCCTCGTTGATCTCCACCTCGCCCGTGTCCGCCACCACCGGTGCGACCTCGACACCGGCGAAGCTGGTCTGGCGGCGATGGGCGGAGTCGAAGGGCGACAGGCGCACCAGGCGGTGGACGCCCCGCTCGGCCGCGAAGAGCCCGTAGGCGTTCTCCCCCGCGGCGCGGAACGTCGCCGACTTGATACCTGCTTCCTCGCCCTCGCCGACCTCGAGCAGCTCGACCTTCAGCCCGCGCTCCTCGGCCCAGCGCATCTCCATCCGGAGCACCATCTCGGCCCAGTCCTGCGCGTCGGTCCCCCCCGCCCCCGCATTCACCGTCACGAGCGCGTCGCCGCCGTCGTATGGACCGGAGAACAGCCGCTGCTCCTCGAGCGCCGCGAGGCGGGCCTCCGCGGAGGCGATCTGCTCCTCCACCTCGCCCTCGAGCGAGCTGTCCTCGGCCGCCATCTCGGCGAGCCCGGCGAGGTCTTCGACATCGGACTCGAGCTCTCCGAAGCTCTGCAGGCGGCGAGACGCGCGGGCGTGCTCCGCCGTCACGCTCGCCGCGCGCTCGGCGTCGTCCCAGAATCCCTCCTCCCCCATCTCCCCCTCGAGCGCCGCGACCCGCTCGGCGAGCCCAGCCGGGTCAAAGATAGTCCGACAGCAGCTTCAGCTGCTCTCGGACGGTCGCCAGGCGCTGGGGCGTCGGCTCACTCTGCTCGGGGGACACGCGACCACGTTATCAGCGGGGGATCGGCGGGCTGCAGGGGCGTCACGTAGAGTGCCCGCGGAATGGCCCCCGTGTCCGCGAGCGATGTCCCTGTCGAGCTCGCCGCGGCGATCAACGCGGGCGCGCTCGACGCGGCCGCCGAGCTGTGGGGGGAGGAGGCGGTGATCGTCGGACCCGACGGCGGCTCGGTCTCGGGGCGGACGAACATCCGCGGCGTGCTCGCCGCGTTGATCGAAGCGGGCACGAGGATGGAGATCGAGCTGTCCTCGCTCCGCGAGGCGGGCGATGTGGCGCTGGCGACGGGCACGCTCACGCTGCTCCCGCAGGACGGCCAACCGCTGAGCTATGCCTCGATCGTCGTCTACGAGCGCTCCGCGGACGATCGCTGGCGCGTGGCGATCGACGCGCCGGCGGGGATGCCCCGGTCCGGCCGGGAAGACGGTCGCCGTGGCCTCGAGGCAGCGCCTAGGCGCCGTGGCACTTCTTGAACTTCTTCCCGCTCCCGCACCAACAGGGGTCGTTGCGGCCGACCTGATGCTCGTCGTCGAGCACCCGCTGCTCGACGACGGGGACGGCTTCGCCCGGCTCCTCGTCCCCCGCGTAGGCACCGCCGCCGCTCACACCGGCAGCCGCGGCCGCCGCCGCCAGCGCCCCCGCGCCGACGGCCGAGTGACCACCGGAGTAGGAGACGCGGCCCGAGCGGGTGGAGCTCCCGGAGGCGGCGAAGGCCGGGCGCGGCTGCCCGCCGCCGTTCTCCCCCTCGACGTTCACCTGTACGTTGAAGATCATTCGCGCGTAGTCCGTCCAGACGCTGTTCATCAGATCGCCGAACAGCGTGAAGGCCTCGTTCTTGTAGGCGACGAGCGGGTCGATCTGGGCGAAGCCGCGGAGGTGGATGCCCTCGCGGAGGTAGTCCATGTCGAATAGGTGCTCACGCCAGCGTTCGTCGATGATCTGCAACAGGAGGAATCGCTCGAGGGCGCCCATCAGCTCCTCCCCGAGGTCCTCCTCTCGCCCCTGGTAGCGCGTCATCGCCTCCTCGACGATTCCTTCGTTGATCGCGTTGCGATCGAGCCCCTGCCGATCCAGCTGCCCTTCGCCGAGATCGACGGGGAAGAACTGACCGAGGGCCACGAGCAGCCCGTCCAAATCCCAGTCCTCGACGAAGTCGCCGGGGGTGTACTGGTCGACCGTCCGTTCGATCACCTGGGCCACCTGCTGGCGGGCCTCCTCGCCGATGCTCTTTCCTTCGAGAACCTCGTCGCGATAGGCGTAGATCACCCTGCGCTGCTCGTTCATCACGTCGTCGTACTCGAGGACGTGTTTCCGCTGGAGGAAGTTCTGCTCCTCGACCTTCTTCTGTGCTTTCTCGATCTGTTTGGAGAGCATCCCCGCCTCGATCGGTTCCTCGTGACCGTCGTCGTCGACCCCCCCGAGGCGATCGAGGATGCGGTAGATGCGATCGCCCGCGAACAGCCTCACTAGGTCGTCCTCGGCGGAGAGGAAGAAGCGCGACTCGCCGGGGTCGCCCTGGCGGCCGGAGCGGCCCCGCAGCTGGTTGTCGATGCGGCGCGACTCATGGCGCTCGGTCCCGCAGATGAACAGCCCACCCGCGGCCATCACCTGCTCGCGGTTGTCCGCGACCGTGCGCTCGAGCTCCGGCACCAGCTCGACCATCCGCTGCTCGTGGCCCTCGTCGGAGGGCTCGATCCCCTCCCGTGCGAGCTGCTGGCCCGCGAGGTGCTCGGGGTTGCCACCGAGCTTGATGTCCACGCCGCGTCCAGCCATGTTCGTCGCGATCGTCACCGCGCCCGGCTGGCCGGCCTCGGCGACGATGTCGGCCTCGCGAGCGGCGTGCTCGGGTTTGGCGTTGAGGACGGTGTGCTTGATGCCCGCCTTGGTGAGCCTCTCCGACAGCAGCTCCGAGACCTCGACCGAGATCGTCCCCACCAGCACTGGCTGGCTGTTCTCGTGGCGAGCGGCGATTTCCCTGACGACCGCCGACCACTTCCCCTCCTTGGTCTTGTAGACCTGATCGTTGCGATCGAGGCGCACCATGTCCTTGTTGGTGGGGATCTGGACGACGGGGAGCTCGTAGATCTTCATGAACTCCGTCGCCTCCGTCAGCGCCGTGCCCGTCATCCCGGCGAGCTTGTCGTAGAGGCGGAAGTAGTTCTGGTAGGTGATCGTGGCGAGCGTCTGGTTCTCCTCCTGGATCGCCACGCCCTCCTTCGCCTCGATCGCCTGGTGCAGGCCCTCGGACCAGCGCCGCCCCTCGAGGATCCGCCCGGTGAACTCGTCGATGATGTGGACGTGGCCGTCGTGGACGGCGTAGTCGACGTTGAGCTTGTAAAGCGACTCCGCGCGGAGCGACTGGATCAGGTGGTTGACGAGGTGGCCGTTCTCGGCGCGGTAGAGGTGGTCCACCCCGAGGAAGCGCTCGGCCTTCGCGACGCCCTGCTCGCTGATCGAGACCTGCTTGTGCTTCTCGTCGATCTCGTAGTCGAACTCCGCGACGTACTGCTTCTTCATCCGCGGGTCCATCCCTTCGGGCGTCTTCCCGGGTGTGAGCTGAGGGGCGAGGCGGGCGAACTTGACGTACAGGTCGGCGGCCTGTTCGGGGGCGCCGGAGATGATCAGCGGGGTGCGCGCCTCGTCGATGAGGATGTTGTCGACCTCGTCCACGATCGCGTAGAAGTGCCCGCGCTGGACCTTTTCGGAGAGGTCCTTCGCCATGTTGTCGCGGAGGTAGTCGAAGCCGAACTCCGAGTTGGTCCCATAGACGACGTCGCAGGCGTAGGCCGTCTGCTTCTCCTCGTAGGGCTGCATCGACTGGAGCACGCCCACGGACACCCCGAGGGCGTCGTAGATCGGGCTCATCCATTCCGCGTCGCGGCGGGCGAGGTAGTCGTTGACGGTGACCACGTGTACGCCCTTGCGCTCGGGGGCGGCGTCCGGGTCCTCCGGATCGCGGTCGCGGACCGCGAGCGAGTTCAGGACGACGGCGAGCGTGGCCGTCAGCGTCTTCCCCTCGCCGGTCTTCATCTCTGAGATCTGGCCCTCGTGGAGGGCCATCCCGCCGATCAGCTGGACGTCGAAGTGGCGCATCCCCATCGTCCGCTTGCCCGTCTCGCGGACCACCGCGAAGCACTCCGGGAGCAGCGCGTCGAGCGACTCGTCTTCGGCCGCCCGCTCGCGGAGGGCATCCATCCGCTCGCCGAGCTCGGCGTCGCTGTCGTGTTCGATCTCCGCCTCGAAGGCCCCGATCAGGGTGACCCGCTTCTGGTATTCCTTGAACTTCTTCGCCTCGCCGACGTTCAGGGCCCGATCGAGCAGGGATGGCATGCGCCAAGGATAGCTCCCGCCAGCGCGCCCCTGGCGAGCACCCTCGCGGGAGGCCACGCCGCGGTCCGCCGCCGGGCGCGATGGCGCCGCGGCGACGGGTGGCGGGAGATCAGAGCGAGAGCTGAGGGGCGGTTTCGCCGCCCGGGGCGGTGAGTCGCGCAGCCCGGGCCGCGGCGGCGTGGGCCTCGCGGCGATGGCGGAGTTTGTCGCGATGGCGCTTGACCTGGCGAGCGAGCTCATCGACCATCAGGTTCAGCGAGTGGAACATCTCCGGCGAGGCGTCCCGCGCCCTCAGCGTGACGCCCTTGAGGTAGAGCGTCGCCTCCGCCACCTGGCAGTCGGCGACGCGGGGATTCGGCTCCTTGAAGATCTCTATCTCCAGCCGGGCGAGATCCGACACCTGGCGGGCGACCTTTCCCAGCCGGCGTTCGGTGTGCGCGCGGAGGTCATCGGTGACCGGGACGTTGCGACCCTTGATCTCGATCTGCATCGTAGGCTCCTTCGGTCGGCCTGTAGCTGTCGCATCCACGATGCTACGCCCGCGTGAGGCGGATGTAAATGTCTGCTGGACAATCGGTGTGAGCCGAGCGGCGCCGCCGACACCGCCGGCCCCGTCCGCGAGCCGGGCCCGCGGCGGTGAGAGAATGGCCGCGAGATGCTTGCCGTGAGCCCGAGCCTGTACTGGTCCTTCAGCCCTGGCGCCCTCATCGCGACGGTGCTCGCGGCCGGGATCTACGTCCGCCGTTGGCTGGCCGTCCGCGGGAGCGGCTCGCCCCGCGCCGCCCGGGAGGCGCCCGTCTGGCGGCTCTGCTCCTTCCTCGCCGCGGTCCTCATCGCGCTCGCGGCCGTCGTCTCGCCGCTCGACGCCCTCGCCGACCAGCTCTTCTCGGCGCACATGGTCCAGCACATCCTCCTCCTCGACATCACCCCGATCCTCGGCATCCTCGGCCTGACGAAGGTGATCCTCCGACCCATCACCAGGTCGGTGACCGATCTCGAGCGAAAAGCCGGCTTCATCGCCCACCCGGCCTTCGCGGTGATCTTCTACGTCGGGGTCATCTGGGCCTGGCACATCCCGGCCGCCTACGACCTTGCCCTCCGTCATCCGACGATCCACGTCGGCGAGCACGTCACGTTCCTGCTCGCCGGCTCCCTCTACTGGTGGCATCTCCTATCACCGATCCGCGCCCGGATGCGCCTCGGGGGGATGGGACCGGTGGTCTACATGGTCTCGACGAAGCTCCTCGTCGGGGCCCTCGGGATGGGCCTCGCCTTCGCCCCCAGGGCGATATACCCCTACTACGTCCACCACGCCCGCGTCTGGGGCATCTCGGCGATCTCCGACCAGTCGATGGCCGGGGTGATCATGGCCGTCGAGCAGTCCATCGTGATGGGCGTGGCGCTGGTGGTCCTGTTCATTCAGGCGCTCACCGAGTCCGAGCGGGCCCAGCAGCGCAGGGAGCGCTTCGAGCTCCCGATCTAGCCCCCCGCCGCCCGCGCGGCTCCGCCGGGTGGGGCGTGTCGGTCTCGCAGGCTCTCGAGGATGCCGCCGTGGCCGGCGATCGCCCCGATCAGTATCGCCGCGGGCTCCACGGCGGTGCCCGGGAAGATGATGCTCTCCCGCAGCTGGGCACCAGCCCCGATGCGCGCCCCGTCGCCGACCACCACGGGCCCCATCAACCTCGCCCCGCTCCCGATCTCGACGCCTTGGCCGATCCACACCGGCCCCTCGACCTCGATGTCCTCCCGCAGCGGGGAGCCCCCCGCGACGGTCACCCCGGGAGAGAGCTCCTCGCCGTCGACCTCGAGGTGGAGCTCCCCCATCAGCGCGTCGAAGGTTCCTTGGCGCAGCTCGGCGAGGGAACCCACGTCGTTCCAGTATTCCTCGATCTCGTGGATGTGGAAGGGCACGTCGTTCTCCAGCAGCACCGGGAAGACATCCTGCGCCCAATCGACGAAATCACGCTCGGGGAAGTAGTCGAA
Organism: uncultured Solirubrobacteraceae bacterium; assembly: GCA_963720215.1. Lineage (GTDB taxonomy): Bacteria > Actinomycetota > Thermoleophilia > Solirubrobacterales > Solirubrobacteraceae > Palsa-744. The sequence goes on from CAVREV010000002.1 coordinate 240,882, forward strand.
GATGCTCGCGTCGAACATGTAGATGCCGCAGTTGCCGAGGTCGGAGAGGGCCTCCTCGGCGTTCGGCTTCTCCTGGAAGCCGGTGATCCTGCCATCGCGGTCGTGGAGAACCACGCCGTACTCACGCGTGTCCTCCACTCGCTTGACCGCGAGCGTGGCGACCCCCCCGGAGCTGCGATGGCGCTCGATCATCGCGCCGAGGTCGATGTCCGTGAGGGCGTCCCCCGAGATCACCAGGAAGGCGTCATCGCCGAGGAACTCGCTGCACGCGCGCACCCCACCGGCCGTTCCCAGCAGCTCGGGCTCATAGTGATAGTCCAGCCGCTCGCCGAAGTAGGACCGGATCGAGTCCGGGAAGTAGTGGAGGTTGGCGATCACCTCACCGAACCCATGCCGCTCGAGCAGGTCGAGGATGTGCTCCATCACCGGCCGGTCGAGCACCGGCACCATCGGCTTGGTGATCTCGTAGGTCAGCGGCCGCAGCCGAGTGCCGAGGCCGGCGGCGAGGACCATGGCTCTCATCGGCGGTTCCGATCTTCACGGCGGTTCCGATCTTCACACCCGCTCGGCCGCTTCGCGGGGCGAGCGGCCGCGAAGATCTCCACCGCTTGGGTCATCGCCTCGTCTGCCTTCGCCGCCGTCATCGTCTCAATCCTTTCAAGCGCGCCGCGGCCGCGTCGTCGCGAGCCGCGGGAACGCAGCGGGCGTGGCTGCTTTCGGGGCGTGCGACCGGGGACATCGGCTCGCCGCGACCCGCTGCGGACCGAGGCCTCGCTTCACGGAAGAGGCCCCACAGGACGCTCGCAAACCCGTATCCGCGGACCCCTGCGATGGCCGCTGGGATCGCCGATCAGGCCTGGACGATGGCCGAGCTTACAGCGCTACTGGACTGGGCCACGAGCGAGCAATGCCCTGATCCGACCCAGCGCGAAGCGTTCGCGCGCCGTAGCGTGACGCTGAGGGCGTGCGAGACTCCCGCCAGGACGTCGTACCAACCGCCACGACGATTCTTCCCGCATTAGACCTCCCCTCAGAAAGGACCCCGATGCCTCTCGATGGCTCGATACTTGGAAATATGGCCTCGGAACAAATGGAGGCGCTTGAACACGACTACGGTGATGATCCGGACGTTGAGATCGCCGGGGCGATGACGATCGTGAGGGTCATCAAAAAAGTCAACGACGACGAGTTCGCGATGGTGGTGCGCAAACGCCACAACATCGCCGACCCCGTCGAAGCCCTCGGGGTCCTAGACGTGGTGAAATACCAAATCCTGAGAACGCTCGCGCAAGGCGAGGAGCGCAGTTAGCGGCGGCCTTCTCTTCCGATTCCGCCCTTGCCGTGGTGACGGTGCGCTCCCATCTCCGCTGCCCGGCCCTCAAACTGACGCTCCACCCCGCCGCGCCCCCACCCCGAGCACCCCCGAGCACCGCGGCCCGCTCCACCCCCGCCGCGCCCCGGCCCGCCGCGCATCTGGCGTGCTTCGCGCGCGCAAGCGACCGAGCCCACCGGCCCCCGCCGCTCAACAGGCGCCACCCCGGCCCCCCGCCGTCCAGACGGCCGTTGGGCAAGCGAGCCAAGGACGCAGGGAGCGTGGCGTGCTCCGCACGCGAGCGAGCGAGGACACCGGCTCGCGCCGCCCCGCAGGCGCGGCCCCGGCCCCCCGCCGTCCAGACGGCCGTTGGGCAAGCGAGCCAAGGACGCAGCGAGCGTGGCGTGCTCCGCACGCGAGCGAGCGAGGACACCGGCTCGCGCCGCCCCGCAGGCGCGGCCCCGGCCCCCCGCCGTCCAGACGGCCGTTGGGCAAGCGAGCCAAGGACGCAGCGAGCGTGGCGTGCTCCGCACGCGAGCGAGCGAGGACACCGGCTCGCGCCGCCCGACGGCCGTCTGGCGTGCTTCGCGCGCGAGCGACCGATGACACCGGCTCGCGCCGCCCAACGGCCGTCTGGTCAGTAGCGGTAGTGGTCTGGCTTGTATGGCCCCGCCACGGGAACGCCGATGTAGGCGGCCTGCCCGGCGGTGAGCTCCGTGAGGCGGACACCGAGGGCGTCGAGGTGGAGGCGGGCGACCTTCTCGTCGAGGTGCTTCGGGAGGACGTAGACCCGCTTCTCGTACTCGTCGTTCTTGGTGAAGAGCTCGATCTGGGCGATGGTCTGGTTGGAGAAGGAGCTGCTCATCACGAAGCTCGGGTGGCCGGTGGCGTTGCCGAGGTTCAGGAGGCGCCCCTCCGAGAGGAGGATGATGGCGTGGCCGTCGGTGAAGATCCACTTGTCGACCTGGGGCTTGATGTTCACGTGCTCGACCCCGGCGACTGCGGCGAGCCCGGCGACATCGATCTCGTTGTCGAAGTGGCCGATGTTGCCGACGATCGCCTGGTGCTTCATCCGCTGCATGTCCGCCGCCGTGATGATGTCCTTGTTGCCGGTGCAGGTGACGAATATGTCAGCCGTCTCGAGGACTTCGTCGAGCGTGCTCACCTCGTAGCCCTGCATCGCCGCCTGTAGCGCGCAGATCGGGTCGATCTCGGTGATGATCACGCGAGCGCCCTGGCCGCGGAGCGATTCCGCGCAGCCCTTTCCGACGTCGCCGAAGCCGCACACGACTGCGACCTTGCCGCCGATCATCACGTCGGTCCCGCGGTTGATCCCGTCGATGAGCGAATGGCGGCAGCCGTAGAGGTTGTCGAACTTCGACTTCGTCACGGAGTCGTTGACGTTGATCGCGGGAAAGAGCAGCTCGCCGGTCTCGACCATCTGGTAGAGGCGGTGGACCCCGGTCGTGGTCTCCTCGGTGACGCCTTTGATCCCTTCGCCGATCCGCGTCCAGCGCTGTGGGTCCTCCTCCAGCGAGCGCGTGAGCAGCGAGAGGATCACCTGAAACTCCTCGCTGTCGGCGCTCGCGGGGTCGGGAACGGCGCGCGCGCTCTCGTACTCGGTGCCCTTGTGGACGAGCAGGGTGGCGTCCCCGCCGTCGTCGAGGATCATGTTCGGGCCGGTCGAGCCGTCATCTCCGGCGGGCCAGCGGAGGACCTGTTCGGTGCACCACCAGTACTCCTCGAGGGTCTCTCCCTTCCACGCGTACACGGGCACTCCCCGCGGACTCTCGGGGGTCCCCTCGGGTCCGATGGCGACGGCCGCGGCGGCGTGGTCCTGGGTGGAGAAGATGTTGCAGCTGCACCAGCGCACGTCGGCGCCGAGCGCCGTCAGCGTCTCGATCAGCACGGCCGTCTGGATGGTCATGTGGAGCGAGCCGGTGATGCGGGCGCCCTTCAGCGGCTGGGCGTCGGCGTACTCGCGCCGGATCGCCATCAGGCCGGGCATCTCGTGCTCGGCGAGGGTGATCTCCTTGCGGCCGAACTCGGCGAGGGACAGGTCGGCGACCTTGAAGTCGACGTCGCTGGCGATCGCTGTGGGGGTCATTGCTGACATGACGAAACCTCCTGTCGGGTCAGGTGAGCGCCCTTGCTGCGAGAGGAGAGGTCGAGCGTGGCGGATCGGAGCCGTCGCAGCGCTCCTCGACCGCCCCGCAAGGTATCACACGACGCCGGGCGCTCCGGGCCGTCCGTCGCCCGCCCGCCCCGCCGGAACGGGCACGGGAGGCGCGCTCAGGAGTCCGCGAGAGCGGACTTCAGCTCGCCGAGCACGGTCACCGGCCCGGGGTCCACGCCGCGGAGGGCGGCGAGGTAGATCGAGACGAGATCGCCGAGGAGCACAAGCGAGATCACCCGCTCGACGGCGTTCTGGCCGCGGGTCTCCAGGCGGAAGCTCACCGCCGCACTGCCAGCGATCAGCCGCTCGGTGAGCTCCATCCGCCGCTTCAGCCGGGGGTGGGCGTCGGAGTCGTCGAGGAACACGGCCGCGAAGCGCCCGAAGTCCTTCGCCCCGCCCCAGCCCACGAGCTCGTTGTGGTCGAGCTCCGGCAGCTCGCCCCAGAAGGCGGGCTGCTTGGCGTTCTCGTTGATCTGGGTCTTCCAGCGGTAGGCGATCGGGCTCGTCAGGCCCGCGCCCGCGATCACCGGCGTCGTCCCCTGCAGGCCACGGGCGATGCGCTTGGCGTCGGAGTCCTCGGGCGCGTCGGGGCCCCACTCGGCGACGAGCTGCTCCGTGTGGGAGGCCGCGACGTCGATCTCGGAGGTGAGCCGGGGCCCGGCGCCGCACAGGGCCGCCACCTCGAGCGCAGCGACCGTCATGTAGGCGACGGCCGCCCGCGGCTGGAAGCCGCCGGGAGGGGGATCACGGGGACGCCGTCCTCCCGCGCCATCTCCGCCAGGCGGCCCCCGGTGGTGACGACCGTTCGCTTGGCACCCAGGGCGCCGGCCGACTCGTAGCAGGCGAGCGTCTCCTCGGTCTCGCCCGAGTAGCTCGCCAGCAGCACCATCGTCTCCGGCGTCGTCCACGTCGGCAGGCCGTAGGCCCGGGTGACGAAGATCGGCCGCGAGGCATGGTCGCCGAGGGCCGCGCGGGCGAGCGCGCCTCCGATCGCCGAGCCGCCCATCCCGGCGACGACGAGCCCGGCGGGGGTGTCCCAATCCTGCATGATCGCCGAGTCCGCACGCCACAACGCGTCGCGGAGGTGCTCCGGGAGGGCGAGCACGTCCCCGAGCTGGTCGGAGGGATCGACCTGGGCGATCGCCGCGCGGGAGAGCTCGCCCCCGGCGGTGGGTGTGGCGGTGGCTCCGCCTTCGCTCATCTGCTGCTCGCCTCCTGTAGTCCTGGATGAGGATCGACCCTCGATGGTGAGGGTCGGCGCTTGAACGGGAACCCTACGGTACTTCCCGGCCTCAGAACTCGATCGCCCCGTCCGGCAGGTCGACACCAGGGAAGATACGCGCCCCGCGGGTGATCACGTTGTCCGCCCCCACGCTCACCCCCTCGCCGAGCACCGCGCCACCCGATACCTGGGTCCCGCGCCCGACCCGGCAGCGGGGGGCGATGATGCAGTCCCGCAGCTCGCACCCCGGTCCGATCTCCGTGCCGGCGAGCACGACCGAGCGCTCGACCGTCGAGCCCTCGCCGACGCTCACGTTCTCCCCGAGCACCACGAGGCTCCCGACGTGCGCCCCGGCGGCGACCGTCGCCCCCCGCTCGATCAGCGCCGGAGGGATCACGCGGCCGGCGATCTCCGCGCGGGGATCGACCGCCAGCCAGCCGTCCCCGAGACGCGCCCCCACGGCCGTCTCGACGTTGCCCGCGATGATGTCGAACGTCCCCTGGAGGTAGCGCTGGGGCGTGCCGATGTCCAGCCAGTAGCTCTCCGAGGCGTACCCATAGAGGCCGTTCCCGACGAGTCGCGGCCACACCTCCCGCTCGATCGAGACGTTCCGCTCGGGGGGGATCAGGTCGAGGATCTCGCGCTCCAGCACGTACGCCCCCGCCGAGATGAGGTTCGTCGGGAGGTTCTCCGCGCTCGGCTTCTCGATGAACTCCCGCACCGAGCCGTCCCCCGAGAGGACCACGAGCCCGTACGCGGTGGGGTCCGCCACCCCCACCAGCGCGAGCGTCGCCGTCGCCCCCGTCCGCTCGTGCTGGGCGATCTGGGCGGTGAGGTCGATGTCCGTGAGGACGTCCCCGTTGAGCATCAGGAAGCGGTCCTCCAGCAGCGGCTCGGCGAGCTTCAGCGCGCCCGCGGTCCCGCGCGGGTCGGGCTCCTCGATGAAGCTCAGGCGGATGCCGAACTTCGAGCCGTCGCCGAGCACCTCGCGGACGCTGTCGGCACGAAAGCCGCAGGACATCACGACGTGGTCGATCCCGTGGCGGCGCAGCCACTCGATCATGAAGGCGATGAAGGGACGGTCGACGAGCGTCACGACCGGCTTGGGCGTCTGCGCGGTGAGGGGCCGGAGGCGGGTGCCCTCGCCGCCGACGAGGATCACCGCCTGCATCGGCCCCCGGGGGAGCTCGGAGACCCCGTCGGCGTGCCGGCGGGTCTCATCGTCGGCCGATGCCCTCGTAGAGGAGGCCGGCCTCGCGGACGCGCGCGGGGTCGAGCGCGTTGCGCCCGTCGATCACCACGTTCCCCGCCATCGCCTCGGCCACGCGCGCGAAGTCGAGCTCGAGCAGCTCGGGCCACTCCGTCACGAGCACGGCGGCGTCCGCCCCGGTGAGAGCCTCGATCGCCGAGCCGGCGAAGGTGAGCCCGCTGACGAGCCTTCGCGCCTGCTCCTCGGCGACGGGGTCATACGCGCTGACGGCAGCGCCGTCGGCGAGCAGGCGCGCCGAGAGCACGAGCGAGGAGGCCTCCCGCATGTCGTCCGTGTTCGGCTTGAAGGCGAGACCGAGCAGCGCGATGCGCTTGCCGACGAGCCCGCCGAGGTGGCGTTGGAGCTTGCCGATCACGCGCCGCTTCTGCAGGTCGTTGACCTCGATCACGGCGTTGAGCAGCTGGAAGTGGTAGCCGGAGTTGCCCGCGAGCTGCTTCAGCGCGTCCACGTCCTTGGGGAAGCAGCTCCCTCCAAAGCCGATTCCCGCCTGGAGGAACTTCGAGCCGATGCGCTCGTCGAGGCCCATCCCCCGCGCGACCTCAACGACGTCGGCGCCGGTCTCCTCGCAGACGTTCGCAATCTCGTTGATGAAGGAGATCTTCGTCGCGAGGAACGCGTTGCTGGCGAGCTTGACCATCTCGGCGCTGGCGATGTCGGTGCGCACGAGCGGCGCCCCGAGCGGGGCGTGAGCTCGACGACAGCGTCGCCCGCCCAGTCTCCGCAATCGCCGACGACAACGCGGTCGGGGTCGAGGAAGTCCTTCACCGCCGAGCCCTCCTTGAGGAACTCGGGACAGGAGACGTAGGCCAGGCCGTCCTTCCCCTGCTCCCCGAACACCCGCATCAGCGAGCCCCCCGTCCCGCAGGGCACGGTCGACTTCATCACGAGGGCGTGCTCGTTGGAGGAGGGGATCGACGCGGCCACGGCGTGGACGGCCGACAGGTCGGCGTCACCGGAGTAAGTCGGCGGGGTGCCCACGGCGACGAACAGCAGCCGGGCACGGGCGAGCGCGTCGGCGAGCTCGGTCGAGAAGTGGAGCCGCTCGGCGTTGCGCGCAAGCAGCTCCTCGAGACCCGGCTCGTAGATCGGCACCTCGCCGCGGCGCAGCCGCTCGATCTTCTCGGCGTCGATGTCGACGCACCAGACCTCGTTGCCCAGCTCGGCGAAGCCGGCCGCCGTCACGAGGCCGACGTAGCCGGTTCCGATCACCCCGATCGGCTCGCGCGCGGGGCTCATCTCGGGGCGGCCTCCATAGCCGGCCGCGGCCTACTGCCCAACGGAGAGGAAGGCCTCGTAGCGACGGATGTCCCGCGCGGCGCGGGCCTGCTCCTCGCTGCCCTCGGGCGCCCCCTCGGCCGCGCTACGCGCTTCACCGAGCCGCGTCTGGAACGTCTCGCGGTCGATCACCTCGGGGGCGATCGCCTCCTCGACGAGCACCAGCGCGCGGTTGTTCGCGAACTGGAGGTAGCCCTCCGCCTGGGCGAAGCGCACGATCTCATCCTCGGAGCGATACAGGCGGAGCTCGGTGGGCTCCAGCCGCGCCAGCAGCGCCTCGTGGTTGGCGAGGATCGCGATCAGCCCCACGCCGGTCCGCGTGGAGAGCATTTCGATCTCCTCCGAGAACACCTCCCCCTCGGGCGTGAGCACTTCCGCGGGGAACTTCGTGTGGCTCATTTCTTGGCTGCCTCGACGACCTCGTCGATCGTGCCCTTCAGGAAGAAGGCGTTCTCGGGCACCTCGTCGTGCTTGCCCTCGATGATCTCGTCGAAGCCCCGGATCGTCTCCGCGATCGGGACGTAGGCCCCCGGGGTACCCGTGAACTGTTCCGCCACGAAGAAGGGCTGGGAGAGGAAGCGCTCGATCTTCCTCGCCCGCTGCACCGTCAGCTTGTCCTCGTCGGAGAGCTCGTCGATGCCGAGGATCGCGATGATGTCCTGGAGCTCCTTGTAGCGCTGGAGGATCTCCTTCACGCGGTTGGCGACGCGGAAATGCTCGTCGCCGAGGATGTCCGCCTTGAGGATCGTGGAGGTCGAGTCGAGCGGGTCGACCGCCGGGTAGATCCCTTTTTCGGAGATCGCCCGCGACAGCGCCGTCGTCGCGTTGAGGTGGGCGAACACGGAGGCGGGGGCGGGATCGGTGTAGTCGTCCGCGGGCACGTAGATCGCCTGGATCGAAGTGACCGAGCCGGACTTCGTGGAGGTGATCCGCTCCTGGAGCTGGCCCATCTCGGTCTCGAGCGTGGGCTGGTAGCCGACCTGCGATGGCATCCGTCCGAGCAGCGCCGAGACCTCGGAGCCGGCCTGCACGAAGCGGAAGATGTTGTCGATGAAGAGGAGCACGTCCTGGCCCTGGTCGCGGAAGTATTCGGCCATCGTCAGACCGGACAGGGCGACCCGCATGCGCGCGCCCGGGGGCTCGTTCATCTGGCCGAAGACGAGCATCGTCTTGTCGAGCACCCCCGACTCCTTCATCTCGAGCCAGAGGTCGTTGCCCTCGCGCGAGCGCTCCCCCACGCCGCAGAACGCGGACAGCCCGCCGTGCTCCTTGGCGAGGTTGTGGATGAGCTCCTGGATCAGCACCGTCTTGCCCACGCCGGCGCCGCCGAACAGACCCACCTTGCCGCCCTTGGCGTAGGGGGCGAGCAGGTCGATCACCTTGATGCCCGTCTCGAACATCTCCGTCGTCGGCGTCAGGTCCTCGACGCGGGGGGCGTCCTGGTGGATGCTCCGCCGCTCGACCCCCGCGGGGAGGTCCTCGCCGAGATCGATCGGTTCGCCCAGCAGGTTGAAGATCCGGCCGAGCGTCACCTCGCCGACGGGCACGGTGATCGGCGCGCCGGTGTCGATCACCTCGACGCCACGGGCGAGCCCGTCGGTGGTGTCCATCGCGACCGCCCGCACGCGGTCGTCGCCGAGGTGCTGCTGGACCTCGCACACGAGCACGCTCCCGCCCGCCTCGGTGCTGATGCCGGGGGCCTCCTCCTCGGCCGCGGCCGCCGGCCTGGCGACGGTGATCGCGTGGTTGATCTCCGGCAGGCGCTCGGGGAAGACGGCCTCGATCACGACGCCCTGGATCTCCTCGATCCTTCCGACGTTGCGCCCTGCGGCGGCTCCGTTGGTCGATATCTTGATGGGCTCGGTGGTCACGCTGGCGTCCATTTGTCTCGATTTCTCCTGTCTTATCCGTTCAAGTCTCGGGTGTCTGGGTGGGACGGGTCCTCGGGCGTCCTAGCTGAGTCCCTCCGCGCCGGCGACGACCTCCATGATCTCCTGTGTGATCTCAGCCTGTCGCGCGCGGTTCATCTGAAGGGTGTATTCGGTGATGATCTCCCCGGCGTTCTCCGACGCGTTCCGCATCGCCGTCATCTGCGCGCCGAAGAACCCGGCGGCGGACTCCACGAGGGCCCTGTAGACGGAGATCTCGATGTAGTCGGGGACGAGCCGCTGGAGGATCTTCTGCGGGTCGGGCTCGTAGTCGGTCGGCGTTGGCCGCGCGGGCGCCGCCTCGCCGTCGCCGTCCTCCTCGCCGAGGGCCTCCCCCGTGAGCGGGAGCAGCCGTTGGCGGGTGACCTCCTGGGTGAGCGGGGAGATGTAGCGGTTGAAGAGCATCTCGACGCGGTCGACCTGCCCGTCGAGGTAGCCCGAGATGAGGTCATCGGCGATCGAGCGCGCGTCCGCGTAGGCGGGTTTGTCGGAGAAGCCCGTGTAGACGCCCGATAGCTCGTAGCCACGGAACGTCAGCGAGGAGACCCCGCGGCGTCCGGTCGCATACCAGGTGTTCCGCAGGCCCTGCTCGGAGAGCTCATCGGCGAGTCGCACGCCGGCGCGGATGATCTGCGAGTTGAACCCCCCGGCCAGACCCCGGTCGCCGGTCACGATCAGCAGCGCGGCGCTCGTCTCGGACTCGCGCGCCCGCAGCAGCGGCACCCGCTGGCCCTCCGCGCCGGCGGCGAGCGCGGCCTGACGGGTCATCCGCCCGATCGCGTCCGCGTAGGGCCGCAGGGCCTCGATCCGCTGCTCGGCCCGCCGCAGGCGCGCGGCCGCCACCATCTCCATCGCGCGGGTGATCTTCTGGATGTTGCGCACCGAGGAGATCTTGTTGCGGACGTCGCGCTGGGAGGCCATGGTGTGCTCGCGGGGGCCGCTCTATGCGGCCGCCGTCGCCTCCTCGGGCGTGGCCTCAGACGCGGACCGGGCGGCGAGCGGGGCGGCGTCGTCGAGCGGCTGGCCCTCCTCGTCGAGGTCGTAGCCGAAGTCTCCGCTGTAGGAGTCGAGCGTCTCGCACACCTGGCCCTGCACCTCGTCGGACCAGTCTCCACCGTTGATCTTGTCCCGCAACTCGGGGTGCTGAGAATGGAGCCGCTCGGTCAACCCGACCAGGAACTCCTGCACGCGCTCGACGTTCAGCCGGTCGAGGTAGCCGTTCGTCGCTGCGTAGATCTGCACGGTCTGGTCCTCGACGGCCAGTGGTGCCCGCTCGTGCTGGTTGAGCGTCGCGACGAGCCGCTCGCCGCGGGCGAGCGTGCGCTGGGTGTCCGCGTCGAGGTCCGAGCCGAACTGGGCGAAGGCCTCGAGGTCGCGGTATTGGGAGAGCTCGAGCTTGATCCTCCCGGCGACTTTCTTCATCGGCCCGATCTGCGCGTTTCCCCCACCCGCGAGACGGAGATGCCGACGTTGATCGCCGGACGGACCCCCGAGTTGAAGAGCTTGGACTCCAGGAATATCTGCCCGTCGGTGATCGAGATCACGTTCGTGGGGATGTATGCGGACACGTCGCCCGCCTGGGTCTCGATCACCGGCAGCGCCGTCAGCGACCCGCCGCCGAGATCGTCGTTGAGCTTCACCGCCCGCTCGAGCAGGCGGGAGTGCAGGTAGAAGACGTCCCCGGGATAGGCCTCGCGGCCCGGCGGGCGGCGCAGCAGGAGCGACATCTGGCGATAGGCGTAGGCGTGCTTGGTGAGGTCGTCGTAGACGCAGAGCGCATCGCCGCCGCTGTAGAGGAAGTGCTCGGCCATCGCGCAGCCTGCGTAGGGCGCCATGAACTTGATTGGGGCCGCCTCGTCGGCGGCCGCCGCGACGATGATCGTTTTCTCCATCGCCCCGAACTCCTCGAGCGTCTGCGCGAGCGCCACCACGGTCGCCATCCGCTGGCCGATGGCGACGTAGACGGAGATCACCCCGCTGTCCTTGTTGTTGATGATCGTGTCGATCGCGATCGCCGTCTTGCCCGTCTGGCGGTCGCCGATGATCAGCTCGCGCTGACCCCGACCGATCGGGATCATCGCGTCGATCGCCTTCAGGCCGGTCTGCATCGGCTGGACGACCGGCTGGCGCTGGACGACGCCCGGCGCCTTGAACTCCGCCGGGCGGGTCTCCTCGACGGTGATCGGGCCCTTGCCGTCGAGCGCCCGGCCGAGCGGATCGACGATCCGGCCGAGGAGCTGCTCGCCGACGGGGATCTCGAGGAGCCTGCCGGTGCGCTTGACGGTGTCCCCCTCGGAGATCCGCTCCCACTCGCCGAAGAGCACCGCGCCGACGTTGTCGGACTCGAGGTTCAACGCCAGGCCGGTGACGCCGTGGGGCAGGTCGAGCATCTCGAAGGACATCGCGTTCTCGAGGCCGTGCAGGCGGGCAATCCCGTCCGCCACCGACAGCACGGTGCCGACCTCGGTGAGTTCGGCGGTGCCGCTGTCGAGGCCCTCGATGCGGCTCTTGAGGATGCTTGTGATCTCGTCGGGGTTGATCTGCATGTCTACTAAGAGGCTCCTTGGGCAACGTGCCTGCGCAGCTGCTCCAGTCGGTTGCGAATAGAGGCGTCGAGGATCGAGTTGCCGACCCTGATGATGACCCCGCCGAGGATGTCCGGATCGACGCGCGCCGCGAGCGCCACCCTGCGTCCTGCGCGCTCGCCGATCGTCCTGCCGAGGCTCTCGGTCGTCGCCTCGTCGAGCGCGATCGCGCTCGTGATCTCCACGGGCAGGGTCCGCTCCTCCTCGTCGCACAGCCGTTCGAACTCCATCCGCGCGCGGAAGATCACGGGCATGCGATGGTTCTCGATGAGGAGCCCGAGGAAGTTGACGAGCAGCTCGTCCGCGCCGTCGAGCAGCCCGCCGAGCGACTCCTCCTTCTCGGCCGTGGAGAAATAGGGGGAGAAGAAGAACAGGGCGAGCTGGCGCTGCTTGTCGAGCGCCTCGGCGAACTGGGCGAGTTGCTCACGGAGCACGTTCAGCCGGCCGGCTTCGCGTGCGGCCTCGAACAGCGAGCGGGCATACACCTGGGCGAGCTTCTCCATCAGTTGCTCTCCGCCCCCGAGGACAGGCTCGAGAAGTCCAGTTCGCTGAGCGCCTCCTCGACGAGGCGGCGCTGGTCGGCGCCGTCGAGCGTCTTGCGGGTGACCTTCTCGGTGGCCATGATCGTCAGGTCGGCGACCTCGCGGCGGATGTCGTCGAGGGCGCGTTTGGTCGCCGCCTCGATGTCCCTCTCGGCGCGCTTGGCCCCTTCGGCGAGGATCTCCTGAGCGCGCTCGCGTGATTCGTGCTCGTGCGACTCGGCCGTCTGGCGCGCCCGCTGGAGGATCTCCTCCGACTGCGCTCGCGCCTCCTTCAGCCGCTCGCGGTATTCGGCGAGCAGCTCGTCGGCCTTCCGACGACTGTCCTCGGCCGACTCGATCGATTCCGAGATCGCGTCCCGGCGGGCGTCGAGCGCGTCGCGAATACGCGGGAAGGCGACCTTGTTGAGGATGTAGAGCGAGGCCCCGAAGACGATCAGCGTCCAGATCGTGAGGCCGACGTTGGGCGTTATCAGCCACGAGTTCCCGGAGGCGATCGGCGTCGTGAGGGTGGTGAGCGCGACCATCGGCCTAGAGGAAGAAGGCGATGAAGCCGCCGACGAGGCCATAGAAGAAGGTCGCCTCGGTGAGGGCGAACCCGAGCCATTGGATCGAGGTGATCTCGTCGCGCATCTCCGGCTGGCGGGCGACGGACTCGATCACCTTCCCGAACAGCATCCCGATGCCTGCGCCGGCGCCCGCGGCCCCGCCGCCGGCGCCGACGCCGAGCGCGATCGCTTTGCCGGCTTCCTTTCCGACTTCCGCGGAGGAATTGGCAGCTGCGATGAGGTCAACAAGCATGAATCAAGAGCTCCTTTTGGATTGTCAGTGGCGGGAGACCGCGCCACCGATGTAGATGGCGGTGAGGATGGCAAAGATGAACGCCTGCAGGCCCGCGATGAGGACGGCCTCGAACATGAAGATGACGATGCCGATCGGCAGCGTGATCCAGCCGAGGAGCTGCAGGCCGAGGAGCACGGCGAGGTCGCCGGCCATGAACTCGATCAGGAGGTGGCCGGCGAGGAGGTTCGCCCACAGCCTGATCGTCAGCGACAGCAGCCGCAGGAACGTGGAGACGATCTCCAGGGGGAAGATGATGATCAGCATCGCTCCCCCGACACCCTGGGGCACGAGGCTTTTGAGATATCCGAAGAAGCCCTGGGCTTTGATGCCCACGGTGTTGAACGCGACGAACACCCCCAGCGACAGGAGCAGCGGCAGCGCCACGTTCGTGTCGGCGGCGTAGATCTGGAAGGCGGGGATCCTGAAGCCGAAGAGGCGGATTTTCTGGGCCGTATCGACCGGTAGTGGGATGTAGCCGATCAGGTTCGTGATCAGGATGAAGAGGAACAGCGTGAAGATCACCGGGAACCATTTGTTGGTCATCTCCTCGTCCATCGTGTCCCGCGTGGTGCGGAGCATCAGGTCGTACATCCACTCGATCGCCACCTGCGTCCGTCCGGGACGCATCTCCATCCGTTTCGCGACGAACACGGTCAACCCGATCGTCAACCCCGAGGCGATCAGCAGGTAGAGGACGCCCTTGTCGAAGTTGAGCGGCCCGATGATGTGGAACCACGTTTCGAGGTGGAACGAGTCGATCACTTTGAATGATTCGTTTTTGTGTCCTTTGATCCCGAACGCCACCACGAAGACGACGATCCCGACGATGTAGCCGGCGAGGACCGCGAGGCCGATCTTTTTGCCCCGGCTCATCCCCCCGCTGTTCTCGCCGGGGGGGCCGCCGGGCGCGGGGGCGGCGACGCTGCTCATCGTGTCGCCCGTCCGGGCTGCCCGTGGGCGCCCGGAGGCCCGGAGAGGATGCGGATGACGAACGCCACCGAGTAGGCCGCGAAGATCGTCACGGCCGCCGTGAGCCCATCGGCGCGGCCGCCGATCACCCCGGCCGCGACGATCGCTCCGGCGAGCAGCCAAATCCGGCCGAAGGCCTCGAAGAGGTTCAGCCCGAGCTTCGTCCGCGGCTCCACCGCACGTTCCACGAGGCGGCGGTCGGTGTACTGGAGCACCCGCTGAAGGACCCACGCCCCGGCGCCGATGAGGAAGCCGAGCGTGGGCACGCCCAGCGCGAGCGCGGGAGCCGCCCCGAGGAGCAGGATCACGACGTCGAGGTTGCGCAGCGCGAGCAGCCCGGCATGCCGGAACTCTCCGCCGTCGAGCGAGCCCCCCAGCCCGGAAGCGGGCAGGCGCGTGAGAATCCTCAGTGGCATCGAAGTCTGACATTTTGCGTGGGGCCACCCTACAGATGAGGACGCCCCGCGCCTCCGGCGGGGCCGTTACGCCTGTCCCTCAACAGTCTGTAGCGGCGCGCCCAGTCTAACGGTTCTGGGACTTCGTAACAACTTTGTGACAACCGCCACGGGGATCGTCCCCTTGCCGCCTGGATGTTCCCCTTACCTCGAAAGTAGTCGAGCGCCTTGCGCCCTCTCGCGCGCGACTCCCGCCTCAGCCCGCCGGCTCCAACCGGCCGACCTGCCCCTCGCTCACCGTGTCGGGCCTCGCGCCGACACCACCGCGGCGGCGGCCACGGAGCCGTTCGGCGCCGGCGACGAGCAGCCACGAGAGGCCCAGCGTGAGCAGCCCCGCGAGCACGTCCAGGACGTAGTGGTTTCCGGTCGAGAGGACCGCGAAGGCGGTCACGCAGACGTGTGCGATGCCCGCAGCGCGCAGCCAGCGATTCGACGTCAGCTGCCAGATCACCAGCGCGCACCATCCCGCCCAGGCCATGTGCAGCGAGGGCATCGCCGCGAGCTGGTTGGCCTGTGAGGCGAGTGCCCCCGTGTGCCAGGAGCCGAGCGCATGGGTCGAGGCGACCACGTCGACGAAGCCGTGGAGCATCCGCGGCGGCGCGACCGGGAAGCGCCAGAAGACGATGAACGCGAGCAGATTCGCGAGCACGAGCGTGTTCCGCAACGGGCGGTAGATATCGGCCCGCCGCCACCACAGCCAGCCGAGCAGCCCGAGCGTGACGATGAAGTGGGCGTTGTCGTAGTAATCGGACAGCGCGAGCCCGAGCGTGGGGTGGGCCGACAGCCAGCTGTCGAGCGTCCGCTCCGGGTCGATGTGGAGCGTCTGCTCCAGCGCGAGGATGCCCCTGCCGTGGGCGAGCGCGCTGTGGAGCCGCAGCGGCGCGAGATTCGTGATCGCGTCGTAGAGCCAGCACAGCCAAGCGATCGCCATCGCCTCGACCCACCAGCGGGTACGTCTGGCGGGCTGGACGCGGGCGTCCGCGCTGAACGCGGGCGTGACGGCGGCGGAGCCGTCCGTTTCGAGCGAGACGGCGGTGGACAAGGTCCCGATCTTAGCCGGAGCCACGGCCCCCGCACGGGCGCCCCCGCGCGCGGGGCCCCTTCCGGAGACACACACCCACCGATCCCCGAAAGCGGGCCACCCGCGCGCGCACGCACGCGGGTGGCCCCGTTCGCGGGCTCCCACCCCCCGACCCCCGAGCCACGCCCCGCGCACGCGCGCGGAGGGCCTCTCGCGGACACCCACACCCGCGACCCGCGGGCCACTGCTCGCGCCCGCGCACGCGAGGGCGCCCTTCGCGGACACCCACCCCGCGACCCCCGAGCCACGCCCCGCGCACGCGCGCGGGGGCCCCTCTCGCAGACACCCACCCCCGTCACCCCCGACCACCCCTCGCGCACGCGCGCGTGGAGCCCGTTCGGAGACACCCATCCCCCATCGACACCGTCGGCCGGCGGCGAGCGTGCACGCGCGCCCGGCCCCGGCGGCCTCAGGGGTAAACGGCCTCCAGGCCCCGCTCGCGCAGCGTGTCGATCACCCGTGGGAGGGCGGCGACGGTGTTTCGCCAGGAGTCGGGGGCGGAGTAGTCGTCGGCGTCGTGGAGGAGCAGCACCGAGCCCTCGCCGGCTCCGGCGGTGACGCGGTCGGCGATCCCGGCGGGGGTTGCCCGGGCCTCCCAGTCCCGGCCCCAGTGGGTCCAGAGGAGCGTCGTCCAGCCGCGCCGCCGGGCGAGGGCGAGCGCGGCGGCGTTCAGGACCCCGTAGGGGGGACGGTAGAGGGACAGCGAGCGGGCCGTGGACTCCTCGATGAGGGCCTGGGCGCGGTCGATGTCGGCCCTCACCTGGCTGGGAAGCAGGCGGAGGAGGTTTCGGTGACGGTCGCAGTGGAGCCCCACCTGATGGCCGTGCGCGACGATCTCAGCCGCGAGGCGCGGGTTGCGGCGGATCTGCTCGCCGACGAGGAAGAACGTCGCGCTGACGCGCTCGCGCTCGAGTATCTCCAGAACGGCGGGCGTCCCCTCGGCGTGGGGCCCATCGTCGAACGTCAGCGCGTAGCCCCGTCCGGCCGCCGTGCGGTCCTCGACGCCGAGCGGGCGGCGAAGGGCGGGGATGGCTCCGGCGAGGGCCGGGAGCGCATAGCCGATCGCCACCGCCCCCACGATCGCACCGGCAAGGGGTGCGCTGGGAATGCGATGATCGGAGTCGGACATGGTCGAACTGGTGCTCGGAATCGCGGCGGCGGTGGGGGCCTCGAGCCTCTACAGCCTAGGGATCGCGATCCAGGCGATGGATGCCCGTGAGGCCCCGCCGGAGGAGCATCTCCGCCTCGCGCTCGCCAGGAACCTCGTTCGTCGCGCGCGCTGGCTGCTCGGGACGGGCCTCTCGATCCTCGGCTGGCCGCTCCAGGTGATCGCGTTGCTGCTCGCGCCGCTCGTCGTCGTGCAACCCACGCTCGCGGCCGGGCTCGTGTTGCTGATGTGGCTGGGCGAGAGGATGCTCGGAGAGCGGGCCGGCCGCTACGAGTACATCGCGGTGACGATGATCGTCGTCGGCGTGGCCGGCGCCGCGCTGACGGCTCCGCCTCGCAGCACGACCCACGCCGCCGAGGATCTCACGATCACGCTGGTGCTCGTGGGTCTCGGTCTGGCGAGCCTGCTGCCGTACATACTCAACGCCTTCGGCCGCTCCTTCGCGGAGGCCACGATGGTGGGAGCCGGGCTGGCCTTCGGGTGGAGCGGCGTCGCCACGAAGCTCGCCTCCGACGACCTCGCGAACGGCCATCTGGTGGCGGCGGCGGCGTGGGGACTGTCGACGGCGGCCGCGTCGGGGGTCGGGGTCCTCAGCGAGATGAGCGCGCTGCAGTCCCGGCCCGCGATACAGGTGGCGCCGGTGGTGTTCGTCACGCAGACGGTGATTCCGATCGTCCTCGCGCCGCTGCTTCTCGGCGAACAGTTCAGCGATACGCCGCTCGGGGGCGCGCCGCTGATGTTGTCGCTCATCGTGCTGATGGCGGGCGCCGCGCTGCTGGCGCGCTCGCCCCTGCTGCTGGGCCTGATGGCCGGAGGTCAGCGGGTGAGCGAGGAGAGCGGCTCGACGCCGAGCCGCTCGCCGTCCAGCCAGGAGACGATCCGCACCAGACCCTCCACCGATGACGAGGACCCACCGAGCTCGACGACGATCACGTCGCCCGCACGCATCGTGCGGTGAGGCGGTTGGGTGGTCGCCCCGAGGCGAAGGGCGCCTTTGACGGGCACCGCGCCGGAGATGCGGGCGAGGACGAGCTGGCCCATCGCCAGCCCGTTGATCGGTTCGAGGTAATAGAAGTGGTGGTGAAGCCCGAGCGCGTGGGCCTGCACGCCCAGCGTCCGTCGGGTGTCGATCCAGTGGAAGATCGCACCGCGGGCGACGTCGGGGAGGAGCTCGTCGCCGAGCGACTGCGATCTGCGCGATGCTCGCCTCGGAGGGCACGCTGCCGTCGTTGTCGGCGAACGAGACGTGGATGCCCTTCGCCGCCAGTTCGAGCGCCACCCGATCCATCACCGCCGCCGGGGCGTGGACGATCACCCCGACCGAGCGCTGGCTCGTGTGCACGTGCGAGAGCGGGCTCACGTGGAGGAGCTTCGCCGCCAGCGCGGTGACCTCGTCGGTGGACATCATCCACGAGCCCACCACCAGCAGCAGCACCACCTGGCCCGCGACGGCCGCGACCCGCAGCCGCCAGCGGGGGATCGGCGAAACCCGCCGCGGGGCGTCGAGGACGGCCTCGGCGGCGGGGAGCTCCGCGACCGGCGCGCCGTCCACGACCGCGTCCTCGACGAAGCTCGCGCGCACGTGCTCGCGGAGCTCGTCCGTGTCGTTGGCGAGGCGCACGAGTTCGAGGTCGGCCATCGCCCGCGTGTTCAGCCGCGCGTGACCCACGGGGAGCCCGTAGGAGACGACGGGGGTGCCCGCCGCGCGCGCCTCCAGACAGGTGACCCCTCCGGTCGAGTGGACGAGCACGTCGGCGGCCGCGAGGAGGTCGGGCATGCGGTCGGTGAACCCGAGCACGATCACGCGCTCGTCATCGGCGAAGGCGAGCCGCAGCTTCTCCGCGAGCTGCTCGTTGCGCCCGGCCAGGCAGACGATGCTCGTGACCTCGTTCACCCGCGTGAACTCGCGGACGGCGCCCGCGATGTCCCCCACTCCCCAGCCGCCGCCGGAGACGACGACCATGCGGCCGGCCTCGTCGAGGCCGAGGGCGCGCCGCGCGTCGGTCGGACAGCGGGGCTCGAGGAATTCAGCCGAGATCAGGGGCCGCACGCGCTGCACGCTGCCGAGTCCCGCGATGCGCTCCACCGAGGGCATCGACTCGTCGTACATCACGAGATGTGTGTCGATGCCGGGCTGCGCCCAGAAGAACAGCCCCGTCAGGTCCGTGATCGTGGCGACGGTCGGGCAGCGCACCTGGCCGCGGCGTCGGAGGTGGCCGAGGACGACGGTGACGGCCGGGTAGGTGGAGACGACGACGTCGGGCTGGTGCGCGGCGATCGTCCGCGCCAGCGGGCGGGCGCCCAGCCAGCAGAGGAGCCGGCGGACGATCATCCTGATCGGGAGCACGTGCTCCAGCAGCCAGTAGACGATCGTGTAGGTCCAGGGGAAGAAGCGGAGCTGGACACGGTAGCCGTCCTCGACCACCGGCCGCAGCAGCGGACCCATCGCGGCGAGGCCGTCGATGACCGTGACCTCGGCGTCATGGGTCGATTCGGCGATCTGTGCCGAGAGCGCCCGCGCGGCCGCCGCATGTCCCTCGCCGACGTCGGCGGAGAGGATCAGAACGCGCCGCGGACCGGGAGCCCGGCGCAGCGTGCTTTTGCGATGGCGTCGGCGCATGCGCATACGGTGTTTTGTGAGGCCCTCTGCGGGGGCCGCGTGCGCGTGTGTCCACGCGGGAGCCCCCCGACGGACACGACGGCCCCTACAGGCTAGCGGGACGGCTGGACGATTGCGGTGGAGCAGGTGTGAGAATGGGGCCCATACCGGCCGCCACACCTTCATCGCCCGTCATTCCCAGCGGTGACCCTCCGGCCCGCTCCACAGCCAAGGAGGGCGTCGCGGGGCGGCTGAGGGTCCCCGTGTGGGCGCTGAGGGCGTCGGCCCTGCTCGGCCTGGGGGCGATCCTCGCGGGCACCTTCCTCATCTCCGCGGGCGCCTCCTCGGCGCCGAATCAGTTCGTCCCGGCCCGCAGCGGGGGCTGGCCGGCGTGGTTGGCGGGCCCCTTCGCGGGCCTCCACATCCCCCTCTCGGACACCCGCTTCCAGGTCCTCACGCTGCTCATCTGTGCTGGCTACGCCCTCCTGCTGGCGGGGGCCAGGGCGATCCCGATGCGGGTGCTCGCGGGGGCGATCGTGCTCGCCCACGCGATCCTCCTCCTCGGCCCGCCGCTCCTCTCCCAGGACGTCTTCGGCTACCTCGCCTTCGCTCGCATGGGAGCGGTCCACGGGCTGGACCCCTACACCCACCTGCCCAGTGAAGCCGCCGCGGACCACGTCTACGGGTTCATCGGCTGGCCCTTCCAGCACTCCCCCTACGGGCCCCTCTTCACGCTCGCGAGCTACCTCACGGCGCCGCTGAGCCTCGCAAGCGGCCTCTGGAGCCTGAAGGCGCTCGCCGTCCTGGCGAGCCTCGCCGCCACCGCCATCACGGCGCTTGCTGCCGGCCGCCGCGGGCTCTCGCGTCGCTGGGCGGCGGCGTTCGTGGGCTGCAACCCCGTGCTGTTGGAGCTTGCGGTCGGGGGCGCCCACAACGACACGCTCGTGATCCTCGTCATGGCCGTCGCGCTGCTCCTCTCGGCCGGCCCCCAACCGCGCCTGCGGGCAGCGGCGGCGGTGGCGGCGGTGGGGGTTGGCGTGAAGGTGACGGCCGGCCTTCTGCTTCCGTTCATCGCCCTCGCTCCCCCCCGCGCGCGCGCACGGGCGGGCGTGGCGCTCAGCGCGCTCCTCAGCCTGGTCGCGGTCGCCGTTGTGGGGCTCGCGGGCTTCGGCTCGCACGCCCTCGGCTTCATCGACGCGGTGGGCGAGCAGCAGCAGCTGATCGCCACCCACAGCGTCCCCGCGGGGACCGCCCGCCTCGTCGGCCTCGCGGGCGTGCCGCGGTGGTGGCGAGATGCCTACGTGGTCGCCTTCGCGGTCGTGACGGCGACGGCGCTGTGGCGGACAGCCCGCGGGGCCGACTGGCGCGTGGCGGCCGGCTGGAGCATGTTCGCGTTGCTGCTCTCGACGGCCTGGCTCTTGCCCTGGTACGCGATCTGGCTGCTGCCGCTAGCGGCCGTCGGCGGCGACCGGCGCCTGCGGGCTGCCACGCTCGTGTTCTGCGCCTACGCCGTGGTGATCCACCTCTCGCTGGCCAATCCGCTGCTCAGCCCGCGCCCGCCCCACGTCTCCCGCCATCTCCCCTTCCCCGTCCCCGGCTCCCGCCACCGCCTCGAACTCGCCGGTCTCCAAATCCTTCGTAACGTCGAGCTCTATCTCCGCTGGTGAGGCATCGGGGCGGATCAACCGCAGGCGCATCGCGTCGAGGCGGCGGAACTTGAGGATCTCGAGGACGTAGACGAGGTAGACGCTCGCGGCCACGACGAGCACCCCGAGGCCGAGGATCGCGAGCGTCCAACCCGTGCGGTAGTGGCCTTTGTGGTCGCTGTAGGGGATGAATCGCAGCGCGAGGGCGAGGCCTGCGAGCATCAGCGTCCACGCGTACAGGTAGGCGATCGTGCGCCTGCTGCTGAAGCCGATACGGGCCATCCGGTGATGGAAGTGCTCGCTGTCGGAGCGGTAGATCGGCTGACCGTACTTCAGCCGCTTCAGCACCACGAACGTGGTGTCGAGGAAGGGCACTGCGAGGAGGATGAGCGGCAGCACGAAGGAGACGACGGCTGCGGTCTTGACAGCCGCCTCGACCGCGATCACCCCCATCAGCAGCCCGAGCAGGTTCGCCCCGCAGTCGCCCATGAAGCTCGATGCGGGGGGGAAGTTGAAGAACAGGAAGCCGAGCGCTGCCCCGGCCGTGATCGCCGCGAGCACGCCCGGCTGCTGGCGGCCGAGGTCGAAGGCGATGATCGCCATCGTCGCGGCGATGATCGCGCAGACGCCCGCGGCGAGGCCGTCCACCCCGTCGGAGAAGTTCACCACGTTCATCATCCCCACGAGCGCGATCACGGTGAGGACCGGACCGGCATTGGTGAAGCCCGCGTTGGGGGCGGTGAGCGTCCCGATGAAGGGGAGCGTGATCGACTTCACGGCCACCCCGTAGTGCACCACGATCACTGCCGCCACCACCTGTCCGAGGAGCTTCACGCCGGGTGGCAGGTCGAAGCGGTCGTCGAGCGCGCCGACGAGCGTGATCACGGCCGCTGCGAGCAGCACCCCGTGCCACAGCTCGGGCTCGCTTTCGTGGCCCGCGTAGTAGCCGGCGGGGAGGAACAGCAGGCCGGCGACGAGCGCCCCGGCGAAGATCGCCAGCCCGCCGAGCAACGGGGTGGGCCGCTCGGAGAGTCCCCGCTCGCGCGGTTGGTCGATCGCGCCGACGGCTCTCGCCAGCCGTTTCGTCAGCGGCGTCAGCGCAGCGGCCACCATCGCCGCGACCAGGAAGGCGTAAAGCGCGTCGAGCTCGTTCGGGTGCGCCATCGGCTCCGCCTAAGCATCGCAGGCCCGGGGGTCGCCAGTCGCGATGGCGCGCCCAGCCCGCACCCAGTCGCTACACCGCCGGTCGCTCGCTCCTGCCGGCGGGCAAGCCGCCGCAGGAGAAATCAGACGGGGGCCGCGGCGCCCAGGTACTCGTACAGGGGGTAGCGCTCCACGATCGCCCCGACGCGTTCGGCGAGCTCGCCCGCGCGGCTCTCATACTCGGGCGTGAGGGCCACCGCGAGGATCCGACCGACCTCCTCGAAGTCCTCGCCGCCGAGGCCGCGGGTCGCGAGCGCGGGCGTCCCGATTCGCAGCCCCGACGCTTCCATCGGCGGACGGGGGTCGAAGGGGACGGCGTTGCGGTTGACCGTTATCTGGATCTCGTGGAGGCGATCCTCCGCCTGCCTGCCCGTGAGCGGGGGGTCCGCGTCGCGCAGGTCGACGAGCACGAGGTGGACGTCGGTGCCGCCCGTGAGCACGTTCACTCCATGCCCCGCTCGGAGGAGCTCCCTGGCGAGCGCGCGGGCGCCCTCGATCGTGCGCCGCTGCCGCTCGGCGAACAGCTCGCTGGCGGCGATCTTCAGCGCGACGGCCTTGGCGGCGATGACGTGCTCCAACGGCCCTCCCTGCTGCCCGGGGAAGACGGCGGAGTCGATCTTCTTGGCGAACTCCTCGCGGCACATGATCACGCCGGCGCGGGGGCCGCCGAGGGTCTTGTGGGTGGTCGTCGTGACGACGTCGGCGCCGTGATCGAAGGGGCTCGGGTGCAGCCCCGCGGCGACGAGACCGGCGAAGTGGGCCATGTCGACCATCAGCAGCGCCCCCACCTCGTCGGCGATCTCGCGGAAGCGGGCGAAGTCGAGCTGGCGGGGGTAGGCCGACCAGCCGGCGAGGAGCAGCTTCGGACGGCGCTCGCGGGCGATGCGCGCGACCTCGTCCATGTCGATGAGGCTGCTCTCGCGGTCCACCTCGTAGGCCGCGATGTCATACAGGCGGCCGGAGACGTTGATGCGCATCCCATGGCTGAGATGACCACCGTGGTCGAGCGAGAGCCCCATGATCGTGTCCCCCGGCGCGAGCAGCGCGTGGTAGACGGCGGCGTTCGCCTGCGAGCCCGAGTGGGGCTGCACGTTGGCGTGCTCGGCGCCGAACAGCGAGCAGGCGCGATCGATCGCGAGCTGCTCGCTGACGTCCACCCACTCGCAACCCCCGTAGTAACGCCTCCCGGGATACCCCTCGGCGTACTTGTTCGTCGCGACGGAGCCCTGGCATTCGAGCACCGCGCGCGGGACGAAGTTCTCCGAGGCGATCATCTCGAGCGTCCCCTGCTCGCGCTCGAGCTCGCCCCGAAGGGCGTCGGCGATCTCCGGGTCGACCTCTGAGAGCGGCCGGTTGAAGTAATCGGGACTCAGCTCACTGCTCTGGCGGCTACGGGCGGACACGTTGATCTCCTTGGGAGGCGATGACGTCGTTGGTGCCCAGGCGCGCGGCGTTTCGCTGACCGCTCCCCGGTGGTTCACTCCACCTCAGGCGCCAGTTGCGGCAGCTGTCACGAGGCTAGCAGGAGCTGCAGCTCGACGGTCGCGAGCGCGCCCTCGCGCACGACCGTCCACTCTCCCCCGCCCCCGTAGCGGCGTAGATCGATGACCGTGGAGGGGCGCCCGGGGAGCTCTCCGCCGTCGAGCACCAGGTCCGCGCCGGCGATCATCTCCGGGGGCACGTCCGCCAGCCGGCGGGCATCCGCCCGCCCTGAGAGGTTCGCGCTGGACTGCATCACCGGCGCCCGCACCGCTGCGAGCCCGGCGAGCGACGCCGCCAGACGCGGCACGCGCAGCCCGAGGGTGGTGGGGTCGGGGCCGCAGGCCGCCAGGAAGCGCCCGTCGGGGTTGCCGATCAGCGCTGTCACCGGCCCCGGGAGCAGGCGTCCCAGTGCCCGCAGGACAGCCCCCTCGACCCCGCCGACGGACGCCAGCGCGTGCTCCAGCGAGAAGAACATCACCGCCGCCCCCCTCCCCCCGGGCTCCCCTTCAGCTCGTACAGCCGCGCCACCGCCTCCGCGTCCTCGGGGTCGCAGCAGAGCCCGTAGACGGTGTCGCTCGGAAACACCGCGATCCCCCCTTCGCCGACGCACTCCTCCATCCGCCTGCCCGCGTCGGCCTCGGCGGCTGCGAGCGCCCGGCTCATCCCGCTCCCGCCGCCGCCCTCGCCCGCTCGCCCACCACCACGCGCTCGATGCCCGCGAGGTCGCACAGCGAGCTCACGGCCGTGAAGCCGGCCGCGTTCACGAGCTCCCCCACGGCCCCGGACTGGCCGGCGCCGACCTCGAGCGCCACGAGCCCAACGCCGGGACGGTACGCGAGCTGGGCGAGCAGGGCGGTGATCGAGCTCAGACCGTCCTCCCCGGCGAACAGCGCCGAGGCCGGCTCGTGGCGCAGCTCGGGCGGGAGCGCGGGGCGATCGCCGGCGGCGATGTAGGGGAGGTTGGCGAGGACTGCATCGAACTCCTCACCCACCCCCGCGAGCAGGTCGGCGTGCAGCCACCGCACCTCCAGCCGCAGGCGTGCGCCGTTGCAGCGTGCCAGCGCGAGCGCCTCCTCGCTGCGGTCCGAGCCCGTCACCTCCAGATCGGGCCGCTCGGACTTCAGCGCCAGCGCCACCGCCCCGCTGCCCGTCCCGACGTCGAGCACGCGCGCTTCCTTCTCCAGCTCCAGCCCGACCTCGACCAACAGCTCCGTCTCCGGCCGGGGCACGAGCGCGCGCGCGTCCACCTCCAGCTCGAGCCCGCGGAATCCCCGGCGCCCGACGATGTAGGCGACCGGCTCGCGGAGCACGGCTCGACGGCGGACGGAGTCCTGGAAGGCGCGCACGTCCGCTCCTGCGACCGTGAGCTCGCGATCGGTGAGCAGCCTCTCGCGCGGCACGCCGAGCACGTCCGCGAGGAGCACTTCGGCGTCGATGCGCGCCGTCGGCGAGCCGCCCGCCGCGATCGCCGTGATCGCCCCCTGGAGCGCGTCTCTGGCCGAGGTCCCCGCCGTCATCCCGCGGGCTGCCTCCGCGCCTCCTCCTGCGCGCTCGACGCCGCCTCCAGGCGGCGGCGGCGCTCGTCCGCGGCGAGCCCCGCTGTGAGCTCGTCGAGCTCGCCTTCGAGGACCTGGTCGAGGTTGTGGACGGTCATCTTGATGCGGTGGTCGGTGACGCGACGCTCGCCGTAGTTGTACGTGCGGATCTTCTCCGCCCGATCACCCGTGCCGACCTGCGAGCGGCGGTCCGCCGCGAGCTCGGCCTGCTGGTCGGCGAGCGCCTGCTCGTAGAGCCGCGCGCGCAGCACCCGCATCGCCTTCTCGCGGTTCTGCAACTGGGACTTCTCGTCTTGCATCGCCACGACGATCCCCGTCGGGCGGTGCGTGATCCGCACCGCCGAGTCCGTCGTGTTGACAGACTGGCCCCCCGGGCCCGAGGAGCGGTAGACGTCGATCTGGAGGTCATTGGGGTCGAGCTGCACATCGACGTCCTCGGCCTCGGGGAGCACGGCGACGGTCGCCGTCGAGGTGTGCACCCGGCCCTGGGACTCGGTCTGGGGAACCCGCTGGACGCGATGGGTGCCACCCTCGAACTTGAACACGGAGTAGGCCCCGTCGCCCTTGACGGCGAACGTGTACTTGCCCTCGCCGATCTCCAGCGTCTCCGTCTGCCAGCCCCGGCGCTCCGCGTAGCGGGTGAGCATCCGGTAGAGGTCCCCCGCCCACAGCCCCGCCTCCTCGCCGCCGGCGCCCCCCTGGATTTCGACGATCACGCTCTTCTCGTCGTTCGGGTCGCGCTCCACCATCGCCAGGCGGATCTCCTCGTCCAGCTCCTCGATCCGCCGGCGCGCCTCCCCGAGCTCCTCGCGCAGCTCCGCGTCCTCGCCCATCTCCGCCAGCAGTTCCTCCGCGCCGGCCGCATCGTCGCGGGCATGCCGCCACTCGGCGGCGAGCTTCGCGGCCGGCTCGAGCTGCCGGTAGGCGCGACCCGCCTCGGCGTAGCGCTCGCGGTCGGAGATCACCTCGGGGTCGGTGATCTGCTCGCCGAGCTCGGCGAAGCGCGCTTCGATCTGGCCGACGAGGTCCTCGATCATCGCCTCCGAGGCTACACGGGCGGGGAGCCCCTGCCGCCGAAGCGACTGTCTAGGCAGCGAGCTCCCGCTCGACGAGCTGGTCCAGCAGCTCATCGAGGGCCGCCTCGAGCTGCTCGCGGAGCTCGCGATCGAGCGGGAGCCCATCGGGGCCGAGCGCATCCCCGGCCTGGCCCACCGGCAGCTCGCGGTCGACCACGCGGGCACCGATCGCGCCGAGCACCTTTCGCAGCTCGGCCTGTGCCCAGACCGCGCCGAAGAGCCCGGTGCTCGCGCCGATGACCACCGCCGGCTTGCCTTCCAGCGGGGTGCTCGCACGCGGCCGCGAGACCCAGTCGAGCGCGTTCTTGAGCGCTCCGGGGATCGAGTGGTTGTACTCGGGGGTCGCGATGATCACGGCGTCGGCCCCGGCGATCGCGTCCTTCAGTGCGGCCACCGCCGGGGGCGCCTGAGCCTCGTCATCCTCGCTGTATGGAGGGATCGCGCCGAGCTGGTCGAAGATCTCCAGCTCGGCGCCGTCGGGCAGGAGCACTGGGAGCGCACGGAGGAGTCTCGTGTTGTGCGAGTCCCGCCGCAGACTGCCCGACAGCCCGAGGATCCTCATCGTCCTAGGCCTCCCTCACGAGCTCGAGCGAGACCGTGAGCTTGACGTCGTTGTCGAGCGCGAACCCGCCCTTGGGGAGCGGCGCGTTCCACTCCAGGCCGTACTCCCGGCGATCGATCACGGCCTCGAGCTCGACGCCGAGCTTGTCGTTGCCGGCGATGTCGACGTGCGGGCCGCTGACGCTGCCGCGGGCGCTCACGCGGTGGGTGTTGCCCTTGATCGTCAGCTCACCCTCGACCTCGAGCTCCTCGCCGACCACGTTCACGGCGCTGGAGCGGAAGTTGATCTGGGGGTGGTTGGCGCTGTCGAAGAAGTCGGGGGACTTCAGGTGGCCCGCGAGGTTCTCGTCCTTGACGGCGATCGAATCGACGTCGACGTGGCCCTCGAGGCGCGGGGCGCCGTCCTCGTCGGCCGTCAGCGCACCGTCGTAGCTGTCGAACTGACCGCGAAAGGTCGAGACGACCATGTGCTTGACGGCGAAGCCGACGTGCGAGTGGATCGGGTCGATCTTCCATGTGCCGGTGGCGATTGTGTTGGGTGTGGCAACGCTCATCTGCTTGCTCCCTCTGCTCTGAATGGCTCTGATCGGACCGCAGTCCGCTTCCAATGAAAGCAGCGTAGCACATAACCGGACCGTAGTCCAGTTAGTATCATGTAGGCATGCGCACAGAGCTCGAGCTGCCGCAGATCGCGCCGGAGCCCGGCGAGCGGGCCGATGCGGCGCGCAATCGCGAGCGGATTCTCTGCGCGGCGCGGAGCCTGTTCGCCGAGCGCGGCGCGGGGTGCGTGTCGATGGATGACGTAGCCGCTGCCGCGGGAGTCGGCAAGGGAACGCTGTTCCGCCGCTTCGGCTCGCGCGCGGCGCTCGCTCACGCTGTGCTGAGCGAGCAGGAGAGCGCCTTCCAGGAAGGGTTCATCCGCGGAGAGCCCCCCTGGGCCCGGGGGCGCCGGCGGCGGAGCGCCTGGTCGCCTTCGGCCACGCGGTCCTCGACAACCTCGCCGGGCAGGCCGAGCTGATCCACGCGGCCGAGGGCGGGGCGGCGCGCTTCGGCTCGGCCCCCTACGCGGTCTATCGCCTCCACATCACCCTCCTCCTCCGCGAGGCGGCCCCCGACGGCGATGCCGAGTACCTCGCCGAGACGCTCCTCGCCTCGCTCGGCGCGGACTTCTACCTCTACCTGCGCGACGCCCGCGAGATGCCGCTCGCGCGGCTGAAGGCAGGCTGGGAGGAGCTCGTCCGCCTCGTCGTCCCCTGTGTGGCGGGCGAGGGGCCCGCCATCGACGCCTAGGAGGGTCTGGCGAAACGACTGGTGAAACTCGCTACGGCTACTCCGCCAGCCCCACGGCTTCGAGGGCTTCTCGCATCGTCACGTAGCTAGTCGCCGAAATGATCTGCTGGTCCTGGTAGCGAAACACGTATACGAACTTGCCACCGACGCTGGCCCCGCTCGACGTGCCCTTGACCAGCATTCGTACCTGAACGACAAGCGCGTCCCCTGCGTCGACGTACTCGACAGGCTCGATGCGGACCTCCCCGAAGGCTTCGCGCGCACCTTCGGTCCAGGAGACCATCGCCTCCCTGCCCCGTGTCGGAAAGAAGTCCGGCAGTGTCCGGCTGTAGTCGAGCTCTGCGTTGGGGTGATATTCCTCAACCATCTGCCGCAGGGCAGTTTGTCGGCTTGCTTCGTTACCGCCTCCCATGGCAACGTTCCAGAGCTCGAAGCCCCGCCGGATCGCTTCCACGTTCGCTTGCGACATCGCCTACTACTAGGCGACGACCTCGACGCCCACGAGGTCCGCCGCGGTCAGCTCCCCGGGGGTCTCCAGCTCGAGCACCGCCTCCAGCGAGGCGATCGCGACGGCGAGCTGATCGAGGTCGGGCTCACGGGTGGTGAGCAGCTGCAGCTTCATCCCCGGCCACATCACCGCGCGCACCCACGCGCGCGAGCGGTGGCGGCCGGCGAACTTGATCAGCTCGAAGGAGATCCCGGCGATCAGGGGCACGCCGAGGATGCGGGTGGCCACCAGCCAGTACCACGCCGGCAGGCCGATCGGCGCGAAGACGAAGATCGCCACGATCATCACCACCAGCAGGAAGCTGGTGCCGCAGCGGGGGTGCAGGCGCGAGAAGCGCTGCGCGTTGACCGTTGTCAGCGGCAGCCCGGCCTCGAAGCAGGAGATCGTCTTGTGCTCCGCGCCGTGGTACTCGAACACCCGCCGGAGGTCTCGCACGCGCGAGAGCAGGAGCATGTAGCCGAGGAAGATCGCCGTCCGGATCAAGCCCTCGACGACCCAGAAGAGCACCGAGGAGCCGAGCTGACCCTTGATCAGGCTCGTCAGACCGACGGGGACGAGGAAGAACAGCACGATCGCCAGCACGACCGCCACGACGACCGTCCCGGCCCACATCCCCCGCGAGATCTCCTGCGTGTCCTCCTCGTCCTCCTCCGTCGGGATCTGCGCGTTGGCGGAGACCTCGAGCGCCTTGAAGCCGATTGCGAGCGATCCCCCGAGCGCGACGACCCCACGGATCACGGGAAGGCGGAGGAAGCGATGACGCCGCAGTGCGGAGTCGAGCGGGAAGGTCGTCACCTCGATCTCCCCGAGCGCCGCCTCGGTGGGGTTCAGGCCGCCCTCGTGGAGCTGCTCGGCGGAAGGCTTGCGCACCGCGACGGCCCAGTTGGACACGCCGCGCATCATCACTCCCTCGAGCACCGCCTGGCCGCCGACGGGGGCGTCGCGCTGGGCGCGCAGACCACCGTCGCCGTCGGTCGCGGCGAGCTCGCCCGCGCGCGTACCGGCGGCCGTCGCCGGCGGCGTCGCGACCGCGTTCAGCGTGGCCAGCGACGTCGGTGGCGAGCCGGCGGCCGAGCTCTCCGACATCCGCCTATTTGGCTGACCGGGCCGCGTGCAGGCGGCCCTTGGCGACTCGCCGCTGGAAGCGCTCGACGCGCCCCCCGGTGTCCATCAGCTTCTGCCGGCCCGTGTAGAAGGGGTGGCAGTTGGAGCAGACCTCGACGTGCAGGGAGTCCCGCGTCGAGCGCGTCATGAACTCGTTCCCGCACGTGCAAGTGACGTGGACCGGGCCGTAGCTGGGGTGTATCTTCGCCTTCATCGTCGCGTCATTCTAGCGGGGCCGGCGTGTTCGCCGGCCGCTCAGGGGGCCTCGGCGGAGGTCGTCGCTTCGCCCGCGGGCAAAGGACGCTGGACGCAGCGGGGGGTGAACAGTTCGAGCGTCTTCAGCGGCCGGTTCTTGGCGCCCAGCCAGCGGAAGCGGATCGCCGCGCGGTAGACCGCGGGGGCGCTGAGGTCGGTGACCTGTTTGAGGTACTTGAAGTCCTTGACCCCGTTCGCCGCGCTCCGCCAGACGCCGAGCCCGGGAGCGGTGACCGCGCGAAAGGCGAGTTCGCCGGGCGTCCGCTCGAGCACGTCGATCCGCATGAGCATGTGGACGGTGCCGGGGACGGCCGTCATTTCTCCTACGAACGTCGCCGAGTGGAGCGCCTGTTCGGCGCCGCTGAGGCACTGTTCGACGGTCGCGGAGGCCGGCTGCTTGGTGGCGCTGCCCGCCGCGGTGGCGCCGCCGGCCGCGGTGGCGGCGCCGGCGAGCCCCGGCAGGGCCAGGGCCGCGACCAGCGCCGCCGGCAGGCCGCGGCGGAGGAATCGTGCCCGCGAGGGTGGAAGGGCGCCCCTCGCCGGGCGTCTGAGGTATCCGTACATCGACACCCGTAACACCCCACGGGCGCTGAGGTTTCGCCGCGCCGACGACCGCCCGCCGCCGCCCGGCTGCGGATCCGGGCTCAGGTGAGCTGATACAGCGGGCCGTCGCCGCCCTCGGGCGTCGTCAACCTGCCGCCCTTGGCGGTGATCGCGCCGCATTGGACGCAGTTGGTGTAGTTGACGATCACGTCGACGGATCCGTGCTCGGGGGCGTCGTCGGGGATCTCATAGACGCCCGCCGGGCACATCCACCGCCACGTCTCCGCGATCTCCCGCGGAACGCGTTTCTGGACGCGAATGTGATTGGGCGCATCGTCGCGGGTGGCGTTCCCGGTGATGAA
This sequence comes from uncultured Solirubrobacteraceae bacterium, assembly GCA_963720215.1. Taxonomy (GTDB): domain Bacteria; phylum Actinomycetota; class Thermoleophilia; order Solirubrobacterales; family Solirubrobacteraceae; genus Palsa-744. The sequence continues at coordinate 271,890 of CAVREV010000002.1, forward strand.
CACCGAGGAGAGCTTGTCGAAGGTGTACTTCCCGTCGGGCTTGACGTAGCGGTCCTTGGTGTCCCCCACGAACATCGCCGTGGCGTCGTTGCGATGCCACTCGGCGCGTCCGGGGAGCCGTCCCTTCGTGATCTGCTGGATACCGCTCAGAGCCCCGCCGAGCAGCAGCCCCTTCTGGAGCGGCTGACGCGCGTTGCGCACCTCCCACAGCTCCTTGCCGACGGAGGACTGCTCGATCACCTGCTCGTAGGACTCGTAGCTACGCTCGCCCCGCCGCAGCGCGGCATAGATCGACTCGGCCGCGAGCATCCCCGACTTGATGCAGTGGTGGACCCCCTTCAGGGCCATCGTGTCGACCATCCCGCCGGAGTCCCCGACGAGCAGCGCGCCGGGCATCGTCAGCTTCGGCATCGACCAGTAGCCCCCGCCGGGGAGGGCCTTCGCGCCCCATGCCACGCGCTCCCCGCCGGCCAGGATCTTGCGCACGAGGGGGTGCGTCTTGAACGTCTGCAGGAGGTCGTGCGCCGAGGTCGTCGCGTCGGCGTACTCGAGCTCCACGACGAAGCCGATCGAGACCATGTGCTCGCCGGTCTTCTCGTTCTTCATCGGGTAGATCCAGGTGCCGCCGATGTGGCCGTACCTGGTCGAGATGCGAAGCGGCCAGGGGCCCATCGTGTGGATCAGGCGGTCGAGCGGCTCGGGGACCCGCCAGACCTCCTTGACGCCGAGCTCCCAGACCTGGGGCTCGCGTCCCTCGCCGAGGTCGAACTCCTTGATCGCGGCGCCCGTCAGGTGCCCCCAGCAGCCCTCCGCGAGCACGGTCGCCTGCGCCTTGATGTCGGTCCCGGGCTCGAAGTTCCCCAACGGCTCGCCGTCCTTGCCCCGGCCCTTGTCCCCCGAGCGCACTCCGACGACGGCGCCCTCCTCGACGATCAGCTGCGTGGCAGCGGTCTCGGTGAGGATGTATGCGCCGGCCTCTTCGGCCTGCTGCGCCTGATAGCGGGCGAGCGCGGCCACGGAGATGACCTCGTTGCCGTGGTTCTTGAACGGGGGTGGCGTCGGGATGCGGATGGCGTGCCTCGCCGTGGGAGTCAGATAGACCGCCTCCTTCTTCACCTCCCCGAAGGCGAACCCGAGCTCTCGCCACTGCTCGCGGGTGAGGTCCGGGAACAGCTCTTCCAGGGGCCCGGGGCGCATCACCGCGCCGGAGAGGTTGTGACCGCCGCACGTCTTCGCCTTCTCGACCACCGCCACGGGCACCTCGCCGAGGCGCTCCATCGTCTCGGCGTCGTCGCCGAGCAGCTGCAGCAGGCGGTTGGCGCAGGCCAGGCCCGCCGTCCCGCCGCCGACGATCGCCACCCCGACCTCGATCAGCTCGTCCTCGGGATCGAGGCCGCGCTTGACGAACTCCTTGCGCGAGTCGACGGGCGGAGGGAAGGCCGCGGGAACGACCTTTCCGTTACTCGAGCCGTTCTCAGCGGACACGGTTCAGCCTCCTGACGTGATCGAGCGGGCGGCCGTCATCGTCAGCTGCCCTTCTTGGCCTTCACGGCGTCGGTGAGCTTGGGGAGGATTCTTGTTGAGGTCGCCCACCACGCCGAGATCGGAGAACTCAAAGATCGGGGCGTTCGCGTCCTTGTTGATCGCGACGATGTTCTCCGAGCCCTGCATCCCGACCTTGTGCTGGATCGCCCCGGAGATGCCCGCGGCGAGGTACAGCTTCGGCGCGACCGTCTTGCCGGTCTGGCCGATCTGCGCCGCGTAGGGATACCAGCCGGCGTCGACCACGGCGCGCGTGGCGGCGACGGCGCTGTTGCCGCCGAAGGCCGCGGCGAGGTCCTCGCACAGCTGGAAGCCCTCCGCCTTGCCGAGCCCGCGACCCCCGGCGACGAGGATGTCCGCACCCTCGATGTCGACGTCCGCGCCACGCTGTTCGCCGCGCGTGATCATCGTCGCCTGGCCAGCGTGCGGGCTGAGCTCGAAGCTGAGCTCCTCGACGGTCGCCTCACCGCCCCCGGTCTCCTTGATCTCGAAGGCGTTCAAGCGGCCGATGATGATCCCGACGCTCGAGCGGTATTTGATCTCCGAGATCGCGGAATCGCCCAGGATCGGGCGCTCGGCGATCAGCTCGCCGCCCTCGGCGCGCACGTTCGTCACCTCCATCGCCACCCCCGCCCCGAGGCGGGCGGCGAGACCGGCGCCGATCTCGAAGCCGAGCAGCCCGCCGCCGAACAGCGCGTAGCTGTAGCCGCCGTCGGTGATCGCCCGGGCCATCGCGTCGACGAGCGGCTGGGCGAGGCCCTCCGGGCCCTCGGCGACGAGGACCTTCTTCGCGCCGTAGTTTCCGAGCGTGGCGGCGAGGTCGTGGGGGACGCTCTCGCCGAGCAGGATCGCATGGGCCTCACCGCCCAGTTCGGCGGCGAGCTTGGCGCCCTCCGAGACGGCCCCGAGGGAGTTCTTGTTGATCGCGCCGTCGTAGTGCAGCGCGTACACGAGTATGTTCGACATGTTCCGGTGTCTCCTTAGATGAGCTTGCGCTCGTCGAGCCAGGTGACGATCTTCTCGACGGTCTCGCCGGTGTCCTCGTCCTCGATGATCTGGCCGGCGGACTTCGCCGGCGGGGCCTTCGCCGCGACCCACTGCGCGGCCGAGTTCTCGCCCCCGACCTTCGACGCGTCGAGCTCCACCTCGGCCCCCGTGACGGTCTCCAGGGGCTTCTTCTTGGCGCCCATGATCGCCTTCAGGGACGGGTAGCGGGGCTCGTTGATCGCGTCGCCGACGGAGATCACCGCGGGCAGCCTCACCTGGACGGTGTCGTAGCCGTACTCGGCCTGGCGCTCGCAGCGCAGGCTGTCGCTCTCGACGTCCATCTTGATCACCTGCGTCAGCGACGGCATCCCGAGATGCTCTGCGACGACCGCGCCGATCGTGTAGCACTCGCCGTCATCGGACTGCTGGCCGAGGAGCACGAGGTCGGGCTGCTCGCGCTGGAGCGTCTTGGCGAGCGCGTAGCCCGTTGCCGCCACGTCGGAGCCGGCGACGATCGGGTCGCTCAGGTGCACGGAGCGGTCGGCTCCGAGCGAGACCGCCTTGTGGAGCGCCCGGACGGCGCTCTCGGGGCCCATCGTCACGGCGATGATCTCCTCGACCGGGATCGTGCCGCCCTCCTTGATCTGCATCGCAGCCTCGATGGCGTGCGTGTCATAGGGGTTGAGGTTCTTCTCCCCGCTCCGGTCCATCCGCCCCGTCGAGGGGTCGATCCTCTTCTCGACGGCGGCATCCGGAACCTCCTTCACCAGGACGCATATCTTCATTTCTCAGGCAGCTCCTTGGGTCTGTTGGGTGCGATCCTACCGCGTCTTGCGGTTGACTGACGAGTCAATCAGTGCCGGGAGGCCCGCGCGTCCACGGCACCCCGGATGTAGTCGACGATCGCCTGGGTGGGCGCGCCGGGAGTGAAGACCTCGGCCACTCCGAGGCTCTTCAGCTCGGGGATGTCCTCACCGGGGATCGTCCCGCCGACGGTGATCACGACGTCGTCCACACCCTGCTCGCGGAGCAGCTCCACGACGCGCGGCACGAGCGTCATGTGCGCGCCGGAGAGGATCGACAGGCCGACCGCGTCGGCATCCTCCTGGATGACCGTCTCGACGATCTGCTCGGGCGTCTGATGCAGGCCGGTGTAGATCACCTCCATCCCCGCATCGCGAAGGGCGCGGGCGATGATCTTGGCGCCGCGGTCGTGACCGTCGAGGCCGGGCTTGGCGACGACGACGCGGATCTTGCTCTGTGTGGTGGCGGGGGGCATGGAAGGAGTTGCCGCGGACGGCCTGCTCCGCGGCGCTGGGGCGGGAGCGCGCCGGGCCGGCGATCGTCCTCACCGGGCCCTGGGCGGCATAGATTACGCGGACCCGCTCAGCGGCGGCGTCCGTGGCCGGAGCGCCGGCGGCGGTCGGGCCTCCTCGGCCGCCGGGGGGAGCGCGGCGGGGAAGCCGGGGGGGCGGCCGTGCGGGCCCGCACGACATGGCCGAGGGAGGCGATCGCGGTGCCCGCGCCGATCGCCGCGAACAGCTTCAGGCGGCGGCCGAGGAGGTCCAGCTCGATCACCTCCCAGCCCTCGCCCACGGCGATCCGGCGGAGCGCCGGATCGGGGTTGACGACGACCGCATGTCCCACCGCGCGCAGCATCGGGAGGTCGGACTCGGAGTCCGAGTAGGCGTAGGAGTCGCCCAGCACGATCCCCTCCGCCGCCGCGAGCTCCTCCATCGCCTGGACCTTCCCCTCGCGGTAGTTGAAGGGCCCGGCGGGCCGCCCCGTGTAGTGCCCGTCGACGATCTCCGAGCGCGAGCCGAGACCGCCGTCGAAGGCGAGGACGTGGGCGAGCAGGTCGGCCATCTCCTGTGAGGCGGCGGTGAGGATGTAGACGGGCAGTCCCGCGTCCTGGTGGGCGTAGGCGCGGGCGAGCATCTGGGGGTAGAGACGGGGGAGCACCCCCGCGAGCACCCGGGGGGAGAGGCGCTCGAGATCGCGCACGCGAACGCCCGCGATCATCTCGCCCACCCGCCGGCGGACGTCGTCGGCGCGGTCGTCCGTCGAGCCCAATAGGCGGAAGCGAAGGTTCTCGTAGGCGTCGCGGGCGAGCCGCCCGCGGGAGATCATCCCCGTCTCATAGGCCGCGCGGGCGAAGAAGATCCCCGACGACCCGGCCATCAGGGTCTTGTCGAGGTCGAAGAACGCGGCGCCGTGGCTGCTGGCCGGCATGGGCCCGACTACGCCGTTTCCGCTCCCAATCATCTAGATGGTCGGTCCTGCGTTCGCGTGCCCTGCGCTCGGGGCAACCATCTAGACCTTGACGATCACCGCGTCGCCCTGCCCCCCGCCGGAGCAGATCGCGGCGCAGCCCAGGCCGCCGCCACGGCGTCGCAGCTCGAGCACCAGGCTGGCGAGGATGCGGGCGCCGGAGGCACCGATCGGATGGCCGAGGGCGACCGCGCCGCCGTTGACGTTGACGCGGTCCTCGTCGATCCCGAGCATCCGGATCGAGTTCAGCGTGACGGATGCGAAGGCCTCGTTGATCTCCCACACGTCGATGTCGCCGGGCTGCAAACCGGCCTTCTCGAGCACCTTCCTCGCGGCCGTCGCGGGGGTCGTGGCGAGGTAGGCGTAGTCGTTCGCGCTCTGCGCATGGGCGACGATCTCGGCGAGGGCCTCCTTGCCGTGGGCCGCGGCCCACTCGTCCGATGCGACCACGAGCGCGCCGCCGCCATCGTTGACCCCCGGGGAGTTCCCGGCGGTGTGGGAGCCGTCCTTGCCGACGAGCCCGGGGAGCGCCGCGAGCCGCTCCAGCGAGGTGTCTCGGCGGGGCCCCTCGTCGATCTCGACGACCGTCTCCTGCTTCTTGGACTTGACCGTCACGGGGACGATCTCCTCCGCCAGGCGCCCCTCGTCGGTCGCCTTCAGCGCGAGCTCGTGCGAGCGCAGGGCCCAGCGGTCGAGGTCGGCGCGGGTCATCTCCAGCTCATCGCCCACCTCGGTCGCCTCGACGAACATCTGCTTGCCGGAGAACGGGTTCGTGAGCCCGTCGTGGACCATCGCGTCGAGCATCTTCGCGTCGCCCATCCGATAGCCGAAGCGCGCCTGGGGGAGCAGATAGGGAGCGCCCGACATCGACTCCATGCCGCCGCCCACGCCCACCTCGACATCGCCCGCGCGGATCGCCTGGTCGAGGATCACCGACGCTCTCAACCCGGAGGCGCAGACCTTGTTGATCGTCTCCGAGGAGACCTCCTTGGGGAATCCCACCCTTGATCTGTGCCTGGCGCGAGGGGATCTGGCCCTGGCCGGCCTGGAGCACCTGGCCCATGATCACGTGGTCGACCTGCTCGGGCTCGACCGCGGCGCGCTCCAGCGCGGCCTTGATCGCGATGCCGCCGAGCTCGGTCGCGTCGAGCGAGGCGAGGCCCCCGCCCATCTTGCCGATGGGGGTGCGGGCGGCACCGAGGATCACTGTCTTGGGCATGGGAACGCTGCTCTCCTGTCGATTCGGGTTCTCGGAGGCGGAAGATGGAGAATGGTAGTGGACGGCCGCCGGCCGTCCGGGAGCGCCGGGGCGGTGGGTGGCGCCCCCGCCAGGCGTTATCGTGGCGGCGATGCTGGTGAACGCGACAACCGACGCGGCCTCGTCGAGCGACGCCGATACCGTCGCCGTGGCGGTCTTCGAGGGTGAGCAACCGCCCGCGAGCCTGCCCGAGGAGGCGCTCGAGCTGCTCTCATCCGGCGAGGCGCGCGCGTCCGCCGGAGCGCTCGCGCTGGCGCACGCCGACGGCAGGCGCTGGCTGCTCGTGGGCCTCGGATCGCGCCCCGAGCTGACGCCGGAGCGCGCCCGCGTGGGCGCCGCCGCGGTCGTCGAGCGGGCCCGGGAGCTGTCGAGCAGCGCGCTCTGCTGGGTGCTCCCCGAGGGCGCCGGCGAGGACGTCGGCGGAGCGCTCGTGGAGGGGACGCTGCTGCGCGACTACCGCTACGACCGCAACAAGTCCGGCCTCGGGCGTCCGCCGGAGGAGGAGGCGCCGCGGCTGCAGCGGTTGGAGATCTCGGCGCCGGGCGACCTCGGCGAGGCCGTGGCTCGTGCGGCGATCGTGACGGAGGGGGCCAACCGCGCGCGCGACCTTCAGAACCGGCCCGCCAACGACCTCACCCCCACCGCCCTCGGCGACCACGCCCGTGAGCTGGCCGACGGGCTCGAGGGCCTGTCGGCGACGGTCGAGGGGCGCGATCGGATCATCGCCCGCGGAATGGGCGCGTTTGCGGCCGTCGCCGAGGGCTCCGAGGAGCAGCCGGCGCTGATCACGCTCACCTACGACGGGCGCCCGGCGGGCGGGGGCGTGCCCACGCTCGGGTTCGTCGGCAAGGCGGTGACGTTCGACAGCGGCGGCATCTCGCTCAAGCCCGGGGCGAAAATGGCGGAGATGAAGTTCGACATGTCCGGGGGCGCGGCCGTGATCGAGGCGATCGGGGCGATCGCCAGGCTCGCTCTCCCGGTGAGGGTGCTCGCCGTGGTGGGCGCCACCGAGAACCTCCCCAGCGGCCGCGCGGTGAAGCCCGGGGACATCGTCACGGCGGCGAACGGCCGCACGATCGAGATCAACAACACCGACGCCGAGGGACGGCTCGTGCTCGCCGACTGCCTCTGCCACGCCGTCGCCGAAGGCGCCGAGGCGATCGTCGACCTGGCGACGCTGACGGGTGCGGTGATCGTCGCCCTCGGCTCGACCTACGCCGGGCTGATGAGCAACGACGACGCCCTCGTGGAGCGGATCACGGGCGCCGGTGAGCGCACCGGGGAGATGGTCTGGCGGCTTCCCCTCCACGAGGAGTACGACGAGCTGATCAAGGGCACCTTCGCCGATCTCGACAACGCTCCCGAAGCGCGCAAGGCGGGGACGATCGTCGGGGGGGCCTTCCTGTCGAACTTCGTCGGCGAGGTGCCCTGGGGGCACCTCGACATCGCCGGCTCGGCCTGGGAGCTGGACCGGGCCTACGTCGGCAAGGGCGCCTCCGGATACGGCGTCCGCCTGCTCGTGGAGCTGGCGCGCTCCTACATCTGAGTCTGAGCTCGCAGCGCCACCAGATGATTGATTCCACGGCGATGTGCCGGGTTCCGGGGGTGCGGATGGTCGAGTCGGCCAAGGACGCAGGCCGAAGGCCTTGCTGGCGGCAAGGTCAAGGCCGAGGACACGGGCCGGCGAAGGCCAGACGTGCGATCCGGCGGTGCATGGCCGTGGAATCAATCATCTAGGCTCGCGGCGCCGCCAACCTGTCGGCCGCGGGCGCGATCACGGGCGGCGCGAGGCGGCCGGTGACGGCCTTCCAGGCGGGGGAGCGAGGGTCGATGTGAGCCCTGTGCGCCCCCTCCCGTCCGGCGATCTCGACGAGCTCCACCGTTCCCCCGCGCGCGAGCGTCCGCTCGGCGTAGCGGCGGCTGAGCTCGATCGAGACGACGGCGTCCTCGACGCCGTGGACGAGGAGCACGGGATGGTCGACGGGGACGAGGGCGAGCGGGTCGCCGACGGCGTAGCGCTCGGGGACCTCCTCGGGGCCGCCCCCCATCAGCGCTCCGGCACGTCCGCCGCGCCACAGCCGGTAGGCGCCGGCGAGGTCGCAGACGGCCGCCTGAGCGATGGTTCGCCGCGGGGTGATGAGCGGGGTCGCCCCTACGGCTCCCGCGGGGAGGCGCCCGCGCGCGGCGGCCCACAGCGCGAGATGGCCCCCCGCGGAATGTCCGAGGAGGCACACCCGGGTGAGGTCGAGCGGCAGCTCGAGCGCGCCGAGGTGGTCGATCGCAGCGGCGACGTCGGCGAACGTCTCGGGCCATCCCCCGCCCTCTCCGAGGCGTCTGTACTCGATGTTCCACACGGCCCAGCCTCGCCGGCGGAGGTCGCCGGCGAGGCCGCGCATCACGACCTTGCCGTAGCGCTTCTCCCAGGAGCCCCCGTGGATCAGGACCATCACCCGGTGGGGGCCCTCCCCGGCCGGGAGGTGGAGCTCGGCGCGCTGGGAGGGGTGACTCCCGTAGCGATGCTCGACGCCGCGGGAGAGGAAGTCGAGGATCACCCGCCCGCGCCTCATCGCGGCCATCCTAGGAGAACCGGCCGCGGCAGCCGACCTGGGAGAATGGCCGGCGATGGACCTCGACCTGTCCCCCGAGCACGAGCTCATCCGGCGCACCGTCCGCGAGTTCGCCGAGGGCGAGGTCGCGCCCGTCGCCGAGGAGCTCGACCGGACGAAGTCGTTCCCCTACGAGATCGTCGCCAAGCTCGGGGAGCTGAACCTGATGGGAATCCCCTTCCCGCAGGAGTACGGGGGCGGCGGGGCGGACACGCTCGCCTACGCCCTCGCCGTCGAGGAGCTCGCACGGGTGGACTCCTCGGTGGCGATCACCCTCTGCGCCCACACCTCCCTCGGCACCCAGCCGGTGTACCTCTTCGGCGATGAGGAGCAGAAGCGGGAGTGGATGCCGCGGCTGTGCTCGGGCGAGGTGCTCGGGGCCTTCGGACTGACCGAGCCGGAGGCCGGCTCCGACGCCGGGAACACCCGCACGCGGGCCCGCCTCGACGGCGGGGAGTGGGTCATCGACGGCACCAAGCAGTTCATCACGAACGCCGGCACGGACATCTCCGGGATCGTCTCCATCACGGCCGTCACAGGGGGGAACGGCGAGCGCGAGATCTCGAACCTGATCGTCGCGAACGGCACGCCCGGCTACGAGCAGGGAGAGCCCTACCGGAAGATGGGCTGGAACGCCTCCGACACGCGCCCGCTGAGCTTCAGCGACTGCCGTGTCCCGGAGGGGAACCTCCTCGGCCCGCGAGGAGCCGGCTTCAAGCAGTTCCTCCACATCCTCGACATCGGCCGCATCGGGGTCGCCGCGATGGGCGTCGGGCTGGCCCAGGGCGCGCTCGAGCAGGCCCTCGCCTACGCGAAGGAGCGCCGCGCCTTCGGCAAGCCGATCTCCCGCTTCCAGGCGATCCAGGCGAAGCTCGCCGACATGTCAACCGAGATCGCCGCCGCGCGCCTGCTCGTGCAGCGGGCCGCGCTGGAGAAGGACGCCGGGCGGAACTTCACGCTGACGGCCGCCCAGGCGAAGCTGAAGACCGGCCGCCTGGCCGTACGCTGCGCCGAGGAGGCCGTCCAGATCCACGGCGGCTACGGCTTCATCGAGGAGTATCCCGTCTGCCGCTTCTACCGCGACGCGAAGATCCTCACGATCGGCGAGGGGACCGACGAGGTCCAGCAGATGGTCATCGCCCGCGCCCTCGGGGCCTAGCCTTCGGGGCAGTTCGGGGCGCGCATGCGCGCCCCTTGGTTGTGGTTCGGGGCGCGCATGCGCGCCCCGGCTGTCCGCACATGTGCGGACAGCTTTGCTCCGGCGGGCGCATGCGCCCGCCGGACGGTCGGCGCATGCGCCGACCGGAACTGAAGACCTAGGCGACGCCCCCGTTTCGCGCCAGCAGGGCTGTTGCCGCGCTCGCCGGGTCCAGGCGTCGACCCACCACCTCGTCGAGCAGATGTTGGAACTCGGCGTCTCCGCGTAGCTCCTCCTCCAGGCGGCGACGGAGTCTCGCGCTCGCGATCGCGAGGACCTCGTTGCGGAGGTTCCGCCGCCGTCGCTCCTCCAGCGTGCCCGCCGCGAGGATGTGGGCGCGGTGGGCGGCGAGGCTCGCGACGAGCTCCGCGATCCCCTCCCCGCGTGCGGCCTCGGTCCGGAGGATGGGCACGCGCCAGCGCGCGCGGACCTCCTCCGGGGGGCGGTCGAGGTTCGCGAGCGAGAGCACCCCCCGGATCTCCCTCACCATCGTGTCCGTGAGGGGGTGGTCGGCCTTGTTGATGACGATCACGTCGGGGATCTCCATCACGCCGGCCTTAAGCGCCTGGATCGAGTCGCCCGACCCCGGCATCAGCACCAGCACGATCGTGTCGGCGTGGTCGATGATGTCGATCTCCGCCTGACCCACCCCGACGGTCTCCACGAAGACGTCTTCGCGGCCGGCCGCGTCGAGCAGGAGGGCCGCCTGGAGAGCGGCCTCGGAGAGCCCGCCGAGGGCCCCTCGGTTGGCCATCGAGCGGATGAACACGCCGCGATCGAGGAAGTGCTCGCTGAGGCGGATGCGGTCGCCGAGGAGCGCCCCCTGGGTGAACGGGGAGGAGGGGTCGATCGAGAGCACGCCCACGCTCCGTCCTTCCGCGCGCCGCGCGCTCGTGAGCGCGCCGATCAGCGTCGACTTCCCCACGCCGGGCGGCCCCGTGAAGCCGATCACCTCGGCGCGTCCGGTGTGGGGGTAGACCTCGCGGACGAGCTCCCAGCCCTCCGGTCGGTCGTCCTCCACGAGCGTGATCGCACGCGCGAGCGCGCGGCGGTCGCCGTCGAGGAGGCGCTGGGCAAGCGTCGGGTCGGCCATCGCGGGCGGAATCATCGCAGGGCCGCTCTCGCCTCCCGGCCGTCGCCTACGATCCGCCGATGGAGCTTCTCGCCGGACCCACAGCCGGGGCGGGCAGGGACGATCCGCCCGGTCACCTCCGCCGACCGCCCCCGCCGCCCCACGGCGGACCCTTCACGCTGCTCCGCTTCATGCGCGCCAACCACATGCTTCGCCCCGGCTACGCCCGCCTGCTCCTGCGACTGGCCTGGCTGAAGGTTCGCTTCCGCGGGCGCCTGCAGACGGAAGGGCTGTGCTTCATCTGCCCCGGCGTCAAGCTCGAGATCGGGCGGCGGGCAAGCCTCCGGATCGGTCGCTGGGCGTGGATCGGCCACGACTGCAAGATCCGCGTCCACGAGGGCGAAGCGAGCATCGGCGCCAAGACGGTCGTCGGCCAGGAGTGCACGATCTCCGCCTTCCAGCACGTCTCCATCGGCCGCGAGTGCATCATCGCCGACCGCGTCATGCTGATCGACTTCGACCATGGGGTGACAGAGGTCGAGCGGCCGATACGCCTCCAGGGGATCTACAAGCGGGATGTCCGCGTGGGGCACAACGTCTGGATCGGATACGGGGCATGCATCCTGCGGGGGGTCTCCATCGGGGACAACAGCGTCGTCGGCACCAGCGCAGTGCTCACGAGGTCGTTCCCCGCCAACGCGATCCTCGCGGGGATCCCCGCGCGCGTGATCCGCATGCGCGAGCCTCCGGCCTCGATGCGCTGGGAGTGAGCCGGCCGCCTCAGAGGGCCAGGAGCGCGCCGCCGTGGGCGTCGGCGGCGAGGTTCCGCAGCCCGGTTCCCTCTCCCCCGCCCCTCCCCCCGCGGCGGAGCGTGGCGAGGTGGCCCTCGAAGCGCTCCTCCGCGTATGGCACGGCGATGCCTCGGGAGACCATGAACGGCCAGTCGCTCGCCTGCAGGGCCAGGAGCGCGCGGACGGCCGCCGAGGAGGCCCCTCGGCGAACCACCTCGAGCTCGGCGGCGCGCACGGCGAAGGCCATCTCGGCCACAGCCGGGCCCGACCACGTGGAGAGGTCGCCGTCCTGGCCCCAGCTTCCCGCCTCCGCCTGCGGCGCCGCGTCGCTTAGCCCCGCGGCGTCGGGCGGGAGGCTCCGCGGTGAGAGCGCCTGCAGCGCCTCGTCCAGGCGGAGCAGCGAAAGACCCTGCCGCGAGCACTCCTCCACGACGGCGGCGAGCCACGCACTGACCCTCGTACCACCAGTGACCGAGCAGCTCCGTGTCCAGCGCGCAGACCACGAGCGCCATCGGGATGCCGTCGCTCCGGCGCAGCCGCTCGCGCACGCGCGCGACGAAGTCCCCGGCGTGATCGCGCGCGAGTGCGAGCGCGCGCTCGGGCTCGTAGGGCTCGCCAGCGTTGTTCCAGGGGGTGTGGTGGTGGACGGTGTGGTGGTGGTAGTCGCGGTAGGCGCCCGCGGCGGGGTAGCCGCGATCGCTCCACACGAGCGACATGATCGAGCGGTCGATCGGCACGAGCACGACGCCCGAGTCGCTCGCCAGCGGCCTCAGGTGCCCGTCGGCGCCGAGGCCGAGCGGTTGGTGAGCTCCACGCAGACGGCCGCCACGCCCGCGTCCTCGAGCGTCCGCAGCAGCCAGGGGGCGTAGGCGCACTCGGGCAGCCAGAACCCGCCCCCCAGGAGCCGAAGCGGCTGCGGTGGGAGTCGATGCCCGTGTGCACCTGCAGCCGCGCGCCCGCGTCGCTGGCGAGCAGCGGGAGGATCGCGTGGGTCGCGGAGGAGGTCCACTGGGCATGCGGAGAGAACGCCCCCAGGAGGTCGTCCCCGCGCGCCTCCAGGCGTTCGCCCGCGCGCTCGTACTCCCGCCAGGAGCGGTCGAGCTCGCGCGCCAGTCGCTCCTCGCCCGCCGCCCGCAGGCCCGCGGCGTCCTCGGCGTGGGTGTGGCGGCGGACGTCCGTGATGAAGGCCCCGAAGCGCTCGCCGATGCCGGCCGCCTCGAGCTGGTCGCAGAGGACCGGGGTCAGCGAGAGCGTCAGCGGGGCGCCCCCGTCGAGCAGGTCGAGCAGCGGCAGGTAGCAGCCGGCGATCGCCTCCCACAGCCACTCCTCGCCGAAGGGCCAGGTGCCGAAGCCCTCGACGTAGGGCATGTGCGTGTGCAGGACGATCGCCAGCGCGCCCGCTCGCGGCGGCTCACGGGTGGCACACCGCGATGAAGTCCAGCGCGCGCTCGAGCTCGCACTCGGCGGCGCCGCGGAGGACGAAGTCGGCGGCGGAGATCGCGGGCGTGAAGCGGTCGTAGAAGCGGCGGGTGAGGCCGAGGCGGGCATGCACGCGGTCCCATCCCAGCCGCAGCGCGAGCTCGTGGAGCGCGGAGCTTGCGCGCGTGGAACAGGCCGTAGGAGCTCGACGCGCGGCGAAGTGCTCTCGGCAGAGCTGCTCGAACTCCGCGCGGCGGTACTCGTGCACGTGCCACGGGTTGCCCGAGCGGGCCGCGCCCTTCGGGGCGAGCGTGAGCACGTTGGGCGTCGAGACGAACACCCGCCCCATCGGCGCCGACGAGCGAGCGGAAGTGCTCGAGCACGGCGCCCGGCTCCTCGAGGTGCTCGATCGTCTGCAGGAAGACGACCGCGTCGGCCGGCTCGTCGAAGCGCTCAACGAGATCCCGCGCGAAGCGGAGGTTCGGCGCCCGGTAGCGCAGGCGTGCGTGTTCGTGGGCCTCGGGGTTGGCCTCGACGCCGACGACAGCTCGCGCGCCGCGCGAGCAGGTCCGAGCCGTAGCCCTCGCCGCAGGCCATGTCGATCACGCGCTGCCCCGCATTCGCGCGGCGATCCACTCGTAGACGGCGAGGTGGCGGCGGAACCAGTAGTTCTCCTCCGGGACATCCGGCAGCGTCCGCTCGCCCGTGAGCGCCAGGGGGGCACGCCCGCGGGCTGGTCGCGCTGGAGATAGAGCTGGCGCTCACCGGGCTTGCGCGTGCACGCCTGTGGGCGCCAGGCCCGGAGTCGCGACGCGGGCACGGCGCGCGAGTATATGGTGCCGCCCCGTGCCGCCCGCCCTGAGCGCAGAGGAGATCCGCGAGGCAAACACCCGCTACCACGACGTCGCGGCCGACCACTACGACTCCAAGTGGGGGATCGACTTCGGCGAGATCGGCCGCAGCAGGTGCGCGCGAAGGTCGGAAGGCACTCGGCCAGCGAGCCCGTCCGCTTCGCCCGCTCGCTCGAGATCGGCTCGGGAACGGGCTACTTCACGCTCAACCTGCTCGGCGCGGGGCTGGTCGAGCGGGCGACCTGCAGCGACATCTCGCCGGGGATGCTCGAGACGCTGCAGCGCGAACGCCGAGCGGCTCGGCCTGAGCGTCGAGACGCGGACGGCCGACGCCGAGCGCCTGCCGTTCGCCGACGAGAGCTTCGATCTCGTGCTCGGCCACGCCGTGCTCCACCACATACCCGATCTGCCCGCGCGTTCGCCGAGTTCGAGCGGGTGCTCGCGCCCGGAGGGACACTGCTGTTCGCCGGCGAGCCATCGCGCTACGGCGACCGCCTCGCCAACGTGCCCAAGCGGCTGGCCGGCGCGGTCGCGCCGCTGTGGCGGCGCTCGCTCGGCGCGGGCGCCGGCGCCGGATGCCGCCGAGCGCGCAGCCGACGCGGCGCTCGAGCGGGTCGTCGACGTCCACGCCTTCTCGCCGTCGAGCTCTCCCGCGTCGCCCGCGCCGCCGGCTTCAGGACGTGCGCGTCGAGCGGCGAGGAGCTGCTGGCGAACTGGTTCGGCTGGACGAACCGCACGCTGGAGGCGACGCGCCGACCCCGAGGACGTGCCCTGGGCGTGGCGGATGTACGCCTACCGCGGCTACCTGCTGCTGCAGGGGCTCGACCGCCGACTGCTCGAGCCGCGGCTGCCGCCGGCGATCTTCTACAACCTGATGCTCACCGCCCGCAAGCCCTCCCCCCTGGGCTGAGCGAGCCGCGGCTCCTCAGGCGGGGACGGCTCCGCTCCACGGGGGCGGGGAGCCGGTGAGGGAGGTCAGCCGGTCGCGGTCCTCGCCGTAGTGCTCGGCCAGACGTGCCAGCGCGGCCTCGCTAGCAACGGCGTTGGCGGCGACGTCGTTGGGCTCGGCGCGGCGGTTGTGGCGGTTGACGCGGGCGACGACCCGTTCGTAGGGGCGACGGAGACGCCGCTGACGCTCGAAGGGGACCGCGTGCCACAGCGAGCGCGCCGCCGAGCTGCTCCGCGCGGCGCGCTGGAGTCCCTGGGGGCTGAAGGGCGAGGAGGGGCTCATCCAGGTGCCCGGGCTGCCCCATTGAAAGCCCTGCTGGGTCCTGCCGACGAGATAGCGCTCGCCGAGGTTGGGGGGCTCGAAGTCATCGCTCACGCCGATGAAGCCCTGGATCCGGCGCATCAGCTCCAGGGGCGAGCGCTCGAGCTCCTCGGTGTATACGACGAGGAGTTGCTCGCGGGGAGGGCCCGAGATATCCCGCGAGGATGCGCCCGTACTCGCCCCAGACGACGTACCCCGAGGACTCCGCCGGCCTCCGCCGAGCCTCCTCCAGGGCGGCGGGCGCGAGCAGCTCGTCGATCGCCTCGTCGAAGGAGCGCAGCTCGCCCCCCCGCCTGACCACCATGCGGTGGTGGGAGACGGCCCGCGCGACCGGATCCCGGAGGATGGCGACGAGGCGGACATCCGGAAGCCGCTCATGCATGCGTCTCGGGACGGTCCGCTCGTCGTAGCCCGCCGCCAGCGGGTCGAGCGTCGTGTTCAGCACCCCACCGACCATGTACTGGGGCGTCACCGTCCCCCACGAGCGAGCGGGATCGCTCACCCCGCCGTTGCCGGCGAGGCTCTCCAGATAGGCCCCCCAGCCGCGCTCGTAGATCGGGTCGTGGCTGAAGAACGGCCACTCCTTGCCGCTCGGCAGTGCGATCTCCGGATGGTGGTGGAGGTGCTGGAAGAGGGTCGTCGTCGCGGACTTCTGCGCACCGATGACGATGAAGTCGAGGACGTCCTTCTCCGCCGCCATCACCCCATTGTCGCAACGGCGCCCACCGCGGTGCGGTCCGCGGGCGGCTGGAGCGGCCTAAACTCGGCAGCGATGGCCGAGTCCGCCAGCCGCGGCTTCCCGCTGTTCCCCCTCGGGATCGTCGCGCTGCCGAGCGAGGGCATCCCGCTGCACATCTTCGAGGATCGCTACCGGAAGATGATCGAGCACTGCCTTCGCGCGCCCCCGGGCTCGTTGGAGCGCTCCTTCGGGATCGTCTGGCTCTCCGCCGAGGAGCTCAAGGCGATCGGCTGCTCGTGTGAGATCGAGCAGGTGCTCGAGCGGATGGAGGACGGACGGATGAACATCCTCGCCCGCGGCCTCCGCCCGTTCCGCCTGCTCGAGCGCCAGGACGACCTCCCCTACCCGGCGGGCGTCGTCGAGTTCCTCGACGAGGACGCCGAGGACGTCGATCACGATGCGGCCGCCTCCGCCCGCGAGCTCTACCGGCGGCTCGTGAAGGAGGCGACGGACCGCGCGCTCGAGGACGACGAGCTGCTCGAGCTCGGCGCCTATCGAATGGCCGCGACCGTCGAGTTCGACGCCGAGGCCAAGCAGCGCCTGCTCGAGCTCCGCTCCGAGAACGACCGAATGAGGCTGCTCGCGGAGCTCCTCGGGGGGGCGATCGAGCGGCTGGAGCTGGTCGAGCGAGCGCAGGTGCGGGCGCGCTCCAACGGCAAGGTCCGCTTCGGCTAGCGAGCGCGTGCTCCGGCGAGGGCCCGGGGCGGGCGGGCGCTACCGCGAAGCGCGAGCTTCGGCGAGGGCCCCGGCGGGCGGGCAGGCGCTATTGCGAAGCGCGAGCTTGGGCGAGGGCCCCGGGGGCGGGCGGGCGCTACTGGGCGACGTGGCAGTGCTGCTGGGATACCTGCAGAACCCAGAGGGCGAGTTCGCGGAGCACCTGGGGCTGATCTGCGGAGTTGTCGCTGAAGCGGACGGTTCCGTTTTCGTCGCGGAGGGCGTAGCTGAAGACGGAGCCCGGACGGGGCGCGAGCGACAGCCCGGCGGAGGCCGCCTTGGCGATTTCTTCCTGGATCGCGCGCGCCTGGACGAGCTGGGGATCGCTGATCCTGTGAGAGGGCCCGCCGTTGCAGGTGACGTTGCCCTCTTCGTCTACGAGCACCGTCAGACGCGCGGGGGGAGAGCTGCTGGTGCGCGTCACGATGAACAGGTCGGCGGCTTTCAGCCCGCCCCCGCAGCCCCCGATCGAGAGGACGGCCGCGAGCGCGAGGACGGCGCGAACGGCGCTCAGGCGCATACGGCGACGCCGCCCCGTCGGGGGTCGCCCGCGCCGCTGAGGCCCTCGCCCCGACGAAACGCGGCCTGAACCCCGCCGAAGAAGAGGTTCCGCGAGGCGAAGCGGACGACCTCCCCGAGGCTGGCGAGCTCGGCCACGTCGATCCCCGGCTCGACGAAGACGACGCCGTCCTCGAAGTGCGCTCGGGGGGCCCCGACGGCGTCATCCGCGCTCATCCCGTGATCGACCGCGGCCACGATCGTCTGGAGCAGGGCCGAGCGGATGCGGTTCGAGCCGGCGCTCCCGAGCACCAGCTCGACCTCGCCCCCGCGCATCACCACCGACGGGGCCATCATGCTCGGCATCCGCCGCCCGGGGGGGTGGCGGTGCCAGCCGAGCGGGTTGAGGTCCGCCTCGCCCATGACGTTGTTGAGGTGGATCCCGGTGCCCGGGACGACCACGCCGGAGCCCTCGCCGTTGGTGCACGTGCAGGAGCACGCGCCGCCGTCGCCGTCGATCACCGAGATGTGAGTCGTGGAGCCCAGGCGGGCGGCGAGGAAGCGCTCGAGGAAACCCTCCTGGTCGAGGCCTTCCACGAACTCCGCCGTTCGCTCCGACTGGGCCGCCGCCATCGCCTCGACGACCCCCCTCAGGGACGGGGGCGCCGGTCCCCGGTCGAGCAGGGCGAGGGCGTAGGCGAGCAGAACCCCGCCGGCCGAGGGCGGGGGGTTGGTGAAGATCTCCCGGTCGCGATAGGCCACGCGCGCGGGGCGACGCTCGACGGCGGTGTAGGCGGCGAGGTCCGCGGGCGACAGCGACCCCCCGCGCTCGCCCAGCCACACGCTCACGGCCGCGGCGATCTCCCCGCTGTAGAACGGCTCGGCTCCGTCTTCGCCGAGCCGCACGAGGGCGTCGCCGAGGTCGGGGTCGCGCAGCGTGTCCCCCTCCCGGAGCACCCTCCCCGCGGGGCACCAGAGGGCGGCGATCTCCGGCGTGGAGGCGAGCAGCTGCGTGAGGATCTCCGCCACGTAGGCCTGGCCGGCGTTGACCACCACCCCGCCCCGCGCGAGCGCGGCGGCGGGGGCGGCGAGCTCGATGAGGGGGACGGTCCCCCACCTGCGCGCCGCCTCGCAGACCCCGGCCGGAGCCCCGTAGACCGCACACGAGGCGGGTCCCACGTGAAAGACCTGCTCGGCGTCGCCGAAGGACACGCCGAGCGCGACGAGCTCGGCGTCGGACCCGTCGCCGGCGCGGGTGGGCGCCTGGGCGAAGAAGTCGAGCAGGGTGGGATCGCTCTCGGGTCCGGCCACGAGCATGTAGCCGCCCGCCCCGAGGCCCGTGAGGAGCGGCTCGGCGACGAACGAGGTGAGCAGCGCGGCGAGCGCCGCATCGACGGCGTTGCCCCCTTCGCGGAGGACCCTCGCACCGGCCTCCGCGGTCACGGGGTGGCCCGCGGCGACGACCCCGTTTGCGGATTCGCTCATCGCTGAGCGATACCACAGCCGCCGAACGGCGTGCGCGGCGGCGTGGCCACGCCTAGCCCGAGCGGGGTCCGGCTAGCGGTTGGGGAGGAACTCGGGCACGTCGAGATCGTCGATCGAGGAGCCGCGGCGGCGCTGAGGCGGCTGGGGACGCTCGCCGCGGGCAGCGGGAGAGCCCCGCTGCACGCGCACCTCGCCGGCGGGCTCATCGTCGATCGTGCGACCACGCAGCCGCTCGACGCTCCGGCGGCGACCCTCATCGCCGTAGCCGGTGGCGACGACCGTGACCCAGACCTGGTCGTCGAGCTTCTCGTCGACCATCGCCCCGAAGATGATGTTGGCGTCGGGGTGGGCCGCCTCGGCGACCGACTTGGCGGCCTCGTTGACCTCCCACAGCGACAGGTTCAGCCCGCCGGTGATCGAGAGGAGGATCGAGCGGGCGCCCTCCATCGAGGTTTCCAGCAGCGGCGAGGAGACCGCCTGCATCGCCGCCTCGGTCGCGCGGTTCTCGCCCAGGCCCATGCCGATGCCCAGGAGCGCGTTCCCCGCGTCGCTCATGATCGTGCGCACGTCGGCGAAGTCGAGGTTGATGAGGCCGGGGAGGGTGACGAGATCGGAATCCCCTGGACACCCTGACGGAGCACGTCGTCGGCGACGCGGAACGCCTCCACCATCGCCGTCTGCTTGTCGAGCACCGCCAGGAGGCGGTTGTTGGGAACGACGATCATCGTGTCGACCTCGTCGGCGAGGGCCGCGACGCCGCGGTCGCCCTGCTCGCGCCGGCGCGTCCCCTCGAAGTCGAACGGCGTCGTCACGATCGCGACGGTCAGCGCGCCCACTTCGCGTGAGATGCGGGCGACGATGGGGGCCGCGCCGGTGCCCGTCCCACCGCCCGCGCCGGCCGTGATGAAGATCATGTCCGACCCCTTCAGGAGGGCCTTCATGCGGTCGTAGTCCTCCATCGCCGCCTGACGGCCGACGTTCGCGTCGGAGCCGGAGCCGAGGCCACGGGTGATCTCGGCGCCGATGTGCAGGGTGAGGTCGGCGGTCGACTGCTGGAGCGACTGGACGTCGGTGTTGACGGCGAGGAACTCGATCCCCTCGACCTCCGCCTCGACCATCCGGTTGACCGCGTTGACGCCGGCGCCGCCGACGCCGACCACGCGGATGATCGGGTGGCCGACGCTCGACTGGTCCCTCGCGGGGAAGCTCTCGTGCGCGGACACCGGGTACCTCGGGGCGGGTTCGACGACGCCTCGGGGAGCTCCATCAGGTTCTCCGGGATATCCGAGGAGAAGGCGTGGCGGAGCCGCTCGCGGGGTCCCGGCACCTCGCTGCCGGGGGAGTCCTCACGCGTGGAGGCTCCGAGGGCCGGGTGGGGAAGGGCGCTCTGGCGGGGCGATGAAGCCGGCTCCTGGGGCCCCTTCGGCTCGCCCTCGACGTGGCCCTCCTCCTCGAGTTCGGTCTTGCGGAAGAGCGCCGCGAGCGGGCCTTCGCGCATGCTCGCGCGTTTAGCGTTGGCCATGGGTGAGAACCTCCTGCGCGAGTTGCCGGTAGGACTGGGCCGCGACGCCGTCGGGCTCGTACTTGAGGACCGACATGCCCTTCACGGGAGCCTCAGCGAAGCGGACGGTCTTGCGGATGCGGGACGCGAACACGCGGTCGCCGAAGTTTTCCTCGAGGATCTCGATCGCCTCCTTGGCATGGATCGTGCGCGAATCCACCAGGGTGGGGAGGATACCCTCGATGTCGACGTCCGGATTGAGGTTCTCGCGAATCATCGCGAGGGTGTTCTGCAGCTGGATGAGACCGCGCATGGAGAGGTACTCGCACTGGACCGGCACGATCACCTTGTCGGCTGCCGTGAGCGCGTTGATCGTCAGCAGGCCGAGGCTCGGGGGGGTGTCGATGCAGATGAAGTCGTAGTCCTCGAGGATCGGCTCGAAGGCCTTCTGGAGGGCGCGCTCGCGGCCGATCATCGTGGACATCGCGATCTCCGCCCCGGCGAGATCGATCGAGGCGCAGGCGATGTCGATCTCGCGCTTGCGGACCACCTCGCGGATCGAGACCTTGTGGACGAGGACGTCGTACATCGAGCGGTCGAGCGCGTCCGGGTCGATCCCCTGGGACATCGTCAGGTTGCCCTGCGGGTCCATGTCCACGCAGAGGACCCGGTGGCCCTCCTCGGCGAACGCGGCGGCGAGGTTCAGCGTCGTTGTCGTCTTGGCCACGCCGCCCTTCTGATTGGCGAAAGCGATGACCCTGGCCTTTCCGTCCACGGTGGCTCCGATGCTCGATTGCCTGAAAGCCGTCGGCTGTGTATTCGCATGGCGAGGGTGGATTCCTGCACGGGAACTACGATCCCGCCATGGCCCCCACGAGGACGACCAGCCCGGCGTCGCTGCGGTCACGTCTGGGGGGCAGGCGCATGCTCATCTGCGTGGGCGCCGGCGGGGTGGGCAAGACGACGACCTCGGCGGCGCTGGCGCTGGGCCTGGCGATCGAGGGGCAGAAGGTCGCGGTCGTGACCATCGACCCGGCGAGGAGGCTCGCGTCGGCGCTCGGACTGAGGGCGCTCTCGGGCGAGCCACGTCGAGTGGACGTCGAGACGCTGGCGAGCGCCGGGGTGGTGGTGGAGGGGGAGCTGTGGGCGATGATGCTCGACGCGAAGGGCACGCTCGACGGGATCGTCACGCAGCTCGCGCCGGACGAGGGCTCACGCGAGGAGATCCTCTCCAACCCGGTCTACAGGGAGCTGTCCACGGCGGTCGCCGGCTCGCAGGAGCTGAGCGCGATCGCCAAGCTCTACGAGCTCCACGAGGAGCACGACTTCGATGTGATCGTCCTCGACACACCCCCCTCGCGCGACGCGCTGGACTTCCTCAGCGCCCCCACCCGGCTGCTCGGCTTCCTCGAAGGACGCGCGCTGCAGGTGTTCCTCGCTCCGGGCGGGCTGACGGCGCGGCTCTTCGGTCGCGGGACCGCGCTCGTGTTCGCCATCTTCGCGCGGGTCACCGGGGTCGACATGCTCTCCGAGCTGTCCCGCTTCTTCCGCTCGATGTCAGGGGTGATCGACGGCTTCGGCGAGCGGACGAGGGGGGTGGAGGAGCTGCTGCGGGCACCGGAGACGCTGTTCGTGATCATCACCTCGCCGGAGCCCGAGCCGGCCCGGGAGGCGGAGTTCGTCGCGGCCCGCCTGGCCGAGGCGAGGATGGCGCCGGCCGCCCTGGTCGTCAACCGCGTGCACGACGACGGCCTCGGAGGGCACTCGATCGAGGAGGTGGCCGAGCTTCTGGAGGAGGAGCTCGGCGATGAGCTCGCCAGACGCGTGGCGAGCAACCTCGGGGACTTCGACCGGCTCGTCCGGCGCGACCGGGCGACCGTGGCCGGCCTCGCCGGAGGTCAGGCCGCGACGCTCGTGCCGCAGCTAGATCAGGAGGTCCAGGATCTCCTCGGGCTCGCCGAGGTCGCTGACCATCTCCTCGGCTGAGGGCTCCGGCGCGCTCGCAGGCTCGGCGCTGCTGAGGAGGATACGATCGGCGACGGCCACGAGGTCGTGGTCGAGATGGCCGCAGATGACGTCGCAGAGGAGTGCGCGGAGGTGGTCGGCGACGGCCGCCGCGAGCCCTTGGCCGCGGGCGTCGGCGACTGCGGCCCCGGTGAGGATCGCGCGCTCGAGCTGGAGCGCCGCGAGGATCTGCTCGTTGAGCGCCATACGCTGGTCGGCCGTCGCGCACAGCGCCGCGACCCTCCCTGCCAGCAGGCCGCTTCCTGGGCCCTCCGGCTCGAGGATCGCGCGGAGGGCGAGGAGGTGGTCGGTGAGCGCCTCGAAGGGACTGTCCAGCTCACATCCGATCTCGAAGCGGCGGAGCGCCCAGGCGAGCTCGTTCCCGTGGGGCGCGCGGCGGGAGACGAGGCTGCAGAAGGCCCGGAGCTCGTCCTCCTGCTCGCCCCTCACGAGGAGCATCCCGTGGGGGCGACCGCCGGAGCCGAGCGCGATCGTGCGCCAGCCGCCGCCGTCGAGGGCGACCCAGGCGAGCGTGCCCAACGTCACGCGCCCGTCGCCGAAGAGGCGGAGCGAGCGGAGCAGGTCCTTCAGGAGCTCGCGACTCCGGAGGACCGCCTCCTCGGCGCCCTCCCATTCGCCGCTCAGCACACACACGAGGGGCTCGCTCTCGTGGTCGCGGTCCTCGCGGACGTCCGCGGGCAGCCCCTCGAGGGCGCCCATGCGGGCGATCGTGAGGCCGCTCGCGAGGTGGAGCTCGGGCGAGCCGATGGCCATCCCGTGGAGCGTCGCCACGAGCGTCGCCCCGCCGGCTCGTGCGAGCGTGGAGCCCTCCAGGCGGGAGAGCGCCGCGGACAGCCGCTCGCCCCGCAGCTCGAAGTCCGTCTGCTCGGCGAAGACCTCGCGGAGGATCGCCGCCGCCGCGAGGCGGCCGGCCGGGCGGCCACGCGCTCCGGGGCGCTCGCCGGCATCGGCGAGGTAGCGCTCGATACCGTCGATCTCGCCGAGCATCCGCGCCGCGGGGGCGAACCCCGGGAGGCGCTCGAGCGAGGACTGGCGGGCCGCGATGAACTCGCCCGTGAGCGGCCGGTAGCAGTAGAGGCCGGGCGAGGAGGAGCCCCTGCGCCGACCGCGCTGCTCGAGCTCGAAGGGCACCTCGGCGCCGGCGGCGATCTCGGCTCCGAGCAGCTCGGAGGCTTCGCCGAGGTACCGACTGAGTGCCTCCTCGAGCTGCAGCGAGCGCATGGTGGGCTGAGTTCGCGGAGGCCCCGCGCGATCCTCCGCGCGAACGCGGTCTTGCAGCTAGGCGTGCCCGCGCAGGCAACGCCAGCCCCGCGCCGCGATCCGCGCTCGCGCGCGGGAGGGGTCGCGGGTGGCCAGGTATGTGGGGGCGTCCCAGGAGTGCCTGGCCGATTCGCTCGCAGCGAGGAGCGGGCCGCGGAACGTCTCCTCGATCCCGCTGATCTCATAGCCGGCGGAGGTCAGCGCACGGGAGACATCGGTCGGGAGGGGCTCGAGGTCCTCGAAGACGATGTCCGGTACGAGGCCGCCCAGCAGCGACTCCTCCGCCCCCGCGAGCGCCGCCAGCTCGTGGCCCTCGACGTCGATCTTCAGCAGCCCGACGGGCCGGCCGGCGATGATCTCGTCCAGGCGCACGGTCGGGACCTCGTGCGCGGCGCTCCCGTCGCTGGCCTGGAGGGTGGCCGTACCGAGGTTCCCGGAGTAGGCCGCCGGGAGGCTGAGCGCGGCGGTGCCCTCGCGGTCGGAGACCGCTCGCAGGTCGAGGTGGACGCGCTCGCCCGCGGTCCCCCACCTGGCGATGTTGCCGGCGATGAACCGGTGGAGCTCGGGGTTCGGCTCGATCGCGATCACGTCATCGGCGACGCGGGAGAGCAGGCCGGTGAAGTAGCCGATGTTGGCGCCGACGTCGACCGCGAGCGCGTCGCCCCGGGCAAGCCGCCAGATCACCTCCGAGACGGCGAGCTCGTGGACCCCCATCCGCGCGATCCCCGCCCCCACGACGTCCTCGCGGGAGACGCGGAGGGGGCATCCCCAGGGTGTCTGGACGACCGTCTCGGGCCGGTGGTCGAGCGCGAGGCGGGCCCGACGGACGAGCTGGCCGGGCCGGTAGAGGTAATGGGGCTTTGCCAGGCGGGCGAGGATGCTCACCGGGGAAGCTCTAGCGGATTCGCCGCCGGGCCGATCGCTCGCCGTCGCGCAGCTGCGCTCAGGCGACCAGGAGATTCGTCTCGGATGCGAGCTCGGAGCACTCCGCGCCGAGCCACTGTTCCCCGTAGGAGCGCATGTCATCGATGATCGGCAGGAGCGCCCGTCCCTTCTCGGTGAGGGCGTACTCCACCCGCGGGGGGACCTCCGGGAACGTGTGCCGGGCGACGATCCCCTCCTCCTCGAGCGCCCGCAAGCGCAGCGAGAGCGTCCGCGGGCTGATCCCTGCGAGGGACCGTTCGAGCTCGCAGAAGCGCGTGTGGCCCTCGGCCAGGTCGCGTATCAGCAGCAGGGTCCACTTCCCGCAGACGATCTCTGCGGTCATGCACACGGGACAGGTCTCATCAACGGCCATTCCGCCCTTTACTTTACCAACTGAAGTGCTGGGCGGGCGCCGCTTGTCAGACGATGCCCGGCTCAGGCGGCGCTGAGCGAGGGCTTGGTGCCGTCGTCGCGGTTGGCCTCGGCCTGGGCGACATCCTCCATCGTCGTCCCCCGTCGCCCGTCTGCCTGCATCAGCAGCTTGAAGTCGTGCGGGCTGGAGGCGACGCGCATCGCATCCTCGAAGGTGACGCGGCCGGCCTTCACGTGGCCGTAGAGCGCCTGGTCGAAGGTCTGCATGCCGTAGTAGCCCCCGCTCGTGATCACCTCGACGAGCTTCCCCGTCTGGGCGGGATCGAGGATCATGTCGCGCACGCGGCCGGTCATCCGCAGGATCTCGCAGACGGCGACCCTGCCCCCGTCCGCTCCCGGGACGAGGCGCTGGGAGATGACCCCCTTGACCGTTCCGGCGATCATGCTCCGGGCCTGACCGTGCTGGTGGGGCGGGAAGAAGTCGAGCATCCGGTTGATCGACTCCGTCGCGTCAACCGTGTGGATCGTGGAGAGGACGAGGTGGCCGGTCTCGGCCGCGGACAAGGCCGTCTGGACGGTCTCCTCGTCGCGCATCTCCCCGACGAGGATCACGTCGGGATCCTGGCGGAGGACCCTCCGGAGGGCCCGCTTGAAGGAGGCGGTGTCCATTCCCACTTCACGCTGGTTGATCGCCGAGCGCTTGTCTTCGTGGACGAACTCGATCGGGTCCTCGATCGTGACGATGTGCTTGCTCATCGTGTGGTTCATGTGGTCGATCATCGCCGCCAGCGTCGTCGACTTCCCCGAGCCGGTCGTCCCGGTGAGCAGGATGATCCCCCGCTCCTCCTCCGCGAGCTCACGCACGACAACAGGCAGGGAGAGCTCTTCGATCGTGCTGATCCGGTGGGGGATCGCACGGCAGACGAGGGAGACGAGGCCGCGCTGGAGGAAGGCGTTGATGCGGAAACGGGCGACGCCCGTGATTTCGAAGGAGAAGTCCACCTCGTGCTCGTGGTCGAACTCCTCGAGCTTCGATGGGTCGCTGAGCAGCGTCCGCAGCGCCGCTTCGGTATCCGAGCTCTCGAGCGGCTCCCCCTGCCCGTCGAGCATCAGGTCGCCGTTGACCCGGTACAGCGGTGCGGACCCCACCTTCAGATGCAGGTCGGATCCCTCTTTCTCCACCAACTCCCTGAGCGCAGCGTTGACGTCGAACATGCGGTGCTGATCGGCAGCCCGCACGAGCCTCTTGAATCGCGCACGACACGGTGGACCATCCGCGAGCGCAGGGAGGCGCGCGAACGAGGGGGCCGCCCGGGGCCGAGCCGCGCGCCCCTGACGGGCGGATGGCGGTGGCCGGCAAGGACGCAGTGAGTTGGCGTGGCGGCGCTTGCGAGCAAACAAGGACGCCGTGAGACTGGGCCGCGCCCCCGGACCGAGCTGCGCCCCCTGACGGGCGGATCGACCGCGCCGCCCGGACGGAGCTGCGCCGCGGACCAAGCTGCGCCCCCGGACCGAGCTGCGCCCCGGACCGAGCTGCGCCCCCCGACGGGCGGATCGCGGCGCCTGACAAGGACGCAGTGAGCGTGGCGTGCTTCGCACGCGAGCGATCGAGGACGCCGTCAGACTGGGCCGCGCCCCCGGGCGCCCCGGACCGAGCTGCGCGCCCTGACAGGCGGATCGCGGCGGCTGACAAGGACGCACCGAGCGTGGCGTGCAAGCGCACGCGAGCGAGGGAGGACGCCGTCAGACTGGGCCGCGCCCCCGGGCGCCCCGGACCGAGCTGCGCCCCCTGACGGGCGGATCGCGGCGGCTGACAAGGACGCACCGAGCGTGGCGTGCAAGCGCACGCGAGCGAGGGAGGACGCCGTCAGGCGCCCCGAGACGCCCGTCAGGCGACGTCGCGGAGCTTTTGTGCCTCCGCCAGCGACTGAAGCTTCTTCAGCGACTGGTTCTCGATCTGGCGGATGCGCTCGCGGGTGACGTTGAACGTGCGGCCCACCTCGTCGAGTGTCCGAGGGTGCTCGCCGCCGAGGCCGTAGCGAAGCTCGAGGACCCGGCGTTCGCGGTAGGAAAGGTTCTCCAGCGCCTCGCGGAGGGCCTCCTTCGTGAGGATCTCCGCCGCCCGCTCATAGGGCGACTCGGCACGCTCGTCCGCGATGAACTGTCCGAACTCGGACTCCTCCTCATCGCCGACGGGCTTCTCCAGCGAGACGGGCGCTTGTGCCGAGCGCTTGATCGAGTCGACCTCGTCGGGGTCGATCCCCGTTACCTCGGCGATCTCGTCGGCGGTGGGCTCGCGGCCGAGCTCGGTCACCAGCTTCCGCTCGGCGCGACCGATCTTGTTCAGCTTCTCCACCACGTGGACGGGGATGCGGATCGTGCGGGCCTTGTCGGCCAGCGCGCGAGCGATCGCCTGGCGGATCCACCACGTCGCGTAGGTGGAGAACTTGAAGCCCTTGCGGTAGTCGAACTTCTCCGCGGCACGCACGAGCCCGAGCGTCCCCTCCTGGATCAGGTCGAGGAAGGGAAGGCCTTGGTTGCGATAGTTCTTCGCGATCGATACCACCAGGCGCAGGTTCGACTCGACCATCTTCTGCTTCGCGTCGAGGTCGCCGCGCTCGATCCGCTTGGCGAGGTCGACCTCCTCCTGAGCGGTGAGCAGGCGCACCTTGCCGATGTCCTTGAGGAACAGCTGAAGCGAGTCGGTCGTCATGTCCGGCTTGAGGTCGAGCGCAGCTTTCGCTTTCCGCCGCCCGCGTTTGTCGGGCGCGCGCTCGACCTGCGCCGACGCCGCGATCGCCGGGTCGATGTCCTCCACGAGCTCGATCTCGGAGCGCTCGAAGAACCCGTGGAGCTCTTCGACGTCGGACTCGTCGAGGTCGAGCTCCGACATCGCCTTGGAGATCTCCGCATAGGAGAGGACGCCCACCTGCTGACCCTTGGCCAGCAGGCCCTTCACCTCATCCAGCTCCTGAAGCTCGACTACTGACATTCGTGTTTCCATTTCTTCGTCGCTCGACAACCAACGGGGCGATCAGGCCTGAACCGGCGACGGCCATGCGGTGGTCCTCAGACAGACATACGATCTCACCGGTGCCGACGTTACAGCCCGAAACGGTCCTCCTGGGTCCCATGCTAACGCGTCACCGCTCCTATCGGAGGGGATTCGGATGTGCTTGAAGCCCGCTCCTTAAGCAATGATGTGGCCGTGACCCCGCCCCCCGACACCGATCGCTCTCCCGAGACGGGCGAGGAGGGCCCGGGGGTTCTCGGGAACCTCCCCCGCACCCGGCCCCAACGATCCAGCGCGCGACGTCAGGCAGCCCGTGACGCGAGCAGCCCCGCGGGACGGTCCGGGGCGGCCGGCGCGGCACCGGGGGGAACGGCCCCGAGCAGCAACGGGCGTGGGGGCGCGAAGGCGGGGCGGAGTGCAGGCGGGGCTCCACCGAAGGGACCTGCCGCCACAACTGGCTCCCGGGCCGGGGGGAAGCCCGCCCGGAGCGGTGGCTCCTCGGCCGGTGCGAACGGGGCTCGGGCAACCGCGAAGGGCAGCGCCAAGCGCGTCCCGGCCGGCGCCGCCAAGGCGGCGCCCGCGAAGCGGGGCGGTGGCAGCGCCGGGAAGCGTCGTCCACCGGCCGCCCCTCGCCGGGTGGCAAGGGCCGAACCGGTACCGCGACAGGGATGGGAGAGCGATGGCGAGCGCGTCAGCGGGCCCGTCTCCCCGCCCGGAGGCGCGGAGTTCGTCGCCACGGCCGCCGAGATCTTCAACGAGCTCACCAAAGCCGGGATCTCGACAGGCGAGCGCCTCCTCAGGGACGCGATCTCCCGGCTGCCGATCTAGAGGGGCGGCGCGGGGCCGCCCGGACGGTCCGGCGACGGCTTTGTATACTGCCGCCCACGCCGAGCTGCCGCGATCCAGGTTGCGGCAGGCGGGGGACCCAAACGCGGACCGTCAGGTCCGCAGGGGCGAATCGGTCCGTTCGGGACTGTAGCGCCGCTTCGGCAGCGCGAGCCCGTCAGCTCACCCCGTAGGCGACGTCGAAATGAGCTTCAGCCCGAGAGTCCCCGTCACCCTGCTTGCCGTGCTCGCCGCCACGGCCCTCGGCGCCACCCCGCTCGCGGAGGCGGCCACCTCGCCGGGCGGCTCGGCCGCTCCGGCCACGGCTGCTCCCAAGCCCAAGCACATCCACCCGAGCGGGATCGCCACCTGGTTCGGCCCCGGGTTCTACGGACAGGAGACGGCCTGCGGACAGACCCTCACCCCAGCGGTCATCGGGGTTGCCAACCGCACGCTCCCCTGCGGAACGCTCGTCCGGGTCACCTACGCCGGCCACGCAATCGTCGTGCCGGTCCTCGACCGCGGCCCCTACAGCCACATCGGCGCCAGCTGGGACCTGACCGCCGGCGCCGCCGCGGCGCTCGGGATCAGCGAAACGGTTCGCATCGCCACGCGCATCGTGGGCACCGCAGCGAACACCCCGGCGCTGGGCCTCCCGGCCCCCGACCCGCTCACGGCGCTTGCCGGCGGCGTCGCCGCCGGCGGCTGATCCGCCCGGCCTCCCTCGCCGTCAGCCCGTCCGCGGGCCACCGCGGACGCTGGACCGCGCCGCGTACAGGGCGACGTCGGCGTGCGCGGCGAGCGATGCCGCGTTGCGGCCATCGTCGGGGCACATCGCCACACCGATCGCCGGCGGGGGCCCTCCCGGCGTGACGAACAGGGCGCTCGCTCCGGCGATCCGCTCGGCCAGCCGCCTGGCACCCGCGCGATCGACGGCCGGGACCACCAGCCAGTAGCGACCGGCGCGCTCCCGCGTGACCGTCCCCCGTGATTGGCGACGGACCGCGCCGCCGATCGCCCTGCCGGTCCGCTCGGCCGCGACTCTCTCGAGCTCGGCCGCGAGCAGCCGCTCCACCGAGGGTCGCGTCGACTCACCGCCCTCGCCCGTCCCGAGCTCGTTTGTGGGCTCGCTCTCCATGAGATCGACCAGCAGCACTGCGAACGGAACGAAATCCGCTTTGAAGCGCCCCAGCTGGCGTCCGATCGAGCCGATCCACGCGTTGGGCCCCTCGGCGGGACGCTCGTCGCGGATCGCGATCTCCACGCCCGCGGCCGCCGTCGACGGGCGCCCCGCACCGGAGCCTTCGTCCGGCGCCGTCCCCCCTCGGCCCGTGACCTCGGACCCGTCGAGCCCGAGCTCGTCGACGATAACCATGCCCGGGCCGCCCTCGGCCACACGCACCGGGCCCGCAGGCGCCGTCGCGGCGTCCACCCGCGGATGAGCGCGGTCGAGTCGCGCGAGGGCGACGGCGCCCGCGGCCGCGCAGACGCTCGCCAGACGGTCGCCCGCGTCGAGTAGCACGGCAGCCTGGGCATCGCCGGCCCGCTCTCCGCGACTCGGCCCAGAGCGTCCGCCGCAGCGACTCGACGGTCTCCAGAATCGCTGCCGCGCGGCTCTCCCCCGCCACGCGCTCGATCGAGCCCGCCAGCACGTCCCCGTCCTCGCTTCCACCGAGTCGCTCGAGGAGCTGCACGAGCTCCCCGTCGGACTCCAGCGCCAGGAGCACCTGACCGCACAGCGCCGGTCCCGCCGCGCCGATCGCGTCCAGCGGAACATCGCCCATCCGGGCTGCCGGGCGGGCGGCGATCAACCCCAGCGCCCACCTCCGCGCGAGCTCGTCGAGGCGTTCGAGGAGCTCGGCGAGCGGGAGACCGGCGACCGGGCGCGCGCGGGCGTGCGTATCGATGTGCGAGGCCTCCGCCATCCCTGTTGCATACCAGTACCCGGGGATGGACGCCGTCCCGGTCATCCACGAGGCGGATAGCCTCAGCGTGATGTCGGCGCGGATGCGGAGATGACGGGCTCCGGATGGCATTGCTGAGCCGGCGGAGCCGCCGCCGGGCTCGCCGGGGCAGGGATCGTCCGCCTGCGGGACTCGACGTCCGTCGACGCGGACACGGGAGCGGTCCGCTCGGTCCAGCAGGCGGACCTTCTTCTCGACGAGGACGACCTCGCGGAGATCTGGACGCCGAGCCATCTCGAGCGCCTTGCAAGGACCTACTGGCGCTTTCTCACCCGCGTCACCCTCGGTCTCATCCGCGTTCGCTACAGCGACTCGGAGCGGTTCGTCGTACTTCTCTTCCGTCCCCTCAGGCTGCTCACCTTCGGCGCCCCCGAGTACGAGCTGAGCCCCACCCGTGGACTCGTACGCTGGCGCATCGACCGCGGCATCCTCGTCGCGCGGCGCGGCCGTGACGGTGGGGGCTATCTCCAGATCGAGGTCAGCCGCGCACCTGCCGAGGGGGCCCGCGCGCTCCTCCACGTGGAGGTCGAGGTGGCCAACTTCTACCCGGCGATCTCCTCCCTCAGCCTCCGTCTCTACAACGCCACGCAGTCCCGCATCCACGTGTTCGTCACCTACGGCTTCCTCCGCTCGCTCGCCCGCCTGGACCTGGCCGAGTCGCGCGTGGGGCGTATGGCTGAGATGGGCTGAAACGCGGCGGGGGAATCCGTCGCGCGCTAAATCTCCTCGAGGTCCGTGTCCTCGCCCTCAGGGTCGCCACGGAGCAGCACCCTCGCCGGCGCGCTCACCACGGTGGCCCCCGCCGGCACGTCGGTTACGACCACGGCGCCGGCCCCGATACGCGCGCCGCGACCGATCCTCAGGCTGGCCCCGGCGGGCGAGACGATCACCGAGTTGGCCCCGATGCGGACGTCGTCCTCGATGATGATCTGGTGGGGGTCGGCCGAGCTCGCCCGCACGGCGATGGTGACGTTGTGCCAATCCGCACCCGCCTCCCGATCACCACGTTGCTGTGGATCACCGTGCCGAAGCCGTGGTGGCCGAAGCGGACGTCGGGGCTGAAGGAGGCGCCCGGTGCGAGGGAGTTGTGGTAGATGACCGAGTTGACTTTCTTCACCAGCAACGCCAGCCGCCGGTAGCCGCGGGTGCGCAGCGCGGCCGACAGCCTCCACAGCCGCTCGGGGCTCATCCGCCCGAGGGGAAGCGCTCGCCCCCCACCGCTCGCAGCTTCGCACGGTCGTGCGTGGCCCTGATCCGGCGGATCGTCCCGGAGCGTGAGCGCGTGACGAGCGATTCGGTCGTCGCGCCCCCCGCGCTCGGGTAGCGGACCCCCTGGAGCACATCTCCGTCCGTGACTCCGGTGGCGCTGAAGAACACGTCCTCCCCCGCCACGAGATCGTCGCGGTGGAGGACCCGGTCGAGCTCGTAGCCCGCCTCCCGCGCCGCGTTCGCCTCCTGCTCGTCTCGGGGCCACAGCCGCCCGAGGAGCTGCCCGCCGATGCACTTCACGGCGGCGGCCGAGATCACGCCCTCGGGCGTCCCTCCGATCCCCCACAGCAGATCGACGGGCGATCGCTCGGTGACGGCGAGCAGCGCCGCCGAGACGTCCCCATGCGCGATCAGCCGCACGCGCGCACCGGCCGCGCGGATCGCGGCGATCCCCTCCTCGTGCCGCGGTCGATCGAGCACCACGACCATTACGTCGCCGACGGGACAGCCCTTGCGGGCGGCGATCAGCTCGACGGTCTCACCGAGCGGGCGGTCGAGGTCGAGCAGGTCCGCGATCTCGATCGCGCCGGCCATCTTCTCCATGTAGACGCAGGGGCCGGGGTCGAACATCGTCCCGCGCGCCGACAGGGCGATCACGGCGAGCGCACTCGGCATGCCGTGCGCCGCGAGCGTCGTCCCCTCCAGAGGGTCCACCGCGATGTCCACCGCGGGCGGCGAGCCGTCGCCGATCTGCTCGCCGTTGTAGAGCATCGGCGCCTCGTCCTTCTCCCCCTCGCCGATCACCACCACCCCGTCCATGGCGACGGAGTGGAGCATGTAGCGCATGCCGTCGACGGCCGCCTGATCGGCCGCCTCCTTGTCCCCGCGACCCACCAGCGGGGCGCAGGCGAGCGCCGCCGCCTCGGTCACGCGAACGAGCTCCAGCGCGAGGTTGCGGTCGGGCCGCTGTTGTGTGGGGTCTGAGCTCATCTCCGTCGGCGCGCCCGCCTGCACGCTTGCTTGCGGGAGGGTCCAGGTGCGCCCCGGGACGCATCGAGCAGGCCCGGGCGAGCTGAAACGTATACCAAGCGGCTCAGCCCACTACGATCGTGGTTGCCGGGAACCCCACGCAAAGCGACCCGGCCCCAGCGCCGGATGAGGTGAGCACGAGATGACACAGATCGGCTTCGTCGGGCTCGGGAAGATGGGCGGGAACATGGTTCACCGCATTCGTCGCGACTCCGACCATGAGGTCGTTGCGTTCGACTTCGATGGGAAGGCCGTCGCGCAGGCCGTCCGAAACGGGGCCGCCGGGGCACAGACGCTGCGCGAGCTCGTCAAGCAGCTCGAGCCACCCCGGATGGTCTGGATCATGGTGCCCGCCGGTGCTCCCACGCAGGAGACGGTCGACAAGCTCGCGAAGCTGCTCGACCGCGGCGACATGATCGTCGACGGCGGCAACTCCCAGTGGACAGACGACAAGCGCCGTGCGGGCGAACTCAAACGCTCAGGGATCGAATACGTCGACGTCGGCACCTCGGGCGGCGTCTGGGGCCTCGACGTGGGGTACTGCATGATGGTCGGAGGCCCTCCGAAAGCGGTCCGCCGGCTGGCGCCGATCCTCGACGTGCTCGCCCCGGAGACGAACGAGCAGAGCCTCGCCGCGATCGGCCCCCGGGGGTGGCTGCGCTTCGGCCCTTCGGGCGCCGGTCACTACGTCAAGATGGTCCACAACGGCGTGGAGTACGGCCTGATGCAGGCATACGCCGAGGGCTTCGACCTGTTCGACAAGTGCGAGTACGAGCTCGACAACGCCAAGATCGCCCACCTGTGGGGACAGGGGTCGGTCGTGCGCTCCTGGCTCTGCGAACTCGCTGCCCGCGCCTTCGAGGCCGATGGGAACGACCTCGAGGCGATCGAGGGCTGGACCGAGGACTCCGGGGAGGGGCGCTGGACGATCGCCGATGCGACCGCCCACGACGTGCCCACGCCCGTGATCACCGCCTCGCTCTACGCGCGCCTGCGCTCCCGCGGCAACGGCGACTTCGCAGACCACGTGCTCGCGGCGCTGCGCAACCAGTTCGGCGGTCACGCGGTAGTCAGCGCCCCGGCCGCGAAGGCTGCCCCCTCCAAAGGCGCGCGCGGGGGCAAGGCCACCGCGCGCGGAGCTAGGAGGGGTTGAGCGTGGCTGTCGCCGCGGGACGCCCGACGGAGGCGCCGGAGCCCGAGAACCCGCTCACGACCGGGCTCGAGCGGCTGCCCGTCGCCCCCACGTCGCTCGTCATCTTCGGAGCCACCGGCGACCTCGCCCGGCGCAAACTGCTCCCGGCGCTCTACAACCTGGCGCACGAGGGCGCACTACCCCAGCGCTTTCACCTCATCGGGGTCTCCCGGAAAGAGAAAGCCCACGAGGACTACCAGGCCGAGTGCGCGGAGGCGATCCGCCGCTTCTCCCGCCGCAAACCCGACGAGGCGGTCCTCGCGAGCCTGCTCGAGAACGTCCGCTACGTGCCGGGGACGTTCGACGACGAAGCCGTCTACTCGCATGTGTGCGAGCTGCTCGAAGACTTCGGCCGCGAGGCCGGCGAACCCCTCAACCGCGCCTTCTACCTCTCCACCGCGCCGAACTTCTTTCCCGTGATCGTCGAGGCCCTCGGCCGCGCCAAGCTCGACCACCACGAGGGATGCGAGGTCAGGCTGATCGTCGAGAAGCCCTTCGGGACGACGCTCGAGGAGGCCCGGGAGCTCAACCGCCGCGTGCTCTCCATCTTCGACGAGACGCAGGTCTTCCGCATCGATCACTACCTCGGCAAGGAGACCGTCCAGAACATGATGGCCTTCCGCTTCGCCAACGGGATGTTCGAGCCGTTGTGGAACCGGAACTACATCGAGAGCGTCCAGATCACGGCGGCCGAGGATCTCGGAATCGGCACCCGCGCGGACTACTACGACAACGCCGGCGCGCTCCGCGACCTGATCCAGAACCACATGCTCCAGCTGCTCTGCCACGTCGCGATGGAGCCCCCGGTGAGCTTCACCGCCGAAGAGGTCCGCAACGAGAAGGTGAAGGTCCTTCAGGCGATCCCCGAGCCGACGATCGTCGAGATCCCCGACATGTCCGTCCGTGCTCAGTACGCCGCGGGCCACGCCGGCGCCGAAGACGTCCGCGGGTACCTCGAAGAGGATGGCGTGCCCGCGGAGTCCAACACCGAGACCTATGCGGCGCTGCGCCTGGAGGTTGACAACTGGCGCTGGGCCGGCGTCCCCTTCTACCTGCGCACGGGCAAGCGCCTGGCGCGGAAGGTGACCGAGATCGCGGTCACGCTGAAGCCCGTGCCCCATCTGGCCTTCAGCCAGGACGGCTCGCTGGGCGTGCAGCCGAACCAGCTCGTCCTCACGCTCCAACCCAATGAGGGGGTTTCGCTGCGGCTGGGCGCGAAGATTCCCGGCACGCGGATGATCATCCGCCCGGTGAACATGGAGTTCCTCTACGGGACCGCCTTCCTCTCGCAGTCCCCGGAGGCCTACGAGCGGCTGATAACCGACGCGATGCGCGGGGACGCGACGCTCTTCACGCGTAATGACGAGGTCGAGGCGCAGTGGCGCATCTGCGATCCGATCGTCGCCACCTGGGAGCAGACGCCGGGGCCGCTGCCGAAATACGAGGCTGGCTCCCAGGGCCCGGCTGAGGCCGAGGGGCTTCTCCGCGAGGGCGATGGCTGGCGCGCGATCTGATGCCCGCCAGTAGCGACGCGGTCTGGAGCGAGCACGGCACGACGCCCGACGCGATCGAGGCGGCGCTACGGGAGCTGCTCATCGAGCGCCATGCGGAGAACGACAAGTACGTCCCCGCACGCGTGCTGAACATGATCGCCTTCGTCGACCGTGAGTGGACGGGTGAAGTCGCCAACCGGCTCCGCGGGGTCGGCCGCTACCACGCCTCGAGGCTCGTGGTCCTCGCCTACGAGCCGCGGCGGGAGCGGCTGGACGCACGCGTGATGATCGCCGCCGAAGGCGATCCCGATGCCGGCGAGCTGGCGCTGCTGCGCGAGACCGTGGTGGTGGAACTGGGCGAGCAGCACCTCGACGACCTGCTCACCGTGGCCGACCCGCTCGTCGTCACCGACCTGCCCACGCTGCTGTGGTCCCCTCACGGCCACCATGAGATCATCCGCGCGCTGCTCCCGCTCGCCCAGGCTGTGCTCATCGACTCCGTCGATGAGCCCGTCGCCAGCGAGGCGATCGAGCACGCCTGCCGGCTCAGCGAGAGTTCCTACGTGGTTGACCTCGCATGGCTGCGCTCCACACCCTGGAGGGAGCGCGTGGCGGCGATGTTCGACCCGCCGGCGATGCGCGGGGAGCTCGACGCGATCACCGAGGTCACCGTTCGCCACCACCCCGACTCGACCGTCGCCGCGGCGCTCCTGGCGGGCTGGCTGGCCTCGCGGCTGCAGTGGGAGCCGAGCGCGCTCCTCGCCGACTCCGGCACCTACGTGGGCGAGGCACATGCGAGCCGGCAGAACGTCGCGCTGCGGCTGGAGGCGACCCCGGAGCTGATGGTGCGCGGGCTCGAGGACGTCACGGTGGAGACCGCCTCGGGCCGTCGCGTCCGCCTCGCCCGGGGACATGGAGGCCTGCGGGCGTACGCGCGGGACCCCGACGGCAAGGAACGCGAATGGACCGTCCCGGGGGCCTCGCGGGGGGAGACGGGGGTCCTCGGCGAGGGCATCCGCCAGGCCCTCCTCCGCGACCCGACCTACATCCCGGCGCTGACAGCCGCCGGGGCGATGCTGGCGTGACCCGCCTGACCACCTGCCCGGATCCCGAAGCCGTCGCCGTGCGCGCCGCGGAGGTGGTGAACCGGCATCTCCAGCAGGCCCGCCGCGAGCGGGGCGTCGCCCACCTCGGCCTCAGCGGAGGCACCTCGCCGGGGCGCACCTACGAGCTCCTCTCCGCCGAGCCCACCGTCCGCGAGGACGTCGAGGTGTGGTTCGCCGACGAGCGCTGCGTCGGCCCCGAGGACCCCGAGAGCAACTACCTGCTCGCCGCGGAGACCCTCCTCCGAGCCGCCGCGATCGCGCCCGAGCGGATCCACCGGATGGAGGGCGAGCTGGGACCAGACGAAGGGGCGCGGCGCTATGCGCTCGAGCTCGCGGAGCGCGTCGCGCCGCGCGCCGCGCTGCCGGCCCTCGACGTGATCGTCTTGGGGATCGGCCCCGACGGCCATGTCGCCTCGCTGTTCCCCGGCGCCCCAACCCTCGATGCCGGCGAGGAGGCCATCTGCCTCGGGGTGAGCGACTCGCCGAAGCCGCCCCGGAGCGGATCACCCTGAGCCTCGCCGTGCTCCGCGCCGCGCGTTCCTGCGTGCTAGTGGCGACGGGCGCAGCCAAGGCGGACGCGATCAGCGCGATGCTCGCCGAGCCCACCAGCCACGTTCCCGCCAGCCTGCTCGACCGCGAGCGCCTCACCGTGATCGTCGACGACGCCGCGGCGCCCGCGCCGTTGGGCGGATGAGCGCGGAGAGGGGACTCGCCGACGACGAAGCCCTGCTCGTCCGCCATGCCGAGACGGAGTGGAGTCAGAACGGCCGCCACACCGGTCGCACGGACATCCCCCTGACCGACGCGGGCCGCGCGCGCGCGAGCGCGCTGGCTCCCGTCGTCGCCGTGAGCAGCTTCTCGCTCGTGCTCGTCAGCCCCCTCAGTCGCGCCCGCGAAACCTGCGACCTGTGCGGCCTCGGCGCCGAGGCCCAGCTGCGGGATGACCTGATGGAGTGGGACTACGGGGACTACGAGGGCCTCACCTCGCCGGAGATCCACGCGCGCCGGCCCGATTGGAACATGTGGCGGGACGGCTGTCCCGGGGGGGAGCAGCCGGCTGACGTGGCGCTTCGCGCCGACCGCGTGGTCGAGGAGATCAGGCTCGCTGAGGGGCCCGTGGCGATCTTCTCCCACGGGCACCTCCTCCGCGTGCTCGGGAGCCGCTGGATCGAGCTCGACGCCGCCGCCGGCGCCCGCCTGGGCCTGGCACCCGGGGCGACCTGCGTGCTCGGCCACGAGCACGGCACCGCGATCCTCCTCCACTGGAATCGGGAGTAGTTCCGCGGGGCCGGCGCCCCGCGGGTTGTGACGTCCGCGTGATTGGAACCCCCCCGCGACGGGGATCGCGTCTAGAGTGGGGAGCTGCTTTCGCGCATGGTCGCCAACGCCGTGAAGCCCAATCCCCGCTCTCCCCGAGCCGAGCAGCTGCTCGATGCGATGGAGGACGCGCGAGGGCGCACCCTCGAGCTCGTCGCACACCTCTCCGACGAAGACCTCACCAGGGTCCACTCGGAGATCATGAGCCCGCTCGTGTGGGACCTCGGCCACATCGCCGCCTACGAGGACCTGTGGCTCGCCCACCGCGAAGGCTCCCTCCCCCTGCTCCACGCCGAGCTCGCCGCCCTCTACGACGCCTTCGAGACCCCGCGGGCGATTCGCGGGGACATCCCCGCGCTCGGCCCCGCGGAGGCGCGCAACTACCTGGAGCAGGTGCGTGAGCGCACGATCGAGGTCCTCCTCGCCCAGGGCCCGGCCGACGGGACGCTGTGGGAGATGGTCATCCGCCACGAGCTCCAGCACGGCGAGACGATGCGCCAGACGATGGAGCTGGCGGACCTGCTCCTGCCGGCGCAGATTCCCCTCCGCCCCCTCGACGGTGTCGAAGGATGGCTGTCGATCCCTGCGGAGCGCTACTCGATCGGAGCAGACGGCAGGGGCTTCTCCTACGACAACGAGCGTCCCCGTCATGCCGTCGAGCTGGCACCGTTCCAGATCGCACGCAGGCCCGTCACGAACGCGAGCTGGATGCACTTCAGCGAGGGCGGAGGCTACGAGCGACGGGAGTGGTGGTCCGACGAGGGCTGGGCCTGGAAGGAGGAGTACGACATCACCCATCATCCGAGCGTGGCCGGCGGCCACCCGGAGGCCGCCGCCTGCCACGTCTCCTGGTTCGAGGCCGAAGCCTTCGCCACGGCGCACGATGCGCGCCTTCCCACCGAGGCCGAGTGGGAGACGGCGGCGACCTGGACCCGGGAGACGCCCGCGCCAGACGGCACGGAGCATCCTCACCCGGGGATCTCCACGCGCGGGCTCTTGGAGGGGGTGGGTCAGGCGTGGGAGTGGACCGCTACCACCTTCTCCGGCTACCCCGGCTTCCGTGCCCACCCCTACAGGGAGTACTCCGAGGTCTTCTTCGACAAGGGCTATCGGGTGCTCCGAGGGAGTTCCTGGGCCACCGACGCGCGCGTGGCGAGCACGACCTTCCGCAACTGGGACCTTCCCCAGCGGCGACGAATCTTCGCCGGCGTGCGCCTGGCAAGGGAGGCCTGAATGGAGCCGGTACGACCCGCCGAGCGCGAGTCCCCCTCGATCTGCATCGAGTCCCATCTCGACGGCGCCCAGGAGCGCTCGCTCGCCGATGACGTCCTCGACGGGCTCACCCGCCCGTTCAAGGAGCTCCCCCCGAAGCACTTCTACGATGCCCGCGGCGCGGAGCTATTCGACCGCATCTGCGAGCTCCCGGAGTACTACCCCACGCGCGCCGAGCGCACGATCCTGCGCGCCAGCGCGGACGAGGTCGCGCAGCTGACCGGCGCGGTCGAGCTCGTCGAGCTCGGCTCCGGGACAGCGGCGAAGACCCGCGTGCTGCTCGACGCGCTCCACGCCGCCGGGACCCTCCGCCGCTACATCCCCCTCGATGTCACCGAGACGATGGTGCGGGAATGCGCCGAGGAGCTCACGCGCGAGTACCCGGGCCTGACCGTCCACGGCGTGATCGGCGACTTCGAGCGCCACCTCGACCGCATCCCACCACCGCCGGGCCCGCGCATCGTGGCCTTCCTCGGCGGCACCATCGGCAACTTCCCCCCCGGCAGCCGCCGCCGCTTCCTCCGTCAGATCGCCCGCCTGCTCGGCCCCGAGGACCATCTCCTGATGGGCACCGATCTCGTCAAGGACCCCGCCGTCCTGGAGGCCGCCTACGACGACTCCCAGGGCGTCACCGCGGAGTTCAACCGCAACGTCCTCCGCGTGCTCAACCGCGAGCTCGACGCCGACTTCGATCCGCAGGACTTCGACCACGTCGCCCTCTTCGACCCCGAACACGAGTGGATCGAGATGCG
This sequence comes from uncultured Solirubrobacteraceae bacterium, assembly GCA_963720215.1. Taxonomy (GTDB): domain Bacteria; phylum Actinomycetota; class Thermoleophilia; order Solirubrobacterales; family Solirubrobacteraceae; genus Palsa-744. The sequence continues at coordinate 311,845 of CAVREV010000002.1, forward strand.
CCTGCGGGCCCGCCGGGAGCACACCAACCACGTCCGAGACCTCGACCTCGAGGTCCACTTCGACGCGGGCGAGGAGCTCCGCACGGAGATCAGCGCCAAGTTCACCCCCGAGCGTCTGGCGGGCGATCTCGCCTCCGCGGGCCTCCGTCTCGTCCGTTGGCTCACGGACCCCGATGACATGTTCGCGCTGACGCTCTCGCGAACTCTCTAGGATGCCCCGATGCAGATCGACGGCTCATCGGCGCTCGTAGTCGGCGGTGCTTCCGGCCTCGGTGAGGCGACCGTCCGCGCGCTCCACGAGCGCGGCGCCGCGGTCAGCATCGCCGACGTGAACGTCGAGCGGGGCCAGGCCCTAGCCGACGAGCTCGGCCTCGGCTTCACGGCCTGCGACGTCCGCGAGGAGGAGGCCGTGCAGGCGGCGGTCGCCGCCGCAGCCTCCGCCGACGGCGGGCTCCGCATCGCGGTCTGCTGTGCGGGGACGGGCTGGGCCCAGAAGGTCGCCTCCTCGCGCGGCCCCCACCCGCTGCTCCCGTTCGAGACGATTCTCTCGATCAACCTGATCGGCACCTTCAACGTGCTCCGGATGGCCGCCACGGCGATGCTCGCCACCGAGCCCCTCCTCGACGGCGAACGCGGCGTCTGCGTCAACACGGCATCGATCGCGGCCTTCGACGGCCAGATCGGACAGATCGCCTACTCGGCCTCGAAGGGAGGGGTCGTCGGGATGACCCTCCCCGCCGCGCGCGACCTCGCCCAGTACGGCGTCCGCGTGAACACCATCGCCCCAGGCCTGTTCGACACGCCGCTCCTGGCGGCGCTCCCCGAGGAGGCCCGCCAGTCGCTCGGTGCGGGCGTCCCCTTCCCCAGCGCCTCGGCCTGCCCGCCGAGTACGCCGAGCTGGCCTGTCACCTCGTCGAGAACCGCATGCTCAACGGGGAGACCATCCGCCTCGACGGCGCGCTCCGGATGCCGCCCCGCTAGATAGCTCCCGGCCGGCGACCCGCGAGGGGCCGCCCGACCACGCGGCTACTAGCTCAGCCGTTCCACGAGCATCGCCATCCCCATTCCGCCCGCCGCACACATCGACTCGATCCCGTAGGTCTTCTCGAGCGTGTCGAGGTCGTTCAGCAGCGTCGTCATGATGCGCGCGCCGGTCATCCCGAAGGGATGACCGAGGGCGATCGCCCCGCCGAACGGGTTGAGCTTGTCGTCGTCGATCCCGAGCTCCTCCTTGCAGGGGACGATCTGCGCGGCGAACGCCTCGTTGATCTCGACGACGTCGATGTCGGCGATCGTCATCCCGACCTCCTCGAGCAGCTTCTGGATCGCGGGGATCGGCCCGAGGCCCATGATCTCCGGACGCAGGCCCGCAACGGTCGAGGCGACGATCCGCGCGCGCGGCTTCATCCCGAGCGCCTTCGCCTTCTCATCCGACATGATCAGCAGCGCCGCGGCGCCGTCGTTCAGCGGGCAGGCATTGCCCGCCGTCACCGTCCCACCCTCCTTGAACACGGGCTTCAGGCCAGCGAGACCCTCCATCGTGGTGCCCGCACGCGGGCCGTCATCCTTGCTCACGACCGTCTCCGGCACGTCGACCTCGTTGCCCTCCTTGTCGACGTCCTTGTGCGCGGGGACCGTCACGGGCACGATCTCGCGGTCGAAGTGGCCGCTCTGAACCGCCTCGACGGCGCGGCCCTGAGAGATCACCGCCCATTCGTCCTGCGCCTCGCGGCTCACCTTGCAGCGCTCGGCGACGTTCTCGGCGGTCATCCCCATCGGTATGTAAACGTCGTAGGCCGCGCCCTCCGAGCCGTCCACCGCGTGGTTGAACTCGAAATCCGCGCCCCGCTTGGCGCGCGAGACCGCCTCAACGCCGGCCGCTATGTAGGTGTCACCCTCGCCCGTCTTGATCGCATGAAAGGCCATCCGCGCAGTCTGCAGCGAGGACGCACAGAAGCGGTTCACGGTCGTCGCCGGGACATGATGGTCGATGCCCGCGAGCAGGCCCGCGACGCGCCCGACGTTGTTCCCCTGCTCGCCCTCGCAGAAGCCGCAGCCCATCATGATGTCGATGACCGAGCTCGGGTCGAGCTCGGGGTTGCGCTCGACCAGTGCGCGGAGCGGGATCGCGGCGAGGTCGTCCGCGCGGATGGACTTGAGCGACCCCTTGCCCGCCCGTCCGATGGGCGTGCGGATAGCGTCGACGATCACTGCTTCAGGCATCTGGGGCTCTCTCCTTGTCGTTTGGACCCGCCGGCGCGGGCGCGGCCATCCTACGCGCTCAGTCGATCTCTCCGTAGCCCCACAGCCCGACGAGGTCCCGTCCGAGGTAGTGGCTCGCCGCCTCCACCTCGGGCTTGAAGCGACGACGGAGCTCCTTCATCAGCGCCGGATCAGGCGGGGCTGGCTCCTCGTAGGCGGCTCGCCGCCAGCCCGCACGCACGCGCTCGCTCCGCATCACCGCGGGCGTGAGCGCGTTCACCGCCCTCCCCACCGGCCCGGCCGCGCTCGGGTTCAGCCTCGCCGTCCGCGCTGCGTTCGCGAGCCGGTGCATCGGCGCCGAGCGGATCGATTTCAGCCGTTTAGTCTCCACCGGGGCGATCGCAACCGTCTCCTCGACGCCGAGGAACCTCAGCACCTGCCTCACCACCCCCTCGTTGTCCGCGCGGAAGTCCTCGTAGACGAGCACGAGCACGTTCTCGGCCGGAAAGGCGTCGTGGTAGCGCCGCAGCTGCTCCACATAGCGGATGTGATCCGAGTAGAGAAGCGACTGCGGGTGGTGCGAGCGCCGCGGCACCCGCCGCCCCACCCGGCGTTCCTCCTCGAGCGCGATCGCCCGAGCGAAGTCCCGCTCATCCTCGACATTGCTCGAGACCATCTGGAGGTGGAACGAGCGCAGGAATTCCGCCGGCTCGCGGAAGATCGCGATGATCTTCGCGTCCGGGCGCATCTCCGCGATCCTCCCCGCGGCCTCCTCCGAGCGGAGGTACTCCGGCGAGGCCTCCCCCGCCCGCTGCTCCGGCCGAGCGTCGGCGAACAGGGCCAGATAGCCCTCGCGCGTGTGCAGCGGCGAGGGCACGGGGGCTTCGGCGGCGAACCTCGACCAGAGGTCCGGTGCGAAGAACCGTGGCTCCTTCACCGCCGACATGAACACCTCCGGATGCGCGTCGAGCATCTGCCACAGCGCCGTCGTCCCGCACTTCTGGTGACCGACGATGAAGAAGTCCGGCAGCCGCTCCTCGCTGTCGGCCCCGTCCCGCTCCGCCGACGCTCCCATGGCGCCAGTATAGGTTCGCTCTCCCTGCCGAGCCATCGTTGACAGAGCCCCACGGGGCGACGAGGAGGTCTCCCCGCGCCCCCCGAGCCTGAGGATCAGAGGTCGAGGCGGCTGACGCCCAACTCGTCGAAGCCCACGTGGTGGGCCAGCTCGTGGCGCACGGTCCGCGTCACCTGGTCGCGGAGGAGGTCGCCGTCGTGACCGAAGTCCCGCCGGAGCGTGTCGCGGAAGATGACGATGCGGTCGTGGGCGTGCTCGCGGGTTGCCCCATCCCCCTGGTATAGGCCGTAGGCCCCCGCCCGCCGTCCTCCATCGGAGATCACGACGGCGACGTGCCGGAGGGCGTTCCGGAGCAGGTCCGGGAGGTCGTCGAGGGCATCCCTCACGAGCTCCTCGAAGTCCTGGTCGTCGAGTGGGTCCAGCTCCAGGAAGTCCCCTTCCTCGGGCGAGACCGCGAGCCCTTCCCGGGCGAGCAGCTCGGAGTTCCGGACGATCTCTTCGAACTCGCTCTCGGACTCGGGATCGTGCCACCCGGCCATCCTCACGGCGACGAACGCCACGCTGCCCATCAGCGCCGCCGCGACGATCACACCGAGGGCGACGTCCTCGAGCGCGCGCACGGCCCCGATCGTGCTGAAGCCCTGTCCGACGACGAGCACCACGAGGCCCACGGACATCGCCACGATCGCCGCCACGCCGACCCGCCGCAGGTGGCCGTTGGCTGATTGCGAGGTCGGGCTCCGCATCCTTCGCCCTACCTGAGCGTGCGGGCGATCACGAGACGCTGGATCTCGTTCGTGCCCTCGTAGATCTGGGTGATCTTGGCGTCGCGCATCATCCGCTCCACGGGATACTCCTTGACGTAACCGTACCCCCCGAGAACCTGCACGGCCTCCACCGTCACCGCCATCGCCGTGTCCGAGGCGAAGACCTTCGCCATCGAGGAGTACTTCGCCCGCTCGGGATGTCCCTGATCGGCCATCGCGCACGCCTTGTAGAGGAGCTCCCTCGCCGCCGCCGTCCGCGTTTCCATGTCCGCAAGCTTGAAGGCGATCCCCTGGAACTCGTTGATCGCCTTCCCGAACTGTCTCCGCTCGCGTGCGTAGTCCACGGCGTAGTCCGTCGCGCCCTGTGCGATCCCAACCGCCTGCGCCGCCGCGCCCAGGCGCGTGCGCTCGAGCGTCCCGAGCGCCACCGAGAGCCCCTTCCCGACCTCTCCGATCACGTTCTCCTGCGGCACCCTCACATCCTCGAAGATCGGCTGCCCGGTCGGCGAGGCGCGGATGCCGAGCTTGTGCTCGAGCTTGCCCACGCTGAACCCCGGCCGGTCGGCCTCGACCACGAACGCCGTCATCCGCCGGCTCTCCCGGTCGGTCACAGCAAAGCAGACGTAGAAGTCCGCGATCCCGAGGTTGCTGATCCAGTTCTTCGTCCCGTTGATCACCCACTCGTCCCCGTCCAGGACCGCCGCCGTCTTCATTCCCGCCGGGTCCGATCCCGCCTCCGGCTCGGACAGCGCGAATGCCGGCGACCACTCCCCTGTGGCGCACCGTGGCAGGAATCGCTCCTTCAGCCCCTCGCTCCCGAACAGCTGGATCGGCAGCGTCCCCAGCTCCTGCACCATCAGGATCAGCGCACAGGACGCATCCACCTTCGCGATCTCCTCCACCGCCATGTTCAGCATCAGCGTCCCCGTGCCCGTCCCCCCGTACTCCGTCGGGAACGGCAGCCCGAGGATGTCCTGCTCGCCTAGCAGCTTCCTCACGTCCCAGGGATATTCCGCCCGCTCGTCGATCTCCCCGGAGCGAGGTGCGATCCGCTCTCGTGCGATCTGCCCGATCGTGGCGCAGAAGTCGAGGTGCTCCTGCGGAACCGTGTAGACGTCGCTGACCGCCTCCATCATCAGCTGATCCTAGTGCGGCGAAGCCGCCGACGCGCCGTCGTCGCCCGCCCGCACCGCGGGGCGTGGCTGATCGCTTCGGCTCGACCCCGAGCGCCCGTCCAACGCGCGCCTGAGCACCTTCTCGAGCGCCCCCGAGTCGCGCATCTTGCGCACCACGTGGTGGTGCGCCTCCGCCATCCGATAGAGCCGCGTGCCGGCCACGTCGCCGAGGCGCTCCGCGTGGAGGCGATCGAGAGGGTCCTGGTCGCCGAAGTACACCTCGTAGCGGATCTCCCCGTGACGGGCCCCGGGGAGCGCGCTGCGCAGATCGCTCCACTTCCCATCGAGCGCGCCGGCCGCGACCATCTCGCTGATCCAGACGTCCCAGCGATGGTCCCCGATCGCCCCAAGCATCACCGGGTCGAGGACCGTCTGGGGCGAGAATGCGAGCACGGTCTCGGCCAGCGTGCTCGAGTCTGCGCTCAGATCGAGCTTCATCGGCGCCTTCGGCTCCCGCAGCCGGTCGAGCATCCGTCCCTGCCCGGGTCCGCGCCAGCCGTCGCTCGCCGATCGCACGCGGAGGTCCCGCAGTACGCGGTTCAGTCGCCCCTTCACCTCGCTGAGCACGAATCCCTCCCCTCAGGGGACGCGTTCCGGGACGCGATCCGTGCGTCAACGGCCTCACTCGGGCAGGGACCCGCGTGCGCCGCGTGCCTTCCCTCTGGCGGCATTGGCCTAGCTAAGCACGAAAGTCGAGATGGCGCACGCCGCTAGGCTCAGAGCATGAGCCAGGAGCCGCCCGTCGCCCCCATCGACATGACCCCGGAGGGGGTCGCTGCGCGCCTGGCCGATGACGACCCGCTGCAGCTCATCGACGTCCGTGAGCCGCAGGAGCGGGAGGCCGGTCACATCGAACCGAGTCGCCACATCCCCCTCGTCGATCTCACCGCCGCCGCCGAGAGCATCGACCGCGACCGCCCCGTCGTCTTCTACTGCCGCGTCGGCTCCCGCTCCTCGATGGCCGCCCAGGCGTTCCGCGGCGCGGGCTTCGAGGCATACTCAATGACCGGTGGCCTCCTCCGCTGGGCGGCGGAGGGTCGTCCGCTGTCACCCGAGGGCGGCGTCGTCGCCAACCACTGAGCCCAGCCACGAGAGGAGATCGAGATGGAGGCATCGACGGACTACCCCAACGTGACCCGCGGGGACGGCTACGCCGTCGCCAACCTCGCCGACATCGGCGACGGACCCGGCTTCCGCAAGGTGCGCAAGGCCCTCGGCGTGACCGCCTTCGGCGTCAACGCCATCGTCCTTCCCCCAGGGTTCGAAACGGGCTTCCACTACCACGACGAGCAGGAGGAGCTCTACTTCCTCCACCAGGGCCAGATCGAGATGGAGTTCGGCGACGGATCCGTCCTGCGACTCGCCCCGGGGGGACTCGCGCGCGTCGACGCGGCCACCGTCCGGAAGATCCGCAACGACGGCGACGTCGACGCCGTCTACCTCTGCGCCGGCGGCAAGGATGGCTACATCGGTCGCGATGGACGTGTCCGCCCGGGGGAGGAGGAGCGCATCAAAGCCCTCCACGACATGTCCGCGAAGGACCCCGCCTGAGGCCCCCCCTCGCCGGTGAGCGACCCCCCGCCGACCCCTCCACTGCTCCGCGTCAACGACCGCCTCTCGATCCCCCTCGCAGAGGTCACGCTTCGCACGAGCCGCTCCTCCGGGCCCGGCGGCCAACACGCCAACGTCACCGCCTCGCGCGTGGAGGCGATCTTCGATGTCGCCTCCTCGCCCTCCCTGACCGAGGCCCAACGCCGGCGCGTGCTCGCACGGTCCGGCTCCCGCATCGTCGCCGTCGCCCAGGACGAGCGCTCCCAGCGGCGCAACCGCGAGCTCGCCCTCGAACGTCTCGCCGAGCGGCTCGCCGCCGCGCTCGTCGTCCCCCGCCGCCGCCGCCCCACCCGGCCCACCGCGGCGTCCCGCGCGCGGCGCCTGGAGGCCAAGCGCCAGACCAGCCGGCGGAAGGTCGATCGCCGCCGCCCGCCCCCCGACGGGGACCAGTGATCGCTCAGTTCAGGAGCTCACGCACGTAGCGCTGATGGATCCGCCCGACGGCCGTCCGTTCGGGACGGAAGCCGATCGCGTTCCACAGCAGCGCGGAAGCGGGAGCCCAGGCGACGATCACGTAGACCCCCACGAGGATCGCCGCCCTCCTGAGCCGCACCGACCGCGACAGCGCCGCGAGCGGAAGCACCCACAGCACATACCAGGGGAGCACCCAGCTGAGCGTGAGCAGGAGCGCCACGCTCGCCCACCCGCACGCCGTCAGCGGGTCCCGTCGCCGGTAGGCCATCCGGCAGCACAGCACGAGCGCGACCGCGAGCGCAAGCGTCATCCCGATCCGCACCCCTCCCGTCTCCCCCCCAAGTCCGATCGCCAGCCCGACCATGTTGGGGATGCTCTCGGCCGTGACGAGGCTCCCCTGGGTGCTGAGGTCGGGGATGTGGAGACCGAATGCCTCGAGGCTCGCCGCGCCCACCACCGCCCCCGCCACGAGCATCCCCAGTACGACCTGTACGAGCGCCCTGCGGCTTCGAAGGAGCGACATCAACACGATCGGCACGAGCACGGCGGCAGACGCCTTCAGCGCTGCCGCCGTCACGAGCGCGGCGCCTGCCCCGAGGTCCACCCCCGACAACGGCCACACCCACTCCCGCCAGTGCGCCACCGCCCGCTCCCCGCCCTCGCGCCGGCGCATTCCGAGCAGCAGCAGGTACATCGCCAGCATCACGAAGAACACCATCAGGAAGTCGTTGTGATCGCCCCCGAGGCCCCACACGAGCACGATCGGGTTCAACCCCACGAACGCGACCGCCGCCACGGGGTCCCGTCCCAGCAGTCGCGCGCAGGCCCACACCAGCCCGAGCGTCGCGAGGCTGGTCACGATCAGGAGGGCCTTCAAGGCCCAGAACGACGCCGCCACGCCAAGTGGGACGACCGCGAACGTCAGCATCGTGAAGAGCGGCCCGTAGGGGCTCAGCAGCTCGTGCCAGTTGCTCAGCGCGAAGCTCGGATCGCTGTGGGGCTCGAGGATCGGGATCGTCGTATAGGGATTGAGGTGGTCGACGACCTCCATCCGCCCGTAGTTGATGTAGTTGAAGACATCCGTGAGGGCCATCGGGGGCGCCAGCAGAAACACCGCGTGGGCGCCCACGATCGCCCCCAACACCCACCGCGCGCGCACAGAGGCGATGTTCCTCAGGACGACCAGGTAGCTCGCGTACATCACCACGATCGCGCCCGTGAACATGTACCTGAGCGTGTTTCCGTTCCGCGTCAGGCTCGGCAGCAGACCCCCGAGCGGTCCCGCCATCCAATGCGGGAAGTAGCCCGCGTGGCTCGTCGGGGCGAGCCCACTCGGCCGGTCGGCCGTGATCACGACGACGAACAGGCTCAGCAGCACGATCAGCCCGAGACCCGCGATCGCGATCATCGCGCCCGAGCGCTCCTCCGCGACGGTCTCCTCCGCTCCGGGCGCCGTTCGCCCGCGTCTCAGTAGTCCCCGCCCGAGGGGGCCTCCGCGCAGCGGGAGCGTTCCTGCATCGCCGGCCATGATTGGCGACGCCACGATAGCCGCCCAGGAACGGCGAGGGGCCCGCCTTGGCGAGCCCCTCGGTGGCGTCTAGGAGCGGCTGCTCAGATCGCCTGGACGTTCACGGCCTTGGGGCCCTTGTCGCCCTGCTCCGGGTCGTAGGAGACCTTTGCGCCCTCCTGGAGCGAGCGATAACCCTCGCCATTGATCCCGGTGTGGTGGACGAACAGGTCCTTGTCCCCGTCATCGGGGGTGATGAAGCCGAACCCCTTGTCGTCGCTGAACCACTTTACGGTGCCGGTTGGCATCTTCTTTCCTCCACGGTATGTGCGTGCTGCTACGCGGAGGATGCTGCTCAGAGCTTCGACCTGCGAGCGCGTGCACTGCTTTCGCCGGTTTCTTTCCGGCCAGACACCGACGACCGTAGCACGTCCTCCGGCCGCCGTGTTGTGGAGATGTTGCCCCGCATGCTTCCCTGCACGGCTCTAGGGTGGCGTGATGGCGACGGCGCCCTCTCACGAGCCCGAAACTCCGAAGCCGCCGCCGCGGCTGCGCTCGTTGCTGCCCGCCGGCGAGTCCCTCACGGCGGCGGAGCTCGTCGATGAATTTGGACTGTGGGAACGTCCACCCTCGAGCGCCCCCGGGGAGCGCCCACGGGTGTCCCTCAACATGGTCAGCAGCGTCGACGGACGGGCGACGCTGTGCGGTCGTTCCGCCCCCCTCAGCGGCCCCGGCGACCGCGCCCTCTTCCATGCTCTTCGCGCCCCCGCAGACGCCATCCTCATCGGCGCCGGCACCCTCCGCGCCGAGCGTTACGGCCGCCTCATCGGGGCCGACGACGCGCTCGCCCTCCGCGCACGCCACGGCCTCCCCCAGCAGCCCTACGCCTGCGTCGTCACAACCACTCTCGCCCTCGGCGCCGACATCCCCCTGCTCGCCGATCCCACGGCACGGATCGTGATCCTCACAGGCGCGCCCGCGGAGCTCCCCGCCGCAGCGGCGAGCGTCGACTACATCCGCCCGGAGCGGGGGACCGTCGTCGACCTCGCCGCGTCCCTGATCGAGCTCCGAGGCCGCTTCGCCGTCGAGAAAGTCCTCTGTGAGGGAGGGCCCCACCTGGCGGCGGGGCTTCTCGCCGCAGGCCTCGTCGATGAGCTCTTCCTATCGCTCTCCCCCACCGTGGCGGGTGAGCCCCGTACCGGCTCCCCGCTCCGCATCCTCGCGGGCGCCGAGCTCGATCCCCCTGTGGGGCTGGAGCTTCTCGCGGTCCACGAGAGCGACTCCCAGCTGTTCCTTCGCTACGGCGTCCCCACGCCTGCTCGCGCCGTCTCGCGCGAAACCACCTCGAGCAGCTCGCTCGCCAGCTGACGCCCCTGAGAGGCCACCAGCGGCGTGGCGGCGATCCGCACGACGACCTCGTCGCCGTCGAGCTCCTCGAGCGTGATCCGCGGCGCGGTTCGCAGCGGCGTCTGCAGTGAGCTCTCCAGCGTCTCCTGGAGATCTCCGGGCGTCATCCCGGCGCGCAGCCGCGCCCGCAGGTCCACCGCATCCGGCTCCTTCAACGGCAGCACCGCGACGTTGAGCACGACGCTGTTCGGCACGAGGATCGAGTCATCTCCGGTGCTGAACGTCGTATAGAGCAGCCCGAGCGAGCTCACCGTCCCCTCGATCTGGCCCGCCAGGTTCCCGCCCTGCAGACGCACCCGCTCACCCACCCGGAACGGCCGTGCGCTGATCAGCACCGTGCCGGCGATCAGGTTCCCGAACGTCTGCTGGGCCGCCAACCCGAAGATGACCGCCGTGAACGCCGTCCCCAGGGCGAGCGTTTTCGCTTCGATCCCGGCGACCCTGAGCACCACGAAAAGCATCACCACGATCGTCGCGAGGCGGATCAGGAAGCCGACCGTGCCGGCCGTCGCCGGGTCAAGTCGGCGAAACAACGGCGGCCCGAGGCTGCGACCGACGTCCCTTGCGACGGTCCACCCGATGATCACCAGCACGATCACCGTCACGATCGTCACGAACGTGTTGATCGCCGGTTCGAGCGTCACGACCGCCGGGTGACCATGCGCCGCGGGCTTGACGGTGGTGCCGAGGAGGCTCACGCGGTGTTCGTAGAGGACGACCACGGCGATGAACAGCGGCACGAGCACGAGCACCTCGAGCCGCGCCCGCTTCACCACCCGAGGACTGATCTGGCGCAGCAGCCCCACCTCCTGCCACGCCTGGCTGCGGGTTTCGAACATCTTGGAGGGGGTCTTCGGCGGGGTCGGCGGCCTGGACATCGCCCCACATGATGGCGAACCGCGCTCCGGTCCTCGGGTGTGTCTCTCTCTGAAGACGACCCCCGCGCGGGCGCGCGCACGCGCACGCGGGCCCTCCCTTCGCAACACCACACACCCCCCGCCCATCCGAAGAGGACCCCCGGCGCGGGCGCGCGCACGCGCACGCGGCCCTCCCTTCGCAACACCACACACCCCCCGCTTCGCAACACCACACACCCCCCGCCCATCCGCAGAGGACCCCCGGCGCGGGCGGGTCAGCTTCGCGTGTAGATGACCATCGCCAATCCGAAGACGATGCAGTAGATGGCGAAGGGGGTGAGGGTTTTGGTTTTGAAGTAGACGACGAGGAAGCGGACGGTGAAGAACGCGGCGACGGCGGCCACGAGGCACCCGACGAGAGCCTGCCCGCGAACCCCGTTGCCGAGGTGGCCGGTGAGATCGGGGAGCTTGAAGAGGCCCGCGGCGAGGATGATCGGCGTGGCCAGGAGAAACGCGAAGCGAGCGGAGTCGCTGTGGTCGAGCCCACGTGCGAGGCCGGCGCCCATGGTGATGCCGTCGCGGCTGATCCCGGCGACGAGAGCGGTCGACTGGGCCGCCCCGATGACGAGCGCCTCGCGGTACTCGAGGGTCTCCAGCTCGCGTCCCCCATCCGCCTTCGCCCCCTCCCGTATGGCGAGTTCGCGCACCTCGGCCCGTTTGCGGAAACGCTCGGCGGCGATGAGGAGGAAGCCGTTGACGACGAGGAAGATCGCCGCCAGTTCCGGCTTGGCGGTGAGCGTGCGAAGGACGTGCTCGAAGACGAGGCCGATGATGCCCGCGGGGACGCTCGCGACGATGAGGAGCCATGCGAGCCGCTCGGTGGAGGTGGTGACGCGGCGGGTTCGCAGCGTGTTGAAGAAAGCCCTGACGATCTCGACCCAGTCGCGCCTGTAGTAGGCCAGCAGGCCGAGCGCACTGCCCACGTGGAGCATCACGACGAAGGCCAGCCAGAAGGACTCCGACTTCGACTGAGCATCGACGAGCTCGTTCCATCCGAACAGAGTCGGGAACAGGACGGTGTGGCCCAGGCTCGAGATGGGGAACAGCTCGGTGACCCCCTGGAGAAGCCCGAGGATGATCGCCTGGAAGTAGCTGAGCGCCTCAGCGAGCGGGGTCGAGGCGAGGGTCACCATCGGCGGGCGGGAGCTTAGTGGCTGATCCTGCGTCAGGCGCAGGCATCCCCGCAGGGACCGCCACACCTCGCTTCCCGTCCGATGACCGCGCCGCGTGTCCACGACGGAGACCCGGCTTCACCCCCCCGTAACACGATCGTTCCTGATTCGTCACAAAAAACCGCAGTTTGCGAGGAAACATCTTTGATATGAACGGTCAGCGAACGACGATCGCAGCAGCAGGGGAGAGCACGCGAGTGGACCTCCACTGCCACTCGACCGCCTCGCAGGAGTCGAGGCTCGGGGTCCAGCGCGCCGTGGGCCTTCCCGAGTGTGCCACCCCGCCCGAGGAGGTCTACGAGCTCGCAAAGCGGCGCGGGATGGACTTCGTGACGATCACCGACCACGACACCATCGCGGGCGTGCTCGAGATCGCCGATCGGCCCGACGTGTTCATCTCGGTGGAGCTGACGGCGAGCTTCCGCGGTGAGCCCCAGGCCGTCCACGTGCTCTGCCTCGGGATCACGCCCGAGGATCACGAATGGCTCGGAGCCCACCGCGGCGACGTGGAGCTGTGCGCCGCCTACATGCATGAGCGGGAGATCACATGCGCGCTCGCCCACCCGTACTACACCGTCGCCGCCCCCCTCACGGCGCGCCACCGTCGTCGCCTGGCGGAGCTGTTCTCCGTCTGGGAGGTGCGCAACGGGGCTCGCTCCCCAGAGCTCAACCGCCCTGCCGCGACCTATGTCGCCACGCGCGCCGGAATCGCCATCGGCGGCAGCGACGACCACGCCGGAGTTGACATCGGGCGCACGTTCACCGAGGCCCCTCCCGCGAGCACCCCGAGTGAGTTCCTCGAGCACGTACGCGGCGGGAGGGTCCTCGCGCGGGGCGCCCAGGGCAGCGCCGCCAAATGGGCCCACGCCGCGATCGCGCTCGCCGCACGCTCTTTGAGGCCGGCCGAGACGGGCGAGATCGCCCCCCGTCCCGATCCCGCCACCGTGCTGCGGATGGTTCGCCGCCTGCTCACCGAGGCGGACGCCCGCCAGGGCTCGAACATCGGCGACCTCGCCCCCGAGGACGCCCGCTGCCTGCTGCGGGCGTGGCTGAGCGCCGTCGAGCTCGACCACCTCGACGAGGGCGGCCTGATCGCCCACATGCAGGCCGAGGGGTTCAGCCACTCGGATCTCCACCGCCGGGCCTGTCGCGTTCACGAGCGGCGTCTTCGGGAGGCGGTCGAGGGAGCGCTCGCGGCGGTACGCGGGCAGGGCGACCTGCAGCCCGCCGCGGAGGGGATCTTCCAGGCATGCACCGCGGCGATCCCCTACGCGCCGGCGACCGCGTTTCTCGCCAGCGAGCACGCCAAGCTCGCCGCGATCCCGGACGGGCTCCCGGGGCGCTCCCGGCCGGCCGGCGGCGGCCGCGTGGAGGACTGGGAGCGGCGCCGCGTGGCGATCCTCGCCGACGGGATCGCCGCCACCCATGGCGTCGCGCGCACGATCGAGGAGATCCGCGAGCGGGGGGTGCCGGGGTTCGAGATCGACGTCGTCGGCACCGACCCGGGTGTCGATCGGCGCCTGCCCGCGGTCGCCGAGTTCGAGGTGCCCTTCTACCCCGGCCTTCACATCGGCGTGCCGAGCCTCCCGGCGGCCGTCCAGTGCCTCTCCGGCGTCGCCGGAGGGAGCTACGACGCGATTCACGTGTGCGCCCCCGGACCGTCTGGCATCGCCGGAGCCCTCCTCGCGCGCGCCCTTGGCCTCCCCCTCATCGGGAGCTATCACACGGAGCTCACCGCCTACGCCGGTCTCCGCTCCGGGGAGCGGCGCGTCGCCGAGGCGATGGCGCTCGCCGTCGGGGCCTTCTACCGCGCCTGCGACTTCGTCCTCTCGCCGAGCCTCGCCGCCGATGAAGCCCTCGCGGCCATCGGCATGCCGGCGGAGCGGGTGCTCCGCTGGGATCGCGGCGTGGATGGCTCGCGGCTGCGGCCGGGTCTGCGCGAGGAGGGATTACTCCCCGGCGAGCTGAACCTCCTCTACGCCGGGAGGATCTCACGCGAGAAGGGATCCGACCTGCTGATCGAGGCGTTCCTCGCTGCCCGCGAGCGGGACCCCCGTCTGCACCTCGTGCTCGCGGGCGGCGGTCCGGAGGAGGATCAGGTCCGCGAGCGGCTCGGCGCGCACGGGACCTTCCTCGGTTGGCTCGAGGGCGAGGAGCTCGGGCGGGTCTACGCGAGCGCTGACGCGTTCGTCTTCCCGAGCCAGACGGACACCTTCGGCCAGGTGATCCTCGAGGCGCAGGCGAGCGGCCTGCCGGTGATCGCCCTCGCCGCCGGCGGACCTCGCAGCCTGATCGATCACCGCGTGAGCGGCATCCTCTGCGAGGCGGCCCCCGAGCCGCTCGCGGACGCGATCGTCGAGCTCGCCGCCACCCCGCTGCTTCGCGCCCAGCTCAGCCGCGGGGGACTCCGCTCGGTGAGGGAGCGCACGTGGGAGCGCGCCATGGACCGTCTCGCGGATGGCTACAGGCGAGCGCTTGGAGATCATCACGCGGCGGGACCCTCCGAGCACGAGCAGGAGGGCGCCCGTGCGGCCTGAACGCGACGCCCGCATCGCGGTGGCCGTCCACGGGATCGAGCCCGCGAGCTTCGAGCGCTGCGCGCTGATTCGTGACTGGCTCGACGACCACGGCGTCGACCGGGTGACCCTGCTCGTGATCCCCGCCCGGGACCTCCATCCCGTCGGAGGTCGCTCGCCGGAGATGGTCCGCTGGCTCGAGGAGCGGCGCTGCGCCGGCGACTCGATCGCCCAGCACGGCTTCCAGCATGTCCACCGTGGCGCCCGCGGCCTCGGCGACCGCCTCAACCGGCTCGCCCCCGTCCGCCGGACGGGCGAGTTCAGCAGCCTCGACGATGCGGAGACCAGGCGAGCCGTCCATGCCGGCTGGCGTGTGATGAAGCTCGCGGGCGTCGAGCCGGACGGCTTCGTCGCCCCGGCCTACGCCTACACGTCCGCGCTACGCCGGGCGCTGGGGGCGAGGTTCCATTGGTGGGCGGACCTCCTCCACGTTCACAGCACGGCTCCCGCCGAGGACGCCACGCCCCTGTGCCCGGCGCTGAGCCTGGGGGCAGCAGGGTTGTTCTCGCGCGCTTTCTCGCCCCCCCTGGTCCGCGTCGGGTCGCTGCTGCCGACCACACTCCTGCGCGTGGATCTGCACCCCGGCGACCTCGATCATCCGCGTCGGATGATGGCCCTGGAGTGGGTGCTCGGGCGCCACGGACAGCGCCGCACGGCCGTCACCTACCGTGAGCTGGCGGGAGCCTGAAGGAACATCGAGGCTTCGAAGTCCTTCATGGTGGCGAGGCCCGCGTAGCCGAGGTGCTCGACCCCGAACAGGTCCTCGATGGTCCGTAGCAGGGAGAAGTCGTTGAAGCGTTCCTGATCGATCACCCCGCCCTTGAGGTAGGGGGAGATCAGGAGCGCCCCGACCGTTCCCCCTCCACGCGGGAGGCCGGAGGCGTTCGGCGGCAGGTTGGGGAAGGTCGGCTGCCCGCAGCAGCTGCTCGAATCGGCGAATTCGCCTGAGGACGGGGCATCGTCCGTGGTGATCACGATCAGCCCGCCCGACCTGTAGGCCTTGGAGCGCATGATCTCGGGGACGACCGCCTTCAGGAAGCCGTCCGCGGGAGCCATCCCGGCGGGGGCGCCCGCGCTGCAGGGCGCCGGGTTCCCGTCCTTGCAGCGGTCGGGGACGATGTAGGCGAGCGAGGGCGTCCGCGCGCTGCTCGAGAGGTCGCCCTCGAGCCGGTTGACCCCGACATCGTCGGCTGCGCAGGACTCTCCCTGGACGATCGCCCCGAGGTAGACGAACGGGTTGCGGAAGGTCGCGTAGGGCCCGCTGCTCGCGCCCTCAGCCGCGGTCGGATCGGGCTGGCCGAGGGCCGGATGTGCGCATGGGCCCGCCTGCCCGCCCGGTTCGTCCATCCCTTCGACGTAGGCCCGCCAGCTGCAGGTGGTGGGCCGCCGAGCTCTCCCGGGAGCGTTTCCGTCGAGGCCGGATAGACGCAGCCGCTCCCGAGCACCTGTTCGGAGGCCCCCACGCCTGTGGGCGTGAGCGGGAGGTAGGTGGGGCAGTCCGCGGCCACTTCCGCCGTCGGTCCCTGTCCGCTCATCAGCGCGATCTCATCACCGAGGCCTTCGTGCGCGACGGCGTCGAAGCGGGCCAGGAGCTCACCTTTGCCCTCCAGGGTCCCGGTGAGGTAGTGGGCCGGCGAGGCGGGCCCGAAGGAGCTTCCATATGGCTCGTCCGCGAGCATGATCAGGAACACGTGCTTGATCGGCGGGAGCGTCTTCGCCGGCGCATCTTCGCGCACGGCGCCAGTCCCCGTCTTGCCGTCGGCCGCGCTCCCTTCCGTGTCCGACGACCCTTTCGAGGCCGGTTTCGAGGGCGTGGCGGCGACCGGGGTGGGCGCGGGCTGCGCTTCGGGCGCGCTCGCTTCTTCGGGGGCGGATTCCGAGCCGTTCGGGGATGTGGCAGGCGTCGAGGGTTCCGCCGGGGGCGCCTTCGCCGGCAGCTCGAGCCGCACGCGCTGGCCGGCATCGGCCGCGAGCTCCCCGCTGGGAGGCGTCGCAACGACGTTCCCGAGGAGGATGCCGAAGCCGAGGAAGCCAGCGACCAGTAGAGCCGACACCCAGGGCGAGGGAAATCGCAGCTCGGGCCAGCGCAGGCCCCTCGCCCGGCGTCGCCCGTTCGCCGCCTCGGGACCCTCGGGCCGTGGAGCCCGGGCCTCGCCCTGCTCCGCGCTCAGCAGGCCCTCGAGCAGCGGAGCACGTCCCCCGCGCGCGCGCCGCAGTCCACGCAGTAGGCCTGACCGGCCGCCATCGTCGCGCCGCACTCGGCGCAGGCCCGGGTGGGCTCGCCCGTGGACATCGCCGCCTAGCCGTCCGGGTCGTGCGCCGCGGGCGCGTGGCCCCCGGGGCTCGGCGCCAACAGCGCGTCCATCACGGCCGTGACCGGCTCCCCCGGCACGGAGCCGACGGCGTCGCTCGGAGCCCGCTCCATCAGCGTCGCCCCACACTGCCAGCAGTACATCGCACCGCGGCTGTGGGGCGCTCCGCAGCCTGGGCAGCTCCCGGCGGCCCCATCCTGCTCCATCTTCAGCAGCCGCTCGACCTCGGCGAGCTCGGCATCCCGTTCCTGGAGGACCGCCGCCCGTCGAACGAGCACGTCGAGGCGGAAGTGATCGCGGATCGCCATCTCATAGGCGAGTCCTCCCAGATCCCAGTGCAGCTCGGTCACCTGTTCGGCTAGGGAGTCGCGGCGGCGCTGCAGCTCCGAGCGCCCCGCCGATGGCGGGGCAGCGGTCCCCGCGGCGGCGTCCGCCACGGGCGCAGCCGGGGGCGGCGTCCGCCGCTCGCCCCCTTCACGCCCCCCATCGCTGAGGATGCCCACGGCCGTCAGCCTTCCACCACGTCGGGGAGGTCCTTCGACTTTTCCTCGTAGGTCTTGCCCTTCGCGGATTTCAGGCTGTTCAGCACCGATGACGGCGCGGGGTGGCTCTCGCTCGAGCCCACCGTCCCGGAGGGGGAGCTCGGGGAGGTCCCCGCCGTCGAGCCCGAACCCCCGGAGCCGCCGTTGGAGACCTGGATCACCTTCGCCGACGGGAAGCTCGACCTCAGCCCGCCCAGCGCCTTCACGGCTTCGCCGCGCGTGTGGTAGATGCCGGAGTAGATCACGTAGGTTCCCGACGTGAGGGAGCTGAATTCTTCCGACTTCAGCGCACCGACGGCTTTGGCTCCCTTGGTCGCCGCGCTCGCCTTCGCCGTGTCGACCTCGGCGACCGTGCTCCCGGTGGCCGGGAGCGTCTGCAGCTGGACCGTGTAGCCGTTGGTGCCCGCGGGCCAGCTCCCGCTGAAGATCGCTTCGCCGCTGGTGGGACCCGTCGAGGCCGTCCCGCCGGAGTCGACGGTGATCACCGGAGCCGGCGAGGCCGGCTGCTTGGAGACGCTCGACCGACCGATCAGCACCCCCACGCCCATCGCGAGCAGCAGCACGCCGACGCCGGCGATCACCGCCGGGGTCTGGCTGCGCTGCTCGGCCCGAGCGCCGCCCGGCGATCCGGGCGGGGATGAGGGCGGCGAAGAGCCGGCATCGGGAGGACCGCTCGGCGGTCCTCCCGCGAGCACGCTGCTCATCGGGACGAGCCGATGGCCGCACTCCAGGCAGTAACGCTGGTCGTCGGCCACCGGCGCCCCGCACGCCGAGCACGCCGCGGGGGCGGCTGCTGAGGAGGTGGCCGTGAGGATCGATTCGGTTGACAGGGTGATCCACCTTTGCCGCGGCTCTGGGCCCGGACGATCGCTACGCGGGCGCAGCCCCTCGTGGCGCGACGGGCGCTCCCACAAGCATGGTCCAGCCGCAGGCGCCGCCTGACGTGACGATTTTGTGAAGGCCGGTCTGCAGGCGGCGAAGGCTACGCGGCCACGCGATCGACCCCGGCCAGCCTCGCGCCCTCGGCCGGGCGAGCGGACGATGGACGGGCAGCTGCGGAGGCGCGAGCTGCGTGGGCGTAGACGGCGAGGTGTTTTGCCGACTCCCATTCGGCGAGCCGCGCCTGGCCGAGAACGCTCGCCGGCGTGGTCGCCCGTGCGACCTCGTCGCGGTCCCCGCGGCGCGCGGACACGCAGAGGGCGCCCACCAGCACCAGCACGAGGATCCAGAGGGAGAAGATCAGGAGAGGGATCACGAGGGCTCCGAGAGTGTCGGGGAAATCAATTGCTCACTAATTGTATCAGCTTTATTGTATTCCCTGGTCCGGTCGCTGCCTCACGGGCGCGGACGGCGGGGCCACGGCGGCGCCGGGCTAAGATCGAGGCGCCTTCCTCGAGATCGGTTGGGGCGACGCGGCGTGGAGAGGCAAGGGCCACCGACCGCAACCAACGGCCGCTTGGAGGGTTGGTTAGGGAGAGCAGCAGTGCCGTGCGCAACACGCTCGGGGCGGCAGATCGTCAACACGGACCGAACAGGGAGGGTCTCCCACATGAGGACCAGCGAGATCGGGAGAAGGATGGCCGCGGCCGCGGCGCTGCTCGTCGCCTGCATGCTGGCGATCGCTCCCAGCGTGATGGCGGCGAAGGCAACCCCGAAGACCCGCGTGAGCACGGGCGGTGCCTCTCACCTGCGGACGACGTCAGCCGTCCTCACGGCGGTGATCAACCCGAACGGGATCGACACGAGCTTCCACTTCGAATACGGCCCCACCACCGCCTACGGGCAGCAGACGCCCCTGACGAACGTCGGGAGCGGCTCCACGAAGATCAAGGTGGGCCAGGCAATCGGTGGGCTGCAGGCGGGCGTCACCTACCACTTCCGCGTCGTGGCGACCCATCCCGCGATGCCGGCGGAAGCCCCGATCGATGGACGCGACCACAAGTTCAAACTCAAGGGCGACGCGCTCGCCTTTCATGTCACCAAGAGCCAGAGGGCCACCTACGGGACCCCCTTCATCCTCTCGGGCACGCTCACCGGGTCAGGCGACGCGCTCCAGCGGGTGAGCATCCAGGCGAGCCCGTTCCCCTATCTGGAAGCGTTCTCGTCGATCGGACTACCCGCCGTCACCAATGGCGCGGGGGCATTCTCGTTCAGGATCGGCAACCTCTTCTCCAGCACCCAGTTCCGGGTCTCGACGCTCGCTCTGCTGCCCCTGTTCAGCCCGATCATCACCGTCGCCGTGGCGCCGAAGGTGACCCTCCACGTCCGCTCGAGCAAACAGAAGGGCCTCGTGCGGCTCTACGGGACGATCACCCCCGCGATGACGAACGCCCTGGTCGAGATCCAGGTCCAGAAAGCCGTCCGCCCGGGCCGCAAGGAAATCAGCGAGCGGTGGGTGACGAAGTTCATCACGAAGGCGAGGAAGGGAGCGCTCGACAGCTCGCGCTTCAGCCTGATCGCGAGGGTTCGCGACGGCGGACGCTACCGCGCGTTCGTCAAGCCCGTGAAGTCCGGCAAGCTCGTCGCCGGGCCGAGCACCACGACGACGATCCTCCACGCCGCGGCTCAGCAAGGCAAATAGGCCGCTCCGCTAGTCGGCGGACTCGGACGCCAGCAGGCCGCGCGCGGCGAGCAGCTCGAGCACCCGCTCGACCTCTGCCTCGACCGTTTCCTGGCGCGTCCCGAGCACAAGATCGGGGTCGCTCGGCGGCTCATACGGCGCCCCCACGCCGGTGAGGCCGTCGAGCTCCCCCGCGCGCGCCCGGGCGTACAGACCCTTGGGGTCGCGCTGCTCGCAGAGCTCCAGGGGAGCGTCCACGAAGACCTCGATGAACGACAGGCTGTCTGCCGCATGGAGCGTCGCGGCCGCCTCGCGGTCGGCTGCGTAGGGGCTGACGAGGCTGACGAGGGCGACCGTCCCGGAGTCCGCCAGTAGCCTCGCGACGTGGGCGGTCCGTCGCACGTTCTCGGTGCGGGCGTGCTCGTCGAAGCCGAGGTCGCCGTTGAGGCCGTGGCGGAGGTTGTCCCCATCGAGCAGGAAGGCCGGCTGGCCGGCTTCGATCAGGCGCTCCTCGACGGCGGCCGCGACGGTTGACTTGCCGGCTCCCGGCAACCCCGTGAACCACAGCGTCGCGCCGCCGTGGCCGAGGCTGCGCCAGCGCCGCTCCCGGGTCATCCGCGTGCCCTGCCATCTGACGTTAGGGCTGCGCTCGCTCTTGACCTCTGCCGATTCCTCGACCTCCGTGTCGAGGATCACGCCCGCGGCGACCGTTTCGTTCGTCGCCTCGTCGATCACGATCAGGCTCCCCGTGATGCGGTTGCGGCGATAGGAGTCGAACACGAGCGGCGCGCTGAGCTGGAGGTGAACGCGCGCGAGATCATTCATCTCGAGCGTGTTCACGCTGCTCTCTCGGCGAAGGCTCTCGACGTCGATCCGATAACGCACGTCGACGGCACCGACCATCGCCATCCGCGTGGTGTGCTTGACGAGGTACCGACGGCGGGGGCTGAGGGGCCGCTCGGACATCCAGCAGAGCAGGCACTCGAAGCTGGCGGAGACCGAGGGCTGGTTCTGCGGACGCACGATCGTCGAGCCCCGGCCGACGTCGATGTCGTCCGCCAGTCGCAGCGCCACGGACATCGGCGGGAACGCCTCCTCGACCTCCCCCTCGAACGTGTCGATCGACGTCACCGTCGTGTGATGCCCCCCCGGGAGCACCACCACGTCATCGCCGGAGCGGAGCACCCCGCCGGCCACCTGGCCCGCGTAGGCGCGGTAGTCAGCGAGGCTGCTGGCGGGTGGCCGCACCACGTACTGCACCGGGAAGCGCACGTCGATCAGGTTGCGGTCGGAGGCGATGTGGACGTGCTCGAGGTGGTAGAGCAGCGGCGGCCCCTGATACCACGACATCGCCTCTGAGCGCTCGACGACGTTGTCGCCGAGGAGCGCCGAGATCGGGATGAAGGTCACGTCTGGCATCTCGAGCCGGGCGGCGAAGTCGTCGAAGTCCTCCACGATCCCTTCGAAGATCCCCTCGTCGAAGTCGACGAGATCCATCTTGTTCACGCAGACGACGACGTGGGGGATACCCAGCATCGAGCTGATGAAGGCGTGGCGCTTGGACTGCGCGATCACGCCCTTGCGCGCGTCGACGAGCACGATCGCCAGATCGGCCGTGGAGGCTCCCGTGACCATGTTGCGGGTGTATTGCTCGTGGCCGGGCGTGTCGGCGATGATGAAGCGTCGCTGGGCCGTGGCGAAGTAGCGGTAGGCGACGTCGATCGTGATCCCCTGCTCGCGCTCGGCGCGGAGGCCGTCGGTGAGGAGGGACAGGTCGAGGAAGTCGTGGCCCATCCGCTCGCTCGCCTGCTCAACGTGAGCCAGCTGGTCCGTGAGCACCTGCTTGGAGTCGTACAGAAGCCGCCCGATGAGCGTGCTCTTGCCGTCATCGACCGAGCCGGCGGTGGCGAACCGAAGCAGGTCCGCCGGCCGCTCCGTCAGACGTCGGAAGATCTCTGCGCCGGTCGTCCCCGGCGGCGCCCTCGGCGACGGCGTGGTGGCCGTTCCCGTTGGCGACGGCCTCGGTCCGCCGCGGGCTGCTGCTCGACTCCATCAGAAGTACCCCTGTCGCTTGCGGTCCTCCATCGCTGCCTCCGTCACGCGGTCGTCCGCGCGCGTCTGCCCGCGCTCGGTCACCTCGGTGGCGGCGATCTCGGCGACGACCTCCTCGAGCGTCTCGGCGTCGGACGCGACGGCGCCCGTACAGCTCATGTCCCCGACGGTCCGATATCGAACCCGCGCCTTGAACGCCTCCTCCCCCGCCATCATCTCGATGAACGGGCTGACCGCATAGAGCATCCCGTCGCGGCTGAACACCTCACGCTCGTGGGCGAAGTAGATCGAGGGCACCTCGAGACGCTCTTCGGCGATGTACTGCCACACGTCCAGCTCCGTCCAGTTGGAGATCGGGAAGACCCGCGCGTGCTCGCCCTTGCGCAGCCGGCCGTTGTACAGGCTCCAGAGCTCCGGACGCTGACGCTGGGGCTCCCACTGGCCGAACTCGTCGCGGAAGGACAGTATGCGCTCCTTCGCCCGCGCCCGCTCCTCGTCCCGCCGCGCACCGCCAAAGGCGGCGTCGAAGCCATGCTCTGCGATCGCGTCGAGCAGCGTCACGGTCTGGAGCGCGTTGCGCGAGGCTCGGGGACCGGTCTCCTCGACGACCCTCCCGTCGCGTATCGAATCCTCCACCGACGCGACGATCAGCCGCTCGCCGATTTCCGCGACCCGTCGGTCCCGGTACTCGATCGCCTCGGGGAAGTTGTGGCCCGTGTCCACATGCATCACCGGGAACGGGAACGGTGCCGGGCGGAAGGCCTTCTCCGCGAGCCGGAGCAGCACGATCGAGTCCTTCCCCCCGCTGAACAGCAGCACCGGCCGCTCGAATTCGGCGGCGACCTCGCGCATGACCTGAATCGCCTCGGACTCGAGCGTGCGCAGGTGCGACAGGTGGTAGGTCGTTTGCATCCGTGCTGGGTGGCTGGAGCGGTGTGGTGGGCGGGCCATGTGCCCCACGGTAGGCCGTGTGCGATACGGAGCCTGTGAACTTTAGGGTGCGACCCGTCGTTGTCAAGCCGCCGCCCGTCGGTAGACCTCCAGCATGGCCTGCAGGTGATGGTCGGAGCCGAAGGACCTCTCGACCCGCTCGCGCCCGGCCCGGCCCATCCCCGCTCCGCGATCGTCCCGCTCGAGGATGCGGCGGATCGCGCGCGCCCACGCCGCGGGCTCCGCGGGCGGGACGAGGTAGCCCTCGCGCCCTTCCTCGATGATCTCCCGCGGCCCGCCCACGGACGTCGCCACCACCGGGACCTCGAGCGCCATCGCCTCGATCAGCGCCCTTCCGAAGGGCTCCTCCTCGGAGGGGAGGAGCAGCACGTCGAGCGCGCGGACGAGCTCCGGCACGTCCTCCCGCTCGCCGAGCCAGGAGACGTGGTCGGCGAGGCCGGCCTCGGCGATCAGCGCCCGCAGTTCGGCCACATAGGCCTCGTTGTCGAAGCGCGTGGCACGGGCGACGAACTTCGCCGAGCCGATCAGCAACAGGTGGGCGTCCACCCCCTCGGATCGCAGGAGCGCGAGCGCCTCGATCGCGGTGCGCTGGCCCTTCCAGGGGGTGATCTGCGCCACGACGCCCAGTAGCACGCGTTCCGCGAGGGCCGGGCCGAGCCGCATCCGAGCCTGATCGCGGTCGATCCTCGCCGGATCGAAGCGCGCCAGGTCCACGGGGTTATGGACGACGGTGACGCGCGCCCGCGGGGCAACCTCGCTGACGGAGGCGGCCGTGTAGGCGGAGTTGGCCACCACCACCCTCGCCGTCGCGGCGATCATCTGCGACGTCGCGGTGCTCGCGATCCCCTCGGGGAGACAGTCCCGGACGTGCACCACCCGCGCCGCACCCCCGGCGGGCCCGAGCAGCCCGGCGATGATGCCCGCGCGGATCGAGTTCGCGTGCACGACCGTCGCCCGGTGGCGCCGGGCGGCCCGCTCCACCTGGACGGCGGCGATCGTCATCTCTGCGACCGCCTTGGGAGTGTGGAGAGGATGCAGGCGGAGGCTCCCGGCCGTCCCTCTGATCTCGCTCGTCGGGATCCCGAGGTCGGCGGCGGCGGCGAGCAGCGAGCCGCGCGGAGCCGCGAGCAGCGGCCGCACGTCGGCGGGGAGGGATGCGATGAGTATCAACAGCGAGCGCTCACCCCCGCTCACCTCGGCGGTGTGATTGACGTAGAGGACGTTTACGACGATCCTCCCAGCAGCTCGAGCAACAGCTCGCGTACCCGCTCGGCGATCACGGCCCACTCCAGCGACCGTGCCCGCTCGGCCCCCTGCGCCCCCAGCCGCTGCGCGCGCTCGCGGTCCACCAGCAGTCCCGTGATCGCCTCACCGACCGCCCGCGGGTCCGTCGGGTCGACGAGCAGACCCGTCCGTCCGTCGACCACGGCGTCGAGCGCACCGCCGACGTTGCCCGCGACGACCGGCTTGCCGTACGCGCCCGCCTCCAGGAACGCGATTCCGAAGCCCTCGCCGGCCAGCCCCCCGCCGGGCAGCCGGCTCGGCATCGCGAACACATCCGCTCGCCGCAGCCAGTCGTTTCGCTCCTCGTCGCCCACCGCGCCGAGGAAGCGGATGCTGTCCGCCACGCCGCGCTGGCGCGCGAGCGCTTCCAGCTCCCCCCGCAGCGGCCCCTCGCCGACGACGACCCACTCCACGTCGGGGACGCGCTCGCGGATCAGCTCGAGCGCTTCGATCAGGACATCGTGTCCCTTGTAACGACCGACCAGCCGAGAGACCGTCAGGATGGTCGGCCGCTCCGAGGCGAGCGGAGAGCGATCCGTCGGGATCTCGACCCCGGGCGGGATAAGACGAACTCCCTCGGCGGCGACCCCCACCCCGGCGAGGAGCCCGGCGGTGTAGGAGCTGACCGCAATCGAGGCGTCGGCATGGGCGGCCGCGAATCGCGACAGGCGCGGTTTGTCCCCGATCTCGTTCGCGTGGTAGTACTGGAGAACGGGGCTCCCGAGCAGCCGGCGGATGATCGAGCTGGCCGGGCTCGTGACGATGTGCAGGCCGAGCACCAGCTGGGGACGGAACGACCTTGCCTCGGCGAGCGCGGCGGCGTTGAGGGAGATGATTCGCGCCGGGCCGAGCCTGGCGTCCGCGCGCACCCGACGCACGTCCCGTCCGGCGCGCTCGTCGTAGCGCGCGGCCCCCGGGCCGTCGAGCGCGACCACCCGCGTGCGCATCCCCCGCAGCTCGCGGAGCAGTCCGTCGACGAGCGCCTGGATGCCCCCTCTCGCGGGCGGATAGTCCGGCGTCAGGACGAGCAGCCGTGGCGGCGGCTCCGGCGAGCCCCCGTCGGCGCTCATCCGAGCGCGCGCACGGTCGCCCCCCGCACCACTCTCAACACCGCCGCACCATCGCTCCAACATAGATCACCGCGCACGGCCGGACGACCTCGCGGGCTCGCTCCAGCGGCGCAGCTCGAGCGTCCGGGGCAGGGCCCCCGGCGACCGTTCCCGCCGGCCCGCGCCACATCCGTCCAGGGCGCTCTCGCGGCGTCAAGGCCCCCTGGGGCCCAACCGATCGAAGACGGCGAAGCGCGCCAGCCCCCGAGGGCCGCCAACCGTCTCCCACCGACCGTCGAGGACCGCCATGCCCCAGTTGCTCCGCAGCGTCCCTCATCCGCGCCAGCGGGCCCGCGCCGTCGCCATCGCCGCGACCCTCGCGACGATCCTTCTCGTCGTTCTCGCCGCTCCGGCCGTCGCGAGCCGCCCTCATCGCGCCGGCGTCGCCGGACGCAGGACCGGGTGCCCGACCACGGCACGCCGGCGATCCACCTCCCGCGGCCATGCGGCCGCCTCCTCGCGCTGCCGTCACAAACGCCCGGGCGCCCGCGGAGGGCGGCCTCGAGGGAGATCGCTCGTGCCCAGGCCGGCACTCGAAGCGACGCCGCTGGGATCCGAGGCGGAAGGCCCGACCCCGAGCGGGCTGAGCGAAGAACAGGCGGGGCCCGCCCGCGGCGAAGGGGCCCGTCTCCACCGGGGCAGGGGCGGCAGCCCGGGCTCGGGCTCCGGGGGCGGAGCGTCGGAATCCGGCGCCTCGGGGTCCGGCTCGAGCGGAGCCCCCGAAGGCGGCTCCTCCGGTCCCTCGAACGGCGAAGCCACCGCGGGCGAAGGCCCCGAAACCCCCTGCGTCGTTCCGGCGGAGACGACCGGCGAAAGCCCGGTCTGCGCGCGGGCCGAGACGTTCGGCGGACAGCCTGCGGACGTGCTGCTGACCTACGCGTCCCCCGCCACGACGACCGCGGCCTCGGGCTGCGTGGGGGTCCTCGCGAGCGGGGTCCATGAACCATTCGGGGGCGTCGAACAGGGGCCCACCCCGCAGACGATCCGCCTGCCGCTCCTTCCCGGCGGGGCGATGCCCGCGCAGGTACAGTGCCCGGCTCCGGCCGGCGAAGCGGCGGCGGCCGCCGCGGCCGCGGTCGGGCTGACGGTCACGAGAGCCGCGCCCAGCGAAGGTGGCGTCGTCAGCGACCCGATCGACAGCAGGTACCTGACCGACGTGCCGTTCGGGGAGACGTCCTTCTGGATCCAGCCCTGGCGGGCCTATCTCGACACGTGGCCGGCCTCGCACCTGCTCGACGCCGTCGGCATCAACTTCAACGTCCCCCCGACCGAGGCCGAACCGGTGGCCCAGTTGCTGCAGGACAACGGCTTCAAGCTCGCCCGCATCTCGATCCCCTGGGACGCTCTCTCCTACAGCGACCCGACGTCGATCAGCAAAGAGCACGAAGATGGGATCCGCACGAGGCTCGTGGCGCTGCAGCGCCACGACCTGCGTCCGCTGTTCGTCCTCGAAGCGAACAGCGAGGCGCCCGGGCCGCTGAAGGTCCTCACGCTCACCACGACCGCAGAAGCGCCGGCGGGGGCCACGACCGTACAGCTCGACCCAACGAGCGCCGCCGAGGTCGTGCCGGGAAAGACGGGCTTCAACTACCTCTCCTGGAGAGGGGCGCCCGACATCCTCATCACCGCGATCACGCCCGCCGGGAGAGCCACGCTCTCGCGCCCGCTCCCGAACGCGCTCGCCGCCGGCCCCCACGGTGCCACGACGCTGCTCTACTCGCCGTTCGCCCCCCCGAAGCTTGCCGACGGGGAACCGAACCCGCAGTTCCGGGCGACGTTGGAAGGCTGGCTGAGCTACGTCGCCACCGTCTCCCGCGTGGCCCAGGAAGCGTTCGGCGCAGGCGGCTACGACCTGGAGGTCTGGAACGAGCTCTCGTTCGGCTCCCAGTTCCTGAACCTCGAAGACTACGGTCCGCCGCTCGGCAAGGACAACCCCGCCGCGAGGCACAAAGCGGAAGTCACCCACAGCATCGTCCACGCCGTCCTCGCCGAAACCGTCGCCTTCGTGCGCAACCCCGCCAACGGGATCTCCCCGGAGGTCGGCATCAGCGACGGCTTCGCCAGCGAGAGCCCCTTTCCGAGCGGGGCGGCCGCCCCGCTCGGGGAGACCGCGTTGAGCAAGCATCCCTACGTCGGCCGCCGCATCTACCCGGGCTCATATCGCGTCGACTATGACCGTCCCGTCAACGCACTTGGCGAAATCGACCTCGCCAACAAGCCCGTGCCTCCGTTCACGCCGCTGTTCATCCCCTCTTACGAGGCCCTCCTCCCCGAGTACACCCTCACCGCGCTCTCCACCGAAACCCTCGTCCGCGACATCGCCCCCTTCACAACCAAGGTCTATGGGTTCCCCCACGGTCGCGAGGTCGGACCCCCCGGCGGCGCACCGGTGCAGAAGTGGATCACCGAGTACAACCTCTCGATACCCGAAGGGACGACCGGGCTCAGCTTCGCCGACCGCACCCACTTCCACGCCAAGGCTCTGCTCCGCAGCCTCGTGGCGATGGTCGGCAAGGGCATCGATCGCGAGTACTTCTTCGCCGCCGGCAGCGGGCCCTTCAGCCTGATCTCCTCGGCCTTCTACGAAGAACTCGAAGCCCACCCGGGTACCTACCCCGGCGATCGGGCCGGCGGAGAAATCCTCGGCGGGATCCACAACCTGATCACACACATCGAAGGGCCCGGCCCGGAAGGGCCGGCTCGCCAGCTGAAGCTCCTCTCCATCGTCCAGAGCGGCAACCACGCCCAGTTCCTCGGGGACGGCACCGCCGCGCACCCCACGCTCTACGACCGCGACGTCCTCGCCGTGCTCCCGTTCCAGTCGGCACCCGAGCGCTTCGTCGTTCCCGTTTACGTGATGACGAGCGACCTCCTCACGCTTTACGAACCCGAAGCCCCGGCGACGGACATCCATCGCTTCGACCTCCCCCAGGAGCGCTTCCGCATCACGCTCGGCAACCTCCCCGAATCCGCCAGCCCCCCGAGCGTGGGCGCTTATGACCCGCTGCTCGAACAGCAGACCCCGGCCCGGCTCATCTCACGTCGCGGCAGCACGGCCGTGTTCGAAATCGCCGCCACGGACTACCCGCGCCTGCTGAGCATCGACTACGGCGCGGCTGACTGAGCCGTCAGCTGATGTGGGCGACCCAGTCGGGGTCGCCCCGCTCGATCTCTTCGTAGACCTGCTTGGAGGCGCGCATCTGCGGCACCCGTGTCCGAAGCCTCCACGGGAGCAGGCGAGCCTGTTCGATCCGCGCCACGACCCCGCGCAGCCACGGCGTCCGCGGCAGCG
Organism: uncultured Solirubrobacteraceae bacterium; assembly: GCA_963720215.1. Classification (GTDB taxonomy): domain Bacteria; phylum Actinomycetota; class Thermoleophilia; order Solirubrobacterales; family Solirubrobacteraceae; genus Palsa-744. The sequence goes on from CAVREV010000002.1 coordinate 340,770, forward strand.
GCAGCGGCTTCGGTTTGCTGTCGTAGTAGCTCCGAGATGGCCCCCCGCGGCGGAAGCCCGCGCCGTGGTGATAGATCACCTCGCCGTAGATCGCAAAGAACAGCGGGTCGATCGTCGAGCGGTTGGTTCGCAGCAGGTCCACCCAGGGCGTGTTCGTGAGCTCGAGCGTCCGCAGCAGGTTGCCCCCCACGTCCGTCGCCTTGCGCCCGTCGCTGAGCCTCCACTTGTAGCCCTGGGACCAGTCTCCCGGGAGCCGCTGCCAGGTGGAGACCGACGTCACACAGAAGCACGGGTGGGGCTGTTCGTCGCCGCCGTTCTCGGCCCTCCGCACCGCCACCAGCGGGGCTCGCTCCAGACCCTTCATCACGACCGGCATCGGGTCGGCGATCGGAAACGCGTCGCCGTCGAGGAACATGATCAGGTCGTCCTCGGCGGCCTCGTGGGCGATCTCGACGGCGAGGTTGTTGAGCTTGCCCGGGTGGGACCCCGCCTGGTCGATCACGTGATCGAAGTGGCCGGCGTAGGAGCGATCGATCCCCTGTAGCGAGGTCCATGTCGTGTACGGGACAGAGATGTGCTCGCGAAGGTGCCGAGTCTGGATCTCGATCCAGCGCGGCGAGCCGAAGTGCACCGTGGCGATGTGGAGCATCGTGTCCTGGGCTCGCCCGTCGTCCGTCCCGGCAAGCGTCCTGTGGCCGGTGCCGGGGGGCGGCGACGCGGGAGTGTACCAGCCGCTATGCGCCACGCCGCGGGCCCCGCGAGCGGCTCGTGTCCTCCGCTGCGGGGACTAGGATCTGGCTGCCCCGCCGTTCGTCGCCGGGCCGGGGCGCGACGATGACTGCGAACCTCACCGAGACCACGCCCCCCGGTGCCGGTGGATGTCGTGGCGGCGGAAGGCGGGCGATGGCGTCTCGCGGTGTGCTCGCCTTCCTGCTCGCGCTCGCACTCGCGGGCGGCGCCGCCGGCTGTGGCGAAGCCTCCTCGGGGGGCGGTGGAGGATCCGCCGGCCAATCGGGCGAAGGCGCCGAAGAAGCAACCGAACACGCCGAAGAAGCGACCCACAAGCACGAAGAAATGGCGGAAATCGCCAGAGACCGCGAAGTCCTATCCGAGATCGAAGCGAAGCGGAAGGAAGAAGGCTCGGAAGCGACGGCGAAGTCGCGGGAAAAGGCGGCCGAAGCGAGGGTGAAGAAGCGCGAAGAAACCTCCAAGGCGGAAGCGAAGAAGCGCGAAGAAAGCTCGAAGGCCGAGGCGAAGAAGCGCGAAGCGGAAGCCGAAGCGAACATCAAGAAGCTCGAAGCGAAAGCGCGGTCCAAGCAGCGCAAGCCGCCCACGGCGAGCGGCCAGTCCGGCTCCAGCTCCGTGCCCACCCGGACGGCGACGACGCCCTCGCCCTGAGCGGACCTGCCGGCGAGCGCCCGAGAACGTCTGCGTAGACTGGTGTGGTGCCTGCAGGAGCCACCAGGGACCGCCGCCAGCTCGCCCGCCGGGTGCTTGTCTGCGGCCTGGCGCTGCTGATCGCGGCGCTGCTCGCCGGCTGCGGTTCGAGCGGCGGGGCCAGTGAACCGGAAGGCCCTGAAGCGAGTGCCGGCAGCGTGGCCGAAGGGGCGGAAGCCGAAGCCCACAAGCAGGAAGCCGAAATCCGCAAGCGGGAAGCGGCATCAGAAGCCGAGGCCAAGGCCCGCGCCCGCGCCCGCGAAGAACAGGAAAAGGAAGGCGCGGCCACGAAGCACACCCACAAGGCGAGCAAACCCACGGGCGGCGGCAAGTCCTCGAGCTCCAAAGCTCAAACCCGGACCACCACCAAGCACACGTCGAAGTCCGGAAGCTCCCACCACTCCGAATCACCCGCGGAAGCGGCAGCCCGCAAGCGCTTCGAAAAAGAAGAAGACGAAGAAGCCGCGGCGATCAAACGCAAGGAACACGCCGAAGGCGTCTCCTAGATGGGCCCCCACGCGCTCGCCGCGCGCCCGCCCACGGGATCGCGCCCGACGCCCGGTACCCGGCACGTCGCCGTGGAATCAATCATCTAGTCCGGCCGCGAGGTCGTCGGCCCCAGCAACGAGAGCAGGACGCGGACGGGCGCCTGCAGCAGGGTCGTGATCGGGGAACGCGCCGGCGGGGCCCCCGGGCCGGGCCGCAACGCGATCACCTCCGAGCGGATCAGCCGGTTCCCCTGAAAGGGAACGCCGGTTCTGAGCGTCGAGAGGTCGGGCGGCGCCACCGTGACGCCGGCGCGACCGAGGATCTGGGCGATCACGCGCTGAGGATCGGCGACGAAGTCCTCGTAGCGGACGAACAGCCGCCGCCCGGCCGGGTGGCGGATGAAGACGAACGCGGCGAGGAGGTGGGTCGCCCACAGGTACAGGTTCGTCGTGAGCGTCGACTTGTTGTATTGGGCGACGTCGGTGCGGTTGAAGGAGGACACCACGCTGCGAGGGTCCCTTACGAGGTAGAGGAGGTACAGGTCGATCTCATCCAGTCCCTGGAGCTCTTTTGCGCGAAGCGGGTAGTGGGAGCTGTCAACGACCACTCTCGCCCTCGCCTCCGCGGCGACCGCGAGGAACAGGCTCGCGGCGACGCGCCGGTAGGGGCCGCGCAGGCGCCGACGGGCGCGCCACTCGCCCGGACGAAGCAGCACCATCGAGCGCTCGATCGCGCGCTGGGCCTCGCGGCCGTAGAGCGGCTCCGCACCCTCGACTCGCTCCCGCACCGCCGTCCAGAAGCGCAGCTGCTCCTCGCCCTCGATCTGCGGCCCCCCCGAGCGGGCGAGCCACGCGTCGAGCTCGCCCGCGTAGAACACTCCGGCGCAGTTCCCGAGGGTGACTCCGAGGATCGTGCTGCCGCTGCGACCCGCACCGAGCACATAGAGGACCTGGGGCCTCTCCGTCGCCGTGTCCCGCGGCGGCGGAGAGTCTGGCGGCCCCGACATAGGCCGCCAGTCTCGCAGATGCGATCCGAGCGGCGAAACGGCCTTGCTACCCTCGGTCCCGGCCATGGATGGGATCACGCGACCCACTCTCTCGGCGTCGCAGGGGCCGGTCGCGATGGTCACCCCCCGGTGGACCAGGGACGGCGGGGTGGGTGCCCACGTGCGTGCGAGCGCCCAGGCGCTGGCGGCCGCCGGGCTGACCGTCCGGGTGCTAGCGGCGCAGATCGACTCCGAGCCCGTGCCCGGCGTCGAGCTCGAGCTGGCGCCGCGGATGTTCGAGCGCGAGATCCCCACCGCAGAGCGGTTCGGGTCGGCCCTCGCGAGTGCGCCCGCAGTGCTCCATCTGCACCAGATCGACGACCCCGAGGTGGTCTCGGCCCTGCGGGCAAGCGCACCGGTCGTCGTCAGCGCGCACGGCTACACGGCGTGCACCTCAGGCGTCTACTACTTCGGCCCCGGACACGAATGCACCCGGGCCCACGGACCCGGCTGCGGGCCCAACCTGATCTTCCGGGGCTGCGCGCACACCCGCTACCGGCGCACGCTCCCGCGGAAGTACCTCAACACCACCCGCGGCCGCGCCGCGCTGGAGCTCGCCGACCTCGCCGTCTCCTACTCGACCTCCGTCGATCGTCACCTCGCCAACAACGGGATCCGCCGTCGTGCCCTGATCCCGTACTTCCCCACGATGCCCCCGAGGCCCGCGGGGCAGGACGCGAGCGATCGCCGGGTGGTGTTCGCGGGGCGGATGGTGAGGCCGAAGGGCGTCGCGGTACTGATCCGCGCCGCCGCCGAGGTCGATGCCGAGTTCGTCCTCTGCGGGGATGGTCGCGAGCTCGAGTCGATGCGCGCGATGACAGCCAGGCTCGGCCTCCAGGAGCGGGTCCGCTTCACGGGCTGGCTCGAGGAAGGGCCCCTTGCGCAGGAGCTCGCGGACGCCTCGATCGTGGTGGTGCCCTCCGTCTGGCCGGAGCCGTTCGGGCTCGTGGGCATCGAGGGGTTCGCCGCCGGACGCCCCGCCGTCGCCAGCGCCACCGGCGGGATCGGCGACTGGCTCACCGACGGCAGCAGCGGGCTCCTCGTCCAGCCGTCGGATTCCGCGGGCGCTCGCGCTCGCGCTCGCGGAGCTCCTCGCCGACCCCGATCGCCGGCTTCGCATGGGACAGGCGGGGCGTGAGACGGTGGCGAGGCGGTTCTCACCGGAGCGCCACGTCGAGGCGCTGCTGGCGGGCTACGCGGCGGCGCGCACGTACTGGGAATCGCCCGCCCGGGCCGCCTGAGCGAGTCGCCGACCCGTCCTCGGCGAGGCCGTCCAGCCGAGGCCCGTCAGGCGGCCTGGCGTGCGAGCAGGCCCCGCACCGCGGTCGCCGTGCGCGATATCTCCATCTCGCGCTCGTAGAAGTCGCGGCCGGCGCGGCCGAGCTCATCTCCGGCGTCCGCGTCGCCGAGCAGGTCGAGGATTGCGCTCGAGAGGCCGGTGACGGTGGGCTCCGCCACTCGTATCGCCCCCCCGTCGATCATTCGCCGCCAACCCATCGGGCCTGCGACCGCGACGACCGGTCGTCCGGCTGCCAGCGACGCAGCGAGCGTGGTCTTGCGGGAGGACGGACCGGCCGTGTCGGCGAACAGCAGCAGGGCGGATGAGGCCAGGGCGTCGGAGAGCTCCTGCGCCGGCAGCGGCCCGGTGAAGAGGAGTGCGTCGGCGAAGCCGGCCCGTTCGGCCGCCGCGCGCCATGCGGCGCCCGCCGGGGAGTGGGCACCCGGAGCGCCGAGGAGCAGCAGCCGCGCATCCGGTCGGGCCGCGCGGACGGCCGCGAGCGCCTCCACGACGAGCGACACCGCGGCGCCCTGGTAGGAGTAGCCGAACAGCCCCACGACGGCCGCTCCGGGATCGGGGCGAACGCCGGCAGAGGGGTCCGGGAGGTTGGAGAAGACGGGCGCGCTGAGTACGGGGCGGGATGGAAGCCATCGGCGCGTCCGCAACCAGTCGGCGCGAACGTCGACGGTCGCGATCGCGCCCGCGCTCGCGCGCATCACCTCGATCGTGGCAAGGCGCTGGGTGACCGCCCACAGCGCTCCCCGCCACCCGCCGTAGAACCACGGGTAGGCGAACTCGTGGAGCAGGACGAACACCGGCGCCGTGCCCGCGAGGGCCGCGAACACCGGCCGCACGAACACGGGCAGGCCCTTGTAGGAGTATGAGAAGACGGAGTAGTGCAGGAGGATCGCGTCGGGCGGGTCCCGCTCGAGTGCCTGGTGCACCTCCCGCAGCCAGCCTCGCAGCTGCTTGCGTGTTGCCCCGAACGAACCCGGCGCCCGGTCGAGCCACCAGAAGGAGCATTCCACGCCCTCGGCCGCGAGCGCGTCTCCGAGCCTCCGCGCGTGGTCGCGTACACCGCAGTTGGCGCTCACCGAGATTCCCACGACGACGACGCTGAGCCTCCGCCCCGCGGCAGCCCCTCCCGTGATCGCGGGGGATCGGACCGCGGCCGCGCGGGAACCCGAGAGCTCGCCCGCCTCAGACCCGGTCATAGCCCCAGAGGCTCACGAGGTCCCGTCCGAGGTACTCGCTCGCCGCCTCCACCTCGCCCTTGAAGCGGCGCCGCAGCTCCATCATCAGGGACGGGTCCGGCGGACGGGCGGCCCCATAGGACAGACGCCGCCGGAGCGGGTAGAGGACCGACGTCCGCATCCCGTGCGTCGTCACCGTCTTGATCGCCGTGCGCGCCGCCCGCCGGCTCGGCCCGCGACCCTGGCGAAGCTCGCGAATGAGCCCGTTCACCCTCACCGAGCGCACGCTCACGGTCGGGTTGGCCTCGGTTATCTGGGGCGCCGTCGAGTCGTCGACGCCGAGGAAGCGGAGCACCTCGCCGACGATCGCGTCGTTGTCGCGGCGGAAGTCCTCATAGATCAGAACCAGCACCTGCTCGCGGGGAAACACGGCGTGGTAACGCCGCAGCTGGTCCGCGTAGCGCACGCGGTCGGAGTACATCAGCGCCTGCGGCCAGAACGAGTTGGGCGGAATCTCGCGCCCCTCCCGCCGCGCCCCCTCGAGCGCGATCGCCCTGCGCAGGTCCTTCTCGGACTCGGCGTGGTTCTGGAGCATCTGCTGATGGAGGGAGTGGAGGAAGCTCGCGGGCTCGCGAAGGAGCGCGATGATCCGCGCCCGGGGCTGCATCTCGGCAATCCGGGCGGGCGCCGACGGGGACCACAGGTAGAACGTCGAGGCCTCCCCGACCCGCTGCGCCGGCGAGGCGGCCCCGAACAGCGAGAGGTAGTCCTTCAGCGTTTCCCTCCGCCGACCCGTCTGCTCGAAGCTCTTCACCCCCGGCGCGAGGGCGGGCGGACTCGGGTTGCGAGCGAAGAACATCGGCTCCTTGAAGTCCGGCATGTAGATCTGGGGGTGCCGGCGCAGCGCCTCGTACAGCGCCGTCGTGCCGCACTTCGCGTGCCCGACGATGAAGAAGTCCGGCACCCTCCCGGGTAGCGCCCTCTCCACCGACAGTGTCCCGGGCGACGCTGTCATGATCGCGATTATATGAGCTCAGCGACCGTCAAGCGACTGCTGGAGCGTGCTCGCCTCCGAGGGCGAGGTCAACGTGGTCAACCTCTTCGCCGCCGCTCCGACCCCCCGGGCGGGTCACCGGGCCTATCGGCACAGCTCCCCTCCTCAGACACAGCTCCCCTCCTCAGCTACGGCGGGCGCGACCTGCTCGCCGACCCGGAGATCGATGGCCTCGAGGTCCACTGGGCGTTGGACATCGCAAGTTCATAACACGTGCGCCGCGAAAGTCGTTACGATGCCCGAATGCGTCGATGGCTCATAGCCACCGTGGCGGCAGCTTTGCTTGGCGGGCTGCTGATCCCGCAGATGGCGAGCGCCACCCCGCCCGTTCGCGGCGTGTCCTACGGTCCCCTTCCTGAAGAGATCATGACGATCTACACGCCGCAGCGGTTGCTTGGCGGCGGCGAAGGCGCTCATGGAGCCTCCGCGCAGCTCAGCGGCGTGGGCTCACCGGCGGTCGTGCTCGTGCACGGCGGCGGCTGTGCATCACCAAATCTCCGAAACCGAACAGACGACGGTCGCCCAGAACCTCCGCGAGCAGGGCTTCGCCGTTTTCGACGTGAACTACCCCCAGGCCAACGCCGAGGAACCGGCCTTCCCCAAAGAGCCGGAAGCGCTGAGGAGCGCGATCGCGTTCGTCCGCGCCCGGCGGGGGAATACGCCGGTAACCCCGAAAACATCGTCCTCATCGGGGGCTCGGCGGGCGGCAACCTCGTCGATCTCGCCGGCGAGGAAATGCCCGAGGTGCAGGGCGTGATCTCGCTCAGCGGCCCCACGAACCTCGTCTCGCTGGTGGAAATGGGCCAGGCAGACGAATTGCACGCCAGCCTCGCGGGGTCGCTGGCGATGGCGCTCGGGTGCAGCGGCCAATACACGCTGAGCTGGCGCCGGGTGCTCAACTGCTCGGACGTCGCGACACAGGAAGCGTGGTCGCCGGTCGATCACGTGCCGGCGGCGGACTCCTGCACGGACTGGCTGCTCTTCAGCGCGGCGCGGGACCTCGTGCCGGTCAGCCAGCAGGAAGAATTCCTCGCGGCACTGGATAGCGCCGGCTGTCAGGCCACGCTCCAGGTGCTCCCCGGCCAGGGGCATTCCTTCAGCTACTGGGAGAAGATCAAACCGGCCGTCGACGCCTTCATCTGGTCGCACTAGGGGGAGAGGATCTCCCCGCGGCAGGCGGCGTCGATCGCCTCGGTGAGCGCGCCCACATCGCCCGTCGGGAGAACCATGCCATCGACGCCGGGGGTGATCAGCTCCTTCATTCCGGTGTCCTCGCTCACCAACGCCGGAACCCCGCAGGCCATCGCCTCGGCGGGTGCGTAGGCGAAGCCGTCCTGGTATGCCGGGTGGACACAGAGGCTGGCCTGCTGCAGCAGCGGCAGCGGATCGCCGGGGACCACGCGAACACGCGGATCGCGCGCGCAGACCCCCTGGATGTGTCGGCGCATCCCTCTGGTCTTCCACCCCCCGACGAGCAGCAGGCGCAGCTCCGGCGAGCGCACCCGCTCGAACGCGGCCAGCAGCAGCGGGACGCCCTTGTCGATCAGCAGGCTTCCGACGTAGACGACGTCGAAGGTGCTCGCCGCCGGAGGTGTCGGGGGCGGCTGAAAGCGCGGGTGGGGAGTGAGGGGGAACAGCGACAGGAGATCCTCGTCAACGCCCTCCCTGAGGAAGGACTCCCAGCTGTAGCGCGAGGAGACGTCGATTCGATCTGCGGCACGGTACTCGCGCAGGTTGCGCCGCAGCACCCGCGAGGACATGGGGCGTTCGATCGGGTAGTCGCGCCGCGCGCGCTTCTGCTGCGCCACCACGCTGCGCATGTGCGGATTCGCCGCCACTCAGCGATCTCGACGCGATGCCCCGCCGCCCCGCAACGCGAAACTGGCTCAGCGAGGTGCCGTTGAAGCCGATCAGGTGATCTGCGCGCGGAAGCGCGCGCGCGGCCTGGGCGTCGAAGCCGACGCTTGCGGCCCACAGCCTCCAGGCGGGCGAGAACCGCGTCAGCGGCGTCAGCGGTCCGATCTGTCGACGGCGCACTTCTCGCGACGGGTTCAGCGCCTCCGGGGAGGCTTCGCTGAGGTAATCGGGGCTGGCGCCGGTGCGCTCGAGCGCCTCGACGATCTCCTGCATGTGGCGACCGAGGCCGCCTCCCCGAACGGCGCCGGCGCGCTCACCACGACGCTCCCCCAGGAAGCACCTCCCCCTGGACTTCCTGCACGCGTGCGCGCCACGCCTCGGAGCCGACGGGCCCCGGCGTCAATCGAGCTCATCGTAGCCCCACAAGGTCACGAGGTCGCGCCCGAGATAGTCGCTCAGAGCCGGCCACCTCGCCCCTGAAGCGCCGCCGCAGCTCGGCGCATCGGGCCTCGTCCGGTGGAGGGGCTCGCCGTAGACGATGCGGCGCCGGGTCGACCTCCAGCGCGTCGCGGCGCAGCCGCCGGGGCGCACGCCTCTTGACGGTGGCCCTCGCCGTCCGTGAGATCGGCCCACGACCAACCGAGACGGCGTGCACGAGCTCGTCGAGCCGTTGCGAGCGCATCGCATCGACGGGTTCGCTGTCGAGACCGACGGGACCGTCTCGTCGACACCGAGGACGCAGAACGGAGCGACCGTCGCCTCGTTGTCGTTGTTGAAGTCGTCGTAGATCAGCACCAGCATGCTCGGCGGGGAAGAGGGCTGGTAGCGCCGCAGCTGCTCGACGTAGCGAACGTGATCGGAGTAACGGAGCAGCTGCGGACGATGTGAGCGGCGCGGGATCTGCCGCCCTTCGCGCGCGGCACGCTCCAGCGCGAGCGCCGTGCCGAGATCCTTCTCCACCTCGATGTGGCTCTGCAGCAACTGCAGGTGCAGCGATCGCAGGAAGCTCGCAGGCTCGCGCAGGATCGCGATGATGCGTGCGTCGTGGCTGCGCCTCGGCGATCGCCTGCGCGGCGGAGCGTGGACCACAGGTAGGACGAGGATGCCTCGCCGATGCGCTGCTCGGGCGCGGCCCGGAGAACAGATCGAGGTACTCCTCCATCGTCTGTGGAGGAATGCCTCCGCCGGGGGGTTGAAGCGAGGGCGCATGTCCTCCGCGAAGAACCAAGGCTCCTTCAGCGCCGGCATGTAGAGCTGCGGGATGGGACGCGCAGCATCTCGTACAGCGCCGTCGTCCCGCTCTTGGCGTGCCCACGATGAAGAAGTCCGGCATCCTCCCCGGCGGTCCCGGCTTGGAGTCAGTCGATCGCGTCATAGCCCCACAGCGTGATGAGGTCGCGATCGAGGTGCTCGCTCAGGCGAGCACCTCGTCCTTGAAGCGGCGGCGCAGCTCGAGCACGAAATCCTCGTCGTCCTCGGGCAGGGCTCCCGTAGAGGAGGCGGCGCTTGGTCGCCCCAACGCGCTGGCGCGCGTCGCTCGGGGCCACCGCCGAGCGAGTGACCTGACCGCACGCGCAGGTGGACCGGCCCCACGGACACCCGGTGCAGGAGCTCGTTCAGCCTTGGTGACGCACGTTCACCGTGGGGTTCGCCGCGGCGCAGCGCGAGCGCGCCCCGGGCTCGAGATCGAGGAAGCGCAGCACGGTCCTGGCGCCCGCCTCGTTGTCGGCGCGGAAGTCGTCGTAGATCAGCACCAGCATCTGCTCGGCCGGGAAGTGCTCCCAAAGCGTCGCAGCTGCTCGACATAGCGAACGTGCTCGGAGTACAGCAAGCGTTCGCGGCCAGTAGCCGTGGCGCGGCAGGCTCCGCCCCGGCGCCGCTCCGGCTCGAGCGCGATCGCCCGTCGAAGTCGCCCTCGGTCTCGATGTGGGTCTTCAGGAACTGGAGATGCAGCGAGCGCAGCAGGCTGGCGGGCTCGCGCAGGATCGCGATGATCCGCGCCCGCGGGCGAATCTCGGCGATGCGCGCCGGCGGCGGTCGTGCGACCAGAGGTACAGCGCCGATGCCTCGCCGGCGCATTGATCGGGCCCGGCGGGCGCGAACAGGGAGAGGTACTCCGCGAGCGTCCCGGGGTGCCCCCCGGGCGCGGCGGCGTTCGCTCCAGCAGCTCCTCGCGCGAGGAACCAGGGCTCCTTGCTGGCGGGCATGAACACCTGAGGATGGGCGAGCAGCACCTCGTACAGCGCCGTCGTCCCGCTCTTCGGCTGCCCGACGATGAAGAAGTCCGGGACGCGACCCGTCACCGCTGCGTGACGACCGGCGGCGGACGCGGCCGCGGCGAGGCCCCCCCGGGGGCGATGCTCGGCTCAAGGCAGCCGTTCCCCCTGGGACCCGCCGGCAAGCGCCGAGGCGGATCGATAGTAGGCGTTTTGCCGGGCGGAGCACCTCGGTACGCGTCGAACGCGTCCAGGCGGCCGTCGAGGATCACCATCACGCGGTCGCAGATGTCGAGCGTCGACATGCGGTGGGCGATGATGAACAGCGTCATGTGTGCTCGTAGGCCCTCGAGCGACTCCTGGATCAGGCGCTCTGAATGGGGGTCGAGTGCGCTCGTCGGCTCGTCGAGCACAGCACCTCCGGCTGCGCCGGCGAGCGCTCGCGCCAGGCAGATCCGTTGCTGCTGGCCGCCGGAGACAGCATCGACGCGGGGACCGACGATCGTCTCGTAACCGTCAGGCCAGGCCATGATCTCGTCGTGGATACGCGCCAGCCGTCCGGCCTGCTCGACGGCCTCGTCGTCGATCTCGCGTAGGAAGCGGATGTTGTCGGCGACGCTCGCGTGCAGCAGGCGCGGCTGCTGGGGGACATAGGCCACGCGCCGATGCCAGTCCTCGCGGCGGAAGCCCTGGACGGGTTCTCCGTTGACGACGTAGGTGCCGCCGCCGGGGACGCGCAGCTGGAGCAGGATCTGGAACAGCGTCGACTTGCCGGCTCCGGAGGGCCCGATGATGCCCACGGCCTCGCCGGCGTCGACCTCGAAGTTGACCTCGCTCAGGACGGGGCGTCCGGCGCGATAGGCGAAGGACACGCCGTCGAAGCCGATCGTCTCCACCACTGGAAGCTCACGGTCCCCGTCGACCGGGGTGCTCTCGGCGTACCGCCGCGCCGTGTCGCGAATCCGATCGACGAACGGCAGCGAGCTGCGCAGGCCCTGGTAGGAGCCCTGCGCCTGCTGGCCGAACTGGCCCGCGCGGAGGATCACGATGATCACCGCGCCGAGCGCGGCGAAGTTCCCGCCCCCGTAGTAGAGCGCCGCGAGGCCCCCGATCAGCAGCAGGTAGATCGCGCTCTGGTAGAGGCCCGGCGAGATTCGCCCGACCAACGACGAACGGTAGAAGAGGTTCTGCGCGATGCCGATGAAGCGGTCTATCCGCTCGAGCTGCGCCTCGCCCACGCCGAAGACCTGCGTTTCTTCGGCGACGCGGCCGGCCTCGCTGACGCCGCCGGCGTATTCGATCTGGGCGCGCGAGAGCGCGCGCGCGAGCCGCACGGCGAGGCGGTTCAGTGGGCGCAACAGCGCGAAGATCGCGGTCGCGGTGATGAGGATGACGACGGCGGCCACCGCGTTGAGCACGACTGCCGAAACCATCAGCGCGAGGAACGTGAAGGAGGAGATCACGAGCTGCGTGGTCTGCAGCGCGCCCCCCGTCGCCTGCGCGACCTGACCCGTCATCGTCTCCTGTAGGTAGCCCTCGCGGTCGTTCGCCTGCACCTCCCACGAGGCGCGGGTGAAGACCGCGAACAGTTCCCGCCGCAGGCGTGACTGGACGTCAGCCGCAACCCGTGCTGGAAGCACAGACAGCGGGACATACAGCGCGATCCGAGCGAGCACGAGGACGAACGTGAGGATGAACAGCGTGCTCGGCGAGAGGTGGAGGTGGGCGAAGTCGATCTTCGTCGAGGCCCGCCCGCCCGAGTGCTTGGCGGCGCTGGTCGCGATCTCGACCAGCAGGGCGAGGATCGCCGCTTCGGTGATCCCCGAAAGCGCCGAGCAGATCCCGATCATGGCCACCCAACCGCGGCGCCTCCCGATCAGCATCGAGACGCGCGTGCCCGTTCCGGCGAGCGGCGGCATCACCGGACCGGGCGGCCCCGGCGCGTCGGCGGCCTCGGGCACGGCGCCGTCCGGTGCCGGCGCCTGCGGCGCCTGCGCTGTGTTCCCCTCCGCCATCGTCAGATCGCGCCCGCCGCGCGGGCTGGAGGGACGTTGGCATCGCCTCTGGCGATGAACCAGTATGCGGCGGTCCCCGCGGTGAACCAGAAGAAAGCTCCGAACGTCGCGCTCGCCATCGTCGGTCCGGAGAAGCCCATCAACGTGAACGCGATCAGCGTCGCGGTCACCGCAGCGAGGGCGATTCGCAGCTCGAGGTCCGGCACGCCGCCGAGCCCGCGCACGGCGAGCACGATCAGCCGCAGCGAGAACGCCACCCAGAGCAGCAGCCCCGGCAGCCCGAGTTCGGTGGCGACGAAGTTGTACTGCGTCTCGGAGCTCGGGCTGACGGCTTCGATCCCTTCTTCGCTCTGCGCGGTCTGAACGCCCCCGAATCCCGCCGCCGCCCCCGTCCGGCCGAGCCCGAAGCCGAAGGGGGAGCGTTGGAGCTCCTTCGGGATCTGCCGAGGCTCGCGGTCTTGGTGTCTTTGGAGGACGTGCCGAGCGACTCGAGGCTCGAGTACCGAGCGAAGGTCGAGCTGCCGACGGCGGATGAGAAGATGATGCCGGCGGGGATGGCGAGCACCACCACGCCCAGCAGCACCGCCAGCGGCCGCGTGACGCGGCGCCCGGCGCTCACCGATAGGAGCGTGAAGGCGATCAGCGCGAACGCGGCGCCGACCACCTGCAGGCGTCCCTCACCGGTCGCGATCCCCGCGAGCGCACCGAAGCACAGCAGTAGATAGGGCCATCGTCTTCGCAGGCCCACGGAGGCCAGCAGGGCGAGCGTGGCGGTGAGCGCGAGCACCCCGGTGCCGCCTCCGAAGCCGGCGTCGGTGCCGAGCCCGGGTGGGCGCACCCGCGCGACCCCTCCGACGGCGAACGTGCGTGCCGCCAGGCCGCCCTTCTTGCCCGCCTGGACGCTCCCGTAGACGAGTTCCCTGTATCCCGGCCCCCAGCTGGCGAGCTCGCTGGGGCTGAGGCCTGTCTGATAGGTAGACACGATGCCGTTCGCGAGGGCGATCACGCCGAGCACGATGAAGTACTTCCGGAAGCGTTTCTTGGAGCGCATGAGCGCGTAGCCGAAGAAGAAGAAGGGCACCCACTCCAGCTGTTGCCGGTATCCTCCGAGCACCTTCGTGATGCCGTGCGTTTTCGGGTTGAAGGCCTCGATCAGCACGAGCGTCACCCAGGCGAGCACCCAGCCCGAGAGCGGGGGCAGGCGCAGGCGCTGGCGGCTCGCGATCAGACGCAGCAGAGCTCCCACGGCGACGGCGTAGATCAGGATGTCGCGCACGACGGAGGCGGCTTCGTGTCCGCCGGTCCCAAGCTTCACCGGGCCCTCGAGGAGGCCGAGGTACAGCGCCAGCAGCGTCACCGACATCGCCAGGCGACGGTTCGTCAGCAGCCCCACGATCCCAACGACCGCGGCGATGATCGCGAGCGTGAGCACCATATTGGGGTGCGGGTCATCGAGGCTCACCCCGAGCGCCAGACCCAGCGCCGCGAGCCCGGCGGCACCGAGGATCGCCAGCTCCTGCCGGCGGCGGTTTGTTACGACGGGGTGGGCGGGCAGCCGCGCGTGGGCGCTCATCAGCCGGGGCGAAGTCCGGACCGGCGGCGTCCCCGCGCCTGCCGCACCGCGAAGCCGTAGCGCTCCATGTCCTTTGGTGCGACGCAGTTGGCAACGACTCCGAGCACGCGCACGCCGGCCGTGCCTGCCAGCAACTCTGCAAGCCGTTCGGCGGCCTGGTCGCGAGTGTGGCCGATCCGGACGACGATCACCACGCCGTCCACGAGCGCCAGAAGCGGCATCACGTCGCTGACCTCGAGCGGCGGCGGCGCGTCGATGAGGACCGACTCGAAGTCCTCGACGAGCGAGTGCAGCAGCTCGGCCATCGCCCTCCCGGCGAGCAGCGCCGGGGGGTTCTCGACCGATTCGCGACTCAGCAGGGCGGACAGAGACCCGGTGCTCTGCGGCTGGACCGCCGTTGCCACCGCGGCCGTCGTGCGGTCGCCGCCGTCGACGCCGAGGTGCTGCGGGGACGCCTCGACGGTCTCCGTGGCGTCCTCGAAGCTGACGACGCCGTTGAGCACCTCGGCGAGGCCGTGGGGCGCGCTCACGTCGAGCATCCGCCCGAGGACCGGCCGGCGGAAATCGGCCTCGAGCACCGCGACACGGACGCCGGCGTCGCGCTGCACGCGGGCGAGGTTGGTCACGAGCGTCGACTTACCGTCGCCGGGATCCGCGCTCACGAACAGGATCGAGCACGGGGGTCCGGCGGCGTGCTCGGCGCTGAGCTGCAAGGTTGTGTGCAGTCGTCGCAGGGGCTCCAGCAGCGGCCGCGCGGGGGCCCGTTCGCCGTTCGGACGCACGATCGGCGAACGCACCTTCGGCAGCGCGGCGAGGATCCGCGTGGAGAAGATCCGCTCTACCTCTGCCACGGAGGTGATCCGGCGATCGAGCCGGCTGAGGACGTACGCCGCGATCGAGGCCAGCAGCACGCCGAGCACGAACCCGAAGATCGCGTTCTTTTTCGGCGCCGGAGAGAGCGGCAGGGGGGTGGCTTTTGCCTTGCCGACCTGCTCGACCCCATTGAAGCCGGAGAGGCCGGATTCGAGCTGGTTGATCTTCGTCGCAAGCGTCGCGGACTGGATCGCCGAGGAGGCGCTCGTGTTCCCCTTGGAGCCCTTCTTCGCGGATGACGCGGATTCGATCCGGCGCAGCTGCTCGTGCGCGTTGGCGATCGCCTCGCGGAGTCGGCGGAAGTAGGCTGCCTGCTGGCGGGCGATGTAGCCACGGGCGTATGCGTTCGCGAGCGCCTTCGCGGACCTCGGCGTGCGCGCTTCGGTGGTTATGTCGATGAAGCTCGCCGTCGCGCTTGCCGTCGCCTTCGCTTTCCCCTTTGCCGCCGCCCGGTCACCGGCCTTACGGAGCCCCTTGCGGACGGGTTCGCCGACGATGCTGGAATTGATCAGTTCGACCTGGTTGGCGAGTTCCCGCGCGCTCGTCCCGCCTTTGGCGTTCCCGGCGAGGATGCTCTGAGCTTCGTTGGAACCGCCCAGGTAGAGCTGCGTTTTCGCCTGATACTTGGCCGGCTGGTGCTTGTAGTAGACGTAG
Source organism: uncultured Solirubrobacteraceae bacterium (assembly GCA_963720215.1). Lineage (GTDB taxonomy): Bacteria > Actinomycetota > Thermoleophilia > Solirubrobacterales > Solirubrobacteraceae > Palsa-744. Next base: position 356,455 of record CAVREV010000002.1, read on the forward strand.
GTTCCAGCAGCAACGGCCAGGCCCACCACCAGGATCAGCCACTTTCGCTTCCACAGCGGGGCAAAGATGCTGGCTGCGTCGGTTGTCTTGTCGTTCATCGACTCGGGAACTCCATCCGTGGCGCTCAACAGCCATTCAGAGGTCGGTGCCGGCGCCAAAAAGGGTACCGCCCCAGGGTCGGCAGCTCGCAACCACAGATGCAACGATGCACCCTTGCGCCCATCCGCCCTAAGCCATACCGACCCCCCCCGACGGAGCCGTCAGGGCTCCCGGCGGCTGCTCGTCGTCAGCCACCCCGCCGTGGTCAGCGTCAACCAAGAAGTCTACAGGGAACTCGACCGCCGTGGGTGGGGTGTGACGATCGTGACTCCGGACCGCTGGCGGCACCCGTACGCCGACGGACTCGTCCCTCCGCAACCCCTCTCCGGCATGGAGGCCGCCCTGCGGCCGACACCGGTGGTGTTCCCGGGTATGCCTCAGCGCCACCTCTACCGCGTCCGCGCGCGCGCGCTCGCCGCCGAGCTCGCGCCGGACGTCGCCTTCCTGGAGGCCGAGCCGTTCGCGCTCCCCGCCGCCAGTGGGGCCTCGCCCTCTCGCGGCTCGGGGTGCCGTTCGGGGTGCAGTGCTACGAGAACATCGACCGACCCCTTCCCCCGCCGATTCGCGCGCTGCGCGGCTGGGTGCTCCGGCGGGCCGACTTCGTGGCCGCGCGATCCCAGTCCGCCGCGGAGCTCGCGCGGGCGTGGGGCGCGGCAGGGGAGGTGGGGATCGCCCCGCCCGCGATCCCGGCGTGGGAAGAGCTTCCGAAGGCCGCTCGCAGCGAGTTCTTCACGGTCGGCTATGCCGGCCGACTCGTGGAGAGCAAGGGGCTCCTCGACCTGCTCGCGGCCGTGCGAACGCTCGAGGCGCCGGTGGAGCTGTTGCTGATCGGCAACGGCGAGCTCCGCGGCTCGCTCGAGGGGCAGCCGATCCCCGGCTCGGCAGTGAGGGTGATCGACGACCTCACCCACGCCGAGATGCCCCGCGGGTACGGCCAGCTCGATGTCCTCGTGCTTCCCTCCCATACCACTCCCACGTGGAAGGAGCAGTTCGGCAGGGTGATCGTCGAGGCGCTCTGGTGCGGGGTGCCGGTCGTGGGCTCCGATTCGGGCGAGATCCCATGGTTGATCGGGCTCACGGGCGGAGGGCTCGTATTCCCCGAGGGCGACACGCAGGCGCTCGCGGCGAGGCTGACAGAGCTGCGAGAGGATCCCCCGCTGCGCGCGCGCCTTGCGCGCGACGGTCGCGAGGCGGTCGAGCGGCTGTTCTCGCTCCCGGCGGCGACCGATCCCCTGGAGCGAATGCTGCTCGCGGCTGCCGCCCGCGCCTGAGCCGCGTCGCGCCCGCGGCCGGTACCTCCGGCCTGAGCGGCCGTCGGGGCCACGAGCGGCCCCGCGCACGCTCAGCGGGACCGGCGCGAGCGATGCTCCAGGCGCGTGTACAGCTCGTCGTGAGCCGCCACCATCCGCTCCCAGGTGTAGCCGAGCGCCGACTCCCGCGCCGCCTCACCGAGCCGCGCTCGCAGGCCCGGATCGGCCCCGAGCTGGTTCAGCCGCCGGGCGATCTCGTCGGGATCGACGCCGATGAGGAAGCCGTTGCGGCCGTCGTCGATCAGCTCGCGTACGCCGCTCACCGGCGTCGCCAGGATCGGCAGGCCGCTCGCGGCGGCCTCGAAGGTGACGAGTGAGAAGGTCTCGTACGCGGACGGGAGCAGGAACGCATCCGCCAGCCCGTAGACGACCTCGGCGTCGGGCCTGATCCCGAGCCATCGGACCCGCTCGGCCACCCCGAGGTCCGCAGCGAGCCCTTCGAAGCGGCCGCGGTCGCCACCGCCGGCCACCGCCAGCGTCCATCCCCGAGCGCTCTCCAGCGCTCGGATCGCGGGCGCCAGGCCCTTGCGGTCCCACTCACTCCCGACGAACACAGCGATCAGCTGACCGGCCTCGACGTCCAGAGCGGCGCGCAGCGCGGCGGCCCCGTCCGCGTGTGCCCCGGGGGCGAACAGCTCCACGTCGACGCCGTTGTGGATCGTCCGCACCCGCTCGGCGAGCTCCGGGTAGTTGCTTCGCACCTCCTCGGCGACCCCTTCGGAGACGCAGGCGAAGACGGCGGCGTGGCTGCGGGCGAAGCCAAGCCTCTCCCCCGCCCGCTTCAGCACCGACGCGGCTCGCACCTGGGCGCGGAACAACGGGTTCGCTCGGCTCGCGTTGGCCGGGCCGACCTGATGGCAGTAGTGCACCGCGACCACGTCGACGCGGTTCAGCACGATCGCACCGGTCGCCTGGACCGGACCGCGCCGCCAGCGGCGCACGGCGAGCGAGCCAGCGACCATGAACCAGGGGTAGGCGAGCAGGAACGGCCGTCCGGGGCCGCGCACGCGGTGGAAGGCCACACCGGAGCCCGGGGGAGGGTGCACGTGCGCGCGATCACGGTCACGGCGTAGCCCCGGCGGCGCAGCCCCAGCAGGAGCTCGGCGAGCTGACGCTCCATCCCGCCGACGTCGCCGATGTCGTGAGCGACGATCGTCACCTCCGGTTCGGCGCCCCGGTCCTCGCGGGGTCCGGCGCCGCGATCCCTGTCGCGCTCGTCGTTCGGGCCCATGCTCAAGCCTCCATCTCAGCGTCCGTCGTCCGCGACCTCGGCGAGCCGTGCGAAGAAGCGGCGGCGCATGTGCTCGGTGGTGTACTCCTGCAGGAAGCGCTCCCGCCCCTCCCCTCCCAGCCGCCTTCGCAGCTCCGGGGAGCGCAGCAGCGGCTCGAGCGCATCGGCGAGCGCCTCGGGGCTCTCCGAGCGGGCGAGCGATCCGGTCCGTCCGTCGAGCACGAGCTCCGCTGGACCACCCGTGTTCACGGCCACGATCGGCACCCCCCGGGCCATCCCCTCGAGGATGACGATCCCGAAGGGCTCCTCGTCGGAGGCGTTGACGAGCACGTCCATCAGCTGGATGTAGGGATCGGCGTCGGGCACCTCGCCCGTCATCGTCACCGCCCCCTCGATCCCCAGCTCGCGTGCGAGCGGGGCCAGCGAGGCGGCGTACTCGGGCGAGAGCTCGTAGGAGTCACCGCCGACGATCAGCGTGTGCAGCTCACAGCCACGATCACGGAGGATTCGCTGAGCGCGAAGGAGCCGGTCCTGCCCCTTCCACGGTTGCAGCCGCCCCACGACCCCGACGATCGGGACCCCGCCCGGCAGGTCGAGCCGCGCCCGCGCCTCTGCGGCGGGCGGCAGGGGGGCTCCCGCCGCGACCGCGAACGTCCTCCGCGAGGGGAACAGCTGTTTCTGGGCGAGCGTCGCCGCTTCGGAGGTACAGCCGACGGCCGCCGCCGGTAGCAGCGTCGCCGCCATATCGAGCCAGCTGCCGTGGGGGATCGCGTGCTGCCACCAGATGACGCGGTCGGACATCCGCGCGAGCACGGCGGCGGGCGAACCGTAGAGCTGCGTGTGCTCTGACCAGTTGAGGATGATGTCCGGCTCCCGCTCCCGGAAGAGGCGCGCCAGCCGCACCACCGTCGCCAGCCAAAGGTGTGCCTGGCGCAGCCGCCCGGCGGTGAGGACCTCGACGCGAAACCCCTCCTCCGCCAGCTCCGCCGGCCAGGGGCCGGGCTCGAAGAAGACGACCTCGAGCTCGTGCTCGCGGTCGCCGAGAAGGAGGCCCTGGAGCATCGTCTCGGCGCCCCCGAGGCGACGCCCCCAGGGGACGGTGACGAGGATGCGCATGTCTAGCGGGGCTTGACGGCGGTGAGGGCGACGCTGAGATACGGATAGCCGAGCAGTCGGCTCAGCGGCGCATCGAGCAATACGAGCGGCCGCAGCGGCAGCATCGCCAGCCATGCGGGCATGCGTCCGAGCTTGGCCGTCAAGCGGCGCATCAGGTCGGTCAGCCGCTGGGAGACGACGCCGCTGATGAACCCCTCGCTGCGCACCTCGAGCCCCGCCCGCTCGACGATCTCGCGGAGGCTCGCCTGCGAGTAGCCGTAGCGGACATGTGAGCCGTCCTCGACCGGGCTCGGCTCGCGCTCCTCGCTGTGCAGCGGATGGTGTCCGTCGAACGGGGCGCTGAGGAGCAGCTGACCGCCCGGCGTGAGCATCCCTGCCAGCGACCCCACGAGCGCCTCGTCATCGCTGAGATGCTCGATCGTCTCCAGGCAGATGATCTGGCTGAAGCTCCCGAGCGTCGGCCGCGCCTCCTCGATCTCGCGGAGATCGACCTGGCGGAAGTCGATGTCGCCGACGTGGAGCATGTCTGCGCGGCGTCGCGCGTCGCCCTGCTCGCGCGGTGAGAACGACGCCGCGACCACCTCGTTGCCCTGCCTGGCGGCGTAGATGCTGAAGGCGCCGTTACCGCAACCGGCGTCGAACGTCCTCCCCGGTCCGCCGCGGAGGTGCCGGCGGACCCACAGCCACCTGTCCAGCACGCACGGATCACCGTGGATCAGCAGGGGGCTCCATCCGAGAGCCCGGAGCATCGCATCCGGCATCGGCCCAAACATAACAAGCGGATCGCGTCCGACACCCGGCCTGGGCCGGCCCGCGGGTACGCTTGCTCGGCCGCCCGCCCGGCGCGGCCCCAACGATGTCCGCTTCCGGCCAACACGACGGCGGCCCCGCGCCGCGAGCGAGCGCGCGCGTGGCGATCGCCCACGACTACCTGCTCGTGATGCGCGGCGCCGAGCGGACGTTCGCCGCGATCGCCGAGCTCTACGCCGACGCGCCGATCTTCACCCTTCTCTACGACGAGGAGGGAACGGGGGGTCGCTTCGCCGGGCGGACCATCGAGACCTCGCCGCTTCAGCGCCTCGGCGTGGGACAGGACGGCTTCAGGCGGCTGCTCCCCTGTACCCGTTCGCCGTCCGGAGGCTCCGGCCGCGTGACTGCGACGTCGTGCTGAGCAGCAGCAGCGCCTTCGCCCACGGCCTCGACGTGCCTGCCGGCGCCGTCCACGTCTGCTACTGCCACGCGCCCTTTCGCTACGCCTGGTATGAGCAGGAGCGCGCGCTCGGCGAGACCCCGCCGCCGCTCCGCCCCGCGCTCGCGGCGGAGCTCCGCTGGCTACAACGCTGGGATCTCGCCGCGAGCCGGCGAGTTGACTCCTACATCGCCAACTCGATCCTCACACAGGAACGCATCAGGCGCTTCTACGGACGCGACGCGTCGATCATCCACCCGCCGGTGGAAACCCACCGCTTCGCCCCGGGAGAGCCCGGTGAGCACCTGCTGGTCGTCTCCGAGCTCGTCCGCCACAAGCGCGTCCACGTCGCCCTGGAGGCCGCCCGGCGGGCCGGCGCGCCGATCAGGGTCGTCGGCAGCGGTCCCGAGCACGAGGCTCTCAGCGCCGCCTATCCCGAGGCCGTGTTCCTCGGCCGGGCCGGCGACGAGGAGATCGCCGCGCTCTACGCCGGCGCGCGCGCCGTCATCGTGCCGAGCATGGAGGAGTTCGGCATCACCGCCGTGGAGGCCCAGGCGGCCGGGCGTCCGGTCCTCGCCGCCGCCGCCGGCGGCTCCCTGGAGACGGTGATCGACGGCGAGACGGGCCTGTTCGCGCCGCTCGACGACGTCGATGGCCTTGCCGCCGCGATCACCCGACTCGACGAGCTCGACCTCGATCCGGCGCGTGCCGTCGCCAGCGCCGCCCGCTTCTCGGTGGAGGCCTTCCGCGAGCGACTCTCACGACACGTCGCGGACGCCTGCGCCCGATCCCGTCGGCTGAGGGCTCGGTAGGGTGGCCGCTCGATGACGGGCAGATCGCTGCACATCGCCTGGCTCGGTCCCGCGCCCGTCGAGGATGGAGGCGTCGCCGGGGTCGCCGCCGAGCTCCTCTACGGGCTGACCTCGATCGGACACCGCATCGACACCTTCTTCCCCTCGTCGGGACAGCCGATCCCGCGGCGTCTGAGCGATCGCGAGAACCTCACCTTCACCTGGGGGACGAGCGAATGGCGGTGGGATCGCTGGTACAGCCGCACGCGCATCACGGCACTACTCAGCGGGATGATCGCTCGCGGCGTCTCATCGCTGCGCCTGCGCCGCCAGATCCTCAACCGACACCATGAGGACCCCTTCGACCTCGTCTACCAGTTCTCCAGCATCGAGAGCTTCGCCGCCCCGGCTCGGCTGCTTCGCGACGTGCCCCTCGTGATCCACCCGGAGACCCACGCGGCGGGCGAGCTGCGCTCGCTGATCTCCGAGCGCCGGCTCGGCCTGCGCTGTCACCCGACGGCTCGCTACGCAGCCGCGGTGGGGATCATGGTGCTGCGCACCGCGCTGCAGCGCCGGGCGATTCGCCGGGCGCGCCTGCTGGTGTGCATCAGCAGCGTCTTCCGCGACCACCTCGTACGGGACTATCGCTTCCCGGCGCAGGCGACGACGGTGGCACCGAACCCGATACGGCTCGAGCGCTTCGAGACGTATAGCGGCCCCGTCGGCGAACCCCCGACGGTGCTCGTGCTCGGTCGCATCGCGGTGCGCAAGGGCGTGCAGGACGTCGTCGCGGTCGCGAGGACCCTGCGGGAGGAGCAAGCCGACGTGCGTATCCGGATCGTCGGTGGGCCGAGCCTGTGGTCGGACTACACGCCACTGCTGGGCGATCTCCCGGCCGAGAACTCCCTGTATGTCGGTTCGGTACCTCCGGCGGAGGTCGCCGCGGAGCTGGCTCGCAGCGACATCCTCCTACAGGCCAGCCGCTACGAGCCGTTCGCGCTGACGGTCGCCGAGGCGCTCGCCTCCGGGATCCCCGTCGTCGGCACCAGCGAGGTGGGCGCGGTCGAGGGCGTCGACCCGGCGGTCGCCGCGGCGGTCTCCCCGGGGAACCCCCGGGGCCTCACCGACGCGATCCTCGAGATGCTCGCGCGCCTGCGCGCCGACCCGTCGGCCGTGAGGGCGACAGCACGCTCGGAGGCGGAGCGACTGTTCGCGCCCGAGGTCGTCTGCGAGCGGATCTCCGCGGCCCTTCTCGCCCTCGACTAATCGCGGCGAACCTCCCACCGCTGCAGGATCGCGTTGCGTCGATGGCGAGCGGCGCCGCTCAACCTGCTCGCAGGGGCCCCCGCGCCACTTGCGGCCCGCCCGCCCGGGGGAGCCCCGGCGACCGTCGCCGCACGCCCGCCCGGGGCGGCCTCCGCGCTGCCGCCGGCGGCGCCCGCGCCGTCCAGCGCCGGGTACCCCGTGCGCATGCGCTTCAGCTCGACGATCCGCCGCTCGAGCGCTTCGGCTCGCGCCGGGCTCGTGTCGACGGCTCGTGTGGGGTCCTTGATCGCGACCAGCGCGATGTCGAACTGGCGGACGACGTTCAGCATGTGCCGTCGCGCCCACGTCCGCAGCCAGCGGGGGGCGACGCCGTAATAGCCCATGTAGGTGAAGCGGACGAGCACGCGTCTGAACTCGATCGCGCCGTCCTCCGCCGCCGACCCCTTCAACAGCAGCGGATCGAAGAAGTCGAAGGAGCGCTCGTTGAAGTTGTGGTGGTGGTAGGGGTTCACCATGTGGTACTCGGTGAGCGTCGCGTAGGGCAGGGACAGCAGCAGCTCACCGTCGTGTTCGAGCACCCGATCGATCTCCCCGAGGGCGAACAGGTAGTCGCCGACATGCTCGAGCGTGTGATGGGAGACGACCGTGCGGACGCTGTTGTCGGGGAACGGGAGCCGCTCCACGCCCAGGTCGAGGCTGAGGTCGGCACGCTCGTGGATGTCGATGTTGACGAACCCGGGGATGAACGTCTTCGCCGCGCCGAGGTTCAGCTGGTAGGGCCTCCTCGCCTCCTCGTCGGCCCGGGTCTCGGACTCCTCCGCGGCGCTCATCGAAGCTCCTCCAACCAGTCCGAGCCGCCGGCGCGGATCCGTTCGTAGACGGACTCCGAGAGCTCCAGCCGACGGCTCTGCGTGCGGTCCTCCCACGCCCTCGAGCGGCGACGGTTGAGGCCCTCGGCGAGGGGCGCGAGCACGGGGACGCTCGGCACCGGCAGCGGCGCCGGGGCGGCCGTCGAGCGGTGCACGCCGCTGGGACCGCCTTTGCGGAAGCCGGAGCCGTGGTGGTAGACGACGTCCCCGTAGATCCCGAAGAAGATCGGATCGAGGTTCCTGCGATTGGAGCGGAGCAGCTCCTTCCACGGGGTCCCCGAGAGCTCGAGCCTGCGCATCAACGCCCCGCCGACGTCGGTACGGCGCCGTCCGCGTGGACCCCGCCAGGTGGGCCCCTCCGACCAGTCTCCGGGAAGCGAGCGCCAGGTGCCTACCGTGGTCACGCAGAAGCACGGGTGGGGCTGTGGTTCGTCGAGGTTCTCCGCCCGCCGCACCGCCAGCAGCTGCGCCTCGGCGAGGGCCGCGTCGATCACGGGCATCGGGTCGGAGATCGGGAAGGCGTCCCCGTCGAGGAACATCAGCAGATCGTCACCCGCGGCCTCCTCGCCGATCTCCAGGGCGAGGTGATTGAGCTTGCCGGCGTGCGGCCCGAGCTGCTCGATGACGCGGTCGAAGTGGACCGCGTAGGACGGGTCGATCTGCTCGAGCGACGTCCACGTCTGGTAGGGCACGGAGATGTGCTCGCGCAGGTAGCGCGCCTGGATCTCGATCCAGCGCGGAGACTTGTAGTGGACGGTGGCGATGTAGAGCACTGACGTGCGTCAGAGCCCGCGGCGACCAAGCACGTGCGGGACGGTGCGCAGCAGGATCTTTACATCACTCCACAGCGACCAGTTGGCCACGTAGAGGTAGTCGATCGCGACCATCTCCCGCAGCGGCACGCGAGCGGGGCCGAGGATCTGCCAGGGACCCGTCATCCCGGGGGTCAGCTCCAGGCGGCGGCGATGCCAGCCCTCGACGCGCCGGTCCTCCTCCACCACCAACGGCCTCGGGCCGACGAGGCTCATCTCGCCGAGGAACACGTTCATCAGCTGCGGCAGCTCGTCCAGCGCGCTCCGTCGCAGCAGCCGCCCGACGCGGGTCACGCGGGGGTCCTCGGCGATCTTGAAGAGCCCCTCCTGGGCCTCGTTGCGGTGGCGGAGCGAGTCCTTCATCGCATCCGCCCCGTCGACCATCGTGCGGAACTTCAGCATGTGGAAGCGATGGCCGTGACGACCGACGCGGAGCTGGCGGAAGAACACGGGGCCGCGGCTGTCCAGCTTGATCGCGATCGCGATCACGATCAGTATCGGCGAGATCGCGAGCAGTCCGATCGAGGAGCCGAACAGATCGAAGGCCCGTTTGAGCGCGGCCGAGGAGCGGGTCAGGTCGAAGCGGCGGACGCCCATCACCGTGACCCCGTGGAGGTCGTCGAACTCGACCGACGAGCCCACCACCTCGAGCAGCCGCGGGACGACGCTCACGCGCACCCCGACGGCCTTGAGGGTTCGGACGAGGTTCAGCATCTCGCCCGCGTCGACGCTCCGCGGGGCGATGATCGCGCGGTGGACGTCGAGCGTCTGCGCGAGGTCGCGGATCTCCGCCAGGCGCGGCTCGGAGAAGGAGTCTGTCGACCACGGCTCGACCTTGTCGAGATCGAGGTGCGCGACGACCTTCGCGTTGACGCCCCCGTGGCCGGTGAGCTTCGAGCGGATCGCCTCCGCGGAGATCTCGTCGCCGATGAACAGGCAGCGCTCGACCGGCGAGATCCGCAGAGCCACGACGCGGGCCGCTGCCCGAGCCATGATCAGGAACACCGCGAGCACGAGCCACAGGAACATCGCCTCGTGCCGGTCGAGCTGGCCGTGGACGATCAGCCCCCCGGTCAGCCAAGCCACGAGCGCCGACAGAGTCGCCAGCTGGAACAGCTTCGGGGCCTCGTCGAGCGTCGTCTTGCGCAGCAGCGTCTCGTCGCGGTCGTAGAGCCCGGTGAGCTTGGCGCAGACGATCAGGATCGGAATGCCCGCGAGCGCCGCCCATGTGAGCTCCAGCGAGCGGTTGGAGAGCCCGATCGTCAGCACGAACGCCCCCACGATCGCGACGACGTCCGCCAGGATCAGCAGTCGCCGGAAGGTCGCGTCGCGACGCATGCATGCCGCCGGCCCACGCCGTGCCTCGGCGATACCGCTTGACAATAGCCTGCGCCGCCCGAGCAGCCCTCGGGAGCCGGCCAGCTGTCGGCCCCAGCCGACACCCTGCTCGGTTCCACTCCCCGTCTCGACACTCACCGCGCCTTCGGCCTCCTTGCTCGCCACCACCCGCTCATGCTCCACCAACCAACCAGAACAGATGTCGAGATTCCGTAACCCCAGCTAAGCCCGGGCATCATAACCACCGGGCGTGACCAGCGCAAGGCCCGCGAGAGCCCTCTCGCGCCGCGCAGATCCAGAAATCTCACCTTGACGATTGGGTTACAGTGTGCCCGAGGGCTCGGACGAGGGAGGCGCGCACCGGGGCCGGGAGACCCGATCATGCATATCGATCCGTACATTGTCCTGGGCAGTGCCGTCGTGGGCTTCCTAGTCGGCATGACCGGCGCCGGCGGCGGTGCGCTGATGACGCCGATGCTGATCCTGCTGTTTTCTGTCAAGCCGTCGGCAGCCATCTCCAGCGACCTCGTCGCGGCCGTCGTGATGCGGCCCGTCGGGGCGGGCGTGCACCTGCGCAAAGGGACCGTCAACCGCGGCCTCGTCAAGTGGATGGTGCTGGGCTCCGTGCCGATGGCGTTCCTCGGCGCGTACATCCTCAAAGAACTCGGCGACGCCAAGTCGGCGCAGATGAACATCGAGAAGGTCCTCGGCGCGGCGCTGCTGCTCGGCGCCGGGGCGATGGTCCTGCGGTACGTCCTCGACAGCCGTACGGGCGAAAGCCGCAGCGGCGCGATCCACACGCTCATCCCCCGCCCGATCCCCACCGTCGCGGTCGGAATGATCGGCGGGATCATCGTCGGGATGACGTCGGTTGGGTCGGGGTCCCTGATGATCATCCTGCTGCTGTTCCTCTACCCGACTATCGGCGCCAAGCAACTCGTCGGCACCGACCTCACGCAGGCCGTGCCGCTGACCGCGGCGGCCGCCCTCGGGGCGCTCGCCTTCGGTCACGTCGAATTCGGGGTCACCTTCTCGCTGATCCTCGGCAGCGTCCCCGCCGTCCTCGTCGGCTCGATGCTGTCCTCGAGCGCGCCGGACCGCTACATCCGGCCGGTGATCACGTTCGTGATCTTCGCCTCGGGGCTGAAGTACATCGGCATCAGCACGACCGCCCTCGGCTGGATTCTCGTCGCCACGCTCCTCGCTGCGTTCGTTGCGTGGCTCGTGATCAAGCGGCCGTGGGAGAACGAGGCGCTCGAGCCGGCCGCCGATGCCGAGGGCGACTGACGGCAGGCGCCTCACCGCAACGCGCGGCGCGAAGTTCGCGCATCCGGCACGACCACCTCCCCGTTCGCCGCGCCGCTGAGCGGGCGCACCACGCCCGCAGCAGCCCATCGCTGGGCCCCTGGACGTTCGTCGAGATCGCGCGATCCTGCTCAAGCTCTCCCTCGGCTTCGCCGAAGAGGTCCGTGCACGAGGTCCGTGACACGCGCTCATGGGCCTCGCGCCTGAACCTCGAGACGCGATGCTCCTACTCCTGATCATCCCCGCCTGGCTCGCCGTGCTGGCTCTGGTCGTGGTCCTCTGCCGGACCGCCGCCCGCGCCGACGACGCGCTCGTGCGAGCCGCCACGATGCGCCCGTTCGCGATCCTCGACGGGGTCGTCCTGTGGGAGGGCTCGACCGAGCCACCCACCGCCTCGCGGGCGCGCGCCGCAGCTGGTGCACCCCTGCCCCAGCACGCCGACGCCGCTCCCCGGCGGCGAGTCGGCGTCCACGGCTAGCAACACCGCGTCGCGTCCCGCATCCTCACCTCGGCCGCGCTTTGCCGCGTGCAAGCGAAAGGTCGCGCCCTCGCGTGTCGGGCCCATCCAGTCGGGCCCATCCAACCTGTCGGGGCCCGGTCAACGCGGCGGGGCCGCCCCGTTTCCGGGGCGGCCCCTACCGCCGGCATCCTTGCTCGATCGCGCCCGCCGTGCACGCTCGCGTGCACGCGGCCGCTTACCCGTAGAGACCTACGGGAAGTTTTTCAGTTCTTCGATTCCTTTGGCGATCTCTTTGTTCACTGACGCCGGAACCTTTTCGTAGTCGTGGTCCGCGTTGACCTCGTCCTCACCGCCTTCTTTCGCCACGTTCGTGACGAAGTGGAGGTAGTCAGTCGCCGTCTGGAACGTCGCTTCGGTGAGCCCGTAGCTTTGAGCGTTGGTCAGGCCCATGTCGTAGGTCAGCCCACAGATCGGGTACTTTTTCTGTTTCGTTTCCGACGTCACGTTGTTCCACGTCAAATACGTGAATTTCGGCGGGAATTTTTCCGCCGACGTGCCGTTGGTGTATTTCTCCCCAGTGCAGTTGCTGTTCTGCGGAGTGGTCGTCGTCTCTTCGAGCAGGGTCGACGGGTCGGCAAATTTTTCTGCCGTTTTAGTCGCTTTGGCCCCTGAGTCCTCGACCGGCGCCCAGAAGCGTTCCTTGCTGGCCACACCGAATTTCCCGCGTGCGTCCGCGAGGTTGGCGTAACCGATGCTGCTTTCTTCGGCGAATACCTTTGCGACCTCTTCCCCGCCGCCAGTGGCGCCTGGACGGATCACGTGGTCGGCCTTCGGCCACACCTGGTTGCCTTCGCCTTCCGCCTCTGCGTTCCAGGTCTCGCCTTTTTGGCCGTTTTCGTTTTCGAACGCGCCCGTGACGAGCTGCGTCTGGATCAGCCCCAGGTAGCGCTTGAACACGTGTGACGTCCCCGACTCGTCGAGTCGGACGACGTGCTTGATCGTTTCGTTCGCGTTACAGCCGGTGCCCGAGACGGAGTCCCCGTCTTCTTTGATCTGGCTCCATTTGGTGATCCCGGTTTTTTTGTTTTCGGGTTCGGGGTTCCAGATTTCTTCCAGCGTGTGGTTGCTCAGGACGAGGCGGCCCGGGTCGGGCGTGCTCGTCGCTTCACATCCGGCCGGCAGGTGGATCAGCACCGCGACAGCGAACTGCAGCACGGGGATGCTCTGCACTTCTTTGCCCGTGGCCGTCAGGTTGTGTTCTTCGATTTCTTCTTTCTGTTCCTGGTTCACGGGTTCGTCGGTCGCGACGAAGCCGTAGCCGGTGTTGAACGGTTTGCCGTTGACGCCCCACTTTTCGAGTCCTGCGCCGCTCCCGATCGATTCGTATTTCACTTCTGGTTCTTTGTGTTTGGCCGCGGCGCTACAGGCGGCTTTGTTTTTGCCGATATTGAATCCGAGACCTTTGCCCTTGGCTTCAGAGTCCCAGACTTCTTTCTGCGCAAGCTTCTGTGCTGAGGAGCCGGCGCCAAGGATGTTGCCGCCTTCGCACTGTTTCGTGGTGGCGAGTGCGGTGCCGGGCGTTGCAAGCGCCGCCACCGATGCCGCCGATACCACGCACGCCGAGATCGCCCGGCGCGCGTTCAGGAGTCGCATCGCGTAAGAACCTCCATGATCGTTTCACGTGTAGGCAGAACACCTTGTCCCGCATGCGCATCCTGTCAGCGCCAGGAGGGGCCGACGTTACGCTCGTGTTCTGCGCTTGTTACGATCCTGAGAAGCACACTTGTGACTATTTTGTGAACGAGTGTCGCGCTTGGGGCGCTCGGCGAAGCGTCGCCTCCCGGCGAGCCGGGTCCGAGCTCCGACGACGGCCGGCCGCGGCTCTTCCGCGGTGGGCGGCGCTCCGCGGCGGGCCGTCGCTCGGCGGGGGCGTTCGCTCGGCGGCCGGGCGGACTTAGTGGTGGTGCTTGCGCGGGGCGGGCTTGAGCGTGATCACGCTCGCCGTGGTGTTCACTTCGCCGGCCGGGTCGTGGGCGACCACGCTGGCGCGGGCGCGTAGCGTGTGCGATCGCGCGAGCAGCTTCTTGGCCTTAGCCGATAGGTGCACCGTGACCGACGTCGAGTGTCCGCCGGCGACCGAGAACGAGCCCTGCGCGAGCGTCAGGATCTGCTTCTTCGCCTTCGCCGCTCCGGCGCGCGCGCTGACCGCGGTGAGCGTCTTCAGAGTGACCGTGCCGATGCACGTGCTCGCGCCGGCCGGGCAGGAGATTTCAGCACGACCGCCCCGCTCGAGCTGACGCTGAAGGAGGTGCCGACGACCGTCGCCCGTGGCGAGGCCGATTGGAACGATTCGACCCCCCCGCCCCCGGGTGTCGTCGTGGTAGCGGGCGGCATGTAAGGCGGGATCACGATGACCGCTTTCGCCTTGACCCTCAGCGTCGCGGCCCCGCTCGTCGCTTTGCTCACGCGGTTGCTGAAGACGGCGCGATAGTCGTATCCGCTCTCGGAGGTGGACGTGTGGCCGAGTTCGAGTCTGCCGCCGGTCTGCCCTGCCAGCGCCGCCCACGTGGCTCCTCCGCTCGTGGAGACTTCCCACTGCACCGTTGGCGGCGGCTCGCCGCTGGCTGCCGCCGTGAAGCTTGCGGGCTGCCCTTCTTCGACTTCGATGCTCGTCGGGCTGGCAGTCACCGCTGGAGCGGACGGCGCGAGCACAGTGAGCTTGGCCGCTTCGCTCATCTGTTCTTCGCCACCGATGGTGAACTTCGCGCGGTACTCGTAGCCGTTCTCGGAGGTCTTGGTGCTTTCGATCAGGAGCTTTTCCGATGTCTGACCGGCGATCGCTTCGAACGATTTGCCTTCATCCTTGGACACTTCCCATTGCTCGGACGCTTTGACGCCCGCCTCGGATGATTCGAACGTAGCGGCTTCCGGTTCGACGACGGTCTGCGCTTTCGGCGACTTGATCGTGCCTTTGACGTGGAGCACCGCTTTCACGACAATCGGCGGTGAGGCGAGATCGTCGCTGTGGATCGTCGCTTCGATGGTCAGCGCGCCGCCGACGGCGAACTTGTGGAGGACTTCGGCGGCCTGGGTCTCCTGGCCGGCGGGCGTCGTGACCGTCGCGTGTTCGCCGTCGCCGAAGCTCCATTCGGTGCCGAGCACGTCCGCCCCGCTCGCGGCGGCGTTCTCACCGATGATCTTCGCGGACAGCGTGAACGAGTGCGTCGTGTCGAGTTCGCTTTCTTTGACCTTCGTGCCGTTCAGCGACGCTTCAATCGTGCCGGTCGCCTTCGCCGCGGGGCAGTTTGATCCACCGGGCCCGAACCTGATGACCACGCCTTCGCTGTCCGAGCCTCTGCCTTCGGTCGGTGCGAGGACGAACACGTCGCCTTCCTTGCCGGCGGCCACGAGCGGATCGACGATTCCTCCGTAGGGGATCGCGCACTGGAGCTTCGGGCTTTCGCTTTCCCTGCCGCCAGTCCAGCCGAGCTCGTGCGCTTTGACGGCTCCGCCGCCGTCTTCATAGCCGACGGCCAGCGCCGTGTAGAGGAAGTTCAGGCCGAGTTCCCCGCCTTCCAGGTCCTCTGCCGTTTCGGCGAGCGAGAAGATCGTTCCGCCTTCCTCCCCTTCCTTCGGAGCGATCGCCAGCCCCGCGCCGCCGGACACTTCGGACCCCGCCGGGTCGAGCTGGAGAAGTTCGTTGTGGAACGGCCCCTTGAGGAGGTTGGGTCCGAGCGTGAACACCGGCGTGGGCGCCGAGTGAAGGTTCGTCGTCGGATTCGCGGCGAAGATCTCGTCGGGCCTCTCGAAGTAGACGGTGCCGCTGGTGGAGACGACGGGAGAATCAGCGGGCCCCGGTTCCGGTTCTTCTTCGGCGGACAGCGTCGGGTCGACGTACTCGGGTTCGACTTTGCCGGAGCTGCTGAGGCGCTCGATCGCGATCCGCAGTTCTTCCGGTTCGCTCTTCGCTTCGTCGTTCTCGCCGAGGATCAGGATTTCGTGTGTCTTCTGGTTGACCGTCAGTCCGTGCGGTTCCAGCAGCGACTTCCCCTTCGTTTCCGACGCCGGTTCGAGCGAAGCGAGCACACCTTCGGAGTTGGTGCCTTTGGCGGGTACGAGCTTTTTGCTCACCGGTTCGGCTTCGAAGGCATAGATGCGACCGGCGGCGGCGATCCCCGGGTCGAGTTTGAGCAGGCCGCGCTCGTAGACCGTCAGCACGTAGATGCGCCCGAGTTCCGCGTCGGTGGCGATTCCCTCGACGGTCAGGAGCTCCGACGTCCCCGCTTCGGCGGGTGGCTTGATCTCGCCTTCGCCTTCCCACACTCCCTTTTCGCTGTACTTCTGGATCCGGAACGCTTCGCCTTCGAACCGTTCGCTGACTTCATCGCCGACGAAGACGCCGTTTTCCTTCGTGTCGACGCCGAACAGGCGGCTTATTTCCGAGATCAGGAATTTGTGTCCTTTTTCGGTACCGGTGCCGACCCCGTTGAAGCGTTCCCCGACTTCCCCCCACGGGCTCGCGGCTGACGCGGACGCGGCGAACGCGAGTACGGCGAACAGCGCGAGCGTTGCGGACAGCCACGAGGCCCTGCGGGAGCTCCACATTGGCGGAAGTGTTCCTGCACGCGGCCCACCCACTGTGAACAACCGGTGAATGAGCCTCACCACGGGGGCCGCCGATCGCGGCTCGCGCGCCGCTGCGCGCGCATCGTCGAGATCGTCGCCGGGGCCACCCGCACCTCGCGCCGCCCGCGGCGGCGCGGGCGGCGCACGGCGGCGCCGGCGAAGGCGGCGAGCACGACCAGGCCCAGTAGGTAGCCGACCGGCGGCTCGTATTCGTCGGGGCTGTAGGCGGCGGCGTTGTTGCCGACGGACTCGGTCGCCTCCTCGGACTCTTCTTCTTTTTCGGCCGCCTCCACCGGCTGGGTCACCGGGGAGGTGCCGCTCGGCGGCGTCGGCCGCGCCGGCGTCGGGACGGGAGGAAGCAGCGCCGCGAACACGGGTGCGGGGACCGCCGGCGGCGGCAGGAACGGCGACAGTGGCGACTTCGCAACGGGTCTCGGGGGGACCGCGACGACTGGCGGCGGCGGGATCGGCAGCAGCGCCGCGGGCGTCGCCCCGGCCGGCGTGGGCGCCGGCGCGGGAGCCGGTGGCGCGACTTCGGTCTTGCCCGTGGCGGCAGCCTGTTTGACGTGTGTGGTCCCGCAGGGGCGGCGGACGCTGCCGGCCTGCACGGTGACGGGCAGTTCGTAGGAGAGACCTCCGGCGCTGATCTTGACTTTCGTTTCGCCCTTGTTGTAGGCGCAGAAGAGACCGGATTTCGGTTGGGGAATCGGCACTTCGCCGGGTCCGAGCAGGACGGCGTGTTCTTCGGCCGAGGCCAGGTTGGGTTCGACGAAGTCGCCCACTTCTTTGTCGGAGGAGTTGAATTCGTATTCGGGCAGGATCGCCGTGGCGCAGCTCGCCCCCACGCAGTTGGAGGGGATCGGTATGTAGAGGCTCGTCTGCGGTTTGGGCTGGCCACGCTGGGAGCGGTTGCCTGCGCGGGGTCGCCGCGCGAGCGCCGCGAACAGCGCCGACTGGCTGCGGTGCAGGAGGGTCCCGTCCTTTGCTTCGAGCGCGAGTTCTTCGATGTCCGGGATCAGGCTGACCTTGACCGTCGCCTGGTTCGTCGCCGCCGAGCGCGTGGCCAGTTCGACGTTCCCGAGGAGGAAGCCGCTGGCGCCGTTGAACGCTTCGTTGTCCTCTTCGCGGACGGCGCTGACATAGCCGAGCGTCCCCGATCCGAACGTGGGCACCGGTGAGCCTCCCCGCACGTCGAGCGACCGCTGGACGTTTTCTTCGGGCGCGTCGTAGAAATAGGCCGAGGCGAGCGCTCCCGTGTTGCCGGCGGCGCCGGTGAGGATGCTCGCGACCGCTTCGGCGCCGGGGTGGTTGTGTTCGGCGATCTCGCCGAGGAGGTTGGCGTTGCCGACGACTATCGCCGGTTTGCCGGCCGCCGCGGCGCCTTCCAGCTGTTCGCGCAGCCACGACTCCTGTCCGGGCTGGACTTCACTGCTGTCGTCGAGCACGATCACCCGCACCGGGACTTCGCCTCTGGAGTTCGGTGGTTCGACGGCGTAGTAGGAGGGCCCCGGACAGGCCGTGATCGCGCATTCCGCCCTGCCGAGAGGAGGCGGCAGTCCGGAGAAGGCGCTCTCGAAGCTCGCCTCGCTGAAGGATTCATCGAGCTCGAAGGTCGTCGGCGCGGTGTAGGCGGGCACCGGGCTCGAGGCGAGGATGTCCGCATAGCGTTCGAGTTCGAACGGGTAGTGGATCCTGTCGGCGGCCGTTTTTTTGCCTTCGATCGCCGCCGGATTGGGGAGCCGCGGTCCGGTGTAGAAGAACCCCTGCACCCCCTCTCCGCCGGCCTCTGTGAGCGCGTGCTCCAGCCACACGTCCGGCCCGACCCGCGCGCGCTCTCTGGCGGCGCAGGGCGAGGCGCATTGGGCGTTGCCGCCGAAGGCGAACGACGCCGTCCTGCCGGGCACGCTGGCCGACGTGACGGAGGTGCCGCGGCCGGGCGGCGGCGAGGATTCGCGATAGCGCGCGACCTCGGCGGTGTCGAGCGGGTCGAGCGGCCCGTGGGTTTCTTCGACTTCGACGTCCCCCCCCACCGCCCACCCCTGCGCGCCCGTCGGATCGACGAGCACGGCGGCGATCGCGTCGGGATTGTAGACAGTGTCGTAATCCAGCCAGTTGCCTTCCGGTTCCCGCGCCAGGTTGAGTTCGTGCTCCTCATCACTCCAGCCAGTGGCGGTCTGGCGAAGCAGCGGGCGTTCCTCGCTCGAGGACAGCGGATAGCCGCCCGGGAGCGTCGGCGGCGACCCCGGCGGCGCTTCCGGTTCGCTTTCCGCGGCGATCGTCGCGGGCGCGCTGCCCGCGGCGACGACGCGCAGCGCGCCACCTTCGCGGAACAGCGCGAGCTGACCCGGTTCGCCTCCGCCGGGGAACGGCGTCGGGGTGGCGCGCCAGGGCGTGCCAATCGCTTCCCGCTCGTAGACGTTTCCGCCGGCGGCGAACGCGGCCCCGCCGTCGGGGAGCCCGGCGACGGCCCACGGCACGCCTTCGCCGATCGTCGCCGCCGCTTCGCTGTCCACGTGCCAGCCCGCGCCGTCGTTGACGATCAGGCCGCCGACGTCACGCGAGCGATCGTGCCTGGGTAGCACGCGATAGGCCACGATCGCCTCCCCGCCGGCGAAGGCGATCGACGTGAAGCTCGCATCCGCCCAGCTCGAGCAGCGCTGCGCTTCTTCGACGTTGTCCCCTTCCAGTGGCGTGCAGGGCGGTTCGGCCGGGAGGTCGTCCTGGGTCCAGCTCTTGCCGAAGCGGAGCAGCACCCCGCCCTGCCCGACGGCGTAGCCGATGGCGGGGTCGACGGGGTCGAAGGCGATCCCGAGCAGGTTGCCGCGGAAGTTCCGCGGCTCGCCCGGGTCGGGTTCCCACAGTCCGGTCTCGCCGCGCCACAGCCACATTGCGATCTGGCTCCCCCGCAGCCCGTCGCCGACGGCGTAGACGCGATCCCGGGTCGGCCAGGCGACCGCCCGCAGGCGCGGCCGTTCGGGCTTGCCGTTGGGGCCGAAGAGGGTTTCGGGCAGCCAGCCCTCACCGGGCTGATAGCGGGCTACCTCGCCGATGTCTCCGACGGCGATCGCCTCGCTGGAGAGCGCTCCGACCGGCGCTTCGGGTTGCGGCGCGATCGCCAGCAGCGCGTGGTGGAACGCCGCCGGCCACGGCGTCAGTTGGTTCGGGGCCGGCGTCAGCGTCACGTGCTCGGGCAACGCCGCCGACCCGAGCCATCCCTCGTTCGGGTTCGTGAAGGCGGCGCCGTAGAAGGCGCCGGCCTTGTCGCCGAGGCCGAGCAGCGGAACGAAGCGTTCGCCCTCCAGCCGCAGGCTCACGCCTTCGGGCAGGCCGGTGATGACCCGTTCGCCATAGCGGGACGAACCCGTCCAGGCGAGGCTGCGAGACGGTCCCGTCGGCAGCGCGAACGGAAGGTCCCCGTCGCATCCCTGGGTCCCCGGGGGCGAGCGTTCGAGCGTGCACCAGCTCGTCGTCGTGGGTGGCCCTTCACCCGCGGGGTCGTAGAAGATCGTCGTCGAGGCGCTCGCCGCCGGGCGTTCCCCGTCGATCCAGACGCCCCGTTCGGTCACCGTCAGCACCTGGGTCTGAACGACTTCGGATTCCTCTCCGGGAATCACGATGTCTTCGCCGTCGACCTGCAGCGGTTCCCCGGCTTCGCCGCCCGCCTTCAGCGCGACCGGCTTCCAGCTCGGCGGTTCCCCTTCTTCGGCACGGCGTCGGAACAGCGCCACCTTCCCTTCTGAGATCTGCGCGAGCAGCCACGCGTTCGTGGGCGAGGTCCCACCGATTCCGAGCACGTGGAATTCGCCCGCGACCGAGCCGCTGGGCGCTTCGATCGGCTCCCGCTTCCATTCTTGGCTGGATCCTTCCCAGTGCAGCACCCAGCGTTCGCCGTTGAGACCGTGTTCCAGGACCGGGACTATGAGCGCTCCGGCGTGTCCGCCCCCTTCGTCGAGCGGGGCCAGCAGCGGTGCCCGGTCGTGGCTGAACAGCAATTCGCCGGGTTCGAGCTCGGCTTCGGGGACGGCTTTGACCTCGCGGAACGCGTTCCCGGGGCTCCCCGGGTCGCGTACGAGCAGCACCTCGCTCCTACCGACTTCGCCGACCATCGCGCCGGCCCCGTCGGGCGTCATCTGTCCCGCGAGCGGGCTCGGCCCGGCCCCGCTGAAGGCCTGCGGGTTGTCGAGTTCGAAGCCGGCCAGCGGCGCTCCGGTTTCGTCCTGCAGGCCGGGCCCTAGCGACCAGGAGCCTTCTCCGGAGGGTTCCTGCACGTAGCGGACGAGCGCCTCGCCGTCGCGACCGGCGCCGATCCCCCAGGTCTCATCGCTCCCGCCGCCGGCTTCGCCGGGGGTGGCGCCGATCATCACGACACTGACCGCCGGCACCGACGCGTCGGTCTGGACGGCCGGTTCTCCGGCGGCGCCTTCGCCCCTGGCGCGGGGGACGCCCCCGACCCCGGGCAGCAGGCCCCCTAGCCCCAGCGCGTACACCAGCGCCGCCACCGTGCCGAGAAGCAGCGCAGCGGCCACCGGGCGCCGCCGCAGCAAGCGGCCCTCGCCGGAGGACAGCGGGCTCAACCCCAGGATCCCAGCAGCTGGCGCTCCAGAGGACCGGGATCGACGAACGAGGTGCCGATGCTTTCCACCGTGCTGGACTGCGAGGAGACCGTCGGCAGCGGCGCCAGCGCGCGCGTCTGCAGGTCGAGCTTCGTCGGCCAGCGGCTCCGGTTCAGGCGCAGTAGCAGGTGGCGACTGCCGCGCTTGAGGGTCTCGGTCCGCGTGCTGGCGACAACGCTGCGGCGGCGCTTGGCCACCAGGCGCACCTGGGCCTTCACCGCGAGCTTGAAGCTCAGTTCGAGCGTTGTAGTCCCGTGGAGCAGGCGCGAGTGCACGTCCGACAGCAGCGGTACCGACACGCGGGCGAATGTTTCCGGCTTGGCCTTGATCGTTTCGAACACCGGCGGGAGTTCTTCGATCCCGGAGGTGTCGGCCGGCGGGGCGTCGGAAGGGACCTGTGGAAGGCCTTCGTCGTGTGGCCTGAACGAGATCAGCGGGCCGTTGATCGCGGAGTCCGGGTTGAGCGGGAGCGTTTCCGCGCCGGCTTCGCTGAGATGGAACAACCAGCCCTGGGTGGTGACCAGCCAGCAGTCGTTCTGGGCCGGGCAGGTGATTCTCGCGGCGGCCCCCTTCGGTTCCAGCCCAGCCTCGCGCTGCTGCTCACTCGGAAGTTCTTCTTCGCTGATCGAGCCCGTCGCGGTGACGTGCATGACGTGAGCGAGCGCCGTCGGGCTCGATTCGCCGGCCGTCCCGCCCTGGACAGCCAGCCACGCGCTCGAGGTGCCCGGTTCCGCCGCGATCGCGTTGACCTGATCTTCGGCGAGCGGCGATTCGCGGGGAATCACGTGGAGGCTTTCCGCCCCCGGACCTTCCGGGCCGAGCACTTGGCTCCAGACCCCGTCGGACTCCCGCAGGACCGTCAGCACACCTGTCCTTTCGGTCCTGCGGGGCGGTTCGCCGCGCGCCTGCCCGGCGGCCCAGAGCGAGTCTTCATCAACGCCGAGGTGGAGGTATTCCAGCGCCGCACCGACGGATTCGGACGCGTATTCCGGCAGCACTTCGCCCCTGGCGGAGAGTGGGCGCAGAGCCTTGAACAGCGGCAGCGTCCCTTCCGGGGAGATTTCGTAGAGCACCGTCGGATGGAGGATTTCTTCGATCGTCTCTTCGCCGGTAGGTGGCGTCGGCGACAGCGCAGCCGCCTCCTGGAAGCGTCCTTGAAAGACGCGCATGTCGCCGATCGCGTAGGTGCTCATGTTCGGTTCGGGCGCGAGGGAGCTGCCGTTCCAGTGCAGCTGGAAGGCTCCCGGCTGCGGCGCCGGTAGCGGCGCGCCGCCGAACCAGCAGTCGGCCGGGCCGTCGCAGGCGGCGGCGTCCATCGGCTGATAGGAGCTTGCGCTGAAGGCGAGCGAGGCGTAGGACTCCACGATGCTCCCCCCGAGGAAGTGACACAGCGTGTCGTCTTCCAGCGGGGGCAGCTGGCCGAGCTTGTTGGCCGCCTGCCCGGGCCGCCCGTCGGAGACCGTCCAGAACTCTTCCGGCCCGGCCCACGCGATCCGCCCTTCGCTCGCGCCGCAGACGTTGGAGAGCTCGTGCCAGCCGGTGCCGTTGTATGCCCACACGCCGGGCGGAACCGCCTTGCCGTTGCCGGCCGTGATCAGCAGCCCCAGGTTCGGCTGCAGGAACTCGATGTCGCCGATGTGGCCGAGGCCGACCGGCGTCTGGGAGGCTTCGCCGTCGGCGGCGGGAGGCGCCGGCTGTTCGAGCCTCCATTCCGGGGCCGCAAGCGCCGCGCTCGGAGCGAGGGCGATCGCGAGCATCGCGCTCGCGATCGCCGTCGGCAGTACACGGGCAAACGCTCTGGCGGCGCTCACGAGTGCCGCCGCGGTGAGCGCCGGGCTCGGCGCGCCGGCTTGGCCCGATCGAGGAACGTCACGGCGACCCGCTGGCGCAGCCGCGGTCGGCCCGGAGCCGTGAACACGACCTCGACGGTCGCCGAGAGGCCACCCGACCTGCTCGCCAGCGCCCTGTAGGCCGGCTTCAGGGCGAGGGTCAACTGCTCGATGCCTTCGCCGTTCTGGGCGGTTACGCTCGCGGCGCTGGCGACGCTCCTGTTGACGACAGTGGCCGCGTGGGGCCGGCGGCGGGCGCGGGCGCGGGAGCTACGTGCCACCACCGCTGGTATTGCGCCGAGTGCGTCGGCGCTCAGCCGGCCGGCGGTGGGGATGCTCGCATACAGGACCACGCGGCCGTTGGCGAGCGACCGTGCGGTCACACCGAGACGCCATTCCGGGACGACGACCGGGCCCGGGGGCGCCGGCGAGATGCTTGCTTCCACGGGCGTGGGCGAGAAAGCCGCGCGACGAACCACGAAGGCATCGCTGCCGTCGGCCAGGCCGGTGTCCGCTTCGGTCGGCGGGGTGTTGCCGTCTCCGCTCACGAGGTTGGCGGCGGTCGAAGAGAAGGCGAGCTCGCTGCCGTCGGCCGAGAAGCTCGGCGAGAGCGCCCCGTCGGTGTCCTCGAGGTAGGGGCGGATGCTGCTGATCTGTTCCTTGTGCGGACGTTCGCTCGGACCGCCTTCGAAGCCGTGGGTGACGCGGGTGAGCGTGTCGTTGCCGAGGTCGACGTCGAACAGTTCCGCCATTTCGGGAGTGGCCGTCGGCTGGCTGATGTAAGCGGGCGAGCCGAGCGGGAAGTCGATCCGCTGCGTGGAGAAGGCGACCTGGCTGCCGTCGGGGGAGATCGCGTAGTCGACGATCGCCGCGCTCCCGGCCCAGACGCTGCTGGCGACCCGCGTGAGCGGTCGCAACGCTGCGCGCCGCGTCTCGCCGCTGCGCATGTCGGCGGTGTACAGGTCCGCCGATTCCTTGCCGCTGAGGCCGTAGTTCTGCCCGAGGCTCACGAGCGGGGCCGTGGCGACGAAGGCGACCGTGTACCCGTCCGCGCTCAGCTGCGGCACGGATTCCTGGTCGGACCCCGCGTAGACCCCGCCTTCCTCGAGCTCGAAGGGGCCCTGGCACGGGTCGAGTAGCGACGCTACGCCCGACGCGTCGAGCTGGGTCTCGCCGCTCGCGACGCAAGCGGTGGTTTCGGGTTCCGAGCCCCCCGTCACGCGGCGCGTCGGCGCGAGCGGGCCGCCGACGATGCGCCGCCACAGGGGCTCGGCGTAGGCTCCTCTGACTTCGCCTTCCGCCGAGAGGATCCGCGCCTGCTTGGCGATACTCTGCCCCATCCACGCGACCGTTGTTCCGTCGGCGCTGATCGAGGCGCCGCCGCCGGACTCGACGCCATAGGGCTGGCGTTTGGGAAATGTGTTGGATTCGGCGACGGCGCCGTAGATGGACCCGCCGTCCGCTTCGACGACCGGGGTGGCCGGCACCCTCGGCAGCCCCGTCGCGGGGTCGTCTTCGACGCTCACCAGCTCCGTTTCCCGCGTGTCCAGATTGCGCACGGCGACCTGATGGGCGGGGGTGCCGACGCCAGCGAGGTTCGAGATCGCGCTCGTCACGAATGCCACCTTTTCGCCGCCGGCGCTCATCGCCGAGCGTCCCGCGGCGATCGACCCCCGCCCCCCTCCCGCGTAGGTGAGGCCTTCGCCGCTCCCATCGAGAGCCGAAACGACCGTGAACGGGCATGCGCGGGGTTCGGGCGACGTTTCGCACGATTTCGGCGCCGCCGCTTCCATTTCCTGGATCGACTCCGTGGCGTCCATGTCGCGCACGTAGACGTCGGGTTCGCTGTTGGCGTCGAGCGCCGGCTCGAGCGGCGCGGTCGTGGTGAAGCTGACGTAACGCCCTTCTTCGCTGAGCGATGGCAGGGCGGCGTCGCAGGGCGCCCCCACAGATTCACATTCTTCGCTCCCGGGCACAACCCGCCCGACGGCGACCGGCGTGATCTCACCGGTCAACAGGTCCCGCCGCCATACGCCGGTGTAGCCACCGACGTAGCCATCGAAGGCGATGTATCGCCCGTCCGCTGAGATCGCGGCGTCGTGTGCGTACTCGGCCTGCACGGAGGCACCGGTCCCGCCGGGGATCGCGAGCACCCCGCGCGAGGCAAGCTGGATCGGTTCGAAGACGTCGGCGCGTGCCAGCGCGGGCGCGCACGTCAGCGCGAGCACTGTCAGCCACAGCGATGCGAGCGGGCGAGGTCTCATCGCACGCTCACAGGCCTGCGTACGACGCCCGTGTTACCGAGCTTGTCGGCGACGTCGACGACGATCGTGTAGACGCCCGCACGGGTGTAGCGATGGTGGAAGACGGTACGCGCGGAGGCCTGCGTGCCGTCGCCGAAGCTGACGCGCACCCGCCGGGTGCTCACGCCCGGACCGTCGCGATCGCTCACCCGCACGGTGAGCGTGAGGCCGCGACCGGCGGAGATCTTCACCGACGGTGGCGCCCCGGCGACTTTCAGCTGGAAGGCCGACGTGAGGGTCGACTGTCCGAAGATGTCTGTCGCCAGCACCTGCACCTTGTGCACGCCGTTGCCGAGCCCGTGCGGGTTCAGCGTCATCGAGGTCGCTCCCGGCGGGGCCGGCAGGCGGTGTCCGTCGAGCACGACCGCATAGCTCAGCGGGCCGCTCGCGCTCGCCGACGGCGCCCAGCCGATCACGGCCTGGCGCGGTTTGACCCAGCCGCGCGGGACGGTGATCGGGAATTCGGCCGGGGGCGTGGTCACCTGTGCAGCGACGACCGCGGCGTTGCCGAGCGGGCCCTGGAGGAAGGCGACGAGGCCGTCGCCGAGACCGGAGCGACCCACGGCGAGATCGCTCACCGCGCCGCCGGAGCCCCCACCGACGAGCGCCGTCTGCACTCCGCCGGCGGGGAAGTCCTCGCGGACCGCCACCGCCGGGTGCCCGCTCGGATCCTCGCTGGGCCAGGCGGAGATACCCCCGCCCGCCGGGTTCATCACGCTGGCTGCCGGCTGTTCGTCGGCGAGAACTCCGCCGCTGCCGACGAACGGGGGACCGAGGGAGAGCGCGCTGAGGAGCCCTTTGTCCGACCCTTCGATCACGCGGGGCATGCCGTTGCTGTCGTAGAGCAGCCGCATGTCCCGCTTTTCGTCGATGTCGATGCTCGGCAGGCCGATCGTCGCGGCGGCTCCCCCAGGCACCTGGTTGTCGGCGATCTGCGCGGCCTGGAACTCAGCGCCGGATTCCGATTCCCCGTCGGGCAGGATGTTGAGGAAGATCGCGGCCCCGGCAGGGGCGACCCCGGTCCGGCGTTCTGTCTGTAGGCCACCTGGGCCTCGCCGAGGTAGGAGATGGCGACGGTCGGCGCGTCGGCGTCGGCTGTGATCGGAGCGCCGTGGAAGGTCGCAGCGCTGACCGGCAGCACGTAGTTGACCGTCCGCCCGAAGATCCGCCGCGCCCAGATGCGGGCGACGCCTTCGACATCGGGCTCCTGCCAGACGACGACCGCGTTGCCCGTCCGCGCGATCGCGATCTGTGGCGCGTTGGCTTCGGTCGGTGGGCGCATCGAGAGCCCGGCGTTGCGGTTGATGGCACCGAGCCCGACCCACTGTTCGCCGTTGAAGTGGGCGACGCGAACCTGCTCGACGACGTCCGTCGGGCGCAGGAGCGGGATCCTCGTGGACGTCCCGGCCGTCGGTTCGACGACCCTGTAGACGACGTCGGCCTGGGCGTTGGAGCTCATCGCGAGGTCGGGGCTCGTCCCGGTCCCTTCGTGGATGTCGCGGTCGATGATCATCGCGCGGCCGAAGCTCGACGAGCCGGGGTCGAGCGTCGCGCCCAGCAGCTCCTCGACCGGCTTGCCGTCTTCGCTGCCGAACGGCGTCGCCCAAACGACGACCAGCTCGCCCCCGTCGGCCGCAGCGATCCGCGGCCAGCTCGCCGCGAATGGCTGTTCGCTGTCGACCCTGATCGGAGCGAGCCAATGCCCTTCCTGATAGCGGGCGACGAACACGTGGGCCACTCCGCCGACCTGCTTGAGGTAGACGACGCCGCCGGTGCCGTCTTCGGCCATCGCCACGCCCCCGAAGCCGACGATTCCCTCACTCGGCCCGTCGAGAGTCGTCGCGGGAAGGATCACCGCGCCAGCCCCCTGGACACCGAGGCCGAGGACCGGGACGCCGAGGCCCAGAATCACGGCCGTGGCGCCGAGCAGCCTGCCGAGGCGCCTCGCGCGAGGGGTTCGGGCTGGCCGGGTGGGACCCGGCATCGCGTCGCCAAGATGGACCCGGATCGGCTCCCCGCTCGCCAGTTGTCGGAGACGCTTCACGAGAAAGTCACAGCGGCTCACCCTTCGGGTTTGTTCACCGCCCCCGGAGCCGGGTTGAAGGCGCAGCGGAAGTTCTCTGGGGTGGTGATCGGCTCAGAGCCGGCGAAGCCGCCCTTCTGGCCGTTGCTGTAGACGGTGATGTACTGGAGGCCTTCCGGGAGCGGGTCGGCGGGGAGCGGAACGGGGTTGGGTTGGCCCTGGCGGGGGTTGCCTGTGGACCCTTCACTGACACCCTCGAAGCCCGCAGCCGCGGAGCCGGCTTCGGTCGTCACCAGCGATGAGCTCATCTCGCGCTCGTCTTTGAGCCCGCGGCTGGGATCCAGGTCGATCGTCGCGGTGAGCTGCGAGTCGTGGATCGTGGACTCGAGCTTGACGCGTTCGGCTGCGCCCAGGAGTTCGCTGGCGGAGGGCAGCCAGCCGCCTTCCTGCTGGCAGGCTTTGCTCGCGAAGATGAAGTTGTTCTTGCCGAGCTGTTCCTTCGACAGCGGGTAGGGCGCGGTGTCCATGCAGTAGGTGCCGAGGTCCGCCGTCGCAGGCGGGCAGGTACCGGCGAGTTCGGCCGCCGTCTCACCCCCGACGCGAGACGCGTTCTTGACGGTGGGGATGGCGTTGGCGGGGAATTTGCGGTTGTGTCCGAGGAGCAGGATGCCCCCGGGGTGGGGGGTGCTGCTGATGGGGTGTCCGTTGATCGCGGCGATGACGCTGTTGCGGGCGGCGTTCGCCAGGCCGGTGGTGGAGAAGATCAGCGCGATCACCGCGACGGTCATCGCGGGGGACGGCCGGCGGGGGCGTTTCATCGTGGGTCCTTGGGGTCTTGGGCCGGTGGGCGGCGGACCTCGTAGAGCTCGTCCAGGCTCACCT
Organism: uncultured Solirubrobacteraceae bacterium; assembly: GCA_963720215.1. Lineage (GTDB taxonomy): Bacteria > Actinomycetota > Thermoleophilia > Solirubrobacterales > Solirubrobacteraceae > Palsa-744. The sequence goes on from CAVREV010000002.1 coordinate 384,517, forward strand.
CCTGGACGGTCGAGAGGAGTGCGTCGAGCGCCACACCGGAGAGCGTCTCCTGCTCCAAGAGGGCGGTCGCGGTCTCCTCGACCGTGTTCCAGTTGCCGTCGAGGATGCTCTCCGCGCGGGCCGCCGCGTCGCCGACGAGCCGCTCGACCTCGTTGTCGATCACGTTCAGCGTCTCCGGGCCGACGGACCCGAGGTCCTGCAGGGAGGCACCGAGGAACACCTCGCCGCCCTTCTCACCGATCGTGACGAGCCCCAGCGCCTCGGACATCCCGAACGAGGTCACCATGCTCCGCGCGAGCGCGGTCGCGGCATGGAGATCGTCGTTGACGCTCGTGGAGGTGTGCCCGAAGGCGATCTTCTCGCCCGCCAGGCCCGCGGTGATCACGATCAGCTGGCTTTCAAGGTCAGGCCGCCCGAGGATCGTCTGATCACGATCGGAGAGCATGTGCGCCGCGGTACCGAGCTGGCGGCCCCTGGCGACGATCGAGAGCTTGCGCGTGGAGCTGACATGGCCCAGCGCGTCGGTGACGACGGCGTGGGAGGACTCGTGGATCGCGATCAGCCACCGCTCCTGCTCGCTGAGGATGTGCCGCTTGGCCGGGCCCGCCACGACCCGGTCGATCGCCTCCTCCAGCGTCGCCTGGTCGATTTCCCCACGGCCGTCACGGACGCTCAGCAACGCCGCCTCGTTGATCACGTTCGCGAGCTCCGCCCCGCTGAAACCCGGGGTGTGACGCGCGACCTCCTCGAGCGAAGCATCGGCGGCCATCGGCCGCTTGCCCCCGTGCAACCTCAGGATCTCGAGCCGCCCATGCACATCGGGGACATCGACCACCACCTGGCGGTCAAAACGCCCCGGGCGCAACAACGCCGGGTCGAGGATGTCCGGACGGTTCGTGGCGCCCATCACCACCAGCCCGCCATCGCCGGCAAACCCATCCATCTCCACCAGGATCTGGTTCAGCGTCTGCTCACGCTCATCATTGCCCTGCCCGATCCCCGCGCCGCGCTTACGCCCCGCGGCATCGAGCTCGTCGATGAAGATGATCGCCGGGGCCGCCTTACGCGCCTTGCGAAACAAATCCCGCACCCGCGCCGCGCCAACTCCCACCAACGACTCCACGAAATCCGAACCCGACACGGAGAAGAACGCCGCGTCGGCTTCGCCGGCCACAGCCTTCGCCAACAACGTCTTCCCGGTCCCCGGAGGGCCAACCAGCAACACACCCTTCGGGGCCGCCGCGCCGACCTCCAGATACTTCCCCGGTTCAGAGAGATAATCCCGGATCTCCCGCAGCTCAGCCAACGCCTCCCCCGCCCCCGCGACATCCGAGAACGTGATCCGATCGCGCGTGCCCTTCCCCTTGCGCCGCCCTTTCCCCGTGAACTCCGAGAACGCCGCCAGACCCCCCGCGGCGCCCTCCCCACCCAGACGGGTGAACAATGAGAACAGACACACCAGCAACAGGATCGGGATCAGGAACTGCACCACGATCGCCCGCGATCCCTTACCCGCCTGCTGATCGACGCTCACCGTCGCGCCACTCCCCGACAGTTCCCGCAGCAACTGCTGCGTCAACGCGCCCGAAGCCGGATACGCCGCCCACAGCGCCTGCCCACCCGCCGGCGCCACCAACTGGGCGCTCTTTTCCCGTGTCGAGCGTCGCGCCGCTTCCGGCAAGCTCCCATCCGCGGCCACCAACGGCGCACCGGCCTTCGTGGTGACCTCGACCCGACTGTCATGGTCCAACAACAGCGCCGTACCCAGGTCATGACGCCGAGCCAGTTCCTGAACCGTGCTAAGCGGCGCCTCCAACCCCGAGCTTGCAGGCCTGATCGACCCCAGCAGCAGGACGAACGCGACCGCCAAGCCAACTGAGGCCAGGAACAGGAACGACGACAGGGGATCGCGCAACAACAACCGCCGCAAACCCGAGAACACCCCACCAACCCACACGAACACAGGACTACGACGATCCGCCAAGCCGGACCGCACCGTCCCCGCGGCGGGGCGGGCGCCGCCGGCGGGCTGGTTGCCGTCGCTCGAGGGCGGCTCCGGGGGGAGCGGCTCGTCGCTCATCGCGCGTGGGAAGGTGAAAGGGGAAGGGTCACGGGAATCCTGGGGGACGGCTGGGCTAGGGCTCCGGGCCCGGGGCAGCTCCGCCGGAGGTGCCTCGCCGAGCTCGGCGCGCATCCCTTCGGAGTGCCACGGCAAAAACGATCGGCGCAGCCTCCATCCCGGCGGCCGATCGAACGTTGGCAGCGTCACACGGGCCGTCGTGAAAAGCAACCGCGTTCACAAAAACGACACATCCGAGACCGACGGGTCCGTTCACAACTAGGCAACATCTTCAGCTGCGGTCGAGACTTTCGGGCGCACGGGACACCATTTTCCGGGCGTTTCGCGTTCACAAAAACGACACAAGGGGCGGACCCCCAGGCGGCACTCTTGCCCGGGCGCGGCAGCCTCGCGCAGCAGACCGCATCGACTCGCCGGTTGCCCTGTTACCTCCGACGTCTCTCAAACTTCCCACCCAAGCCACCGCCTGAGAAAAGGAGCAATCACGTGCGTGCCCACCGTGCCCTGATCATCTCGCTCACCCTCTCGCTCGTCCTCGCCGTCCCCGCCGCCGCCGGCGGGCGACGTCTGATCATCGGCGGCTCCACCTCCGTGCTCCCACTCGCGCAGAAACTTGCGAGCGCGTATCACAAGGCGTTCCCGAGGATCCCGTCGCCTTCGGTCGGAGGCTGCCAGTCCGACTGCGGGATCGAAGGCGCGAACACCGGTCGATTCGACATCGGCGACTCCTCCCGCGACCCGATCAAAGGCGTGGACCCCCATGGCCTCATCTTCACGAAGATCGCCCGCGACGGGGTGTGTGTGATCACGAACAAGGCCAACCCGATCTCCAGCCTCTCCGAAGAACAGGTCGTGAACATCTTCACCGGACGGACCCGTGACTGGAGCGAAGTCCAGGGCGCGAAGATTCTCGGGTCCGATCGACCTCTTTGACCGCGACGGCGCCTCCGGTACGCAGGACGCCTTTCAGCACATCTTCCTCGGCGAAGAATTGAAAATCTCGCCGAGCGCGACCCAGGAGACCTCCAACGGCCTCGAGCAGAACCAGGTCGGCGCCGACAAGCAGGCGATCGGGTTCGTCTCCTTCGACTTCACCGGCGGGGTCAACCCGGTCGGCTACAACGGCGTCCCCTGCAACCTGCGGAACGCGAAGTCGGGGCAGTACATCGGCGTGCGTAACTTCTGGATGGTCACGAAGGGCCCGCCCAAAGGCGAAGCCGCGAAGTTCCTCGCCTGGGTGACCAAGCCCGGCAACCTGACCGTCCGGGCGATCGTCAACTCCAACTGGATCGCCATTCACTAGCGGGTGTCCCCCGGCGCCGACAACGAGGGCGGCGCTCGCGCCGGCGCCGGGGCAAGGTCTGACAAGCGCGCCGAGCTGACGCTCGGCGCGCTGGCCGTCGGCGTGCTGGCGCTGATCGCCCTGATGATCGTCACGGTCGCGATCAAGGCCTGGCCCTCCTTCTCGGCCAACGGCCTCAGCTGGTTCGCATCGGGCGGCGACCCGGTGACGCAATTTCGTGCGATGCACGCGGGCATCCCCCTGCCGGGCCATTCGCTGCTCTACTTCCGCGCATGGCCGCTGATCTGGGGGACGATCATCGTGACGGTGCTCTCGGTGGCGATCGCGCTCGTGTTCGCGACGCTCTCGGCGGTGTTCCTGACGGAGTTCGCGCCCGGGCCCGTGCGGCGAGTGCTCGCCCCCGTCGTGCGGCTGCTCGCGGGCGTGCCCTCGGTCATCTACGGGCTGATCGGCATCCTCGCGATCGCACCGTGGATCAACGAACACCTGATCAGCAACGGGCGCAAGCAGTCGGTCACCTACGTGGTCCAGCTCAACGGCGCCGACCTGATGACGGCCACGCTGATCCTCACGCTGATGATCATGCCGATCATGATCGCGCTCAGCGCCGACGCGCTCGGTGCGGTGCCGGCCTCGTGGCGGGAAGGCTCGGTCGCGCTCGGTGTCAACCGCTGGAGGACGATCTGGCGGGTCTCGCTGCGGACGGCGCGCCCGGCGATCGCGGCGGGGCTGGTGCTGGCAACCGCGCGCGCCCTCGGCGAGGCGATCATGCTCGCGATGGTCTCCGGCGGGCGTCCCTTCGCCGCCAACCCGCTCGACGGGATCACGTTCCTGTTCGAGCCGGTCCAGCCGCTGGGAGCTACGATCGTGCAGGAGTTCGGGGGGCAGACGTCGGGCCCCGTGGCGAGCACGATCTATGCGATCGCAGCCCTGCTCCTCTTCTCCGCGGCGTTTCTCTCCTTCGCCGGATGGGTGGTAAAGCAGCCCCTGAAGCGCTACGGGATCGGCGTCTGATGGAGGCCTCGGGGGTCGCCGACTCCTTCTCCCCCCCGGTGGCCGTCCAACCGCCGCAGGACCGCCCGTCCTCCTGGCCGCTCGCGGATCGGCTGGCCTACTGGCTCTGCTGGGCGACGGGCATCGGACTGTGCCTGATCGCGGCCGCGATCGTCCTGTTCATGCTCGTCAAGGGAATCTCCTACCTTCGCCCGGAGCTGGTCGTGCAGTCGCCGGCACCCTCGCTCCACCAGAGCCAGTCCGGGGGGTTTCGAGACCCGATCATCGGCACGTTGATCGTGACGACGATCGGGATCCTGATCGCGGCCCCGGCGGGAGTGGGGATCGCGGCGTGGCTCCACGAGTACGCACGGCCGGCCTGGCTCGCCCGCGGGGTCGACTCGGCGATCGAGATGATCGCCGGTGTACCGAGCATCGTGCTGGCGATCTTCGGCCTGATCATCTTCTCGGAGAGCTTCCTCGGCTTCCTCTCCTCGCGCGCGAGCAACGGCACGGTCACGGGAGAGTCGTTCCTCGTCGCCGGCATCGTGATGGCCGTGCTCGCGCTGCCGCTCACGGTCGGCGCCACGCGCGAGTCGCTGGCCCAGCTGCCGGGACGGCTGCGCGAGGCCTCATACGCGCTCGGCAAGACCCGAATCACGACGATCCGCAGCGTGCTGCTGCCCGCCGCCCGTCCCGGCATCGCCAGCGGCATCGTGCTGGCGACGGGGCGGATCATCGGCGACACGGCGATCATCGTGATCCTCCTCGGCAACTCGCTGAAGAACGAACCGAATGGGAGCGTCCCGCTGCTGGGCACGCTCAGGGGGACAGGCTCGACGCTCACCAGCTACGTCTACGGGGACTCGCCTGCGGGCGAAGGCAACTCTCCCCAGAAGGCCTACGCGGCGGCGTTTGTGCTGCTGATGATCGTGCTGGCGCTGAACTGGCTGGTGACGCGGCTGGCGAGCGGCCGCGAGCGGGCGGACGCCGGCGGGCCGAGCCGCAAGCTCCTGGCGAGGCTTCGATGGACCCGATGATCCCGCCGCCGGTACGGCGGATCGCGGTCGACCGCGATCCGCATGTCGCCGCGCCCCGCGCCGCCGGGAACGGCGTCGCGCCCGCCGCCACCGACCTGAGCACCGAGACACCCCGCTTCGCCCAGGTGCGCGAGCGGATGCGGGCCGAGTCGTTGTGGCTGGCCTATGGCCAGAACTGGGTCGTGCGCGACGTGAGCCTGCCGGTCCGTCAGGGCGAGGTGCTCGCCCTGATCGGAGCCTCCGGATCCGGCAAGACGACGCTGCTGCGCTCGCTCAACCGGCTCACCGAGGTGACCGCCGGGGCGGCGCGAAGCGGGCGGATCACGCTCGACGGAGAGGAGATCTACGAGCTCGAGGTCAACGAGCTGCGCCGGCGGGTGTCGATGGTCTTCCAGCAGCCGAACCCGTTTCCGATGAGCATCTACGACAACGTCGCCTACGCCCTCGCCGAGCAGCGCCCGCCACGCGGGCGCCGCCGCCGTCGTCGCAGCCCCAGGCTCGAGGAGGCGGTCACCGAGGCGCTCCGGCGGGCGGGTCTCTACGAGGAGATCGCCGGCGAGCTCGACCGCCCGGCGCTGAAACTCTCCGGGGGCCAGCAGCAGCGCCTCTGCATCGCGCGGGCGCTCGCCGCCGAACCGGAGGTGCTGCTCCTGGACGAGCCGTGCTCCGCGCTCGATCCGATCTCCACGGCGACGATCGAGGAGCTGATCGTCGGGCTGCGGGAGAGCGTCGCGATCGTGATCGTCACGCACAACCTCCAGCAGGCCTTCCGCGTCGCAGACCACGTGGCCTTCATGCACCTCGGCGAGCTCGTCGAGTACGGCTCGAGCGCCCAGGTCTTCGACCATCCCACCCAGCAGCGCACCCGCGACTACGTCAGCGGGGCCTTCGGGTGAGGGCAGCGGCGCTCCTGCTCGTCGCGCTTGCGCTGACGGGTTGCGAGACCACGCAGGAAAAGAGCGCGAAGCTCGAACGAGCGGCCAAGCGCGCGGCCCGCACGGCGAAGATCGCGACGGGGCTCTCGATCGTGCACCCCAGCACGCAGGTCGCGGTCGTCTCGGCGACGCTCGTGAGGGACTCCGAAGGGAGCGCCGCCGTCGTCACCCTGCACAACAGGACCGGGCGGCCGCTCCGCGACCTCCCACTCGAGATCACCGTCCGCGACGCGGGCGGACAGGAGGTCTACGCGAACAGCGCCCCCGGCCTCGCACCCTCGCTCGTCTCCGCCTCGGCGCTGGGGCCGCACGGGCAGCTCTCGTGGGTGAACGATCAGGTGACCTCCACCGGGGGCACTCCGGCGAGCGTCTCCGCCACCGTGGGCCGGGCGGCGGCCGTGAGCGGGACCGTTCCCCGGATCGGCGTGGAGGGCGTCCGCCTGAGCGCCGCCGCCGCGACGGAAGCGAGCGCGGAAGGAACGGTCGTCAACCATTCGACGGTTGCACAGAGCGAACTCGTCGTCTATGCCGTCGCGCGTCGAGCGGGTCGGGTCGTGGCGGCCGGGAGGGCGATCGTGCAGTCGCTGGCGGCCGGCGCGTCCGCGTCCTTCCAGGCGTTCCTCATCGGAGCCCCGTCCGGGTCGCAGCTGACCGTGACCGCTCCACCGACGACGTTCGGCTGAGCGGGCGTCGAGGGACAGAGGTCGGCCCCCGGCGGGCCGGCGGCGGGGTCAGGCAGCCGCTCCTCAGCGGAAGCGACGGCGCTGCTTCAGCGTGATCCCCTCGAGCACGTGGGCGACGGTCTCGCAGGCGTCGACGGCCGTCTCCAGCGACTCGAAGATGTCCTTCCAGCGGATCACCACCATCGGGTCGATGCCACCGGCGAAGAGCGAGGCGACGCCGTCGCGCTGGAGCCGATCGCCCTCGTTCTCGAGCCGGTGGATCTCCACCAGGTGCGGCCCGAGCTCGGCCCCCGTGCGCAGCCCGCGGAGCGCCTGGGCGATCTGCTCGCCGGCGCCGACGAGCACCTCCGTGAACTCGACCGCCTGCTCCATCGGCGCCTCGACCGCGTACAGGCCGAGCATCGCGGCGACGTGCTCGGAGTGGTCGACGATGTCGTCGAGCGCGGTCGCCAGCGCGTAGCCGTCGCCGGCGTCGAACGGCGCCCGCACGCGCCCCCGGAGAGCGAGCCGGTGGATGATGTCGTGGGTGATGCGATCGCCTTCCTGCTCGCACACCTTCAGGTCCTGGGCGAGCGTCGCACGCTCGGGGTAGTCGACGAACAGATCCCGGAGGAGGAGCCCCGAGCGCTGTACGTTGCGACCGGACTCCTCGACGAGGGACATCAGGTCGGCGTCGAGGCCGGGGCGCAGGAGGCTCATCGCGCGAGGATATTCCTCACGTGCCGGCGGCGGACTCCTTCACGGTTTCTTCACGACACGATCACGACTTGGCAACGTGTGGGCACGGGCGGGCTGAGACGGTGTGGGACCATGGCCACCTCTCCCGAGCGGACCGACACGCTCTACGCCGGTGAGCTCGAGATCCGCCTCAGCGAAGGCCTCGTGCTGGCGACGGGCAGGGCGCTGACGCTGTCGGTGCGGGAGTTCGAGGTGCTCGTCGCGATGGCCGAGCGGATGGGCGCGATCATCACCAGGGCGGAGCTCTTCGGAGCCGTCTGGGGGGGCGAGCTGCGAGCGGGCGATCGCTCGGTCGATGTTTACGTGAGCAAGCTCCGGGGCAAGCTCGAGGCGGCGCTGCCAGACCGTCGCTTCATCCACACCCACCAGGGCTTCGGCTACCGATTCCAGCCCGAGCCCGCGCGCGAGGGCGGCCCCACCGGCGCCATCGCGGACGGCGGCGTGAGCGGCGAGGACGGTCCTCGCGAGCAGGCGAGGACGCATCCTCTTTCACAAGATGTTCACATCGGCGTTTCGGAGGGTTAACAGACTCTCGTCCGCGCCGCGGCCGGGTGATGGTTGATGCCTGGACCTTCCGGCCACGCAAACGCAATCAAGCCACCAGAGGAGTTCTCGTGATCGTGATCAAGAAGAGGATCGGCGCACTCGCCTGCGGCGTGCTGCTCGTCTCGAGCCTCGCCGCCTGCGGCAGCTCGGGCTCGTCGGGCACGTCGAGCACGTCCAACTCGAGCTCGAGCGGCGCGAGCGGGACGATCTCGGGCGCCGGCTCGACGTTCGCCGCCCCCGTCTACCAGCAGTGGGCATCCTCGCTCTCGCCCCTGACCGTCAACTACCAGGCCGTCGGCTCGGGCGCGGGTCTGACCGCGCTCGAGAGCAAGACCGTCGACTTCGGCGCGAGCGATCCGCCGTTGAAGCCGGCCGACGAAACGGCGATCGCCGCCAACGGCAGCCCCGCGGTGCAGGTGCCGATGTTCCTGGGCGCGATCACGGTCTCCTACAACCTCCCGGGCGTCGCCGCCGGCCTGAAGCTCGAAGGCAAGACGATCGCCGACATCTACTTCGGGACGATCAAGACCTGGAACGCCGCCCCGATCAAGGCGCTGAACCCCGGCGTCAACCTTCCCAGCACCCCGATCACCGTGATCCACCGCTCCGACTCCTCCGGGACGACCGACGGCTTCACGACCTTCCTCTCGGCCGTGGACAGCGAATGGAAGAGCAAGGTCGGCGCGGGCAAGGACGTGCAGTGGCCGACGGGCACCGGCGCCAAGGGCAACGCCGGGGTCGCCGGCTCGGTCTCCCAGACTGCCGGCGCGATCGGCTACGTCGAGCAGGCCTACGCGTTGGAGCACAACTTCACCACCGCAGACGTCAAGAACGCGTCGGGGAACTTCATCGCACCGTCGCTGGCCTCGACGAGCGCCGCGGCAACCGGCATCACGGTGCCCGCGAACCTCGGCATCCAGGTGAAGAACCCGCCCGGCGCACAGGCCTATCCGATCGTCTCGCAGACGTTCATCGTGGTCAACAAGGACATGTGCAAGGCCGGCATCCCGGGCGGCGAATCGGCGGCCAAGGGAGTGGTCAAGTTCCTCGACTACGGCCTCGGCCAGGGTCAGGCGATCCTCGCCCAGGCCGACTACGCGGCGCTGCCGTCGGCGATCCTCACCAAGTCCAAGGAAGCCGTCGCGGGCCTGGAATGCAATGGCAGCCCGCTCGGCGGCTGAGGTCGTTGTCGCGCAGCGGCAGAGCGAGTAGCTGAGGGCCGTGGAGACGGCCTCCGTCAGCGGCGGTGAGCGCTCGATCCTCGAGCGCTCACCGCTGGCGCGGCTCCCCGATCGGCTGCTCAGATACGGGTTGACGGTCCTCGCGGGGCTGATCCTCGCGCTGATCGTCTACTTCTTCATCCGCCTCGTCGGCGAAGCGAAACCGGCGCTGAGCCGCTTCGGCGTGATCGGCTTCACGTTCGGAAGCCCCTGGAACGTCGAGCGCCGAACACTTCGGGGCGCTCCCGCTGCTCGTGGGGACGTTGATCACCTCGGCGCTCGCCCTCCTGATCGGCGTCCCGATCGCCGTCGCGACGGCGATCTACGCGACCGAGCTCTGCCCCGCGCGGCTGCGCGCGCCGCTGACGATGCTCGTGGAGCTGCTGGCGGCGGTCCCCTCAGTCGTGTACGGCCTGTGGGGAATCTTCTTCCTGGCCCCCAAACTCCAGGGGCCCGAGCAGTGGGTCGCGGACCGCCTGTCCTTCGTCCCCTTCATCGGCGGCGGGACCGTGACGATCCCCAACTACTTCGTCGCCGGGCTGATTCTGGCGATCATGATCCTCCCGATCGTCAGCGCGATCTCTCGCGAGGTGATGACGACGGTGCCGGACGACCACAAGGAGGCGGCCCTCGGCCTCGGGGCGACGCGTTGGGAGATGATCCGGATGGCCGTGCTCCCCTACTGCCGCTCGGGGATCGTCGGCGGCGCGATGCTCGGGCTCGGTCGCGCGATCGGCGAGGCGATCGCGGTGACGATCCTGATCGGCGACTCTCCCGTGCTCGGAAAACACCTCTTCGAGCAGGGCTACACACTCGCCGCCGTGATCGCGAACGAGTTCGGGGAGGCCCAGGGACTCCACCGCTCCGCCCTGTTCGCCGCCGCGCTCGTGCTGTTCGTGCTGACGCTGCTCGTCAACGGGGTCGCCCGCGCGTTCGTCGTGCGCGCTGCCCGTAGCCGCGGCGGCGACAGCGCGGCGATGGCCACGGTGGGCGGGGCGGCGGCGGGGGCATGAGCGCGGGCGACGCCACTCCGGCACTGAGTCGGCTCGCCGTGAGCCCGCGGCGGCGGCGGCGCGACCGGATCGCCCGCGGGACGATCATGGCCGCGACGGCGATCGCGCTGGTGCCGCTGGCGCTGATCATCTACTACCTGCTCCAGAAGGGCCTGAGCTCGTGGAGCAAGGAATTCTTCACGACCGACCCGACCGGAAACACGTTTTTCAAGAACGAGAGCATCGGGGGGATCAAGAGCGCGATCCTGGGGACGATCGAGATCGTCGCACTGGCCTCGTTGATCGCCGTCCCGGTCGGCGTGGCGGTGGCGGTGTGGCTCGTGGAGTACGGACGCAGCAGCTGGTTCGCCCAGGCCGTGAGGTTCTTCGTCGACGTGCTCACGGGCGTTCCCTCGATCGTCTTCGGGCTGTTCATCTACATCGTCCTGATCGTCGGCACGGGAAGCACCTATGCCGGCTACAAGGGCTCGCTGGCGCTCTCGCTGCTGATGCTCCCGGTCGTGATCCGCTCCGCCGAGGTGATCCTGCTGCTCGTCCCCGGCGCGCTTCGTGAGTCGGCGCTCGCGTTGGGGGCCCCTCGCTGGAAGGTGATCGCGCGGATCGTGCTGCCGACCGCGCTGCCGGGGATGGTGACCGGTGTGCTGCTCGCGGTCGCGCGCGCCGCCGGGGAGACCGCGCCGCTTTTGTTCACGGCGGGGGAGACGCTGAAGACGAACACCGACCTCGGTGGTTTCATGAACGCGCTCCCTGTGCAAATCTACTATGACGTCACCTCGCCCACGACGGCCGTCGTCAACCGGGCATGGGGAGCCGCGTTGACCCTCGTCGTGCTGATCCTGCTGCTGAACATCACCGCCCGTCTGATCTCGCGAAGGAGCCGCCTTGCATGAACCTCGGCAGACGGAGCGGAGAGGTGGCTGACGCCGAGCCCGAGGCAAGGGCCGAGGAGGGGCGGGCTGAGGACCCGCCGGCGGAGACGCCGAAGATCGTCCCGCTGCAGTCACGGGAGGAGACGGACGCGGATGCCGCGCCCGGCCTCGCCGTCCGCCTGGAGGGGCTGCGGGCCTTCTACGGCAGCGCCGAACAGCTGAAGGGCGTGGACCTCGACTTCAACGCGAACGAGGTGACCGCGATCATCGGCCCGTCGGGTTGCGGGAAGTCGACGATGATCCGTTGCATCAACCGCATGCACGAGGAGGTGCCGGGAGCGCGGGCGGAGGGACGTGTGCTGCTCGAGGGGGAGGACGTCTACGGAGCGGGCGTGGACGTCGTCGCGGTGCGGCGCGCGATCGGCATGGTCTTCCAGAAGCCGAACCCGTTCCCGACGATGTCGATCTTCGACAACGTCGCCTCGGGCCTGCGCCTGAGCTCGCGGGCGCGGCGGGGGGAGCTGCAGGGGAAGGTCGAGGCGGCCCTACGCGGGGCGAGCCTGTGGGACGAGGTCGCCGACCGGCTCTCGGAGCCGGGGGCGGGGCTCTCGGGGGGCCAGCAGCAGCGGCTCTGCATCGCCCGCTCGCTGGCGGTGGACCCCGAGGTGATCCTGATGGACGAGCCCTGCTCGGCGCTCGACCCGATCGCCACGCTCAAGATCGAGGAGCTGATCGAGGTGCTGAAGGAGCGGGTGACGATCGTGATCGTCACCCACAACATGCAACAGGCGGCGCGGGTGGCCGACCGCACGGCCTTCATGCTCGACGGGCAGCTCGTCGAGGTGGGCCCCACGGAGGAGATCTTCACCACACCCGGCGATCCGCGCACCGAGGAATATGTCACCGGCAAGTTCGGCTAGGGGCCGCGGCGGCTCCCCGCCCCTCCCGGGCGAGGACCTCGACGGTCCCGTGAAGGCAGCCTCGGCGCAGGGCCGGGCGCATTTCCAGGAGCAGCTCCAGACGCTCGAAACGAACGCCCTCGGGGGGCTCGACCTCGTGATCGAGCAGCTCGACCGGGTGCTCGAGGCGCTCGAGCACCAGGACGTCGAGCTCGCGCAGATGGTCATCGCCGACGACGACCGCGTCGACGGGCGTTACCTGGAGGTCCACCAGGGGATCCTCTCGCTGCTGGCGCTGCAGGCTCCGGTGGCGGGGGACCTGCGTCTGGTGGCGGCGCTGCTCCACATGATCAAGCACATCGAGCGGATGGGCGACCAGTGCGTGAACATCGCCAAGCTGATCCCCCTCTCCGGGCATGAGCCCCCGGTGCGACGGGAGGTGCTCGACGTGCTCGCGCGGATGGGCGCCTTCGCGCGCTCGGAGGTGGTCCAGGCGAAGGCGGCGTTCGCGGGTCGGGACATCGAACTGGCGGAGGACCTCGTCCGCCAGGACCGGGAGATCAACCGGCTGAACCGCGAGATCTTCCGCCTCGCGATCGAGATCGGCGACGACCCGGACACGCGGGAGTGGGCGATGCATATGGTCCTCGTCTCCAGGGCCCTGGAGCGCGTGGGAGACAACGCCGTCGACATCGGCGAGCAGGTCGCCTTCGTCGTAACGGGGCTGTTCCGGGAGTTCCCGGACTCCTCCCGCGGCGTGCCCTTTCCCCGCTGAGGGCCCGCGGGGCGGGGACCGGCGGACGCGGAGGCCCGACGGCGGCCCTGTGATGAGGCTGTCGGCGAGTCCGGCGGCCGCGGAGGCCCGACGGCGGCCCTGTGAAGATCCTGTGATGAGGCTGCCGGCGGGTACCGACGCGTGGTTGCGATCGCTTACACTGCGCCTCGATGACGGCAAGCGTGCGTGCCGCTGATGGGGGAAGCTCATCGGCGACCCCTGAAGGCGGTCCTCCAGCAGCCAGCTCCCTGCGGGTGGCGGTCCTCGACCGCGACAGCGGGTTCATCCAGGTGCTCAGCAAGCGGATGGATCGCCTCGGCTGGGAGCATCGCGTGCTCGCGAGCCCGGTGCCCACCGATGCGGTCGTCTCGATGCGCCTCAGCGCCCTCGTCGTGGACCTCGCCGTGCTCGGCCCCCAGGCGTGGACGTGGCTCGAGCGGCTCTGCGATGCGCTGCCGGAGCTCGGGATCGTCGTCTGCACGGGCCCCTCGACGGTCGCTCAGCGCGTGCGCGGCCTGAGGCTCGGCGCCGATGACTGGATCACGAAGCCCTGCCACCCCGAGGAAGTGATCGCCCGCGTGCAGGGCGTCGTGCGGCGGCGCCGGCGGAGTGCAAGCCGGGCGGAGGCCGCGCCGGTGCTCGCGGGTGAGGTCGTGATCCGCTCCGACCAGTTCCAGGCGTTCGTCGGCGAGGACAGCATCGACCTCACGCGCCGTGAGTTCGAGTTGATCGAGCTGCTGGCCGAAGCCGACGGGCGGGTGCTCGAGCGCGAGGAGATCTACTCGCGGCTGTGGGGATACACGATGGTGCGGGGGGACCGCTCCGTCGATGTGTTCGTGCGGAAGCTCCGCCAGAAGCTCGAGAAGGCCTCGCCGCGGTGGCGCTACATCCACACCCATTTCGGGATCGGCTACCGCTTCGCGGCCGAACCGCTGAAGAGCGGCAAGGCCGACACGGCGGCGCCCTCAGCCCTGGTCGGGTGGGACGCCGGCGATCAGGGCGAGCTCGCGGGGGCGAAGGAGCAGGACGAGCTCACCGCCCGCGCCCTCTAGGCGCAGCGCCGCCAGCCCCCCCTTTTTCAGATCGATCAGCCCACCGGCGATCGCACCCGCCAGGCGGGAGAGGTCGGGCTCGTGACCGACGAGGAGCAGGCGGGCATCGTCGTCGAGCCCGGCCATCGCGGCGCGCGCATCCTCGAGCCCGAACTCGCCCGCGAGCGGGGGGTGCTCGGCCAGGGCCGCACGCTGCTCCCTGCCCCAGCCCTCGGCGAGCAGCTCGGCGGTCTGGCGGGCACGAACCTTCGGGCTGTAGAGCACCTGCTCGAACTCCACGCCGAGCGCTTGCAGGGCGAGGCCGGCACCCCGCGCCTGACGTTCACCGCGCTCGGTCAGGCGGCGTTCGGCGTCCGCGCGCGTTCCGTGGGGCTCGGCGTCAGCATGACGTAGTAACCAGAGCTGGCGGGCCATCAGGTCGCCGCCACCCTAACGTCTGGGAGACGGGGACGGGGGTCGAAGGCCCGCGAGGGTGTAGCTTGGACATCGATGGATCGTGATCATCCGGACGAGCTCACCGCGCACCCGCCCGGCGGCGTGGCGGAGGACGGCGCCCACGACCCAGCCCTCTACATCAACCGCGAGCTCTCCTGGCTGGAGTTCAACGACCGCGTGCTCCAGCTCGCGGAGGACGAGCGCGTGCCGCTGTTGGAGCGGGTGAAGTTCTGCGCGATCTACACCACCAACCTCGACGAGTTCTACATGGTGCGCGTCGCCGGGCTCCGCGACCAGATCGACGCCGGGGTGGAGAACCCGAGCCAGGACGGTCTCACGCCGACGGAGACCATCACCCGCATCCACGAGCGGGTCCGCGCGCAGAGCACACGGCTGACGAGCTGCTTCGAACAGCGCCTCCGCCCGGCGCTCGCCGGGCACGACATCCAGGTCGTGGGCGTCGAGGACCTCGACAGGGAGCGCCGCGCGGAGCTCGACCGGCACTTCGAGCGGGCGATCTTCCCCGCGCTGACCCCGCTCGCGGTCGCCCCTGGGCGACCCTTCCCCTACATCAGCAACCTCTCTCTCAGCCTCGCCGTGCTCGTGCGCGACCCGATGACCGACCAGACGGTGTTCGCCCGGGTGAAGGTCCCGACCGAGATCCTCCCCCGCTTCGTGACCGTCAAGCAGACCGCGCCCGCACCCCTGCTCCTGGTGCCCCTCGAGGACGTCATCGCCCACCACCTCGACTCGCTCTTCCCGGGGATGGAGATCGCCGACTACGACGTCTTCCGAGTCACCCGGGACGCCGATCTCGAGGTCTCCGACGACGCCGCCGACCTGCTCCAGGCGGTCGAGGACGAGCTCCGCCGGCGCCGCTTCGGGGAGGTCGTGCGGGTGGAGGTCGGAGCCCACTGCTCGGCCGCGCTGAGAGAGGCGCTCGCGGGCCTGCTCGGGGTCGAGGAGGAGGAGGTCTACCCGGTGGACGGCCTCCTCGACATGGGAGCCCTGTGGCAGATCGTCAAGCTCCCCGGCCACCCCGAGCTGCGCGAAGAGACCATCACCGGGATCACCCATCCGCGGCTGCTCCGCCACGAGGGCGAGCGACCCGACGTGCTCGGCGCGATGCGCGAAGGGGACCTGCTCGTCCACCACCCCTACGTCTCCTTCAGCACCTCCGTCGAGCGCTTCGTCGAGCAGGCCGTCGCCGATCCCAACGTGCTCGCGATCAAGCAGACGGTCTACCGCACGAGCGATGACTCGCCGCTGGTGCCCGCCCTGATCGACGCGACCGAGCGGGGCAAGCAGGCCGTCGCGCTCGTCGAGCTGCAGGCCCGCTTCGACGAGCGGATGAACATCCATTGGGCGAAGGCCCTCGAGGAGGCGGGCGTCCATGTCGTCTACGGGCAGCCCGCGCTGAAGACTCACGCCAAGTGCGTCCTCGTCGTCCGTCGCGAGGGCCAGGGGGTTCGCAACTACGTCCACATCGGCACGGGGAACTACCACTCGGCGACCGCCAGGCTGTACACGGACTTCGGCCTCTTCACCACCGATGAGCAGATCGGCGCGGACGTCGCCGACATGTTCAACTACCTCACCGGCTACGGCCGCCCGCTCCACTACCGCAAAGTGCTCGTCGCGCCGAACCAGCTTCGTGACGGGATCATCGGCGAGATCGAGCAGACGATCGCCGTGCACACCGCCGAGCACCCCTCCCGGATCACGATGAAGATGAACTCGCTCGTCGACGGGCGCTGCATCCGCGCGCTCTACGCCGCCTCGCGCGCGGGCGTGCAGGTGGAGCTGAACGTGCGGGGGATCTGCTGCCTGCGGCCGGGCCTGGAGGGGATCTCCGAGAACATCCGCGTCGTCTCGATCGTGGGGCGCCTGCTGGAGCACTCGCGGGTCTATGCCTTCGAACGCGAGGGCATCCACACCGTCTACATCGCATCGGCCGACCTGATGCCACGCAACCTCGACCATCGCGTGGAGTTGGCCGTGCCGATCGAGTCGGCTGAGCTGCGAGCGGAGCTGCTCGATACGCTCGGCCGCGCCTTCGCCGACAACCAGAGCTCGTGGGAACTGGACTCCGCCGGAGACTGGCAGCGGCGGACGCCCGCCCCGGGCGAGCAGCCTCGCAACCTGCAGCTCGAGCTCGCCGAGCTCTACGCCGCGCGGGCCGCCGCCGAGCGGCCGACGGGAGAGTACGACCTCGCGTCGATCGGCGCCCCGGGGACCTGATCGGCCCCCCTGCGGCCGCGCTCAGCTCGCCGTCGGGGCGGGCAGCGAGTCCAGCGCCTCTTTGAGGTCGTCCACGGACTGGTAGTCGAGGCCGAGGAGATGATCGTGGCGGTAGCGCACGATGCCCTCCTCGTCGATCACGATGACGGCCCGCTTGACACCGAGGCGGGAGGAGAAGGCGTCGTACTTGCGCGCCACGTCCTTCTCGACGTCCGCGAGCAGGGGGACGTTCAGCGCGTGCTTGGCGGCGAAGCCCTCGTGAGAGGCGATGTCCTGGGCGGAGATGCCGACGACAGTCGCGCCGAGCGCCGAGAACTCAGCGGGACGGTCGCGGTAGGAGCAGAACTGTTTCGTGCACACCATCGTGTTGTCCCCCGGGTAGAACAGCAGCACGACCCGCTCCCCGCGATGGTCCGAAAGGCGGAACGGCCCGTCCGTTCCCGGTAGCTCGAAGTCCGGCGCCGGCTCGCCGACCTGCGGGGTCTTGGCCATCTCGTGGAGCCTCCTGTGGTCGCTGACGGCCCCGTCGCGCGGAGCCCCGCGGCCAGCATAACGGGCATCGGCCGCAGCGCCCTGGGGGCTTGCCCGAGGCTGCGTTTTCGACCTCCAGCCGGCCACCGTCCCGCCGACCGTCACCTCGCGCCGGGTCGCGCGGCGCGCTAGCCTCGAGGGGATGATGGCGGAATCGCTCGCCGGTCGGCTCCTGCTGGCCTCCCCGTCCCTGCAGGACCCGAACTTCTCCAGGACCGTCGTCCTGGTCGGCGTTCACAACCAGGAGGGGGCGATGGGGGTCGTGCTGAACCGGCCCTCGCAGGTGACGGTGGGTGAGGCCGTCCCGGCGCTCGAGCCGACCGTCGACGAGCTCGAGCCGATCTTCGTCGGCGGGCCCGTCCAGCCTGGGTCGGTGGTCTGCCTCGCCGAGTTCCTGGACCCGGCCTGCGCCGAGCTGATCGTGCTCGGGCGGATCGGCTTTCCGGCTCCCGACACCGGCATCGAGGAACTCGCGGAGGCGACCGCGCGAAGGCGGGTGTTCGCCGGCTACGCCGGTTGGAGCGAGGGCCAGCTCGACGCCGAGGTGCACGCCGGGGACTGGATCTCCGAAACCGCCCTCCCCGAGGACGTCTTCAGCCGCGAACCTGCGCGGCTGTGGTCGAGCGTGCTCGAGCGGAAGGGCGGAAGCTATGCCCTGATCGCCCGCATGCCGAGCGATCCGACCCTCAACTAAGGGCCGCCACGGGGGTATAGTCGGCGCGTGTCGCTCACCGTGAGCAGGGATGCCGCCCGGGCGGCCGAGGGCGCCCGGGCGCGTGCTCGCGGGGCCAATCGCTGTGGCGCCCGGCGAGGAAGGGGTGGCCGCTGATGCTCCACGTGGCGACCGTCCACTACGGCTCCCCCCGCTGGATCGAGATCCAGGCGCGCCACCTGCGCGAGCATCTCTCCGTCCCCTACCGCACCTGGGGCTCGCTCGAGCGGATCGATCCGTCCTACGCGGTCCATTTCGATCGCGTGCTCGAGCAGCGGGGCCGTCACTCGGACAAGCTCAACCACATGGCGATCGAGATCTCCCACGACGCAGGCGAGGAGGACCTGATCATGTTCCTCGACGGGGACGCCTTTCCGATCGCCGATCCGATGGCCCTGATCGAGGAGGCGCTCGGGCGCGCGCCGCTGCTCGCGGTACGTCGGGCGGAGAACGTCAACGATCGCCAGCCCCATCCCTGCTTCTGCGTCACCACCGTCGGTGCATGGAGGCGAATCCCCGGCGACTGGTCGGCGGGCTACACGTGGAGGAACGCCGAGGGGGAGCTCGTCAGCGACGTCGGCGGCAACCTCCTCCGTCAGCTCGAGCTGACGAACACCCCCTGGGTCGAGGTGCTGCGGTCGAACCGGAAGAACCCCGACCCGCTCTTCTTCGGCGTCTACGGCGATGTCATCTACCACCACGGCGCCGGCTTCCGCACGAGCGAGCTCGCGCGGGTGCACCGGGGCCGCGGGCCGGCAGCCCTTCCCCTGAGCGACGCACCGCTTCTCGGGGCGGCCGTGCGCCGCCTGAACTGGAACCGCCAACAGCGTTGGGAACGCGGCCAGGAGGACGTCGGCCGGCGGATCGTCGATCAGATCGAGCAGGGCAGCTCGACCTGGCTCGCCGAGCTGCTCTGAGCGCCTAGGGCTGGCCGCCGGCGATCAGCGCCCCGTTGAGCACCTGCTCGAGCTCCCCCGTTTCGCGCATGTGGAGCGCGACGCTGTGCGCGCCGGCGCTCAGCCGGTGCAGCCGCACGCCCGCGAGCCCGTCGAGGCGGTCGGCGTGGAGGCGGTCGACCCCGAGGCTCTCGTCGAAGAAGACCTCATAGCGCGGACCGGCGGGTCGGTCCGTGAGCGCGTTGTGGAGATCCGCCCAGGCCGGATCGATCGACCCCTCCCGGACGAGCTCGAGGAGCTGACTGTCCCAGCGATGGTCATCCATCGCCGCCAGCGCATCGAGGTCCAGGATCGTCTGCGGAGCGAAGGAGAGGGCCGTGTGGGCGCCGAGCAGGGAGCCAAAGGCGAGCGCCGCGTAGCCGCCCGCCGAGTTCCCCGCGACGACGAGCCGATCGACATCGTAGGAGGATATGAGCTCGCCGAGCGAGGCCGCCGCAGCCTGGAGCGTGGCACCGTGGCCGGGGATCCCGCGGTGGTACCACGCCTGGTGGAGGTCGCGGACGAAGAGCCGTTTGACGGGGATCGCACCGGTTGCCTTGAAGAACTCGAACGGCGGCATCCCGATCTGGCCCGCCATGCCCCCGAAGGCCACGAGGAGCGTCCTCGAGGGGCCATCCATGTCGAGACTCAGCGGCACGTTCGGGTCCTCGACCCCCTGACGGAAGCGGTGTCGGAGCGGGAGCACGAGGTTCCGCGCCGACGCCCGCAACGACCTGATCGTCGAGCGGCGGGGAACGGGCTCCGGAGGTTGCGGGTGGTGTTCGGGCGGCATCGTCTCGGGCGCGCGAGGTTATCAACCGCCCGAGGCCTCCCGTGCCCCTCGCACCCCCCCGCCGGCAACCTCGACGCGACCCCCTGCGATCCTCAGCGGGTGCTCCATCCAGGCGCCTCCGCCGCCCGGCGTCCCCCACATCGCGCACGCGCGCACGTGGGGCTGCTCGCGCTGGGGCTGCTGGTCCTCGGGGTCGGCGCCATGGCGCGGGCGTCCTCCGCGCAGGCCCTCCCGGCCCCCTCGGCGCTGATCGTGTTCCTGCCCGGCGGCGAGCGCGAGCTTGCCGCCGGGGGAGGGTCGGTTGGGATCCTCTCCGCGAGCGAGGGCCCCTACAGCCCGGACCAGCTCCTCCTCGACGCGACGCAGGGGGCGCGCGTCTCGGCCGCCCTCTACCCTCACCCCCGCCCGAGCCCCCTCGGACTGCTTCCGCTCGCCGTCGGGGGTCAGATCAGCGGCTGGGCACGAGCTCGCGGGCGCGCCGAAGCGGTCCCCGAGCTGCTCCTTCCGGGCCTGCTCGCGGGGGAGATCCCAGGCGGGGCGGCCTACGCGGGGACGAGCGCCTCGCTGGCGCCCGACGCGGCGCTCGCGGCCGACCGCCGCGGCCAGCTCTCCGCGGTCTCGCTCGGGACCGAGGCGACCCTCCTGTCTCGGATCGCACAGCTGCGAGGAGGCAGGCGCCTGGTCGTGGCCGACCTCCCCGGTGGCCCTCGCGGCGGCGCGGACCTCCGCGCGCTGAGCCGCGCCCGCGAGCCCGGCGAGCTGATCATCGCCGTCCAACGGGTCGGAGAGGGGGCTGAAGGGGAACTCCTGTGGTGTGCGATCTCGGGCCTCCCGGGGGGGCAGGGGGAGCTCAGCTCGACTACCACCGAGCAGCGCGGGCTGCTCGCGGCGACGGACCTCGCTCCGACGGTGCTGGCACATCTGGGCATCCCCACGCCGGCGGCGATGACGGGGAGGGGAGATCCTCAGCGAGGGCCGGCTCGACGGTGCAGGCCTGCGCTCTCTGATGGAGCGTCTCCGCTCGATACCGGATCGGCGCCTGCCCGCTCTGCTGGTGCTGTTGGGGGCGTGGGCTCTGCTCGTCCTCGCCTGCGCACGTGCCGGCGAGCGCGCCCGCGGCTGGGCGCTCCGCGTTGGCGCGAGCGCGATCCTGTGGGCGCCCGCTGCCTCGCTCATCACGGCGGCCCTGATGCCCGGAGCGGCCGGCGAGTACGCGATCCTCACGCTCTCCTGCTTCGCTCTTGCGGCCGCTGGCGAGCGCCTGCTCCCGTGGCCGCGCGCGCCGATCGCCCCAGCGGTCGTGGCGGTCCTGGCGATCACGCTCGATTCCCTCTCAGGCACCCAGCTGCTGATGCGCTCCCTGCTCGGCCCGGACCCGCTCGGTGGGGCGCGCTTCTACGGGATCGGCAACGAGCTCAAGCCGGCTCTCGCCGTGCTCGCCCTCGGAGCCGTCGCCGCCGCGCTGTATCCCTGCGAGCGGGGGCGGCGGGCCGTCAGCGCGATGGCGGGCACCGGCGCGCTGCTCGCGGTCGTCGAGGGCGCGGGGCGGATCGGCGCAGGCGTCGGGGGGGTCGTGCTCGTGAGCACGAGCTTCGCCGTCGCCAGCGTGATGCTCGCGCCGAGCGCCGGGTGGCGGCGGCGGGGCGCGATCGTGCTGCTGAGCCCGTTCGTGGGGCTGGCGGCGTTGGCGGCGATCGACCTCGCCACGGCTCACGGCGTCGGACATTTCACCGGGACGGTCCTGCACGCGCGTTCCCCCGGCGAGCTCCGCGAGGTGCTCATCCGCCGCTACACGGCCGCTTGGGACGCTCTGAAGACGCCGCTGACAGCGCTCGCGACGGTCCTCGCAGCCGCGCTCACGGCTGCCTGGCTCCAGCGGGCTGACCGCCTGCTGGAGCCCGTCGACGGCGATCCGGCGTGGAGAGCCGCGCTCGCCGGAGGGGTGACGGCCGGGGTCGTCGGGACGCTCGTCGAGGACTCGGGGCCGTTGCTCCTGCTCGTGGCCACGTTCACGCTCGGCTGCCTGCTCGCCTACCTCCAGGGCGCCCCGCCGCCCGCCCCGAGCGGCCGGAGCGCGCCGCCGATAGCGCGGGCACGGGAGCGCGACCTCGTTCCCTGAGGCGAACGCGCCGAGGGGCCTCGGCGGCGTTCGTCCGGCGCCGCCCTCTCCGGGCGGACGGCGCCGGAGAGGGCTATTCCATCGCCAGTTTGCGCCTGCGGTCGAACAGGAGGACGCCCGCCACGATGATGACGATCAGCACGAGGACGCCGGCCGCGATGTAGCGAAGTTTGTGTTTGACGGGCGCCTTCTTGGCTTCGCTCTCCGCCGCCGTGGGCGTCAGCACGGTCACAGGGACGCCCTTCGCGTGGAGCTTGGCGTAGACCGTAGGCTCCTGATGCGGGTCATAGGTGGCGCGGAAGTAGCTCCCGTCCTTCAGCGTCACCCGCACCGAGCGAATGCGCTTGTTGATCGTGACGGCCGCTATCTGGTCGCCGGTGAGCTGCTTTTCATATTCGGCGAGGCTCTCCTTGGTATAGGTGGGGAGCGTTTCGGCGCCTGCGCTCGTGAGGGGGAGCGCGAGGGCGCAGGCAAGTAGCGCCGCGATGAGGGCGATTCGGGGCAATGAGGTGGCTCGGGTCGGTTCGATCATCGGCGGAACCTTACCGGGCCGGACACTCCCGGGCGCCTCTCGCGGCGGCCCTCGACGCGGCCGCGGCGACCCCTCACACCCGCCCCGTGTCGCGGCGGTAGGCACGCGCGGCGAGCACGCTGAGGACGACCGTCCACCCCGCCACGACGAGCCATCCCTCGAGCGTCCAGGTCCTCCCGTCGAGCACCACGCGGCTGGCCTGGGTGAGCCAGTAGGAGGGCAGGAGCTTGGCGAGTTCCGCCAGGAAGCCGCTTCCCGTGATCGGAAAGTAGGCCCCGCCGAGCAACGCCAGCAGGGAGACACCCCCGCCCATCGCCGGCCCGATCGAGTCGGGGGTGAGCATGTGCCCGAGCATGATCCCGAGGGCCGCAAAGGGGATCAGCCCGATCAGCAGCAGGGCCGTCATCTTCACCCACTCCCCCGCGGACAGACTCACGCCGAGGGAGGTGCCCGCGAGGTACAGGGCGAGGAGGCTGACGCAGGCCATCATGTAGCCCGTGAGCACCTTCACGCGGAAGTACGCCCGCGGCGTCAGGGGGGTGATGCGGAGTTGACGGTTCCACCCCACCGCCCGCTCCGCCGAGATGCGGGCGCCGGATGAGAGCATCGCGCCCATCGTCCCCAGCGAGGCGAGCCCCACCATGTAGTAGAGGGGGAAGCTCACCCCGCTCCCGCTGAAGTCGCCCACATGGCGGTTGGGGCCGGCGATCACGAAGTAGAGGATCAGCGGGATGACCAGCGAGATGAGGAAGAAGCGGCGGTTGCGCAACGTGCGGATGAGCTCGTAGCGGACGTAGTCGAGCGGCATCACCCAGCCTCCTCCCCTGCCGAGGTCAGCTCCAGGAACGCCTCCTCCAGGCCGGCGGCCGCGATCTCGATGTCCCGTGCCTGGGGGTGGGTGTCGAGCAGCGCCCGGATCGCTCGGTCGGAGTCGGAGCAGACGAGGTGGACGGCCTCGCCGCGGCGCTCGGCGGCGCTGACGCCGGGGAGGCCCGAGAGCTCCTCCAGGCCCACCTCCGGGAGCGTCGCGCGGATCGTCCTCGTGCCGACCATCGCCCTGATCTCCGTGGTGGGCCCGTCGGCGACGATCCGCCCGTCCGCCATCAGGATGGCGCGGTCGGCGTAGTCGTCGGCCTCCTCGAGGTAGTGCGTCGCGAACAGGATCGTGCGACCGCTGGCGGCGAACGCCCTCATCGTCGTCCAGAAGTCCCGGCGGCTCTCCACATCGAGCGCGACGGTGGGCTCGTCGAGCACGAGCAGCTCCGGATCCCCACGAGCGCCACCGCCAGGCGCACCCGCTGGGTCTGGCCGCCCGATAGCCGATGCGTGCGCTGCGAGGCGATCTCCGCGATGCCCGCCAGCTCCAGCGCGCGGTCCACCCGTAGCGGGTCCGGGTACAGCGAGGCCATCATCCGCACGAGCTCCTCCACCGTCAGGTCCCGCAGCAGCTCGCCCGTCTGCAGCATCCCGCTCACGGCCCCCGCCGCGACCGCATCGCTCGGTGGGCGCCCGAAGACCGACACGCTCCCCTCGTCCGGGGCGAGCAGCCCGAGGAGCATGTCGATCGTCGTCGACTTCCCCGCTCCGTTGGGTCCGAGCAGGGCGACCGTCTCACCTGCGCGGATCTCCACGTCCACCCCCCGCACGGCGCGGATCGGACCGCTCGGGCTGCGAAAGGACTTCACCAGGCCGCTGAGACGGATCTCCTCCCGGCTGCGGGCTCCCTCCCGTCACTTGCGCGCGAGTTTGATCGCCTTCTGGCGGTCGATCTTGGAGAGCACCACCTTGCGCGGGCGGACCGCCATCGGGGTCACCTCGACGGCCTCGTCCTCGCGTACGAACTCCAGCGCCTCGTCGAGGGTGGGCTTGTGGTGGGTGTCCAGCCGCACGAGCACGTCCGCCGTCGAGGAGCGCATGTTCGTCAGGTGCTTCTCTTTGCAGGGATTGACGTCGAGGTCCTCCGAGCGGGCGTTCTCGCCGATGATCATCCCTTCGTAGACCTCCTCGCCGGGACCGACGAACAGCGCGCCTCGCTCCTGGAGGGTCATCAGCGAGTAGGTCGCCGTCTCCCCCCGGCGGTCCGCCACGAGCGCGCCCGTGGTGCGCGTGAGCAGCTCCCCGGCCCATGGCTCCCAGCGCTCGAAGACGTGGTGCATGATCCCTGTGCCACGCGTCTCGGTGATGAACTCGGTACGGAAGCCGATCAGCCCGCGCGCCGGCACGAGGTAGTCCATCCGCACCCATCCCGTCCCGTGATTGGTCATGTGCTCCATGCGTCCTTTTCGCGCCGCGAGGAGTTGTGTGACAGTGCCGACGTGCTCCTCGGGCACGTCCACCGACAGCCGCTCCACCGGCTCATGTCGCTTGCCGTCGATCTCCCGCTCGAGCACGTGGGGCTGTCCGACCGTCAGCTCGAAGCCCTCGCGGCGCATGATCTCCACGAGCACCGCGAGCTGCAGCTCGCCCCGTCCCTGGACCTCATAGGTGTCGGGCCTGTCGGTGTCCACGACGCGTAACGAGACGTTCCCAACGAGCTCCTGGTCGAGCCTCCCCTTGATCTGCCGGGCGGTGATCTTCTCGCCGTCCTTACCCGCCAGCGGAGAGGTGTTCACGCCGAGCGTGATCGACATCGCCGGCTCGTCCACCGTGATCACCGGCAACGGCCGCGGGTCGGCCGGGTCGGCGAGCGTCTCCCCGATCGTCACCTCTTCGATGCCCGCCACGGCGATTATCTCCCCCGGCCCGGCCTCCGGTGCGTCGACGCGGTCGAGGGCGTCGGTGACATAGAGCTCGGCGACCTGGGCCCGCTCGATCGAGCCGTCCGCGCGGCACCAGGCGACCTGTTGGCCCTTGCGGATGTTCCCGTTGCGCACCCGGCAGATCGCCAGCCGGCCGACATAGGGGGAGGCGTCGAGGTTCGTCACGAGCGCCTGCAGGGGCATCTCCGGTTCGTAGGTCGGCGCGGGGATGTGCTCGAGCAGCAGGTCCAGCAGCGGCGCCAGCGAGGTCCCCTCCAGGGGCTCGCCGGCGTGATAGCTGAGCGAGGCGATCCCCGCCTTGGCGTTGCTGTAGACGATCGGGAACTCGATCTGATGCTCGTCGGCGTCGAGGTCGAGGAACAGCTCGTAGACCTCGTCCACGACCTCCGCGACGCGGGCGTCGGAGCGATCGACCTTGTTGATCACGAGGATCACCGGCAGCCGCGACTCGAGCGCCTTGCGCAACACGAAGCGCGTCTGCGGGAGCGGCCCCTCGGATGCGTCCACGAGCAGGAGCACGCCGTCCACCATCGTCAGGCCCCGCTCGACCTCGCCGCCGAAGTCCGCGTGGCCGGGGGTGTCGATGATGTTCAGCTTGACCCCCGCGTAGCGCAGCGAGGTGTTCTTGGCGAGGATCGTGATGCCCTTCTCGCGCTCGAGATCCATCGAGTCGAGTACCCGCGTGGCCACCTCCTGGCCCTCGCGGAAGGCCCCCGACTGCCACAGCATCGCGTCCACGAGCGTGGTCTTGCCGTGGTCGACGTGGGCCACGATGGCCACGTTGCGGATGTCGTCTCTCGAGCTCGGCACGGCCGACTAGGCTAGCGGCGCACGCGCGCGGCCCTGATCCCGGTGCGTAGCCCGAAGCGCGCGAGCGCCGACGGATAGCGCTCCGCTGCGGCGATCGTCTCGGTCAGCGCCGCCGCGAAACGGCGGATTTCGTCCTCCTCGATGCAGAGCGCGGGGAGCGCCTTGATCACGTTCATGTGGTGGCCGGCGACCTGGCAGAAGATGTGATGCTCGTGGAAGAGGGGCACGGTGACGAGCTGGGCGAAAAGCCCCGGCTGGCGACGCTCGACGGTCTCCCACAGCCTCCGCGCCGTCGTCCCCGCCGGCGGCCCGAACTCGATCGCCCACATCAGCCCGATGCCACGAACGTCGCGGACGACCTCGAAGCGGTCCACAAGCGGAAGCGTGAGCTCCAGCAGCAGCTCCCCCATCGCCCGGGCCCGCTCGAGGAGGCCCTCCTCGTCGAGCACCCGCAGCGTCGCCAACGCCGCCGCCGCCGCCAGGTCGTTGCCGCCGAAGGTCGAGCCGTGACGGACGGCCCGTTCCATCCCGTCGAAGACCCCATCGAAGGCCGCCCGCGAGACGAGCAGCGCGCCGATCGGGACGAACCCGCCCGAGAGGGCCTTCGCCACGCAGATCATGTCGGGCTCGAGGCCCCAATGCTCGAGCGCGAGGAACGTCCCCGTGCGCCCGATTCCCGTCTGCACCTCATCGCACACGAACAGCGCCCCCGCCTCCCGGCAGAGCGCCTGCGCCGCGGCGAGGTAGCCGGTCGGGGGCAGGTTCACGCCCTTGCCCTGGATCGGCTCGACGATCAGGGCCGCGACGTCGCCGCGGGCGATCTCGGCCGTCAGCGCCTCGAGGTCGCCGAAGGCGACGGGCCGGCAGTCCGGGAGCAGCGGGCCGAAGCCCTCGCGGAACTCCTCGTTGCCGTTGATCGAGAGCGAGCCGAGGGTGAGGCCGTGGAAGGCGTGCTCGGCGAACAGGATCCGCGGGCGCCCGCTGGCGGCGCGGGCGATCTTGATCGCCGCCTCGACCGCCTCGGTGCCCGTGTTCGCCGGCACCATCGCCGCCACGCTCCCGGGTGCCCGCGCGAGCAGCTGCTCGGCGAGCACCCCGCTGAGGAGCGTCACGCCGAGCTGGGGGAGGTTCCCCGTCCGTGCCTCCATCACCTCCTCCAGCGCGGCTATCACCGCGGGGTGGTTGCGACCGACGGCGAACACCCCGTAGCCGCCGAAGAGGTCGAGGTAGCGCTCCCCGTCGGCGTCGATCAGATGCGCCCCCTCCCCCCGCTCCACGTCCTGTCGAAGCCGAGCGTCCGCACGATCCGGCCCATCTGGGGATTCAGGTAGCGGTCGTTGAGCGACATCTCCTCGCCACTCCGCGCGCTCAGGATCTCGCCGACGGGCGGCGGCGTGCTCGGGTCCATCGGCTGAGCCTAGCTCTCGGCGCGCCGGCTCAGGGCGGGGCGATCAGGGCCGCCGATGAGAGCCCCGCCGCTGCCATCGCGTGCGCTCGCGTCCGTGGTCCAGGCGGCCGGTCGGCCGCGCCTCGCTCGGCCGCTCCAGCGGCGGGGGTGCGCTCGGGGCCTCCCGATCCTCAGGGCGTGGCGCGGCGCGCCCACGAGCCGGGCTCCAGCGGCGCTCGCTCGCCCGCGCGACGAAGCCGACGGCTAGCGCGGTGAAGACGATCGTCACGGCCCATGCACCCCGCGTCGCCGCGAGCGCGGCGACCGCGGCCGAGACGGCCGCGGCGCAGGCCGAGAACACGGCGTTCGCCATGCCCCTGACGATATCCCCCGAGTTCGCTAGGAGCGCGTGAGGATGACGGCCGGGATCTCCCGCTCGGTCTTCGTCTGATATTCGTCGTAGGCGGGCCACGCGTCCGTCATCAACGACCACAGACGCGTGCGCTCCTCGCCGGAGGCGGTCGTGGCGGTCACCGGGATCTCCTCCGCCATCACCTGGATCTCCGCCTCGGGATGGGCGAGCAGGTTCTCATACCAGGCCGGATGCTCCGGCGCGCCTCCCTTGGAGGCCACGATCACCCAGCGGTCGCCGTCCCCGGCGAAGATGAGCGGCGTCGTGCGCGCCTCGCCCGACCTCCGCCCCGTCGTGGTGAGGAGCAGGACAGTGGTCCCGCGCCAGTGATAGCCGTGCTCGCCCCCGCTCTCGCGGTAGGCGCGAATGTGGGCCTCGCCGAAGAGGTCGTCGTCTGGTGCGCTCATGGCATCCAACCTAGCGCGAGTCGAGCACGAACGCGACCTCGTCGATCGCGCACCATGTCCAGTTCTCCCCGGGCTCGATCGAGCTGAAGATCGGATGGCCACCCTCCGCGGCGTGGCGCGAGGCGTGGCGGTTGGGGGAGGAGTCGCAGCAACCGATCTTCCCGCACGTGCGACACGCGCGCAGGTGGAGCCAGCGGCCGCCGATCTTCAGGCACTCCTCGCATCCCTCGACCTCGTCGCGGCCGGGGACATCCTGCACGAGGACCTCATCGAGGTGGGAGCAGACCTGTTCGCTCGCTTGCACCGGCAACCCCTTCCAATCGACGGATCGGCTGCGGCGATCCTAGCGCCGGCGCGCCCTGCGGCGCGGCGCCCCGTGCCTGCTCTAGCCTGCTAGCGATGCTGGCCTCGATACCCAGCCCGGCGGAGAACGGGTTTCACCTGGGGCCGCTCTTCTTCCACTACTACGGCCTCTGTTACGTGGTCGGGATCAGCGCGTCGATCGCGATCACGCGCCGCCTCTGGCGGGAAGCCGGCGGCGATCCCGACCTCGTCTACACCGTCGCCATCTGGGGCGTGCCGGCCGGCATCATCGGGGGGCGCCTCTACCACGACGTCACGAGCTGGAGCGAAGTGCCCCACACCTGGTGGGGTTGGCTGGCGGTGTGGAAGGGCGGCCTGGGCATCTGGGGGGGCATCCTCTGCGGCGTCCTCGGCGGCATGATTCCCCTGCGGCGCGCGCACGTGAGCATCAGCGCGTTCCTCGACGCCGCCGCCCCGGGGATCCTCGTGGCGCAGGCGATCGGCCGTGTCGGCAACTACTTCAACCAGGAGCTCTTCGGCAAACCGAGCACGCTTCCGTGGGCGCTCCAGATCAGCCCCGCACACCGTCCCCTCGGCTACGCCGGCTACGCCACCTTCCAGCCGACCTTCCTCTACGAGCTGATCTGGGACCTGGCGTTGGCCGCGGCGCTCATCTGGCTCACCCGCCACCGCCGCATCCGACACCCCGGCATCTTCGCCCTCTACGTCGTCGGCTACTCCGCCTTCCGGATGTTCGAGGAGCAGCTCCGCATCGATCCCTCCCACCACTTCCTCGGCCAGCGCCTCAACTTCTGGCTGGCGGCGCTCCTCGCGCTGACAGGCACCGCCTGGTTCCTAGCCATCCAGCGCCGGGGACGCGGCGAGCAACCCTCCGAGCCAGCCCGCCGCCGCGAGGCCCCCACCTGAGCGTCGCCGCCGGCGTCGTTCAGGACAGGCAGTCCCGGCAGGCGCCGTGGAGGACGACTTCGTGCTCGGTCACCACGTGGGGCACCCTCGCCGAGAGGGCGCTGATGGCCTGCTCGAGCTGCTCGTCGGAGAACGGCTCGAGCCTGCCGCACTCGTCGCAGATCAGGTGGTGGTGATGGCCGTGGCCCTGACGGACGGGCTCGAAGCGGGCGGTCCCGCTGCCGACGTCGACGCGCTGGATCATCCGCACCTGCTCGAGCTCTTCGAGGATGCGATAGATGCTCGCTCGCGAGACCCGTCGCTCGCCCGCCGCGAGCTGCTCCTCGATCTCGAGCGCCGACAGCGCGCACTGCTGGGCTCCCATCAGCGTGAGCACCTCCGCTCGCGCGCCGCCGCGACGATAGCCCGCATCGGCGAGCCGCTCGGTCGCCGCCTCGGTCCATCCGCCCGCCTCGCCGCCGCTTCCCATGGCTGAGATTCTAGGCCGCTCGGTCGCCGCCGCCGCCGCTCCGGTGACCCCCCGGCGACTCACCCGCGCAGCTCCCGTCGACCCCGCGCCGCCGTCCATCCGCGGCCGGCCGCATAGGCGCCCGCGCCGATCGTCCCGACGAAGAAACCCACCGGGTAGTCGCTGCTGTAGGACAGCGCGATCGCCGCCCACACCGTCGCCAGGGCGATCGCGACCGACAGGAGCAGGGCTCGGCCCGGCCGATCGGTGAAGGAGCGAGCCGCCGCGGCCGGTGCCGTCATCAGGCTGAAGACGAGCAACGTCCCCACGACGGGCACCGTCACCGTGGTGGCGAGTGCGACGACGAGGAGGAAGGAGAGCTCGATCCGGAGCTTGCCGATCCCGCGAGCCTCGGCCACGTCGGCGAGCGTCGAGGAGAGCAGCAGCGGGCGGAACAGGATCGCGATCACGCCCACGCAGGCGACCCCCAGCGCGATCGTCGGGGCGAGCTCGTTCGGGCTGATGCCGAGGATCTCGCCGAACAGCAGTGAGTACACCTCGGAGGAGTAGTCCGAGCTGAGGCTCAGAAACAGCGACCCGAGCCCGAGCATCATCACCAGCGTGAGCGCGGTGACGGCGTCCTGGCGCCCACGACGCCCCAGCAATCCGATCCCGAGCGCGCCCAGGACGGAGAAGACGGCCAGCCCGAGGAGCGTGCTGAGGCCCGCGAGCGCGGCCCCGGCGGCCCCCGCGAAGGAGCCGTTCGGGATCGCGTGGGCGGCGAAGGCCGAGCCGCGGAGCACGACGAAGAAGCCGACGAACCCGGCGACCACCGCCACCACGCTCGCCACGGTCCACGCGTTGACCATGAAGCCGGAGAACATCCCGCCCTAGATTCGCCGTGCCGCCCAGCAGGCCGGCACTCCCGACAGGAGGTACATGACGAAGACGATCGTCACGACGAAGAAGCTCACCGGCCAGGTCGTCCCCCGGGGGGTCCAGTAGTAGCTGTCGTAGGCCAGCACGATCCCCAGCCACATCGCCACGACGCCGAGCCCACAGGCGGTGAGGATCGCGCGGCCGGGACGCCTCGTGAGCCGCAGGGACGCCGCCGCGGGTCCGATCAGCAGTCCCGTCGCGAGGATCGATCCAATCGTCAGCGCACACAGCGCCACGCAGACGGCCAGCGCCAGCAGGAAGACGGCTCCGACGAGCCGCACCGGCACTCCACGCGAGGCCGCGATCTCGGCGTTCACGCTGCTCAGCAGCAGCGGCCGGTAGACCAGGCCGAGCAGGGCGAGCGCGACCGCAGCGAGCCCCACGACGAGCGGGATCGTCGAGCCCGGCACCGCGAATATCGACCCGAACAGCACGGTCACGACCGCCCCGCTGGTGTTGTCGACCGTCGTGTTCAGGTACAGGAACAGGGCCGCCAGCCCGAGCCCGGCGCCGAGGACGATCCCCGTCGCCAGATCGCGCCCCCGCGGCCGCTGGACCCCGATCAGCTCCATCGCCCCCGCCGCGGCCACACCCGCCACGAGGAAACCCCACAGCGGGCCCACCCCGACGAGGAACGCCCCCGAGCCTCCGGCCGCCCCGATGTCTCCGAGGGCCTCGCCGGCGAAGGACTGCGCACGCATCACCGCGAACACCCCCACCGCACCCGCCACGACGGCTGCCAGCGCCCCGATCGCGACCGCCGTCCCGACCGCCGAGCTTTCGAAGAAGCCCGGCTCGAAGATCGCCCCGAGCACGTGACTCACGCCGGCGCCCCGTCGTCCCCGAGCGGCAGCCGCAGCTCGTGCCCGACCAGGTCCTCGTCCTCGCCGGCCCCCGCCACAACGAGCACCCGCCCGTGGACATGGAGGACGTCGACGTGATGTCCGTAGAGCCGCGAGAGGACATCGCTGCGAACCACCTCGTCCGCCGGCCCGCTCACGGCGCGGCCGCCCGCGAGGTAGACCACGCGGTCCATCACGGGGAGCAGCGGGTTCAGCTCGTGCGCCGAGATCAGCACGGCGATCCCCTGCTCGCGGGCGATCCCCGCGAGCAGTCCCACGACCTCTTGCGCGCTCCGCAGGTCGAGGTTCGCGAGCGGCTCGTCGAGCAGCAGCAGCCGCGGTCGCCCGATCAGCGCGTGGGCGATCAGCACGCGCTGCTGCTCACCGCCCGAGAGGAGCCCCACGCGGGCCTCCGCGAGCCCCTCCCCGCTCACCGCCGCCAGCGCCCGATCGACCAGCTCGCGCCGCGCGCGCGACGGGCGGGGAATGCCGAAGCGGTGCGCGTCGAGCCCGAGCCCCACCAGATCCCGTGCCCGCAGGGGCATGTCGGGATCGAGGAGGAACTTCTGCGGGACGTACCCCACGAGGGGGTTCTGCCGCGACCGCCCACCCCCGCCCACCAGCACCTCTCCCCCGCCGGCCTCCAGCCCCAGGATCACCCTCAGCAGCGTCGTCTTCCCCGCCCCGTTGGAGCCGATCAGCCCGGTGAACTCCCCGCTGCCGATCGAGAAGCTGACGTCGTCGAGCACCTTCCTCCCCCCGAGCCGCACGCTCACCCCGGCGACCCTGAGGACCTCGCCCCCCGTCCCCGCCCCGCCGTTCACAGCCGCCTCGTCGATCTCCCGCTGGACACCGCCGCTTCGAGCGCCTGCAGCTCGGCGAGCATCCACCGCTGGTAGTCGTAGCCGGGCGTCGGCATCGTCTCGTAGACCCCCACCACCGGTATCCCGGCCTTGGCCGCGGCGTGGAGGAAGCCTTCGCTGACGGAGTCCGTGACCTGCTCGTTGTAGACGAACGCGTCCACCTCGTGGCGCGCGAACAGCTCGTCCTGCAGCACGACATCCTCGGGGGAGGGGTCCGTCCCGTTCATGATGTCCGCCTGCATCGACATTGGCGTCAGGTTCCTCACCCCCGCCGCTTCGAGCATGTAGTCGGCAACCGGCTCGGTCGTCGCGACCGTCACCCCGGGGTGACGCTTGGAGAACTGGCTGAGCCCCTCGAGCCACGGCCCCAGCGAGCGGTCGAACCTGCTCGCGTTGGCCCGGAAGTAGGCGCTGTGAGCCGGCGCCAGGGCCGACAGGTCGCCCGCCACCGCAGCAGCGACGGCGGTCATCGCCTCCGGCTTGTACCAGAGGTGCGGGTTCGGCGCCGAGTCCGCCACGCCGAGGAGCCTCTGCACGTCGATCACCCTCCGCGAGCCGTTCCCCGCGGCCGCCTCGATCTTTTCCATGAAGTCGTCGTATCCGAGACCGTTCTGGACGACGAGCTTTGCCTCGGCCACCGTCGCCGCGACGCTCGGGCTCGCCTCGAAGGAATGGGGGTCGGTGTTCGGGTTGTTGAGGATCGACGCGACGTCGACATAGCGTCCGCCGATCTGGGAGATGACGTTCGCATACTCGTTCTCGGCCCCCACCGCCTCGATCCGCCCGTCGGAGCTGGAGAACGCCGTGCTTCCGCCGCAGCCCCCGAGAGCCGCGACGATCGCGGCCGCGGCGAGGAGGAGAGCTCCCCGACGCCGCCACCCACGCCGGGGAGGGCGCGTCGGCGCCGCCGTCGCTGTCGCCGGGTCGTCGAGGTCCGCTCGCGCGAGGTAGGCCACGGTCCGCCAATATACAAGATCTAAGACTGAGTCTCGTTCCGATCTAGGTCCCTCCCGAAAGGTGCCACCTCGTCTATATCCGCACAAACTGGATCAAGGGCCTGAACCGGGATGACGATGCGGCTACAAACAGCTGAGAGCAAGCCGGTGGCCTCCCTCGTGCCGCCTCGGTCTCGCGGCTGGCGACGCTGAAACGGACTTCGGTGCCATGAACGAGATCAACGAGCCACAGAGCGAAAGGATGGGGCTGGCCCGTGTGGTCGAGCTGACGCGCCGCCACCTCGGCGTCGACGTGGCCTTCGTTTCCGAGCTCACCGAGTCCGGCCACGTTTATGCGGCGGTGGCCGGCGACGCGGAGTCCTTCCGCATCCGCGTGAGCGCCGGTCCGGTCGACGGGGAGACCGTCGAGCCCGAGCCGGCCTCGGCAGAGGCCGGGCCTCCGGGGGGAGCGCTCTGCGAGGGACTCGCCAGCGGGGAGATCCCGGCGGTGGCGCCCGACGCGACCTCCAACCGTGGGCCCGAGGACACCTGCCTGATGGGGGACGAGGTGGGCGCTTTCGTGGCCGTGCCACTGCGACTCTCCGACGGAACCACCTTCGGGGCCCTCTGCGGCCTCAGCCGCGCCCCCCGCCCCGACCTCGACGAGCGCGACTCGCGATTTCTCGCGATGCTCGGCGAGGTGATCGTCGACGAGCTCGACGAGCGGCGTCGCGACCGGGAGATGCGGGCGGACCTGATGCGGGTGATCGAGCGAGCCGACCTCCAGGTCGCGTTCCAGCCGATCATCGACCTGACTAGCGGGCGATGCGTCGGGGTGGAGGCGCTCGCACGCTTCCCGGAACCCTTCACCAGGCCGGATCGGACGCTCTCCCACGCCCAGCGACTCGGACTCAGCCTCGAGCTCGAACGCCTCGTCGTGATCGAGGCCTGGAAGATCCTCCCCGAGCTCGGCTCGGGCCAGTTCCTCGCGTTGAACCTCTCCCCCGACGCCCTTGTGGAGCTCGCCCGGCGGGCGAACCAGAGGAACGACCTTCCCCTTTCGCAGCTCGTCGTCGAGGTCACCGAGCACTCCGTCATCGACTGCTACGCCCCCCTCAGCGAGGAGCTCGCGCCGCTGCGCGAGCGCGGCTTGCGGATCGCCGTGGACGACGCCGGCGCCGGATACGCCTCGCTGCGCCACGTCCTGGAGCTGCGACCGGACTTCGTCAAGGTGGACCGCTCCTTGATCCACGGCATCGCCCGCGACCGCACCCAGCGTGTGGCCGTCGGGGCGTTCCAGTCGCTCGCGCAGGACCTCCAGGCGGTTGTCGTGGCCGAGGGGGTCGAACGCAGCGAGGACCTCGACGTCGCTCTGGAGCTGGGTCTCCAGGCCGCCCAGGGCTACCTCCTCGGGCGGCCCAGCACCGACGCGGAGGTCTTCTCGCGATGGATCGGCCAGGGGGAACACCTCGAGCCAACCCTCCACGCGGGACGCCAGCGGGAGCGCCCGCCGCGGAGCACGCCGTCGAGGGCGGTGCTCCGTAGGGCCCCGGCGGGCGCGGCCCGTCGCTGACCTCGCATCGGCCACGAGCTTGGCCGGCTCGGCCGAGGGCGCCAGGTGGGTGTCTTCACTCCGAAAGGGCTGCCCGCGCGCGCGCGTTACGACGAACCTCGCCGGGCGGGACAACGACGTGGACGTGGCCGCCCCGAAAGGGGCCCCCGCGCGCGCGTTGCGACAAACCGCGCCCGACGGGACAAACGACGTGGACCTGGCCACCCCGAAAGGGGCCCCCGCCCGCGGCCCGTCACGACAGACCTCGCCGGGCGGGACAGGGCTGTAGGATCGGCGCGTGGGGACGGAGGTAGAGAACGGCGCGACGCGGGTCGTCGAGCATCGCGAGGGGTCGCCCGGGCCTCCGCAGCACCCGCTCTTCGCCCGCTTCTGGAGTCGTGTCTCCGGGAGAGTGGTCTCCAACAAGCGTCGTGCCGAGCTCCTCGCGGGGCTGAAGGGCCGCGTCGTCGAGGTCGGAGCGGGGGACGGGCGCAACTTCACCTACTACCCCGATGGGCTCTCCGAGATCATCGCGATCGAGCCCGAGCCCTACCTCCGCGCGCTTGCCGAGGTCGCCGCCAGGTCCGCCGCCGCGCCGATCACGGTGATCGACGGCACCGTCGAGAGGATGCCCCTGGGGGACGGTTCTTGCGACGCCGTCGTGAGCTCCCTCCTGCTCTGCTCCGTGGCCCATCAGGGAGATGCCCTCGCCGAGCTCCAACGTGTCCTCACGCCCGGCGGCGAGCTCCGCTTCTTCGAGCACGTGGTCGCAGAGCCGGGTCTCGGGAGGGCGGTCCAGCACGGCCTGGACGACACGGGCGTGTGGCCGCGGCTGGGTGCGGGCTGCCATCTCACCCGCGACACCCTTGCCTCGATCGCCGCTGCTGGCTTCTCGATCGAGCGCTCCCGCCGCTTCACCTCCGGTCCGGGCACCCTCGGGATCCCCTTCGTCCTCGGGGTGGCCCGCCGGCCGGGCGATTAGGACCCTTCGGAGCTACCGTCGAGCAACTCGTCCGCCGTTCGGCGCCGGCGCGCCGGGGCGCCCGACCTCAGCCCGCGAGTCCCCTCATGATCAGCCCTGGTCCGATCACCGGCTCGGTGTCCCTTGCGTCGATGTCCTGCCCGCAGCACGAGCACACCACCCGCGCCCGCACCCGTTCCCCGCAGGGCTTGTGCAGGATCGCCACGGGCGGAGCGGGTAGGTCGGTCCACTCGTTTCCCCACTCCATCAGCGCTGCGTAGACCGGGAACAGAGCCCGCCCCTTGCCCGTCAGGCGATACTCCTGCCGGCCTCCGCCCACGCCCCCGCCGTAGGGCCGTCGTTCGAGGATCCCGTGCTCGACGAGCCCGTTGAGGCGCTCGCTGAGCACGTTCCTCGCGAGACCGATCCCGCGCTGGAAGTCCTCGAACCTCCTCGCCCCGTTGAACGCCTGGCGAAGAATCACCCACACCCAGCGCTCCCCGAGCACCCCCGAGGAGCGCGCGATCGCACAGTTCTCCTCCAACAGCTCCGCGTGCCGCACCTCAGCGCCCCACGAACCGCGCCTCGCGGCGCTCCAGGAACGACATCAGACCCTCGCGGCCGTCCTCGCTTTCGAACAGGGCCACCATGTCGGCCTCCAAGCGCCCGAACGCCGCCTCCTCGCCTTCGAGCCTCGCCCGGTGGGCAGATTCGAGCGTCGTGCGCACTCCGAGCGGGGCCGAGCGCTCCGCGATCGTCTCGGCGATCTCGATCGCCCGGGGGAGCTCACGACCGGTGGCAACAACCTCCTGCACGAGCCCGATGCGATGGGCCTCAGCCGCGTCGTACTCCTCGCCCGTGAGCAACCACCTCATCGCGTTCCCCCAGCCGGCCTCGCGGGGAAGCCTCACCGTGGCTCCGCCGAACGGATAGATCCCCCTGCGGATCTCCAGCTGGGCGAAGCGGGCGTTCTCCGCCGCGATCCGGATGTCCGCCGCCAGCAGCAGCTCGATCGCGAGCGTCATCACCCACCCATGCACCGCCGCCACCACGGGGGTGCTCCAGACCCCGTCTTTCCGCCACGGATCCCTTCGCGCATCCCCCCGGAGCTCGAGCTTCCCTTCCTGGATCACCGGACCAACCTCCCCGAGGTCGAGGCCTCCGGTGAAGTTGTCTCCGTGCGCGAACAGCACCCCGCAGCGGAGATCCTCGTCGGCCTCCAGCTCGTAGTAGGCCGCGGCGAGCTGATCGATCATCGCGAGGTTGAACGCGTTTCGCTTCTCGGGACGGTTGAGCCCCATCAACAGCACATGTCCCTGTCGCTCCACCGTCACCGCCGTTTCCTGCGATACCGCCGTAGCTCCGCGATCGTCCATCTCTCAGCCCTCCAGCTAGGGATCCGATTCTCCGGCGACAATAGGCGATCAAGTTGCATTTCGCAACTGATCTTCGCCTGGAGGCCTCCTCCAGGGCGCATCGTCCGTGATGAAAAGTTGCCGAATGCGGCTGATGGGTTTGCCACGTATTGTCCGCCGCATGCTGAGCTTCGCCTCCAGCGAGCTGACCGATGAGGAGCTCGCGCTCCAGCAGGAGGTTCGGGACTTCCTCGCCTCCGAGCTACCCCGCGGGAGCTTCGCCCCGGGGCTCGGCATGGCAGCTGCCCGCGATCAGGCGTTCTCCCGCGCGCTCGCGTCGAGAGGCTGGCTCGGGATGGCCCTCCCGCGACGCTACGGGGGAGCCGAATGTGGCGTGGTGGATCGCTTCATCGTCGTGGAGGAGCTGCTCCGTTGGGGCGCCCCTGTGCGCTATCACTGGGTCGCCGATCGTCAGACCGGGCCGCTCATCCTCCGCTACGGCAGCGAGGCACAACGCGAGCGCTTCCTCCCGGCGATCTGCTCCGCCGAGCTGTCCTTCTCGATCGGGATGAGCGAGCCGGAGGCGGGTAGCGATCTCGCCGCCGTGCAAACCCGTGCCATACCCACGGACGGGGGCTGGCTCGTGACGGGCACGAAGCTGTGGACGGGAGGCGCACACGAGAACGACTTCTGTGTCCTGCTCTGCCGCACGAGCGAGGAGGCGGATCGCCACCGCGGGCTCACCCAGCTGATCCTCGACCTTCGCGCCCCGGGCGTGAGCGTCCGCCCGATCGCATACCTGGACGGGAGCGAGTTCTTCAACGAAGTCCTCCTCGAGGACGTCTTCGTCTCCGAGGATCTCCTCATCGGCGACGTCGGAGGGGGCTGGGCGCAGAACACCTCCGAGCTCGCCTTCGAGCGCGCCGGCCCTGAGCGCTGGCTCTCCACCTATCTCGTCGTGGAGGAGCACCTCCGCGAGCGCGGCGCCGCCACTCCGCGAGCCCGGGCCGCCCTGGGCCGGGCCGTGGCTGGCTGGTGGGGCATCCGCTCGCTGTCCCTCTCCGTCGCCCGCCTCCTCGACGAAGGCAATGCTCCCGCCGCCGAGGCCGCGCTCGTGAAGGAGCTCGGGACGCGCTTCGAGCAGGACGTTCTCGACGCGATCTGGGAGCTCGTCCCCGAAGATCCCCTCCCCGACTCGCCGTCATTCTTCGAGCGGCTCCTCGCGGCCGCGATCCTCGCCGCGCCGTCGTTCACGATCCGCGGAGGCACGAACGAGATCCTTCGTTCGGTTGCCGCGAGGGCGCTCCGGGCATGACCCTCGCCGAGTCCCTCGCCCTCCTCCGCCAGCGCGGCCCCGACCATGTGACCGAGAGCTCCCTCCTGGGCGGATGGCTCCTCGCCCGCACGGGCCTGGAGGCCAGCGGCGAGGTGGCCGTCGCGCCGGGCACCCCCGAGGACGACCTCCTCTGGACGCGCGGGGGACTGAGCGGGACGCTGCGACGGGTTCCCTGGGCTCGAGAGGCCTCCCACATCGCGATGATCCTCGACGGTCACGCGATCGTCGTCGAGCGCTCGGCGGCGAGGACCGAGCCGCGGCTGAACCTCGCGGGGGACTCCCGCGACACGCTCATCTTCGACCGTGCCTCCGCGCAGCGCGGAGGACCCGTGGACGCCGGGGAGCTGGTGCTCCGCGGCGCCCTCCTCCGCGTCGCACTGATGGCCGGAGCGCTCGATCGCGTCTACGGGATCGCGGTCCGCCATGCCGCCGAGCGCCGCCAGTTCGGACGACCGATCGGATCCTTCCAGGCGGTCCAGCAACATCTCGTCACGATCGCCCAGCAGGCGGCCCTTGCGGGCGCGGCCGCCGACGCCACGGCTCGCCGCCCCGCCGGATTCGAGATCGCGGCCGGGAAGCTCCTCGCCAACCGCGCGGCCCTGAGCGCCACCCGCGCCGCCCACCAGGTGCTCGGCGCGCGGGGCACCACCCTCGAGCATCCCCTCGGGCAACTCACCCGCCGGCTGTGGGCATGGCGGTCGGAGTACGGTGACGAGCACCATTGGGCCGACCGACTTGGCGATGCCGTCGCGCGCGCCGGCGCCGACAACCTCTACCCCGCCATCACCGGCGGCTCCGCGCTCGTGAGCCTCTGATGTCCGAGATCCCCACCAACCCCCGCCAATGAAACCGGACGCGTGATGAGCGACGGCCTCGACGTGCACGTCGGCGAGGATCACGTCGCGACGGTCGAGTTCGACCGTCCCCCCCACAACCACTTCGACGTCGACCTCATCGCCCTCATCGCCGACGCCTATGAGGCCTTGGATGCGGACCCAGCCGCTCGCGCCATCCTCCTCTGCTCCGCCGGCCGCCACTTCTGCGCCGGGGCGAACTTCTCCGCCGCCTCAGACGCGGGCGGCCCCCAGCTCTACGATCACGCCGTCCGCATGTTCGCCGCCGCAACACCCGTCGTCGCCGTCGTCCAGGGGGCCGCTGTCGGTGGAGGCCTCGGGCTGGCGATGTCCGCCGACCTCCGCGTTGCGAGCCCCTCATCGCGCTTCGCCGCGAACTTCGCCCGCCTCGGCATCCACCACGGCTTCGGCCTCACCGTCACGCTCCCCGCCGCCGTCGGCCAGCAGGCGGCCCTCGACCTCCTCTACACGGGCCGACGGGTCAAGGGCGAGGAGGCGCTCGCGATCGGTCTCTGCGACCGCCTCGCCGCCGACGAGGAGCTTCGTACCGAGGCCCACGCGCTCGCCGCCGAGGTCGCCGCCTCGGCTCCGCTCGCCGTGCTCTCGATCCGTCAGACGATGAGGGGGGGTCTTGCGGAACGGGTGCGCGAGGCCACTCGCAGAGAGGGTGCCGAGCAGGATGAGCTGTTCGCCACCGACGACTTCCGCGAGGGGGTCAGCGCGAGCGCCGAGCGGCGAACACCCCGCTTCACCGGCCGCTGAGCTCCCGGCTCGCTCGTCCGCTCGCGATCGCCGCCCATGAGGACTCCCGAGAGCGAGCTCAGGCTGGTTCGCTCCTGATCGGGCTTTCGAGCGTCCCGAGCCCGTCGACCTCCACCTCGACGACGTCCCCGTCACGCAGGAAGCGCCCCTTGGCCGCTCCCACGCCCGCGGGCGTGCCCGTCGCGATGATGTCGCCCGGCAGCAACGTGATCGTCCGCGACAGCCACTCCACGAGCTCGGCGGGCGCGAAGATCAGGTTCGCGGTCGTGCCCTCCTGGAGCGTCTCCCCGTTGACCCTCGTGCGCAGCCCGAGGCCGCCGAGGAATCCCCCGCCTCGTCGAGCGTGACGAGCGCCGGTCCGCATGGGGCGAACCCGTCGATCGCCTTCCCGCTCGTCCACAGGGGATTCTGGAGCTGGAGGTCGCGGGCGCTGACGTCGTTGAAGGGCATCACCCCGGCGATGAACGAGCCGGCCTCCGCGGCCGTCACGTTGCGCGCCTCGCGTCCGATCACGAGCGCCAGCTCCGCCTCATAGTCCACGTAGTCGGGATGGGCTGCCGGGAGCAGCACGGGCTCGCCGCTCCCGCGGAGTGAGTTCGCGAACTTCGCGAACCACATCGGCGCAGCCGGTATCTCCTGCCCGGTCTCCTCCGCGTGGTCCCGATAGTTCAGCCCGATGCAGATGATCTTCTGCGGGTCGGGCACGGGCGCGCGGAGGGCCAGGTCGGCGAGCCCGAGCCTTTCGGGGGCGGCCTCGGCGGCGCTCGCGAGCTCACGCAGCCCGTCCCGGTCGCAGGCGGCGAGCAGCTCGCGCATGCTCGCCCCGTGGCCAAGCGCACTGGCGGGCACGACCGCGTCCCCGATCAGGACGCCCGCCTGGGGGCCATCGCCGGAGGCGTAGGTCAGGAGGCGCATCGCCCTCAGCCCTCCGTGCCGGGAATCACCGGCGCGTCGGCGGGGCTGAGCTCTCCGGCCATCGCCCGGCGGTGTATGTCGGCGAAATCCTCGCCCGCCGCGGAGGCCGCGGCGATAAGAGCCGGGTCGACGAACACCCCGATCGGGTTCCCGTGGAAGGCAGCGCTCGTCCGCATCCACTCCTTCGACTCCGACCAGTCACCGAACACGTCGGCCTGGAGCTCGACATGGTTACCGTCGGGGTCCTTGTAGTAATAGGAGAGCGTCATCCCGTGATCGATGCAGACGTCGGGCTCGATTCCCTCCTCCCGCAGCCTCAGGTAGCTCGCGTTGAGATCGCTGAAGCTCCCGTACTCGAACGCGCTGTGATGCATCCCCGTCCGGGTGTCCTTCTCGGGATCGTCGACAAAGCCGGGGAACGCGAGCAGGGCGATGCGGTGGTTCGCTCCGTCGTTCGTCAGCCACGCCCCGGTTCCGTCCGCGAACGTCACCTCCGCCCCCACGACCACGCCGTACCAGTCGATCAGCTCCTGCAATCGGGTCGTCTTCAGGTTGAAATGGTGAAACGCAGGCCGTATCGCTGTCTGTCCGCTCATCGCATCACTCCCTCGTCGGTGTTTGATCTTCCTCCAGCGCGGCCCGCAGGCGGCCCACCATCGC
Organism: uncultured Solirubrobacteraceae bacterium; assembly: GCA_963720215.1. Lineage (GTDB taxonomy): Bacteria > Actinomycetota > Thermoleophilia > Solirubrobacterales > Solirubrobacteraceae > Palsa-744. The sequence goes on from CAVREV010000002.1 coordinate 426,388, forward strand.
GCATGCCTCGGCTCCGCTTCGAGCGCTGCCGAAGACGTAGAAGTCGGGACGGACGAGCACCGTGAGGCAGCCATTTCGCTGGAACCAGCTGCGGTAGTCCCCGCCCCCGTCCATCTCAGCGGAGATCGCCATCACCGATCCACCGAGCGCGTCCAGGTAGTCAGCGGCGGCGGCGTCGAGGAAGCCCGCCGTGCTCTCGCCGAGGATATACAGGACGAAGCCCCCGCCGACGACGTCGTCGAGCATGCGGGCCTGCCCGCCGATCGACACCTCCCGCTGGGGGAAGAGCGTCCCGGCGGCCACCTCCACCCCGTCCGGGCGCTCGTCCCGGATCCCCGGTCCGAGCACCGGTGCCGGCAGTTCGCTCGGGGGCGTCGAGGGGTCTGCCGCGAGGCTGAGGAGCAGCTCGTCGCGGGCGGCCGCCTCAGCCTCGTCGGTGATGCAGATCACCTTCCCGAGCTCGACCGAGAGCGCGATCGCGTGCTGGAGGTGACCCAGCCGCTCGCTCGTGTAGGCGTCGAGGGTCGCTTCCGAGGCCCGCCCCCGCAGCACGAGGTCCAGGTGCCAAGCGAGGGTGAAGGCGTCCCGTATCCCCGAGCACATTCCCTGCCCGGCGAACGGGGCATCAGGTGGGCGGCGTCCCCGGCGAGCAGGATCCGACCCTCTCGCCACCGCTCCGCCCAGCGCGCTCGGAACGTGTACACCGCGTGGCGCTCCAAGGTGACCTCCTCGGCGCTCACGCCGGATCGCTCCAGCATCGCCCACACGAACCCGAGCTCCTCGACCTCCTCCCGCGTCTCGCCGGGTAGGAGCATCCACTCCCACCTCCGCCTCCCCGGGCCCCCGGAGACCATCGTCGTCGGGCGTGCCGGATCGCACAGCTGGAGGTTGACCCCGGCGAGGAGCCCCGGGTCGCAGGGCACCGTGTCCGCGATCAGCCAGTCGAAGGCGAAGCCGAGATCGTGGACATCGGTGCCCATCCCCGCTCGCACCACGCTGTTCGCCCCATCGCAGCCGATCACGTAGTCCGCCACGACCTCGAGCTCCTCTCCCGACGGACTCCAGCTAGCGCCCGCGTCGCCGCCCGCGCGAACGGCGAGGCGAACGTGGTCACCGCGGTCGAGGACCTCCGTCACCTCCCATCCCTGCCGGACCTCCACCGAGGGGGCCAGCTTCGCGGTGCGATCGAGCAGGCTCTCGAGCTGCGGCTGAGTGAACATCGTCGCCGCCGGCCAGCCGCAGGGCCCCGGCTCGCGACGATCGAGCAGCAGCAGCGTGCGACCATCGGCATTCCTCCACTCGTACGTGCTCGCCGGCTCGGTGATCGCGCCCAGCTCCTCGCTGATGCCCGCATGCTGGAAGACCCGTGCGATCTCGTCGTCGAAGTGGACCGCCCGGGGACGCGGATAGAGGCTCGGCCAGCGCTCGAACACACCCACGCGGTGCCCGAGCCGCCCGAGCAGGATCGCCGTCATCTGACCCACCGGGCCGTAGCCGACGATCGCCACGTCGAACTTCATCCCCTCCTCGCCCTCCATCCCGTTCACCCCACCGACGCCCGCTCGCGCTCGCGGCGAGCGAGGATCTGATCGAGCGCGCCCGTGAGCGCCTCGTCCGGTTGCTCGACGGCGCCGAGGCTGCGCCAGGCTACGAAGCGATCGGGGCGGACGAGGAGGGCGCCCTCCGGGCCGATGCCCCGTCGCAGCAGCCAGCCGCAGCGGGGGTCTAAGAGGTCGCCGTCGATATGCCCGATCCGCACGGCGTCGATCGGCAGGCCGTCCTCGGCCAGACGGGCCGCGGCCTCGCACCACGCCTCACCGTCCTCGCCGGCGATCACGAGGAAGCGAGCCGGATGGACGAGGTCCTTGATCGGACGTCGGCGCCCCCGATCGTCCTCGACCCAGGCGTGCGGCAGCGGCGAGCCGGGCCGTGTTGAGGGCTGATAGATGCGGATCGGATCGATCGCCGGGGAGCCGTCGGGCACGACTGCGGGCGAGTCGTAGCTGTAGCCGAACTCGACGTTCTGCTCCCTGAACTCCATCGACTGCTCCCTCATCGCACGGAGGGCGGCCGTCCGCACCTCGGCGTCCTCGGGCCGCTCGCTCCACACCCTCCGCAGGTTCTCGAGGTTCTCCTCCTCGCTGTTTTCATGGCTGACTCCCAGTGCGCCGCCGATGACGAGGTGGTTGAGGGCGTTCTCGAGCGAGCGCTGGATGTTGTTCTCGTCCGTCGGCCGCCGCTCGCTCTCGTAGCTCTCCAGCAGCGCCGCCCCGGCGTGGCCATCGATCACGTGGGCCAGCTTCCAGCAGAGGTTCTGAGCGTCGTGGATAGCGCTCGTCAATCCCAGCCCCCCCGTCGGCGGGTGCCGGTGGGCGGCATCCCCGAGGAGGAACACGCGACCGGCCTGGAAGCTGGAGGCGATCGCCGCCTCGACCGCCCAACGCGTGATCTTGTGGATCTCCAGTGGGACGTCGGCCAGGCCGATCGCGTGGCGAACGTCCTGCTCGATCTGCTCGTCCGACTGCGCCCGGGCGATCCCCGACGGGGTAGTTGAGGTGGATCACCCACTCCTCCGACTCGGGCCCCCAGCGCATCGGCCCCATCGGCACCATCACCACCGCGGTGCCCGCCTGAGGGGAGAGGATCCAGCGGATCAACACCTCGGGGTCATTCGCCCAGCGGGAGAGATCAGCGCTGAGGTGAAGGGTTGCCGTCTGACCGACCACGCCAAGGCCCTCATACCGTACGCCCACCTCACCGGCCACCCGCCGTCCTCCGTCCGCGCCGATCAGATAGCTGCAGCGCGCTCGGTACTCGTCGACCGTCGCCGTTGTCGCGGATCAGCACGTTGACGCCCTCGTCGTCCTGCTCCAGCGAGAGGAGCTCGTGGTTGAAGCGCACGCGGCCGGGCGAGAGAGCTTCAGCGCGAGCCCTCAACAGCGGCTCCAGACGGATCTGCGGGAGGTTCAGCTGGCGCCATGGGCTCGCCGCCCGCCAGTCCTCGTCCGCGCCCCCCGCGCCCCAGCACTCCAGCTGGGCGAGCCGGCGACCGTAGTCCGCGCTCGGTCCCGCGAAGCCGGCGTAGAACGCGGTCGCAACCATGTTCGCGGCGGGCGTGCTCTGCTCCTCGATCGCCGCGGCCACTCCCACGTCCTCGAGGATCTCCATCGCGCGCTGATTGAGCACATGCGCCTTCGGCAGGTCCGAGGTACCGGGACGGGAGCTCACCAGCAGGTGGTCCACACCCTGGCGGGCGAGCAGCATCGAGGCGGTAAGCCCCGCGCCGCCCCCGCCCACGATCAGCACGCAGGTTGCCTCGATCCCCGCGTCGTCGTGGCTCCCCAGCGTCGTCACGGGCGCACCCTAGCACATATCTGAATAGAGATTCAACTTTGATGCTATGCTCAATCGATGGCGGCTGTCAAGGAGGGGACGCTCCGACCGGGCGGCCCCGGCGGGCGGGTGGAGCGACGCAAGGCAAGGACCCGCACCGGGCTGCTCGCGGCGGCACGCGCGCTGTTCGCCGCCGACGGAGTGGACGGCACCACGATCGCCGATATCGCCGAGCAAGCCGATGTCGCCGTCGGCTCCTTCTACAACTACTTCGCCACCAAGGACGAGCTGCTCGCCGCGATCCTCGAGGAGTCCCTCACCGAGCAGCTCCACGCTCTCCAGAGCAGGCAGTCACAGGTGCGCGACCCGGCGGAGGTGATCAGCGTCGCCCACCGCCATCTCGTGCGGCTGGCGCAGAGCGACAGGGACTTCGCCTGGCTGCTCGTGCGCCTGGAGGTACCGCATCGGGTGGGGACAGCAGTGCTCCGGGATGCCGCCGACACCGACCTCCGCACCGGCATCGAGGCGGGCAGGTTCCAGGTCGCCGACCCCGAGCTCGCCCTGACTGCCAGCGGCGGGGCGCTGCTCGCGGTGATGCACTCGCTGCTGGATGGCGAGCTGGGCGCCGGGGCGGACAGCGCCCACGCCGAGGGCGTCCTGCGGAGCTTCGGCCTGGCCGCCGGCGAGGCAGCGGAGATCGCTCGCCGTCCCCTTCCGGAGATCGAGCAGCAAGAACCGGGAGGTGATGGCCGATGAGCGGCGAGAAGAGTGGGGGAACACGCATCGACGTCCACGCCCACTACATCGCCCCCGCCTACCGCGAGGCCCTCGTCGCTGCCGAGATGTGGTTGATCGGCGGCATGCCCCTCCCCGATTGGTCGCCCGAGCTCGCGATCGCGTTCATGGACAGCCACGGCATCCGGCGTCAGCTCCTGTCCGTGTCGGATCCCGGAGTCGAGTTCGTCGCCCCGGGCGAGCGTCTCGCCCTCGCGCGCTCCTGCAACGACCACGTCGCCTCCGTCCGCGACGAACGCCCCGACCGTTTCGAGGCGTTCGCGGTCGTCCGACTCAGCGACCCCGACGCAGCTCTCGCTGAGACCGTCAGGGCGCTCGACGAGCTCGCCCTCGACGGGGTCGGCCTACTCTCGAGCGCGGCCGGCCGCTACCTCGGCGACCCCGCCATCGCGCCCCTGCTGGAGGAGCTCGACAGACGGCAGGCATGGGTGTTCGTCCATCCGACGGCCGTTTCGCCGACGGACAAGCCCTCGTACAACATGCCCGACTTCATCGCCGAGTATCCCTTCGACACGACCAGGGCTTTTATCTCGCTGATCTTCAACGGCGCGTTCGACCGTCACCCGAGCATCCGCTGGCATTTCGCCCACGGTGGGGGGACGGTGCCGATGCTCGCCCTCCGCCTTGCCGCGCTCGGGGCCGGCGCGCGCGAGTTCGGGACCGCGCTGGGGCTCCCCGCGGCCTCGAGCATGCTCACGGGCGACTCGGTGCCGAACGCCCTCGCGCGCGCCTACTACGACACGGCCCTGATCGCCGACCGCGCCGGCCTTACGGCTGTGAGTGCGATCGCCGGAGCGAGCATCTGCTGTTCGGCAGCGACTGGCCCTTCGCCGCCAGGCTCTACGGGGATGCCGGCGACCCGCAGCCCGCACTCGGCGAGCTCTTCGACACCCGCCAACGCGCGCTGATCGACGGAGGGACGGCCGCGGCCTGGCTTAGGCGCGGCTAGCTCCGCTCCTTTGCGCCCCGTCCCGCGTCGCTCAGCCGGCCTGCCACACGATCGGGTTGGCACCGTAAGCGTCGCCGCCGTTCCCCGTCCACTGAACCTGGGCGAGCGAGCCCCCTTTTCCCACCATGTAGACGACGCAAGTCTGATAGGTCACTCCATGCGTGAATGACTTTGGAACTTCAACCGATTCGCACGGTCGGAAGGTGCCGATGATGGACAGTTCCTGAGCCTGGCCCCCGCGATCGTCCGTGGCCTGGAACTCATCGGCCGGGTTCGTATCATTGGCGCTCGCGTTGCCGGCGCCGAGGTTGCGGACCTGCAGCTTCACGTAATACGGAGTCTGTTCACGTTGGGTCTTGCTGAGTTCAACGGCATCCAATTCGGTCTGCGAGCCCTTCTGAATGCTGAGAACGTTGAGCTGCAGCCGAAAGACCTTCGATTCGGGTTCGAAGTTGACGAGCGCGGGTGTGCCGGGCGCCAACTTGGTGCCCGCAGCGGTCGTACCTCCCGTCCCGGCATTGGCCGGCGGGGACGAGCTGGCTGTCGTCGTCGTCGCCGGCGTCGACGTCGGCGCCGCGGCAGCGCCCGTCGTAGCGCTGTGGGTTCCTCCCGAGGAGCTGCTTCCGCACGCCGCGAGCGTGAGCCCAACTCCTGCCGCCAGGACAAGTGCCCGTATCTGGTCCCGCATGCTCCCCCCGAATTCGTCGGCCGGCCCCGCGGCCGGCGTTTTTCTCCCGGGGCCAGAGCCTACACAGAACGGCCCCACGAGCGGCCATACCGGCAATCGAAGGGCGCGGTCCCCCCGCTCCGAGCGAGGCCTGGCCAGCCCAGCAGAGCGACCTCATCCGGTGCCGTACCGTGCGGCCTCCTCCGATCCTCCCGTCGCATCGCCCTCGCTGTAGGAGTGGGCTCCCGTGCCGGCGAGCCTGCCGCCATCGACGATGAGATACTCCTCGCGGATCTGGCGGCCGCCAAACCAGCACTCGAGGATCTCGCGGGCCCCGGCGGCGTAGCGAGCCTGCGCGGAGAGGCTCGTGCCGGAGGTGTGGGGCGTCATGCCCTGATGAGGCATCGCCCGCCAGGCGTGGTCCTCGGGGGCAGGCTGGGGGAACCAGACGTCGCCTGCGTAGCCGGCGAGGTGCCCGCGCTCGCAGGCCCGCGCGACGGCGTCGCGGTCGCAGATCTTCCCGCGGGCGGTGTTGATGAGGTAGGCGCCCCGCTTCATCAGGGCGAGCATCGCCTCGTCGAAGAGGTTTTCGGTCTCCGGGTGAAGGGGCGCGTTGATTGTCACGACATCGCAGGTTCCACCATCGACTCCGCGTCTCGTGGAGGGTGACGCCGAGCTCCTGCTCGACCTCCTCCGGGAGTCGATGGCGGTCGGTGTAGTGGAGGCCGACGTCGAACGGCTTCAGCCGTCGCAGGACGGCGGTGCCGATCCGCCCGGCCGCCACGGTTCCGACCTGCATCCCCTCGAGGTCATAGGAGCGGGCGACGCAGTCGGCGATGTTCCAGCCGCCGTCGATCACCCACTGGTAGGAGGGTATGTAGTTGCGCACGAGCGAGAGGATCATCATCACGACGTGCTCGGCGACGCTGATGCTGTTGCGAGTAGGTGACCTCTGCGACCGTGATCCCGTCGCCGATCGCAGCCTGCAGGTCGACGTGGTCGGAGCCGATCCCTGCCGTGAGCGCGAGCTTCAGCTTCGGGGCCTTGGCGATCCGCTCGGCCGTCAGATAGGCGGGCCAGAAGGGCTGCGAGATGACGACCTCGGCATCCGGGAGCTCGCGCTCGAAGACCGACTCCGGCCCGTCCTTGTCGGAGGTGACCACGAGCTCGTGGCCACGTCCCTCCAGGTAGCTCCGAAGACCAAGCTCTCCGGAGACGCAGCCGAGCAGCTCGCCGGGGTCGAAGCCGAGCCCGCTCGGCGTGGGCGCGCTCTGACCATCGGGGTAGCCCGCGATTTGCGGGATCGCGTCCCGTGCGTACGCCGGCGGGTAACCATCGACCGGGTCCTCGTACAACACACACAGCACCTTTGCCATTGCCTCACCCTCCCTCGCAGTTGCCGCGCTCGAAGACGAGCGGCGGGAGCTTCATCATCGCCGCAATCCAGCGCCCCAGGCATTCCCGCGCCGATCGCAGGATTGTCCAGGATCCCGGCCGGCTGGCCCTCGCTGGCATCCCGCGCCGATCGCCGGATTGTCCCAGGATCCCGGCCGGCTGGCCCTCGGTGGGCATCCTCCCCGCGGTGCGAACCGCGTCCCTGAGCCACCGGAGCAGAGCCCGGAGCGCCTCTGCGGGGTGTTCCCTCATCCTGTATGTTGCCGAGTTCAGCGGGATGACCCCGGGGGCCACGATGGGAAGGTGATGTCAATGGTCATCGCGACCAGCTACCCGTTTCTCGAAGTCTTTTGGACGATGCTCGTGTTCTTCGCGTTCGTGGTCTGGCTGTGGCTTCTCTTCATGGTGATCACCGACATCTTTCGCCGCCACGACACGAGCGGGGTCGTGAAGGTCCTATGGATGATCTTCATCATCGTTTTTCCATACATCGGTGTGTTCATCTATCTGATCGCAGAGCACAACGGTATGACCGAACGCGGCCTCAAACAGCAGGAAAGGGTCAAGTCAGAAGTCGACCAGTACGTTCGATCGGTGAGCACCCAGGCGGACCCAACGGAACAGATCGCGAAGGCCAAGGAGCTCCTCGACCGTGGCGCCATCGACCAGGCCGAGTTCGATCAGATCAAGCAGAAGGCGCTCGCGAGTTAGCGAGGAGCAGCCTCGGGTCGCCCCGTTGCGGCGTGTGGCCGACGTCGGTGAGACGTCGAAGCCGCGCGCGCGGAAGCCGCGGTAGGGTGTCCACGGTGCTTCGCGCCGCCGGAGAGAGCGCCGCCATCCACCCACCAGAGGAGTGACATGAGCGACAGACCTGTCTTCATCTATGCAGCTACCTATGCCGAGCACGCGGACGCGCTGGCCGACTATGAGACTCTTCTCGACCTCCACGCGGCGAGCCTCGTCGGCACCTACGACGTGGCGCTGATCACGCGCGACGCGGACGGAAAGGTTCATGTCGTCAAGCACGAGAAGCCCACACAGCACGGCGCCTGGGGCGGCATCGCGGTCGGAGCCATCGTCGGGATCCTGTTCCCGCCGTCGGTGATCGCGTCGGCGGCCGTCGGCGGTTTGGCCGGCGGCGTCATCGGTCACCTGCGGAAGGGCATGTCGCGCGGCGACGCCAAGGATCTCGGCGACCTGCTCGAGGATGGTACGACGGCGCTGATCGTGGTCGGAGAGTCGCGACTGGAAGAGCAGCTCGACAAGGCGCTCAAGCACGCGGTGAAGTCCATCGAGCGAGAAATCGACGCCGACGGCGAGGAGCTCAAGCGCGAACTCGAGGCCGCCGCCGAGGAGGCGACCGCCGGCTAATCCCCGGGTTGTGACTCCAGGCGAGCGTCCGTCCCCGCCTCCAGGCGAGCCTCCGTCCCCGCCTCCAGGCGAGCGTCCGTCCCCGCCTCCAGGCGAGCGTCCGTCCCCGCCTCCAGGCGAGCCTCCGTTCCCGCCTCCAGGCGAGCCTCCGTGGCCGCCTCCGGGCGAGAGTCCGCGGCCGCCTCCGGGCGAGAGTCCGCGGCCGCCTCCGGGCGAGCGTCCGTCCCCGTCTCCATGCGAGCCTCCGTGGCCGCCTCCGGGCGAGGGTCCGCTCCCGTCTCCGGCTCGGGGGTCATGACCGAGATGCCCGCGGCGAGTACGGTGCTCAGCTTGATCGCCCGCACGGCACCGGTCGCGCCGGCCTGAAGGGCGAAGCCGACGGTCAGGACCACGATGCCGGGGATCAGCAGGACGCGCGATCCGAGCATCAGGATGCCGAGGCGTCCGAGCATGTAGGGCGGGGTGCAGACTGTCGTGCTGACGGCCGCCAGGAGAGCCGACGCCGTCCACCTGTCGCGCCGCGAGGCCGCTTTCTTGACGCCGATCAGCCGCGACGGCACGGCGACGTAGCAGACCATCAGCCCGCCGACTATCACCCCCAGGCACAAGGTGAACCAGGGCTTGCCGGCGCGCGTGACGATCGTCGTGGCGACCCCGAGCAGCGCACCGGCGATGGCGCCCGATGCCAAGATCGGCCCGAGATGACTGCGGGCCGTCGCCAGCGCCGGGCGGATCGCCGGCGGACGCGGTCCGGCGATCGAGAACGCAAATACGGCGTTGAGGAAGAAGCTGGCTGCGGTGATGGCGATGATCACCAGGTTGATCGGGATGAGAATCGGGCCGCGGAGGACGTTCAGCGACTTGCCATGCAGCGCATGAGCCTTCAGGTCGTACATCGCCAGCCAAATCCATACGGCCGGCAGAAGCTGGATCAGCGTGAGCCGCCAGTTCGCCAGCAGCACCTTGAGGCCGTCGAGGACCATCGCGAACGCGCCAACGGCGAAGGCGAGCGGAGCAAAGATGCGGTGCGACCTGCTGACCCGCAACAGAGTCCCGATCGTCGCCTCATCATCATCCTGGATGGCGCGCACGAGCCTGCGGAGGCTCGCCACCAATGTGACTCGCCGTGGCTGTCGATCGGTCACCGCCACCCGTCCCGCCCGCCGGCCCGAACGCGCGGCGGGATACCAGCCGCCATGCACCTTCTACCCCGCCCCGGGGGGTGAGCCGGGTGGGCGCGAGCAGCCATTGCAGCAGTCAAGCACGTGCGCTCGCGCCGCGGCAAGAACGCCACCTGCCACCTGAGCCCTGGACAGATGGGCCGAAGCGGGCGGTCCGGGACGTACAGCTCAGCCCCCGCTCGGCCCGAGCTGGAGCCCGTCGGGTGAAGCGAGGCGAGGTCCGACGGGGCTCTAGCCTACGGCGGCGGCGGCCGTAGGGCCTGGGTCGGGCGCCGGGAAGTCGCCGATCTGGATCGACCATTGGCCGAACTCGGCCGTCATCGATTCGTCGTAGTCGACGTCGACGCCGCCGATCAGCTGGCTGTTCCTGTTCTGTTGGATCTGGGCGCGGGCGTCCCAGGCTCCCCCAGACCAGGCGTAGGTCTGCCAGCCGTAGCTGACGAGGCCGCCGTCGAACATCGCGCCAACCTGGCGGAGGCCCCCGTAGACCCCGGTGCGGGCGACGCCCAGCACCTCGTTAACGCCTTCGAAGTACGCGGTGACTTCGTGATGGAGCTGGTGAGCGGTCGCGTCGAAGTCGATCGCGAAGTAGATCGGCCGGTCCTCGGGCATCGTGAGGTGGTTCGCCTGGCGGAGCGCCTCTGTGGCGTCCGCCACGCCGGCGTCGTGCCCGGCGGCAGCTCGTTCCGCCGTGGTCTCCCAGACAACCACGAGGTCGATCCCGAGCGAGGAAAGGTGGTTGGCTTCGTGCAATTTGAGGTTCTTCCCCGGGTTGTGGGATAGGTAGCGGCAGACGAACGTGACAGCCGCGGCGGCAAGCGCAGCGTCGGACGGCGGGTGCGGCACATCACCCCAGTCGACCCCGAAGCGATGGGCGGGCAGAGCGGGAGCGGGTTGAGCGGCCGGCGCCGGCTGACGGCTCAGCAGCCTGGTGAGCTGTGCGTTGCCGATGCTCCGCTGTAGGTGCGCCATACCCGCCACGGCGGGATCGACGCGCCTCTTGTCCCGATGACCGGGCGAGCGCAACGCGTTCTCGCCCTGCTCGCGCATCCCGTCCCGCACCGCGCGATTATCTCAGCCGGCGATGGCAAAGTCCACCCGCTCGCCGCCCACCAGACCCGCCTCGTCGTTCTTGAGGCCGGTCTTGATCCGGAAAGGCCGACCGGCGATGATCGGCAGGTGGTCTCGCGATCGCAAGCCCGACCGGGCCGGCAGGAGCACTCGGAGTGCAGCGGTGCTGCGCTCCGGGCTGGCGACCCACCGCGCGCCTTCGACGCGGCGGCCGGCGAGCGGGCAGTCGCGAACCCGCCCACGGCCCTAGACGCCGTCCTATCCGGCCTCACGGCCGCGGCCGGCAACCGCGTCGTCGGTCGCGTCGCCCGCTCACTCCAACGGGTCGACTACAGCAAGCCTCAGGCCAACGTGGCCGGGACGGGAATCACCCGGCTCGAGGTCCACGACCTCAAGTATGGGGTCGACGGCTTCATGGGGGCCTACGAAGGCACTCGCAGCGACGAGGCCAACAAGACGAAGGAGTCGCCGAGCCACATGGCGGTCGTCCTCGTCCCCGATTCGCTCGACCTCGACAAGCACGTCGAGGTGATCCTCCACTTCCACGGTTGGGGATTTCGCGGCGGCGATCCCTACGCCGGTTACCTGGCGGCCGCGAAAGGGAGCAGGTCCCCTGCTACGGGAACCGTGCGGGACGTCGACCAGGAGCACTGGGAGCAGCAGATATCGAGCCTCAAAGATCAGGGATATCAGATCGTGGCGATCCTCGCACAGGGCCGCGGTAAGTCTGACTTCGGCAACTTCCCCACCTTCGAGTACGTCCGCGATGTCCTCGAGAAGTCCGGCCGCCCGGAGCTCGTCAAGCTCGCAGATGACGAGAGCTACTCCATCGTCCTGTCCGCTCACAGCGGCGGCGGCAGCACGAAGGTCGTACCGATCATGAGCAGCCTGGAGGCCGAGACGGCCGACCGTGCCGGACTGCCCGCGCAGCGGTCCGCCCCCGACGGCCGTGTGGTGAACAAGCTGCAGCCGGTCGACCTGATCGTCCTTTACGAGGCCCTCAACGGCGACTCCGACGTCGAAGGGGTCATGGCATGGGCCAATCGTCAGCTCAAACGGCTCGTCCCGATGCTCCAGCAGACACCGACGCAGGCGCTGGCGGCAACGCCGACGTTGCGCGGCTACTACGGCAGGCGCAAGTCGGAATACCGTGAGCGCTACCGGTGGTTGGCCTGCATGATCCAGGATGCGATCGACTCGCAGGTTCCCGAGGGGTTCCGCGAGGATGTCGCCGACCGCTTCCGCGTCGTCGAGGTGGCTGGGCCACAAGGTGAGAACGTCGAACACGAGCAGGTCATCGGGGGCACCGGCGGGGCCACCTTCCGGCGCGCTGGCCGGAGCCCTCGCCGCCTCGCGGGACCCCAAGTCCGACCGCGCTCAGGCGGTCTCGCTCAGCGCGGACGAGTGTGAGCAACTGAAGAAGCGGGCCAAGCAGCGCGCGAAGGAACGCGCGGAGGCGAAGGCGCGGAAGAAGTAGTCAGCTCAGCGGCGCAACAGCCGTTCCTGGAGCTCCCGCAGCTCCGGCGCCGGCGTCGCGCCGAGCTCGTCCCTCAGCCGCTGGCGCAACTCCTCGTCAATCCGCAGCGCTTCGGCGGTGTCTACGACGGCTCGTTCAACGAGTGGACCGCGGACGGAGAACGTCCGGTCGAGTACGGTCGCGCGGCCTGACCTGTCAGGTGGCACGACTCGTGTGAATCATCACCAATCGCATCGATACAACGGAGGTAATGACGTTCAAGCCGGGATGGAAGTGGTCGGAGCACGTCAAGCCGATCGCCGGCACGGACAGCTGCCAGGCGGCTCATACCTGCTACTTCCTCTCCGGACGCATGAAGGTCGTGATGGACGACGGAGAAGCGTTGGAGTACGGCCCAGGCGACTTCGCCATCATGCCGCCGGGTCACGACGCATGGATCGTGGGGGAGGAGCCCTGCGTCGTCGTGGACTGGCAGGGGTTCGCCGACTACGCCATGCCCCAACACTGACGCGGCACCTGGGCCTCAGTCCGTCGTGCGTTGCCTGTAGAGCCTGGTTGCCAGGGGCGCAAACACGGCTAAGAGCGCGACCGACCAGAGCAGCGAGGCGAGTATCGCGTGCTGCATCGGCCAGACGTGAATCGCCGCCGACGGATTCGGGTTGCCGAGGAGCTGGCGGCAGGCGGTCGTGACGGCGCTGACGGGGTTCCAGTTGGCGAGGTCCTGCAGCAGGGCCGGCATGTGCTCGGTCGGTACGAGGGCGTTGGAGACGATCGCGAGGGGAAACAGGATCACGAGGCCGATTCCCTGGGCGGACTCCGGGCTCTTGCTCACCATCCCCAGGCACGCGCATCCCCAGGAGAGGGCGTAGCTGAAGAGCAGGAAGATCCCGAAGCCGGCAGCGATCGAGGGGATGTCGGCGTCGGGGCGCCAGCCGATCGCCAGGCCCGTGATGGCGACGAAGCTCGCGCAGATCGCGGCGGTAAGCAGATCGGCGAGGGAGCGGCCGACGAGCACGGCCGGTCGCCACATTGGGAGTGTGCGGAAGCGATCGATCACTCCGCTGCCGAGGTCGCTGCTGAGGCCCACCGCCGTCCCCATCGCCGAGGTGGTGAGGTTCATGGCGAGGAGCCCCGCGATCGCGAAGTCCTTGTAGCTGCCCCCACCCGGGAGCACGACCCCGGACCCGAATACATAGACGAACAGGAGGGTGAAGAGGACGGGCTGGACCGTCACATCCGAGAGCTGGAGCGGCTCACGCTTGATGTGAAGGAGGTTGCGCCCGGTGAGCGTGACGACGTCGCGGATCCGTTGCGCCGGGCCGACCGATCTCGGGGGCCTTCGCAGCGCGGCGGTGGTAGTTGTGAAAGCGTTCATGAGTGGGCGACCTCCAGCTCGGCATCGGATGCTTCGGGCTGGGCGTCGCGGTCGCCCTCGCTCTCCTCCGAGCCGCGCCCGGTCAGCGCGAAGAAGACATCGTCGAGCGATGGCTGACGAACCTCGACGTCATCGACGGCGACGCCCGTCTCGTCGAGCGCGCGTACGACGGCGCTCGCGAGGCCGGCGGCGGTGTTCACCGAGGCGCTGAGCCGTCTCCCGTCACGGCTGACGTGAACCGTGCCCTCCACGAGCGGGTCGAGTGCGGCCACGGCGGCGGGGTTCGCCGTGCTGAGCGTGAGTTCGAGCCGGGCTCCGCCGACCTGTCGCTTCAATTCTCCGGCGGTCCCCTCGGCGATCACGCGGCCGTGGTCGATGACGATGATGCGGTCGGCGAGCTCGTCGGCCTCGTCCAGGTACTGCGTGGTGAGCAGCAGGGTGACCCCGTCTGCGATCAGGCCGCGGATGACTCCCCACATCCGCACCCTGCTGACGGGGTCGAGGCCGGTGGTGGGCTCGTCGAGGAAGAGCACCGGCGGCCTGGTGACGAGGCTCGCGGCGAGATCCAGACGCCGCCGCATCCCCCCCGAGTAGCCCTTGAGCACACGGTCGGCGGCTTCCGCAAGGTCGAACTCGTCGAGCAGTTCGCCGGCTCTGGCGCGCGCACGGCTGCGGCGCAGCCCGCTGAGGCATCCGATCATCACGAGGTTCTCGCGGCCGGTGAGCACCTCGTCGAGCGTGGCGTCCTGCGCTGTGACCCCGATATTCCGCTGAACCTCGGACGCTTCCGTGATCACGTCATGCCCCGCGACGCGAGCAGAGCCGCTGTCGGGGAGCGCGAGGGTGGTGAGAATGCGCACGGCGGTGGTCTTTCCCGCGCCGTTCGGTCCAAGCACGCCGAGGATCGATCCGGCCGGCACGTTCAGATCGATACCGTCGAGCGCGACGGTCGAGCCGAAGCTCTTTCTGAGGCCGTACGCCTCGATCACCGCATCACCATCCATGCTGATCTCCTTACCGGTCGGCTAGCAAGAATCCAACACAATACACACAACTTGCCGGTCGTCAAGTAGAATGGTCTCCATGGCGAGATCGGCGGCGACGAAGCGGGAGGCGAGATTGCGGTCGGATACGCCCTCCGTGCGGAGCTCCGCGGGCGACGGGAGCAGCTCGACGCGGGAGCGCATCCTCGATATCGCCCTCGAGCTGTTCACAGCCGAGGGCTATGACAAGACCTCCCTGCGCGATATCGCGGAGCGGCTAGGGACCACGAAGGCGGCGCTCTACTACCACTTCGAGCGCAAGGAAGACATCCTCATGGAACTTCATCTCCGCCTGCACGCGCTCGGTCGCGAAGCACTCGAGCGGCTCGACGATCTCGAGGACGGGCAGGCGCGCGCTGACGCCTGGCCCGAGATCATCGATCGCTTCATCGACCAGGTGATCGACAACCGCGAGCTCGTCCTTCTCCACCAGCGAAACCAGAGGGCGCTCGAGCAGCTCACGGACAACGAGCGCCACCGCGCCGACAACGACGACCTCGAGGAGCAGTTCCGTCGCATCCTGGCCAGCCCCGCCATCCCGCTCGACCGCCGGGTGCGGATGGCGAGCTCGATCAGCGCGATCGTCGGCGTGCTTGCCACCGGGGAGGCGCTGTTCGGCGACGTGCCGATGACCGAGCTCGCCGAGGAGGTCCGCGGCGCCGTGAGAGACCTCCTCGGACCTTCCTTCTAGCCCTCGAGCCCCACGTCGTCGAGGGCCTCGGGCAGCGAGGCGTAGCTGCTGATCCGCGCGACCTTGCCATCGAGGATCGTCCACACCTGCGCGAGGCGCTGCTCGACGGCGATCCCTGTCGTGCGGCCCTTGGCGGTGAGGCGGAGAGAGACGACGACGAACGGCCCGATCTCCCGGAGGACCTCCGGGTGAAAGCAGAATCTCGTCCATCGCGTCGTAGAAGGAGTCGAAGTATCGGCGGATGCCGTCGTGACCGCGATAGGTGTCAGGCTCAGGCGAGAACTGGGGAGGCACCGAGGTCTCGAAGTCGGGATGTATCAGGGTCAGGATGCGCTCGAGGTCCCCCGCGTTGAAAGCCTCATTCACCCTCCGGACGACCTCGGCCCCGTCCTGGGACACGCCTCAGGCCGCCTGCGCGCAGCCCCGCAGGAAGTGCTTGACCGCATCTCCCACGAGCCCGTCCACCAGCTCCACCTCGACCATTCCGCCCGTCACGAGCGCCGCGATTCCCTGGATCGTCGCGAACAGGACGAGGCCCACGCGCTCCGGGTCCCCGGCTTCGAGGGCTCCCTCGCGCTGGCCCTCCTCGATCAGCTCGAGCAGCACCGAGAACGCGCGCTGGGAGGCCTCCGTCACCGCCTCGGCGTGCTCGCCGTGCTTGCCCGCGAACATCAGCTCCAGCAGCGCGGCGTCCTGCGTCGCGAAATGCACGTACGCGGCCGCCGTCGCCTGGGCACGCGCCTGGAAGTTCTCCCCCGCCCCGTCGAGGGCGGCCCGGAGCTCGTCCCCCAGTCGCTCGAAGCCGGCTTCGGCGAGAGCGTCGAGCAGCGCCTGTCGGTCAGGGAAGTGGCGGCGCGGCGCGGCGTGGCTGACCCCGACCCCGCGCGCGAGCTCTCGTAGCGACAGGTCCTGGACGCCCCGCTCGCGGAGCGTCCGCTCGGCCTCCTCCAGCAGCGCCGCCCGCAGGCTGCCGTGGTGATAGGGCCGCGAGCCCGACGCGACGGACTCAGCTGCGCTCGTGGCTGTCGTGTCGGCCATGCCCGAAGCGTACCGCAAGAAGTAGACGTTGACAGCATTGTTGTCATGGACTACATTGTTGGCCATGACAACTTCAAGCAGTGCTCACATCCCTGACATGTCCGGCCGCACGATCGTCGTCACGGGCGCCAACAGCGGCATCGGCCGCGCCGCCGCCTCCGCGCTCGCGGGTGCCGGGGCGCAGGTGGTGCTGGCCGTCCGCGACGCCGACAAGGGGAGGGCCGCCGCCGCGACCATGCCCGGCGAGACGGAGGTCCGACAGCTCGACCTTGCGAGCCTCGCCTCGATCCACGAGTTCGCCGGGGGCTACAAGGACGAGATCGACATCCTCATCAACAACGCCGGCGTGATGATCCCACCGCTCACCCGCACCGCGGACGGCTTCGAGTTGCAGTTCGGCACCAACCATCTCGGTCACTTCGCCCTCACCAACCTGCTCCTGGAGCAGATCGCCGGGCGCGTCGTCACTGTCGCCTCCGGCGCCCACAAAGCGGGTCGAATCGACTTCGAGGACCTCAACTGGGAGCGCAAGCCCTACAAAGCGGTGGGCGCCTACGGCCAGTCAAAGCTCGCGAACCTCCTCTTCACCTCCGAGCTCCAGCGTCGGCTGAACGAGGCCGGCTCGATGGTGATTGCCACGGCCGCCCACCCCGGCTACGCCGCCACCAACCTCCAGTTCCACAGCGGCAAACGGGTCGGCGACATGCTCATGGGAATCGGCAACCGCATCTTCGCCCAGAGCGAGGAGGCCGGCGCGCTGCCGACGATATACGCCGCCGTCGAGGACATCCCCGGGGACAGCTACGCGGGGCCGAAGGACCTGATGGAAATGCGCGGTGCCCCCAAGCTCGTCGGCCGCTCCGCCGCTGCCAAGGACGCTGACGTCGCACGGCGCCTGTGGGAGGTCTCCGAGGAGCTCACCGGCGTGCGCTTCCCCCTCGCCACCACGGCGAATGCGTAACAGCGGAGCGGACGTCGGCCCATCCGCGCCCCGCTGAGGAGCCACGGTCCGCCGTCCGGTCAGGACTGCAGGAAGGCGAGCAGGTCGGCGTTGATCGTCTCCGCCTGGGTCGTGGGCATCCCGTGCGGGAATCCCTTGTAGGTCTTGAGCGTCCCGTTCTGCACGAGCGCTGCGGACAGTGGGCCCGAGTCGGCGTAGGGAACTATCTGGTCATCGTCGCCATGCATCACCAGGACCGGCACGGTGATCCTCTTGAGGTCCTCGGTGAAATCGGTCTGGGAGAAGGCGACAATGCCGTCGTAGTGCGCCTTCGCTCCGCCCATCATTCCCTGGCGCCACCAGTTCTCGATGATCGCCTCCGAAGATTCCACGCCCGGCCGATTGAACCCGTAGAACGGCCCTGACGGCAGCGCCCGATAGAACACCGACCGGTTCGCGGCGAGCTGCGCCTGAAGGTCGTCAAAGACGCTCTTCGGCAGCCCGCCGGGGTTGGCGTCGGTCTGCACCATCAGCGGCGGCACGGAACTGATCAGGACCGCCTTCCCCACGCGGCTCTCGCCGTGGCGGGCGATGTAGCGCACGACCTCCCCGCCACCGGTGGAGTGCCCGACGTGGACGGCGTCCTTGAAATCCAGATGGTCGGTGACCGCGGCCAGATCATCCTGCGTAATGGTCCATGTCGTGCCCGTCGCCGCTCTGAGTCGAGCGCCCATGCCCCCGCCGGTCATGGGCGATCACGCGATAGCCGTGCTGCAGGAAGAACAGCATCTGGGCGTCCCAATCATCAGCCGAGAGCGGCCAGCCGTGACTGAACACGATCGGCCGGCCCGAACCCCAATCCTTGAAGAAGATCTCAATCCCATCGGGTGTATCGATCGTGCCCATACCGTGATCCCTCCGTTGGTCTGGCGTTGACGCCGAAACGTGCGAAGCGCCAGCCTAACCGCCCCTCCCGTTGCGCGCCCAAGGGCTTGCGCCCCTCACCCGGTGCACTCCCGGAGCCCGGGCAGCACTCAGCTCCGGAGCGCTTCCGTGGGGCTGAGCCGAGCGGCTTTGACGGCGGGACAGAAGCCGGCGATCGCGCCGATCAGGAACCCGGCCGCCGGCGCGGCGAGCAACGCGTAGGACGGCACCACGAACGGCTGGCTCTTGATCTGCGGCGTAGATCAGAGTGGCGCCGGCGCCGAGCATGAGCCCCGCGAGCACCGCCGATCAGCGCGAGCAGGGCGGACTCGGCCAGGAACTGAGCGGCGATGTGGCGCCGGGTGGCGCCGAGCGCGCGACGCAGGCCGATCTCGCCACGTCGCTCCAGCACCGAGATCACCATGATGTTCGCGATGCCGATCGCGCCCACGAGCAGGGCGACGGCGCCGAGGCCGAGGAGGAGGCGTGGTGAACTGCCCCTTCGCGGCGGCCCGGGCCTCGAGTGCGTCCGTCGGGCGGCCGACCTGGACCCCGTCGGCGTTCTGGGGGTCGGCGGTCGGGGCGAGGAGGGTCGCGACGCGGTTGACGTCGTTGACGTTGGCGCGGACGTAGATCTCGGAGGGGTTCGGCGCCGAGCGCGAACAGGCGCTCCGCGACCGGCAGCGAGATGAAGACGGTGGAGTCGAGTGACGGGGTCGAGCAGCACCGGCTCGAGGATGCCGACGACGCTGAACCACGTGCCGCCGATGTAGACGAGGAGGTGGCCGACGACGCGCGTGATCTGCAGCGCGCTCGCCGCTTCGGCGCCGAGCACGACCTCGGGGAAGCGTTGCGCGATCCCGTCGAGGAAGTGCCCCGAGGCGATGCGCGTCTGGAGCACCCGGGGCAGGTCCTCGCCGGCCGCGTCGACCCCGATCCCGCCGCGTCTCCAGCGCGGGCACGAACGGCGTGCGGTACACGCTCGCGTTCGGCACCTGGTAGACGGCGACGTCGCTCGTCGACGTCGCGCATGTGGTCGATCATCGCCACGGAGGTGCGGGCAGCACCTCGTTCTCGCCCGCGAAGCGTCTGGCCGGGCGTGACGGTGAGGAGATTGGTTCCGAGCGCGTCGATCTCCGCGAGGAGGTTCGCCTGCGCGGAGGCGGAGACGCTCACGACCGCGACCATCGCGCCGATGCCGATCGCGATGCCGAGCGCCGACAGGGCGGCCCGCAGCCGGTGGCCGCGCACACCCTGGAGCGCCAAGCCGAGCAGCTCCCGCGGCGGCAGACGCGCAGGCGGTCGCAGCGGAGGCGAGGTGACGCTCATGAGCGCTCGTCCGGCGACGATCCGCCCGTCGCGCATGTGCAGCCGGCGCGGGAAGGAGGCGGCGACCTGTTCGTCGTGGGTGATCAGCACGAGCGTCGCGCCGTCGGCGGCGAGCTCGTGCAGGAGCTCGATGACCTCGCCCCCGGAGCGTCGAGTCGAGGTTGCCGGTGGGCTCGTCGGCGAGGAGCACGAGCGGTCGCTTGACGATCGCGCGGGCGATCGCGACCCGCTGACGCTCGCCGCCGGAGAGCTGCGGCGGACGGTGCGAGATCCGATCTGCCGAGGCCCACGCGGTCAGCGCATCGTGGCGGCCTCGCGCCGCCGGCGCGCGGGCGCGCCCGTGTAGAGCAGCCCGTTGGCGACGTTCTCGAGCGCGCTCAGTCGACTCCTGCAGGTGGAAGCGCCTGGAAGACGAAGCCCGAGGCGGTGCGCGCGCAGCGCCGCGAGCTGGCGCGTCGGAGGCGCCGTCGAGCTCACGCCCGGCGAGGCGGACACGGCCGCCGCTGGGCCGCTCGAGCGTGCCCATGATCGTGAGCATCGTCGTCTTGCCGGAGCCCGACGGGCCGACGATCGCGACGCGCTCACCCGCCAGTGACCTCGACGCTCACCCCGTCGAGCGCCAGGACGCCGCCGGGGTACTCCTTGCTGACGGCCTCGAGCTCGATCGCCGTCATCCCTGGGAGTCGCTCACGCGCAGGCCGGGACGGATACCCGCCCCGGAGATCTGGACGTCGCCGGCGGCGAACAGCCCGGTCGTGACCGGGATCAGCCGGTGGGGCGGGGCCGCTTCCTGGACGGCGTAGTCCGCGCCGCCGGTGGCGAGCAGCGCGGTGACCGGGACCGAGAGGACGTTGCGCGCGACGGCCTCGGCGAAGTTCGACACTGACGGCCGCATCGTCGAGTCCGGCGCCCGGCGTGGCGGCCGTGCTGAGCGTGATCGTCACGGGGACGGTCGAGGTCGAGTCTGCGACCCGCTCCCGCCGCTGCCCTGGTGCGCCCGCGCCGCCGTCGGCGGCGGTGCCGCTCGAGCTCTGGGCGACTCGCGCTCACCGCGGTGATCCTTCCCCGCGACCGCCTCGCCGTCTGGCAGCTGCAACCGCCACGTGCTCGCCGATCCTGGCCTCGCTCTGCTTGCTCGCGTCCAGACTGCACGGTGACGACGAGGCGCGTGGAGGTCGTCTGCAGGATCGGCGTCGGGCTGGCGCCATCGGACTCGCCCGTCGGGCCCCCCGGATCGGACGATCGCTCGGGCTCGGCGAGCCGGGGCGTCCCGGGCTGCGCGAGCCGCTCGACCGACGCCGGGCTGCCGCCGGCCGCGACTTCAGCTGGGCGACTCCCCCTTCAGCGCGCGCGATCTCGTCTTGGAGTGTCTGGACCGTCCTCGATCCCGCCGCCGTGCGGCTGCTCGCGCGCGATCGGTGCGCGGCTCGGCCTCGGCGACGGGCGGAGATGCAGGCGTCTCGAAGCTCACGTACTCGGCGCGCACCGGGGCCGCGGGATCGCTCGCAGCGCTCGCGCGACGGGCTGCCCGGACGACCCTCCCCCGTCGCCGCCGAGTGTCGCATCGACTGCGGAGACGAGCTGGGCGCCGGGCAGGAACACGACCTGGCCGAGCGTCAGCCTCCCGGTCTCGGCCTCGCCCAGCGCGCCCTGGAGCTGCCTCCACGCCCGCGGTCGTCGAAGCCTGCCACTCGTCGTCCACCACGATCCCCTCTGGGTCGAGGCCGAGAGCGACCAGGTTGCTCGTTCAGCTGGAGGACGTCCTTCCCCTCGCCGATCGCCAGGCGCGAGGTCACGGTAGGCGGCGTGGCCTGCCGCTCATCAGGACCACCGGCGCGCCGTCGACCTTGAACAGCGACACCGCCGGGCTTGATCAACTGGCCGACGCTCGGCAGCCACGTGACGGTGCCGCTCAGGCGGTCGTAGACGGTCTGCGGGCCGGCGTAGCTGAGCGTGCCCGCCTCGGTGTCCGTCTCGACGAGGTCTCGGCGTTCGACGGTCGCTGCATCCGAAGTCGTCGTGCCGTCAGGTGCGCCCGGCTCGACGGCGAGCCGCGACCGAGGAGCAGGCCGCGCACGACGCCAACCGCGCGCGAGCAGCGCCAGGACGGCGGCCGGCTGCGAACGTCAACGCACGCTCCCCGCCGCGCGGCCTGTCACTGGCCGCCGCCGGCCGATTCCGAGCCTTCGCCCTCCTGCCGCCGCCACCGCCCGATTCCCGGACCGGGCGGGTGGTGGATCGCCTGCTCGACCTGAGCGAGCGTGATCGCACCGTGGGTGACGCCGACGCACGCCTTCGCCGCGGTCAGGAGCGAGGGGGCCTGCAGATCGACGCCCGCGGCATGGATCATCGCGAGCGTGAGCTGCCCCTGTGCGGTCGGGTCGGGGAAGCCGTGCACGCCGTGGCTACGAAGGCACTGTGCGAACGCCAGCAGGGTCTGCGCGTGAGCGTGCTGCTTCGGTCGCGTTCGCTGCGCGCTCCCGTTTCCGGGCGCGGGCAGGATCCCCCTGCAGGCTTCTGGGCGGCCTTGAACTGGGGCGAGTCGGCGACGCTCGCGACAGCACCTGGCGGATCCCGATGGCCTGCCTGCCCGGCGTGTTGACGATCTGGGGATCGGGGAAGTCGCGACCCCATGGCTGCGCATGCATGCGGCGTACTTGAAAGCGGCGGAGGCGAAGGTCTGCGCGCGACTGCGGCTGGCCGTCGCGGTGCGTGGCGTTGTTGCCTCGATGAGCCGCAGCCGACGAGCGAGCAGGACGACGCCGGTGGCGGCGAGGACGGCTTGGAGGGTGCGCAGATTCGTCTCGCTTTGTGCTGGTGTGGCAGTTGTAGAGACCGCCGGGTGCCAGGACGGTGCCTGTCGGCTGTGACCTGATTGACACCTTGGGTCAGCGATCCTTCTGCGCGAGATGAGAGTGCTGGTAGTCGAGGATCACCGCCGGCTGGCGACCGCGCTGGCCGGAGGGGCTGCGCCGCGAGGGCATGGCGGTCGACGTCGCGTTCGACGGCGGCCGACGCGCTCGCGCACGCCGCCGTGAACTGACTACGACGTCGTCGTGCTCGACCGTGACCTCCCGGACGTCCACGGCGATCAGGTCTGCCGGGCCGATGCTCGCCGAAGGCGGCGCAGACGCGGGTGCTGATGCTCACGGCGGCGAGCACGATCCGCGACCGCGTGGAGGGGCTCGAGCTCGGCGCCGACGACTACCTGGGCAAGCCGTTTGAGTTCGCCGAGCTCGTCGCACGGGTGCGCGCGCTCGGCGCGCCGCGCCGTGGCGCCGCTGCCGCCCGTGCTCGTCCATGGCGACCTGAGCCTCGACCCCTCCCGCCGGGTCGCGTTCCGCGGCGAACGGCGGCTGGAGCTGAGCCCGAAGGAGTTCGCGGTGCTGGAATGCCTGCTCGCCGCCGACGGCCGGGTGCTCTCGGCCGAGGAGCTCCTGGCCCACGTCTGGGACGAGGCCGCGAACCCGTTCACGACGACCGTGAAGACGACGATCGGCCGCCTGCGGGCCAAGCTCGGCGATCCGCCGCTGATCGAGACCGTGCGCGAGGGCGGCTACCGGATCTGATGGCAGTGCGACTGCCCACGTTCGGCTCCGGCGCGGCAGTGCACGGCTGCGGCTGACGATGCTCTACAGCGGCATGTTTCTGTGCTCGGCACGATCTGGTCGTCGTATCCTGTTTCACCTCGGTCGGCACGTCGGTCCACGTCGACCGGGGCCTCGTCGCCCATCCGACCAGCGCCGGCAGCCCCGAGGACCCTCGTGGTGCCTGAAATCGTCCACCAGCAGACGCGCGGCCGATCAGGCCGGCTGCTCACCGCCTCCTGGCTCGTGCTCGTGGTGACGGCGATCGGCTCGACGGTGCTCGGATGGCTCATCGCCGGCCGCGTGCTGCGTCCGCTGCGCCAGATGACGGCCACCGCCCGCAAGATCTCGGCCCGCAACCTCAGCGAGCGGCTCGATCGACGGCCCCGACGACGAGGTCAAGCGCCTCGGCGACACCCTCGACGATCTCCTGGCCCGACTCGAGACATCGTTCGAGGCGCAGCGGCGATTCGTGGCCAACGCCTCTCACGAGCTGCGCACCCCGCTCACCGTCGACCGGGCGCTGCTGCAGGTCGCGCTCGCCGAACCCCGAACGCGGGCGCAGAGCAGCTGCGGGCCATGTGCGAGGAGCTGCTCGCATCCGGCCGGGAGCAGGAGCGGCTGCTCGAGGCGCTGCTCACGCTGGCCTCGAGCGAGCGTGGCCTCGAGCAGCGCGAGCCGCTGGACCTGGCGCTGATCGCCGGGGAGGCCGCGACCGCGGCAGAGGCCGCATCGTGAGACTTCGCTCGCGCCCGCACCCACGAGCGGAGATCCCGCCCTGATCGAGCGCCTGATCGCCAACCTGCTCGACAACGCGCTCTGCCACAACGACGAGCGAGGGCTCGTGGAGATCAGCAACGGGCAGCGAGGCCGAGGGGTCGTACATGGCCGTCGCCAACACCGGACCGGTGGTCGCCGGCCTGGGCACTCGAGCGGCTGTTCGAGCCGTTCGGCCGCGTCGAGGAGGTCCGTAGCGTCGCAGCGAGCGGCCACCACGGACTCGGACTGTCGATCGTCCGCGCGATCGCCAACGCCCACGAAGCGCACATCGAGGCGAAACCACGCGAGGGAGGCGGACTTACGGTCAGGGTCCGCTTTCCACCACCGCTGCCTCAGGCAGCATGAGGCGCGAGGGTCAGACGCAGCTCTCCCGCACGGCCGTGGTCGGGACGGTCTCGGCGACGACAAACCGAGCGATGTCCTCCCAGGGCGTGAAGCTCACACGCGAGGGCGAGACACTCTTCACCCCGGCGGAGGAGACGCGCACGCCGAACCTCAACCCCCAGGTGAACCACGCGGCGGGGATCAGGAGGAAGAGACAGAAGGCGGCGGTCACGGCTGGCTCAGCCTGAAGGCGCGACAGGCTGATTTTCTCGACAACGTTGATAGTGGGACCGAGAGAGATCAGGACGCCGACGAGGTTCCAGATCAACCGCTGCGCGGGCAGCCGGTAGACATGCAGCGTCTCGCCTCGGCGTTTGATCTCATGGGGGCTGGCGGCACGGCTGACGAACCGGGCAAAGGACGGTCCCATGTGGGGAGGTATCGTCACCGCGCTGCGCTCGCTTGACGTCACTGTCCCTCGCAGGGCGGGAGAGCGTGCGCGCATCTCGCGGGACCTGGACGGTCACCTCGCCGAGCGCGGTAGGGGCGACGTTGTCGTCGATGCTGCGGGTGTAATAGACCGAGATCCTCGCGAAGCGCGAGCAGGCGCGGGAGAGGAGCGAGGCGATGCTGATGTGCAGGATCGCGCCCTTCGCGACGTCGTGGTTGATGCCTTCTCCGCTGAGAACCCCGCGGCATCCGGTCGAGTCGAGGGAGTAGCTCTGGGCCGCGCTCGTCACGGGGTAGGGCGCGCGGAAGACGACGTAGGCAGCGGTGATCGTGTGGTCGTGGACCTCGAGCTGGACGTGGAGCGGAACGTGGGCGGGCGGGAGCGCCTTCGCCTCCAGCGGCCCGTCGGAGAAGCCGCAGGCGCTGAGGGCGTTTCCGTGGCCGATGACCTTGCACGTGCGCGTGCCGTAGCTGTAGGTGATCGCCGTCAACGTTCCGTCCGGGTCCACGGGCTCGCCATCGTACGCAGGCGACTCGCTGGCTTCGCCGAGCTGACCGCCATGCGTCGCGCGCTCCACGACCAGGTATGCGCCGAGGCCGGGGAGGACTTCCGCGGTCTTCAGCCCGGCTTCGGAGCGATAGGCGATCTTGCGCGCGTGCTCGCCGAGCAGACCGAAGGAGATCTCTCTCAGGTTCGCGCGGGAGACGTTCGCGCTCGCGGCACGTGGCTCGAGGCCCACGGCGCTCGGCTCGAGGCCGACGATCGCAGCCGCGAACCCCGACCGGCCGGGCAGCTCGCAGTTGACGCTCGGCGCCTGCTGCACCCCGAGCGCGTCGGCTGGCAGCGGATGGAAGAGGCCGTCGTCGTGGAAGGCGCCGCCGATGCCGAGCTCGCCGAGCACACCGTCCTGCACACGCCCGATCTGCAGGCAGAGAAAGCCGCGGGTGGTGCGAACTATGCGCATCCCCCAGGGCGGCCCGCCCGCCGGGTCCGGCGCGCGCAGCGGCAGCAGCTTGCTGGCCCCGACCGCCGGGACGCCCAACCCGTAGCCGGGACGCGGGCGCCCGTGGGTCGGGACGCTCGAGCCGGTGAGGATCACCCCGCTGGCGGCGAGCGCGAGCGTCGTTGTGCCGAGCAGCGCGAGCAGCGCAACCGCCGGCAGCCGGAGTGACCTCGCGCGGATGCGCGCGAGACGGGTCTGGCGTCCGGCGGCCTGGTCGCGGGCAACGGCGTCGAGCAGCGCGTGCTCGACCTCGGGGAGCAGAGTCATCGGTCGACTCCTTCGTGTTGGATGTGCCGTCTCAGCGTCCGCAGGCCGCGACTCACGCGCTTGCGGGCGACCGCTGAGCTCACCTGCATGCGGGCGGCCAGCTCGCGGTAGTCGAGGTCTTCGAGCACGCGCGCCCGCACCGCCTCGCGCTGATCGGGGGGCAGCTCGGCGAGCAACCGCATCGGGTCCTCGGCCTCGAGCTCCTCGAGCGCGGCAACACTCGCCCTGGAGAGCTCGATCGCATCGACCTCGAGCCGCTTGCGAGCAGACGCCTCGACGCGTTCGCGGCGCAGGCTGCGCAGGAGCTTGTTGCGAGCGATCCCAAGCAGCCAAGCCTGCGCCGGCTGCGGCCCGGGACGAAAACGCGGCGCTGCGACATAGGCGGCGGCAAAAACCTCCGCCAACAGATCGGCAGCGAGCTCCGCACGACCGCAGCGGCGCATCAGCCAGCTCGCGACGAGACGCTCGTGGCGACGGTAGAAGACGGCGAAGGGCTCCTCCTGCGTGTGGCAGGCCGCGAGCAGTTCCGCGTCGGTGGCATCCTCCCAGCTTCTCGACATCACAAGCTATCTTCCGCGAGCGTTGCGGTTTGTGACCGCGGGCCCACCCACACTAGGGTCCGGGCGACCGGAGGGCCTGCATGAGCGACCACTTCGAACTCAGCCGCTTCCGTGTCGCCCAGGACAGCGGCGCCACATACGAGCGCGCGGTCAGGGAGCTTCGCTCAGGGCGCAAGACGACGCACTGGATGTGGTTCGTCTTTCCACAGCTGGACGGGCTCGGACGGAGCGCCGCTTCGCGCGCGTACGCGATCCGCTCGCTCAACGAAGCCGAGGAGTACCTACGAGACCCCTTGCTCGGCGCCCGCCTGGTCGAGTGCGCCGGCATCCTCGCCGCGTTGGCCGGCCCCACCGCCGAGGAGATCCTCGGGCCGATCGATGCGATGAAGCTTCGGTCCTCGATGACGCTGTTCGCGCGAGCCGCACCCGAGGAGGAGATCTTTGCGGAGGTGCTCGCGAGGTACTTCGATGGCCGGCCCGACCCTGCGACGGACGCTCTCCTCGAGGAACACCCGGAGAGCTAGGCGCTCTCGACGTGAAGGCTAGTGCGCGTCGTGCGGCTTAGGAACCGCTGTACTCCCCGATCACCCCGTCGAGATGATCGAGCCTTTGCTCGGTCTCCTCGCGTCCCGCCGACATCAGCGGAAAGACGTATCGGCCGACGCCGGCCCGCTCATAGGCGGCGATCGCGTGGGCTTTGGCGGGCGCGGCGTAGAGAGTTGCCCCGAGCGGGCCGCGCCCTGCCTCCTGCGCGCGCTTGCGGAAGTCGCGGATGCGCTGCTGGAGCGCCTCTGCGTCCGGCATCGCGTTGGGCATCCATTCATCGCCGTAGGAGAGCACGCGCTCGACGACTTTCGGTCCGTTCCCGCCCACGAGAATCGGCGGATGGGGTCGCTGGAGCGGCTTCGGGAACGACCAGATCGCATCGAAATCGACGTGTTCGCCGTGATAGCTCGCCTCCTCCGCGCCCCAGATCTGTTTCATCGCCTCGACACGCTCGCGCAGGACACCGAACCGGCGGAGGGCATCCGTGCCGTGGTTGGCCATCTCCTCGAGGTTCCAACCCGCGCCGACACCAAAGAGGAGGCGGCCGCCGGAGAGCTGATCGAGCGAGGCGACCGCCTTCGCGGTCGTGATCGGGTCGCGCTCGACCACCAGGCAGATGCCGGTCGCGACCCGCAGCTGCTCCGTCGCCGCAGCCGCGGCGGTCAGCGCAATGAACTGGTCATAGGTGTGCGAGTACTCGCGGGGCAGCTCGCCGCCCGCCGGATAGGGCGTCGCGCGGCTGGCGGGAATGTGCGTGTGCTCCGGGAAGAAGAGCGACTCGTATCCGCGCTGCTCCACCATCGCAGCCAACTCGTCCGGGGCGACCGAGTACTCCGTCGGAAACATCATCACACCGAAATCCACGTCTGCCGTCCCCCGTCTAGATCCCCGCTGTCGCGCGGGAGTCTAGAGGGAGCCAGCGCGTCCGGCGAGGGACCGTCGGCTCCCTCCGCGCACGGGGAGAGGACCGTGACCCCCGCTCACGTCGTCGATTCCGATCACGCCGATCGGCTCTGCAGAAAGGTGAGCACGGCGAGCACGCGGCGGTGGTCGCCGTCGGACGGCGCGAGTCGGAGCTTGCCGAAGATGCTCGCGACGTGCTTCTCGACCGCGCCGACAGTGAGCACGAGGGACTCAGCGATGCCGGCGTTCGAGCGCCCCTCGGCCATCAGCGCCGAGCACCTCCCGCTCGCGCGGCGTCAACTCGGAAGCGGGCCGTCGTCGCCATCGCGCGAGACGAGCTGGGCGACGACCTCGGGGTCGAGCGCAGTGCCGCCGCGCGCGACCCTCGCGACCGCGTCGACGAAGTCGCCGACATCCATGATGCGGTCCTTCAGCAGGTAGCCGACGCCGCCGCGGCCGTCGGCGAGCAGCTCCGCGGCGTAGGCGGGCTCGACGTACTGGGAGACCATCAGCACCCCGACTGTCGGGCGCCCGCTCGGCGCAGCTCGAGCGCCGCGCGGAGGCCCTCGTCGCGGAAGTCCGGCGGCAGGCGGATGTCGACTACGGCGACGTCCGGGCGCTCGCGCGTCGACTGCCGCGATCAGCGCGCTGGCCGTCGCCGACGGCCGCGACGACCTCGAAGCCGTTGTCGCGAAGCAGCCGCTGCAGGCCGTCGCGCAGCAGGGCGAGATCCTCGGCGATCAACGCTACCCGCATGGCATCTCCGCGCGAATCGTCGTCGGGCCCGCCGGTCGGGCGATGATCACGGTGAGTGTGCCGTCGAGCGCCTCGACGCGGCGGCGCAGGCCGCTCGAGCCCGCCGCCGGCCGGATCGGCGCCGCCGCCGCCGTCGTCGTGAACCTCGACCGAGAGATGTCGCCGTCGCGCGCGATGCGCACGTCGAGCCGCCGCGCGCGCGTGCTTGCCGGCGTTCGCGAGCGACTCGGCGACAACGAAGTAGGCGGCGCTCTCGACCGGCGGCTTCGGGCGCTCGGGAATCGCCACCGAGACGGTCACGGTCGACGGGCGAGGCCGGCCGCGAGCGCGCGTACGGCGGCGTCGAGCCCGCGGTCGGCGAGCACCGGCGGATGGATCGCCACGCGCGAGGTCACGCAGCTCCCTCAGCGCTTCGCCGGCTCCGGTGCGAGCCTCCGCGAGCAGCTTCGTGCGCCGCCTGCGGGTCGGCTCGGCGAGCTTCTGCTCGGCCATGCCAAGGCTCATGCCGAGCGCGACGAGTCGCGCTTGGGCGCCATCGTGCAGGTCGCGCTCGATGCGACGCAGCTCGGCCTCCTGCACGTCGACGGCGCCGGCGCGGCTTGACTCGAGCGCAGAGATACGCGCTGTGAGCGCCTGCTATCGTGCGCGCGCGAGATCAGCGCCGCCGCGTGCGCACCGAGCGCGACCGAGGCCGCGAGCAGCAGGACCCATACCGGCCAGAAATAGCCGCCGCCGGTGATCGCCCAGACGCCGACAGGAACACGAGCAGGAGACCCAAACGCCGGCATGGATCGCGAAGCCGCGGTCCAGCCGACGCTCGTACCAGCACGACTCCGTCCTCTCTGACCTGCACGACCCAGGCGTGGATCGCCAGCGGAGCGCCCAGGGCGAGCATCGCCCACACCGGCCAGAAGTAGCCGCGCGAGGTCAGCGCCCAGATCGCGAATCAGGAACAGGTTGACGCCGGCGAAGCTCGCGGCGTGCGCTACGAGCGCGGGTCGGCGCGCCGGCCCAGCCCTCGGCAACGTCTCGGCGGCGGGTTGCAGGAGGGTCGCCGACAGTCCACCCCAGCGGCCTGGCGAGCGGGCGAGCGTGGCCATCGTCGCGATCACCGCGAGCGCGCCGACCGGAACCGCCGCGAGCGCCACCGCCAGCGAATGAATATTGCTGTGACCCACGTCGACGCCGCTGGGGATCGCGAGTAGCGCACCGGCGCGGCGACCAGGCCGAGGGCGGCGAGCAGGGCGCTGAGAGGACGCGGCGACGGCGCCGCCGAGCACGGCTCGCAGCAACAGGTACGCCTGCGTCCTCCAGAGCGCCGGATCGGAGAAGGTGGCCAGGAAGTACCGCCACAGTCCATCAGTCTGACGCGGCCAGCGAGGGGAGACGCGAGCTCGACGCCCAGCAGCCGCCGGGCGAGCTGGACTTCTACGGCGGCGCCCGCGCGCACGACCAGGCAGATGCAGATCACAGCGGGGACCACGAGCGGCGTGATCGCGACGGAAACGGTCGCGACCCATACCGAAATCAGCAGCGCCAGCCAAAACGAGCCGAAAGGCAGGGCGCTCAGCAGGAAGGCCAGACGCCGGTAGCTCGCGGGCTCGACGAATGCTCTGAGCGCCCGGGACATCTCGATCAAGTGAGCTCCGCCGCGATCGCCGCCGGCGCATGGTCCACGCGCATCCGCGGCAGCCAGCCCAGCCAGCGCGGCAGGTACCAGTTCCAGCGACCGAGCAGCGTCATCGTGGCCGGCAGCAGGACCCCGCGGATGACCGTCGCATCGAGCAGCACAGCGACCGCGAGGCCGACGCCCATCTGCTTGATTTCGAGCGTGCTGAGCGTGGCGAAGATGGAGAACACGGCGACCATCACAGCGGCGGCCGCCGTGACCGTGCCAGCGGTCGCGCGCAATACCCGCGGCCACCGCCTTCTCGGTGGAGGCTCCGCGATCGACCAGCTCCTTGATCGCGACTGACGATGAACACGTGGTAGTCCATCGACAGACCGAACAGAACGCGAACAGGAACAGCGGCAGCCACGTGACGATCGCGCCGTTGGAGTGAAACCCAAGAAGGCCCTGCAGATGGCCATCCTGGAAGATCCAGACGAGGGCTCCGTAGGCCGCGCCGACCGACAGCAGGTTGAGCGACGATCGCGGTCAACGGGATGACGATCGAGCGGAACGTGATCAGCAGCAGCAGGAACGCCAGGCCGAGCACGAAGGCAAACACGAGCGGCCAATGGTGACTGTCGTCGTCTGGTTGAAGTCGGCGGTACCCGCCGTCTCGCCAGTGACGGCGTAGCTCGCGCCCGGCACGCGCCCGATCGTCGCCGGCAGAACGCGCTCGCGCAGCAGCGCAGCGCCGCCGAACGCAGCCGCGTCGTCGCCGTTGCCGTCGAGCGGGATTTCGACGGCGCGGCCGCGTGTGCGTGCGCGTTGACGATCGTCTCGATCGGCGCGAGCATCCGTCCGGTCGCGAGCGCCTCGCGCTTCAGCGCAGCGATCGCGACGGCGCACCGGCGCGGCGGTCACATCGGGCGCTTGAACGGCGACCACACGCCGGCGACTGCGTGCCCGGGAAGGCGCGCTGGATCTGCTCGTAGCTGCGCACGATCTGCACGTCTCCGCGGCAGGTCGGTGAAGCTGGGCAGCTCGTGTGCATGCCCAGCAGCGGGCAGACGCCATCACCAGCAAGCGCCGCCCGCAAGCACGATCGTCGAGATGCCGGAAAGCGGAGCACGGGGCGCAAGCACGCGAGGCCCACACGCGCGAGCCCTCCTGCCGGCCCTTCACGCGCTGGATCAGCGTCGGCCTGTCGCGTAGCCAGAGCGAGCACGCGCGGCCGCGCCGAGCGGACGCAGCGCGAACAACAGGCCGGCGGCCGAGAACCGCGAGCACGCCGCGCTCGACGCGGTCGCCGAGCTCGCGAGCAGCGCCGGCAGCACCGTCAGCGAGCCGACCATCGAGACGAACACGACGATCATCGCGCCGACGCCGATGGAGCTGAAGATCTTGTGAGCCTGCGAGCAGCATCCCGGCCATCGCGATCAGCACCGTCGTGCCCGAGATCAGCACCGCGCGCCCGATGTGGCAGCAGCCCTGCACAGCGCCTCGTCGGCGATCAGCCTGCGGCGCTCCTCGCGCTCGCGCTTGAGGTAGAAGAGCGAGTAGTCGACGCCGACCGCCATGCCGATCAGCAGCATCACCGAGTTCGTCGCCCCGGCCGCGTGGAGCGAGATGGCTGACCAGCGCCGCCAGCCCGAGCGACGCGAGCACGGCGGAGAAGGCGAGCAGCACCGGCACCCCGGCCGCGACGAAGGCGCCGAACGCGAGCAGCAGGACCATGAAAGGTGACTGGCAGCGAAAGTCTCTCCGCGTGCGAGAAGTCGTCGCCCGACCGTCTGATTGAGGCCGTGCTCGGCGCTCGCGTCGCCAAACTCAGCGATGGTGAAGCCTGGTGTCGAGCGCTGCAAAGCGGCGACGCGGTCGAGCACGGGCTGAATACGCTGATCGGCGGTTTCCGCAGGCCCGCTGACGCGAAACTGCACCAGCGCCGAGTGCCGGGCACGTGAGACCTGACCGCTCGCTCCTTCGAGTGGAGAAGTGAGCTTACGCACCTCGGGCATCACCCGCAGGGCGTTGGCGAGCCGCACGAGCGTGGCTCTGAAGGACGGATCGCTGACAGTCTCTCGTCGGCTTTCTACGAGGATGCTCTCGCCGGCATAGTGAGGAAGGCCGCCTGCTTCAATGAGTGCGTGGGCGCGCGCGCTTTCCCCCGTGGACTGCTCGGCGTCGGTCAACTGCACGGTGCCGGCGAGCTTGCCGGCCACGACGGCGGCAACGATGAACGCGAGCCAACCCGCGGTTGCGATCTTCCAGTGACCCGCGCTCCACCTGGCGGCACGCTCTGCGAGATTCGGTTTCATTGCCAGCCCCCTTTCGCTCGATTTCCACTGCGAGCGAGATTCACAGAGCGCGACGCCCGGGCCAATGGAGCGCCCCGGCATCTGACCCCGGGGCTAGCCGGTGTGTTGACGGTCGGGGCTCGAGTGCTCGCGCGTAGGCGCGCCGCGTCGGTGTCAGGCCTCAGGCACCCGCAGTGGGTCGGGCGCGCGTCGAATGAAAGTGGCGCTCCACGATCGGGGAGCCCGCCAGGCGCGCGAGAACGCCGTAGAGCGGGCCGTGCGAGGCTCAAACCGGCGCGACGGGGTTTGGGCCTACCCGATCGGCGAGATGAGCCGCTGGGGTTAAGACAGGTGACTCGGTTGGCCGGGCCCCGGCGGACTCAGCCACCAGGTTCTGGCGTGTCCAGCCGGCAACCGCGACGCGCTGTTGCTAGTCGGGGCCAATGGTGGTGGTTGGCTCTGGGGAGTCGTTTGCGGGCGTGGGCGGTTTCGTGGGCAGCGAGACGCCGCTGCTACTCGATGGCCCGCATCGCTGATCCGATGAGGCCCGCGATCTCCTCGGGCGAGGATCCTGCGCTGAAGCCCAGGATCCAATCGGCGAGCTCGGGGTCCGAAGCCTCGACGCGCCAGCCGTTGATCTCGAGAAAGACGAGCATCGCGATCAGCGCCGTGCGCTTGTTGCCGTCGATGAAGGCACTGGCTCTCGGCGATCCCATGGGCGAGCACAGCCGCCGCGAGCGCAAGGTCGGCGTCCTGGTAGTGGGCGTACGTTTCCGGACGAGTAATCGCGCTCTCCAGGCCGGCCCGCGGTTGCGCAGCTGGTCGGCGGCCTCGGCTGCGCTCGCGCTAATGATCAGCGCGTACAGCTCGAGGACGTCAGTCAGCGTCAGATAGACCGGCTCGATCTCGCCGGCCCGACCCTCAGCCATCGCGGCCTAGCGCTTCGGGGCGTCTGGGTCGTGATTGGCGAGGATGTCCAGTGCCTCGCCGTGCTCCGCGACGAGGCACTCGCCAACCTCCCGGATGCGCTCGCGCACCTTCTCGGTCGGCATGACCCGCAGATCGCCGCCCGGGAGCTCCTCGACGAGGACCGAGGCGCCTGGCGCGTAGCCGTGCGCCTCGAACTCCCGCGGGATCGAGATGACGTTGCTGTTGCCTACGCGACGGACCTTTACGACCTTCATACCGAGTCCAGTAGTATATACGAGGATAGCCCGGTGCAACAGATGTTGCTGGTGCTCCGGGTCCGAGTTCATATTTGAGGTTGCGGCCTAACCTCAAGTATGGGCTCTGGCTGACTGAGGTTAAGCAATCGGCAACAGTCCACCACTACGAACTACGACGGCTCGCGCATTTCGGGACGTGAGCCGATTACGCTGCCGCGGATGACCTCCGAAGCTCCGGGGCCTCGCGATCACCTTCTCACCCGCCAGCTCGCGCGGCGGCTCACGGGCCTCGAACCCGACCTGCGCTCGGAGGAACCGCTGGATCCCGCGGAGGGGCCGGAGCGCCTGGCCCGTCACGCGATGAAGGAGATTGGGCGTGAGCTGGCGGGCGTCGAGTCGGCCGACGACCAGGCGCAGCAGCTGAATGGACTCCTCGCGTCGCTGGGCGACGACGCATTGGACGCGCTGCTTGAGCTACCGCCGCGCGTCCTCACGGGGATCAAGGCGCGCTCCCCGCTGGGTGATCCGGTGCCGTTGCCGCCACTGCCTGCGACCCCGCTCGGCCAAAGCGACCTCCTGATAAATGCTGAGGGTCAGCCCAACATCGGCTCGGAGCTGCGGGCCGAGCTCGCGAGCGCCGAGTCGGTAGACCTGATCTGCGCGTTCATCATCTGGTCGGGGGTTCGCCACCTGCGCGATGCGCTCGCGGACCTCTTAGAGCGTGTCTCAATACCTTGGGGGGAGGGCTTTGATCGGGCCGGTCGAACTTTCTGGGTGACATAACCCGGCGAGGAGGTGCCTATGGCGGGCTCGGTTTGGCGGGTGCGGGGCGAGCTGTGGGAGGCGGTGGAGCCGCTGATCCCTGAGCATCCTCCTGATCCGCGCGGCGGCCGTCCGCGAGTGGATGACCGTGTCTGCTTCAACGCGATCGTGTTCATCCTGTTCACAGGGATCGCCTGGCGCCATCTGCCGGCCGAGATGGGGTGTTCACCAGCAACGGCACACCGGCGTCTATCGGAGTGGCAGTCCCAAGGCGTCTGGCAGCGCCTGCATCGTGAGCTGCTGCGCCGCCTGAACGCCGCCGGTCGAATCGACTGGTCAACCTCCGTTGTTGACGGCAGCCATGTTCGTGCTCTTTTGGGGGGCTCCACACGGGGCCCTCGCCGGTTGACCGCGCCCGCAGCGGCTCAAAGCACCATCTGATCACCGACTCCAACGGCATTCCGCTCGCGATCAGGCTGACCGGCGGGCACCGCAACGACGTCACCCAGCTGTTGCCCCTGATCGATGGTGTCGGCCCGGTCACCGGCAGGCCTGGGCGTCCGCGAAGGCGTGCCGAGCGGCTGCTCGCCGACCGGGGCTATGACCATGACAAATACCGCCGCGAGCTCTGGGCGCGGGGCGTGAAGCCCGTGATCGCCAGGCGCAGCACCGTGCACGGCTCTGGCTTGGGCAAAGAACGCTGGGTCGTTGAGCGAACCTTCGCCTGGCTTCACAACCTGCGGCGCCTGCGAATCCGCTATGAGCGCGACCCCGAACTGCACATGGCGTTCATGCTGCTCGGCTGCTCTGTCGTCTGCCAGCGAAAGCTCGCCGCCTGAGCGCGGTCAGCCCAACTCGTCCTCTTCATTCTCGACATCGAAGGCCTGGCGGCCGTACTGGTCGGGAATCGAACCCCAACCCCAGATCGGGGCCGGCACATTGGGCACGATCCCGTGCTCCTCGAGCGGATCCCCCTTCTCCGCTTCGACAGTGCAGCGGTGGCGCCAGTCATCGCCGAGGTCAAAGACGTACTCGAACTCCTCGCCCGGCCCCACCTCTTTGGCGACCTTCAGCTTCGCGTGGTCCAGCCACACCAGCTCGGGTCCGAACGAGTCGTCCGGATAGCCGATCAGACGGCCGTCCTTGAGCTCGAAGTTGTGCAGATGCGATAGGTCCCACCGTGCAAACGCCGCGTCGATCGCCTTCGCGAACTGCTCAAAGGTATGCGACGGGCCGACGAGGAAGATGCGCCCCGGCGCCGGATCACAGTCGATCCCGCCACCGCCCAACAAGTCCACCCGGATTCGCAACCACGTCCGCGCCATGACGCGGAAAGCCTACCGGGGGTATTGAGACAGCTTCTTAGCCCGGGGCGGACGCATCCGCGTCGTGACCACCACCTACATGGGCGCGACTGAAAAGGGCGCGGTCGACGCTCTGGTCGCCCTCGGCGCAGAGGTCCGCGTGGCCTTCGACGCGCGCACGACCAAGCTTCACGCCAAGGCTTGGCTAATTGAGCGGTCCTCGGGACTCAGCACCGCGTTCGTCGGGTCCTCGAACCTGTCCCACACGGCCCTGTTCGATGGGCTCGAGTGGAACGTGCGGCTCTCCGAAGTTGACGCGGAACACATCGTCGAGCGCGTGCGAATGTCTTTTGAGAGCCACTGGGCCTCGGAGAACTTTGAGGACTACGACCCGGCCCGCAACGGCGCGGCACTTGAACAAGCGCTACGCGAGCACAACCGGCGGTCCCTCGGCGAGACCTCGACCGTGCAGATCGCGGGCCTCGATGTGCGCCCCTACCCGCACCAGCAGCGGATGCTCGACACGCTCACGCTGGAACGGGAACGCCACGGCCGGCACCGCAACCTCGTCGTCGCCGCGACGGGCACCGGAAAGACGGTCGTCGCCGCGCTCGACTACAAGCAGTTGCTCGCCGGGGCGAACAACGGGGACCTCTCCCTCCTATTCGTTGCTCACCGCGACGAGATCCTCGAGCAGTCGATGGCGACCTATCGCGCCGTGCTCAAGGACGGCTCGTTCGGCGAGAAGCATGGCGGCGGCCAGATAGCCACCGGGCGCCACGTGTTCGCGATGGTGCAGACGCTTAGCCGCGCCGAGCTCGACCGCCTGGCGCCCGACGCGTTCGACGTCGTCGTTGTCGACGAGTTCCACCACGCCGCCGCAGCTACCTACGACCGGCTTCTCAACCATCTCAAGCCAAAGGAGTTGCTCGGCCTGACCGCGACGCCCGAGCGGATGGACGGCAAGGACGTCACCGAGTGGTTCGACCATAGGATCGCCGTCGAACTACGACTCTGGGAGGCAATCGATGAGGGGTTCCTCGTCCCCTTCCAGTACTACGGCATCGCCGACGGCACCGACCTCCGCGACCTCGAGTGGCGCCGAGGCGGCTACGCCGTGCAAGCGCTCTCAGATGTACTCACCGGAGATGACATCCGCGTTCGGCGGCTACTGGCTGGAGTCGAGCGCATCGTGCTTGCCCCGGGCGCGATGAAGGCGCTTGGCTTCTGCGTCTCCAAGGAGCACGCTCACTACATGGCGCAGAAGTTCAGCGAGGCGGGTCTGGAGAGCGTTGCGCTGACCGGCGACGACCCGCCCGATGTGCGCCAGAAGGCGCTCCGCGACCTTGGGGCGGGCCGGCTGCGGTGCGTCTTCTCAGTGGAGGTGCTCGGCGAGGGCGTCGACGTGCCTGACGTGAATACCCTCCTGCTGCTCCGGCCGACGGCATCGGCCACGGTCTTTACGCAGCAGCTGGGGCGAGGGCTTCGCCGAGCGGAGGGTAAGAGCCATCTGACGGTCCTCGACCTGATCGGCCAACACCGGCGTGAGTTCAGCTTCGCCGAGCGCTTCAGCGCGATCATGTGCCGCGACCGGCAGCCGATCGAGACGCAGGTGCGCGAGGGCTTCCCGTTCCTGCCCGCCGGCTGCACCGTGGACCTCGACAAGACCTCGGAGGAGATCGTCCTTGAGAACCTGCGGGCGGCGGTGCAGAGGACACGCTGGCAGACGCTGGTCGGGGATCTGCGCGCGCATAGCGACGTCGAGACGCTCGCAGCGTTTCTCGACACGACAGGCCACCGCCTCGTGGACGTCTACAAGCAAGGACGCTCCTGGACCCACCTACAACGTGATGCCGGCCGCGAAGTCCCGAGCTCGCGCCATCCCGACTTCGAGGCGCGGTGCCTGAAAGCCGTTGGGCGACTCACGCACGTCGACGATCGTGAGCGAGTCCGCTTCTATCGCGAGCTCCTTCAGGCGCCCCGTCCACCAACCCTGGCACAGCTGGACGAGCGCGAGAGGCGCCTCGTGACGATGCTCGCGTGGGGGCTTGAATCCGGATCAGGGGAACACGAGTCCCTCGAAGGCTTCCTGCGCGCCATCTGGCAGGAGCAAACGATCCGCGCGGAGCTCGACCAGCTCGTTGACAGGCTCGACGCATGCTCAAGCACCCTGGAGCTTCCGAGCGCGCTGCCGCCGGAGGTGCCGTTGACACTCCACGCCCGCTACACGCGCAGGGAGGTCATCGCCGCCGCCGGCCACGCCGGCGGGGTCAAACACAAGGTCACGCAGGGCGGCGTCCTATGGATGTCCGAGATCGAGGCCGACGCATTCTTCGTCGATCTACGCAAGGCCGAGCGGGACTACTCCCCCACGACGATGTACCGCGACTACGCAATCAACAGGACGCTGTTTCACTGGGAGTCGCAGAGCCGCCAGACGCCCCAGCAGCAGACGGTGCAGCGCTACATCCACCATCGCGAGCGCGGCACCCGGATCCTGCTGTTCGTGCGAGAGCGCAAGCAGGGCGAGCTAGGAACGGCGCCCTTCTATTTCCTGGGCCCGGTGAGCTACGTCGAGCACCGCGGCGAACGCCCCGTGTCGTTTACGTGGCAGCTCCCACGCCCGATGCCCGAGGGCCTCTTTGAGATCGCCAGGAGCGTCGCGGCGGCGTAGCCGCTGGACATCAAGTTACGCGGGCGACGACGGCTGAGGGGGCCGTCGCCCCGCCCGCACGATCAGGTCGAGAGCCCGGCGGCAGTCACGATGCCTACAAAGGCCGCGCACGAGGTTCCCGCCGTCCAGCTGCGCTAGCGCTATCGCAACCTCCTCCGAAGGTGAGTGGCACCTCGCGCTAGTGATGATTCGACGCGCTCCCACCTACGGGCGTCGAGCTCAGCCGGCCGCAGGCCTGTGAACGCGGCCGCCTGCATCCAAGCGGCGAAGGACGGAGCGGCCCCTCATCAGCAGCTGCGATGATGCCTCGGGCCCTCCCCCGCTCCCTCCCGCAACTAACAACCCTCTCATCGGGGCGCCCGGATTCGAACCGGGGACCTCACCGACCCGAACGGTGCGCGCTACCAGGCTGCGCCACGCCCCGACGTGCCTGGGAGTATTCCACACCGCTATCGTCGCCCTGTGTCCGCGTCGCTCCGCGAGATCCTCGCCCACGTCGACGAGCTGCTGGAGCCCGGACGCTTCTCCGACTACTGCGTCAACGGCCTCCAGGTCCCCGGCCGCGAGGACATCACCACGATCGCCACCGGGGTCTCGGCCCACGCCGAGCTGTTCGAGCTGGCGGCCTCCGCGGAGGCCGACCTCGTCCTCGTCCACCATGGGCTCTTCTGGGGTGAGGGGGTGGCGGCGATCGACCCCATCCTCAAGCGTCGCCTCCAGCTCCTCTTCGACGGGTCGATGGCCCTCGCGGCGTATCACCTCCCCCTCGATGCCCATCCCGTGATCGGCAACAACGCCCTCATCGCCGAGGGGCTCGGGGCGACGCGGCTGACGCCCTTCGCCCGCCATCGCGGCCAGCCGATCGGATTCCTCGCCGACCTCCCCGACGGAGGGTCACCCGCCGCGGAGCTCTTCTCCCGCGTCGGGAGGCTCACTGGGAGAGAGCCCCTCGTCTTCTCGGACGGGCCCGCGACGGTGGCACGCGTGGGGATCGTCTCGGGCGCAGGTGGGGACCACATCGACGAGGCTCTCGCCGGTGGCGCCCAGGCGCTCATCACCGGGGAGGTGGCCGAGCGCACGATGGCGCTCGCGCGCGAGAGCGCCATCCACGTCATCGCCGCCGGGCACCACGCGACGGAGACGTTCGGCATCAGGCGTCTCGGCGAGCACCTCGCCGAGAGCTTTGACGTCGAGGAGGTCTTCTTCGACGTCCCGAATCCCCTCTGAATGGTCGTCGACCGCCATACCCAAACGTGCGCTCAGCCTCTAACATTCAAGTGCCAATCGCCTGAAGCACGAGGAGGGAGACCAGATGGAGGCCACTGCCATGGCATCGACCACGGGGTCGCAGACGATCGCCGATCTGCTTCCGCAGACGGTGGCCACTCACGGTGAGAGAACGGCCGTGCGCTACAAGCGCGACGGTGCCTGGCATGACGTCACCTACCGCGAGCTCCAGGACATCGTCACGGAGATCGGCCTCGGGCTGATCGACCTCGGGATCGAAGCGGGCGAGCGGGTCTCCATCCTCGCCAACACCCGTCCCGACTGGAGCTATGTCGACCTCGCCGCGACCGCCGCGGGCACGGTGGTGGTGCCGATCTACCAGACGAACTCCCCCGAGGAGTGTCATTGGGTGCTCATGGATTCCGACGCCTGCGCCGTGATCTGCGAGAACGGCGAGCAGCTCGCGAAGATCGCGGCGATCCGCGATCGTCTTCCGAACCTCCGCTCGGTGGTCGTGATCGATCCGCCGCCCGACGGCGGAGGACCCGAGGTCGCCGCGCTCGCGGCGATCTCCGTCGAGGAGCTGCGCGCGCGCGGGCGGGCGCGCTCCCCGGAGGAGCTCGAGGCGCGCCGCGCCGGCGTTCGCCCCGAGGACCCCTTCACGTTCATCTACACGTCCGGCACGACAGGCCCCCCGAAGGGCTGCGTGCTCACGCATCGGAACTACCGCTCGATCATCGAGATGATCGCCGACGTGCGGGAGATCACCGAGGACGAGGTCATCTACCTCTACCTTCCCCTCGCCCACTCCTACGCCCTCCTCGTCCAGCTCGCCTCCTTCGCGCTCGGGAGCACGCTCGCCTACTTCGGCGGCGACACCAAGCAGATCGTCCCCGAGCTGCTCGAGGTCAAACCCACCTACCTCCCGTCGGTGCCCCGCGTGTTCGAGAAGATCTACACGCTCGCCCACGGCGCGATCGAGGCACAGCCGCCCGAGGAGCAGGCGAAGGCCGAGCAGGCGATCCAGCTGGGGGTCAAGGTCCGCGACATGGAAATCCGCGGCGAAGCGATCCCCGAGGCGATGAAGAAGGCCTTCGACGAGGCCGACACGGCCCTCTTCGCGAACGTCCGCGCGATCTTCGGCGGGCGGGTCCGCCACGCCACGAGCGGTGCGGCGCCCATCGCCCACGAGATCCTCGAGTTCTTCTACGCCTGCGGCATCCCCGTCTTCGAGGGCTACGGGATGACGGAGACGGCGACCGCGGCGACCGTCTCCACGCTCGAGGACCACCGCTTCGGGACCGTCGGCCGCGCGCTCCCGGGCGTCGAGCTGAGGATCGCCGAGGACGGGGAGATCCTCGTCAAAGGACCTAACATCTTCGCCGGCTACCACAACCAGGCCTCGACGAGCTTCGGCGCGATCGAGGAGGGCTGGCTGCACACCGGGGACCTCGGCTCGATCGACGAGGACGGCTACCTCTCGATCACGGGCCGCAAGAAGGACATCATCATCACCGCCGGCGGGAAGAACCTCACCCCGGCGAACATCGAGAACGACCTCAAGCAGTGCCGCTGGATCTCCCAGGCCGTGATGCACGGCGACGCGCGACCCTACCCGGTCGTGCTGATAACGCTCGACGAGGAAGAGATCCCGCAGTACGCGCGAGAGAACGGTCTCCCGGAGGACATCCCCTCGCTCGCCTCCCACCCCGAGGTCCAGGCGCTCATCCAGCAGGAGATCGACCGGGCCAACTCCAAATACGCCCAGGTCGAGCAGGTGAAGAAGTTCGCGATCCTCGACCACGACCTCTCCCAGGCAACCGGCGAGCTGACGCCGACGCTGAAGGTCAAGCGGAACATCGTCAACGAGAAATACGCCTCGCTATTCGACGGCCTCTATGCCGGCTGAGGCAGACGCGGCCTGCGGCTGCGATCATAGGTAGGGATGCGCACGGATCGATCAGAGACCGGCGGGCTGTTCGTCGGTCGGCGCCCCGGCACGGCACCCATCCGCTTCCGTGCGCTCCCCCAGCGTGCCGGCGAGCTCCGCCAGCGCGTGGACGGCTCATTTGCGGGGCTGATGCTCACGGGCATGACGATCCTGAGCCTGCTCTGCTGGGGCCCGATCCCCTCGCCTGCCTCTGGCTGGGCTCGCGCGCGAACTACCTCTCGGGAAGCGTGAGCGTCGGCATCGTTGTGTCCTTCGCGAGCCTCTTCCTGTTCCTCTTCGGCACGCTCTCCCTCCAGCGGCGACTCGACCATGCTTGGATCCTCGTCCGCCGCGCCGCCGGTCACGATCAGCGCACCGGCGTTCTCGGTCGCGTGTTCGCGATCACGGCCGTGATCTGCACGGCCCTCTTCCTCGTCTGGTTCCTCGTGATCCACGGCCCGGGCAACGGCGGACTCTGACCGGCATCCGGGCGCTCGCGTCCGGGTCCGTGACGGCCACCGACGCGAGCGGCGCTGCTAGAACAAGGCCATACCGTGGGCCTGCTCGACTACTACCGCCAGTTCGAAGGGATGTCCGAGGAGGAGGTCAACGAAGGCCTGCGCGAGGAGGCCGCAGAGCGCAAGCGCAAAGCGCTCGCCCAGGTGCAGACGCTCGACCTGTCGCTGACGACCTGGCCTGAGCTCCCCCACCCGCGGATCGTCAACGCCATCACCTTCGTGGCCCGCCGCGGGCTGAACCGCTATCCCCACCTCCAGGGGACCGACCTCCGCGAGCTGCTCGCCGAGCGCCACGGGGTGGAGCCGGCGCGGCTGATCCTCGGCAACGGCTCAGCAGAGCTGCTCACGGCGGCCACCCGCGCGGTGATCTCCCCTGGGGAGCAGCTGTTGACGCCCTGGCCCTCCTACCCCCTCTATCCGATCATGGCCCGACGGGCCCACGGACGCGCCGTCCGCGTCTCCGCCGGGATCGACGCGTTGCTGGCCGCGGCCGCCGCGGACCACGACGTACGCGTGATCGCCCTCGCGAGCCCGAACGACCCGACGGGGGAGCTGCTCGCAGTGGACGATCTCGAGCGGCTGCTCTCGGGCCTCCCGGAGGGGGTTGCCGTGTTGCTCGACGAGTCCCTCGTGGAGTTCGCCGACGCCCAGCCCTCCGACGCCTCCCTCCGCCTGCTCGAGCGCTTTCCGCGGCTGATCGTCTTTCGGACCTTCTCGAAGGCATGGGGCCTGGCCGGCCTGCGCATCGGCTATGCGATCGGGGGACCCGGCTCCGAGGATCTGCTCGCGGAGCTCGAGCCGGACCTCGGCGTCTCGGAGGTCTCACAGGCGGGCGCCCTGGAGGCGCTGCAGACCTGCTCGGAGCTGATCGCTCAGCGCGTGCAGACGATCTGCGAAGAGCGGCCCCGCGTGATCGATGGGCTCCGCGGGCGGGGGTTCGACGTCAGCGACAGCCAGGCGAACTTCGTCTGGGCGGCCCATCCCGAGCTCGACGGCGCTGAGCTGTCCGCCCTGCTGGCGAGGTCAGGCGTGCTCGTGGCGGCCGGCGACGCCCTCGGCGAGCCCCGCCACGTGCGCATCGCTCTCCGCTCGCGACTCGCCTCCGAGCGGCTGCTCGAGGCGGTCGACAAGGCCACCGCCTGAGCCTCAGCCCCCGGAGCTGGCCTGACGGAGGAGCGCCCCGGTGGTCCCCTCGAGGATCTTCCTCCAGGCGCTCACCGCCCCGGCCTCCTCGTCGAAGTGCTCGACGACCTGACGGACGCGTTTGGCGGAGATGTCGATGCCGTGGCGATCGGCCACGTCCTGGTAGCGGTTGTACTCGCCGGCGAGCTGCTTGGTGACCGACTCGAAGCCATGCCGCGCGATCTCCACGCGCGAGGTGAAGCTCATCATCGACGTCTGGAACATCAGCTCGTCGTTGGGTTCCGGCTCGATCAGCACGATGTCGATCCCCGGGTAGCGCTGCTCCCAGGTCTTCGCGAGTTCGTGCAGGCGCTGGTGGGCCACGAGCTTGAACGCCTGGTAGCCGATCTGGGCGAAGCCCATGTCGGAGACCCTCCGCACGCGGTCTCCCCGAAGCGTCTTCACCTTCCCCGAGAAGTCGTTGATGAAGGGCACGATCGGGTTGATCACCACGACGAGCTTCGCCCCCGCCTCGACGGCGATGTCGAGGTTCGTAGTCGAGACGATCCCCCCGTCGATGAGCTCCCGGTCGTGGACGCTCACGGGCGAGTAGACCATCGGCAGCGCTCCCGAGGCCCGTACGGCGGTGGAGATGGGGATGTCCTCGGAGCCATCGGCCCCAAGGACCACGCGCTCGCAGGTGTCGAGGTCGGTGGCGGTGATGTAGAGCTCGCAGTCGAGCTCGCCGAAGTCGTCAGTGCGGCCCGGCTCGTTGAGGACCTCCTGGAGGTAGTTCTCGATGCCCGCGCCGGTGTAGATGCCGGAGGGGAGGAAGTCCGCCAGGCCGATCACCACGTCCATCATCGAGACCCCGCCCGGCTGGGCGAGCACCTGGCGCACGAGGGACGCGGCCCGGAACGGCATCATCGCGCCCTTGCGGGCGAACTCGGAGATGTTCGGGCGGAGCAGGTCGCCGAGGTCGATGTCCTTGAAGGCCACCTTCCCCTGGCGGGTGACGACCCGCATCATCTCGTCGGGGGTGACCCCGTTGGCGCAGAGGGCCGCGATGAAG
This sequence comes from uncultured Solirubrobacteraceae bacterium, assembly GCA_963720215.1. Classification (GTDB taxonomy): domain Bacteria; phylum Actinomycetota; class Thermoleophilia; order Solirubrobacterales; family Solirubrobacteraceae; genus Palsa-744. Next base: position 470,825 of record CAVREV010000002.1, read on the forward strand.
GAGCCCGCGGAGGTGCCCACGTAGACGTCGAAGTTGTTCACCGTGCTGTTCACGGCGAGGAGGTCGAGGGCGCGGAGGGCCCCGATCTCGTAGACCCCCCCGGTGAACCCCCCTCCCCCGAGGACGAGCGCGGTCTTGTCTCGACGGGGCCTGCTTCGGCGCTCCGTCGAAGCCGGCCGACCCACCCCCCGGGCGACCACGGGCCGGTTGCGTGTCCTCGCGCCGGCCGGCGCCTTACGAGCCGGTTCCAGCTTGACAACCTTGCCCATACAACGACATTGTATGGGCGCGTGGCCCCAAAGCGTCCTGCGAAGCTGATAATTCTGATCTTCGGACTTCTCGGCCTCCTCGCTCTCGCACCGGCCGGGGCGGCCGCGGCGGACGGTCTGGCAGCCCTCCAGGCCGACCTATCCAGGCAGATCACCCTCGCCGGGCCCCACGACGGGGCCTTCGTCTACGACCTCACGACCCGCCAGACTCTCTTCTCCGTCCGCGCCACCACGATGCGCCCGCCGGCGTCGGTGGAGAAGCTCTATACAGCCACGACGGCCCTCGAGCTGATGGGGCCAACGGCTCGCCTGTCCACCTCGGTGCTCGGCGTTGGCCATCTCGCGGCCGGGGGAGTCTGGGAGGGGAGCCTCTACCTCCGGGGCGGCGGCGACCCCACGTTCGGGAGCAGCTCCTTCATCCGCTCCTACTACGGGGGCAGGGGCGCGAGCGTCTCGACCCTCGCCGATGAGCTCATTCGGAGCGTGGGGATACGCCGCGTGACGGGCTCGATCGAGGGCGACGAGTCCTATCTGGACTCCCTCCGCGGCGAGCCCTCCAGCGGATATGCACCGGACCCCTTCCTCGAAGGCACCCTCAGCGGGCTCGCCTTCAACCGCGGCGACAGCGGATCCGAACGCGGCCCCCACGCCCCGGCCGCCTTCGCCGCCCACGAGCTCTGGGCGACGCTGAAGTCCGATGGCGTGCGCATCCAGGGAGGGAGCGCAGCGGGTCGCGTCCCCGCAGGAGCGAGCACGCTCGCGACGGTCGACTCGCCGACGCTCGTGGAACTGCTCGGCCTGATGCTCCCCCCCTCGGACAACTTCTTCGCCGAGATGCTCGTCAAGGATCTCGGCGCGCGCTACGGCGGAGCGGGAACCACCGCGGCGGGCGCGGCGGTCGTCTCGCGGACGATCGCCTCGCTCCTCGGCATCCATCCCCAGATCGTGGACGGGTCGGGGCTCTCAGAAGATGACCGCACCTCCCCCTACCAGGTCGCCCAACTGCTCGTGGCGCTGGCGCCGACCACCCTCGGGGGGTTGCTCCGGGGCGACCTGGCCGTCGCGGGGCGGAGCGGAACCCTCGCCCTGCGGATGCGCGACACGGGCGCGGCGGGGCGATGCGAGGCGAAGACCGGCACCCTCACCGGCGCCTCCAACCTCGCCGGCTACTGCGAGTCGAGCAACGGCCAGCAGATCGTCTTCGCGATCTTCAACGACGGCATCGCGACGGAAACGGCGCACAGGTTCCAGGATCACATGGTCATCTCGATCGCCGACTCCGCCATCCCGGCGCCAGGCCAGATCGCCTCGCGCTGAGGCGACTTCCTTCCCCCGGGGGGCTGATCGACCCCCACAACCCACGTCGCGCTTGGGTCCCCTTGGCTCAAGCCGCCCGGGGAAGCGACCGAAGAAGTTCCCGTGTTCGCCGCACGGAAGACCCTCCTCCCGTCGATCGGCCTCGCCATCCTCGCCGCGCTCGTCCTGTCGGGCTGCGCCACCACCGGCGCGGGGAGCGAACCGAGCGTCGCCGTCGCTCTCGTCCATTCGGGGGATCTTCGGCCCCGTGGGCCGGATCCTCGTGCACGACGCCGAGGAAGGGGAAGTGAAGGAAGTGAGGGAAGTGAGGGAAGCGCCCCCTCCGAGCAGCAGCGAACGGGAAGCCGCTCACGAAGCATCCGAAGACGCCACCCTGGAAGCCGCCAACGCGCGCGACCCCGAAGAAGAAACCGGCGGCGAACTGAGGAGCTCGGACGAAGAATCCGAACAGGCAGCCGTGGAATACGGAGCGAAGGCCGAAGGCGAAAGCGGAGAAGAAGGCGAAGAAGAAGCCGGCCAGGAAGCCCTCGCCGGCGAAGAAACCTAGGAGGGCGGCTCGGCGCTCGCCGCCTCCCCCTCCACCAGCTCGCGTAGACCCGCCTCGTCGATCACGCTCACCCCGAGCCGCTCGGCCTTCTCCAGCTTCGACCCCGGGCTCTCTCCCGCAACGAGATAGTCCGTCTTCTTGGACACCGAGCCCGTCACCCGTCCGCCGGCGGCCGTGATCCGCTCGGTGGCGAGCTCGCGGGACCACTCCGGGAGCGTCCCCGTGAGCACGAGCGTGCGTCCGGCGAGCGGACCCTGGGATGGCGGAGGACCCTCCTCGTGGAAGCGGAGCCCGGCGAGCTCGAGCGCCGCGATGAGCCTCTCCATGCGCTCGTCGTGGAGCTGCGCGCGGATCGATCTGGCCATCTTCTCCCCGATCCCCGGCGTCTCGGCGATCTCCTCCTCGGAGGCCTCGCAGAGGGCCTCGATGCTGCGGAAGGCGAGCGCGAGGTTGCGCCCGGTCACCTCCCCCACCTCCTCGATCCCGAGGGCGAAGAGGACACGTGCGAAGGGCCGCTCCTTCGACGCCTCGATCGCCCTCAGGAGGTTCGCGACGGACAGCTCGGCGAAGCCCTCCAGGTCCAGCAGCTGGTCCTCCCGCAGACGGTAGAAGTCTGAGGCGTCCCGCACGAGACCCCGTTCCTGGAGGAGCGCAACCTGCTTCTCCCCGAGCCCGTCGATGTCCATCGCCCCGCGCGAGACGAAGTGCTTCAGCAGCTGCCACGCCCGCGCGGGGCAGTCGCGGTTGGGGCACTTCGTGAAGACGCTCTCCTCGGGCTTGATCGTCGGGGTGTTGCAGAACGGACAGCGCTTCGGGGGCACGGGCCGCGGGGGCCTGTCGCTCCGCTCCGCGACGTGGGGAGCCGGTGAGACGACCTGGGGGATCACGTCGCCGGCGCGCACGACGATCACGTCCTCGCCCGCGCGGATGTCCTTCCGGAGGATGTCCTCCTCGTTGTGGAGGGTGGCCAGCTTGATGCTCACGCCCGCCACCGCGACGGGATCGAGGACGGCATAGGGGCGCAGGTCGCCGAACTTCCCCACGTTCCACATCACCTTCTCCAGGCGCGTGACCGCTGTCGTCGGCGGGAACTTCCAGGCAACCGCCCAGCGCGGATCGCGCCCCACCGAGCCGAGCCGGCGCTGGAGCTCGAGGTCGTCCACCTTCACCACCGCCCCGTCGATCTCGAAATCGAGCTCCCCGCGTCGGCGCTCCCACTCCTGGCAGCGGGCGATCACCTCCTCGGCGTCGGCGAGGAGGGCGATGCCGCGATTGACCCGGAAGCCGTGCTCGCGCAGCCAGGCGAGCGCCTCCGAGTGCCTGTCGAAGGAGAGCCCTTCGGTGACACCGAGCTGGTAGCACCAGATCGACAGCGGCCGCTTGGCGGCATCGGCGGGATCGAGCTGACGGATAGTCCCGGCGGCGGAGTTCCGCGGGTTCATGAACGTCGATTCGCCCGCTTCGGCGCGGCGCTCGTTCAGCGCGGTGAAGTCCTTCAGCGACATGTACACCTCGCCCCGCACCTCCAGCAGCGGAGGCGCGTCGGCGACCCGTAGCGGAATCGCTCCGATCGTTCGAAGGTTGTGGGTGACGTCCTCCCCGATCTCACCGTCCCCCGCGTGGCTCCCCGCTCCAGCACCCCGTCGCGGTAGACGAGGCTGATGGCGAGCCCATCGATCTTCGGCTCGACGACGAACGTGAAGTCAGGGTCATCGATGCCCTCGCGTGCGAGGTGGTTGCGCATCCGCTCCACCCACGCCCGCAGCTCGTCCTCCGAGCGGACGTTCCCGAGCGAGAGCATCGGCTCGAGGTGCTCGACCTTCTCCAGCCGCCCCACCGGCTCGCCCCCGACGCGCTGCGTGGGCGAGTCGGCCGTCGCCAGCTCCGGGTGCGCGGCCTCGAGCGCGCGCAGCTCGTCGAGCAGGGCGTCGTACTCGTCGTCACCGATCTCGGGGTCGTCGAGGACGTAGTAGCGATGGGCGTGGTGCTCGAGCTGCTCTCTCAGCTCGCCCGCCCGCCGCGAGGGCTCGCCTGAGCGCGCGCCACGGCCCCCCCGACCGGCCGATGCCCCTCGAGGAGGGGTTCCTCGCGCGGTGCTCACTGGCCGGCGTCGTGCGCTGCCGGAGCCAGTAGCCCCTCCAGGTCGAAGCGCCGGAGCGCCTCCAGGCTAGGCCGGTCGGTCAGGTCGAAGTGGATCGGAGTGACGGCGATGTGCCCCGCGGCGACGGCGGCGAGATCCGTGCCGGGCTCGTCGTGGTAGCCGGGGTAGGACCCGTAGATCCAATAGCGCCGGCGGCTCTCTTCTTCGCGCTCGAGCCTGAGCTCGTCGCGGTAGATGCGCTTGCCGAGGCTCGTCACCTCGACGCCCGCCGGCTTGCGGGACGGGACGTTGATGTTGAGGAGGGTTCGCTGGGGGAGCGGCACGTCCTCGATCCGTTCGACGAGCCGTGCGACGAAGGCGGCGGCGACGTCGAAGCCGAAGCCCCCGTCGAAGGTGTAGTCGAGCGAGCCCGCGCCCGACTGCTGGGAGACCGCGATCGCGGGGAGCCCCAGCACGACACCCTCGAGGGCCGCGGCGACGGTGCCCGAGTAGGTGATGTCGTCGCCGAGGTTCGCCCCGTGGTTGATCCCCGATACGACGAGGTCGGCCGCGAAGCCCTCCACCAGCCCGAGGCTCGCCAGGCGGACGCAGTCCACGGGCGTCCCGTCGGTCGCGTAGCCCACGCTCCCGTCCCCGAAGTCAACCTCGGCCACCACCAGGGGCCGCCGCGTGGTGATCGACCGGGCCATCGCGGAGCGGTTCCCGTCCGGGGCGATCACGGCGAGGCGAACATCGGGAAGCGAGCGCAGGGCGGCGCGCATCGCGAGCAGTCCCTCGGCCTCGATCCCGTCGTCGTTGGTGAGGAGAACGTCGAGCATCGCCAGTCAGCATAGGGGGCACCTGGGTCGCGGGCGTGAAGATGTGCCGACTCTGAACGGCACGCTCCTAGCCGTAGCGGACGCTCGCGAGGGCGAGCCCATGGGCGGGGGCCGTCGGTCCGGCGCCAGTGCGGGGATGGCCGTCGAGCAGCTCGGAGAGCTCCCCGATCGGGCGGGCCCCCGCGGCGATCTCGAGCATCGTGCCCACGAGCACGCGGTTCATGTGGCGGAGGAACATGTCCGCCTCGATCCAGAACTCGAGCACGTCCCCCTGCTCGCTCCATTCGGCGGCGAGAACGTCGCAGCGGAAGTAAGAGTGCTCGGTTTCGGTGGGGGTGAAGGCCGTGAAGTCGTGTCGCCCGACGATCGCCGCCGCACACGCCGCGAGCGCTCCGCGATCGAGCGCCCCTCTCCACCAATAGGAGCGATCGCGCTCGAACACGCTCCGTGACGGGCGGGTGAGGACCCGGTAGCAGTAGGTACGGCTGCGGGCGTCCCGGCGGGCGTCGAAGGAGGGGTCGGCGGGCTCGGCCGCGAGCACCGCGACGTCATCGTCGATCAGGCTGTTCAGGCGCTGCGGGTCGACGGCCTCGTGGGAGTAGCTCGCCACCTGCCCCCAGGCATGCACCCCGCGATCGGTCCGTCCGGCGACCGACAGCCGCAGCGGCCCTCCGTCCTGGGCGCCCTCGCCGAGCACGGTCCGGAGCGCCTCCTCGAGCTCACCCTGGACGGTTCGCTTCCCGGGCTGGCGGGCCCATCCCGCGAAGCCCCCGCCGTCGTATTCGATCGTCAGCTTTGTGACCATCCCCGGACCCGACCGCGGCGAGCGGGGAGCGGTCAGACGAGCTCGATGAAGACCATCTCGGTGGCGTCGCTGCGACGCCGGCCGAGCTTCAGGATGCGCGTGTAGCCGCCCGGGCGGCCGGCGTAGCGGGGAGCGACCTCCTCGAACAGCTTGTGCACCGTGAACTTGTCCTGGGAGAGGCGGGAGAGGGCCTGGCGGCGCGCGTGGAGGTCACCGCGCTTGGCGAGCGTGATCAGCCGCTCCACCTCCGGCTTGACGGCCTTCGCCTTCGCCTCCGTCGTCCTGATGCGCTCGTGCTCGATGATCTCCTTGCTGAGGTTCATCAGCAGCGCCTTGCGATGGGCGGAGTCACGGCTGAGCTTGTTTCGGGTCTTCTGATGGCGCATGGCGTTGTGAAGTCTAGGGTGTGGAGGCCGAACGGGCCGCGGGCTCGGGCCGCGCGGATTCCTCGCCCCGGTCAGTCCTGACGGAGGTTCAGTCCCCTCGCATGGAGCGTTTCGATCACCTCGTCGATCGACTTTTTGCCGAAGTTGGGGATCGCGTTGAGCTCCGCCTCGGACTTCGAGATGAGGTCGCCGACGGTCTGGATGCCGGCCCGCTTGAGGCAGTTGTAGGAGCGGACGCCCAACTCGAGCTCCTCGATCAGGATGCCCCACTCCTCGCCCTGGAGGGCCGCGGGGGCGCCGCCGCCACGGCCAGGCCGTGCCCGTCGAGCTGCCCGCCGGGGGCGGCCCGGAGCTCCTGGATGCGGTCGGCGTCGGTGAAGATCGCCAGCTGCGAGATGAGCAGCTCGGCGGCCTCGCGCAGGGCCGCCTGGGGGTCGATCGAGCCATCCGTCTCGATGTCGAGAGTGAGCTTGTCGAAGTCCGTCTTCTGGCCGACGCGCGCCTGCTCGACGGCGTAGGCGACACGGCGGACGGGGGAGAAGATCGAGTCGATGGGGATCACGCCGATGGGCTGGTCGGCCGACTTGTTCTCCTCGGCGGGCCGGTATCCGCGGCCACGGCCGATCGTCATGTAGAGCTCGAGCTTCGTTTTCTTCTCCAGCGTGGCGATGTGGACGTCCGGGTTGAGGATCTCGACGCCGGCGGGAAGGTCGATGTCCTTCGCGGTGATGTCTCCGGGGCCCGTCACGACGAGCGGGGCCTCGACCTCGCTGGCGTCGGAGTGCATCCTGCAGACGACCCCCTTGAGGTTGAGGACGATGTCCGTCACGTCCTCCTTGACGCCCTGGATGGTCGAGAACTCGTGCGCGACGCCCTCGATGCGAACGCTGGTGACGGCGGCACCGGCGAGCGAGGAGAGAAGCACGCGGCGGAGCGAGTTTCCGAACGTGTAGCCGAAGCCGCGATCGAGCGGCTCGATCGTGAACGTGCCACGGTTCTGCTCCACCGACTCGCTTGTGATCCGGGGGATTTGGAAGTCGAGCATGAGAGTCCTAACGTCGTTTTGGTGTCGCACCGGCGTCGCGCCGGCTCCGAGCGCTGCGGCCCGAGCGGGCTGCGGCGCGGGCAAAGTCTCCTACTACTTCGAGTACAGCTCGACGATGAGCTGCTCCTGCACCGGCGCGGCGACCTCTCGCCGCTCCGGCTTGCGCAGCACCTTGGCGGTGAGCGACTCGTGGTCAGCCTGGAGCCACGCGGGAATCTGCCCGGTGAGCTCGGTGGCGTCCCTCACGACCTGCGTCGCCGGCGTGTCCGCCTTGATGGCGATCACGTCGTTGGGCCTCACCTGGTAGCTGGGGATATTCACCCGGCGGCCGTTGACGGTCCAGTGGCCGTGACGGATGAGCTGGCGGGCCTGCCGCCGCGAGGCCGCGAAGCCGAGCCGCACGAGCACGTTGTCGAGGCGGCACTCCAGCAGCGCGAGGAGGTTCTCGCCTGTGATGCCGGGCTGGCGGGAAGCCTTCTCGTAGTAGCCGTGGAACTGCTTCTCGAGCACCCCGTAGTAACGACGGGCCTTCTGCTTCTCCCGCAGCTGCACGCGGTACTCGCTCTGTTTCATCCGGCCCCGCCCATGCTCCCCGGGCGGGTAGGAGCGGCGCTCGACGCCGCACTTGTCCGTCAGGCAGCGCTCGCCCTTGAGGAACAGCTTCTGTCCCTCGCGGCGGCACTGCTTGCACTGGGGGCCCGTATCGCGTGCCATCGCTAGACCCTCCGACGCTTCCGGGGGCGGCAGCCGTTGTGGGCCTGAGGGGTGACGTCCTTGACGCCCGTCACTTCAAGCCCCGCGGCCTGCAGCGAGCGGATCGCCGTCTCGCGTCCGGAGCCCGGGCCCTTGACATAGACCTCGACCTTCTGGAGGCCCTGCTCGAGACCCTTGCGGGCGGCGGCGTCAGCCGTCACCTGGGCGGCGAACGGGGTCGACTTGCGCGAGCCCTTGAAGCCCGCTCCGCCGGCCGACTCCCAGGCGATGACATTCCCCTGGGTGTCCGTGAGGGAGACGATCGTGTTGTTGAAGGACGTCTTGATGTGGGCCTGGCCGACGGGAATGTTCTTTTTCGGCTTGCGCCTTCCGCGGGCGCGTTTGGGAGCCGGAGGCATTACTTCTTACCCGCTTTCTTCTTCCCCGCGACCTGCATCCGCTTGGGGCCCTTGCGCGTACGCGCGTTCGTCTTCGTCTTCTGCCCTCGCACGGGGAGGCCGCGGCGATGGCGAAGGCCGCGATAGCAGCCGATCTCCTGCAGACGCTTGATGTCTTGGGGCGCTCCCGCCTGAGATCCCCCTCGACGGTGAGGTCCTCGTCGATGAGTCGCGCAGCTTGACGACCTCTTCCTCGGTGAGGTCCCGGATGTAGGTGTCGGGGCTGATGCCCACCTTCTCGAGGACGCTGTTTGACGTCGAGCGTCCGATGCCGAAGATGTACGTCAAGCCGATTTCCGAGCGCTTGTTGAGGGGCAGGTTGACTCCCGCGATACGTGCCACTAGCTCACCCCTGGCGCTGCTTGTGACGCTTGTTCTGGCAGATCACCAGCACCACGCCGTGGCGGCGGATGATCTTGCATTTCTCGCACATCGGCTTGACCGACGGTCTTACCTTCATGATCCCTTTCGCGGCTGGATTCCGGCGACTCGGCTCTGGCTGCCGTCGCGGCCGCCGCTACCGGGTCGAGGAGATGCCCCCGCACGGGCACGCGCCGCGCACGTAGGCAGACAGGACATGGCATAGTAGCAACTTCCGCCGCGTCAGCCGGCCCGGACAGCGCCCTCGTCGAGCCGGGCAGGGCGCTCCTCGGGGGAGATGTGCCAGGGAGTCAGCACGCGAGGGCCCTCGGCGGTGGCCGCGACGGTGAACTCGAAGTGGGCCGCCGGCGAGTCGTCCTGCGAGAAGATCGCCCAGCCGTCACCGGCGACGCGCACGGCGGGGCGGCCGGCCGTGGTCATCGGCTCGATCGCCAGCACCATTCCCTCCTCCAGCAGCGGGCCCTTGCCCGGCTTGCCGTAGTTCGGCACCTGGGGGTCCTCGTGCATGCTCCTTCCCACGCCGTGGCCCACGAGCGAGCGCACGACGGACAGGCCCGCCCCCTCGGCCACCTGCTGGATCGCATGGGAGACATCGCCGACGCGGTTGCCGGGACGGCACTGCTCGACCCCGGCATGAAGCGACTCCTCGGTCGCCGCGAGCAGGTTCTGGATGCCGGGATCGACGTCCTCGACGGGGAAGGTCCTCGCGGCGTCGGCCACCCAGCCGTTGAGGGTGACGCCGACGTCGATCGAGATGATGTCGCCGGTCTGCAGCCGGTAGGGGCCGGGGATGCCGTGGACGACCATCGAGTTCGGGGAGGCGCAGATCGAGCCGGGAAAGCCCCTGTAGCCCTTGAAGGTGGGCGTACCGCCCCGGGAGCGGATGAAGCTCTCCGCGAGCCCGTCGAGCTCCCTCGTGCTCACACCCGGGCGAACGTTCGCGTCGAGGAGCTCGAGCGTGGCCACGAGCACCTCGCCGGCCCGCGCCATCTTCTCGATCTCCCCGGAGGACTTCGTGATGATCACCCAGGGAGCTTACCTCGCGGCGCCTCCACCCCATCGGCCTGGGGCGGGCGGCGGAGGGAGTCGCTGGGCGCCGGCGCCCCGGCCCCGGAGCCCGCAGCTAGAGCTGCTCCTCCATTCGGAGCGTGGCGACGGTCGCGCGGATGTGCGCGTGGACCTCGTCGGCGGTCCTCCTCCCATCGAAGCGCCGGAGCAGGCCCGCGCGGTCGTAGTAGCCGATGAGGGGCTCGGTCTGGGAGTGATAGACCTCCAGCCGGCGACGGATCGTCTCCTCGCGGTCGTCATCCCGCTGGATCAGGCGAGAGCCGTCCTGGTCGCAGACGCCCTCGTGCTTCGGGGGATCGAAGTCGACGTGGTAGATGTGGCTGGGGTTCTTCACGCAGACCCTCCTCCCGGCGAGGCGGCGGACGAGCTCGTCGTCGGGCACCTCGATCAGGAGCGTGGCGGTCAGCCGCCGCTCGAGCCCCTCCAGCGCGGAGGCGAGCGCGTCGGCCTGCTGCTCATTGCGGGGGAAGCCATCCAGGAGGAAGCCGTCGCGGGCATCCCCGTGGGCGACCCGCAGGGTGATCATCCCCACGATCACCTCATCGGGGACGAGCTCGCCGGCGTCCATGTACCGCTTGGCCCGCGCGCCGAGGTCGGTACCCTCGGCGACCTGCGCTCGGAGGATGTCCCCGGTGGAGATGTGGGGCAGGCCGAAGTCCTCCCCCAGGCGGTCAGCCTGCGTCCCCTTCCCGGCGCCCGGAGGGCCAAGCAGGATGAGGTTCAGCTCAGACAAGACCGCGTCAGCCTATCCGCTCGGAGCTCCTCCCCGCCAGGATTGCGAGCGTCGCTGCAGCCGACATTCACGGGTGCCGCCGGCCGCGGGCATGCGGCCGCGTGCCTACTTCAGGAAGCCCTCGTAGCTGCGCATCATCAACTGCGCCTCGAGCTGCTTCATCGTTTCGAGCGCCACGCCGATCACGATCAGCAGGGATGTGCCCCCGAAGTTGAAGTTCTGATGGGTACGCGCGAAGAGGATCGAGGGTAGGGCGGCGACGGCGGCGAGGAAGAGCGCTCCCGGGAACGTCAGCCGGGCGAGGATCCGGTCGAGGAATTCGGCCGTGGGCCGCCCCGGTCGCACCCCCGGGATGAAGCCCCCGTACTTCTTGAGGTTGTCCGCCTGGTCCACCGGGTTGAAGGTGACGGCGGTGTAGAAGTAGGTGAAGATGATGATGAAGATGGACTCGCCGACGACGTAGTGCCAGCCGTCGGGGGTGAAGAAGTCCGAGAGCTTCGTCCCCCAGTGGGTTTTCACGAGCTGGCCGACGGTCGGGGGGAACGCCATGATGCTCGCGGCGAAGATCACCGGGATCACCCCCGCCATGTTCACGCGCAGCGGCAGATAGGTCTGCCCGCCCTCGGACATCCGCCGGCCGATCACCCGCTTGGCGTACTGGACCGGTATCCGCCGCTGGCCTTCCTGGACGAAGACGATCCCGGCGACCACGACGAGGACGAGGAACGGGAGCATCACCTTGAAGACCTGATCCTGCGTGGTCCACCAGGTCTGGATGCCGCCCGGCAGGCGGGCGACGATCGAGGCGAAGATCAGCAGGGAGATCCCGTTGCCGATACCCCGCTGGGTGATGAGCTCGCCGATCCACATCAGCAGCACGCAGCCCGTCGTGAGGCAGACGACGATCAGGAAGATGTGGGGGAAGTCGAAGTGCTTGACGACGGATTCCCCGGCTTTGGCCTGGAGGGTGTGGAACAGGAAGACGTAGCCGATCGACTGGGCGAAGGCGAGCCCGACGGTGAGGTAGCGGGTGTACTGGGTGATCCTCGCCTGGCCGACCTCCCCTTCCTTGGAGAGCTTCTCCAGCGAGGGGACCGCGACCTGGAGCAGCTGGAGGATGATCGAGGAGGTGATGTAGGGCATGATCCCGAGCGCGAAGATCGCGATCCGGCCGAGGCCCCCGCCGGAGAAGAGGTTGAGCAGGCCGAGGATGTTCGAGCCGCCGAACTCCTTCTGGATGTTGTTCACCGCGCTCAGGTTCACCCCCGGGACCGGGATGTGGGAGCCGAGGCGGTAGATCAGAAGCATCGCCCCCGTAAAGGCGATCTTCTTGCGGATGTCCGCGACCTGGAAGGCGTTGAGGATCGTTGAGAGCATGCGCTTTCAGCCCGCCGCAGGAGCCGTGCGCTCGCGACGCGGGGCGGCTGCCGATTCTAGTCGATGCTCCCAGGGAGCCCCGCCACCGGCGGGCCCGGCGGGCTCAGCCCTCGAGCACCACACAGGTGCCACCGGCCGCCTCGATGCGCTCCCGCGCACCAGCGCTGAATCCGTGCGCGTGCACCGTGAGCGCCTTGCTCAGCTCGCCCTTCGCGAGGACCTTCACGGGAATGTCCTTGCGGGTGGCCAGACCGTTGGCCTTCATCAGCTCGAGCGTCACGTCGGCGCCCGCCTCGAAGCGACTCTCCAACGAGGAGATGTTCACGGGCTGAGTGTGGGTTCGGAAGGGCTCAAAGGGCATCGACTTCTTCATGTGGGGGCCGCGAAGCTTTCGCATGCGCATGTGGATGGGCATCTGCCCACCTTCGAAGGCGGCCCGCCGCTTGGAGCCCGAGCGCGAGCCCGCGCCCTTCTGACCGCGCCCCGAGGTCTTTCCGGTGCCCGACCCTTCCCCCCGTCCCACCCGCTTGCGCGGGCGTCGGCTTCCAGGGGCGGGGGCAAGGCTGTGCAGCCCCACCAGCTCCTGCTCCTCGGCCGGGCTCATCCTTCCTCCTTGACCTCGACGAGGTGGCGCACCGCGTGGAGCATGCCGCGCGCCTGCTTGCAGTCCTCGACCGCGACCGTCTGGCCGATCCGCCGCAGGCCGAGCGACCGCAGCGTGTCGAGCTGTTTCTTGTTGGCACCGTTCCTGGAGCGCCGCTGGGTGACCGACAGCACGGCCATCAGGCGGACGCCCCCTCGGCCTCGCCCGCGGCGCCGCCGCTCGCGTCGGTGGCGGCGGCATCCTCGGCGGGGAGGGTCTCCTCGGTGGCGGGCTCGGCGGTCACGCCGTTGGCCTCCCCACCGCCGAGGCCGAGCACCTGGTTGACGGTGAGCCCTCGCAGAGTGGCCACCTCGGCGGGCGTGCGCAGCCCGCGGAGCCCCGCGACGGTCGCCTTGACGAGGTTGATGGGGTTCTGCGTGCCGAGGCTCTTGGAGAGGATGTCGTGGATGCCCGCGAGCTCGAGCACCGCCCGCACCCCACCCCCCGCGATGACGCCCGTACCGGGCGAAGCCGGCTTCAGGAGCACGCTCCCCGATCCGAACACCCCGGTCGTCTGGTGGGTGATCGTGGAACCGTGCCGGGGCACGCGGAAGAGGTCCTTCTTGGCGCGCTCGACGCCCTTCTGGATCGCCAACGGCACCTCGTTCGCCTTGCCGTAGCCGACGCCGACGACGTCCCGTTCGTCACCCACGACGACGAGCGCCGTGAAGGAGAAGCGGCGACCGCCCTTGACGACCTTGGCGACGCGGTTGATCTCGACGACCCGCTCCTGGAGGTCGAGGCCGGCTGGGTTCACTGAGCGGTCTTCGGATTTGGACATAGGCAGGAGAGGGTAGCGGGGCGCGCGCGCCTAGACGGTGATGCCGGCCTCGCGGATGGCCTCGGCGAAGGCGCGGACGTGGCCGTGGTAGCGGTAGCCCCCGCGGTCGAAGACGGCGTCGCTGATCCCGGCGGCCTTCGCCCGCTCGGCGAGCAGCTCCCCCGAGCGCTTGCAGCGGTCGGCTTTCCCGAGGCCGCGGAGCTCGGGCTCGTACCAGTTCACGGCCGCGATCGTGTGCCTGCCCACGTCGTCGATGAGCTGGGCGCTGAGACCCCGGTTGGAGCGGAAGACCGAGATCCTTGGCCGCGTGGCCGTGCCGGAGATCTTCGCCCGCACACGTCGGCGGCGTTTCAGCCGCCGGTTCTCCTTCGTGAGGACCGTCATGAGAGGAGCCCCGTGGGTTCGTGGCCCGCGGACCTCATGCGCGCTTGCCCACCTTCCGCTGGACGTACTCGCCCTCGTAGCGAATCCCCTTGCCCTTGTAGGGCTCGGGGGGACGTTGCTTGCGGATGATCGCCGCGGTCTCCCCCACCAGCTGCTTGGAGATCCCCTTGACGACCACGCGCGTCGGCTGAGGCACTTCGAACTCGATCCCGTCAGGCGCCGGGATCGGCACTGGGTGGGAGTAGCCGACGGCGAGCTCGAGGTTCTTGCCCTTCAGCTGCGCGCGATAGCCCACGCCCTGGATCTCCAGCCGCTTCTCATAGCCGGCCGTCACCCCCTGAACCATGTTGGCGACGAGCGTGCGCGTGAGGCCATGGAGGGCACGGTGTTCGCCGCGATCGGTCGGACGGGTCACGAGCAGCTGCTCGCCGTCCTGGGTGACGTCGATGTCGCGGTGGATGCGCTCCATCAGCTCCCCTTGGGGCCGTTCACGCGAACCGACTCCGGCTCGATCGAGACGGTCACGCCGGCGGGCACGGGGATTGGCTGTCGGCCGATCCGCGACATCACCAGACCTGTGCCAGCACCTCGCCGCCGATGCCGGCGGCGCGCGCGTCGTGGCCCGTCATCACGCCATGGGAGGTGGACACGATCGCCGTGCCCATTCCCCCGAGCACCTTCGGGATGTGCTTCGCGTCGACGTAGGTCCGCCTGCCGGGCCGGGAGACGCGCTTGAGGCCGGAGATCGCCGAGCGACGATCCTCCGTGTACTTCAGGCGGATCTGGATCAGCTCGCCGGCGCCCCCCTTGGGAGCGGGGATGACCGACCAGGAGTCGATGTAGCCCTGCTCGTCGAGGATCCGCGCCAGCTCCCCCTTGAGCCGCGAGGCCGGCAGCTCGACCGTCTCGTGGGCAGCGTGGATCGCATTGCGCACGCGGGTGAGGAAGTCGGCTATGGGATCGGTCATCGACATGATCTTGGCTCTCCTGCGAAGACTCCTACCAGGAGGACTTCGTCATCCCCGGTATCTGGCCGTTGTGGGCGAGCTCGCGAAGGCAGATGCGGCACACCCCGAACTTGCGGTAGACCGCGCGGGGACGCCCGCAGCGGTTGCAGCGAGTATAGGCCCGCGTCTTGAACTTGGGGGTCCGTGCCTGCTTGACCCGCAGGGATGTCTTGGCCATCAGTCCGTGCTCTCCTTCTCGGTGTCTTCCTGCTCGGGCTCAGCTGGGCTCGTCTCCTCGTCCTCCCCGGCGGCAGCCTCCGGCTCCGCCGAAGCGCCATCCACGACCGCGTCCTCCGTCGTCTCCGCCGAGGGCTCCTCGGCGGCGGGCTCGGGCTCGGGCTCGGCGGTCGCGGCCGGCTCGTCGGCGGCGGCGGGCTCCTCGGCGGCGGCGGCCGGCTCCTCGGCGGCGGCGGCGGGCTCCTCGCCCGCGGCGGTCGCGGGCTCCTCGGCGGCGGGCTCCTCGACCGCGTCGGCGGCCGGCTCCTCGGCGGCGGCGGGGGGCTCCTCAGCGGCGGCGGGCTCGTCGGCCTCGGCAGTGGGCTCCTCGACCGCGTCGGCGGGCGGCTCCTCGGCGGCGGCGGGCTCGTCCGTCGGAGCGGGCTCCTCGATTGCCGCGGGCGGCTCGACCTGGGCGGCGGACTCCTCGGCGGCGGCCTCGGTCTCGTCCCCGGGAAGGTCGAAGCCGGCGGGACGACCCTGGGCGGCGAATGGCATGCCCATCGCACTCAGGAGGGCATAGGCCTCGACGTCGCTTGAGGCGGAGGTGGTGATGGTGATATCGAGGCCGCGGACCTGATCGACGGCGTCGTAGTCGACCTCGGGGAAGATGATCTGCTCGCGGACGCCCATCGAGTAGTTACCGCGGCCGTCGAAGGAGCGGGGGCTGAGGCCGCGGAAGTCGCGGATTCGAGGGATGGCGATCGAGACGAGCCGGTCGAGAAACTCGTAGGAGCGCTCGCCGCGAAGCGTCACGCTGACCCCGACGGGCATGCCCTCGCGGAGTTTGAACGCCGCGATGGACTTCCGGGCGCGGCGCACGCTCGGCTGCTGCCCGGCGATCGTCGCGAGCTGCTCGGTGGCGGCTTTGAGCATTTTCGAGTCCTGCTTGGCCATCCCGACGCCCATGTTCAGCGTGATCTTCTCGATCTTCGGGGCCTGCATCAGCGAGGTGTAGCCGAAGCGATCGACGAGAGCCGGTCGAATGTCCTCGAGATAACGCGTCTTCAGGCGCGCGGGAGGTGCGGTGTCGGCGGGCGCAGCCATCGATCAGTCCAGCCGGGTTCCTGTGCTCTTGGCGACACGGAAGCGGGCTCCGTTCTCGCGTTCGATGCCAACGCGCGTGGGCGTGCCTTTCCCGTCGAGGAGCATCACATTTGAGATGTGTATCGGCCCCTCCCGCTCGATCACCCCGCCGAGCCTCGCTTCGGACTGCGCGCCCGCAACCTGGTGGGGGCGGGTGTGGCGCTTGACCATGTTCATCCCCTCAACGAAGAGCCTGTCGTTGCGGGGCTCGACGCGGAGCACGCGGCCCGTCTTACCCCGATCCTTGCCCGAGATGATCTTGACGTGATCACCCGAGCGGATCTTCAGCAGGCGGCGCTTGGCGGCGGCCATCAGAGGACCTCCGGTGCGAGCGAGACGATCTTCATGAAGTTCCGCTCGCGGAGTTCGCGGGCGACGGGACCGAATACGCGCGTCCCGCGGGGATTGTTCTGCTCGTCGATGATCACGGCGGCGTTCTCGTCGAAGGCGATGTAGGTCCCGTCGTCGCGACCGATGGGCTTCTTCGTGCGGACGATCACCGCTGTGACCACGTCGCCCTTTTTGACCGTGCCCTGAGGGTTGGCCTGCTTGACGGTCGCCGTGATGACGTCGCCGACGAAGGCATAGCGGCGGCGCGAGCCCCCCTTCACCCTGATGCAGAGGATCTCCCGCGCGCCCGAGTTGTCGGCCACGCGGAGGCGGGTCTCGTTCTGGATCATCGCGCACGCTCCAGGACGTCTACGAGGGCCCAGCGCTTGCTCCGCGAGAGGGGCCGGCTCTCGACGACGCGCACGACGTCGCCCTCGTGGGCGTCGTTGTTCTCGTCGTGGGCGTGAAGGGTGCTGGAGCTGCGAACGATCTTCTGATAGCGGCGGTGTCGTCGGGCGACGTCGATTCGCACGGTGATGGTCTTCTCGGCCTTGTCGGAGACGACGATGCCCTGGCGGACGCGCCTGCTCCCCTGGACGACGGCGTGGACGGGGGCGAGCGGCTCGGGGGGCGGCGCCGAGGCACGTCGCTCGGCGGCCTTCGCGCGTTCGGCCTTGCGCCGCGCGCGACGCCGTAGCGCCTTGCGCTGGCGCTCCTGCTGGCGCTCGGCGTGCCGCTCCTCGGGGGTCCGCGCCGGACGCACCTCACCCGCATGGGTCGAGCGCTTGCGCCGGCGGCGCGCCTTGGAGCTGAGCTGGGGTTCGGGCTCGCCCGCGGGCGCCTCCGCGGCCTCGGCCTCGGCGGCCGGGGGCTCTCCATCGGGCTCGGCAGCCGCCTCGACGGGCTCGGCCTCCTCCGAGGCGGACTCGACCGCCTCGCCGGTGGGCTCGACCGCCTCGCCGGTGGGCTCGCCCTCGGCGGCAGCCGGGACCTCGTCGGGTGTCTTGTCCTGCTCGTTGTCTGTGTCGTCAGCCATGTCGTCCTTCGTCGTCTTCGAAAGTTTCCTAGTCGCCGGCTGCCGTGCGCTCGCGGGTGACCGTGAGGGCCCTCGCGAGGTCACGCCTGGCGCGGGCCAGTGCGGCGGTGTCGTCGAGTTCGCCCGTGGCGTTTGAGAAGCGCAGGCCGAACACCTCTTTGCGGAGCTCCACCACCCGTTTCGCGAGTTCGCCGCGATCGAGGTCCCGCATCTCCCGTGCCTTCATCGCTCCTCAGTCCTCCCGGAGGACGAACTTCGATTTCACGGGGAGCTTGTGCGCCGCCAGGCGGATGGCTTCGCGGGCGAGCGGCTCGGAGACCCCGGCGAGCTCGAACATCACCCGTCCGGGCTTCACCACCGCCACCCAGCCTTCGGGCGAGCCCTTCCCTGAGCCCATTCGCGTCTCGGCGGGCTTCTTCGTGACGGGCTTGTCGGGAAAGACGTTGATCCACACCTTGCCCCCACGCTTGATCTTCCGGGTCATCGCGATACGCGCAGCCTCGATCTGGCGGTTGGTCAGCCAGCCGCCCTCGAGGGCCTTCAGGCCGTACTCCCCGAACTGCACGTGGAGCTGCCCCCGCGAGTAACCCCTGCGGCGCCCGCGGTGCTGCTTGCGGTGCTTGACCCTCTTCGGCGAGAGCATCAGCGCTCGCCTCCACTTCCTGGCGGACCGCCGGGACGCGGTCCGCGGCCACCGCCGCGACCGGCTCCCCCGGGCCCACGACCGCGACCGCCGGGGCCGCCGCCGCGCCCACCGGGACCGCCCGGTCCTCCGGCCCGTCCACCGGGTCCGCCGCGGCCGCGGCCGCGCCCGTCGCGACCCTCACGCCCGTTGCGTCCGTCGCGATCGGAGCTCGGAGGAGCGGGAGCGGTCATGTCGGTGAGGTCGGTGCCGGTGTAGCCCTCGGGCATGATTTCGCCCTTGTTGACCCAGCACTTCACGCCGATGCGGCCGAAGGTGGTGCGGGCCTCGTAGAAGCCGTAGTCGATGTCCGCGCGCATCGTGTGGAGCGGTACGCGCCCGTCGGAATAGCTTTCCGTGCGGGCCATCTCCGCGCCGCCGAGCCGCCCGGCCACCTGCACCTTCACGCCCTTGGCGCCGCTCCGCATGGCGCTCGTGAGCGCTCGCTTCATCGCGCGGCGGAAGGCGACGCGGTTCTGGAGCTGCTCGGCGATCGACTGGGCGACGAGCTTCGCGTCGAGCTCCGGTCGCTTGATCTCGAGGATGTTCACCTTGATCTGCTTTTTCGTGAGCCGATGGAGATCGCGGCGGAGGGCGTCCACTTCGGTGCCCGACTTGCCGATCACGATGCCCGGGCGGGCCGTGTGGATGTTGACCTCGAGTTCGTTCGTGTCCTTGCGGATGGTGATGTCGGAGAGGCCGGCATGGGCGAGCTTGCCGATGATGTGCTCCCGCACGCGGATGTCCTCGGCGAGGTATTCGGAGAAGTTCTTCTCGTTGAACCAGTTCGACTTCCAGTCGTGGATGTAGCCCACGCGCATAGCCTCTGGATGAACCTTCTGTCCCATCTATCTCAGCCGTTTCTCTTGTTGTTGGTGTGCTCGGGGCGGGGGGTGAGGGTGATCGTCAGGTGGCTCGTCCGCTTGCGGATGGGCGTCGCCCGGCCCATCGCCCGCGGACGGAACCGCTTGATCGTCGGACCCTCGTCGGCGTAGGCCTCCCGCACGATGAGGTCTTCCTCGAGCAGCTCGTGGTTGCTCTCGGCGTTGGCCACGGCCGACTCGAGCAGCTTGCTCCAGTCGCGTGCCACGTCACGAGGGGTGAAGGCGAGGATAGCGCGCGCCTCCTCGACTGACTTCCCCCGGATGTGCCCGCAAACCATCCGTGCCTTCCTCGCCGAGGTCCTCACGTAGCGGGCCCGCGCCAGAACGACCCGCCGACGGGGCGCCTGAGCGCGATCGCGGGCGGCAGGACCGGGTTTCTCGGCCGCGGCGCCTTTGGCGGCTGGGGCTTTGCCGGCGGCGGCTTTCCTGGCCGCCCGTTTGCGAGCCGGTTTGGCGGCGGGCTCCTCGCCCGCGGGGCTCTCCTCGGCTGTGCTCGCCGAGGCGTCCTCCTCCTCGGACGCGCTCTCCTCCGCCGCAGCGGCGGGAGCTTTGCGCGAGCGAACGGCTTTGACTTTGGCTTTGGCTTTGGCTTTGGCTTTCGCTTTGGCTTTGGTTTTGGCGGCGGGTTGCTCCTCGGCAGCGTCCCCGCCCTCGCCCTCGGCTGCCTTCGCCGCTTTGGGCGCGCGAGCCGCTTTGGCGGCTTTCGCCTCGGCGACGGGCTGCTCGGGGGCCTCCTCGTCGGCCTTCTTCTCGGGGGTCTCCTCGCTCATCGCACCCTGCCGGAGCCTGCGTGCCCGCGGAAGACCCGTGTGGGAGCGAACTCTCCGAGCTTGTGTCCGACCATCGACTCGCTGATGAAGACGGGGACGTGTCTCTTGCCGTCGTGGACGGCGATCGTGTGGCCGACCATCTCGGGGAAGATCGTCGAGGCACGCGACCACGTGCGGAGCATTTTTTTGTTGTTCTCGGCGTTGAGGGCTTCGATGCGTGTCATCAGCCGCTCTTCAACCCAGGGGCCCTTCTTGCTTGAGCGGCTCATCTCTGCTTGCCCTTTCCTCGCCTGCGACCGCGAACGATGTAGCGGCTCGAGGTCTTGTTCCGTTTACGGGTGCGGTAGCCGAGCGTGGGCACGCCCCAGGGGGTCACCGGGTGGCGACCGGCGGTGGTCGATCCCTCGCCGCCTCCATGGGGGTGGTCGACGGGGTTCATAGCGACCCCCCTCGTCTGCGGACGGACGCCCATGTGGCGCTTTCGCCCGGCCTTGCCCACCTTGACGTTCTGGTGGTCGGCGTTGCCGATCACGCCGACGGTCGCGCGGCACTCGGCCCGTACCATCCTCATCTCGCCCGAGGGGAGCCGTAGCGTCGCCATGTCACCGTCCTTGGCCATCAGCTGCGCCGAGGCCCCAGCCGAGCGGGCCATCTGGCCGCCTCGCCCGGGCTGCATCTCGATGTTGTGGACGACCGTGCCGACGGGCATGCGGGCGAGCTCGAGGGCGTTGCCGACGGCGATGTCGGCGCCCTCGCCGGAGGCCACGATCATGCCCACCGTCAGGCGCTGGGGCGCGAGGATGTAGCGCTTCTCACCGTCCACGTAGTGGAGGAGAGCGATGTAGGCCGAGCGGTTGGGGTCGTACTCGATCGCGGCGACCCGCGCGGGCACGCCGTCCTTGCGTCGCTTGAAGTCCACGCGACGATACGCCCGCTTGGCCCCGCCGCCGCGATGACGGGCGGTCTTGCGCCCACGGGCATTGCGCCCGCCGCTCTTCTTGAGACCTTCGACGAGGCTCTTCTCGGGCGTGGACTTCGTGACCTCGGCGAAGTCCGGATAGGAGACGAAGCGTCTCCCCGGGCTGGTGGGCTTGGGCTTGCGAATGGCCATACTCGCCTCGAGCTTCCTTCGAGGGCCGCCAGGCCCTGGAAGATCGGGATGGTTTCGCCGGGCGCCACCTGGACGATCGCCTTCTTCCAGTTGCGAGTCCTCCCGCGGGAGACCCCTCGGCGCTTGGGCTTCGACTTGACGCTCATCGTCCTCACCTCGACCACGTGCACGCCGAACAGCGCCTCGACCGCCTGGCGGATGTGGGTCTTGTGGGCGTCGGGGTGGACGCGAAAGGTGTAGCGGTCGGCCGCCGAGAGCACGTAGCTCTTCTCGCTCACGACCGGCCGGATGAGGACCTCGGTGTGCTCCATCAGCTCGCCGCCTCTCCGCGCCCCGCGCCGGGGGCTGCCGACACGCGAGGTGAGCTCCTCGAGAGCCGGCTCGGAGATGAGCAGCGCGGCGGCGCCGAGGAGCTCGGTCACGCCGACGTTCTCGGGGGGCATGACGGCAACGCGGTCGAGGTTGCGGAAGGAGAGCGCTGCGTCGGCCTCAGCGGCGGTCACCACGACGAGCGTGGACCGCCGGCGCTTGCCCTCAGGGAGCCAATCATCTAGCAGGTCGGCCGCCTGGCGCGTCTTCGGCGCCTTGAAGGCAGCGGCATCCAGGATCGCGATCGAGGAGCGCTCGGCGTGGAGGGAGAGGGCACTCCGGAGCGCCGCGCGGCGCTCCTTGCGGTTGACCTTGAAGGTGTAGGAGCGGGGCTGGGGTCCGAAGGCGACGCCACCCCCGGTCCACACGGGCGAGCGGCTGGAGCCGGCGCGCGCGCGCCCGGTGCCCTTCTGCCGCCAGGGCTTCGCGCCTCCGCCCGAGACCATCGCGCGGGTCTTCGTCGCGGCGGTTCCCCGTCGCTTGGCTGCCTGCTCGGCGCGCACGCTCTCGTGGAGCAGCGGCCGGCGCATGCGGTCGCCGAAGGCCCCCCCATCGAGCTTGACCTTACGCGTATCGCCCAGCACGGGGGCCTCAGCCATCGCTGCGCACCTCCACGATCCCGCCCGCGGTCCGGGCACGGAGCCGCGAACGAGGAGGAGGTTCTCGGCGGCGTCCACGCGGACGACCTCGAGCCCCTTCTGGGTGACGCGCCGGCTGCCCATGTGGCCCGGCCCGCGGATCCCCTTGAACACCCGCGAAGGCGTCGCGGAGGCCCCGATGGAGCCCGGGGCGCGGACATTGTGGGAGCCGTGGGACTTCGGCCCACTGGCGAAGTTGTGCCGCTTGATCGTTCCCTGGAAGCCCTTCCCCTTGGAGACCCCGGCGATCTTCACGCGGGCGCCGACGGCGAAGGCCTCGACCGTCACCGACTCCCCCACCTGCAGCTCGCCGGCCTCGCCGCGAAACTCGGCGAGCCTGCGCATGGGCGGCGCGTCAGCCTTGCGGAGGTGACCCAGCTCGGGCTTGGAGATGTGCTTCTCGCGTGCCTTCCCGAAGGCGAGCTGGACGGCTTCATAGCCGTCGCGCTCGGAGCTCCGGATCGCGGTCACCGGGCAGGGGCCGGCTTCGAGCACAGTCACCCGCGCGACCCTCCCGTCGTCCTGGAAGATCTGGGTCATGCCGAGCTTCTTGGCGAGGATCGCGGGCATCGTCAGCGTGGTCGTGGTCGGCAGTCCGTGGGTCTCAGGTCGCCAGACGGATCTCGATGTCGACCCCTGCCGGAAGGTGGTCGAGGCGCTGGAGCGAGTCGACGGTCTTCGGCGTCGGCTGATGGATGTCGATCAGGCGCTTGTGGGTGCGGATCTCGAAGTGCTCGCGTGAGTCCTTGTCCTTGAACGGCGAGCGGATCACGCAGTAGACGTTCTTCTCGGTGGGCAGGGGCACGGGGCCGGAGACGCTCGCGCCGGTGCGCGTCGCCGTCTCGACGATCTCCTTCGCCGCCGACTCGATGGCCGACGTGTCGTAGGCCTTCAGCCGAATGCGGATCTTGTTCTGATTGGCGCCTGCCATTGAAAGCTCCTTCTCGGTTGTCCTGCGTGCTCTGTTCTTCGCTTCGGTCGCGGACGTGCCAGCCTTGGGACTTCCCTTCCCTGAGGCTCCGGGGCGGCGAGAGAAGGAGGCGGGCCCACTCGGGATCCACCCCGCCCCCTCGCCCCACTGCCGCGGGGTCGATCTAGTCGTATCGGACTGCCAATGACACGCGTCCCTCCGTGGATGTCGGACGGACGCGCGGGTGCTACTCGATGATCTCGCTGACCACGCCCGAGCCCACCGTGCGACCACCCTCTCGGATCGCGAAACGGAGGCCCTGGTCCATGGCGATCGGCTGGATCAGCTCGATCTCCATCTGGACGTTGTCGCCGGGCATGACCATCTCGACGCCGTCCGGCAGCTTTGCCACGCCGGTGACGTCCGTGGTGCGGAAGTAGAACTGGGGCCTGTACCCGGTGAAGAACGGGGTGTGACGACCACCCTCCTCCTTCTTGAGGACGTAGACCTCGGACTTGAACTTGGTGTGCGGGGTGATGGACCCGGGCTTGCAGAGAACCTGCCCGCGCTCGATCTCCTCGCGCTTGGTCCCGCGGAGCAGGCAGCCCACGTTGTCGCCCGCGCGGCCCTCGTCGAGGATCTTGCGGAACATCTCCACACCCGTGACGACGGTGGAGGTGGAGTCGTGGACCCCGACGATTTCCACGGTGTCGCCGGTTTTGACGATGCCCTGCTCGACGCGGCCCGTGGCGACGGTGCCGCGGCCGGTGATCGAGAAGACGTCCTCGACCGGCATCAGGAACGGCTTGTCGAGCTCGCGTACGGGCTCGGGGATGTAGGAGTCGAGTGCCGCGGCGAGATCGAGGATCTTCTGCTTGTAGCTCTCGTCCCCTTCGAGCGCCTTCAGCGCCGAGCCCGTGATGAAGGGGATGTCGTCGCCGGGGAAGTCGTACTCGGAGAGCAGCTCCCGGACCTCCACCTCGACGAGCTCGAGGAGCTCCTCATCATCGACCATGTCGGCCTTGTTGAGGAAGACGACGATGTAGGGCACGCCCACCTGGCGTGCGAGGAGGATGTGCTCGCGGGTCTGCGGCATCGGGCCGTCGGCGGCGGAGACGACGAGGATCGCCCCATCCATCTGGGCGGCCCCGGTGATCATGTTCTTGACGTAGTCGGCGTGACCGGGACAGTCGACGTGTGCGTAATGACGGTTCTCCGTCTGGTACTCCACGTGCGAAGTGGCGATCGTGATGCCGCGTTCCTTCTCCTCCGGGGCGTTGTCGATCTCCTCGAAGCTGCGGGCTTCGGCGCCCCCCTTCTCGGCCAGCACCGTGGTGATGGCCGCGGTCAGCGTCGTCTTCCCATGGTCGATGTGACCGATGGTCCCGACGTTGACGTGCGGCTTGTCGCGCTCGAACTTCTCCTTCGCCACTTTCTGTTCGCTCCTGTATCGGCTTGTATGTCCGCCGCTCTGCGAGGGCGAACCTCAGAAATCTATCTCAATGCGATGCTCGTTGACTGCTGGTGGTGATACCCCGCCGGATCTCTCCGCCGGGTGACTGCGGCGCGAGGAGGGCGACTAGGCCGGCACCGGCTCGCCCGTGCGCTGCTCCACGATCTTCTCGGCGATGTTCGGTGGGACCTCTTCGTAGGCGTCGAACTGCATCGTGTACGTGGCTCGCCCCTGCGTATTGGAGCGCAGGTCGGTCGCGTAGCCGAACATCTCGCTCAGCGGTACCCGCCCGGTGACGGCGAGCGCGTTGCCCCGACGCTCCTGTCCCTCGACCCGTCCACGCCTGCGGCTGAGGTCGCCGATGACGTCCCCGAGGAACTCCTCGGGCGTGACCACCTCGACCGCGAAGATCGGCTCCAGGAGCACGGGTTTGGCCCGCTTGGCGGCCTCTTTGATCGCCAGCGAGCCCGCCACCTTGAAGGCGATCTCGGAGGAGTCGACGTCGTGGTACTTGCCGTCGACGAGCGTAACTCGAACGTCGACCATCGGGTACCCGGCCTTCACGCCCGTCTCGAGCGCCTCGACGATCCCCTTCTCGACCGCTGGGATGTATTCGGAGGGGACCGATCCGCCCTTGATCTTGTTGACGAATTCGAAGCCCTCACCGGGGGCGGGTTCGAGGTCGATGTAGACGACGCCGAACTGACCCGAGCCGCCGGTCTGGCGGACGAACTTGCCCTCGACCTTCTCTACGGTCCCACGGACCGTCTCGCGATAGGACACCTGCGGGCGGCCGACGTTGGCCTCGACGCCGAACTCGCGTCTCATGCGGTCCACGAGCACCTCGAGGTGCAGCTCGCCCATCCCGGAGATCTCGGTCTGGCCGGTCTCTTCGTTGGAGCGCACCTGGAAGGTGGGGTCCTCCTCGGCGAGTCGCCCGAGAGCCGTGGACATCTTCTCCTGGTCGGCCTTCGTCTTCGGCTCGACCGCCACCTTGATCACGGGCTCGGGGAATTCGATCTTCTCGAGCTGGATCGGCGCGTCCGGCGCGGCGAGCGTGTCGCCCGTGATCACCTGCTTGATCCCCACCGCGGCCGCGATGTCGCCCGCGAAGACCTCCTCGACCTCCTCGCGCTCGTTCGCGTGCATCATCAGGATGCGCCCGATCCGCTCGGTACGCCCGCTGCTGACGTTCAGCACTCGCGAGCCCGCCCCGAGGTGGCCCGAGTAGACCCGGAAGTAGGTGAGCTTGCCGACGTAGGGGTCGGCGGCGATCTTGAAGGCGAGCGCGGCGAAGGGCTCGCTGTCGTCGGCGTGGCGGATCGCCTCACGCTCGTGCTCCTCGCCTTTGATCAGTTCCGTGCCGATCACCGCCGGGACGTCCAGTGGCGAGGGGAGGTAGTCGATGACCGCGTCGAGCAGCGGCTGCACGCCCTTGTTCTTGAAGGAGGAGCCGCACAGCACGGGGGTCAGCTTGGTCGAGAGCGTCGCTTTGCGGATCGCCGTCTTGAGGACCTCCTCGGGAATCTCCGCCTCCTCGAGGATCAGCTCGAGAAGCCCGTCGTCGTAGTGGGAGACCTCCTCCAGGAGGTGCTCCCGCGCGTGCGCGGCGGCGTCGGCAGGTCGGCGGGGATGTCGATCGTGTCCTGTTCCTTGCCGAGGTCGTCCTTGTAGACGATCGCCTTCATCGTCACGAGATCGATCACACCGAGGAAGTCTCCCTCGGAGCCGATCGGAAGCTGGATCGGCACCGGATGGGCGGCGAGGCGGTCGATCATCGTCTGCACGCCCGTCTCGAAGTCCGCTCCCGTGCGGTCCATCTTGTTGATGTAGGCGATCCGCGGGACGTGGTACTTGTCCGCCTGCCGCCAGACGGTCTCCGACTGCGGCTCGACGCCGGCGACGGAGTCGAACAGCGCGATCGCCCCGTCGAGCACCCGCAGCGAGCGCTCGACCTCGACCGTGAAGTCGACGTGGCCGGGCGTGTCGATGATGTTGATCCGGTGGTCCTTCCACTGCGCCGTGGTGGCCGCAGAGGTGATCGTGATCCCCCGCTCCTGCTCCTGTTCCATCCAATCCATCACGGCCGCCCCCTCGTGCACCTCACCGATCTTGTAGGTGCGGCCGGTGTAGTAGAGGATGCGCTCCGTGGTCGTCGTCTTGCCGGCGTCGATGTGCGCCATGATCCCGATGTTGCGGGTGTTTTGGAGTGAGAACTTTCTTGGCATCGATCGCGTCTTTCGGGGCGGGGGGGATCTCTCTACGGGCAAAAAAATGGGCCCCTCGGGCCCACGCGCGCTGCTGGTCGTCGTTTGACCGCTGGGCGTCGTTAGGTGCTCGAGTTCTCCATCATTGAAAGGGACTCTGTGGGCGCGTACCGATGCGACGGCGGCGCCCGCAGCGCTGAAACGACTATAGCAGAGGGCCTCCGGCCCTCAGCGACCGTCTCCGGCGCCCGGCGGGGCGTCCCCCGACCGCGCCCCACCCTCCTCGCAGCCTCCGTCGGGGCCCTCCTCGAACAGCGTCGCCAGGCGCTCGAAGACGACCGTCGCGGCCGCGATCTGCTCGACATCGAGGCCCTCGAGCGCCCGCTCCCAGCGGGCCGTCCAGGCGCTCCGCTTGGCCTCGATCTTCAGGCGCCCACTCGGCGTGAGCCGCGAGACGACCACACGGCGGTCGACCTCCGAGCGCAGTCGCTCCACGTGGCCGCAGGCGGCGAGGTGATCCAACATCTGCGTCACGGTCCCAGGCGCCATCCTCGCGGCGCTCGCGAGCTCGCCCGCCGACAGCTCCCCCCGCTCGTCGAGCTCGATCAGCAGCTCGAACTGTGCGTGGCTGAGCTCTCCCCCACCGAGATGGGTGTCGCGGCCGCGCATCCGGCTGACCATGCGGAAGACCCTACGAAATGAGAGCCCGAGCTCGCGGAGCAGTGCGGCCCGCTCCTCGCCCGCGCGATCGGTCCGCTCGACGGTGACCTCGCCCACGTCTAGACACCAATCGCCTCAGGGGCGATCTCGACTGCCGCAGGGGTGGGCTCAGGCTCGGAACGGGGGCGCTCGGCCCGGAGCAGCATCAGGCAGGGGATCAGCGACAGGATGGCGATGCCGAACGCCCACCAGTACGCCGTGCCGAAGGCGTGGGCGAGCGTCGCGGGATCGTGGCTGCCGGCGGCGGCCCGCTGGAGGACCACCGCGAGAACCGCCGTTCCGATCGCCCCCCCGAGCCTCATGAGGACGTTGAGCTGGGGGTCGCGTCGGAGAGTTGATCCGGTCGCATCGACGCGAACGCCGCGGTCATCGCCGGCATGAAGGACATGCCGATGCTCACCCCGCGGACGGCGAGGACGAGGGACAGCCAGAGGATCGACGTGTGGTCCGTCACGAGCGCCAGCGGGATGGTGCTGATCGCGAGGATGCTCACGCCACAGATCGCCACCCGCCCGCCCCCGTAGCGCTCGGTGAGACGGCCCGCGATCGGCATCGCGATCAGCGCCCCGATGCCCTGCGGGCCGTTCAGCAGGCCGGTGGTGATGATGCTCTCCCCGCGCACCTCCTGGTAGTAGAGGGGCACGAGGATCATCGCCCCGAAGAGCGCCCCGCCGAGGCCGAAGGTCGTCAGTGAGGCGCCCGCGAAGACGCGGTTGGCATACAGCCTCACGTCCAGCAGTGGACGCTCCGCGCGAAGCGCATGTAGGCAGAAGGCAACCGACAGGAGCACCCCGAGGATCGTCGGAATGAGCACGGAGGACGACGTGAGGCTCGCACCGGACCCCAGCTCGGAGACCCCGTAGACGATCGCCGCCCCGCCGGCCGGGAGGAGCGCGAGGCCGACCACGTCGAGCTTCCCCGCCTCGCCCGAGTCCGTCCGCGGAAGCATCCGCGCTCCGAGCACGAAGGCCAACACTCCAATCGGCACATTCACGAAGAAGATCCACGACCAGGGCAGTCCCTCGAGGATCAGCCCCCCGATCACGGGTCCGAGGATCGGTGCGAGCATCGCCGGCATCGACACCACCCCCATCACCCTCCCCATCCGCCTCGGCCCGGCCACCTGAGCCATCATCAGCTGGGCGAGGGGCATGATCATCCCGCCCCCCGCTCCCTGCAGCACACGGAAGATGACAAGCTCGGTGACCGAGGTCGCGAGCCCGCACGCCGCCGAGCCTGCCGTGAACAGCACCAGCGATACGAGGTAGACCCGCTTGGCACCGAAGCGCCTCGCCGCCCAGCCCGAGACGGGAATCACGGCGGCGAGCGCCAGCAGATAGCCCGTCACCACCCACTGGACTTCCGAGATCGGACTGTTGAGGTCCCTCGAGATCGTCCGGAGGGCGACGTTGACGATCGTCGTGTCGAGGATCGACATGATCATCCCGAGGATCACCACGCCCGAGATCACCCAGACGTGACGCTCGATCTTGTCCCCGACGGGGCTCGGGCTGATCGTTTCGCGCGCTCATCTGCCTCAGAGAAGCTTAGGTACCAAAGCTTTTTCTTCAACCCCCCCGCGGCAGATGTTCACACTCGCGTGCGCGCGGGGGCGCGCGGAGGCCTCGGCGGGGAGACGGAACGGCACGGAGGCCGGCCCGGGCTCGCGCGGGCGCGCGGGGGCCCTCGGCGGGAGACGGAACGGCACGAGGCCGGGCCGGAGCTCGCGTGCGTGCGCGGCCCCCGCGCGGGCGCGCGGGGGCCCTCGGCGGGAGAAGGAAAGAACGGCGGGGGCCACCCCGGCCTCGCGTGCGCGCGCGGGGGCCATCGGCGGGGAGAGGGAGGGCCGACGGGGGGGCGCACGGCGAACCGGGGCGCCGCTAGAACGGGCCAACCCCAGGAGGGAGGGGGGGGGGGGGCGGTCGGGGTGACGGGGGAGCGGGACGGAGCTACCAGCGGTAATGGGCGAAGGCCTTGTTGGCCTGGGCCATGCGGTAGATGTCGTCCTTGCGCTTGTAGGCGCCGCCCTGCTGGGACTGGGCGTCCATGAGCTCGTTGGCGAGTCGCTGGGCCATGGTCTTCTCGCGGCGCTGGCGGGCGAACTCGACGAGCCAGCGGACGGCGAGGGTGCGAGCGCGGCGTGGGGCCACCTCGACAGGAACCTGGTAGGTGGCGCCGCCGACACGCCGCGATTTGACCTCCAGCGAAGGGGTGAGCACCTTGACGGATGCCTCGAGGGTCTCGACGGGGTCTTTGTCGCTGCGCTCGGCGATGATGGCGAGAGCGTCGTAGACGATGCGCTCGGCGGTGGACTTCTTCCCGTCGAGCATCACCTTGTTGATGACCTGCTGGACGAGCTTGGAGCGATGTATGGGGTCCGCCTCGACGGGGCGGATCTGAGCGGCTGCGCGGCGAGGCATTCGGGCTCTGGCCTATTTCTTCTTGACGCCGTACTGTGAGCGGGCCTTTTTGCGGTCGCTCACACCGGCTGCATCGAGGGTGCCGCGGACGACCTTGTAGCGCACGCCAGGAAGGTCCTTGACGCGACCACCGCGGACGAGGACGACGGAGTGCTCCTGGAGGTTGTGGCCCTCGCCTGGGATGTAGGCAGTCACCTCGATCGAGCCGGAGATGCGCACGCGGGCGACCTTCCGGAGGGCGGAGTTAGGCTTCTTCGGGGTGGTGGTGTACACGCGCGTGCACACGCCCCGGCGCTGAGGCGCGGCGACCTTCTTCTTGCGTCCCTTGCCTGACTTCAGGCCCGGGGTGGCGAGCTTCTTCTTGGGCGTCGCGCGGCCCTTGCGCACGAGCTGCGAGGTGGTCGGCATCGACCGCGAATGCTAGCAGCGCTACGCGCTCTGAGGCAGACCGGCCGAACGGACCGGGGCCGGCATGAGGGCGGCGGCGACGACTACGAGGACGAAGGCGAGGGCCTGGAGGACGATGCCCGTGGGGCTGCCCGCCATCGGGTCGCCGAAGACGACGATGCCGCCGGCGATCCCGGCGATGTTCGCGGCGGTTCCCGTGACGGCGATCACCGGCACGGCGTCTCCGTCCTGGAGGCCGCGAGCTGAAGCGTAGAAGGAGATCACGGAGGCGAGGACGGCCACGGCGAGCCATGGGCTGAGGGCGAGGCCGATGAAGCCGTGCTGGCCGACGATCCCCGTGAGGGCCTTGATGGCGGTGTCGGAGACGCCGAAGAGGACCCCGGCGGCGGCGCCGAGCATGATGCCGTGGTGCTCCACGGGGCTGCCCATGCGGGGGCCCATGAGGAGCAGGCCGCCGATGGCGAAGAGGCCGGTCTCAAAGGAGATCATGCCCGCGTCGGTGAAGTGGGAGTGGGCGCCGTGCATCGTCGGGGCAGTGAGGCCGAGGAGGACGAGGCCGGCTGCGGTGAGGCAGAGGCCGACCCACTGGCGGGGGCCGACCTGGAAGCCGAAGAGCCGGTCTGCCATCACGGCGATGAAGACCACGCCAGCGGCGAGGGAGACCTGGATGACGGACATCGGGGCGAGGGCGAGGGCGGCGACGTGGAGTCCCCAGCTGGCCGTCGCGGTGAGCATCCCGAGGGTGAACCACTTCGAGGAGTAGAGGGAGCGGGCGGAGCGGAGGGGGTGGAGGACCTCGACCTTCGGCACCTCGTTCGCGCCGCGGTACTTGTAGAAGAAGCCCAGGTTGGCCACGAAGGCGCAGGCGAGGGCGAGGAGTATTCCTAGATCAAGATTCATGATGGGGGGATGCGCTGACGGCGATCCATCGACGGGGGTCGCGCGCTGCTTTACTGCCCGGGGCGGGACATAGCCGGATAAACCGCCTGTCGGAGGGTACCTGGCGCAATCCTCTATGCGAGCTAAAGAGCAGCTGAACCAACGCCGAGAGCTCCGGAGGCCCCTCCTGATGGTGGACGTGGACGGGGTGATCTCGCTCTTCGGGCCCTTCCCGCGGCGAGAGGGGAGCTCGCCTGCGGTGGAAGGGTCCTTCCACTCGATCGAGGGCATACCCCACTTCCTTTCGTCCACCGCCGCCACTCACCTGCTCGCCCTCGCCGAGCTTTTCGAGCTTGTCTGGTGCAGCGGATGGGAGGAGCGGGCGGACGAGCACCTCCCCTACCTCCTCGGACTGCCCCCCCGGCTGCCCTTCCTCCGCTTCGCCCACGGCGTGCGGGACCGCCGCGAGGGAAACGCCCACTGGAAGCTCGAGGCAATCGACGCCTATGCGGGAGACCGTGCGCTCGCGTGGGTGGATGACTCCCTCGACGAGACCTGCCACGCGTGGGCGGAGGCGCGTCGCGGGGCGACCCTCCTCGTGGAGACCTCCCCCGAGGCGGGCCTCACCGAGGGCGAGGCCCGCCGGCTGGAGTCCTGGGCGCGGTCCCTCCCGGCGGGCTGAGTCCCGCCCCGGAGGAGCCATCAAGCGCCACCGGCGCGGGCCGTCCCACTACCGGCCCGCGCAGACGGCCTCGGCCTACTGAGCGAGGTCGTCCTCGGGGATCTCCAGCTCCGCGAGCTCGGCCGCGAAGCCGGGGTCCGATCCACCGGCGCCGATCTTCTCGAGCGAGGCGAGGTCCGCGTCGAACTCCTGCCCGTAGCCCCCAGCGAGGCCATCGCCGGACAGACCGAGCTCGGCGGCGATCTCATCCTGGTCGAGCAATCCGACATCGTCGATCGCCCGGGGGAGCGGCTCCGAGGGCTCGATCTCGATCCGCCTGTAGCGCTTCAGGCCCGTCGCCGCCGGGATGAGCTTGCCGATGATGACGTTCTCCTTGAGGCCGTTCAGGCGGTCGATCTTCCCCTCGAGGGCCGCGTCCGTGAGCACCTTTGTGGTCTCCTGGAAGGAGGCCGCCGAGAGGAAGGAGTCGGTGTTGAGGGACGCCTTCGTGATCCCCAGGATGATGTCCTCGAATTGGGCCTGCTCGCCGCCTTCATCGCCGATCGCCTCGTTCGCCTTCGCGAATTCGAACCGGTCGACGAACTGGCCGGGTAGGTAGTCGGTGTCGCCCTTCTGGTCCACGCGGACCTTCTTGAGCATCTGGCGGACGATGAGCTCGATGTGCTTGTCGTTGATGTCCACGCCCTGGGACTTGTAGACCTCCTGGACCTCCTTCACGAGGTACTGCTCGGTCTCGGTCCGCCCGCGGATGGCGAGGAGCTCGTGGGGGTAGACGGAGCCCTCGTTGAGCTGCCTCCCCGCCTTGATCTTCTCGCCCGAGCTCACGAACAGTCGCGTCCGTCGGGGGAAGGCGTGACGGTGCTCCTCGCCGGACTGGTCGGTGATGACCACCGTGATGGCCTTCTCGGTCTCCTCGATCGAGACCACCCCATCCTGCTCGGCGATCTTCGCCAGGCCCTTCGGGCGACGGGCCTCGAAGAGCTCCACCACGCGGGGGAGACCGTGGGTGATGTCCGCTCCGGCGACCCCTCCGGTGTGGAAGGTGCGCATCGTGAGCTGCGTGCCGGGCTCCCCGATCGACTGGGCCGCGACGATTCCCACGGCGTCGCCGATCTGGGCGAGCGTGCCCGTCGCCATCGCCCGCCCGTAGCAGGCCTGGCAGACCCCGCTCGGGGCCTCGCACTTGAGGACCGAGCGAACGGGGAGGGTCACCTCGATGCCCTTCTCGCGGTCATCGGCGAACGCGGCGAGGATCTCGGCGAGCTCGTCCCGTCCGATTTCAACGCCCTGGTCGGCGAGCATGCGGTTGCGCTTCGTCGTGATCGCCCTCGCGGCTATCCGCCCGACGAGACCGTCGTTGGGCTCCTCGCCGTTGAAGAGGGGCAGCTCGATGTAGTCCTCGGTACCGCAATCGGCTTCGCGGATGATGACGTCCTGGGCGACGTCGACGAGACGGCGCGTCAGGTAGCCCGAGTCGGCCGTACGGAGAGCCGTGTCGGCGAGGCCCTTTCGTGCCCCGTGGGTGGAGATGAAGTACTCCAGCACCGACAGCCCCTCCATGAAGTTGGCCTTGATGGGCCGCTCGATGATTTCCCCCTTCGGGTTGGCCATCAGCCCACGCATCCCCGCCAGCTGGCGGATCTGCTTGAACGAGCCACGGGCCCCCGAGTTGGCCATCATGAAGATGGGGTTGAGGGTGTCGAGGTTTGCCACCATCGCGTCCGCCACCTCGTCCGTGGCGGCGTTCCACTGCTCGACGACCGCCTCGTGGCGCTCCTCCTGGGTGATGAGCCCGTCGTCGTACTGGCCCGTGATGTCACCCACGATCTTGTCGAAGCGGTCGAGGATCTCCTGCTTCTCGGGCGGCACCACGACGTCGTTCTTGCTGATCGTGATGCCCGCCTGGGTGGCGTACTTGAAGCCCAGGTCCTTGAACGCGTCGAGCACCAGCGAGATCGTCGTCGCCCCATAGGTCTGGACGAGGAGATCGATCAGACGGGTGGTGTCGCGCTTCTTCATCGACTGGTTCACGAACGTGTACTTGCTCGCGTCGAACCCGTCCCCGAGCGCCTCCGCGAGGGCGCGCTCGATGCGGTCGTTGTAGATGATCCGCCCGATCGTCGTGAGCACGTGACCGCCCTCGCGCCCGTAGGGGCGGAACTCGGCGAGGTCATGGAGCTTGACGACGCCCGCCTCGTAGGAGAGTTCGGCCTCCTGCGCGGTGCGGAAGACGTGGGGCCGGGGGTCGTGGGTGGCACGGTCGATCTTCACGAGCTCGTCCGCTTCGGGGCCGTAGGTGAGGTAGTAGGCGCCGAGGATCATGTCCTGCGTGGGCGTCGCGAGAGGCGCCCCATGGGCGGGACTGAGGATGTTGTTCGAGGAGAGCATCAGGATCCGAGCCTCCGCCTGAGCCTCCGCCGACAGGGGCAGGTGAACCGCCATCTGGTCCCCGTCGAAGTCGGCGTTGAAGGCGTGACAGACGAGCGGGTGGACCTGGATCGCCTTGCCCTCCACGAGCAGCGGCTCGAACGCCTGGATACCCAGGCGGTGGAGTGTGGGGGCGCGGTTGAGCAGGACAGGGTGCTCGTGGATGACCTCCTCGAGCACGTCCCACACCTCGGCGATCATCGAGTCGACCATCTTCTTCGCCGCCTTGATGTTCTGCGCGGACTTCCGCTCGACGAGGCGGGCCATGATGAACGGCTTGAAGAGCTCGAGGGCCATGATCTTCGGGAGGCCGCATTGGTGGAGCTTGAGGTAGGGCCCGGCGACGATCACCGAGCGCCCCGAGTAGTCCACGCGCTTGCCGAGGAGGTTCTGGCGGAAGCGGCCCTGCTTGCCCTTGAGCATGTCCGAGAGGGACTTCAGCGGCCGGTTCCCCGGACCCGTGACGGGACGCCCGCGGCGGCCGTTGTCGAAGAGCGCGTCGACGGCCTCCTGGAGCATGCGCTTCTCGTTGTTGACGATGATCTCGGGCGCGCCGAGGTCGAGGAGGCGCTTGAGGCGGTTGTTGCGGTTGATCACCCGGCGGTAGAGGTCGTTGAGGTCGCTCGTGGCGAAACGGCCGCCGTCGAGCTGGACCATCGGGCGGAGCTCCGGGGGGATCACGGGGACCGCGTCCAACACCATCATCTCCGGTTTGTTCCCCGACTGGATGAACGCCGAGACTACCTTCAGGCGCTTGACCGCGCGGGCCTGCTTCTGGCCTTTCCCGGTCTTCACCTGATCCTCGAGCTCGATTCTTTCGGCCTCGAGGTCGACCTGCTGGAGGAGATCGCGGATGGCCTCCGCGCCCATACCTCCGCGGAAGTACTCGCCGAAGCCGTAGGAGGAGCCGAAGCGCTCCTTGAGCTCGCGGAAGGTGGTCTCGTCGTGCTCGATCTGCTTGGGCTCCATCGTCTTGAAGAGCTCCCACACGCTCCTCATCCGCTCGGCGGCGTCCTCGATGTAGGCCTCGGTGTCGGAGATGTCCGCCTCGAAGGACTTCCCGAGATCCTTGATGTGCTTCTCCCGCTCCTCCTCGGAGATTTTCGCGAGGTTCACATCGAGGGAGTCCGCCCAGAGGTGGTCTTCGTCGTTGAAGTTCGTCTGCTTGCCCGTCTGGAGGTACTTTTCCCGTCGGGCGAGCGACTCGCGGAGCTCCAGCACGCGCTCCTCCCGCTCGGCCGCATAGGCGTCGAGGACCTTGTTGACCTCCTTCTCGAGCGAGTCGATGTCCTTCGCGCGAGCCTCCTCGTCGACCCAGGTGACGATGGAGGCGGCGAAGTAGAGGACCTTCTCGAGTTCCTTCGGAGCCATGTCGAGCAGGTAGCCGATGCGGCTCGGGACGCCCTTGAAGAACCAGATGTGGCTCACGGGGGCCGCGAGGTCGACGTGGCCCATCCGCTCCCGGCGGACCTTCGAGCGAGTGACCTCCACGCCGCAGCGCTCACAGACGATGCCCTTGTAGCGGACCCTCTTGTACTTCCCGCAGTAGCACTCCCAGTCCTTCGTGGGTCCGAAGATGCGCTCGCAGAAGAGCCCATCCTTCTCGGGCTTGAGCGTGCGGTAGTTGATGGTCTCCGGCTTGGTCACCTCGCCGGAGCTCCAGCTGCGGATTCTGCTTGGACGACGCGAGGCTGATCTCGATCGCGTCAAAGTTGTTTATGTCAATCACTCTTGGGCCCTTCCGGCTGTGGTGTGGGGGTGTGTGGCTGGATCGTTCGTTGGGCTGTTCGCGGTGAAGCCTCCTGGGCTCGTTGCGGTCATCTAGTCGGCGCTGCCCTCGCTCGCGAGGCTCTCCAGGTCGATGTCCTCGACGGCGTCCACGTCGACGAGCTCCTCCACCGGGGCGGCCTCGTCCTCGGCCGCCTCCTCCTCGCTGTCCTCAGCGGCGGCTGGAGCATCGCCGGAGTCCTCTCCGTCGAGCGCCTCGTCGGTCGCGTCGCCGGCGATGGCACGCACGCCGGAGAGGTCGATGCCGAGCTCCTCGGCGGCGCGGAGTAGATCGTCGTCCTCATCGCGCATCTCGGCCCGCTGGCCTTCCTCGGAGACCACGTTGACGTCGAGCGCGAGCGACTGCATCTCCTTGAGGAGCACCTTGAAGGACTCCGGGATGGAGGGCTCGGCGATGTTCTCACCCTTGACGATCGCCTCGTATGCCTTCACGCGGCCGACCGTGTCGTCGGACTTGATCGTGAGCATCTCCTGGAGGGTGTATGCGGCGCCGAAGGCCTCCAGCGCCCATACCTCCATCTCCCCGAAGCGCTGCCCGCCGAACTGGGCCTTGCCGCCGAGAGGCTGCTGGGTGACGAGCGAGTAGGGGCCCGTCGAACGAGCGTGAATCTTGTCGTCGACGAGGTGGAGGAGCTTGAGGATGTACATGTAGCCGACGGTGACCTGTTCCTCGAAGGGCTCCCCCGTGCGGCCGTTGAAGAGGGTCATCTTCCCCGAGGCCTGCTCGCCGACGCGGCGGGACTTGTCGATGTCCATCCGGATCCGCCCCTCGTGGCCGTCCTGCCACTTCACGAGCGCGTTGTCCACGTCGCCGACGGTCGCCCCGTCGAACACGGGCGTGGCCACGAACACGCGTCCGTCGCCCCCGCCGGAGTGGGCGGCCCGGTAGGCGTCGGTGCCGTCGTCGTACCAGCCCTGCGCCGCGGCCCACCCGAGATGGGTCTCGAGGATCTGGCCCACGTTCATCCTCGATGGCACGCCGAGCGGGTTGAGGATCACGTCCACAGGAGTGCCGTCCTCGAGGAAGGGCATGTCCTGCTGGTCGACGATCTTCGAGATCACGCCCTTGTTCCCGTGGCGGCCCGCGAGCTTGTCTCCCTCGGAGATCTTCCGCTTCTTGGCCACGAACACCCGCACGAGGTCGTTCACTCCGGGGGGGAGGTCGTCGCCGTCGTCGCGACGGAAGGTCTTCACGTCGATCACCACTCCGCCCTCTCCGTGGGGGACCTTCAGCGAGGTGTCCCTCACCTCGCGCGCCTTCTCCTTGAAGATCGCCCGGATGAGCTTCTCCTCGGCGGTGAGCTCCGTCTCGCCCTTCGGCGTCACCTTCCCCACGAGGAGGTCCCCGGACTGGACCTCGGCGCCGATGCGCACGATGCCGCGATCGTCGAGGTTGCGGAGGGACTCCTCCGAGCGGTTGGGGATGTCCCGCGTGATCTCCTCCTCGCCGAGCTTCGTCGTGCGGGCGTCGATCTCGTACTCCTCGATGTGGATCGAGGTGAGCTCGTCGTCCTGGACGAGCCGCTTGGAGAGGATGATGGCGTCCTCGAAGTTGTAGCCCTCCCAGGACATGAAGGCCACCATGAGGTTCTTCCCGAGGGCCATCTCCCCGCGGTCGGTGGAGGAGCCGTCCGCGAGCACCTCGCCCGCGGCCACTCCCTGACCCGTCCGCACCATCGGCTTCTGGTGGATGAGGGTGCCCTGGTTGGAGCGCATGTACTTCTGCAGCTCGTACTCCTCCTTCCCATCCTTCCCCTGGACGACGATCTGGTCGGCGTCGACGTAGTCGATCGTCCCGGCGGCCTTCGCCAGGAGCACGTCACCGGTGTCGAGGGCGGCGCGGCGCTCCATCCCCGTTCCCACGAGCGGAGCGTCGGCCTTCAGCAGGGGTACCGCCTGGCGCTGCATGTTCGAGCCCATCAGCGCGCGGTTCGCGTCGTCGTGCTCGAGGAAGGGGATCATCGCCGTCGCCACCGACCAGATCTGCTCGGGGGAGACGTCCACGAGGTCGACGCTCTTGGGGCCGACGGTGACGTACTGGCCGGCCTGTGTCCGGCAGAGGATCTCCGTCCCCTTCAGCCGCCCCGTCTTCGCGTCGACGGGGGTGTTCGCCTGCGCGATCAGCAGATCCTCTTCCTGGGTGGCGTCGAGGTGGCGAACCTCCTCGGTGACCACCCCGTCCTTCACCACGCGATAGGGCGTGGTGACGAAGCCGTACTCGGACACCTCGGCGAACGAGGAGAGGGAGCCGATCAGGCCGATGTTCGGACCCTCGGGGGTCTCGATCGGGCACATCCGCCCGTAGTGGGTGGGGTGCACGTCGCGCACCTCGATGGGGGCGCGCTCGCGCGTGAGCCCACCGGCCCCCAGCGCGGACAGCCGTCGGCGGTGGGTGAGCCCGGCGAGGGAGTTCGTCTGATCCATGAACTGGGACAGCTGGGAGGAGCCGAAGAACTCCTTCAGGGCCGCCACCACGGGGCGGATGTTGATGATGGTCTGCGGCGTGATCGTGTCCGCGTCCTCAGTCGTGAGCCGCTCGCGGACCACCCGCTCCATCCGGTAGAGACCGATGCGGAAGGCCTCCTGGATCAGCTCGCCCACCGTCCGCAGGCGGCGGTTGCCGAAGTGCTCGTACTCGTCGAGGTGCTCGGCGACGGGCTCCCGGGGCATGCTCATCGCCTCGGCCGCATAGTCCTTGATCTCCACCTCGCCCTCCTCGGGGATGCCGAGGATCTTCGGGAGGCGGACGAGCTCCATGATCAGCGCCACGATGTCGTCCTTGGTGAGCGTCCGGACGTCCAGGTCCGTGGACTGCTTCAAGCGGGAGTTCAGCTTGTAGCGACCGACCCGCGTGAGGTCATAGCGCTTGGGGTCGAAGAAGAGCTGGTTGAGGAGGGCCTTCGCGTTGTCCACGCTGGGCGGCTCCCCCGGGCGCTGCTTCTTGAACAGCTCGATCAACGCCCCCTCTTCCGTCCGCGTGGCCTCCGTGTCGGAGTCGATCGTGTTGCGGATGTAGAGGGAGTTCTCGAACAGGCGGAGGATCTCCTCATCGGAGGCGTAGCCCATCGCGCGGAGGAGCACCGTGACGGGGAGCTTCCGCTTGCGGTCGATGCGGACGAAGACCTTCCCCTTCTTGTCGATCTCGAGCTCGAGCCAGGAGCCTCTCGCGGGCATCAGGTTGGCGATGAAGACCTGCTTCTCCCGGTCCTTCGGTTCCATCAGGTAGGCCCCGGGGGAGCGCACGAGCTGGGTCACGACGACGCGCTCGGTTCCGTTGATGACGAAGGTCCCCCTGTCGGTCATCCAGGGGAAGTCCCCCATGAAGACAGATTGCTCCCGTATCTCTCCCGTCTCGCGGTTGATGAAGGCCACGGTGACCGTCAGCGGGCGGGCATACGTGAGGTCCTTCTCCCGGCACTGGTCGAGGGAGGCGACGGGCTCGTCGAAGGTGAACTCGCCGAACTGGACGGCGAGGTTCCCCGTGTAGTCCTCGATCGGGGAGATGTCGTCGATCGTCTCCCGGAGGCCTCCATGCTGGGCGTCTGTGAGCCAGGCGAAGGAGCGCCGCTGGATGTCG
The DNA here is from genome assembly GCA_963720215.1 of uncultured Solirubrobacteraceae bacterium. Taxonomy (GTDB): domain Bacteria; phylum Actinomycetota; class Thermoleophilia; order Solirubrobacterales; family Solirubrobacteraceae; genus Palsa-744. The sequence goes on from CAVREV010000002.1 coordinate 510,231, forward strand.
ATCAGGTTGGGTACGTCAACGGTCTTGTTCAGGCGCGCGAAGCTTCTACGCGTCCGGAGAGCATCTGCAGCAGCCAAGAAATGACTCCTTCGGAGGGCGAAACACGGGCAGAGGAGGGCGCCGAAGCGCGACTAGGAAAGATAGCACAGGCTATCCCTACCCTGAAGGGCGGCTGGTGCTCACGGACCCCGCCCTGACGACCGCGTATGTGGCGCGGTGCCGTACTTCGGGACGGCTGCGACTATCGACCAGCGAGCGCACTTTACCGGAAAGCGGGCGAAATTGTTAGGGCTGGATAAAGACGCCCGGGGGTTGGTCGGGGGGGGAGGTTGTCTCTCTCCGAATGTTTCTCCCGCGCGCGGGCGCGCGCACGCGCGCGGGGCCCTCCGCCGGAGTCAGAGCCTCCCCTCCCTCGCTCCCTCGCGGGGCTCTCCGCCGGAGCAAGAGCGTCCCCTCTCTCCCTCCCTCGCGCGCGGGGCCCCCGCCGGAGCAAGAGCCTCCCCTCCCGCGCTCGCAGACCCTCACCCCCGCGCTCGCGCGGGGCCCTCCGCCGGAGCCAGAGCCTTCCCCCCTTCGGCCCCCCTCGCCGCTCGGAACTCTTGAGGGCGAGAGAGACGAACGGCCCGCCAGGGCGGGCCGTTCAGGCTCAGGGGACGAGGAGCTCCCGTCGCGCGAGAGGACGGGAAGCGGAGGGCGGCTATTTCAGCTCGACCGACGCTCCAGCCTCCTCGAGTTCCTTCTTCAGCTTCTCTCCCTCCTCGCGATCCAAGCCCTCCTTCACGGGCTTGGGAGCCTCGTCCACGAGGGCCTTCGCCTCTTTCAGCCCCAGGCCGGTCGCCGCGCGGACGACCTTGATGACCTGGATCTTCTTGTCGCCGGCGCCGGCGAGGATGACGTCGACGGTGCTCGCTTCCTCCTCCCCGCCAGCGCCTCCGTCGCCTCCGCTGCCGCCCGCAGGCGCCGCTGCGGGAGCGGCGACGGCGGCGGCGCTCACGCCGAACTCCTCCTCGAGCGCTTTGATCCGCTCGGCGAGCTCGAGCACGGAGATGCCCTTGAGCTCCTCAATCCAATCCGCTGTGCTTGTTGCCATCTTCCTTCAGTCCTCCTTGGTGGGCTTCGTCTCGGCGTCATCGGACTCGGCCTCTGCCGAGACATCCGCCTGGTTGTCCTCGTCCGGCCCATCCTGCGCCGGCTCAGCTTTGTCCTCCGGGGGGGCCTCGCCTGCATCCCCGGCCTCCACCTCGGGCTCAGCCGCCGGAGCAGCCTCCGCCTCGGGCTCAGCCGCGGGTGGGGGCTCTGGGGAAGCAGGGGAGGGAATCTCGCCGGACTCCTTCTTCTCCTGTACCTGGGAGAGGGCGACGGCGAGGCCGGCGAGGAGATTGTTGAGGGAGCGGACGAGACCGCTCACGGGGGAGGCGACGACGCCGACGAGCTGTCCGTAGAGGACCTGGCGGGAAGGGAGGCGGGAGAGGGAGCGGATTCTGGTTCGCATCGATGGGGGAGCCTTCCATGAGGCCGCCCTTGAAGGGGAGGAGTTGGCTCGCGCGGGCGTAGTCCGCGATGGCCTTCGCGGCGACGGCCACGTCACCGCGGACGAAGGTGAGGGCTGTGGGCCCGGAGAGGTAGTCCTTCAGCGTCTCCGCACCCACCTCATCGGCGGCGCGTTCGCTGAGGGAGTTCTTCACGACCCTGAAGGTGGCGTCGGCCTCGCGGAGGCTCGCGCGGAGCTCGGCGACCTGGGCGACGGAGATGCCGCGGTAGTCCACGGCGAAGATCGCCTCGCTCTCCTCGATCTTCTCCGCGATCTCCGCGATCGCCGCTGACTTCTGCTCTCGGTTCATTGGGGCTCCTGTCCCGGTCTTCCGCCGCGCGCAGGTGGCGCGGCCGCCGGGGGTCTCTGGTGGCCTGTGGGGTGGAGGCTAGGCGGCGACGGTCGCCGGAGGCCCCTCCTCGAGGATTTCTTTCGTCCGGCTCGGGTCGACCTTCACGCCGGGGCCCATGGTGGTGGCGAGGGTGATGGTGCGAAGGTAGCGGCCTTTCGCCGCGGAGGGCTTCGCGCGGATGAGCTCTTCGATGACGGCGGCGTAGTTCTCGAGGAGGCGGCGCTCGTCGAAGCTCGCCTTCCCGATGATGAGGTGGACGATGGCGGTGCGGTCCGTGCGGTACTCCACCTTCCCCGCCTTGGACTCCTCTACGGCCTTCCCCACGTCCATAGTCACGGTTCCCACTTTCGGGTTGGGCATCTTCCCGCTCGGTCCGAGGATGCGCCCGAGGCGGCCCACCACGGACATCATGTCGGGCGTGGCGATGGCCACGTCGAAGTCGTCGAAGCCCTCCTCCACGCGCTTCGCGAGGTCCTCCCCGCCGACGAAGTCCGCGCCCGCGCCTTCCGCCTCTTTCGCCTTCTCCCCCTGGGCGAAGACGGCGATCTTCACGTCCTTGCCGAGGCCATTGGGCAGGGCGATTGTCCCTCGGAGCTGCTCATCCGCGTGGCGGACGTTGAGGCCGGTGCGGACGTGAACCTCGACGGACTCGTCGAACTTCCCTCCCGCGAGGCTCCTCACGAGGGCGATGGCCTCCGCGGGCTCGTACTCCCGCTCGCGGTCCACCTTCGCGAGGCTCTCCCTGTAGCGACGTCCGTGGGCGCTCATGAGGCCACGTCCACGCCCATCGAGCGGGCCGTACCCGCGATGATCTTCGCCGCCTGATCCACGTCGTGGGCGTTGAGGTCCGTGAGCTTCCTCTCGGCGATCTCCCGGAGCTGAGCCTCGGTGATCGTCCCCACCTTCACCCGGTTGGGCTCACCCGAGCCCTTGTTGATCTTGATGGCCTGACGTATGAGGACGGCTGCGGGGGGGGTCTTCGTGATGAAGGTGAAGGAGCGATCCTCATAGACGGTGATCACCACCGGGATCACCGTCCCCGTTTCCGACTGGGTCTGCGCGTTGAAGGCCTTGCAGAACTCCATGATGTTGATCCCATGCTGGCCCAGCGCAGGGCCCACCGGCGGGGCGGGGCTCGCCTGTCCGGCATTCGCCTGGAGCTTGATCGTCGTGAGGACCTTCTTCGCCATGGGAATCCCTGAGCTTAGTGGGTGAGGCCTGAGGGAGGGGGGGAGTACATCCGGCGCATGCGCCGGATGTCGCCCCGCACATGTGCGGGGGCGCGGGTCGGCACATGTGCCGACCCGAGAAGATCAGATTTTCGATCGTGGAGATTGGGCCCATCGGGTGGATCACCTCGCGCTCAGAGCTTCTTCACCTGGTCGAAGCCCACCTCCACGGGGGTCTCCCGTCCGAAGATCGACACGAGGACCTTAAGGCGGGCGGCGTCCTCGTTGATCTCGCTGATCTCCCCGCTGAAGTCCGAGAGGGGGCCCGAGACCACCTTCACGGACTCCCCGATGGCGAACTGGGCGCGGGTGCGCGTGGCGGTGGCCACCTCCTTGTGGAGGAGCCTGTCCACCTCCATCTGGGTGAGCGCGACGGGCTCCTGGCTGGCGCCCACGAAGCCCGTCACCCCGGGCGTGCCCTTCACGACGCCCCAGCTGTCCTCGTTGAGCTCCATGTTCACGAGCACGTACCCCGGCATCGTCCTCTTCTCCACCGTCACCTTCTGGTTGTCCTTCATCTCCGAGACGGCTTCCGTGGGGACGACCACGCTCCGGACAGCCCGTTGCTGACCGAGGGAGACGACGCGGTGCTCGAGGTTGTGCTTCACCTTGTTCTCGTGGCCGCTATAGGTGTTTACGACATACCAGCGAAACATTCAGGCTTCCTTCGACGATTTCAGTAGGAGGGACTGCGCGGGGACCGGACGGTCAGGAGAGGATCGCTTCCACGATTTCCTTCGCGACGAAGTCCGCGAGGCCGAGATAGGCCCCCGCGAGGGCCACGAAGCCGAGCACGACGGCCGTCGCCTGGAAGACATGTCTCCGATCGGGCCATTGCACCCGATGAAGCTCCGCCCAGCTCGCCCGGAGGAAGCCGATCGCGCGGTTTCCCCCGCGGAGGGGCGCCCCGGAGGGGCGCTCATCGTCGCCCCCTCCTCCACCTCCACGCCCCCCTCCACCTTTCGGGGGGCTCGGCGGCTGGAGGACGTCCTGGGAGCCGGAGGGGAGCCCTCCGTCGTCGTCCTCCCCGCTCGGCAGTTCGCTCTCCCCGTCCCCCGTGGGGAGTTCGGGGTCGCTCGTAGCGGGCACTCCCCCAGCTCCCCGTATGAGGGCAGCGTCGAACTCGTCGACGTCAGCGGAGGCATGATCGAGGGACCCGGGGACGTCGGCCCGGAGAACCTCCCCGGAGGAAGACTCCGCGACGGCTTTCCCTCCACGCCCCCCGCCCGCGCCTCCGGCGCGTTCGCGTCGCTGCTTTGCGCGTTTGCGGTCACGAGCCACGACAGCGCTCCCGCGCTAACGGGTCTCCCGATGGCTGGTGTGGCAACGACACCAGCGGCAGTACTTCCGCAGGGTGATCCTGTCGGGGTTGTTCCGCTTGCTCTTATTTGTCTGGTAGTTCCGCCGCTTGCACTCCTCGCATGCGAGGGTGATTGCGATACGGACGTCTCCGCGGGCCATGATGAGAATCCCTGCGTCGTTGTTGGAGGGGCCTTGGGCGAAGAAAAACCCCGCCCAGGCGCGAGGTAGGAGCAGTTTAGCGTGCCCGGCTGAGGGAGGGCGCGCCCGCGCATGGGACCCTGCAGGGGCCCCCGTCGAGGAGCCTATCCCCGGCCCCCCACGGCCTCCTTTGAGGGGCCCGCCGGTGGGATCCCCGCCCCCTTGACTCCCCAGGGGCGACCGGCGAAGCTCAACCAGCGGTCCCACCCCAGCCGCTCCCGCGGCCGTCGGGGACGACGGCTCCCACCCACACACCACCCCCGCCTTCCCCTTCCGGGCCGGGCGAGAGAGAAGGAGCGCCCCCATGCACCTCCCCGAGCCGATCCCCCCGGTCGTCCACGACGAGTCCTTCGCGGGGGTCACCTACCACATCCGCGGGGAGCTCGTCCCTGAGCTCCAGATCGAGCTTGGGAGCTCGAGCGTGATGTTCGAGCATCACGTCCTCCTCTGGAAGGAGACCCAGGTGAACATCGAGCTGAAGAAGCTCCCCGGGGCCGTCAAACGGAAGATCGCCGGCCTCGAGTTCTTCGTCACCCGCACATCCGGCTCGGGGCGGATCGCCTTCAGCCGGGACTCCCCCGGCCAGTGCGTCCCCCTCCATCTCAAACAGGGCGAGGGCCTCGACGTGCGCGAGCACCAGTTCGTCGCCGCCACCGACAACCTCGACTACAGCTTCGAACGCATCAAGGGCGTCCAGAGCATGGTGCTCGGTGGCTCGGGCTTCTTCATGGACAAGTTCCGCGCCAAGGACGGCGAGGCCCTCGTCTGGCTCCACGGTCACGGGAACGTCTTCCTCGTCCAGCTCATGGAGGGAGAGCAGCTCGACGTCGAGGCCGGCGCCTGGCTCTACAAGGACCCCACCGTGAAGCTCGAGGCGATCACCATGGGGCTCAAGTCCGGCGTCTTCGGCGGCGGGGGCAAGCTCACCTGGAATCGCTTCACCGGGCCGGGCCGCCTCGCCATCCAGACCCTCTTCATCGCTCCCCTCGAGGGCGTCGACTCAAACGCCGCCGCTGCCGCCACCGGCGGGGTGGCCGGGGCCCTCATCAGCGGGCTCGTCCGCGGCTGACCCCAGCGGGCGCCCGCCAGCAGAGGCACGCCCCCCGGGGGGCGTCACCCCGCCGAAGGCCCCCGCGCCTGCGCGCACACGCGCGCGCCTGCCAAGCCCCCGAGGTCACCCCGCCGATCGCCCCCGCGCGGGCGCGCACACGCGCGCGCCTGCCAAGCCCCCGAGGTCACCCCGCCGATCGCCCCCGCGCGGGCGCGCACACGCGCGCGCAGGCCAAGCCCCCGAGGTCACCCCGCCGATCGCCCCCGCGCGGGCGCGCACACGCGCGCGCAGGCCAAGCCCCCGAGGTCACCCCGCCGAAGGCCCCCGCGCCTGCGCGCACACGCGCGCGCAGGCCAAGCCCCCGGGGTCACCCCGCCGATCGCCCCCGCCCGGAAACCCAGAGAGGGCCCGCCCGGCGGGGCTACTCGTAGAGGGTGAAGGTGGCGAGGATGACGTAGAGGGCCACGAGGGCCCACCCCTCGAAGGCCGCCGCCTCCCCGTCCCCGGTGACCTGTGAGACGGCGAGGGCGGTGAGGGCGAGCGCTCCGATGTAGACGGGGGCGAGGGCGAAGGTGAGGGTGGTGGCGAGGGCGAAGCTGATGAGGACGAGGAGGGGGTAGAGGAAGGCGGCGATCTGCGCGACGGAGTTCTTCACGACGGAGATGGCGAGGTCGTAGCGGCCCTGGTTGGCGAGGACCAGGCCCGCCGTGTTCTCCACCGCATTGCCCGCGATCGCCACGATGACCAGCCCGGCGAAGGCCTCGGAGAGGTTCAGCTCCGATATCGCCGGCGCGAGAGCGCTGATGAACCAGTCCGAGACGAACGCCGCCGCCGTCCCTCCGACGGCGAGGAGGGTGAGGGCGGCGGTGAGAGAGAGGCGGGCCGCCCCTTCCCCTTCCCCCTCGCCGTCCCTACTCCCGCCGGGGAGTTCCTCCGGCAGGGCATCCCTCTCGCCCTCCCCGCGGGCAGCCTCGCGCGCGCCGCGGTCGTCTCTCAGGTAGGGGATGACCCAGGCGAGATAGACCACGAGCAGGCAGACGGCCCCGACGATGGAGATCGTGTTGACGTGGTGGCTCGCGGGATCGTGGGCGGCGAGGGAGAGGCCGAGGAGGACGATGATGAAGACGGTGACCTGGAGGAGCGTGGCGGTGTCCCGGGGGAGGCGCTTGGAGAAGCGCATCACCCCGTCCGGGGCCTTTCGCGCGCCCACCACGATGACGAGGCCGAGGACGAGGAGGGCGTTTGCGAGCATCGAACCCACGATCGCCGTCTGGGCCACCACGAGCTCGCCCTTCTGGAGGGCGAAGATCACGACGAACAGCTCCGGGAGGTTCCCCACGCTCGACTGGAGCATCCCCGTGGTGCCCGGCCCGAAGTGCTCCCCGAGCTGTTCCGTGGCGAAGGACACCATCCAGGCCAGGCCCCCGAGTGCGAATGTCGCCAGCGCGAAGCGTGGGACGGCCGACCAGCGCCCGTAGTTCGCCAGGCCCGCCGCAGCCGTGAGCAGAGCCACGCCTGCGAGGGCGATCCGCTCCCGCCGGCTCAGTTGGGCCATCGCGGGAAGGTCATCCCCGAGCGAGGTCCCCGTGGGGGACCGTCAGTGGCTCTCCAGCACACGGTCCACGAGACCGTACTCGCGGGCCTGCTCGGCGGTGAAGAAGCGATCCCGCTCCATGTCGTTCCGCACCTCCTCCGTCGGCCTCTCCGTGTGAAGGGCGTAGAATCTCGTCGATGCGGCTCCTCATCGAGAGGATCTCCCGGGCGTGGATCTCGATGTCCGTGGACTGTCCCTCGAAGCCCGCACTCGGCTGATGGATGAGGATGCGGGAGTTCGGCAGGCAGGCCCTCTTCCCTTTCGTCCCTCCCGCCAGTAGGAGGCTCCCCATCGACATCGCCACCCCCACGCACATCGTGGCGATGTCCGGCTTGACGAATTGCATCGTGTCGTAGATGGCAAGGCCGGAGTAGATGCTCCCGCCGGGTGAGTTGATGTAGATGGAGATGTCCTTTTCGGGGTCCTCGCTCTCCAGGTGGAGGAGCTGGGCGACGACGAGGTTCGCGATCTGGTCGTCGATGGGCGTCCCGAGGAAGATGATCCGCTCGTTGAGGAGGCGGGAGTAGATGTCGAACTCCCGCTCCCCCTCGCGGTCCGCTCGATCACCATGGGAATCAGTGGCATTGGCCCACCCTACCGACTGGCGAGCACCGATCCCGGGGGCCATCCGGCGGGAGAGGCTGGCCGGATGTCGGAGTTTCCGCCCCCGCCCGCCGGGGGTAGGCCTGCTGGGACGATCCAGGAGAGACGTCCTTCCCCGATGCGCGCCCTTCCCCACCCATCCCTCCACCCCGCTCGCCGTCGTCCCTCCCGCCGCCGCCAGGCTGTCCTCGCCGCGACGTTCCTCCTCGCGAGCCTCGCCCTCGCCTCCCCTGCGGTCGCCATGACGAGCCACGCCGGCTGGCCACCCCTCCAACACCTCGTCATGGATCGAGGGCCGGCAGGGCGGGAGAGTGTGCTCCGCGGGCGGCCCCACGTCCACAACTATCTACTCGGGGGCTACGGCAACGACACCATCTACGGGGGGGAAGACGGGGACGTCATCTGGGGCGACTACCACCCCTCCGGCTGGCCCTCCTTCCAGACGGCCGTCATCCATGCCGGCGACGGGAAGAACTTCATCTACGCCAACGACACCCTCAACTACGTCTGGACGGGCACGAACCCGTTCACGGTGGTTCACGCCCACGAGGGCTCCGGTGTGATCCACTGCGAGAGCCCCTACATCGTCGTCTTCACGAGCCACAAGGCCCTCCCCCACTACAAGCTCGAGGGCTGCAGACGCATAAGCTTCTACTCGGTGGGCTACTGAGCCGAGGAAGCCCCCCCCCTCGCGGGCGGCCGAGGGGCGGCGGTGGCGCTCCCCGGTACGTAGGTCGCCTTAAGGAAGCGTTGGCAGAATTGTGTCGGCGAGGACAGCGCGTGAAAGGAATCAATCGATGGGGCCCAAGGCACGACGCAAGCTGATGATCGGGGTGGCGCTCGCCGCCATCCTCACAGGAGGGATCGTCGCCGCGGTCACCGCCGCGCGACCCGTCGGACATGGGAACGGGTCGGGGAGGGCCCACACGCTCCTCGCGACCTCCTCCGCCTATCTCGGCCTGCCCATCCCCTCGATCCGCCGGGAGCTCAACTCCGGGGAGTCCCTCGCCGAGATCGCGAACCACACCCCCGGGAAGTCCTCCGCGGGGCTCGTCGATGCCCTCTTCGCCGCCCGCAGAGCACACCTCTCCGCGCTCGAGGCCCGCGCCGGCGCCCAGATCACCGCCCTCGTGGACCGTCCCGGGGGCCCCGCGAGGCCGCGAGGCGGGCCCCTCGCGGCGGCTGCTGCCTATCTCGCCGTCAGCGAGCCCGCCCTCCATCGTGACCTCCGCTCCGGGATGACCCTCGCCGAGGTCGCCGAACGCACCCCCGGCCACTCCGAGGCGGGCCTCGTCGCAGCGATCGTCGCCAGCCGCACTCAGGCCCTAGCCGCGCGGGAGGCCTCAGGCAAGCTCACCGCCTCCGCGGACGCCCGTCGGGTCGCCCACCTCGAAGAACGCGTGACGGCCCTCGTGCATCGCACCCGCCGCAAGACCTCCCCCGGCGCCCCCTCCGCCGTCAGAGGTTGACGCTCCGCATGCCCTGCTCGTCGTAGCGCTCGCCCGCAGCAGCGGGGATCTCCTCGGCGATCCGCTCGACCTCCTCCTCCGTCAGCTCCACATCGGCCGCCGCGAGGTTCTCTTCGAGGTATGACACCCGCTTCGTCCCCGGTATCGGCACCACGTGCTCGCCCCGGTGGAGCACCCACGCGAGCGCCAGCTGGCCGGCCGTCACGCCCTTCTCCGCGGCGAGCTCCCCCACCCGCTCGGCGAGGCGGAGGTTGGCCTGGAGGTTATCCCCGGTGAAGCGGGGCCCGTAGCGTCGGAAGTCGTTCTCATCGAGCTCATCCGGCGAGGAGAACCGCCCCGAGAGGAAACCCCGACCGAGGGGCGAGTAGGGCACGAAGCCGATCCCGAGCTCCTCCACCGTCGGGATGATCTCCTCCTCGACGTCCCTCGTCCACAGCGAGTACTCCGTCTGGAGGGCAGTTATCGGGTGGACGGCATGGGCCCGCCTGATCGTGTCCGCGCTCGCCTCCGAGAGGCCGAGGAAGCGCACCTTCCCCTCCCCCACGAGCTCCCCCATCGCCCCCACCGTCTCCTCGATCGGCGTGTCCGGGTCGACGCGATGCTGGTAGTAGAGGTCGATGTGGTCCAGCCCCAGTCGCTGGAGCGAGCCCTCACAGGCCTCCCTCACGTACTCCGGCCGGCCGTTGATCGTCCGCCGGGGCGGATCCGACCACTCGATCTTGATGCCGAACTTCGTCGCCACGAAGGCCTCGTCGCGCCGTGGGGCGATCGCCCGCCCGACGAGACGCTCGTTGGTGTGCGGGCCGTACATGTCGGATGTGTCGAGGAAGTTGCAACCGAGGTCGAGCGCACGAGCGATCGTCGCCAGGGCCTCCCCCTCGTCGGCCGCCCCGTAGAAGGCCGACATGCCCATACAGCCGAGCCCGATCGCCGATACCTCAGGTCCCTCGGGTCCGAGCCTACGCGTCTCCATGAGCGGTCCTTTCCGGTCGCATTTCCCGGCCCGGATCTCCCCGGGCAGGGGTTCGCGAACGGATATACCAGCCGGGCGCCCACCCGCGGGTGGTGGCCCTCATACCGGGATAGTCCGAGCGGGTAAGGTCGGGGGGAATGTTCCCGCTGAACCTCCCCAACCTCCTCACCGTCCTCCGCATCATGCTCGTCCCCGTCCTCGTCGTCGCCCTCCTCGGGAACTCCCGCGAGGGCGACGTCCTCGCCGCGGTGGTCTTCGCGCTCGCCTCACTCACGGACTTCGTCGACGGCTACCTCGCCCGCGCGCGCGACTCCATCACCACCTTCGGCAAGCTCATGGACCCCCTCGCGGACAAGCTCCTCGTCGTCGCCGCCCTCGTCTCCCTCGTCTCCCTCCACCGCCTCGCCGCCTGGGTCGCCATGGTGATCATCACCCGCGAGCTCGCCGTCACGGTCCTCCGCATGGGCGCCACACAGGCCGGCGTGGTGATGGAAGCGAGCATCTTCGGGAAGGTGAAGACCTGCCTCCAGATCGCGGCGATCCTCGCGGTGATCGCCGTCCAGGGCGACCCCCTCTGGGTGAGCGCCCTCCTCTATCTCGCCGTCGCCGTCACAGTCCTCTCGGGCCTCGACTTCTTCTTCGGAGTCCGCCGCCGGATGAACCGAATCCAGGCCCACGCAGGCGACTCGGCGGGCTAGCCCGGGCCCCCATCGCGACGGCCGCCCGCGGGGAGGGGGAGGGGGGCCATGTCGAGCCACTCCTGGAGGCTCGTCTGGCGGGCGGGGACCCCGCTGTCGAGCTCACCCCGCAGCTCGCTGAAGAGGCCGTGGCGTTCGGCCACGACGTTGTGCTGGTGGATCGTCTCCAGGTTCTCCTGACGGGCCGAGAGGAAGCAATCGCCCTCCAGGAGGGGCAGCTCGCGGAGCGCTCCCGCGACCATCTCCCGGACGCAGTCCTCGACGAAGCGGGGGCGGCGGTGGGCCTTTTCCACCACCTCGACCTCGTCCGCTCGCTTCATCAGCTCGTAGATCTCCGAGGACATGCTCGACTCGGCCACCTCCAGCAGGAGCGATGCCTCGACCTCCGCCGTCGCCCTCTCCGTCAGCCCCACCTCGAGCGTCGCGAGACCACGTTGGTTGTGCGTGGCGACGGGAACGCTCTCGAGGATCCGCTCCACCTGCTCCTCTCCGAAACCCTCCTCGAGCAGCCGCTCGCGGGCACGCGCGGCGACGAGCTCCTGCGCGCAGGGGCAGGCGGTCATCCCCGTCGCCGACACCCCAACCGTCCGCCGCGTCCCGTGCGGGTAGGCCACCGCGCGGCCGAGGAGCGTGTAGATCTCCTGGGTCTGCACCCCGCTCACCGGCGCGGGCTTGTGCTCGGGATAGCGCGCCGCGATTGTCACCTCCGCCCGCTCGGCCCCCTGGCGCGCGCGAACGAGCTCGGCGATGTGCCGGGCGAGGGTCTCCGCACGGAAGGGCGACTCGCTCAGGAGGACCTCCCCGATGGCCTCGTTCACGACCTCCTCGAAGCGGGACATGTGCGCCCCCTTCTGCACCCCGGGGAGATCCACGTAGCAGTCGAGCCTCGCCGAAAAGAGCTCCTCCCGAATGCGCACCACCTTCTCCACCCCGGTCACCCCCACGCGGGAGAGCCCGAGGGGGATTCCCGGCCGGCGAGCCTGGACGTCCGCCCCGGCGCCGGCCCTCCGAGAGGGTGATGAGGAAGCCGTGGGCGCCTGCACCTGGGACCAGCCTAGCGTGCGCTCTCGGCCCTCCGAAGAGGGACCGCGCTCCCAGAACCTTCCCGACCTGCGATTCTGGTATCAATCCGCAGCAAGCCGCACGGACGAACCGGGTGCGACCGGGGAGCCGAATCGAAGCGGTGGGGGCGCAAGGCATCTGACGATGAAGCAGCGCAACGCACAGGAGGCTTAGCGTAGGTCAGGGAGGTCGGCGCGGCCCGCCGCGTCGACGGGGAGACGGATAGTCCTGGGGAGTCCAAGTGAGGGAGAAGCTCGAGGGGCTGACGATCGCGGGGGATACGGCGATCGTCGAACAGGAGGAGTTACAGGGGGCGATCGCCGAGGGTCAGGAGCGAGGCTTCCTGAGCACTGAGGTGCTCGCAGCCGCAATCGAGGAGGCCGATCTGACGGTCTCTCAGACCCGCGATCTCCTCAGTTATCTGGAGGAGCACGGGATCGAGCTCGTGGGCACGGCCGAGGCCGTCCGCGAGCTTCATGCCGCCGCCGAGGAGCGCGAAACGGGCTCCTCGGATTCGGACGACCATCACATCGCCGTCGGAGCCTCCGATTCCCTCGGAGGGGACGTCGTCGAGGACGAGCCGGGCGAGCCGCCGGCGGACATCCAAGCCCGCCTGGAGGAGCTCAAGCGACCCGAGATCGATCTCAACGTCGAGCCGAGCCTCGATTCCCTCCGCCTCTACCTCCGCGCGATCGGCCGCGTCCCCCTCCTCAGCGCAGAGGAGGAGGTCGCCCTCGCCAAGCGCATAGAGCGGGGTGACGTCGGCGCCAAGCAACACATGGTCGAAGCGAATCTCCGACTCGTCGTCTCGATCGCGAAGGGCTACGTCGGCAGGGGCCTCACCCTGCTCGATCTCATCCAGGAGGGCTCCCTCGGGCTGATCCGGGCGGTGGAGAAGTTCGACTACCGCCGGGGCTACAAGTTCTCCACCTACGCCACCTGGTGGATTCCGCCAGGCGGTCACCCGCTCGCTCGCCGACAAGGGCCGCACGATCCGCATACCCGTCCACATGGTCGAGCGCCTAAACCGCCTCCTCCATGCCGAACGCCGCCTCATCCAGCAGCTCGGCCGCGAGCCCGTCGCCGAGGAGCTCGCCGGCGAGCTCGACTGCACCGTCCGCGAGGTCCGCGAGGTGATGCGCATCACCCAGCAGCCAATCTCCCTCGAGAAGCCAGTCGGCGAGGAGGACGACTCCGCCCTCTCGGACTTCGTCGAGGACGTCTCCGCCGCCTCTCCCTTCGAGATCGCCTCGGAGTCCCTCCGCCGCGAGAACATCACCCGGGTGCTCGCCTCCCTCCCCCGCCGCGAGCGCGAGGTCATAGAGATGCGCTACGGGATCGTCGGCGGGCGCTCCCGCACGCTCGAGGAGGTGGGACGTGCCTTCAACATCACCCGCGAGCGCGTCCGCCAGATCGAGAACCGCACCTTGAAGAAGCTCCAGACGCTCCCCGACGCCCAGCAGCTCCGCGAGGCCTCCTAGCCGCTTCGCCGCGGGGGCCGGGGCCGCGTGCCCGACCTCCGCGAGGCCTGCCCCTGCCTGCCTCCCCGTCCGGGAGGGCCGGCGAAGGGCGGGGCGGGGACTCGCGAGGGCGAAGGGCGGGGGGAGGTTCGCGAAAGTCTTCCCCGCGCGCGCGTGCGTACCCGCGCGCGCGGGGATCGACTTCGGAGGGCCGCGGACGGTCAACCGCGAAGCCGCCTCTCCTCGACGCCCAACGCCAAGATCCGTCTGGGCGGGATCGCTATGCTCGACGACCCAGGGCGGGGTTCCCGAGCGGTCAAAGGGACGTGACTGTAAATCACGCGGCTCAGCCTTCGCAGGTTCGAATCCTGCCCCCGCCACCTATCCAGGGTCGCTGCACCTACATGCGCCGACCTCCGGAACTATCGCCTACCCCCGTTCCCCGGCGAGGCGTTCGGCGGCGGCACGGGCCGTGTCAACGTCGGCGTAGTTCGTGATGCGCTCAAACAGACCGTCCGCACCCGAGTTGACTGATGCGTAGCGCATATCGACTTGACCGGTGCTTTCAGCAATGCGACCGTGCTGAAGGACCACCGCGAACACAACGCCGCAGCCGAGATCGACCACCTCCTCCAGCGCAAGCTCGAACTCCTCGTAGGAACCGTTCCAGTCTTCCACGAATGCGCGTACCGCTGACGAACCCTCGTAGATGCCGAGCCCCATCGGGGACAGGTCCCATAGGGAATCGCTGTCAAAGAAGCCCGCGAACTCTTCAAAGTCACGGCAGTTGACGGCATCGACGCTGCGATGCACGAGCTCCACCAGGTTGGGGGGCGTGGACTCCCTAGCCATCGGCCCGCTCGCTCTCATCTGACATGCCCGCTGCCCGCAGCGCCTCTACGAGCCGCGTTACCCGGCTATCCCGGAGGTGAAAGAGAGCCGCGCCTTGTGTTCCATTCCTCTCCATCCCGTCGAAGTCTCGTGATCAGGTCCGTCCGCCAGCACGAACTCGATCTTCGGATCAGCCCAGTCCGCCCTACTAAAGTCGCCTAGTTCCCAGCCCGCGTAGATCGAGCGCACGAGCTCCACGTTCTCCGACATCGCCTACCCCTGTTCCTCGGCGAGGCGTTCGGCGGCAGCACGGCCCGCATCGATGTCCACGTAGTTAGTCTGTTGCCCGATCACGCCCTCGGTCCAGATGACTGCGCTCGCGTAACGGAGTCGGACCTCCCCGCTGCTGCCGACGGGACGGCCATTCGCGGTGAGCACTGCAAAGATGACTCCGTTGCCGAGACTGACGATCTCCTCGATCTCGCCATGGAACTCCTCATACGGACTCAGCATGTCTTCAAAGAGTCCACGGATCGCCTCTCTCCCCTCGAACGTGCCGACCTCCGCGCCCCGAAGGATGGCATCGGGGGCGTAGAAGCCTTTTACCGCGTCGAACTCGCGCCTGATCACAGCTTCAAATGCTTGGCGCGAAAGCTCAACCAGGTCCGGGTTCGTGGACTCCTCCACCATCTAGCAGCCAGTATCCCGTCACCCGCCGATGAGGTCCAGAAATCCTTCCTAGCTGGATAGCCCGTCGCCTCGGCGGAGTTGTCGGCTGTCGGGACCATTTCGGGATCAGCCGTCCTAATATGCGCCGTGTTCATTGGCGGTTGCAGCCGAGTCGATCCTGCCCCCGCCACTTTCCGGCGTCGCTGCACGTCTGTGCGCTAGCTGGAGCGCGCGTCGTATCGCTCGCCGCGTAGTCTGCCGTCCGGGATACTGGCCGGGAGATGATCGAGGAGTCCACGACCCCCGACCCGGTTGAGCTTGTGCGCAAGCAGGTTGAGGCGTTGGATCGCGGGGATCTCGACGGGGTGATGAGCAACGTCGCCGAAGACGTGGTCTTGGACGGGGCGGCGCTGGAAGACCACTTCGAGGGGCGAGTGGCGGTACGTGACTTCCTCGATCAGTGGTTCGGGCTCTACGAGGAGTTGGACTTCGAGCTTGAGGAAGTCAGTCACCTCGGCGATGGGGTTGTGTTTGCCGTTGTCAGCCAGGACGGGCACGTGGTTGGAAGCTCGGGTCTCGTTCGACAACGCGAGGGATGGGTCTACCTCTGTGTTGGAGGCTCGATCGGGCGCCTCACGACCTACCCCGACATAGACGAAGCCCGCACTGCCGCCGAACGGCTCGCGCAGGAGCGGGGGTGGGCAGTGTCAGGGGAGTCCACGACGCCCGACCTGGTCAGGCTTGTGCGCGAGCAGGCTGAGGCTGCGAACCGCCGCGATCTCAACGCGGTGATGAACGCCTTCGCTGAGGACGCGATCATGACGGGAGGGGCGAGGGGGTTCCCCCCCTCTGAAGGCCGCGCGGCGATCGGTAGATTCATTGAAGATTGGTTCGACGCCTACGAGGAGCTGCACTTCGAGTTCGAGGAGGTCAGCGATCTCGGCAACGGCGTCGTGTTCGGCGTCCTGGTCCAGGAGGGGCGTCCGGTCGGCACCGCCGCTCATGTTGGACAACGCGAGGGGTGGGTCTACATCTGGGCGCGAGGCTTGATCGCTCGCCTCGAGACGACCTACTTCGACATCGCCGAGGCTCGCGCTGCCGCCGAACGCCTCGCAGCGGAGCGGGGGTAGGCGGTGTCGCAGGAGAACGTGGGAGCTTGCGCGCCGCGCCGTCGCGGTCTGGTTGCCTAGCACGGTCCGCGTTCGGGACCATTTCGGGATCAGGCGTCTTACGATGCCCCGTGTTCATCGGCGGGCGCAGCCGAATTGATCCTGCCCCCGCCACTGAACAGCGGACGCGAGCACACGATGCCCGAGGAGCCCATTACGCGCGACCTCACGGAGCTGAACCGTGCTTTCGTCGTGGCAGCCCGAAGTCAGGATGTCGATGCGCTGATGCGCCTGTTTGCTGCCGACGCCGTATGGGATGCGTCAGCGGTTGGAACGGGCACCTTCGTGGGGTCGGCCGCGATCCGCGAGATGATCGAAGACTGGCTCGGCGCCTACGACGCATTTGAGGTCGAGATGGAGGAGTTCCGCGACCTCGGCAACGGCGTGACGTTCGGGATGTTCCTTCAGAAGGGTCGTCTTGTCGGGAGTGAGGGAGTCGTCCAGTCTCGCGAAGCGCACGTCTCGCTCGTTGAACGGGGCATGATCGCGCGTGTTGAGCTACCTGGACATCGACGACGCCCGTGCTGCGGCCGAACGCCTCGCCCAAGAAGGGCGTTAAGCGATCGATCGCAGGTGGGCGCGGCGGGGCTGCCCCGCGGGGGGGTGCTCAGCTCGTGGCGCGGACGGCAGAGACGTTGAGGCGGACGTAGTCCAGGGGCAGGCTCACGCCCGCGACGACGGCAGCGGCGAAGGGAGCGCGGCGCTCCTCGGGCAGGCGCTCGAGGTGAGCGGCGAGGATCGACGTGGATACGAATGCGGCGACGTCCTCCGGATAGGTGGGCCGCGGCTCAAGCCAGCATCGTGTCTCGCTGAAGCCGGCCCTCCGCAGGCGCTCTTCCGTCTCGCGGGGTCCCGCGAGATCCAGGGCGACCAGCCGACGAGCTCCGGGGCGCTCTCACTCGCGACCCTCTCGATGACCTCGCGGACGCGATCGATGTTCCCCTCGCCGCCACACTGGACCTCGAGCCTCCCGCCCGGTCGCAGCGCCCCGCCGAGCCGCGCCCACAGGCGATCGTGGTCGGTGACCCAGTGGAGCGTCGCCGTCGAGAGGATCGCGTCGACGGGCTCGTCGAGTTCGAGCTCGAGGGCGTCCTGGCACCACACCTCTGCGCGGTCGCCGAGCCTGCGCCGGGCGAGCGCCACCATGTCCTCTGAAGCGTCCATCGCGAGCACCCGGCCGCGCGGGACGAGCTTCAGCAGCTTCTCCGTCACGCGTCCCGTGCCGCAGCCCACGTCGAGCGCCGTTGCGTCCTCCGCTATGCCCTCCAGGCGTGCGAGCACCTCCGAGGCCCACGCCTGCTGGGGCTCGCTCGAGCGGTCATACGTGCCGGCGTCCCAGGGAGTGCCCGCCATGGCCTCAGGCTACCCTGGTCTCGGCATGCCTCCCATTCCAGCCATCGCCGCATCCGAGGGAGAGCCGCCCGCCGGGGCCGTGCGGGGCGAGAGCGCGTGAGCGCGCCCGCCGACGAGCACGGGATCGAGGTCGAAGGCCTCGTTCGCGACTTCAAGGGCGGGATCAGAGCGGTCGACGGGATCGACCTGAGGGTCGCTCCGGGAGAGATCTACGGCTTCCTCGGACCGAACGGGGCGGGGAAGTCGACGACCGTGTTGGTACTTACGACCCTGCTGCCGCCGACGGCAGGCACGGCGAGGGTGGTGGGCCTGGATGTCGTACGCCAGGGCCCCGAGGTGAGGAGGGCGATTGGCGCCTCGCTCCAGGAGTCCGCGCTCGATCCGTTCCTGACGGGCCGCGAGCACATGCGTCTGCAGAGCGCCCTCCACGGACTGGGGCGGGCGAATCGTGAAGCGCGGGGGACCGAACTGCTCGAGCGGGTGGGCCTCTCCGAGGCGGCTGACCGCAAGGTGGGGGGTTACTCGGGCGGGATGAAGCGGCGGCTCGACCTCGGCCTCGCGCTCGTCCACCGTCCCCGGATGCTGTTTCTCGACGAGCCCACCACCGGCCTGGATCCCCAGAGCCGCGCAGCCCTCTGGGATGAGGTCCGGCGGCTGGCCGGGGACGGTGTGACGGTGTTCCTCACCACGCAGTACCTCGAGGAGGCGGACGTTCTCGCCGACCGGGTGGGGATCATCGACCGTGGGCGCATCGTCGCCGAGGGCACGCCCACCGAGCTGAAGGCCGCGATCGGACGACCGAGCGTGGAGGCCGTGCCGGTGGACCCCCACGAGGAGGAGCGGCTCAGGGTGGTGCTCGCGCGCTTCGGCGAGCCGGCGGCCGCGTCGCGGAACGGCGTCGCGGTGAGGCTCCCGGAAGGGGTCGGGGACCTCGCTGAGATCGTCCGCGCGCTCGACTCCGAGCGGATCTCCATCGCCGACCTCCGCCTCCACGCTCCCACCCTCGACGACGTCTTCCTCGCCAAGACGGGCCGCTCGCTCGAGGGCAGCGACGAGACGCCCGACGGCGAGGAGGCGCCCGACGGCGAGGATGGAGACGATCCGCCCGGCCGCGGGAGAGCCCCGGGGGAGGAGCTCGCCGAGCGCTCCCTAGGGGGGAGCCGATGAGCGGGGCGCTGCTCACCCAGGTGGGGGTGCTCGCCCGGAGGGCCATGCTGAAGACCCTCCGCCAGCCCTTCCAGCTCTACCCGATCGTGTTCTTCCCGATGATCCTCCTCGCCGTCAACGCGAGTGGGTTGAAAGCCGCGACGCGGCTCCCCGGCTTCCCCACCTCCTCCTACATCTCCTTCGTCATCGCCGTCGCGTTCGTCCAGGGAGGGATGTTCTCGCTGATCAACACGGGGACGAACCTCGCCGAGGACATCGAGTCGGGCTTCTTCGCCCGGCTCGCCCTCACGCCGCTGCGGCGCGTCGCCCTGATCGCCGGCCTGCTCGTGGGGGTCGCGGTGCTGGGCGCGCTGCAGTCCGCCGTCTACATCATCGTCGGGCTGATCGCGGGGGCACACATCGAGGCGGGCATCGGCGGCGTGGCGGTGATCCTCGTGCTCGGAGCGCTCACCGCGCTCGGCTTCGGAGCCTTCGGCTGCGCGCTCGCCCTCCAGACAGGCTCCGGGGAGGCCGTCCAGGGCCTCTTCCCCCTCTTCTTCGTCTTCATCTTCCTGTCCTCGAGCAACCTCCCCCGCAACCTCCTCAGCGGCTGGTTCCACACCGTCGCCACGATCAACCCGATCTCCTACCTGCTCGAGGGCTTCCGCAGCCTGTTCATCCTGGGATGGGACAGGGCGGCGCTCGCACGCGCGCTCGCCGTCCTGGTCGGGCTGATCGCGATTGGCCTGCTGGCCGTGAGCGCGGCCCTGAGGACGAGGATGCAGCGGACATGAGCGGCCGCAGTGGCGGTCTCGGGAGCGTCGTGCGGGTGGCCCTCGCGATCGCCTGGAGAAGCCTCCACTCCTACTTCCGCCGCCCCGAGCTGATCGTCCCTTCGCTGATCTTCCCCCTCGTCTTCCTCGCGAGCTTCGCGGGGGGGCTGAAAGCCCTCGGAAGGGTCCCCGGCTTCGACTTCCCGGCCGGATACACCGCCTTCCAGTTCGTCTTCGTCCTCTGCCAGGCGTCGATGTTCGCGGGCCTGTTCACCGGCTTCAGCCTCGCCTTCGACTTCGAAAGCGGGTTCGCACGGCGGCTGATGCTCGCGGCGGAGAACCGCGTCGGGATCGCCCTCGGCTACGCCCTCGTCGCCCTCGTCCGCGCCGCGGTCACCCTGACGGTGGTCACCTCGGTGGCCCTCGCCACCGGCATGCGCGTCACCGGCGACGGGATCGATGTGTTCGGCCTCTACGGGCTCGCCACCCTGCTCGTCCTCGTCGGCTACGGATGGGCCGCGGGAGTGGCCTTCCGCTTCCGCTCAATCCAGGCCGGCCCGCTGATGCAGACGCCCGTCTTTCTGATCCTCTTCCTCGCCCCTGTCTACGTCCCCCTCGGGCTCCTCAAGGGCTGGATCCACGACGTCGCCAGCGTCAACCCCGCGACGGCGTTCCTCGAGGCGGGCCGGGGGTTGATCTCAGGGGTCACGAGCCACACGCTGCTCGCCTTCCTGGCCGCGCTCGCCCTCGTCGCCCTGTTCGCCCTGTGGACGCTCGGAGGGCTCCGCAACGCCGAAGCCTCCGGCCAGTAGCGCGACGGGCCCATCGGTCAAGCCGCCGAGCCGCGCGGCGATGTCGGCGGCGTCGGGGGTGCTGACGAGGACCTCCTTGAGGGAGCCGGCGTTGCTGACGGCGAAGGACAGCCCCGGCAGCCGACGGCGGACGATGAAGGCCCGGTCGAGACGAATGGAGCGGGCGACGTAGTAGAACCAGGGGAGCCTCAGCCCGACTTTTGTCCCGGACCCCATCGCCACCGCGATCGGGTCATCGACGACGCACGCAGCGCTCACATCGCTGAGCGGGACGACGATGTCTCCGAGCAGCCCGAGCACCTTCTCCCAGCGAGCGAGCCGCACCTCGATCGCGTCATCGGCGAGCACCACGCGCACCAGCGGGAGACTACCCCGAGGGAACGGCTCGAGCGTCTTTGACGGAGCCCTTCCCAGCGGGGGTTCAGGGTGATAGGAGTAGACCCCATCAGCTCGCCCGCGCCGGCCGCGCAAGCGGTCGATCGGGCGGGGCGGCCCAGTCGAAGCCGAGGAGAAGGAGCGCGCCGATGGAGTCCTCAGATAGCCCCACCCGGGTGCTCGTCGTGGCACACAAGACCGCGGCGACGAAGCCCCTTCTCGACGCTGTCCGCAAGCGTGCGGCGAGCGGCCCCGCTCGCTTCACCCTGCTCGTCCCCAACCCCGCCCACGGGCTCCACAAGGTCGTCGACCCCGAGGACCAGGCCACCGACGAGGCGGAGGGGGTGCTCGCAACGGCCCTCCCCCTGCTGAGCGAGGCGGCGGGCAGCGAGGTGGAGGGGCTCACGGGAAGCACGAACCCCCACATGGCCGTCGAGGATGCCGTGAATACGAGGGGCTACGACGAGATCATCATCTCGACCCTCTCGCCGCGGGTCTCCCGCTGGCTGAAGCTCGACCTGCCGAGCAAGCTCTCTGGTCTCGGCCTGCCCATCACCACGGTCACGCCCGCCGACGAGCCCGACTCCTAGGACCCCGGCGACGACGTCGCCGCCGGCTCGCCGGACTCGCCGCCCGACGCGACAGTTGTCAGCAGGATAGCCTGATGTCTCTATCGATTGGGACCGGGGGGATGACAAAGGTCTGTGGAACTTTCGTCTGCGCGCGGAGAGAGTTCCCGCGATGGAGGCCGTGCGCAAGCAGTTCGCCGCAAACCTCCGGGAGCATCGCCGCCGGGCAGGCCTCTCGCAGGAGGCGCTCGCCGAGCGCTGCGACCTGCACCGCACCGAGATCAGCCTCCTGGAGCGCTGCAAGCGCTCCCCGAGACTGGAGACCATCGTGATCCTCGCCCGCGGCCTCGATCTCGCCTCCCCCGCGGAACTCCTCGAGGGCATCGTCTGATCCGAGGTCCGCGGGCCGTTTTGGGGGGCGGCATCCGGCGGCCCCGGCACCCTTCCGCGGGGGCGGGCCCACGCGCTACAGTCCACTTCCCCGCCCAGCTAGCTCAGTTGGTAGAGCACTTCCATGGTAAGGAAGGGGTCATCGGTTCGAGTCCGATGCTGGGCTTACGAAAAGGCCTGCAAACCAGGCGCGCGGAGAGTATCAGAGGGGCGCGCGGGACATCCAGATTTCCCGACAGATTTCCCCAGCGGCCCGTGTGGGGGTCGAACGTGGTCGGTGATGAGAGGGAACAGCTATGGCGGGGGTCGCCGGGGGGCGATTGCTCGTCCCGGCAACCGGCCGTGTCGGGCCCCATTACGGCGGGGCCGACACGGCCGACCACCTTCGGCGATCGCACGACCCGTTCGCTCACGCGTCGCGAGCTCTCAGACTCACGTGGAGGTGTGCTCCGTCATCCATTGCTCGAGCATCGCTCGCGTGAAGCGGATATGACGGCCCACGCGGACGCAGGGCAGCCGGCGAGCGCGAACAGCGTCGTAGACCCAGCTCGGGCGCACAGCGAGGATCTCTGCGGCCTCGGTGGGGAGCAGTAGTCGCTCGGGGCCTCCGCTCGACTGGGAGATTGCAGGTTCCGGTGATGTTGACCTCATGTGGAGTCCTTTCCAGTTGTCTCAGGTTGCCGGTGCTTCGCTTGGAATGACCGTGGAAGGCGGTTCGCGGCCGCAGGATGGCTGCGACCCGCGGCCGACGAGACTCCACGCGGCCAGCGAACAGGTATCAGGCGCCCGTGCGACCGACCCAGTCCGACGGCGGGGCGCCGGGCACCCAGGCGGACTCGACGCCTCCACCCTGGTTTCGCAGGACGGCGGCGTAATGAGCGAGGTGGCTCTGAAAGGCGAGCTCTTCGCGCGGATCATCACCGGCATCGTCGATCTCGCCGCGCCATACCGCCAGAGCGCACAGCGTCTCGGTGTGCGCCTCATCGAGCCACCAGCGCTCCTGCAAGGCCTCTAGCTGGCGTGGGTAGCGGCCGTGAAGCTCGACGATCGCCGTCCACATCTCAACGCTCCAGTTCCGATCGCCTCCGTACGGCTCGAGCCATCTCGCCCGCGCCGAGCGCGTCGGGCGAGCGGGAGGCTGAGCGAGGCGCAGCGGCCGTACCTGCCCGGCGGAGGCCGCCTCGGCAACGGCACCCCGGAGCATCTGAGCTGCGATCGTGGCCGGCGGCTCTTGCGCTCCCGCGGCCAGCTCATGAAGCTGCGTCGCGACAGGCTCCGGTAGGACGAGCTGGACGCGACGACTCACCTGCGCTCCGTTCGATCTCGCGTCGGGTCGTTCAGCTCGATCGGCACAAGCTCGGGGGGCAGTACACGAGCCGGGTCAAGCGCGCCGTCGCCGGGGTCGGCTCGATGTGCACCGGGCAGTTCCGGGTAGTGGAGTGAGGGGATTCGGCGGCGGCTTCGGCGCATCCCCTGCGCCAGGCGCTCGATGCGATCGGTGTCCTGGCCCTCGACACCGAGCTCCTCGCGGTTGACAAACCAGTCGGTGCCCTCGCGGGCGCGCGAGGCCTCAACGTAGGCTGGCTCCTTGCTCGTCTGCCATCCACCCGTGACGACGAGGCTGCGTGAGACGGTGGCGCCCTGCGCGCGGTGGATGTGCTGGGCGTAACCGAGCCGTACCCGACCGAGATCCTCGGGGGCGATTAGGCGCCGCTGTTCCGTGACATCGAACTCGACGAGAGCGCCGCCATCGGCGCTGAGCTCGAGGACCTCGCCTTGACTGCCGTTCTCCACGCGCGCCTCGCCTGGGGCGTAGTGCTGATCGATCATTGCGACGCGGTCACCTACACGGAGGCCGTAGTGGACACCCGGCAGCGCGATCTCCGTGGCGCCCAATTCGCCTCGCTCGCCGCGGTAATGCTGGGCGCGCGCGTTCAGGCGCGCGATCTCCTTGTTCGACGCGTCGCTTAGCAACATCACCTGATTGATCGAGTACGTCTCGGTGAGCGCAGCCCAACTACGCACCGCGGCCTCAAGGGCGTCAGCGCGTGTCTCGGCTATGTGCAGGCGTCCCCGGGCGGCGTAGTGGGCGAGCGCACGATCGGTCCGCCCGGCTCGGAGGTCTGCCCATGCGCGCTGCTCGGCGGGGTCTGAGGTGCGCAGCACGCGCTCGAGCTGGGCGCACGGCAGTAGGCGCGAGAGGCGCCCGAACATCCCGCCGGCACCGATCGAGGGGAGCTGATCCTCATCGCCGATCATCACGAGCTTGGCCTGCGTGCGCTCGACCATCTCAGTGAGCGCCGCCAGGCGCGCGGTGTCCGCCATGCCGGCCTCGTCGAAGTAGATCGTCGTGTTTCGGTCGACCTCGACACGGCCGCGCTGCACTCTGGCGACGAGCGCGTCGAGGGTCATCGTGCTCCCCGCGAGCGCCGGGCTGTCGCGTCCGAGACGTTGCGCGGTCGAGCCCGAGACGGCGATCCCGATCGTCTCGCGGCCTGAGAACTGCTCGGCCAGGGCCGCAGCGTCGATGACGACGCCCTTGCCGGTTCCGGCTTGGCCGATCAAGACCGCGGCGCGCTCCCCCGCCGTGATCGTCACGAGGGCCCGCGCCTGCTCGGTGTTGAGCGCCGCGCCGATGCGCTCGGCGACCAGATCCGCGGCCTCGGCGCGGAAGCGCGCGGGGACCTCGGCACCCGTCGCGCGCGCGAGCAAGGTCGCGCGCTGCTCGATCGTTTGCTCGATCCGGCGGACACGCTGGGTCGTCATCGTTCCGCCGTCAAGGGCGAGGATCCGGCCGTCGGCGAGCATTTCGCGAGAGATGGCGATGGTGCGTTGCGGGGAGTGCTCACCAACGGCTTGCTCGAACGTGACGGCGCGATACTCGCGTGGCTCGAAGGTCGCGGCCTGATCGGTGAGGCGGAGCTCCACACGATCGGCAAGTGGGCGCTCATGAGGAGTCGGAGCGGTCGCGGAAAGCAGCTCCGCCAGAGCGCCATCGCCTGCATCGAATCGCCTGGCGGTCTCGTTCCACGATCGTTGGAGGTCACCCCGCGTGACCAGTCGCTTGGCCTTGCGGTTCTCGAGCTTTAGGCGGCGTAGCTCGCCGCGCTCAGGCTCCCTCCCCCACTTCGCTCGAAAGCGCTCGGTGGCGCGGGCGACCTCGTGGGTGCGGGCGGAGAACGCATCGGCGAGCCCGCGTGGAACGCCGGCCAGCTCAAAGTAGCGACCGTGCCTGCCGGTTCCGGCTTGGACGCTGTAGCCACGCTCCTGCAGCTCGTGCGCGAGCGCCAGGCGATAGAAGGCCCCGACCTCGCGCGCGGCGCGGAAGATCGGCCGCGACGCGACCGCCACGATGCGGCCATCGGCACGCACGGCGCTGGTGATGACGACGTGGCTGTGCAGCTGAGGATCGGGAGGGTCGCCGGACATCACGCCGCGGGCGGTCGTGTGGCCGTACTCGGCAGCGATCAGGGACTGCGCGTGTTCTTCGACAACGACTCCCCCGTAGCGGCGACGAACGGTGGGAGTCTCCTGCGTGAGGTAGTCGACGGCCTGCTGCACGGCGGCGCGATGCGCGCCCTCCATGTCGGCGCTTATGCCGCGCCCTCCGAGCGCCCACGCAGCGGAGACCGACTTCGGCGCGCTGAAGGTCAGGTCGATGCCACCGCCGCGCACCCCGTTCGGACCCTTGCTCCGCAGCCACGATCCGGATCTCGGGTGCCTCCCCTCCATCAACGCGATGAAGTCCGGGCCGTCGACCGTGTCGGACTCAATCCCGAGCCAGGCGAGTGTCTGCGGTGGGGTCAGCCAACGACCCGGAGCCTGGGTCGGCTCGCCCTCCGGGGAGAGGTAGTAGTCGCCACGCTCGGGCTCGATCGTCTTTGACTCCAGGTAACGGGCGTACCCCACGCCTTTCGCGGCGGCGATGCTCGAGACGGTCAGCACGTGGATGTAGACCACGTGCCGGCCAAAGCGGCCACGAAAGGACACTGCGATCGCAGTGTGATCGCACTGGCGTGCATCTACGGATGAAAAGTCAAGGAATCCGTAGAGAAGTCTTTCGGCCGTAGATCGGGGACGGTCAGCTCGAAGTTCGTGATGCGTCGAGGCGCGACCTCGAGCCTGCCGTGGTCAACGTCCTGCGGCGCCTTTCACAGAGGCGATTTCGACACTGCAATCGCAGTGTGATCGCACTGCCGTGCATATAGTCTGTGCGAGCTGTTAGGTCGTTCGCTGGGGAGCGAGAGCGTCGCGTCTAGTTGAGCCCTGCTGGTGAGTCTTCGGTAGCGAGTTCCGGGGTGGTTCGGGCGAGCGACGGGACGAGAAGCAGCCGTCAGGGGCTCGCGGTCTGGCGAGAGGTTGCGGGTGCTGGTGGCTTTGTGGATGAGCCGGCTGGTCGGGTTCCCTCTCTCCCGCCGGGCGCGGTCGAGCGCCAGTCTTGGACGAGTCGCTTGTAGGCGAGCTCGGCCTGCTGTTGGAGCTCTCGCTCGCTGGCGCGTTGCTCGGGTGTCGGCGTTAGCCGCGGCCCGCCAGGGCGGCGCGGCCGTCGGGGTGCGCCGGCCGTCAGCTCCAGACGACGTGTCTTCTGTCGCGTGAGGGAGGGCCTGGCGAACGCGTAGTCCTGTTCCTTGCTCAGGAGGTGCCAGCAGATCACGACGAGCTTGCGTGCGACCGCGACGGCGGCCACCTGGGCGCCGCGGCGGGCGCGGACGCGCTCCCCGAACGCGCGAAGCGGGCCCGGGCTGCGGACCGCGATCCACGCTGCCTCGACCAGCACCGCGCGGGCCTGTGGATCCCCGCGCTTTGAGATGTGTCCGTAGCGTGCCGGCTCAGAGCCCGACTGGCGGACCTTCGGATCAAGGCCCAGGTAGGCGACCAGCTGGCCGGGGGTCGTGAACCGCGAGACGTCGCCGATCGCCGCGAGCACCGCAGCGGCCGTGCCGACGTCGACCCCGGGGATCGTCAACAGCCGGTGGAACCCCGGCATCTGCAGCGTCTGCTGCGCGATCCGCTGGTCGAGGCCGGCGATCTCGCTCGAGAGGAAATCGACCTGACGCAGACACCCGAGGACGGTCTCGGACTCCTCGAGCGGCATCAGCTGCTCAGACAGCCACACCCTGCCCGCGCGACCGAACACGTCGCTCATCGGCGGCCTGCCGATCAGACACCTCGCGAGGACCGCGTGAACCTCGTTCTTCGCGCGAGTCCTTGCGCGCACGAGCGCAGCACGTCGCGCAACCCGCCGGCGCAACGCGAGCGTCCCGTCATCGGCCACCCACACCTCCGAGAGCATCCCGGCCGCCAACAGACGCGCGAGCATCGCCGCGTCAAAACGGTCGCACTTCACCCGCGCGTGGGAGATCGCGCGGGTGTCGGCCGCATTGCACACCACGACCCTGCCAACAGTCCCTTCGCGCAGCAACCGCGCGATCGCCATCGCGCCGCTGCTCGCCTCCAAAGCGACCTGGTCCTCGCCGCCCAACCCCGCCGCGAACTCCCCGATCGCCTCAAGGGTGCTCGCGATCCGACCGAGCTGCGAGACCTTCCCGCTCTCGGCCACCGCGACCTCGCAGAAGTCGAGGTGCACATCCAGACCGAAATACCGCACAGCTACTCCTCTCCGTCGGTCGACATAGCTGGAAGCGCGATGGGCAACGACAACTACGGATACGGGCTCTCAGCCCAACCGGGCGAGTCGCAGGGGCGGCCATCTAGTCAATGACGGGCTCGCAGCCCAGATGCACACCGGCCTGCCCACAACGCGTCTTCCCATGAGCCCCTGTCCCGGTCCCGCGACCCTACGATCGCCACCGGACAACGAGCCCAACCGGTATTTCATCCCCCTAGTCTGTGCTGTTGCGTTTGGGGCGCGAGAGCGTCGCGTCGAGTTGCTCGGGGCCGGGTCAGTGCTCGGGGGCGAGACCGGTTTGGCGGGGGCGCGTCAGGGGACACGGTGTAGCGCGGGAAGCGCGTTGGGATGCGGGGGCGGCTGCTCGCCGGCGGTTCTGGGGGGGACGCGTCCGGTCGTCGGCTTCACACCCGCGGGCAAGGGCGGGCGCGAGGTCGGGAGGAGTCGGTCGCGGGCAGGATGCGCTTGGGAGTGGGGCGCTCTCCTCCCGGCCGCGCTGCTTGCCGCCAGCGGCAGGCGCGGGCCGTCAGGGTGGAGGCTGTCCCGCGCCCGTCGGCGATCAACGTGGGGGGCATGCCTGCCGGAAGGTCGGGCGCGGTCGAGGCTGCTCGCTTTTGGGAGGCCGTAACGGCGTCGTGATCGAGGAGCAGCACGAGCGGAGCGCGGACGCCTTGATGCGAAGTGCCGCGCGGTCGGTGAACACCGTCACAGCATTCGGGGGCGAAGAGATCGCGAAGTCTCGCGCCGAAGAGCACGAAACGCTCGCGAGGGTCGATCGCGAACGGCGCGAAAGCGAAGCGACGCCGACTCGGTCGGGACGTTAGGCGAGGCGACCGGGTGAGCGGAACTTCAGGGGCGCTCTATACCCCACGGGGCGGCCTCCCAGCCCGGAAGGCTTTGGAGGAGCGCCTCGGCCAGGGCGCGACAGAAGGCGTGGGCCTCGCTTGCCTCCCATTCGTCGTGCTCGCAGGATTGATATTCGTAGTGCGCGATCTGCTTGGCGATCACCGCGACGCTCGCCGGCGCAGGGATCGAGCGCCGTAGCGACCGAGTCGAGCCGCACCGATATGGCTCCCACACGTAGGGACCCATGTAGTACGCGTCGCACGGTCCGGGCAGGTCGCCCTTCTCGGGGTCCGTGTCGGGGTAGCGCTCATGCACGCTGGCGACGCACTCATCGACGAGCCGTTGGCCGATCAGCGACGGCGGTACCAGCTCGATGGCGTTGAAGCCGGGGATCGCCCCGGGTCGCTCATCGCCGACCTCAGCGGTCAGGTCCAAGCGGTGTAGGCGGTCGTCGTGGTGCCAGCTGAACGCGGGCTCAGGCTCTCTGTTCCATGCGATGGCGTCGGTTGGACCCGCGATGGCGGCCTGGACGAGGAAGTCGATATGGGTCTTGCTGACAACGAACGCGCTCATGAGGACACTCTCCCGTCGGGTGCGATGCCACACGTGAAGCCATCCACGGCGAAGATCACGAGGACGTAGCCCGTAGGCAGGTCGAAGGGCTCAGGGATTAGGTTGGCGTTGCTGGAGCGTCCGCGCATCAGACGGGCGAAAGCCAAGGCTTGCTCATCGGTCATGACCCCTCCCCCGTGTCTGGCCGCCCCGATGCTCCGCGTGGCTGGGCGTTTTCGAGCTCGCGTGCGAGCTTGCGAGGGCGGTTCATCCACGGCTCTGGGGCGATGCAGCGCAGCCAATCCGACAGCGCTGGGATGCGACCGCAGTCCTCGATCACGTGCTGCTCACCGATCCAGCGGACAGGGATCGCTCGTCCCGTGTTCAACGTGATTGTGTGACCGAAGACGCGCTGGGCTTCGAAGATCCCCTGGGCGTGGTGGCGGAGCGCGCGGTGGCGGAAGTCGCCGTGATGTTCCTTTGACTCGTCGAACCACGTGTGCAGAGCGATGTAGTCGGCGATCTCGCCGCCCCATTTGCGCTGCGAGCTGACGGCGTGGTGGTAGGGGTTGGCCATCGCTATTCACCCCGGCTCTCGTCGACGTCCCGGGCGAGGAACGCGCCGCGTGCCTCGCGGGCTTGCGATCGCTTGCCCTTCAGGGCAGCCATCAGAGGAGCTCCTCGGAGTGCTCGTATTCCGAGCGCTCGTCGCGAATCATCGCGACGGTACTCGCGCGGACGTCCCAGATGACTTCGCCGGTGACGTCGAAGTCGCCCGCGAACGTTCCGTATGCCTCGAACACCGGGGCGCTTAAGGCGTCGGACAGCGGGCCGAGGTCCCTATCCTCGCCACCGGCCTGCCACCAAGTGGGCAGTGACCGTAGCGTGTCCTCGCCCGCGAACAGGGTGATGGCGTCGGGCCCTCCTTCGTCGTTGCCGCCGCTGAACTCGACCACGGCTCGGTCGGCTCCGAGACGCTTGAGCGCCGCGAATGCGCCGGCGCGGTCCAGCTCGACCGGCTTCTGGTCGGAATCTGAGTCGGACATCGCTTCTCCTTTCGTGGTTTGCGGGTCCCTCGGTTGCGGGCCATCGCCGCCCGACGCGCACGCGCAGCGTGCGAAAATCAGGAGGGCGTGCGCCCGCGACGGGGCACCGGCGCGCTGCGCTTTCGGCGCCGCACTTGGAGAGACCGCGATCAGCCAGATTCCGGCTTCGCGCTTCCCTGGTTCAGATGCGATGACGTACGGGTCGCCAGAGCTACCGCGTACCTCTCAAGCCGGCCAATCCCCGTGCACGCAGCCGCAGCACGCCTAGGAGGTCGGCTTGCCCTTCGAGCTGGGACGCAGCGGCCCGTTACAGCCGCGCTGGCCGACCGAGCTGCGCACCGCGGACGCTTCGAGGATGCGGGCGTGACAGCGCCCCGGGGTGTGGCTTGCCCGGTCGCGCCGTTTGGCCGACACCGCTCTCGTGATCGAGGATCGCTCGAAAAACGAGGGGTGCGACTCAGGAGGCCGCGAGACGTCCCCGGCCCCCCTACGGGGACGGAAGTACCCCGACCGCTTCTCGGCTAACCCCCGCTCGCGCCCGCGACGGCCCGCACCCGGCTGGCGGGTGCGGGCGTCGGCGCGCGGGCTACGCTGCGACGGCCTTGCGGCCGTTGCGGGCCGGTTTGGCTGGCTCCGGCTCCTCGACCGGGCGTGGTGCGGTCAGGAACTCGACGTTCCCGATGACCTGGTAGTCGTGGCGCTTCTCGCCACCCTCGGTCTCCCACTGCCCGTACTCGAGGCGACCGTCGACCGCGACCAGCCAGCCCTTGGCGAGGTACTCGGCGGCGGCCTCACCGGCCTTGCCGAACACCGACACGTTGATGAAGCCAACCTCGCGGCCGCGGCCCATCTGGTCGACCGCCAGACGCAGCTGGCAGACCTTCATCTCGTCCGAGACGGCTCGGAGCTCCGGGTCCTTCGTCAGACGGCCCGTGCAGATGACCTTGTTGATGTTCATGTCGTCTCTCCTTCGCTTGATGGTGGTGCTGTTACGCAGCCCGAGAACGACGCCCAGCCGGCGCGCGGAACCGAAGCCCCCGACAGGGGCGAGGGAAACCCCCTTGCGGGGTTGCAGCGCCAGACCGGCGGCGTTGAAGCTCAGGGCCAGAAACAGAGCGCCACCGTCCGCGAACAGAGCACGCGGAACATCGATGCCTGCACGGACCGATGAGCACGCCGGAGCCCGGCGGACACTCAGTACTTGGGGTCGTAGTCCAAGGTGCCCCGCAGGCCGCGGAGCATTTCGATCGAGTCGCGCATCACGCAGACCGCGGCGCGGGCGGCCAAGCGTGGGTCCTCATGAGATGCGATCGGAATGTTGGCACGCAGGAACTCAGCGACGCTCTCCGGCTCGAAACCGGAGGCAAGCGTGTCCAGGCAGTCGAGCACCCACTGACAATGCGACCTCCGGAAGGAGGACAGACACACAGGCGGCTCGACGCGCCTCGCCTCCCGGTAGAGAAGCTCGCCCTCCTCCAATAGCGAGGTGAGGCTCGCCGTGAGCGCCCCGGAGCGATCTCGGCGAGTCCTTGGTTCCCTCGTATAGGCGGGTACCGACATTGCGGCAGAGATCATAAACATCTATGACGCCCGTCGAGCGCGGTGGCGCTCCGCGCGGATCGTGAGGCGTCTCGCGCGCGACTCCACTAGGCTGTTGGGCATGTCTGAACCCTGCGTGGACCGCGACCCATCGGGAACTAGTGCCCGATATAAACGACGATGGTGCGGCAACCGCGCAGCGCGGCTCGCCGCAGTCAAGCCGAGGATAGGTGGAGCGACTCGGAGCGGTGAGGGGCACTGATGTACCTCTCCCAGGCACCCGCGTCGCCCGCCGGGCCGGTCGACCCAGCGGAGGCAGTGAACGAGCCGCCCGCGATCGCAACTGCCGGCTGGCTTCAGACGCTGCGCTTCAGTCAGCGCCAGATCGAGTTCGTGTTCGCCGCGCGACGCGAGCTCGGCGACGTATTTCGGATGCGGGCAGGGATACGGGGAGGCGCGGTTGTGAGCTGCCACCCCGATCACGTGCGCAGCATCTTCACGGCTGAGCCCGAACAGGTGCCGACGCTCACTGCCGAGTCGCCGCTGCGGCCGATCGTGGGCCCGGCATCGGTGCTGACGACCAACGGCCCCGCCCATCTGCGCCAGCGAAAGCTCCTGCTGCCGGCCTTTCACGGCGAGGCGATCCAGTGCTACAGCGACATGATCGAGCGGGCGACCGACGCCGAGATCGACCGGTGGCCGCTCGGGCGGCCGTTCGCGCTGGCGCCGAGGATGCAGGCGATCACCCTGCAGGTGATCATGGGCGGCGTCTTCGGGATCGAGGGGCGTGCCGCCGCAGGCAGCGCGGAGGAGCGCCTCGTTCGAGCGATCAAACAGCTGACGACTGCGTCCACGTCACCGGCCGCGAAGATCGCGGAGCTCGCCAACCACGGGCGCCTTGAGCCTGTCGGGCTGATGCGCCGCGGGATGGGAATCCTCGATCGTGCCGTTTACCCAGCAATCGCGGCGCGGCGGAAGGCGGCTGACCTCGCCGAGCGCACGGACATCCTCTCGATGCTGTTGCAGAGCAGCACCGAGGACGGCGAGGCCCTGAGCGATCAGGAGCTGCGCGATGAGCTTCTGACGCTGCTGCTGGCGGGATTTGAGACGACCGCCAACTCGCTAGCGTGGACATGGGAGCGGCTAGTGCGCACGCCGGAGGCCTACGAGCGGCTGCGCGCGGCGGTCCGGACCGGGGAGCAGTCAGAGGCGGTCGTGGAGGCGACGATCCTCGAGGGGATGCGCTCGCGGCCGGTGATCCCCATCATCGGCAGACGAGTGCGGGCGCGTTGGCGGCTCGGTGAGTACGTGGTGCCGGCGGGTAGCGCGATCAGCGCGAGCATCCTGCTGGTTCATCACCGCGAGGACGTCTATCCCGAGCCGTTTGCGTTCATGCCGGAGCGATGGATGGGCCAGAAACCCGGTAGCTATGAGTGGATCCCCTTCGGCGGCGGCACGCGGCGCTGCCTCGGTGCGACGCTCGCGATGGCCGAGCAGCGGATAGTGCTCACGGTGATGGCGCGAAGGCTTGACCTAGCGGCGGATCGGCCGGAGCCCGAGCGGGCGCAGCATCGGAATGTGACGATGATCCCGGCGCGCGGGGCGCAGGTGGTCCTCGGCGCGCGCCTCTAGCACGATCAGGGCGCGTCCTAACTGTCAACGGCCCCTGCCGCTACGTAAACCTCACGCGCCGTCGCTACGGCTTCGTCGCAGGGTCCTCATCGTCCAAATCACCCCGAGCGCGACGGCCGCGGCGCCGATGCGCCCGCCGGTGAAGGCGAACGCGATCACGTTACCGATGGTGAATCCAACGGGCAGCAGCACAGCCCTCGGAACGCTGACCATGGAGGTTTATCGGCGACGTACAAGCCGCACTGGACACGTCGGCGCCGCGAGCGTCTCCGCACAGCGATCAAGCTGCGGGGCGCTCAGTGGCAGGCGTCTGTACCCGCTCGCGAAGGCCGTCTTCGATGCGGCGCGCGACCTCGTCGATGCGCTGAGCGTAGGAGCGGATCGCCTCAAGGGCACCGTCCTCCCCCCAGCCGGCTATGTACGGCACGCTCGAGGAAGACGTGTCGAGACCGATCGAGCCGCAGACGATGAAGGTGACCGTGTCGACGAGCACCTCGGCCTTCCGGCGGCCGTACTCCTCGTAGCCGATGCCGAGCGCGTGGGCGATCTCGTGGATCAGCACCCGCACCTGCGCGTTCTCTGAGATCGCGGCGTTGACGACGATCCGTTTGCGCTTGGAATCACACCAACCGTCGGCGCCACCCTCCAGCGGGCGGGTGCCTACGCCGTAGCCGAACTCATCGGCGAACGCCACGAACGTCGGCAGCAGACCGGCGTGCGAGTCTCCCTCGATCGGCTGCACGGGTGGGTCCAGCTCGACGGGCTGCTTGTCGGGCAGCGGGTCGGTCTGGGAGACATCGAACACGGGGACGGCCCGGAACACAGTCCGGCGCGAGTCAGAGCTCTCCGAGCTCTGTGGCTCGGTCGCGGATTCCGGGGCGGCCTTGACGCTCATCGGCGCGAGGATCCGGATCGCCTTCTCTCCCTTGCGCACACACCGGTTCAACGCGAGGAACGCGCGGAAGCCAGCGACGTAGGTGGCGTCGGGACGCTGCAGAGCGATCAGCAGCTGGTTGTGGAAGGAGTACCGGGCGAGGCCGTTAGTTGCACGGACGCGCACCCAGCGCTGCCAGCCGTCGGAGCTCAGTAGCCGCTGGGCGGCCTGCTCGACTCGTTCGCGGTCGACGCGTCGGCGCTCCGCACGCGTTTGCTCGCCTGTGGTGGTCCTCATGGTGCTCTCCTGACGATGGGCGTGGGCGTACTGGGCCCCCGGTCGGCGGGGAGGCGCCGACCGGGGGCTCGCGATCAGGCGGTCGCGGAGGCCTCGTGGCGCTCGGCGCCGTCGGCGTCAGGGGCGGCAGCGAGGTCCTCCAGGGCCTTGGCGTGCCGGCGAGCCTCGCGCTCGATCGCACGGGCGAGCTGCGTGTGGGTGGCGGGAAGGACACCCTTCGTCAGGCGCTCAAATGCCTTGCGCGAGATCCCCTTGCGTGAGGCGGGCAGGACGTCGGTGCGCCGCTGTGAGGCCGCGAGCACGAGGTTGTTGGCGTAGGCCTGTGCGGCGAACACGACAAGCACCCGCCCGTAGAGCTCCCCCGCGCTGCGTGCTCCGTCAACGAAGCGCCACAGCCAGAGCTCCGCGTCCTTCACATCACCGTAGGAGACCTTCGTCTTGCCCGGCTTGCCGCTCTTGAGCGTGGGGGTGCTCGTCCGGCGCTCGGAGTCGATCACTAGCCGGATGCCGTTCGCGGCCAGCGTCGCGGCGGTCCGATGCGCGTCGGAATAGCCGGGCCGATCGGAGCCGAGCAGCCCATAGGCGAAGAATCGCGCCACGTCGATGTCGTCAGGCTTGACGCTCGCGAGCTGGTTGATCAGGGCCAGCCCAAGATCGAGGTTCGTCGCGTGCGCCCGTACGGTCAGCTCGCGCATCGCGGCGCGATGCTCGGCGTCGATCCTCTGCTGTGGGGTTCGCTCGGCGTGAGCCTTGGCGTGGGAGGAGCGCTCCTGCGCACGGGCAGATGCTCGGCCTTCGAGCTCTACCAGGGTGCGCTCGATCGCGGCGGCCGCGAGATCCTTGTAGAGGTCGCGGTCGGTGATGATCGGCGTCGCCTGGTCAAACTCCATCAGGACGCCGGCGGCGCGGGCACGGTCGAGGTCCTGCTCGGAAAACCGGATCGCCGGCGGGCCGTACGCGTGGCGGTCAAGCTGACGGTGGAGCTCCTCTGCCTTCGCCAGAGCCGCCCTTGTCTTCTTTCCCATCCGGAGCTCCTGCACGTCCTGGGTGGAGAGCGTGTTCAGATAGGCGGCGAACACGTTGCCGGAGCTTTCGCGGACGGCCTGGCCGATTGCCCATGCCGGGTTGGAGGCGAGCATGTCGCCGTCGATGGCGCCCTCGCCGACGGACGCGACAACGAGCTCGCAGAGCGAGGGAGAGCACTCGGCGATCCGCTCGAGGATGGCGAGGCTCGACACCGGAAGCTCTCCGCCGCCGAGCAGCCGCTGAGCTGTCTCGGGCAGCTCGAGGATCCGGGCCCTTGCCGAGACGAGCTTGGTGCTCCAACCGAGCACGGTCGCGGCCCCGTCGAACGTGTAGCCCTCATCGAGCATGCTCTTGACCGCACGAGCCTCCTCCAACGGAGTCAGCGCCTTGCGCACGACGTTCTCCGCGGCGCTGTCGGCGCTCGTCCCCTCCTGCTCACGGAGCGTCACCTCGACCTCCTCGACGCCGAGACTGAGACATGCGGCGTAGCGGTGGTGGCCTGCGATCAGAGTGAACTTCTCGCCGTGACGTGCGACCAGAAGCGGGACGATCAGGCCGCGCAGGGCGATCGAGGCCGCGAGCGCCTTGACATGATCGGCGTCCAGCTCACGGCTGTTCTCGGCAGGGGCGATTTCGTTCAGAGAGACGGTTGTGGCTGCTAGGGGGACGGCGCTCATCAGAGTGATCTCCTGTTCTTGGAAGCCCCAATTCGGGGCTTCGCGTTTGTGGTCTCGCGGGCGCGCGACCGATTCCCCGCCTCCCGCGCACGCCGGCAGGCGTGCGAAGATCGGGACGGGGTCGGTGCGCGCAGC
The DNA here is from genome assembly GCA_963720215.1 of uncultured Solirubrobacteraceae bacterium. GTDB lineage: Bacteria > Actinomycetota > Thermoleophilia > Solirubrobacterales > Solirubrobacteraceae > Palsa-744. Next base: position 546,093 of record CAVREV010000002.1, read on the forward strand.
AAGTGGGTCTCTCGGCGCTCACAGTTCCACCTCACCTGGGCGGAGGTGAAGCCCGTCGCGGGCGATCAGCGCGAGCGTGTCGGAGTGAATCCACGGCGTTGCGCGGGCCTGGCCTCCCTCGGGCATCTGCCCGATCCGACGCGCGAGCCAGGAGGTCTCACCGCTGCGGTTGCCGTTGGCGTCCCATTTGAAGCGGCCACAACGCATCGCGATCTCGCTCATGGTGGAGCCCGCGGTGAGCGCGCGCGCGACGGCTTCGCGGAGCCCGCGATTCAAGACGATCGGGCTGCGCAGCGAGCGTGCCAGCTCGTGCCTGAGCGTCCGCGTGCAGGCGTCGCTCGGGTGCGGGTTCGCAACCGCCTCGAGGGTGAGCGATCGTGCGGGCTCGTAGCGCTCGAGCGTTCCGATCGTCTCACGCAGCGTGACCGTCGAAGGCTCGCCCGCGGGCAGGGGGCATCGTGTCCAGCGCAGCTCCGAGCGCGCCGGCGTCAGCGTGACCGCGCAGATCGCGTATCGGCTATCGGGGCACTCGATCGCGGCGGCGCGTGGTCCGCCGACATCGGGTTTTCCCCCTCTCGGCGCCTGGCTGAGATCCTCGCGGCTGAGGCGACGACAGCACCCGCGGGTGGGGTCGGACAGGTACATGTCGGCCATCAGCCGGGCGTTCGCGCTCGGCTCATCGGCGCTCAGGTGCGCGACAACGCGCACATCGGTCAGAGAGCCAGCCGCCGTGTCGAGCACGAGGGTGCTGGAGTCCGGACGAGCGAGTGCCAGCAGCTCACGCTGCCCGCCAGCATCCGTGTAGACCCCGAGGCTCGCCGCCGGGCCGAGCGCGGTGAAGCGAGGTGCGCTCGGGGGCGCGCCCTTGACGGTGCGCGTTCTTGCGGGCCGGCGATTACCGGGGCGCTCGAGCAGGGGGCTTGCGGGGGCGCTAGCCATTGTGGGTCACTCCGCTCAGCGTCTTGAGGAGAGCAGCGCCAGCCATCGGGATCTCGTCGAGCTCGCGCGCGCGAGCGCCGTAGTCGGCCACGAGCGCCCGCAGCGGGCCGCTGCCTTCGCAGTCCTCGAACTCCTCAACCGCAAAGCGCTCCCCCTCCCCGTCGGCGGGGACGTCGCTGACGTACACGCGCCCGCCACGACGCTCGGCCAACAGGACCCGCTCACCCGCAGCGACCCTGTAGCTCAGCAGGCGCACCGGGGTCGTGGGGGCCTCCGCAGTCCCGCGCGGGGCACCGGGCCGCGAGCGCCACGCGGCGGTCGATCCGAACCCACTCACCTCATCCGGGTGCACCGCGGTGGCGTACGACTGCGCCGCGGGTTCTGAGTCCTCGGGTTCCCGCAACGGAGCGGGCTGATCTCGCGAGAGAGCTATCAGGCGCTCGATCTCCTGGCTCGCATCCCCGCGGGTCCTCGGTGGCAGGAACGTCGTCGCCGTGCGATTGGCGAGCGAGCGCAGGTAGCGAAGCTGGCGCTCGGTTGGAGCAGCGGCGGGACTCATCGTTTCCTCCTGTCGTCGCGATCGGGCACGACCCGGCCGGAGCGGGCCGGCGAGGCGGGTCAAGCGCGCGAGAACCCGAGCGATGCGGTAGCGCCGCGGGACGCGCTTGAGGCGCTCCTGCACGCCGGTCTGCTGGCCTTGGGGGTCGGGCGCGATCGCGGCGGGGAGGTGAATCAGCTCGCTCATGTGCTGTCTTAGATGTGCGCGAGCGGCCGTAGGCGACCAGCGAATCTGCGGGCACGCGCGTCCAATACCTGCTCGGTGCTGCGGTGCGGAGCGGCCCAATCAGCGTGCAGGAGGTGCCGCTAGCGATGCGCTGTGTGCAGGGTCCTGCCTAGGCCGTCCAGGGCGAAGGTGATCGCCAGACGCTCGCGTAGTTCCAGGAATGCCGCGCCGCGTGGGTCGATGCCCCACAGGTGCCCGGCGAAGTCGAAGATGCTGCCGCCTCGGCGGCAGCCCGAGCCGAAGCAGTAGAAACCACCGTCCGCGTACAGCTGAAGGCTCGGGTTGCGGTCCTCGTGAAACGGACAGGGGATCTTGCCTTCGCGGTTGGGCTCGAGCGAGGTGAGCGCACGGACGTAGTCCACGGCGGGGATCGCGAGCAGCTGGCGATCCAGGCGCGTGCGCCCGAGCCGTGCCCGGCGGGGGCGGGGCCGCCAGGCGACAGGGTCCGGATCGGCGGGCAGCGCGAGGCTCAGCTGCTTGAAGCTGACGGGCACGCCCGCTGCGAAGTCCAGCATCCTGACGGGCTTCGGTGGGTCGTGCTTGTAGTTAAGGGTGCCGGGTGGGCGCAGGACCCGGGCCGCGTCACAACAGCCGCCATCGCCCGCGAGAGCGTAGGCGAGGCGACGGTTCAGGCGTTCCAGCTCGGGGGCATCACAGCGGCGGTCAAGGGCCCAGTAGGCCTGCACGTGACCTGGGGTGCCCGAGGCGATCAGCATGCTCGGGGGATGGGGAAAGCTCGCCAGCAGCTCCTCTGTGCGCGGACTGTCGGACTCGACCCACGCGAGGTGGCCGGCAGCCAGGGAAGCGCGGCCGCCGTGATCGTTGCGCGTGCGCGGCGCGACGCCGATATAGACATCGCCGTGGCGCGAACGTGAGGCGATCAGGCTCTCGGCCTGCCGGACACGCTCGACTGCGATGAAACGTCGGCGCATCGTCTGGCCCGGCGCACGCCAGCGAACGTCGAGCCAGCGCCGCTCGCTGGAGGTCGCACACAGCACCCTCAGATACAGGGCGAGCTCGTCTGCTCGTTGGGGGAGGTGATCGCTCATCGGCTCAGGACTCGTGCAGACACGGCCCCGGCCCCACGCCCGAAGGCGCGGGGCCGGGGGGCGGTCACGCGTGCGCGGGGGTGCGTCCGCGTGACCCGTTGGCGGGAGCGTCCTCGACGGGGCGCGGCGCGGAGAGGAACTCGACGTTGCCGACCACCGTGTACTCGTGGCGAGTCTCGCTGTCCTTCCCCTCCCACTGAGCGAACTGCAGACGGCCGTCGACCGCGACGAGCCACCCCTTCGTCAGGTAGCGGGCGGCCGCTTCGCCGGGCTTGCCGAACACGCTGAGGGTGATGAAGCCCGGCTCCTCAAGGCCGCCCATCCCGTCCACGGCGACGCGCAGCTCGCACACGCTCGAGCCCGAGGGCAGCTCGCGCACCACCGGATCCTTCGTGAGGTTGCCGGTGCAGATGAACCTGTTGACGCTCATACGTCTCTCCTGTCTTGGTTGGTGGTCCTCGCCGCGCGGCCAACCCGGCGCCGACTCACACATCCGTGTGCGAGCAGCGCCGGGCTTTGACCGGGTCCTGGGGAGCGAGAGCCGGCCTGGCCGGCGGCGAGAATGAGGCAAGCGGCGAGGCGCCACCGACCGACGGGGCCGCACGCACAGCCAGCCACGCCACGCCTGCTGCCGTGGCATTTCCCGTTGATGTTCGGTCGATGACGCATCGCTGCCTGGGTCTGCATGCCGCGAGGATCCGTCCTGCGACACACGTGATGACCCCCGCGCTCGTATGGCGGCCATCGAGTCAGACCGCGTCGTTCGCTGGCCGCGCCCTCCCGCTCGGGTCACCACCGGTGATGAGCTCCCAGTGCGGGCATCGAACAGGCTGTGAAGTACCTATGAGAGGACGGGCGGCGCTGTGACGCGGGTCCATCGCGTCGGCGCCGGGCCCGCGCAGCGATTCCTCCTCTGCGCGGGGTCGACGGCTCTCGCCGTCGCGGTGTTCTCGGGAGCACTCTGGTGGGCGTGGAGCCAGGCGGCCTGCCTCATCGCACTTCACTCCCCCATGAGCCTCTCGCTCGCGGATGCTGAGCGAGCGATGTGGCGCATGGTCGGCGAGGGGTGGTTCTCGAAGCCGGGCCGTGCGTTCGCGACGGCGCGCGAGCGCGCGCAGGCACCTGCCACGTGGGCCTACCTGCTGAGCGCGAGTCTCGTGCTCACCGGCCTCGGGACGCTGGCCTACCGGGTCCGGCGGACCGTGATGCGCTGGGGAGCGGGCTCGCCGCTTGCGCGAGAACGTGGCACGCTCGCCTGCCACGCGAGGGTCGCGCGGCTGGGTCGCGCAGCGCACCTGGGCGATGCCCGCAGACCTGCGGCGGCTGTGGGTCAGCGCACCGGTCGACCGGGCGGCCCTACCTCGGGCAGGTCGGGCGAGCGGCGCCGGCGGATGCTGGCGGCCGAGCGGGAGGTGCAGCCGATGGTGATCGCGCCGCCGCGCGCGGGCAAGTCGAGCGGGTTCGTGGTGCCGTGGATGCTCGACCACGACGGGCCCGCGCTCGTGCTCTCGACCAAGCGCGACATCTACGAGGCGACCGTCGCGCACTGTCGGGCAGCGATCGGACGAGGTGTGGGTGTATGACCCGTTCGGAGAGGCTGCAGAGCGCCGCGTTCACGCCGCTGATCCCGGCCGGCAGCTGGGCGGGCGCGATCCGGGTCGGCGAGGCGCTCGCCTCCGCCGCGCACCCCGACCAGGCGAACGCCGCGAACGAGTTCTGGGACAAGGAGGCCGCGAGCATGCTCGCGCCGCTGCTGCACGCCGCCGCGCTGCAGCGGCGCGGAGATGGGCGAGCTTCTGCGCTGGCTTGACACGCGGCATTTCAGCGACGCGATCGCTGTGCTCAAGCAGCGCAGGCGCGAGCGCAGCCGCGAACCAGCTCGAAGGCGTCGGCCGACGCGATGAGCGCAACCGCGAGACGACGGTGATGAGCGCGCTGAACCTGCTGCGCGCCTACCGCTACCCGCAGCTCGCCGCGCCGCGGCGCCGGCAGGTCTGCACCCCGGAGGTGTTCCTCGACGGGCAGGCGAACACGATCTACGTCGTCGCGGCCGGCGCACGACAGGAGATCCTGCGTCCCGTGATCCTCGCGCTGCTCGCCGCGACATACGAGGCGGCGGTCAGGCGTGCGCGGCGCGGCGGCGCCGCTCGAGCCGCGGCTGTTCATGCTGATGGACGAGGCGGCGAACATCGCGCCGGTCCGGAACCTCGCCTCCTGGCTGTCGCAGTGCGGCGACCACGGCATCGTGATCGCGACGATCTGGCAGTCGATCGCGCAGATCGACCAGCGCTACGGGCGAGCCGCGCGCGACGCGATCTGCGCCGCCTCGACCGCGCAGGTGTTCATCCCGCCGCTGGCGGAGCCGACAAGCGCGGGTATCTTCAGAGCTGCTCGGCGAGGAGCTGGTCGCCAACGCAAACGGCTCGGGCCTCGGCGAGACGCAGGCAGTGGCGCAGCGCGAAGGCGCGCCCAGGCGCCGTGGCTGCAGGCAGATGCCGCGCGGCCGGGCGATCCTCATCTACCGCGACCTGCCGCCCGGCGATCGTCGGGCGCCCGGATGGTTCGAGGACCCACGCTTCCAGGGCTACCGCAGACTGCTCGAGCTTTACGGCAACGCACGTGGCGTGTCGGTCGGCGGGCCGCAGCGAAGCGGAATCGAACCTCGATGGCCGCGCCGGGACGCCGAGGGCCAGTAGACCCGATGAGCGAGCAGAGCACGATAGCTGGCACTCGCGCACCCGCGAGCGCTCGCGGGTGCGTGATCGTGGGCGACTAACTGGGCCAGCCGGCCGCAGCTGCCGCGCGCGCGGTACGGCGTGTCGGGCTGACGCCAGGCCTTGATCGTCAGTTCGGCGGCGAGCCGCAGAGCATCGGCCTGGTGGTCGCACAGGAGCCACCCGCAGGAGGCGAAGCAGCCAGAGCACGATGGTGACGCTGTACGTCGCAGCACCCGCGACCCGCATGCCCGAGGGCGAGCATGACGCCGACGCGAGCTCCTGGAGAGCGAACACGACGCGCCCTCGGCGGCGGTGCCCGCGAGCACGGTGCGGCCGCGAGAGCGTGAGCGTCCTCGGCGGCGAAAGGGACGGGCACGAGCACCAGGCGCCCCGGAGCACGAGGCCCCAGCCGCCCCGACGTTCCCCGAGCTGCCCGCTCCCGAGGCGTTCCGTGCAGACGAGGAGCAACTCGCCGAGCGCGATGGCCAGGACGCCGCGGCGGGTGCATCAGAGACCGAGCCCGATTGGGATCAGCCCGCCGTGCAGACCGCAGACATCTTCGACACGAGCGCGTTCGCCGTCAACGGACCAGCCGTCTATCCGCGTATGCCGGTGAAGTTGCGCACGCGCGCCTGGCGGGAATGGCTGCGGGGCCATTGGACGCTAGTGGTCCTGATGTCCTGCTCGCGGTGACGGCTGGCCTCACGGTGACGCGTGAGCGCGCGGCGCACGGCCCGCCGCATGCCCGCACCGCCGCCAGGGCGGCGCGTGCCCACCCGGTCGCCGCAGCCCGCGCTTCAGCGGCGGCACCGATGCCCTCGCCGCGGGCGGGCCACGCGGTGCGGCAGCGGCGAGAGACGCACCCGGTGCCCAGCTCCCGCCCGGCGGCTCGCGCGGCCACCTCGACGGCGGCAAGTGCACCGATTCCCCCCGCCCGTGATCCGGCGCCCGCGGGCGCCCCGGCGAACAGCGAACCGGCGGGGCAGTCGGGCGGTGGACCGTTCTCCCCATAACCAACCAGCAGACACGGAGGTCACCCAAATGCCAGAGAAGGCACGAACAAACAGCGCGGTCGGTCAAGCGATGGCGGCGGCGCGGGAGTCGCGGCCCTCGTGCTCGTGGCGCTGCTGATCAGTGCCGCCGGCGGGCACACCCACGCACTGGACGCGGCCGGGGCGTTCTCCGGGACGCCGATCAGTGGCGTGCAGAACGTTCGTGGACAAGCTGAAGGGGAACCTCGTGTGGCTCGGCGGGACAGCGATGGGTCTCGTGATCGCCGTCGTCGGGATCATGTTCATGGCCGGGCATTCCCGCGCGCACGACGTCGCGATCCGGACCCTCCTCGGCCTCGCGATCCTCGCCTCGATCAGCGGGATCGTCGCCTGAGCGATCACGCCGCGGCCATGCGCCGGCTCTGGCCGACGCGCAGTCGCCGAGCTGCTGCTCGGCGCCCTGCGTGAGCATCCACCGGCGGGGCTCTTCCTCGGCCTGCCCTCGCTGCACAGCATCATCCAGGCGATCGCCGGCGGTTTCTTCGGGGCGCTCGCCAGAGCGCTCGTGCCGAGCTGGCTGAAGCACGGGACCGTCGCGACGATCCAGGCGCTCGTCGCGCTTCCGGACCCGGGCAGCTGGAGACACGTCGGCGCGCTGCAGGGCGAGATGACCTATCTCGGCGCGCTGCTGCGCCCGTGACGCTCGCGGTCGGAGTGCTTCGCTACTGGGCGATGGGCCTCACCGGGGGCGCGCACCCGGTCAGCGCCGTCACGCGCTGCGCCGCCGCGACCGGCGCGCTGGTCGCATACCGCTGGGTCATCGAGGAGGTCGTCGCCGGCACGAACACGCTGACGCACGGCATCCTCGCCCTGCCCAGCGTCAGCGGCGGCCTTTCGCGGATCATCAGCGTGCTTTTCGGCGGCGCTCTGCTCAGCGGCGCAGGTGGCGTGTTCGGCGCGTTCCTCGTGATCGTCGGCGTGGTCTTCGCCGCCGGGCTGTTCGCGGCGCAGGTGCTGCTAACCGTCGTCCTCGCGCTGCTGATCGTGGTCGGGCCGCCGCTGATCGCGCTCGCCGCGATCCCGGAGCTCGCGCACCTCGCGCGCGGATCTGGCGCGATGCGCTGCTGGCGGTCGCGCTGATACCCCTCGGTTGGACGATCCTGTTCGCCACCGCGGGCGCGCTGTGCCTCGACGCGACGAGCTTCACCGGCGGCGCGGGCGGCCTGCCGGGTCACGTCGCAGCGGCGTTCGCGGGCCTGATCACGTTCTTTCTCGCGGTCAGGCTTCCGTTCGTGCTGCTCGGCGGTCTGCGCGGCCTGCTCGCACACCACGGCGGGAGCGGCCCGGCACCGAGCGCAGCGAGCGGCGTGACCTCGCGCGATCCGATCAGGAGCTCACGGGCACGGCTGCGGGCCGTCGGCCTCGAGGCCGTCCCGGCGTTCGCTGCGAGCGTCGGGCGAGCCGCCGGCGCGCTCGGGGCCCCAGCCGGCGGGCCGATCGGCGCCGCCAGGCGTTCACTGCGAAGCCTCGGCAGCGACGCTCCCACAACAGCCAGCAAGGGCTCCGCGCCGAGCGGTGCGGGCGCGAGCGCGACGAAACGCGGAGCCCGTCAGCGGCTACGTGAGGCAGGCGCGATCCTCATCGCAGCGCCGGGCGAGGCGATGCGCGCTACCCGCGCCGCGCCGCGGCGCCCCTCATACCCGCGCGGAGAGACTCTTAGGAAGCCCGAGGCGGGACCGCGCCCGGCAGAGCCCGCGAAGCCGCGAGCAGCCGCTGCGAAATCGCCCGCAAAGGCGCGTTCCGAGACCCCTCGGCGAGGAGCGCAGGCCATCACGCGCGGGGACGAATCGCTCAACGACCTCAGGTGCCCCGGAGCGAACAGCAGCGCCGCCGGTCTCGCACACACTCGGCGTGCGCCCGGCGAAACCCGCGGCATCCGCACCCCCTACGCCCGCACGGCCACCAGCAGCCGTCGAGCACGCGCGGAATCCGCTCGGTGGCCGATCCACCAGAGCACCCCCGCCCCCGTCACGCAGAGCCCGCGAAGCCTACGCCCGCGAGCGCCAAGCCAGCCAGGGAGAGCCCGGAGGGCTCCCCGCGTGCGGCTAGGCGTGCTGGCACAAAGCAGCCGAAGCCGGCTCCGCGAGCACCAGCTCCTCGACGCAAGCGCAGGCGTAACACATGAGCCACCGGACGTTCCGCTCCCTCGATCAGCCGCCGAAGCTGATCGGGTTCAGCATCCGCCAGTGGGCCGCGCTCATCGCCGGCGGGCTCGCACTGCTCGGCTTCATTCAGCTCGCAGGGCTCCCAGCCAAGGCGGCGATCACACTCGCCGTGTTCGCGCTCGGGCTACCCGCGGCGCTGATGTACGTCTCGGAGTCCGGGGGGCTTCAGATCGGGGTGCTGCTGCGTGACGCGCTGGCCTGGCGTGTGGCCCCCAAGCAGCTGGCGAGTGAGAGCGCCGAGGTGCCAACGCCGGGCTACCGACGCGCCAGAGGGCGGACGCTCACACGAACGAGGCGATCGTGACCCCGAACGCGCTCAGGCGCACCGGACGGGCACGCTCGCTGCTCCCCGTCAGCGCGATCACGCCCGACGGGCTGCTAGTCACGAGCGGCGCCAGCTACGTGCGCTACCTGCAGACCGGCTCGGTCAACCCGTTCGTGATCGACGCCGCCGAGAGCGAGCGGATCGCCGGTGCGTTCGCGGCGATCGCGGCGCGGCTGCCCGACGGACAGTCACTTCAGCTCTACGCCGACGCACGCCCGCTGCACCTCGAGAACCTCCTCGCCGCCGAGCACGGCCGCTGCGAGCACGCCGCCGGCGTCGCCGAGGAGCACGGACACCCCGAGCGTGCCGGCGCTGTCAGGGCGCTCGGGGAGGTCACAGAGCGCTCGATCGCCGCGAGCGCTGAGGAGCTCGCCCCGATGCAGATGCGCTACCTGGTCTTGTGTCCCTGGCGCCCGGCGCTCGCCGCGACGTTTCCCGGTGCTCGTGCGCGGGCTCGCGCCCAGGATGAGCGACACACGCGCGGCGTACGCGAATCGCGACGCCACGCCGACGCCGTCAAGGCCGAGCTCGAGGCGATGGGCCTCCCCGTGCGCGAGCTCGACGGGGCCGAGGTGCTCGACCTTCTCCAGGAGCGCTTTGACCCGAGCGCCGAGGATCGCGACCAGGCGCCCGCGAGCGTGCTTCACCCAGACGCGATCGGTGACGTGGACCCGGGAGAGGACACCGCACACTCGGCCTCGCTGATCGCGCGCGCGACGTGCACCGCCGCGATCGACCTGAGCGCACCCGGGCACCTGGAGATCGGCGGGACGCTCGAGCGCGTCCTTCACGTCTCGCTCGCCCCCGAGCAGACGTGGCTCGGATGGCTCGCGCACCTGACCGCGGCGCCTCGGCCGTTCACGTTGACCATCCACATCCACGCGACCGAGCGCTACCGCGAGCGGATGGCCCAGAAGCGCCGCTACAAGCGCCTGTTCGGCGTCAACCGGGGTGTCGAGCAGCGCGGGCGACCCCTTGACCCCGACGCGCGCATGGCTGAGGAGGAGGCGGCGGAGCTGACGGCCGAGCTGAGCGCCAACAGCTCGGCCGCGATCTATCGCATGAGCGTCTACCTCTCGCTGCGCGAACCGGCCGGTGAGGCCGAGATGCTCACCGAGCTGTGCGAGCGCGCCGCGCGCGAGCTGAGCATGGCAAGCGACGCGCGCGCCTCCCAAGGGCGCTTTGCCCAGAGCGCGCTGTGGCGCTCGACGCTGCCGCTCGGGATCGACCTCGCCCGCCGGCGGCGCAAGTACGTAAGCGTGAACGTCGCAGACAGCTTCCCGCTGATCGGCACCGGATGCGGGAGCCCCGAGGGGATTCCCCTCGGCTATGCGGTGCCGGGCCGCACACTCGAGCGCCTCGATCCCTTCGACCCGGCCCACCCGAACCACCTGCTGCTCATAAACGGCATGTCAGGCGCGGGCAAGACGATGGCCGCGATCGTCCTGTTGGCGCGCGCGATCGCACGCGGGGCGAGCGGGTTCATCATCGACCGCGCCGGTCACTTCGACTTCCTCGCCTCGCTGCTGCCGGGAGCGAGCATCGCGCAGATCGGCGGCGAGGCGCACGCGATCAACGCCTGGGACGTCAAGGACCCGGCGCTCGTGAGCGCCGAGAAGGTCGACTATCTGCTGGCGCTGCACGCGCTGCTGCTCGGCGAGCACCACGCCGGGCGCGACAGCTACGGCCTCAGCGACCTCGAGTCGAACCTGCTCGGCCTGGCGATCGTCGAGGTGTACGAGCGCTGCGCGCTGACAGGAGAGGAACCACGCGAGCTGCTGCTCCAGGAGGAGCTCGAGCGCCGCTACAACACCGAGCGCGCCGAGGGCTCGATCGGGATCGCCGAGGCGCTGCGCAACCTCTCGATGCGTCTGAACAACTACCTGCGCGAGGGGCCATACGGCTACCTCACCGACCGGCCGACGACGATCGCACCCGAGAGCCCGCTGGTCGTCTTCGACACGCGGATGATCCCCGACGCGAAGGCGGCCGCGGCCCTGTTCGTGATCTGCGAGCACGTCAAATCCCGGATCGCCCAGGCTCGCGAGGAGCACCTTGCCGGCGGCGGGCCCCAGCACGAATGGGCAGGCAGGAGCTTCCTCGTGGTCGATGAGGCCTGGAAGCTGATCGAGCGACCCGCGACCGGACGCTGGTTCAACGAGTTCTGCAGGCGCAGCCGCCACTACGCGCTGTGGCTGATCGCAATCAGCCAGCAGCTCTCGGACTTCGAGAGCGAGCACGGCAAGGCGCTGCTGGCGAACGCCTCGATGCGGCTGTTCCTGCGCCAGGAGGCGCGCGAGCTCTCCTACGCGAAGGACGCGCTCGCGCTCTCTGACGGCGCGATCGAAGCGATCGCGAGCCTACAGACCGTCCGCGGGCGCTACTCCACCGCCTACCTGATGAACGGGACGCGCGGACAGGGCACACTGCAGATCGCCCTCGGAGCGGGTGAGTACTGGATCGCGAGCTCTGACCCGGCGCGCGATGAGCCGCTCCGGCGCGCGGCCCTGCGCGCCAGCGACGGTGACCCGTGGGCAGCGCTAGCGACCCTCGCCGAGCAGCACGGCGAGCAGGCGGAGGAGTCCTCGCCGTGAACGAACTCCAACTGGCCATCGCAGCGGCGCGCGACCGCCGGGCGCGGGCAGCACTCATCACTGCGCTCGCCCTGATCGTCCTGATGCCGGTGATCGGCGCAGCCGCGATTCTCGGCGCGATCGGTGAAGCCGAACACGGCGAATGCGAATCCGCCGCGGCGGAGATCCCGGCCGGCGGCGGTGGCGGTCAGTCGCTGTACGCCGAGCCGCTGCAGCTCGTGCCGGGTCGACGCTACGAGGTCGGGGCGACCGAGTACGGCGGCCCCGGGCGACCCCAGCTCGGGCTCCTACGGCTCGATCCCCGACCCGGCGCAGTCATACCTGCCGGCGCACCCCGACACCTTCGCCGAGCTCTCGCTGCTCAGCATCAACCCTGCAAACAGCCGAGCCTTCACCTTCGATGACGCCGACGCGCTCGGCGTCCTGCCCTACATGACCGGGCTGCGCGTCTGGAACGAGGGCCACAGTGCGCTGCTGTTCAAGCGCGACATCGGCTATGGGCAGGGACCGGGCCAGAGCATCGAGGACGGCCAGCCCTACCGCCTCGATGTCTGGTGGGCGGCGGCACGTGCGCTCGGCGTCAGCAAGGGCCCGGTGACGATCGCGCTGGCCCCCGCGAGCGGCTCGGCGGCGACGCTCGAAGCGCTCCCGGAACCGCCCCCGGCAGGCAGCGGATCGACGCTCGGCGAATGCCCGATCAGCGCGGGCCCGGAAGCGTTGGCGCTCGTGCCCGGCGCGCGCACGCGGATTCTCGCCAGCGGCCTCGCCGCGGCAGGCATGGCGGCCCCTCCCGCGGTCAAAGCGATGGTCGCCGCAGGGAACCGCCTGTTCGGGACGGCCTACCTCTACGGGGGCGGGCACGGCAGCTCGCTGAACACGCTCCAACCGGCCTATGACTGCTCCTCGGCGGTCTCCTACCTGCTGCACTGGGGCGGGGTGCTCGGCGCGAGCGCCCTTGACTCAACGGAGCTCGAGAGCTACGGGGCGCCGGGGCCTGGGCGCTACGTCACGATCTACGCCAACGCGGCGCACGCGTTCATCTATGTCGCCGGGCTGCGCCTGGACACGGTCGAAGACCCGGCCTATGACTCCGGGCCGAACTCCGGCAAGCCCGGCGCGCGCTGGCGGGTCTCCCCCACCGTGCCCGGCTGGGCGACCTGGACCGTCCGGCATCCGAGCGGGCTATGAGCGGCCATCGGCGGATCGGCGTCGCGGCTGCGCTGCTGACGGCACTTACGCTTTGTGGCTGCAGCAACCCCGACGCTCCGACCTCGAGCCGGGGTGCCGCTGAAGAAGCGCAGGTTGGCAGCCCAGGCGAGCCGAGCGCCCCTCCCCCACCCTCGCCGAGCGACTCCACGGCCGCCGAGGTCAAGCCAACGGCCGCCCAGGCGCTCAGCGCCTTCGCCTTGCTTTACGTCAACTGGAACTCGGGCGACCTCTTCCGCGAGCAGCGAGCACTCGCCGCGATCTCCGTCGGCCCCGCGCGCATCGCCGAGCGCCAGGCAGCCGCGAGCAGCGCTTCCGATCGAACGCTCAGCGCCGCGCATCTCGCCAACAGCGGCACGGTCGTAAGCCTCGCCCGCGATCAGAGGAAGCCCGGCCTGTGGGTGATCGTCACACACGAGCAGACCACCGGCTCCGGCGACTACGAAGGGCTCCCCGCCGCCTACCACGTGACCCTCGCCCGTGTAGCGAACGTCCCCGGCGGCTACGCGGTCAGCGAATGGCTTCCACAGAGCTGAGCGCAGCAGGTCGCGCGGCGCGCGGGCCGTCAGTGCTCGGCGCGCTGGTGCGGGTCTACCTGCTGCTGTGGGCGACCACGCTCGCGGGCGCCGCGCTCGCCGCGCTGCTCGCACGCGGCTCCGTGCGCGGGGTGCTCAGGCTCGCACTGAGCGCGGCAGCGAACCCGGCGCCGTCGGTCGGGCGTGCCCTCGCGCTCGCCGCGCACAACCTGCCGATCTGCGGGTGGCCGCTGCTGCTCGGACCCCTGAAGCTCCCGCAGACACCGCGGTGGCGTCGGGCGGTCGACCTTCTCGTCCTCGGCTGCGCGCTGGCGAACGTGCTGCCCGTCGCCGGTGCGCTCGGCGGCTACGGCGCCCCGCTGGCGCCCTTCATCCCGCAACTGCCGCTCGAGTGGGCCGCGCTCGCGGTCGGCTACAGCAGCTGGGTCCTGCAGCGCGAACGGCCGCTGCGCCACCGGCTGCGTCTGGCGATGCTGGTCGCGCTCGCCTGCCTGCTACTCGCCGCCGCGGCGCTCGAGACGTTCGCGGTGCCGCATCGCTGAGGGACTCCGCAGGCCTGCGAACACGCTCAATAAACAGCACTGGACGAGCCTGGACGGATGTTCTACTCTTCAAAGCCGGGACCCGCAAAGTGCGGGAAACAAGCGGTCCGGTTCTCGCGAGAGCCGCCAGGAGGACCGCCCAGGTCACGGCTGACTCTGGAGGTCAACGGACATGGACGTTCACGAGATTCAAAGCAGCACCCCCCGGCCACGCGCAGGTGCAAGCGCCGTCAACCGGCCGCCGAGCCGCGCGCGCGTCGGACAGGCCCTCGGTGAGTGGCAGGCCGGCGAGCTTCGCTACATGAGCCGCCACCCGCACTGCCGCGGCCTCAGCCACGCCCAGCTCGAGGACCTCTACCAGGAGACCGTCCTCGCGCTGCTGAACCGTCCCTTCTTCAACGAGGAGCACCTGCGAAACGCGCTGCGCTTCGGCCTGTCAAAGCGCGCGCTGCACGTCCATCGCGACGAGCGCCGGCGCACCGAGATCCTCACCGAGCACGCCCCCGAAGCGCATCGGCTCGCGCTGGCACGCAGCGAAATCGAGGGGCCCGAGCAGTCAGCGCTCACGCGCGAGGACGGACAGATCGTGCTGGAGTTCACCGCCGAGCTGACGCCGCTGGAGCGCCAACTCTACGCACTGGAAACCGAGGGCCTGCGCTACCGCGCGATCGCCCCGATCGTGCACGTGGAGGTCAACACGGCGCGCAAAGCCAGCCGCTCGGTCGCGAGCAAGCGCGCACGATTCCAGCTGCTGCACGACACCGGGCGCCTGTGCGGCTACCGCGCCCCCACGATCCGCGCACTGATCGCCGGAGAGGCCACCAGCGAGGAGCTCGCTCTCGGCGCCTTCGCGCACCTCGAGGCCTGCGCGAGCTGCCGCGCCGAGCACCACACCAACTCAAGGCGGCTGCGGATGAGCTTCCAGCAGCGCGCGGCCGCACTGCTACCGGTACCCGCGCTCGCCGGACACCTCGGGTGGATCACCCGCCTTGAGCTGCGACTACGGGTGCTCGCCGGCCGCTGGCTCCCCGGCGCCGCTGGCCCCGGCGGCGCTCTGCGCGAACGGGCACTCGCCGCCGCCGCCGGAAGCGGCGTGGCGGGGAAACTCGCCGTCGGTGCCGCGACGGTCGCGGTCATCGCCGGCGGCACGCTTGGTGCCGGGCATCTGCAGAGCAGCCATCACCGCGCCAGAGCCCACGCGGGGGTTGCGAAGATCCCCACCGGGCGGCGACCGCGAGCGGACCGATCACCTCGAGCGTCTCGGCCGCGCACGTCTCGCAGTCACCGGTCACTCGCTCACCCAAGCGGCCCATCGCAGCCCGGGCACAGCCGCGTGAACCTGGTGGCTTCTCGTTCCTTGGGGTACCCAGCGGGAGCACGACAGCCACGGCACGCGACGCTACCGCGGCAGTTATACGGGTACCCGAACGGCGCGAACGGGCTGCACACACACCCACGCCCGAAGACCAGCACGGCGGCGGGCCGTTCAGCCCATGAATCCGTTGGCCGCCCCGGCAGGCGCGCGGTCATCAACACCATGACCAACAACGACAACAGCACGACGAGCGCGATGAGCACCCCTCCCGGAGATCGCGCGAACAGCTCGACCCCGGCCGGGGGCGGGTTCGGCGGGACGCTGCTCGCCGGCAACGCGCGCGGCGTCAGCGACCTCACCTTCACCGCAAGCGATCCTGAGGGGCCGGGCGTCTATGAGATCACGGTCGAGGCGGACGGGACCACCCTGTATCAAGGGACACCGGAGTCAAACGAAGGCGCGTGTGCAGCGGAGGGGATCAGCGGGTCGGCGCTGATGTTCGATTCCGCACAGCCCTGCCGCACGAGCGAGGCCGTGGAGCTGCCGCTCGACACGACCCGCCTGCCGGACGGCACACACGAGCTGAAGGTCACGGTGACCGACGCGGCGCAGAACTCGAGCGTCGTCTACGACGGCCTCATCAGCACTCAGAACGCCCCGGTCTCAACGAACGCGCCCGCCGTCGCCGAAGCCCCCGTGCAGGCTGGCGAAACCCTGAGCGGGGACCCGGGCAGCTGGATCGCGCCCGCCGAAGCCGGCGCGATCGCCTACGCCTACCGCTGGCAGTCCTGTGACCCCAGCGGCTCGAGCTGCTCCGCGATCCCCGGTGCCCGCAGCGCCAGCTACGCCACCAGCACGACGGACGTTGGACACAGCCTGCGCATGCTCGTGACGGCAACCGACTCCGACGGAGCGAGCACGACCGCGAGCGCCCCGAGCGCTGTAGTGAGCGCCGCGCCGGAACTGCCCAGCTCCATCGCGGTCCAGAGCACCATCGGGGCGGCTAACGGAACCGGCGCCAGCGAAGACGCGGAGCTGTCGATCCACGGGCACAGCACGATCACCCGCAACTACCAGCACCGCGCGTTCAGCGTCAGCGGCGCCCTCGTCAACTCGCTGGGCGCACCGATCGTGGGCGCGCACCTTAACGTGCTCGCCGAGCCGGCCTCGGCGGGGACACAGTCCCAGCTCGGGACGGTCACCACGGCAGCAGACGGGACGTTCACGCTGACCGTCGCCGCCGGACCCTCGCGGCGGATCGCGATCGCCTATCGCGCGTTCGCAGGTGCCGTCGGCTACAGCGCACAGGCGAGCATCACCGAGATCGTGACCGGGCAGGTGCGGCTGGCCGTCACGCCGCAGCGGACCTCGCCGCGCGGGACCATCACCCTGAGCGGAAGCGTCGCCGGACCGCTGCCGGCGCACGGCGTCGTCGTGGAGCTGCTCGTTCACTACCGGGGGACGTGGGAGCCGTTCCGCGACCCGCGCACACGCGCCAATGGCCACTTCGCGGTGCGCTACCACTTCGAAGGCGCACTCGGGCGGTTCCCGTTCCGTGCACAGGTGCTGGGCGAACAATCGGGCTTCCCCTACGCGACCGGTGTGAGCCGGACGATCGATGTCCAGAGCTTCTGAGCGGCCCCTCGGCGCCGGCGCCCTGCGGACGCTCGTCGTGATCCTGGCGACGGCCCTTCTTCTCGCGACGCTCGCGGCGGGCAGCGCACAAGCGGACGAGCTGACGGTGTTCAGCTGCCATGACCCCGCCGGGGAAGCCGTCGGTCACGACGGGTGGGTGAACTCGCGCACCGCCGACGAGGACCTCGTGGCGCAGGACAGCTGCACGGCGGCCGGAGCGGGCAGCCTCAGCCTCGAACTCGAGGCCAACGCCGCCGGCTATGAGAACGCGGCGCAGACCGAGTGGATCTTCCAGGCGCCGCCCTGGGCGAGCATCGCCTCCTACACCCTCGACCTCGCCGGCAGCTACGCGATCCCCTCGACCGGAGGGGGCTCCGGCCAGGCATTCGTGACCGCGTCGGATGAGAGCGACCCCAACTACGACTACCGCAACCTCGGATCCGGCGCACAGGGAGCCTGGGTGATCGCGCGCACCCCTCCGGCACCCGTGCAGTCGCTCACCCTGAACGCATCCTGTGACGGGCAGAGCGGGCCGTGCCCTGCGGACGCCAGGGTCTCGGAGCTGTCGCTGACCTCTGCGCAGATCGTCCTGCGAGACGGGACCAGCCCCACCGTCACGGAGCTGTCCGGCAACCTGCTGCCCGGGAACACAGTCCGGGGCAGCGGCGAAGCGGACTTCACGGCAGCCGACTCAGGTCCCGGCATCTACAGCGCGCAGCTGAGCGTGGATGGGACACCACAGGCCGCGGTGCTGCTGGACGGCAACGGAGGGTGGTGCGTCGATCTCGGTGAGACGAGCGACGGGACGCGCTCCTTCGCGCACCCCGACCCGTGCCTGACGAGCCTCAGCGGCGCCGTCAGCCTCGACACCACCGCGCTCCGAGACGGCGAACACGACGTACGTCTGAGCGTCGATGACGCCTCAGGGAACGCGACCACGGCGTTCAACGGCACGATCACCACACACAACACGCCCGTCAGCTCGGCGGGCCCCACGGTCACGTCGAGCTCCGCTCTCGGAGTCGGATCGCAGCTGGCGGCAAGCACCGGCACCTGGTCGGCGCCTGCCGGCGCGGGGGCGCTCAGCTACGGCTATCAGTGGCAGGACTGCGACAGCCACGGCGGGGAATGCGAAGCGATCGCGGGCGCAGACTCAACCAGCTACACGACGACGCTCGCCGATGTCGGGCACACGATCCGGGTGCTCGTGAGCGTTAGCGACAATGACGGCCTCAGCAGCACGGCGAGCGCAGCGACCGGGACGCTCAGCGCACCTGCGGCGCCAGCGACGATCGCGCCCACCACGCTCCCGGGCGCAGCCAACGGGAGCGGTGCCAGCGAGACCGCAACCCTGCGCATCGATCAGCCGGGGGCACTCACGCGCTCCTACGCCAAGAGCGCTCTCACGATCGTGGGCTCTTTGACCGACGGGCAGGGGCACCCGATCGGCGGGGCCGCCCTGGACATGCTCGAATCGGTTGACGGCGGTACTCGCGTTATCGGACACGCGGCGACGGGCAGCGATGGCGGCTTCACTGCACGGCTCGCAGCGGGCAGCTCGCGCACCATGCTCGTCGCCTACCGCGCCTACAGCAGCGACACAGGTTACGCAGCGAGCGCAACGGTACGGGAGAGCGTCCTCGCCGCCGTGCGGCTGTCGGTGACACCACGACAGACCCGCCCTACCGGGACGATCGTGCTGAGCGGACGAGTGCTGGGCGCCATACCGCGGTCAGGCGTGATCGTCGAGCTGCTCGTGCGCTACCACGGCGCCTGGGAGCCGTTCCGCACACCGCGCACCGACGAGCACGGACGCTTCCGGGTCGCCTACCAGTTCCAGGGTGCCAGCGGGCGCTTCCCGTTCCGCGCCGCCGTGCCAAGCGCACAGGCGTCCTTCCCCTACCTGGAAGGACGCAGCTCGATCGTGACGGTCAGGAGCGGTTAGAGATCCCGGCCCTGGAGAAGCTCGGCGCGCTCAGAGACGGGGCGGGTGCGTCTGCACGTGCCTGCAGGTCTGTGCCACGAGCACGGGGCCGCTGCTCTGCAGATCGCGCAAGTCCTCGGCCTCGAGCGCGGTCAGCGCGCTCGCGTGGCGTAACGCCAGACGCCAGTTCGCCGGCGAGGCCGGGCCGGTGAGCACGAGATGGTGGTCTCGTGGCGTCCCGACTGGCATGTAGAAGAAGCCGGGGTCGAGCACCACCGGTTCCGTGACGGTACCGGGGACCTCACCGATGTCGGCCGGCTTCCAGTAGAGGATGCCGATGGTGCGGGCGTCTCTGAGGGCACAGTGCGAGCCGGGCCCGAGCTCGATCCACTCGACGCTCGTCGTGCGAGCTGGGCGTGTTCGGGGCGCGTACCTTCCCAGCACTCGTGGGATCGCCCGACGAGCGAGATGAGCGGAGAGCGAGGCGAGTGGCGCCGCGCTGCGCACGATCGCCGACGTTAGCGAGAGGCCGGGCTGTTGCAGGTCGCGCCGCGAATCGCGCGGGCACACGCCGTCAGCGCGGCGTTCCTCTGGCTGCTCGCGGGCGATCATGGCGGCACGCTCCCGGTGTTCAGCGCTAGGAGATGTGCATCCCGGAGATCGCCCTGGCGATCACGAGCTGCTGGATTTCTGCGGTGCCCTCGAAGATGTCGTAGATCTTCGCGTCGCGGTGCCAGCGCTCGACGGGGAACTCGCGCGTGTAGCCGTTGCCGCCGAGGATCTGGATTGCGCGCTCGGTGACCCACACGGCGACCTCGCCCGCCTTGAGCTTGCTCATCGAGCCCTCCGCGTTTTCGAAGCGCACGCCGCTGCGTCCCATCCACGAGGCCCTCCACACGAGCAGGCGCGCGGCGTCGATCTCCATCTTCATCCGCGCGAGCGTGAACGCCACCGCCTGGTTCTCGATGATCTTGCGGTGAAACTGCTCGCGCTCCTTGGCGTAGGCGAGCGAGTACTCATAGGCCGCCCGCGCGATCCCGAGCGCCTGTGCCCCCACGGTCGGGCGAGATGACTCGAACGTCTGCATCGCCGCTTGGGAGTTGCTCCGCTTGCCCTCGCGGACACGGGCGAGGCGTTCGTCGAGCTTCTCCTTGCCGCCGAGGACATAGCCGGCGGGAATTCGGCAGTCATCGAGGAACACGTCGGCGGTGTGCGAGGCGCGGAGCCCGTGCTTTGAGACCTTCGAGCCCTGCGAGATGCCGCTCGCCTCACTCATCGGGACGACGAACGCCGCATGGCCACGCGAGCCGAGCTCCGGGTCCACCGTCGCAATCACAACATGAACGTCGGAGATCCCACCATTCGTGGCCCACGCCTTCTGCCCGTTGATCACCCACTCGCCCGCGGCCTCGTCGAACTTCGCCCGCGTACGCACGTTCGAGACGTCCGAGCCCGCATTCGGCTCCGACGCGCAGAACGCCGCCACCTTGACGTCGTCCTCGCTCCCGAAGCAGCGGGGGATCCACTCGCCGATCTGCTCACCGGAGCCCTGGCCGAAGATCGCCGCCACGGCCAGCCCGGTACCCATGATCGACATGCCGATGCCGGCATCGCCCCAGAACAGCTCCTCGTTGACGAGCGGGAGCGTCAGCCCGGACGGGTCGGCGAAGAACTGGGCGAGCCCTTCGAAGCCGTAGAGCCCGATCTTCGCGGCCTCCTGGATGATCGGCCACGGGGTCTGCTCCTTCTCATCCCACTCATGCGCCGCCGGACGCACCACGTCCGCCGCGAACCCGTGGACCCAGTCGCGGACGTCCTTCTGATCCTGCGTCAGCTCGAGCGAGAACGCGCCCTGCTGGCCGGCGGCCTGCGCGATCGCATCGAGGGCGGCCGAGGGGTCGATCGCCGGCGCTGCGTCGGTTGCGGACATACCTCGGGCTCCCTTCATCGGTGGAGAGGCGTGCCGCCGTCGACGGCGGCCGAGAACGCAACACAGCATAAACAATCGCGGACGCGAACCGCCGAGCGTCACCGGAAGGCGCTCACGGCGCCGACAGGCCCAATTTGGTTTGCAGGCCCCGGGGCGCACGGAGGTGCAAGGCGCCCTTCAACCTGAAGGCGCCAGGCCCACGCTGCCGAGAGGATAAACATTCGTCTATCGGTTTATTGCGCGCTCGCGTGTGCGAGCCCAGACACCGAAGCGGCGAGCATGCACATGGCCACCCTGACCCCCGAGGACTCCGAGATCGCCGCGCAGGTGCGCCGCCTCGCTGAAGGGCTGCAGCGCCAGACCTCCTCGGTGATCGCGCGCACCATCGCGCGCAACAGCGAATCGGGGCTGACGCTCAACGACGTCGTGGAGGGCCGCTTCGCACGGGTCGGGGAGATCTCCACCCGCGCGGTGGCGAGCTGGATGGCGGGTGCGAGCCCGGAGGCGGCGATGGAGACCGGCCAGGAGGTGTGGCGGATCTTCGGTCAGCTCGCCGCCCAGCGCGCGGCGCCGCTGGCGGAGGTCACCAAGCGCGTGTGGCGCTGGCGCGACGCGGCGCGGGAGACGCTCAGCCAGACCGCGAGCGACCTCGGGCTCTGCGAGCAGGCGCTGGAGCAGGCGCTGGCGATGCTCGAGATGACGCTGCGCCTGACGCTCGTGCAGATGTGCGAGTCCTTCGACGCCGAGCGGCGGAGCGCCGACGAGGAGCTAGAGCGCCGCCAGCGCGAGCTGACGTTCATGGCCAACCACGACACGCTGACGGGGCTCCCCAACCGGGCCTTGATCGTGGACCGCCTCGAGCAGATGCTGCTGCGGGCTCGGCACTCGGCAACCGCCGTCGCGGCGCTGTTCATCGACCTGGACAACTTCAAGGCGATCAACGACACGCTCGGCCACGGCGCCGGCGATGAGCTGCTGCGCGCGGTGGCAGCGCGCTTTGACGGCATCGTCCGCGACGTCGACGCGGTCGGTCGCCTGGGCGGGGACGAGTTCGTGGTGGTGACGGGTGACCTGTCGCTCCTCTCCGGACCCGAGCTGGTCGCCGAACGGTTGCTCGACGCTCTGCGCAAGCCGATCAAGGTCGGGGAGGACGAGACGCCGGTGACCGTCACCGCGAGCATCGGCATCGCCACTGGCGATCGTGCGGGCGCCGCGGATCTGCTGCGCGACGCCGACATCGCTATGTACCAGGCCAAGCTGAACGGCAGCAACAGCTATGTGGTGTTCGAGAGCGGGATGGCCGAGGCGCTGCAGAGCCGCATGGAGCTCGAGATCGACCTCCGCGCCGCTCTCGAGAACGGCGAGTTCTTCCTGGCCTTCCAGCCGACGTTCAACCTCAGCGACATGAGCCCGACCGGGGTCGAGGCGCTGATCCGCTGGCAGAGCCCCGCTCGCGGCCTCGTGCAGCCCAACGACTTCATTCCCGTGCTCGAGGAGACGGGGCTGATCACCGAGGTCGGGCGCTGGGTGCTCCTGAGCGCCTGTAGACAAGCAGCGACATGGCACGAGGAAGGCTTCCCCGTCGGGATCGCCGTGAACGTATCGGCGCGGCAGCTCGACAGCGACGTGATCTGCGAGGACGTGCGCACGGCGCTCACGGACAGCGGGCTGTCCGCCTGCTCACTGACGCTCGAGATCACCGAGACGACGCTGATGCGCGACGCCGAGCAAACCGTGCGGCGCCTAGAGGAGGTCAAGGAGCTCGGTGTACGGGTCGCGATCGACGACTTCGGCACCGGCTACTCCTCGCTCGGGCACCTGCGCCAGTTCCCCGTCGACGCGCTGAAGATCGACCGCTCGTTCATCACGGGCCTCGCGGAGAACCATGAAGGCGAGAGCCTCGTACACACGCTCGTGCAGCTCGGCAAGGCGCTTCGCATCGAGACGATCGCCGAGGGGATCGAGGCCGAAGTGGAGCTGTCGCTGCTGCGTGAGAAGGAGTGCGACGGCGGGCAGGGGTTCCTGTTCGCCAGGCCGCTCGACGCGGCCGCGACACGCGCGTTCCTCGCCGAGTGCGTGAGCGCAACCGCGGCTCGCGGCGCGGTCTCCGCCCCCCGAGCGCCGACTAGGACGTGTGGTAGGGCACCCCTGGGGCGCGAGCGCGGACAGGTGGAAAGCGCATCGTCACTGTTTATCTGAGGCGGGCCGCAGCAACCGCGATCAAGCAGATGCCCCGTCATCATCCCGTTTTGATTGCCGATCGGACCCGCGTTTGCTTGCGATCGACCGGTGTGCTAGCTTTGTTTATCCTGGGCGGCTCAGGCGGAGTTTGTTCGAGCGTTTCCTCTCTCCTTTGTGGGGCGCTCGGAGAAATCCCGGTATCCCTCCCGGGAGCTTGGGACGCCGCGGCCCCCCCTCAAGGGTCGCGGCGTCCGCGTATTGGCGCCGATCCGCGAGGGGCCGATGCGCTTGTGCCCGTCATGGGGTTCCTTGGCGTACTTGACTCTCCGCGGCTGGGGATAGGGCGCACGACAGCGGATCGATGACGCGGGAGCAGCGCGCGCGGACGCGCTGCTCGCCGCCTCAGGCCTAGGCGCTCGCTCCTCGGCGCACGGTGCGCCAGATTTCGCGACGCGCACGGCGCGCCAGACTTCGCCGAGGTCAACCGTGATCGCCGGCACCCGCCGTCTCCCGGCGGGCTTGCATGGCGAGCAGTTCGACGGTGCTCAGCGGCGGCGTGCGCAGTACGAGCGCGGCACGGCACAGCATCCACGCCACCAGCACGGAGGTGAGCAGCCAGATCTCCAATGCAAGGACGACGTCCGTCATAGCGAATGTTGAACGCGGCGGAGCGTCGCCCGGGCGTTCGTTTGATCGCCGCCGCTCGTCGGGAAGCACGAGGCGCGGAAGGGATGGGTGCCACGGCCCTGGGCTAGGACCGTGGCACCCTTGAGGAACGTCGAGCGGCGAGGAATCCGGGGATTCCTCGAACGCGCCGCATAGGGGCAGCCCGTTCGAGCAAGCTCCGTCGTTTGCGCATCCGCTCCTCCCGACCGTCCGCTGGGCTCGGGCTAGGCGCTACCGAGCCCATCCATAAACATCGCCGACCCCATTTTAGGCCCGCTGCGGCGTTTGTGTCAAGCTGTCAGCGGTGAGGAGTGAGGGGGATTCCGCAATGACGGCGTATTTCTGCTTGGGAGGAGGTGTTGTGCGTGGGGTGGCGGACCTTGCGCCGTCGGCGGCAGGGGCGCCGTATGAGCGGGCTGGTAAACATGGACGCTTCTGCTTGGCTGGCGCGGGGGCGGGTTTCGGGCGCGAGCGGGCGAGCGGATCAAGCTCCTGACGGTGAGGGTGGTTCCTCTCAAGTCGGATAGCGTTCCCCGGCCGCCCGGCGGGCGGCCCGTCCTCGCCATGGCCCAGCAAGAGAGAAAGCGAACACAGCGCCAACGACTCATCACGGGGATGATCGAGGCGACGAATCGCGGCGGCTACGCGAAGGCGAGTATCGCCACGGTGATCGCGCACGCGGGCGTCTCGCGACCAACCTTCTACGACTACTTCGAGGACCGCGACGCGTGCTTTCAGGCAAGCATCCTGGAGGTGGCTGACGAGCTTCTCGGGGAGCTTCGGGCTGCGCTTGTAGACGTTGACGGGCAGGAGGCGTGGGAGGCCGCGGTGCGGGCACTCGTCGGTTACGCCGCCGGTGAGCCTGCCAGGGCGAGGTTCCTGATGGGTGAGGCGATGGCCGGCGGGCCCGCGGCAATCGATGCGCGCGATCAGAGCGTGGCCGCGATCGCGGGCCACATCTCCGTGGCGGTGGACCGAGCGAGCCCCGGGGCGCCGGTAGCGGACCTCGACCCGCGTGTGCTCGTTGGGAGCGTCTACCGAATGGTCTCGATCCGGCTGCGTCGCGGCGGGCTGCGCCGCGAGGAGGCGGTCATCGGAACGCTCGCGGATGAGCTGATCCTCTGGCTCGCGGCGTATGTCCGTCCTGCCGGCAGCCGGCGCTGGAGCAGGCTCGCACCCGGGCCGGGGCCGGCCCCGTCGAGGCACGTGCCGCAGGTCCCGCTACAGCGGACGCCGGGCGCGCCGGCGAGCGGGCGCCCACGGGTGGGGCCGGAGGAGGTGACCGAGCAGCAGCGGCTGCGACTGCTCTACGCGACCGCGAAGCTGGCGGAGACGAAGGGGTTCGCCGCGACCACGGTCACCGACATCCGCAAGCTCGCGCAGGTTCACTCGAGCGTCTTCTACCGGCTGTTCGCCGACAAGCAGGAGGCGTTCGCGGCCGTCCACGAGCTGGGCTTCCAGCAGGTGATGGACGTGACCGCGAAAGCGTTCTTCTCGGTCAGCGGCTGGCCGGAGCGCAGCTGGGAGGCGGGACGGGCGTTCACGCAGCTGCTGCAGGAGAACCCGGTGGTCGCGCACATCGCGTTCGTAGAGGCCTACGCGGTCGGGCCGGGCGCCGTGCAGCGGATCGAGGACACCCACGTGGCGTTCCTGTACTTCCTGGAGGAAGGCGCGGCGGAGCGTGGCCCGGAGCGAGCCCCGAGCCGAGTGGCGATGGAAGCGGTGATCGCCGGCATCTTCGAGGTGATCTACATGCAGGCGCGCAGGCGTGAGAAGGCGCAGATCGCGGGGATGTTCCCCTACATCGCGCACATCTGGCTGACGCCGTTCCTCGGCGTCAAGCAGGCGGATGCGTTCATAGAGCGCAAGATGAAACCGGCAGCCGCCAGAGGACGGGGAGCCAAGGCACGCAAGCGGTAGTGAACGGTGTGGCACGGGTGCTGACCGGGTCCCGGTGGCGGCGAGCGCGGTGGCGCGTATGAGTCGGCCCAGCGAGAGGCAACCTGGCATCCGTTCGCGCCGGCTACTGGCGGGAATGGGTGACTCGACGCGCTGAGGCGAACGAGCTACTCCTCCATCGCGGCAGAGGCGGGTACACGGACGGCGAACACGCCGGGGATCGCGACTATCGCTACCCCGGCGGCGGTCACGAGGGCGATGCTCTCCAGGGCAGGTCCGACACCAATCGAGATCACCACCGGGTAGTTGACGACATGACGCAGGGCCTGGTCGAGCAGGCGCTGGCCGAGCAGGGCAAGGATGCCGCCCGTGAGCGAGCCGACGCCGACGAGTAGGACACTCTCGAGCACGATCGTGCGCCATAACAGGCCGGGTGAGAAGCCCTCGAGCTTCAGCTTCGCGAGCTGCGACCGTCGCTGCCAGATCACGGCGCCGATCACCGCCGCGACGGCGAGTGCCGCGGCTATCAGCATCAGCGTCGCGATCTCAGATAGCTGCGATAGGCCCTGGCGGGTGAGCGTGCGTTGGCGGCCTTCGCGCGCTCGTGCGCTTTCGACGCGAAGGCCGGTGCCCGAGAGGATGCGCGCGATCGCCCGAAGCACCGTGGGCTGCGCGGCGCCTGAGAGCAGATGCACCGCCAGCGCAGCCGGCTGCAGGCTGGCCCAGCCGCGCGTGAAGTCGGTTGCGCTGATCACGATCGCGCCGGGCGCCCAGCCGATGTTCGTGCCGATCGCGGCCACCCTGAGCGTGAGCGGATAGGGCGAGGGCAGGCTGAAGCGATCGCCGATCGCGAGGTGCTGTTCCTCGGCGAGGACGAGCGAGATCATCGCCCACCCTCCTTGGGCGACGCGACGGGTCGCGCCCCCCAGAGAGCCTTCGATCAGCTGGGTCGGCGGCAGCAGCGGGTGTTCGGAGGGGGACGGTGCAAGCACCCACACCCTCCTTTCTCCGAGGTCCAGCAGCGCGCCCATGTAGGGCGTGAGACGCACTCCGGGCAGCGCGGCGATCGCCGCCGCGGGCTGATCGCCCGGCTGCGCGAAGGGCTGGGTCAGCAGCAGGCTCGATGAGCCCGGCGGCGCGACCCACGCCTGGGTGCTCGCGTTGACGTCGCGGGCCGCGTCATCCAAGCCGGCGAGCAGGTCGCCGCGGGAGGCGAGGATCGAGCTCGCGCCGAGGACCGCCACGCCACATGTCGCTGTGATCGCGACCGCTCGCGCGCGGCCGGAGCGCAGCTCCATCAGCGCGACGTGTGCAGAGACGCCCCTCACGCGCGGCGCAAGCACTCCCAGCAGCGAGAGCATCGCAGCGAGGGCGAGCGGCAGCAGCGCCACGAGCGCGAGCGTCAGGGCGAGGATGCCCCACACCGCCTGGGCTGGGGCAACCAGGAGGATCGCCACGGCGCCGGCCAGCGCGACCAGTCCGAGGGCCGTCGATGCGCTGATTCTGCTCAGCGCGGAGGTCGGTTGCGCCCAGGCGGCGGCCAGCGGGTCCTCTGAGAAGATCTCCCGCAACGGGCTGAGGACCGCCACGACGGCTGCCACGATGCCGCCTGCGGCGGCGAGCACCGGGGGCCTCCAGCCGACCACGCGCTCGGAGCCGAGCGCGAACGCCGAGGAGAGATAGCCGGGTGTCGCTCCGAACAGGTGGATCGAGAGCTCCTCACCCAGAAGCAGCCCGACGGCGCACGCGAGGATCGCAAGCCCGAGCGCGTCAGCGAGGAGAACGGCGAGGACCGCAGCTGGACCGTAGCCCTCCCGTCGCAGGTCGACGATCAGGCGACGTCGCTGCGGCACGCTCAGGAGCACGGCGTTAAACGCGAACAGGAAACCCACGAGCGCACTGAGAACGGCGAACAGATCGGTCGACTGGTTGGTCGCCGCCGCGGCCTTCGCGAACAGGCGCACCTCCCAGTCCGAGCCCTGTACGTCCAAGATCCCGCCGGCTTGCCCACCACGAGGGGTCGCGGCGATCCGCTGAAGCGCCGCTCGCACCCGGGCTTGCGCGCCCGGGGCCGTCTCGATCAGGATGCGCGTCAGGCGGTCCGGCAGGCCCGCGAGCTGCTGCACGTATTCCAGCGGCGCGACCGCCACCGGCGCGTGTGCGAGGCCGCCGACCTCTGACGGCGTTAGCGTCGCGAACAGCGCGACCATGCTGCGGCGCCCGGCGAGCCGCAGCGTCATTTCCGGGCCTTCGGTCCTCGCCCCGAGCGTACGCGCAAGTGGCCTCGGCAGGACGAACGCCCCGAGGCCAGGAAAGGGCGTCAGCGAGACGCGGCGCACGAGCTGCCCGTCCAGGGAGGAAAGCGCCTGATCGGCGCCGATCACCTGCACCGCCGCACTGCCACGGGGACCGCTCAGCTGCCCGTCGAGTTCGAGCAGCGGGGCGGCCACACGAACCCCACGGACGTGACGCACCTGGGCGAGCACCGAGGCCGGGAAGCCCTGCGCGTCGCGGGCACTGAGCTGCAGGCTCGCACGCCCAACGATGCCGGCGTTCAGGTTCGCGACCGAGCCGGTGAGACTGTTGGCCGCGACCAGCGAGGCGAACAGGAGCGCGACCCCGGCAGCGATCCCGACGAGCGCGAGCAGCTCCTGCGGCGCGCGGGCGCGCAGCCGCACGAGATACAGGTAAAGGACGTTGCGAGCGCTCACCCGTCTGCGCCCCTGCCGCCCAAGCTGGAGCGTCCCGGCCGCAAGGCCGGCGCGGCCTCAGCGCTCACCGGGGCGGCAGCGTTAGATCGTTGCCGAGCGCCGCGATGCCGGGCGGCCCACGGTCAATCTGGAGACGTCCGTCGCGCAGGGTCAGCACCCGGTCGGCATAAGCGGCAGCCAGGGGATCGTGGCTGACGAGCACGACGGTGACCTGGCGCTCGTGGGCAAGGCCACGCAGCACCGCTAGCACCTCTTCGCTGCGGGCGCTGTCGAGGCTCCCGGTCGGCTCGTCGGCGAGCAGCAGGCTCGGCTCGGTCGAGAGGGCGCGGGCGATCATGACTCGCTGGCGCTCGCCCATCGAGAGCGTCTCCGCGCTGTGGTGCAGGCGGTCTGCGAGGCCGAGGCGCTCCATCAGGGGTTCGATGCGACGGTGCGCCTCGCGCCAGCGGGTGCTGGCGAGCAGCTTCAGCACGGCGTTGTCGATCGCGCTGACGCCAGGCATCAGGTCGAAGCTCTGACGTATGAACCCGAGCCGGGTCAGTCGGTAGTGGGATGCCTCGCGCTCGGAGAGCGAGGTGATCTCCTGGCCGTCGAGCAGGACCCGCCCGCTGGTGGGGGCCAGCAGCGCGGCGACCATCAGCAGCAGCGTCGTCTTGCCGGACCCGGAGGGCCCGTACAGCGCGATCATCTCGCCGCCATTGACGCCGAGGGAGACGCCGTCGACGGCGCGGACCGGCTCGCCGGCGCTGTGGTAGTGCTTGACGAGGTCGATCAGCTCGAGCGTCGGGGCGCCACCGGCGCCTGGGCTTCTCGGCTCAGCCGACACGTGCACACGCGTCGGCTGCTCGCTCGGACTCGGCGCCGGCGGCGGCTTCTCTGGGCGGCGCGCCGACGTGCCGCGCGGCTCGCCGGCGCACGGCGAACACCGCGAGCGCTGGGGTGGCGAGAGCTCCGATACCCGCTCGCACGGCCTCCCTGACCGGTGCCGCGGGCGGCGCGGCCGCCAGTGGGTCTGAGAGGTACATGCTCGCCATCGCCGCGAGAAGCACAGCGTGGCGGCGACCGTCGGGCAGTTCCCGTGCGGCCGCGAGCGCCCGGGTGGCGAGCTGCCCCATCGACTGCGCGGCGAGCGTGCGGGAGGGGTAGAAGCCGATCAGGCTGGGCTGCCCGGTCTCGGCGTCCTCGGCCTCGTCGATGAGGCTGTCAAGCAGCGAGTGCAGCGCGCCGATCGGCCCGCCGTAGGCGCCGGCGATCCCCTGCACGGTGTCGGGGTCGAGCGTGCTGCTCGCCGCGGCTGCGATGAGGGCGTGGAGGTCCAGCGAGGAGCCGGCAGCGCCCGCTGACTCCCACCAGCTGAGGTTGGGCGCGGCGCGCGGCCGAGTGCGCGCCCAGCACTGCAACCGGCCGGAGGGCGCGGCGGGCGAGCTGTACCTCTGGAATGAGCAGATGTCGCTGGCGGCAAGGAGGGCGTGCGTGCTCACACGGTCGATTGACGGCAGTTCACGCAGGGCGCTCTGGCAGCGCTGTATCTGCTGGGAGAGGTAGGCGCCGTCGGGGGCTTTCGGTGCGCCGGCGGCGGCGAGCTCGTCCGCCTGTGCGCCGAGCGCGAGCAGGAGAGCGGCATGGGCGCCGAGCGCGGATCGCTGGCAATCGCCGTCTGGCTGCTCGGCGAGCGTGTCGGCGTAGTTGTAGATCGACTGGATCGCCACGAGCGCGCGAGTGGCGCTCGCGCGCTTGGGGACAGGGACGAGCGCAGCGAAGGCGGCCGCGCCCTCGAGGTTGCTGCGCTTGGAGAGCGCTAGGAGCGCGAGGCGGCGGTAGCTCGGGTCTGCGATGGCGTTGGCGGATGCGCGTAGGCGACGGATTCTCAAGCGCCGTCTGTGGGAAGACCGTGAGCCAATAGCGCAAGGCGAGCAGCAGGAAGACGCCGGTGAGGGCGAGATGCTCGCGCAGTGGGCCCGGCCTGCGTGGGCGGGTCAGCTTGGCGGTGTCCTGCCGGAGGAAGAGCGCCATCGAGCTGCTAGCGGTGGCGGGACGGGCAGGGGACGCTGTAGGCGGCGGTCGTGGTGGTTGCGTCCGAGAAGGCGAAGCGGGCGGAGAAGCGGAAGCCCCCACGGGGACAGTGCTCGGGGACGGAGACCCCGCGCGGGTGGAAGGCGACGGTGCGCCCATGGCGGTGTTCGTAATAGGTCAGGCCGGCGGGGCCGATCGTCGCGCTCACGGAGAGGATCGAGACGGGTGGGCCACCTGGGACGCTTGCGATCAGCGGTACCTGTGTTTCCAGGCGGCCGGGCTTGGTGTTGGTGCCGGCGATCAGTTCGGCCTGCATGACGATCTGTGCGAGGACGGGGGCGAGGCCGTCGGCGTAGAAGAGGACGATGATGTTTTCGTGGGCGGGCGGGCCCATGACGGCCTGGATTTCGGGGATCTCTTTGCCGGCGCCGAGCCCGAAGGGGACTTCTACGAGCGCACTGCCGGTGCCGAGCAGGCTGTTCGGCGGGCAGCCGGCGGGGCCGCGAGCTTGCAGGACGGCCGGCTGGCAGATCGCGAGACCGAGCGTGGTCGAGAGGTAGTCGATCCCCGGCGGCAGGCGCAGGCTGACGGAGGTCAGGGGTGCCGGGAGGCCGCCGCCGGTGCCCCGCAGCGCGAAGGAGAAGGCGATCGTGGTTGAGGCCCCGAGCCGGTCAGGCGAGAAGGAAGCGTGAAGGGTGGCCGTCTCGGCCGCGGCAGGCGCCGGTGCGGCGGCGGCCAGGGCGGCGGCGAGAAGCGCGGCGGCGCGTGCTTTGCCGGCGCACATGCCTGCGATCCGCGGTCTCGGGCTGGCCACGGTCGCTTCTGAGCTCAGTAGCTCAGGTGTCCGGAGAGTTGAGCTGTGACGGCGTCGTTTGAGCGTTGGATCGAGCCGGTGAAGCGCAGGGGGCCGGAGTGAGCGTGGGTGTAGATGCCGGTTCCGCGGGTGATCGTGATCGTGCCGGCGAAGGGGGCATAGCCACCGTCGACGTGGTAGGTCGCCGAGCCGGTGGCGGTGAGCGAGCCCGCGTGTGGGTAGATGTTCACTTCTGCGCTGACGCGGTGTTCGGAGACCCGCAGGTGCAGGTAGATCGTGCCGTTGATCGTCCCGGTGGCGCTGCCCTGCTCGTTCAGATGCACGCCGCCGGAGCTGGTGCGATGCAGGTGCGCGGACTCCGCGAGGTTGACGATCCGCGCGGCCTGCGCGGGCTCCGCGCGCGCGGAGCCGGGCAGGGCAAGCAGGGCGTAGAGCCCGGACAGGGAGGCGATGAGGACCCGGGCTGGCGGCACGAATCCAGCCATCGCTGGATCCTCGGGCTTGCCGGGCGTGCGAATAAGTCAACGGTTAGAAGGTTCGTGGGGCCGCGAGAGGGTCCACGGCACCGGGCGCTCGGATGCGAGCACTCCCCGGCAGCGGCGCGAATTTTTGGGTCACGCAGGTTTCGTGTCCGAGAGCCGTGCGCGTCGGCGGCAGCGCCACGGACGCCGCGGGCGCCCGCGGCGGTCCCACCCGATCCCACCCACGGACATGCACGAGGTGCGGGGGCGGGCCCCGGCGACGTGTGTGCTCACCCATATTCGGAGGTGCACACCTTGCCGTGGTGTTCCCCCCGATGCATGCACGGCGGGAAGATCTCGCCTGCGGTTACGTTGTCGGTGACCTCGGGGTGCTGCGTAGACCGGACCTTTACGGTTTTGGGGGCGGTGTCGCCGGGCTCGTCGGTCTCGCTCATACGGTTCTCCCCTGATCGACATGCGGCGCGAGAGTAGCCTAATCGCGGTTTAGGGGGCCTTCGATAACGCAGACGATCGAGGAGCGCGGACTCAGGTGAACTACACCCGATGGGCCCCTATCGCGGCGAACTCGTCGAGTGAACCTCGCTGCACGGCGGCGTCGTGTACCTCGAGGACGGCTGGGTCCAGCGTTGCCTCGTGGATCAGGGCAGTCGCGCAAACCAGCGCCCAGAGCCCGGCAACGAGCGCCCACAAGCGCTCTTCGAGTGCCTGGTAGCCGAGGAACGAATCGTGCAGAAAGTAGGTGATGAGCCACGCGGCCAGGAGCACTAGAGCGCCGCCCAATAGGAGTCGCCCCAGCCGACTCGGCCACGCCGAGCGGGCAAAGGCGAAGCCCGTCAACAGGAGCGAGACGTTGATAGCGAGGGTCAGCCAGACATGCGCGTAGTAGTGCCAGGATGCGGCGCCCGCGTCGTAGCGTGACTTGCATACTGTGCTCAGGGTCGGCGAGCAGTCCATGCGCAGCGGTCCGAGGAGAATCGCGCACACGCCAGCGAGCACGAACATCGACGGCATCGCCAGCGGCCAGGGCCGCGAGCGCAGCGACGGCGCGAGCGCGACGGCCAGCGCGATGAAGCCCAACCCCCAGACCCCGACGAAGATCGTAAAGATCCAAGGGTGCGCTCCACCGTCTCGGCCGAGCTCGCTTATGTACCGGCGGACCGGCGAGTAGTGGGGTTCCAGAGCGCCAGCGACTATCCACCCGGAAAGGAACACGGCCTGGGCCACGATCGCGGCCCACGCCAGACGCCATGTGCGGCGACGCACCACATCGGGCAGAAGCGGCCAGCCTGCCGGCCTGAGCCAAATTGTGAGGTCGCGTAGCACGGTGCCCGGATGCAAACCGCTCGATCGACGCTGGTGGGCCACGCGCGGTTAGATAATCGATTCGACGGGACCGACGATCACATCCGGAGAGAGAGTGAGCTTGACTGGCGGTTGCCCTCGCTTGGCGTGAAGGTGACATGGACCTTGGTCTTGAACTTGCCGCCGCGCTTGGCGTGGAGGGTGAGCGTGACGAATTCGGGGCCACCCGCGCTCTTGGATGCGGTGGCGAGGCCCTTGCCGGTCGCCTTCAGCTTGCCCGCTGCCGGCGCGTAGACCGTCAGGCTCAGCGTCTTGCCCTTGACCTTGTGGGAGGAGATCGAGAGCTTGGTCGAGCAGCCGGTGACTCCGACGGGTGTGTTCTGGTGGATTTCTTGGCCGTTCTGGGCTTTGAAGAGGATCGGCATGGTCAGCTTCTGGCCGCAGAAGTTCTCGCTTCCGTTGGGGAGGTTGGCGCCGAACTCGCTGAAGGGGCCTTCGGGGACGGTCACTTCGATCGATTCGAACGGGACGTCGGGGACCGTTTCGAAGGTCGCGCTCGTTTCGCCCGTTTTGCCGTTGATGAACGTGTGGCCGTGGGATTCGATCGTGATGCCGTAGCCTTTGATCACCGCGACGGCGTCGGGGAACGCGGCGCCACCGTAGGAGACGAAATACAACGGGCCTTCCAGGGGGACCGGCAGGACGGGGGTGTGCACGACCAGGTGGCCGATGATCGACGCGGGCGGGCACGCGGACCGGTTGGTTTCAAACGTTGCCGCCAGGCACGCCTTTTGGATCGTCGTCAACCGTGCGGGGAGCTGTTTGGGGATGACGAACTTCATCTCCTTCATCCACGACTGGTTACCGACCGAGCCTTTTGGATAGGAGATCTTGAAGAACAAGCTCGCACCATCGACTTTGCTCGCCCTGCCCGCTGTGGAGACGGTCAGGGTCGGCGTGTATTTCAACACCGCACAGTTGGCGACCTGGAAGGGGTCCGACAGAGGGGAGCTCGCGCCTTCGGCGCTCGAGATGGAGCCGGTGATCGACATCGGGTTGCAGTTGGTCGGGTTGAAGGTGAAGCCGGGGCGGTTGACGAGCACGTTGACGTGCTGGATTTGCAGCGGGAAGCCTTCGACGATCGTCGGGATCGCGTGCGCACCCGAGGGGTCGGTCGTGACCGTCAAGGCGGCGCTCGTGGGGTCGATTTCGACCTTCGCGCGGACTACGACGGGGCGGCCCTGCTGCAGGACGAAGGGACCGGCCTTGGCGGGGTTGACGATCGAGAGGCCAAACGGGGCGCAGCCCGATTCTCCGGGGGTGCACGAGCCGCTGCCGTTGTAGGGGCCGGTGATGTACGCCTTGCCGCCGGTGACCGTGAACGGCTCGCCGCCGACCCCGACCGAGACGATCGTTTCGCCGATCTGGCTGTTCGGGCCGCAGGTGCCTTCGTCGGCCTGCGGTTCCGGACAGAGTTCCACGCCGGAGAGCAGACCGGAGACGCCCGGCGGGTAGTGCAGCGTCACCGAGCCGATGTCCTGGTCGCCGGTGGGACGCGAAAGCGTCGTCGAGAGCGAGGTGAAGGAGCCCGCGTTGATGTTCGTCACGCCGGAGCGCAATTCGGGTGTGAACGGCAGCGAGGGACCCGGGCAGGGGCCGCCGTTGGGGCCCGAGGTGATCTGGAAGCTCGAGGAGCTGTGGATCGGTTCGCCGCCGTCCCAGGGGGTGTAGAGCGCCTGGGTGGTGTAGGTGCCGCAGTGGTCGGGGGTCGCCAGGGGGGCGCGTTCGCCGCCGAAGAAGTGCACTTCGGCGTCTTCGAAGGGCAGCTGCGGGTTGTCTTCGAAGAAGCTTCTGATCTGGCCGGGCGCGAGTTCGCCGCTTGAGCCCGGTTCACCGCCCAGTTCGACGCGGCCGGGGAGCTTCACGAGCGCACCGGAGACGGGGTCTTCGGCGAGGATGTACATCGCGACGTGCTTGGCGAACGGGTTTTCGGGCGGGAAGACGTTGAAGTTCTGCGGCGAGGCAAGGTACACGGCGCCCAGCACCGGGTTGGGCAGCAGCGGCGTCTTGATTGTCACGGTCGCGACCTTGGAGGCGTCGGGGCAGAAGTTGACGCCCTGCTGGAAGGGTTCGGAGAAGCCGGCCGCGAGTGCGTCTGTGCTCTGCGGTTTGTAGGGCGTGAAGGTGGGGGCGCTGACGCCCGGCTCGCCTTCGAGTGCCCTGATGCCTTCGTAGCCGACCTGGTTGCCGGGGACGCCGAGGGCGCCACCGAGCGGGCTGGCGGTGTTGGCGGTGCAGGCCTGAAGGCCGTCGGCGGCGGATGGGTTCAGCGTGACGCCCGCGGGGAGGGTGACCTGGATGCCGCGGATGTTCGACTGGGCGAGGCCTTCGGCGTTCAGCTGGCCTTCCTGGGGGACGTGGACGTCGACGTCGAGCCCCGTCGGGGTGCTGGCGCGGGTGCCGTCGGGGGTGACCTTGATTTCGGGAGTGAACTGG
This sequence comes from uncultured Solirubrobacteraceae bacterium, assembly GCA_963720215.1. Classification (GTDB taxonomy): domain Bacteria; phylum Actinomycetota; class Thermoleophilia; order Solirubrobacterales; family Solirubrobacteraceae; genus Palsa-744. The sequence goes on from CAVREV010000002.1 coordinate 581,370, forward strand.
AGGTGGTTACAGCCCTGCATCGCGGGCACTGGTTCGCTCGCGAAGGACTGGAAGTGGCCCTGGTCCTGCCAGGAGTCGGCTTCCACGCTGGTATGCAACGGGCCGGTGCACGAGGTGGGCATGTCGAAGAACGGGGGAGGATGGGTACCTTCAAGTCCGGTGCATGAGAGCCCCGGGATCGGGCCCTCGGCGGTGTCCAGGCAGCCGTAGCCGCGCTGGGGGTCGTGGCGCGGGTCGCCGGGGACCCCCCACAAGGTGACTTTCGCGAAGGCGAAGGCGACCTGCTGGGAGATGTTGGAGGTGGTGGAGGTGACGCCGTAGTCTTCGCCGGCGCGGACCGCGGTGTCGATGAAGACACCGATGCCAGCCTCGCCTTCGGGGACGAAGAAGCCGAAGCGCGCGGGCTCGCCGACCTGCGGTTCGAGGTTGAAGAACGGCAGATCCACGACGCGGTAGCCGAAGGAGCGCGGCAGCAGGTAGCCGGTGGTGGCGACGCCGATGGCCGTGTCGGCGGGGCATTCGTTGGTTTTGGCGTTTCCGACCAAGGTCGCGTGCAGGAACTTCGAGATCGGGCAGGCCGGGATCGCGCTCGGGTCGCCGACGAAGCCGGGGGGCAGCTTGAAGCGCAGATCCTTGGCGAGCGCGACGGGATGAACGAACGGGCGCTCCCCTTCGCCGGGTGCGCCGTATTCGCCTTCTTCGAGATCCTGGTCGAGGACGACGTCAAAGCCGACCTGGAAGGGGTGCGAGCCGGCCTGGGTGTCCGCGGCACCGCCTGCTTCTTCGGGGTCGAACTCGTCGTCGGCGACGCCGAACGCCGGCGGCGACGGGCTGACGAGCACCGGGCGCGAGAGCGAGGCCGGCGGCGCACCGCCACCGGAGACGTCGACGAGGTTGCGTTCGCAGGTAGGCGAATGCGGTTCACAGAGCGAGGCCGTTTCGCTGACCTGCACGGGGATGCGCAGTTCGATATCGACGAACGGCGGGAGACCGCTGTCTTCCATGAAGGTTTTTTCCCGGGGCTCCCCCGGCATTTCGGGGGCGTGGCCGGAGAAGGTGCACGTGACGGCGGCGCCCGCTTCGCGGGGCGCGCACGGCACGGCCCCCGAATCATTGGATAAGACCGTGATCGCACCCGCACCGGTGGCGCGCAGCCCGTGCGGGAGCGCGTCGTCGATCGTGACCGGATCGCTGAGGGCATCGACGGGCCCGTCGCCGACGTCTTCGAGGACGACGACGAGCACGCCGGTCTTGCCCGGCTGCAGGCTCGACGGTCGCGAGGTGGAGTTGATGCGCCACCACGGCGCTTCCCCGGCGGCGCGGGCCGGGGTCGCGAAGGACTCGTCGGCGCCGAGCGCGCCACCGTTTTTGTTCGCGGCGCTGAGGCGGTAGTGGTAGGTGGTGCCCGCCGCGAGCGTGACCCTGGCCGTGACGGCCGTTTCGCCGCCGGTGGGGATTTCTTTGGCGGCGGGCACGCATGGCGCGGTCTGCCCATAGGAAGTGCTGGTGCCGTATTCGAAGACGCAGGAGCTGAGCGGCACGCCTTCCGGGGCGAGCTTGCCGTGCAGCGTCGCGGTCACGAGCGGATGCCCGGACTGCACTTCCAGTTCGACGTTCGAGGGCGCTTCGCTGACGGGTTTCGGCAGGACGGTCGTGGAGGACAGCTTGAATTCGGCTTCCACTGTCTTTGGTCCGGTCATCGTGACGAGGCACTTGCCGGCGGCTTCGCTGTCGCAGCCGGTCCACTTCACGAATTCAGAGCCCGCTTCTGGAGTCTGCTTCAGTTCGACGCTTTTGCCTTCTTCGAATTCATGCGAGCATTCGCCTTCGGCCGGTTTGCAGTCGATCCCAGAGGGAGAGGATTCGACCGTGCCCCTGCCGGTACCGGTCTTCTTCACGGTCAGGGGGTACTCGGTGCCCCCCGTGTTCTTTTCGAACTTCGCGACGATCTTCACGGGCCCCTCGACCCCCATCAGGCAGGGTTCGCTCTTGGCGTTGCAATTCGTCGGGCCTTCCAGCACGGTCCATCCTTCGAAGGTCGATTCCGAACCCGGTTGCGCGTAGGCCGTCAGCACGGTCCCCTTCGGGTACGCGTCCGCGCACGGTTCCTTGGCTTTGCCTTCGACTTCGCATTCCAGGCTGCCGGTGCCTTCGCCGGCCGTTGTCGCTTGAAAGCTGTAGGGCGTCGTGAAGCGCTGCAGCTGCTGTGCATAGCTGACGCCGTCCGCGTCGGTCACCGACAGCCGCACCTCGTATTCCTTGCCTTCCGTCAGCCCGCTGAGCGACGCGGAGACTTTTTCATAGGAGCTGCCGGACCCGGGAGCCGGCGAACACGCCTGCGTTTCAACGACTTTGCCTTCGCTTTTGGTTTCGAACTCGCATTCGCTGACCGCGATGCCTTCCGGATCGACCTGGCCGCTCACGTACGCCGAGGTCGGCGTGACACCGGTCACCGGTTCCTGGCTCGCGCTGGCGAGCGTCACCGGCGCAAACGCGTCGACCCGGTGTTCGGCGGAGTCCGCGACATACACGTCATGCGTGGAACCCCTCACCGCGATCCCCACACCCATAGCGAGTTTCCCCGACCCCGAGGTCCCGAAATCATCGCTGCGCGCCAGTTCATTGGAGCGCGGCACGGGAAAGTGCGCCACTTCAACACCACGATCCACATACGCCCCTTCACCAACGGGGTCGAGCGCCAACCCCGTCGTCGTTCCCCCCGCCGCTTCCTCCTCGCCGAAGCCTTCGAGTCCTTCGCCGGCGGGCCCGAGCTGGAACGCACCCGAGCTGTTTCCGAACAGGAAGGTGCCCGCGGGCGTGACGGCCAAGCCTCCCTTGAATTCTATTTTGACTTCGAATGCTCGGTCCAGGGTGGCGCTTTCGGTGAGCTCGTACACTTCGTTAATGCCGTTTTTCGTGAGGAACAGCCAGAGGTTGCCGTTGGTGTCGTAGGCGATGCCATCGAGTTTTTGCAGGCCGCCCTTGTTCGGTTCGACTTTGTTCAGTTCAGCCGTGCTCAGTTCGATGATCGGTTCGTGTTTGGCGTTGAAGATCTCGACGCGTTTGTTACCAGCGTCGATGACCGCCAGATCGCCCTCGCCCAGACCTTCGCTGTTGTCGACCGCGAGTTCGGTCGGTTCTTTGAATTCGCCTTTACCGGTGCCCGCTTTGCCGATCGTCGCCAGCCAGGTCCCTGACGCGTTGAAGACCTCGACATCATTGCTCTTGCGGTCGGCAACATAGACTTCGCCGGTCATCTGGTCGATCGCGAGACCCTCCGGTTCAGAGAGCGCGTGTTCTGAGCCGCCGTTGAAGCTGGTGGAGAAGGTGTGACCTTCCAGCCCCGCGGGGAGCGTGTCGAAGACGGCCGTGACGGTCTTTGCTTCGCTTGCGAGGACTTCGCAGACGCCGGCGTTGACGGTCGTGCAGCCCTTCCATTCGAGCAACGCGGACCCCGTCGCGGCGTGCGCGTCGAGCGCGACCGTGGCGCCTTCGGATACTTCCGCTTCGCAGGTGGCGTGCCCCGATCCGCATTCGATCCCGGCGCCCGTGACCTCGCCCTCACCAGTACCTTCCAGCAGCACCTTCAACGGGTACTTCGTGAGCGGCGTCTGCGTGAACTGCGCCGTGACGCCCGTGGCGGCGCTGATCGTCACTTCGCAGACTTCCTTGCCTGGCCCGGTCTCGCTTTCGCAGCCTTCCCACTTCACGAATTCGGCGCCCGCTTCGGGTGTCTCGGTCAGTTCGACCTTCGTGCCCGCCGGATATTCTTGCGAGCATTCGCCCTGCCCGGGCAGACAGTCGATGCCTGCCGGCTTGGAGAGGACCGTGCCCTTGCCGCTACCGGTCTTCTTCACCGTCAGGGGGTAGGTTTTGCCCCCCGTGTTCTTGGCGAAGTTCGCGACGATCTTCACGGGCCCCTCGACACCCATCAGGCAGGGTTCGCTCTTGGCGTTGCAATTCGTCGGGCCTTCCAGCACGGTCCAGCCTTCGAACGTCGACCCCGCCGCGGGTTCGGCGTAGGCCGTCAGCACGGTCCCCTTTTCATACGCGTTTTCGCACGCTCCTTTGGGTTTGCCTTCGACTTCGCATCCCACGGTGCCCGTGCCTTCGCCGGCCGTTTTCGCTTCAAAGCTGTACGGCGTCGCGACGAGCTGGCGCTGTTGCGCGTAGCTGACACCGTTGGCGTCGCTCACTGACAGGCGCACGTTGTATTCCTTGCCGCTCGCCAGCCCGCTCAGCGACGCGGAGACTTTTTCATACGCGCTTCCGGACCCCGGAGTCGGCGAACACGCCTGCGTTTCAACGACTTTGCCTTCGCTTTTGGCTTCGAACTCGCAGGCCGTTACCGCGACGCCTTCAGGGTCGACTTCGCCGCTGACCTTCGCCGCCGAGGGTTCAACATCGGTCGGCGCCTGCTGCTTGGCGCTGGCGAGTGTCACCGGCGCAAACGCGTCGACCCGGTCTTCGGCGGAGTCCGCGACATACACGTCATGCGTGGAACCCCTCACCGCGATCCCCACACCCATAGCGAGTTTCCCCGACCCCGAGGTCCCGAAATCATCGCTGCGCGCCAGTTCATTGGAGCGCGGCACGGGAAAGTGCGCCACTTCAACCCCACGATCCACATACGCCCCTTCACCAACGGGGTCGAGCGCCACCCCCGTCGTGTCCCCCCCCGCCGCTTCCTCCTCGCCGAAGCCTTCGAGTCCTTCGCCGGCGGGCCCGAGCTGGAACGCACCCGAGCTGTTTCCGAACAGGAAGGTGCCCGCGGCCGTGACGGCCAAGCCTCCCTTGAATTCTATTTTGACTTCGAATGCTCGGTCCAGGGTGGCGCTTTCGGTGAGCTCGTACACTTCGTTAATGCCGTTTTTCGTGAGGAACAGCCAGAGGTTGCCGTTGGTGTCGTAGGCGATGCCATCGAGTTTTTGCAGGCCGCCCTTGTTGGGTTCGAGTTTGTTCAGTTCAGCCGCGGATATTTCGATGATCGGTTCGTGTGTCGGGTTGAAGATCTCGACGCGTTTGTTACCCGAGTCGATCACCGCCAGATCGCCGTCGGTCAAGCCACCGCTGTCGTTGCTGACCGCAAGTTCGGTCGGTTCTTTGAATTCGCCTTTGCCGGTCCCGGCTTTGCCGAACGTCGCCTGCCACGTGCCCGACGCGCTGAAGACCTCGACATCATTGTTCTTCTTATCGGCGACATACACTTCGCCGGTCATCTGATCGATCGCGAGGCCCTCCGGTTCAGAGAGCGCGTGTCCCGGTTCACCGTTGAAGCTTTTGGAGAACGAGTGGCCTTCGACGGCCAAGGCGGGGGCGGCGGTGAAGGCCAGGGCGGCGAGCGTGGTGAGCAGCGCCAGGCCCCCGCGAGCGCGGGCTGTTCGCTGCATGAGGGTTCCAATTGCGGTAAAGGCCGTCCGGCCCGCTGTGTCCTGCCGCTCGCATGAGAGAGCGGCGCGTGGCGCGCTCGGTGTGCAGGTAAGCGCCGTCCAGGCTTGGGGCTCGTCGCAGCTCCGCTTCGAGATAGAACTTGTGACCGCTCCGCTGCGCCGAGCAGTTACATTTGCGGGCATCCGGCTCGCTGACTTCCCGAGACGCCGCGTCATCGCTTGGCCTTCCTGTTCGACTTGTGCGCGCTCGCTTTGGCGCCGTACGCTTTGCGCGCGGTCTTTTCGCACGCTTGGCGCTTCTTCTTGCGCTTGTCCTTCTTGCAGGCCTTCAGCGCCTTGGCGAGCTTCTGGGCGCGGGTCAGCGGCTTCGCCGCCGGTTTGGCTGCGAGAGGGGGTGGCGGAGCCGGGTTGCCGGGGCCGGTGAAGGTTTCACTCGGCCCGGGGCCGTAGATCGAGGGCTGCGGTTCGGGGGAGGGCCGGCAGGAGGATTCGTTATCGCACGGCGGCGAGGCAACGGGTGGGGCCAGGCACGGCGAGCCGCTCGTGCATTCGCGTGCGACATACACGTCAGAGGCGCTGTCCCTGTCTTTGAGGGAGAGCTGCGCGTTGGTGAGGAAGAACACTTCCGAGCCGTCTTCGCTGGCGTCCAGGAAAGCCGAGCCCTGACCGGAGTCACCGGAGGAGATCAACCCCACACAGCCCGCGCCCGTCTGGCCGGCGCGGCCTTCGACCGCGAAGGACCGCGCCGGCTCGAAGACGACGCTCCCCGAAGTGGAGGCGCTCGAGCAGGCGTGTTCGCCCGAGGGGACGCCTTCGGGCTCGTACTCGTACACGTCGGCGGTGCCGTCGCTGTCGAGCGGCACGAGCGGGTCGGTGGCGTTGAAGAACAACCGGCCCTGGTCGGTGAGATAACGCGCCTGGTAGGGCTGCACGTCCTGCTCCTCTTCGATCCCCTCCCAGCCGGGCAGCTCGCCGCCGATCGCCACGTCCGGCCAGGCGTTGAAATACCCGCCTTCACCGTTAGAGGCGAGCTTTTCCTGTTCGATGCCGGTCGGGCGTTCCCCCGTCGGCACACAGGAGGCGCAGGTCAATGACGCCGGCTGGCCACCCGCTGCGGCGTGATAGAGGTACACCTCCGCGACCCGGTCGCCGCTGCCCGCTTCGCGGTTGTCATAATCGGTCAGCCGGGCATCGGACATGAACGCAAGCCACTGCCCGTCCGGGGAGACCCGCGTCGGCTGGAACTCGAGCTGGAGCCCGTCCCAGTCCTGAAAATCCAGGGAGGTGAGCGTCGTAACGAAAACCGGCTGCCAGGCCCCGGTTTCGTCGTCGTAATGGTCGACGTAGAGGTTGTTCGCGCCCGTCTGCGCGCCGGCCCCAGCGGCGTCACCGAGCACACCAGCGGAGACGAAGTACACGTAGGACCCGTCTTCGCTTGCGCCGAGCACATCGCCGAGCAGAGCGGCCCCCGTCGTCAGGTCGGTCAGTTCGCACTGCAGGTGCCCGCCCGCGCCCGTGACGATTTCGCAGACCTTCAGATCGCCGGCTTCACTGAAGAAGACGCGCGACTGGCTGGCGCTCGCCGTCTGGAATTCGCCGTGTTCGCCGAGCAGCACCGTTTCTTCGCTTGCGGTGTCGCGCATCAGCAGGCCCTGCACCGGTTCGTGGTTGGGGTTCTCGCCCTTGCCGTTGAAGATCACGCGCGAACCGTCCGTGGATATCCCATGAGCCATGTGGGCGGCGTCGGCGCCCTCGAAGTGCCCTTCTTTGCCTTCGTGTTCGCCTTGGCCGATGAAGGTCAGCTTGCCGGCGGAGTACTCGTACAGCCCGCCTTCGGCGCCTTCGCCTTCGGTCAGAGGCGTCGCGGAGAGCAGCACGACGTGGCTGAGGTCGGGGGTGGCGGCGACGAAGTACGGCCCGCAATAGAGATCGTTTTCTTCGCAGGTGGTGGGTTCGCCGCCCTCCTGGTGGCCGCCGAAGATCGTGCCGGGCGGGACGTCGGCCGCTTCTGCGACCGCCGCCGGGCACGGCTGCCCTTGCACCGGGCAGCCGGTGACCAAGGGCGTGTAGAGACCGCTCTGCAGGTCGTCTGAGAACGCGGTCTGTTCGGAGGCCGCGGGCGACAGGCACGGCTGGGGGGCGCCCTGCGGGGTGAGGCAGGGGGTGAAGAGGCCGTAGGGCTGCACGATCGCGCCGGAGAGGTCGCTGGAGAAGCGCCGGTACTCCGAGCCTTCGCTGAACGGCGGCGTGGTGGCCTGTTCGTGCGGGAGCGACAGGTCACGCGTGCTCCAACCTTCGCTGGTGCGCGTGGAGAGCAGCTGCGCGTTTTCGACATACCCCGCCACAGCGGATTCGGTCGGGCTGGTCGAGACATACGTCAGCGCGCCGCCCGCGGGCGCCGCCTCGATCAGCGTCCCGGCAGTGTTCTCCGTGAGCGTACTGATGCGCGCGCCGTCCTTCTGGGGCGGGGAGACCATTTCGTAGCCACGCCCGTCGGGGAGCGCGAACTGGGTGCTGGCGGTCTGCGTGGTGAAGGTCTGCTGAGGGCCGTGGAAGACGACGGGCTGGGTGACGCCGGCGACGTCGAGCTGGCTGACCGCGACCAGGCGGTAGAAGTACTCGCTGCTCGCCGCAAGGCCCGGCAGGGTTTCGCTGAGCGCCACCGGCGTGCTGCCGGAGCCGGCGGCACCTTCTACGGCGGGGACGCTCGTGCCGTGGGCGGGTTCGCCTCCGGCGTATTCGCGCGTGTCGTATTCGAAATGCCAGGTCGTGGAGGCGCCGTCGGGGTTGACCGAGGAGCTCAACGACGCCGAGACATCAGACACTTTCGAGACGAACGCTTCACCGATGCCCGGACCCGGCGTCTGGAACGACTCGTCCGCGCCGAGCGCCGGCGAGGCTTGATCGTTGGCGTTGGAGGCGGTGAGACGGTAGTGGTAGGTCGTGTCCGGCAAGAGCCCTGAGAGGCTCGCCGTGACCGCCGTTTCGCCGGTTTCCGGGATGACCCCGAACGCGGGCACGCACTGTGCGGTCTGACCGTAGGAGGTGCTCGTGCCGTATTCGAAGACGCACGAGCTCAACGGCAAGCCACCCGGCGCGACCTTGCCGCGAATGGTCGCGGCGACGACACCTTGCCCTCCCTTCACTTCCACTTCGACATTCGACGGCGGTTCGGTTGTCGACAGCGGCACGACGCTCCCAGCCTTCTCCTTGAATTCGGCTTCCACCGTCTTCGCGGCGGTCATCGTGACGATGCACTTGCCGGCCGTTTCGCTTTCGCAGCCGGTCCATTTGACAAATTCCCAGCCCGTTTCTGGTTTCTCTTCCAGTTCGACTGTCTTGCCTTCTTCGTATTTGTGCGAGCATTCAGTTTCGCTCGGCTTGCAGTCGATACCGGGACCGTTCTTCGAGATGACCGTGCCTTCCCCGGTCTTCTTCACCGTCAGGGGGTACTTGGTGCCCCCCGTGTTCTTGGCGAAGTTCGCGACGATCTTCACGGGCCCCTCGACACCCATCAGGCAGGGTTCGCTCTTGGCGTTGCAATTCGTCGGGCCTTCCAGCACGGTCCAGCCTTCGAAGGTCGATTCCGAACCCGGTTGCGCGTAGGCCGTCAGCACGGTCCCCTTCGGGTACGCGTCTGCGCACGGTTCCTTGGTTTTCCCTTCGACTTCGCATTCCAGGCCGCCGGTGCCTTCGCCGGCCGTTTTCGCTTGGAAGCTGTATGGCGTCGTGAAGCGCGGCAGCTGCGGGGCGTAGCTGACACCGTTGGCGTCGCTCACCGCCAGCCGCAGCTCGTATTCCTTGCCTTCCGTCAGCCCGCTGAGCGACGCGGAGACTTTTTCATAGGAGCTGCCGGACCCGGGAGTAGGCGAGCACGCCTGTGTCTTCTTGCCTTCTTCGTATTCGAACTCGCAGGTGCTGACCGCAACGCCGTCCGGATCGACCTGGCCGCTCACGTACGCCGAGGTCGGCGTGACACCGGTCACCGGTTCCTGGCTCGCGCTGGCGAGCGTCACTGGCGCAAACGCGTCGACCCGGTGTTCGGCGGAGTCCGCGACATACACATCATGCGTGGAACCCCTCACCGCGATCCCCACACCCATAGCGAGTTTCCCCGACCCGGAGGTCCCGAAATCATCACTGCGGCCCTGTTCTTCCGAGCGCGGCGCCGGGAAGTGCGCCACTTCAACCCCACGATCCACATACGCCCCTTCACCGACGGGGTCGAGCGCCACCCCCGTCGTGTCCCCCCCCGCTGCTTCCTCTTGACCGAAGCCTTCGACTTCGAGGAGTTCGCCTGCGGGCCCGAGCTGGCTCACACCCGAGCCGTTTCCGAACAGGAAGGTGCCCGCGGGCGTGACGACCAAGCCTCCCTTGAATTCTCTTTTGACTTCGAATGCGCGGTCTAGGGTGGCGCCTTCCGTATACTCGTACACTTCGTTGATGCCGTTTTTCCTGAGGAATAGCCAGAGGTTGCCGCTGTCGTCGTAGGCGATACCATCGAGCTTTTGCAGGCCGCCCTTGTTCGGTTCGACTTTGTTCAGTTCAGCCGTGGATATTTCGATGATCGGTTCGTGTGTGGCGTTGAAGACCTCCACGCGTTTGTTACCGGAGTCGATCACCGCAACATCCCCCTCGGTCAAACCACCACTGTTATCGACCGCGAGTTCGGTCGGTTCTTTGAATTCGCCTTTCCCGGTCCCCGCCTTGCCGATCGTCGCGAGCCACGCGCCCGCTTCGCTGAAGACCTCGACATCGTTGCCCTTCCTGTCGGCGACATACACTTCGCCGGTCATCTGATCTATCCCCAGACCCTCCGGTTCAGAGAGCGGGTGTTCCGGTTCGCCGTTGAAGCTCGTCGAGAAGGAATGGCCTTCCACGGCCAGGGCGGCGGCGGCGGTCAAGGCCAGGGCGGCGAGCGTTGCGAGCGTGGCCAAGGCCACACGACGCGGCAGCGCACAGCGCGCACGCCCGCAGGCGATCGGTCGCATATGTCTGACGCCGGTGCGCATGTCGTTGACCCCGCCCCCGGCTAGGGGGCGGTCACGGCCCAGCTGCCGCCAACAAACGCTTCTTCGCTCGGCGGTTTGCCTTCGTAGTCAAGGAAGAGCAGCGCCCCGGATTTGCTCGCGCCGCCGTCCCCTTCGACGTTGGCTGCGAGCAGGCCCAATTTTTCCGGTTCCAACCCTTCGGGGTGGGCTAGGTAAACACAGAGATAACCTGCGACGGCCGTTGGGTTCGCGGCCGTGCCTTCGCATTGCCCCGCTTTGGTTTCCCCTTCGGCCACTAGCAGGACGTGTTCTGAGTTCGGCGCCGTTTCGAGTGGGATCGTGAAGGAAAGCGGCACGATCGCGTGGGGTTCTGTGCTCGCCGGGTTGAAGTGAGTGCCCCAGATGCCGGTCTCGCTCGCGCCTTTGGGGAGGTAGCCGCCAGCGGTCCAGGGGGAGCCCGCTTTGCCTTCTTTGCCCGTGGCACCTTCTTTGCCGGTGGGGCCTTCTTTGCCGGCACCGCTGGCACCGGTGGCGCCAGCGGTGCCGTTCGTGCCCGCGGCGCCCTGCGGACCCTGCGGGCCGGCGGGACCCTGGGTGCCGGGCGCGCCCGCGGCGCCGGCCGGGCCGGCCTTGCCCTTCAGCGCGGTCAGGACCGAGGGCTTGATCTGCTTGGTCGAGGTGATGAGGTAGTGGGAGGCGGCCAGGGCGCCGCCGGACATGGCGAAGAGGAGGGCGAGGGTGGCTGTGATGTTGGCGTAGGTGAGGTTCCTGCGGATCATCGGTTACGTCTCCTTAGGGGAGTCGAGTCGGACGTGCAGGCGCTTCGCGCTACGCACGCGGCTGGCTGAGGTGAGGTTGGGGTGACGGTCGCGAATGGGCGCTGGCGTCACGTTCGTGAGGTACGCGAGGGCGGGATGCACGCTTCGCGTGCGGAGAATGGGTCGGGATGCACGCCGGTGGCGTGCAGGCCGTGGCGGTCAGTTCCGTGCGAGAAGCATCTGCCGGAGCGGTTACTGATCCTGATGCACGCTTCGCGTGCGAGCGGACACCCTGATACCCCTCCACCCCATAAAGGGGCACAGGCGCGGCACAGAGGGCACACACCCATACGAGATGCTGGGCATCTCTCCTGGGCGCACCCAAAGGGCACACGGCAGGCTGGCTGCGCGAGCACACCGTGAAGGGCGCACTGGCTGCGCCAGCACACCCTGAAGGGCGCACTGGCTGCGCCAGCACAGGCAGGCAGGCAGGCAGACAGACAGACACGCCGTTGTCTGAAAAGGGGGGGTGATCGTCGGCCCAGCTGCACTGGGCCGTTTGGGCGCAGCCCGTCGTCGGGACACCGCACAGGCGCTGTTCGTCGTGCATACGTGCGCCGCGGCGACGGCGTCTGGCGCTCGATCGGGTGGCTCGGACGGAGCGTTGCGGACAGGGTCGCGGACAGGAACATCGCGGACACCCTGAAGGGCGGACTCCCACACGAGATGCTGCGCATCTCTCCTGGGCGCACCCAAAGGGCACACGACAGGCTGGCTGCGCCAGCACCCTCGCTTCGCAAGGACAGGCAGGCAGGCAGGGCCCGCCGATCCCCGCCCGCCACCACAGATGCACCCCTGTCAGGGTGCGGGGGGAGCCGCTGTGCGCGTTTGCGAGGAGGCCAGCACTAGGAGCGAGGCCCAGACGCGCACGGCGATCATGCTTGCCGAACACGCCAGCGATGATCCCGCGCGAGAGAGAGCGGCGACAAGTCAAGGGGTAGAAGGAAGACCCGGTCCCGCAGGACGCGCACGGCGCGCGCCGAGACAATGCGGCGAGCGCTGGTGAGGACGGGCGAGCGAGGTCCCTCCAAGACATCGGCGTGCTCATGATCGCTCGGACGCAGTGTCAGGGCTTGCGCCGGTGCCACCGAGCAAATCCTTCTGAAGAACGATCCTCGCGATCCCGGAGGGATAGCTGTCGCGGCTGAGGACGCGATAGCCGCTCGAGGCGTAGAGAGCTAGAGCAGCGGTCATACTCGGAGTGGTATCGAGGCGAAGCGTGTGGTAGCCAAGCTCGATCGCACGGGCTTGCAGCGCTTGCAGCAACATCCGGCCGAAGCCCCATCGTTGATAGCGAGCGTCGACGCGCATGCGCCGTAATCTCACCGACCGAATCGGAGAGGTCGCTGAGCGCTCCCATGGCCACAATCCCGCCCTGCACCGTGCCAGGAACTCGCCGTTAGCCGCGAGATAGGTCTCCTGGATCGAGTGCAAATCGTCGTCCCAGCGGCCATCACCGGCGCGCGCCCGAGCCTGCTCGAGCCCGTCGACGTGCAGGTGCCAGACGCGAGTGGCATCGGCCTGCTCGTATCTACGGAGTGCGAGCTCAGGGGCCGTGTGTGCACGCGTCAGGGCGCTCATGCGAGCCCGCTCGCTCAGCTCGGCTGTCAGCGCGAAAGCGGGACCCCGCCGAACGGCAAACTCCGCACGGAACGCACGTGCTTGTCGTTGACACGACGAACGATCCTGGCGGTTGGCTGGCTGGTGGGTCACGTTCTCCCTGAGCGGCTTGCGTGAATGGGATAGGTCTGTTTCGGTCCGGTACCGCCGCGAGCAATGACTGCCACGCGCGGGGCACGTGTGGGGGCCGCAAGCGGCCCCCACACCCTGCCAGTGGCGTACGGCTCGGGCTATCTAGCCCTGGTGTACCCCGAGGTCGGTCGGCAGTTTGAGTTCCTCCTTGCCGACGACCGTCGCTTCGCGTTCACCGGGTTCTGAGGACCAGTGGTAGCCGGTTTCTTCGACTCCTGCGCTGAAGAAACTCTGGTGTGCCTGGTGGGCGCTAGCCGTTTTCCAGGTGATGTTGACGGTTTTCGCGGAGTTTTCGAGCGCGCCGATCAAGACGCCGCCGATTTCGACCGTTTCGCCTCCACAGCTGAACGTCGGGCCGGCGACGAGCAGCATGCCAGCCGTGGTTTCGCCCGCCGCAAGCCAAGCGGATTCCCCGAACGCCGTGGTGTATTCGATCGTGCTCGCCGCGACGTTCCCACACTTATCGGTCGCGAGTTTGTTGCTCTCGCATTCTTCGAAGGTGAATGTGCCTGGTTCGATTTTTATGGTCCCGTTGTGGTTGAACACCACGCCCGCGAATTTATCTTTCGTACACGCGATGACCTGCTTTTTCCCGCTCGCGCCATAGGCCGTGATTTTGGTCGCTTTGCTCGTCCCGGTGACGGACACTTCTTCGTTGTTTGGCAGTGGCGAGCCGAGTTCGTATTTGCCTTCAGGCGCTTTTCCGGCCCGGTATTTCCCGGCCGGGGCAAGTTTGTCGCATTTGGATTCCGTGTACTTACCGGTGTACACCGATTTGTTTTTGCCGTTGACGATGACCGTTTCTTTGGCCGCGACGTTGCAGGTCACGAGCTGCGGGGCTTCTTCGGCGAAGGCGCTCGCCGCGGCGGTCGCGCCCAGAGCGAACACGGCGAACAGGGCGAGACCCAGCATCCTTACGTTTCTCATTGATCCACTCCTCTATCTGTAGGTATCAACGGCCGGCGCCGGAGTCCTCGTCCTGTGTGTGGTCCGACGCCGCCCTCCTGCCAATGCATGCCCGAGCGTGGCCGGAGGCCGGCGCAGGGATGCGGTCGTTTTCGCGGGCCCGCCACCAGAGGTGACGTGCTCGCTAGACGGTTTGGGGTCCGTCCCGGGTGATTCGGGGTCCGTCCCGGGCGTCCAAGATGAGGGGACACGCAATAGGGGGCACAAAGCGCGCGCCCGGGAAGAGCTCGAACGGGGGGACCGAGCGGCGCGCTCGGGCTTAGTCGCGGTCGCCCTGGGGGGGAAGCGGGGAGGCGTCTGCTCGCGGCGAAAGGGGTGATGGGCGATGCGCCCCTGACAGGCTGAGGGCTGCTCGGCAGGCCTACAGGGCGCCACGCGCCGAGCGGGACCGCCTGCGGGTGCGTGGGAGCAGCCGGGTGTGATGCTCGCCGGCGTCGAGCCGGTCAAGCGGTCTAGGGTGCGCGGGGCGGCAGCGGCGGAGCGAGGGACTCCGAGCGTTCCAGCGAAGGCCCCGTCCCCGGATCGCACCGCGGCGCGGGTCGAGGCCGACAGGCAGCCGGCAGGGGGGAACACGCCCGTCTGAGGGCCTGCCCGAGGCTCCCTGAGCTCGGGCATGGCGCGGGCGAGCGCCCCCCGTTCAGCATTCAGCACCCGCTTGCGGTCGCCGCAAAGCGCCACCAACCCCATCCTCTCCTCCATGCTCGAGACTGTCGCGGTCCGTCCCCGGGCCGATAAGTCAAGGCGTAGAAAAATAAACGCTGACGCTGCGTTTACGGGTCTGATGCAAATGTCAAACGAATGCTGTACGGTAGGAGCATGGGAGCAGGGAACGTGGGGGCTGCGCAAACAGCTCCGATGCACTCGTCTGTCAACTGGGCGTTGCTGGGGCTGATCATCGAACGGCCGAGCTACGCATACGAGCTGGCGCGACGCTTCGAGCGGACCTATGACGGGGCGATCGCGCTGTCAAGCGTCTCGCACGTCTACACGGCGCTTGCGAACCTGCGCGAGCGCGGGCTCGTCGAAGAGCTCGAGGCGGGCGCGCCGGACCCGCGCTCGAAGCGGCGCTACCGGGCCAGCGAACTCGGAGAGGCCGAACACGCGTGCTGGCTGATCTCACAGGTCGCCGAGGACCGCCGACGCCAGCGGGTGCTCAGCGTCCAGCTCGGCGCTCTCGCACAGGACCCGCGACGAGCGATCGCCGTGCTCGAGGACTACGAGCAGGCATGCCTGGCCGAGATCGCCGCGGTGCCAGCAGGTGGAGCAGAGGAGCAGGGTCCAGGCGTGACCCGGCTCGTCGCGCGACTGGCCGGCGAGGAGACGCGCCTGTCGGTTGCCGCGAAGCTGAAGTGGGCGCAGTACGCCAGGGGCCAGCTCAGCGCGCTGGCCGCCGCGCCGAGCCAGAGAGCGACCCCAGCGGAGCGATGAGCCTGCTCGAGCTGCGGTCGGTCAGCAAGCGCCACCGCAGTGGGCAGCGCGAGTGGACGGTGCTCTCCGACGTCGAGCTGAGGATCGAGGCCGGAGAGCTGGCGGTCGTGTGGGGCGCGCGCAGATCCGGGCGCAGCACGCTGCTGGGCATCGCCGCCGGCGTACAGGCGCCCGACAGCGGCTGCGTGCTCTTCGAAGGGCGAGCACTTGGCGAGAGTGCGATCGGGACGGGCGTCGGCTACGTCGCAAAGACGCTACGGGCAAACGAAGAGCAGGGGGTGCTCGAGCAGATCGCCGCGGTACTGCTCGCGCGAGGCATCGGCGTGCACGAGGCACGCGAACGTGCGCGCCTGGCACTCCGAGCAGCCGGCGGCGAGAGCTGCGCCGCGATGAAGGTCTCAGAGCTCGGCGGCAGCGAGGCCCTGCGCGTCGCGATAGCGCGGACACTGGTGCTCGCGCCAAGGGTGCTGGTCGTCGACGAGCCCGCCGCGACCGTAGCGATCTCAGAGCGCGACGAGGTGCTCGCACTGCTGCGGGGCCTCTCGCGAGACGGCGTCGCGGTTCTCGCGAGTACAGGCGAGGCAGAGCACCTCGCCGGCGCCGACGTGGCGCTGACGCTGCGAGAAGGTCAGCTGCAGGGCACCAGGCGAGCCGAGAGCGCGACCGTCGTGCCCCTGCGTAGGGGAGCCTAGGAAGAGGCGCTGGCGAACGGAGCGCACGGCCGCGGCGAAACCGGCATCGAGGGCGGCGCCAGAGCGGTGAAGGCACAGGTCGGGACCGGTGCCCGCGAGTCCTCGGCCGCCCGGAGCACAGTGGAGGAGCGGGAGTGCTGCAATCAAGGGGACCATGCTCGAGCTGATAGATGTCCTAAAGCGCTACGAGAGCGGCGATGAGCAGGTGCGCGCGCTCGACGGCGTGAGCCTCACGCTGGCGGCCGGGGAGATGCTCGCGCTACAAGGCCCCTCCGGCTCGGGCAAGACGACGCTGCTGCTGCTCGCGGCGGGTGCACTCGCCGCGGACGCCGGCAGCGTGCTCTACCACGGAGCTGACCTCTCGGCGATGAGCGAGAGCGAAGCGGCCGACTACCGCCTCGGCGAGGTCGGGCTGATCGCCCAGAACACGCATTTGATGCCGCGCGTCAGCGCCGTCGAGAACGCCGCCACCAAGCTGCTGCTCGGAAATACGCGGCTGACCGAGGCGCGCAAGCAGGCACAACACTGGCTGGAGCGCGTCGGCATGAGCGAGCGCGCACGACGCACGCCCGAGGAGCTCTCCGGCGGGGAGCGCCAACGCGTCGCGATCGCACGAGCGCTCGCCGGCGAGCCGAAGCTGATCCTCGCCGACGAGCCAACCGCGAACCTCGACAGCGAACGCTCGGCGGAACTGATCGCGCTGCTCGCGGGCCTCGCGGGCGAAGGACGCGCCGTGCTGCTCGTCACCCACGACCAGGAGGCCGCCGCGGGCGCCGATCGGGTGATCTCGCTGCGCGACGGGCGCCTCACACCCGCGCTCCGGAGCGCTCAGAGCGCATGAGCGGCACAGCAGCAGGACCGCTTGTGAGCAGGCGTCTACTACGGGTGGGAGCGCTCACGTACTTCTACCGGAGGCGACTGCGCGCCCACGCGACACAGGAGCTGCTCGCGGGGGTCGGCGTGGCCGTGGCGGTCGCGCTGGTGCTCGCCGCCGGGGTCGCGCAATCCAGCATCACCGGGGCGACCAGGCAGGTTGTGCGAGCCGTGATCGGGTCGGCCAACCTCGAGCTGCGGGCTCGCGGGCCGAGCGGGTTCGCCGAATCGAGGCTCGGGCAGGTAGAACACCTGCCGGGAGTCGCACAGGCGGCGCCGCTGCTTGAACGCTCGATCCGGATCCTGGGGCCCGGCGGAGTGAGCGCGAGCGTTTACGTCGCCGGCACCGACGTGAGCCTCGGGGTGCTGAACGGCCTCGGGCACAGCCTCCCGCTGAACACACTCGGTCCAGGCGAGATCGGGCTGAGCAGCGCGAGCGCGAGCGCCCTCGGCGTCAGCGCCGCGAATCAGACCGTCACACTCGAGATCGGCGGACTGAGGCGAGCGATACGGATCAGCGCCGTGCTCGGCGGGCCGGAAATCGGCGCGCTCTCCGGAGCGGTCGTGGGCGTGATGGCGCTGGCGAGCATGCAGGCGCTGCTCGGCGAGCCGGGGCGCGTCACCCGGGTGCTCGTGCGAAGCGCGAGCGGTCAGGCGCGGCCTGTCGCGGGGGAGCTGCGAGCGCTGGCCGGAGGAACCGAGATCGCCGGCAGCGCCGAAGAAGACGTAACGCTGCTCGCTGAGGCTCTGCGCCCGAGCGCGCAGGCGAGCGCGCTGTTCGCGATCATCGGAGCGCTGCTCGGGTTCCTGCTGGCGTTCAACGCGATCCTGCTGACCGTGCCAGAGCGCCGGCAGGCGATCGCCGACCTGCGCCTGGCCGGGACGCCGCGGAGTGCGATCATCCAGCTCGCGGCCTTCCAGGCGCTGTGCCTCGGCGTGGTCGCCAGCGCCGTCGGGGTGGGCGTCGGCTATGTGCTGTCGCTGACGCTGTTGCAACAGTCGACCGGATACCTGGCGGAGGCGTTCGCGATCAGCGGGGCGACCGTGATCGACGCCAAAAGCGTGGTGATCGCAGCAATCGGCGGTGTTCTGATCACGTTCCTGGCCTCCGCCGTACCACTCGGGGACCTGCGCCGAAGGCTGCCGCGGGATGCGATCTATGCGGGCGAAGGAGTGCCGGGGAACGCTCTACGGGCCGGAGCACAAAGATGGCTGGCAGGCGCCTCGCTCGTGTTGCTTGCAGGCACGAGCGTGCTGTACGCCTTCGCGCCCGGGGCGGCGCTGGTGGCGAGCGTGCTGCTGGCGCTCGCCACCGTGCTGGCGGTCCCCGTCGCGTTCGCCGGGGTGCTCGCGGCGGCGCGCTGGCTGAGCGAGCGAGCGCCGCGCCTGCCGACGCTCGCGATGGCGCTCGGGGGACTTCAGGGCACGACGCTGCGCTCGCTCGCGCTGGCCGCGACCGGGGCGGTGGCGCTGTTCGGGAGCGTCGCGCTCGGTGGAGCGCGATCGAATCTGCTCAGCGGGATCCATGGCTTCGCCCGCGCGTATGCGGCAGACGCGCCGATCTGGGTCGGGGAACCCGGAGACAATCAGGCGACAGGAAGCCTGACTGCCCTGCGTGCGCTCGCTCTGAGCGAGCCCCCTGGCGCGCTGCGAGGCGGTGCCGAGCAGCGGATCGGAGCGCTGGCGGGGGTCGCGAGCGTGCGCGCATTCCAGGGAGGATTCCTGACACTCGGCGACAGGCGAGTGTGGGTGATCGCACGACCCCCGGGTGGCGCACGCAACGTTCTGGCGAGCCAGACGGTCGGCGGGCAGGGCGCGGCCGCGGAAGCGGACCGGCGGCTGGCGGAAGGCGGGTGGGTAGCGATCTCCCAGCAGATCGCGAGCGAACACCACGTGCGCGTAGGTGGCAGCGTCTCTCTGCAAACGCCGACAGGGCCAAGGGCCTACCGGGTGGCGGCTCTCACCAGCAACCTGGCGTGGAGCCCTGGCGTCGTGTTCATGTCCACTGCCGACTTCGGCACGGCGTTCGCGACCTCGGCGCCAGGCGCGCTCGCCGTAACCCCCCGGGCCGGGGTGTCGCTCGATGCGGTGATCACCGCGATCAAGGGCGTGCTCGGGCCCCGAAGTGGCCTGGAAGTCGCAAGCGCAGCCACGCGGGAAGCGAAGATCGACGCACTCACGAGCGAAGGGCTCTCCCAGCTCGGCGTGATCTCGACGCTGCTGATCGTCGCGGCGGTGCTCGCGCTGGCGGCGGCGCTCACCTCCAGCGTGCACCAGCGCCGCGGAGCGCTGGCAAGCCTGCGGCTGACAGGCGCGGCTCCACGTCGTTTGCGGCGGAATCCTTGCCGTGGAAGCCGCGCTGATGCTCGGCGCCGGCTGTGTAACGGGAGCGATCGCGGGGTTCTACGGTCAGTACGTGATCGACGCGTACCTGCGGCACGTGACCGGGTTCCCGGTCACCGAAGCGGGCGCGTCGGCGAGACCGGTGGTCGTATTCGTCGTCGTGCTCGCCGCGGCGCTCGCGATCGTGGCCGGCCCGGCATGGCTGGCGTCGCGGGTCTCACCGTCCGTCGCGCTCAGCGAGGAGTAGCCGTCGATGCGGATGAGGAGTGGCGCAGCTGAGATGTGGGCTCTGCTCCTGGCCAACGGGCGTTTCTGGAGCAGCGTCGCGCCGCTGGCGCGGCGGGAGCTCGCGCACTGGCGAGGAACAGCCGGGCAGATCGAGGACGAGACCCTGCGGGGGCTGGCTCTCGCCAAGCTCGAGCATGAGGCGTTCAACGCGGAGGTCGCCGCGACGCTCGCGACGCTCGCGCCAAGGGCGCAGCGGACGCAGGCCGTCAAGGCGATCGTCGCACTCGAGGTGCTCTTCGACTACCTCGACGGGCGGAGCGAGGCGCTGTTCGCGCCGGGCGCCAACGAGCGCGAAGCAGCCGTTCTCGCCGAAGGCAGGCAGCTGTTCGGATCGATGCCCGCGCTCATCAGCGGAGAGGTGCCGCAGCTCGCCGGGGCCGACGCTGACTATCTGCAGTCGCTGTGGCGCTACGGCCACGAGCAGGCGCACACACTCCCGGGCCTCTCCGCGGTCACGCCCGCGGCCCTCGCTGCCGCCGGACGATGCGGCGAGGCACAACTACGCCTACACGCCGCGAGCGCCTTCGGGGACGGTCGGCTACAGAATCTGGGCGCAGCGGGCGTGCCAGGGCACCGGCCTCGGCTGGCGCGAATACGTCGGCGGCTGCGCCTCCTCGGTACTCGCGATGCACGCGCTGATCGCAACCGCGGCACGCGCGGAGGTGAGCGAGCCCGAGGCGTCGGCGATCGAGGAGGCCTACCTGTCGATCGGCGCGGTGATCACGACGCTCGACAGCCTCGTCGACGACACCGAGGACAAACGCGCCGGCAAGCTCGGCTACATCCGCGTGTACGAGGGACGCGGCGAGATCGAGGGGCGGCTGATCGCGACGGTCGAGCAGGCGCTCGCGCGCGCTGAGGGCTTGCGCGACGGCGCCCACCATGCGATGACGCTCGCCGGCGTCGGCGCCTACTACACGACGCACCCGGGAGCTCGCGATCCTCAGAACCGGGCGATCCGCGCGCGAGTCCGCGGAGCGCTGGCACCGGCGATCTGGCCCGCGCTGCTCGTCCTGGAAAGCTGGCGTGCCGTGAAGCGGGCACGAGGAAAGGTGAGCGCGGAACCCGGCCGAGCGGGGCAGGATCGAGCACCGGGAAGCGGCGAGCAAAGCGTGGCGGAAGCGTAAGATGCGCCTATGGAGAGACGACGCTGTGAAGCCGCCAGCGGCAACGCCTCGTGAGGATCGCGAACACTGCAGCACGAAGGGTTTCGAGGACCCCGCGCAGGCGAGCACTTGCCTGTGGAGCGTCGATGGCGATCCTGAGCGCGAGCGCGCTGATCGCCGGGAGCGCAGCGAGCTCCTCGGCGGCGATCAGGGCGCGAGCCGCGGCGAGCCTGAGCGTCAAAGACGAAGGCAACCTGAAGTTCGTGAAGAGCTCGGGCTCAACGCTGGTCGACGAAGGCCACGCCAACGGGACGATCCCCGGAACCGTGAAGGTACGGTTCACCTACAACGGGAACCCGACCGTCAGCGCGCAGCTGACGATCTACGGCGCGCACGGCACGATCCTCGCGAAGGCCAACGGACGGCTCTCGAGCCCCACGAATCCGAACCCGAGCTTCTCCGGGACACTGAAGATCACCGGCGGCAGCGGGCGCTACAACCACGCGTATGGCTCGGGCAAACTCTTCGGCGTCTTTCACCGTCGAAGCTACGCCATGGCCGTACAGACACAGGGGACGCTTCACTACTCGGGCTAGCGGGGCGCGTGGGTAGGCTGCGCCCGCGACGTGCGGTTCCGCTCGGGCTGCTGATGGTGGTCTTCCTCGCCGCCGGTCCTTTATCGGCGAGCGCCTCCGCGCGCCCCGAGCACGCGAGCGCGTCCGCGAACGCAGGCCCGAGCGCGCGACTGGCGGCATCCTTCGCGCCCGATGAGCTAGGGGCGGCCACGACGGTGACATTCCTGCTGGACATCGATCCGCCGAGCGCGGCCTCCCCTCCCCCCCTCGCCGGGATCGACTTCAGCTTCCCGGACAATCTCGGGTTCGAGACAAGCGGCCTCGGGCTCGCGGCATGTAACCCCACCCTGCTTGAAGCGCAGGGCGGGCGCGCGTGCCCGCCGGACTCGCGGATGGGAAGCGGGAGCGCGACGGTCGTGGTCGCGTTCGGCTCCGACGTGGTCGAAGAGCACGCCACGGTCGAACTGTTCGCGGCGCCCTCCACCGACGGCTACGTGCACCTGGCGATCCTCGCGCAAGGAGCAGAACCGGTGCAGGCCCGGATCGTGATCACCGGTGAGCTGCTGGAAGGACACCTGCGGATCACCGTGCCGGTGATACCGGGCCTGCCCGACGCACCCGACGTCGCGGTGAAGCAGATCCGAGCGACCCTCGGAGGGCCGTTGACGTACTACGAACAGGCCCATGGACATACCGTGGCCTACCGGCCCAAGGGCATCGGCCTGCCCGAGCACTGCCCGCGGGGAGGCTGGCGCATGGGGGCGAAGCTGACGTTCCAGGACGGGCAGCGCAGCCAGGCGAGCACGGTCGTGGCGTGCCCGCGCGGGCGTGGGAATCGACACGGCTGATGGGTGGGCGTCGCAGATGCGCTGCGATCACCAAGCAGAGGGTCCCGCGTTGGGTTGGTGGGCCTCGCGTGCGAGCAGTCGGCGGCCTCGGCTAGGAGCGGCCGAGCCGGTGAGCCGCTCCTAATCGTCGCTGTTGGCCGCGACGGCGGCGAGCAGGTCAGCACCTGCCGTCGTCAGACGCCAGGCGTTCGGGCCGCGCGAGCCCTCCTGAGGCGCGTCGTTACAGATCAGACCGAGGGCCGACAGGCGCGCCAGGAGCTTTGACATCTGCCCCTCATCTATGTTCCCCGCCGTCTGGGCCAGCGCTCGATTGCTGATCGGGGCAGCCACACCTATGAGGCGGAGAACCTGCGCCGTGCGGGCCGTCACGTGAG
This sequence comes from uncultured Solirubrobacteraceae bacterium, assembly GCA_963720215.1. Lineage (GTDB taxonomy): Bacteria > Actinomycetota > Thermoleophilia > Solirubrobacterales > Solirubrobacteraceae > Palsa-744. The sequence continues at coordinate 603,814 of CAVREV010000002.1, forward strand.
CGGCGGAGAGCTGGGGTGCGCGATGCGGGGCTCGGGACGCCGATCGCTGCGGTTGCCTGGCCGGTGCGCGCGCCAGCTCGCTTCGCGCGACCCCCTCCCGACGAACGGCAGCACCAGCACCGCCATCAACGACGCCGAGAGCCCAGCGAGAGCCGGCACCGGCTCTTCTGAGAGACGCGAGTGAATGATCGAGGCGGCCCCGCCGACCAGTGCATCGGCGCCGAACGGGACCGGCGCAGCCTCGGAGCTGCGCTCCGGAGCGTCCGCCTCAAGCGCACGCGCGAGATCGGCCAGCACAGCCCGACGACGCACGACGAGCGGCGTGTCACCGGAGACCCCGCCGACGATCAGAAAACGAGCCAGATGAGGCTGGCTGTCGAGAACCTCCAGCAGAACCGACAGCGAAGCGCGGACACCATCGAGCCAGGAGTCCTCCGCCGAGTAGGCGAGCAGCATCACGGCGCGAAGACGATCGACGACCTCCTCGAAGAGGGCAAGCAGACAGTCCTCGCGGTCGGCGAAGATCGCGTAGAACGTCGTCCGCGAAACCTCCGCGGCAGCCGTGATCGCTGTAGCCGTAAGCTGCTCAGCGCCATGCGTAGCGAGAATCTCCTCAGCGGCGGCAAGGATCCGCGCGCGAGGAGTCTCGCCGCGAACATGGGAGCCCGCGGGCGCAGAGGAGCGCCGGCGCGCGCCGGCAGTCCTTGAACGTGGAGCCCGTGCCACGTGCGGGCTCACGAACCGACCGCGGACGCGGGAGAACCTCGAAACGGGAGGCGCCCGAGTTGGGGTATCAAACGCCTCCCGCTCGAGAGAGGGGAACTAACGACAACCGCCTCGCCGACCCAAGGGCAGTCAGCGAGGCGACCACAAACGGGAGCGCGAAATCCGGATGGAGGTCGACCTCCCATTGGGGGGCCGATAATGCTCCGCCACCAGGTAGACGAACAGTCAAGGCGTAGAAAGTTTGCGTTAGTAGGCGAAGGGCCTCTCGGGCTACGATCCGCCAAGCATGAGCGCGCAGGCGCCACCAATCGGAACCGCCGTTACGGAGAACGGCAACGGCGCGGGCGGCTGCCACCCAGCGCGATACGTGGCGATCGTCAGCGACGGCAGCGCCCGTTGGGCGAAGGCGCACGGGCTGCACATCGGCGCCGGGCACGAAGCGGCAGCAGACACCGTGCTCGACCGGATCGCCGACGCGAGCGCCCTGGGGATCAAGGAGCTGACGCTGTACGCGTTCTCGACCGAGAACTGGGCGCGGCCTGCCGAAGAGGTCGGCGCGCTGCTGTCAATGCTGGCCAAGCGGATAAGCGCGGACACGCCGAGGCTGAACGATCAAGGTGTGCGCGTGCGCTTCATCGGCCGGCGCGATCGAGCCGGAGAGGAGCTCGCGAGCGCGATAGCGGCCAGCGAAACCCTGACGGAAGGCAACCGCGGGCTGGGGGTTTTCGTGGCCTTTGACTACGGCGGTCGCGATGAGATCCTGACGGCGGCCGAGTCCTACCGCGGCGGCGGCGAAGCCGAATTCGCTGGCCTGTTGCACTGCGCGGAGATGCACGACCCGGACCTCGTGATCCGCACGAGCGGCGAGAAGCGGCTGTCGAACTTCCTACTGTGGCAGGCCGCCTACTCGGAGCTGGTATTCCGCGATGAGCTGTGGCCCGACTTCACGCGCGAGGCGCTCGGAGAGTGCCTGGCCGAGTACGCCGAGCGCAGCAGACGCTTCGGCGGTCGCGACGCGCTCGCCCCGCCTGCGCGGGTGCTGCACGCTCGGCGGGCATGAGACTCGTTCGGCGATCAGCGCCAAGGGTAGCGCCAAGAACACTATGAGCCCTCCCGGGGATTACCCGAACCGCCTACCGCTCGCAGAGATCGTGAGGGGCTACGACCGGGTCGCCCGGGTCTACAGCACCCTGGAGCCGCTCTTCCTGATCTTCCCGCCGGCGCGGCACGGTCGCCGCTCTGCGGCTGAAGCCCGGAGACGTCGTGCTCGAGGTGGGGGCCGGGACCGGGCGCAACATCCCGTACCTGCTCGATGCGGTCGGCCCGCAAGGCACGATCATCGGCGTGGACGCCTCTGCCGGGATGCTGGAGGAGGCACGCAAGATGGTGGAGCGTCACGGTTGGTCGGGCGTCCGGCTAGTGCAGCAGGACGCCGCGAAACTGGAGCTCGATCGTGACGTTGACGCGGTCCTCTTCAGCCTCAGCTACTCGGTACTACCGGAGCCGCAGCTCGCGCTGGCCCACGCGTGGAGGCGGCTGCGTCCGTCCTCCCGGCTCGCCGTGATGGACATGGGTCTGGCCGAGCACAAGCTCCGCCGCTTGTTCGATCCGATCGCTCGCCTCCTGGCCAAACTCGCACCCGGCGACGCTTATTCGCGCCCGTGGGAGGACCTCGCCACCTACGGATCGGTTGCAACCGAGCGCTTTCTGTTTGGGCTCTACTACGTAAGCACTGTCGAGAAGACGGCAGAGGGATGACACGCGCCCGTCCGTGGCACGCGACCCGAGTCGCGCCTGAGCAGGGGTGAAGAGGGGCAACGCCTCAGCGCCAGCGGCAGGAGCGCAGGGCGCGCAGGCACTCCTCCCCCAGGGTGTCCTGTGCCGCGGCAATCACACCGCCGCTGACCTGCATATCCGCCTCCCAGCCCGTGTTGGGGCTGACCACGTAGAACCGATCGCCCTCAGCGATCGCGCGGAGCACCTCCGCGGCCAGCCAGCGGCGATGCGCGACGCCGTCCTCACCGCCGGTGCCAACGGCCAGGATCCGATCCTCTTCCTCCTCGATGCACAGGATGCGATGGTCCACGGTTTCGGGCGAGCAGCGGGTCCGAGCGCCAGGCGCCTCGATCATAAATGATCTGAGACGATTTATCCTGGGCCCGCTGTTGGCTCGTCGGCCGAGTCGAGGATCATCCAGGATAAGACGCGCCTAGGCCGAAAGGGCGAAAGAATCACCGGATCGTCATACCGATCGTCTACTCTGCGACACCGATGTTTATTACGGCGCATCTGGACGGACCCTCGAACGCGCGGCTGAGCGTGGCACGTGAGGGCATGTGCGCAGGCAGCAAGGGCCAACACGAGCTTGGGCGCGCCTCACTCAACCTCCGGAGACGCGCCCAGGAGGAGAGCGGTCACGGGGTGGACTCTCGCGTGCCGCTCACACCATCGGCGGGGGGGTGCCGAGCCACGCATCTCGGCACCCCCCCGCCATGTCTGCCGTGGCCACGAAGGTGAGCGGCGCAACCCGGCGTGCCCACAATCAGGACAGGCGCGTCGTGCAGGACCGCCGGCGAGGCCTGAGGGCGGGGCTCTCCGAGCTGGAGCTCCGACGGGCGCAGATCCTCGCCGCGATGAGCACGATGCTCGACGCCGACGGAGTCGAGCGCACCAGCGTGACACGACTCGTACACCGCGCACGCGTGCCGCGCGCAGCGTTCTACCAGCACTTCAAGAGCCGCGACGACGCGCTGTTGGCGCTCGTCGAGAGTGCCCTGGAGCGCTCACGCACCACCGTGCTCGAGGCCGGCGTACAGGAGCGCAGTTGGCTGGCGAGAACACGCGCCGGGCTCCAGGAGCTGCTGGCCCTGTATGAGGCCGAGCCCGGCATCGGGCGTCTGTGCCTCACGCACTCGCGCCATCCCGTGCCCGAGATCCAGCGCCTCCGCGAGGAGGCGCTCGAACAGGTGACGGCACACATCGCCGAAGGCACACCTCACACGCATCCGAGCGTCGGTGCGCTCAGCGACGAGGGCACGGTCGCAGGCGTGGTCGGGATCCTCGAGGCCAGGCTCACCGAGCAGGCAGCGCCCGCGCTCAGCGGCCTAGCGGGAGAGCTGATGAGCTTCATCGTCCTGCCCAGCCGCGGGCGGTACGCGGCCCAGCGCGAGCGAACGCGCCCCCGGCAGGAGCCACGGCCGAAGACTCAGCCCGTCAAGGAGCCCGAGCCGGGGGGCCTGCGGATCACCTACAGAACCATGCGGGTGCTCGTCGCCCTCGCCGAGAGCCCCGGGCTCAGCAACAGCGAGGTGGCGGCGCGATCAGGCATCGTCGACCAGGGCCAGATCTCAAAGCTCCTGAAACGGCTGCAGGCGCTCGGGCTGATCGCAAACGACGGTGCCGGGATCAGCCATGGGGCGGCGAACGCTTGGCGCCTCACCGATGAGGGGGAGAAGACCAAGCGCTTGATCCTCGACCATCACGTGCCGCCACGCTCGTGAGGAGCCGTGCAGAGCGCGCCGAGCCTTCAGATCATCGCCGTCCGCCTGCAAGGCGGGGACGGGCACGAGCACATCACCGACCTCCAATGGCAGAGCGCCAGCTCGGCAGGCGTGACGAGGATCGAGGCCGTAGTCGCCTGGCTTCGGCAGGACCCTGCGCACGAGGCGTGGGTGCAGGCGGGGCAGGAACGGGTCGCGGTGAGAGTGCTCACGCCGATCGGTGGGCCCTCACACCTGCGCAGCCACAACGACGGACAGTGGGGCCAACACCTGCTGGCACTGCCGCGGTTCTGAGGGGGTCGACGAACGTTGATGAGTCCGTCTCTCGGACATGGTGCTCATCATCGAGCAGGGGCCGTGGGCGGTGAGGCCCTATCGGCCGTGGTAAGAGCAGCTGGAAATCGCCAGGACGCAGCCTGCGCGAAATCGCGATCGCCCTAGCCGAAGAGGCACAGGAGAAGGAGCGGGCCGAGCGGCGGCTCAAGGCTAAGCCTGAACCGGCCACGCGGCCGACGCAGACAGACAAGGCCGGCGCGGCAGAGGGGCCACGGCCCGAGCACGAAGCGTTTCCCCATCTCCGGGTCCCGGCCACGGGGAGGCCGAGACCCGGAGGGCAGGACACAGCGCCTAGAACAGCGCGGAGAGATCGACGGGAACGCCCGCGGCGAAGACCGTCGTTTCATCCGCGCTCGCGGCATCCAGCTCGCGGACGAGGGGTTCCCCGCCCGACCTCACGGCGGCCACGACACGCGCCGTCCCGTCATAGCCGACCACGATCGTGAAGCGGAGCTCGAAGCCACTCACGCCGTCAAAGCGGGCCGTGCCCGTGCCGACGAAGACAGAATGGTTCATTTTCACCATGCACGAGGCGCTCAGCAGCTTGACCATACGCACGCGTTCACGGCCTTCCCAGCGCAGCGCGAAACGCTGGCGAGGCGCGGCGAGGTCAGTAGAGAGATTGAAGACCGCGGCGTGACGTTCGCCTTCCATCGGGTCACGCGCGCGGCCGGAAATCGCCGAGCACGCCCACGGGATGAACGGCGTGACCGTCTCGGCCTGGCACGCGCTGAGCGACGGGAGGTCGCGGGCGTCACCCGAGTAGGAGGCCTGCCAGTAGTAGCTGCCCGCCGGAAGCCGCGCCGCCTGCGACGGGTTGACCGAGCCGAACACGACACCTGAGGCGCCGCGACGGCCCAGTTCCTGGGTGCAGGCGCTGTCGGCGTAGAGCGTGTAGGTGACGCGACCGCGGGCCGTTGCGGCGTTGGCACCCGTGAGGGTTGCCGTGTCGCGGACGCGGGGGCCTTCGGTGACCGTGATCGATTCACCGGATGTCGCCGCGGTGGAGAGCGTGGCGGTCAGCGAGGTCGCTTCGGGGGTCGGCGGGGGGAGATGTAGCGGGGAGGCGGACGCGACGCTGAACGGAGCCATCAGGCCGAATAGGGCGATCGAGACGGCCGCGGGCAGAAACCGCATGTGTCTGCCGAGCCGAGCCGTAGGTCCAAGTCCGTTCATTGATCGATCTCCGTTCTCCCGCCTAGAGGTTGCCAACATGCCAAGCCGCTCGACCCCCCGAAGATCGAAACACCGGCCGCGACCTCGACAAGCACAGCCTCATCGCTCTGGAGCGAGAGGGGCGCGCCGCGCCTAGAAGGGCAGCACGAACCAAGGCTCCGCGACGCCCCAAGGGCACGACGCGCCCGAGAGAGGCATCGAGCGCCGCTACAAGGGATAAGGGAGCGGCGCTCGATCAGACCCCACCACTTCACGCTCACCGCGCTCGTCGCGGTAGTCGATGTGCTCTCTTCAGTGGGTCCTACCACCTTCGTGTCGTTGGGCAGCGACGCCACCACGTGAGCAACAACGCGCGCAAGCGCCGCCAGTGAACTACCGGGTAACCCCGATAGCACGAGGATTGCCGGATTGCGCGCGAGCTATAAGTCAAGAGGTAGAACTTCTGGACCCCGCGGCCGATGGGCGACATCGGGCGCGTTTCCCGGCCGGATCGGCATGGCACTGGCCGTCCCTCGACGATCCACGGCTGATGCCGTACGCAAACCGGCAACGATCGCTCGCTCACGATGCCCGGGCCGGTGCGTCTGCCAGCCCGACGGGGCGTTCGCCCGTCGAAGTGAGAGACACCCCAGAGCACGTCCACGCCGCAACTGTGCGCCTACCTGAGGGCCCGCGGGCTAGGTCGCGTAGGAGGGCCCGGCGAGCGAAGCCGAACAGGAGAAATTGCTGGCTGCCCAGGAAGCGGCGGAACGAGAGCGGGGCGAAACCGCAGCGCCTACAGATGATCAGAGGCTCGAGACGCCGTCCTTTCCTGAGGAGCCACGCGCTCGCGGCTCGTGTCGACTCGCCGGCGGTATCCCTTCGTTCAAAAGGCGGCGCCGATTTACTTCGCCCAGGTACCTGCGCGCCAACTCCTGCATCTTTGCTTGCGTCCGCGCTTGGCCCCGGGGATCGTTGACGATTTCCGGCCTCGCTCGCAGGTTGCTCCGATAGACGACGTCCGGGACCCGCCCTTTGAGGAAACGGTCGCGTCGCAGCACGTAGCCCTGAGCCGTCGTGATGTAGTCGAGGCCGGCCCGTTGAGCAACAAACGCTCGCCAGGAAATGCTCGACAGCCACAGGGTTGCACCAGTTCCGATGATGAACGCCGCGAACACCACGTCGTCGGTCACCGGACGGATGCCCGTGGAGGCGATGCTGGGGACCAAGGCTGCGATCGACACGATCACGGCGAAGACCTGCGCGAGGAAGAGGCCGCGCCAAGGCGCCAGGACTTCCGCGGTCAAGATGTGCTCTTTCCGGTACAAAGCCAACCCAGAGCCAAAGCCGGCCAGCAAGACACCCACCAGAACGACAGGCTCCGGAGCTGCCTTCAGCCCAAGGTGCGCCTGGGACGCATGAAACCGTAACGCCAAGAACAGACCGAGTACATAGGCGAAGTTGAGATAGGCCGCGAAGAGGAGCCCGCGAAATGCTGAAATGTCCGGGTAAACGTGAAACATCGCGATCGCGTCCCTGCCGTCGATGAGATGCGGCAGCCGTCTGCCGCCGGCCCGCACGTGCGCGGACATCGGCTCGGCCGACCCGAGGACGAAACCCCAATAGCGCCGCCAGCCTTGCACCGCGGCCCTCGCAGGTAGTGGCCGCGCTGCAACGAGCGTGTAGTCGTCAAGCTCCGAGCGGGGCGGATCGTCACTATCGGGCGGCTGGCTGGCGTCAGATTCGGGAGCCAGCGGGGCATCTGCGAGGTCTCCCTGCTGCGCAGACGTGCCCGTGATCGCCTCGGCGTCGGTGTAGGCATACATCAGCCTGCTATCGACTACCACTACTCCGTCCGGTGGGTCCATCTGCACGTGGTAACTCTCGGCGTCGCCGCCGAAAACCGCTAACGGAGCTATTCGGATAGGTTCCCAGCCCGTGCGCTCCCAACCCGTGCGCGGCCTTGTCCACCGGATCAAGGGCGGTTTCGTCCATCGGATCGGCGCGTCGTAGGTAACACTGGCCAGCTTCCGTGTCTGCTTCTTCGCGGTTTGCTTTGGGAAGGCGGCCAAAACGAGCACAGACCGAGCGAAGAGGCGGGCGGCGCCTGCGAACTCGACCAGACTGTTACGAGCACGCACGCGGCCGGATGGCATAGAGGCGGGCGTTACGGGCGTCCACGCGCAGGGTGGCCGGGTTGCCAGCAGTTTCTCGATCCCGTCGAACGCCTTTGCTGAGACCCGAGTGTCGGTGTCCGTGAGATCCGCGATGAACCCGGCGACCTCGGCGAGTACTTCTGCCTGACGGGCAAGCCAAATCAGGACCATGCACGCGGCTAAGCGGCCGCGGTAAGTACCTTCGAGCGGAAAGCCCTGGCCGCCCTCGTCGGCCGTGCCGACATCCGCCCGTGGCATTATGTCCTTGGGCGCGGTGAGTAGAGGCACCAGCACGTTGTTCTCCGTGCTCAGCGCTCCGATCTGGAGGAGCTCCCGCGGCGTCGTGAAGTCGACATTGACTGTCCAGCGTCCCCGACGCTCGGCGACAAAGCGAAAGGTGACGGCACGACGATGGCACCAGCGGCGCCGGAACAACAGCTCGGTGAGGAGCTCCGCGTCGCCGAGATGCCCCACCTTCGAACCCAAGGAGCTTTCCACGCTCCCGTGGTGCGTGAGCAGTCCCTCCGCAAGCTCAGCGCCACGGCCACTACGGAACCCAAGCGCGGACATCGCTTTCATCGACACCTTCGCCCTTCCTGACGATGCGTGCGGATTTGATGCCGTGGGCGTGGACGGCGATGAGGCGAGCAAAAGGCGGAACGGGTCGATCGAGCGCCGAGTCCGACGCCGCCAGGCGAGACGACGAGCGAGACATCGAACACTGGCCGCGGCGCAAGATCGACCTCGCCGCGCGGCCTACGCTGATCCGCCGCGGGAGGGGCTTGGGAGCAGATGGGGACCAAAATTCGACTCCTCGAGCTCTCACACGGCTGCAAAACGCATAATTGGCGCGTGTTTATGACGCCCGTTCGGGACTCGACCCCGACCCACCGGCGTAGGAGTGCTCGGCAGAGCGGCGTCTTGCGCTCGCGCCCACCGAGGGCGAGCAGTTTGGGCGCGTTGGTAGACCTCCCTCTCGGACGCGAGCGCACGGCTGAAGGCGTTGACCGGGGCCGCGTGCGCTGGGCAGGGGCAGGTTAGGACGTGCGCGGTCTGGCGGGCGCGAGCGCGAGGAGGGCTTCTGGGTTCCTCTCTTCCCTGAGGGTGTTGGCGCCCGCGCATTTGGCAGGCGACACTAACCGGCGTCCGGCGAGCTGTCAACGGCAGTGCGAGTGTTTATAATTGTGGGGACTCGAGTCTCGATGCACGATGACGCCCTTACGCATACGTCGCGATCGGACCGCTGCCGGTGCATGCGAAGTTCCCCGACCCTTGCGTGTTTACGGTGGTCGGCGGAGGTGCCAAGGCGAGCGACCCGGCCGGTTCAGAGACCCGGCGGGTGTGCAGGCGCCATGAGCGACACGCGGCGAGGGATCGCCTTAGGATGCCCGCGATGACCAACAGGTCGGATAACTAGGAATTATCGGCGGGGCAAGCATGGCGCCCAAGCAGACGAGCCGAGCAGCACATGTGTCTTGGGGATCGAAGCTGCGATACCCAGCGCCAGCGACGACGCTGACGCTCACCGGCGCCTCAGTCTCCCGGTCGAGGCCTGTCCGGTGACCCGCCCTAGGGACTGTTCGTCACGATCAAGACGCCGCCGCGCCTGGACAACTCTCTACGGCGCGATTCCCCAAGCGATCGGCACGCGGGTCGCTGTCCGCCGTCTAAAACCAGCGACGGCTCGTTCGCCATGTCGGCCGTCTCCGTCAGTGGATGGGCCGAGGTCGAACGGAACTCTTCCGCCGCTTTCACCCGGCCAGAACGAGCGGTTAGAGTTGGCTTTCAGGCGATTGTTGATGAGTCGTTCACGGGCCATCCTGAGGTCATACTTCCTCGGGTCCGGGAATTCGCGAGCAGCCTCCCCGCCACACTCGGCGGCAAGAGCTGATCATCTTGCGACGAGGGTCGACGCATTGCTCGAGGAGTACAAAAGCCTTCGCGCGGAGATCCTTGCTCGGTTCGACCTCCAGCAGAAGAATATGAACGTGCTGGTGGTGCTGATCAGCGCCATCACCGGCTTCCTCGTGAAGTACGCAGATGAACATGGTCTGTCCGGGGCGGGCGCGACGTTGGTGAACGACCAGATTGTGACACTAGTGCCGCTCGCCGCACTCTCTATCAACGTGTTCGTGTGGCGCCATGCCGACCACGACGTCGGCATCATCGACGCAGCATGCTACGTGGAGCAGCGATTGCGTCCCGCGATCGTTCGAACGCTGGGGCATGGTCAGTACCTGGGCTACGAGACGTTTCTCTCCGAACGCCGGCGCGGGCGCAGCAGATGCGCGAGCCGCCTCGTATCGCTCGGCAACGAGAATGTGACGATGTTCCTGCTTCTAGGAATCTTCCTTGCGGCTGGATGGTGCGTGTCCCTCAGCAGCCCCGGCAGCGCGGCCAACGCCCATGGCGTATTTAATGTGCTTCTTTATCTGGCGTCGGCGCTGACGGTGTTCTCGTTGGTGATCTCGTTCGTGGTCGGATCCAACTACAAGCGGATCCCTGCCGTCGCCAGCGGCCAGAACGCCACGCAGCGTAGTCGCCGCCGCCCCCCTAGGGGCGCTGAGAGAACAGGCCACGGCCAGGGGCTCGAGTCGGCGCACACCGCGAGCGAACCAGCGCAGCACTGACCTGGGTGCGCTGGGGCGACAGATGCCGCAGAATGGGGTGCATCAGATGGCCACACAGCGATCATGCCGACCGCAGTCCTGTACCCTGCCGCGCGCCCATGTCGCACGTGAGCGTTTCGTGATCGCGCTTGCAGTGCTGCTGCCGCTTGTCGGGATCGCGATCGCGACAGTGCTGGCGTGGGGCGACACCCTCCATCTGTGGGATTCTCGCGTTGCTGATCGTGCTCTATCTGCTGACTGGCGCCGGGACGTCAGTCGGTTTTCACCGGCTCTTCACACATCGGAGCTTCAAGGCCTGTCGCCCGATCAGATCGGGCTCGGGATCCTTGGCTCGATGGCGGTCCAGGGACCCGTGCTTGACTGGGCGGCGACCCATCGGCGTCACCACGAGCACGCGGACTTGCCCTGCGATCCGCACACTCCGCATGTTTGTGGCGACCATGTAGAGGACCACGCCATCCGCGGTTTGTTCTACGCCCACATCGGTTGGATGTTCTCGGCTCAGGAGGGCGCGAACCCCCACCGCTACATCCCGGACCTCCTGACCGACGACGACGTCCGTTGGCTGCATCGGACGTTTCCCATTTGGGTTGCCGCCGGCTTGGCTGTCCCGTTCCTCGCCGGGCTGGCGTTGACGGGGCAGTGGGCCGGTGCGCTGTCAGGCCTTCTATGGGGCGGGTTCGTACGAGTGTTTCTACTTCAGCATGCGACGTTTAGCGTCAACTCGATCTGCCACTCGCTTGGCGCGCGCAAGTTCCGGACGGGCGACGCGTCCCGCAACGTTTGGTGGCTTTCGGTCATTACGTTCGGAGAGGCGTGGCACAACAACCACCACGCCTTTCCGAACTCGGCGAGGTTCGGGCTCCTGCGTGGCGAGGCGGATCCGGGAGGGTGGCTGATCGGCGCGCTGGAGCGGAGTGGCTTGGTCTGGGACGTCGTCAACGTGTCCCCGCACCGGCTCTCCCAACGCCGCGTCGACCGATCGGCCGGGTAGCGCATGCCCATCGGTCCTGCTTCTCCGTCAGCCCTGAGCGTCGTAATTCCGTGCTTCAACGAGGCCGCCTTCATCGGCGGGCTCCTCGGCGACCTCGGCTGCCAGAGCCATTTGCCGGGACAAGTAATCGTGGTCGATTCGCAGTCCTCGGACGCGACTGCGGAGGTCGCCGCGTCCTACTCAGGTGCTCTGCCATTGATGGTTGTTGCTGCACCCCGTGGCGTGGCGTACGCCCGCAACGCCGGCGCCGCGGTCGCAGCGGACGACTGGCTGTTGTTCCTCGACGCAGATGTGCGCCTACCGTCAACGTTTCTCGAGGTTCTCGTGAACGACGTGCGCCTGCGTGACGCGTCGTTCGCTACGACGAACTTTCGCGCGCCGGGATCAAGCGTCCGAGACAAGCTCGCAGTGTGGATCGGGCTTCAATACTGTCGAGCATTCGCGCGGTCGAGACATCCGGTTGTCGGCGGGTTCTGCATGCTGTGCTCGCGCGAGATCTTCTCATGGGTGGGTGGTTTCGACCCGCGCGTGCGGATGGGGGAGGATCTGGACTTTGCGTCGCGCGCAATGGATGCGGGTGCGCGGTTCGCGTTTGTGGCACGGACGTCGCTCTTCTATAACCTTCGCCGTTACCGGCAGGAGGGCTTCCTACGTCTCGCCTGTAAGAACCTTGCCTACGAAGTGTTCCGTCGGGCGCACAGGTTCAACGTCGTCGAGTCGCCGTTTGCCTACACGTTCGACGGCTACTCCGTCGACGGATAGTGGCCGCGCTGTTAAGGGCGGGCGATCAGCTCGTCGTGCCGGGCAATCTCCTCCGAGTATCTGACCCATGCGTACGGCCAGATGCTCGCTCGAAGCCCGACAGCTCGCAAGAGCGCCCAGACGACGCACTTGATCACGTACCCGAGGTGGGATTCGATCTCGAACCGACGGGCCGAGATCATCAGGGGTGTGTCGTGAAGGTAGGCGACGCTCCCGCGCCGCTTGCGCACGCGGCGGATCAGATCAACGTCCTCGGCGGCGGCCACGCGCTCGTCGAATCCCTCGATCGCGAAGAAGGCCTCGCGGCGGATGCCGATCAGCGGAGCTGACCCTTGGTGTGCCTGGAGTTTTGCCCCGACCAGCGCGTAGAAGTGCACCACGCGGTAGCACGTCCGGATGAAATGGCGATCCGTCGCCGGTACGAGCCGTAGATGGACGAGCACGCAGCCTGGGTTCGCAAACGCGGCGAGGATTTGTGTCACAACCTGCGGCGTAACCGCCACGTCGGCGTCGACGAAGAGCAAGAGCTCGCCGCGGGCCGCCTTTGCACCAGCGTTCTTTCCGGCCGCCGGCCGTCCACCCTCGACCACGACGCAGCCGTGCTCCGCGGCGATGTCGCGCGTGCCGTCGATAGACCCGTGATCAGCGACAACGATCTCAGCGATGTTCGGGCAATGCGTCAGCCGATTGAGCAAGGCTGAAAGCCACGGCGCCTCGTTCCAGGTCGGGATGATCACCGAGATCGCGGGGCCGGCTGGGTCGCTGCGGGTGAGCAGGACCGGTTTGGTCGCCGTCACGTCGTCGCCCGGTTAGCCTCGAGTGACGCAGAGCCGGACGTCGCGACGCCGCTCACGGATTGCTGGGAGGCGTCGCGCATCACGGCTTCGACTTCGCGCGGGGCGCTCTCGATATTCGACCGTGACATTGCGGTTGCCATTGTTGCGGGTTCATTCCCCGTGACCCGCAACACATCGATCCTTTCTCGCTGTCTGGCGCGGGGAAGCGCCTCGCGTTACCAGTGGCGACGTCGATCTCACCGTAGGGGTTCGTATCAGCGAGGTCGGCTCGGGTCATCCCCAGCGAAACCTAGCCAACGCGCTCGCTCGCCGACGGACCGGGACCGCGGACAAGCCAGCATCGCGCTGAATGTCGATGAACGCGACGGGACGCTCGCTGTCCATGTCAGGATCGACGTGGGACCGCTGAGTCGGTCTTCGTGCCTAGAGACGCTAGCGGTATCGGCAGTGCGCGAGAGGAGGACTCTCGCGGTGTGGCGGTGGACGCGGCTGGCACCACTCCGGTGCGCTTAACGCGATGGGGACAAGAGGAGGGCCTGCGCGAACGTCCGCCTAAAGTTGGCTTGGTTGCCCGTAGACGGAAACGGGATGCGCGCAGCAACGACCGGGATGCCGGCGCCGAGAAGGGGCGGGTACGCAAGGTCGAATACGGTTGTCTTGATCAGGATGACGCGGTCCGGCCGTGTGCGTCGGATGCGTTGAATGAGCGACGGAACGTGGCCGCCGAGGTAGGCCCCGCTTTCAATCGGTTCGATACTCAGGTCGATCACATAGAGGCCTCGATCCGTCAACCTTTCGAGTTCCAAGGCCTTGCTCGCCCGCGTGGGCTGGCTGCCGAGGATGGCCTCCGCCACATGGCGGAATAGGTGGTCGTGCGTAGTGGCGTCAGCGAAGTAGAAGTAGCGGTCGAGCTCGCTCGGGGGTGCCTCGGCGACCAGCAGCGTTCGGACACACGCTGGCCTGTAGCGGCGCGCGGCACGGTATCTCCTTCCGCGGGCGGCGATACGTTCGGGAGTCATGGCCGCCGCCGTCACGTCGATGACGGCTCGCCTTCGGCGAGTGCCTTCCCTCGTTCGGCGAGCATCTGCAGCATCGGCGCGGCGCGCACGATGTCGTTGACAAGCTCCTCCTGAGGACTTGGCCGCTCACGGCCGGTGATGAGCCAGTGCAGATCGACCTCGAGCAGGTCGGCGAGTTGGGCGAGCTGGCCGATCCCTGGAAGGTGCTTGGCGTGCATCCAGTCGCTGACCGTGCTCTGGCGGACGTGTAGATGGTCGGCGATCAGCCCCTGCCGGATGTCGGCGCTTTCGCGCGCTTGGCGCAACCGAGCTGAGAAATGCTTGTCGAAAGCCTCTGATGACACGAGTCGACCGTACGCGATTTTACGGTATTTCGCAAGTTTCTGGTATATTTCTTCTGATCAATCGTTAGACTGCTCGCGAACGATCGGCTGGCAACAGCAGGAGCAATACACGGATGTGCGCAGTGATCTACCTCGACGCCGCCTCCGAGCGCGGATATCGTCTCGCCCGACACGGCCTAGTCGCGGACGGTGAGGCGAACCTGAGCATGGAAGGACTTGCTGGGAGCATGTTCGGCCTCCACGCCGCGCGGCAGTCGTCTCCGTGGGTGGCCCTCCGAGCGCGGCTGCCAGGGTTTGAGGCATCGGATCTTCGAAGCGGCTTGCGCCACGATCGCAGGCTGATCAAGGTGCGGTGTATGCGCCAGACGTTGCACATCTTGCCCGTCGAGCTCGCGCCGACGGCCCATCACGCCACGCTCCAGCAACGGCTCGGGCCGTGTCGAGCTCGGTTACGCACGCTTGGATGCTCGGAGCGAGCGCTCAACCTCGCGCTGGAACGTGTTCGGACGGCGGTCGGGGACGAAGCGGTGCCATACCGTCAACTCGAGGCAGCCGCCAGCGGCCGGCGGCTGAACAAAATACTTGTGAGGCTTGCGATCAAGTGGCTTTGGGAGATTGGGGAGTTCGCGCATGTCGATCTCAGCCCCAGCTTGCATCACGAGCACCGTGCGTTCGCGCGGACGCGGGGGCTCCATCCCCAGCTGGATCTGGCCGGCGAGGAACCACACGTGGAGCGGGCTCGCGACGCGCTGGTTGCGCATCACATCCGCGCGTTTGGGCCCACATCGATCAGGGACACCGCTTGGTGGAGCGGGCTCGGGATCACCGCGGTGAAGCGCGCGGTGGCTAGGAGCCGCAACACGCTGGTGACGGTGCGGGTCGAAGGGATCAATGAGGACCTGTTGCTCGCCGAGGAGGAATCTGGAGGCTGTCCGCCAAGCGCCAGGCCTCGAGAACGGCCATATCTCAGTGCTCGCCTATGAGGACCCGGCATTGAAGGGCTACTTCTCGACGCGGTGTCGCTACGTCAGCGCCGAGGAGTACGGCTCCTTGTTCAATTCGATCGGGGAGGCCCGCGCGAGCATCCTGTTGGACGGCCGGGTCGTAGGAATCTGGAGGTTCGAGCGCGGCAACGGCCGGATTACCTACGATCTTCTGGGGCGCGTCTCGAAGCGCAGCCAGCGGAGGATCGGCGAGCGGCTCGAGGACATGAACGGGTTCCTTAGCAGCGAGCCGCGCCTCGCCGGAGCGCGTGGCTGCTAGCGGGCCATGGCGGCGGGTGCCGGTTGGTGGCGGTCCGGCCAGAAGGTGTCGACGAAGTTTCGAAGCTCGCGATACCCCTGCTCGACCTGTGCGAAGGCGTCGGCATCTCCCCACCAATGATGGTGGTTGTGGTGGATGTGGTACTTGCTCCAGTCGCCTTCCCAATCTGCGTCCTTGTCGGTGCCGTGGAGGGCAAACTCGCCGGGATGTTCATAGACGTAGGTTCCCGGTAGCGGCACAAAGCGGAACAGCGAGACCCGCTCGACACATGGTGCGAGCTCCTGGAGCAACGTGAGTGTCTCGCGGGAGCTCGCAAGGTCCTCCCCGGGGAAGCCGTGCACAAGGAACAGCTTGACGCCGATGTCCGCTGCCCGCGCGTCATAGACGGCTGCGCGGATCTGTTCGGGACGGATGTTCTTGTTCATCGCCTTGAGGATTCGGGCCGAGCCCGACTCCATTCCGAGCTTCAGCTCGATGCAACCGGATCGGCGAAGCGCGTGCAGTAGCTCTGGACGCAACGTGTTGACCCGTGAGAGCGCAGACCAGCGCAGCGCGAGATCCTCTATCGAGCTGCAGATGTCGAGCACGTCCCGACGGCGGATGATGAAGTTGTCGTCCACCACCGCGAAGCCGCCGATGTCGTAGCGCTCGATGAGATGTTCGAGCTCAGCCCGGGCGCTGGCACCTGAGCGGTACTGCATCGCCGTGTCCGCCACGGCGCAGAAACGACACCGGTACGGACAGCCGCGACTGAACATGACGTGCGCCATGCGGACATCGGTGCCGGCCAGCCGGTCGGTCATGATGAGATCCTCGCTTGGGAGCAGATGCCTGGCCGGGAGCGGCAGATGGTCGATCGTGCGGTTCTTGAGTACCGGCAGAGGCGCGTTCTCGACGATCGCGTCGCCGTCGTGGTACCAGATGCCGGGAATGGCCTGAAAGGACCTGCTGGCTGCCCGCTCAAGCAGCATGACGATGGTTGCCTCGCTGTCGCCGACCGCGACGACGTCAACGTCGAGCTCGGCGAGAACCTCACGCGGGTAAAAATTGGCGTGCACCCCGCCTGCCATCAGCAGGGCACCGGGCGAGTGCATCGAGCGCCGACGAGCCTCACGTATAAGACCGTAGGTCGCCGACGCGGAGACGCTGTATCCGACGGCTTCAAACGAGCGCAGATCAAGCCTCGTATGGCCTTCCGAGACGCGAAGAATCTCGACGTCGTGGCCGGCACGCTCAGCAGCAGCGGCGAGATACAAGGGCCCAAACGGCGGAAACTCCTTACGGCCCTCGCGGAACCGCGCTAGGTCATAGACCTCTGGATAGATCAGGGCGATACGCATCCACTCTCTAGCGTAGACCTGTCGGCAGACGGTCTGGCGAGGCGCCGATGGCGGCTGGCTAAGCGGCCACGGTGCGATCCATGCCGTCACGGCCACGGACATCGCACTGTGCCAGACAGGTAACGGACTGCGTTAGCGCGTCGGCACCCAAGGTCTCGATGGTCAGGAAGCCACTGTAAGCGCTGGACTCAAGCGTCTGCAAGAGGCTCTCCAGATCGAGGTCTCCTTCCCCGAGAGCCATATGGGCACGGCCACCCCGGCGAGCATCATGCAGATGGATGTTCCGCACCTGCTCCGAGAACTCCGAGAACACGACCGCCGGGTCTTCTCCGTTCTGCACGCAGTGGCCGACATCAAGAGTGATCGCAACATCGGGCAGAGCCCTCGACAGGGCCGCGAGAATCCTCACCGCCCGCCAGCGTCTCGCGTGTCGCGCCGCCTCTGGATGCCATGTTCTCAAGCGTCACGATGGGGGTCGGGATCCGCGCGAAGCGCTGGAAGCGCTCGACGAGCCTGCCGAGCGCTGCGTCATGGTACTCGTGGCTGGCGTGCATCCCAGCGTGAACGGTCACAACCTCACACCCAATCGCTCCGGCAACCTCAATCGCGCGGTGGCAACGATCCAGCGATAGCGCAGCAAGCGCGGACCACTCGGTCGCGAGCGACATGCCGATGAACGGCGCGTGCATGATCGTGCGCTTCCCAGCGAACGTATGCACGAGAGCTCCCGTCTCGCGAACCGCCGGCTCGTACTCCAACCACAGCTCGACGTGGTCGAGTTTCGGCTCCTCCAGCAGTGAGAGGCGTTCCCGCCAACCGTCCGGATCGTGAGAGTGGAGATCCACAAAGGCACCGAGACTGACGTGGTCGAGCATGATTTCTCCTTTATTACTTGGCTTCGACACGTGCCGCCACATAGGGCGCAAATGCGTAGCGGCGTGTGTGGGAGTTCGCGAGGTTCTGGATCTCGTATGGGCGCTGGGCGCGCTCGACCGCGAGCCGCTCGTCGAGCTTGACCTTGAAGCTGTAGAGCGGCAGGTAGATACGACTGAAGCTGAGCTCCCAACGCACCTCCACCTCCGGCAAGACCAAGTTCTGGTGCTGCCCGGGATAGAAGCGCTCGCCGGGCTCCGGGTCCGCCGGCCCCAGATGGCAAACACGACTGGTCGTGACGAAGCCGCCCTCGACCTGCTCCGCATCGCGCTGCACCTCGACCGTGGTACCGGCGAAGGAGCACTGGCAGTCCGGTCGATTCGGAGGATCCTGGCGGAAGTCCAAGATGGTGCGGTCCGCGTCAAGGCGTGGACGGTCACGCAGGATGATGTAGTCGAAGTCAGCCACCGATACGACGTGGAGGCTGAGCGGATAGCCGCCGTCGATTGCTCGCTCGGAGAGGAACGGGTCGGGCGAGCTCGGTGGCCACAAATCCAGCTTGTGGCTGAATATGCAACGGAACCCGTCTCGTGAGCGCTGTAGCTCTCCGAACAGTGCCGCGCGGGTCGCCATCGCCTCGATCTGCTCCTGCTGTATCGCGGGAAACCGCCGCAGCGCGTCTACCACGGCAGGGAGCGCATCGCAGCTCTCGACGACGAGCAGCAGATCTAGATCGGAGGGCTCGTTGTTTTGGTTGCCAACGGTATTGAAGAATCTTCCGTAGGACGCCGACCCGCCGAGCACGCACGCGGTCGGTACCAGCACCAGCTGGTCGCGGAGTCGGTTGATGTCTCGCAGCCGGCGGCAGGTCTCCACCGCGGCCTCGAATGGCGGCGGTCGGCGCCGCTTGTCGGGGCCCGCCTTGAGGTACGGGGGGAGGACCGTAGGCCGCGAATCGCTGTAGAGGAACCGAAAAGGCTCCTTCTCGCCGGCGGCCTCAGGATCGACCTCGCAGGCGACGCTCAGCAGGTGCGCAACGAACGTCTCCTCTTCGCCGTCGTACGCGGCACAGGTGCGTGCCATCGCTTTGGCCAGTTCACCGGCGAGAGGCTCATCAAGGTTTTCCTGCTCGACGGTTCGGACGAACTGCCGGTACAGATTCCGAACCCGGTGCCAGTCAGCACGCTCATGAGGCGCAGAGTCGCTCATGATTGAAGGTTATGTCGTCGCCCCACCGGAACCGGAGCGAAGTGTGCCGTCCGTCTCAGCCGTCACGATTGGTTTCGATGCAAATCCTTGACGTGCCCACGATACCCCAGTTCATGGGGTCCCTGCTGGCCAAGAACAACGCCGGCTGGGGAGTATCGACCGGGTTCATGGAGGCCAATCGCGACGACTGGGCTACGCTGCTGCGTGACGCGGCGTGCACCTCGACGGCGGCCGTCGAGCTATCCGCGCTGTCGGGGCCAGAGCTTGAGCCACTCGCGTGCGTACTCTCGGACCCCCGCCCCTTGGAGGCGTTCGCGTTCATCTCTATCCACGCGCCAGCGAAGCGATGGCCAGGCAGCGCGAGCGATCTGGCAGACCGTCTGCGGGAGCTTCCCGCGATCGCCAAGGGATTCGTGCTTCATCCCGAGGCTCTCCCGGGTCTAGAGGCGTTCTCGGTGCTCGGTAACCGCCTCTGGCTAGAGAACATGGACCGGCGCAAGCAAGACGCACGGTCGGTGGCGGAGCTCACCCGGTGTTTCGCTCGGGTCCCCGAGGCCCGCTGGTGCTTTGACATCGCTCACGCTGCCCAACTGGATCCCTCCATGGTTCTGGCTCACGAGCTGCTTGACGCGTTCGGCGAGCGGCTCGCCGAGGTCCATCTGAGCTCAATCCGGGCGAACGGAACCCATGTACCACTGTGTGCGAGCGACGCATCGGCGTTCGAGCCCGTCCTAGCGCGCTGTGCGGAGGTCCCCTGGATACTCGAGGCGCCTCTCCGCTACCAGGACTAGAGGATTGCGAAGTCGCGTGTCCAGCGAGCGAGTGGCGGGCCGAACAGTAGTCCGAGCAGAGCGTGATCTATGGCGACGCCGAGGCGTGCGATCGAGTCGAAATGCCTCGATGACGCAGCCTCTGAGGCGCTCGTAATCGACTCGAGCTCGTCACGGACGGAGACGTCGTCGAGCAGCTCCAAGACTTGATCGTAGGCGACCATCACTGCGGCGCCGCCATCGAGAGCGTTGTAATGGAGGAAGGCGCTGGCGAGACGATCAGACGGAGGCATCGAGAATTGCCCTTCAAGAAATGCCAGCATGCCGTCGCTCCGTACCTCGTGGCAGCGCAGGAGGGCGAGCAGGCCGCTGGCGAATAGCATCTTGCGCGACGTACGTAGCTTGGCGTTACGAAGGCCCCACCCTTCGCCGTCTCGATCCTTGACCTTCGCCGCGAAATCGACACCGATTGTGCGCCAGTAGCGGACGAGGTCGTTCATGAGGAAGCGTGGCGGGCGAAAATCCTTGATCGAATCAGCGAGGTACTCCTCGAGCACAGCCCGACGAACCGCGGCGTGGACAAGATCGTTGGTCAGGGACTCTGACTCCAGGAGAAGCAGCATGCGGCGCGTGAGGTTCCGATTTGTGTCGCGATCCAGGCCAATGTTGTTGACGAGCTCATCGGAGAAGACGCCATCCCCGAACGTGCCTGCAGGCCCGGGGGCCTTGAAGGAGTCGCCGGTGCTAATGCGCTGCACGATCGCGCCTATCGAAGGCCGAACGGCTTCGCGGACGCTTCCGTCGACGAGAATGATGAGATCGTCATCGCTGCCGCTCGTGACCTCCTCTCTCCCCCACGAGCCGACCATGACGACGCTCGCGTCGGGATCGCCCGGTAAATCTCCTAGAAGCTCTCGTCTTAACGCCGTGCGGGTTCGGGACTCCTGGCGGGCCTTAAGCAGTGTCGGCAACTGACGTCCCGCTTGGGCGGCGATCACCTCGAGAGGCGTGAGGGCGTCGGGCACCAAGGGATCGTCGCAGCTAAGGGCTCACGACGGGATTAGTGCAGGAGCTTTGGGGAGTGTGTTGAATATTGTGGCGTGGTCGATGAGGCAGCGATCGCGGAGCGCTACCGGCTGTTGAGCAGCGGGAAGGTGCTCAACGAGCGTAACCGTCGGTTGTGGGCGGCGGCGGAGGCTCGCTCGCATGGTTATGGCGGGATCTCGGCGGTTGCGCGTGCGACCGGGATCGACCAGGAGACGATTCGCCGCGGTGTGCGCGAGCTCGAGTCCGGCGAGCTGCTCGGTGAGGGTCGTGTGCGCCGGCCGGGTGCCGGCAACAAGCCGATCTCGCAGACGCATCCCGGGATCGAAGAGGAGCTCGAGCGTCTGGTGGCGCCGGAGACTCGGGGCGATCCGTGTTCGCCGCTGCGCTGGACCTCCAAGAGCGCCGTGAAGCTCGCGGCAGCGTTGGCCGAGCGCGGCTTTGAGGTCTCAGACCGCACGGTGCTGCGGCTGCTCAAGCGCCTGGGCTACAGCCTGCAGGCCAACCAGAAGACCAGGGAGGGAGCGGATCACCCTGATCGTGACGCGCAGTTCGCGCACATCAACGACACCGTCGCCCGTGCGATCGAGCAGCGTCAGCCGGTGATCAGCGTGGACACCAAGAAGCGCGAGCTGATCGGGGATTTCAAGGCTGTCGGCCGGGAGCTGGAGCCGACGGGGAGGCCGACGCTGGTGCGCACGCACGACTTCAAGGACAAGGATCTCGGGCACGCGATCCCCTACGGCGTGCTCGACCTGACCCGTGATGAGGGCTGGGTCAACGTCGGGATCGATCGCGATACCGCGCAGTTCGCCGCCGCGAGCATCCGGGGCTGGTGGGAGAACCTCGGACGGGAGCGCTACCCCCACGCCAGCGAGCTGACGATCACCGCCGACTCCGGCGGCTCCAACAGCTACCGCACCCGCCTGTGGAAGGTCGAGCTGGGAAAGCTCGCCGACGCCACCGGCCTAAAGATCACCGTCTGTCACTTCCCACCCGGCACGAGCAAGTGGCACAAGATCGAGCACCGGCTGTTCAGCTTCATGAGCCTCAACTGGCGCGGCAAGCCGCTGGTCAGCCACGAGGTCATCATCAGCCTGATCGCCGCCACCACGACCAGCACCGGGCTGACGGTATACGCCCAACTCGACGACCGTCCCTACCCCAAGGAAGTCGAAGTCACCGACCAAGAACTCGCCGCCGTGAACATCACACGAAACCCATTCCACGGCGAGTGGAACTACACCATCCTCCCCTCAACTACCCAGTCGTGAGCCCTAAGGGCCGCAGACGAGAACCGTAGTGCTGCCGTGGGTGAGCGAGCTCGCGACGTGGCAGGTGCCGTTGTGCTTGGCGAGGACAACGAGCGTGAGCGCGACGAGCAGCCCGGCGAGTGTGTAGGGCAAACGACCGGTCACGCGTCGAACGTTTCGAACGAGCGTGCCGTTGTCATTGCGGATGGTCGCGACTATCTTCCGCTGCTCCGCCACGGCTCGTTTGAGATCGCCCTCTGCCAGCGACTGAGACACGGCAGTGCGAGCGTTTCGAACCTTGTTGCGCTCTCGTTTGGGTGGGCCGAGGGCGCGGGTGAGCGCCGCGGCCTGTGCGACCGCGACGAGCAGCGCCAGCCCGAGCAGTACGAGTCCGATCCCAGCAAGCGTGTCGGCAGTGTCCGCTTCGCGTGCAACCGTCGCCGAGATCGGAAAGGCGACCAGCAGCGCGGCGGTCAATCCGGCGGCGCGCTGCTCCAGTCCGCGTCGCTCGCCTCGCTCCTCACGCTCCTCCGCCAAGAGGTAGTCGAACTCACGCTCCCGCTCGCCTACTAGGGACTGCCGGGGACGTTTGGAGGGGAACACGCTCAGCCGGCATTCGGCGCGAACAGGGATTCCTGGAGCGTTGAGAGGAAGTGCAATCTCTCCTTGTTGGCGATCCCGGCGGTGCCGCGGGGGCGGTCGATGCCACCGAGCTGAATCAGTTCGCGGATGCAGGCGGAGTAGTCGGAGGTGCGCCATTCGCCGAACTTCTGGGGCGCGAAGTGCAGGATGATCTGCTCGGTCGTGACTGCTCCCTGTTCCAGGCCCCAACGGTGGATCTCCGAGCGCAGGAGATCCTTGCTATCAGCGCGCCGCTGATGCTGCCAGTCGATCTCGAAGGTGCCCTCCCAGCGTGCGGCGAATAGGTCTGCCTCGTGCTTGGCGGCTATATCGCTCATGAGGAAGCTCCCGTGCGCCGAGCGGGTCGTGAAGATCAGGCGGTACCGGGGGGCAGCGTCGAGGCTGTCGCGCATCCGCAGCTCGTGTACGTGGGAGATCCCGCGCTTTCTAAGCTCGTTGGCGTACAGGGTGGCCACCGCGTCCGAGCGTGCCTCGAACGTCGCGAGCTGTGGGTTGGCGAATGCCCCTCGCCACCATGTTGTGCCGAGGACAGCGTCCAGATAGGCGACCTTCGACGAGGCGGCACGTTGTCCAACAGGTGAGCGTGGACTATCCACGGCGTTGCCGGCGAGGCGCGCGAGCGTCCGATCGGAGAAGTGGATGAGTAGCTCGGTGATGTCTCGCTGACCGCCCCGGTGCCGCAAGAATCTGCTCGATAAGACGGATGTCGGCGCCCTCCATGCCGAACGGGTCAATGAAGAACAGCACGGGCTCGCGGCCGATCGTCCTGATGATCTGCTCGAGTTGGTCTTGAAATCTGCCCTGGAGGTTCCTGGCTATCGGTCCGAAAGGAGCAAGCGTGGTCTGCAGCCTGGCGAAGGTCTCGGGGTCCTTCTCGACGTTGATGAGAGCGATCTGCTTGCCCTCCCGGGCGTGGTCGACGTTGTACTGATGCGCAAAGCGGGCGGCGACGAGCGGGGAGCCGTCGGCGGAGCGACCGCTGGCGTCCGCGCCGTAACGCCCGGCGCCAGCGAAGGCATCAACGACCCAGAGGCGACGGTAGTAGTGCAGGACCTTGTGCGCGAGAGGCTGCAGGTACTTGCGGTACGCCTCGATCTTGAGCCGGGAGGCCTCGTGCTGCTCGTGATCAAAGAACTCCGTAGCACCAGTCATACTCATGTATCTCAGCGCTTGGCGCGGACGCGTCGGCGGCACAACACGCGCAACCCGACGTCTTGGGGCAAAATCAGGCGGCTGAGAAGCCAGGAGCGCGGGGCGAGCGGCCCCCGACGCACCGATCGGGGGATTCGTCCCAGGTGCGCCCGTCGAGAAGTCGTCCGCCGGCTTTCGGGCTCCGACCACCCACCTGCTTGAAGAAGAACGCGACATCGCGCTCGCGACAGCGGTCACGGAGGTCACGCACCCACGCCAGATCGAGGCGCCGGTGTCGGTGGCCGGACTCCCCTCCCGCGATCACCCAGTCGACGGCTGTCAGGTCGAGCCCCTCGAGGCGACCAAGGAGCGGCTCCGCCGATAGGAAACGCACCGCTGCGGGCACTTGACGCAGCGCGTCGGCGCGATGCACGAAGCGGCGGTTCTCGATGCTGACGCCCATCCAGAGGTTAGGTGGCCAGTCGAGAAGTGGCGCAAGCTCGACGAGACGTTGCTCGCGCTTGGTTAGGACCTGAAAGACGTGCCAGTCGGCCTGACTCATGACTTCGAACACACTGCGGATGTAGTCGACGGGGATGTCCTCGTGGAAGAGGTCGCTCATGGAGTTCACGAAGACCGTGCGAGGCTTGCGCCATGCCAGAGGCTGCAACAAGCGCTCGGGCCTGAGCTGGAGGTCGAATCCCTGCTCGAAGTGATGGCCCGGCGTGCCACGCCAGCGCTCGGCAAAGGTCTCGGCGTAGCAGTGGGCGCAGCCGGGCGAGACCTTCGAGCACCCGGTGACGGGGTTCCAGGTCATCTCGGACCACTCGATCGCGGTTCGCTGTCCCATACGGCAGAGCCTATGTCGTTTCCTCAAGACTCCGTGGCTCGGCAGGTGCGAGTGCAGATGCGCGATCGCGCAGCTGGTCGGGCGCGCCCGGGTGGGCAGAGGGACATCCAAAGGATTGCGTGGCTATCCTCGAGACGAAATACGCATGAACGGATGGGCCGCCGCGGAACAGTCTCCACGGAAATTGTTCCCCAATTGTTCCCCAACCGATCCGGCCCAAACTGCCGGCGCTGATCAGAACATGCTCATTTGCAGGCTGTTTTGAGGGGTGAGCGAGGGGACTCGAACCCCCGACCGCCTGGACCACAACCTGGAACGCCGGCGGCGCCGCGCTCGCTGATTATTCGGCCGGCCCTCATCTCAAAGGGCTGGTTTGGCTGAGCTTTGGGGCCTGGGGAACACGCGTTGGGAACACGACAGGATGCGGGGGCGTCGTCTTTGTGCCAGCACCCATGTAAAAGACCTGCAAAGCGGGACTATGCACTTGGTAGGACAGCTTTCAAACCCTTCTTTGCCTCAAGAACGTGTGTTCGGGCTGCCTCGCGAGAAGGCGCTCGCGGCCCGTCCGGTGCTCCGGCGGGCGCCGCGTCGTCTAGGCAATGGTGTCGTGCAGCGCGCCGTCGTGGCCGTGCTCTGCCGCCGACGTGCGAGGCCGGTGCACGAGATCCACGCTGCGGTGGAGGCGCAGCTGGGCTGCGCGGTGTCGATCCACTCCGTGACCTGGTGCCTCCATACCGGATCTCGCAAGGAGCCGGCCCTCTTCGAGCGGGTCGGCTACGGCCGGTATCGGCTAGGGCCTCAGACATAAGTCTACAGGCCTAAAGGTCGCGAAGTCAACGCGCGTCCGCTGGCACCCGGCTCGGTTCCGCCCGGGCCCCAGGGCTGGTTGCGCCCAGGGCTGGCGCCAGGCGGGCCGACACTGGCTCTGCCGCCGTCCAGCTGGGTACGATCGCGCCCATCGCTACCTCATCGAAACGCCCCCGCATGGCCGAGCCGAAGGTCAGCTACGCGACCGATCTCGGGACGATGTACTGCAGCGATGTCGAGAGCTTCCTTGCCTCCGACGTCGCTAAGGCTATCCGCGACGAGGTCCAGCTGGTGTTCACATCGCCACCCTTCCCACTTAACAGGCGGAAGAAGTACGGCAACCGCAAGGGGGAGGAGTACCTCGAATGGCTAGGGCAGCTCGCCGAGCCGCTGGGCGATCTGCTTGCCCCGAATGGCTCGCTTGTCGTGGAGATGGGCAACGCGTGGGAGCCGGGCGAGCCAGTCATGTCGACGCTCGCGGTCCGGGCTCTACTGAAGCTGCTCGAAAGCGGGGGCTTCCAGCCTCTGTCAGCAGTTCGTGGTCCAAACCCCGCGCGGCTTCCCTCCCCGGTTCAGTGGGTCAACAAGGACCGAATCCGCGTCAAGGATGCCTACACGAACGTCTGGTGGATGAGCCGGACCACCCGACCCAAGGCCAACAACAGGAACATCCTCGCCGAATACTCGCCGTCGATGAAGAAGCTGCTGCAGCGGCAATCCTACAACTCAGGCAGGCGGCCGTCGGAGCACACGATTGGCGAGGCCTCTTTCCTTGAGGACCACGGCGGGGCGATCCCTTCGAATGTGCTGACAATCAGCAACACGATCTCGACAGACGACTATCGACGCTATTGCCAGGATGCCGAGCTACGTGTACACCCGGCGCGCATGCCGCCGGAGCTGGCGGAGTTCTTTGTGCGGTTCTTGACCGACGAGGATGATCTGGTCTTGGACTGCTTCGCCGGGAGCAACACAACCGGTGGAGTTGCGGAGTCCATCAACCGCCGATGGCTGGCCATCGAGCCGGAGGCGGACTACGTCGCCGGCTCGGTTGGTAGGTTTAGTGGCTCGACGGTAGAGATGGCGGCATAGCGAGCAGCTCGCCACCTCAGTGGAACGCGTCTCACGTCCGGCGTATGCTACGCTCCGCGTAAGCGATCCTGGTCCATCACGATGGTTTAGGAGAAAGGGGCAAAAAGATGCCTCCGGAAGATCGGTACGCACAGGTTCTCGCGGACCTCGACGAGCAGGTAAAGCAGCGTGTCGAGGACGTTCAGATTAAAAACGGGTACGTCGATGAGGACGGCAATGCCTCGATGGCGGCCGTGAAGGAAGCGACCTACGAGATCCTCCTCAACGAATGTGTAGTGGCCTCGAAGACTGAC
Organism: uncultured Solirubrobacteraceae bacterium; assembly: GCA_963720215.1. Classification (GTDB taxonomy): domain Bacteria; phylum Actinomycetota; class Thermoleophilia; order Solirubrobacterales; family Solirubrobacteraceae; genus Palsa-744. The sequence continues at coordinate 630,800 of CAVREV010000002.1, forward strand.
CGCTCGAAGAAGGCGCTCACGCGGGGGGACATGTACTTCCGCGTGTATGCAGCGAATGCGCCAGGACTAGGGGTCGACAGCATCGATGACCTCGGCACCATCGAGCGGCGGGCATACGATGCGCTCGCCGACGGCGTATGGGACCTGACTCAAGGCTCTCGCAGCGGTTGGATCCAGAAGCGCCTAGGTGAGGAAGATCAGACCCTCATCCTCTGCCGCTGCAGAATCCACCGACCTACCGAGAAGATGCTCGCTGTCTACCTCACCGACAACGAGGCCCTGATACGCGAGGATGGCGTGGACAAGTTGATCGTCTCGCTCATGAGGCGCGCTAGCGTCATCCGACGTGACCTCGACATGGTTCTGACGCGGCACCCAAAGCTGCGCGGACCAATCGCTTCGCAGCTTGCGGGTGAGCTCAAGAAGATCCAGGCCGAGCTCTCTCTGCCGCCGACAGAAATCGGCGACGAGAACGAGAGCGCCGCAGAGGCGTCGAGACAGATTCCAGCAGCTGCATAACAGGCCAGCTTTGGTGGCGACCCCGGCTGAGCACTGTCCTTGGCCGGGGCGCCGACCTCGTCGAGAGGAGCAAGATGGCAGCGAGCACTAGCAGGGACACCGTTTGGTCCGCGATGCAGGACGGCGCGCCCCGTACGGATGGCGAGATTGAGGAAGTCACCGGGCTGCCCCACTCGAAGGCCTCACCGGCGCGGGTAGCGCTCTGGGAGGACGGCCTCATCGAGGGCCTCGGTAAGAACGAGGAGGGCAGGCTGGTGTGGCAGCTCTGCCCCGCGGAGCGCTGCGACGCGGCGAAGCTGGCCTACCGCGACCACAAGGAGAAACTGCTGCTCGCACGACTGACGGGGCAGTCGCCCGACGCCCGAGCGAGCATTGTCCTGGAGCTGCTCGCGGCCAACGATGTCAACGAGGGAGTGATCGCGCAGCTCGACCGACGCAAGCACTACCGCCGCATTCTGGCCCGAGTCAACGATGCACGCACTGACCGCGAACAAGCTTCGCGAGCACGTAAGCGGCAGATCGCGGAATTGCATGGCGAGGCTGACGCCAGTCTCGCGTTCCTTGTCGTCGTTGATCGTCTCCGTGATTCGGTCGATGCACTCCTTCAGATGCGTGAACAGATTGGCGAAGAGGCGGAGCGCCGCCGACGCGGGGCCCACGGGCAAATCCAAGACTCGCGATGGCCGGAGGTCAGGATCAATGTTCTTGAGGTACTCGAGAGCGCACGGGTAGTCTTCGGGGAAATCTCGTCCATCATGGGTGAGCCCATGACAAGCTGTCCGCTGTGCGGCGAGAGACTCGGAAGCGCCACCCTCGAGCTTGAGGAGAGCTTTACGGAAGCTACCGTAGTGGCGGAGGAAGCAGAGAGCGTGAGTTTATAGAAACGTGATCCAGCGGTTTGCGTGCTTCACCCGAAGCACCTATGATCGCGGGAGGACCGGACAACCTCTCTGTCCCAGCACGCTGGGCCAGACCCTTGTGCGGTTGGCGGCGGAAATCAGCGTGTTTCCGCCGCCCAAGCTCCACCGTGTTTGGCATCCACCCCCGGCGGCAGCGCCCGGGATAGGCGATAGGCGCGCTGGCTGCGACACAGCGGTATTGAGTCCTTACACGAGATGCTCCGGGAGCGTCGCCGCAAAGGCAAGGTGCGCCAGCTCGGTTTCTGGCCTGCTCCCCGGCGGCGTTGACGGTTCAGGCCGCGAGTTTTAGTGGTTGCTCCTGGGCATCATCCCAGGTCTGACGAACCTCCTTCGGTGTCCGGTAGTTCAGGCCCGAGTGGGGCCGGTCGTGGTAACGGTCGACGTGGGCGGCGAGGGCGGTCCTGAGCTGCTCGAGCGTCTCGAATTCGCTGCGCCAGATGCAGCGCTCCTTGAGCTTCGAGAACCAGCTCTCGATGAACGCCTGGCTCTCGGGGTCGCGGTAGCCGCCGCGGGGGTGAGTGACGCCGAGACGTTTCATCGCCAGGCGGGTGCTCCGGGCGGTGTAGGCCGACCCGTTATCCGTGCCGAGTGTGAGCGTTCCTGCTGTGATGCCCTGCTCGGCGACGGCCCGCTCGATCACGACGATCGCCTCCACCGCGCGGCAGCGAAGGCTGACGTCCCAGGCGACGATCTCCCGGGCGCAGCAGTCGATGATCGCGTTCAGGTAGACCCAGCCGTGCTCGGCGACCCAGATCGAGGTCATGTCCATATGCCACAGCTCCGCCGGACGGGTCACCCGGAACACGCCGGGCCGCCGCCGGCGCACCGGGCGGCCATGACGCTGGATCAGCTTTTGCTGGCGCATCACGCGCAGCACCCGCTTGCGGTTGACCGCCACGCCGAGTTTCCGGCGGGTGAGCGCCCAGACCATCCGGTAGCCGTCCGTGGGGTTCTCTTCAGCGACCTCGACGATCGCGACATCGACCGGGTCTAAGACCGGCCGGCGCTGGGGCGCCGTCCTGGGCTTCGGGGTGCGGTAGATCGCCTGACGGGAAACCTGTAGAACGCGCGCCACGGTCGCCAGCGCATAGCCCTTCGCGACCAGCTCTCGAGACCGGGCGACGCGCATCCTCACTCCCAGCCCCGCAATGCTTCCCCCGCGATCTCGAGCTCGTAGGTCTTGCGACCCAGCGCCCGCTCGAGCTCACGGATCTTCTGCTTTAGCTGCTTCTCACCGCCGCGCTCCTGCTTGCCAGCGAGGGCGCTCTTCCCGCCCTCCAGGAGTTTGTCGCGCCAGTCGTAGTAGAGCGTCTCCGCGATCTCGTGCTCGCGACAGACCTCCTTGATCGACCCGTCGCTCCGCAGGCCGGCCAGCACGATCTCGATCTTCTGTTGTGCCGTGAACGTCCTGTATTTGCGTTGCTCGCTCAACGTCATCACCCCTTCGGTTGAGCGGCCCATGCTGGAAGGCGCCCCCGACGAGATCTCCGCTTCGGCCTACGGCCTCCGCTCCGATCACGTCCGGGAACCCTCAGTCAGCTACCCGTCAACGCCAGCACGGGGAGCGGGCCAGTCCTGGAGCGTGCCTCGCATGCGGTCAGCCGCTCGGCCGAATAGGCCCTGAGGGCTCGGCACCGGCTCCACCCAGATCGAGAGTAGAAACGGCAAGCCTGTTGCGTCGGAGAGATATTTCTGCGGCATGTCGCAAATAGCGCGCTCTGTGTCGCGAGCTGAGAGATCGTGCAACGCTTGGGCATCGCGTACGAACGTTTCCAGCAACGAGTAGATGTGATCGGCGTAGAGTTCGATGCGCCCTAGGGTCTCCTTCGCTCGGTCGAGTTTGCCGAGCTCCTTGCGTGCATCGTTGAGTTCGAGTCGCGTGGTGTAGTTCCGGAGTCGGTAATAGACGACCGTGCCAATCCACGCCAGCAGTAGACCGGTAGCAACCCCGATGCCGCCGGCGATGAGCGCGGAATTGGGAAGGTTGCTAGTGGCGGTGGTAAGTGGCTGGACCAGGAAGCTGAGCCCGGTGGCCAGGCCACCGGCGATGAGCGTAGCCGACACGCCTATCGCGATTGTCAGGCCAGTGCTCGGAGGTTTGGCAAAGAACTCGCTTACGCGAACTTTGCACGTCCTTCGCTGTGTTGGTGGCTGCGGCATCACACTGGGGCGATCCGAACGCGTCGAGCTGGCCGGTTTCAGCTAGCCGCTCAACTAGAATCGCCTTCCTCGGCTTGCACCCAGGCCCAATTGTCACGTTTCTCGGCCGGCGCATCCAGACCCCTGGGCTCAATTGGACATTTTCGCCGACGTTCGCGCCAAGTGCACGCCACCCGGCGACACAGCCATCGGAGTCCAGCAGCCCCCGGAACCACCGACGGTTCATGAGGCTGACGAGCAAGCCGCTCTGGCGAGCGCCTGGCACTAGAAGCCGACCGAGAGCGGTCACCGACGGGGCGTTCCCTCAGTGGGTATGTAGGTTCGGGCGGCGAGCTCGTGCCGCACAGCATGCTCGACCGCTTCACCCTGCGGCGTCAGGTGCCACTGGTTCGGCGCCCAGGCGGCTAGATCACCGTGGTTACGGATCAGCTCCAGGCTCTCCAAGCGCGATAGGAGGCGAGAACTCTGGCCCTGGTCGGTGATGCCGGCGGCCTCGGCGACCACGCGATTGTTCGCGGCCGGATTGTCGGCTATCGCGGATAACACGCGGAGTGTGCGATAAGTCATGCGCAGCGGCATCGCGGTGAGGGCCGCGCTCATCATCGACGGCGGCATCGACCCCTTGGTGCCTGGCTGACATTGGAGACCCCGGCTCAACTGGGCGGCGCCAGCCTCCGAGCCTACGTAGGCGTACACGACGACAGCCATCAGTGGGTTCAAAAGATCAAGCAGCGGTAGCTCGTCGCAGTCGGCGAGCCTCGCCCGAACCACCGCGATGGCACCCTCGACGATGACGTCGTTCATCAGCATGGGCGGTCCCGCCCCAAGAGGGACTTCCGCCCTGCCGGCATCGGCCACGGCGCGGAGCGCCTCGACGACCTGGACACGCCGCTCCTGGACAGCCGTGCCCGCACCGGGTGCCTCAACGAACAGGAGCCGGGCAAGAGCGTTCTCCTCCTCGAGGAAAAGGAGCAAGGCTTGCAGCGCCGCGCGAACCCGCTCCGCCCAGCTGCCGGGGCCTTCGTAAGGTGGGGCTACGACGCGCCGGACGTCCCGCACGCACTCGTCGAACGCGGCGAGAAAGCAATCCTCGCTGTCGAGGAAGTACTCGTAGAAGGTGGTGTTCGAGATGCGCGCCCTAGCGGCCACGGCGGTGACGGAGGCCCTTGCGTAACCTCTTTCGGCGGCGACGTCGAGCATCGCCCGGACGATGCGCGCTCGACCGATCGGCGACCGGCTCAGGTTGGTCTGGCGGACGACTGTTGCACGGTGCTTCGGGCCAGTGCGGTTGTGGCGTGGACTCGCCGTGTTGGGCTGACTTGCGGACATTTTGGCTACCTGCGACTGCGATCCTTCGTACGTCGCGCTTTGCGATTCGCGCCTTGCGCGGTGGCTGCCGTTGAACCACGGGCGTCCGATGGACGGCGCCGCGGTCGAGCGAGAATAAACACTCCCGGGTACGTTTGCAAGCGTCGCGGCACGGAGCAACGAGCCGCCCAGGCTTCGGCCTCCGCGTAGGCTCTTTCACGAGGTTTGCCGGGCGTTGAGACGACCGCCGACCGAGCCCCATCGCCGGCCGAAAGCGCCACAAATAAACGGCGACGTAGACTCTAGTCGCGGGTCCACTCTCGACGGGCAACACCTTGACCAGGACAGCGCGCTTCCCATAGCCGCACGATGGTTGACCCGCGTCACCTCCACGGCATACTTGCAGTCAACTAGAAAACGACTCTCGCACCGGGGTAGGGTCGCCAGGGCGGGTTCCCCCGTCGCGGGCCGGCCCCGTCTGCATCACTTCCCCGGGCCGGCCCGTTATTTGCTTGCGTGCCGCGGACGCTCCGACGAAAGGCGCAAGGTCAACGCCTGTTGCGCCTGGCTAGGCATCGCGTTGCTGGCCGAGGGCCCGCCAGCGGTCCAGGATCTCGTCGTCCCAGTGTTTGCCCGGATAGCGCTTGCGCGCTTTCCAGCAGCGAGGTCGGCCAGCCGCCAAGCGCGTCGGGGCGCCCATCCGTGGTATCTGCCGTACCCCGGCGGGAGCAACGCTGCGGGCCAGCTCGTTGAGGGACGAGCCAGGCCGCCAAGGACAGAGGGCTGTCCTGGCGACCGTAGCGGGCGGACCGGAATGATACTAGTTGACGCTGTCGCCGGGCGCCGGGTGTGAACAGGTTGACGGTCAGCGGGCAGCGAGTGAGTTACCTATCAAACTCTTGCGCCGTCACTCCCGGCTCGCTACGGTCACGGCGCTGTGTTGGAAGGTGTGTGCGGGCCGGCTCCTCACGCCATAGGGGAGTCGGTCCGCTACCACGCATCAGCCGGCGCGATAGGCGCTGGTACCTCGATACCGACAGTAACTCGCACTTGAGCCGTAGACGGCTGGTCAACGCCCTCCAGACGCTGTCAATAAACGTTGGCGCCGCCGCTGCAAGGCGAGCCCGCTACGTCGCCCTCACTCGCGGCATGATCCCCTCCGAGCCCGGCGTGAGCGGGACAGTGCCATCGATTCGGACCTGGGTGGCGACCCAGCAAAGCGGTTCGGAGGCTCGATGGCTGAGCGCCCCTTTGCCTGAGGACCCGCCTTTGCCGGAGGCTCGAACGATCGTTGACGCCGGAGTGTTTCGCGCGCACCTGGCGCGCTACCGGACGTTAGTGCCTATGCGAGCGGACAGCGCCGATGTCGCGGTGCTTCCGGGGGGCCGGCTGGTATTGCCCGACGGTCTGGTTGTGACTAATGACGGGCTCCTCGCGAGCGAGAGTGGCTGGGACGACGAAAAGATCGACGAATCTGGAGTGCTGGCGCTGCGGCGACTGCCGCGCGCCCAGTCCCTGCCGGGTGTTGGTGCGTCGCTCATGTCGCAGTGGTGCGAGGTCTACTACCACTGGGTGACGGACGCACTGCCGAGACTGAGGATTCTTGAGGAGGCTGGATGGGTGGATGCGCCACTGATCGTCCCCAAGCGCCTGACTTCGTGGCAACAGCGGTCCCTAGAGCTGCTGGGGATTGACAAGGGCCGCCTGCGGCCGTATGCCGGGCATCACCTGCGCGCTGAGCGATTAGTCTGGCCCCGGCCGGCGGCCGTCCCCGGACACACACCGCAGTGGGTGTGCCGGTGGCTGCGGGAGCAATTCGCTGGAAGCCATCGAGCACCCGAGCGTTCACTTTACCTGACGAGGCGGCGTGAGCAGCAGCGGCGGGTGACGAACGAGGACGCCATATGGGAGTTGCTCAAGGCTCGGGGCTTTGAGCTCATCGACCCCGGCTTGCTGAGGTTCGACGAGCAGGTCGCGGTGTTTGCGGAGGCGGCGGTCATCGTCGCGCCGCACGGTGGAGCCCTCACCAACATCGTCTTTGGCGAGGGCGCGTGCGTCGTCGAGCTTTTCGAGCCGAGCTACGTCAACCCCTGCTACTACGTTCTGGCCGCCCGCTCGGGCCATGACTACTGGTACGTGGTTGGAGCACCGGAAGCCGGTGGCAACATCCGCATAGATCCATCACAGCTTGAGGCGACGCTGGCTGCGGCGGGCAGATGACCGGAACGGCGCCTAGGGTCGCTTAGCGCAAATTGCAGACGAGCCGCACGTCGGCACGACGCGTCGCCGCCAGCCGGACGCTCTTCCCCGGGCACTGATGACCCGGGACTGCCATTGGCGGTCCAATAAACGCCGATACGGTGTACTGACCCGGCCTAACTTTTATGCTGAAGCGACCGTGCCTCCGGCTGATGGTCTGCGCCACCACTTCGCCAGCTTGACTGACGGTGATCTTTAGACCGGCCCGGGCTTGCGCCCCGTCGTTTGCAACTCCATGCGGAGCAGCAACGGCAACGTAGGTCCTGCCCGAGATCGTTGCCGTGCGGCTGGGAGCGGGTTCCGAGTGGCCGGCCTGCGCCGACCCCACAATGAGTAGCCCCACACTCCCAGCCGCGACAACGGCTGCGCCGATTCGAGTCGAGACGTTCAACAACATAGCCTCTCACTATTCAGAGATGAACGAATCGACGGTAGCACAGGCTAGCCGAGCGCGCGCACAGTACCGAGCGTGCTCAAGCCACTCGGCACCGCATTCGTCACCCCGCGGTAATCGAGGCGTCCTGTGTGGGCGTCGAGAGCCAGCATCAGCACACTGCCTCGGGGATCGGTCTGGCCGCTCGGCACCGAGACGTCAAGCGTGAACTGGCCCTGCAGTACCAGCAGCACGACGGACGATTGCTCGAACCGTGCCAAGCCACCCGTCGGCGTCGGCAAGGAGGTTGACGGATCGGCCGTCTGCACTGCGCTGGCAAGGGTCGTATCAACGGCAGATATGGCCGTCGGTGCTTCCTCCCCCGCAGCATTCGAGTACCGCAACGCTGCAGCACGAATTGCTTCGTCGGAGAGCGTCGCACCAGACGGTGCTTCATAAGAGGCGAGCGGGTCCGGTGCATTCGCGGGTGGCGGACTCGATTCAGCACTCCCCGCGCCGGTCGAAGTGCCCGCGGCACCGAGCGCTTGCGTCGCTCCGAAAGCCAGCGCCCCCAGCAGGATCATTGTGATGATCAGATGCTTCGGTTTGCGTGTCATGATGGTTTCCTTTCGGGAAGCGGGTAGCTAGCAGCCGGGGACAGCGAACGCGATCGAGCCGGACGTGTAGCCCGGAGCGGGCGCCACAATGCACAGCGGTTTTTCGCGATATCCGACCGCTTTAGTGGTGCCGTCGTTCCATTCTTCGTGCCAGACACCGTTCATGTACTGGGCCCAGCCAAAGGAACGGCCGTTGTTGTCGGCCCCGCTCGCGGTGGTCGCCGCAAACTCCAGACCATTCTGGAGCAGTTTCGAAGATTTCGGGAAGCCAGACCAGCAATAGTCCGGTTTGGAGTCCCAGCTCCAAGTCGCGCACCAAGTGTGGGCCGTTTGCGGCTGGTCTAGATAGAGCCCGGACCACGCATTCAACGGTGGGCCCTCAGGATAGATCGATTCGCTGTATTTGCCTTCAAGGCTATGAGCAACGAAGTAGGCAGGTGTTTCGGTCCCGCCGGTACCGTAGCCGAAGGTGACGCCTCCCTCGACCCAGGTTTCCGACAGCGAAGGAAATACGACCCAAATCTCGTTGTCGAGGAATTCGCTGGTGTAGTTGGGTACGAGACCGTAGTAGGACTCAATCTGTCCGTAGGCGCCTTTGACTTCTTCGGTACCGCCCGACATGTACCATTCGGAGATCGAGTAGCAATGGTCACCTTCTGTGACTGAGCAGGTGTGCGCTTGACTGCTGGCCGCGAACGCCAGTGAGGCAAACAGCGCCCCCAGCATGGCGATGAGGCTGATGCTGAGCGGCGGCCGATGAGGCACGAGCTTCGTAATCATCGCGTTCCTTTCATCTGAGCACGCGTCGCCCACGGCTGACAAACACCGCACATCAGCGGCGTGCAGGCGACGGGGCCCCGATGCTCCCCACTCACGCAGGGAGCCTGTTGATACGGCGAGCGCACCTTACAGTGACTCAGGCACAATCGGCTGGCGGCGCCAGAAAAAAACATGCATGGCGCGGTTAAAAACGGCGGACACTCGACGGATGTATGAGGTAAATGAGCCGACTATCGCCGCTTCCGCACGACGTAGGGGTACGCCTCAGACCGTAGCTGGGGCCTTGTTTTGGCTGCCGCGCACTGGCGCCAACGCTGGCTCACGGCGGGTGGGCCGAGCGGCCGTCCAAGCAGTCGGTGCTAGGTATCGGCGTCCTCATAAACGCTGGCATATGGGTAAAAGGCCGCGCAGGCGCGGTGGGCGACGGCGCAAGCGCGCGTGCAAGCGGGCCGCTTGCGTCATCGCCGCGAGCGCAGCGGCGTTAGTCCGAGTGAGCCAGGCTGGTTTTGACGGAGACTTCCAGCGCCGGTTGTCGGCGGAAGGAGGAGTCTCTGAGAATGGCGAGAGCGAGGAAGTATCCGGAGGAGCTGTTGGAGCGTGCGACGCGGCTTGTGTTCGAGTCGGGCAGGCCGATCGCGCATGTTGGGCGTGATCTGGGGATCGCGCCTGAGACGCTGCGGAAATACGTCCGGCAGGTCGAAGCGGACGAGGGCCGACGCAAGGACCTGTTGAGCAGCGAGGAGCGCGAGGAGATCAAGAAGCTGCGCCGCGAGAACCACGAGCTGCGGCGAGCGAACGAAATCTTGAAGGCCGCGAGCGTGTTTTTCGCGGGCGAGCTCGATCCACACCGTCCGAAGTGAGCGTGTTCGTCTGCGAGCATCGCGAGCGCTTCGGGGTCGAGCCGATCTGCCGGACCCTGGGCGTGTCGGCGTCCGCCTATTACGAGCGCGCCAGCGGCCGGCGCTCGGAGCGGAGCATCGAGGACGAGCAGCTCCTGGGACGGATCCGGGATCTGCACGAGGCGAACTACTGCGCCTATGGCTACCGGCGGACGTGGAAGGCGCTGCTGCGCGCTGGCGAGGACGTCGGCCGTGACCGGGTCAAGCGGCTGATGCGCCAGAACGCCATCCAGGGCGCCAAGCGGCGCGGCAAGCCCTGGCGCACCACACGGCCGGACCCGAAGGCTGCCCGGCCGGCCGACCTCGTCCAGCGGGAATTCGCCGCCGAGCGACCCGATCAGCTGTGGTTCGCCGACTTCGAGCGCCACGAGGCGCTCTGGAACCGTGCGGTGATGAAAGGACACCGCCACCGGCTCGTCGCAGCGGGCCGGTGAAGCTGGGGGCAGCCTGATCCGGGGGACGCCGGGGAGGGTGGACAGCAGCCCCGACAACGACGGGACGGGCCAGCACTGCCAGATGGTCTGGGTCCGGCAAGCAAGACGGGAAGGTGTACGTGAGGAACCAGCGGCTGAAAGCCTCTCAAGAGCAAACCACCAGCTCGAATCTGGCGGATGTGGGCTGGGTAGCGGCGCGCATCCGCGTCGATGGCGCGGAGAACTCCTTGGCTGGTTGATGTCGCCGGTCGGGAGGCCACGATGAAGGTCTGCGGCGTAGTCGTGGCGATGCTGCAGGGGCATAGCTGGGCACCTAACCCGTCGAACGGTTCGAGAGTGAACGTGGGAACCATCCCGGCGGTCCCCTCACCGCCCAGCAGCGCGCTGGGCGGTGGGAAGGCGCGTCGTCGGCTGATGCTGCCGGGATGGGGCGGAGGACCCGTAGTAGTCCGAGGCCGGGAAAGCCGGCCACATGGCGAAGGGGTCCAGCAGGTTCGCAGCATCGATGCAGAGCGAGGAGCTCGCCGGTGAATACCGGCGCGCCGTGGCCCGACCTCGAAGAGGCCGAGCAGCGGGTACTCGCGATGCAGACGAAGCTGCACCGATGGGCGGCCGGTGATCCTGGCCGTCGCTTTGATGACCTCTACAACCTCGTCTATGACCCGGCGTTCCTGCGTCGTGGCGTGGGACGCGGGTGAGGGGCAACAAGGGTGCACGAACGGCCGGCGTTGACGGGATCGCTCCGCGATCCATCGGCCGGGAGGCGGGGAGTTGCTGGACGGGCTTCGGGAGGATCTCGAAGGCCCGCCGGTTCGCCCCGACTCGCGTGCGGGAGAAGATGATTCCCAAGGCGTCGGGCAAGATGCGCCGCCTTGGGATCCCGACCGCCGCCGATCGAGTCGTGCAGGCCGTCGTTGAAGCTGGTGCTCGAGCCGATCTTCGAGGCGGACTTCAAGCCGTGCTCCTACGGCTTCCGCCCGAGGCGCCGGGCTCAGGACGCGATCGCCGAGATCCACTACCTCGCTTCACCCAACCGGAACTACGAGTGGGTGTTCGAGGCGGACATCACGGCGTGCTTCGACGAGATCGACCACACCGCGCTTCTCGCGCGGGTGCGCGATCGAGTCGGCGACAAGCGGGTCCTGGGGCTGGTGAGGGCATTTCTGCGGGCCGGCATCCTTTCCGAGGAGGGCCTGCACCGCGCGAACGATCACCGGCACTCCGCAAGGCGGGGTCCTCTCGCCGTTGCTGGCCAACATCGCCCTGTCCGTGCTGGACGAGCACTTCACACGCAAGTGGGAGGAGCTCGGCCCGTCTTGGACACGCGCCAAGCATCGTCGCGCCGGTGTGCCGGCCTACCGCCTCGTCCGTTATGCGGACGATTTCCTGGTCATGGTCGGTGGCACCCGCGAGGCCGCCGAAGCGCTCAGGGGCGAGGTCGGCACGGTGCTCGCTCCGATGGGCTTGCGCCTCTCGGAAGAGAAGACGGGGGTCCGCCACATTGACGAGGGGTTCGACTTCCTGGGATTCCGCATCCAGCGGCGATCCTGGCGAGGACGGACGGGCAAGCGAGCGGTCTACACCTACCCATCCAAGAAGGCTCTGGCCTCCCTGATGGCCAAGGTCCGATTGCTCACTCGCCGAAGAAAGCATCGAACGCTCGCCGAACTGCTGCGCCACCTGAACCGGGCGCTGCGGGGATGGTGTCGGTACTTCAGCCACGGCGTGTCCTCGCAGACTTTCAACTACGTCGACCACTTCACCTGGTGGCGCGTGGTTGGCTGGCTGCGCAAGCGCCATCACGGGCTGAATTGGGGAACCCTGAGCCGCCGCTACCTCCCACGTTGGGAGATCCGCGACGGCCGCACCGAGATGTTCCGGCCACGAGAGGTGCCGATCGTTCGCTACCGCTACCGGGGCACGCGGATTCCCACACCATGGACGAGCGATGCGGCATGAACCTGTGGAGAGCCGGATGCGCGGAGACGTGCACGTCCGGTTCGGAGGGCGGGCCGAGGAAACGGACCGGGCGAAACCCCGGCACCGCGCCTCGGCCCGACCCCTACACCTACCTGCGGACCTGGGAGGGCTGGCTCTACCTCGCTGCCGTGCAGGACACGTTCTCGAGGATGATCGTCGGCTGGGCGATGGCCGAGCACATGCGCTCAGAGCTCGTCGTCGACGCCCTGCAGATGGGTCTTCACCGGCGTCGGCCCGAGCCCGGCCTCATACATCATTCCGATCAGGGCTCGCAATACGTCGCTCTTGGCTTCGGCCAGCAAGCACGAGATGCCGGCATCGCCGTCTCGATGGGATCCAAGGGTGATGCGTTCGATAACGCCGTCGCCGAGAGCTTCTTCGCGACGCTGAAGAAGGAGCTCGTTCACCGCCAACCATGGCCTACACGACGCGATCTCGGCTCAGCCGTCTTCGACTACGTCGAGGCCTTCTACAACCGACAGAGACGACACTCAACGCTCGGCTACCTCACTCCCGAGGAGTTCGAGCAGAAGGAAATCACGACCACGAACGAGAGCTAGCGACTAAAGCCGAAAACTGTTCGCGGAAGCGCGTCCATTTCAGTCGAGCTGGACGAGTCCCTGCACGGCGGCAAGCCGCGCATGGCGGACAAAGCGGCGGGCCGGGGCTACCAGCGGCGCAGCGAAAAGCCAACGATGTTCGCTGCTGTGGAGCGCAAGGGACGGGTCCGGGCTCGCGTGATCCCCGACCGGAAAGCCGAGACGCTCTCGCGCGTGGTCAAAGAGCACGTCCTACCGTCCTCGATGATCTTCACGGACGACTTCAACCTATACCGGAGCATCGGGGAGCACTTCCGAGGGCATCGGCGGATCAATCACAGCCAGCGCGTCTACGTGGAAGGCACGACGCACACCAACAGCGTCGAGGGCTTTTTCGGGCTATTCAAGTCGAGCGTCCGGGGCGCTCACCACGCAATCAGCGCCGAGTACCTGCAGAACTATCTGGACGAGTACACGTTCCGCTGGAACGCCCGGTACTCATCTACGCCGGTTTTCTGGCTGATCCTCGATCGGGTACGGAAGGGAGGCCTAGCCGTCGCCTAGCGTCGTCGGAGGATGCCTTCTCCAAGTCCCGGAAGAAGTCCCCGTCGTCGTGGTCGTCGCGGACCTTCGCGGCCACGTCCTCGCCCGGCGGCTCGGGGGCCTCTTTCGTTGGGCGCTTTTTTGCGGGCACTAGGCTCGGATTGCCGGTAGAATCCGTCGATGAGATAGATAGCTACGCGGAGGGCGGCGGACTTGAACCGCAACCAGCGTTGAGGCTGGTCCCACCGGGTCTAAAGCGGGGACGCCACCTTGACGTTTCGCCCTCCCACGTAGATGGGTGCCCTCGGCCGGGGATTGATCAGAATCCTCGGCCGAGGACTCTGGCGCCCGCTCCCACCGTGGGGTTGGAATCCCCGGCTGCGATGGATTTGGAGTCCATGTCAGGCGTCATTCTTGGTGGCTACCGTTCTGGGAGCGAAGTCTGTACATGCCGCGCTTGGCGCCTTTTTCGAGGAAGTGGAGCGGCTTGTCGAGTTCGTAGAGCCGGTTGGCGACCTTCCGCCGTTTAGTCGCCGCGTCGCCCTGGGGCAACGCATTCCGCTTTGCCAACTCCTCCATGACCATGCGCGTGTTGCGTTCCTCGCCGTCCATCATGATCGCGCGCATCGTGCCCATGATGTTCGGCGCGTTCCCGATGGTGGCTACGGGCGTGGAGCCATACGGATTGCCAGGGCGGGTGACGATGTCCCGCGCGCCAATGCCGAGTCGGGTCCGCATGCCGTCCACGATTGGCGTGAGAGAGGCGATATCCCCGGCAGCTTCCTTCTGCCGGTTCTGGGCATCGGCCAACAGTTTCATGTAGTGGTCGAGGACCTGGCGCTCGTCTACCTGTGCACTCATGTACCCGATCATAGCGCGATCACCGGGTCCCAGGAAAGTTTTACTGGCAGCTATCGGGGGACGGGTACACGTGTCTAGACTTGATACTTCCCACGATGGTCAGCAAGGCGACCCAGGCGCTCGCTGGCGCCGGCGTGAACGAGAGCCTTGGCACCGTGCTCGCCGACGGCGGCTACTGGAGCGAGCGCGCAGTCAGGCGCATGCAGGGTCAAGGCGTCGACGTGCTCGTGCCGCCGTTCAGCCAGCAGAACGCCTCTCGACGAAAAACCGCCACGCCGCACAGCGAGACTGCCAAGCGCATGCACGCCCGGCTGCAAAGCCCCGACGAGGCGCGGACCTATCGGCGCCGACAACAGATCGTCGAGCCGGTGTTCGCAAAGACCAAGACGATCAGACGCACGGACCGCTTCATGCGGCGCGGACTGTCCGCCTGCGAGGCCGAATGGCAGCTAATCGCCGCCACACACAACCTGCTGAAGCTCTGGCGCCACCGCAGGCCCAGCTGCTGATCCGACCTCCGCCAACCGCCGATCCCCTCACGCGGCGCCGCAGCTCGCAGATCAATAGAAAAGCCCCGCTCGAAGAACCATCACGCGCTTTGCGCGACAGCCTCGGTAGTGGGGTTTTTCGAAGCCGACGCGGGGACTCGAACCCCGGACCCCTTCATTACGAGTTCAGCGCATCGATCGCGCCCAGGAGGCGATCGGCGTAGTTGTCGGCTGCCCGCCGGACCCACTCGGGCTTGACGACCGTCCGCCAGAAGATGAGGCACAGTCCGCACGCCACCGCGGCGGGCACCCACCGCTCAACTCGCGTGACGGACGATCCCGAGCCGAGTACCGCGAACGCCACACTGACGAGCATCCCGACGAGCGCGAAGGCCGCGCCCACCGTCCGCATTCCGTACGCGTTGCGGCGGAAGCCATACTCGGCGTTCTCGGCGGCGACCAGCGGGAAGGCCGAGGGGTCCCGCGTGCGCTCGCGGAGCACGCCGACCGCCTCCTCGTACAGGCGGTCGGCTTCTGCGGGTTCGGCCCCTTCGCTCGCTGCGTCGGGCAGTGGTTCGTGCGTGACGGATTCGACGCGCTCGTGCAATCGGCGGATAGCCGGCTCCGCGGCGCTGCTACTCCACCGTAGACGCGAGGTAGTCGGCGGACCGCCCCACATCGCCCACAGACCGGGCTGGGCCGCCCGGCCCGCGTCGCGCACGAGCATCGCCGCGACGATGCCGAGCGCGCCGAGGAACACGCCCACAGCGCGCAAAACCGTCTGCGGCGAGATCGCGCCCGCGATTAGTAGTGCGCCGCCCGGCACTCCGACGAGCACGGCGGGCGCGATCCTCGCCTTGCGTGTGTAGGCGTCAGGCATCGCCGTCATCGAGTTCCTCGAGGATCGGCCCGGTTGGCGCCGGACCCCAGCCGTCGCGCGACGCTGCGTCCTGGCTCCAACAATAGGATTTCCCTTCGACCGTCCAGTAGTAGGGGTAGCCGCGCCGTTTGTAGGCGTTGACGATCCGGCCCGACGGGTGCTTCGGGTCTTCGCTCGAGACGACGTTCACGAAGGACCGGCCGCGGTCCTGGCTCGTGGGTGTCCCGAGGAGTCGGTCGAGCAGCGCCGACGAGCCGTTCCGGCGGCTGCCGTGGTGGGGGATCTGCACAATGTTCGGCTGGGTCGCCGGAAACCCCGCGCTCTCGGCGTAGTTGAGCGCGCGTTCGATTGCGGGCACGCCGGCGTCGGCCGTGAGCAGGATCCTCTTGCTGCCGAGCTGGAGCAGCGTGATCACGGAGGAGTTGTTCCGTGGGTTGGTGCCCGGACCGTCCGTGAACGGGAGCTCTTCGGGCAGCAGGTCGACGACGCGCGACTGCAGCGCCTTGAACGCCTCGCGCAGGCCGAGCGACTTCGCGACCGCGGGCGCTGCTTTCTCGACCTCCTCCTGGACGAGCTGGTCGTAGTACTCATCCGACGGCCCGAGGATCGTGAGTGCGCCGCCGGCGAAGGTGAGCCCCGGCCGCGGCTGGACCACGGTTGTGCCTTTGCTCTCGGCCTTCTCGATCAGTTCCTTCACCGCGTCGGCCGCGGGTAGCGACGCGCCGCCGCGCTCGTGCAGCTTGTGGATCACGAGCCTGTTCACGGAGAAGGCGTCGACGATCTTGCCCATGCCGCCGATATGGTCTCCGTCGGGGTGCGTGAGGAGCACCACGTCCACGGACGGTGCTTTGTAATGCTGTTCCAGCACGTACACCACCTTCTCGCCGTCGGCCTGCCAGCCGGCGTCGATCACGACGTGCCCCATCTCGCCGTTGTCCAGTCGGGTGAAGCGTGCGGCCATCGCATCAGCGTCCTTTTGGTTGCCCACGCCGATCACGTCAAACTCGTACATGGCCAGGGCACCTCCTCATGGGTGCATCGCTTGCTTATGGCGTTCCCTGCGATGCGGTCGGGTGAGCGGAGGTCAGTCCGCAGACCGCACGGAGCAGTGAATCAGCGGCGCCGGACGGAGAGTGACCGCCGGGCGAGGTTGACTAGGCCTCGCCCGGCGGAAGCTGCGGGAACGCGAAGCAAGCAGCACACATTTCCTACGGTCCGGTGCGGACGGAACCAAATCGTGCCGCTCCGCACTAGAGCCGGATTCGGATAGGCGGTGCGCGGCAAGCCAGCGTGCTGGCAGATGGCCGCAGAAGCCATTACGTGTTGCCTAGCCGGTGGGCCTCCATCAGCGGCATCTCGTGATGCTGAGCTCGGGCGCACGCCGCGCGCCAGTCCTCGTTGGCCCACCCCATCAGGACGAACCGCGCATCGGCAGCCTTGCGAAGCGCGATGAGCACGCAAAGCGCGTTCGCTTGCACGGACCACGATGTTGTCCCGTACGTCACGAGGCCGGGACCGAGCCCCGGCGTGGGCGGAGGGCTGGTGATGGCCTGCAAGAGCCCAAACCAGGTGACGTGCGAGACGGACGAAAGATAGCTCCACTGCGTTCGACCGATGCGGGCTTCGCCGTCGCCCACAAGAAGCTCGGCGATGCCCGACGGGACCAAGGGCCGGCTCATGCCGTCGATGACCGGCTTGTTGCTGGACGCCTTGACGGTCCAGCCGATTCCCGACGACTGCGTCGACTGTTTGGCCTGACCGGCAAAGCTCAGTGCTCCTCCTCCAAAGGGACCGTGTCCGAGCTCGGCCCTCCGCGCCACTCGCTTGCGTTCAACAGCAGTCGTCGCAGCATGCGTCGAGCGGCTCGCGGGGGAGCGGCGAGGCGGCGCAACAGCCGTCGCCGCGCCAGGTCTGTCGGCCCTTTCCTTGGCGAGCGGTGGCCAGCGTCGTCGCGGATCACGTTGCTGCTTCGGACGATCCTCGAGCGTCCGCGCTGATGACGCCCACACGCCGAAGCAGCAGCGACCACGACGCAGGGCCGAACCGCGTCCTTGGGCGAGGGGCCCGTGTCCAGGTCCCGGAGCATCAACACGTCACCGAGCCCCATCACTGCCTCAGCGACTGCTCAATCCTCGGGCAGCCGTAGGCGTGAG
This sequence comes from uncultured Solirubrobacteraceae bacterium, assembly GCA_963720215.1. Taxonomy (GTDB): domain Bacteria; phylum Actinomycetota; class Thermoleophilia; order Solirubrobacterales; family Solirubrobacteraceae; genus Palsa-744. The sequence goes on from CAVREV010000002.1 coordinate 648,513, forward strand.
CAGTCTCTCGTTAGAGGCTGACGGCGCGCTGACGCGCGCTGGCAAAAAGCTCTCCGGGTATCTGGATCGGGTCCCCGCGCAGACCGGCACCGTCCCAGTCGCATTCGAATGTGAGCACTCCCGTGGGAGGAACCGGGCCCAACCAAAAGGTCTCGCGCCAGCTTTGACGCGTTCCAAACCCGTGCACGAGCTCAAGGGCTGGCTCTTCTCCTTGAGAAGCCTCCAGTGCAGTGACCGTGTTGCTGGCGACGCGCCCGTCCGGAAACGTGATCCGTAGGGTGGGACGGTCGCGTTGGGGCGGCCGCGCCGGGCGGGGGCCTAGAAGCCGGGGTTCAAGCTCGTCGCGAGAATCCGTCGCTCACGAGTAGCGCCTCGACTGCGACGCCTCTGCTGTATGCCGATGCGCTCACTAGCGCGACGGCAACCTCGGCGCTCCGGACAAGCACGCGCTCGAGTGCCACAACGCCCGGGAGCTCGTCGCCTGGAGGCCCGGCATCGTCCCTGTGCTCGGCGGCTTGGCCCTCTCCGTGCGGTGGTGCAGTCATCTCGTTGGCTCCGTCGCGTCTTGTATGTGGCCTATCGCACGGGATGATATTTGAATTTCTTCGTCCACGACTGTGTGCCTGACGACACGGTAACTTCAGCTTCGATCTCCCAGCCCGGGCTGCCAAGTACAACGCTCTGAGCCACCTCGGGTTTCCCTGGGTGGAGGCGCAGACTTACCCCCGGAAAGTCCGAGAGAAGTCCCACCGTGATCTCAATGAGCGCGTTCGCCGTGACCGGGCAGTACACCGTGCTTTGGAACGTCCAAGTGCCTGCTTCAGCATCGCCCTCACCACGAGAGTGGAAAGTGCAAGGGCCCACCCGCCCAGGCGCGGTTTCGTGAGCCTTTAGACCGCTAGCGTCCGCTTCGTTGACTGGGTCGCAGGCGACGAATCCCAATCCCTCGCCCTCGGGGCCCGGCTGGGTCCAGCGCCCAACCGTGGGATCGTAATACCGTTCGCCGAACTCATAGAGACCGTTTGGAATGTTTCCTTCACCTGGATCGCCCTGTTCGATGTGGTAGCCGCCCTTGAACAGGAACGGGTCGTTTGTGGTGCTGTATTTCAGGCTACCTTCGTGCGTCGCGTTCTCGCCGTAGGGTCCGTAGCGTATGTCTTGCACTAGTTCCCCGCTACTATTCAGTAGCCCAATTACGTCGCCCTGTGCGTCGTAAACTGGGTTGTAGTCACTTCCGCCCGGCAGGCGCTCGTCGACCATCGTGCCTTCTGGGGTCCGGGTGTAATAGCTCGTGCCTTCGGTGTTCGTCTGGTTCGTTATTCCGATCGCGCTGTTCTCAAGACTACTCGCCCCAATCGATGCCAAGGTTGCCTGTCCGCTCGTCAGATAGGTTAAGGCTTCTTCGCCGCCCCCTGACGACGTGAGTCCTTCAAGCTGCTGAGCGTCGTTGTAGCCGACCGATGTGCTTCCGGATTCGCTGTAACCCGTGATGGCCTTCTCGTCGCCCGCCCCGTCATAAGAGTATCCCGCAATCTCGCTCGTTGCGCTTTCCGAACAGGGCGATTCCGTTTCTTTCCCAGTTGTCTTCATCCGACATTCGAGCTCGTTGCCGGTGTTGTAGTCGAGATGGGTTTGATGTTCCGTGCAGGTAGCACCTTTCAACGTCCATTCGAGTATTCGGCGGTTGCCTTCCCCGTCGTACTCGTAGATATAACACCCGGGGGCGTAGCTGGTCGGTTCGCTCGTGGACGCTGAGGAGCCGAGCCGGTTCAGTTCGTCGTACCCGTAGGTCGTGCGGATTTTCCCTTCTGGCGTCCTTAGCGTGTCCGAAAACACAAGCGGCGTGTCGTATTCCCCTTCTTCGGGTGTCTCGTAGTAGGTGTAGGCATTGCCGAGCACCTCTTCGCCTTTCGGGTTCTTGGCTTCAATCGCTAGCGGGCGCCCGGTCGTGGGTTCCCGCGTGTAGTTCAAACTAGCACCGGATGGATACGTAGTCGTTGTCAGACTGCCGTCGGCGTCATAGACAAATTTCGTGCATTTGACAGGAGTCCCGGTGCAAGTGCCGCTAGGCGCGGCGAGGGCTTCGAGCTCGTTGAGGCCGTTGTAGACGAAGTCGGTCGTTCCTCCAGCGTCGGTAAAGCTCGTCAGATTTGATGCTGCGTCGTAGCCGTATTCCAGCGTGTGTGCTCCAAGCTGTTCTTCCTTGACCAGACGGCCAAGAGCGTCGTAGTGATAGGTCGTAGTCCCCGCGGGCGCTTCGATCTGCTTGAGTTCACCACCTGGGCCATATTCGTACTTGAAGGTCTTGGCCGCGCCGGGCCCGGTGTACGCTTCTTCGATGACTTGGTCGAGCCCGTTGTAGGTCAGCGTGACCGCGTCAGCAGTGGCGCAGCTCGTTTCGGCCAGGCACTGCGTAATTACGTGTGGGCGCTCGTCCCCGTCGTAGGTGATCGTCTCCTTGCCGATCTTTGCCCCGGTAGGGGCGATAATTGCTGACGGGTCGCCTTCGCTGTTGTATTCGTACTTCGTCGTGTGCCCGTCGGCGCCTTCGACTTCGCTGAGGGTCCCGTTACCGGTGTAGCCGTAGTCGACTTCGTTTTGACTGGTGCGGCTGTCCGTTTCGCGGCGGAGCTCCCCAGCCCCTCCTTCACCGTGGCCTTCGCACGCGCCTGGGCCGCTGACGGTGCCCCAGTAGCAAAAGCTCGTCTTTCGGTAGCGAGCGCTGAATCCTTCTGTCGCCCGGTAGGGAAACGTGGTGTCTTCGTAGTTGGCGTCTTCGGCAAAGCCGGCTTTGAGCTGTTCTGGACATTTAGGTTGTACTTCCGTGGTGCCTTCGACTACGCAGCCGAGGTTGATCCCGGCGGTGCCGTACCTGAGTGTAGTGACCCCAGCTTTGTCCCCTTCGGCCCGCGGCGGAGCCGTAATCGAGGTAACATTCCCGTATTCGTCGTATGTAGTCTTGGCTTCGTGCCCGTCGGCATCGACGACGGCCACGACCTCATCCAACTCGGTCGCGCAGTAAAGCGTTTCGTGGCCTTTTGCTTCCGTCCACTCGGGATCCTTGACGAGCGTGGCCTTTGGCGTGCCTTTGCAGGCGGCGGGCACTTCGGAGCCTTCGTAGTAGGTGAAGGTCGTCTTGGAGCCTTCAAGCGGTGAGCGTTTGGTGGCACGGACGATTTCCTTGATTCGGCCGTAGTGTTCTCCTTCGAGGGTTTCGTAGGTCAGCTTGGTGTAGCTCCCTTCCGGACCGATGATGGTGTCGAGTAGACGGCCAGGACTGTATTCGTAGGTGGTCGTGTTGCCGTCAGCGTCGATGTATTCGTGGAGTTGTGGTTCGCTTCCGCGCAGTTGATACTTGTATTTGGCGGTGCGTGACCCGGCGACGTCCTTAATTTCGGTGATGTCGAGGGTCGTGAGGCCTTCTTTGCCTTCGTGGAACTCTTCGATTTTGTGGCCGTGGGTGTCGACGTAGATGGTCTTTTTGGCGCTCGGATATTCGGCGCTTATGACGCCTTGGGTTTTGTATGGGTCGTGGAGGCCTTTGCTGATGCCTTCCGAGCTGAATTCGACGAAGTCACCGCTTTCGTCGTACGCGAGCTTGTACTTGCTCCCAGTGGGGAGCGTTCCGCATTTGGTGCTTTTCGTTTCGCACATCGTCGCCTTGATTCCGGGGGGCGTGATGTATTCCCCTTCGCCCTTGGGGATAAACACCTCCCAGCCGCCAGTCGGGTTTTCGATGGCGACCGTTCCGTCGGAGTAGACGTAGGCACCGTAGATATTGAAGTTCGAGTCGATCCAGGGCCCGTACTGGCTGGCTTCTTCGTCGAGGCTATTCCAGGTGCGCGTGCTCGTGAAGTTGAGGCCAGCTACCCCTGCTATTGAGAGGTCGGTGGATTCGAGGAGGAGATCTCCGCTGGCGACGTTGACCCCCATCCGCGATCGGGTGGTGAGGGGCGTCGAGACGATCGTGTACTGCGGCTGATAGCCCTGGCCCCGCGGCGCATAGAAGACTTCGAGGTACGGCTCATCTTCGCTGAACCCATACCCGTAGAACTTCAAGAGGTTTTTGGTTTTGTTGTCTGTTTCGTCTTTGACGATTAAGCCGTCGGTTGGGTAGCCTTCGTTTGTCGGTGCATTTTCGCCGTTGACCCACTCTTGGACGAGTTTGGTGGGGTACCAGTAGTAGTAGCCGGTCGCTTTTCCGACGGATGGGTTAATGACGGCGTCGGCGCCTTTGCTTTCGTAGTCGCCGCCCGCCGTCGTCCATTTGTGGGTCCCGTCGTACGTTTCCCACGTTGCGCTCGTCGTCCACGGCCGCGTGACGCGGTAGATGCCGACGGCCTTGGCCGTGCTGGTGCTGTGCGTCTCTACATCGAGCCCGAGCTTGGCGTGGACGATGATCGACCCGGCGGGGATGCTGCTCAGCGGGAAGTCGAGGAGCGCGTGGTGCTCCTGGTGGGTAGAGTCGTAGCCCTCTTCGAAGGCGGTACTACCACAGCTGGCCGTCGTCGGCGCTTCGTCGTTCAGCGTGCACTCGGCGCTCGCTGCGGCTTTGATGGTCGGGTCGACAACGACCGGACTGTCGGCCAGGGCAGATCGGAGCCAGTGCTGGCCCGTATCGACCGTAATTCTCCAGCTGCCACGAAGCCGCGTCAGAGACATGGGAAGTCGGCGTCCCCCGACGCCGTCGTGCGCGAATGCGAGGGGCGCGGGTACGACAAAGCGCGTGATACCGTCGGCTTCGTCAAACGCTATAAATCCGTTCGCCAGCTTCATGGGCCTGAGCCCGATGGAGGTCGTGGATTCGTAGACGAGAGCCGCCGGTGCGCTCGGATTCTCAAGGGTTGCGAGCTCCTCGACGCCGGTGGCCTGGGAGAGGTATTCCAGGTTTGTCGCGGGGAGGACGCTCCTGAATGACGCCCGACTACCGCTGACCTCAGCTGGTGTCGTCGAGGCGCCCTTAAGCGTAAATGAGAGCGACTCTCCGGCTTCGCTGATGCCGACACCGGCGGTGATCGATTCGGGGATGCGAAGGGAGAATGTATTTGCGGCATTTTGGTAGCCGCCGAGGCCGCTCACGAGTCCGGTTTCGATCGGGCGCCACTGTCCGGTCGACGTGCGGAAATTGACCGGCGACTCGTAAATCCGCGTCACTCGTGGGCCGCGACGTGGTCGCCACGTGTCGGAGTATGCAGTCGACAACGCCCAATCCGGGGCTCCGGTTGGACTGGACGACGGTCCTGAGTCGGCCTTGGTGCTCCGCAAGGGTCCTGGGGCCTGCACTGACCGTAGTATCTCGGCGCGAACCGCGGGTGATTCAAAGGAGCGGCGCGCAGCCAACGTGGGTGTCGCGAGCAGCCCGACCGTCAGGACCAGGGGTGCAAAGACACCGGCCACCCGAACGAACCACTTGGTGGCGAACGGCGCCAGACCGGCGTGTCCTCGTGATTGCATCCTGTGCGCGCACATCATCCTCGGCCTCCCGTAATGTCATCGACCGGAGCCTGACGGCCCCGGTATCTCTCGCCGTGTTGCGAAGAACGCGGCAATTCCGTCGAGTCAGTCCAGCACTACCGCTTCAGCGGGGGAAGGTCAATCCATCCGAGTGGAGAAATGAGTGCAAATTGCAGGTGTTCTCCGGCAAGATCGTACATACGTTTAGGGCGGCTCTGACGACAATGTCAATCGAGCGGACGACGCCGGGGACCGGCCGGCCCGGCCGGTCCCTGCCGAGGGATCACTTTCCATCCTTTTCGGTGGCTGGTGGTCGGCAGGGCCATCCCTGCCGACCTGAGAGATCCAAAGCGAAGGGGGAAGGTTCTGTCAGGGCCGGGCCGTCAGGGCCGGGCCGTCAGGCCCCGCCGTAGGCGGGCCGGCAGGGGCGGCCTTGACGGGTTCTGACCCGGAGCTACCAGCGCAAGCGCATGCAGTCCCGCTTTGCGTAGCCGATCGATGCGCAGCTCCGTGGGTGATGGGTGTGCTCGGTCAAACCGGCACCGGGTGTTCGTTGATGCGCGCGTGGAGCTCGAGGAAGTCCGCGTGTTCCTCCGGTGCTCGCGTTCGCGCCGGTAGGAGGCCCAGAACGGGGCGAGGATTCTCAGGCCGAAGCCGCCGAGGGCGAAGCGCAGAGCCGCACGCGTGGCGCGAGCAATCACGCCCGGAGCGCGTGAGCGCTCTGGCTCGGCGGACCCAAGGCGGACCGGGCGCAGGACGAGGCGGTTTAGTTTAGCGCCGCGGTGAGATTGCTGTCGCTCGTGTTGAGGTGGCCGAGCTCGTGCGCGAGTACCGCCGCCAGAGACTCGCTTTCCAGCAGGCCGCGGGAGAGCATCAGCGTGTCGCCGCACGCTACAGCGTCGAGTTGGGGCGTATCGAGGACGAACCAGCGCGAGGGGCGCCGAAAGGAACCGGGGGCGTGCCCGCGGAGCAGAATCCGACGCGTCGTAGTAGGCGGTGCTCTCGCGCTCGGATGGTTCGCGACCGCCCATGTTCTGCGCCCATCACCGGCCGGCGCCCCACGGGGTGAGGGGCGCGAGCGTCGCCCAAACTTTCGGTTCAGTGCTCTGATCCATGACCGACCCAAATCTTCATTCTGGCCTCCCGGTACGTAGCTGACTCAGGGCATCGAGGAAAGATGACCCAACAGGCACAGCGTCAGTGGAGTAGGCGTCTGGTCGGAGTAGCCCTTGAGCGTCGACGTGCGCGTGCTTGTCAAGGGGAGACGCTGCGGCAAAGGGTGAGGCGATAGGAACGTCGTCCGGTATCCCGGCCTCCGATATCGCCAGGCGAACGCGGCCTCCTCGCTGGGAAATCCAGCGGGCGAGGCATTTCGAGGCAGCCCCGCTGAGTCCGGGGCGAGCCCCGACCGGACGGCCCACGCCATGACGCTCTCCGGTGCTAGGCGCGCCGGGATCTGGGCGCGTAGCAAAACGGACACTTCAGCTCGCACGAGTTCGTGAGCGCCATTGACACGTACATCGGTGCCCGACTCCAAAGGGACTCAGGAACCACCGCATCGTCAAGCACGATGTTGATGCCACTCGAACGGTCGAACCAGTGTGCGCCATTTCGCGACAGGCGAATCTTTCCGACCATCGGCAGCGGCGCATCCCGGACCGCGGCCGCAGCCGCGACGCCGCACGGGTGCGTGGTGGTAGGGACGGCAACGGCGCCACGCGGCTGCGTACCACGTGTGGCATCACCTGTTCCCATAGATCGAACCACGCTACGTCCCGCTCCTCGGAGCGCTTCGTCGGTGACGTTTTCCTGGGAAGGACGGGCCAGGTCCATAGCGGATTCCGGGTCCGCGCTCTTGGTCGCCGAGCTTTGCGAGAACCCCCGTCCCGCGCAGTGCTTTGAGCCTGTAAGACGCCGCGTTGACATCGAGGTCGAAGAAGATCTGGAGCGTCTTGCTGTCGATCGTGCCGTTGGAGCCGACATGCTCAATGATCTTGCGGTCGATCTCATCCTGCGTAACGGTGCGATATCCCAACGCCGCGCGCAAAGCCGTGGCCACAGGAGGCGTGAGCTGCCAAACGCGTCCGCCTCTGCGATCCGATGGTGCGATTAGCTCAAGAGGAGGGTCCGCGAGACGGCGGAGCACCGTCTCGGTCGCCGCCGGCGTGCGTTGGAGGATCGGCGCCACCTGCGCTGCCGAGAGTGTCGGCTGTGCGAGCAGCTGAAAGAGCACGATCATCACATCAACGTCATCCTGAGCCTCGGTCGGGAGCGAGGAGACGAAGCGCGTGACGACCTGGTTGGGCGCGCCGCCGATCAGCTCCACCCGCACATTGAATGGCGGCGTATCGAGGATCTCAGGTGGACGCTTTCCTAGCCTGATCATCTCGCGGTACATCCGATCGATCCCGCGGCTCATCTCCTCGGCGATGCCCAGCGTGCGAGCCACTCGCGAGAGGAGCCCGTTGCGAGGCTTCGAGGGCACGTGCAGGATGTTCTCCCTTGTGACCCCCTCAACTAGAGGGCCAGGGGAAACGAAGGCCAGGATGCTCGCGGAGTGGTCGACGAGTATCGGCTCGGGTTGACGGTGGTCCCGATGAAGCAAGGCATTGCTCAAAGCCTCACGTACCGCGACCAAAGGGAAGTCGAGGAGCGATACCTGTTGGCCGTCGGGGAGCGTGACCTCAGTCACGTCGGAGTTGTCTTGGATGCGACGGAGGACCTCTCGGTATGCCAGCAGTCCGGGGGCGCTCTCGCGGTAGCTGCTTCGTACCTCGCCTCCGGGCGACGCGCGGTAGGTGTAGAGGATGGGCACAATGCCCGATCGCTCGCAGAACAGAACGGCGCCGGCGCGGAGCATGTTCCCGTCACGAATGGCTCCGAGCTCCCGAAGCAGATCAGGGGCCGGGGCCTCGGCCAGCAAGCGTCGCTCATCGTCGTAGCGGCGAAGCATCACTCGGGCCGCCTCGACAGCCTCGGGGGACACGTCATCGATCGTGACGTCGCTCGGCTGGTCAGACCAGTCGGTCCGGCGGCGGTCGTCTTGCAGGGCCGCTGCCTGCGCGATTGTTAGGGGCTCGCAGGCCTTTTCGACGCGACGTGAGGAGCGGCCCTTGGTGTCGGAGTGCATCTCCATTCCTTGGGGGACGTCGATGAGAATCAGTCGCTTGCCCTCCTGTTCGTGCTCACGTGCGGTGACGACGATGTTTGGGCGGCTGAGCGAGTAGATCCGCTCGCGTACTGCGTCGGTTGCTATGTCAACGCCGAGGAACGCAGCGGGTCCCACGAGGCGATCGTCGATCCCGAGAACGATGACGCCGCCTCTAGCGTTCGCGAAGCAGATGGCCGCGTCCAGCAAGACCCTGGCTGTCTCACCTTCGCTGACGTCCTCCCGCTTGAAGTCGAGCGTCTCCGACTCGAGATCGGCTGCCTTCGCGCCCGCGGCTATCTCTCCGAGCGCCTCGAACGCGCGCACAATCTCGATAGGAAGCTGCGCCGACATTGTTTCGCCGAGTTTTGTAGCACAGATCGGATTCCGGGATTACGAAACTCCGCCGAAACTGCGGCGAACCCACCGGGACCGATCGTCAGTGGCCTGAGAACACGGGCGTGACGTGCCAGCCAGAGCAAACGAGACGCAGACTGGGCTCAGGCCGGGTGAGGTGCCATGCCAACGACAGACCTCGATGTTTGGGCGCTCCGAAACTCGTCGCCCTCTGCGGAAGGATTCGAGGACCAAGCGTCCGGCGAGGTCGAAGCCGGCCAAGCAATGCCAGCCTCCTCGTATAAACGCTTGAGTTCCCCCAGCCACTTGGCTGGAATCTCCTCTTCGAGGCGATCGATGAGCCGCTGCGACGGCGCCTCGAGCCTATTCTCGAGACAATCACGGCCGGTGGCTGGGGCCGCAGGGTCAAGCGCGCGCCGGAGCTGGTCTGCGAGGTCTGGCTGTGGTGCGTAGGCCATGTATTGCTCGGTGGTGGTGAGCCGGTTGTGCCGCATGAGTGCCTGGATGGTCCGGACGTCGATGCCGGCGCTGGCGAGGTTGGTACCGAAGGAGTGGCGCAGGTTGTACATCGGGATCTCTTTTAGTGAGGCGCTGCGGGTCCGGTCCTTGAACGCTTCACGCATCGCCTTGGGAGCCACGGGCCGGTCGCCGTGCTCACCGGCGAACACGAAGTCCTCGTCAGCTGTGCAGAACCCGCGTTCCTTGAGCCTCGCCAGGGCCGCCGAGAGTGACGGGGTCATGGGGATCGGCGCGAAGCCGGCGGTCTTGGTGTCCTCGGGGTGACCGTTGACCCAGTTGCCGTAAGGGCGCAGGATGCGCGCGTCGAAGTCCACAGCGCCCCAGCGCAGCCCGAGCGCCTCCCCTGGGAGACGAAGACCAGCGTGCGCACCGCAAAGCCAGAACGCTCGCTCGACATCTCCGTTGGAGTGCTTGAGAAGCCGCTGGATCTCGCTCTGGTTGTAGTAGTCCTCGCGGCGCAGAACGCGGTTACGCACGGCCTTGGTGCTCGCGGACCGCACCTCCGCGATCGGGTTGGCCTCCAGCCAGCCCTGACGGACGGCGTAGTCCAATATGGCGCCGAGCGTCGCGCGGTACTTGTTTTGCGTCTGCGCGGACGCCGGTGCCCGGACGGTCCAGCGCCAAGTCGAGCGGCGGCTGACGACCCAGCCCTCTGAGCGGAGCGCGTCGGCTGTCGCCGATGAAACGCGGCGGGCTCGACGCCAGCCCCCCGGCACCACGCGATAGACACCCGGGCTTTCGTGCTTCCACTTGCCTCCGCTCTCCTCGGCGAGCCGCACCGCTGTGCTCCTGTGTGGGACCTCAACGGGTTCGGAGCCCGGAGGCTGCGCGACCCAGCCGCCGACCTTTACGCGCGCGAGCTCAACGCCCTCGGCCCGCAGCTTCTCGGCGGTCGTGCCGCCGACGGCGCGTTCAGCCTGGAACGTCTCGAAGTACGCAACCAGCCTGCCATCCCCGAGGTCCCGTACCGGCGTCCTTGCTCCGAGGTCGCGGCAGAGCCGCTCGAACATGTCCTCATACACCGCGAGCGTCGAGCGCTTGAGCTGCACCTGACGCGAGCGCTCAGCAACCCAGCCATCCGCGGCCTCGCGCAAAGTGCCCGTCGCCTTCCCCGCCAAGAGGGCCGCCGCGTTGCTCTCGACCGCTCGCAGGATCTCCTCGAGCTTGACCTTCGCGGCCTTTGGGGTCAGATGCTCTGAGGAAGGCGGCGGACCGTCGCCGGCACGCCAGACCACCGCTCCCCTCGGAGTGCGGCGACCGGAGTCCTTGACGTGTGCCGGGCCCAGTCGGCGACCGTGCTTCCCGACGCCATCAAGCCAGTACGCGTAGTAGGAGCGACCGCGTCCGTTCTTGTCGGCCTTGACCTGCAGATGACCAGTAGGTTTCTCCACGCCCGTGCTTCTCCAGACCTCCAGTTGCTCGACACGGCCAACGAGCTTGGATGCATGGGCTTGTTTTCCCCAGTATTTCCCGACCCGGCGAGGCGAACCCGCAAATACAGCGTTTCACGGGAGCCAGCCTCGACGTACTTGAGCTAAGTTCCGATAGTTGAAATCGAATGGTAAGGAAGGGGTCATCGGTTCGAGTCCGATGCTGGGCTTGGGAAAGGCCTGCGAATTGCCAGATGGACGCCGGGGCGTTGTTGGTGAGCCCGCGCCCGCCGTGACGCTATTCGAGGCCACGCACCTCGAGGGCTTCTTCGAAGGTGTCGGTCAACTCGTCGACTCCTGGGAACACCAGTTTGGATGCGGTCTTCATCTCATCGATGGGCGCGATGCCGGCGGTCATCGCCGCGAACGCGGCTTTGTAGCCGGCGCATTCGTAGGTCGCGATCGGTCCTCCCCCAGCCGGACTCAGGGTGATGGCGATCTTGGGTTTGCTTCCTCCGACCTTGAACGCGAGCTGACCTTCCAGGGGCAGCGTTTTGATTTCCCCGTATGCTGCACCTTCGCTCTGGCACGGGGTCCATTCTTCGCATTCGTGACCGGGTTCTGATTCGTGTCCTAATCCGCAGGGCGGGACGCATTCGAGCGCTTCTTCTTGGTTGTAGTCACTCTGTTCGATGCACGCATTTTCTGAGCGTTCACAACGGGTGTAGGTGATCGTCATTGCCACGCCTGTCGCGCTGGTGAGCCGGCCTTCTGAGGCTGCGCCGTCGCACTTCGTCACCGTCGCCGGATCGCGGGGCTGTTCGACGATCAGCAACCGCGACCCGGTCCCCCTGAAGTTCGTCTTGGGACCCGGCCCGGGAAGCCATTCGTACTTGCCCGCGTGAGCCGCGTTGGCCCTGTCGCATCCCGCATTGCCGTACGCGCCGTCGTAATGCGTCTTCTTGCCTTCTTTCACACCGGCAACTTTCACGCATCTGCCCACTTCGGGGAGCGCCGCCGAAGCGGTCGTCGCGCTGATGCCGAGAGAAAGACAGCACAGAAACGTCACCGTAAGCGCATGCGCCGGCGCATCCCGAGTCCCCTCTGCCGGCGCGGCCGCTCCGGATGCTTGGCACGGCCCAACCGACCTGATCGGTTCCGTCGAACGTACCACAGATGCGTCGCTGCGGTGAGGGCGAAGAAACGGCGAGGCTGCCATGCCAGAGCGACCTTGCTTGCTGCTCCTGAACCAACCTGATCTCCGGCCTTGACCCGCCCGGTAGCTTGCTCGAAGCGTCCCATGTTGCCTTCTGACCTCCATCAGCTCGAGACAGTCATCGGACCGAGTCCGATGCTGGCTTCACCCGCCGCCGATGGCTGACTCGCTCCACGACATCCAGGCCATCCGCGCATTCGAGTCGGTGCCAGTGGGCCTCCCGCCCGGACTGGAGATCAGCTGGCTTGGCGTCTCGGGCTACTGCCTCACCTACGAAGGCATGTCGATCTTCATCGACCCCTACGTCTCGCGGGTGCCGCTGCGCGCGCTCACGCTCCGCCGCAAAGCCCTTCCCGACGCGGCGATGCTCGATGCCTATGCCCGCCCCCCGGGCCGCGTGCTCGCCACGCTCGTCGGCCACACGCATTTCGACCACGCCGTCGATGCCCCGGCGATCTCCGCGCGACATCGCGCGCCGGCCTACGGCTCGAGCTCCCTCGTCCACCTCATGAGCCTGCACGGGCTCGCGGACCTCGCCGTCGAGGTCGAGCCTCACCACGTCTACGAGCTCGGCCCCTTCGCCCTCACCTTCGTCCCCAGCCGCCACTCGAAGCTGCTCCTCGGCCGCAAGGTTCCGATGGACGGGCCATTGACGTGCGAGCACCTCGACGGCCTCGTACCCACCGCCTATCGCTGCGGCCCCGTCTACGGAATCCGCATCGAGGTGGCCGGAACCGCTCTCTATCACCAGGGCAGCGCGGACCTCGACGACGGCGAGCTCGCGCGCAATCCCGTGGACGTGTTCCTCGCGGGGATCGCGGGGCGGGAGGTCACCCCGCGCTATTGGGAGCGGGTCCTACCCCGCCTGGACCCCCGCGTGATCGTCCCCACCCACTACGACGACTTCTTCCTCCCCCTCGGCGGCCCCGAGAAGTTCGTTCGCAGGGTCAACCTCGCCGGCCTCACGGATGAGATCGCCGCCGCCTCGGCGGACGCGACCGTGGCGGCGCTGAAGCGGGTGGACGCGGCCTGAGCGGCACCGCGGGCCCGACCTCGCGGACGCACCGCGCCGACCGATCGAATCCCGAGGAGGGTCAGCCGTTCGAGTCCGCCGCGGAGCCTGCTTCGCCCAGCGCAATGCTCCCGAGAGCCACGGCTCCGACGGCGGCGCCCGTCACCATCGCCCCGCTCGCCTTCGACAGGTAGCCCGCGCGGGTACCGGCGAGGCCGGAGACGACGTCGACGAGGTCGCAGCCGATCCCGATCATCAGCCACTGGCGCCGCGCCTGCGGCGGTGCCGTGAGCACGCCCACGGCGAGCGCGAGGTCCCTCACGCCGAACAGGCGGGCGAGGTATGGGGACTGCGGGTTGGCCGATGCATCCAGGCCGAAGGCCCGCCCGGCGACCCTGGGGGTGAACCAGGAGGAGACGCCGACGGCGGTCCTGATCGCCAGAAGGATGCTCGTGACTCGACTGCCACCCATCGCCCTGCATCCTTGCACGCTGGAGCCGAACGCGGCAGCTCGAGCGCCGGGCGGGCGGTGATGGGCGCGATGCCCCTCTCCGCCTGGGCCCTACCCGCTCGTCGGCTCGCGCGCGAGCGGCGGGGGCGGGCCGGGCTCGCCGGGGCGAAGGTCGAGCTGCCACCAGCTCACGTCATGCCACGAGCCGTCCTTCCAGCCGATCCGGCGGTAGACGCCCACCAGCTCGAACCCCATCGACCCATGCAGTCCGGTGCTGGCGGCGTTGGGCTCGGTGATCCCGGCGCAGAGGGTCCACAGGCCGATCGTGCGCAGCCGCTCGAACAGGCGAGCGTAGAGGAGCCGTCCAAGTCCCCGCCGATGATGGTCCCGGTGGATGTAGACGGAGACATCCGCCGCCCACGCGTAGGCCGAGCGGTCGCGGTGGCGTGAGCCGTAGGCGAACCCGACCGGCCCCTCCCCCGCGTCGGCGACGAGCCACACGTGTGCCGAGGCGATCCGCCGGGAGATCTCCTCCGGGGACGGCGCGTCGTACTCGAACGACGCCGGTGATCCCGTCACATAGGGCTCGTAGATCGCGGCACAGGCACCGGCATCGCGCAGGGGGTCGGCGTCGCGAAGCTCCACGTCCGTAGGCTGACTCGCTCTTCGGACGTACAGCGATGGTGCCCGCACCATCTCAACCACCGCAACGGGAGGGGATCGTGTCTGGAACGCTGGAGGGGCGGAAGCTGCTCGTCGTGGGCGGGGGTCAACAGGATCACGGAGTGCCCGACCCGCCGGTCGGCAACGGACGCGCGATCTCCCGCCTGGCCGCCCGCGAGGGCGCCGAGGTCGCCGTGGCGGACATCGACGGTGCGAGCGCCGAGAGGACCGCCGAGGAGGTTCGCGCCGAAGGCGGCCGCGCCGTGGCGCTCGTCGGTGACGGCTCGGATGAGGCCTCGCTGGGGGCGACCTTCGACGCCGCCGGCGAGGCGATGGGCGGCCTCGACGGGCTCGTGATGAACCTCGGGATCGGCGCCGGGCTCGGCTTCCGGGGGACGACCGTGGCGGATTGGGACAGGGTCCTCGCCGTCAACCTCCGCTCGCACTTCCTCGGCTGCAAGCTCGCGCTGGGGACCTTCCCGGATGGTGGCTCGGTCGTGCTCGTGGGATCGCTTGCTGGACGGGAGTCGATGCCGATCCCGGCCTACGCCGCGTCGAAGGCAGCGCTCGAGGCCGTCGCGCGGAACGCCGCCGTGGAGGGAGCGCCGGGGATCAGGGTCAACCTGCTCGTTCCGGGCCTCATCGACACCTCGCTCGGGCGCTTCGCGTCGAGCCTGAACCCGGGACGCGCCCAGGTGCGCATTCCGGCCGGCCGCCAGGGGACCGCCTGGGAGGTCGCGGAGTGCGCCGCCTTCCTCCTCAGCACCCGCTCGAGCTACGTCACCGGGCAGGCGCTCGTCGTCGATGGCGGCCTGAGCGTGGCGTTCAGGACCTAGATCGATCCGCGTGGGCCACGGTCAGCCGCGGGGCCGTATGATCGCCGCCGGCCGGCCACTCGCCGCCCATCCCCGAACGAGACGGAGGTAGTCGATGGAGTACGTGAATCTCGGGTCCACCGGCCTGCGCGTGTCGCGGATTTGCCTGGGGATGATGAGCTTCGGGAGCGGGAGCGACAAACCGTGGGTTCTCGACGAGGAGGCCGCCGAGCCGCTCGTCCGCGAGGCCGTCGAGAGCGGGATCACCTTCTTCGACACCGCCGACGTCTATTCCGCCGGCGCCAGCGAGGTCGCCACCGGCCGTCTCCTCGGCAAGCTCCTCTCCCGTGAGGAGATGGTGATCGCCACCAAGGCGTTCATGCCGATGACCCCCGGGGAGAACGGCGGCGGGCTCTCCCGCAAGCACATTCTCGCGGCCATCGACGCGTCGCTGGAGCGGCTGGGGATGGACTACGTCGACCTCTACCAGATCCACCGCTGGGACAACCGCACGCCGATCGAGGAGACGATGGAGGCGCTCCACGATGTCGTACGCGCCGGCAAGGCCCGCTACATCGGCGCGAGCAGCATGTTCGTCTGGCAGTTCGCGAAGGCCCAGCACGTCGCCGAGCGCCACGCCCTGACGCCCTTCTCCTCGATGCAGAACCACTACAACCTCATCTACCGGGAGGAGGAGCGGGAGATGATCCCCCTGTGCCTCGATCAGGGCGTGGGCGTGATCCCATGGAGCCCCCTCGCCCGCGGCGTCCTCGCCGGCAACCGCACCCGCGGCGGCGAGCGCCTCACCACGCGCTCGGGCACCGATCCCTTCACCGAGTACCTCTACAACGAGCCCACCGACTTCGACGTCGTCGACCGTGCCGCTGAGGTCGCCGAGGCGCGCGGCCTGCCGACTGCCCAGGTGGCCCTCGCGTGGCTCCTCCACAAGCCCGGAGTGACGGCGCCGATCGTTGGGGCGACGAAGCTCGAGCATCTCCGCGACGCGATCGCCGCCGAGGGGCTGGAGCTGTCGGCGGAGGAGATCGGGCGTCTGGAGGAGCCCTACCGGCCCCACCCCGTTCTCGGCCACGGCTGAGCGCCGAGCGGGCTTCGCCGGGGCGCCCTACCCCGGCTCGTGTCGGTCGATCTCGAGCCACACGCAGCCGTGGTGCTCGTCGGTCTCCACCGACCAGCGATCGGCGAGCTTCTCGAGCAGCATCCGATCGTATTCGGGCCACTCATCCTCGATCAGTGCCAGGAACAGCCCGGGGCGACCCTCGATCTCCACCCGGACCACGTCCTCGGGCATCCACACGCGCATCGCGATGTACTCCTCCGCCGGGTCCCGATGGCGTTGGACGATCCTCGTCACGAGCTCGCTCGTGAGGAGCTTGACGACGTCGCGGAGGTCGGGCGAAGGGTGGTCCACCAGCGAGACGTGATGCCGTGCGGCCCGCGGCGCAAAGGGGTTCAGCCGCAGGGGGACGGCGAGGTCGGGATCGGCCAGGTCGACTGACATCGTCTGACCACGAATTCCCGGCCAGGCGGTGGGTCAAACCGGGATCCGGGAAGGTTGGACGATTGTCGGCGTCTCTGTCGTCGATGAGCGAGACCCCATCCACCCCCCTGCCCAGTCCATCACCCAAGCCCGGGAGAGCCCCATGAAACGCATCGTCGCCGTCCTCGTCGCCCTGCTCGCCCTTGCCGCCAGCGCGGCCGGAGCCGTTGCCCACACCGCCACGCCCGTCGCCCGCTCGGCGAGCGCGGTGAAGGTCGACCTCCACCACACGAGCCTCGGGACCATCGTCTCGACCAGCTCTGGCTTCACCCTCTACGAGTTCACCCGTGACCACGGCGGGCGGGACAGCTGCGTGAGCCTCGCGGGATGCACCCAGACGTGGCCGCCCCTGACCACGAGCGGCAGGCCCATCGCCGGCCCGGGCATCCGGGCATCGCTGCTCTCGACGACGAAGATCGCCGGCGGACGCAGCCAGGTGACCTACGCCGGGCATCCCCTCTACCGCTACGCGGGCGACAGCCGGCCCGGGGACACCGAATACGTCGCAATCACCGCCTTCGGCGGCCAGTGGTACGCGCTCAACTCCTCCGGCCACACGGTCAAGTAGTCAGTGTCGGAATGTGAGAGATTGGGGAATTAGGGCCGATCCGTGGCTCTAGCAAGCCATTTCCCGTTAGCTCGCGCCACTAGCTCGCGCCAGTGGCGTAGAGAGCGGCCAACCGGGCGACCGTGTTCGCTCGGTCCATGTACGCGTCGAGTAGCCCTGCCGCCTCGGCCTCGTTGCCGGGCATCAGGTGGCCGTATCGGTCGAGGGTGATCCCGATGTTCGCGTGGCCCATGTAGGTGCTGAGGGCCTTCGCGTTGACGCCGGCGGCGATCATCAGCGACGCGAACGTGTGGCGACACTCGTGGAGCGTAATCCGCTGGAGCTTCGCCCCCTTCCACGCCTTGTCCGCGCGCGCGGTCACGAGCCTCGCCGGGAATGGGTTCGCGGGCCGGACGCCGAACACGAGCCCATCCGTCCACCGCAGCCCCAGCAGGTGCTCGTCCAGGTGATCCCGCAGCACCGCCGCGATCGGCACCCGCCGGTCCTTCCCAGACTTCGTGGCGATCTCGCCCTCCTTTTCGTCCCAGCCGCGCCGGACATGGATCACGCCGGCGCCGAGGTCAACGTCTTCGATCCTCAGCGCGCGCAGCTCGCCGCGTCTAAGCCCCCCAAACATCGCGGTCGCCCACAGGGAGCGGTCCTTGGCCTGCAGGGCGTCGAGCAGCGTCACACACTCGTCAGGCGAAGCGATACGGTCGCGCCCCCCGCGCACCGCGGGCATCCTCAAGCCCGTGGTCGGGTTGACCGCCAAGGCGCCCAGTTCGAGAGCCTGCTTGTAGACGGCCCGGAGCGGGAGCAGGGTCGTGACGACCGTTGAGGCCCCGATCTCCCCTGCGAGCTTGTTCACGAACACCTGCAGATCGATCCCGGTGATCTCGCTCAACCGTTCATCCCCGAACGCCGGGTAGACCCGCAACCGCAACCCCGTCTCGTACGTCCGGACCGCACCAGGCTTGTACGGGTCCCCGGAGCGGGTCAGCACGAGCCCGTTACGCGCACCCTCGAGCCACGCGTCCCCGGCTTCCCGGACAGCCATCGCGACCGGAGCGCGGAGGAGCTTCTTCCGCACCGCGGGCCGGCTCTCCTCCTGCCACTCCACCGCCTCAGGACGTGTGGCAAAGGTCTTCCTGATCTTCTTCGCGTCGGTCTTGCTGTAGACCGACGCCTCCCACGGGCAGGAGCACCTGCTGCCCTTGCAACGGTTCCGGTGGCGTTGCCTGAGCCCGGCCGCCATCACGCACCCCCCGCGCGTTCGCTGCCTCGCGCAGGGCCACCGCCACGATGCTTCTTGCAGGCCCAGGCAGGTCGTCGAGCTCACCGGGCTGGGTAAGCGCCTCGACCGCGATCTCCTGTCGCCGCAGCGACTCGTGGAGGGCCTGTGAGAGTGCCTTCTCCCGGGCCAGCGAGTCGTCGAGGTTCTTCACGACGGCCTCCCGGCTGCTGCTTTCCGTCATCGCCACAACCTCCTCCAGACACCTGCTTTTCCGAACGCCTCCCCGATCGCGACGTTCTTCACCCTGCGGGGCACCCGGCCCGTGCGGACCGCCCGACCTGACGCGCTCAACCTGGCCGCTCTGTACAGCTGGCTTGTGAAACTCCTACGCCGAGGCATCACGCATGGCCCCCGTCGGCTCGCAGCTCCGCAACACGCCCTCGGAGCTGATCGTCGGTCGCCTGCTCGACCCACGCAACCTCCTCGGGGCTCATATCGCCAGGGTCCTCGGCTAGTTCCCAAAGCCGTTCGCCGGTCGCCTGTTCGCCCGCGGCCTTCGCCGCCCAGGACTCCTTGCGCAGCAGTACCACGAACTGCCCTATCGTCGCCATCACGCACCACCCCCAGAGTGCTCGCCATCCATCCGCGTATGATCCCGGCTGGCAAGTGACGCGATTGCGTTCGGTGGGAGGCCCGGGCAACCGGGCCTCCCGTCTTTCGTCAGCGCTCGCATCGCGCACCCCCGTCGAGACAGATCTGATGGGCGGCGCGCAGGCAAGCCTGCAGGCACTCGACCTCGACGGCGGGCAGGCCACGGACCGCAAGAGCACGCATGTAGCCCTCGGCCACGGGCGCGTACGCCTCCGCCACGATCTGATCCTCGGTGAGCGCCTCGCCTTGGATGACCTCGAGCGGCATCATGCACCGTCCTTGACCAGCTCAAGCGGACGGCGAGCTGTTTCGGCAAGCACTCTGCTCCCGACGTCCGTCAGGATCTCGGCGCTCGTGGCCAGATGGTCGCCGAGCACCGAATCTCCGGGGGGGCGGGGATGGGTGAGCAGATAGGAGTGAAGTAGGACGCCTGTGTCGCGCGCCGCGCGGGCCTCCCATGCCCTCATCTCATCCGTCGTCGCGGTCATGCCGTCACCGCCTCGTCGTCGCCCAGCGCGTCGTGTATCTCCCTGAGCGCTGGGACCGCGACAGCGTTTCCGAGGGGTCCCCTGCTTCGAGCGATTGATCGAGCGCCTCGATCGCGATCCTCAGGGCCTTCGACGCCCTCCCTGCCATCTCAACAACAGCCTCGTCGATGATGGCGGTGGTCGTCATGACTCGTCCTTCTCGCCCAGGCGGCGGGAATAGGGGCACGCCTGCTTCACCGGGGAGAACACACGGAGGTCGAGCGACGGGTCAGGCGCAGCGCAAGAGGTCACGCCGCCCCTACTCCTCCAGCCCCACGGCTTTGAGGGCCTCGTCGCGGTCCAGGCCGATCTCCACGCGGGTCACCTGACCGTCGCGCAGGGTCCAGATCGTCGCCGAGGGCCGAGTCTCGAGCTCCAAGCCGCTCCCTCGACCGCGCGCGTGGATCGTCTCGAGCACCACGACCCGGTCGCCGGCATCGATGAACTGCTCGGGCACGACGCGCCACTCCGCCCACACATCTCGAATCTCGTTGTTAAGTTGCACCAGCCCCTCAAGTCCGCGGTAAACCGCTGGGTTGAAGGCTCGGCGCGCCATGTCTATCTCGAAGTCGCGCGCAACCCGGCCCAAACGGGGCGGGAGCTCACCGCTCTCGCGCGCCAGGTTCCCGAGCGCGATCAGCTCGCGCACGATCTCCACGTTCTCCTCCGACATCGCCTACCCGCGTTCCTGCGAGAGGTGTTCGGCGACGGCGCGGGCCTCGTCGATGTCTGTGTAGTTCGTGGCGCTTGCGATCTGCCCGTCTCTCCAGATCGACACCATCCCAAAGCAGATCTCGACCACGCTGCTGCTGCCGCCGCCGCCGCCGCCGTGGGGCTTTCCGCGCATGGCAAATACCCCGAACACAACGCCGTGACCGAGATCGTCGAGCGCCTCGTTCACGAACTCGAAGCTATCGAATGCCAGGGTCAAGTCTTCCCAGAGTCGGCGCACAGCGTCACGCCCTCTGATTACGCTTCCCTCGAGAACGGCGAAGCCGCCCGGTGCCAACGTGTAAACCGCGTCGGGTGCCCACAAGGACACTGCCTCATCAAGGTCGCCACGATTGAGACCATGGAACGACCGTCGAAACGCCTCGTCAAGGTCGGGGGTCGCGGACTCCTCAGACATCACGCATAGAAGTATCCCGCTGGCCCCGTGGGGCGGGTGATGGGCCCGATTTTCATCCAAGCGACCTCGAGCCGGCAGGGGCGACTCATGGCTCGACGGGGCGAAATGGTGCTCGCCGCTTGAGCTTATAGCTCTAGGTTGAAGGCATCCGGATGGGCCTCGCGATACGCGGCCCAGGCGAGCCCGGCGAACCTGCCGATCGCGACGCGCGCCTCCGAGAGCCTGGCAATCAGGCCGGGATTCGCGGTGACGTCGGGGAGCAAGTGGACCGCGACCTCATCGGCATAGTGGAACCTCAACGACTTGTCTGCCTTGTCTACGGCCACGGTGCCATGAACGTCCGCTTCGGCCGTCCGCTTCATGGCGTTTGGAGACGGGGGGACGCGTTGACCATCATCGCTTCCGCCGGCGCATCCATCAAGAGGCGAAAGCCTACGGAGCTGCTGCCCACTTCCAAACGTTCCCCCCACGGCCCTACGGGCGGCCGCGCGCGCGACTCCAGGCGGTCAAACTGAACAGGGCAGTTCTCACGCCCGCACGACCGATGCCAGGCGGCGACGGCTTCCCCCTGCGCACCCATTCCGACCTGAACCCCGTAGACAAATTCACGCGGGTCTTCGCGTTCGTCAAGGTTGACCGCGGGCTGCCAGACGTTGGCGGCCAAGGCCGGCGCCAGAAAGAAGCCCGACCCGACCAGACAGAGCACGGTCGTTAGAAGCAAGCTCCGACGCAAGAGCGTCGTAAACAAAGGCCACACCCCCACGTGCCCCCGAACCCTCTTAGCCTGGACCCTGGCATCGTTCCCCTCGACGTCTGTCCGCGCGCCCCTTAGCGCCGCAAGCCCACACAACGCTCCGCAAACGTCAAAAGCTCGCGCCAGCCCGCGCCACTCGTGCACCCCTACCGACCCCTACGGAGTGGGCGATGCTCAATAACCACGGCGGTTGGTGCTCGGCCGCCTGATGTGAGAGATTGGGGCGGTGACGAACCGGCCCGAGACGCCAGACAGCGGGCTCGTGCTGCCATCGGGTCGCCAGCACGAGCTCGCCCACGGCGATCAGCGCGCGGTCGTCGTCGAGGTGGGCGCCGGCATACGCGCATATGACGCGGGCGACCGCGCGGTGCTCGACCCCTACCCGGCCGAGGCGATCTGCGACGGCGGCCACGGGGCCGCGCTGATCCCCTGGCCGAACCGCATCGCCGACGGGCGCTACAGCTTCGACGGGGCCGATCACCAGCTCGCGTTGAACGAGCCCGAGCGGTCGAACGCGATCCACGGCCTCGTCCGCTGGCGGCCCTGGGACGCCGTCGAGCGCGATCCTCGCCGGGTGGTGATGGCGACACAGCTGCATCCCTCTCCCGGCTATCCCTTCGCGCTCGCCCTGCGAATCGCCTACGAGCTCGCCGACGACGGCCTCACCGTGTCCACGACCGCCCTGAACAACGGCGAGCGGCCGTGCCCGTACGGGGCGGGCCAGCATCCCTACCTCTCGCCAGGCGAGGGGTCACTCGACGACTGCGTCCTCGAGTTCCCCGCCGCCACGCGGATCCTCTGCGATGACGCCCATCAGGTCCCCCTCGGGAGCGAGCCGGTGGCCGGCGGAGAGTTCGACTTCCGCTCGGCGAGAGCGATCGGCAGCGCACAGCTCGACGACGGCTTCACCGACCTGGTCCGCGAGGCCTCCGGGATGGCGGTCACACGGCTGACGGGCAGCGACGGTCGCTCCGTCGAGCTCTGGGTCGACGGCAACCATCCCTACCTCCAGCTGTTCACCGGCGACGGCCTCTCCCCCACTCGCCGCCGGCGGGGCCTCGCCGTGGAGCCGATGACCTGCGCCGTCAACGCCTTCCAGAGCGGCGACGGGCTGCTCCGCCTCGAGCCGGGAGCCTCGCTCACGACGCGCTGGGGGGTGCGGCTATGCCCGCCGGCGTCGCCCTGACCTCGCGCCGCATCGCTCCGCGGGAGCGCGAGCGCCGCTGCTCGGGGCGACCGCTGGGGCGGAGCGCTCCCGGGGCCGCGGGCTTCCCGGCCGGCGCGGTGCGCGGGGCGGGGCGCCTCTCAGGTTCCTTACACAACCCCTACCGTGCGCTGCCGTCCCCCTTACCCTCCTCCACGAGGATGGGTCACGTCAAGCAACACCCTGCCACCAACCTCCCAGGAGGTACAACACGATGAAGATCTCCAAGCTGCTCGCCGCGACGATGCTCGTCGGGGCGCTCGGCGTCGGCGTCACCGCCGCCACCGGGGTCGCCGGGGCGGCGAGCTCATCGACGACGAGCTCGTCCCCGGCTCCCCCTACGGGCACGACTACGACGCCGGGGGCCAAATCGACGTCGCCATCGGCCCCGCAGTCCTCCACCGGGAAGCACCCCTGCCCGAATATGGGCGCCGGCGGCTCGGGCTCGAACCCGGGCGCCAGCTTCCAGGGCCCGCCCCCCGGCGCGGGGGCAGCACCAGCCTGAACATCGCCGCGAGGGCTCGGCAGCGAGGAGAGGAGCATCGCCTCGCCGCCGAGCCCGACGCGGAGCATCGCCTCGCCGCCGAGCCCCACGGTGAGCATCGCCTCGCCGCCGAGCCCGACGCGGAGCATCGCCTCGCCGCCGAGCCCAACGGTGAGCATCGCCTCGCGCCGAGCCCGACGCGGAGCCTCGCCAACGAGCGCGGCGCCCACCCGCACGGCGACCACCACCGCGGCCGCCGTCAGGCGAAGGGCGTCTGCTCAGAGGACGAACGCGCCCGAGGCCACGATGACGGCTGAGCCGGCGACCTGCACCCGCTCGATCTTCTCCCCCGCGCCCTCCACGCGGGCGTACAGCCGCGAGGGGCGGCCGATCTCCTCGCCCTGGCGGATCTCGATCTGCTCGCCGAAGGGGAGCAGGCCGTGGCGGACGAGATGCACGCACAGTGGCCCCGCCGCCGACCCCGTGGCGGGATCCTCGGGGACACCGAGGGCGGGCGCGAACATCCGCGTCTTCCAGCTCGAGCCCGAGCCCGCGAAGCAGCTCACGTTCCCCACCGGGAGGGCCCCCAGCGCGCGCATGTCCGGGCGCAGCGCGGCCACCTCCGCCTCGTTGGCCAGCGTCACACAGGTGTGCTCGGGGCCATTCACGTAGACCTCGATGGGGAGCTCGGCGCGCTCGACCCCGAGCGCCGCCAGCAGCTCCTCCCCGCTGTCCGTCTCCCGCCAGGAGGGGATCGGCTGATCCATCCGCCCGAAGGCCCTCCCCGGCTCCTCCTCGGGCTCGACTGCGACGGCGACGTCTCCCGCTCCGGTCTCGAGCGTCACCGAGGGCTGGCCGAGAGCGCCCGCGACGACGATCGCGGCGCCCAGCACCGGGTGGCCCGCGAAGGGAAGCTCGCTCTGGGGGGTGAATATGCGGATGCGCACGTCCCCGCCGCCCGCGGCCGGCAGCGGGAACACCGTCTCGGAGAGTTTCAGCTCCGCCGCGAGCAGCTGCATCTTCTCGCCGGAGAGTTCGCGCCCGTCGGCGAAGACGGCCAGCGGGTTGCCCTGGAGGGGCGTGTCCGTGAACACGTCGAGCAGCACGTAGGCGAGACCCGCTGGGCCGCCGTCACGGGCTCGGAGCGGATCGAACCGCCGCAGCATCGCGATCGCATCGCGGTCGGCCATCCCTGGCCAGGCTAGAGGATCGCGCGCCGGCGACCCGCGCCCCGGCGCGGGTGTAGGCTCGGCGGAGCGTAGGCGAGCATGGGAGGTGCGCGGTGGAGGCTGTGAGCGACGGGCTCGAGGTGGTGGAGCTGCAGGTCGAGGAAGGCGTGGCGGTGCTCACGCTCAACCGGCCCGAGCGGCTGAACGCGTGGACGCGAGAGATGGAGAGGACCTACTTCGGCCTGCTCGAACGCTGCGCGGCCGATGGGGAGGTCCGCGCGATCGTCGTAACCGGCGCGGGCCGTGGGTTCTGCGCCGGCGCGGACATGGGCGACCTGCAGGCCCTCGGCGACAGCGGGGGCTCGCCCGAGGAGGACGTCGCCGCCCGCCAGCCCCAGAGCCTCCCCCTCTCGATCCCGAAGCCGATCATCGCGGCGATCAACGGCCCCTGCGCCGGGATCGGCCTCGTGCAGGCGCTGATGTGCGACCTTCGCTTCGCGGCCGCCGGTGCGAAGTTCACGACCGCGTTCGTCCGCCGCGGGCTGATCGCCGAGCACGGCATCTCCTGGATGCTCCCCCGCCTGGTCGGGCCCGCGCGTGCGCTCGACCTCCTCCTCTCGGGGCGGGTGTTCCTGGCGGAGGAGGCGCTCGCCCTCGGTCTCCTCAACCGCCTCGCCGAGCCCGAGGCGCTGCTCGACGAGACGGTCGAGTACGCCCGCGAGCTGGCCCTGCGCTGCTCCCCCGCGAGCATGGCGGCGATGAAGGGGCAGGTCTACCGGGACCTCGAGCTCGGGCTCATGCAGGCCACGGACGCTGCCGATGAGCTGATGCTCGCGTCCTTCACCACGCCCGACTTCCTCGAGGGCGTGGGCAGCTTCCTCGAGAAGCGCGACCCGCACTTCGCCCCGCTGGGCGCGGCCGCGCAGCCGCACTGATCAGCGCCAGGCCGTCGCGTCGCTCGCCGTCGCTAGCGAGCGGCGAGCGTGTCGGGGGCGACCATCCGCAGGCAGATGCCCACCCCGCCGAGATCGATCCGCGGAGGCGCCTCGGCGCCCGCGGCAGGACGCTCGACGGCGATCTCGGTGATCCCCTCGCGGTCCTTCGCGCCGGCGGGTCGGAAGCGGACGGCGCCGCCATCCAGATCGAGCCGGGGCTCGCCATCCTCGCCCACGGGGCGGAGCCCGAGCACCTCCCCCCAGCGCCTCGCCGCCCACTCCGGGTCCTCCACCGCGACCGTGATCCCGGTGAGGCGGCCGGCCGCGCCATGCCCGGTCCTCCCCGTCCAGTCCGGGCCTCCCCAGCGCCAGGTCCCGTACGGCTCGGAGCGATCGATCGAGACGATCGCACCGCTCATGTCGGCGGGGTGGAGGTGGGTGCCGGAGATGTCCGGGAGGTCGATCTGCCAGACGACGCGCACGCCCAGCTGCCGCGCACGGGTGCGCGCTCCGCGGAGGTCCTCGAGGTCGAAGATCACCATGTAGCCGCCGCCGGCTCCGCGACGCTGCAGATAGCGGCCGGCGGCCGTGTCGGGACGGATCGGGGAGACGATCTCCAGGAAGCCGTCCCCGAGCGCGAAGACGACGTTTGCCAGCCCGAACTCCCGCACGCCCGGATCGCGGAACGGCTCGCCAAGGCCAAGCGCTTCCCGCAGGGCGCTCGCGGCGGGCTCCAGCTCGCCGGCAACGAGCACCGCCTGCCGGAGCCTCACCCTGGATGACGTCCCTCCACCCATCCCGATGAAGGCTAGCGCTCGCGAGCGCTCGGGGCCACCCCCCGCGCTACGTCGGAGGGCGGGGCGATAATCGCTCCACCCTCGTGCCTCCCCCGACATCCGCCCCCCCTCCAGAACGCCCGCCGGAGCCCGAGCGCGAGAGCCGGCTCGGGCTCCTCGCCCGCTGGGTCGCACCCGAGGCCGATGTGGCGGCGTCGATCTACGGGCTGGTGGCCATCGCCGCATTGCTCGCCGCCGAGAGCGGACGCTACGAGAGCTATCCGGACACGGTGCTCTCGGCGGCCCTGGCGGCGTGCATCTACTGGCTCCTCCACGCCTACTCGCACATCCTCGGCTCGCGCATCTCCGCCCGCGAACGGCTGAGCCTGGGCCACCTCCGCCGGGCGCTCGCGCGGGACCGCGCGCTGCTGAGCGGGGCGGCGATACCGGTCGCCGCGCTGCTGCTGTCGTGGGCGGGAGGGGCCAGCCAGGCGACCGCCGTGGCGATCGCCCTGTGGAGCGCGGTGGTGAGCCTGATCGCGCTCGAGATCGCCGCTGGGCTACGCGCCAATGCCTCGCCCGGAGAGCTCGCTCTCGACACCGCGATCGGCCTCACGATGGGTCTCGGGCTGATCGCGATGAGGGCGCTCCTTCAGCACTGAGCCGGGAGCGGCTCGCGGCCCAACCGCCACAGCCCGCCCGACCAGAAGGCGACAGGTTGGCCAAATCCCAACAGTTGGACTGTACAATGGCCATCTGTCATGCAGACAAAAGAGCTCACTTCTCGCTCGCGGGCTGTGCCCTCGGCGCGGGCCCCCTCTCCGCTCTATCAGCGCCTCCCCCGCGGCCCCCACGGCCTCGACCCGGGCGAGGTCGCGCGCCACCAGCGCGCCCGCATCCACGGCGCGATGATCGAGGCGGTCGCGTGCGAGGGGCTTCAGGGGACGAGCGTCAAGCGGGTGATCGCGCTCGCGGGCGTCTCCCGGAGGTCGTTCTACGAGCACTTCGCCAACCGCGAGGACTGCTTCCTGGCGACGTTCGACATGCTCGCCGGACGCGCCCTGCGTCGCGCGCGGAGGGCGTTCCTGGAAACCGACGGGGACCTCGAGGAACGCCTCCGAGGGGCGTTCGCCGAGCTCGCGAGTGCGATCGCCGAGGACTCCAAGGGCGCCGACCTGGTGCTGCTCGAGGCGCAGCGCTCTGGCGCCGCCGCCGGAGGGCGGCTGCGGGCGGCGATCACGGCCGGCGGGGCACCGCTGGGGCGCGCGCTGCGGGGGTTGGCCCCCGGCGTCGAGCTGCCGCTCCCGCTCCTGCGGGCGATCGCCGGCGGCCTCCACGGGATCCTCTCGGCGAACCGTCGCCAGGTCGAGGAAGGGGCGGGGGGGTGCGACCTGCCGGCGGCGATGCTGGACTGGACGCTCACCTTTCGCCAGGCGCCTGCAGGGCTCATTGCCGCCCACGCGCGGCTGTGGAGTCCCGGGGGCGGCTCGGGGGCGGCGCGCCGAGCCCGGGTGACGCGCTCCTGGCCGCGCCTCGACGAGGCCGGCCGGATGCGGCGGGCGGCGCTGAGGCTGGCGCTCGAAGAGACCTATGACCAGGTCACCCCCGCCCAGATCGCCGACGAGAGCCTCGTGCCGGCGGAGGCGTTCGAGGCCCATTTCGCCGACCGCGACGACTGCTTCATGGCGGCGATGGAGGCCCTCGCGGGCGAGCTGGTGGCGACCGTCGGCTCGGCGCAGGGGACGGGCCTGACCTGGCCCGAGGAGGTTCGCGTGGCGATGGGTGCGCTCACGGAGCACCTGGGGGCGAGGCCTCTCGATGCCGCGACGATCGCTGAGGGGGCGTTCGCGGCGGGCCCGCGTGCCGCCCGGCGCAACCTCGAGCTCGCCGTCGAGATCGCCGGTGAGCTCACACGGGGCGCACCGGGCAGGCCTGCCGAAGCGGCCACCGTGGATGCGATCGCCGGTGCGATCTGGCACACGGTCGGGTGCCTGTGGGCGACCGGGCGACCGCGGCTGCTGCCGTTTCTCTCCGACTACCTCGCCTATGTCGTCCTCGCGCCCTACCTTGGCGGCGCGGAGGCGGACGGGGCGCTGGCCGGCGCACCGCCATCAGGCGGTTGACTCCGCGGCGATGGACCGCCGGATCGCGCGCGCAGAACCCGGCACATCGCGGTGGAATCAACCACCTACCGGTTGCGGCGGTTGATCCGTTCCGCGCCGTAGGTGAGGAGGATGCCCACGAGGACGGAGACGACGACGACGATGATCAGCGGCGCATGGCCCGAGCCGATGATCCAGTCGACGCGGACTTCGTTGAGGTTGAGCACCGCGAACAGGGTGACGAGGACTGCGAGCGAGATCATCCCGCCGGTGCGGAGAAGCTCCCCGCGGCTTCGCCGCTTCGCGGGCGCGGGCGTCTGTTTGGGAGGGGCGGACATCGCTCGCCTCGATGCTACCTCCTGGGGGTCAGCCCTCCGCTGAGGCGGCGATCTCCGCGACGACCCACTCGCAGCCCGAGGAGATGTCCTCGACGCCCAGTGCGGCGGCGACGTTGAGGGCCATGCCGTGGCGGAAGAAGTCATCGATCCGCTCGGGCTCCGCGTCGTCGGAGAGCTCGCTCGCGAGGGCCATCAGCTCGGCGTAGCGGTGGCGCACGCAGGTGCGCACGACCTCGTCGTCGCAGGCGGCGAAGGACTGATGCTGGAGCATCAGGAGCGACCGGTCGCTGACGAGCAGCTCCGTGTAGGCGCGGCCCATCGCCTCGAGGATGTCCTCGGCGTCCTCCCACGCGCTCCCCTCCCGGTAGGCCTCCGCGGCCGCGATGAAGGTTGCCGCGATGCTCGCGAAGCTCCGCTCGGCGGCGGCGAGGAACAGCTCGCGCTTGCTGTGGAAGAGGCTGAAGACGTACGGCTGGGCGACGCCCACGCGGCGGGCGATGCGCTCGACGGGGGTGCCGTGAAGGCCGCCGAGGGCGAACTCGTGGACGGCCGCGGCGATGATCTCCTCGCGGCGCTCGGCCGCCGGGACGCGCCGGCGGGGAGCGCTCTCCACCTCGCTCGCCGCGTCCGCTGGGCCTGCGCCGGGAGAGCTCACGCGGCCTCCCGGGAAGGGACCGCCAGCCGCGTCGGGAGGCGATCCTCGTCCACGGCGGGGAGCGCCGCCGGAGCCGGGAGGGCGGCCGAGAACGGGAGCGCGAGCGCGACGAGGGCGCCGGCGGCGAGGACCGCGACCCCCACCCACATCGCCGGACGCAGCCCCGCGACGAACTGCTCGGGCGAGCCGTAGCCGCCGCTGCCGGTGAAGATCGACGCGAGCACGGCCACGCCGAGCACCCCGCCGATCTCGCGGATGGCGTTGTTCGCGCCCGAGGCCTGGCCCGCCTGGCGCGGGAGCACCGAGGCCAGGACGGCGTTGGCGGCGGGAGCGAACACGAGCGCCATCCCGGCCCCCGCCATGATGAAGGGAAGGATCATCTGCGAGTAGGCGAGATCCGTCGAGACGATGCTCGCCAGCCAGGCGAGGGCCCCGGCCTGGAGGGCGAGGCCGGCGACCATGAACGGGCGGCTGCCGATGCGCGCGGAGAACACCCCCGCGAGCGGCGCCACGACCATCGTCGCGCCGGTCCACACGAGCAGCTTCAGGCCGGCCTGCAGGGGGCTGTTGCCGAGGACGTTCTGCATGTACTGGGAGAGGAAGAAGATCGAGCCGAACATACCGAAGTACATACTCAGGGAGACGACGTTCGTGACGGCGAAGGAGCGGCGAGCGAAGAAGGACATCGGGAGCATCGGCTCGCGGGCCCGCAGCTCGGAGGCGACGAAGGCGACGAGCAGGACGACACCGGCGAGCAGGCTCCCGAGGACGGTCGCGTTCGTCCAGCCGAGCGACTGCGAGCGGACGAGCCCGAATACGATCCCGAACGCCCCGCCGGACCCGAGGAGGAGCCCGGGCAGGTCGAGGCTCCCGTACGGTCCGTGGCTCTCCTGCAGGATGCGCGCGGAGAGCGGCAGGAGGATCAGCCCGATGGGGACGTTGATCCAGAAGATCCAGTGCCAGGAGATGCCCTGGACGACCGCGCCGCCGACGAGCGGACCGAGCGCGACGGCGATACCGCTGACGCCGGACCACACCCCGATGGCCAGGCCCCGCCGCTGCGCCGGGAAGGCCTCGGCGAGCAGCGTGAGCGTGAGCGGCGTCACGAGCGCGGCGCCGCCGCCCTGGATCGCCCGGGCGGCCACGAGCAGCCCCGTCGTCGGCGCGAGCGCGGCGGCGGCCGAGGCCGCGGTGAACACGGACAGCCCGACGAGGAACATCCGCCGGCGACCGAAGCGGTCGCCGAGCGCGGCCCCCGTGAGGAGCAGCACCGCATAGGTGAGCACGTACGCGTTGACCGTCCACTCGAGCGATTGGATCGACGCACCGAGGTCGCGATGGATCGTGGGCAGCGCGACGCTGACGACGAGGTTGTCGAGGACGACCATGAAGAGCGCCACCGAGACGATCCCCAGGACCCAGCCATTCCGCCGCGATTTGCTCATCAGTCCGTCTCCTTGCTTAGTGACCGCTAACAAACTCATCGGGCCAACTTAGCAGCAACTAATAATAAGTCAAGGAGAGCGTGCGCAAGGTCACACAGGGCGTCGTGGGCGCGGGCGCGAGGAGAGGAGGGAAAAGGGGCGAACTACGATGGGACCGTGAAGCGGCCACGCTCCTTCACCCCGCTCGTGCTCCTCGTGGCGGCCACGCTGACTGCCTGCGGGTCGGCGACGAAGACGGTCTCCGTCTCCGAACAGCCCGTCGCGAGCGGGACGACGTCGAGCACGACGGCCCAGCAGCCCACCACGACAGCCACCTCGACGACGACCGCGCCGGCAACCCCGACGAGCACCGGCGGCGGGACGGCCGCCCCCTCGACCACGCGCACCGCGCCGGAGCCGGCCTTCACGGAAACGAGCGCCCGCGAAGAAAGCGCCCAGGGGGCCGCGGCGATTGTCCAGGCGCACGGCTTCACGGCTCGCAACCCGGGCGAATACCACGACGACCAGACCCTCCGGGTTCTCGTGGGGACACGAACCGGATCGAGCGACGGCTATGGCCAGCAGGCATTCTTCTTCCTCGACGGGCGCTATCTGGGGACGGACTCCAAGGAACCCAGCGCGACCGTGAAGGTGGTCTCGCAGAGCGACACCGAAGTGGTTCTCGCGTATCCCCTCTACCGCCAGGGCGACCCGCTCTGCTGCCCCGGCGGGGGCCAGGCGACCGTCCACTTCCAGCTCAACAACGGCCGTCTCGCGGCGCTGAACCCGATCCCGGCGGCGACGTCGGCGAGCGGCCTGAGCCGCAACTGAGCCTCCCGCGGCCCGCGGCGCTCATGCGCGTCCGCTGAGGCGCCTCCACAGCGACGGGCCGCTGGGCTGGGTCCGCTGCCAGTCCTCGCGCAGGGGCAGCTCGCCGCGGGAACGCGCGGCGAGGACGCAGTGCGAGTGAGCGTGGCGACGCCGTCTGGTATCGCCCTCGGGGGCGATGAGCATATGCTCGCTGAGAGCGGGAAGATGATTGCCACAAATCGGACAGCGATACGTCGCCGGCTTGCGATTCGCGGCGGGGCGCACGGTCCACCATTTCGCGGGCGGAAGGGTGGTCATCGCCTAATTGTCGCCCCTCTCGCCGCCGCCGTGGCGGCGGCCGCGGCGGTCGGTCTCGGGGTCGTGCTGGCGCGTGCCGAGCGTGAGCGTCGGGAGCGGGAGGCCGAGCCGCGGGAGCGGAACTTCGGACTGCTGCGCGGCGAGCGCCTATCCGATGGCCTGATGCGGATGCTCCTCGGGCAGGCCGACCTCGCGATCGAGCTGCTCGAGGGGACGCGCGGGGAGCGGGGCGACGCCGTCCACGAGACGCGGAAGGCGATCAAGCGCATGCGCGCCCTCCTACGGCTGCTCAGGGACGAGCTCGGCGAGCGGCGCTACAGGGGCGAGAGCACGACCCTCCGCGACGTCGCCGCGCGTTTGTCCGCGGCACGGGACAGCGAGGTGGCGCTGGCGACGCTCGACGGGCTGATCGATCGGCATCCGCGCAAGCTCGGACGCGGACGCGGCGTTCGCCGCTTGCGGGAGCAGCTGCAGAGCGAGCACGAGCACGCACGGGGGCGGGCGCTCGGGCAGGCGGGGGCCCGCTTGGACGTGCTCTCCGAGCTCGACGCCTTCCGCCGCCGGGCCGCCACCTGGGAGCTTCGCGAGACGGACTCCACGGCCCTGATCGAGCCGGGCCTGCGGCGGCTCTACAGACAGGGACGGCGACGCTACCGCCGGGTGGCGGACGGCCGGGGGGAGCGCACACGGGCGATGCACGCCTGGCGCAAGCGAGTCAAGGATCTCCGCTACGCGGCCGAGCTGCTGCAACGACGCGGAGGGGGTGGATCGGAGGCGCGCGAGCGGCTGCGGCGGCTGGAGCGTCGCGCGGACGCGCTCGGGGAAACGCTCGGCGAGGATCACGACCTGGCCGTGCTCGCGGAGCTCGTGCGCACGCGCCGGCGCCTGCCGCGCCGCGATCCCGATCGGGTCGGGAAGGCGACGGCGACGGGGCTGACGAAGGCGATCTCCCGCCGGCGCGCAACGTTGCGACGGCGGGCGCTGCGGAGCGGGGGGCGCCTCTACCGCAGAGGTCCCGGCGAGCTTGCCCGCGAGGTCCGCCTGGCCTACGCGGGCGAGCGAGCGCTCACGCGACCCTCAGGACGGTGAGGGCGCGCCTGCCCTTCGGCAGCAGCACGGAGACCTCATCGCCGGGTGTGCGCCCGAGGAGGGCGACCGCGAGCGGGGATTCGGCCGACAGCCTGCCCTCGCGTGGGGCGGCGTCGCGCGAGCTGACGATCCGCCAGGTCTGCTCGAGGCCTCCCTCGTCGCGGACCACGACGGTGGAGCCGAAGCCGACGACGGCGCCGTTGCCGCCCTCCTCGACCACCACCGCCTGAGCGATCTTCTCGCGCAGCCGGGCGATCTTCGTCTCGAGGTGGGCCTGGTCGTTCTTGGCGTCGTGGTACTCGCTGTTCTCCTTCAGGTCCCCCCACTCGCGCGCGGTCTTGATCCGCTCGGCGATCTCCTTCCGACCGGCGCCCTCGAGCTGGGCGAGCTCGGCCTCGAGGGCCTCCAGCCCCTCCGCCGTGGTGAGGTTCGCCGCTTCGGTCATCAGCAGCACAGTACCCCACCCGCCCGCGTGGCCGCCTAGAAATAGGTGTAGGCGGGCGTGGAGAGGAGCCCGTAGACCTGGGCGATGGCCGACTGGACGAGGAGTTGGGCGGTGGGTGGAGAGCCGCCCACGAATACGTTGTCGCTGAGGCGAAGGTTTTCCCAGGCGTAGTCGACGTAGGCCTGGGCGACGCGCACCGCCGAGCTTTCGTGGGTGACCGTGTCGAGGTACATGAGGTTGCGGAGATATACGGCCACGAAGAAGGGGTTTTCCCCAACGAGGACGGGGAGCGTGAAATGTGCGAGGGCCGCGGCGGCGGTGGCGCGGGCCTCAGCGAGGTAGGCGGAGTTCCGGGTCACCTGATAGAGGAGCGTTCCCGCCCCGATCATCGAGCCCTGGTTGTAGCTCCAGAGCGACCCTTCGACGACGCCCTGGCGGTTGACGTGATCCTGGTAGAGGGATTCCGGCTGCTCCAGGCAGCGACGCACCCATTCGTAGAGCATCTCGGCGAAGCCGAGGTAGGCCGCCTGGCCCGTCATCCGGTAGAGCTGGATCGCGAGCTCGGCGGTGGGCCCGTCGGTGACGGTGTTGCGGTCGGTGTTTTCGATCGCGTTGGAGAACGGGATGCCGCCCGGACATCCCTGTTCGGGCTCCGCCTGCCAGCCCGCCATCTCGAACGCCATGATCCCCTCCGCGCTGCCCAGCAGAGCAGGCGTGCGGACGACCTTGTACCGACGCATGAGCTCGATCCCGACCCAGGCGTTGTCGTCGTAGTACTTGGGCCCGCCGGGACCGGCCGGCGGGGCTACGGTTCCGTCGAAGGCCGGGAGTGTGCTCGTGAAGCTCCCTTCCGGCTCCCCGGAGTCGTTCGTGTCGAGGTATGACTGCAGGCCGACCAGCCGCCGGTGGACTTCGTTGGCCATCGTCTTTGCCAGGGCGGGGATATTCGACAGCGTGATCGTCGCCGCGAGTGCCCCGGAGAATGGCCACAGGTAGGAGAAGGGTTCGCCGGCGTAGAGACCCGAGCCCGGGATGTAGTACTGCTTCTGCATCGCTTCGAAGGCGACGAGTGCGCGCGCCGGGTCGCCGTGGAGGACCGGGCCGGCGTGCTTCTTCGAACGCCCTCCGCGACGCCGCGCGTGGTTCGCCGCGGTCGCCGCGCGGAGCTCGCGTCGGGTCACCGGGACGGCCGCACGGGTGGCGCCCGCCGGGTAGGAGTCCGCCCTCGGACCGCCATGCCCGGGGCCCCTCGCGGCCGCCGCGCCGGCCGGGAGCAGGATCGCGGCCGCGAGCGCGATCACGCCCCCGGAGAGCATCGCGGCGAGCAGCGTCGACGCCCGCTGGCGTGTCTCGCTCATCGCTCTGAGAACAATCGGGGAGGCCATTCGATTTGCTATGGGGGTGGACGCCCCGACCGAGCCGAGCCATCCGCTGCCGCCGGGGTCCGCCCCCGCAATGGTGTCACGCAGGCGTGAGCGAGGACGAGGTTGAGGCCTCACCTCGACTACACCGCGATCGGCCACGTGACGATCGACGTGCTGGAGGACGGCACGCGCAAGCCCGGGGGCAGCGCCTTCTACGCCGCGCTCCAGGCCGCGCGGCTCGGTCACCGAGCGGCGATCATCACCCGCGGGGTCGCGAGCGAGATCGAACGGATGCTCGCCCCCTACCGTCGCGAGATCGCCCTCGAGATCTTCCCGGCCGAGGAGACCACGACGCTCGAGACGATCGGGCGGGGGTCCCGGCGGGCGCAGCGGGTGCTGGCCTGGGCGGGCGAGTTCGCCGAGGAGCCCGAGGTGGACACTGCGTTGCTCCATCTCGCCCCCGTCGTTCGTGAGGGACCGGCCGGCTGGCACGGTCGAGCCGACTTCGTCGGGCTGACCCCGCAGGGGTTGGTGCGGGAATGGCTCGGCGACGGGGAGGTCAGGCTCGCCGCCGGAGCCCTCGCCGCACCGAGGGGCGAGCGTGGGCGACTCGACGCCCTCGTGCTCAGCGAGCAGGAGCGGTCGAGCTGCGAGGAGCTGATCGCCGAGGTGGCGGGAAGGGGGGGCGTGGTGGCGGTGACCGACGGGTCGCGCCCCACCGCGGTCTGGCGCGGCGAGGGGGAGCGACTCGAGCTCGCGGTGCCCCCGCTCGAGCGGTCGATCGACGATCTCGGTGCCGGGGACGTGTTCGCGGCGGCGTTCTTCCTGGCGCTCGCGGACGGCCGCGGGGAGTTGGAGGCGGCGAGCCGAGCCCACGCCGCCGCCGCCGTGCGGATGGGCGGGACGGGTGCCGGCGCGATCGGCGATCGCGCCGCGATCGCCCGTCGGCTCGAGGCGACGGAGGTCAGCGGGCGGCGCTCAGCCGGCGTGCGCCGCGAGCAGCCCTGAGAGCCGTCCCGCATCGAGGTCACCCGCGCGCCCGCAGGCGCGCGCCGCCAGCAGCAGGCTGCCGCCGACCGGTGCAATCTCCACGGCGCCGACGACGGCCTCCGGGGCGACCTCCCGGAGAGCGAGGGTGAGCGGGCCGACGAACATCTCCCCCGCCCTGAAGGAGCTTCCGATGAGGCCGATCGGGAAGCCGCCCTGGAGCCCGGTGGAGCGGACCACCGCAGCGATCCGCACGGCCAGCTCGGCAGCGGCGCGCTCGTAGAGCGTTCGCGCGACCGTGTCCCCGGCGGCGGCGACCCGCGCGAGCTCGGGGCCGCAGGCGGCGATGTCGGCCTTGGTGAGGGGCTTCGAGTACACCCGCGTGGCCAGCGTCTCGATGTCGGCCGTGCCGAAGAACGCCGGCAGGGCGTCCGTGAGGGCGGTCTCGGGACCGGATGCGTCGCGGTCGCGGAGGGCGGCCTTGATCGCCTCCGCCCCGAGCCAGTAGCCGGAGCCCTCGTCGCCGAGCAGGTGCCCCCAGCCGCCGGCCCTCCAGGCGCGCCCGTCGGGACCCACACCGAAGACATTCGAGCCGGTCCCCGAGATCACCGCGACGCCGGGCCCGGCCCCTGTTGCGCTGGCCCACGCGGCGACCACGTCGTTGACGACGATCCAATCGTCCGAGCGGGCAGCCCGCACCGACTCCGCAATCGCGTCGGTGTCCGTCCCGGCGATCGCGAGCACGGCGGCGCCGAGCTGCTCGGCGCCCATCTCGGCGCCCGCGAACGCCTCCTCGGCGGCCTCCAGCAGCGCCGAGACCGCGGCCTGTTCGCCGACCACGTCCTCATTGCTGGGGCCGCCGTGGCCGAGGTGTAGCGACCCCGACTCCAGATCGAGGACGGCGGCGAGCGTCTTCGTGGCCCCGCCGTCGACCCCGAGGAGAAAGCGCGCTGCAGGGTTCGGGGTCGCCGAGCCGTCGAGCGGCGCCCGCAACTCGACGAGGGAGGCCCGGTGCATCCGGGGAATCCTCTCAGGTCGGCCGGGGCACTCGGGAGCAACGGGGCGCGAAGCGATGAGCGCGGGCTCCCCTGCCGGGGTTAGGATCGCCGGCGATGGAGACCCGGGCGATGTTTGCGAGCGCCGCTCCGCGGACCGGCATGTACGAGTCGTTCTTCCTTCGCGCCGTCGCCCCGGACCGACCGGCGGGGGTGTGGATCCGCTACACGGTCCACAAGCCACCCGGGCAGGCACCCGTCGGCGCGTTGTGGTGCACGCGCTTCGACGGGGACCTCGCGCGCCCGGCGATGCACAAGCTCGTCTCCGAGCCGCTGAGCACGCCCGCTGGTGCCTGGCTGGGCGTCGGTGAGGCGACGATCGGCCCTGGCTGGGCGCGGGGACGCTGCGGCGATACATCGTGGTCGCTGCAGTTCACGGGCGAGGAGCACGAGCTCCACCACCTCAGTCCGGAGTGGCTCTACCGCGTGCCCCTCCCCCGCACCAAGCTCACGGCTCCCGCCCCCGGCGCTCGCTTCGAGGGAACCCTCGAGGTCGACGGCCAACCCTCGATCGGGCTCGAAGGATGGCGCGGGACGATCGGCCACAACTGGGGCGCCGAGCACGCCGAGCGGTGGATCTGGCTCCACGGCACGGGCTTCGAGGGCGAGGAGGACAGCTGGCTGGACCTCGCCCTGGGACGGCTGCGCGTGGCCGGGAGGATGACTCCCTGGGTGGCGAACGGCGCGCTCGCGCTCGATCGCCGGCGAGAGCGGCTGGGCGGGCTGTGGGCCAGGAGGCCGACCGTCAGCGAGGGCGTCGAGGGATGCCGGGTGCGGGTCGCGGGCGAGCGCGGGCTCGCCGTCGAGATCGAGGTGTCGGTGCCCGGCGGCTCAGCCGCGGGGTGGCGCTACAGCGACCCGGATGGCGGCGCCCACGATGTCGTCAACTGCTCCGTGGCCCGCATCGAGGTGAGCGTCAAGCTCGCCGGCGGCGCGCCGCGGTTGCTGCGCGCGGAGCACGGTGGCGCCTACGAGCTCGGCATGCGCGAGTCCGACCACGGCGTCCCGCTCGCGCCCTTCGGGGACGGCTGAGGGCGGGAAAAGAAAGAGGTGGGGACGGGCCCTGCGGCCCATCCCCACCTCTGCCGCCTGACTAGGCGGATATCCGGCTGGCGCCTAGTTGAATTCCAGGTTCCCGCCGGGGACTTCCATCTGCAGGTTGCCGGCGAGAATGCCGTTGGCCTTTTCGATTTTCGGTTCGAATTCCCCGCACTGCGTTTCTTCGTTGAACCTGAATTTGATTGCTTTCAGGTTCAGCGTGACGATCAGCTTGTGCTGGAAGTAGCCCGGGTATTTGTTCAAGTTCTGTGGGGTTTCTGGCTTTGCTTCCCCACCTTTCGAGTACGCCACCGCCGAGAATGTCCCTTCCGGGTTGTGGACGGCCGCGGCCGGCAGAACCTGGGTGGGGATGATCAGCGTGCAGTATTTCCGACCCGGGATCTTGATTTCCGCGGAGGTTTCGCGGAGTTCTGCTTTCGTCCCGTATTCGAATTCTTCGCCTTCTTCATTGCCTTCGAGGCTCGCCGCACCGTTGACCCGCAGCGCGATCGTGAGGCCGCCCTTGACCTGGGCGCCAAGACCGAGCCAACCCGCTTCGGCTTCTGCCTTGCCACCGGGGTAGTAGCCGCATTTGCTGTACGCAAGGTGCGTGGTCAAAGTTGTGGACGGCGATTCGGTGATCAGACCTTTGCCTTTAACCCCCCTGCAGTACACGTGGTAGCGAGCGAAGTTGAGTTCCTGGAGTTCTTCTTCTTCGGGAGCCTTGGCAGTTGATTTCACCGGTTCGGCTTCCGAGATCACGTGGTTGAATTTGAACGTCGTGAATTCGTGGCCGAAGGCCGACGTCGCCATGACGCCGAACAAACACATCGCCGCAGCCAGCCCGAAGGCCGTCTTTAGATGTCTCATTCCTCCTGCGTCCTCTCTATCGCCTTCATGAAGGTTGTCGAGATGCCTTCGTCCGTCAGCCTGACGCTTGTCCCGCCCTCAGGCCGCACCCCGGCGCCCGGGAGCATACCATGGATGGGCGAGCACTTTTGCGGTTTCGCCCGTGTTCACGGGCCTTTCGCTGCGAGGCCACCGCGTGCAGCCTGCTCGCTCCTCCGCCGTCGGGCTAGCCCGACGGCAACGGGGCAGGGGCGAACGAGAGACGGGCTCCCAGCCCGGTGACCTCGAACACCCGCTGGACCGCGTGCGGGCCGGGGACGATTCGCAGCTCCGAGCGAGTCTCGGCGCAGCGGTCGGCGAGCGCCAGCACTGCGCGCAGGCCCGTCGAGTCCATGAACGTGAGCTTGCTGAGGTCGAGGGTCACGCCATCGATCTCAGCCATCGCGATCCCGTCGACGGCGGTCCCCAGGAGGGGGGCCGTGACGAGGTCCAGTTCGCCTGTCAGGCGCAGCGAATGCCAGCCACCGGCAACCGCGTCCTGGACGCCGAGTTGGGGCGACGCGGGGGGTGCGGAGGCCGACCCCCCACCCCTCTGAGCATCCGATGACGACAACCCCACGATGGGAGCGATGATAGCGCCGGGCCCGATCAGCGATATGGTCGCCGGCGGAACCTTTCGAGCCGCCCGGGGAGCGGAGCATCCAACCGGGCCGGGCCGTAGCGTTCGCTCGCCGGCAGCAACGGCCGACCCGATCAGCCCTTGGACGCCTTCGCCAACCAGGCCCTCAGCTCCCTCGCGCGCGCACGGGGACCCTTTGGCGCGATCCTCGCCGACCCGCCGTGGCGCTTCGCGAACCGGACGGGGAAGATGGCCCCGGAGCACAGGCGCCTGTCGCGCTACCGGACGATGACGCTGGAGGAGATCTCCGAGCTTCCCGTCGCGGACGCGGCCGCATCGAGTGCCCACCTCTACCTGTGGGTGCCGAACGCGTTACTCGCGGACGGCCTCCGCGTGATGGAGGCATGGGGCTTCCGCTATAAGACCAACCTCGTGTGGTTCAAGACGCGGAAGGACGGCGGCCCCGACGGGCGGGGCGTCGGCTTCTACTTCCGCAACGTCACCGAGCTCGTGCTCTTCGGCGTGCGCGGCCCCGGCCAGCGCACACTCCCCCCGGGCCGCACTCAGGTCAACCTCGTCGCCGAGCGCAAGCGCGAGCACTCGCGCAAGCCCGACGCGATCTACGAGGTGATCGAGGCGTGCTCGCCGGGGCCGCTCCTGGAGCTGTTCGCGCGCAGTCCGCGCCCAGGGTGGGTCCAGTGGGGCGAGGAGCTCGGGAGCTATGACCCCGAGCGCTCGCGACTACGCGCGAGGCGGCTGGTCGATGCGGAGCAGATTGCCTGAGGGGTCGCGCACGGCGCAGTCCCGCGTGCCCCACGGCTGGTCCGTCGGCTCCTGGACGACCTCGGCGCCCGAGGCGCTCAGCTTCTCGAAGGTGGCGTCGAGATCGTCGGTGTGGAAGTGGACGCCGTTGAGGGCTCCCTTGGCGATGAGGGCGGCGAGCGCGTCGCCGTCGGCGGGGCTTCCGTTGAGGTAGTTCGTGAGGACGATCGCGACGCCGGGCTGGGAGGCG
The DNA here is from genome assembly GCA_963720215.1 of uncultured Solirubrobacteraceae bacterium. Taxonomy (GTDB): domain Bacteria; phylum Actinomycetota; class Thermoleophilia; order Solirubrobacterales; family Solirubrobacteraceae; genus Palsa-744. The sequence goes on from CAVREV010000002.1 coordinate 688,591, forward strand.
GCGCCGAGGGTGATCCAGCGGAAGTCCCCGCGGGCGACGTCGTTGCGGAGCTCGAGGCCGAGCGTGTCGTGGTAGAAGGCCAGCGCCAGGTCGGGGTCATGGACTTGGACGAAGCATTGAGAGAGAGTGAGGTTCATGCCTGCGAGGCTAGGGGGTCAGCACCGGTGGCGTTTCTCCGATCCTGCTCGCTTTGCGCCGCGGCCGGGTGAGGTCCCTGGCGAGGCAGCCGGGCAGGCTCGCGAGCGCGCTGTGGTCACGGGCCCGGTAGGCCGTCGGCGTCTCGCCCACCAGCTGGGTGAAGCGGGCGCTGAACGAGCCGAGGGAGCTGCAGCCCACGGCGATGCAGACCTCGGTGACCGACAGGTCGCCGCGCCGCAGCAGCGCCTTCGCCCGCTCGATTCGCCGCGTCATCAGGTAGGCGTAGGGCGTCTCCCCGTACGTCGCGCGGAACTCGCGCGAGAAGTGTGCGGTGGACATCAACGCGGCGCGGGCGAGCGCGCTGACGGCGAGCGGGCGCGCGTACTCGCGGTCGATCAGATCGCGTGAGCGGCGCAGATGGGCGAGGTTGGCGAGCGCCTCCGGCGTCACGATGGGAGCCTAGCGACGGCCGCCACGACGTCCGGGTGGCGCGATCGGGTCGATCAGAGCATTTGCAGGCGGTCGCTCGCGGTGGCGACGCGCCGCATCGTGACGTGGGCCTCTACTGTCGACTCGGCCTCGCCGGAGAAGGTGCCCTCCACGGGCGAGACGTCGGAGTACATCCGGCCGTGCCCGATCTTCACGTGGTCTCCGCCGGCGATGATGGCGTTCGTCGGGTCGGTGGCGAACCACACCGGATTACCGTCGCCGTCGACTGGCAGCAAGGCCTCGATCCAGGCGTGTGTCTGGACCTCGGCGCTCGTCCCGTCCGGGCCGTCCGGCGATGTAAAGAAGTACCCGCTGACGTAGCGGGCGCCGATGTCGTGGGAGCGCAGGAGCGCCAAGGCGAGATGGGCGAAGTCCTGGCAGACGCCGGCCCCGAGGCCCACGAATGCCGGCGTGGTCGTGCTCGCGTCCGTCACGCCGGCCTCGTAGCGAAATCGCTCGTGGACGACGCTCGTGACGTTCCTCAGCGTCTCCGCCGGCGTGCCGCCCCGCACCTCGCCCACCATCTCGAGCAGATCGGGGTTCTCGTGGAGGTAGCCGTAAGGGTGATAGCGGTAGGCGCCGGCGGCGGCGCGGTAGTGATCGTCCTGCAGGTCGGACCACGAGCCCTCCGGCGGGGGTATCGGCTCAGTCGTGGCGACCGTCGCGTCGACCTGGATCCGCAGCCGCTGGATGGGTGCGGCGACGAGCAGCTCGGTGACCTCGTTCCCGAACAGGTCCTCATATGTGGCGAGCTCGTCCGGACGGGGAGTGACGCTGACGTCGAAGTGCTCGCAGCGCTGGGTGCCATCGCTCCGTGGGCGCATGCGGAGCCGGTTGAAGTTGCCCACGACCGGAGCGCTGTACCGATAGGTGGACTCGTAGGTGATCTGATAGCGCATCTGCTCGAGTTGGCCCCGGCACCGAATGGCCCTCGGTCACGGGGCCGATCGAAACGCGCCCGAGAGGATTCGAACCTCTGACCTTCGGTTCCGTAGACCGACGCTCTATCCAGCTGAGCTACGGGCGCAGGGGGGGTAGTCTACCGCCGCCCCTTCGCCGCCCTCGCTCCTCCGGCCGCTCCGAGAACGCCCGCTGCCGGGCCGGCAGCGCCCTCGCGGGCGGGGCGGAGAGCCCCTCGCGGCTACTCGCCCCAGGCGGTCGCCACGAGCCGCCGGGAGCCGCCGCGGTCGCGGTGCTCGCACAGGTAGATCCCCTGCCAGGTGCCCAACAGCGGTCTACCCCCACCGACGGGGAGCGTGATCGAGGCACCGAGCAGCGACGCCTTCACGTGGGCGGGCATGTCGTCATCGCCCTCCAGCGTGTGCGTCCAGAGATCGCTCCGCTCGGGCACGGCCCGATCGAACCACGCCTCGAGGTCGTCTCTGACTTCTGGGCTGGCATTCTCGTTGAGGGTCAGCGCAGCCGAGGTGTGGAGGAGGAGCAGGTGGAGCACGCCGACGCTCATCCCGGTGAGCTCGGGGAGCGCGGCGAGGACCTCGCCGCTGACCAGATGAAAGCCGCGGGGGCGCTCCTGGAGGGTGATCTCGCGCTGGATCCACATGCCGGCAACGCTACCGGCCCGTGACCCGCCGCTCGGATCGCCCACGCTGGCGATAACGTGCCGGCGACCGCGCCCGAACCCGACTGAGGAGCCGAGATGACCGAGGTCTTCCGCACGCCCGACGATCGCTTCGAGAACCTCCCTGGGTATCCGTTCGAGCCGCACTACCTCGAGGTCGATGGGCTGCGCATGCATCACCTCGACGAGGGCTCCGGCCCGACGGTCCTCTGCTTCCACGGTGAGCCCGACTGGAGCTACCTCTACCGCCACATGCTCGCCGACCTCGTCGCCAGCGGCCACCGCGTCGTCTGCCCCGACCTCGTCGGCTTCGGCAGAATCCGACAAGCCGACCGATCAGGGCTGGTACACCTACGAGCGCCACGTCGAGTACACGACGCGCCAGCTCGAGCAGATCGAGCTCGAGGACGTGACCGTGGTCGTGCAGGACTGGGGTGGCCCGATCGGCCTGCGCTGGGCCGTCGAGCACGCCGACCAGGTGGGCCGTCTGGTGGTGATGAACACGGGGCTGTTCACCGGCCGCGTGAGCAAGGGCTTCATGGCGTGGCGGAGCTTCGCCGAGCGCACCCCTGACCTCCCCATCGGGATGATCATGCAGGGCGCCACCACCACCGAGCTCCCCCCAGAGGTGCTCGCCGCCTACGAGGCCCCCTTCCCCACCCCCGAGAGCAAGGCGGGCGCGCAACGCTTCCCGCTGCTCGTCCCGATCGGCCCGGACGACCCCGGCGTACGCGAGATGCTCGCCGTGCAGGAAGGGCTCTCACGCTGGGAGAAGCCCGCGCTCGTCGCCTTCTCCGACAGCGATCCCGTCTTCCCCTACCCGCAGGCCGGCGAGACCTTCACGTCGCTGCTCGCGAATGCTGGTCCCCAGGTTCGCATCGAGGGCGCAGCCCACTTCCTCCAGGAGGATCGTGGAGCGGAGATCGTCGAGGCGATGCTCGCAGCGTTCGGCAGCCCGATCGGCAGCCCCTGACGCCCCTGCGCTTACTGCTCGACGCGTTCGAAGATCGCCGCCAGGCCCTGCCCGCCGCCGATGCACATCGTCTCCAGCCCCAGTCTCGCGCCCCGACGATCCATCTCCCGGAGCAGCGTCGCGAGGATGCGGGCCCCCGTGGCACCGACGGGATGGCCGAGCGATATGCCCGAGCCGTTGACGTTCACCCGCTCGATCCCATCGGGGAGATCCCACTCGCACAGGACCGCGAGCACCTGTGCGGCGAAGGCCTCGTTGAGCTCGATCAGGTCGATCTCGGCGAGGCTCACGCCGGCACGCGAGAGGGCCAGCGCCGTCGAGGGCACGGGGCCGATCCCCATCGTCTCGGGCGGCACGCCGGCCACGGCCCAGGAGACGAGCCGGCCCAACGGTCGCAGGCCGAGCTCGGCGGCGCGTTCGGGGTGGGTCACCACGCACGCGGCCGCGCCATCGTTCTGACCGCTCGAGTTCCCCGCTGTCACCGTCGCCTCGGCATCCTCGCGACCCATCACCGGCCGCAGCTTCGCAAGCGACTCGAGGCTCGAGTCCGGCCGCGGATGCTCATCGACGCTCACGACCCCGTCTCCCACCTCGACGCCGACGATCTCCTCTCCGAAGCGCCCGTCCTGCTGCGCGGCGACGGCGCAGGCGTGTGAGCGGAGCGCGAGCCGGTCCTGCTCCTCGCGGTCGATCCCGTATTCGCGCCTGAGGTTCTCCGCCGTCTCCAGCATCCCTCCCGGCACTGGATGATCAGCGCCGCCGGCCGTCACGCGGGAGCGGGCGAGGCGATCCTCCAGGCGCGCGCCCCCGCCGCGCACGCCCCAGCGGATGTCGGTCGAGTAGAGCTCGACCTGGCTCATGCTCTCCACGCCGCCCGCGAGCACCAGCTCCGCGGCTCCCGTCTGAACCTGCATGCAGGCGTTCAGGACGGCCTGCAGCGCGGACCCGCAGCGACGGTCGACCTGAGCCCCCGGAACCTCCACCGGGAGACCCGCATCCAGCGCCGCGACGCGTCCGATCGCGGGCGCCTCCCCGTTGGGGTAGCACTGGCCCATGATCACGTCGTCCACGTCCTTGCCCTCGACCCCCGTCCGCTCGGCGAGCTCGCGGATGACGGTTCGCGCGAGCACGGCCGCGGGCAGGTCGCGGAAGACGCCCCCGAATCGCCCCACGGGCGTGCGCAGGGGCTCGCAGATCACCGCCTCGCGACCGGCACGCGCGCTCATCTTCGTCCTCGCCCTGGCGGCACCGGCGGGATTCTTGCAGCCCAGGCCGCCCTCCGGGAGATCGCTCAGAAGAGCCCTCCACGGGAGCCGATGAGGACCGCCTCGGCCTCGCTGAAGCGGGCGTTCATCCCAGCCGTCTCCAGGAACGTCATCAGCAGCCGATCCAGCGGCAGTGGCTGGCGCATCAGGCTCGCCGTCCGTGTGGCGGGGCCTCCGCGGAAGTGCTCCAGGGCGACCTCGGGGGAGAACGTCGCCGAGACGAACGAGCCCCGCCCCCGGCTCGCGAGCCCGCCCTCCGAGGAGACCGCCCGGTAGATCGCCGTGTCCGCCTGGAGCGTCCTGGCCCAGAGCGCCTGCGTGAAGCCCAGTCGCGCGAGCAGATGCTCCTGGCGCCGCTCCCGCCTCCAGGCGCCGTCGAAGAGCGTCGCGCTGCGCACGGCCTTGCCCCTGTATGGACACAGCCCGAGCTCGGCGAGGGCCATCGCGTGGCCCTTGACGAGCTCGCCGGCGCGGGGGTTGCTCACGAAGGCCGCGACGAACTCCCTGTCCATCTCGAGCAGGCCTCGCCGCTCGAGCTCGGACTCCAGCAATGCGCCCGCCGCGCCATCTCCTCCTCGCCTGCCGATCGCCCCTGCCGCGTCGAAGCGATCGAAGCCGGCCTGCCCCAGGAGCTCGTCGGCGGCGGCGCGCTCGCGCGCCAACAGCCGCCTGCTCGCCGCTCTCGCGCCGACACCGCCGCGCACCTCCAGTGGCCTGTCCAAACGCGCGACCGCTGCCTCGTAGCCCGCGAGCACCGCCCGGGATGCCGTCCGCGATCCCTCGGCGAACTGGTAGGCGACGACGTCCTCGAAGGGGATCCACCAGCGGGCGCCGCTGTCCTCGAACCCCTCAACCTCGAGCTCGAACATCCCCTCCGCGTGATTGCACCCGACGATCCTGATCGGCGTCCGGCGAGGATCGAGCATCCGGCCCTCGTTGCCGGCGACGAGAAACCCGAGGCGGCCCGGGAGGAAATCCCGATCCGGTGCCGTCCCGGGGTCGTGTTGATAGATGGGCGCGCCCAAGCGACGGTCCTCCGCTATCCGCGAGCGAGCGGTCCTACGTGACCGTGAAGGGGGCAGCGGCGGCGACGGTCCCGACCGGCGCTGCCACGTTGGTGACCGTCACCGGCCCGCTGCTCGCTCCCGATGGGATCGTCGCCTTCAGGCGAGACGCCGACACGAACGTGACCGCGGCCGCGGGAACGCCGTCGAAGGCCACCCCCGAGCTTTCGTCGAAGCCGACCCCGGTGATCGTCACGATGCGCCCCGGCGCGGCCTGTCTCGGCGTCAGGCCCGTCAGCGAGAGCGTGGGGGTGAACCTGGCGGTGCTGGTCGCGGTGCCGTTCGGTGTCGTCACGGTGATCTTCCCGGGACGCCCCCCGTCGGGTACGGTCGCCTCGATTTCCGACGGGGAGACCACTTCGAAGCTCGCGGCGAGCGTGCCGAAGCGCACGGCGTCGGCGCCGTTCAGCGCCGAGCCGGTGATCGTGACGGTTGAGCCGGTGATCCCGGCGAGCGGTGCGACGGCGGTGATCGCGGGGACGTCCGTGCTGATGGTCGCGGTCGCGATCGAGTCGCTGGAGGAGCCGTTGCCGAGGGAGTTGGCCGCGCTCTCCTCCACGCGGATGCTCGAGCCGAGGTCGCTCGCAGCGATCGCATATGTCGACCCGGTCGCTCCGGGTATCGCTGCGCAGGCGTCCCCATCGGCGTTGCAGAGCTCCCACTGATCTGTGGTCGTCGTGGGCGAGTTGCTCCACTCACCCTGCGTGAGCGTCAGCGTCTGGCCCGCCTCGGCGATCCCCGCGACGCTCGGACGGACCTCGTCGACCGGGGTTCCCGCCGTCGAGAACGCGCCCAGCCCGATCGGGCTGCCGAGGCCCGTCGGGCCGTCGTATCCGACCTCCGCGTTGCAGGAGCTGTCCCCTCCACATGTGCCGTTGCTCCCTGAGACCACGTCGTAGAGATCTTCACCGTCGCCGAGATGGGAGTAGAGCGTCGCGGCGGGGTAGGCCACCCCCCGCGAGCCCCCCGCGAGCGCGAACTCGGCGGCGACGATCGGCGAGGCCACCGAGGTTCCTCCCCAGACGCCCCAACCGGTCGGGTAGCCTTCGCCGTTGGGGGTGCTGTCGTAGACGTCGACCCCCGTTTCGGGGTCACCGATCGCGGCCACGTCGGCGATCGAGCGCTCGCCCGCACATCCCGTCGCCGCGATGTCGGCAACTTCGCTCTGCCAGGGCGGCGCGGTGAACAGGTCGCTGCACCCGCTTCCCCCTTCGTCCCACGCCGTGCTCGTCCACGATTCGCCGGACTCCGTCAGCTCGGTGCCCCCAACGGCTACGACATCCGGGGAATCGGCCGGGAAGTTCATCGTGCCCGCCTCGAAGGAGCGGTCGTCGTTGAGGTAGCCGTAGTCGCCTGAGGCGACGGTCAGGACCACGCCGGGGTGGTCGTAGTAGCCGGCGTCCTGGGTGATGTAGCCGGCCTCCTCCGGGCCGGCGTAGGAGTTGCTGATCTCCGTCGCCCCGGCCGCCACGGCCGCGTTCACCGCCGTCCCGAGGTCTTTGAACTCTTCGCTGTCGGCCTCCACGAGCAGCACCCTGCACCCGGGGCAGATCGCGTGGGCCATCTCCACGTCGAGGGAGATCTCAACGTCCCAGCCGCCCTGTTTCGGGGGCAGCGGGCTGGGATTGCCCTGCTGGTCGAGCTTCCTGAAGCACCCGTTCGCGGCCGTGCACGGGGGCAGAGCGAACTGCCGGTCGTAGACCCCGAGGTCGGCTTCCGCCGTCGGGTCGTCGTAGGCGTCGACCACGGCGATCGTCTGCAGCGACGAGGCGGGCGCTTCGTTCGGTAGGCCATACGCCGCGTACAGGCTCTGCGGCGTCAGATACCCGGGCACGGGCGATTTTTCGGCCACCTGGGGACGCGCTTCGCGGGCCTGCGCCGCCGCCCGCTCGCGCAGGTCGATACGCGTCAGCGAGCTCGCCTCCAGGCGCATCGCCAGACAGGCTGCGGCTCCCGGACGGGGTGCCGAGCATGCCCTCACGAGGCGATAGCGGCCGGCGGCCTGCGCAGCCAACGGCATCACCAGGAGCATCGCCAGCGTTCCCAGCATCACCAACGCGAGCACCACCGCCCAATGACGCTCGCGCGACTGCGCCCGACTCGGCGTGATCGACGGACGCATCCCAGCAGCGTAATCCGCCGCCGATGCCCTGTCGAGGGGCGGGGGCAGGCGCCGATGCGATCCCCGATCGGCAACGCTGATCCCGCAAACGACACTTAATGCCCAGATGGGTGCTTCCAAGGAACCGGGCAGGGCGCGCACGGATGCCGAGCTGATCCGAGCTGCGCGTCGCGATCCGGCGGCGTTCGAGGCCTTCGTCGAGCGGCACGCGATGCTCCTCGACCGCTGGCTCCTCGCCCAGACGAACGATCCTGCGACCGCACACGACCTGATGGCGGAGACGTTCGCCCAGGCTTGGTACGCGGCTCGCCGCTTCCGCGGCAGCGATGACGGCTCGGGCGCCGCCTGGCTCTACGGGATCGCGCGGAACCTTCTTCGCCAGCACTATCGCCGCGGCAGGCTGGAGACGGCCGCGCGGCGGCGTCTGGGGATGGCCACCTCGACGCACGAGGAGGACGGGTCGGAGGAGATCACCTTTCGGATCGACGCGCGCGAGCTCGCACCCGCGGTCCGCGAGGCGTTCGCCGAGCTGACCCCCGAGCAACAGCGTGCGATCGCCTACCGCGTGATCGACGAGATGAGCTACGCGGAGGTGGCCGCACGGCTCGACTGCAACACCGTCACGGCCCGAAGCAGGGTCTTCAGAGGGCTCCGAACACTCAGAGCCACCGTCGCGAAAGGAGTCCAGTCATGAACGAGTCAACTCTCCCCGTCCGCGCGGTCATCGCCGAACTCGGCGAGGCCGTCCGCCGTGATCACCGCCGGCGCAGCCGCCGGCGGAGGGCCCTCAGGGGCGGCGGCATGAGCGTACTCGCGGTCGCCGGCCTGTCGACCGCCGCCCTCGCGGCCGAAGGGGCCTTCCGAGAGGTCGAAACGGTGACGCCGGTCGGGGAAGTCGAACTTCCTCAGCACGTCACGATCCAGGCCGTCGAAAGCTTCCCCGAATTCGTTGGAAGGGCGACGAGCAACGGCTTCGTCACCCGCTCCGGGGATGCCCGCTGGGGCCATTACCTCTACCACGTCACCGGCGGGGAAGCCCGTGATCTGGGCTGCGGGTTCGCGGGGCCCCCGACGAACAACATCTACATCACGAGCAAGCGTCCGCTCAGCGAGCAGGAAATCCTCGCCCTGCTCGAGCCGGACGGAGAACTGAAGCCGATGGTGGGGGCCAACGGCCAGCGGGAAGCGGGAACGGAAAGGCCGCCCTGGATCACCTCGACGAGCGACGGCTGCCCCAACCCGGGCATCGCCGGTCAGCCGGGCACGCCCGACGAATCTCCGCGGCCCGGAAAGGCCGCCGTCGCGACGCCGACGTCCAAGTCCACCCACATCCTCATCCGCAAGACGACGCGGGTTCCGCTCGCGCCGCGATCGTCCACGACCCCGTCGTCGGGCGCCGAAGCAAGCCCGCCACCGGAAACCTCGGGCTGACATCCGCGCGGGTGTTGAGATGTGACGTTTAGGTCACGTATACTGGCCGCGTGGACGAGGTCTTCAAGGCGCTCGCCGACCCGACGAGGAGGAGCCTGCTCGATGAGCTCTTCAAGGAGGACGGCCAGACGCTTCGCGCGCTCGAGCAGCGACTGCCGATGACCCGCTTCGGGGTGATGAAGCATCTGCGGGTGCTGGAAGACGCGAACCTGGTGGTGAGCCGCCGGCAGGGGCGGGAGAAGCTCCACTATCTGAATCCCGTCCCCATCCGCCTGGTCCACGACCGCTGGGTGAGCAAGTATGCCGAGCCGTGGGCGGCGAGGTTGAGCGACCTGAAGAAGACGATCGAGGAGAGCGATCAACCACGTCCGGAGGTGCAGCCGCTGGACATTCTCGCGGGGGCCTGGAGGATCGAGGCCCTGTTCCCGAACCAGCCTCCGGGACAAGGACGCGCAACCTTCGAATGGGCCTCCGGTGGCGCCTTCCTCGTCCAACGCGTGGAGCTCCTCGTCGACCGCTCACTGGTCCCTCAGGAGGTGGCGCCCGACTCCATCACGATCATCGGCGCCGCCGCCGGGGGAGGCGGCTATGTGCAGCACTACTTCGACGCGCGCGGCGTCGCCCGCGTGTACCTGATGACCCTGGATGCCCAGACCTGGTCGCTGACGCGAACGACGGCCGACTTCACGCCGCTGGAGTTCTCCCAGCGCTACACCGGCAGGATCAGCGACGACGGCAGGACGATCACCGGGTCCTGGGAGCGCGCGTCGAGGAACGGCGACTGGCAGCTGGACTTCGACCTCATCTACCGCCGTTAAATCCGCTGGAAGCCTGGTCCTGGAGCTTCAGTGGCCATAGCTCGATGACGCCGTGGGCGACTGCACAGGGGCTCTCGGAGGCGAGGCTGATCGCCTCCTGCAGGGTGGCGGCCTCGATGACGGCGAACCCCGCGATCGGAAGGTCTGAGCGGAGGAACGGCCCCTCGCTTGTAACCACGCCGGCCCCGTCGTGATTGCGTACCTGCACGGGCCCGCCGGCGATCCCCATCAACGCTCCTCCCGCGAGCAGTTCCTCGTCGTGCTGATGGGCCGCATCACGAATTGCCGGGTCGGTCCGGTCGTAACCTGCGCGATCTCCGTATCCGATCGTCACGAACTTCGCCACGACACCCTCAGCGAAGCACGCGATAGCGGATATGAGTTGCCTCGGGCGTGTCGATCACGCGAACGACCTCCAACTCGACCCGCGAGGGCAACACCTCGAACAGCCGGCGGCCTCCACCGAACAGCACCGGGATCTGGTGTATCTGCAGCTCGTCGAGCACACCGGCCTCCAATGCCCGTTGGGCCGTGTACGCGCCGTGGACCAATACGTTCCGCTCGCCCGCGGCGCGCTTCGCCTGTGCCATCGCGCTCACGATCCCGTCGGCTACATACGTGACCAGTGGATAGTTCGCGGCGGACGGTCCGGGCGGACCATGACTGGGTACGAAGATCGGGACGCCGTGGTGATCGCCCTTCCAGTGGTCGACCTGCTCCACCGTCCGGCGACCCGCGAGCACCGCTCCCGTCGCGTTGACCTCCTCAAGGAAGCGCTGGCCCGGACCTGACCTCTCGCTGGACTCGAGCTCTGAGGCATCCGGACCGTCGGGGCCGAAGCCGTACCAATCGTGCAGCCGCATGAACTCATCGCCGCCGGGGTTGTCCGGTCCGTCGTTCGGACCGGAGATGTACCCGTCGAGGGACATCGACATGTAGAGCACCGATTCGGACATCGCTACGCGCCGGCCTCGATCCGCGAGCTTTCCGCCACATCCCCATTGTGCAGCCTCATCGCCCACGGCGTCCGCGCGGCGATCTAGGGGACGCCCGAAGACGAGCACGCGCTCGGCGGTTGACTCACCACCTGGATCCAAAGCGGACTTTGCCACTAGCCATCCGCCACCTGGGCGAGGCGCCGCGCAAGCTCCCGAGGACGCGCGAGCATCGGCAGATGGCCGCCGACGAGCTCGTCGATCTCGAGGTCGAGCCGTTCACGGGCGACGCGCCTTTGGAAGGCGAGCGGGAACAGTCTGTCCGCCCGCGGCGCAAGCACCGTCGTCTTCACCTCTGGCCAGGCACGAAGGGGCAGCGGCTCGGCGAACATACCCTCCCCTGGAACGCCGGCGTAGCGTTCGCTTGCACGAGCCACCTCAGGGTCGACATCGTGAAGGAAGATGTCTGCGATCGCGTCCGGTCCCCAAGCGGCCATCGGTCCATGCCGGTCGAGCACGTCGGCTATGGCCTCGCCGTGACGGGTGTTCACCCACCATTCCGCCGCGGCCTCACCCGGTCTGGGGATCATCGGGGCGAGCAGGATCAGCGTCGATCTCGGCATCGCGGCCGCGACGAGAGTGCCCGCGAAAGCCCCAAGCGACTGGGCGACGATGACGACGTCCTCGCTCGCCGGCGTAGCCGAGAGAACAGCGGCGGCGTGATCGCTCGGCCGTGCCCTGGGATCATCCAGCGGCAGTGGCGGTGCCAGTGCATCGTGACCCAGCAGGCCGAGCTCGTCGATCGTGGACTCGTAGACCTGCGGGTCTGCGCCGGCGCCGGGAATCAGGACGAAAAGGGACATTCGGGCAGTCTCGCGAGCTGCGCGCGCCGACACAAGGCTTCGATCACACCCCAGCCGTTGCGCTCATCTTGCGGTCGAACCTCGGGCATGTCCAGGACTTCGTCGTCAGCCGATACGCGAAGGCGGCCGCCCCCTCTTGGGCAGGGGCGCGACCTGCTCAGGCATCCGGCCCGCCTCGACCAGGGCTCGCCTCAGCAGCATCTCGACGTGCGCGTTGAGGCTGCGGAACTCGTCGGTCGCCCACCGGGCCAGGGCGTCATGGACCCTCGGGTCGATGCGGAGGAGCACCTGTTTGCGCTCTCGACTCACGTATAGAGCGTCCCCGTGTTGACGACCGGGGATGCAGGTTGGTCACCGCAGAGAATCACCAGCAGGTTGCTCACCATCGCCGCCTTGCGCTCCTCGTCGAGCTCGACGATGCCGCGGTCGTTCAGGCGCGCGAGGGCCATCTCGACCATGCCGACCGAGCCCTCGACTATCCGAGAGCGGGCAGCTACGACGGCGTTGGCCTGTTGCCGGCGCAACATCGCCTGGGCGATCTCGGAGGCGTAGGCCAGATGACTGATGCGAACCTCGACGATCTCGACCCCGGCTATCGCGACGCGCTGGGCCACCTCCTGTGCGAGCTCTCCGGCGACGACATCCGTCGAGCCGCGTAACGATGTGCCCGCCTCCGCCGGATCTTCGTAGGGGTGCGTGGTGGCTACGTGCCGCAGGGCAGACTCGGCCTGGACCTGAACGAAGTTGACGTAGTCGTCGACCGCGAAAGACGCACGCGAGGTGTCCGCCACCTGCCAGACGACGATCGCGGCGATCTCCACCGGGTTGCCGTCCGCGTCGTTGACCTTGAGGTGATTGGTCTCGAAGTTCCTCACGCGGATGCTCAGGCTCCGTCTGTCCGCGAGCGGCAGGATCCAGGACAGACCGGTACGGCGGACGGTGCCCACGTAGCTGCCGAAGAACCGCACGACCTTCGTCTGTCCTGGTTGCACGATGACCAGGGATGATGCGGTCAGGACCGCGGCCAAGGCCGGCAGGAGGGCGAGCGCCGGTAGCGAGCCTTTGGCCACCAGGACCGTCGCGGCGACGTAGCCGATGACGGCGAGCACGCCAGCCCAGCCGTTGATCGCCCAGGCGGGTCGCTCCTGGATTTCGACCCGGGTCCCGGCGTGCCCGACCGGCACTGCCTCGGGCTGGGTGTCTGACTGGGCGGGCTGGTTCATGGTCCCTCCTCGTGGAGCGGCGTCTGAGGAAACTGCTATCTAAATGATATCACTTTTCGCCGAGAGCGCACGCTCGAGATCGGGCGGTAGGGCCTTCCGGATGAAGTCCGCCTTCTCCCGCGTGTATCCCTCGCGGTCGTGCTCGTACTCCGCCGCAAGCGATCTCTTCAGGTTCGCGTAGTCGACGGCGAGATCGGGCTGGGAGCGCAGGGCATCTCGGAATACAAGCTCGGCCCGGTAGCGACTAGAACCCGTCGGCACCAGGTGCAGATGGTGCGTCCGATGGCTCGCGTTGGGCTTGCAGAACCAGTGCATCTCCTCGGTGCGATAAGGCACATACCGGTAGCCAATCTTGGCCAGTTCCTCAAAGGAATCACGCGAGGAAGCCAGATCACGGACGCCAACGAGGATGTCTATGACAGGCTTGGCGGCGAGGCCAGGGACTGCCGTACTGCCAACGTGATGTATGCCTCCTGTGGCCCACGCACCGATTGACTGCTCCAGCAACGCGAGCTCGCTTTCGAACTCGGCGGTCCAGGAAGGGTCATACGGAGCGATCCTGACTACCTCGTCGTCTTGGTGATTGGCGCTTCGCGTCATGGCTCGGGTTATGACGGAGAGGGAGGGATTCGAACCCTCGAACGAGGTTTCCCCCGTTACGCGATTTCCAGTCGCGCCCGTTCAACCGCTCCGGCACCTCTCCCGGCACTCCCCCGCGCTGCGCGCCGGGGGGCCTCGACACCTGACCGAGGCCGGCCGCCGAAGGCTACGACACCCGGCCCGTCGGCGTTGCTAGGCTCCCCCCAATGCTCCTCCTCGCAACCAGCGCCGCGGTTTCGAAGGACATCGGCCTGATCGTCACCTTCGTCGGGATCGGCATCGTGGTCAATGTGATCATCATCTACATCGCCATCCAGGTGCGGGGTGAGCGCCGCCAGAACCAGGAATACCTGAGCTCGCGCCGCCCGCCGGGCGCCTGAGCCCGGACGCCACCTGCTGACCGTCACCGCCCGGTCCCGTGAGCCCGCTGCCTCCGCCAACCTCCGACATTCGCGGTAATGTCGGTTTTTCAAGCTGGGCGTCGGGCATCTCGGCGAGCTCACCCGGCTGAACACATCCCAGCGCAGATGGCGTCCACCGATCGCATTCCCTACTCGCTCGCCGCGCGCGAGCTGCTTCGCAACACGCTCCTCGACGCGGCCTGCCACGAACTCGAGGACCGCCTCTGGGCCGAGATCACGATGGCCGACATCGCGCGGGCCGCCGGGGTGAGCCGCCAGACCCTCTACAAGGAGTTCGGCTCACGAGACGAGTTCGCTCAGACGCTCGTCCTCCGAGAGGCCGACCGCCTGCTCTCCGCCGTCCAGGACGCGGTCCTCGCGAACGTCGAGGACGCCACCCGAGCCATCTCAGCCGCCTTCGAGGTGTTCCTCGCGCACGCCGCGGACAACTCGCTCGTAAGGACGATCGTGCGGGGCGACGGCTCGGAGGGGCTGCTCGCGCTCGTCACCACACAGGGCGAGCCGCTCGTGACAACGGCCGCGAAGCGCCTGATGGAGATGATCCTCGCCGGCTGGCCGGGCGTGCGCAATGCCGACGCCGAGCTCCTCAGCGAGGGACTCGTCCGCCTCGCCATCAGCTACGCGGCACTCCCCAGCGGCTCATCGAGCCGTACCGCCGCGGGGATCGCGAGGCTGCTCGGCCCATTCGTCGAGCAGCTCTTCAGCGAGGCCCGCGCCCGCAACTCCTAGACGGACGGCTGGGCGCCGGCGCCGGCTTCGCGGTGGCTTTCTTCGCGCGCGCGGCGGTACTCGTTGACGACGATGTCCGTGAGCTCCTCCACCGAGGTCTCCGCCGTCGGCTTGTCGAGTGCGATCGTCCCTTCCTGGATCATGCTCACGCGGTCGCATGCCTGCAGCACGTGGACGTAGTTGTGGAGGATCATGATGATCGAGACCCGCCCCTCGGCCTTCAACCGGGCGACTAGGTCGAGGATCATCGAGCCCTCTTTCGCGCCCATCGCGGCGAGGGGCTCGTCGAGAAGGATGATGTCGGCGTCGGAGTTCACCGTGCGGGCCACCGCGATCGCCTGCCTCTGCCCGCCCGACAGCCTCGCGACGGCAACATCGATGCGGGGGATGTTGATGCCGATCTCGTCCAGCGCGGTGCGCGCTTCGCGCTTCATCTGGCGGTTGGCGAGCAACGGGATCGGCCGGTGGACCCGCTCCTTGCGCAGGTAGAGGTTGTGGTAGACGGACAGTTCGTCGATCAGCGCGAGGTCCTGATAGACGGTCTCGATCCCCTGCGCGCGCGCGTCGTCCACGCTGCGCGGTTCGAACGGCTCGCCGTGGAGGAACATCCTCCCCGAGTCCGGCTTCTGAAAGCCACAGAGGATCTTGATCAGCGTCGACTTCCCCGCTCCGTTGTCGCCGAGCAATCCCAGCACCTCGCCCTTGCGGAGGTGCAGGTTGATGTCCCTCAGCGCCGTCACCGGACCGAAGCGCTTGGCGATGTGTTCGACGCGCAGCACGTCGTCCGGCGCCGATGCCGGGCCCACGACCCCCGCCTCCGCCGAGCCTGCCTCAGCCACTCCCATGCCCCCTTCGCACCCGTCCCACGTACACGTTCGCCGTCATCGCCACGATGATCGCAAGGCCGGTGTAGAACAGCAGGTAGTTCGCGTTGACCCCCTGGAGGATCAGCCCGTCCTTCAGGATGCCGAGGAACAGCGCGCCGATGAGTGCGCCCACCACGGTCCCCGACCCGCCCGTCAGGAGCGTGCCTCCGATCACCCCGGCGGCGACCGCGAGGAACAGGATTTCGTTCGCACCCGCCGGATCGGGCTGGACGGTGCCTGAGCGCACGGCCTCGAAAACCCCCACCAGCCCCGCCAGCAGCGCGCAGAGGACGTAGTTTCGGATCATCACGAGCTTCACGCCGACGCCCGCCTCGGATGCACCGAGCTTGTTCGACCCGATCGCAACCGTGTACAGGCCCCAGCGCGTGAACGTCAGCACGACTTGGAGGATCACGACGATCGCGAGCGCCCAGATCAGCTCCGAGTAGGTCCCCCCGCCGAAGATTTTCGCGAACGTGCCGATGTGGTTGACCTTTTCCTGCAGCGTGATCGTGTGCCCGTTGATCACGTGTGTGACGGATTGCGTCGTCGCGTGCACTTCCGCGCCGGGCGTCGCGACTGGCGTGCCGTGGGAGACGATCAACGCCAGACCCTCGAAGACGAAGAGCGTCGCAAGCGTGGTGACGAAGGAGTTGATTTCGATCACGGCGACGAAGAAGCCGTTGAGGGCGCCGATCGCCATGCAGGCGAGCAGGGTCACGATCAGGCTCGGCACCAGGCTCAGCCCGATGGAGGTGTCGATCTTGAAGAAGAGGATCGGCGCGAACAGGTACAGCGCTCCGATCGAGAGGTCGATCTCCCCGAGGATCATCACGAACACCTCTCCCGCCGCGAGGATTGCGAACGGCGCGAAGTAAGGCAGCAGGGTTTCGAAGTTCGCGGCGGTGAAGAAGCTGCTCGTGTTCGCCGTGAAGTAGATCGCCGTGATGAGCGTCACGACGATGATGCTCCCCTCGCGGAGCGACACGAGGCGGTTCAGCAGCTGGCGTCCCGCCGACGGCGGGGCGCCATTCTGCTCAGTCCTCGGCGGAGCGGAGGGGCTCTCGACGGGGCTCTCGGCCGCGCTCGCCACGATTCCTCCCCGACCCCGCTCGTGTCCCTATTTGATGACGATGATCGCGGCCGTCGTGGAGGTACCCTCGTATCGCGATTTCGAGCTGACGTACGGGGCGACCGTTTCTTTGTTGAGGAACTTCAGCCCGGTATCCGTTTCCGCCGGTCCCACGAGGCTGCCCGACGCCTTGTACTGGAACAGCTGGAGGATCGGGAGGAAGCCCTGCAGGTAGGGCTGCTGGTCGATCGTGAATTCGATGTTGCCTTCCTGCAGGAGTTTCTGTGTCGCTTCGGTGAGATCGAACCCGCCCGCCTTGATGCCTTTGCCGGCGAGGCCGAACTTCTGCATCACTTTCGCGAGGCTTTCCGTGCTCCCCCCGTCGACCGCGTACATCCCCTTCGTGCTCTGGTGCCCCTGCCAGTAGGCTTCGATCGCCGAGAGCTCACCAGGGACGGCCGCGCCGGTCGCAACGCTGTGAATCGTGATCGGCTTGCCCGACGCCTTGATCGCCTTTTCGGCGCCTTCGATACGAGGCTGCAGGTTCGCCGAGCCAGGCGTCGCGATGAACAGCGCGACGTCACCCGAGCCGACGGCCGCGACGATCCGTTCGCCCATCTCTTCGCCGGCCTTTTTGAGGTCCTGACCGATGTAGGAGAGGCGGGCGTTGCCGGGGGCATCGGCGTTGTAGGCGACGACAGGAATGCCTGCCTTGATCGCCGCTTCGACCGGCCCGTTGAACGCGTGCAGGTCGATCAGCGCGACAGCGATCCCGTCCGCCCCGCTCGTCACCGCCGTGTTGACGGCGTCGACCATCTGGTTGACGTTGCTGCTTTCCGAGCCGGTCCACTGGTAGGAGCAGCCGAGCAGCGCGCAGGCATCCGCGGCGCCGTACTGCGTCGGCGTGAAGAACGGGTTGGTCGTGACGTGGTTGACGATCACGAATTTGTAGTTCGGGTGCGAGCCGAAGACGCTCGCGGAGTTCCCCCCGCTGCTCCCGCTGCTGGAGGCGCTGCTCCCGCACGCCGCGAGGATGCTGCTGACGGAGCCGGCCGCCACCCCGGTGAGGGCGGTCCGTCGAAGGAACGTCCGCCGGTCTATCCCCGGTCGTCCGCCCTCGCGATCGAGGAGCTCGAGTTGCGCGACTCCTTCGCCGGCCTGATCGGTGTCTGCCATCACAACCTCCTGTCCGAGCTGTTCTGGTTCTGCGTCGAAAGTGCTGCCGCGAGCATGCAACAAAGGACACTACTCGGCGGGGCACTGGAGGAACGCGAAAGTCGCGCAGTTTGCGCAGAACGGCCCACCGGGCAGCGCGAGGGTCCGACTGCACGCTGCTCGCTCCTGCCCATGTCATCCATATACCCTCGCCGCATGGCTGACAACCCGCCGGCCGAGGATCACGAGACGATCGAGGGACGGCCTCCGTTCGATCCCGCGGCGGATGGGCCGAGCGCCGAACGCTTCGGCCCGATCTCGCTCACGCGCCACCGCAAAGACGACGGCCGCGCGCTGATCCTCTATCGGGCGGGACCGGACGGCGAGGGCGCACCTTGACCGAGCTCCGCTTCAACGAGCTCCGGGGTGAGCAGGTCGACTATGCCATCCACCGCCAGGAGCGAACCTTCCTCCCCGACCGCGACCACTGCCCGCTGTGCCCCACCCACCCCGGCGGGCCGGTCACGGAGATCCCCTTCCCGGCGTTCGAGATAGTCGTCTTCGACAACCGCTTCCCGGCGTTCGAGGCGCCGGAGGGGGCCGCCGAGGTGGTCGTCTACACCGACGATCACGAGTCCTCCTTCGGCACGCTCGCCCCGCAGCGGGCCGTCGAGCTGATGTGGGTCTGGCGCCATCGCTATCTCGAGCTGGGCGCCCGCGGGGACGTCGACTACGTCTACATCTTCGAGAACCGCGGCGTGGAGGTTGGCGTCACGCTCCACCATCCCCACGGGCAGATCTACGGCTACCCGTTCCTCCCACCGGTTCCGGCCGCGGAGGTCGCCGCGGACGGCCGCCTCGGCGGCTGCGCAGTCTGCTCGCTGGCCGAGTCCGAGCTCGGCGACGGGCGCCGCATCCTGTTCGAGGACGACGCCGCGATCGCCTACGTCCCCTACGCGGCGAGATGGGCCTACGAAGCGCACGTCGCCCTACGCGATCACCGCTCGAGCCTGCTGGACTGCACGGCCCCGGAGCTCGAGCGCCTCGCCGCCGCGTTACAGCGGCTCGTGCGCGGGTATGACGCGCTGTTCGACCGCCCCTTCCCCTACGTGATGGCCGTTCACCAGGCCCCGACGGGCGGGAAGGCAGAGGGCAACGGACACCTCCACGTCGAGTTCTACCCCCCGCTGCGCACGGCCGAGAAGTTGAAGTACCTGGCGGGCTCGGAGCAGGGAGCGGGAACGTTCATCTCGGACACGCTCCCGGAGGGCTCCGCGGGCGTCCTCCGGGAGGCGATCGAGCGTGCGAGCTGACAGCAGCGCGGCCTTCGCCCCCGGACGCGTCAACCTGATCGGGGAGCACACCGACTACAACGAAGGCCTCGCACTGCCCTTCGCGATCCTCGAGGGCGTCACCGTCCGCGCACGGGCGAGCGCCTACCCGGACACCGTCGAGGTGCGCGCCCTGGACCTCGGCGAGGCCGACGAGTTCCCCCTCGGCGAGCCTCTTCCCGCGAGCGGATGGCGGGCCTTCGTCCGCGGGGTGGTAGCAGAGCTGGGTGCGGCCGGCTTCCCGCTCGTCGGCTGCTCGCTCGAGATCGCCGGGGCCGTCCCTCCGGGCGCGGGGCTGTCCTCCTCGGCGGCGCTGGAGGTGGCGCTCTGCCTCGCGCTCGTGGACCTCGGCGCGAGCGCCGCCACGAGGCCGCGACGGGCCCCCGACAGGATCGCCCTCGCACGCCTCTGCTCCCGCGTCGAGAGCGAGTGGGTGGGCGCGCAGACCGGTCTGCTCGACCAGCTCGCCTCGCTCTGTGGCGCCCCGGAAAGGGCCCTCCGCATCGACTTCCGCACGCTCTCGATCGAGCCCGTCCCCCTCCAGCTCGGGGGCTGGCGGCTCGCGGTACTCGACTCGGGTGAGCGCCACGTGCATGCGAGCTCCGGCTACAACGAGCGCCGCGAGGAATGCGCCGAGGCGTGTGCCCTCCTGGGCGTGAGCTCGCTCCGGGACGTCGCCCCGGAGGACATCGCCGGCCTCCCCGAGCCGCTCCTCAGCCGTGCCCGCCACGTGCTCGGGGAGAACGACCGCGTGTGCCTGGCCGTCGCGGCACTCCACGCCGGCGAGCTCGCCGCGCTCGGGGGGTTGCTCGACGCCTCGCACGCGAGCCTCCGCGACCTCTACGGGGTCAGCACCGCCGCGGTCGAGTCGACGCTCGCGCGCATGCGCGCCGCCGGCGCCACGGGTGCCAGGCTGATCGGCGGAGGCTTCGGTGGCAGCGTGCTCGGCCTGTTCGCTCCCGGCGTCGACCCGCCCGGCGACGCCCGCGAGGTCCATCCAGGCCCCGGTGCCCACCTCCTTACAGGCGCGCCGCCACCATCGCACACGCCGTGAGGACGACGGCCAGCGAGAGAGCCGCGAGCGCACCGTCGAGGGGAGCGAGCAGGTCGGCCCGCGAAAGCTCCTCCCGGCGCCCGTCGGGGAGCACGCGCACGCCTTCGACGCTGCGCGTGCGGCGGCGAAGCTCGCGGGCGGGAGCGCTCAGGCGCCGCTGAGCGACGCTCAGCACGAGCGCGCCCGCGGCGATCAGCAGGCCCGGGAGCGCGACCCGCTCGGCCTCCACGAAGTAACCCGTGAACGCCGGGAACGCACCCCAGCCGATCGCGAACCAGGCGTCGCCGTGGGACCGGCCGCCGAACAGCTCGAGGTTGTACGCCGGCAGGAACAGCCCCCCGGCAAGGACGAGGGGCGCCAGCCAGGGAGTCACCCCAACCACGCCGGCGATCCCGATGGCGACCGCGCCGATGATGCTGAGCGCGGCGAGAGCGATCAGTGTGCCATCGCCCAGGCGGGTTCCGAGCGGCCGGTCGTGGAGCTCGTCGAGGGCGTGCCCGCCGACGCCCACCGCGAGGCCGAACGCGAGCAACCCCCACCACAGCCTGTCGGCCTGCAGCCGCGGCGCCGCGGCCGCGCCCAGCGCGAAGTAGCTGAGATGCCAGGCCGTGTAGGGAGGGTGCAGCAGCGTGACGAGGTCCCCGAGCCGCCCCCGGCCGATCGCATAGAAGGCTGGTCGGTCCGGCTCGCCCGTCACCGACCCTCAGCCCGGTCCCTGCCCGGGACCTGGCGCCCGTGGAGATCGCCTCGCCGACATCACCACGCCGCCACCGAGGCTCATCGGCCGCACGCGGATTTCCTCGAGCCCCGCCGCCTCCCAGTAGCCCACGAGCGCCCGCTGGGGGTGTCGCTCGTAGAAGCCGCGGATGCTCGGGCCCAGGAATCGCCCGACGTCCCTCCACGCGGGCGAGGCCATCGACCCCAGCGCGGGCAGGCCAACCGCGGTGTAGAAGCGCCAGGCCAGGCGCGCAACCGGGTTCGCAGGAACGCCGAACTCGAGCGAGGCGATCCGCCCGCCGGGGCGCAGGACACGCGCCAGCTCGGCCACCGTCGCAGCGGGATCCTCGACGTAGCGGAGCAGGTAGGTGACGGTGAGCGCATCGAAGCTCCCGTCCGCGAAGGGGAGCGACTCGGCCTCCCCCGCCACCAGCTCGACGCTCCGCCCGCGCCCGCCCGCGAGCGCGGCGAAGCGCCTCCGGGCCGCGTCCAGCATCTCGGGGCTCTGGTCGATCCCCACCACCTCGCACTCGCATCGGCTCAGCAGCTCCGCGGCCACCATCCCGGTGCCCGTCGCGACGTCGAGGATCCGTTGCCCAGAGAGCGGAGCCACGGCATCCACGAGCGCGCGACGCCAGCGCGGGTCCTGCAAGAAGCTGAGCGCGGCCGAGAGCGCGTCGTAGCGGGCGGGAAGCCCGCTGAACAGCTCCAGCGCCTCGCGCTTTCGCATCGAGCCGTTCGCACCCGCGGGCTCACCCGCCGACTGCACCGGCTCGCGGCGCGAGTCTGCTTGGGCGAGGTCGCTGGGCGTGTGGGCGCTCATCTTCTCTCCGATCTGACAGGCTAACCGGCGGCGCAGCTCCAGGGCAGCGGCCCCAGCAGCGTTCGGCGACCATGGCAGAGACCGCCCCTCCCCGCAGCCACCCAAACGTGATGCTCATCACCGGAGCCTCCTCGGGGATCGGCGAGGCGAGCGCCCGTCGACTGGCCCGCGAGCCGGGTGCCGCGATCGTGATCGTTGCACGACGCGAGGAGCGCCTCGCCGCGCTCGCAGCCGAGCTGGGCGAGGACCGTGCCAGCTACGTCGCGGTGGACCTCCTCGACGATGACGCCCCGAGGGTCGTCCACGAGCACCTGCTCGAGCGTCACGGTCGCCTCGACCTGCTCGTGAACAACGCGGGAGCCGCCTGGCGGGCCAGCTTCGCCGACGGCGGCTTCGACAACGTCAGACGCACGATGGCAATCAACTTCGACGCACAGGTCCGCCTCACCGAGGAGCTGCTCCCGCTGCTCCGCGCGAGCGCGCCGAGCGCGATCGTCAACGTCTCCTCCACCGCCGGCCGGGTCGCCCGCGGCGGAACGGGGGCCTACAGCGCATCGAAGTTCGCGCTCGCGGGATGGTCTGACGCGCTGTGGGCCGAGGAGCGCACGAGCGGAGTCCACGTCGGGCTCGTCCTCCCCGGCTTCATCGCCACCGAGGGATTTCCCCAGGCCGAGCTCACGGCGAAGCCCTGGACGAGGTGGATCGTCTCCACCCCCGAGCAGGCCGCCGAGGCGATCTACCAGACCGGCGTCGAGCGCCGTCCCGAACGCTACGTGCCGCGGCCCTACGCGGTCGCGGCCGCGCTCCGTGTGCTCGCGCCGGGGCTCGTCCGAAAGGTCCTCGGGGGGAGCGCCGCCGCCGTGATGACGACGGGCACGGGGGCGGACATGGCCGATCGCCGCAACGGCCACGGCGCCGCTCGGCCACGGTGAGCAGCCCTCCGCGAGCGCACCAGCCGACGCGCGCAGGATGACGCGGGCGGTGGTGCTGTTCACGCGCGACCTGCGCGTGCGGGACCACCAGCCGCTCGCCCGAGCCGTGCGCGAGCACGACGAGGTCATCCCGGTGTTCGTGCTCGAGCCGACGCTCCTCGCGCGGAGCTGCGGCTCGCCCAACCGGCTCGCCTTCCTCCTAGACTGCCTCCGCGACCTCGACGGGTCGCTCCGCGAGCGCGGGGCCCGGCTGCAGCTCGCGCGGGGCGACGTGGTACGAGAGGCCCTCCGCACCGCCCAGCGCTGGCAGGCGGAGGCGGTCTACATGACCGCCGACAGCACTCCCTACGCGGCCGAGCGCCACCGCCGCCTCGGCGACGCCGCGCTCGCCGCGCGCATCGCCCTGCGGACGTTCCCCGGGACGACCATCCTCGCTCCGGGTCAGTTGACGCCGCTCGGCGGGACCCACTATCGCGTCTTCACTCCCTACTGGAGAGCCTGGAGCCGAGTGCCCCTCGAAGCCCCCACGCGGACTCCGCCGCGGATCACGGTCCCCCCCGGCCTGCCCGACACGCCGATCCCCGAGCTTCGCTCACTGGTCCGCACCCCCCCATCGCCATCGCTGGGCCGCGGCGGCGAGACGGAGGCTCGCAGGCGACTGCAACGGTGGCTTCGCGGTGGGCTCGCGAACTACGGATCGCTGCGCGACGGGCTCGCCGTGGATGGCACCTCGAGGCTCAGCGCCGATCTGCACTTCGGCTGCCTCTCGGCGCGCGAGCTGCTCTCCCGGAGCTCGCCGGGCGGGGCGGCAGCCGAGTTCGCCCGCCAGCTCTGCTGGCGTGACTTCCATCATCAGGTGATCGCCGCCCGGCCGGACCTGCCGAGCACCGACTACCGTTCGCGCGGAGACCGCTGGCGCGAGGACGCCGACGCACTCGCGGCCTGGCGAGCCGGCCTCACCGGCTTCCCGATCGTGGACGCCGGCATGCGCCAGCTTTCGAGCGAGGGCTTCATCCACAATCGCGCCCGCCTGATCGTCGCCTCCTTTCTGGCGAAGACGCTCTACGTCGACTGGCGAGCAGGCGCCGCCCACTTCGCCCGCCTGCTCGTCGATGCGGACGTCGCCAACAACGTCGGCAACTGGCAGTGGGTGGCTGGCACCGGAAACGACACCCGCCCCAACCGCGTGTTGAACCCGTTGCGAGGAGCCGCCCGCTTCGACCCTCGCGGCGAGTACGTCCGCCGCCACGTTCCCGAGCTCGCCGGGATCGAGGGCGCGGACGCGCACGAACCGTGGCGCCTGCCGGCACGGGCGCGCCGCGGCCTTGCCTATCCGCCGCCTCTCCTCGACCTCAGCATCGCCGCCGAGCGGCTCCGCAGGACCCGCTACGCGTCGAGGTCGCCGTCATAGAGAGCGAACGCGGCGCCCTGCGGGTCCATCACGAACGCCAGCCTCGCGACGGGGATCTCGATCGGCCCGTTCATCGTCCGCCCGCCCAGCCGCCCGACTTCGGTGAGCGCGGCGTCGAGGTCCTCGACGCCGAAGTAGACGAGCCAGTGGGGCGGAGCGTCGGGGGGCATCAGCCCGTGGAGGATCCCGCCGTTGGCGCGGTCGCCGTTCTTGATCGTCAGGTATCGCTCCGTCATTCCCGGGAACTCCTCCGTGCCCCAGCCGAAGAGATCTCCGTAGAAGGCCGCCGAGGCGTCCTGGTCGGGGGTGGAGAGCTCGTTCCAGACGAGCGCTCCCGGCGCGTTCACGACCGCCGCCCCGATGTGGGCGCGCGGCTCCCAAATCTCGAAGAAGGCTCCCTGCGGGTCCTGGATCACCGCCATCCGGCCCACATCCATCACGTCGAACGGCGGTGCGTGGACGGTCGCCCCGAGCTCGCCCGCGCGGGCGGCCGTCGCGTCGGCGCTCGCCACCGAGACATAGGAGTTCCACATCGGCGGTACGCCGACCTCGCGCTGCTGCTCGGGCTGGCCCGTGATCGCTCCCACGGCGCTGCCGTCGAGGGTCATCATCGAGTACACCGCTCCCTCTCCGACCGGCCTGTCATCGGCCTCCCAGCCGAATAGCCCGCCGTAGAAGCGCTTCGCCCCGTCCGGATCGGAGGTCGTCAGTTCGGTCCAGCAGAAGGTCCCCGGTGCGTACGCCTGGCGCTCAGCCACGCGCGCAGCCTAGCGCACCGTTCGCGTCGCGTTTCCCGCCGGGGAGGCGTCGCTAGAGTCCCCACGTGGCCGAGCAGATCTCGATCCGCGGGCCGACGATCAAGCTCGGCCAGCTGCTGAAGCTCGCCGGACTGGTCGACAGCGGCGCTGAGGTCAAGCGCCTGTTGGCGTTCGAGGCGATCACCGTCAACGAGGAGCAGGAGACGCGCCGGGGCAGGCAGCTCCGCGCCGGCGATCGCCTCCGCGTCGGTGAACGCGAGCTGGTGCTCGTCGAACAGCCCGAGGGCCGGCCGACGCGCTGAGGCTGCCGCCGCTAGCCGAGCCGGGCGATGACCGACGGCGTGCTCGTAGGCACCGCGCTGCCGCCGGCGGGCTCGTCGGTGACGAGCATCAGCTTCACCCCCTGGACGCTTCCGGGAACCCCGACGCTCGCGCGGCCGCCCGCGGACACGTGGAACAGGGCGTTGGTGGGTTCGGGCGAGCCGTTCCGTTTCAGCCACACCTCATAGACCCGTCCTCCACTCGTGGCGGGCATGCCCGAGACGTCGAGCTGAGCGTGACCCCCGCTGACCCTCACGAAGGCGCTCGCCCCGGGGATGGTCACCTGGGCGCGGATGAGCTTCGGCTTGGCCGTCCCGCCGCCCGCGAGCACGACCGCCGCCAGCGCCACGGCGGCGAGTCCGACGGCGACCGGCGAGAGCACGCGCAACCGCATCCAACTCGGGAGCGAAGGCCGCGAGGCGCCCTCGGCACCGCTCGCTTGCAGGCGAACGTCGTCTCGGACCTCCGACATCACCCGCCGCTTGAGCTCCGGCGGAGGCTCCAGCTGCGGCGCGAGGGCCGGGAGCGCGGCGGTCACGGTCGCGAGAGCTACGACCTCCTCGCGGCAGACGGCGCACGTGTCGAGGTGGCGAACGAAGGACTCGTGCTCGGCGTCGGTGAGCGCCCCGAGGACGTAGGGGGCGGCGTAGCCCTCGCATCCCGGCCCCTCGCGGTCTCGATCCTCGATGCTCATCCCACGATCTCCGATGGGTCCCCGAGGGCCATCCGCATCTTCGCCAGCCCGAGCCGCATCCGTCCCTTGATCGTCCCGATCGGGATCTCGAGCATCGAGGCGATCTCGACGTGGGTGAGGCCTCCGAAGTAGGCCAGCTCGATCACCCGGCTCTGCTCCGCCGGGAGCTGCTCGAGCGCGTCCCGTATCTCGCGTGCCTCGTCGCGACGGGCGAACTCGACGTCCGTCAACTCGCGCGCGGGGAGCCTCTCGGCAATCGACTCGTCGCCGACCCGTCCGCGATCCCGCACGGTCCGCCGGCGTAGCGCGTCGATCGCGCGGTTGTGCACGATCCCGAGGATCCAGGTCCGCACGCTCCCCCGGTTGCGGTCGTAACGAGCGCCGCTCCGCCACAGCGCGAGCAGGCTCTCCTGAACGACGTCCTCGGCGATCGCCCGCTGGCCGCACATGCGATAGGCGAGCGAGAAGGCCGCACCGGCATGGCGGTCGTAGACGACCTCGAACGCCGGCGCGTGACCTCTTCGAACGAGCTGCATCAGCTCCTCGTCGGCAAGATCCCGCAGGCCCGCGGTCGATTCGGCCGCTCCGCGGCTCGCTCTGAACATTGCTCCCATTCTTACGCCCGCCACCCCTCGCCGGATCAATCCCCGGGCGATCCTCGTCGGCCGTCCATCGTGAAGCGGGAGCGCCGCGGCCCGCCTAGGGATCGGGCCCGAGGAAGCGGCTCACGTCCTCGCCCTCGAGCTTCAGCGCCCGTTCCACACCCGAACCCAGCGGCCGCAACGGCTCGAGCACCACACGACCGGAGCGGATCGCCCAGATCGCGGCCGCACGTCCGCTCACGAGGGCGAACGGGCGGAAGATCCCCCCTTGGACGATCATCTCGGCGCCGTCGCCGAGGATGTCATCGCGCGAGGCCCATCCGAGGAGCGTCGGGTCGAAGGCCCCTAGCAGCCTCGGCCGGGGCAGCGACGGGCGCCTCGGCGGCTGCGGGGTGAGCGCCCAGCGGCCGTCGCCGCGGTCGTGGAGGTGATCGGCGATCGCCGCGAACCCCGCTCTCGCGTCGCGGAGGGGCAGGCCTGCCCACCTCGCGAGGTCCCGCTCGCCGGCGGGTCCGTGCCCGCGGAGGTAGCGGCGAGCGAGCTCGGCGAGCGCGCTCGCCCGATCGACGCTCCGCCGCGGGCCGGTCCAGTCGCCCGCGAGGACGTATGCGTGCTCCCGCCCCACGACCGGTCCCCGTACGAGGACCCCGCGCAGCGATGCGAGGAACAGGAGGTGAATCGAGCGCTCCGCCGTCGGGGGGTCTCCGCGAGCGGGCGAGCCGGTGGCCGAGCTCGCCGCGGCCGAGCGGACCGTCCTCGGCGAGCGACCGCGCGATCAGCCCCACGGCCCGGTCACTAGCGGAAGGGCCGACGCCGAGCTGAGAGAGCCTCCGGGCGCACGCGGCAAAGCGCGGCGGGGCCGTCAGCGAGTGCAGCCAGGCGTAGTCCTCGCTGGCGATCAGGTGCAGCGTGCCGCGGTTCAGCCACGTGACCACGAGCGAGCGATCGACGGTCAGCGCACGATCGACGTCGGCCGCGCTGAGCCCGCTGGTCCGGGCGCGAATGGCGAGCCGGAAGCCCCGCGGGTCCTGTCCCTGTATCGCCAGCAGCGCGCGGGTGGCCTCGAGCGCACCGGCGGCCCGCGGGGCGGCGAGCAGCTGGGCCTGCAGCCGCTCGGCGGTGATCTGCGCTAGGGGCGCGGCTCGCGCCACATCCGCCACATCCGCGGCCCGCGCGGCAGGCGGACCTCCTCGACCGTGCGAAATCCATGGCGGGCGTAGAAGGCGATGTTGCGCTCCTTGGAGGACTCCAAATAGGCGCCCACCCCGTCCGCGTCGCAGCGCTCGAGCACCGGGCCGAGCACGGCCGAGCCGAGCCCCCTGCCCTGCTGCTCGGGGTCCGTGCCGAGAACTGCGAGGTAGTAGTGGGGCGGGCTGTGGGGATGCTTCTTGATGACACCGAACAGGCCCGCGGCGACGAACGGCAGTCGTGGCAGCAGGCGCACATGGTTGAAGCAGCGCCCCAGCTCCAGGTCCTGGCGCAGGGTCGTATCCCAGCGCTCGGGCGGGGCCCACAGGGCGGCGCAATTGCAGCCCTCGTCCGTCCACACCTCCTCCTCGGGCAGCAGCTGGCGCAGGCGGATCTCCTGGAAGCGTTCGAGCGAACGCGGACGCAGACGCTCGGGCGGGAAGGCCCAACAGGCGACGGGGTCGTCGAGAAAGGCCCGCATCAGCGTCCGCGCCAGGGCGGTGACGTCGGCGGCGGTCGCCGGGCGGACTGTGGGCGCCGTGGCGCTCAGGGCGCGATCACCCCGCCGGAGCCTCGACGATGCGCTCGAGCTGGGCGACGGGCGCCCCCGCGCGCGTCGGCAGGCCGTAAGCCTCGGCAAGGAGCTCATACGAGCGGCGGCGGGCCTGGTGGGAGAAGGCGATGTTGACCGCGATCAGCTCGTCCGCGCCATACAGGGCGATCACCTCGTCCAGCTCCGCACGCACCCGCTCCGGCTCGCCGACGACCGCCCGCCGCCTCGCCGAGCCCGTGCGCGGCGACTCGTTGGCGAGGAAGGCGAGCGCCTCCTCGGGCGGCGGCACGGCTATCAGCTCGCCTCTCCGCAGCAGCGTGAAGGCCATCTTCCCGCTCGCGGCCACCCGCTCGGCCTGCTCGTCGCTGTCCGCGCAGATCACCCACACGGCAACTGCGGTCCGCGCGCGGCGATCGCCGTGATCGTGGCCGGCGAAGCGTTCGCGGTAGAGGGCGGCGATCTCGGCCCCATCGGAGTTGATGAAGTCTGCGAACGCATACGGGAGCCCGGCCTCGGCGGCCCACAGGGCGCTCTGGGCCGAGGAGCCCAGCAGCCACGGCTGCGGGGACTCGGGCCGCCCTGGGAGCGTCTTCGCCAGGCGCGCGAAGGGATGATCGGCTGGGAGCTCGTCGTTGAGATAGGCCAACAGCTCGGCGAGCTGCTGGGGGAAGTCGTCGGGGGCCGCCTGGCGGCGGTCGCGCTGGAGGGCGAACGTGGTGAGCGGGTCGGTGCCCGCGGCGCGTCCGAGCGCGAGGTCGACGCGACCCGGGAACAGGCCGGCGAGCAGGCTGAACGTCTCGGCGACCTTGAAGGGGCTGTAGTGGGGCAGCATCACCCCGCCGCTGCCTACGCGGATGTTCGAGGTCGCGGACGCTAGGGGCCCGATCAGCGCCTCGGGGCTCGGTCCGGCGAGCATCGGGCCGCCGTGG
The DNA here is from genome assembly GCA_963720215.1 of uncultured Solirubrobacteraceae bacterium. Classification (GTDB taxonomy): domain Bacteria; phylum Actinomycetota; class Thermoleophilia; order Solirubrobacterales; family Solirubrobacteraceae; genus Palsa-744. The sequence goes on from CAVREV010000002.1 coordinate 717,648, forward strand.
TGCTCGGCCACCCAGTAGCGGTGATAGCCGAGCCCGTCCGCAAGCCGGGCGAGATCGATCGTGTTGCGCAACGCCTCCGCTCCCGTCGAGCCGCGGGCGATCGGCGACTGGTCGAGGACTGACAGCTTTGGGAACGATGTCGGCGCCGCCATACTCAACGGAGCTTATGAGGCGCCGCCGGAGTCGTCCACACCTCGGAGCTGTAGCCTGTTGCTCCACACCGAGGACGGGAGGGTGGGGATGTACGAACCGATGCTGTTGCGGGACCGCCCACGGCCGGCGCAGATCGTCCTGGGCGGAGTCGTGCCGACGCTCATCGGGGCTGTCGCGGGGGTGCTCGTCGGCACCTCGCTGGCCGCCTACTGGGCCGTCGGCGCGGTGGCTGCAGTGGGGGGCGTGCTCGCTGGATTCGAGCATCAGGACGGCTGGGGCGGAGCCGACCGGGGCCTGGTCGGCGGCTTTTTCTACGGGGTCGGCCTGCTCGTCGCCCACGGGATCGCGGGAACCGAAGCGAAAGTCTCGCTGGGCAGCTTCCCGCCCTTCTTCGCGGTCGTGACGGCGATCATCGGGATGCTCCTGGGCGCCCTCGGCGGTCGGATCGCCCGCGCCCAGCGCAAGCGCCACCCCGCCTCCGCCGAGAACGAAGGGACGACGTGAGCGCGGCTTCCGAGGATGAGCCGCCGTTTCACCTGCTGTTGGACGGCGCGGAGATACCGGTGGTGGCGAGCGCTGTTCGCCTGCTGATCTCCGACGAGGCGCACGAGCCGACGATCCGTGGGATCGCCCGCGAGGTGCTCGCGGAGCTGGCGTCGCCGTCCGAAGGGGGACGGCTGACGCTGACGCTCACGCCGCCGCAGATGAAGATCACCCACAGCGCGGTCAGGCTGCTGCTCAACGACCTCCAACGAGAGCAGGCAGAGGAGCGGGACGTTCTGCGGGGTGTGCTGGAGAAGCTCCCTGACGAGCATACGATGCGGGCGATCACGATCAGGTGAGACCCGCACTCCGTCCGCCGAACGCCACCGCGGCCCGGCGAGAGAGCCGCCGGCGGGCACGGCCGACAACGCATGAACAGCGTGGATCGCGGGTAGACACCCGTTGATTCCCAAAGTCAACCCAACCCGAGCAGCGAACGACGGAGGAGATCGCGATCGCTTCGGCCGCTATACCGAGATACGCCTTCTTGCCAAGCCCGAACGATGATCTAGACGAGCTGTTCTCGCGGTGGCAGCAGGATGGCGACCGTGCGGCCCGCGACGCGCTCGTGACGCGCTTCATGCCGCTCGCGCGCAGCCTCGCGCGGCGTTATGACCGCTCGTCGGAGCCCTACGAGGATTTGCTCCAGGTGGCCGCTCTCGGCCTGCTGAAGGCGCTCGACCGCTTCGACCCCGAGCGGGGACCGTCATTCGCGTCGTTCGCCATCCCCACCATCCTCGGCGAGATGCGACGCTACTTTCGCGACTCCGGCTGGTCCCTCCATGTGCCCCGGGGCGATAAGGAGCGAGCGCTCAAGGTTCGCGACGCCCAGGAGCACTTCGCCAACGAGCACGGTCACGCGCCCACGGTGCAGCAACTGGGGGAGTACCTCGAGATCGAGCCGGGGGCCGTGGTCGACGCGCTGCTCGCGATCCAGGCCTATGAGTCGCTGTCGCTCGACGCCCCTCGCCCGGGCGCGGAGGACGATGCGATCACCTATGGCGACACCGTCGGCGACGAGGACGAACGATTCGAGTTGATCGAGCTCGACGCGACGGTCGTGGCGGTCGTGGATCGACTCCCGCCACGGGAGCGGGAGATCCTGCGGATGCGCTTCGTCGAGGAACTCACCCAGACGCAGATCGCCGCGCGGGTCGGGGTCTCGCAGATGCAGGTCTCCCGCCTGCTCCGACGCTCGCTCGAGCAGCTGCGAGCGCTCACCCAGGACACCGACAGGACGCCGTAGCCGCGTCCGCTTCAGCGTTATCGTTTCGCACCACGCCCACCGGCGGAAGCTTGCTCGCCGGCACTCCTCGCCTGCCTGGACGCCCACGATGGCCCGGTTACCGAACGTCCGCCTAGACCTGCCCAACCGACCGGAGAACGTGGTCCTCGTCCGTGAGACCCTCACGGGGATCGCCGAGGCGGTCAACCTCGATGGGAGCGATCTCAGCGACGTCCGCACCGCCGTCACCGAGGCCTGCAACAACGTCGTCCTCCATGCCTACCCGGGCGAGGAGGGCCCGCTCGAGGTCGACGTGGAGGTCGGCTCCGGCTCGGTCGAGGTGGTGGTCCGCGACCAGGGCATCGGGATCCCGTCCGGCGATGACGGCGAGGGGGAGATCGACCTCGGGATCGGCATCCCGGTGATCCGCGCGCTTACGCGCACAGCGGACTTCGCCCGACCCGGGAGCGGCGGGACCGAGGTGCGGATGGAGTTCGACACCCCGGCCGTCCGCGGGGTCGCGCCATCCGAGGACGGGGCCGCGCTGCCCGAGGTGGATCAGGAGGACCGGCCGGCGATCTTCCTCAGCATCGCCCCGGCCAACATCGCTCGCTCGGTCGTCCCCCGTCTGCTCTGCGTGCTGGCGGCACGCGCGCACTTCTCAACCGATCGGATATCCGACTCGCAGCTCTTGGCGGACGCGCTCGTGGCCCATGCCGGCGGGGCGCTCGCGGGCGGACACCTGCGCCTGGCGATCGCGGTCGAGCCTCGCGACATCGAGCTCCAGGTCGGACCGCTGATCTCCGGGCGGGCACAGGAGCTCTTGGAGGACTCCGATCTCGATGGGCTGGGACCGGTACTCGGGAAGCTCGCCGACCGCCACGAGATCACGAGCGTGGACTCTCACGACGTGCTCACGCTGCAGCTGCTCGACCGTCACTGAACGCCGCCCCTGGGGGCCCGGAGCCGCAAAACAGCTGCCGCGAGCGCGATCACCGTAGTGGCGTGCCGAGCGCTCCTCATGTAATCCGACGTTTACGAAGGCCTCTGAGCGTGAATATTCCCACTATGGCCCATGGCCTCCAGGAGCTCGAGCTGGCATCGCCGCTGGCGTGCACGTCCTCGCACGGCAACCGCGATCACGGCGAGGGCTTCGAGCACGAGGCGCTGTTCTACTCCGGCGAGGAGGGCTTCCTCGGCGGCGTGCTCCCGTTTCTGCGTGAGGGGATCGCTCGGGCCGAACCGGCGCTGGTGGCCGTCAGCGGGGCGCGCATAGCCCTGCTTCGCGAGGCCCTCGGCGTCGATGCCGAGCGCATCAGCTTCGCCGACATGGGCCTCCTCGGAGCCAACCCGGCTCGCATCATCCCGGCATGGAGCGACTTCCTCGAGGAGCACTCCGTCGCGGCCGGCCCCGTTCGTGGCGTCGGCGAGCCGATCTGGAGCGGGCGCACTGAAGCCGAGCTGGCGGAGTGCCATCTGCACGAGTCGCTTCTGAACCGGGCCTTCGGGGACGGGCGTGCGTGGCGGCTGCTGTGCCCCTACGACGTCTCGCGCCTCGACGACGAGGTGATCGCGACCGCCCGGCGGACCCACCCGTACGTCGCCGAGGAGGGGACGCGCGGGCACAGCAGCCCCTACGGCGAGCTCGGCGGCGACTTCCCCGGCCGGCTCGCCGAGCCGGCCTCGCGGGTGCGGGAGCTCCCGTTCACGGTCTCCGAGCTGCCGCGCGTACGGGCGACGATCAGCCAGGCGGCGCAGACCACGCCACTGCCTCCCGAGCGCATCGAGGATCTCGTCCTGGCGGTATCCGAGCTTGCGACGAACAGCGTCCGACACGGCGGAGGGTGCGGCGTGATGACACTCTGGCGCGAGGACGACGAGCTGCTCTGCCAGGTCAACGACAGCGGGCACCTGTCGGAGCCGATGGCGGGGCGGGCGCGGCCCGACGATGTGCGGACGACAGGGCGCGGGCTGTGGATGGTCAACCAGGTGTGCGACCTGGTCCAGATCCGATCCTCGCCGGCCGACGGGTGCAGCGTGCGCGTACAGATGCACCTGAGCTGAAGTCGAGCAGGCATCCTGCGGCGCGGGCGGGGGCCGGGCGCTGCGATACTGGAGGGGAGGGGCGGCGGGAGCGTTCGTGACGCCGATCGCCGCCGGAGCGGATCGGGGAGCCCGCAGGGGGCAGCAGCTGGTGCACGCAACGGACACACAGCGCCAACGCGGCGGGATCGCGCTGCTGATCGAGGCCGGGGCGATCCTGGCCAGCTCGCTCGACCTTCCGACGACGATGGCGCAGGTCGCCGGCTGACGGTGCCGCACTGGCGGATCTGTGCGTCATCGACCTGCGCGACGAAGACGGCGCGATATCGGACGTGGCGGTCGTCGCCACCGAGGACGATGCTGGCCGCGAACTGGAGGAGCTGCGCGCGCGCAACCCGCTCGACCCGCCGGGGAGCATCCGGTGGCGAGGTCATCCGCAGCGGCCAGCCGGTGCTGCTGGCGGAGATGACCGAAGCGATGCTGCGCTCGTTCGCGCGGGCTCCGAGCACGCCCGCTTCATGATCGAGCGCGGCTATCGCTCGGCCCTCGTCGCCCCGATCGTTGCGCGCGGGCGCAACCCTCGGAGCGCTCTCGGTCCTGCGGCTGGGGAGAGTGAGCGTTCGACGAGGCCGAGCACGAGCTGGTCTGCGAGCTCGCGCGACGGGCGGCACTGGCGATCGACAACGCACACCTGTTCAGCGATCTGCGGCGCTCGAGCGCCGCTAGGAGGCGATACTTGCAAATCTCGCCGAGGCGATCACCGTGGTCGACCGCCGCGGGCGCACGGTGTTCGCCAACCGGGCAGCCGCCGAGCTGCTCCAGTTGACCGGCCCGGAGGCGCTCGTCGACGCCCCGCCCGGGAGCATCGCCGAGCGCTTCCTCATGCTGGACGAGCACGGACGTGAGCTCTCACTGGCGAGATGCCGGCCGGCGGCTGTTCAGCGGCGAGCGCCCGGAGCCACTGCTCGTGCAGAAACATCGTCCGCGCCACCGGCGAGGAGCGCTGGCTGATCGTCCGCTCATCGCCGCTCTGCGATCCCGAGACCGGCGAGGTCGAGCACGCGGTCAACGTCTTCGAGAACATCACCGAGATCAAGCGAGCGGAGCTCGCGAGCGCTTCCTGGCGCGGGCCAGCCGCGTGCTGTCCTCGTCGATGGACTACACCCAGACGCTCCGCCGCGTCGCCGGCCTGGCGGTGCCGCGAGATCGCCGACTGGTGCGCCATCGATCTCGCAGCGCCCGGACGGAGATATCGAACGCGTCGCGGTACATCACGCCGATCCGGGGCAGGTGGCGGTGGCCGAGCGCCTGCACCGCTCCACGGCCCGCCTCGACGGCCGGTGTCGCCGAGGTGATCCGCCTCGGGCGAGGCGCGCATCTACAACGGAATCGATCCGCAGGCGCTCGCCAGCCACGCGCGCGACCAGGAGCACCTGGGGCTCCTCCAGGCGATCGGCGCCTCGGCGGTGATGATCGTCCCGCTGTCGGCGCCGGCGAGACGATCGGCGCGATCACGCTGGTCTCCGCGGAGTCGCGGCGGCGTTTCGCCGAGGCCGATGCCGGCGCTCGCCGAACGCCTCGGCCGCCGCGCCGGCACTGCCGTCGAGAACGCCCGGCTGTTCACCGAGCGGGCGAGCATCGCCCACATCCTCCAACAGGCCCTCCTCCCGGAGTCGCTGCCCGAGCATTCCGGGAGCCGTGATCGATGCCCGCTACCGCGCCGCCGGAGAACTGAACGAGGTCGGCGGCGACTTCTACGACGTGTTCGCCCACGGCGAGGATGAATGGATGCTCGTGATCGGCGACGTCATCGGCAAGGGCGCCCGCGCCGCGGGAGTAACCGCGCTCGCCCGCCACACGCTCCGCGCGGCCTCGATGGCCGGACACACGCCGAGCGGGATGCTCCGCATCCTCCACGAGGCCCTCCGCCGTCAGCCCAAGGGAGCCGACATGTGCACCGTCTGTCTGGTGAGGATGACGCCGGAGCGCGATGGCGCGCGCCTGACGGTCGCGCTTGCGGGTCACCCGCCGCCGCTGCTGATCGGACGCGACGGCGAGGTCGCCCAGCTCGGCACCTCGGGCACCCTGCTCGGCGTGTTCGACCCGGTCAAGATCAGCGAGCGGGAGAGCCGGCTCGCGCCCGGCGAGACGCTGCTCCTGTACACCGACGGTGTGCCCGATGCGGGGCACTCCGAGACGGGTCTCGGTGAGGGGGGACTGGTGGAGCTGTGCCGAGGGGTGGCCCACGCCGGCGTGGCATCGCTGCTGGCGCAGATCGAGCGCGCCGCGCTCGATTGCGCCGGTGGTAAGCCGCGCGACGACATCGCCCTGCTCGGGATCGAACTGGCTTCGGCGCGCCCGGAGCGCCGCTAACATCCGCCCGGTGAACGTCGACAATCGCCTGACCGTCGTCACGCGAGGGGGAAGCAGCAGGATCGTCGTCGAGCTTCATGGCGAACTCGACCTCGCCGCGGCAGCCCAGCTGACCACCGAGCTCGCGCGCTCGCAGGTGACCGAGGCCGCGATCGTGATCATCGACGTCGAAGACCTCCAGTTCATCGACTCGGCCGGCCTTCGCGTGATCCTCGGAGCGCATCAGGATGCGCGGGGACGGGGCCAGGAGTTCGCCCTCACGCCTGGCCCCCCCCAGGTCCAGCGGCTGCTCGCGGTCGCCGGCGTCGGCGACCATCTGCAGACGGTCTCCTCGGCTGAGGCCGCGGTGCCGAGCGAGAGCTCGCCGAGCTCCTAGCCGCGGGCCTGGAGTCCCGGCTTCGTCAGCGTGCCATAGGCGTCTGGCCGGCGGGTGGTGAGGAAGGGGAACAGCTCGAGCCAGTCCTCGCGCTGGTCGAGGTCGAGGTCGGCGACGAGCACGGCAGGCTCCCCGCGGGGAGCCTGGACGAGCTTGCGTCCGTACGGGTCGCAGATGAACGAGGAGCCGTAGAAGCGCAGCGGAGGCTCCTCGCCCGTGCGGTTGACGGCGACCATGAACACCCCGTTCGCGATCGCGTTGCCGAGGATCACCTGCTCCCACAGGGGCTCGGTGTCGAAGTCGGGGTGGTCGGGCTCGGAGCCGATCGCCGTCGGGTAGATCAGCACCTCGGCGCCCGCGAGGCTGTAGGCCCGGGCGAGCTCCGGGAACCACTGGTCCCAGCACGTCGGCAGGCCCACGTGGGCCGCTTCGAGGGCGATCACCGGGAAGGCATCGGGACCGGCCGGCCCAGGACGGAAGTAGCGATCCTCGCGGTAGCCCTCCGTGACGGGGATGTGCAGCTTGCGAGTCCTCGCCAGCAGCTCGCCGTCGGGGGCGACGAGGATCGCCGTGTTGTAGCCGAGCCCCTCCCCGTCGGGAGGGCGCTCGTAGAGCGAGGCGTGGACGTGTGCGCCCGTCTCCCCCGCCATCCCCGCGGCAAAGCGATGCGTGGGCCCACCCGGGAGCTCCTCGGCGGGGGCGCTGCCCGATGGGTCGACGGCGAAGTAGCGACTGAGCGTGAGCTCCTGCAGGCACACGAGCCGCGCGCCGTTCTCCGCGGCGAGCCTGATCCCGGTCGCCAGCGCGGCTTCGTGCTCAACCGGATCCGGGTGCCAGCGGTGCTGCACCGCCGCGATCCGAAACGGGGGGCGCCGAGGAGGACGCGTTCGCGCGGGAGATGGTGGAAGCGGCGGGGCGATGATCAGCTCTATCTCCTGCACCCCTCGAACTCTAGGCTCCCCGGCCACGAGCAGTGTGATCGAGGATGATCAGCCGGTGACGGTCACGCTCGCCTCCTCCCCTGCCGACGACGGCTTTCAGATGCCCGCGGAGTTCACCCCGCACGCCGCCTGCTGGATGGCCTGGCCCGAGCGGCGCGACAACTGGCGCGAGGGGGGAGTGCCGGCCCAGGGTGCGTTCACCGCCGTCGCGGCGGCGATCGGCGAGACCGAGCCGGTGACGATGGCGGTCTCCGACGCCCAGTTCGAGCGCTGCCGCGCAGCCCTCCCGACATCCGTCCGCGTCGTTGAGATCTCCAGCGACGACGCCTGGATGCGCGACATCGGGCCGACGTTCGTGACCGACGGCGAGGGCGGGCTCCGGGGCGTGGACTGGCAGTTCAACGCCTGGGGTGGCGAGAAGGGTGGCCTCTACGCCTCCTGGGACCGCGACGGGCGCGTCGCCCGCAAGGTGCTCGAGCTCGAGCGACTCGACCGCTATCGCCCGCCGCTCGTCCTCGAGGGCGGGGCGATCCACGTGGACGGCGAGGGGACGGTGCTGAGCACCGAACAGTGCCTGCTGAACCCGAACCGGAACCCCCGCCTCGACCGCGAGCAGATCGAGGCCCTGCTGCTCGCGCACCTCGGAGCCGAGCGCGTGCTGTGGCTCGGGCAGGGGGTGTTCGAGGACGAGACCGACGGCCATGTCGACAACCTCGCCTGCTTCATCGCGCCGGGCGTGGTGCTGCTCAGCTGGGCCGAGGATCCCTCCGACCCTCAGCACGCGATCTCGCGGGACGCCCTCGAGCGGCTCCGCCGCGCGCGCGACGCGCGGGGACGGCGCCTGGAGGTCGTGACGATCCCGACGCCCGGACCGCTCTCGATCACCGCGGAGGAGGCCGCAGGGGTGCAGGCGCGCGAGGGGACCCAGCCTCGCCGCGCTGGGGACCGCCTGGCGGCCTCATACGTGAACTTCTATCCCGCAAACGGCCGCATCGTGTTCCCCTTGTTGGACCCGCGTACCGACGAGCGCGCCCATCGGGTGCTCGCCGACTGCTTTCCCGACCGCGAGCTCGTGGGCGTGCCCGCCCGCGAGGTCCTCCTCGGCGGAGGGAACATCCACTGCATCACCCAGCAGGTGCCCGCCGGGGGCGGACCGGCGGACGCTGAGGGAACCGGGAAGGCCACGTTCGGCTAGCTTCCCCGTCCCTCCTCCGCGCCCGCGCAGGCGGAGGATCCGACTCCGCCGAGCCCCCGGTCGAGCATCCCCAGGAGCCGCTGGAAGGTCTCCTCCAGCGAGAGCTCGATAGCGAAGCCGCCGTCCGCCTCCAGCGTCACGAACCCATGGAGGGCGGAGCGGATGATTCGAACCGAGTGCACCGCATCCTCACCCTCGAGCCCGTAGCCGCGCAGGACCGCCAGAACCACCCCCACCGCCGCCTCTCCCGCCGCGCCCCCCTCCGCGTCGCCGCGGAGATCGCTCGCCAGCTGGGCGGCGGCGTAGCGGCCGGGATGCGCCCGCGCATAGGAGCGGTAGGCCTCGGCGACCGCGCCGAGCGCGTCACGGCCCGCTCGTCCCGCCGCGGCGGCGGAGAGGGCAGCGGCGAGCTCGCTCGCGCCGCGAGCGCCGACCCGCCGCCGCAGGTCTCCGAGCCCGCCGACGTGGGCATAGAGCGACGGCGGCCTCACCCCCAGTCCCGCGGCGACCCGCGAGACGGTCACCGCCGACAGCCCCTCGGCGTCCGCCAGCGCTGCCGCGGCAGCGACCACGGCGTCGGTGTCGAGGCCGGCGCGCGACATCAGCTCGACGCTCGCCTCACCGCCGCCGCGATCGCCTCCGCGGGCTGGCGGATCGCGTCGCCGTGCCCGCAGGCGAGGATCGAGGGCTCGAGCGCCTGCAGCGTCCTGCCCGCCTCGACGACCTGATCGCGGTCCTGGGTCCCCATCGAGGCGAGCGGAAATCCCTGGAGCAGCCGGTTGGGTATCTCGGCGCGCCAGTACGTCGTGAACGTGTCGCCGGCGATCAGCGCCCGGTCGCGCGTGTCGAGGAACGCGACGTGCCCCGGCGTGTGACCGGGACACGCGATCACCTCCAGGCTCCCGATCCGCTCTCCGCCGGCGAGCAGGACGTCTGGCCGGGTGCTCACCTTCGGCCACGTCCCCCGCAGCTTCGCCACGACCTCCTCGCCGGCGAGGATGCGGGCGTCCGGCTCCCCCAGGGCGACCTCGACGTCCTCGCCGAGCCGCGCCCGGAGCGCGTCGAGCGATCCGGCGTGGTCGCCGTGGCCGTGGGTGAGCGCGATCCGGCGGAATCTCGCCGCCGGCCTCGCGGGCGGCGCCGATGAGGTCGTCGGCTCCGCCGCCGAGGGTCGTGTCGAGGAGGGTGAACCCGTCATCCTCGCGGACGAGGTAGGCGTTCACGAAGTGGAAGCGCCTGCACTGGATGAGGTTGTCGCTGATCCTCGTTCTCTTCATCATCTATGCCTCCTAGGTATTTGCCTAATAAGCATAGCTGGCTGCGATCGTGGCCGCAATCGGCTGGCAGCAGCGCTGGAATCCGGGGGGGTCGCCCACGGCAGCCGCTTGACGGACCTCCTGCCTCGGACTACGCTCCCTTCCCGGCGCCGGCGCACACGGTGCCCGGGGCAAACAGAGCAAAGAGGGAGGGGCTGTGAAGATGGCACGGATGATCATGCTCAGGGGGAGCGTCGTCGCGGCCTGCGCCGCGGCCGCGATGTTGGCTTTCGGCTCTGCTGCCGCCCAGGCATCGAGTCTCGCGGCCCAGACTTCCAGCCCGCCGCTCTGGTATGTCCAGCAGACGGGCGCCTTCGTGCCGCTGGCGGAGAACTCCGGCATGGAAGAGATCCCGGCGCCCGAAACGATGATCGGGCTGGGCAATATCGAGGTCACATCAGGGCGCGTCTCCGAGTGCATCTCCCGGGAGCGCCAGCTGATCGAAGACCCCCCGATGGCGATCATTCCCGGATCGGGCGCGATGGAAGAATTCGAACTGCTGTGCGAAAAAGGCACGGGCGCCGCGAATGAGGCCGAAGCCCCCCCGTGCGTTAATGGCGAACCGTTCGAAGTTCGGGCGACGCACCTCAACTGGGCGGCGACGCTCGAAGAAGGCCCGAAGGTGAAGAACCAGAAGTTCTACGAGTACTTCCCCCACGTAAGCGTGGAAGTCTTCTGCACGCGCAGCCGCGAGCACGATGAATACTCCGGGTCGCTCCGTCCCGAAATGGCGCTCGGCAAGCTGATCTTCGTTGGTGCGAGCACCGGAGTGCTCGAAGACTCCGCCCACCACAGCCTGAACCTCAAGGGTCGCGAGTTCCTCGAGGTGCCGAACTACAAAGCGGTGCGCGCGGGGATCGAACTCTGAGGCGCCGCTCTGGGCAGGCGCTGCTCAGCGGAACTCCAGGGTCGCGTTCGCTCAGGCGGGACGGGTCCAGCTCGTAGGAGAGCCGCACGAGCTGGCCTCGCCCGACGTCGCGGTCGAGCCCGTTGACCCCGCTCGAGGTCCTCATCGGTGAAGACGAGTGGCTCGAGGCCCAGGCGGCGCCGCGCGCGGTCCTCGACCTGGCCGTGGCGGAACGAGTCGACGAGCTTCCCATGGGCGATCGCGAACAGCCAGGGCAGGGCCCCATGCTGGACCGCGCGGTAGCGGGGTGCGGCGGCGAGAGCCGCCGCGAACGTCTCCGCCGTGAGGTCCGCGGCCAGCTCGCGGTCGCCCGTCCGCCGGAGGAAGAACGCCAACAGCGCGTCGACCCGTCGCCGGTAGAACTCGCCGAACGCAAGCGGGTCCTTGCGGGCGGCGGCGAGCAGCAGCTCGTCCGCCGGCTCCTCCTCGGTGGCCATATCAACTACATCGTGGAGCCACACCACGCTGTGACGCCTCCCGCCCAACGGGCTCGCCACGTGGTTCACCGAGCCTCCGCAGGCCTACAACGAGCGCTGGTAGCGGGCGAAGGCCCGCGTGGCCAGCGCCCCCGCGAGGACGGCCAGCGCGGCGAGGAGCGCCAGGCGCACCCCATGGACCGCTCGTTGCATAGATCGCTCCCTTCCGGATCTCTTGAACTCATAGTATCTTTCTCGCCAAGATATCATGTCGTCAAGTCATAAGCGCGAGCTGTTCGATGCGCTGATCGGCGAGGTGCGGGCCTCACAGACCGCGACCGATCGCTTCGACCAGGCCGTGGGCGACGCGCTCGGGATCAACCGCACCGACATGCGCTGTCTGGACGTCCTCGAGCGCGAGGGCGCGGTCTCCGCGGGGCGACTCGCCGAGGCCACCGGACTGACGAGCGGCGCGATGACGACGGCGCTCGACCGGCTGGAGCGGGCCGGCTTCGCGCGCCGTGTGCGCGACATCAACGACCGCCGCCGCGTGCTCGTGGAGCCGACCTCGAGCCTGCGCAGCATCACCGAGCGCTTCTACTCCGAGCATACGGCCGTCGCCGAGCAGGTCTACGCGCGCTACACCGCCGAGCAGCTCGAGCTGCTGCTCGACTTCGTTCGCAACGGGCGGGAGTTCAACGAGCGACGGGCGGCTGCCCTCGAGGCGGAGAATCGTGCGGGCGGGCACGCCGCCGGGGAGGCGTGAAGCGGGGGGCCCCGACCGGCGCATAGGATTGGGCGCATGCGCAGGGGGCGATGGACGAGCGGCTGAGGGGCCTCCTCGGCGACGTCTACTCCGAGGGCCGCCGTCATGACGCCGCCAAGGAGGATCGGCTGGAGCGACTCCGGAACGTCGAGCCCGACACGGCGGCCTTGCTCGCTCTGCTCGTCCGCGCGATCCGCCCCGCGGCGATCCTCGAGCTCGGCACCTCCAACGGCTACTCCACGGTGTGGCTCGCCGACGCCGCCCGCGACGTGGGCGCGAGCGTCCTGTCGGTCGACATCGACCCCGCCCGCACCGAGCAGGCGCGAGCGAACCTCCGCCTCGCCGGCCTGGAGGAGCGGGTGACGCTCCGCTCCGGGGACGCTGGAGAGACACTCGCAGGCTGTCAGAGCGACAGCCTCGGGCTCGTCTTCCTGGACGCGGAACGCCCCTCCTATCCCGCCTACTGGCCCGACCTGCTCCGCTCGCTCCTCCCGGGCGGGCTGCTCGTCGTCGACAACGTCATCTCGCATGCCGAGGAGGTGGTCGAGTTCCGCGGGCTGCTGGAGGCGGAGGCCACGGTGACAGAGGCCCTCGTCCCCACCGGAGCGGGCGCGCTGCTCGTCGTGAAGGCTCCAGACGCGGGCTGAGGAGGAGGAGGAGGAGGAGGAGGAGGAGAGACATGAACGAGATACCCACGCCGGAGCAGATACGAGACGTGATGCCCTTCGCCGTGCTCCTCGGGCTCGACCTGCTGGAGGCCTCGCCGGAGGTCGTCCGCGGGCGGTTGGCCTGGTCGCCGGAGCGCTGCACCGCGGGAGGCATCATGCACGGGGGCGCGTTGATGGCGCTGGCGGACAGCTGCGGCGGGGCGTGCGCGTTTCTGAACCTGCCCGAGGGATCCGTGGCGACCGCGACGATCGAGTCGAAGACGAACTTCCTCCGCGGGGTCCGTGACGGCTCCGTCATCGCGAGCGCCAGCCCGCTCCACCGAGGCCGCACGATGATCGTCATCGAGACCCAGATCGTCGCCGATGATGGAGCGCTGGTGGCCAAGTGCACACAGACGCAGGCCTTTCACTACCCCCGCCCACCGTCCGCCTAAGCCCCCGCGGACCGGCGCTATGCGGATAAATCGCCTGCAACTCGAAAGTCCGGCGGTCGAGCTGTCGAGGGGATGGTCATGCAGAGGCTCGACGCGGTTCGCGAGGCGGCCGGACGGCTGACGCTCACGCGCCAGGTCGCGTTGTTGAGCCTGGTGCCGATGATCCTGCTCGGCTTCGTCCTCGCGCGCGTGCTCCAACAGCGAATCGTCGCCCGCACGCTCGATGACGAGACGCTCACCGCGCAGCTGATCGCGCGCATCGGCATCCAGCCCCGGCTCACGCCGGCCGAGCTGCGCAACGGCCTCGACGCCGCCGAGGTGCGCGACCTCGATAGCCAGCTCCGCACGGCGACGGTCAAACGGGACCTCGCGCGAATCAAGATCTGGAACGCACAGGACCGGGTGATCTACTCCGACGATCACACCCTCATCGGCCGCGTGCTCCCGCCCAGCGATGACCTCGAGGACGCCCTCCAGGGACATCCGGAGGACGCCGCGATCGTCGAGCCGAGGCTCCACACCGAGACCGCGGGCGAGGTTGGCCTGGGAACGCTCGTCGAGGTCTACGTGCCGCTGCGCTTCAGCGTCAAGGGACCGCCGGCCGGGGCGTTCGAGATATACCTCAGCTACCGCCCGATCGCCGGGGCGATCAACAGCGACAAGGAGACCATCGCCCTGCTCGTGGCGATCGGCCTGGCGGCTCTGTGGCTCGCCCTCTACCCGATCGTCGCGCGGGCCTCTCGCCGCATCAACCAGCAGGCGAAGGAGAACGACCGGCTCGCCCGCTACGACCAGCTCACCGGACTCCCCAACCGCAGGCTCTTCCTCGAGCGACTCGACCGCCGGCTGAGCAGGGCGCGAGCGCCCGGCGACGCCTCGGTGCTCGTCCTCCGGATCAACGCCTTCGAGCAGGTGCATGCCACGCTCGGCCTCGCCACGGGGGACCGCGTGCTGTGCGAGGTCGCCCGCCGACTGACGGAGGACTGCGAGCGGGCCGAGCTCGTCGCGCGGCTCGCCGAGGACGAGTTCGCGATGCTGATCGACGCACCCGCCGGGAGCGATGCCGCGAGCGTGATCGAGGGCCTGAACGCGGCGATGGAGGACCCGATCGCGGTCGAGGAGGTCGCGCTCAACGTGGAGGTCACGATCGGCCTCGCGGGGTCCGCCGAGGGCGAGGTCGCTCCCGCTCACGAGCTCCTCCAACGCGCCCAGGCGGCCGCGGCCCGCGCGCGCGCCACCGGAAGCGACCTCGAGGCCTTCTCGCCTGAGAAGGACAGCTTCGACCCGGCCCGCCTGATCCTCCTCGGACAGGTCCGCGGAGCGCTCGAGCGCCACGAGTTCGTCCTCCACTACCAGCCCAAGGTCGATCTCGCCACGCGCCTCGTCACCGGCGTCGAGGCCCTCCTCCGGTGGGAGCACCCCGAGCACGGCCTTCTCGCCCCGATGGACTTCGTCCCCCTGATCGAGTCGACGGCGCTCGTGGGGCCGGTGACGCGCTATGTCGTCGAGGAGGCCGTCGCCCAGGCCTCCCGATGGCGCCGGCACGGGCTCGACGTGGGGGTGGCGGTGAACCTGTCCGCGCGAAACCTCCTCGACGAGGACCTCCCTCGCACGCTGATCGAGATTCTCGACCGCCATGGCCTCCCGGCCGAGCGGGTCACCGTCGAGGTCACCGAGAGCGCGACGATGACCGACCGGGACCGCGCGGCCACCGTCCTCAGTGCCCTCCGCGCCGCCGGGCTCGCCGTCTCGATCGACGACTTCGGGACGGGGAACGCGTCGATCGACTACCTCGCTCGACTCCCCGCGAGCGAGCTGAAGATCGACCGGAGCTTCATCACGAACATCTGCGCGGACGCACGCTCGGAGGCGATCGTCCGCTCGATCATCGATCTCGCCGGCCACCTCGGGCTGTCCGTCGTGGCCGAGGGCGTCGAGACAGAGGAGGCGCTGGAGACGGTCGCGACGCTCGGCTGCGACACGGCACAGGGCTACGTGATCTCGCGCCCCCTACCAGCGGGGGACCTCGCGCGACGGCTCGCCGGCCAGGCCGCGGGCGGGCGCGCCTCCGAGACGAGCCCGAGGTCGGGTACACGCGCCGGCGTGGCGCGGCCGGCGCCGGGCCTCACGACGTAGAGCGGCAAACGCCTCGCCGGCGGCTCTTCAGGCGTCGCCGGCGAGACGGGCATGGATGTGCATGTCGTGCCAGCCGTCCGCGTGGAGGACGGATCCGCGCTTCGTCCCCTCTGGCGCAAATCCAGCTCCGACCGCCACAGCGCAGGACGCGGCGTTGGCCGTGGAGTGGAACAACTCGATGCGCTGCAGGCCGACGTGCGAGAACAGCCACTCGCTCATCCCCTGCAACGCGCCGGTGGCGACGCCCTCTCCCCGGGCGGCGGGCAGCACCCAATACGCCGCCTCTCCCACGCCCTCCACCAGGTCGAGCCTGCGCAGGCCGACGCGCCCCACCAACTCGCCCTCCCGAGCGACCGCCCAGTCGGCGCCGGTCTCGGCTCCCCAGCGCTCCGCTCGGGACGCCACCCAGCGCAGCGCCTCGCTCTCGGTCATCGACTGAACGTGCCATCGCTGGATGGCCGGGTCGTCGTAGGCCTCGACGAGAGCTGCCGCATCACTCGGCCGCCAGAGCCGCAGGAGGAGCTCCCCGACGGTCAGCTCCGGTTGAGCCGCTCGAGAGAGCCGACCGGGTTGGACCACCGGTGGACGAAGATCGGGCATGCGGTCATGATGGCGCCGTTGGCGCCGCGCGAGCGGTCCGGCCCGACCCCACCGCCGGACCTCACCAGGAAAGGACACCGGATGCCAAATCCACTCTCCAAGATCGACCCGCGGCGGGCCGCGCTGCTCGTGATGGACTACCAGCCGGGGATCATCTCCCGGCTCGACGACCCCGAGGAGCTCCTCTCCCGCGCAGCCGAGGCGATCGCGCTGGTGCGGCCCAGCGGTGGTCACGTCGGCTATGTCCGCGTCGCCTTCCAGGACGCCGACTACGAGTCGATCTCGCCGACGAGCACGATGGGGAGGCGCGTCGCGGCGGCCGGTCGCGCCTTTCACGACGATGCGCCGGAGACGGCGGTCCACGATCGCCTCTCGCCCCAGGCGGGGGACATCGTCGTCCGCAAGACCCGCGTCGGAGCCTTCTCCACGACCGACCTCGACGCGCAGCTCCGTGCCCGCGGGGTCGACACGCTGATCCTCGCCGGCATCAGCACCAGCGGGGTCGTCCTCTCGACGGTCCGCGACGCCCACGATCGCGACTACCGCCTGTTCGTCCTCCAGGACGTGAGCGCCGACCCGGAGCCGGACGTACACCGCTTCCTCACCGAGAGGATCCTCCCGCGGCAGGCCACCGTGATCACGCTCGCCGACCTCGGCGGGCTGCTCGAGCCCGCCGAGGCCTAGCCCGGGGGCGCCGAGGTCACGCCGCCGGCCGGTCCCCTCAGCGCTCTGCGGGCCGGTGCCGGGCCTCGGTCAGCCGGCTGCGGCGGCCTGCGGATCAGGCCGGATCACGACCGTGTCCGCGACCGGGATGATCTCGTCAACGGCGAGCTCGGCGCGGGAGGCATGCTCGCGGATCGCCTCCGGGCTGCTCGCCTGATAGATGCAGACGGTCCCGACGCGGCCATCGGGCTCGTCGAGCACGTAGCTGCGAATCCAGCGGATGTCCTCCGACATCTGCTCATCGCCGACCGCTTTCGAGCGACCGGCAGCCGAGCCGAGCTCCTCCGGCGAGGCCCATGCCCCGCGCCTCAGGATCACATAGGTATCCACGTCCACTCCTTCTCTTGGCGACGAATCTGCTGACCGACCGAGACTACTCGCGCCCTGCGAGCCGGGCCCCCTCGCCCGGACGATCCTCCCACCGCGATACGAGGCGACCGCTCAGCGGCCCGCAGGCGCCGCTCCGGGAAGGGGGGTCGAGGGCGCGTCGTCCGCGGTGCGGGCGAGCAAGAACGACTGGGCGCAGCGCTCGCTGCAGAAGTAGAGAGTCCCCTCGGCACCCTCGAGATGGACGGCTTTGGCCCGATCGACGGTCATCCTGCAGTTGGGATCGGTCGCGCCGGTCCGTTTGGTCATCCAGAACAGGCCCACGAAGATCGCCGTGGCGAGGACGTTCAGCACGAGCTTGTAGTCGAGCTCGATCGAGCCGAAGATGTCGTCGCGGGATGGACGAGGGCCGCTGGGGAGGAGCCCGGCCGCGCTGAAGAGCCCGTTCACGAGCAGCGCCGCGAGAACCATCGTGAGGAACATCAGCGCGACGATCCGGACCGCGAAGGCGGTGCCGTAGTACTTGCGATAGATCGCGATGATGGGGAGCACGATCAGATCCGCGAACAGGAACGCGAGCACGCCGGCGAAGCTGATCCCGCCGGACCAGAGGACGGCGGCCAGGGGCACGTTGCCGACCGAGCAGACGAAGGACAGCACGGCGATGATCGGCCCGACGATCACGTTCTCGATCGCGCCGAGCGCGCCACCCGTGTCCTTCAGGAAGAGCCCGTTGAAGAAGCCGTCGCCGAGTTGCGCGACGAACCCGGCGAGCACGAAGCCGATCGCGATCTCCTGGTAGATCATCTCCCAGTCGCCGCGGAAGTTGTGGGCCACGTCCGACCAGGCGGAGGGGGAGGTCAGCCGCTCGCGCCAGCCCATCGTCCCGCCGGCAGCGTGGTGCTGGTGGCCGACGTCCGCCACCCGAGCGTGCTCGCGTGCCTGACGCTCGAGGGCAGGAGAGACGAAGCACCTCAGAAGGAGGCTCATCAGGACGATCATCACGATCCCGCCGAGGTACTCCGCGAGCGTGAACTCCCAGCCGATGAGCACCCACAGCACCAGGCCGAGCTCCCAGACGAGGTTCGTCGATGCGAACTGGAAGGCGAGCGCGGACGCCGCCGAAGCCCCCTTCTCGAACAGGGACTTTGCGATCGCGATCGCGGCGTAGGAGCACGACGAGGATGCCGCACCCAGCCCCGTCGCCAGTCCGATCGGCCTCGCCCCGGAGCCCGAGAGGGCGCGCTCCACGCGCTCACGGGGGACCCATGCCTGCACCACGGCCGAGATCGCGAAGCCGAGGACGAGCGCCCACCAGACCTGCCAGGCCATCAGGAACGCGTCCCTGCATGCGTGCCACAGGAAGTCCAGAACAGCCGCCACGGCCCCGACGCTACCATACCCCCCCGGGGTTTACGCTAAGCTACCGGGGATGGGCTCGGAGGAGACAGCCGGGGTGCGCGGCTACACGGCGACCAAGGATCAGCTGGAGACCCGGCTGCGCCGCATCGAGGGTCAGGTTCGCGGGGTCGAGAAGATGGTGGCCGAGGATCGCTACTGCATCGACGTGCTCACCCAGATCGCCGCGATTCAGGCCGCCCTCGACAAGGTCGCCCTCGGGCTCCTCGATGGACACGCGAGGACCTGCGTGATCGGCGCGGAGGGCGAGGCCCAGGACGAGCGAGCCGGGGAGATGATGGCGGCGGTCGGGCGGCTGATGCGCCGCCGCGGCTAGGGCGATGGCGAGAGACGTGAGAGTCATAGCGAGGCCTCAGGCGGCGGACGCGCTGCGCCTTGCGCGTCGGAGGTTCCTCGCCCCGGAGCGCATCGACATGGGCGTGCTCGCCGACGAGCTCGGCGTCAACCGAGTGACGCTCTATCGCTGGTTCGGCTCGCGCGATGACTTCATCGTCGAGGTCGTGTGGTCGCTCGCGGTCCGCACGTTCGAGTTCGTCGAGACGAAAGTGACGGTGCTCGGCGCCGAGAGGATCGTCGCGATCGTGACGGGCTTCCTCGACACGATCATCACGAACGAGGGCATGCAGCGCTGGCTCGGCGAAGACGGCGAGCATGCCATGCGCCTGCTCACAGGTCGCAGCACCAACTTCCAGCAACGGCTGATCGAGGCCGTACAGGCCCTGCTGGAGGAAGAAGCTGCTGCCTCCCGGCTCGCGCTCGACGTCGACGTCCACGAGCTCGCCTACGTGATCGTCCGCCTGATCGAGTCCTACACCTACCTCGATCTGATCACCGGCGAACAGCCCGAAGCCCGCCGCGCCGAGCCGATCCTGCGGATGCTCCTCCGGGTGGAGGCCTAAGCGCGCCGACCAGCCGCCCAAGCCCGACCGGCTGGCCCCTCCACCCTGCGGGTGCGCGGCCGCCTGCGGGTGCTGCGGCCGCCGACGGCACGAGCGCGGCGGCGCAGGAGGCGGGGTGACCGCGGTCGCGGCCACCCCGCTCCTGTCGGGCCCGACGATCTCCCGCCGGGCCGCTCACTCCCCTACCAGTTGATCGGCGGGGGCGGTTTCGCCGTCATTTCGATCGTGTTCCCGGGTCCCGACATCGTCGCCGAGAGCAATGGGCCGAACAGGCCACATCCGCCGAATTCAGGCACCGTGACCGTCGTCTTGAACGAGAACCCGCCAACGACGAGCTGGTTCACGGGCTCGGAGATGCTCAGCGGTAGCTGGATCGGTTCGACCGTCGTGCAGCCGATCGGGACCGTGAACAGGCCCACGCCGACCGACCCGACGAGCTCGTTCGCCGAGCCGCTCGCGCTCTCGCTGAAGACGCCCGCGTTGGTCAGGCCGACGCTCCCGTGGATCGTTCCCGTCGGCGTGAGTGCGCCCTTGACCGTGACCGGGATCAGGCCGATCAGGAGCGTCTGGTCGATCGGCGGGATCGAGAGGTTCGCGGTGAGAACTCCGGAAGTCACGTCACCTTCCGCGCTCAAAGTCGACCCTTTCGGCACTTCCACCGAGATGCCGCTCTTCGCCTCCGTCACCTTGCCGCTCAGTTCCCACCCGGGAAGCGGGACGATCAGATCTCCGGTCTCCGGCGTCAGGCGAGCCGACGCGGGCAGCGTCGCGCCGGCGGCATGATCGCCGCAGGTGCTCGGTGCCTTCTTGCCCGCGAGACGTTCTTCGATCCACTTGATCACGTTCGCGATCGCCGTCGGGTCCGTCAGCAGGTGGTCACCCGGATACAGCTGGAAGTCGTCGCTGACCCCGAGCGAGCACCACGCCTGGTGCAGCGCGACGTCCTGCGCCACCGGCACGAACTCATCCTCGAGGCCGTGGTAGTGGTAGACGGGCACGGGCACCGATTTCGTTCCCAGCTGCTGTTCGTCGAGGACCTTTTCGATCGCCGGATGTTCGGCCTCCAGCTGCTGGAGGGTCTTGTTGCCGGCGGTGTACTGGTCCACGTTGACATCCCGGAATTCCGCCAGGGACTGGATCGCGCACTCGCCGAGCAGCTTCCCCGCCGCTTCGACTCCGGCACTGTTGGAGATCGAGGCGAGGCTGAATTCTTCCGGATAAGCCGTGCTGAGGCCGATGAGCCCGTCGAGACCGAAGGCCGTGCCGACGGACGCGTTGTCGAATTCCCCGATCGCCTGCAGGTTCGCGGGGACGCCACCGGCGGCGAGGCCGACCATCTTCACGTCGGGGGCGTAGCTCGGCTGCAGCTCCGCGGCCCAGCCCGCCGCCTGCCCCCCTTGGGAGTACCCCCACACGATCACCGGCGCGCCTGCACCGATGCCGGAGCCGGGTACCTCGCGAGAAGCCCTCACGGCATCGAGGACCGCCTGGCCCTCGGCCTTTCCGGCCGTGTAGGTGGGGACCGCGCCGTTGGTGTAGCCCTGGTAGTCCGTCACCGCCACGGCATAGCCCTTTTTCAGCGATTCGATGATCGCCCCACCGTCGTACTCGGTGCCTTCGGCCATCTGCAAGGACGGCGCACACTGGTGTGCGAGCCCCTGCGTGCCCTCGGCGTATGTGACGACCGGCCGTTCTCCCTTCCCCGTCCACTTCGCGCTCGGAACGATCACCGTGCCGGTCACCCAGTCGGGTTTCCCGTGCTGGTCGGTGGACTGGTAGAGAACCGTCCACGCTTTGTTGCTCGGGAGCGTGACGTTGAGGTTCACCGTCGCCGGCCGATACCACACGAGTTCGCCGGCGCTCCCCGTCGGCGTCGCCGTGGGCGGCGTGTAGAAGGCCGACCCGGGCGGTCCTTCAACCGGAGCGGCGGACGCGCCCGACGGCGCGAGCAGAACCACGACGACCGAGAGCGCGAGCACCATCCGCGCCAGAGCCCTTCCATGCATATCTCCATCCCCTCACTCGAGCTGCGTTGCACGCCACGAGCCTCCGATCTCCCTTCGGCGTGGCACGCCACCATCCGAGAACAGAGCCCCGAGGCGCCAATGTAGCAAAGAGCGCCGCATGTTGCATTTGCACCGCCGAGTGGGGCGCGTTGCATGCGTCGGCGCGGTTCCGGGCGGCGGGGGGCGAGGCTCAGTCGACGGTGGCGGGGCTCCTCGATGTCCATCCGCGCGATGAGCCCGTCGCGGAAGAGGTAGACGACATCGCGCGTGCGCGGGGACGCTTTCGGAGAGACCCGCACGTCGGCCTGGGGAACGGTCCCTGCGCCGGGCTGCATGGGCAGCTAACGCGCTCTGGCCCACGAGCACGACCGGTATAATCCGGCCCGTGCGCATCGTTGCGATGATCCAGGCATTCAACGAGCAGCGCTTCGTAGCAGGCTGCATCGAGCACCTCCACGAGCAGGGTGTGGAGGTGTATCTGATCGACAACGAATCGACCGACGACACGCGCGCGATCGCCGAGCGCTACCTCGGTCGCGGGGTCGCCGGCATCGAGACCCTTGCGCGACAGGACTGCTTCGAGCTCGGGACGCAATGCGCCCGCCAGGAGGAGCTCGCGCAAACGCTCGACGCCGACTGGTTCATCCACCACGACGCCGACGAGATCCGTGTCTCGCCGAAGCTCGGACAGACGCTCGCCGAGGCGATCTCAGAGATCGATGAGGCGGGCTACAACGCCATCAACTTCCTCGAGTTCACGTTCGTGCCCACGCGCGAGTCGCCCGATCACGACCATCCCGCCTTCGAGAAGACGATGCGTCATTACTACCCGCTGCTGCCGGTCTTCCCCCACCGTCTGAACGCGTGGAAGCGCCAGGACACTCGCGTGAAGCTCGGTCCCGCCGGGCACCGGGTGGAGTTTCCTGAGCTGAAGATGGCCCCGGAGTCGCTCTATATGCGCCACTACCAGTTCCTGAGCGCGGAGCACGCTCGGCAGAAGTATGTCACCCGCCGCTTCTCCACGGCGGAGATCGACAGCGGCTTCCACGGCTGGCGCGCGAGGATCAAACCCGAGCAGATCGTCCTGCCGAGCGAGAATGACCTGCGCCGCTACGAAGGCGACCATCTCCTGGACCCCTCCAATCCGCTGAAGCACGAGCTCCTCGGCGAGTTGGTGCGCGTCCCAGAGAGACCCCGCGCCAAACCGAGCCTCTTGCGGCGGCTCAAGCACTCTGCAGGTGTGCGGGTCCGCAGCCTCGGGGTGAGGGAGGGGTCCTAGCTGGACCACCCGGTCGGGCGGTGAGTGGAGCATCGGCCATCACCCCCGGCAGACAGGATCGACGGTCAGCCGGTTCCGTCGTAGCCCCAGAGGGCGAGGAGATCACGCTGGAGGTACTCGCCCAATGCCTCGACCTCTGGTCTGAAGCGACGACGCAGCTCCACCATCACACCTTCGTCGGGTGGCTTCGGTCTCCCGAACAGCACGCGGCTCTGGACCATGTCGTAGGCCCTTCGGCGCGCCGATCTCGGCGCAACGGTTCTGACTGCCGTCTTCAGCGCTCGCGCGGCCGCGCCCTGTCCGAGGTCCACGGCGCGAACCACATCGTCCAACCGCGTGGAGCGCATACGGACCGTCGGGTTGGCGTCCACCACCTCGATCGGGCCGGCATCGTCCACGCCGAGGAAGCGAAGCACCCCGCGAACCGTCTCCTGGTTGTCGCGGCGAAAGTCGTCATAAATAATGACCCTCACCTGCTCGGGTGGAAAGCGGTCATGGAAACGGCGCAGCTGCTCGACATATCGCACATGGCCGGTGTATTGGAGCACCTCCGGCCAGTCTTCGGTGCCGCCCGGCATGCGGCCCGTACGGGTGGACTCGAGGGCGATGGCTTTGCGTAGGTCGGTCTCCTTCTCGATGCGTGCCTGCATCAGCTCGTAGTGGAGCGAGCGCAGATAGCTCGCCGGCTCGCGGAGGATCGCGATGATGCGCGCGGCGGGCTGGGCGCGGTGGATGAGCTCCGCCGCGGTCTGCGACCAGATGTAGACGGGCGTGGCCTCGCCCGCGAGCTGGTCGGGCCTCGCGTCGGCAAACAGGGCGAGGTAGTCGTCATACGTCTGCCTCCGTTCACCGGGCGTCCGCGGTTTGTAACGGGACGGGAGATCGTTGTAACGGGACGGGAGATCGCTCGCGAAGAACCGCGGCTCCTTCAGATCGGGCATAAAGATCTGCGGGTGTCGCCGCAACATCTCATACAGCGCAGTGGTGCCGCTCTTGGGGTGACCCACGATGAAGAAGTCGGGGACCCTGCTCACCGCGACCGCCGCCTCATCGCCGTCTGATCCCGCCAACCCACCGCCGCCTCACACCCCGCCACGAGTCAACCTCCAACGTGATCCCTGCCGCCCGCAACGCCCACCGGTCAGCCGATTTACCGCATGGCGGGCGCCGGCGGTGTCGGGCGCCGGACACGCTAGCAGTTGCCCCGTGGCATCGCTGCCAGTAATCGCCGACTTCCGAGGGTCCCGGACCGCGGGCGCGATAGCCGCGCCCGGCAAGCGCGAAAACACCGAGCTTCGAGCACTGGAGGCGCAACCTCGTGTCTTAGCCGCGGGTATCCGACTCGGCCGCAGCCAGGAAATCATCGACGCGATCATCGAGAAGCAACGGTAGATATTCCTCGATACGCGCGTCCTCCCAATTCCACCAGCGGATCGCGCAAAGGCGCTCGACGGTGTCGGCGTCGAAGCGCGTCCTGATCAGCCTGGCCGGGTTTCCACCCACGATCGCATAGGGAGCAACGTCCTTTGTGACCAGTGAACAGGCGCCGACGACCGCACCGTCGCCTACCTTCACTCCAGACATGATTGTGGCCGAGCGGCCGATCCAGACATCGTTGCCGATCACCACGTCCCCTTTCGGGCGCGGGGGATCACGGACCTGAGCAGCCGCGGGCCAGAAGCGCGTAAAGGGAAACGTCGTGACCCAGTCGAATCGATGTTCGCCGCCGAGGAAGATCGTGACTTCCGGCCCGATCGAGCAGAACGCCCCGATCTCCAGGCCCGCGGGCGTAGTTCCACCGGCGAGCGTCGGAACGCCGTAGCTGCCGCGCCCGACCTGGTATTCAGGCAACGCCTCGCGGGTGATTGGCATTCTCGACATTTGAGCAGCGGGGGCGGGCCTGCTTCTGCCGCGAATCGTTCTCAGCGCCCGCCTCGCCGTCCGTTCAAGACGCTGTGTCATCGGCATCGAGGATACATCCGCGACGCGGCAAGACCCTCGAGCCGAAGCGGCGGCGACTCACCGTCTCGGTCTCACAGGCCGCCCACGAGCCGCCCCGCTCGCTCACTAGGAGGGTCTAGCGAAACTCGCTAGACCGCGTGCGGCGGCAGCGGCGGCGAGGCGCAATCGACGATGACGACGCGGCTCAGTCGACGGCGGGGGGGGCTCCTCGATATCCATCCGCGCGATAAGCCCGTGGCGGAAGAGGTAGACGTGGACCAGTACTCGCGAACGCCGCCGTGCCCGTGGACCCGCCCGCCCTCCCATCCGTTCGGCCAATCGACGCCGGCCGTCATCAGAGCGAGGCTCGATCGACATCCCGCGCGTCGAACGCCCCGTAGGTCGCCCGCAGGTAGTCCTCGTGGTCCACGGCGCGATCATATAGGCCGCCGTCGTCGGCCCCAAGGTTGGAGCGCCGCAGGCGCTGCGGCCGCGAGAAGGGTGCCGGCACCGCGAAGCGTCCGGCGCCCCCGGCCAGCGAAGGGCCAGCGTGCCGCAAGGCGAAGGCGGGAGGTTCTGCAAACACGTCCCCCGCGTGCGCGCGCACCCGCGCGCGCGGGGAGCACCTTGGAAGGGCCGCGCCCAGCCGCACGCCGAGACGACCCGCCGCCGCTCCGCCGAATCGGAGCGGCGGCGAGAAGCACATCGATTCCGCCCGCTGGAGGCTCACGTGCAGAGCGGGTTCTTCGGCACCCCCTTGCACGGGTTGGGCATCGTCGGCTGTGGCGACGGCGCGGGCTGTCCGACCGGAGGGACGGCTTCCCTGATCGCGTTGGCTTCGATCTGGAGTCCGACGAGATATTCAACCGCCGGCAGCCCGCCGCCGGGGCTCGGCGTGGTCTTGTTCTGACATCCCCAGGTTCCCTGGATCTTGGCCGGGAACGTCGCGGCGGTGAACAGGTTGCCGCTGACGCAGTTGTTCACGGAATGGGATTCGGGGTAGCCGAACACTTCGCTGAACCCTCCCGCGAGCGTCACGTCGCCCGTGAAGGGGCCGCCTCTGTAGCCGTTCCCGAGGAACAGGTTGCTGCTGACGCGGTTCCCCGCCAACTGGAAGAACAGCGTGCCTTCGAATCCGTTTTCGGGGGTGAAGGGGTTGGGGTACTCGAAGCCGAGCACACCGTCCGTGGGGTTCTTCGTGATCACGTCGTGTTCGATCAGATCTGCGTAGTCGCCCGGGAGCTCGACGCCGGCCCCCCACGGGGCGATCCCCGTTGATCCGTTGACGGGAACCGTGAGGTTGCCGTTTTCGGTTATGAGGTCATTGCGGATGACCGTACAGCGCGGGATCTGGGTGGTGGTGATGATCGGCGTCGCGTCCGGGTTTTCGATGTTCGGCCGACCGCATTCCCCGTCCTGCGGCGGCGGCCCGTCGCCCGGGTTTTCGGAGTTCGGAGCGATGCCGACGGTGTTGCGCCTGTAGATCGAGTTTTCCAGCACGAGCTTGCCGCCGGCGTTCGAGCCCGAGTATCCGAGGGCGTTGTTTTCCATCGTCGCCCCGCTCACCCGCGCATTGCATTCCTGGCAGGCGCCGATGTAGATGCCCGAGTCGGCAAAGCCCGAGGCGTAGATGTTTTCCCACGAGCCCGTGACCTCGTTGTTCGTGAAATCCCGTACCCGCCGGCGAACCCGGTGTCATACGCGGTGAGGTAACTCCCGTACCACCCGTGCGCGCCGATTTTGCCCGAGTCGGCGCCGCCATTCCACCAGATCTCGTTGCCGCACTCTTCGTCCGGACATGCCGGCCCGAACTCGAAGTTGCGCACCGTGAGGTTTTCGACCCAGACGTTGCTCGTCTTCAGGATTTCAATCCCGTTGCCCACCTTGTAGCGGCCGTCGATGATCACCGAGTTGCGGTTCATGCCCCTGATCCAAATCCCGGATTGGGCGGGTCCGACCTTGACTTCTTCGTAGTAGATACCTGGTTCGATGAGCACCCAGTCGCCGGACGTCGAGGCGTTCACCGCGGCCTGGATCGTCTTGTAGTAGTGAGTATTGGAGGGGACCCAGGTGGGTGGGGCCCCCTTGCGAACGATGTTCACCTGCGCACCGTTCGATTGCCACGCCTCGGCCGTGCTCGCAAGGGAGCCAACGGCCGCTGCCACCAGCGCAATCGCCGCAACGTGCCAGGCCCTCCCGAGCAAACGACATGATCGAGGCCGATATATGTGAATGGATGACATCTTCTCGTCCCCTCCTGGTTTGGACGGGTCCGATCCGCGGTCGAGCCATTGCGCTGCCGCGCGGCCGCTACTGATTGGAGGTTCGATGCCTCCAGCGCGACGCGCCTTGGGTCGTACCGCTTGGGTCGACCCGCGTGCGCAGCGATTCTACAGCTTCTCGAAGGGCCGGTAAACTGCCGCGCGTGCGCATCGCTGCGCTGATCCCTGTATCGCCAAGCGTCAGCTGGGCCGGCGGGATCGCGGACTTGATCCGGGCGCCCAGGAGCATCGATCAGCATGGCTGAGCAGACCGCCGCCGATCCCTGTTGCGGGCCGGCGCCCCCGGCGAGTTGCGCCCTCGACGAGCCAGCGCTGCGCTCCCAGTTCGAGCGCTACCGACGTGTGGGCAGGAATGCTCGCCTGCTGCAACGAACGCCCCGCCTCCTGGTGGCAGGCCTCGACAGGGACGTCGACGCCGAGCTGGTCGCAACGACGATGGCGATCGAGCGGGAGTGCTGCCCGTTCTTCGCTCTGGCCTGGGAGCCTGATCGGCGGCGGCTGACGGTCTCCGTCTCGGAGGCCGCACACGAGCCGGCCCTCGACGCGATCGCGTTCGCGCTGGGTTTTCAAGCGCCAGGCTGAGCCGCGCCGGGGTCGCGCGATCGGCCTCCGGGTAGACGCGCGTGCGCCCCGGCCAGCGGCGCAGAGGTCGCGGGCCGCTAGAACAGGTGGCTCGCCAGTCGCAGCCCTCCCCTCCTCTCGGTCGCGCTGATCGCCGTCATCGCGGGCACCATCTCGCTCGTGACGAGGCCGTGCTCGGAGGTGAGCTCGTCGATGATCCCGAACCACTCCGCGATGCGCTCGGGGGTATCGACGGCGATCGTGCAGACGGGCACGTGGCGTCGGATCTGGAAGAACCGGTCGCCGTGTGGCGCGTGATCGCCATGAAAGCCCCAGACGCCGCGGAGCGATGTCGCGCCGGCGGCATCCGCTTCGCGCAGGCGGCGGACGATCGCCTGGTGAACCGGCTCCCCGTCGTGGGTGGCGGCGTGTGAGCTGTAGATCGTCAGCTTCTGCCACATCGCGAGACCGCTCCGGTCGGTACGCGGCAGCTCATGAGGCCGCGCCAGCAGGCGTCCGTCGCGCTTGCAGAGGCGCACTCGCTCGAGCGTGATCAACGGGTCGTGGAGGAGTCCATCGAGCTCGGGTAGAACCCGCGCGATCCGCTCGCCCGAGCCGATCGCGATGATCATCATCGGCACCTCGGCGTTCCTTGCGAAGAATCTCGCCCGCGCCCGACGGCCGCGGCTCGTGCCGTCGACCCCTGCCAGCACAGTCGCACCGGCGATGCCGCGGCGGTGGAGCAGGTCCGTGATGCCCGCGAAGGCGGGCATCTGCTGGACCCGCTCCTGGCGGCCCACGTAGATCGTGAGCTTGGTCGCCTCGCCGAGCTCCTCGGGCAACTGCACGGGCCCGATCTCTCCGCTGAGCAGACGCGCGCGCTCGAGCGTGAGGAGACCCTTGCGCTCGATCTGCAGGATGTGCTCGAGCATCGCTTCGATCCGCTCGCTGCGGTCGACGGCGATCGAGACGACGGGCAGATCTTCCGAGAGCGACAGCAGCCTGTCGGTGTCGAGATGATGCAGGCGACCGAAGCCCTCCGCGCCACGGAGCAGGATGCTTGCCTGCACGCGGTGTTCGCCGTAGATATCGAGCAGCTCGTCACCGAGGAGCCCCTCCGCGGTGCGGTCGCGCTCCCCGAAGTAGGTGGTGAGCTTGAGGCAGTCCTCGTTCATCCCTACGCTCCCAGCGCATGACCCAAGAGGGCTGCGCCGAAGCCCACGAGAAGGCTCACGAGAACGTTCGTGAGCGCCCGCGGGATCTCCGAGTCCTCGGCCAGTCGATGGGTCTCGAACATCCACGTCGAGAACGTGGTGTAGGAGCCGATCGTCGCGGTGCCGACGATCACGAGCAGATTCCCTTCCACGGCAAGGCCCGTCAGCAGGCCGAGGAGGAAGGCCCCGGTGATATTGACCGTGAAGGTGCCGTACGGGAAGGCGCGACCGGCGTGCTGGGCGATCAGCGAGTCCAGCAGGAAGCGCCCGATCGCCCCCAGGCCGCCGACCCCCATCACCGCCACCCAGACCCAATCGCTCATGCGATCAGCCTCGTGCGTCGCACCATCGCGGTCGCCACCCAGATCGCCGCGTATCCGGCGGCGATGCTCGCGAGGGCATAGCCCGCGGCGAGCCCGTAGCGATGTGCTTCGACGATCTTGAGCATCTCGACCTGCATCGTCGAGAAGGTCGTGTAGGCGCCGCAGAACCCGGTGGCCAGGAGCGGCCGGCGGTACGTGGAAGGCGGAAGGCGCTCCTGCAGGCGTGTCGCGAAGAACGCCAGTGCGAACGAGCCGCTGATGTTGACCAGGAATATCGTCCAGGGCCAGCCGTCATCGGCGCTCACGAACCTCCGCGCGAGCCACACCCTCACGACAGCCCCGACGGCGCCGCCGGCGAAGATCGCGGCCAGCTCCTGGCGGTCAAACCGCCGCATCGCGGCTCCCCCACCCCGCCTCAACGGCAGCGATGCTCCCGCTCACGAACGGCGCGGGTGCGACGATCCTCGCGACCTGCGGAGTCTGAATCGCCCGGTTGGGAAAGCTCGGCACCGCGGTCCATGTCTCCTCTCGCGTCGTAGTAGGTTCGCGAAAGGAGCCATCAGCCCTTGTACCGGCATTTGGGCGGTTTGAGCTCGGTCTTCAGATCAGCTCGACCGAACTCGCCAGGACTCCATCTGACTGCCGACAACATAGCGCACGCAACCCCACCCGGGAAGGTGTACGACGCGGTGTGCGACGCTGTTGCTCCGTGAGGGCTTCTCTACGAGCTGCCGTCGTTGCCCTGCCGTCCGCGCTGGCGCTGGCGGCGTGTGGCGCGAGTGGGACCGGGGGCTCGCACGGCGCATCGCGCCCGACCTCCACGCCCTCCGCCCGCACCGCAAAGCTGCGGTTGGTGCAGGTCGGGCGCTTCCGCCAGCCGATCGGCGTCACCGGCGCCCCTGGTGATCCGAGCCGGGTCTTCGTCGTGCAGCGAGCCGGCCAGGTGATGCTGATGCTCAACGGGCACACCCGGACGCAACCCTTCCTGGACATCAGCAGCCTGGTCTATTCCGAAGGCAGCGATGAGCAGGGCCTGCTCGGGCTGGCGTTCCCCTCCGACTACGCCCGGAGCGGTCTCTTCTACGTGGATTACACGATCGCCGACAACGACATCAGGGTCGTTCAGTACCGGCGCTCGCCCGGCAACGCCAACCTCGCCAACCCGGAGAGCGCGCGGCTGGTGTTGACGATCGATCACCACCTCTACACCAACCACAACGGGGGACAGCTCGCCTTTGGGCCGGATGGCGACCTCTATATCGGCGTCGGCGACGGTGGCAGCGAGGACGACCCCGACAACAACGGGCAGAACACGGACACGCTGCTCGGGAAGATCCTGCGGATCGACCCCTCCCCCGGCGGCGGGTACAGGATCCCGCCGACCAATCCGTTCGTCGGCCAGTCGGGCAGGCGAGCGGAGATCTGGGCCTACGGGCTGCGCAACCCGTGGCGCTTCTCCTTCGATCGCTCCACCGACGACCTGATCATCGCTGACGTTGGCCAGAACCTGCAGGAGGAGGTCGACTTCGCGCCCGCTCGAACGAGAGCAGGCGCCAACTACGGCTGGAGCATCTGGGAGGGCGACCGCCGCAACAAGCCGGGCAGCGCGCCCGGCGCCGTGTTCCCGGTTCTCATCGCCCGCCACAGCAGCGGCTACTGCGCGATCATCGGCGGCTACGTCGTCCGCGACCGATCGCTTCCCAGCCTCGATGGCCGCTACCTCTTCGGCGACTACTGCCGCCCCCAGATCGAGTCCGTGAAGCTCGCCGCGGGGAAAGCCACCGACCTCCACGCCACAGGTCTGAACGTGAGCGAAACGTCGTCCTTCGGCGAAGACGCCCGAGGACACATCTACGTCGCCTCGCTGAGCGGGCCGGTCTACCGTCTGGAGTAGGGGGACCGCTCGATCCTGTCCGCTAGACGCTCCGCAGAGCGGCGGCGGGTGCGAGCCGTGCGGCTCGTACGGCCGGGTACAGGCCGGCGAGCGCGCCGAGCATGAGCGCGATCGCGACGCCGCCGGCCACGGCCAGGACCGGCACGACCACGATCCAGCCCTGACTCGAGGCGTAGCCGGCGGTCGCCGAAGCGCCCAGCGCGATCCCCGCACAGCCGCCGAGCAGGGACAGCAGGACCGACTCGCCGAGGAACTGGACGCCGATGTGCAGCGAACGTGCTCCGAGTGCACGGCGCAGGCCGATCTCGGGGCGGCGCTCCAGTACCGAGATCACCATCACATTCGCGATACCCACGCCGCCCACCAGCAGTGCGACGGCGCCGAGCCCGAGGAACACCGCGGTGAGCGTGCTCTGTGCGTCCGCGCGCGCCTGCAGCGCGGCTGAGGGGCGACTCACTGTGGTGTCTTCGGGATTCTGCGGGTCGGCCGCGGCGCCGAGCAGGGAATCCGCTTCGCGCACCCGTTCCGGGTCGGCGCGCACGTAGAGCATGCTCGCGTGGTGAGAGCTGCCGAAGCGGTCGTGGGCGATCGGATAGCCGATCAGCGCCGCCCGTTCCATTTCCGGCGCGAGTGGCTGCGGGCCGATGACGCCCGCGACCGTGAACCAGGTGCCCCCGAGGTAGACCTCCACGCCCCGCCCGTCAACGGTCAGGGAGGTGACGCCGAGCCGCTGGGCGGCGACCGAGCCGAGCACGACCAGGGGGTAGCGTTCGTTGGCGGCGTTCAGGAAGCGGCCCTCGAGCACCCGCCCGCCGAGCGTGGCGAGAAGCTCCGGGTCGGCGGCGTAGACACCGATGCCGCCCGTTTCGGCCCCTTCGATGTAGGAGTTGCGGCGAACACTCGCGCCCGTGACCGCCGTCACCGCGGCCGCCGAGCGCACGCTCGAGAGGTTTCGCACCGCGCGCTCAGCCGCTTCGGGCAGCACCGCCGACTTGCCGAGGAACGTCTGTCCGGGCGCGACCGTGAGGAGGTTGGTCCCAAGTTCGTTCAGCTGCGCGACGAGGCCCGCTTTGCTCGATTCGGAGATCCCGAGCACTGCGACCATCGCGGCGATCCCGATCGCCACGCCGAGCGCCGACAGGGCGGAGCGGACCCGGCGCGTACGCAGTCCAACACTCGCCACCCGCAGCACATCCCCCGGGAGCAGGCGGCTGCGGGGGAGCGTCGGCTGAACGCCCGCCGACCGCGGGCTGCGACGGTTACGGAGGCGGCCCCGTTGGAGCGGCCAGGCGGCCCTCATGCAGGCAGGCTCAGGAGCTCGTCGTGGATCAGGCGGCCATCGCGGAGCTCCACCCGCCGCGGCAGCGTCCCGGCGATCTCGCGGTCGTGGGTGATCACGACCACCGTCGTGCCCTCGGCATTGAGCGCGTGCAGCAGCGCCAGGATGCCCGCGCCGCTCGCCGTGTCCAGGTTGCCGGTGGGCTCGTCTGCGAGCACGATCGCGGGCGAGCTCACGAGCGCTCGGGCGATCGCCACGCGCTGGCGCTCCCCGCCCGAGAGCAGCGCCGAGGTGTGCTCCACTCGATGGCTCAGCCCGACCCGCTCGAGCGCCGCGAGGGCGGCCCGGCGGCGCTCGCGCGCTGGAGTGCCGGTGTAGAGCAGGCCGTTGGCAACGTTCGCCAGCGCCGTGTGCGCCTCAAGCAGGTGAAACTGCTGAAAGACGAACCCGATCCGGCGCCCGCGCAGCGCCGCGAGTCCGCCGTCGGACGCCGTGGCCACATCGATGCCGGCGATCCGCACGACGCCCCTCGTGGGTCGTTCGAGCGTCCCCATGATGTGCAACAGCGTCGACTTGCCCGACCCGGACGGGCCCACGATCGCACACAGCTCGCCCTCGCAGACCGTGAGGTTCACCCCGCGCAACGCCCGCACCGCGCCCGGGTAGTCCTTCACCACATCGATCAACTCGAGGACCGGAGCCCGCCCGCTCGCGTTCATTCGGACTCGATCACCATCAGCCCCTCGCGGACCCCGGGGCCTTCGATCTGCACATAGCCGTCGGCGAACATGCCCGGTTTCACCGCCAGCTGGACGCGGCGAGCGCCTTCGAGCACCTCGATCGCGTAGCCGCCCCCCGCGGTGGCCGTCAGCGCGGTCGCTGGGACGGCGAGCACGCCGCGGCGGATGCTCTTGACCAGTTCGACGCTCACGGGCGCCTCGTCGAGATGGGCGAGACGATGCTCGAGTGCGAGGGTGACCGGGATCGTCGCCGATTCCCCTTCGCCCTTTTCTCCATCTCCTCGTTCCTTTTCGCTTTCAGGAGCTGTGCTGCTCGCCACCGAGCCCACTTCGATGATCCGTCCCGGAACCATGTCGCCGCCCGGGAGCGTCACCGGAGCCGACTGGCCCACGCGAGCCAGGGTCTGCTGTTCGGCTTTCACCTTCAGCTCCACCAGCTGCCGGGTGGAGGTCGTGCTGAGCACGACCATGCCGGCCGCGGCCTCAGCTTCGTCGGCGGCCGGTTCGTTCGAGGAGGGATCTCTTCGAGGCGGGCTCTTCCTCCGAGGCCGGTGCCTTGGAGGCAGGTTCATCTTTGTTGGAGGCGGGCTCCTTTGCGCCTGATTTCTTCGGCTCCGATTTCTTGGCGGCGGGCTTCTTGGGGGCGGGCTCGTCCGAGGAGGGAGACGTGCTTCCGGGCGGGTCCTGCCCGAGCGCGACCTTCACGGCGGTGACTCGCCGCGCGCCGGGGGCGAAGACGACCCTGCCCAGTTCGACCTCGCCCGTTTCGCGCAACCCCGCGGCGTGCTGCCAGCGGCGCACGGCGGCGGCGGTCCCTTCATTGAAGTCTTCCTCGTCGGTGATTGCGCCGTAGGGGTCAAAGCCGAGATCGATCAGGTTCTCGTTCAGCTCGGTCACGTCGGGGCCATCGCTCACGCCCTCCTCGAGCTTGCGATATGCCGGCACCGACCCGTACATCAGCGCTACGGGCTCGTTGTTCACCCGCCACAGGGTCCCGCCCCGGTGGATCACCGCGCCGACCGCCGGCAGCCACGTGAACGTCCCCGCTACGCGGTCGTACAGTTCGAGCGTGCTGCCGTAGCCCAGGGTCCCGTCGACGGTCGAGCTTTCCGAGAGGGTGCGCCGGGTGACCTCAGCCGTGGTCTGGCCGGCGGGCACCCCCGATGAGGGGCTCGCGCGAGGCGAGGAGCCCGCGTCCAGGACCACGATCGCGGCAACCACGATCGCGGCAAGCACGACCGCCGCGACCGCCGCCAACCGCCTGCGGTGACCGCGCGTGGTCGCGTCCTCGGCCGACCGATCGCCTGTGTCGCCGCCCGGGACCTCCCCGCTGACCTCGTCGGCGGTCGCCGTCGCGCCACCGGACAGCCGGTCGGGATTGGCTGAGCCCATCGGCTCAGCCGCCGGACTGGGTCGACGGTCCGTCCTTTGCGCCCCCACCTTCGCCGGCAGCTCCCGTGTGAAGCGCGCTGCTGGGGCCGCCGCCAGGCAGTAGCTTCTGGCAGCTGTTCTGTGCCTGCTGGAAGGCCGGGCTTTCCGGGTCCGGTGCGCCTTCCGCGCCGGGATGCGCGTGTATCTGGATCTGGATGCCGCCGCCGGCCCCAGAGGCTTCGACCTTGATGCCGTGTTCTCGCATGCACTTGGCGAACTTCTGCACCGCTTCTTCGCGTTCGACCCTCTGCTGCGGGGACAGGTTCACCTTCTTCTCCGCGGGCCGATAGCGCCGGCATGCCTTTTCCGCCGCTTCGAACTGCTGGGGTCCGTGAGGTCCGCCTGGCCGGGGCGAGACCTTCAGGCCATGACCGCCTCCCGGGGTGGTCGCGGCTTCGGCGTTGATGCCATGTTCGCGCAGGCACCTTGCGAAGTCCGCGAACTTCGCTTCTTCCCCGGACTGTCCGTTGTCGGCGACGCCCGAAGCCGGCGAGGACCCCCCGCAGGCCGCGAGGATCAGGCTGATGGAGATCGCGCCGAGCACGACGAGCACGGGCAGCGACGACCGCCCCACGCCGGGCGCGGTGTGGAATCGTGCGGGTCGGCGGGTCATGGGACTCCTTTGCTGGTCGGTCGCTGCTGGATGGTGCCGCCGCTGCGATCGCGATCGCGATCGCTCGCGGCGGCACTCACATCAGACCGGCCCAGCCTGAGAGTCGGCTTAGAGGAATGGAGGAGGTTGATGAACCGGCCGGGGCGCCGGGGGACCGTCGCCGTTGGCCACACGAAGCTCGTCGTCGCTCATCTCGAGCGCGGGCAGCTCGAGTATCAGTCTGGCGCCCCCGTCGGCATCGTTGGCGGCCTGGACCCAGCCACCGTGAGCCTCGGCCGTCTGCCTGACGATCGCCAGCCCGAGGCCGGATCCGGGACGCCCCCGGGCCTCGAGGGAGCGGTAGAAGCGATCGAACACGCGGGGGAGGTCCCCGGCGGCGATGCCCGGCCCATGGTCTCGCACTTCGAGCCGTCCGTCGCGCACGCACACCTCAACCGGGGAGGCGGAGGCGGGGTTCCATTTGCAGGCGTTGTCGAGCAGGTTCGAGATCGCGCGATCCAGACGCGCGGGCGCGGCGCGCACCAGGCATGGCTCGGCATCCAGCGCGAACGCGCATGTGTGCCCGCCGGCCCACTGCAGCCTTGCGCGCTGGATCGCTCCTGCGACGGCGAGGTCGAGGCGCACGTCCTCGATCTCGATCTCGTCGACCTCGCTCTTGGACAGGTCGACGAGGTCGCCGACGAGCACGGTCAGCTCCCGCAGCTGCCCCCGGGCGGCGGCGATGGCGCGTTCTCGCTCACGCGGGGGCAGCCGGTCGCCGAGGGCGAGCGCATCGAGGTTGGCCTGTGCGCTCGTCAGCGGCGTGCGCAGCTCGTGGGATGCGTCGGACATCAGCTGGCGCTGGGCCAGACGCGAGCGCTCGAGCGCGGCGAGCATGGTGTTGAAGCTGGCGGCGAGCCGTCCGAGCTCGTCCTCCCCCCCGGCCTGGATGCGGTGCCCGAGGTCCTGTGTGCGCGCGACCCGTTCCGCGGCGCCCGTCAGCCGGCTCACGGGCACGAGAGCGGCGCGCGAGACGAGCAGCCCGAGCGCCGCCGCCAATGCGATCCCGCCGAGGCTGACGAGCGCGAGCACGAGCTGCAGGTGGGTGAGCGTGTTGTCGAGGTCGCTCAGCGGCAACGCGACCTGCCAGACCCCGCCTTCGGGGGCGCGCTCGGTGAGCACGCGAGCGGGCGTACCGGCCACGGTCGCGTCGCTGAAGAACGCGTTGCGCTCGCCCGAGGCGACCTCGCGTGCAGCGGCCGTCACGGGGAGGACCGGTCCACTGCCGGCCCTGAGCACGTTCCCGTCGGCTTCGGAGAGCTGCACGTAGCCCGTGGGGCCGCCGAGCTTCGGCGCGGGCAGCACGAGTTGCAGGTCCCGGCCCGCCCGGGTGCCCGTCGATGGCAGCCTGACGTTCGAGCCTCTCGGCACGAGCACCGTCCTGCGTTCGATCGTGACAACTTCCCCGTGGGCGCCGTGGCTCGTGAGCAGATGCACTTCGCCGCCGGAGACACGCGCGGCTTCGCTGGAGACCTTCCGAGCTTCGTCGGGCGAGGTGCCAGCCGCCGCCGTGGACAACGGTGCCGCGCCAAGTTGGAGCTGCGCGAGCCCCGCGTGCCCGTGCTTCCCGCCCTTGGCCAGCCTCGCGAGCTCGGCAGAGTCGATCCGGGGCAGCAGCCGCACCGCCTGCGGCAGGCCGGGGGTGACCGTGGCGCGCAGGCTCGAGTCGATCCGCCCGCGGAGCTCGTTGCGCGTCACCACGTAGACGACGACCGACGCGATCACGATCGCCGAGGCGACGGCGCCCGCCGCCAGCAGCACCATCCGCCGACGGAAGCTCATCGCTGCGGTGACCTCAGGACGTAGCCCACACCGCGAACGGTGTGCAGCAGCCGTCGCTCCCCCTCGGCCTCGGTCTTCCGGCGCAGGTAGCCGATGTAGACCTCCAGCGAGTTCGACGCCGGACCGAAGTCATAGCCCCAGACCCGGTCGAAGATCGTCGCACGAGTGAGCACCTGGCGGGGGTGGCCCATCAGCAGCTCCAGCAACAGGAACTCGGTGCGGGTGAGCTCGAGCAGGCGATCGCCGCGGCGTGCCTCGTGCGCGAGCGGATCGAGCTCGAGATCCTCGAACCGCAGTACCCGCTCTTCTCCCTCCCAGCCCGTCCGACGCAGCAGCGCACGCAAGCGGGCGATCAACTCCCTGCGCGCGAACGGCTTGGCCAGGTAGTCGTCGGCACCGGCCTCCAGACCTGCCACCCGCTCCGAGACCTCGGTGCGGGCCGTCAGCATCAGCACCGGCGTGCGATCGCCGCCGGCGCGCATCCGCCGGCAGACCTCGAGCCCGTCGATGCCGGGCATCAGCACGTCGAGGAGCACGGCGTCGGGAGAGTCGACGGCGAGCGCACGAAACGCCTCACGGCCATCGGCCGCAGTCGTCACCTCGAACCCGCTCATGTCGAGCACGAGGGCGAGCGCCTCCCGAACGGCCGCCTCATCATCGACGACCAACAGCTTCATGAGAGACGATGCTGATGGCACAACCTGAAAGGAAGCTGAACGGCGGGCATCGCCGGGGCAGGACGACGCGCTGACACCATCGATCCGACCGGAGTAGCATCGCCGCGGCCGCTTTCTGGCCGTCGCCCATCAACGAGGACGAGGAGCAAGATCATGTCATTGGGACGCCGTCACAGCCCGGTCCGGAACCCGGCCGCGGGCCAACGTCGCCCCGACCGAGTCTCTGCGCCTGGACCCAACAAGCGGCGGCACTCGAGGTGAGCACACACGAGCCGGCTTCGGACGAGCCCGCGGGCGACGCCCCACGCGCCGATCCGCCGAGCGCAGGGCCGAACACCACCTCCAGCGCGACTCCTCGCGAACATCGATGGCTGGTGCGCGTGATCATCTGGGGCACGACCGTGCTCGCCGTGGTGGCGATCTTCGCCGTGTGGGCCAACCGGCAGCTGCTCAACCCGAACAACTGGGCGAACACGAGCACAAGGCTGCTGCAGAACGAAAAGGTCCGCGAAGCGACGTCCAACTACCTGGTCAATCAGCTCTACGCCAACGTCAACGTCGCCGAAGAACTCAAGTCCAGGCTGCCGACCGAGCTGCAGCCGCTGGCCGCGCCGGTGGCGGGGGCGCTGCAGAACCTGGCGATCAACGCAGCTCAGCGTGCGCTCGCCAGCGCACGCGTCCAGGAAGGCTGGAAGCAGGCCAACCGCGCGGCGGACGAGACGTTCATCGCGATCATCAACGGGAAGGGCGCGGTCGCCACCAACGACGGCGTGGTGACGCTCGACCTCGCCTCGATCATCGCCAACATCACGAATCGGCTTGGCTTGCCGAACGTGAGCTCAAAGCTCCCACCCTCGGTCGCCCATCTCACGATCCTGAAGTCGAAGAATCTCAAGGACGTCCAGGACGGAGTCAAAGCCCTCAAAGGTCTCAGCCTGCTCTTGACGATCATCGTGCCGCTGCTCTACGCGCTCGCGATCTTCCTCGCGCGGAGACGTCGCCGCCAGACCTTGATGCAGGTCGGAACCGCGATCGTCTTCGCCGGCCTGCTCGTCTTCGCCGGGCGCGCCATCCTCACGTCGGGGGTGGCCAACTCGCTCGTGAAGGTCGAAGCCAATCGCCCGGCGGCCGAGGCCGTGATCTCGATCGCGACGGCGATGCTCTCCGAAATTGCCGGTGCGTTCGTGATCGTCGGCATCCCCCTGATCGCCGCCGGCTGGTTCGCGGGCCCGGCCCGCCGGCACTCAAGGCGCGGGGCGCGATCGCTCCGTTCCTGCGGCACCAACCGGGATGGACCTACGGAATAGTCGTGGGAATCATGCTCCTGATCTTCATCTGGGGGCCGATCCCGGCGACCCACAAACCGGCCGGGATCATCGTGTTTCTCGGGCTCGCGCTGTTCGGCACCGAGGTGCTGCGCCGCCAGACCGCGACCGAGTTTCCCGACGACACGCGACCCGGGGGAGGGAATTCGGCCGCGGGCGCCTAGTCGCTGAGCGGCTCTACGCGGTCAGCCCGGCGATCCCGTTTCGCATCAGGATTGCGGCGAGCAGGAGGAGGATCGCGGCCGCGATCGTCCTGGCGTTGCGCTCGAGCCACTCTCTCGCGCGCACGAGCACACGCTGGGTGGGCTCGGGCGCCACCGCAAGCGCGACCAGGGCGATCGATAGCGGCAGCAGGGACACGATCGCAAAGCCAAGCCACTCGAGGATGTAATTGCCGGCGCTCGGGTTCGTCT
This sequence comes from uncultured Solirubrobacteraceae bacterium, assembly GCA_963720215.1. Taxonomy (GTDB): domain Bacteria; phylum Actinomycetota; class Thermoleophilia; order Solirubrobacterales; family Solirubrobacteraceae; genus Palsa-744. The sequence goes on from CAVREV010000002.1 coordinate 756,907, forward strand.
GGGAGATGTCCTTCAGGGCCAGAGGGATACAGCGCACCGGGATTCGCCAGCGTGGCACCTGCGGCGATGATCGCGATCACCGGCGAGGACGCGACCTTGCTCATCTGATCGATCATCCCGGCGACCCTTTTGGGGTCGCGAGGCCGCCGTAGAAAGCGAACGACGAAGAACAGGACGACGAGGCTGGCGATCACGTCGACGATCGCGACCCACGTTTTCGGCGTGTTCGATTTGGGTGTGGCGGCGGCATTTCCGAGCACGAACGCAGCGACGACGCCGACGACCATCGTCACACCGAACGCGCCGAGATAGAACCACAGGCCGGTGCGTATCGGACGCTCGCCCACCACCAACGCGAGCACCGACAGAAACAGCGTCACGGGCGAGAGCATCGCCGCGAGCGCCACGAGCACGAGCTCGGTATCGATCGACGTCATCGAGGCAAGCTACGCGAGGGCGACCAGACGGGTCGTCGCGGCCTCGGGGGGGACCCCACTGGCATGCCGGGAGCGGGCCCGGCGGCGGCTGCCGCCCGCCGCAGGCCCTCAGCCGATCTCTTCCGCCAGCTCGACGATGATCCCCTCCGGGCCGCGGACGTAGCAGAGCCGGTAGCTGTCCTCGTAACGCTCAACCTCGCCAACGAGCTCCGCGCCGCGGGCCCGCAGGCCGGCGAGGACGGCGTCGATGTCGTCGACTGCGAATGTGACATGGCGGATACCCGGCGCGTTCGCCGGCGCGTGCCGTTCGCCGGCCGGGCACGATGGGGCATGAAACCTCGCCAGCTCGACCCGTCCGTGGCCGTCAGGGGTCGCCAGCATCGCGATCTCCGCGCGGACGCCGTCGAGCCCCACCACGCGGTCCACCCAACCGCCCTTGACCGGCCCCCCGCCCCGCAGCTCGAGTCCGAGCTCGACGAAGAACGCCGTCGCATCCGCGAGGTCCTCGACCACGATGCCGACGTGATCCATGCGCTCGATCGTCACGCGCTGGACTGTAGCGACGGGGCGGAAGTGTGCCTCGGCTCACGACCGGGCCGGCCGTGCCATGGCATCACGGCGAGCCGCGGCGGACCCGAGAGCCACCCGCCAGGTATCCGCTGAGCTCGCCCACCACCTCGCGCGCGTCGTCCTCGATGCCGTACAGGAATGTGGACTTGCGCCGCCGCAGTACGGGCAGGCCGAGGGCGTAGAGGCCCGGGGCGTCGACGATACCGCCATCGTGTCGGAGGTGGCCCTTCGCATCGAGGACCGGCACATCGAGCCACTGATAGTCGGGCCGGAACCCGGTCACCCAGAGGATCGTCCGGATCTCACCGCTGCGCAGGTCGAGTTGGTGACGCGGCGATCGAGGAGGCTCGGTCGGGGCGAAGCGCTCCTGAGGGTCGACCTCCGCCTCTGACCCCGAAATGTCGGCCCACTCGTCGAACCCTGCGAGCAGCCGGTTCATCTTCAGGTCGGCGAGCGAGCAGACGTTCCGTAGGCCGCCGGAGAACAACGCGAGGCCGTCGCGGACCGACGCCCAGCGGCCGACCAGCTCGACGCCCAGCGCCGCGAGCGCGGTCGAGCGTCGTGCGCTCGGAGGCGCGGGTGCCGAGTTTGCGTGGAGTCGCAGTCAAAGACATTGACAGCCCTCTTCGCAGGCGCAAGCATGGTCGGTGCGATGGTCGGCGACCAAACGGTTCCTGCTGCGCTCGCGGTGCAGGAGGTGACCGTGCGCTTTGGTGGCATCACGGCACTCGAGGGCGTCTCGCTCGACGTTGCGGCCGGGGAGGTGCTCGGCGTGATCGGGCCGAACGGTGCGGGCAAGACGACCCTGTTCAACTGCATCTCAGGCTTCGTCAGCCCGCAATCAGGGACGATTTCATGGCGCGGTGAGCGACTCGATCGCATGCGCCCCGACCGCCGCGCCGGCGAGGGGATCGCGCGCACGCTCCAGGGTGTAGGCCTGTTCTCCGGGCTGACGGCCGCGGAGAACGTGATGGTGGGTGCGCAGCGCTTTCGGCGCACCCGCCTGCTGAGCGCGCTCGTTGCGCTTCCGCGGTCCGAGCACGACGAGCGGGGGCTGCGCGAGAGGGCAATGAGGGCGCTGGGCGCGGTTGGCTGCGAGGGCGTCGCCGAGCGTCGTCCCGACTCGCTTTCGTTCGCCACCCAGAAGCGCGTCGCGCTCGCGCGGGCACTCGCGGCAGAGCCTGCGCTGCTCCTGCTCGATGAGCCCGCGGGCGGTCTCGACGCTGCCGAGCTCGAGCAGCTCGCTTCGCTGATCCGCAGCATGCGCGGCACGATGAGCGTGATGGTCGTGGAGCACCACATGGACTTCGTCATGTCCATCTGCGACCGAGTCGCCGTGCTCGACTTCGGTCGCGTCATCTGCACGGGACCACCTGAGACGGTGCGCTCGGATCCGCGAGTGCTGGAGGCGTACCTCGGCGACGAGGCAGCCGCGGGGCGCATTGGGCACGATGCTTGAAGTCGAGGAGCTCGTCACCGAGTACGGCCCCGTGCGAGCCGTGGATGGCGTTTCGCTGCGGGTCGACGAGGGAAAGATCACGGCCGTGCTCGGTGCCAACGGCGCGGGGAAGACGTCCCTGCTGCGCACGATCTCGGGGCTCGAGCGGGCGAGCTCGGGGCGGGTCGCGCTGGCCGGCGAGGACGTCACGCACACCCCTGTCGAGGACATCGTACGCCGTGGTCTCGCCCACGTGCCGGAGGGCCGCGGGGTGATCGGAGAGCTGACCGTCGAGGAGAACCTCCGGCTGGGCGGGCTCTGGCGTCGCAAGGAGAGCGGTTCGCTCGACGACATGTATGACCTGTTTCCGCCTCTCCGCGAACGCCGGAGCAAGCCCGCGGCAACCCTGTCGGGCGGCGAGCGACAGATGCTCTCGCTCGGGCGGGCGCTGATGGGCCGTCCGCGGGCACTTCTGCTCGACGAGCCCTCCTTGGGCCTCGCGCCGCGGATCACGGCGCAGATCATGGCGCTCGTGCGGAAGCTCTGCGACGAGCGGGGGCTGGCGGTGCTGCTTGTCGAGCAGAACGCTCGCAGCGCGCTCTCGATAGCCGATACCGGCGTCGTGCTCGATCTCGGCCGCGTCGTCGCCACCGAGGACCCCGAGCGGCTCGCCGACAACGCCGATCTGCGACACGCCTACCTGGGTTTCTGAGCTCGATGACGCAGTTCATCAACCTCACTCTCAGTGGTATCTCGACGGGCGCGATATACGCCGCCGTCGCGCTCGCGCTCGTGCTCATCTGGCGCGCCACGAGGATCGTGAACTTCGCCCAGGGAGCGATGCTGATGTTCACCACGTTCCTCGCGTCGGTCGTGATCGAAGCCGGCAATCCGTACTGGGTGGGGCTCGTCGTCGCGCTCGCGGCCGGCCTCGTGTTGGGAGCGGTGGTCGAGCGCGTGCTGATTCGTCGGGTGGAGGCGGCACCGCCGCTGAACGCGGTCATAGTGACGCTCGGCCTGCTCGTGCTTCTCGAGGCCGCGGCCGGGATGATCTGGGGCGACACGCCGCGGTCGTTCCCCGCGGCGTTCTCGATCCAGGGCTTCAAGGTCGGTGGAACCCGCCTGCTGTTCTCGCCGAACGACCTGTTCATCGTGCTCGTCGTGCTCGCCGTCGCCGGGGGGCTCGCGCTGCTGTTCCGCATGACCACGCTGGGCCTGCGGATGCGCGCGGCTGCGTTCGCACCCGAGGTCGCCCGGCTGCAGGGCGTGCGGGTCGGGCGCATGTTCACGATCGGCTGGGCGCTCGCCGCCCTCGTCGGATCGCTCGCGGGGGTGCTCGTCGCCCCGACGGTGTTCGTCGGCCCGAACCAGTTCGACTCGATCCTCATCTACGCGTTCGTGGCGGCCGTGCTCGGAGGCCTCGACAGCCCGCTCGGCGCGATCGTGGGTGGAGTGATCCTCGGCCTGGTGCTCTCCTACGTCTCCGGTTACGAAGGCTCTGCCCTCGCGCCGCTGGCCGCGCTCGTCGTGCTCGTCGCCGTGCTCATGATCCGCCCGAGCGGCCTGTTCTCCTCCGCGGCGGAGCGGCGGGTGTGAGCGGCGCCGAAGGACGCGAGGAGTTGGGTTGGCCGGTGCCTCCGGGTGTGCCCTCGCTCGGGCGCGGTCGCTGGCCGCGCGCACCGCAGTGGTGGCGACGGTACACGCTCGTGCGCTCGCTGGCGCTGCTCGTCGGGACGATGCTCCTACTCGTGCTCCTGAGCGAGGTCCTGAGCGAATACCGCGACCTGCAGCTCGCGGACGCCGCCTATTACTTCGCGGCTCTCGCGGGCCTGACCGTGCTGATCGGGCTGAGTGGGCAGATCTCGCTGGGGCACGGAGCGTTCATGGCGGTCGGCGCGTACACGGTCGAGCTGCTGATCGCGAACGAGCACTGGTCGATCACTCCGGCGCTGATCGCATCGGTGCTCGTAACCGCGGTCGTCGGGATCGCTGTCGGCGCCGCCGCGTCGCGGCTGCGAGGGCCATATCTCGCGGGCGCGACGCTCGCGTTCGCGGTCGGCCTGCCGGGTCTGGCCTACCAGTACCCCGACACCTTCGGCGGGGCCAACGGAATCTCGACGAACCCGCCGACGATTCCTTCGGCGCTGGGTTCGACCTTCCCGCTCGAGCGCTGGGAGGCGTGGATCGCGTGCGCCGGCGCCGTTCTCGTCGCGTTCGTGCTCTACAACCTCATCCACAGCGGCGTCGGGCGCTCGTGGCGCGCCGTTCGCGACGACGAGATCGCAGCGACCGTGTCCGGACTGCGCGTCCCGCGCGTGCAGACGCTCGCGTTCGTACTGAGCGCCGCGTGTACGGGGCTCGGCGGCGGGCTGCTTGCGGTCGTGCTCCAACTCGCAAACCCAGGCGCGTTCCCGCTCGTGCTGTCCTTCTATCTGCTCGCTGCGGTCGTGATCGGAGGGTTGGGTTCGCTCCTCGGCGCGGCGTGGGGCGCGGCGCTCCTGGTGCTCCTGCCGAACTGGACGCATGACGTCGCGCAGTCGTTCTCGCTCCCCGACAAGGTCGGGGCCAACCTCCCTCTCGCCATCTACGGGTTTATGCTGATCGTTGCGATGCTCGTTTGGCCGAGTGGGATCCAGGGCGGAGTTCGTGCGTTCGCCGGGTTCGTGCACGGCGCGGTTCGAGCGCGCAGTGCGCCCGGCCCTTGAAATCGATGACCAAACGACAGGAGGGGTGATGAAAGTGAAGAGCAGGCCGTTGGCGGGGTTCGCGGCGGTCGCGGCGCTCGCGCTCGTCGCGGCAGGCTGCGGCTCGTCCTCGAGCAGCAGCACCGAGGGACTGACGTCTTCGGAGATCACCTTCGGCACGCATCAGCCACTCACCGGCCCGGCCGCGCCCGGATACAGCGAGATCGCACCGGCCTCGCAGGCGTATTTCGACTACGTCAACGCGCAGGGCGGCGTGTACGGACGCAAGATCCACCTGGTCATCAAGAACGATGAATACAACCCGACGAACACCGTCAACGTCGTCCACCAGCTTGTGCTGCAGGAAAAAGTGTTCGGCATCTTCGAGGGCCTCGGTACTCCGACTCACACGAAGGTCGTGGGCTTCCTGAACTCCTCCAAGATCCCCGACATGTTCGTGGCCTCCGGCTGCCCGTGCTGGGACAACGGCACGACACAGCCCTACACCTTCGGCTGGCAGCCGAACTACACGATCGAAGGCAAGATCATGGGCCAGTACATCGCCCAGCACTTTGCCGGCAAGAAGGTCGGCGTCCTCTACCAGGACGACGACTTCGGCCAGGGCGGCCTCGCGGGCATCAAGGACGAGCTGCCGGCGGGCGCGATCGTATCCGCCCAGCCCTACCAGTCCGGCACCGAAACGCTCGGTCCGCAGATAACGGCAATCAAGTCCGCGGGCGCGGAAGTGGTCGTTTACTTCACCGTCCCGATCTACACGGCGATCGGCCAGCTGACGGCGTTCACGCTCGGCTACAAACCGCAGCTGTTCGTATCGAATGTGGGAATCGACCCGACGACGGTCGCAGGCCTGCTCAAGACCGTCTCCAAGGGCAAGGCGAGCGGCACGGCGCTGATCGAAGGCACGTACACGAACGGCTATCTGCCGTCGGTCGCGAACACGGCGAACCCCTGGGTTGCCTTGTTCAAAAAAATCAAGGAACAGTATGACCCGAGCGCTCCATTCGATGGCAACGTGCTCTACGGGATGGCGAACGCGTACACGCTCGTGCAGGCGCTCCAGGCCGCCGGCAAGAACCTCACGCGTGAAGACCTCGTCAAGGCGGTCAACGAAGACGGCGCGAAGTGGACCGGTCCGGGGCTTGTGCCGTTCCGCTACTCGACGACCGTGCACGGGGGCTACTCCGGCGTCCAGATGGGCCGCGTGGCGGGGGGCAAGATCGTCCTGTTCGGTCCGAAGTTGACAACCGAACCGACGAGCGGCACTCCCATCACGACGTACAACGGCGCACAGACCGCGCCACCATCGAACGGCATACCGACCGAATAGCCAACAGCTTTCGGGTCGCGAGGAGAGCAGCAGAGGCGAGGCCGCGTACAGCGCGGCCTCGCCCGCTACCCCGGTGTGCGGTCGCCGGGAGTCGCGGAACGTGCAGCGATCGCTGCGTCGATATGCGCCGCCACGCTGGGCATGTCACCTGCGATCTGGCGCAGGTCACGGGCAGTCATCACAATCGCCGTCAGCTCGGTTGAGGCCGTCACGGTGGCGTTACGACGTGCATCTCGCATCGCTCCGATCTCTCCCACGAAGTCGCCCGGACCGAGCTCCGCCAGGAGCTTGCCCTCACGACGGACGTCCGCGGTGCCTGTCTCTATGAGCAGGAATTCGTGGGCAAAGGTGCCCTCGTCGATGAGCCGCGTGCCGGCCGGCACCACGACCTCGTCGGTGACGCTCGACAAGCGGCGGATCTCGCGTTGCGAGAGACCGGCAAATATTCCAACGGCCTTGAGCTTGGACTCATCCATTCAACACCTCCGCTCCACCGCCTGCGGGCGCCCGGGCGGACCCTTCGCGCCGATGGCCGGCGCCGTGATCACGACTCAGAATTCTAGGGGCTGCCCGACGGTGCTCATCTACGCCTCAAAGTCATGCTTCACCTCTGATCTCGATTTCTTCAGGAGCCGTTTCGAGCGAGGATGTCAGCGACAGGCCGATCATTTCGCCGGGGCCCTCCCCAAACTCCGCTTCGAGGTTGTCGATGACGCTCGAACCCGCGAACTGCTGTGGCACCTGGTAGCCGCCACGCGTAAACGTGTACGTCAGCGTCTTGGAGAAGCCCATTGTGCTCAGCGGTGTGATCGGCGCAATCACTGAATCGTGATCTGTCCCGCCTGGCTGCTTGCCGAGGTACACCGTGACGAACCCCATTCCACAGTCCATCTTCGCGAGGGGCCGGTTCGCCACTTCGGGCGTGAGCCTCAAGCCGACTTCGGGTCCCGGCGGTTTTCTGATGTATTTGACGGGACCCTTGAGACCGCTCGTCACGACCTCGCCCGCTGGGGCGCCGACGCTCGTGCAAGGTACACTGAATGGCGCAAGTTCGCAGCCTTGGAGCACATCGGTAACCTTCACGACTTCTCTGATCGTGGTCGCCGCCTTGAGTTCCCCCGTGCTTGACTCCGAAGCACACGTGATCGTCGCGCCCTGGAGGTCTTCAAGGACCACTGGACCGCCAACGGATGTAAACGTCCGATTCGTGATCGTTTTGGACCACCTGAATTCCTTAGGGGGCGGAGTTCGCCGCCCCCGTGCAACCGGCGTTCCCGTAGGCGCCGCGTGTACCTGCCGCGACTTTGATGCAGCGCCCGAATTCCGGCAAGAACGCAGATGCGACAGGTGCCATCGCCGCCCCGAGCGCGAGCGCGACGACGACGAACGACCCCACAACCGCGACGCGTCTCATTTCCCCGCGACCCCCTTGTCCCGCTACGCTGATCGAACCAGATAAGGGATGCTACTACTGGCGGTCCGGGGAGGGGTTCCGCGCCCGTCCTCGCATTCGCCTCTGAAACCAGCTCTAGAAATAGCGGGGGCGGGGTCTGTACGCATATCCCCGACGCTCCCAACCACCTCTGTGGCCGCGTCTACCAGATCACGGAAGTGCGCAAGCTGCCATGAACAGGCCGATTTCCAGCCTGCCGCGAGACGTTCCTTCAGCCGCACGCGGGGACGCCAGCCTGGGCAGCCGCTCACAGCCGGTTAAATCCCAGTCCTAAGACTTCCTAAAAGATTTGTCGACGCCTGACCGGCCTTCGGGTTCCGACCCCGACCGGCGGTCGCATCTGTCGGCGAAGCCGAGCGTCCCGGTTTCCGCGCTGAGCGGGTCGCTGTGGCGAGCCAGCCAGATGCTCGCGCGATCGCTAGAGCAGGTCTTTGCCTGGCGTCGCGTTGCCGGCTCGGTCAGACGCTTACGCGGTAGTGGAGGTGAACGACGCCGTTTCGGAACCGGCGCTCATCGAGAAGTTCGAGTTGCGCGCGGACGTTGTCTGGCAGGGCGCGCTTGCCGCCTCCCACCACGATCGGGCACAAGAACAGATGGCACTCGTCGACGAGCCCCGCGCCGATTGCGTGGCCGGCGAGCTCGGCACCCCCGACTGTGATGGCGGCCCCGAGGACTGCTTGAGCCGCCGGACGGCGTCTGGATCGAACTCGCGCTCGATCCGCGTCCTCGCGCTGGATACCGTCTGAAGCGTCCGGGAGTACACGATCTTCTCAGCTGCCCGCCAGATCCCAGCATAGTCCCAGAACACTGCCGGCTCATCGGCCTCGGTGCTCACGGTCTCCCAGAACACACCATCGTCTCGTACATCCGGCGCCCGTATAGGTGGGTGCCGATCGGCCACTCGAGATCGTTGACGAACGCATGCACCTCGTCATCCGGTGACGCCCAGTCGAACCTGCCCTCCTCGTCCTCGACGTACCCGTCAAGCGAGGCGATCGCCGTATAGATCAGCTTGGCCATCTCCACTCCAATCGGTCGTTACGGTGCAGCCACGGCCCGCACATGCTGAGACCGCGATCCGCAGCCAAAATATCGTCGATCACGGCATCGCAGGAGCACGAGTACAGACCGACTCGCTCATCCCGCGCCCCGCATGCCGCGCAAGGGAGGCGCCTGGCCGGTGAACACGGGCGGGCGGGACGGCTGCTCCTTCGACGACGGAGCAGTCCGCCGACGATCGTCGCTCACTGATGGGACGACTTCGAGGCCGCGGCGCCGACAGCGCCCAGACTGCTGCTTCGCCCCGGCGTAAGCGATTGAACCTCCTATCGATGACTTATTTCGTCGCTTGAGTGCCGAAGAGTGCGCCGTGATTGTCGACCAATAGCGCCGCGCTGGCGTTTGGCGTGAGGCGTAGGGCGTCGCTCGCTCCGAGGCTGAGTGCATGCTCGATTGACTGGTCGAGGTTGGCGACGGCGAAGAACGTGACCCAGAGCGAGCGCTCCGGCGAGGGCCATCCGGCGGGTGGTGGCTCGCACGTGGCGACGCGCTCTCCTGTCTTGGCCGTGATCGCGACGGGTGCGTCTGGCGCCATCTGGTCGGTCTCCCATTCGAATGCGTGCTCGTAGAATCGCTGGACCGTGGCCCAGTCGGGCGTGTACAGGGTGCTGCGCAGCCATGCCCCGCCCACCGCATAGCCGATCTCGCCAGCGAGCTCGCGCAACCGCTGGGAAGGAGCCTTCGGCTAGGCTGTTCTTGCCGCGCCCTCTCAGTCGGCCAAGCATGATCACCGTGTCGGGGGAATCACGAACCATGTCGGGGAGGATGAGGAACTCCTCCCACGCGCTGGCGAGGCTTGCGAAATACGCTCGAATGCCTTCGCTGCCCCGAAAGACTTGGGCCTCGACGGCCACCATCGACGGCGACCACTCGAAGTCCAACGTCGTCGAGGCGGTGAAGCCGTCAACGTCGTTCGCATTGAAGGCATCGATTGCTCGCTTGGCGATCTCCACGTTCTCCTGCGACATCGTCTACCCCCGTTCCTCGGCGAGGCGTTCGGCGGCAGCACGGCCCTCGTCGATGTCGCGGTAAGTCCGTACCCGCACGATCATGCCGTCGGCCCCCTCATATACCCAGGCTTCGCGGGAGTCGAGGTAGCCGCTGCTGTCGACCGGATGACCGTGTGCCAAGACGGCCGCCAGGACGACGCTGTTTCCGAGGTCTGCAAGCTCCTGCAGGTCGATTGCAAGCTCCTCGTACAGGTCGGCCCAGTCCTGCCGAGGCCGCGTATCGCAGCTTGGCCATCGAAGGTGGTGCCCAGGGTCGGCGTTGCATCCCAGCACGCATCCTGCGCGTAGTGAGACAGGAGCGTATCCCAGTCATCCTCGTCCACGATCTCGAAGATCGCTCGCACGCGCTCCACCAGGTCGGGGGTCGTGGACTCCTCGGACATCACGCGGCCAGTATCCCGTACGGCTCACGGGTTCGGTCCACTGCGTCCTCCAGGCGGTCGGAGCGTCTGTTGAATCGTGATGATCGCCTCGGGCTCGGCCGGCAGATCAGCGAGAGCATCCTGGTACGAACTCGCCTCCATGCCGACTGCGCGGGGTGCTTTGGCGAGCGCGAAGCCGCATGGTCTCGTATACGCGTTGGGTGGCACACTCGCCGGCGAGGGACCCGATCTGGCAACGGCGGAGGTCTACGCTCCGGAACAGAACCTCTGGCAGACGATTCCGGAAATGAACGTTGCGCGCGGATTTCTCGGCGCCGCGGGCCTCGACGGGAAGGTCTACGCGGTCGGTGGCTTGGGAGCCGAAGAAGCAATCTTGTCGAGCGTCGAAGCTTACGACCCGCAGACGCGCGAATGGGGCCGTGAACCATCGCTTCCGACCGGACTGTACGGCCCGGCCGTGGCCGCGCACGACGGTCGCCTCTATGTCGCGGGCGGTATCGATGGAGAAGAAGAAGCGACCGGCGATCTGGAGATCTATGACCGGCGCACGCAGCAGTGGACTGCGGCGCCGCCCATGTCCACACCGCGCGCGCTTGCCTCAGCGACCTTCTCGCATGGCGACCTGTACGTGATCGGAGACGTGGAAGGGGAAGGCGGGCGCCTGGCCTCGGTCGAATCCTACGACCCAAGGACCCGACCGATGCGCCGATCCCGATCCCACGCGCCCATCCGGCGGTTGGTACGCTCGCGGACGGAAAAATCATCGTCGCCGGTCGGGGCACGGAGTCCCATAAGCCGCTCACTGACGTCGAGCTGTACAGCCCCGCGAAAAACAGATGGAGGAGCCCTCACTCCTCTCCTGCAGCCAAGCGCCGGGGGCCTCACAGGTCAGGTATGGCACGGAGACGAGTTCCTCGTCTTCGGCGGGTACATCGGAGAGCATCTGGAAGTAAGCAGCTTCACCGAGGCCGCCGTCGTGAGATAGCGAGCCACGACCTGCTGGGCGACGCTGCCCGCACTTTCTACGGCGCGCCAGCTCTCGTATTGCGTCATCGAATGCGCGTGCTGCCGACTCGTCCCACCGCTCGCGAGTGTCGTGCGGCGTCCAAGAACGTTCGGAACATTGTTCGGAGTTGCCATTGGCAAGAATCCGAACACTGCTCCCGAGCGGCGAGACGCGGCTGCGAAAACGAGAAAAGCCCCGCTGAGCGGGGCTTTTCCGATGCACTTGGTAGGACGGCTTTCAAACCCCTCGGAGTCATTGGAGGCTGCGCTGCGGTGGCTTGTGACGGCTCGACGAGCAGGCGCCAGGGCGAGCTGAGGGCAGTCTCGGCTCGCGTGCGGTAAGGCATTTCCGGCGGGAAGTGGCGCGCGCTCGACGTCACGGTCACCGTCGCGGTGGCGGCGGTCAGCGCTGCCAGTGGTAGGGAGTGGTGGTGGAGACCTTCTGTAGGCCGGAACGTTCGAGGATCGGGCGTGACTCCTCGTTGGAGTCGCTGTGGATCAGCGTCTTGCCTTTTGCCAGTGCCGACCGCGCGCGGGCGGCGGTGAGCGCCCCGTAGATGCCGCGCCGGCGCCAAGCCGGCAACGTGGCACCGCCCCATATCCCCGCGAAGTCTGATCCTGCGACCGGCTCAAGGCGACCCGCAGCGACGATCTGGCCGTCCGTTTCGGCTACCCACAGCTGCATCCCGTCGTTGAGCGCCAGACGCCGCATCAGCGCCGCAGTCATCCCGTCCGCCATATCGCTCCCAAAGGCGAGATCCTCCATCACAGTCATCGCCCGGACGTCCACTTCATCGGTAACCGTGCGCAGCGTCACGCCACTAGGCAGTCTCACCTCGACATCAAGCAGCTCGGCACGCCCGATCATGATCGACTCCCGCTCATCGCGCTCGAATCCGTTGTCCAGCAACGCCTGGTGTAGGCCGTCGATGTGATCGTGGCCTCGCGTCTTCCACTCCACACGCGTGATCTCCGGCCCCTGAACGTAGTGATCGAGGGCCGCTCCCACGAGCGAAGTGATCGCGTCCGCATCATCACCAGATGGGGCGGGATAGGTCACAAACCCGCGGCCACCCGCGAACCTCACCAGACGCAGCGGCCCGAGACGCGTGATCGCGATCGCACTCGGGGTCTCCGCGTCGGTTCGTAGCTGCTCGTCATACGCTTGCAGAAACCCACCCACGTCGGTCACCAGCGGACCGTAGCCGATCGCCGACCCGACAGGCCCCCGCGGCCATCGCGCGTCCTGCCGCCGTGCTTTCCGGGCCTCCGGGCAGCTCGGCAAGAATACCCTCGCGGGGACGAACGCAGGGGGTTCGCCCGACGCCGACCCGGGCAGCCTTGCGGCACCCTGGGAGCGGCGCCGCCGTTCACGCGGCCACGCCCGCAATTGCGGCCTGAGCGGGCGCGTTGGCGTTACTCCCCCTGGCTCGCGCCTCGGACGAACAAGCACCCGTCTGAGCCCTGGGCACGCGAGACGCCCGCTTTGCTCGGCGAACGCGGGCGTGGAGTCTGAAAGTGGCCACCGCATGGCCCGGAAGATGCTCCGCAAGGGCCTAAGTGCTACCCAGACCTGCTACCCGACCGATCTGAGGCGGACGCTTAGTCTCTGTGAACAGCGAAAAGGCCCGAATTACCGGGCCTTTCCTTGAGTAGCGGGGGCGGGATTCGAACCCGCGACCTTCGGGTTATGAGCCCGACGAGCTACCAGACTGCTCCACCCCGCGGCGGTCCATCCAGTTTACTGCTCCGCGAGCCGCTCATCAATCCTGGCGGACGACTCTCCTTACGCCGGTGCGCTCGCAGCCCGGCGTCGGGGCGGGACGATCGCAGCGAGGGCGCCCCCGCCGGGCCCGGGCGAGGACCAGCGTCAGGCGCTCGCGGCGGCGCTCCTCGTGGCGTCCTCCTCCACGGCCGCAGCAGCCCCGCGCAGATGGCGGCCGAGGAAGTGCAGTTGGTCGGCGACCGCCCGCTCGAAGGGCGCGCCGACGTAGACGTCGAAGTGGCCGATCGGGTAGGTGCGCGCCTCCCCGCGACCGGTGGCCAGCCAGACGGCCGCCTGAGCAGCCTTCGGCGGGGCGATCGCGTCGCGATCGGCGATCTGGACGAGCATCGGGCAGGGGAGGCGATCGGCCTGCAGGCCCGGCCGGTAGGTGCCGGCTCTGAGCATGATCCGTGCGGGCACCTCGTTGCGCCAGCTCTCGCCGGCGATCGCGAGGTAGCCCGCTTCGGAGTCCGGGCTCGTCATCGCCGCGAGGCTCCCCGGCGGACCCACCACGCCGATCGGGACGGGCGGCTGGTGGCGCGCACCGGCAAGCAGGTCCCGCAGGCCGGCGAGAACGAGCCGGCCGAGGTGCGCAGGGCCCGCGTAGCGAGCGACGTTCACGAGCGTCGCGATCCCGTCCATCGCGGGGGTCTGCGCGATCACCGCGGCGACATGCCCGTCGGCGACCGCGACGGGGACCACGTGGCCCCCCGAGTAGGAGGACCCCCAGACGGCTATGCGGCCGGGATCGACCTCGGGGAGCGTGCGCGCGAATGCGATCGCGGCGGCGTAGTCCTCGAGCTGGCGGGGAATCGAGACCAGCTGGCGCGGCTCGCCGCCGCTCGCGCCGAAGTGACGGTAGTCGAACGCGAGCGCGTCGATGCCCGCGGCGGCGAAGCGCTCGGCGTAGGGCATCAGACCCGAGTCGACCGTGCCGGCGAAGCCATGGGCGAGCACCACGCAGGGACGGCGACCGTCGGGGCCGGCGAACGCGGAGCCCTCACCGACCAGGTGGACGCCGGCGCAGCGCTCGCCGCCGCTGGCGAACTCGACGGCGCTCACGCCGGGGCCTCGACGGCCGGCTCGCCGCGGGCGCGGCCCGCGAGGTCTCGGCCGGTCCGCTCGCCGGCGCGCGCGCGTGCCTGCCCGGCCGGGATCGAGCGGGTGAGGAGCTCGCGCTCGTAGGAGTACCACTCGAGCTGCATCGTGTGGCGCGGCTTGCTCACGAAATGGGCCGTGTGGAAGGCCTCATCGCGGACGATCGCCCTCTCCATCTCCGCCCTCGCCGGCGGCGCCCAGTCGCCGCTCAACCAGCGCGCGGCGAGCTTCGACTGCAGCTCCGAGAAGGGGAAGATCGTCGGTATCGGCTGACCGAGGCCGACGAACGCGAGGTCGTCGATCCCGGGTTTCAGCATCCGCTTGTATAGCGGGAGCACGTTTTCGGGCGCCGACAGGAAGTCGGGGTCGAAGAACGGGAAGCTGACGTTGTAGCCCGTCGCGTAGATGATCACGTCGACGTGCTCGACGGAGCCGTCCACGAAGCGCACGCGATCGCCCAGCAGCTCGGCGACATCCCCCTTCGCGACGGCGTCGCCCGCGCCGAGACGACCGAGCAGCTCGCTCGAGACGGTCGGGTGGGCGTCGAGGAACCTATGGTTGGGCGTCGGCAGACCGAAGTCCTCCATTCGCCCCGAGAAGATCCTCGGAAGGAGCGCGCCGAGCCGCCGCTGCAGGCCCGCGGGAATCAGCGGGTTCGCCTTGACAACCTGGTCGGCGGGCTTGCCGAACAGGTACTTCGGGATCACATACGCGCCCGAGCGCGTCGAGATGAAGACGGTGTCAGAGACCGTCTTGCGGGCGAGCTCCGAGACGATGTCGACGGCGCTGTTGCCGATGCCGACGACTAGCACCCGCTTGCCCGCCAGCTCGAGCGGGTCACTCGGGTCGATGTAGTCGTGCGAGTCGATCTCGGGCCCGTCGAAGCTTCCCTCGAACCGCGGCCGCCGGGCATCCCAGTGGTGACCGTTGCAGACCAGCAGCGCGTCGAAGCTCTCGGCGGTCCCGTCCTCGAGCGTGATCTCCCAGCCGCCGCCCTCGCCGCGCTCGGCGCGGGCGACGCGCGCGTTGAAGCGGATCTGCTCGCGCAGCGCGAACGCGTCCGCGTAGTCGCGCAGCCACTCGAGGATGTGGCTGTGGTGGGGGTAGTCGGGATAGCGCTCGGGCATCGGGAAATCGCGGAAGGAGATCGACGGCTTGGAGATGTCGATGTGCAGGGAGCGATACGCCGAGGAGACCCCGTTGGGGTTCTGGAAGTACCAGTTGCCGCCAACATCGTCGGATGCCTCGAAGCAGCTGTGCGGCACGCCGAAGTCGGCGAGCGACTTGCACGCCGTCAGCCCGCTGACGCCGGCGCCGATGACGCAGACCGAGGGGAGCTCGGACACGTCGCCATGCTAGACCGCGAACGCGCTCGACGCTGTGCGCACCGTCACGGCTGCAGCCTGCGCCTCTGCGGGTGGACCGTCTCTCCGCGGGCGAGCATCGCTACGAACTCCTCGATCCGCCGCGCCCGCGTCTGTGGGCGCTTGGCCGCGCCGAGCCGGTAGAGGATCGCGTAGCGATTCTGGGAGGTGAGGATCGCGAACATCGCTCTCGCCCGCGGCTCGGCGGCGAGCGCCGCGACGAGGTCCGCCGGCACCTCGGCATCCGCAGGGCCGGCGTAGGCCTGCTCCCATCTGCCGTCCGCCTTCGCGGCCTCGACGGCGAGCAGACCGGACGGTCGCATCCTCCCTTCACTGCTGAGCCGGCCGACGTGCGCCACGTTGCGCTGTGACCAGCTGCTCCGCTCGCGCCGCGGCGTGAACCGCTGGCGATATGTGCGCTCGTCGCGCCGCCGGACCTGGCCGTCGATCCAGCCATTGCACAGCGCCTCCGCAAGCGCCTCCTCGTAGGTGAGGCTCGTCGGCTCGGTCGTGCCCTTCTTGGCGAGGATCACCCATGCCCCGGGGTCCTGCGGACCGCGCTCGGCGATCCACGCACGGAAGGCCGCGGCGTCGGGAACGAGCAGCTCGGGGAGGTCATCCGGGGTCATCGTCGAGACACCTCTAGCATCACGGTCGGTGCGCGTCGCTGTGGTCGACATCGGAACCAACTCCACGCGGCTGCTGATCGCCGATGTGGACCCTGCGGCCGGGGACGTTCGCGAGCTGCTGCGGCGCTCGGAGGTGACGCGCCTCGGTGAGGGCGTGGACGCGGGCGGGCGGCTGTCCGAGGACGCGATGGGGCGGGTGTTCGCGCGCCTTGAGGACTACCGCGAGGCGATCGACGCACATCGCTGCGAGGGGAACATCGCGGTCCTCACCTCTGCCGTCCGCGACGCCGCCAACGGCGCGGAGTTCGCTGCCCGCGTGGGCGAGCAATACGGGCTGGACGCGCATGTGCTCAGCGGCGAGCAGGAGGCACAGCTGACGTTCCTCGGCGCGATGTCCGGGCGCCCGGCCGCGAGCGAGCCGACCGTCGTGATCGACATCGGCGGGGGCTCGACGGAGTTCGTCGTCGGGCTCGCACGCCGTGCGGGCTTTCACGTCTCGCTGCCCATCGGCGTCGTGCGGATGAGCGAGCGTCACATCGCCTCCGACCCCCCCGTTCCCGAGCAGCTGCAGGCGCTCGCGGCCGACGTCCGAGGGACGCTGGAGCAGGGTCTCCCGGCGCAGGAGCGCGCACCCGTTCGCCGCGCCATCGCCGTCGCAGGCACCGCGACGTCGGCGGCCTCGATCGACCAGGAGCTCGACCCCTACGACCCCGCCCGGGTCCACGGATACGAGTTGGCGCTCGCCACCGTCGAACTGCTCCTCGCGCGACTTGCCGCGATGGACGAAGGCGAGCGTCGCGACGTCGTCGGCCTGAACCCCGACCGCGCCCCCACGATCGTCGCCGGGATGATCGTCCTGGAGGAGGCGATGAAGGCGTTCGAGCTCGAGCTCGTCGAGGTCTCCGAGCACGACATCCTCTACGGCGGCGCCCTCCGCGTCGCCGGTGCCGGCTGAGGGCCGCCCGCCCCTGCTCAGGCGAGGTTCGAGCGTCGCGGGTAGGCGACCGCGGGGTCGGTGAGCACGTTCACGAGCGCGGGCAGGCCGGACGCGAGCGCTCGCTCCAGCGCCGGGCGGACCTCCTCGGGGCTGCGCACCAGCTCGCCGTGTCCCCCGAGGGCTTCCACCACCTGGTCGTAGCGCGTCTCGGGCCTCAGCTCGGCCGCGACGGAATAGCCGTAGAGGAACTCCATCGGGTGCTTCTCCAGGCCCCAGATCCCGTTGTTGCCCATCACCCCGACGACGCTCACGCCGTGACGGGCGAGCGTGTCGAACTCCATCCCGGAGAAGCCGAAGGCGCCGTCCCCCAGCAGCAGCACGACCTGCCGGTCGGGATGGGCGAGCTTGGCCGCGAGCGCGTAGCCCGGACCGGTGCCGAGGCAGCCGAACGGCCCCGGGTCCAGCCAGCAGCCCGGGTGGTAGCTGTCGACGACCCGCCCGGCATAGGAGACGTAGTCCCCCCCATCTCCGATAACGATCGCGTCGCGGTCGATCACCGTGGCGAGCTCGGCGTACAGCCGCATGGGGTGAAGCGGCACGCGTGGGTCCTCGAGCTCGGCCCGCTCGCCTTCCCGCAGCTCGGCCTCGGCCGCGCGCAGCTCTTTCACCCACTCCCCGCTGGCAAGCGGGGTCCCGCCCGCCGCGCCGCGCAGCTCGCCGAGGGTCGCCTCCAGAGACCCGTAGCACTCGGCTGCCACCGGCCGCGGATGGCGCCGCTCGGGCTCGGCCGAGTCGATCACGACGATCTCGGTGTCCTCCCCGAAGGAGGCACCGAATCCGAGCCTGAAGTCCATCGGAACGCCTATCACGAGCGCCACGTCGGCTCCTTTGAGGGCCTTCGAGCGCGCGCGCGAGAAGAACAGCTCGTGGTCGGCCGGCACGCATCCGCGCGCCAACCCGTTGAGGAACACGGGAACCCGAAGCGCCTCCACCAACTCCAGCAGCGCGCGCTCCCCATGCCCCCAATAGAGGTCCGTGCCCGCCATGATCACGGGCCGCTCGGCGCCCGCGAGCAGCTCACCGGCACGAGCGATCGCCTCCTCGGAGGCACCACGGACGGCCAAGCCGGCTCCCTCGCCCGCGGCCGGTGCCACCTCGACAGCCTCCATGAAGACGTAATCCATCGGGAAGTCGACGAACGTTGGGCCCCCGTGGGGGGCGAGCGCGGCGGCGAACGCGTCGTCGAGCAGGCCTGGAATCTCCTCAGTGCTCGTCGCCGTGGCGGCGAGCTTCGTCAGCGGACGCACGAAGGGGACGTGATCGATCTCCTGCAGTGAGCCCTGCCCCCAGCGGAGCGCGGGAGCGCGCCCACCGAGCACCACCATCGGCGAGTGATTGGCCTGGGCGGAGGCGATCGCGCTCATCCCGTTCGTCACCCCCGGTCCCGCCGTGAGCGCGCAGGCGCCCACCTCGCGGGTGACCTTCGCCCAGCCCTCGGCGGCAAACGCCGCCGTGGACTCGTGGCGGACGTCGACGATCTCGATCCCCTCCTCGCGGCAGCCATCGTAGATCGAGAAGAGGTGCCCTCCCGAGAGCGTGAACAGCTTGCTCACCCCATGGGCCTTCAGGCGTCTGGCCACGAGACGACCTCCGTGGTAGGTGGCCGTCTCCTGCGTGTCCGCGGGGCTCTCCGTCGCCATCGCAGCGCGACTCTACCCGCTCCCGCCCCCCTCTGGCATGCCCGGGGTGGGATTCGAACCCACATGCCCGCGTCGGGCCGTCGATTTTAAGTCGACTGCGTATGCCGATTCCGCCACCCGGGCCGATCCAGCCGTCTTTATGTTCCGCAACTATCGCATTGCTACGGTGTTTTCAAGTCAGTAGCGCACCAACTGGAGGGTCCGTGGAGGTCTCCGCCCTAACACATAGCGGCAGCATGCCGAGCCTGCGCGGCCCGTCCGCCCTGCTCCGCCTGCAGTCCGACGAGCGCCTGATCGCGCTCACGCGCCGCGGCCAGCACGCCGCATTCGAGACGCTGTGCTCGCGCTACCAGTCCCGCCTGCTCTCCTTCTGCCGCCACATGCTCGCCTCCAAGGAGGACGCCGAGGACGTCCTCCAGGAGGTCTTCGCAGCGGCCTTCAACGCCGTCCTCGCCGACGACCGCGACATCAACGTCCGCCCATGGCTCTATCGGATCGCGCGCAACCGCTCGCTCAACCATCTCCGTCGCGCGACCGCCACCGGCGTCGACTCGATGGACGTCCATTTCGCCGAGAACGGGATCTCCACGGGCGAGAAGGTCATCCGCCGGGAGAGCTTCCGCGAGCTGATCGCCGACGTCCACGAGCTCCCGGAGACG
The DNA here is from genome assembly GCA_963720215.1 of uncultured Solirubrobacteraceae bacterium. GTDB lineage: Bacteria > Actinomycetota > Thermoleophilia > Solirubrobacterales > Solirubrobacteraceae > Palsa-744. Next base: position 776,446 of record CAVREV010000002.1, read on the forward strand.
CAGCGCACGGCGTTGCTCCTGCGGGAGATCGATGCGCTCTCCTACGAACAGATCGCCGAGGCGATGGAGACGACGGTCCCATCGGTCAAGTCCCTCCTCGTGCGGGCCCGCATCTCGCTCGCCGAGGCCGCGGAGGCACGGCGGCTCAGCTGCGACGAGGTGCGTCTCGAGCTCGGCGAGGCCGCCGAGGGTCTCCTCAAGCTGAGCACCCCGGCACGCCGCCACGTACGTTCGTGTGAGCGCTGCGCGGCGTTCAAAAAGCAGCTCAAGGAGAACAACCACGCGCTCGCGATGATTCTCCCGGTCGGCCCGCTGCTGCTGCTCAAGAAGGTCGTCCTCACCAAGCTCGGCTTGACCGCCTCCGCGGGCGGCGCCCACGGCGCGATGGGCGCGGGCGCCACCGCCGGTGCCGGCGTCGGCGCCGGCGCGACCGCCGGTGCAGCCGCGACCGGCGGCGCGAGCCTGGGTGGCGGGCTCGTGACGGCCGGCGCCGGGGCGCTGGCGACGAAGGCGGTCGCCACGATCGCCGCCGCGGCGATCGTCACGGCCGGCGCGGTGGCGGCAGACCACGCGGTCGTCTCACCCCGCCGCCCCCATGCGAGCCATGTCTACGCGGCGGCACCCGCGAGCGCCGTGAGCCACGAACCCGTCGTCCTCGAGCAGCAGGCCCAGCCCGTGAGCCCAGCCGGTCCGGTGCGTGATCGCTTCGCAGCGGCCCGGGCCCGCCGCCGCGCCGCCCGCCACGCGAAGCTCGTCAAGGCGAAGACCGTCCCCGTCCCCGCGACGCCGACCCCCGCCACGGTTACCGCGACCCCCGTCACCCCCGCGGCCACGCCGGCGACGCCCGCGGCGAGCGAAACGCAGGTCACCGAGGTGACCAGCGAAGCCACCCAGCTTCCTCCCGCCGCGACGGCTCCGACCTCGACCGTCCCACCCACGAGCACCGCGCCGCCCACCCAGACGACCCCGAGCACGCCGCCGCCGACGGAACCCACGACGACGACCACGCTCCCCACCGCAGAACCCGTCCCGGTGCCGGAAACGGCCGGGTCCGCCGGCTCCTCGGGCGGAACGGTCGCTCCCTAGCTCCCCCCTGGGCGGCAGGACGCTCAGCCGAAGGAGAAGCTCTTCAGCGGGAGCAGCACCACGCCGCTGGTCCCAACTTCGTTGGGCGCCTGGACCTGCCGCGTCGCGTCGAGAGCGGTGAGCATCACGATCTTCACCCCGGCTCGCTCGCCCGGGCGTTCGGGCAGCAGCAGGACATCCCGTCCATACATCTCACGGCCCTCCACCTGGGCGGTGTAGAGGATCTCATAGCCGGGGGCCGTGTTCGAGCTGACTTTCGTTTTCCCCTCGCCCCGCAGGACGAAACCGGGGAGGGAGCGTCTCAGCGTCGCGATGAAGGAGGCCGCGTAGAGGGGAAGCTCCTCGCCCACTTCGCCGGAGTAGGGCGGGAGCATCAGTGGGTAGACCGCGAACGAGTAGCGCAGCGCGCCCCCGTGCCAGCGCTGCGCCACCTCGACGTATCCGCCCGGTGGCGTGGGCGAGCGGGCGAGATCCCGGTAGCTGAAGTGGAACGGAACCGGGCCACCGTGTGAGTAGTGAGCGTTCTCGAGCGTCAGCGCGAGCCCCGCGGCCGCGAGGACGACCAGGGCCATGGCCGCCACGACGAGACCCCTCACCAGCGGGCGGGCCGCGCGCCACCGCGGCGCGAGCAAGCGTCCGAGTGTGGGCCCGTACTCGGGCTTCAGCGGCACCGCCACGATCGCGCTCAGGCGATCATTCGCCGACGGAGAACAGCGCGTCCAGGTCGTGACGGGAGTAGGCGGCGAAGGCCACCATCGTCTGCGTGCGGGCGACGCCGGGGAGGCTTCCGATCTGCCCCGTGACCACGTCCGCGAGCTCCTCGTGGTGGGGCACGCGGACGATCGCCACGAAGTCCCACTGTCCCGTCACGGAGTAGGCCTCGGCGACGCCGTCGATGTCCGCGAGCGCGCCCCCGAGCGAGGACAGCGCGTCGCGCTCGGCCTCGATCAGCACCACGGCGTTGGTCATGCTCATGCCGACACCATCATAGGCTCCCCCGGCGGCTACCCATCCGCTTGGGAGAGGCCGCTGAGACCGCTCCCAACGGCAAGTCCGATGACGCCCCCGGTGACCCCCGCCAGCCAGCTCGCCTCGCGGATCGCGAACGGCATCGCGAGCAGCAGCGCCGCGATCGCGGCGACGCCGAGAAGATCGCCGTCGTAGTACTCGCCGCGACGCGCCGCCCGGAGATCCGGCGCCGCCCAGGCGCCGATCAGAGCGAGCGCGCCGGCGTTGCCCCCGCCTGCGAACGGGAATTCGTAGACCGCACATGCGACCAGCCCGCCGACGGCGCCCGCTCCGAGGAACAGGGCGAGCACGACGGCGGGACCGTGTCGGCGCTCGAGCAGCCAGCCGAAGATCGCCACGGAGAGGATCGTCACGAACGCGTAGACGCCGTCGTGGTAGACGAATAGCGTTGTCAGCAGTCGCCACCAGTGGCCTTCGAGCGGCGTCGCGACGAGCAGCTCGCCCGATCGCACCGTCAGGGTCGGCTGGAGGGCGAGTTCGCTGTAGAAGGCGGGGTGCGCGTGCCAGGCGATCCAGGCCGCGCAGCTCGCCGCAACGAGCGCGATCGTGGCGTAGGGCCGGTCGTTCTCCCAGCGGCTGGACCCGTAGCCGATCGCGGTTCCCGCCCGCGCGCCTGACTTCGCCCGCATGCCCAACGCCCCCCGCAGTCGCGAGGGTCGTCGCGGAGCGCGCGTGGGCGCGTTCGCGCGCGGGAGCTTGGGGGCCCGTCGGCGCAGCCGGTTGCCGCAGTACGGGCACTCGGTGACGTACGGGCTGACCTCCGATCCACACTGCTTGCATACGACGAACAGGTCGGCACCCGGGGGCATCGTCGATCCATTCTATGGACCTCCTCCTCGCGCCTCTGGAATACTCTCGACGATGAACCTCGGATACGACCAGCGGCTCTACATCCTCGCCTTCGACCATCGCGGCTCCTTCCAGAAGAAGTTCTTTGGCATCAGCGGAGAGCCCGACTCGGAGCAGACCGCGATCATCGCCGACGCCAAGCACCTGATCTTCGAGGGCATGCTCCAGGCCGTCTCAGCGGGAGCCGACCCGTCGGTGACGGGAGTTCTCGTCGACGAGCAGTTCGGCTCGACGGTCCCGGCGGAGGCCCGCGAGCGCGGCCTGAAGCTCGCCATGCCCGCCGAGCGATCCGGCCAGGAGACGTTCGACTTCCAGTACGGCGAGGACTTCGGCGAGCACATCGAGGCGTTCGCACCGGACTTCACGAAGGTGCTCGTCCGCTACAACCCCGACGGCGACCCCGCGGCCAACGGGGAGCAGCTCGCGAAGCTCAGGCAGCTGAGCGACTGGCTGAAGGCGCACGAGCCGAAGTTCCTCTTAGAGCTGCTCGTCCCTGCGCTGGAGGCACAGCTGGCGGTCGTGGACGGCGACGGCGACCGTTACGACGCCGAGCTGCGACCCGGGCTGATGCGCCGCGCGATGGCCGAGATCCAGGATTCCGGGATCGAGGTCGACATCTGGAAGATCGAGGGCGTGGAGGAGCGCAGCGACTGCGAGATGCTCGTCGCCCAGGCACGCGCCGGCGGGCGCAGCGGGGTGGCCTGCGTGGTCCTCGGACGCGGCGCCGACGACGCCAAGGTCGACCACTGGCTCAGCCAGGCCGCGCCCGTCGATGGCTATCTCGGCTTCGCGATCGGACGCTCGATCTGGTGGGACCCGCTGAAGGCATACGTCGACGGCAAGATCGAGCGTGCCGCCGGCGCCAGGCGGATCGCCGAGAACTACCTCCGCTTCGTCGCCGTCTACGAGCGCGCGAAGCTTCCCGTCAGCTCCTAGAGAGGGGTCCCGACCGGCGATGAAAATGCGTCAGAGCCTCGCGGAGTGGGAGCAGGCGTTCGTCGAGGAGATCACCCTCGACCGTCGCAGGCGAGACTCCCTCCGGCGGACGACCGAGCAGCGAGCCCACAAGCGGGAGGTGGACCGGCGCCACAAGCGCGGCTCGATGCGCTTCGTGTTGCTAGTTCTCACCTTGATCCTCACGGCACTCGTGGTCACGGTCGTGATGTTCCGCACGCTCTACCTCCTGCTCGGCTGACCTCCTGCCGCGGAGGCGAGAGAGCGGCTGAAGGACCTCGTGGGGCCGCAGAGACGCGCCCCCGCCGCACCGCGTGCGGCTAGGAGCTGCCCGACGCGCTGTCGCCGAGCTCGCGGAGCGACTGGTCCACCGAAGGGCTCTCGATCGCGCCATCGGCCTGCTCGGGTCGGCCCGCCCCCTGCCATCCCGCTCCGGCGTGACGGCGCCCGCTTCACGATGGATCTCGAGGTAGATCTCCTTGCGAAACACCGGCACCTTCTGCGGAGCCTGGATCCCGATGCGCACCTTCTCGCCCATCACGGACAGCACCGATACCTCGATGTCATCCCCGATCATGATGCTCTGGTTGGACTTGCGCGTCAGAACCAGCATTTTTTGGGTGCACCTTCCTCTTGCCGATTGGCGACCGGCACGTCCCCAACCACCGGTCCGCCTAGCATAGACCCAGGACCGGGGGAACGCGATGTCCAAAATCGCCTGTTGAGGGAAAGTTCGCCGCATATCGCGACCATCCTTTGCGACCGTCCCTTCCCACGGACGCTTTGCGCTAGTCTCCCGGACCGCACATGCCCCGCAAATCACTGCGTCCGCACCTCAATCAAGTCCGTGCCTGGGTGCGCCAGGGGCGCACCGATGCCTGGGTCGCCCATCAGCTCGAGGTCACCGTCCGGGATATCGAGCAGTTCAAGCGCCAGAACGAGCTCGTCAGCGACGACGAGGCCGGCGAGAACGCCGGCACCGGGGACTACCCGCAGGACATCGACCTGCGCGCCGAGGATGACGCGCTGATCGCCGCCGAGCTCGAGGCGGCGGAAGCCGAGGCGGAGCGGGCGGAGGCCGAGGCGGAGCAGGCGCGAGCCGAGGCCGCAGAGAACGGGGACGGCTCCGCGGAGAACGGGGACGAGGACGAGGACGAGGACGCCCCCAAAACCCGCCGTCGCAGCCGCCGCGGCGGGCGCGGACGGTCCACGGCGAGCCGGACGCGAACGGGCACCCGCAACACGGCGCCCCTGGAGGGGACCTTCGATCACGGCGAGGAGGGCTACGGGCTGTGGCTTGACCCGGCGATCCAGGACAACCCGATCTACGCCGAGCACTGGGCCGGACACCGGCCCGTCGAGGTCCTCGTCGAGGAGGACTGCATCGTCATCCGCCGCGTCGGCGAGGACGACTAGGCCCAGCCGCCACCGGCGCCACGGCGCCGGTGAGGGCCACCACAGCGCCCCGGAGCGAGCGACGGCCCCCTACCCGTTGGGCGCGCCGACCTCCCTGCGCCCGCCCGCGTAGTCGGCCGCCTCCCGCAGATATCTCGCGAAGGCCGCGTCGACGACGACGCCTGTGTCCCAGGCCCACGGCTCGTCCGGCGCCACCTTCATCGCGACCTGCAGGCACCACGAGGTTCCCCGTTCGTAGAGCTCTGTGAGCTCGCCCGCCGAGAAGCCGCCGCCGAGCCGCCTGCGGAGCTCCGCCACGAGCGCCGCCGTCACCCGCTCGAGCAGCGCCGCCCGCTCGGCGGGGGCTCGACGCAGTCGGCGCTCCCCCTCCCGCCACTGGTAGATCGCGTTCTCGAAGCCCATCCCGGCGAGGCTAGCAGCGGCGCCCCGCCCCCGGCCCCGGGCGTACCCCGTCAGTTGGCGGGGAGCCCCGTGACGACGTACGGCTGCTCGCCGCTGTGCATCATCCCCAGCTGGCGCGCCTCGGATTCCAGCGCGGACTGACCGCTGAGGGCTTCGTGCTGCGCGCTGAGGAGCCGGTGTTCGCTTTCCATCGCGCTCACCGAGGCTCGATCGTGGCGCGACTGTTTCCACGTCGAGAGGACCCGCAGCCCGGCGCTGGCGTAGAGGTAGACGAGGGCCAGCAGGACGCACATCAGGGCGATCCGCCCGAGACGGTCCCACCGCACGCGCCCGGCGGTGCCGACGCTGATCTCTTCCCGACGCGCCGGGGCGCACCGCGGGGGCGTCGCTGGGAGGCCGATGCAGCGGGCATGACGGGTGCTTTCGCCCCCGGCGCGCGCGATCCTCCTACGGCGGGGGGCCCGCGAGCGGTCTACCGGCGAGCAAAGACGCTCGCGCCGGGGAACTCGGCGTCGGCGCCGAGCTGCTCCTCGATCCGGAGCAGCTGGTTGTACTTCGCCACCCGGTCGGATCGCGACGGGGCGCCCGTCTTGATCTGACCGCAGCCCGTCGCGACCGCGAGGTCGGCGATCGTGACGTCCTCGGTCTCGCCGGAGCGGTGGCTGATGACGGCCGTGTAGCCCGCCTCGCGCGCCATCTCGATCGCTGCGAGCGTCTCCGTCAGCGTGCCGATCTGATTGACCTTGATGAGGATCGAGTTCGCGACGCCCGGCCTCGATGCCCCGCTTCAGGCGCTCGGTGTTCGTGACGAAGAGATCGTCGCCGACGAGCTGCACCTCCCCGCCGAGCCGTCCGTCAGGGTCTTCCAGCCGGCCCAGTCGTCCTCGGCCATGCCGTCCTCGATCGACACGATCGGGTAGCGCGCGAGGAGGTCCGCCCAGTAGTAGGCGAGCTCGTCGGCGCTCAGCGTGCGGCCCTCGTGCTTGAGCACGTAGCTCCCATCGTGGTGGAGCTCGCTCGCGGCGGGGTCGAGCGCGATCGCGACATCCTCGCCCGGCCGATAGCCTGCCGCCTCGATGCCCGCCGATCAGCATCGCCAGCGCTTCCTCGTTGGAGCCGAGGTCGGGCGCGAAGCCGCCCTCGTCGCCGACACCCGTCGCGAGGCCTCGCTCCTGCAGCGTCCGCTTCAGCGCGTGGAAGACCTCGCGCCCATGCGCAGGCACTCCGCGAAGCGCTCCGCGCCGCAGGGCACGATCATGAACTCCTGGAAGTCGACGTTGTTGTCGGCGTGGGCGCCGCCGTTGAGGACGTTCATCATCGGCACCGGCAGCACTCGCGCCGCCGCCCGCCGAGGTAGCGCTAGAGCGCAAGCCCCTCCTCCGCCGCCTGCGCGTGAGCGGCCGCAAGCGAGACGCCGAGGATCGCGTTGGCGCCCGAGGCGCGACTTGTCGGCGGTGCCGTCGAGCTCGATCAGCGTCTTGTCGAGCGCCTGCCTGGTCGGCGGCGTCGAGGCCGCACAGGGCCGCGGCGATCTCACCGTTGACGTTCTCGACAGCTCTGCCAACGCCCTTGCCGCCCCAGCGCTCGCCGCCGTCGCGAAGCTCGGTGGCCTCGTACTCGCCCGTCGAGGCACCGGAGGGAACCGCCGCGTGACCGTGTGCGCCGGAGCGCAGCCCGACCTCGACCTCGACGGTCGGGTTACCACGGCTGTCGAGAATCTGGCGGGCGTGGATTCGCTTCAGCTGACTCATACGGGAGGCACTCCCCCATGTGCGCTCGAGGGGTTTCTCGAGGCTGGGCGCCGCGATGGCGGCCCCGCCTATTCGCTGGTCGTGACGCTGCTCGCGGATTTCTTCGGCGCTTTGTACTGCTTGCAGTCCGTCACCACGTATTCGCCGCTGCAGTCGGTCTTCCCGAGCCAGTGCTTTTTGAATTCCTTGATGAACTTGCTCAGCGCTTCCTGCTGATCCTTCGTCACGAGCAACGTTTTGATCGAGGACTTCGACGACGCGAGCGACTGCGTCGTGCCCGGCTTGACCGACCTCACCTGGAAGATGTAGTAGCCGAAGGCGGTCTTCACGACGCCGCTCAGCTGGCCCTTGGGTGCGGCAAAGATGTCTTCGCCGAGTGGCTTCTCCTCCTCGCCCTTCACCACTTCGCCGAGGAGCCCACCATTGGCCTTGCTCGTGGGATCGATCGAGACCGCCTTGGCCACGGTCGCGAAGCTCTTGCCGGATTCGACTTCCTGTTTGGCTTTCTTGGCCTGGGCTTCGTTCTTCGTCAGGATGATCGCGACGGAGCGCTTTTCCGGCGTCCCGAAGCGGCTCTTGTTTTCCTGGTAGTACTTTTCGATCTGGGCGTCGCTGACTTTGCTTTTTTCGCTGACCTTTTTCTGGATTTTCGAGGACAGCAGGTTGAGCTTCACGCGCAGGAGCAGGTCGGAGACACTCTCGCCCGAGTTTGCGACGAATTTTTCGAATTCGGCCTTGTTGGGGAACTGCGCGGCAAGGATTTTCTCGAACTGCTTGTGCACTTCGGGGTCGGAATTTCACCCCGAGCGCCTTCGCTTCGGCGAGCACCCACTGAGAGGTGATGAGGAAGCCGAGGACCTCCTGCTGCAGGCTCTTGTACTGGGTCTTGCACTGCACCTTCAGCTGTTCCGGCGTGGCACGCGCCTTCCCTTTTTCGGGAGCCGGTTCGACTTCTTTCAGGTGGGCGATGCAGGCCGTGTAGTTGGGCGGGTCGGGGACGACGACCTTCGCCGTCGCGCTCGTCTTGCTCGCCTCTGCGGCGACCCCGAGCCAGTGCTGGAAGGCGGCCGTCGTGATCGGGGTGCCTTCGACGCTGGCGACCGCGTCGCCGGGCACGCCTCCTCCTCCGCAACCGGTGACCCCCAGGAGGGCAAAGAAAACGGCGCCGAGCGCCGGAATGCTGCGGATTACCTTGGACACGAGGCGAGCACTTTAGCGGATAGAACCTACGCTGGGGCTAATGAGTTCCTAAGCAATTGCGAGCCCGCTCTTTAGGCTGCCTCACGGACGATCGCAAGCAGCGTGTCGGCCGCGCGAACCACGGTCGGGAAGCGCTCGGAGCCGTCCTTTGGAACCCTCATCGAGACCTGCGAGCGGCCCGCTTCGTAGAGCGCTTCGGGTAGCTCCTGGCGCAGGCGCCGCGCCCTGCGGGAGTCGAGCTCGATCGGCACCACCGCCAGTCGGTCGCCCTTGAAGCTGACCGTCCGCGCCCCCGCCTGCCCGAACTTGATCCGCGCGCGCTGCAGCGCGAGCAGGTTCTCGAGCGGGCCGGGCACCGGGCCGAAGCGGTCCTCGAGGTCCTCCCGCAGGCGCTCCACCTCGGCCACCTCGACCGCCGCCGCGACCCGCCGGTGGACCTCGATCTTGGCCTGCTCGTAGGGCACGTAGTCCGCCGGGACGTAGGCGTCGACGTTGACGTCCAGCCTCACCGGCTCGCGCGTCTCCTCCTCCGCGCCGCCGGCGGACTCCGCCGCCCGCACCGCCTCGTCGAGCATCTGCATGTAGAGCTCGAAGCCGAGCGCCGCGACGTGCCCGGACTGCTCGTCTCCGAGCAGGTTGCCCGCGCCGCGGATCTCGAGATCGCGCATCGCGATCTTGAAGCCCGCCCCCAGCTCGGTGTAGTCCGAGAGGGCCGAGAGCCGCTGGGCCGCCTCCGGGGTGAGGGCGGCTGCGGAGTCGTAGAGCAGGTAGGCGTAGGCGCGCTCGCGGCTTCGTCCCACGCGCCCGCGGATCTGGTAGAGCTGGGCGAGTCCGAAGGTGTCCGCCCGCTCGACGACGAGGGTGTTCGCCTGGGGGATGTCGATGCCCGACTCGATGATCGAGGTGCACACGAGCACGTCGGCGCCGCCCCGCAGGTAGTCCATCATCACCGCCTCGAGCTCGCCCTCGGCCATCTGGCCATGGGCGACGGCGAAGCGCACCCCGGGACACAGCGCCCGCAGCCGCTCCGCCGTCTCCTCGATCGACTCGACGCGGTTGTGCAGGAAGAAGGCCTGCCCGGAGCGCTCGGTCTCGCGCAGGATCGCCCGCTTGATCAGCTCCTCCTCGTACTCTTCCACGTAGGTCCTCACCGGCCGCCGGCCCTCCGGCGGCGTCTCGATCACGGAGATGTCGCGCAACCCGGCGAGCGACATCTGCAGCGTCCTCGGGATCGGCGTCGCCGACATCGAGATCACGTCCACCTTCAGCTTCAGCTGACGCAGGAGCTCCTTCTGCTTGACGCCGAAGCGCTGCTCCTCATCGACGATCAGCAGCCCGAGGTCCTTCGGGCGGATATCGCGGGAGAGGACGCGATGGGTCCCGATGAGGATGTCCACGCGCCCGTCCGCGAAGCCCTTCACCGCCGCCCTCTGCTCGGCGGCGGAGCGGAACCTCGAGACGTGGTCGAGCGTGAACGGATAGTCGGCGAGACGCTCGGCGAAGGTGCCGTAGTGCTGCTGGGCGAGGATCGTCGTGGGCACGAGCATCAGCACCTGCTTGCCGGCCTCGGCCGCCTTGAACGCCGCCCGCAGCGCGACCTCGGTCTTGCCGTAGCCGACGTCGCCACAGATCAGCCGGTCCATCGGTCGCGGCGCTTCCATGTCGCCCTTCACCAGCTCGATCGCCTCGCGCTGGTCGGGGGTCTCCGTGAACGGGAACCGCTCCTCGAACTCGCGCTGCCAGTCGGAGTCCACCCCGAACGCGAACCCGCTCCGTCGCCGCCGCTCGGCGTACAGGCTCAGCAGCTCTCCCGCCAGCTCCTGCGCCGCCCTCCGCGCGCGCGCCTTCATCGTCTCCCAGCGCGTGCCTCCGAGCTTGCTCAACGGCGGGTGCTCGCCGCCCGCGCCGACGTAGCGAGAGATCTTCGCCAGCTGATCCACGGGGACGAAGACGCGATCGTCGCCCTGGTATTCCAGGTAGAGGTAGTCGCGCGTGACCTCGGCGATCGTCCGCGTCTCGAACCCCGCGAAGCGCGCGACGCCGTGGTCCTCGTGGACGACGATGTCGCCCGTTCGCAGGTCGGTGAAGGACCGCAGCGCGCCCCGCCTTCCTACCCCCCGCGCGCCCTCGCCGCCGCGGGCTGCCCGGCGGCGGCGCAGGAGGCGGTGCTCGGGGAACACGGCGAGCTTCAGCTGAGGCGCGATGAACCCCTCCCTGAGCGAGGCGACGGAGAATCGCAGCGACGGCTCCAGCGGCTGGCTGGCGCCCGCTTCCTCCTCCAGCCAGGCGGCTTTCAGACGGCCGAGGTTGTAGGCGGCGCGTTCCCCCTCGCCACGTCGGGGGAACGCCACGACGGTGCGGTATCCCGAGCGCACGAGCCGCTCCAGCTCCGGCTCGCCCTCGGCGAGGGAGCGTGCCGCCGTGTCCGCCGTCTGCGCCCGCAGCTCGATCCTCTGGCCCGAAGAGAGCGTCGAGAGCCAAATCCGCGCCCGCGAGCCCAGCGTCGCCGAGATGCTCTCGGGGCTGACGTAGAGGTGATCGGCGTCCTCGTCGCCGAACGCGGCGCACACGTCGCTCCAGTGATCGCTCAGCACGGGCGCGAGGTCCTCCTCGGCCGCGACCATCAGCTCGGGCCCGGTCCCGATCAGGTCCAGGAACGTGCCGAAGCGATCGAGCGGGAGCAGCTCGGCGATGTCCGGACGCTCTCCGCCGCCGTCCTCATCGCCCGCGAAGGCTCTCCCGGGCAGGGATTCGGCCGCGATCTCGGCCAGCTCGCGATGCTCGACGGCGAGCTCCGCGGCGGGCGCGATCTCGACCAACTCGGCATCGCCCAGCGAGCGTTGGGTGAACGTCGAGAACCACCGCAGGGATTCGATCTCGAGGTCGAACATGTCGACGCGCACAGCCCGGTCCTCGGTCGCCGGGAAGACGTCGAGGAGGCCACCCCGGAGCGCGAACTGACCCCGCTCCTCGACCTGCTCGACGCGCTCATAGCCGGCTGCCAGCAGCTCCAGCGCGCACTCGTCCAAATCCAGCAGCGCGCCCACCCGGAGGGTGAACGAGTGGGGTCGGAGCGAGGGGTCGGGCACCTTCTCCGACAGCGCCACCGCGCTCACCACGACGACGGGCTGTTCGCCCTCGGGACCGCCGGCCGGGTCGAGCAGTGAGTCCAGGGCCGCCACGCGCAGGCCGACGAGATGCGGGGGCGGGGCGAGATGGGACTCGTATGCGACCCCCCGCGAGGGGTAGTAGCGCACCCTCCTCGGCGCCAGCCATGCCCCCAGGTCCGCCGCCAGGTCGCGCGCCGCCCTGTCGTCGCCGACGACCACCACGGTCGGACGCCCGCGGGCACGCTCGTCGACGTCGGCGAGGGCCGCGACCAGATAGGGACGCAGGGCGGCCGAGACGAAGGCATGGCCGCCCTCGCGCGCCAGCTCGAGCGCCGACGGCTCCCGATCGATCAGCCCCAGCAGCGACCGCAGCGATTCCCCCTGCCCGTCCATCAGCCGCTCGATCCCACGGCGGCCTCCGCCAGGACGATCCGCTCCACCTGCTCGCAGGTCTCGGCGATCAGCCCCGCCACCTCCTCCCCGCTCTCGCGGAAGCGCCCCAGCACCCAGCTCGAGACGATCTCCGGGTCGGTCGAGTCGGGCCTGCCCACGCCGGCGCGCACGCGCACGAACTCCCCCGAGCCCAGCTCCCGCTTGATCGACTTCAGCCCGTTGTGCCCCGCGAGCCCGCCCCCGATACGCGTGCGCACCTCGCCGAAGGGGAGGTCGATCTCGTCGTGGACGACCACCACCCGGTCGAGGTCGAGCTTGAACGCTCCCCGCGCCGGGCCAACCGAGCGACCTGCGTCGTTCATGTGCGTCTGGGGAAGCAGCAGCGCGACGCGCGGGCCGCGCCCGGCTCCTTCCCCGCCGTCGCTCGCCCGCCCTTCCGCGATCTCCGCACGGAAGCGCTTGCGGCCCCACTGCAGGCCCCAGCGACGGGCCAGCTCGGTGACCGCCGCGAAACCCAGGTTGTGCCGCGTCCCGCGATATTGGGAGCCGGGGTTGCCCAGCCCGACGATCAGCCAGTCGATCGCGCCACCGCCGCCGAAGGGGCGTCGCAGAAGCGCTACTCCTCGCCGGAGGAGCCCTCGGAGCTCTCCGCGGCCTCCTCCTCGCCGTCGCCCTCCCCGACGAGCTCCGTCTCGGCTTCGATTTCCTCCTCGACCTGGGACTGCAGCTTCGGCGGCGAGAGCGTGGCCACGGTCGTCTCCTCTGGGTCGTCGAGGAACGTCACGCCCGGGGGAGGGGAGATCGCGGACAGGAGGATCGTCTCGCCGATCTCCATCTCCCCGATCTCGTGCACGATCGCCTCCGGAATCGCCGTCGGCAGCGCCTGCACGTTCAGCTCGCGCGTCGTCTGCTCGAGGATCCCGCCCTGCTTGACGCCGGGGGCGTCGTCGACGCCGAGGAGCTCCAGGGCGACGGTCGCGCTGATCTCCTCGTCGAGCTTCACCCGCAGCAGATCCACGTGGGTGGTCTCGCCGTGGAGGGGGTGGCGCTGGGCCTCCTTGAGCACGACCGGCGTCGCTTTCCCGCCATCGACGGAGAGGTCGAGCACCGCGCCCGTGCCGGCCAGCGCGAGTCGCAGCTCGCGGGCGTCGGCGTCGAAGCCGACAGCGTCAGCCCCGTGCCCGTAGAGCACCCCGGGGACGCGCCCGCTGCGACGCAGCCGGCGCGCGGCGCGCGAGCCGCCGCCAACGCGGCTGCTGACGTTGAGCTTGGTGGTCGAGTTGGCCATCGCGGAGGAAGACTCTAGCAATCGCCTTCGTTGTTGATTGGGGTGCTGAGCGACACCAGCGTGACGGTGATCCCGGTGAGGAAGTTCCCGCCCCGGTCCACCTCGATGCACTGCACGACGGGCAGCTCGCCGATCACCGTCCACGCCAGCCGGGTCCTCCCGCTCGCCCCGGAGAGCGAGTAGGCCGTCGGCGATTCGAGGTCCAGGATCTTGATCGCGCCGCGTCGCAGCAGCCGCGGATCGCGGGCGTCTTCGCGGACGGCCCGCACGCACGAGGGGCTCTTCGCGCAGCCCGGCAGGCGGCTCAGCATCGCGCCGAGATCCCCACGCGCCTGCGCCTGGATCAGCGCGAGGTCGTCGTCGCGTTCCTCGTTCTCCACGGACAGCCACCGCGCGAGCAGTCCGCTGGCCGCCAGGAACACGGCGACGACGGCGACGACGATCAGGATGCGTGTGCGGCCCGCGCGCCGCGCTCGCGGGGGCTGGTAGTCGGCGCGCAGGCCGAGGCCCCGACGTCCCGCCGCCGAGCCCGGCAATCCCGGCGAGGGCCCCGGGAGGCGGGGCTGGCCGCCGTCGGGCGGGCTCTCGGGCGGTCCGCCCCCGGCTGGCTCCTCCGGCATGCCTCACCCACCGGTCGGCGGAGCGACGGACGGGGAGCGTGGCGCGCCCAGCTCGCAGCCTTCTGGTCGGCCGCGCCCGGCGAGGGCAAGCTTGCGCACGGGCGCCCGCCAGCCGCCTAGAACAGCTGGTTCTCGCCGCCGAAGACCTCGCTCACGGAATCGTCGACGAAGATCCTGCGGATCGAGTCGGTGAGGAGATCGGCGCAGGGGAGCACCCGCACGTTCTCCGGGCAACCCGGCCCGACGGGGATCGTGTCGGTGACGACGATCTCCTCGAGCCCGGCCGTCCTGAGGTTCTCGAACGCCTGGCCGGAGAAGACCGCGTGGGTCGCCGCCGCGTAGATCCGCGCCGCGCCTTCCTCCCTGACGGTCTTCGCCGCGGCCTTCAGCGTGCCGGCCGTGTCGATCATGTCGTCGACGATCACCGCCGTGCGGTCGCGCACGTCGCCGATCACGTAGCCGATCTCTGCGACCTGCTGCGCCGGTCGCTCCTTGTCCAGGATCGCCAGCTCCGCCCCGATCTTGGAAGCGAAGTTCTTGTTCAGCTTGACCCTCCCGGCGTCGGGCGCGACGACCACCAGATCGGGGAGGCCGAGGTCGGCGAAGTACTGGGTGAGCATGAACAGGGCGGTCATGTGGTCGACGGGTTTCTGGAAGAAGCCCTGGATCTGACCGGCGTGGAGATCCATCGTCAACACCCGGTCCGCGCCCGCGGCCTCCAGCATCCGCGCCACCAGCCTCGCGGAGATCGGCTCGCGGGGCGCCGACTTCTTGTCCTGACGGGAGTACCCGAACCAGGGGGTGACGGCGATCACGCGATGCGCAGAGGCGCCGACGGCGGCATCGATCATGAAAAGCAGCTCCATCAGGGAGTCGTTGGCCGTCACCCCGGTCTGCGGGTTCCCGCAGGTCGACTGCACGATGAACACGTCGGCCCCGCGGATCGACTCCTCATACCGGCAGTAGACCTCGCCGTTGGAGAAGGTCTTCAACGTCACCGGCCCGACGTCCACCTCGAGCCGGTCCGCGATGTCGATCGCCAGCTGCGGGTTGGCCCGCCCGCTGAACAGCATCAGCCGCTTGTTGTAGTCGATCGGGAGGCTGGCGCGCGAGTACTGAGTGCGGGTATCCATCGCGCTCATCTCCCGAGGGAGTGTAGAGGTCGTGCCGGCATCGCTCATCCCGCCCCCGGTCCCCGCTCGGCGTACCCCGCGACGTTCTCCTGGCGCGCCCGCGCGATCCCGAGCGCACCCTCGGGGACGTCCTCGGTGATCACCGACCCGGCCCCCGTGTACGCATCGTCGCCGACCGCGACGGGCGCGACGAGCGTCGTGTCCACGCCCGTCCGGACCCGGTCGCCGACGGTCGTGCGGTGCTTGGCGCGGCCGTCGTAGTTTGCGGTGATCGTCGCCGCGCCGAGGTTGCTCGCCTCGCCGACGTCGGCGTCTCCGATGTAGGAGAGGTGGGGTACGCGGCTCCCCGCTCCGACGTCGCTGTTCTTCACCTCGACGAACGTCCCCACGCGGGCGCCGCGGCGGAGCACGGTCCCCGGACGCAGGTAGGCGAACGGCCCGACGCTGACGCCGTCCTCGAGGACCGCGTCGACGATGTAGGCGTGGCGAATCGTGCAGTCGAGCCCTATGCGCGTGCGGCCGCGGATCGTCGAGAAGGGCTCGATGACCGTGTCCTGCCCGATCTCCACGTCGACCTCCACGATCGTTGCCGCCGGGTCGACTATGCCCACCCCGGCAGCCATGTGCCGCTCGAGGATCGCCCGCTGGGCGATTCCCCGGACCTGCGCCAGCGCCGCCCGGTCGTTGACCTGCAGCACCACCCGCTCGTCCTCCACGAGGTGCGCGGCGATCGTCGCCCCCTCCCGTCTGAGCACCTCGAGCGCCTCGGGGAGATAGCGCTCCCCCTGGGCGTTCCCGCTCCCCAGCTGCGGCAGCGCGCGCGCGAGCGCGTCTTCGGCGAATACGAAGATCCCCGTGTTGACCTCGCGGATCTCGCGCTCGGCGGCCGTCGCGTCGCCCGCCGTCTTCGTCTCCACGACGCGCTCGACCGACCCCCCCGGCCCGCGCACGACGCGACCGTAGCCGCTCGGGTCGGCGAGGATCGTCGTCGCCATCGTCGCCGCTGCGCCACCGCGCCCGTGGGCCTCGATGAGCTCCGAGATCGTTCCCGCAGCGATCAGGGGGACGTCGCCGCTGAGGATCACCACCGTCTCTCCCTCGGAGCCGCCGCCGAGCGCCTCGATGCCCGCCGCCGCGGCCCCGCCGGTCCCGTCCGGCCGCTGCTGCACGGCCAGCTCTACGCCCTCCGGGAGGACCTCCGCGAGCGGCCGCGCGGGGGAGTCAACGACGATCACCCGCCCCGCCCCGGCCTCCAGCGCCGCCCGCACGGGCCACGTCACCATCGGCAGCCCGCAGAGGTCGTGGAGGACCTTCGGCGTGCGCGAGCGCATCCGCGTGCCCTGCCCGGCGGCGAGGATCATGACGGTCGGGGCGCTCACCAAGAGGATCCTATTCGCTCTCAGGACCCCGTCGTGAGCTGGGGGGCAGGGACTCGAACCCCGATTCTCAGGACCAAAACCTGATGTCCTGCCATTGGACGACCCCCCATGGCCGCTTCAAGGATAGATCGTGGCCGGGGGACCGATCCCGGGCGCAACGCCTCCGCTCGCCGAGGCTGGGAGTATTCCCGACCCTGTGGAGGGCTCGAGGACGAGAAGGAAGACGCTGCTGCTCGCGGCGCTGGGCGCGATCGCGCTCCCGGCGCTCGTCCCCGCATCCTCGGCCGGCCTCCACTCCGAACCCTGCCCCGGCGCCGGCCTGCGCCCGACGACCTCGGATCTCCCCAGGATCGGATCCGCCGCGCTCTGCCTCCTCAACCGCGTCCGCCGCGCCGCCCACCTAACCGCCCTCCGTCCCAACCCCGACCTCGCGGCGCTCGCCACGATGCAGGTGACGACGATGCTGGCCGAGGACTACTTCGCCGACGGCGGCGCGGCATCGCGCTCGGCGACCGCCCGCCGAGCCGTCGCCCACTACGAGGCTGGAGCCGCGGGCGGCAGCGCGATCGGCGAGAGCCTCGCCTGGGGAACCGGATCCCAGGCCGCCCCGCAGCAAATCCTCGCCGCGTGGCTGGCCTCGCCGGCTCATCGGGCGGTGATCCTCGGAAGCGAGTATCGCGACGTCGGGCTGGCGGTCGTCGCTCGCGTTCCCGCTCTCCTGGATGGCGGCGGGATCGGCGCGACATACGCGATCGAGCTCGGCGTCCGCCACCTCACGGCCAGCGAAGCCCCCACCCAGCCGGGCGGGACCGCGACCCGCGGTGGCCGCCGGGCGCCGCCCACCGGCGCCTCGGGCGAGGGCGTGGGATCGCGTGGCGGCGGCGGTCGCCAACGGGCCCACGGACGGGCCGAAGCCCCCGCCGGCGCCCCGGAACCCCGCGGCGGCCGTGACGACCCGGCGGTCAACGCCGAAGGGCCGGTCGTCAGGGTCCGGTCGGGGCGCTAGCCCCGACGCCCGCCGCGGCGCGGGACGCGACCGCCCTCGGCTCCCGCCTCCGAGGCGGGCCCCGCCGATGATGCGATCCCGAGCACGCGCATCGCCTTCAGCCCGAGGCTCAGCTTCTCGCGACCGTCGCTCGAGCTCACGTCGAGGCCGGACAGCTCGCGCACCCGCTCCAGGCGATAGTAGATCGTGTGGCGGTGCGTGAACAGCCGCTGAGCCGTTCCCGCGACGTTTCCGTCGGCGTCGAGGAACGTCTCCAGCGTCAACAGCAGATCCGTCTCGTACTGCTCGTCGTAGGCGACCAGCGGCTCGACCGTCTCGCCGTAGAAGCGCTGCAGCTCGCTGGGGTTCTCGCTCATCGCCGACAGCAGCAGTCGGTAGGCGCCGGTCTGCTCGAATGCCAGCGCCGCCCCGTCGGGCGAGCCCTGGGCGACGTTGGCCGCCAGCAGCGCCTCGCTCGCGGCACGCGGGAGCTCGTCGGGCGCGGCGGTGATACGGCTGCGGCCGAGCGCGAACGTGAACCCGGGAAGGCCCGCCTGCATCTCGCTCAGGATCGACTCGCCGGCACGGGCGGCGGTGGCGTCGTCGGCGCCCGGGACGAGCACGAGCACCTCCGCGCCGGCGGTCCCCTCCCGGTCTGAGAGCGCGGCGATCGAGCGGCTGACGACCGCCCGCGCGCCACGCTCGGCGACGGCGCGCACGCGCCCACGCCAGCCCTCGTCGGTGGGGGCCTGGGGATGGGCGCGGGCGACGATCATGCAGGCCCCGTCCTCGACGTCGAGCGAGAGGCCGCCCGCCCGCTCCAGCAGCTCCTCGCGCGCGGTCAGCTCGCGGCGGAGGATCGCTCGCAGGAAGTCCGAGGCGGCGCTCTCGGAGACGCGCTCAGGCGCCCGCACCCGCTCAACCTCGGAGGCGATCATCGTCAGCAGGACCCTCATCATCGATGCGCTCGGCTCGCTCTTAGCGCGCATGTTGAGCGTCCCGACGACGGTGTCGGCGACGCGGAGCGGGGCGCTCGTGACGCCCTGCCCTCTGGCGAGCAGGGCCCGCTCCTCGGCCGGGGAGCGGGCCGCGACGGCGAGCGTCGCCCCCCACGCGTCGGTCACCGCGAGGCTCGCCTCGAGCGCCCGCGCGGCCGCGCGCACGACCTCGGGCAGCCCGGCTCCAGACTCGACGGCCTCGGTGATCGCGTCGAGCGCCTCGAGATCAGACACGGCGTCAGCCCCAGAAGTAGACGGCGGCCAGCGCCCCGGCCACGCCGATCCCGACGAGCAGCGCGAGCACATACAGCGTCAACACCGACGCCGCCAGCCGTTCCCACAGGCGGGAGTACGAGCTCCACGCCGGCGCCAGGATGAGGCCCGCGTACAGCGCCAGCCCGAACACCACGGCGCTGCCGCCCACGAGGTAGTTGATCGTCGTCCTGCTCATCGGATCCGTCGAATTGTGACGCACGCCGCCGTCGTCCGTCGGTGCTGCGGGAGCCGTCATCGGCTGCGGACGGCTCAGCCGCCCTCGCGCGCACGCGGGGAGGCGAACGCGGGGCCCACCGGCTCCGCCGACACGGCCGCCGGCGTGCGTCCCGCGAGCTCCGCTGCGGCCGCCGTCGCTCGTGCCGGGCCGCTCACGCCCTCCGTGGCGGTGAACAGCGCGAGGACCGTCGGCCCGGAGCCGCTCACGAGCACGGCGTCGGGCCCGGCGCGCGCCGCTTCCCGTAGCGCTGGGGCGATTTCGGGGCAGAGCGAGAGCGCCGCCCGTTGGAGCTCGTTGGTCAGCATGCTGCGCTCCGCGGGGGTCGCCTGGCCCCCGCCGAAGGACGCCTGCAGCGCCGCCGCGCGGCCGGCGAGCTCGGTCGCGGAGGAGCCGAGAGCGAGGCGGTCGGCCTCCGCGTAGACGGACGCCGTCGAGAGCTGCGCGTGAGCCGGGAGGACGAGCACCCCGAACTCCACCCCCGGTTCCGGCAGCTCCCTCAGCAGCTCGCCCGCGCCGGTCGCAAGCCAACGGCCGGGGGCGAGCTGGGCGGGGACATCGGCGCCGAGCCCGGCGGCGAGCTCGGCGAGCACCGGCCCGTCGCCGAGGCCGCTGAGCGCGGCCAGCAGGCGCAGCGTCGCCGCCGCGTCGGCCGATCCGCCGCCGAGGCCGGCCGCAACGGGGATCCGCTTGCGAATGATCAAACGCTGCGGCGGCCCGTCCCAACCGCTCGCGAGGCGAAAGGCGGCCAGCGCGCGCGCCGCGAGGTTCTCGCCGGGAGGCCCGGGAACGCCCGCCGCGAGCACCTCGTCGACGCCCCCGAGGGCCGGCGAGATCGTGAGCTCGTCCGCCAGTGAGATCGACTGCATCACCGTCGCGAGCTCGTGGCGACCGTCGTCACGGCGCGGGCCGAGGAACAGCCCGAGGTTGATCTTCGCCGGGGCGAGCGCCTCGAGGACGCTCACAGCGAGAGCAGCGCGGCGAGCTCCCGGAAGTCCTCCGGGGAGAGGCGCTCGGCGCGCACGTCGGGGCGGTGGCCGAGACGCTCGAGGGCCGCACGCACCTGCTCGCGGGAGCGATCGGGCGCGCCGCCGGAGAGCGCGAGCGAACCGGCGAGCGTCTTGCGGCGGTGGGCAAAGGACCCTGACACGAGCGCACGCAGAGCGGGCGAGACGGCGGCGGGCGCGGGCTGGGCCGCGCCCGCGCCCGGCCGCTGCGGCCGGCGGCGCATACCCAGGAGCACGGAGTCGACGTTCGGCACCGGATGGAAGACCGTGCGGGGCACGCTGCGCAGCACCTCGACCTCGCACGCGAGCTGCGCCAGCACCGAGGGCGTGCCGTAGGCGCCGCTGCCGGGGCTCGCAGCGAGCCGCTCCCCGACCTCGCGCTGGGCCATTGCGACCCAGCGGGTGACCTCATCGAGCTCGGCGATCGTGCGCAGCAGCACCCCCGCGGCGATCCCGTAGGGGAGGTTGGCTACGACCTTGCCGGGGGCCGGCACGAGGCCAGTCAGCGGGACCGTCATCGCATCCCCCCAGTGCACGGTGACGTTGGCGTGGGGATCGGTGGCGTCGCCGAGGGCCTCGCGCAGGCGCTCGTCGAGCTCGATCACGTGGACGTGGGCTGTGCGCTCGGCGAGGTGCTCAGAGAGGACGCCGAGACCGCCCCCGATCTCGAGCACGACGTCCTCCCCGTCGAGCTCGGCGGCGCGCTCGATCACGCCGAGGATGTTCGAGTCGATCAGGAAGTGCTGGCCGAGGTCGCGGTCCGGGCGCACGCCGAAGGCACGCATCCGCCGCAGGCTCGGTTGGGTCGGCGCCGGCGCCACGGCGGTCATGCCCAGCCGAGGAGACGGTCGCCGTTGCGCTCCACGACGGCGTCGAGCTGCTCCGCGTCGAGCCCCCGGAGCGCGGCCACGAACGCCGCCGTGTGGACGACGAAGGCCGGCTCGTTGGCCTGCCCGCGAACCGCCTGCGGGGTCAGGTAGGGGGCATCCGTCTCGACGAGCAGACGCTCCTCGGGTACCTGCCGCGCCGCCTCCGCGAGCGCCGCCGCGCTCTTGTAGGTGACGTTCCCCGCGAAGGAGATCCAGTAGCCGCGGCTCAGACAGTCCTGCAGGCGCTCGTCCATCGAGAAGCAGTGCATCAGCACCTCGACGCCGTCGGCCTCGGCCGCCAGCTGCTCCAACGTCTCGGAGTCGGCGGCCCGCGAGTGGATCACGAGCGGCTTGCGCGTCTCCCGGGCGAGCTCGATCTGGGCCGCGAACGCCCGCCGCTGATCCGCCAGCGGGGCGCCCTCGCGGTAGAGGTCGATCCCGGTCTCCCCGATCGCCACGCAGCGGTCGTGGTCGGCGAGCGCGCGGAGCTCCGCCAGGTCGGCGTCGTCGAACCCCGCCGCGGCGTTCGGGTGACGGCCGACGGCGGCGTAGACCTGGGGGAAGTCCTCCGCCGCGGCGAGCGCGGCGCGGGAGGAGGCGCCGTCGATTCCAACCGTCAGCATCCGCGTCACGCCCGCCGTGGCAGCGGCCCGGACGAGGTCCGCGTTGGCGGGCTCGCAGAGGTCGAGGTGGGTATGGGAGTCGATCAACTGGCCCCGCCGACCCCGCCGGCGGACTCCGTGACGGGGTCCTTCGGAAACAGCGACGCGACCGTGCTGACCCGTTCGATCGCCCCCGCCCCGAGCTCTGCTCCGTCGAAGGACAGGTCGGGCGCGCCCAACGCCGCGAGCAGTCGCTCGGTGCTGCTCGGCAGATAGGGCCACAGCAGCACCGTCACCACGCGGAGCCCCTCGACGAGCGTCCCGAGCACCACGTCGAGCTCCCCATCCGCGCCCTCCTTCGCCAGCCGCCATGGCGCACGCTCCTCGACGTAGCGGTTGAGACGGCGGACCAGCTGCCAGATCTCCTCGAGGCCCAGCGTCAGCTCGGCGCCGTCGAGATGCCCGCGGACCCGCTCGGAGATGCCCGCGAAGTCGGAGGAGAGCGCCGGGTCCATCGCCGTTCGCGCCACGACCCCGTCGCGGTAGCGCATCAGCATCCCGATCGTGCGGCTGGCGAGGTTGCCGAGCTCGTTCGCCAGCTCGCTCTCGTAGCGAAGCTCGAACGCGGCGCTCGAGACCGATCCGTCCTGGCCGAAGGGGACGTCGCGGAGCAGGTAGAAGCGGAGCGCGTCGGAGCCGAAGCGGTCGATCACGACGAACGGGTCGAGCACATTGCCCAACGACTTGCTCATCTTCTCGCCCTCCATCAGCAGGAAGCCATGGACGAATACGCGCCGCGGAAGCTCCAGCTCGGCCGCCATCAGCAGCGCGGGCCAGTAGACGGAGTGGAAGCGGAGGATGTCCTTGCCGATCAGGTGGTAGCTCGCCGGCCAGAACTCAGCTGTCAGGTCTTCCCCCTCGCGCGCGTAGGAGAGCGCCGAGTAGTAGTTCAGCAGCGCGTCGAACCACACGTAGAAGACGTGCTCCGGATCCCATGGAACGGCCACCCCCCAGGTGAGCTTGTGGCGCGTGAGGGGGACGTCGCGAAGGCCCGAGCGGATGAACGCGAGCGCCTCGTTGTAGCGGCTCCGCGGCGCCACGAAGTCCGTCCGCTCCGCGTACAGGCGCTCGAGGGGCTCCTGGAAGGCGGACAGCCGGAAGAAGTAGTTGTCCTCCTGTTCGCGCACGAGCTCGATGTGGTGGATCGGACAACGGTTGCCCTCCTCGACCTCGTTGTCCGCCTTGAAGTCCGCGCAGCGGGGGCAGTACCAGCCCTCGTAGGTTCCCTCGTAGACGAAGCCGGCATCGCGGACGCGCGAGAGGACCTGCTGCACGCAGGCTTCGTGCTCGGGATCGGTGGTGCGGATGAAGAAGTCATTGCTCGCCCCGAGCCTCGGGGGAAGCGCGCGGAAGCGCTCGGCGTTCTGGTCGGCGAGCTCCTGCGGCTGCATGCCGAGCGCGTGCGCCGCATCGGCGACCGGCTCGCCGTGCTCATCGGTTCCCGTCAGGAAGAAGACGCTCTGATCGCGCTGGCGGTGATGGCGGGCGAGGACGTCGGCGGCGATCGTCGTGTAGGCGTGGCCGAGATGGGGTGCGGCGTTGACGTAGTAGATCGGCGTCGTGACGTAGAAGGCCATCGCGACCCAGGCTACCCGCGCGTCGGGCCGCTCGTCAGCGCCCGGTAGAGCTCGTTCGCCGGGATCCCGGTCAGCCGCGCGATCGCCGTCGCAGCGGGACGCGGGCGGGCGCCCGCGTCGAGCAGCCCCGAGAGTGCCTTCACCGCCTCCCCGAGCGCGGGGCGACCCGGCTGCGCGGGGGCGCAGACGAGCACGATCTCTCCACGGGGGGGGTTCCCCCGGTAGTGCGCCTCGAGCTCGGCGGCGCTCCCGCGACGGACCTCCTCGTGGAGCTTCGTCAGCTCGCGACACACCGCCACCCGGCGGTCGGGTTCCTCGGCCGCGAGGGTCGCAAGCGTCCCGGCGAGGCGCCGCGGGGACTCGAACGCGACGATCGTCTCGCGATCTCCCCCAGCAGGGAGCGGAGCTCCGAGCGGGAGCGGGGGAGGAAGCCCACGAAACGGAGCCGGTCGGCGGGCAGACCGGAGAGGAGCAGCGCGGGCAGGATCGCGCTCGCCCCGGGGAGCACCTCGAGGGGGATCCCGCGCGAGGCACTCGCGCACGATCTCAAAGCCCGGGTCGGAGACGAGCGGCGTGCCGGCATCGGAGACGAGGGCGACGAGCTCGCCGGCGGCAACCCGCTCGAGCAGCTCCCGCGAGCGATTGCGTTCGTTGTGCTCGTGGTAGCTGACCACCCGCCCGGAGATGCCGTGGCGGTCGAGCAGCCTGCGCACGTGGCGCGTGTCCTCGCAGGCGATCACGTCGGCCGCCGACAGCACCGCGAGGGCGCGGAGCGTGACATCCTCGAGGTTGCCGATCGGCGTCGGGCACACGACCAGCCGCCCGACCTGCGCCCGCGCGGGAGTCATCTCGCAAATATACGGTCCCCCCGATGCCCGCCGACAGCGAAGAGCCCCCGAGGTACACGCGCTACCGTGCGCGCCCACGTCTGCTCGGCGGGCGGGGGAGGAGCTCGGGCCCGACACGTTCGCCCGCGAGCGAGCGGGACGCCCCGCGAGCAGCCCCGGCGGGCGCGGCTGGCGGCGCTGGGCGACCCGCAAACGAATCCTCCTCGGGCTTGCCGGCGCGCTTCTGGCGTGGCTCTCCCTGTCGCTCGTCCTGTTCCTCATCAGCTCGCATTTCGAGCGCACGCCGCTGCCGAGTGACGTCGCCGCGCAGCTGGACCCCGCGGGCTTCCCGCTGACCTCCGCGAACAACATCCTCGTGCTCGGGTCCGATCGCCGCCAGAAGGACAGCAGGGAACCGGGCGCGGAAACGAGCGGGTTCGGGCGATCGGACACGATCATGCTGCTGCGCACCGGTGGGGGGCACGGAGCGCGCCTGTCGATCCCACGCGACACGGTCGTCGAAATCCCCGGTCACGGGCTCCAGAAGATCAACGCCGCCCATGCCTACGGCGGACCGGCCGAGTCGGTCGCGGTGATCAAGCATTGGCTCGACATCCCGATCAACCACGTCGTGGAAGTCAACTTCGAAAACTTCCCCGAACTGATCGATGCGATGGGCGGCGTCAGCTACACGAGCGGATGCGTGATCTCGCGCCTGGACGGCGGCTACAGCCGCGGCGGCTACACACTGCGGCTGCGCCCGGGCACGCACCAGCTCGACGGCGAGCAGGCATTGGCGGTGGCACGGACGCGCAAAAACCTGTGCGCGCCCAACGAAACGGACATCCAGCGCGAGGAACACCAGCAAGCACTGCTCAGCGCGATCAAGAGCCGTCTGCTGTCGGTCTCGAGCTTCCTGCGCCTGCCGTGGATCGCCTGGAACGCCCCCCCGGCGGTGATCTCCGACATGAGCGGCCCACAGCTCCTCGGCCTCTTCGGTGGCCTGGCGATCTCAGGAACGCCGGCGACGCACGTGCTCAAGCCGACTGGGGCGATCGTATTGCCAGACGGTGAAGAAGGCCTGACGATCAGCGAAGACGCGCGCCGTGCCGACGTCGCCGCGTTCATGCGCGGCTGACCGTAGGCCGCTCATTTCTTCGCGGGAACCGCTTTGACGTCCTTCGCCTTCCCCTTTGACTTCTCCGCCCCCTTCTCCGAGCTGCCGCCAGAGGGAGAGGACTTCTCGCCTCCCGCCGAGGCGCCATCCTTGGAGGTGTCCGACGAGGAGGACTTCTCCGAGGCGGCTGCCGCGGCCGTCTCGCGCTGCCGGTTGCGGGTGCCGTAGTCCGTGTTGTAAAAGCCCTTCCCCTTGAAATGGACGGCGGGGGGGTGGAGCACACGCTCCACCGGCACGCCGCTGTCGGGGTCGACGGCGAGTGGCTCCTCGCTGAAGGACTGCTGCAGCTCGAAGGTCGTGCCGTCTGGGCGACGGTACTCGTAAATCGGCATCCAAGCCGATTATAAGTGGGTCAATCGGTGATCAATGCGCGCGCACAGACGACGGCGGCACGCAACGTCGGGCCGAAGTCACGATCCGGCTCGCTGAGCATGCGCAGAGCGAGGCCGTCGGCGACGGAGAACAGAACTTCAGCGATCGCTTCGGGGACTGCGCTGAGGTGCAGCACCCCTCCCTTCTCCGCGAGCGCGAGCATCGCCGCGACCTGCTCGCGCGTGCGCCGCATCAACACCGCGAACTCCGCCGCGATGTCCTCGTTGCGGCGCGAAAGTGTGAACAGCTCGAACAGGAGCGTGACGAAATCCGGGTCGTCGTGGATCGTCTCGTCCAGGTTCTTCGCCATCAGCTCGATGAAGTCGTTCGCGGTCTGAGCCACGGACAGCTCGTCCTGGAGCCGCTCCAGCCGCAGCTCGCAGTCACGCCTGACGGCCTCGACGAGCAACTGCTCCTTCGTGCCGAAGTAATAGTGGAGCAGCCCTCGCGAGACGCCCGCCTCGCGCGAGACGTGGTCGAACGTGGATCCCGCGGAGCCGCGGCGGGCGACGCTGCGGCGCATCGCGTCGATTATCCGCTGGGCCTTCTCACCCGAGAGCGAACGTCCGGGTACCGCCTCGCGCGCGCCATCCGCGTCGTCGAGAACGGTGACGTCGAGCGTGCCCATGGAGGCGGTCCCCCGCTCAGCTCCCAGCCACGCCGGCCGGCGCCGGGGTCGACGGGGTCGTCGTGGAGGCATAGTCGAACTCCTCCTCGGCGCCGAACAGGAGGTCGAGCAGCTTCGAGCGGAGCTCTGCGCTGAGCGCGACGGCGAGCGTCGCGCCGACGATCACGAGCATCAGCGAGCGGCGGCCTCGCCTGCGGCGGCGCCGTGCCGGAGCGGGCTTGGCGTTCTTCGCCGGCATCGAGGTCAGCGCGCTCGTGGCCTCGCGCAGGGCGCCGGCAGCGGCGATCAGCTCTCCCTGCAGCTCGGGATCCTCGAACAGCACATGCGGGGACTTGCCGTCGCTCAGCCGTCCGTAGGCGCTGCGCGCGGCGATGTAGGCGCCAAGCAGGGTGGAGCGCAGTTCGTCGTCCTCCAGGAGCCGTCGCAGGGCGCGGTCTCCCTGCGTCGTCCAAGCGCTCTCTCCGGTCTTTCCGAGCTTGTCCTTCCGCGCCATCGTTGCACCGCCTCTCCGGGAAGCCTAAGGGTCAGCACTCCAATATACCCCCAGGCCGCAAGCGCAACCCGGCGATCGGCCATCTAGGCGTGAAGGGCGGCCTGCTCCTGGGCCGAGGGAAATGCCCACGCAGCCCGCGAGCGACGCTCCTGGCGAAAGACGAAGCGCAGCTGCTGAGGCGGACGTAGCTGGGCCTCGTTGGGACGATAGGTCGCGCAGGGCTCGTCCAGCTCGAGCGCGCAGAGGAGGTTGACGCGGAAGTAGCACTCCTCACAGCTGACCTTGGCCGCGGCCCTTTTGGGCGCACGCCTTCCCTGCGCTGTCTGCACCTTGTTCGCCCCCGCCAACCTCGATTGAACTGACGCGAGCGATCAAAGCACCATCGCCGGCCCGGCTCAAGAGGCATCCACGGGCCACACCGCAAATCGCAGAGAAAACCCCTTGCTACCCCCAATTAGGTCAGATCACGTCACGTACCTGTGACAATCAGGCGCTTTCGGGCGCAGTTTCCGCGGGTTCTCACCGCGACCATCCTCGCGGCGTCATCATCTCTGCGATGACCGTCCTCGTCACGGGTGCCAGTGGGTTCGTCGGCTCGCTGCTCCTACCCCGCCTGATCGCCCGGGAGATCCCCGTGCGCGCCCTCGGACGCGACGTCCAGCGAACGCGGGAGGCGCTGGAGGAGGAGATCGACGCCGACGAGGTGGAGGTCGTCCGCGGCGACGCGCTCCTCGGCGACGGGTTGGACCGCGCGCTGGCGGGGGTGGAGGTGGCCTACTACCTGATTCACTCGATGGAGCGAACGACGGCGGACGGTCCCTCGTTCGCCGATCGCGACCGCCTCGCCGCTGAGAACTTCGCCGCCGCGTGCGCGCGGGCGGGCGTGCGCCGGATCGTGTATCTCGGCGGGCTCGTCCCCCTCCGGGAGGACGAGCCCGCAGAGGCGGGGTCCTCCCGGAGCCGGCCCGCGTCCCCCCACCTCTCGAGCCGGGAGCTCGTCGAGCGGCTGCTGCTCGACGCTGTCCCCGACTCGGTCGCGCTACGCGCCTCGATCGTGATCGGCGTCCGCTCCCGATCCTTCCGCCTGCTCGTGAGGCTGGTCGAGAGGATGCCGGTGATCCCACTCCCGGGTTGGCGGAGGTTCCGCACCGCGCCGGTCGATCAGCGTGACGTGATCGAGGCGCTGCTCGCGTGCGCATCGGCCCCCCTCGGCGGCCGCACGCTCGACCTCGCGGGCCCGGACGTCCTCACCTACGGCGAGATGATCTCCCGGATCGCCGAACTGATGCTCATCGGCCGGCCCGCGGTCGGCTTCCGCCCGACGCTCACACCGATTGCCGGCCGCGTGGCGGCGGCGATCGCCGGCGAGGCACCCGAGCTCGTGGTGCCGCTGATGGAAGGCCTGGAGAGCGACCTGCTCCCCGGCGGGGAGCTCGCCGCCGAGGCGCTCGGGCTGCGCCTGCACTCGTTTGACGCCGCGGTCGAGCACGCCCTGTCTGAATGGGAGGATCACGAGCCGCTGGCGGCGCGATGAGCGAGGTGAGGGCGTCGGTCCGCATCGCCGCAAGCCCCGAACGGGTGTGGGAGGTGATCATGGATCCGACTCGACTGCACGAGTGGGTGACAATTCACCGCCGGCTTCTCCGCGCCGACGACGGCCCCCCGCGAACCGGCTTCACGATGGACCAACAGATACAGCTGAGGGGCGTCAGCGTCGAGGTTCACTGGCGCCTGGCCGAGTGTCGCCCGCTGGAGCTCGCGGTGTGGGTGGGGCAGGGTCCGGCGCGCTCGCGGGCACGCACCGAATATCTCCTCCACTCCGAGGACGGTGGTACCCGATTTGACTACAGGAACGATTTTCGTCCACCGCTCGGACCGCTCGGTGCGGTCGTCGGTCGGGCGCTCGTGGGAGGGATGTCCGAGCGGGAGTCCGGGCGAACGCTCGAGCGTCTGCGCGCGCAGCTCGAGCTGTGAGGTGTCAGAACTCTGTAAGGTGAAGCCGCAAGCGATGTGACTTTGCGCAGATCGACACTGAAAGTGAAGAGGACCAGATCGTGACCGACTTCCTTGATGAGAAGCGCCATGAGATCACCGAGCGACTGAAGGAGCTGAGGCCGCTCGTCGATGAGTTCAACCGCCTCGAAGCGGCCGCATCGGCGCTCGCCGGGGCGCTCGGGTCAGCGGCCAGTGAGGCCGCGGCCATCACCCGCAGGCGTCCGGGCCGTCCACGGGGGTCGGCTTCGCGCGCCAAAGCGGCGCCGACCGCCAAAGCGTCAACGAGGACGAAAACGGCGAAAGCCGCCAAAAAAGCGGCGCCGCGCAAAGCCGCTGGACGTCCCGCCAAACGAAGGGCCGGGCGGCGCAAAGGCAGCGGCACACGCGCAGCCGAGGCACTTGGCTTCGTCAAGGGACAGCCCGGGATCACGATTCCGGAGCTGGCGGCGAAGATGGGAATCAAGCAGAACTACCTCTACCGCGTCCTTCCCGGCCTGGAGGCCGAAAAAAAGGTTGAGAAGCGCGGGCGGGGGTGGTACCCGAAAGGCTGAGCGCGCGGCGTTCGCGCGGCGGAGGAGAAGACCGCCGCGCCCGGCCGGCAGGAGAGGGGTTGGGGCCCGACAGGCCGCAACCCCTCTCGGCGTTCAGGACGGGATCAGACCCTGGCCGGCCACGGTCTCGCGCTCGCCGGCCAGCTCGGCGATCGATGCGTCGATCCGCTCACGCGAGAAGGCGTCTATCTCCAGTCCCTCCACGATCGACCAGGCGCCTCCAGAGCACACGGATGGGAAGCCGCTGATGAGACCCTCGGGAACCCCGTAGGAGCCATCGGAGGGGACGCCCATCGAGACCCACCCACCGTCGGTCCCACTGACCCAATCACGCACGTGATCGATCGCCGCGCTCGCCGCCGAGGCCGCCGAGGATGCCCCCCGGGCCTCGATGATCGCCGCGCCGCGTTTGCCGACATCGGGAAGGAAGTCCTGTTCGATCCAGGCCTGATCGTCGACGACCTCGCTCGCCTGCCTGTCCCCCACCTGAGCGTGGAGGAGGTTCGGGTACATCGTCGGGGAGTGATTCCCCCAAACACCCATCTTCGAGATGTCCGTCACGGGCACCCCCAGCTTCGCCGCCAGCTGTGCGATCGCGCGGTTGTGGTCGAGGCGCATCATCGAGGTGAATCGCTCCCGCGGGATGTCAGCCGCGTTGTTCATCGCGATCAGGCAGTTCGTGTTCGCCGGGTTGCCCACCACCAGGACCCTCACGTCGGCTGCGGCCGCCGAGTTGAGGGCCTTGCCCTGCACTGTGAATATCTCGCCGTTCGCGCTGAGCAGCTCGGCCCGCTCCATTCCCTTCGTACGAGGACGAGAGCCGACGAGGAGGGCGATGTTGGCGCCATCGAAGGCGGCCGCGGGCGTGTCGTGGAGGTCGAGGCCGGCGAGTAGGGGGAACGCGCAGTCGACGAGCTCCATCGCCACCCCCTCGAGGGCCCCCATCGCCTGCGGGATCTCCAGCAGGCGCAGGTCGATCGGCTGCTCGGGCCCGAGCATCGCTCCACTGGCGATTCGAAAGACGAGGCTGTAGCCGATCTGGCCGGCGGCGCCGGTCACGGTCACACGGACGGGTTTGCTCACGAGTTCATCTCCTGGGGTGGGGTGCTGTCGATGTTTGTCTTGACTGACTCTGCTCGGGGACGCTGCGCGATCAGCCGCCGGCCCGGCGGAGGTTCTCCTCGATCGAGGAGAGGAACTCCTGGGTTGTCTGGAACGCCTGAGCGGGATCCACCAGGGTGGCGAGATCCTTGGTCATGCTCCCCCCTTCCACCGTTTCCACGCACACCCGCTCGAGGGTCTCGGCGAAGGCGCTCACCTCGGGCGTACCGTCCATCCTGCCCCGCGCCGACAGCCCCCTCGTCCACGCGAATATCGACGCGATCGGGTTCGTCGAGGTGGGCTCGCCGCGCTGGTGCTGGCGGAAGTGGCGGGTCACGGTGCCGTGCGCGGCCTCAGCCTCGACCGTCCTCCCATCGGCTGTCATCAGCACGCTCGTCATCAGCCCGAGCGAGCCGAACCCCTGGGCGACGGTATCCGACTGCACGTCCCCGTCGTAGTTCTTACAGGCCCACACGTATCCACCCTCCCACTTCAGCGCCGCCGCCACCATGTCGTCGATCAGTCGATGTTCGTAGGTCAGCCCGGCGGCGCGGTAGTCGCTCTCGAACTCGCTCTCGAAGGTCTCCTGAAAGATGTCCTTGAAGCGACCGTCGTAGCGCTTGAGGATGGTGTTCTTGGTGGACAGGTACACCGGGTACCCGCGCTCGAGCCCGTAGCGGAGTGAGGCCCGCGCGAAATCTCGGATGGAGGCGTCGAGGTTGTACATGGAGAGGGCCACGCCCGGACCCGGGAAGTCGTAGACCTCCAGCTCGATCGCCTCGCCCCCGTCGGCAGGGGTGTAGGCGAGTGTGAGCTTCCCCGCGCCCGGCACCGTCAGGTCCGTCGAGCGGTACTGGTCGCCGAAGGCGTGACGTCCGATCACGATCGGCTTGGTCCAGCCCGGCACGAGCCTGGGGATGTTCGAGATGACGATCGGCTCGCGGAAGATCACGCCGCCGAGGATGTTGCGGATGGTGCCGTTCGGGGAGCGGTACATCTCCTTCAGGCCGAACTCCGCCACGCGCGCCTCGTCGGGGGTGATCGTCGCGCACTTGACCCCCACGCCGTGCTCCTTGATCGCCTCCGCAGCCTCCACCGTGACGCGATCGTCGGTCGCGTCGCGATGCTCGATCCCGAGGTCGTAGTACCTGAGATCGATGTCGAGGTAGGGGAGGATCAGCTGCTCCTTGATGAACGCCCAGATGATCCTCGTCATCTCGTCGCCGTCGAGCTCGACGACGGGGTTCTTCACCTTGATCTTGGCCATGTGGGGATCCTGGTCGTTGGCTGCGTCGGGGGTCTGGAGCCACGCGGGAGACGAGGCGGGCGAGCGGCGAAGCGCCCGCCGCGCCCGGACCTCGCCGCCGGGAGCGCCGATGCTATCGCCCGCGAGCGCCCGCCCGGGCAGCGGGCGGCCCGGACCGAAGCGGTCACATCTGCTTCACTTCGAGGATGGCTACCGTCTCGCATGCCGCCGGCGAGAGGGAGGCGCCGTGGCGCACGCACAGCGTCTTCAACCAGGTCCCGCCGCTGGGCGATCACGACGTCTTCGCCAGCAACGTTCCGCTCGTCGAGGCGACGCGGAGGGAGGGCGCCGAGTGGGTGCTCGAGCGGGCCTCGGAGCTTGGCCGGGTCATCGGCGGTGAGCCGCAGCAGCTGTGGGGCAGGCTCGCGAACGAGAACAAGCCCACGCTCCGCACGCACGACCGTTACGGCCACCGCATCGACGAGGTCGAGTTCCACCCGGCCTGGCACCAGCTGATGACGCTCGGTGTCACCAACGAGCTCCACTCGCTGCCGTGGACGACCTCGGAGCCCTTCGCACACACTGCGCGCGCCGCCCTGTACATGACCGCGATGCAGGCCGAGGCGGGCTTCTGCTGTCCGATCACGATGACCTTCGCGGTCGTGCCGGCGTTGCGGGCGCAGCCGGCGCTCGCGGCGGAGTGGGAGCCGCTGCTGACGGCCACGAGCTACGACCCACGCCTGATTCCGGCCGCGGAGAAGGGCTCGGCGATCGCCGGGATGGCGATGACGGAGAAGCAGGGGGGCTCCGATGTGCGCGCGAACACCACGATCGCGAGCCCGGTGGGTGAGGGCGGCGCGGGCGAGGAGTACGAGCTCGTCGGCCACAAGTGGTTCTGCTCGGCGCCGATGTCGGACATGTTCCTGGTGCTGGCGCAGACCGACGATGGGCTTTCCTGCTTCCTGCTGCCGCGGATCCTCCCCGACGGCACACGCAACGCGTTTCACATACAACGGCTGAAGGACAAGCTCGGCAACCACTCCAACGCCTCCTCGGAGATCGAGCTCCACAACGCGTGGGCGCGGATGGTCGGCGAGCCCGGCCGCGGCGTGCCGACGATCATCGAGATGGTCGGCCACACGCGCCTGGACTGCGTCATCGGCAGCGCCGCGGCGATGCGCGCCGCGGTCGTCAACGCGACCCACCACGCGGCCCACCGCAGCGTTTTCGGCAAGACGTTGATCGACCAGCCACTGATGCGCAACGTGCTCGCCGACCTGTGCGTCGAGTCGGAGGCGAGCACCGCGCTGGCGATGCGGCTGGCGCGCGCCTACGACGAAGCCCACGCCGACGCCGAGGCGGGCGACGACGGGAGCGACGCGCAGCTGTTCAAGCGGCTCGCCACCGCCGTCGGGAAGTACTGGACCTGCAAGCGCACCCCGAACCACGCCTACGAGGCGCTGGAGTGCCTGGGCGGTGCGGGCTACGTCGAGGAGTCGGGGATGCCGCGGCTGTACCGCGAGGCACCCCTCGCCTCGATCTGGGAGGGCTCGGGGAACGTGATGAGCCTCGACGTCCTCCGCGCGCTCACGCGCACGCCTCGGGCACTCGAGGTCTTCCTCGCCGAGGTCGAGCTGGCGCGGGGGGGCGACCCCCGGCTGGACGCACGCCTGACGCAGCTCGCGGGCCAGTTCGCCGACCCCGCGACGTTGGAGGTGCGGGCGCGGAGGGTGGTCGAGGACATGGCCCTGTGCCTGGAGGGCTCGCTGCTCGTCCGCAACGGGCCGCCTGCCGTCGCCGACGCCTTCTGCGCCTCCCGCCTGGGCGGCGAAGGAGGCCTCGAGTACGGCACGCTTCCGCCCGGCGTGGACTTCGAGGCGATCATCGCCCGCGGGCGACCGCAGGGGTAGAGCCGGCCGCCGAGGAGATGGAGCTGGCCCTCCGGCCACCTACCATTGACCCATGAGGCCCCGCAACCTCCAGCTCGCGCGCATCTTCGGGATTCGCGTGGGTGTCAGCCGCAGCTGGTTCTTCGTCCTGTTCCTGCTGATCATCCTGCTGTCGGGGTACTTCCACGAAATCCTCGGAGGCTCGGAAACGACGGCCTACGGGGTCGCCGTCGCGGGCGCGGTCGGTTACTTCGCCTCGCTGATCCTCCACGAGCTCGGTCACGCGCTCGCGGCTCGGCGGCTCGGCATCCCGATCGCCGGCATCGAGCTGTGGTTCTTCGGCGGGCTCAGCCAGATGCGACGCGAGCCGCAGACCCCCGGTGAGGAGCTCAAGATCGCCGTCGCAGGCCCAGCCGTGACGTTGGCGCTGTTCGCCCTCTGCCTCGCCGTCGGCACGATCGTCTCCAGGGGCCAGCACTTCACCAACGTGGCGCTCACAGAGGGTGGCTTTGTGACAACCCCGGCACTCGCGCTGATCGGGTGGCTCGGGTTCATCAACGCGGTCCTGTTCGTGTTCAACATCGTCCCCGCGTTTCCCCTCGACGGGGGACGGATCGCCCGCGCCCTGATCTGGTGGCGCACGGGAGATCGCAACCGCGGCACCCAGGCGGCGGGGCGCTCCGGACAGGCGTTCGCGATCCTGCTCGCGCTTGTCGGCCTCTGGTTCTTCGCCAACGGGGATGTCCTCGGGGTGATGTGGATGCTGCTCGGCTACCTGCTCTACCAGGCCGCCGGGGCGGCGGTCATCCAGGGGACCCTCGGGCGGCGGATCAAGAACATCACGGTGGCGGACATCATGGACCGGGAGCCCGTGACGATCCCCGCCGAGACCACGCTGCTGGACGCCGAGGAACAGTTCTTCCGGCGCTACCACTGGCCCTGGTTCGCCGTCATCGACCCGGCGCGGCACTTCCTCGGCGTGGTCCGCCAGCAGCGCATCGAAAGCGAGATCGCGGCCGGACGGCCGGCGCTCGCGGTCTCCGACGTGCTCGAGGAGGACATGGC
This sequence comes from uncultured Solirubrobacteraceae bacterium, assembly GCA_963720215.1. GTDB lineage: Bacteria > Actinomycetota > Thermoleophilia > Solirubrobacterales > Solirubrobacteraceae > Palsa-744. The sequence goes on from CAVREV010000002.1 coordinate 810,988, forward strand.
TGTGAGGATCGGGGAGGAGGCGCCACTCGAATCACTGCTCGGGGCCGACGGGCTCGGGCGGCTCGGGGCGATGGTCGCCGTTGACAGCGAAGGGGTGCTCCAGGGGGTGGTCACGCTCGCCGAGGTGCGCCGGGCGCTGCGCCCGGCGACCTGAGCGTGTGCCGCGCCGGGGCGCGGCTCGGCGGTCGCCGCGTTATAGAGTCCCGCCGCGGAGCCACGCTTCCCCGCGTCCCACCACCCCCTTCCCCCCTCCAACCGCCTTCGACCTGAGCTACCCATGCCAGCACACGACGTCTTGATCATCGGAGCCGGGCTCGCCGGGCAGCGGGCTGCGCTCGCCGCCGCCGAGACGGGGGCGAGCGTGGCGATCATGAGCAAGGTCCACCCGGTCCGCTCCCACTCGGTCGCGGCCGCCGGCGGGATCAACGCGGCGATCAGCGTCGAGGACGACTGGCACTCACACGCCTACGACACCGTCAAGGGCTCGGACTTCCTCGGCGACCAGGACGCGATCGAAGTGATGTGCTCGGAGGCCCCGGCGGAGGTGCTCCACCTGGAGCACATCGGCGTCACCTTCCACCGCAACGAGCGGGGCGAGATGGACCTTCGCGCCTTCGGCGGGGCGTCGATGAAGCGGACGGCCTACGTCGCCGACATCACCGGTCAGGCGATGCTCCACGTGCTCTACGAGCAGCTGATGAAGCACCACGAGAAGGTCGAGCGCTACGAGGAGTGGTTCACGACGTCGCTGATCCTCGACGAGCACGGGAGCTGCGCCGGGGCGATCGCCCGCGATGTCCGCAGCGGGCGGATGGAGGCGTTCACCGCGAAGAACGTGATCCTCGCCTGCGGGGGCGCCGGTCAGGCCTACAAGCCGACCACGAACGGGCTGATCGTGACCGGCGACGGAATCGCCATGGCCTACCGGGCGGGCGCGCCGCTGATGGACATGGAGATGGTCCAGTACCACCCCACCTGCCTCGTCGAGACGGGCATCCTCATCACCGAGGGTGCCCGCGGCGAGGGCGCCCACCTGCTCAACGCCGCCGGTGAGCGTTTCATGGAGAAATCGGCGCCGAACAAGATGGAGCTCGCCTCGCGCGACGTCGTCTCGCGGGCCGAGCAGACGGAGATCGACGAGGGCCGCGGGGTGGGTCCCGATGGGGCCGGCATCTACCTCGACGTGACAGTCGTGCCGCGCCGGCGGACGCTCGAGGCGCTGCGCGAGATCGTCAATCTCGGGCGCGACTTCGCGGGCGTCGACATCACCCGCGAACCGATCATGATCCGACCGGGGCAGCACTACATCATGGGCGGAGTGAAGACCGACGTCGACGGGCTCACGCCGATCGACGGCCTCTACGCCGCCGGCGAGGTCGCCTGCGTCTCGGTCCACGGGGGCAACCGCCTGGGGGCGAACTCGCTGCTCGACACGCTCATCTTCGGCCGCCGCGCCGGTGAACACGCCGCCAGGCGGGCAGCCACGATGGCTCTCCCCCGGATCGACCCCGGGCCACAGCTCCGCGAGGACATGGCGAAGATCGACGAGATCATCGCTCGCGGCCATGACGGTCGGCGGGTGTCGGAGATCAAGGGGGAGCTGGGCGAGACGATGAACCGACATGCCGCCGTCTTCCGGGACGAGGCCGGACTGCAGACGGCACTGGAGACGATCGACCGGCTCCGCGAGGAGGCCACCGGCGCCTGGATCGACGATCGCGGGACCGTCTTCAACCAGGACGTCCTCGGGGCGCTGGAGCTCGAGTTCCTGATCGACTGCGCCCAGACCACCGTCGTCGCGGCGCTGGAGCGCAAGGAGTCCCGTGGGGCCCAGTTCCGCACCGACTACCCGGAGCGCAACGACGGCGAGTGGCTGAAGCACATCGACGTCTCGCTCGGCTCGGCCGGGCCCGAGGTGAGCTACTCGCCGGTGACGATCACCCAGTGGCAGCCGGAGGAGAGGAAATACTGATGTCCGCCTCCAACCCGCCCTCGCGGGCATCTCAGAACCCCTCCGACGAGCAGGAGCGCAGCTGATGGCCGAAACCCACGACAGACCGCCAGAGCCCTTCACGATCAGGCTGCGACGGTATGACCCCGAGAGCGGGGAGGCTCCCTACTGGGACGAGCACACCGTCGAGCTGGAGCCGCATCGCTCGGTGCTCGAGGCGATCCTCCAGGCCCGCGACCGCTTCGACGGGTCGATCGGCATCCGCTGCTCCTGCCGCCAGGCGATCTGCGGTTCCTGCGGCGTGCGTGTCAACGGCGAGCCGTCGCTGGCCTGCCACACCCACCTGGACGCCGCTCGCCGGAGCGGGAACGGCGACGGGGTGATCGAGATCGAGCCGATGGGGAACATGCCCGTGATCAAGGATCTGATCGTGGACATGGATGCCGTCCACTGGAAGAAGATCCGCCGTGTCAGCCCGTGGCTGATGGCCAAGCAGCCGGTCCCCGAGCGCGAGTACCTGGTGCCGCGCGAGTCGATGGTGGACGTGACGCAGACGATGGCCTGCATCCAGTGCGGGGCGTGCGTGTCGGACTGCCTGGCGATGGAGGTCGATCCGGGCTTCATCGGGCCCGCGGCGCTGGCGAAGGCCTACCGCTTCGTGGGCGACCCCCGCGACGACCAGCAGTTCGAGCGCCTCAATGACCTCGCCCAGGACCCCCAGGGGCTGTTCGACTGCACGCACTGCTTCAAGTGCGTCGAGGCCTGTCCCAAGGACGTCAACCCGATGGGGCAGATCATGAGGCTGCGGCGCATCGCCACAGGCGACCAGGGGATCGTCGATCGCAACAACGGCGAGCGTCACGAGGCGGCCTTCTCGACGCTGATCCGCGACAACGGGCTGCTGTGGGAGGCCGAGCTGCTGCCACGTTCCTACGGCGGCAACTCGTGGTTCGGCAAACTCCACCCGTCGGCGGGCAAAGAGCTGCTGAGCTCGCTCCCCTCGATCGTGAAGGCGCTGCTGCGGGGCAAGGTCACGCCGATGAAGGCGCTGAAAGCGCACAAACTGGACAGGGAGGACCTGAAGGCGGTGCAGGCGATCTACGAGAAGGTCGAGGGTCGCGAGCAGCGCTACGAGCTGAACCTGTACATCAGCGGCGAGGACGAAGCGCCCGAGACCGTCACAGCCGGCGAGGGCGCTGTCCCGGCGGCCGGCGGCGAGGGGAGCAACGGATGAAGGTCGCCTACTGGCCGGGGTGCGTGAGCCGCGGCTTCACCCCCGAGCTCCACGGGTCGATGGCGAAGGTGGCGCCGCTGCTGGACATCGAGCTCGTCGAGCTGGACCGCGCCTGCTGCACCGGGGCCGGCGTGATCGCCGAGCACAACCAGGAGCTCGCCGACACGCTCAACGCGCGGACGTTCGCACTCGCCCAGCAGGTGCCGGGGGCGGAGCTGATGATGAACATCTGCTCCACCTGTCAGGGGGCGCAGAGCGAGTGCCAGGAACGACTCGACGCGAGCGCCGAGTACCGCGCCCAGGTCAACTCGACGCTGGCCGGGGAGGGGCTCAGCTACGAGAAGGGTCTGACGAACAAGAACTTCCTCTGGCTGCTCGTGGAGGAGATCGGGCTCGACTCGCTCCGCGAGCGGGTCACGCGCCCGCTGACGAACCTCCGCGTGGGTCCGTTCTACGGCTGCTACATCGTGCGGCCGCGGACGCGCCTGGGCATCGACGCCGAGCGTCCCCGCGACCACTACCTGCACCAGGTGATCGATGCGCTCGGGGGCACCGTGATCGACTACGCCGGAATGCGCAAGTGCTGCGGCTTCCCGATCGTGACGATGAACAAGGAGGCCTCGCTGAAGCAGGCCGGCCGTCACCTCGGAGACGCGATGGATGCGGACGCAGACTGCCTTGTGACGCCGTGCCCGCTGTGTCATCTCAACCTCGACCTGCAGCAGCCGATCGCCTCCGGGGTGGTCGGACGGGATCTCGACATGCCCGTGCTGCACCTTCCCCAGCTGGTGGGGCTGGCGCTGGGACTGGATCCGAAGGACCTCGGCATGGGCAGGCACGTCGTGCGACCGACCTCGGTGATCGACTGGTCGACCTCGGTCGTGGGCGCCGCGGCCTGAGGGCGCGCCGCGGCGCGGAGCGCTGCCCGTGAGGATCCTCACCGTGGTGGGCAACCGCCCCCAGTTCATCAAGGCGGCCGCCGTCTCGGCGCTGCTGCGGGAGCAACACGAGGAGGTCCTCCTGCACACCGGCCAGCACTACGACGATTCGCTTTCGGAGGTCTTCTTCAGCGAGCTGGGGCTGGCGCGGCCGGACCGCGAGCTGGGGATCAGCGGCGGCAGCAACACCTCGCAGACGGCGCGGATGCTCGCGTCGCTGGAGCCCCTGCTGGAGGAGCTCGACCCCGACGCAGCGCTCGTCTACGGCGACACCAACTCGACGCTCGCCGGGGCGCTCGCGGCCGCCCAGCTGGCGCTGCCCGTCGTCCACATCGAGGCGGGGATGCGGTCGTTCGATCGCACGATGCCGGAGGAGCTCAACCGGGTGCTCACCGATCATCTCGCGACGCTGCTGCTGTGCTCCTCCGAGCGTGCCGGGGAGAATCTCCGGGCGGAGTCGGTGAGCGGATCCGTCGAGGTGGTCGGCGACGTGATGGTGGACATCGCGATTCGCTGGCAGCCGCAGGCGCGCGCCCGCGCCGACATCCCCGCCGCCTACGGTCTGGAGCCGTCTCGCTTCCTGCTGATGACCGCGCATCGCGCCGGCAACGTCGATCACCCGCACCGCCTCCACGCGCTCGTGGAGATCGTGCGCGCGCTCCCGAAGCCGGTCCTGTTCCCGCTGCACCCGCGCACGCGTGAGCGCTTGAAGCAGGCCGGTCTGCTCGAGCGGATGGAGCGGATCGAGGGGCTGCGGCTGACGGAGCCGCTCGGCTACCTGGAGTTCAGCGCCCTCGTCTGCCAGGCCCGCGCGGTCGTGACGGATTCCGGCGGCGTCCAGAAGGAGGCGTACCTTGCGGGCGTGCCCTGCGTGACCCTGCGAGCGAGCACCGAGTGGGTGGAGACGGTGCAGAGCGGTTGGAACACGCTCGCCGACCTCGACCTCGCGACGGTGCTCGCGGCGCTGGAGTCCCAGCCCTCCTCGCCGCGTGCGGAGCTGTACGGCGACGGTCACGCCGCGGAGCGCTGCGTGCGGGCGATCGGGGCGATGTGAGCGCGCCCGCCGCCACCGCGGTGCGCGTGGGGGTCGCCGGGCTGGGCTACTGGGGGCCGAACCTCGCGCGCAACCTCGCCGCGATCGACGGGTGCGAGGTGAGCTGGCTGTGCGACCCGTCGCGATCGGCACGCGAGCGTCTGGCCGCGGGGTTCCCGTCGGCGCGCCTGACCGGGGACCTGGGGGATCTACTCGCCGACGGGGAGCTGGATGCGGTCGTCCTGGCGACCCCGGTGCCCACGCACGCCGAGCTCGCGACGGCGACCGTCCGCGCCGGCAAGCACTGCTTCGTCGAGAAGCCGCTCGCCACGAGCGCAGCCGATGCCGAGGTTGCGAGCGCGGCGGCGGAGGAGTGCGGACGGATACTGATGGTGGGGCATCTGCTGGAGTACCACCCCGCCGTCGCCCGGCTGAAGGAGCTGATCGACAGGGGCGAGCTCGGCGACCTCTTCTACGTCTACGCCAACAGGCTGAACCTCGGCAAGCTCCGCGCCGACGAGAACGCGCTCTGGAGCCTGGGCGCCCACGATGTCTCCGTCGCGCTGCACCTGATCGGCGAAGAGCCCGAGCTGTGCCTCGCCGAGGGGGCGAGCTTCGTCCGCCCAGGGGTCCAGGACGTCGTCTTCTGCTACCTGCGCTTCCCCTCGGGGATCGTCGCCCATCTGCACCTCTCCTGGCTGGACCCGCACAAGGAGAGGCGGGTGACCGTCGTGGGCTCCAGGCGGATGGCGGCGTTCGACGACATGCTGATCGAGGGGAAGCTCACGGTCTACGACAAGGGCTTCGACGAGGACACCCGCTCCTGGGGGGAGTACATCGCCCGCTCCGGGGACACGTTCTCGCCGCAGATCCCGAACACGGAGCCGCTGCGGATCGAGTGCGAGCACTTCCTGGATTGCGTTCGCAACGGCCTCACCCCGCGCTCCGACGGGCGCAGCGGGGTGAGGGTGGTGCGGGTGCTCGAGGCGCTCCAGCACTCGCTGGAGCGGTAGGCGAGCCAGAGCTGGGCGGGCAGATCTAGGCGACGCTCGCGCGGCGGCGGCGCTCGATGCCCTGGAACCCGCGCTCGGCGGGGTCCCTGCGGTCGACCCGCAGCACCGGCCCGCGCGCGTGGCCCACGCCCCGCAGCACGTAGGCGTCACGGGTGCGGCTGTAGCGCAAGGCGGGCCTCAGCAGGATCAACCACTGGCGGTCTATGTATCGGCGCGGCCGTCTCACAGTGCGCACGTTCACCCATCCTTGTCGCGCTGGTGAAGGACTCCGCAGGCCAAGGATCGGGCCCGGGCCGGCGGCAGGTTCATCGTTGCACATCACTCGCCAAAGCTCGGCAGAGATCGCGCTATTTGCGGCCGCGGCCTACTCCTCGGCGATGGTGCCCGCGCCGGCGAGCTCGAAGGCGCTGTGGAGGGCCTTGACGGCATCGGGGACGAGCTCGCGGTCGATCACGCAGGAGATCTTGATCGGCGAGGTCGAGATCATGTCGATGTTCACGCCCTCGCGGGCGAGGACCGCGAAGACCTTGGCCGCCACGCCCGGATGGGAGCGCATCCCGGCGCCGACGATCGAGACCTTGCCCATGTCCTCGTGGGCATGGAGGTCGGCGAATGCCTCGCCCTCGAGGGAGCCGAGGGCGGCGCGCGCGACGCGGAGGTCCTCGCGCGGCACCGTGAAGGAGATCTCCGCCCGGCCGCCCGCCGAGGAGGGCTCGTTCTGGACGATCATGTCGACGTTGATGTTCGCCTCAGCGAGCGCCTGGAAGATCCGGGCGGCCGCGCCGGGGGCGTCGGGGACGCCGATCAGCGTGATCCGCGCCTCGGCGGTCGAGTGGGTGACGGCTGTGATCAGGGGCTGCTCCATGCGCTCTCCTTCTGCGACGACAACGGTACCGGGCGCCTCCTCGAAGGCGGAGCGACAGTGGATCCGGACGCCATGGTTGCGCGCGTACTCGACCGAGCGCAGCTGGAGCACGCCCGCGCCCGAGGCAGCCATCTCCAGGACCTCCTCGAAGGACACCGTCTCGAGCTTCCGGGCGTCGGGGACGAGGCGGGGGTCGGCGGTGAAGACCCCGGAGACGTCGGTGTAGATTTCGCAGACGTCGGCGGCGAGCGCCGCGGCGACGGCGACGGCGCTCGTGTCCGAGCCGCCGCGGCCGAGCGTGGTGACGTTGCGGCCGCTGCTGGAGACGCCCTGGAAGCCGGCGACGAGGACGATGTCCCCGCTGGCGAGCGCCGCGCGGATGCGGTCGGCGCGGACGTCGAGGATCAGCGCCTTGGTGTGGGACTCGTCGGTGACGATCCCCGCCTGGGACCCCGTCAGCGAGACCGCGCGCCGCCCGAGGTCGTGGATCGCCATCGCACAGAGAGCGCACGAGATGCGCTCGCCCGTCGAGAGCAGCATGTCCATCTCGCGGGGGTCCGGGTCGGCCGAGACCTCGCCCGCCATCGCGATCAGCTCATCGGTGGTCTTGCCGCGAGCGGACAGCACGGCGACGACGGCATAGCCCTCGGCGTGCTTCTCGACGATGCGCGCCGCCGCGCGCTTGATGCGCTCCGCGTCGGCGACGGAGGTCCCGCCGAACTTCATCACGATCGTCCCGGCCATCGGCGCCAGGATATTGGGCGGGGACCGAACGGCGTGCGGGGCCCCGGCGCCGTGGCACAGCTGCGGCGGCCGACCCGCGAGGAGGCTACAGCGGGCGGCGCCCGGCGAGGGCCTTGCTCAGGGTGACCTCGTCGGCGTACTCGAGGTCCGACCCCACGGGCAGGCCGCTGGCAAGGCGGGTGATCGTGATCCCGGGGGCGCGCGATCGGAGCTCCTCCGCGATGTGCAGCGCAGTGGCCTCCCCGGTGGTGGTCGGGTTGGTCGCGAGCACGACCTCCCGCACCGGGCCCCGGCCGTCGTCCAGGCGCGCGAACAGCTCGGCGATCTTGAGGTCCTCCGGATCGACGCCGTCGATCGGCGAGAGGGCACCTCCGAGGACGTGGTAGACGCCGTGGTACTCGTGCGTCCGCTCCATCGGGATGACATCGCTCGGCTCCTCCACCACGCACACCAGCCCCTGGTCACGGCGGGAGTCCTGGCAGATGCGACAGCGCTGTTCGTCGGTGAGGTTGAAGCAGACCTCGCACAGGCCGATCCGCTCCTTGACGTCGCGGATCGCCTCGGCGAGCGCGGAGGCGTCCTCGGACGACGCGCGGAGGATGTGGAAGGCGAGCCGCTGGGCGGTCCGCGTGCCGACGCCGGGGAGCTTGGCGAGCTCGCTCACCAGGCGTTGGAGGGGCGGCGCGTAGGACGTGCTCACAGACCCGGCAGGCCGAGCCCGCCCAGCCCGCCGAGGTCGATCCCGGCGGATGCGCCTCCGAGCTTGCGCTCGGCCAGCTCCTGCGCCATTCGGAGGGCCTCGTTGACCGCCGCGAGAACCATGTCGGAAAGGATCTCGAGGTCGTCCGGATCGACCGCGGCCGGGTCGATCTTGACCTCCTGGAGCTGCAGATCGCCGCTCATCCTGACCGTCACCATGCCGCCCCCGGTGGAGGCCTCGACGATCTCCCGGCTGAGCTCCTCCTGGGCGACCTCCATGTCCTTCTGCATCTTCTGAACCTGCGCCATCATCTGCTGAACGTTCGGCATCCGCGGCTGCTTGGGCATCACGCGCCTTTCTCGTTGCTCGTCATCGCCCCCACCCCCCGCTCGGGGGCCTCCGCCTCGGAGCCCTCGGCCGGCGGGCCCCATTCTCCGGCGACCTCTTCAGCGTCGAACTCCTCCATCAGCCGCCTGACCCAATCGTCCTCGGATCGCTCGCTGGGCTCGCCTTCCCCGCCCGCGGCCAGCTCCTCCGTCAGCTCGTAGGACAGCCGCCAGCGGGTCCCCGTGATCGCCCGCAGAGCCTCGCCCACGGCGGCCCGGTTGTCGGGGTCCTCGGCCTTCTTCTTCAGAAAGGGCGCCGTCGGGGCGAAGCCGAGGACCAGCTCGTCGCCTTCGACGCTCAGCGGTCGTGCTGCCGCGATCAACGCCCCGAGGAGACCGTTTTCGCTGCGAACCAGCTCCACGACGCTCGCCCAGAGGTCGCGGACGGACTCCAGCGTCGCCCCGCCACTCGGCCCGGCGCCGGCTCCGGGGGGGCCTGGTTGGGGGGGCTCGCCGGCCCCCCCGGCCGGCGGGCTTTCGCCGCCGTCGATGCTGGGCTCCGGCGAGGTCGCGGGCTCGCGGAGGGCCTCGGGGCGAGCGTCCGGGGGATCCTCGACGGGCGCCGGCGAGGAGGACCCGCTGCCCTCCTCGAGCCGCTCGATCCGCGCGAGCAGTGCCCGCAGCGAGCCGTCATCCTGTGGGCGGGCCGCCTTGACGAGCGCGAGCTCCAGCCGGGTGCGCGCGTCGGCGCCGGCGCGCACCGCCTCCATCGCCTCGCCGAGCAGCTCGAGCAGACGGACGACGACCGCGTGGGGTACGCGTCCGGCCTGCTCCAGGAGGGACGCGTCGGACTCAGCCGTGAGGGCCAGCTCTCCGGGCACGCGGCCAAGCGTCTGCACGACGAGGAGCTCGCGCGAACGGACCTCGAGGTCGGCGATGAACGAGGCCGCGTCCCGGCCCTGCTCGACGCACTCCTCGAGCGCCAGCAGCGCCCGCCTCGCGTCGCCGGCGGCAATCGCGTCGACGACGTCGCCGAGGAGACGTCCGTCGGCGACGCCGAGCACGGCGAGAACATCCTCGAGGCGAACCTCGCGGCCCCCGTAGGTGACGATCTGCTCGAGCGTGCCGAGCGCGTCACGGAAGCTGCCGGTGGCGGAGCGGGCGAGGGCGGCCACCGCCGCGGGGGGGATCTCGATCGACTCGGCCTCGGCCGCGCGGCGGATCACGGTGGCGATCTGCTCGACCGTCGGACGCTGGAAGTCGAAGCGATGGCAGCGGTCGATCACCGTCGCGGGCACCTTGGTGGCCTCCGTCGTGGCGAGCACGAAGACGGTGTTCGGAGGGGGCTCCTCGAGGGTCTTCAGGAACGCGTTCCAGGCGGCCGTCGAGAGCATGTGGGCCTCATCGAGGATGTAGACCTTGCGGCGACCGCTGACGGGGGCATAGGCGACGCTCTCACGCAGGTCGCGGATGTCGTCGACTGAGTTGTTCGACGCCGCGTCCATCTCGATCACGTCCAGCGAGCTCGCCGCCGCGATCGCCAGGCAGGAGTCGCATGCCCGGCAGGGGTCCGTCGTGCCGACCCCGGCCGCGCGCTCGCAGTTCAGGCAGGCGGCGAGGATCTTCGCCATCGAGGTCTTCCCGGTCCCGCGCGAGCCGACGAACAGGTAGGCGTGGTGGACCTTGCCCCGCTCGACCGCGTTGCGGAGCGTCCGCACCACCGTCTCCTGGCCTACGACCTCGTCGAAGGTGCGGGGGCGGTGTCGGCGGTAGAGGGACGGCTGCTGCTCCCGTGGCTGCTGCGCTTGCGACACCGAGCTGAGTCTATCCGCGACGCGATCGCGGCCGGCCCGCTGGAGCGGGTAGCGTCCGCGCCCATGACCGCCCTCCCGCAGCGGCTCTGCCGGTGGCTGGGAGCCCCGCTGGCGATCGTGGCCGGCGCGGTGCTCCTGCGCCTCGTGGCGGGCGTCGCGTTCGCCAACTACGACACGCTGTACGCCCTCGCCTGGGGCGGACAGCTCTCGCGGGGGGTCACGCCGTCCTACGACGTGCCGATCGCCCCGACACCGCATCCGCTGGTCGAGCTGCTCGGCCTGGTGCTCGGCCCGCTCGGTCCGCGGGCAAGCGAGGACGTGACCGTCGCGCTCGCGTTCCTGGCGCTGTCGGGCTGCGGGTGGTTGATCTACCGGTTGGGGGCGGAATGGTTCGGCTGGGCCGCCGGCGCGGTCGCGGCGGTGATCTTCCTCACGCGCGTCCCGGTGCTCTCCTACGGGGTGCGCGCATACGTCGACGTTCCCTACCTGCTGTTCGTGCTCGGGGCGCTGCTGATCGAGTCCCGCAGCCGCTCCCAGAGGGACCGTCCGGCCGGTGCGCCCGTGCTCGTGCTGCTCGCGCTGGCGGGCTTGCTGCGCCCGGAGGCATGGGCCTTCTCGGCGCTGTACTGGGCCTACCTGATGGGGCTCGTGCCCGCTGCGCTTCGTCCCCCGTCGCGGCCCGACCGTCGCGCCGCCCTCCGGCTGGGCGCGATCGCCGCCGCCGCCCCGCTGGTGTGGGTGCTCTCCGATCTGCTCGTCACGGGCGATCCGCTGTGGTCGCTGACGCATACGCGCTCGACGGCCTCGATCCTGGACCGCACGACGGGGATCGCGAACGTTCCCGAGTACATACCCCGGCGGATCGGCGAAATCCTCCGCCCCGCGGGGCTCCTCGCGGCGGCGCTCGGGGGCGTGCTCTCGCTGCTTTGGCTCCGCCGCCGGGCGGCGCTGGCGGCGATCGTCGGGGTGATCGCGGTCGTCGTGTTCGCCGCGTTCGCGACGCTGGGCCTGCCGATCAACAGCCGCTACGCGTTCCTCGCCTCCGCGCTCCTGAGCATCTTCGCCGGTGCGGGCGTGTTCGGCTGGATGCGCCTGCAGCCGGGCGATCCGGGGAGGCGTGCATGGATCGGCCTCGGCGCCCTCGTCCTGGTCGTCCTGGTCGCCTCCATGCCCGGCCAGGTCCGCTCGGCGCACCGGCAGCTGGACGCACTCGCCAGGCAGCAGTCGATCGAAGGGGACCTGCTGGCGCTCGTGCGAAACCACACGATCAACCTGCGCTGCGGCCCCGTCGGCGTGCCCAACCACGCGCCGATTCCGCTGCTCGCCCTGTACCTGAAGACGAGTCCCCGCAACATCGTCAGCCTCCAGGTCGGGCACATCGCCTCCGGCGTCTACGTCGACCCGGCCACCCGCGAAGTCGAAAAAGACTACGTGCTCGATCCCAACGACCCGGTCCGACCCGCCGCGGTGCCGCCCGGCTTCAGCGCCGTCGGGGCGAACCGCTCGTGGTTGATCTTCCATCGCTGCGACTAGATGAGTGGACCGTGCACCCCCCGTCGTGGCTCCGCACGCACGGGCGCCGCTCACCGCCCACGACTCCAGCACGGGAGCCCCCGCTGCGCCTGTCGGTGATCGCTTAAGGCTGCTTCCTTCCGGACCTGACCTGGTTCGCAAGCCGACACCGCGCGGGACCCGGGCCATCGACGCCCCGAGCGACGGGACGACCGGCGCCGAACCCCTCGGAGGGGAATTCGGCCCCGCTAGAGCGGATTGCGGGTTCAGGGCGCCGCTACATCCCCGCCTAGCACGGTCCGTCACCGATCCTAACGCACCGGGGCCGGGCCGGTTGCTAGGCTGCCCCACCGTGAACTACACCAACCTCTCCTCCACTCTGCGCACTCGCGCCATCCCCGCCCTGGCAACGCTCGGCATCGCCGCGCTGATCGCGGGATGCGGCTCGAGCAGCTCGGGCAGCAGCACGATCACGATCGGCAACGAGAACCCGTCCGACCTGGCGCTGGTGAAAGTGACGACCACCACGGCGTCGAAAACCGCCACGACCCCGACCAGCGGCCCCCTCTCCAAAGAACCCACGGTGACGCCTCCCTCGGGGCCGGCGCCGACCACGCTCGTAACTAAGGAACTGATCGTGGGGACGGGAGCCGAAGCGAAGGCGGGCGACACCGTCACGGTCAACTACGTCGGCGTCCTCTACCGCGGCGGCAAAGTCTTCGACGCGTCCTGGAAACGCCACGAACCGTTTACGTTCGCGCTCGGCAAGGGAGCCGTGATCGCGGGCTGGGACCAGGGAATCGCGGGGATGAAGGTCGGCGGGCGGCGTGAGCTCGTGATCCCGGCGAATCTCGCATACGGGGCGAGAGGCTCCGGAACGACGATCCCACCGAACGCGGCGCTCGTGTTCGTGGTGGATCTGCTGGGAGTCTCCTAGGCGGAGGCGGTCGGGGCGATCGCCGGCGTGCGCGCTGCCGCCCGCACCGCGGCGCTCGTGCTGCTCGGAGCGAGCGCGCTGGCAGTCGCCGGATGCGGGAGCGCGAAGACGAGCCCGGCCGAGCTCGCGCTCGAGCGCGAAGACCTCGTCTTCGTCGCCCAGGAGCTGCGCTCGCTCGAGGGCCCTGCGAACGCCGAGGTGGCGGCGACGAAGGCCGCCTGGCCGTCGATCCACGACGGCCTGCCGGACCGGTCCTCGGGGCTTTACGGCCCCGCGATTCGCGCCGCGAGCGAAAGCGCCGAGCGTCTCACCCTGCCGACGCTGCTGGAAGAACGCAACGCGGCGGCGCTGACGGGGCCGGCCTCGGGCATCGCCTCCCTGTACCGCGCCTTCAGCGGGCTCGCCCAGAGAAGCTGGCAGATGATCGCCGCGAGCATCGCCCAGATCGAACACGGCACGCCGGTCTCCAGACGCTTCGCGCGGGCGAACCTCGCGCTCTACATCGACAGCATCTACGACGCCCACTTCGGCCTCGGGCAGATCGGCAAGCAGCTGCTGCCGGCCTACCAGAAGCTCGGCGGGGCGGCGGCGTTCGGCTCGGATCTCACCCAGGCAGAGGTCGAACAGCTGGCGGCGAGCTACTCCGAAGCCAGCGACCGGCTGCGCCCGCACGTCGGCGTCAAGCTCGGGTCCTGAGCGCGGGGCCGACGGCGCCGCTGAGGTGGGCAGCTAGCGGGACGGGGCGGAGGAGGTGGCTCCGGCTGCGAACGCCACCGCCGCCTCGCCGAGAGGGATGATCGGAAACGACGGGTCCTCGCCGCTGGCGGCCGCGAGCGCCTGATCTCCTCCCATCGCCTTGGCCCGGTAGAGAGCCCCGTCGGCACGGGCGACGAGCTCGTCGGGGCTCTCGCGGCCGTCCCAGCTGGCGTAGCCGATCGAGCAGCTCTGTCCCTCCGGTACGGCGGCGCAGACCCGGCCGAGGATGGACTCGACGAAGCCCGCGGAGGGGCAGTCGGGGAGGAGGATCGCGAACTCCTCGCCGCCCCAGCGTGCGAGCGTGTCGCCTTCGCGCAGCAGCACGGAGGCTCGCGCGGCGAACCTGCGCAGGAACTCGTCGCCGGCGGCGTGGCCGTGGGTGTCGTTGTAGTGCTTGAAGCGATCCATGTCGAGGAGCGCGAGGGTGATCGGGCGTTCGAGGCGACGAGCCGAGGCGAGATCCCGTCCCAGTCGCGCATCCCAGGCGCGGCGGTTGGCGAGGCCCGTGAGCCCGTCCGTCTTGGCCTGGGCGGCGAGCTTCTGGAGGGCGTCGCGGTGAACGAGCGCGACGGCTGTCTCCTCGGTGAGCAGGCCGACGGCGCGGGCGGGGCGGGCGGAGGAATCCCCGACGCGCTCGCTCCAGCAGACGAGCAGCACGCCGATCACCTCTCCATGGCTGAAGATCGGCTGCCACAGGATCGAGGCGCTCCCGGACAGGTCGAGCAGCTCGTCCGCGACATCCGGGTCCTCGCGGGCGTCGGCAACGAAGTTGGGCTCGCCGCTGAGGTGAGCGCGGACGGACGCCGAGCCACCGCTGAGGGGAAACTCGACTCCCTTCTGCGCGAGCCCGGTCGCGGCCGTCACCGTCAGCCGGTCCGCGCCCTTGCGCTCGATGAGGTAGGCGGCGGAGGCTCCGGCGATGTCGACGGCGGCCTTCACGATCGCCCCGCGGGCATCCTCCCCACCGAGAATCCGGCGCAGGACGCTCGCGATCGCCGGGAGGTCGATCTCGGACTGCTTTCGCTGGGTGATGTCTTCGATCAGCGAGATCGCGTAGCCGCGGGAGCCATCGCCGGGGTGCACGGCCGAGGTGGTCAGCGCGCCCCAGAGCGGATGTCCCTCGGCGTGGATGTAACGCTTCTCGAGGTGGCGCACCACGCCGCTCTCTCCGGTCTCCAGCGACCGCAGCGCCTCATGGGAGCGGGGCACGTCCTCGGGGTGGGTGATCTCGTCGATGTGAGCCCCGATCAGGCTCGCCTCGCTGCGGCCCAGAAAGTCGCAGAAGGCCTGGTTGACGCGGAACATGCGCCCGCTGCCCGGGCCCTCCACAGCGATCATCACCATCCCGATGTGCGCCGCCTCGAACGCCAGCCGCATCTGATCCTCGCTGGCACGCAACGAGGATCGAGCGCGGTCGCGGTCCTGGACCGCGCTGCGGAGCGCCAGCGCACCCGCCGCCACCGAAGCCAGATCGACAAGCGTCGCGATGTCCTCCTCGGTCCACCTGCGGAGCTCGCGCTCGACGACGCAGAGCGTCCCCACGCAGTCCTCTCCGAGGAGCAGCGGCGCGCCCGCGAAGGCCGCCGGGCCCGACGGACCGGCGGGGGCGATCTCAGGCAGGATGACGGGGGCGCGGGTCGCGGCGACCTGCCGACAGAGGGGGTCGAGGGCGGCCGAACCGGACGGCGCCCACTGCTCCCTCAGGCCCGCGTGGCTGATGAGGAACTGGCGCTCGCCCTGGAACAGGCGGAGGACGCTCACGGGCGTCCCCAGGAGCCGGCAGGTGAGACGGGTGACGCGGTCGAAGGACTCCTGTGGCGGAGAGTCGAGTAGGCCGACGAGGCTCAGCGGGCCATGGGCCTCCGAGCCGGGGTCGCATAGCGTCCCGAACGAGGGTTGGCGTCGCTCGCTGACGTCCACATCGGAGCATCGGCAACCGGCCCCGCCGGCTTGATCGCCGGGCGCGCGTATATTGAGCAGCCGAGGGCGCGTAGCTCAGTGGGAGAGCGCTCGCTTCACACGCGAGAGGTCGCAGGTTCGAAACCCGCCGCGCCCATGGTCCGTTTGCCAGCGAGGGGTCTATTTAGCCGCGGCGAGGCGCGGGAAGAACTGTCCCGTGACGCTTCTCAGGAAGGCGATGATCTGTTCCGCCGATGGCGGGGATTTCGGGTCGGTCAGCTCGGGGGGATCGTGATCCCGGCCGTCTTCGCGTGCTCGAGCATCCCGCCGCCCATGGTCGATCGCGTGCGAACGATCAGCGCTCATCGGGGGTCTCCCTTGGCGGGCGATTGCTTTGCGCCTGGGTCCTGGGTCTCGGTGAACAGCGCACCCTGTCCTGCACCTGAGCCAGAGGCTCCGCCGCCGCGGCCGCGCAGCACGAAGGCGATGCCAACCGCGACCGCCGCCCCGGCGATCGGCCCGGCGACATAGACGAAGTAGTGCGAGAAGTTCCCTCCGACGAGGTCCGGGCCGAATGTGCGGGCCGGGTTCATCGAGGCGCCCGAGATCGGGCTCCCCCAGAGCCCGGCGAGGGCGATGTAGCCGCCGACACCGAACGCGCCGAACAGGCCAACATTCTGGGCGCCCGACGCCGTGCCGAGAATCACGCTGACGAGGCCGACGGTGAGGATGAGCTCCATCCAGAACGCCGAGCCCGCAGAGTAGGAGGCGGCCACGTAGTTCGACCCGTAGGTGGCCGGCACGTTGATGACCGCGTGCAGGAACAGGGCAGCGAGCGTCGCGCCGATCAGCTGCACGACGATATAGCCCGGCACGCGCCGCCATGGGAAGTCGCGGCGCAGGGCGAACGCGATGCTGACCGCCGGGTTCAGATGCGCGCCGGAGACCTTCCCCATGAACAGGATGATCCCCAACACCGTCAGCGCCGGCGCGACGACCGCATCGGTGTGACTGATCACGCCCGGAAAGGCGTGGCCCATCATGCCGCCACCGGCCGCCGCGAGCACAAGAAAGAACGTGCCGAGCGCCTCGGAGACGAGACGTCGCCACTCCTGGCGAGGGTCCTTGAAATCTTCGACCCGGTCGACGAACTCCTGCTCGTATCGAGCAATCAGGCCCTGCGCCTGAACGCCCGGGGTCACGGAAGTAGGCGCTGCTGCCATCGGAGCCCCCTCTACAGCTCGAACACGAAGGCGGTACTCCTATCAAATTGTCAAGCGCAGCGATGGGGCCGGCGATGACGACGTCGATCGCCTCGGCCGGGCCCGATCGAGCAGTACCCTCAGCGCTCTCGCCGCGCGAGTGGAATGATCGAGGGGTGGATGATGGACGCAAGCGCCGTATGGCCCAGAACGAGGCTCTGGCGCGGCGCATGAACGACACGATCGAGTATCAGAGCCCACGCAGCGGAGAGTCGGTCGACACCTTCATCTGCGAGTGCGTCCGCGTGGATTGCGGTGGAGTTCTGGACCTCTCGATCGGCGAGTACGTGCGAGTGAGATTCCATCCGCGCCGATTCGTCGTGCTGCCAGGCCATGAGGAACCCGCAGTCGAGTCGACTGTCGAGGTCTACCCGGGTCACGTCGTGGTCGAAAAGCGTGGCGAGGCGGGACGGATCGCGGAAGCCGAGGCGGGCGGCTAGCAGCGCCGCTTTTGGCTCGGACCGAACCGAGCGAGCATCAAGGGGAGCGCTCGCCGCGTCGATAGGGCGGCATGCCTCGACTCTCAAAGCTTGCCCGTTCTCTGACCTTCTCCAACATCGTCTCCGCGCTCGCGCTCTTCATCGCGCTCGGCGGAAGCGCCT
Source organism: uncultured Solirubrobacteraceae bacterium (assembly GCA_963720215.1). GTDB lineage: Bacteria > Actinomycetota > Thermoleophilia > Solirubrobacterales > Solirubrobacteraceae > Palsa-744. Next base: position 828,574 of record CAVREV010000002.1, read on the forward strand.
ACGCGGTCGGGGTCCTTCCGGCGAACAGCATCGGGCGCGCGCAGCTGAAGCACGACGCCGTGAGCACCGCCAAGATCGCGCCACACAGCATCGGCCCGGAGCGGCTCAAGCGCGGCGCCGTCACCGCGCGCGCCCTCGCGCGCGGGAGCGTCGGGATGGACGCACTGTCCCCGCTGCTCGCGGCGCGACTGACGCGGCCGGCGACGGATAGGCCGACAGGCCCGCAGGGCGACGCGGGGCCCCGGGGAGCCGAAGGCGCACCGGGAACCGCCGGCGCCGACGGGCCGGGGGCGACGCGAGTGAGCTACGAGCAGCACGCCTCGACCTCTCCCACACCCTCCCAGATCCTCGACGTCGGCCCGCTGAAGATGGAGGCGGACTGCGAACAGGCGAACTCCGACACGGCGTTGAACCTTTCCGTGGAAGCCGCCGAAGCAGGCACCGCCAGCGAGAACATCGAGGTCGACGAAGGGACCGGCAGCCCCTCCTTTGCCGAAGCCCACTCCGCCAACCTTCAATTCGATCTCCCAGCCGGCAAGACCCTTCTCGGGGGGCCGACCACGAAGGCCGGGGAATACGGGCGGATCATCGCTCACCTGATCTTCGTCTCGCCCACCTCGACGGTCGAGCTGGACCTCGTCCTCGTCCTCGACGGCACCGCCGAAACCTGCTCGCTTCAGGGTGTGGGGATAGCTGCGAACGCTCAGTGAGCGGGATCCCGCCGAACCCGGGAGAGGATCTGCAGGAGGGTCTCGAGGTCGTCGGCCGGGAGCTCGAACATCCGCTCCGGTGGCCGCGCGAGGATCTCATCGGCCTGCCGGGCGAGCGCCGCTCCGGCTGAGGTGGCAGCCACCAGCTTGACGCGCCGGTCGCTGGGATGGGCCTGTCGCTCAACCAGGCCTGCTCGCTCGAGGTCGTCGATCACTGGGGTCAGGTTGGGCGGATCGACGCTGAGCAGTGCCGCAAGCTCACCCATGGGCATCGGCCTGCGGGCGATCCGCCGCAATGCCCTCGTCTTGCCGAAGCTCAGGCCGACGCGATCGCTGACCTCCCGGCGGCGCTCGTTGTCCAGCACGAGGTCGGCCATCGCCCGCCACGCCTCGCGGGCCGCGCGGTCGTGACCGGCGCTCCCCGCGCTCATGCGGCGCTTCCTTCGAGGAACTCGGGGTTGATCGACTCCGCCGTCCCCCGAGCCGTGGCGCGGGCCCACGGAGACGTGCCGACCAGACCGAGCACCAGCACGACCGCCCCGCAGCCGGCCAGCACCCACCAAGCGGTCCTGCTGGCCGTGGCGAGGCCGCCGGGGGTGACCGTCTGCAGGGAGCTAGACACCAGCGAGCCCACCACCGCCACGCCCAGAGTCAGGCCAATCTGGCGGGAGGTGGTGGCGATCGCCGCGGCGACGCCGGCCTGCGCGCGCGGCATGCCCGAGACGGCGGCATTGGTGATCGGCGCGTTCACGAAGCCGAAGCCGATGCCGAAGATGACGTAGGCCGCGAACAGCCAAGTGAACGGAGTGCTCGCGCTGAGCCCGACCAGCAGCAGGCAGCCGGTGACGAGCGCGATGCCGGCGATCACGAGGGGTATCCGCGCCCCCCGCCGACCGACTATCCGGCCCGACAACGGCGGGATGAGCAGCGTCATGATCGCCATCGGCAGGGTGTGGATGCCGGCCTGCAGCGGGGACAGCCCCCGCACGTCCTGGAGGTAGAGGGTGTTCAGGAAGAGGAACCCGCCGAGCGCGGCGAAGGCCGCGATGGCCATCACCGCAGCCGAGGAGAACGGCACCGAGCGGAAGAAGCGCAGGTCGATCAGCGGCTCGCTTGCTCGGTGCTCCCAGACCAACAGCGCCGCCAGCGACGCGGCGGCAACGGTGAAGGCGCCGACGATGATCACCGAGGACCAGCCCCGGCTGGGCGCTTCGATGATGCCGTAGGTGAGCGAGGCCAGGAGCACGATCACGAGCACCTGCCCGGGAACGTCGACCTTCCTCGCCACCGCGGCTTTGGACTCCGGGATATAGCGCCACGCGAGGACCGCGGCGGTGAGCGCCACGGGGACGTTGATCCAGAAGATCGACTGCCAGCCGACCTTGCCCACGAGCAGGCCACCGACGACCGGGCCGAAGGCCATCGACACGCCCACCACCGCCGCCCAGACCCCGATTGCCTGGGCCCGCTCCCGCGGGATCGTGAAGGTGTTGGTGATGATCGACATGGCCACGGGGTTGAGCATCGATCCGCCGACCGCTTGAACCATGCGGAAGATGATCAGCATCGTCAGGCTGGTGGCCAGGCTGCAGAGCAGGGAGGCGGCCGCGAACGTGATCAGCCCGACCATGAAGACGCGGCGGCGCCCGAGACGGTCGGCGGTGGAGCCCGAGAGCATCAGCAGGCTTGCGAGCACCAGGGTGTAGGCGTCGACGGTCCACTGCAGGCCCGACAGCGGTGCATGGAAGGCCCGGCGGATCGAGGGCAGGGCGACGTTGACGATCGTTATGTCCAGGCCCACGATCAGGAGGCTCATGGAGCAGATGAACAGGATGCCGATGCGCCGCCGTCGGCTCAGCTCGTCCGTCGCGGTCGGCAGCTCGGCGTCCCTTAGTTTCGTCGCCATAACCATGATGTTACCATAACTAGACGCCGAACGGACTCGACGTCGGGACCACGAGCCGCTCGCCGGCGGCCGGCCACACCGCTGGGCCTTCAGGAGAGCGACATCGATTGGCCCAGGAAGTCCAACACGAGGCGCTGGAAGGCCTCGGGCTGCTCCAGCGGGGCGAGATGGCCGGCCCCCGCGATCACGACGTGCCGCGCGCGGGGAAGCTCTCGCGCGAGGAACTCGGCACCCGTGCGGAAGTCCGCCATGTCGAGCTCGCCGGCGGCCACCAGGGCCGGCATCTGGAGCGCGCCGAGCGCCTCCGGGTCGGTCTCGATCGGGTCTGGAGCCTCGGGCCGATCCCCGCCCGCCAGTGCCAGCTCGAAGGCGCGCCGCTGCATCCCCGCGAGGCGGTCGCGAAGCTCCGCCCCGGCACCGGGCAACGTCCACGCATCGATCACGGCGCGGACGGCACCGTCGATGTCACCCCGATCGAACGCCGACTCCTCGGCCTCCCACGCCAGCTGCAGCTCACGGGTGGGCGTCAGGCCGGGGGGCGGGGCGGACACGAGCACGAGAGCGGCCACCCGACCGGGGGCGGTGGCCGCGACGCTGAGCGCCACCGCCCCGCCGAAGGAGTTGCCGACGAGGGCGGCGCGATCCACTCCCAGCGCGTCCATCGTCTGAAGCACGTCGTGCCAGGGTGCGAACTCCTCAGGCAGCGGCGCCTCCCCGAACCCGGGGAGGTCCATCGCGATCACCCGGTAGCCGGCGTCCGCGATCCCCGGGATTCTGCTCGGCCCACATCGTGCGGTCGGCGACGCCGGCGTGCAGGAGCACGACCGGCGGGCCCGAGCCAATGTCGTCACTCGGCAGGAGCACGCAGACGCGGCTACCCCGGCCCGTCGAGCTCGGCCATCTGCTGGAACGCCGCGAGCGGGTCGAGCGGTGCCTCGTCCGAGAGCTCGCCATAGATGTTCGCGAGGGTCACGACGAGCCGCTCTGCCTCCCCCCACTCGGCCCAGCGGTCGGAGGCGACCGAGCGGGCGGCCTGGAGCGGCGTCATGCCCTCGGCGTGGCAGCGGCGGGCGTGCTCGTAGAGATACTCGAAGTAGGCCTGCAGCTCAGCCACCGCCGGCTTGCCCGCGATCGGCCCGTGGCCGGGGACGATCACCTCGACGTCCATCTCGAGGATGCGCTCGCAGGCTGCGATCCAGTTGGAGACCGGGCCCGCCCACGCGATCGGGTGGCCGCCGTTGAAGAGGATGTCCCCGGTGAAGAGCACCCGCTGCGAGGGGACCAAGGCGACCGTGTCCCCACGCGTGTGGGCCGGGCCGAGCTCGATCAGGCGCACCTCCCGCGTGCCCACGCTCAGGTCGAGCTCGCCCGAGAAGGTCTGATCGGGGAGCACCAGCTCGATCCCGTCGAAGTCGAAGGCGCCGAAGCAGCGCAGGAAGAACTCGCCCAGCTCGCCCATCTGCGGAGCCTGCGCCACGAGCGCGGCCATCGCCGTCGGCGGAAACTCAGGCATCTCCGCGGCCGTCCGGTCGGAGGCCACGATGCGGGCACCGCCGACGAGTTGGTTCCCGTAGCAGTGATCACCGTTGGCGTGGGTGTTGACGAGGGTGTCGATGCGGGCCGCCGCCGGAACGGCCGCGCGCATCGTGGCGAGCATCTCCTCGGTCAGGCGGAGGTCGAACAAGGTGTCGAGCAGAAGCGTCGACTCGCCGTCGACGACGAGGCCCGCGTTGCTCCAGCCCCAGCCCCCGTCGGGCTGGAGATAGGCGTAGAGGCCGTCCCCGACCTGCTCGAGTCCCTTGTCGTAGTCGCGCCGCACGTGTGCCCTCGCCTGCAGATCAGCTGGCGAGGATGGTAAAGCCAAGACGCCGCGGGGTGGCTCTCCCCATGGTGTTGGTCGCGGTCACCACGACCGTGTAGTTGCCCGGCGGCAGGCGCCGGGTGCTGCTGAGGCGGCCCGCGAAGTGCAGGTCGCCGACGCCTTCCCCGACGGGGCTTCGCAGGCTCCCGACGCTGACGGCTCGCCGGCAGCGCCGACGGCGCTTGTTGCGCTTGGTGGCGGCGACGCAGCGTCCGCCGACGCTCCGCCCCAACTCCGCCCGCAGGAACGTGAACACGACATCGGCGGGCGTGTTCAGCGTCCAGCTGAACGTCGTGCCGACGGGGGCACGGGGCCCACGCGTGAGACGGGCCAGCCCCGAGCCCTCGCGCCAGCGCCTGTGCGACTCGGCCAGGGCATTGACCGCGGGCGCGGGCAGCGATCCGCTCGTCGCGACGATGACGCGGTCTGTGAGCACGCCCGAGGTCGAGCCCGCGTGGAGCCCGTCCCCGCTGTAGACGGCGCTGAATGCGTGTTCACCCGGCGGAAGCGATGTGGTCGTGAGGCTCGCGCCTTCGGCGCTCAACGGGACGCTCCCCAGCAGCGTCGCGCCGTCGCGAAATTCGACCGTACCCGTCGGGACCGGCACGGTCGCGGGAAGCATCTCGCCCACGGAGACGGACACCGAGAGCGTGACGGGGGAGCCGAGCTGGCTTGAGGCCGCGGAAGAGGCGAGGGTCGTCGAGGTGGGGATCGACGCCAGCAGCTCGTAGGCCCCGATGTCGCAGGCCGACCCGATGCCCGGCCGCGGGAAGCCCCGCTCGTCGAGGGCGCCCACTTCGGCGCAGCCGCTCGGGTTGCCGGCCCCGATCGCTGGGCTCCCGGCTTCCAGCGCCACGGTCGGCGCGGGACCGCCGGCCGTGGCGGCGAGGCTCCAGTTCGCTGAGAGTTCTCCCGCCAGGAGGGGGTCGACCCCGACCCGATCCGACGCTTGGCTCAGCCCACAGCTGGTCGGCGCCTGGTCCTCGAGGTTGTCCCCTTCCGAGATTACCTTCCCCGCGCAGCTCGTCGCTTCCGTACCTTCCGCGTAGGGCTTGGCGAAGATCGTGTTCTCGACCGTGTCGTCGCTCGCCGGGCCGGGCATCACATCGAGGTTGGCGCCGACGGCTGCTCCGTTGTCGTCCAAGGTGTCGTTGAGCAGGCGCAGGACGGCGTTTTCGTCGGCGATCGCGCCGCCGCGCTCGGCCGAGTTTCCGAAGAAGGTGCTGTTCTGGATCGTCGCGGGGCCTTCCGGATAGAGCTGTATCGCGCCCCCGGGGCCACCTTCCGCCGTGTTCCCGGCGAAGGTGCTCGACGTCACGGACAGGCTGTTCCCTCGCTCGACGACGACCGCGCCACCGCCGCCGCTACCCGCCGAGTCGTTCTCGAACGCACTGCCGGTGATCGTGAGCGGGACCGCGGTCGTGCTGTGGAAGACGTCGATGGCCCCCCCGCCTTCGACAGCCGAGTCTTCGATGAAGCGGCTGTTGCGGACCGTCAACGGGCTTCCGATCTCGACCGCCCCGCCGAAGGAATTCGCCAGCGTGTTGCTGCTGTGGCTGATCACGACCCCTTCGAGCGTCAGTTCGTCGCCGAGCTTCGCCTCCCCGTTGATCGCTCCACCCTCGGGTTCCCCGGAGCCGTTGAACGTGTCGGTGATCGTCAGGTTGGCGATCGTCGTGGGCGCCGGCCCCTCGAGTTCGAAGGCCTGATCGACTCCCCCGCCGCTGATCACGGTCGCTCCGGCGCCGGCGCCGGCGATCGTGACGCCTCCCGGCACCGGCAACGGTTTGAGGGTGCCGATCAGGTACGGGAGCGGGCTCGCGGGCACGATCACCGTGTCTCCGTGTTCGGCCCTGTTCAGCGCCTGCGCCAGGGAGCAGTCGCTCGGGGCGCCGTTGCACTCTTCGGTCTTTTCGGCGGTCGGGGGGAGGTCAACGAGGTCGTTGACGGTGTAGGTCGCGGCCGCCGCCGACGAGCACATCGCCAGGCCGCAGGCGAGCACGGCCACCAGCGCCACCGACGCTCGCGGCGAGCACCCTGCACCTCGATTGCTGATCGAACTCGGCACGTCCCAACCTGCCCCCGCCCTCGTGCATCGCTGCCGCGGGTCAAAGTTTGACTGATCTCAAGCGAGCCTAGACCATGGATATTGACGTGCTGGACGCCTGGTCGAACCCGGTTCCCCATGGCGAGCGCCGCGATGATCCGATGGCCATCCCGCTGCGTATGAAGCCGGGGGCTTGACACGACGGTACACGGGGTTGACATGGAGGCCCGTGTATGTAAGCTTCCGTGACAAGACCGGAGATCGTGCACGCACGGCGGAGAGGGGTGAGGGGTTTGCGGGACGGAAACGCGGAGGGTTCGACTCGACTCGGGGGGACGCGCGGACGCAGGCGTGGAGCGCTGCGCGGGATCATCGCGCTGGCGCTGACGGCGATCGCGGCTGGGCCGCTCATCGCGAGCGCAGCGGCTGCGACCGGCCCACCGGTCAACACCGTTGCCCCCAGGGTGGCCGGGAAACTCCGCGACGGCAGCGCCGTCCATGGCGTGAAGGGCACGTGGACCGGCCAGGCGCCGTTCACCTACGCATACCAATGGCTCCTCTGCGACGCCTCCGGCAACAGCTGCACGGAAATCTCCGGCGCGAGCAAAGACATCCTCGGGCTCAAACACGAAGACGTCGGTGGCACGGTCCGGATCGAGGTGACGGCGACGAACGGCGCCGGCAAACACTCCGTCACCTCGGGCGCGAGCGCGGTGATCGCGCCGCTGGCCGTCGCCAAGGGCAAAGCGCCATCCATCTCAGGCACAGCGCAGGACGGCAAAGAGCTGACCGCGAACCCCGGAGCGTGGAGGGGCACCCCTCCGTTCAGCTATGCCTACCAGTGGGAGAGCTGCCTCAAAGGCCACTGCTCGGCCATCTCCGGGGCGACCGGCTCGCAGTACCGCGCCACCACGGCGGAGATCGGCGATCAACTGAAGGTGTCCGTCGCGGCGAGCAACGAAGCCGGCTCCGCGAGCAGCATCTCGCGCATGTCCGCGAAGATCACCGCCGGCCCGCCCGTGAACCTCGCCGCGCCGGAAATCTCGGGCGAGCCAGTCGAGGGTCAGGAGCTCACGGCAACCACGGGCGAATGGGCGGGGACACCATCGCTGTCCTACGCCTACCAGTGGCTCAGCTGCTCGACCATCACAGGCGAATGCATGGAAATCGCAGGCGCGACGAGCTCGACGTACACCGCTGGGCCGCTCGACGTCGCAGGCGGCCTGAAGGTCGTCGTCACGGCCCGGAACCACCAGGGCTCGGCGTCGGCGACCTCGCCTGAGTCCAGCCTCGTCGGAGGGCTGCTTCCCGAAGACGCCGTCCTCCCGAGCATCACCGGGCTACTCCAGGACGGCGGGCTGCTGACCGCTCTCACCGGCACGTGGTCGGGCACGGAACCGATCGCCTACACGTACGTGTGGGAGGTCTGCAATGCCTCCGGCGAAGCCTGCAAAGAAATCAAAGGCGCAACCGAAGCCGCCCTCGGACTCATCTCCAGCGAGGTCGGCAACACGATCCGGGTCGTGGTCACGGCGACGAACAGCGCCGGCTCAACGTCGGCGACCTCTGAAGCCACGAGCCTCATCGGCGCGCTGCTGCCCAGCAACACGAAACTGCCGAGCATCACCGGCACCCCGATCGACGGCGGCAGCCTCACCGCCGCCGTCGGCGAATGGACCGGGACGGCCCCGATCAGCTACAGCGACCAGTGGCAGCTCTGCAACAGCGCCGGGGAAGCCTGCAACAACATCAACGGCGCAACCGAAGCAGTCCTCGGACTCATCTCCACTGAGGTCGGAGACACCGTCCGCGTGATCGTCACCGCCACCAACGGCGGCGGGTCCACATCGGCGACATCAGCCGCGACCAGCGCGACCGGCGCGCTGCTGCCAAGCAACACGAAACTGCCGAGCATCAGCGGAACCCCGATCGACGGCGGCAGCCTCACCGCCGCCGTCGGCGAATGGACCGGGACGGCCCCGATCAGCTACGGCGACCAGTGGCAACTCTGCAACGCCAAAGGCGAAGCCTGCAACAACATCAACGGCGCCACCGAAGCAGTCCTCGGACTCATCTCCACTGAGGTCGGAGACACCGTCCGCGTGATCGTCACCGCCACCAACGGCGGCGGGTCCACATCGGCGACATCAGCCGCGACCAGCGCGATCGGCGCGCTGCTGCCAAGCAACACGAAACTGCCGAGCATCAGCGGAACCCCGATCGACGGCGGCAGCCTCACGGCCGCGGTGGGCGAATGGACCGGCACCGCGCCGATCAGCTACGTCGACCAGTGGCAGCTCTGCAACAGCGCCGGGGAAGCCTGCAAAGAAATCAAAGGCGCAACCGAAGGCGCGCTCGCGCTGATCTCCAGCGAGGTCGGCGACACGGTCCGGGTCGTGGTGACGGCCACGAACGGCGGGGGATTCCACCTCAGCGACGAGCGCCGCGACCAGCGCAATTGGAGCGTTGCTTCCGAGCAATGCGAAACTGCCGAGCATCACGGGCAGCCTGATCGACGGCGGCAGCCTGACGGCCGCGGTTGGCGAATGGACCGGCACGGCGCCGATCAGCTACGGCGACCAGTGGCAACTCTGCAACGCCAAAGGCGAAGCCTGCAACAACATCAACGGCGCCACCGAAGCAGTCCTCGGACTCATCTCCACTGAGGTCGGAGACACCGTCCGCGTGATCGTCACCGCCACCAACGGCGGCGGGTCCACATCGGCGACATCAGCCGCGACCAGCGCGATCGGCGCGCTGCCGAAAAACACGGAACTGCCGAGCATCAGCGGCATCACCAAGATCGGAGAAACGCTGACCGCCAAAGTGGGCTCCTGGACGGGCACGCCGACGATCACCTACGCCTATCAGTGGGAACTGTGCCTCGTGACAGGACCCCCCTGCACCGACATCGTGACAAAAGGGACGGGCAGCACGTTCGTGCCCGTGCTGGCCGATCTCAATCTGCCGCTGAGGGTGACGGTGACGGCCACCAACGCCGCCGGATCGGAAAAAGCATCGTCGGCCGTGACGAAACTCATCGAAAGCCTCCTCTGAGAACCCCGCGGATGGCGGGCCGGCGGCAGGCCCGCCCCGCGGTGGCCACAGACGCGCCCGGCGCCGCCCCGCGGATGTCGCCAAGCAGGCGCACCCCGACCGCTTTCGGTTAGCTTCCCTGCCGGCGCCGCCCGGCGCCGCCCGAGCGAAAGGACCGCGCAAGATGTCGACCGTCCGCGAGGTGACGTTCGATCTGTTCCGTGCTCACGGGATGGACACGATCTTCGGCAACCCCGGGTCGACTGAGCTGCCGATGCTGGCGCAACTCCCGGAGGACTTCACCTACGTGCTCGGCCTGCAGGAGCTCGTCGTCGTCGGGATGGCGGACGGGTTCGCCCAGGCGAGCGGACGGACCACCCACGTCAACCTCCACACCGCGCCAGGTGTCGGCAACGCCGTGGGCGGCATCTTCAACGCCCAGGCCAACAAGGCGCCGCTGTTGATCACCGCGGGCCAGCAGGTCCGCCCCCACATCCTGATGGAGGCCAACCTCACCAACCGGGATGCGACGCTCGGCCCGCAGCCCTACGTCAAGTGGGCGCACGAGCCCGCCCGCGCGCAGGACGTGCCCGCCGCGCTCGCCCGGGCCATCCACCACGCCGGCATGCCCCCTCGCGGCCCGGCCTTCGTCTCGATCCCGATGGATGACTGGGGCGTGGAGGCCGACGCCGACACCGCCGCCCACACCCTCGCGCGGCGCGTGGCCGGAGCCTCGCTCCCTGATCCCACCGCACTCGAGGACCTCGCCCGCGCGCTTCACGAGGCCCGCAACCCCGTGCTGATCGCCGGGCCGGACATCGACGCCTCGGGCGGGTGGACGGCGGCGGTCGCGCTCGTCGAGCGCCAGCGCCTCCCCGTCTGGGCCACTCCCGCGACGGGGGGCGGGAGGATCGGCTTCCCCGAGGACCACCGCTCCTTCCTCGGCATCCTCCCCCCGGCGATCGGCGCGGCGAGCGAGACGCTCGCCGGCCACGACCTCGTGCTCGTGGCCGGCTCCTCGGTGTTCCCCTACTACCCCTACATCCCCGGCCCGCTCCTCCCCGCCGGCGCCCGCCTCGTGCAGCTGACCTCCGACCCGGGCGAGGCCGCACGCGCGCCGATGGGCGAGGCGATCGTCGGTGACGTCGGCCTGGCGCTCGCGCGCCTGCTGGAGCTGCTCGGCGAGTCCGAGCGCGCCGCCCCGCAGGCTCGCGCTCTTCCCGGCGAGCCGACGGGCGGCGACCCGCTCAGCGGCTCCGCGGCGATGGCCGCGCTGGGGGATGTGTGGCCGGAGGACGCGATCGCCGTCCTGGAGGCCCCGTCGAGCACCCTCGCGTTGCGCAACCGGCTCCGCCTCTCACGCCCAGGGAGCTACTTCTTCAGCGCGAGCGGCGGCCTCGGCTTCGGCATCGCGGCCGCCGTCGGCGTCCAGCTGGCCCAGCCCAGCCGCCCGGTCGTTTGCGTGCTCGGGGAGGGGTCCGCCCAGTACGGCATCACCGCCCTCTGGACCGCGGCCGCCTACCGCATCCCCGTCACCTTCCTCGTCCTGCGCAACCAGGAGTACATGATCCTGAAGTGGTTCGCCGACCTCGAGCAGAGCGCGAACGTCCCCGGCCTCGATCTGCCCGGCGTGGATGTCGCGGCGATCGCTCGCGCCTACGGCGTCCCCGCGGAGGAGGCGAGCGATCGCGAGCAGCTCGTCGAGTGTCTCCGCTCGGCGATCGCCACAGAGGACGGGCCTCGACTCGTGCAGGCGCCCGTGGCCTCGGGCATGTGGCTCGACTGAGCTGCACCCTCAGCTGAGGCCGAGCCGGGGGAGCACCTCCTCCAACGACCACACGATCTCCGCCCCGACCGCCCGCAAGGCCCCCTCGTCGCCGTCGAGCGCGTACCCGAGGACACGCATGCCGGCGGCGGCGCCGGCCGCCACCCCGGAGGGGGTGTCCTCCACCACGACGCAGCCCTCCGGCGGCGCGCCCATGCACGCCGACGCATGCAGAAACAGGTCCGGGAAGGGCTTGCCGCGGGGGACGGACTCGGCCGAGAACAGCGCCTCCTCGGCGAACAGCCCCCGCAGTCCCGTCAGCTCCAGCGACAGGCGCGTCTTCTCGAGCTTCCCCTGCGAGGCGACGCACACGTCGATCCCCGCGCCGCTCACCCCGGCCACCACCTCTCCCGCGCCCGCCACGGCCTCGAGCTCACGACGGAACGCCTCCGTCCGATCCCGCTCGTAGCGCTCGAGCCAGTCGCTCGGCAGCTCCCGTCCCAGGCGTGCCTGCGCCCGGGCGAGGACGTCCGTCAGCAGCGAGCCCTGGTAGTCGCGTCGCGCCTCTGCGAGCGTCGTCGCCAGGCCCTCCCGGGTGAGTGCTTCGGCGAGCACGCGGTTGGAGATCACCTCGCTGTCGACGAGCACCCCGTCGCAGTCGAAGATCACCAGCTCGACCGCCGCGCGCCGGGGAGCGGGCGCTCGCTGCGGCTCTCCCCTCCCGGCCATCGCCGGGAAGATACCCGCCCGGCTCCCCGCCCCGTAGGATGGCGCTCTGAGCTGAGTGCAACCACAGCCGGCCGAGCGCGCCGGCTCACAGGGGGAGTGAGATGACCGATCGCAACCGCAGCCTTGTCCTCGCCGAGCGACCCAGCGGGATGGTCGACGAGCGGACGACCCGGCTGGAGCAGTCCGACGTGCCCGTCCCGGGCGCCGGCGAGGCGCTCGCCCGCGTGCGCTACCTGTCGATCGACCCGACGATCCGCACATGGATGGACGATGCGCCCGGCTACCTGCCCCCGATCGCCATCGACGAGGTCATTCGCGGCGGCGGCATCGCCGAGGTCCTCGAGAGCAACTCTGAGCGCTACACCCCCGGGGATCTCCTCTTCGGGATGACCGGCTGGCAGGACTACGTGATCGCCGACGAGGGCCCCCGGGCTCTCCAGGCGCTGCCCCCCGGCATCCCCCCCACGACCGCCCTCGGCCTGTTCGGGATCACCGGCCTGACCGCCTACTTCGGACTGCTCGACGTCGGGAGGGTGCAGGAGGGGGACGTCGTCGTCGTCTCGGGCGCCGCCGGAGCCACCGGCTCGACGGTCGGCCAGATCGCCCGCATCAAGGGGGCGGGGAAGGTCATCGGGATCGCCGGCGGGCCGCAGAAGTGCGCATGGATCCGCGATGAGCTCGGCTTCGACGCTGCGATCGACTACAAGTCCGAGGACGTTCGCGCGCGCCTGCGCAGCGAGGCCCCAGACGGGATCGACCTGTACTTCGACAACGTCGGCGGCGACATCCTCGACGCCTGCCTCGCCCAGCTCGCCCTCCGCGGCCGCGTCGTCCTCTGCGGGGCCATCTCCAGCTACAACGACCGCGACGGGGCCACCGGCCCGGCGAGCTACCGGATGCTGATCGTCAGGCGGGGACGGATGGAGGGGTTCCTGATCCTCGACTACCTGGACCGCTTTCCGGAGGCTCAGGCCGAGATGGCCGGATGGCTCTCCTCGGGTGAGATGAAGACCGCAGAGCACATCGTCGATGGCCTCGAGCACGCGCCCGACGCGCTCAACCTGCTCTTCACCGGCGGGAACACCGGCAAGGTGATCGTCGCTGTCTGAGCGCCCTCACGGGCGCAGGCGGACGGGAAGCGCCTTGAGCTGGTTGATGAACATCGACCGGGCGTGCACCGGCGTGCCGTCGAGCTCGATGTCCGGGTAGCGCGCGAGCGTCTCCTCCATCAGGACGTTGAGCTCGAGCCGCGCGAGCGCCGCCCCGAGGCAGTGGTGGCGACCGCCGGCGCCGAAGGCCTGGTGCTCGGCCCCGCGCCGCAGGTCGAAGCGGTCGGGGTCCTCGAAGCGCGCCTCGTCCCGGTTGGAGGAGACGTACCACATCACCACCTTGTCACCCTCCTTGATCCTCTGACCGTTCAGCTCCGTCTCGCGTGTCGCCGTCCGACGGAAATGGGCGAAGGCCGGGAACATCCGCAGCGACTCCTCGACGGCGTCGGGGACGAGGGCGGGATCCTCGAGCAGCAGCTGCCGCTGCTCGGGGTCTTCCATCAGCGCTCGCATCCCGCTGCAGTAGGTCGCCTTCGTGCTGTCGTTGCCCGCAGCCACGAGCAGGAAGAAGCCCATCACGATCTCGTGCTCCTCCAGCCGCTGACCGTCGACCTCGGCGTGGACGAGCACGCTCGTGAGGTCGTCCGTGGGATGCTCACGCCGCTCGGCGATCATCTGCTGGCAGCGCGCGAACACCTCGGGGATGTCCCGCTCGAGCGCCCCCTCCATGCCGTAGGGGTTCAGGTCGGGGTCCATCGCCCCGAGCGTCGAGTTCACCAGGCGCGCCCAGATCGCGTCTTCCTCTTCCGGGACGCCCATGAAGCTCCCGATCACCCGCGAGACGGCGGGCTGTGCGACGTCGCTGACGAGGTCGCAGCGATCGCGCCCCTCCAGACGATCCAGCACCCGCCCGACGATCTCGCGTATCCGATCCTCGTGGTCGGCGATCCTGCGGGGCGTGAAGCCCCGCTGGAAGAGCGCCTTCAGGCGATCGTGCTTGGGGGGGTCCATGCCGATGAACATCGCCTGGGCGAGCTCGAGCGGGAAGCCGCCCCCGGCGGCGAGCACGCCGCCGCGTTCGGAGGAGTAGGTCTGCCAGTCGCGGCTGACGGTGTGGACGTCGGCGGCGGTCGTCACCGACCAGAAGCCCGCCTCCTCGGGGAACAGTTCGAAGCTCTCGGTCCAGTGCACAGGACACTCGCGGCGCATCTCCTTGAACAGCTCGTACGGCGGGCCGTCTGCCCAGTACTCGCCGAGGTCAGTTCCACGCTGCGGATATCGCGCCCGACCGTAGCCATCGAGACCTCCGTTGTCCGACATTGGTTGCCCGGCGGATGATACTGGCCCGCTGGCCAAGCTCGGACCCGGCGACGTGTAGTCTCGTCCCCCGGCGGACGGCGCCCGCGAGCGTGTCGACGTCGTCCGGGATTGCAGGCGATCGTTGCGCGAAATGGGGCGGCCGATGAGCGATGGGTGGACGGCGGATCGGATGCCGGACCAGCGCGGGCGCACGGCGATCGTCACCGGCGCGAACAGCGGGCTCGGGCTGAGCACCGCGCGCGAGCTCGCCCGTCACGGCGCGCACGTGGTGCTCGCCTGCCGCAACCTCCAGAAGGGTCATGCGGCGATGCAGTCGATCGCGGAGCGGGCCCCCGGCGCCGAGGTGGAGCTCGCGGAGCTGGACCTCGGGAGCCTAGCCTCGGTCGAGGCCTTCGCGACCGCCTTTCGCGCCTCCCACGAGGGGGGACGGGCTCGACGTGCTGATCAACAACGCCGGCGTGATGGCTCCCCCCCGCCGTGAGACCAGCGATGGCTTCGAGCTGCAGCTCGGGACCAACCTGCTCGGCCACTTCGCCCTCACCGGCCGGCTGATCTCGCTGATGGAGGACCGTGAGGACGCGCGCATCGTCACGCTCAGCAGCAACGCACACAAGATGGGCAGGATCAACTTCGACGACCTCCATTCCGAGCGCCACTACCGGCGCTGGTCCGCCTATGGCCAGTCCAAGCTGGCCGACCTGATGTTCGCCCTCGAGCTCGACCGACGACTCCGCGCGGCGCACTCGAAGATCAGGAGCCTCGCCGCCCACCCGGGCTACGCGGCCACGAACCTGCAGACCGCCGCCCCTCCGCTCGCGGACAGGCTCGTGATGCAGCTGACGAACCTGTTCGTGGCCCAGAGCGCCGACATGGGTGCGCTGCCGACGCTCTATGCCGCGACCGCCCCCGACGTCCCCGGCGGGAGCTACGTCGGCCCCTCCGGCGTCGGCGAGTTCCGCGGCCACCCCCGCGTCGTCAGCCCGAGCCGCGCCGCCCGCGACGAAGCCGTTGCGGCCCGCCTGTTCGACACCGCCGAGGAGCTCACCGGCGTGCGCTTCGCGCTCGGCATGCCGGCCGCGAGCTAGCGCCCGGACGCCTGACCGTAGCGCGCGAGCACGCGCTCGATCGCGCGCGTGCCGAAGTCCATCGCGGCCGCCGGCAGGCGCTCGTTCTCGGCGTGGATCAGCTCCATGAAGGACATCTCCTCGGGGAGCTGCATCGGCAGGAAGCCATACGTCTGGATGCCAAGGGCGGCGAAGAAGCGCCCGTCGGTGACGGCCGGGAGTAGCAGCGGGATCGGCTTGGCCTGCGGGTCGAGCTCCCGGAGCGTCTCGCCGAGCAGGTCGAACAGGCCGAGGTCGGGCGCCGCGGCCCCCGGGTCGTAGCGGATCACCTCGAGCTCCATCCCCGACCCCCCGAGGGCGCGCAGCTCTGCGAACAGCTCCCCGGGGCCGAACCCGGGGAGCAGCCGGCAGTCGAGTTCGACGGACACCTCCCCAGGGATCACATTGATCTTCTCACCCCCCGAGATCACGTTCGCGGTGGCTGTGTTGTGGAGCAGCGGGTCGAACACCCTCCCCCGCTCGCCGAGTAGGTCCAGGAGGCGGTTGGTGAGGTTCGGCCGCAGCAGTCCCCGCAGAGGGAACGCGAGCGGTGACGGCAACTCGGCGGCGATCGACTCGACCATCGAGCTCACCACCGGGGTCACGTGGACGGGCAGGCGACGGCGGTCGAGGCCGCGGAGCAGCGCGCCGAGTTTGCCCGCCGCGCTCCCCCGGATCGGCACCGAGCCGTGGCCGGCGCGGCCGCGGAACGTCGCCCGGGTCCAGCACACCTGCTTCTCGGCCACCATCACCGGATACAGCCGCCGGCCGGCGACCTGCATCGTGAAGCCCCCGAACTCCCCGATCGCGTAGCGCACGCCCTCGAACAGCTCGGCGTGCTCCCTGACGAGGAAGCCGCGCCGTGATCGCTGCCGGCCTCCTCGTCGGCGAGCAGGCACAGGATCACGTCTCCCGGCGGGGGTCGCTCGCTCGCGCAGGCGCGCATGAACGCCGCCAGCATCATCGCCACCCCGCCCTTCATGTCGAGCGCTCCCCGTCCCCAGACGTAGCCGTCGTGAAGCTCGCCCGCGAACGGCTCGTGCCGCCAGCTGCCCACCGCCGCGACGACGTCGAGGTGGCCCTGCAGCAGCAGCGGCGGGGCCCCGCCGCTGCCCCGCAGCCTCGCGATCAGGTTCGGCCGCTGCGAGGAGTCGCGCGAGCACCTGCACCTCGCAGCCGCTGCCCTCCAGCAGCTCGCGGATCCATGCCACGCACTCGCCCTCGTCGCCCGGCGGATTCGTCGTGTCGAAGCGGAGCAGCCGCTGCAGCAGCTCGACCGGTCGGTCCTGAATCGCCTGCTGCCGGACACCGCGACAGTCTCGCGCGCATCTCTCGCGGCACGCGCGAGTTTGCAGGGCTGGTGAGGAAGCGACTCCAGGTGGTACTACTGAGCACATGCCCCGCGCAATGTGGACCGGAGCGATCAGCTTCGGGCTGGTCACCGTGCCCGTGAAGCTCTACAGCGCGCTCGACCGCAAGACCGTCCGCTTCCACCAGCTCTCCGGAAAGACCGGCCGGCGGATCGTCCAGAAGCGCGTCGACCCGAGACGGGTGACGACGTCCCCTACGAGGACATCGTCAAGGGCTACGAGCTCGCCAAGGACCGCTATGTGGTGATCGAGCCCGGCGAGCTCGGAGTCGCTCCAGCCGAAGAAGACGAAGACGATCGAGATCGAGGACTTCGTCGAGCTCTCCCAGATCGATCCCGTCTACTACGACCACCCCTATTACCTCGCGCCCGGGCCCGGAGGCGTAAAGCCCTATCGGCTGCTCCTGGAGGCGATGCGCGAGACCGGGAAGGTGGCGATCGCCAGAGTGGTGATCCGTTCCAAGGAGCAGCTCGTCGCGATCCGCCCCGTCGGGCACGGCGCTGGGGATGGCGACGATGATGTTCGCCGACGAAGTCATCCCGCCCGAGCAGCTCGAGGAGATCAAGGAGGCCGACGAGCTGAAGACGACCAAGCGCGAGCTCGACATGGCCAAGCAGCTCGTCGGCTCGCTCGCGGGCGACTTCGACCCCTCCGACTACAGCGACACCTACCGCCAGGAGGTCCTCGACCTGATCGAGCGCAAGGCCGAGGGCAAGGCGATCGCCATCCAGCCGGAGGCGACCGAGGCGCCCGAGCCGGCACCCGACCTGATGAGCGCGCTGAAGGCGAGCCTCGAGGCCGTCGAGGCTCGGGAAGGCGACGCCGCCAAGGGCCGGCGCCGTAAACCGGGCGGCCACCGCCAAAGCCGCGCCCGCAGCGCAAGGCAGCGAAGAAGCCCGCCGCCCCGCGTACCACCGCCAAACGCTAGGTGGGGCGGGCCCGGCGCACGGGCGAGCCCTCCCGAGCAGCGGAGGGCCGGACGCACGAGCGCCTCGCGCCCTACGGGGCCAAACGCGACTTCGCAAGCACGCCGAGCCGGCGCCCGAGGGCGCTGCCTCGGGAGCGGGGCGTCGCGCTTCGTCATCCACGAGCACGACGCCACCCGCCTGCACTGGGACCTGCGGCTGGAGCGCGATGGCGTGCTCGCCTCGTGGGCGATACCGAAGGGCCTCCCGGACGCCCCGGGTGACAACCGCCTGGCGGTGTGGACCGAGGACCACCCGATCGAGTACCTCGACTTCGCCGGGGAGATCCCCGCCGGACAGTACGGAGCCGGGCGAATGTCGATCTGGGAGCGGGGCACCTATGAATGCCTGAAGTGGGAGCCGCGAAAGATCGAGGTCGCCCTCCACGGCGAGCGGCTCGACGCCCGCTACGCGCTCTTCCCGATCACCCGCGAGCCCGGCGGGAGGGAGTGGATGATCCATCGCATGGATCCCCCCGCGGACCCCGACCGCGAGCCGATGCCCGAGCGGATCGTGCCGATGCTCGCGCGGTCGGGAGAGCTGCCGCAGGACGGCGGGGACTGGTCCTACGAGGTCAAGTGGGACGGACTCCGCGCGATCGCCTACTCCACCCCGGGGGAGCTTGTCCTGCAGACCCGCAACCTCAACGACGTCACCGCCCAATACCCCGAGCTGTCTCGCATCGGCCGCGCCCTCGGCTCCCACGCGGTCGTGCTCGACGGCGAGATCGTCGCCGTCGGCCCCGACGGGCGGCCGAGCTTCGAGCTCCTCCAGCGCCGCATGCACGTGACCTCCCCGGCGCAGGTCAAGCGGCTCGCGTCGGGCACGCCCGTGACCTACATGTTGTTCGACCTGCTGTGGCTGGACGGCCACTCGCTGATGGATGAGCCCTATGAGCTCCGCCGCGCGGCGCTCGCCGGGCTGGCCCTCGACGACGTCCGCTGGCGCACGCCCGAGCCGCTGCAGGGTGCCCCCGCCGCGGTGCTCGCGGCGACGGCCGAGCAGGGCCTCGAGGGCATCATCGCCAAGCGCCGCGACTCTCCCTACCGGCCCGGGCAGCGCACCCCCGCCTGGGTCAAGGTGAAGAACTTCCTCCGCCAGGAGTTCGTCGTCGGCGGCTGGCTGCCGGGCGAGGGACGCCGCCGCGATCGCGTCGGTGCGCTGCTCGTCGGCGTCCACGACGAGGACGGCTCGCTGCGCTACTGCGGCCGCGTCGGCAGCGGCCTCGGGGAGGAGGAGCTGCGGCGGCTCGGCACGCTGCTGCCCGTGCTCGAGCGGACCGGCTCGCCCTTCGCCCCCGGGACGACCGCCATCCCCCGCACGGCGATCTTCTGCGAGCCGCGGCTCGTGGCCGAGGTGCGATTCAGCGAGTGGACCCGCACGGGCCGGCTGCGTCATCCCGTCTACCTCGGCCTGCGCGAGGACAAGCCGGCGGAGGAGGTGCTCCGCGAGGAGGCCCCCCGGGGGACCCCGCTCGCGCTCGCCTCCGCGGCCGGCGGACAAGGCGAGCGTCACGGTCGACGGGCGGGAGCTGCGGCTGACGAACCTCGAGAAGCCCCTCTACCCGGAGCCGGGAGTGAGCAAGCGCGCCGTGATCGAGTACGCCGCGGCGGCCGCCGAGGTGCTCCTCGACCACCTCCGCGGGCGGGCGCTCACGGTCACCCGCTATCCGGACGGTGTGACGGGGAAGTCCTTCTTCCAGAAGCAGGCCCCCGCTCACCGCCCGGAGTGGGTGCCGACGGTGACCGTCACGAGCGCCCGCAAGCCGATCGACTACGTGCTCGTCGAGGATCGGGCGACGATCGTGTGGCTGGCGAACCTCGCCGCGCTCGAGCTTCACGCGCCCCTCCACCTCGCAGCCTCTCCCGAGCGTCCCACCGCGCTCGTCTTCGACCTCGATCCCGGTGCGCCGGCAACGATCGTGGAGTGCGCTCGCCTGGCCCTCCAGCTACAGGCGATGCTCGAGAACCTGGGCCTGCGCAGCTTCGCCAAGACCTCCGGCTCGAAGGGCCTGCAGGTGTACGTGCCGTTGAACTCGCCCGCCTCGAGCTACGCGCTCACGAAGCGCTTCGCCCACGCCGTCGCGGAGACCTTCGCGGCCTCCCAGCCCGAGCTCGTCGTGGCGCGGATGACGAGGGAGCTTCGGGCCGGGCGGGTGCTGATCGACTGGAGCCAGAACGATCGCAACAAGACGACCGTGTGCGTCTACTCGCTCCGCGCCACGGCTGAGCCGAAGGTCTCCACGCCGATCACCTGGGAGGAGGTTCGCACCGGGGCCGAGGGGGGCGAGCTGTCGTTCAGCTTCCGCGAGACGCTGGCGCGCCTGCACGAGCTGGGCGACCTGTTCGCACCGGTGCTCTCGCTGGTCCAGGAGCTTCCGGCCCTCTGAGACGGGAGCCGGCTACTCGAAACGGCGGCGAGACCCAGCCGGGCATCACGTCGGGGAGCCCGCCGCTGACGTGTTCGGGGAAGCTCGCGGGGCGCTTCTCCAGAAACGCCGTGACTCCCTCGACGGCGTCGGCGGACTGCCCCCGGATGACCATCCCACGGGAGTCCGCGCGGTGAGCGAGCATCGGATGCTCGGCTCCGAGCATCCTCCACATCAGCTGCCGCGCTAGCGCGACGGACACCGGCGCGGTGTGCTCGGCGATCTCGCGCGCGAGCGCGCGCGCCGCGCCGAGCAGCTCCTCGGGGGGATGCAGGCTGCGCACAAGCCGCCCCTCCAGTGCCTCGGCGGCGGTGAACACCCGGCCCGTCGAGACCCATTCCATCGCCTGGCTGATCCCCACGACACGTGGCAGGAACCAGCTCGAGGCCGCCTCCGGGATGATCCCGCGGCGGGCGAAGACGAAGCCCATGCGGGCCTCGGTGGACGCCAGCCGCACGTCCAT
The DNA here is from genome assembly GCA_963720215.1 of uncultured Solirubrobacteraceae bacterium. Classification (GTDB taxonomy): domain Bacteria; phylum Actinomycetota; class Thermoleophilia; order Solirubrobacterales; family Solirubrobacteraceae; genus Palsa-744. Next base: position 849,326 of record CAVREV010000002.1, read on the forward strand.
CGGCAGCGTCATCGTCGCCCCCACGCCGACGGCAGGGCCGTTGATCGCGGCGATCACGGGCTTGGTGCTGTCGAATATCCGCAGCGTGAACTGGCCGCCGTTGTCACGCGGCGGGCCCTCCTGCTCGCGCTTGCGATAGTCGAACGTATCGCCGCCGCCGCCAAGGTCGGCGCCTGCGCAGAAGCCGCGACCGGCGCCGGTGATGATGATCGCCCGCACCTCGTCGTCGGCGTCGGCGCGATCGAACGCCTCGATCAGCTCCCGCCCCATCGTCGCGGTCCACGCGTTGAGCCGGTCGGGGCGGTTGAGGGTGATCGTGAGGATGTTCTCCTGCACCTCGGTGGTGATCTGCTCGTAGTCGCTCATCGCCGCATCCTCTCAGGTCGGAGATCTCCTCGGCGGTGAGCTGACGGCTGTAGGGTCCCCGGCCGGTGCGGCAGTAGGCCCCGCAACGCGCCGCCAGCTCCAGCGCGCGCTCGAGCGGGAGCTCGCGCGCGAGCGCGAACGTGAACCCGGCCGCGAACGAGTCGCCGCAGCCGTAGGCGTCGACCGGCTCACCCGGGAGGGGGGCCGCCTCCCAGCTGCCCGAGGTCCCATCGCGGGTGCGGTAGTGCCCGCCCCGCCCGCCCTCTGTGAGGACGAGCACCGCCGCCTGCTCGCGAATGCGATCGGCGAGCGAGCGCTCGAGCGGGTCCTCGCCGCTGAGGACGAGCGCGTCGAGCTCGACCCCGTGACCCAGCGACTCGCCTGCCCGCGGGCTGGCGACGAGCACGCGCGCGGCTGCCCTCGCCCGGCGCAGCGCGTCGAGATCGCCGGCGGTGAAGTACACCCCGTCGCTGCCCGCGAGCGCCGCCCAGCCGACCTCCTCCGAGGCGCCGTGCGGCTCCAACCGCGGCCCGAGGGTCGTGATCGTCCGCTGGCCGGTTCCGTCGAGCAGCGTCAGCGCGTGACGGGTGGGGGCCTCGGGACGCTCGCAGTGCACGTCCACGGCGAGCTCGCCGAGGCGCGCGATCGAGCGATCGCCGAGCTCGTCCCGGCCCAGCGAGGTGAACAGCGCGGCACGACCCGCCAGGCGGGCCAGCTGGACGGCCGCAACCGCCCCTCCGCCGGCGGGCTCCACGAACGGTTCCTCTCCGTGCACCACCTCGCCCGGTCGCGGGATCGCGATCACACGAGCGAACTCGACCCACTCGACGTGTCCGACGACCCCCACCTTGATCCCGGCGGAACCCACCGTCGCAGTCTCACACACCGCGCCCGCGCCCTGCGCTCGCAGCACGTAGGATTGCGGCGATGTCAGAACCCGTGCTCGTCGAGGAACCATCCCCACAGGTCCGCCGCCTGATCCTCAACCGGCCCGGCCACCTCAACGCGATGACCTCCGAGCTGTGCGAGGGCCTGCACGAGGAGCTCCGCCGGATCGCGATCGACCGCAGCTGCCGCGCCGTGATCGTGACCGGCGCCGGACGGGGCTTCTGCGCCGGCGTCGACCTCCACGGCTACGGCGCAGCGCCCGGGAACGACGGCAGCGACGAGTCCCGCGACCGGCTCGGCAACCAGGCCCACATGTCCCGTCTGGTCCTCGCGCTGCGCGCCCTCCCGCAGCCTGTGATCGCCGCCGTCAACGGCCCCGCGGCCGGTTTCGGGCTCGCGCTCGCCCTCGGCTGCGACATCCGCTACGCCGCCCCGGAGGCCGTCTTCCGCGTCGCTTTCATCAACATCGGCGTGTCGAACTGCGACATGGGCACGAGCTGGCTCCTGCCGCGCCTGATCGGCGCCTCGCGCGCGCACGAGCTGATGCTCACAGGACGCCGCTTCGACGCCGAGGAGGCGCTCCGCATCGGGCTGCTCGCCGGGATCGCCGAGGAGGGTCGCCTCGCCGAGCGGGCCCTGGAGGCAGCCGAGCAGATCGCGGCGCTGGCGCCGTGGGGGGTTCGTCTCACAAAGCAGGGGATGTGGGCCGCGCTGGAGATCTCCTCCGAGCTCACCGCGATCGAATACGAGGATCGCCAGCAGATCATGGCCACGTTCGGGCGCGCCGTCCCGGAGGCGGTGGAGGCCTTCCTGCAGAAGCGTCCCGCCGAGTTCGCCGACTAGAGGAGCGGTGCGGTGAGCGACCTCTTCGAGGTATCCGGCAGGACCGCGCTCGTCACCGGAGGCTCGCGCGGGATCGGAGAGATGATCGCCCGCGGGCTGCTCGAAGGCGGGGCGCGCGTGATCGTCTCCTCGCGCAAGGCAGATCAGCTCGAGGCAACGGCCGAGGAGCTCTCGCGGCTCGGCGACTGCCACGCCCTGGCGGCCGATCTGTCAACGCCCGAGGGCGCCCGCGCACTGGCGGCCGCCGCGCGCGAGCGGTTCCCCTCGCTCGACATCCTCGTCAACAACGCCGGCGCCAACTGGGGAGCGCCGCTGGAGGAGTTCCCCGCCAGCGGCTGGGACCGGGTGATCCATACGAACGTCGAGGGCGTCTTCCACCTCACGATCGCCCTCCTCCCGGAGCTGCGCTCGGCGGCGTCCGTGGAGTCGCCCGCGCGCGTGATCAACATCGGCTCCGTCGACGGGATCCGCGCACCGAGCATGGACAACTACAGCTACAGCGCGAGCAAGGCGGCCGTGCACATGCTCACCCGTCACCTAGCCAAGCGGCTCGCGCCGGACCACATCACGGTCAACGCGATCGCTCCGGGACCGTTCGAGAGCAAGATGATGGCGTTCCTGCTCGAGAACCCGGAGACGCGGGAGATGGTCACCGAGAACGTGCCCCTGCGGCGGATCGGCAGGCCGGATGACGTCGCGGGCCTGACCCTGTTCCTGGCCTCGCGTGCCGGCTCCTACGTGACCGGCACGGTGATCCCGCTCGACGGCGGGATCACCGGCTGCGGCTGAGACGGCGCGCCACCACGGCCCGGCCGGGCGCCGCCTGTCGGCGACCGCTCGCGGCGATCAGGGCGCCTTGGCGAAGTAGCTGTGGTGAACGTGGACGACGACGCTGTGGTGGGTGACGAGGTTGGTCACCCTCACCTTGTCCCGCGTGACCCGGATCAACGTGCCGTCGCAGAAGTCCTCGGTCAGCCACTCGGTGCCGAGCACGGCTCCGGCGGCGTAATGCCCCTTGGTCGAGAATTTCCCGTGCGCGTTGGCCCACAGTTTCCGCACGACGTGCTTGGCGGAGGTGTGCCGGGAGCTCGCGCGGGCGAAGCGGCTGCGCTCTCTCGAGGTCGGGCAGACGCCGAAGCTCCCCCCGGTCAGGGTGGCCACGACACGCCCATCGGCCCCCTGGCTGAGGATGAACTCGCCATCGAAGAATTCGCCCTTCTGCGTGCCCCCTCCGGGCGTGGCGGTGATCACCACGACATGCCCGTGCCTGGCGTCGACGACGGTGCCGAAGGGCACGTCTCGGAGAGTGGTCAGCGAGACGAAGCCGGCGGAGCCGGGAAGCTGCACGAACACCTGGCCCGAGACGGGGGCGATGTTTCCGCCGACGCCGAGCACGGGCGCGGGCACCTGCGTCGTGGTGAACGACAGCGTGCTCCCGCCGGCGCTGCCCGTGGAGGTGTTCGTGTTCGTGTTCGTGGTCGTGCCGGTGATCGTCTTCGTCGGTTCGGGTTCGAGATAGGTGAAGCGGTCGGCCGTCCCCGCCGGGCTGCTCTCGCCCGCCGTCGTGACGATGACGTCGACCGTCCCCGACCCGGCCGGTGCGCGGGCCTTGATCTCCGTCGACGAGACGAACTGCACCGACATGGCGGCGTTCGTGCCGAAGGCCACGGTCGAGGAGTCCGCGAAGCCGGTGCCCGTGATCGTCACGAGCGTGCCGCCGCCTTCGGGACCTTCCTTCGGCGCGACTTCGCTGACCGCCGGAGTCGTCGTGCCGAACGCCCACGCAGCGCCGAGGGATTCGTCGTCTTCGAAGCCGCCGATCACGGCCGAGCCGCCGTCCGCCGAGAACGCGACGCTGGCGCCGAAGCGCCCTGGCCCGTCCTCTTCTTCGGCGAGCAGCTTGGGGCCGTCCTGGGTCCAGGACGAGCCCGCTTGCGCGAACAGCCACGCCGCGCCGATGCCGCCGTCGTCCGTGAGGCCGCCGATCAGCGCCTCGGTCCCTTCGTCGGCGAGCGCGACGCTGGCGCCGAAGGCGCCCGCGCCGACCTCGTCGTCGGCCACGAGCTTCGGGCCCTGCTGCGTCCAAACGCCTTCGTTGTCAGCGAACACCCATGCGGCTCCGACCCCTTCTCCGTCTTCTGACCCCCCCACGAGCGCGGTCCCACCGCCGGGCGAGAGTGCCACGCTGCCTCCGAAGTGCCCCTTGCCGCTCTCTTCGCGGCCCTGCAGCTCCGCCTGTGCGCTCCAGGTCGGGCCGGACCGCGCGAAAACCCAGGCAGCTCCGATCCGCCCCTGGTTGATGGGAGCACCGATGACCGCGATGTCGCCGTCCCCGGAGAGCGCGAGCCCGCGACCGAACTGGCCGGCGCCCTCCTCCCCACCGCCCTGCAGCTCGGCCTGCTCCGCCCATTTCCCTTCGGAGCTCGTGAACGCCCATACCGAGCCGGCCCGGCCGCGATCGAGGATCGCGCTGACAAGCGCCGTCTTGCCGTCGCCCGAGAGCGCCACGCGGGCGCCGAATTCGCCTCTCGGGCTCTCCCCCACGCCTTCGAGCAGCTGCACGCGTTCCCAGCCCGAATCCCCGCGCACGAACGCCCACGCGCCGCCCGTCGATCCTTCCCTCCCCGGTTCTCCGACGAGCGCGACGTCCCCCGCGGCCGACAGCGCGACCGAGCGTCCGAATACGCCTCCGGCGTGTCCCTGGCCTTCCAGCTTCGCCTCCAGCGCCCAGGTCGCGCCCGTCCTCGCGAACACCCAGGCGGCCCCCACTTCGTTGCTCGCCCGCGGTTCGCCGATCAAGGCCGTGTTGCCATCGGCCGAGAGCGCGACGCTGCGACCGAAGCGATCGATGCCGGCCTTCGCGCCACTGAGGAGCTTCGCCTGCTGCATGAGCGGGTCGATGCGGATCGGGTAGCGAGCGCCGCTCGTGTCAACCCGCAGCGTCAGCGCCCCCCGCTCCAGGCCGATACGCGTGGGCAGTGAGCGCCCGCGGGCGTCCGTCGCGCTGAGCTCCCCGTAGCGCAGCGATGAGCCTTCCGGCCCGCTCCAGGTCACGCTCGTGGGAGTCGCGGCGAGCTTCGCGCGCCCGTTGCCGGTGGCCGCCAGGGTGAGCGTCAGCGGCTGCGAGCCCTCCCCCGCGGGCGCGGCGGCGATCGTGAAGCCCTGCTCGAGACCGACGGGGCCGTTGCGGTACCACTCGCTCAGCCCACTCCGCGCGTAGCGCACGGAGTTGCCCCGGGCGCTCGGGAGCGGATCGGCAAGCTGCTCGCTGACGCGGCCGAAGGCGACCGAACGCAGCCCGAGCCCGACCCGGAGCGCGCCCGTGGAGATCTCGACGCCGGAGCGCCCGAAGCGCTCGCCGAGCCCCTGTGCCGGGTTCGCCGCCTCGAAGCCTCCGGCGACGGCCCCCGCGCGGTAGGCGGCCTGGCGCGCGCCGATCAGTGCGGAGAAGGCCTCGCGGGCGCCGAGATCGAGCTTCGCTGCTCGTGCGCCGGCGCCGGCGGTGACGGGGGCGCTGCCGGCGAACCCGAGTCCGCCGATGGCGAGCGCCGCGCCGATCGCGAGCGCCAGGCATGCCGCCAGCGCCCAGACGAGCGGCCGCCGACCCCGCGCAGCTGCCGCCGGCCCTTCGTGCGTGCGCCGCGGTAGCGCCCCGGCGCCACCACCCGTCAGCATCTCCATCATCCTCCTGTAGCCGAGATCACCGCCACCCCCCTCCAGGCAGGCGTCTTGTCCACGGCCAATCTTAGCGTCGGGGACGGTCCCGCGCGCCGTCATGTTCTGACGGCCTCCCGCGTTCCCCTGGTGGCGCGCCCACGCGGTCGTCTAGCATCGGCTCCCCGATGAGGCGGGCAGCGAGGCGATCGCATGGACGGCACGCGTAGACAAAGACGTAGGGCAATCTCCCTGGGAGCGGTCGCGCTGCTCGCGGCGGGCATCGGCGTGGCCGCCTACGCGACCCATCTTCTGCGGCGCAGCGAACTCCAGACGATCGATGCCCGATACTCGATCCGCGGCGACCGCCGACCACCCTCGAACGTGGTCTTCGTCGCGATCAGCCAGGCGACCTTCGAAGAACTCGAACACGATCGGCTCCACTCGCAGTTCCCCTTTCCGCGGGGCTACGACGCGAAGGTGATCAACGAGCTGACGAAGGCGGGCGCGGGGGCAATAGCCGTCGACATCCAGTTCACCCAACGGGGATCGAACGAAGAAGAAGATGACGAACTGATCGAAGCGGTCGCCCACGGCCACCACAGGGTGGTGCTCGCAACCGTCAGCGTCGAACCCGACGGCGAGACGGGGATCTTCGGCGGCGGCGCGATCCTCACCGAAATCGGGGCGCGGCCCGCCGAGGCGCAGGAGACGTTGGACAGCGACGGCTCGGTGCGGCGGTTCAAGCGCGAATACAACCACCTCGGGAGCTTTCCGGTGGTGGCCGTCGAAACGCTCACCGGGCACCGGGTGCCGGCGTCACTGTTCGCGGGAGGAAGCCTCCCGATCGACTACTTCGGCCCGGAGGAAACCTTCCCCTCGATCTCCTACGCAAAGGTTCTCAAGGGGGAATTCCCACGCTCGCTGTTCGCGGGCAAGCTCGTGATCGTCGGCGCCTCGGCCCCGATCCTCCAGGACCTTCATCCGACGCCGCTGACCGAAACGATGCCCGGTCCCGAAATCTGGGCGAACGCCGCGGCGACGCTGCTGACAGGGGCACAGCTCCGCGAGGCCTCGGGCTGGGTGAACATCCTGCTGATCGTGCTGCTGGCGACGGCGGTGCCACTCGGCAGCCTCCGTGTACGCCGCTGGCGCTCGCTGCTGGACGCGCTCGCGCTCGCCGTCGTGTTCACGATCGCTGCCCAGGTCACGTTCGACAACGGCCGTATCCTGACGCTCGTCTATCCCCTCCTCGCGCTCGCGGTCGCGACCCTCGGCACGCTCGCGGTGCTCTACGTGGGAGAGGCGATCGAACGCGAACGCGTCCACGATCTGTTCTCGCGCTTCGTACCCGCCGAGGTCGTCGAGCAGGTGGTCGCGAGCGCCGGCGAGAACCTCCGCCTGGGGGCCGTCGAACGCGAGGCCACGGTGCTGTTCTCCGACCTCCGAGGCTTCACGAGCTTCTCGGAGAAGCTCCCCGCCACGCGCGTGATCGAGGTCGTCAACTGCTATCTCAGCGAGATGTCAGACGCCATCCTCGCCGCCGGGGGCACGCTCGTCGCCTATATGGGGGACGGAATCATGGCTGTGTTCGGCGCCCCGCTGGAGCAGCCCGACCACGCCGATCGGGCGCTCACCGCGGCGAGGGAGATGATCGGGCCAAGGCTGCGGAGCTTCAACGCCTGGATCGCCGAGCAGGGCCACGAGCACAGCTTCAAGATGGGCGTCGGCCTCAACAGCGGCCCGGTGATGGCCGGGAACATCGGCTCGGAGCGGCGCGTCGAGTACACGGCGCTGGGCGACACGACGAACACCGCCTCGCGGCTGGAGGGGATGACCAAGGGCAGCGGACACATGCTCTTCATCGCCGAGAGCACGCGCCGCCGGCTGCAGACGCCCCCCGACGACCTCCTCCCCGTCGGCCAGCTCGACGTCCGCGGCCGCGAGGAGGGGCTGACGGTGTGGACGATCGCGGAGGAACCCGACGAAGCCGCCCCGGCGAGCTCAGACGCCATGCAGCCCGATGGGCGCAGCGCCGCGCACGAGGCCGACGTAGGGTGAGGGCCCACCTCTGCGGCGTGCGGGGCTCGACACCCGCGGTCGGACGCGACTTCCTGCGCTACGGCGGCCATACCTCCTGCCTGGCGCTGGCCCGCGACGGCGTCGCCGCGCCGACGCTGGTGCTCGACGCGGGCACGGGCATCCGCTCGGTCACCCCCCTCCTGGAGGGCGCGCCGTTCGACGGGACGGTCCTGCTCACCCACCTCCACTGGGACCACGTCCAGGGGCTCCCGTTCTTCTCCGGCGGCGACAACGTGGGCGCGCGCGTGACGGTGCTCCTCCCGGAGCAGGAGGACGGCAGCGGCGCGGAGGCCGTGCTGGCCCGGGCGATGTCGCCCCCCCACTTTCCGGTGCGCCCGTCGCAGCTCCGCGGTCGGTGGGAGCTCGACGTGCTCACACCCGGCCTCCACATCGTCGAGGGCTTCTCCGTGCTCGCCCGGGAGGTGCCCCACAAGGGCGGCCGCACGTTCGGCTACCGGATCAGCGACGGTCGCTCCACGCTCGCCTACATGCCCGATCACTGCCCCACCGTGCTGGGTCCCGGGCCCGACGGCTGCGGCGCCTACCACGACGCCGCGCTGGAGCTCGCTGACGGCGTCGACGTGCTCGTCCACGACGCTCAGCTGCTCCCGAGCGAGCTCGCCGCCGAGGCGGCCTTCGGTCACTGCTCGAGCGACTACCCCGTCGGCCTCGCGCGCCATGCGGGGGTGGGTGAGGTGGTCCTCTTCCACCACCGCCCCGACCGCAACGACGACGCCCTCGACCGACTCGCCGCAACGCTCCCCGCCGATCTCGCGTCGCTCGCGGTCCAGGACGCCGTCCTCGAGCTGTAGTACCGGCGGTCCGGGCTCCCGGGTTATCGTGTCCGGGAATGGACGAGCCGCTGATCGTCAACCTCGCCGACGCGCCCGCGCGTACCCATCCGCGCAGGGCCACGCAGATCGATTGGGAGCCGGAGGACTCGCCCTGGCCGGACACGGGCGTGAACGTCCAGGTGATGCAGCCCGGACAACCGAACTGCCGCTACCACTCCGAGGCCGTCCAAGAGGACTTTCTCGTCCTCCACGGCGAGTGCATCGCGATCATCGACGGCGAGGAGCACCCGCTGCGGCAATGGGACTTCTTCCACTGCCCCGCGGGCGTCGAGCACGTCTTCGTCGGTGCCGGCGAGGGGCCGTCCGCGGTGCTGATGATCGGCTCCCGTCGCGTGGACGAGTGCCACTACCCCGTCAACGAGGTCGCCGCGAAGTACGACGCCTCGGTCGCCACGGCGACGGACGAGCCCGACGAGGCTTACGCCGACTGGCGGGGCGAGCCGTGGGAGCCGATCGCGAGCCCCTGGCCACCCGGCCCCTTACAACGGTAGGACTTGCGTGATGTAAACGGACATGTTTACGATCTGTGTAAGGAGGTAGGATACACCGACCGTAGCTTGTCAACCGAGGGGGTCGGAGATGGTGGGTCGCAGGTCGTCGTGGCTGATCGGCGTCGGGACGCTGCTGGCGGTGTTGGCGGTCGGTTCCGGGGCGAGCGCGGCGGCGGCGGAACCGGCGCCCTTCGCCCACGCCTGCAAAGCCCAGGACGGCGTGCGCTTCTGTCCCACCGAAACCCTCCCCAGCGGGTGCCGTCCTTCGACGGGGTGCCGCTCGACGTCGACGTGACGCTGCCCGGCGAGCGGCAGCGGGCCGTTCCCGACGATCGTGATGCTGCACGGCTGGGAGGGGAACAAGACCTCGTTCGAGTCGACCACGCCCGAAGGCGACGGCAACGAGACCTACGACTACAACAACATCTACTACGCCCAGCACGGCTACGCGGTGCTCAACTACTCCGCGCGCGGCTGGGGCAACTCCTGCGGCGCGGTGGAATCGCGCGACGGCGCCGGCTGCGAAGAAGGCTGGATCCGCCTCGCCGACCAGCGCTATGAGGCGCGCGACACGCAGTACCTGCTCGGCCTGCTCGCCGACGAGGACATCGCTCAAGCCGAAGGCGATCGGCGTCACCGGCATCTCATACGGCGGCGGGCAGAGCATCGAGCTCGCCTACCTGAAGAACCGCATCCGCCTGCCCAACGGCGAATTCGCGCCATGGACGAGCCCCAAAGGGACGAAGCGATGGAAATCAAGGCGGCGTTCCCGCGCTGGCCGTGGTCGGATCTCGTCGACGCGCTCGAGCCGAACGGGCGCTTCCTCGACAGCGAAGTCGCGCCGCGCGGACAGAGCTACGAACCGATCGGCGTCGAGATCCAGAGCTACGTCACCGGCCTGTATCGCCGACCGGGCAGGCCGAGGGCTATATCGCCCCGCCCGGGCTGGACCCGGAAGCGGACCTCACCGAAGTGGTACGCGCTGATCAACGCGGGTGAGACCGTACGACCTCGAAGCCGAAGCAATCGCCAACCAGATCTACGACTACCACCAGGGCTACGGCATCCCCGGGCAAGCCGGCGCCGCTGCTGCTCGAGAGCGGCTGGACCGACGACCTGTTCCCGGTCGAACAGTCGCTGCGCGTCTACAACGCGGTGCGTGCGCATGAAGGGCTACGTCGCGCTGATGTTCGGCGACCTCGGGCACAGCCCCGCATCGAACAAGGAGAACACCGACCAAGCCTTCAATGAAGAGGGCGCGCAGTTCTTCGCGGCGAAGCTCGAGCACGACGGCAGCGGCGCCGGCGAACGGAGCGTGACCGCCTACACCCAGACCTGCCCCAAGAGCGCCCCGGCGGGCGGGCCCTACACGGCCACGAGCTGGGCGAAGCTCGCACCCGCACACGCTCACGCTTCGGCTCCGCGGCCGCACAGACGTTCACCTCCGTCGGCGGCAACCCGACGATCGCCGCCGAATTCGACCCGATCGTCCGAGAACGAGAAGAAGAAGGCCGGCAACGTCTGCAAGGTGAAAGCCGAAATCGAACCGGACACCGCGACTACACGATGACGAGCCCCGGCTTCACGATGCTCGGCCTGCCGACGGTGACGGCGACATCAAGACGCCCGGGTGTTCGGCGAGATCGACTCGCGCCTGTGGGACGTGCTGCCGAGCGGCGAAGAGCGTCTGATCAGCCGCGGCATCTACCGCCTGAACGAAAACCAGACGGGCACCGATCACGTTCCAGCTGCACGGCAACGGCTACGAATTCGCCAAGGGCGACACCGTCAAGCTCGAACTGCTCGGCCGCGACGCGCCCTACTACCGCGCCAGCAACGGCGTGTTCAGCATCGAAGTCTGCAACCTCACCGCCTCGCTGCCGACGAGGTGAGGCCCAGCGGGCGAGGGGGCGCCGGCGGCCTGACCACGGCGCCCGGCGCGCCCCTGGCCGAGCCGGCGAGGTGCGCCTCGCGCGGCGCCGTCGAGGCGATCACGTGAGAGTATTGCCGCGCCCTGCACCCGCGCCGCAGGCGCCCCATCCACGCGACCCTAGGAGCCACCATGCCCGACATCGAGTTTCCGACCAGCGCCGGCGCGTGCCCCGGCTATCTCGCCGTTCCCGCCGGGGACAGTGGCCCGACGACGATCGTCCTGCAGGAGTGGTGGGGCGTCGATGAGCACATCCGCTCGGTCTGTGACCGCTTCGCCGGGGAGGGCTTCTTCGCGCTCGCGCCGGACCTCTACCGCGGCGAGACCACAACCCAGCCCGACGAGGCCCAGCAGAAGATGATGGCGCTGTCGATGGCCCAGGCCGAGAAGGATATGTGCGGCGCCGCCGACTACCTCCGCGGGCATGAGGGCGCGCAGGGCGGGGCGTGGCAGCGGTGGGCTTCTGCCTCGGAGGGGGCCTGTCGGTGTGGTCGGCGGCCGCCTGCCCAGAACATCGTCGCGGCCGTCAGCTACTACTACGTGATGCCCCACGGCAAGCCCGACTTCAGCCAGATCGACGGCCCGATCCTCGGCCACTTCGGCAGCGACGATGCGTTGATCCCGCTCGACGACGCCAAGGCGCTGGAGGCCGAGCTCGCCGAGGCCGACGTCGACGTGTCGTTCGACTACTACGACGGCGCCGGCCACGCGTTCTTCAACGACAGCGACCGTCTCGGCACCTACGATCGCGCGCACGCCGAGCGCTCGTGGGAGCGGACGGTGGCCTTCCTGCGCTCCGCCCTCGCGCCTGAGCGGGCCCTCCAGCCACCGCGCTGACGATGCTCGCCCGCGGCCGGCTCCTCGGCGCGCTCGGCGCCGTGCTGCGTGTCGCGCTCCCGCCAGCGTCCGGCGGACCGCCGCCCGCCGCGCCTGGTCGGCGCCGACGGCGCTCGGCGGCTGTCCGGCGACCGGGGCGCCCGAGTCGTCTTCCCGAGCGACAAGACCGAGCCACGCCACGGGCCCCGGAGCGGTGGTGTGGAGGCCCCGCCCAGCTGCCGCGCCGGCGCCGGCGCGTGGCTGGCACCGCTCGGCGGCGAGGACCGCCCCCGGGCCGCCCGCCGCGGTCCCCGGCGGCTACGCCCTCGCGGGCCGGCTGCTCGCCGTCGGGGCGCCCTTCGGGCGAGATCCTCCTCGCGGGGGCGGGGCCCGCGGGGGAGCGCCTGCTGGAGGGCACCGCGAGAGGGCCCTTTTCGGTCCTGTCCGCGCCCGCCTCCTCGCGGCCGCCCGCCGCGCTCAGCACCGCCTACCTCGGCGATGTGGGGCTTCGCCTCGACGTCCCCGACGGGCGTCCTTCAGCTGATGCTCCAGCGCCACTTCGCCACCTCGCTCTCCTCCGCGCGATCCGTGAGCCAGGACCGCGGGGGGGCCGTCACGGGCCTCACCGTCGCCCTCGACTACCGCAGCGACGCGCTCGTCGTATGGGAGCAGGGCGGCAGCCTGCTGGCGCGCGAGCTCCCGGCGAGCGGACCGCCGCGTCCGACCGCCACGCTCGCGCCCGCGGGCCCCGACGCCAGCGTGACGGCGCTCCTCAGCGACAACGGCCGCGCCACCGTCGCCTGGAGCGAACGTCGCGGAGAAGAGACGAGCGTCTACGTCGACCGGTCCGCCGCCGGGGTCCGCTTCGCCTCGCCGCGCCTGCTCGAACGATTCGCCGATCCGGAGGGCATCCCGCCGCCCCCCGCCTCCCCCCGACTCGTGCGGCTGAGCTCCGAGAGCGTGATGCTCGCCTGGGCCGGGGCGCGGACGGACGCTGGGTCGTCCAGACCGCCGCCGTCGACCTCCTCGGGGCGCGCAGCACGCACACGATCTCCCCGCCGGGCGTCGACTCGCTCCTCGCCGGCCTCGCTCCCGGCCCCGAAGGCGGGGCTGTCGCCCTGTGGAGCGAGCCGAGCGCGGCCGGGGGCGGGCCGGCGGCTTCCTCCCGGCAGACCCTCTTCGCGGCCCGGGGCCTGGACGTCCGTCCCGGCCTGACCTACTTCGATCCACCGGAAGAGGTCTCCCCCGAAGGGCTCGAGCTCGATCCGGCGGTCGCCGTGGACCCGGCCACCGGCGCCGCCGTCGCGGCCTGGGAGGGCGCCGGGGGCATGCTCGAGTACGCCGTCAGGCCCGCCTCGTGAGGGGCCCCGCTCGGCGGTCGCGCGGCGCGCGGATGGGCCTTTAGGGAAGGATGGGGCCAGATGGACCGGGACTACGAGCTCCAGACCCACCAGGCCGAGGACCGCCACTGGTGGTATCTGGGACGGCGGACTGTGATCGAGCGCGTGCTCGACGGAAACGACCTCCCTCGCCCCGCCCGCATCCTCGATGCGGGCTGCGGCAGCGGACGCAACATGGTCGAGCTGGCGCGGCGCGGGGCGGTCACCGGGGTGGAGCTCTCCCACACGAGCGTCGAGCTTGCCCGCGCGCGCGCGCGGGGCGAGGTGATCGAGGGCTCTGTCCTGGAGATGCCCTTCACGGAGGCGAGCTTCGACCTCGCCGTGAGCCTCGACGTCATCGAGCACCTCGAGGACGACCTCGCCGCGCTCAGCGAGCTCCGCCGCGTGGTCTCCCCCGGAGGCACCCTCCTGCTCACCGTTCCCGCCTACCAGTGGCTGTGGAGCGGCCACGACGTCATCAACCACCACCACCGCCGCTACACCCGCCGCTCGCTCCAGCGCGTCGCCGAAGAGGCCGGCTGGAGGCAGGTGCGCACCACCTACTTCAACTCGCTCCTGCTGCCCGTCGCCATCCTCCTGCGGGTGCTCGACCGCGTCGACACGAAGACCACCGAGTCGAGCCTCGACCTGTGGGTCCCGCCGCAACCGCTCAACCGGCTGCTCGAGCGCCCCCTCGCGCTCGAGGCCGGGCTCATCGCCCGCGGCGGTCGCATCCCCTGCGGCCTGTCGTTGCTGTCCGTCTATCGCTGAGCGCCGAGGTCCTCAGCCGTCGGCCTCGGTGACAACCACGGCCTCGGGCGCGTGCATCCGAAATGTCCACGAGCGGTTGACGAAGAACGTCGTCACGGTGACCGCGATCGTCGCCAGCGCCTGGGCGGCGAGCTTGTCGAGGCCGGCGCCGCCGACGAACGCGAACAGGAGCACCTCGTCCATCGCGAGCCCTCCCCCCTGTACGACGGCCCAACGGACCGGCGTGAGCGCGTCCCCGACGTGCTCACGGAACGTCCAGCGACGGTTGAGCAGGAAGCCGTTCGTCGCCCCCACGATGAACCCGATCGCCGAGGCCGCCAGATACCACACGCCGAAGACCTTCAAGAGGATGGTGTAGACGGCGAACGTGAGCAGCGTGTTCGACACACCGACGATGCCGAACTTGACGAACTGGACCAGCAATGCCGACCTCGCCGTCCGCGTCGGGACCGCTAGGCTTGAGGGGCGCGCGCCCGGAGGATCGCTCTCATCGGCCATTCCTCCGAAAGGATGACGATAAATTCATATTCGCCTTAGCCGGCTGCGCGAAGCTGGCGATGCGAGCTCCCCGAACTGCGCGCCTGGCAACGACCATGTCGGACACCCCACTTCGCACCCCAACCCTCCTCAGCGTCGTGGCGCCCGTATTCGACGAGGAGGAGCTCGTCGAGGAGTTCGTCTCACGCGCCACCGCGGCGGTCGCCGACTATGAGTTCGAGCTCGTGCTCGTCGACGACGGCAGCAGCGATCGAACGCCGCAGCTACTCGATCGTCTCGCCTCCACCGACCCGCGTGTCCGCGTCATCCACCTGTCCCGCAACTTCGGCCACCAGGCCGCCCTCACCGCCGGCCTCGAGCATGCCGTCGGGGACGTCGTGGCGATGATCGACGCGGACCTCCAGGACCCGCCCGAGCTGATCCCCGAGATGATCGCCCAGTGGAGCCAGGGCTCAGACGTGGTCTACGCGGTTCGAAAGCAGCGTGAGGGAGAGACGGCGTTCAAGCTCGCGACGGCATCGTGGTTCTACAAGCTGTTCGACAAGCTCGCCCAGGTCGACCTGGAGCCGAACTCCGGCGACTTCCGCCTGCTCGATCGCCGCGCCCTCGACGCGCTGCTCGCGATGACGGAGCGCTCGCGCTTCCTCCGCGGGATGACCGTCTGGGTGGGCTTCACCCAGACCGCCGTCTCCTACCAGCGCGAGGCGCGCCACGCCGGCGAGACGAAGTACACGCTCCGCAAGATGCTCCGCTTCTCGCTCGACGCGATCGCCTCGTTCTCACACCTCCCGCTGCAACTCGCGACCTACGCCGGCCTGCTCTCCGCGGGCGTCGCCTTCATCGCGATCCCGGTCGTAATCGTGCTGCGAATCGCCGACTCCTACCTCCCCGGCTTCGGCTCGATCACGATCGCGATCCTCCTCCTCGGAGGCATCCAGCTGATCGCCATCGGGGTCATCGGCGAGTACGTCGGGCGGATCTACGACGAGGTCAAGCACCGTCCCCTGTACATCGTCCGCGACGAGCGCAACCGCCCCAGCACCTCGGGTCCGGCCGTGAACGCGCCGCCCGCCCGCGCCGGCCTCCCGGCGCGTACCCCCGAGCACATCTCCTAGATGGCGCAGCGGCCCAGCGGCCCCGGATCGCGCGCGCCGGCGCCGGCGGGCCGATAATGCCCTCATGAGCGATCCAGAGCTGTCACCCACCGACGCCGACGCGGGGATGAACAACCGCCAGGAGCGCGTCCGCATCGAGACCGAACGACACCGCATCGAGGGCGCCATCACGCTGGCCCGCGACGGCTACCGCAGCCGTGTCTCCGACGTGCTGAACGCGGTCGAGCGGGAGTTCATCACGCTCACCGACGTGACCGTCGCGCCGCTGCAGGGCGGCCCCGTCGAGCTCCACTCATACCTCACCGTCTCGCGTCGCCACATCGTCTTCGTCGTCGCCGCGGAGCCGGAGTCGGCCGCCGAGGACGGCGGTCAGCTGTAGGTGAAGTCGTCGCCCGGCGGGTTCGCCGGGCTCGTCTCTTTGGCGACCGTCGCGGTCACGTTGATCGTCCCCGCCGCCCCCGACGGCGAGGTCATCGTGCACGTCGTCGAGCTCGAGCAGCTCACACCGGTGGCTTTCCTCGTGCCGAACTTGAACGTCGTGGCCGTCGCTCCGAGTGCGAACCCCGCGCCCGTCACCGTCACGCTCGCGCCGCCGCTCGTCGACCCGGCATTCGGGCTCACCGCTTCGACGACCGGCTTGTAGGTGAACAGGTCTTTGCTCGAGGTCGCGCTCGTTCCGCCCGGGGTGGTCACCGTCACGTTCGCGCGGCCCGAGGCGCCTGCGGGAGAGGTCGCCGTGATCGTCGTCGGGGAATTCACGACGTAGCTCGCGGCAACCCCGGCGAAGCTCACCCCGGTCGCGCCCGTGAAGCCGGTGCCGGTGATCGTGACCGCGGTTTCCCCGCTCGCCGGGCCGAGCTTCGGCGAGAGCCTCGTGATCGTCGGAGCTGGCTCATACGTGTAGCGGTCCGCGCTGGTGGGAGCGCTCGTGCCGGCGTTGGTCGTCACGGTGATGTCGACCGTCCCCGTCCCGGCCGGCGCTTCTGCCGAGACTTCAGTCGGTGACTCGACCGTGACGCCGCTCGCAGCGGCGCTCCCGAAGTGCACTCCCGTCACTTCCGTGAAGCTCGCGCCTTGGATCGTCACCTGCGTTTTCCCGCCGGCCGGCCCGACGCTCGGGCTGATCGAGCTGACGGTCGGAAGCGGTTCGCCGAAGGCGAGCATGTGCGAGCCCCCGGCGGAGATGCTCGCGACCTTGGCCACCCCGCCGACCACGACGGGGACATCGCTCGGTTCTCCGCTTTTGCCATCCCCGAGCGTGCCCCAGTGGTTTATCCCCCACGCCCGCACGGCTCCGCCGCCGAGCACCGCGAGGCTGTCGTGGGTCCCTGCAGAGATGCCCGTCACGCCCGTCAGCCCGCTCACGGCGGCGGGGGTTTCTTTGCGCGCGCCCATCGTCCCCTGGCCGAGCTCGCCGTCGGTGTTCTGCCCCCACGACTTCACCGTCCCGTCGGCCAGGAGCGCGAGCGAGTGGGCGCTACCCGCCGCGACGGCGGTGACTTCGCTTAGCGCGTCGACGGTCACCGGCAGGTCGCTGAAGCCTTCTTCGACCGCGCTGTTCCCGAGCTCGCCGGATTCGTCGTTGCCCCAGCTCCGGACGGTACCGCCGGTGACGAGTGCGAGGCTGAATTCACCGCCGGCGGCGATCGCGGTGACGTTGCTCAGGCCTTTCACGGCCGCCGGCGAGGTCACGGCTTCCCTGACGGCGCCGTTGCCGATCTGCCCCGATTCGTCGTCTCCCCAGGCCATCACGGTGCCGTTTTCGAGCAGCGCGAGGCTGTGCTCGCCGCCGGCCGCGATCGCCTTCACATCTTTGAGACCTTTGACCGCGACGGGCATTTCGCTGTTGCCGGTGCCACCGTCGCCCAGCTGGCCGTTTTCGTTGTCGCCCCATGCCATCACAGTGCCGTTGCTGAGCAGCGCGAGGCTGTGATTGCCGCCGGCGGCGATCGCCTTCACCCCGGACAGAATCCTCCACGGGCATCGGCACTTCGGCGAGGCCTTCCTCGCCGTCGCCCAGCTGCCCGTGTTCGTCGTCGCCCCAGGCGACCACATCACCGTCGGCGAGCAGCGCGAGGCTGTGCCGCCCACCGGCCGCGACGGCGTCGACGAACTTCAGACCGCTGACGTTCACCGGCACGTCGCTGAGGGCTTCGGCGTTGCCGTCGCCGAGCTGGCGGAAGAGGTTCTGCCCCCACGCGACCGCGCTGTAGTGGTTCGTCGCGACCGTCAGCGTGGCGGCCGCGGAGGTGACGCTGGCGGCGGTGTTCGTGAACACGGCCCGGTACTCGTTTCCGCTTTCCGTGGCGACCGTCGATGCAATCGAGATCACGTCGCTGGTGGCCCCGCCCACCGCGCTCCAGCTGCTGCCGCCATCGGTCGACTTTTCCCATTGGACCGTCGGCGTCGGGAAGCCCGTCGCGGCCGTCTGAAAGGAGGCGGGCTGGCCGACTTCGACCGTCATCCCCTGCGGCTGTTGGGTGATCACCGGCGGCGAGTGGACCGTCAGGGTCGCTGTCCCGGTGGTCGCCGATCCGGCCGCGTTGCGGAACACCGCGCGAAACTCGTATCCGCTTTCGGAGCCGCTCGTGGTCGCGATCGTCAGCTTGCTCGAGGTGGCTCCTTCGATCGCGCTCCAGCTGCCGCCTTCGTTGGTCGAGACTTCCCACTGGGCGGACGGCGTCGGGAAGCCGGACGCGCTCGCTTCGAAGCTCGCCGCCTCGCCTTCGTCGACCGTCGCACTGAGCGGCTGTCTGGTGATCGCGGGCAGCTCCTGAACCGTCAGCGCCACCGCTTCCGTCGTCACACTCCCCGCGGCGTTTTTGAACGTCGCGCGGTAGAGGTGGCCGCTTTCGCTCGTTTTCGCGTTGGCGACGCTGAGCTGGTCGGAGGTCGCGCCGGAGAGCAGGCTCCAGGTACCGCCCCCGTTGGTCGAGCGGTACCACTGGACGGTCGGCGTGGGCGAGCCGGAGGCTTCGGAATAGAAGGTCGCGGTCTGCCCTTCTTCGACCGTCTGCGCCACGGGCTGCTGCGTCACCGTCGGCGCCTTGTTCACCGTCAGCGTGGCGGCTTTGCTCGTCGCTTCCCCCACGATGTTCGTGAACACGGCACGGAACTCGTTGCCCGATTCGGCGGTGATCGGATCGGCGATCGTGAGCTGGTCGCTGGTGGCGCCGGCGATCGGCGACCAGCTCGAGCCGCCGTTCGTCGAGCGTTCCCACTGGACCGTCGGTGTCGGCGTCCCCGACCCCGTCGATTCGAACGTCCAGCTTTCGCCTTCTTCGACAGTCTTCGAGACCGGCTGCTTGCTCACGGCGGGCGCTTTGTTCACCAACGGCTGCGCCAACGGGCCGCCGGCGGCCGGTTCGCCGGCACGGCGGGCGGCCCAAGCCGAGCTGCTCAGCGTCCCGGCGAGCAGCGCGACCGCAGTCAGAAGGACGAGCAGCCGTCCGGGCCGAGACCTCCACGAGGGCGTCAGCAGAGCGGGCGCGCGCGTGGCGCCTACCGACCGACTCCTCCTGGGCATCCTGCCTCCCCCGTTCGTGGCTGATGTCCGCCCCGACGCCCGCCTACCAGCACGCCCAGACGCCCACAGATGACCGCCGCAGGGTACCACCGCCGGGGTGCCCGGACAACCGGACCGCGCCGCCGGGGTGCTCGCTCCCCGGCGACGCGGCGGCCCGGCAAGATCGTCTGCTCAGCGCGTCATCCGCGGGTCGATGAAGACGTCATCCACCTGGGAGGAGCCGCCGACGGCCGTGAAGCGGATCGCGACCTCGCCGGTGCCTCCCGAGAGCGCACCCGAGACGAGGGCATTGGTGAGCATCACCGGGGTCGGCTGCCAGCTCCCCGCGAGCGTCACCACACCGAGGGACTCGGTGAGGGTGACGTGCAGCGTGGTGAAGACGACCTGGACGAGCACGCTCGAGGTCAGGCCCGAATCGCGGGCGAAGAAGCGGAACGTCGGGTAGCTTGCGTTGACGCACGTCGCGGGCGACTGCGCGCTCGCGCCCGCGGGGAGCAGCAGCGAGCGTGCGCCGTTGGAGCCGGGGACGCGCGCGGGCTCGCCGCCCGCAACCGTGCGGGCGCCGCCGCTCAGCGTCCAACCGGCGAGCGACCCTTCGAAGTTGCCCCCGCTGAGCAGCTCGTAGCTGCTCGAGTCTCCCCACGGGGCGAACGGCTGCGAGAGCTGCGCGCCGTTGCACGCGCCGGTGCTGATGAGCGCGGCCTGCGCGCTGCTCGGGAGGGCCGCGCCCGCGAGCACACTCGCTGCCGCGACCAGGATCGACGACCTCAGGCGGGCGCGCCTGCGAACGTCCGGGTTGAGCAAAGCTTGCTTGAGGTACGACACGGCTGGCCTCCTTGCTGACTGGCGGCCGAGCCGTCTCGCATTCGAGACCTCTTGCTTTGCGTCCTCGCCTCGCGACGAGTTTGCCCTTGACAGTGTTTGGTCTGGCCCTCTGATCGGCCGCGCGCAGGGGCGGGTCGAGCACCGACGGGCCGACCTGGACGGACGTCCAACGGCCGTCCCGGCCCGGAGAGAGCGCCGAGCGGCGCGTCGGACCCGCGCCCAGCGGGCGCCGCCGGCGTTCAAGTCCCCGGCGCACGGACCGATACGCATCGCAGGCGGATGTCTTCGTATGCCCTTCAGCAGGCCGAACGGGCACGCATCTCTCGCGCGCGCCAGGCCAAGCCGGTCACCGACCACCGCCACGCGGGGGCCTTGCTCGTCAGCGCCTTCGTCCTGTTGAGCGCCGCCCTGCTCGCCCTGCTCGACGGCGTGGGCGGCCTCTCGCCATGGGTCTGCGCGATGTATGTCCTGACGATCGCGCTCGCCAGCCGCTTCCGCTTCGACGTCGGTGCCGGCTTCACCGTGCCCACCCAGGCGGTGTTCGTGCCGATGCTCTTCGCCGTTCCCCTCCCCGTCGTTCCCATCGTCGTCGCCGCGGGCCTGGCCCTGGGGATGCTCCCCGACGTCCTCTCCGGCAGGGCCGCCCCCGGCCGGCTCGTCACCTCGCTTGCGAACAGCGCCTTCTCCGTCGGCCCCTGCGTGGTGCTCGCGGTCGCCGGCGTCCACGGACCGGAGGGCCACTGGGGCGTGCTGCTGCTCGCGCTCGCCGCCCAGTTCCTCTGCGATTTCGTCGCCAACGCCGCGGTCGAGAACACCCTCCACGACATCTCCGTCGCGACCCTCCTGGAAGAGTTCCGCGAGGTCTACACGATCGACCTCGCCCTCGCACCGCTCGGGCTCGCGCTCGCGGTCGCCGCCGCCGCGCTCGACAGCCAGGCCGCGGTCCTGCTCGTGATCCCGCAGTTCGGCCTCCTGAGCATGCTCTCTCGCGAGCGCAGCGACCGCCTCGACCAGCTCATCGAGCTCAACGACGCCTACCAGGGGACGGCCCTGCTGCTCGGGGACGTCGTCGAGGCCGACGACGCCTACACGGGCGAGCACTGCAAGGGCGTCGTCCGCGTCGCCGTCGACGTCGCCAAGCGCCTCGGCCTGGACCTCGACGAGCAGCGGAAGGTCGAATTCGGCGCCCTGCTCCACGACGTCGGCAAGATCGCCGTGCCCAACGAGATCATCAACAAGCCGGGCAAGCTCGACGACGACGAGTGGGCGATCATCAAGACCCACACCCTCGAGGGCGAGCGGATGCTCGCGACCGTCGGAGGCTTCATGGGCGAGGTCGGCAAGGTCGTCCGCTCCTCCCACGAGTCCTGGGACGGCTCCGGCTACCCCGACGGGCTTCGCGGCGAGGCGATACCGATCGAGGCGCGCATCGTCTCCACCTGCGACGCCTTCGACGCGATGACCACGACGCGCTCCTACCGCAAGGCGATGCCCACCGCCGACGCCGTCGCCGAGCTGCGCCGCAACGCGGGCGTCCAGTTCGATCCCGCCGTCGTTCAGGCGCTGATCGAGGCGACCGAGGAGCCCGCCCGGCAGACCTCCCCAGGCGCGCCGTCCCGCCGGCCGTAGGCGGGGCCGCGCCGGCCAGGAGGGCGGGGCCGTGGAGGGCGGGGACCGGCGGGCAGAGCGTTGCCGACCGCGCCGCGCGCCGCGCGCCGCGCCGGGGCCTGCCGGGCCGACCCGGGCGGGGGAAACGGAGGGGGGGAGATTCGAACTCCCGAGGCGGGGGTTGCCCGCCTGCCGGTTTTCAAGACCGGTGCATTCAACCGCTCTGCCACCCCTCCAGGGCGGGTCGATGAAAGGCTAGTGGACGCCCCCGGCAGCCTCTAGACTTGGCCGTCCCGCTCCGGGAGAGGTGGCCGAGAGGCTGAAGGCACTCGCCTGCTAAGCGAGTATGGGGGTCAAACTCCATCGCGGGTTCGAATCCCGCCCTCTCCGTCAAGCCAACGATCGTGCGGCGCGGTCAGCCGAGGTCGGCAATGCTGGCCCGCCACCGGCTCGCGGCCATTCAGCCCTGCCGCCGAAGAGCGCCCCGTCCTGATGCGACCTACGCAAGAACGCCCGGGGCCTCGTCCTTCAACACCTGTCGTATCTGCTCGCGGAGCTCCGGCGTGTCGTCGTGCCCGTGCGCGGTCACGGCATGGACGACTGCCGCGTTGAGGACGTGCTCGTCGCTGCCCCCCATCGTCAGGTCACAGCCGCTCTCGCTCGGCATCTCGCGACAGTCGATGTATTTGCGCGCCATCGAGGACCCCCTTCGTTCGGTCGCCTATCGTTTCGCCGACTCTACCTACTAGTTGGTAGACACGTCAACCCGCCTGCAAGAATGCAGCGATGGCGGTGAGCAGCAGTCGACGAGGCCCGGCGAGGAAGGCGGTGGCGGACCCGGTGGCTGACACCCGCTCGCGGATCCTCGACGCCGGCGAGAAGCTGGTGCAGCTGCGGGGCTTCAACGGCTTCAGCTACGCCGACATCGCCGCGGAGGTGTCGCTGACGAAGGCGAGCCTCCATTACCACTTCCCGAGCAAGACCGACCTCGGCGAGGCGCTCCTCGAGCGCTATCGGACGCGATTCGCCGAGTCGCTCGAGCGGATCGACGAGGAGGTGAGCGCCGCCCCGGCGAAGCTTGTCGGCTACGCCGACCTCTACGGCCGCGTCCTACGCGAAGATCGGATGTGCCTGTGCGGCATGCTGGCAGCCGAGTACGAGACATTGCCGGGGCGGATGCGCGATGCGGTGCTCGCGTTCCTGGCCGACAACGCAACGTGGCTCGCGGCGGTGCTCGAGCGGGGTCGCGAGGATCGCAGCCTGCGCTTTGAGGGCCCGGCGATCGCGATCGCGGAGAGCATCCTCAGCGGGCTCCAGGGCGCGATGCTGCTCGCGCGGCCACTCGGGGATGCTGCTCGCTTCGAGGCTGTCGCCGCGCAGCTGCTCGCAGGGCTCGCCGGCGTCGGCTGAGCGGCCCGGGGGGCCGGCGGCGAGGCGGGCGACGCCGACGGTGACGCGAGGAGGCCGTCGCTGCAGCTTGGATCTAGACTGCTGCGATGGCGCTCCCGCCAGGCCCGCGCAGCCCGGCAGCGGTTAACACGATCCGCTTCGTGCGTCGGCCCGTGGAGGCGCTGCGGAGCTGGCAGCGCCGCTTCGGGAACGTGTTCACGGTCCGCCTGCTGGGCTTCGGGACCGGCGTCTACGTCGTCGATCCCGATGCGATCCGCGCGCTCTTCACCGGCGACCAGTCCGACCTCCGCGCCGGCGAGGCGAACTCGTTCATGGAGCCGGTGCTCGGGCCGCGTTCTGTGCTGATCCTCGACGGGACGGAGCACCTGCGCCAGCGCAAGCTCCTCCTGCCACCGTTCCAGGGATCGCGCGTGGCGGCCTTCCGCGAGGTGATTCGCGACGTCGCCCACCGCGAGATCGGCGCTTGGGAGCCGGGGAGCAGGCTCGTAATCCGCGAGCGTATGCGCGCGCTCACCTTCGAGGTGATCTGCCGGGCGGTGTTCGGCGTCACCGAGGCGGAGCGGGTGGCTCGCCTGCGCCGGGCCCTGTCCGCGATCCTCGACAGCAGCCCAGTGTTCATGGTCTCGGGCGCGATGCGCGCCGACCTCGGTCCGCTCAGCCCGGGAGGGCGGTTCGCCCGTCGGCTGCGCGCGGCCGACGCCGTGCTCGCGGAGGAGATCGAGCGCCGCCGCCGCGAGCCGGATCTGGAGAGCCGCTCGGATGTGCTCTCGCTGCTGCTCTGCGCGCGCGACGAGGATGGTCGCGAGATGACCGACGGGGAGCTCCGCGACGAGCTCTTCACGATGCTCGCGGCGGGACACGAGACGACCGCGACGGGGCTCGCATCGGCGTTCGAGCTGCTCCTTCGCAACCCGCCCGTCGCGGCACGCCTGCGGGAGGAGCTCGACGGAGGCGATGACGCCTACCTCGACGCGGTCGTCAAGGAGGTCCTTCGCCTGCGACCCGTCATCGACGGCGCCGAGCGCACGCTCACCGTCCCGCGGACGGTCGCCGGCTGGGAGCTCCCGGCGGGGGTGAAGGTCTATCCCGGGATCGTCCTCGTCCAACTCCGCGAGGACCTCTATCCGCGGCCCGAGGAGTTCCGCCCCGAGCGCTTCCTGGAGGAAGCCCCCGAGCCCTACTCGTGGATCCCCTTCGGCGGCGGCATCCGACGCTGTATCGGCGCCGCGCTCGCGCAGGCGGAGATGGCAGAGGTGATTCGCGTGGCGATCACCTCGGTCGAGCTCGCGCCCCTGCGCGACCGCCCCGACCCGATCGTCCTGCGAGGCATCACCCTCGCGCCGCGCCACGGCGTCGAGGTCCGCGTCGAGCGGCGCCTGCGCCCAGCTGTCCACGAGCAGCTCCTCGCGGCCCGCTGAGCGACGGGGGCGGCCGCGGGGTAGTGTTGGTCGCGACTCGGCCCGCTGACTAGGGGTCGGCGGAGCGAGGCCGGCCGGAGGAGGAGAGATGAGCCCGAGCGAGCTTCAGCAGGCGACCCTGCGAGCACTGTGCGACACGGTCGTACCAGCGATCCGGCGTGAGCCGGACCCGGAGGGCTTCTGGGGAAGGACTGCCACGGACGTCGGCGCCGACGCGGCGCTGCTTCAGGCGTTCGAGCAGATGCCGGCGGAACAGGTCCAGGGCATCACCGAACTGCTCGACGCGCTCGAACAGCAGGGCTTCGCCGCCATGTCCCAGCTCTCCCGCGAGCAGGTCCTCACGAACATCTCGCTCGCCTCGCGCGAGGCGGCGATCGGGATCGGAGGGCTGAGCGCCCTGATCCTCTACTGCACCTATGGCGTCCCCGACCCCGCGACCGGCCGCAACCCCTTCTGGAGCGCGTTCGGCTATCCGGGGCCGATCTCCCCGCCACCCGACGTGCCGAAGCCGATCGCCACGCTGACGCCCCGGGACGGCGAGACGCTCGAGGCCGATGTCGTCATCGTCGGCTCCGGCGCCGGGGGCGGGGTGATCGCCGGCAAGCTCGCCGAGGCCGGCCTCGAGGTGGTGGTGGTGGAGATGGGCGGCTACTACAACCAGTCGGACTACAACCAGCTCGAGATGTGGGCCTTCCAGAACCTCTACTGGCGCGGGGGCCCGCAGCCGACGGCCGACATGAACATCACCCTGCAGGCCGGCTCCACGCTCGGAGGTGGGACGGAGATCAACTGGACGAACTCGCTGCGCACGACCGACTGGGTGCGCCAGGAGTGGGCCGAGCACGGTCTCGCAGACGTGGCCACAGCCGCCTACGACCGCCATCTCGACGAGGTCTGCACCCGGCTGTCGGTCAACGATCGCTGCTCGGAGCTCAACGGTCCCCAGCAGGCGATGCAGCGCGCCGCCGAGCGCCTCGGGTGGTCCTTCGCGACCGTCAGGCGCAATTGGGACGAGGCCCTCCACGACCCCTCGATCGCCGCCTACATGGGCTTCGGCGACCAGTCCGGCGCCAAGCGCTCGACGCAGCGCACATACCTCAGGGATGCGGCCGAGCGCGGCGCGCGCTTCCTCGTGAACTGCTTCGCGGAGAGGGTCATCGTCGAGGACGGCCGCGGCGCGGGCATCGAGGCCTCGTGGACGGACCCGCAGACGGGCGCGAGCGCCGCGGTCACGATCCGCGCCCCGCAGACCGTCGTCGCGGCCGGCTCGCTGGAGTCGCCCGCGCTGCTGCTTCGCTCGGGAATCGGCGGCCCGGCCACAGGGGACTACCTTCGCCTGCACCCCTGCACGGCGACGGTCGGGGACTATGGCGAGGACCTCCGCTCGTGGTGGGGCCCCCCGCACGCCGGCCTCATCAACGAGTTCGCCAACGTTCGCGACGGCCACGGCTTCCTGATCGAGGGCGTCCAGTACACGACCGGCCTCGGCGCCTCGGCGCTCCCCTGGACCTCCGGCGCCGAGCACAAGGCGATGCTGTCCGAGTTCGCGAACTTCGCGACGTGGATCGGGCTCGTCCGCGACCGCGGCCACGGGCGCGTGGAGATCGACGCCGACGGCATGTCCAGCCCCAGCTACGAAGTCGCCGACGCGGTCGACGTCGCGATGACCGAACTCGCGCTCGAGCAGCAAATCCGTGGGCACCTCGCCGCGGGCGCCCGCCGAATCTACGTGATGGCCGCCGGGATGCCGTGCTGGCGTGTCGGCGACGACGTCGAGGGCTTCATCGCCCGCGCGCGCCGCATCCCTCCACGGCTCGGGGGGCTGCGGATGTTCTCCGCCCACCAGATGGGCACCTGCCGGATGGGATCCGATCGGACGACCTCGGTGGCGGATCCCCGCGGTGAGCTCCACGACGTGCCGGGGGTCTGGATCGGCGACGGCTCGGCCTTCCCGACCTCCTCGGGAACCAACCCGATGATCTCGATCATGGCCCTCGCCTCGCGCACCGCCGAGCAGATCGCCCAGGACGCGGGCCAACCCATGACCGCATCGACCACGGAGGTGCCCGCATGAGCTCCACGACGACGATCATCGAGCGAGACCGCGTGTACATCGGCGGCGAGTGGGTTGCCGCCGAGGGCGGAGGGACGATCGAGGTGCTCAGCCCGTCGAGCGAGGAGGTCATCGGCGCGGTGCCGGAGGGCGGCCCGGCCGACGTCGACCGGGCCGTGGCCGCAGCGCGCGGCGCGTTCGAGACCTGGTCGCAGACGCCCCTGGCCGATCGCGTGGCGCTGTGCAGCGCGATCTCGCTGAAGCTCCAGGAGCGCCAGCAGGATCTCGCGGCCCTGATCTCCCAGGAGCTCGGCTCTCCGATCACGATGTCGATGTTCATCCAGACCGGCCTCCCGATCATGGACTTCGGCTCGATGGAGCACCTCGTCGAGCATCTCCCCTGGGAGCAGCAGATCGGCAACTCGCTCGTCCTGCGCGAGCCCATCGGCGTCGTCGGGGCGATCACGCCATGGAACTTTCCCCTCCACCAGATCGCCGCGAAGGTCGCACCGGCGATGACGGCCGGCTGCACGGTCGTCGTCAAGCCGAGCGAGGTGACGCCGCTGAGCGCGTTCGCGCTCGCGGAGATCTTCGACGACGTCGGCGTGCCCGCCGGCGTGCTGAACCTCGTCACCGGCTACGGCCCCGTGGTCGGCGAGGCGATCGCCTCCCACCCCGACATCGACATGGTGTCCTTCACGGGCTCCACCCGCGCGGGGCGCCGCGTCAGCGAGCTGGCGGCCGCGACGGTCAAGAAGGTCGCGCTCGAGCTCGGGGGAAAGTCGCCGAACATCATCCTCGACGACGCCGACCTCGAGCAGGCCGTCGTGAACGGGATCCAGAAGTGCTACATCAACGGTGGCCAGACCTGCTCGGCGCTGACACGCATGCTCGTCCCACGGGCGAGCCTGACGGCCGCGGAGCAGATCGCCGCGGCCGTCGTCGCCGAGATCGCCGTCGGCGACCCCTTCGATGAGTCGACCCAGCTCGGCCCGCTCGTGTCCTCCGTCCAGCGTGAGCGCGTCCGGGGCTACATCGAGCAGGGGATCGAGGAGGGCGCGCGCGTTGTCGTCGGCGGCGCGGAGCCGCCCGAGGGGCTCGAGCGCGGCTACTACGTCCGTCCGACCATCTTCAGCGACGTCACCCCGGGGATGACGATCGCCCAGGAGGAGATCTTCGGGCCGGTGCTCGTCATCATGCCCTACGAGGACGAGGACGATGCCGTGCGGATCGCCAACGACAGCAGCTACGGCCTCGCGGGCGGTGTCTACTCGGCCTCGGAGGAGCGCGCGAAGGCGGTCGCCCGCCGTCTCCGCACGGGTCAGGTGGAGGTCAACGGCGCAGCCTTCAACCCGCTGGCGCCGTTCGGCGGCTACAAGCAGTCCGGTCACGGCCGCGAGCTCGGTCCCTACGGCATCGAGGAGTTCCTCACGCTGAAGGCGATCCGACTGCTGAGGCCGGCAGCGGGCTCGAGCGCTGACGGCGAGCCGGCGGCGCTCAGCGGGAGGAGAGCAGCCCCGCGACCGCGTCCTGGAAGGCCGCGGTGGTGAAGCACTGCGGCTCGGCGAACTCCTCCATCGCGAGCGCGCTCTCCCAGGTCCCATCGGCGGCCGCGCGGAGCAGCGGCTTGGTCATCGCGATCGCATGTGGGGGCAGCGCGGCGATGCGCGTGCACCAGTCATCGGCGGCAGCGAGGAGGCGGGCATGTCGGGACCACCTCGTGCACGAGGCCCAGGCTCCTTCGCCCGCTCGGCGTCGAGCTCCTCGCCGCCGGCGTAGTAGGCGAAGGCACCCTGATAGCCCAGGCGTCGGGTTATGGCCCACGAGGTTCCCACCTCGGGCAGCAGGCCCAGACGCCCGAAGGCGGGCACCAGGCGGGCTCGATCCGAGGCGATGGCGAGGTCGCAGGTGAGCGCCCACGCGAGCCCCACGCCCGCCGCCGCGCCGTTGATCGCGGCGAGGAACGCCGTGTCGCTTCTGGCGATCAGTCGCGCGATGCCCCCGAACTCGTAGCGGAATCCAACGCCATATGTCGGTCACGCCCTGTGGCGAGGAGAGCGCCTGCGGAGCCTCCTCCATCATCCTCAGGTCGCCCCCGGCGGAGAAGCCCGGATCGCGGCCGGTGATCACGATCGCCCTGATCGCGCGATCGCCCGCGAGCTCCTCGAGCGCCGCCCTCAGCTGCAGCACCAGCGGCGCGCTGAGGACGTTGAGCTTCGCGGGGTCGGCCATCGTGACGGTCGCGCGATCCTCGCCCCTCTCGACCTGCACGAGGCTCTCCCCTGTGCCGGCGCCGTCGATGCGGAGCTGCTCGTAGAACGTCATCGATCCTCCTTCAGGACCTGCCAGGCGGCTTGCGCCAGGTCGTTGGCAACCGCGACCGGCACGCGCCGCGCGCGCCCCGCGATCCAGTGGCGTGCGTACTCCTGAGACGGGCCGAGCCAGAGGGCGTTGATGACGTCGAACGGGAGCGCCCGCAGCGAGCCGTAGTGGGCGTGCGTGTCCCACCAGGCCATCGCCTCCGCGAAGAAGGCGCGATTGCGCTCCCCCACTCCGCGTCCCCGACGGGACGCCCGGCCAGCAGGAAGGAGGCCGCGGCGCGATTCTCGCTCACCCATCGCAGGTGGAAGCGCACCCCCGCTTCGACCCCCTCCTGTGCCGCCGGGTGCGTGCGCAGCTCGACGAGGAAGCCGTTCTGGAAGTCCGCCGTGAGCTCGCCGTAGAGCGCCCCTGCGAGGGCGGCCTTGTCGGGGAAGTGATGGTAGAGCGCGCCGACGCTCACGCCCGCGTCGTTGCGAATGCTCTCGAGCCTTGCCGCCAGGACCCCCTCGCGCTCGAACCCGGCGAGCGCCGCCCGCAGGAGGCGCTCGCGAGCCGGGGGTCCGCGGCGCGGCCGCACGCTCGGCGCCGAGGCGTCGATCTGGGTGGCGGATGAAGGATTCATCGGTCTTGACCGAATATTACTCTGTCGATCGCCCGTGTCGCTCGCCCGCTCCACCCGCCCGCGTCGGCCCGCCGGCGATCCCCGCCGTCCGTACCGCTGATCCAACACGAAGAGTGGGCGAAGAATGGCGAGCGGCGATCCTTCTGCCGGTAAGCTGGGCCTAGAGGGCAGCAGCGACAAGGTGCCGCGGGTAATGGAGAGGGAGGGCGAGAGCGAGATGGAGGAGAGGGACTTCCGACGCGCCGGGCGGCGTGTGGCAGGGACCGGGGCGACGATCGCGGTGCTGCTGGTGGGCATCGTCGCGGTGGCCCCGGCGAGCGCGAGCTCGTTCGGCGCCCTGAGCTGGGGCTCGAACCTCCAGCGTCAGCTCGGCGACGGCTCGACGGAAGCCTCGAGCGACGTCCCCGTCGACGTGAGCGGGCTCACCGGGGTGACCGCCGTCGCCGCCGGCAGCGACCATGGCGTCGCGCTGCTCAGCAGCGGCAGCGTGATGGCGTGGGGCGAGAACGAAGCCGGCCAGCTGGGCGATGGGAACACGACGACGAGCAGCGTTCCCGTCGCCGTCAGCGGCCTCAGCGGCGTGAAAGCGATCGCCGCCGGCGGCTCGCACAGCCTCGCCCTGCTCTCCAACGGCACCGTGATGGCCTGGGGCGACAACGAATTCGGCGAGCTCGGGGACGGCAACACACAGGAAACCGATGTGCCGGTGGCCGTCAAAGGGGTCACGAACGTGAAGGCGATCGCGGCCGGCGCAGACGACAGCCTCGCGCTGTTGAGCAACGGCACCGTGATGGCCTGGGGCAACGACGAAGAGGGTCAGCTCGGAGATGGGACGACGAAGGAACTGGTCGCCACGCCCGCGGCGGTGAAGAGCCTCACGGGCGTCACGGCGATCGCGGCCGGCGGCCAATTCAGCCTCGCACTGGTGGCCAAAGGCGCGGTCGAGGCGTGGGGAAGCAACGACGCGGACGAGCTCGGGAACGGCGAAATCGAAGAAGGGAGCACCCTCCCCGTGACGGTTCCGGGGGTCTCGGAAGCGAGCGCGCTGGCGGCGGGACAAGCGTTCGCCCTCGCCCTGGTCAAAGGCGCTGTACTCGCTTGGGGTGAAGACAACTACGGCCAGCTCGGGGACGGGACGATCGGGCACGCCGATGAAGTCCCGACGGCCGTCAGCGGCGTGAGCGGCGCGACCGCGATCGCGGCCGGCGCCGACCACGGCCTCGCGCTGCTCGGGAGCGGATCGGTCGAGGCGTGGGGCCGCAACAGCTGGGGCGCGCTCGGCGATGGCATGGCCGGAGCAGCCAGCGACCTGCCGGTCGCGGTGATGGGCCTCGCGGAGGGCGCGGGCATCTCCGCCGGCGGGCTCTGGAGCCTGGCCTACGGCGAACTGGTCCCGTCCGTGACCTCGCTCAGCCCGGCCGCCGGACCGAACAGCGGTGGGACGGCGGTGACGATCACGGGGGCGAACCTGACGGGAGCGACAGCGGTGAAGTTCGGCTCCACCGCCGCGGAGAGCTTCACGGTCGAATCCCCGACGACGATCACGGCGATCGCGCCCGCCGGAACCGGCGCGGTTGAAGTACACGTGACGACGGCGGCCGGAAGCAGCCCGAAGAACCTCGCGGTGCGCTACACCTACCTGCTTCCGCCGACGATCAAGAAGCTCTCCCCCGCGAGCGGGCCGGCGGAAGGCGGCGAGACGGTCACGATCACCGGCTCGAGCCTCACGGGCGCGACGGCCGTCGACTTCGGCTCGGCTCCCGCGACGAGCTTCACCGTCGTCTCCGCCACCGAGATCACGGCGGTCGCTCCGGCGACGGTCGTGGCCGGCACCGCCGAAATCACGGTCACGACGTCCGTCGCCACGAGCGCGACCTCGGCCAAGGACCGCTTCAAATACCTCCCCGTGATCGAGTCGGTGACCCCGAACAGCGGCCCCAAGGGCACATCCGTGACGATCACCGGCCTCGGCTTCGCACTCGGCGGCACGGCGACGGAGATCAAGTTCGGCTCGGCCCGCGCGAAAATCGTCGAATGCGTGTCAAACGAAGCCTGCACGGCGATCGCCCCGACCCATGCGGCGGGCACGGTGGAAGTCACCGCCGTGGTGGAAAAAGTGACGAGCGCGAAGGAATCCCCCGGCCGATCAGTTCACCTACGGCTGAGCCGCCGTCCGTCAGCCGCTCAGCCGGAGGGGACGCTGGCCGAGACGGCGAACGTGTCGCCGGCGGCGCCGAGCGCCTGCACCGCGAGATACCGGCCCGCGCCCCCGCCGGCAGCGCGATCGCGGTCTCGAAGCCGCTGCGGGCGGGCTTGGGCGACGACCCTGCGAGGCGCGGAGGGGCCCGCGAGGGCCCGCCAGGAGGAGACGCGTCGCGCCGTTCCAGCTCGCGTAGACGCGTGCCCCGCCGCCGGCGGCCCGGGCTGGAAGGCGAGCGCCGGCCGGTGCGCGGGCTGCCCGTCCAGGGGAAGCGGAAGCTCGCGGTAGGACTGGTCGAAGCGCGGGCAGGTGGGCGTCGAACAGCGACGCTGCCCGACGGGCCGAACTCGGAGAAGTCGGGCACCTGGCCCCAGCCGACGAACCAGTTCCCGTTGGCGAGCGCCTGGAGGCTGCCCTGGCTTTCGGCGATCAGCGGCGGGCCATGCGTGAGCTGGCCGACGCAGCGTCGCGGTGCCGCTGCGGCGTTGAGCTTCGAGCACGATCCCGCGCGACTGGCGTGCACGGTCGGCGAGGAGCCGTTGTCGAAGATGCTGATCGATCCGTCGGGGAGTTCGCGCGGGTCGTGCTGCCACGCGGTGCGCGCCGCGGGTGCCTCGCGTGAAGCTGCTGTGCTTGCCCCCGAGCCGCCAGCGGATCTGACCGCTGCGGCGCGGTCGACGTCGTAGACCGTCCAGGTGTTGCGGGCCGAGATCAGCAGGCTTCCGTCCGGATCCGGTCGATCGAGTTGATGTGGAAGAAGTCGAGCGGCAACGCCGACCGAGCTGCGATCGGCGGGTGCGTAGGATTCGCTCAGCGCGACGTGGTCGACGCTCGTCCACTGGAATCGGACGAGACCGGTCTTGATGTCGATTTCCTGGAAGACCGCGTCGGTCACCGCGCCGTCGGCGGGCCCGCCGACCGAGGAGAGGTCGCAGAGGATCGGGTCGTACGCGGTGATCAGCGCGGTCCCGCGGGGTGTGAGCTGGAATTCGTGCAGGTCCGCCTGCAGCCCGTTGCCGGCCTTCACCTGGGCTATGTCTGTGTAGCTGCTGTCGTCGATCACGTCGTCGCCGAGCCCGAAGCCATGCACCGAGATGTCGCCCTCCCACCACGTCAGCACCGGTTTGCCCGCGTATTCCTGGACCTGCAGGTTGGTCGCCGAGGTGTTGCGTCGGGAGCGGCTTGAACCACACCAGGCTGCCGTTCTGGTCGAGGATCATCGGTCCCGCCTGGCCCGGGCCCCGCGTAGGGGGCGACGAGCATGTCATCGGCCGGTGCTTCGGCGGCGAGTGGGCGGTCACGGTCACCACCGGCGGGTGCAGGTCGGGCCGCGAGTGGAAGCTCTGGACCTCCGCGGCGCTCCCGCGATGGATCGTCTCGGGAGTGGAGCTGATCGTGTCCTGATGCGCGATCGCGAAGGTGTCCAGCAGCGACCTTCGTGGTCCGGCCGCTGCGCAGCAGCGCGCGGACCGTGACGCGCTCGCCTTCGGCGAACGGCCGGCCGGGAAGGAAGCTCGCGCCGTCGCCCTGGGAGTAGGCGGCGAGCCTGCCGCCGTGCGCGCCGGTCGCGCAGCCGACGACGCTCACGCACCGACAGCTCGCCGGCGGGCACGCCGAGGAAGCTGATCTGCGTCTGCGGGCGAGGCGTCCCGGCTTCCGGGCAGCGGCGAGACGGTCACGGCTCCATCCAGCAGGGCGGAGTTGTCGAGGCTGGCGGGCGCACAGGCGGGACCGTTCTGTGCGAGCGCGATGGCAGGCACGAGCAGCCCCGGGACGAGCGCCGAGGATGCGGCCCCGAGGCACGACGCGGCACCTACGATAAGAGCGCGCATGGACACCATCGACCCGGATCACGATAGGAAACTCAGACCGACGCACCTTCCTGAAGGGCGGTCTCGTCGCCGGCGGACTGCTCGGCGGCGCCGGCGTGGCGATCCGCGCGCTCGCGGACGCGAGACCCGCGATTCCCCGCAGGCCGCCGCCGGGGCGGCTGCGCCGGCGGCCGCGTTGATGCCGAGCCGGCGCGCAGGCGCAGTCCGAACATCCTCGTGATCATCGTCGACCAGCTGCGCTTTCCGCAGTGGTTCTCGCCCGCGGCGATCCGGCGTGGGGCTGCCCGCCGAACCTCCAGCGGCTGCGCAGCGGCGCTGTTTCCTTCGCGCGCCACTACACGGCCTCCAACGACTGCACGCCGTCGCGCTCGACGCTGCTGACCGGCCTGCACACCCACCAGACCGGCTGCATGATCACCGGCGGCAGCACGCTCGATCCCGGCTTCCCGACCTGGGGCACGATGCTGCGCGAGCACGGCTACCAGACGCGCTGGTACGGCAAGTGGCACCTCACCCACCACGACAACAGGTGGCACCCGCGCGACGGAGCGCGTGCGCTCGAGCGCTACGGCTTCGCCGGCGGGACCTTCCCCTCTCCCGACGGCGCGCCCGGCCAGGGCTGGCGCGTGGACCCGCACATCGCGCAAGCAGTTCGCCGCGCTGGCTCGCCGACGAGGGCGGCGCGGCGGCCCTGGTGCACGACCGTCTCCTTCGTGAACCCCCACGACATCGCCTGGTGGTACGCCTGGAGCGACCGGGTCGCCGCCGAGGCCTCCGCGGCCGAGCGGTGATCGGCCGCATCCCGCCGAACTACGAGACGCCCGAGCAGCTGATCGCCCGGCGCAAGCCGCTGCTGCAGCGCTCGCTGCAGACCACCGCCGCGACGTCGTTCGGGCCGGTTCCGTTCCACGGCCCGGGGGCCGAACGGAAGTGGCTCGAATTCATCGACCTCTACGTCAAGCTGCAGCGCGAGGTCGACGGACACATCGGCGGGGTCCTCGACGCGCTCGAGAGCCAGCCCGATGTCGCCGCCAACACCGTGATCGTGTTCACCTCCGACCACGGCGAGTACGGCGCCTCGCACGGCCTCCGCGGCAAGGGCGCGGGCGCATACGAGGAGGCGCTCCGGGTGCCGCTCATCGTCAAGGATCCGCGCGGCGTGCTGACGACCGCGCCGCAGCAGGCGCGCACGCAGCTGAGCTCGAGCGTCGACGTCGCACCGCTGCTGCTGACGATCGCGCAGCGGCTCCAACGCGTGGCGCGAGCGATCCCCACTACGCGCACATCGCCGACCGCCTCGACCTCGCGGCGATCCTCGCCGACCCCGCCGCTCCCGGGCGCTCCTACGTGCTGCACGCCACCGACGAGATCGTGACCGAGTTCGCGATCGAACCCTACGCCGCGGACGCGCCGCTGCACGTCGATCGCGATGCGCACGCCCGAAGCCAAGTTCGCGACCTACTCGAACTGGCCGGCCACGGGCGTGGAGCCGCTGGCGGCCGGTCAGGAAGCGGAGCTGTACGACTACACGCACCCAGGCGGGACGCCTGGAGATCGACAACACCGCCGGCGTGAGCCCGCTCGAAGACCAGCTGCGGGGGCAGCTCGACTACGCCATCGCCCACGAGCTCCGCGCGCCGCCTCCCACCCCGGCTGCGCGCAGCCCACGGCCGCGCGGTTCGCCGACTACTACTCCACCGCCACCATCGCCGCGGAGAGCGCGGTCGAAAGACGCAGGGCCCGCAGCGAACGCACCGTCGGGCCGCTGCCTTCGGGCGACACCGGCGAAGCGGGCAGCCCGGACCGCCTCAGGCCTTCACCGTTGACGAGACACCGATGACCGCGCCGGAGCTGTTGAGCGCCTGCACCGCCACGTAGGGGCCCGCGACAGGCACCGCGATCGTCGTCTGGAAACCGCTCCTGGTCGCCGTCGCAGCCGGCGCCAGCGCCGCCGCAGATGCTCCGGCGAGCACGCGCCAGGAGGCCACTTCGGTGGACCCGTTCCAGCTGACCGACACGCTCAGGCCGCCCGCGGCGGGAGCCGCGACCGCCGCGGGCTCCCCGGGCGCGGAGGCGCTCCAGGGAGAGAGGTAGGTCCGGAAGCTCTGCACGCCCCGGCCCCAGCGTGCCGTCGAGCAGGACGTGGCCGGAGTCGTTGAACTCCGTGAAGTTCGGCAGGCCGCCGTAGCCCAGCAGCCAGTTCCCGCCTGCCAGGCTCAGGGTGTTGCCCTGGCTGGAGGCGAGCAGCGTTTTGCCGGGGTTGACGAACTGTTTGACGAGGCTCACCGTGTGGGCGTGGAAGTTGGGGGCGAGCAGCAGGCCGCGCGACTGCTTCTCCTCGGGAGGATCGGACCCGTTGTCGAACACCGAGATCAGCCCGCCCGGCTGGAATTCGGCGTCGTGCTGCCAGTAGAAGCTGGCGCCCGGTCCGAGCTTGAAGCTGCTGTGCGCTCCCCCCAGGCGCCAGAGCACGCCCCCGCTGTGGATGTTGACGTCGTACAGACGCCCAGGTGTTGCGGGCCGACAGGAGCAGCTTCGCCGGCCGGGCCGGGGTCGACCGAGTTGACATGCACGTAGTCCCACGGATAGCTGGCCTTCGGCACGGCGTTGTGGGAGTCGCTGACCGGGATGTGGCCCAGCGCGTGCCATTCCCACATCACCAGGCCCGTCTTGACGTCGATCTCCTGCACGATCGAGTCGCTGACGACCCCGTCGGACGCGCCGTCCGAGCGGCGCCAGGTTCATCGTCGACCGGGTAGAAGGCGTCCAGCCAGGCGACGCCCTGCGGCGTCAGCTGGATCTCGTGCAGGTCGGCCCGGTAGCCGTTGCCGGCGCGGATCGTGCGCGATGTGCTGGTAGGAGGTGTTGTAGACCTCGTCTTCGCCCTGGCCGAAGCCGAGCTCCAGGACGCGTCCCTGCCACCACACGAGCACCGGCTTGCCTTCGTACTGCTGCACCGAGAAGTTGGTCGCCGTCTCCCGCGAGGGCAGCGGGTGGAACCAGACGAGCTCGCCGTCCTGTTCGGCGATCATCGGGCCCGCGGTGCCGTCGGCCCTGGTACGGAGCGAGGAACAGGTCGCCGGGGCTCGCGCCGGGCTTGCCGCCGTGGTGATCGTCAGGGTCGACGGCGTGAGGGATGGGGCGGAGCTGTAGTGCTGCACGGCCGCCGCGCTGCCCGGGTCGAGCGGGAACTGTTTCTGGCTCGACCGGCGCCGGGTGGGCGACCGTGAACGTGGTGCTGGCCGGTGCGTCTCGGCCCGCCCACTGACGGGCGCTGACCGCAACCCGCTCCCCTGGCACGAACGGCCGTGACCGGGCAGGAAGCTCTCGCCGGTGCCCGTGGAGTACGCTCGCAGCGCCCCGGCGTGGAGGCCGCTGTGCGAGCCCACCACACGCACC
This sequence comes from uncultured Solirubrobacteraceae bacterium, assembly GCA_963720215.1. Taxonomy (GTDB): domain Bacteria; phylum Actinomycetota; class Thermoleophilia; order Solirubrobacterales; family Solirubrobacteraceae; genus Palsa-744. The sequence goes on from CAVREV010000002.1 coordinate 886,228, forward strand.
GCCGTGACCTCGTGCCGGGGCCCCCGAGAAAGCTGATCTGGCGTCGTCGGAGAGGCGTCGAGGGTGCCCGGGCAGCGGCGACACGGTGACGGGGTTGGCGGCGGCGGCCGGCACGCGAGCGTGAGCGATCGAGCACGACCGAGCCGGCGCTCGCGGCGCCACCACAGCCCGCGAGCGCGAGGGCCGCTCGTCACGGCGATCGCCACCGGGGGGACGAGGCGGGGCAGCCGTTGCGCGGAGTCATCGGAGGAAGCGCTCGCTGTTCGCCCCCGGCGGGCGTGGCTGCGGCGATCCCCGGGCTCGCCCGGCCCCGGAGAGGAGGACCGCACGATCAACAATCCGGTGCATTCGACGGCATCCGCCGTCTGCGCCGCACCCGGAGGGCGATCCATACCGGCCGCGCCGGCGGAGGCGATCCCGTGGCTGTCCGACGTGATTCAGGATTCGGAGCGCTGGCGACGATCGCCGTCGCGACGTCAGCGCCGGGCTGGACCGCGCCGGCGCTCGCGACGGCCTCCAACGCGGCCGCGACGCGGGCCTACATACAGGCCAATTACCGACTCGTTCAGACCGCCGCATCGCGCATCAGCGTCGGCAACCGTGAGATCAACGCAGCGGCCGCAAAGGTGCGCGGCGAATGCCTCCTCGGCGCGGCGGGGTCGCCCCAGGACAGCGAATCGACGCAGCTGAGCAACGAGGTGATCGGCCTGATGGTGACCGCCGCGTTCCACGACGATCTCGCCTCGATTCACGAATTCGTCCGGGCGGCGGCGCCGCTGCACTGGAGCAGCCACAGCCTGACCGCGACCATCCAGGGCTACGTGTCGAAGTTGAAGACGCTCGCCTCCCTTCCGGAACCGCCCCTCTGCGCCGACGTGCGCTCGTGGGCGGCCAGTGGCTTCCACTCGTTGACCGCGGACACGCTCGCCTTCAGCCCTCGATTCATGGGGGCCTGGGTCGCGCTGGGGGAGCTCCCCGCCGGATTGAGCCGCTACGAGGGGCCCGAACAGCGCGCGCTGTCCGCGCGCGCGGCCGTCCGCGAAGAAGCCCTGTCGGAATTCGAAGCATCCGAGGTCGAAGTCTGGGGCGGGATCATGAACTCGCTCGAACTGCACCCCTGAGGCGCCCTCAGGCGACGGCGCGGAGGTGGCGGAAGGGGGCTCCGTGGAGCTCCCGGACGAGCGCATCGACGATCGACTCCTCGTCCTGCTCACGGCCATCCGTGACGGCGCCGATGACCGCCCGCTTGCGCTCGAGCAGCGTCGCAATCGATTCGTCGATCGTCCCCGCTGCGAGCAGGTAGTAGCAGTTGACGGCGGCCTGCTGGCCGATGCGGTGGCAGCGATCCTCAGCCTGGTCGTGCTTGGCAGGCGTCCACTCCAGCTCCAGGAAGGCCACATTCGACGAACGCGTGAGGGTCAGCCCGTGCCCGGCGACGTCGATCGAGCAGACGATCATCTGGTTGCCGGGCCCGTCCCCCTCCGCGAAGGCCGCGAGCGCTCGCTCTCGGCCGCCCGGCGAATCGGTGCCGAGGATGTGAAGCGCATCCGGAAAGCGCGCGAGCACCGCGCGTTGAACCTCTCGGTGACGGGCGAACACGACCAGCCGCTCGCCCGAGGAGCGGAAATCGTGCATCCACGCGAGGGCGGCCCCGAGCTTGCCGCGGGCGGCGAGCAGCTTCAGCGCCCCCACCCGCACCAGCCGTTCGGCCCGGAGCGTTGCCGCCACGCGCGCGTCGAGCTCCCTCAGGTCGAGCGGCTGGGTCGCCAGCCATGCGACCAGGTCGCGCTCGGCGAGCCGGTACTCGGCCTCGTTGTCGAGCTCGATCGGGACGACCGAGCGGGTCTTCGCCGGCAGCTGGGGGAGAACCTCAGCCTTGCAGCGGCGCACCATGCACCGCGCTCGCAGATGCCAGTGCAGCCTCAGATGCGCGTCGGGGCCGCGGAAGCGCTCGCCGAACTGGGCCCCCGATCCGAACTCCGCGAGCCGCCCCAGGATGCGCAGCTGCGGGATCAACTCCGCGGGGCGGTTCGTCACCGGCGTGCCGGTGAGCGCGAGCACGAGCCCCTCGGCAGGGACCGCCGCCGCGAGTGCCTGCGCGGCCTGGGTTCGCTTGGCCGATGGGTTCTTGCAGTAGTGGGACTCGTCCAGCACGAGCGCCTTCGGGCACCGCTCGGAGAGTTCCGGCAGGCGTGCGGCGAGGACGTCGTAGTTGACGATCACGATCTCGGCGTCCTCCTGTCCCTCACCGCGACCGTTGCCTGCGAGTACGGCGACGTGGCGATGGGGAAGCCACGATGCGAGCTCGCGGAGCCAGTTCAGCTTGAGGCTCGCCGGGCATACGACCACCGCCGGGAACGCATCGGCGGCCTCGATGCTGGCGAGCGCCTGCATCGTCTTGCCGAGCCCCTGCTCGTCGGCCAGGAACGACCGACGGCGAGCGAGCAGGTAGCTGACGCCGGCCCGCTGGAACGGCTTCAGCTCGCCGGCGAGCCGCTCGACGCGAAGCGGTGCATCGTGCGCGGCCGAGAGCGCCACCAGACCGGCGGAGCGGGCGTGCTCCTCGCGGATCTCCTGGAGCAGCGGGAGCGCCTCGTCCGCCACCCACGCTGCCCCGTCGAGCAGGAACTCGTCGAGCGCGGGCACGGAGAAGGGGTCGGCGGCGATCGCGGGGAGCTGGGCGTGCTCGCCCCCGCCCCGGCGGATGGCCGGCGCCGGTCGAGCTCCCGGGAGCGCCGCGAACCGCGCATCGATCCCCTCGTCGTGGCCCGGCGCCAGCACGAACGTCGGCTCGTCGTGGACGGTCGAGAGCTCGAGCACCGCCGGCGGTGGCGGGGCGCCCGCGGCGACGGCACCGCCGCAACGCCGTGCGGCGGGCGTGAGCCATCCCTCCAGACGTTCCTCGATCAGAGCCCAGGATCGGCTTGTGAGCGGGACGCTCGCGCCCCCCGGAACCCCGCCTGCAAGGTCGCGGAGCGGACGGGGAAGGCGCTCGCGGTCGCCCAGGAGGAAGAACACGGGGGCATCGGCGGACCCGCCCACGTCGACGGTGCCGCGCCAGCTCCGCGCCCGCGCGAGCCACGCCGCCACGCGCGAGTCGATGCTGACTGGGGACAGGCGCTCGAGCAGCTCGGCCAGGAGCTCGGCGTCGCGCTCCTGGGTCGCGAGCGCCATAGCGCCGCCACGAGCGTCGCGCCAGCGCAGACCCAGGCGCTCGGCGAGGGCTCGCGCCGGCGCGGCGAGCGCCGCCTCGAGCACGATCCAGTGCCCCCCGCGGCGGTCGCGGCGGAGCTCGGCCGCGAAGCGCTGAATCGGGGCGGCCTCCTCCCCGGTCGCCGGTTCCCCCGTCCCGGCGCGGGCGGCAAGCGCTCGCGCGGCCGGCTCGCTGAGCTCGACGCGGCCCGCTGAGGCCAGCTCGGACAGGCTCGCCGCGGCCGCCTCGTCGAGCGGCACGATCGCCCGACCGATCGTCGTCAGCTCTCGCGCGTCGGGGTGCTCGAGCAACGTCCGCGTGGCGACATCGAGGGGCTCGCTCGAGAAACTGAGCCACCAGCGCTCGTCGGGACGGGCGAGATCGACGTGGAGCGCGCCGGCGCCGCTCCGCGCCCGCCGCCGGTGGATGGCACGGCCGAGCTCCTCGCTGACGACGTGCTCGCCGGGAAGCCGATCGAGCATGCACGACAGCGCCCGCGCCTGCCCGGGCCCCAGCGGAATCCGCCAGGCTCGCTCCTGGGCGTCCCATCGCCGCCCCGGGATCGCCCGCAGCAGCCGGCGGAGGGCGTCGTCGTAGGGGAAGCGGAGGATCGCCTCCTCGCCGATCAGCTCGGCCGAGATCGAGGGAGCGGGCATGAGCAGAGCACGATAGGCCCCCGTGGGGATGCGCCCGGGAGCTCCGCTCAGGCGTCGCGCTCGATGCGCGACAGCGAGCCGCGGATCGAGCGTGTCAGCGAGGTGCGCACGAGCAGAGCCAGGCCGGGCACGCCCGAGCCGAGCCGGATGTCGTAGACGAAGGCGGTTCCACCTGACGCCCCCGCGAACGTCATCACCCCGAGATGGTCGCGCAGCGGACTGCCCTTCGTGATCGCGTAGACGATCCGACGCGGGCGGTCGAACTCCAGCACGGTCTCCTCGAACGGCGGCAGCGGCCCGGCCTTCAACCGGCGTACCGAGCCGACGCCGTTGCGCTCGTCGCCGTCGCCGTCGCGCACGCGCTCGACCTCGGCGCCGAACACGTCGGAGAGGTTCTCGTGCTCGGCCATGTAGTCGAAGATGCGCTCGGGGGACTTCGCGAAGGTGTGCTCGATGTGTACGTGATGGGCTCGCACGGGGGGAGCCTACTCGGACGGACGGCACGGGTGCAGGACGTGGATAATGCGGCGATGGGCGGGCTGGAGCGATGGTGGGCCGAAGGCGAGCGGCTGCGGCTCACCGTCGCGGGGGACGAGCGCGAGGTGTTTCTGCGGCGGCTCGGCAGCGGCCCTCCGCTGACCCTGATCCACGGCTTTCCAGGCTCCTCACACGACTGGGCCAAGCCGGCGCCCGAGCTCGCGGAGCGATACGAGCTGCTGATGCCCGACCTGCTCGGCTTCGGAGCGTCGGAGAAGCCCGCCGAGCACGTCTACTCACTCCACGAGCAGGCCGACCTGATCGAGTCCGTCTGGGCCGCGGCCGGCGTCTCGCGAACGGGCGTGGTCGCCCACGACTACGGCGTCTCGGTCGCTCAGGAGCTGCTCGCCCGGCGGGCCGAGGGCGCCCTCGGCGCCGAGCTCGCGTCGGTCCACCTTCTCAACGGTGGGCTCTACCCGGAACTGCATCGGCCGCAGCCGACGCAGACCGCCCTGCTGGACCCGGAGCAGGGGCCGAAGCTGAGCGCTCTGCTCAACGAGGAGGTGATGACCGCCGGGCTGGCCCCGACGTTCGCCGAGAGCTACGACGCGAGCGACGACAGCGCCGAGCTCTGGCAGGCGATCAGCCGTGAGGAGGGCCATCGCATCCTCCATCTGCTGATCCGCTACATGGCCGACCGCGAAGTCCACGGCGCGCGCTGGGTCTCTGCGCTCGAGAGCACGGACGTCCCGCTCGCCTTCACGTGGGGGATGCTCGACCCCGTCTCCGGTGCGCACATGGCGGAGCGCATCCGCGAGCGGCTTCCCGCGGCCCCCTTTCGCGAGCTTGCCGATGTGTCGCACTGGCCGCCGCTGGAAGCGCCGGAGCGGGTGGCGGCCTCGGTGCTGGCGAGGGCCGGGCCCGGCTGACGCGAGCGAGCTATCGAGCGGAGCTGGGCACCGACCCGATCGCGTGCTCGAGGAAGGCGTTGGCGGCCGGGGTGTGGTGGCGCCCGGAGCGCCATACGAGGCCGACCCGGCGGCGAAAGGCCGGGCGCAGCGGGATCGCGACGACCCCCTCGCCCGCCGCCTGCGCGACGGCACGCGTGACGGCCGACACGCCGAGGCCGCGCCCGACGAGGGCGAGCACGCGAGCGAGCTCGTTCGTCTCGAAGCGGGCCCGCGGCTCGAAGCCCTCCCTCCGCGCCGCGCCCTCGATCGCCCGCCGCAGCCCCGTCCCCTCACGGAGGAAGACGAACGGCTCGTCCCGCAGGGCCGCGACGGCCACGCGGGAGCGCCCGGCGAGGGGATGGTCCCGAGCGACCACGAGCACGAGCTCGTCCTCGAACAACGGCTCGGCGTCGAGGCCGGGCGGAAGGCCGTCCTCGATCGGGAGGAAGGCGACGTCGAGCTCGTCGGCGAGCAGCGCGCCGAGCATCGTCGGCGCCACCTCCTCGACGACGCGGATGTCGATCGCCGGGCGGAGCTCGTGGAACGCGGCGAGCACCGCCGGCAGGTCATAGGGCTCCAGCGACTGCATCGCCCCGATCGTCAGCCGCCCGCGGAGCAGGCCGCGCAGCTCGGCGAGCTCGTCGAGTCCGGCGTCGAGCTCTGCGAGCGCGCGCTCGGTCCGCTCGAGCATCAGGCGCCCCGCCTCGCTCAGCTCGACCGTGCGGGTGGTCCTGCTGAGCAGGCGCACCCCGAGCTCCCCCTCGAGCCGCCGCACATGCTGGGAGACGGCCGGCTGGCCGATGTGCAGCTCGGCCGCGGCCCGCGTGAAGTGGCGGTGACGTGCGACCGCGGCGAACGATCGAAGCTGCTGTAGCTCCACGGCAATTGATTATCGCACGTGATGAGTCTTATCTCACTTCCGTATTTCACTCATGGGTCGAGGTCGTGCATACTCGTGGAAGCAGCATCTACCCCTCCTCCCCAGACAGCGACCCGCTCCCACCCCGGGCGGGTCGTTGTCATTCAGGGGCCGAGGTGGGCGCCGTCGCCTGTGAGGCGGCGGCCCGCGCCGAGAGGTCGGCGATCGACAGCTCCCTCGCCGGGGGGCTGCTGAGGAGCCGGCTGGTGCGGACGCGGAGCGAGGCGTCGATGTGAAGGAGCTCGCCCGATCCGAGCAGCCGCCAGCCGGGGTCCTCGTCCATCCGCTCGCTCGCCAGCACCACCAACGGATGCGTGGCGCCGTGGGCGGAGGTGACCGACGTGCCGAGGCCGCTGCGCTGAAGCAGCGGCGACCCGGGCTCGCGCTCGAGCAGGTACAGCTCGTGGGCCTCGGGGTAACGCAGAGCCCACACGTCGGTCGGCGTCGTGAGGATGAAGTTGATCGACAACAGGGGCAGGTTCGCCGCGACCCACTCGCACGCGGTTGCGATCCCAGCGGCGACGTCGCCGTCGGCCGCCGCGATCTCCTTGGTGATGAGCGCGAACAGGCGCTCGGAGTCGGTCTCGCCGTGGACGAGCTCGACGGCCGGCCCGAGATGGGCCTCGAGCACGTCCAGGCCCTCGACTACGCCGTTGTGCGCGAACAGGCGGCCTGCCTGCTCGAAGGGGTGGGTGTTACGACGCTCCAGCGAGCCGGTGGAAGCGAAGCGGACGTGGGCGACGAAGGTCCTCGAGGCGACCTCGTGGGCGCGTCGTGCGAAGGTCGGGTCGGCGAATGCGGCGATCGGCTGCTTGCTGACGTGAGACTTGTTCTGATCGAACCATCCGATGCCCGCGCCGTCGGGCTCGCGGTGGCTCTGCACGGAAAGGCTGTCCGGTGCATCGAGCAGCCAGAAGCTCGCCTTGGCCGGCTCGGCGCCGGCGCTCATGCCGAACAGGCGACACACCCCGACGATCCTACGCCGGCCGCGCGGCGAGGCTCACCACCGCGGTGGCCGTCGGGCGGGGCGGAGCGATCTTTCCATCACGCAATGGGGCCCGATCGAGGGCAGATCGAACTGACCGGAGACGACGCTGAAGCCGGCGCGCTCGTAGAAGGGGATCGCGGGCGTGCGGGCGTTGCACCACACGCGCGCACCTCCGCCTCCCTCGGCGTGCGCGAGGAGGGCCTCCAGCACGGCCCCCCCGGCACCCGTCCCTCGAGCCTCGGCGATCGTCGCCATCCCACGGACCCGCCATCCCCCGGCAGTGCCGTCGGGCGCGATCATCCCGACGGCCACGAGCTCGTCCCCCGCGAAGGCGCCCACGGTGAACGCGTCGGGCGGCTCCGCGGCGGCGAGCTCCTCGAGGGTCTCGTGCGGACGCAGGATCGCCCGGCGGAGCTCGCGCGTACGCTCGACGGGGATGGCGCGAACGAGTGGAGCCACGAGGAGATGCTAGGGCTCGACCGCAGGGCTCAGGTGCTCGAAGCGGCCCCGGACAGGTCGTAGACGGTCTCGCCGCCGATGGTCTGCGCGGTGAAGTGCTTCTCGACCCAGCTCGTGATCGCGGCGGCGCCGCCGGCACCCACCGGGCCGCCGCCCGCCGGTGGAGGCGATGAAGTAGTGGACCTCGCCCGATCGCACGTAGCGCTCGAACTGCGCCAGGGTGAGATCGCCGCCGTTGCCGTTGAAGCCGCCGATCGCCATCACCGGCTCGCCGCCCGTGGCGAGCTCGATAGGACGCCGCGCTCTGCGAGCCGGAGACGGCCGCCACCCACCGGTAGCGAGCGGCGTCCGTCTCGAGCGCACGCTTCAGCGCGGCGTTGACGGCGACGGCGCCCCCGCGACCGCCTGCCGCACCGCCGCCTCTCGCGCCACCGGATGTCGCGCCGCCGGGGCTCGCGCCGGCGGGGCGCCCTGCGCTGCCGGCGCCGGCCGTACGCGCGGACGGCGGGGCGCCACCGCCGAGGGCCGTCCCGGTCGCTGCCGGGGCCGCTGGCTCCGCCCCGCCCCGCCGCCCGCCCCGAAGCGCCCGCCCGGGGGGAGGAGCCGGCGGGGCCGGCCCCGCCGCCCCGGCCGCCGGGGCCCGAGGAGGCGGACGCCGGCCCGGCCGAGGGAGTCGAGCCCGTGTGAGCCGTGGTGACGGTCTGGGCGGTGTATGCGACCGGCGCCGCCAGGCACGCCAGGATCGCCAGCGCGGCCGTCGCCGCGCTGATCCGCGGGCCGAATGCACGGAGCATCGGCGCAGCCAGCAGGAGGGCGACCGCGAACGCGGCGGCGACGGGCACGAGCACCCGCAGCCAGGGCTGCCAAGCGGGCGTCCGGAGCAGCAGCGCGAAGGCCCAGCCCGCGGTGAGGGCGACCGCGGCGGCCAGAAGGAGACGCGCGCGAGAGCGTGTCCCGCCGGCTCCAGAGGGACGTCGCGCCGATGGCCACGAGGGCCGCGATCGCGGGTGCGAGCGCGACCGTGTAGTAGGTGTGGATGACCCCGCTCCCGAGGCTGAAGACGAGCGCGCTGACGATCAGCCAACCGCCCCACAGCAACAGCGCGGCGCGGGTGCGGTCGGTGCGCGAGGCGCGACGGGTTCGCCACAGGCCGACCCCGAGCGCGAGCGAGCGCCGCGGGGAGCAGCCAGGAGGCCTGGGCGCCCATCTAGGGCGTCGAAGAGCCGCAGCAGTCCGGCGGGCCCGCTGAAGTTCGCCCCGCCCCCGCCCCCGCCCGGGCCCGCCGCGCCGAACAGGCGGCCGAGGCCGTTGTAGCCGAGGATCAGGTTGACGATGCTGTTGTCGGGCGAGCCGTCGATGAACGGGCGCGATCCGGCCGGCCACAGCGCCACGATCGCCACCCACCAGCCGCCGCTGAGCACGATCGCCGCGGCGCCGGCAGAGACCTGCGCCAGACGCCGACGGAGCCCCGTCGGCGCCGCGAGCAGGTAGACGACGCGCGAAGCCGGGGAGCACGAGGAAGGCCTGCATCATCTTCGCGAGGAAGGCGAGGCCGATGAGCGTCCCGGCGGCGATCACCCAGCGCGTCCCCGCCTGCTCGAGCGCCCGGGTCAGGCAGTAGGCCGAGGCGACGAGCAGCATCACGAGCAGGGCGTCGGGGTTGTTGAAGCGGAACATCAGCGCCGCCACCGGCGTGAGTGCGAGGACGGCTCCGGCGATGAGGCCCGGCCGCGGCGCCGAACCACCGCTTCACCGAGGCGTGGAGCAAGCCGACTGCCGCGACGCCCTCGAGGGCCTGCGGGACGAGCATGCTCGCGCTGCTGAAGCCGAACAACCGCCCCGAGAGCGCCATCACCCACAGCGACGCCGGAGGCTTGTCGACGGTGATGAAGCTCGAGGAGTCAAGCGAGCCGAAGAAGAACGCCTTCCAGCTCTTGGTCGCGGCCTGGACGGCCGCCGCGTAGAAGCTGTTGGCGTACCCGGACGCGCTCACATCCCAGGTGTAGGCGAGAGCGCTCAGCAGGAGCAGCGCCACCAGCGCCGGTCGCGCCCAGCGCGGCTCGGCGGGCCGGCGGCGGCCGGGCTCAGCGGCGGCAGGTGGACGGGCGGGCGCGGGGCGGTGTGGAGGTGCGAGGGTGGCGTTCATGTGGCACACCCTGGGCCCCTTCGCTGTGAGTGGGCGCGCCGATGGCTGGGAGTCTCCTGGGAGGCTCTCCTGGCGCTCTCGTCATCTCAGCCGAGTTCTTCGCCGCCGCTGGAGTGCCCGCTGACGATCAGGACGAGGAAGAAGATGAACGTCACGACGATCGAGATCGCGATCATCCAGAGGCCGTGCCGGGTGGTCCCCGGCTGCGGCCGTTTGAGCAGCGTCACGCCGATCCCCAGCCCCACGATCGGGACCGCGACGGCGAGGATGTAGCCGGCGACGACGAGCTTCGACAGCCCCGCCGCCACGTCATCCGGCGCTCGCGGGGTATCCGGGTCGAGCACCGCGCGACCCTATCAGCCGTTCCGCGGCGGGCTTTCGTGGTATCCGCGCTCGCGTGCTATGGTTAAGTCAATGCTTAACTATCAGCCGCTCGACGCCCCGACGGCGGACGCCGTCTTCCACGCGCTCGGGGACCCCACACGGCGGTCGATCGTCGACCAGCTCTGCCGTCGCCCGGCCTCGGTGAGCGAGCTCGCGGCGCCGCTGGAGATGTCGCTACCGGCTGTCATGCAGCACCTCGACGTGCTCCAGAGCAGCGGGCTGGTCCGCTCGGCGAAGGTCGGACGGGTGCGCACCTGCACGATCGAGCCGGAGAGGCTGCGCGCGGTCGAGGGCTGGATCGCGCAGCGGAGAACCTTCTGGGAGGAGCAGCTCGACCGTCTTGGTGAGCTGCTCGCCGAGGACGACGAACACCCCCAACCGAAGAAAGGGAGCAGACGATGAACGACAGATCGATCACACACTCGACCTTCGAGATCACGAGGACCTACGAGGCGCCGCCCGAGCGGGTGTTCGCGGCCTGGTCGGAGCCCGCGCAAAAGGCGCGCTGGTTCGGGCCGCCGGAGAAGCCGGCGGGCTCCTACGCGCTCGACTTCCGCGTCGGCGGGCGCGAGCACCTGACGATTCCGATGGAGACGGCGCACTACACCTTCGACGCCCTCTATCAGGACATCGTTCCGGGCGAGCGGATCGTCTACAGCTACGAGATGCACCGCGGCCCGGAGCGGATCTCCGTGTCGCTGACGACCGTGGAGATCGAAGCCGCCGGCGAGGGAACGCGCCTGAGGCTGGTGGAGCAGGGCGCGTTCCTGGATGGGCTGGACACGCCGGAGGAGCGCGAGCACGGGACGAACGTCCTGATGGACACGCTGGGCGGCTACGTCGAGAAGGCGACGGCCGTCGTGTGAAGATGGCGGCGGTAGGGCCCGCCGCTGCGGGCGAGCGCGACCCGCAGCGCGGGCCCTAGTTGATTGATCGTCTAGGCCGGCGCCGGCTGGCGGGTGAGCAGCTCCGCGAAGCGGCGGGCGAGCGTATGGACGTCGCCGGGCCAGCGCGCGGAGAGGTAGTTCCCGTCCTCGACGACGAAGGCGGGGGTTTCGTCCTCGAGTGAGTCACGGGCTCGACCGCCGCGGCGGCGACGCGCGTGGGGGTCGTCGGGAGGGACATCGAGGAAGTCCTCGGGGCGCGCCAGCGCGCGCGTGACCTCCGCCTCGACGGACATGTAGCCGGGCGGCTGGCCGCGGAGCTCGCGATAGGTGCGGTAGTAGCCCGGATCCCAGAAGCGGCTCACTCGCCCGATCCGCCAGGCCGTCCGCTCCAGTTCCCATGTCAGCGCCGTGGTGCGGCGGCCGTGGAGGACGGAGCGGCCGCTGCGCGGATCGATGCTGCGGGCGGCGAGGAGCACGCCGTGGCAGACCGCCGCGACGGGCCGCTCGCGGCGGAAGGCCTCGACGACGAGTGCCTGGAGGCTCTCGCTCTCGAGGTAGGACTGCATCCCGCGGGCGCGATGACCACCGGGGAGGAGAAGGCCGTCGGCACGATCGAGCTCCAGCCCGTCCCATCGGAGCGGGGAGCGGAACTCCGCGCTCTCCGTCATGCGTCCGTAGGCAAGTCGGGCGCCGCTGTCGGCCCGCAGCGGGCGACCCACGATCACCACCCGGCGGAGCCCCGGCAGCCACCCCCATGGATCGAGACCCTCCCCCGTGAGCATCAGCTCGTCCCCCGCTCCGGGCTCTCCATCCGGCGTGGCGAACACGACGTCGTGGCCGAGGCTGCGTGAGCACCTCCCAGCTGACCGCGACCTCGGTCGGGTCGAAGTCCATCCGAGGGATGGGAATCATGACGCTCGCCACCGTCGCGCACCCACACTAGCGCCGGTCGCCTGCCACGGCGGGGCGCTCGGCCCGCGTGGGACGGCGGGGCGCTCGGGTCGAGTCGGCCGGCGCGGTGCTCGGCTCCTCGCGCTCTCAGGCGTGCACGTCGGCGAGCAGGCGCATCGCCGTTTGGGCGTTGGCAGGGTAGAAGGCCTCGATGGCGAGCTCGGAGAGGGTTACGTCGACCGGGGTGCCGAAGGTGGAGATGGTGGAGATGAAGGAGAGCTCGTGCTCGCCCTCGCGCAGGCGGAGGGGCACGACGATCGCCGCGGCGATGGCCGTCTCGGTGGAGGGAAGCTCGCTGACGACGCCGGGGTACGCGGCGACCTCGTCGTGGAGGGCGAGCAGGCGCCCATCGCCCGTGAGGGCCGCCTCGCGGCGCAGACGGGCGAGCAGGTGGGCGCTCCATTCGGCGAGGTTCGTCGTGTACGGGGCCATCCCGGCGGGATGGAGGGCGACGCGGATGGCGTTGGCGGGCGGCTCGAGGAGCTCGGGAGCGCACATCGAGGTGAGCCGCGCGAGCGCGTCGTTGGAGGCGAGGAGGTCGTGCTGGCGATCGACGACGATCGCCGGGTAGGGCTCGTGGGCGCGGAGGAAGCGGTCGAGCGCCGAGCGGATCGGCTCCATCTCGGCCGACGCGAGCGGCCGCTCGGGATAGATCGGTGCGTAGCCGGCCGCGAGGAGCATCGCGTTGCGCTCCCGGAGCGGCACCTCGAGCTTGTCCGCGAGCCGGACCACGACCTCTCGGCTCGGATTCGAGCGGCCCGTCTCGACGAAGCTGAGATGACGGGCGGAGATGCGCGAGTCGAGGGAGAGCTCGAGCTGGCTGACGCTTCGACGCTGGCGCCAGTCTCGAAGCAGGTCCCCGAAGCCGGGTGCCCGCGTGGCGTCGCTCTGCATGTCCCCGAGCCTAGCCCCCTCCGTGAGAAGGACGATTACCTCACAGGTCATCACGCGCCTCCCCGACTACCTCAGGGGTAATCGACAGGGCGGCCGGCGGGCGCCAATGTGGGCGCCTCCCAACCGAAAGGATCACGCGATGACCGACTTCCCAGCTGTCGTCGAGCGCTACCTCGACGCGTTCAACGAGACCGACCCAGCCCGCCGACGGACGCTCCTGGAGGAGCTCTGCGACGGCGAGTGCACATACGTGGACCCGCAGGTGGCGATCCGCGGGCCGGAGCAGATCGACGAGTTCATCGCCGGCACCCAGGCGGCCTTCCCCGGCTTCGTGTTCCGTCTGGGCAGCCCGATCGACGCCCACCACAGCCAGGCTCGCTTCCAATGGCATGCGGGCCCGCCGGAGGAGGCTGAGCCGGCGTTCGTGGGCTTCGACGTGATCGTCGCCGAGGGCGACCTCGTGCGCGGCGTCTACGGCTTCATCGACCACGTTCCCGCGGCCTGAACGGGCTCGAGGCCGCGCGGGGGGCACAAACGTGCCTCCCGCGCGCCTCGTCGTCCAGACGCGGCCTCCGGGCCCCGTTCTGCGGCTAGGAGCGGGCGCCGCTCTCGTCGAAGGCCGGCTGCGTGCTCTCGATCGCGATGTGCGGCATGCGTTTCCCCAGCCAACTCGGCAGCACCCACGTGCGTGCGCCGAGGATTTGGAGCACCGATGGGAGCAGCACGCTGCGAACGATGAAGGCGTCGAGGAAGACGGCGCAGGCGAGGCTGAGGCCGAACAGCTCGAGCACGCGTTCGCCGCCGGCGACGAAGGAGAGGAAGACGCAGATCATGATCGTGGCGGCGGCCGTGATCACCCGCCCCGTGGAGGCGAGCCCGTGACGGACGGCGTGCCGGGCGTCATGCGTCCGCGACCACTCCTCGTGGATGCGTGAGATGAGGAAGACCTCGTAGTCCATCGAGAGGCCGAAGACGATCGCGAACAGCATCACCGGAATGAATGCCTGGATCGGTGCGCCCTTGACATTGAAGATCCCCCCAGCCAGCCCCACTGGAAGATCGCCACGACGACCCCGAGCGACGCCCCGATCGAGAGCAGGTTCATCACCGCCGCCTGGACGGGTATGACGAGCGAGCGGAAGACGATGAGGAGCAACAGCGCCGACAGCAGCACGACGATGCCGACGAACAGGGGGAGCTTGCTCGAGAGCACGTGGGTGAAGTCGATCGCGCTCGCGTTCGATCCGCCCACGAGCAGCGTCGTGCCGGTCGCGGCGGCGACCGGCGGGAGCGTCTCCGAGCGCAGCATCGTGACGAGTTCCGTCGTCGCGAGCGATTGCGGCGAGGAGCTCGGATAGACGTTGAAGACCGCCGTCGATCCGTGCGGGCTCAGCCGCGGTGGCGCCACAGAGGCGACACCGGCGGTGCCGCGGAGCGTGGTCGCGATGCTCTTCAGGGCGGCGACGTCACCGCTGTGGGGAAGCGTCGCGACGACCTCGAGCGGCCCGTTGAAGCCGGGGCCGAAGCCCTTCGCGAGCAGATCGTATGCCTGGCGGGTGGTCTGGCTCGTGGGGTTGTTGCCCGCGTCGCTGTTGCCGAGGCGAAGCGCGAGCAGGGGCGAGGCGAGCAGGAGCATCACGGCCAGCGAGGCGATCGCACCGGGCCAGGGGTGGCGTTCGATGAGCCCCGACCAGCGCATCCAGAAACCCTCTCGCGGCGGGCCGGAGGCAGCCGGCGAAGCGGCGGCCTGCGCGCGGCGGGCGCGGCGCCCGGAACGAGGACGGGCGATGCGCTCCCCGTAGCGTGAGAGCAGCGCCGGGAGCACCGTGAGGGCCGCGAGCATGGTCATCAGCACCGCGAGTGAGGAGGCGATGGCGAGCCCGTAGAGAAATTCCACGCCGAGCACGCACTGGCCGAGCAGGGCGATGATGACGGTGAGGCCCGCGAACAGGACGGCCCGCCCGGCGGTGTCCATCGCGCCGAGGACGGCCGCGTCGATGTCGCCTCCCTCGATGTAGTTCTCGCGAAAGCGGGTGACCACGAACAGCGCATAGTCGATCCCGACGCCGAGGCCGATCATCGCCGCGAGCTCCGTCGAGAAGTCCGGCATCGCGATCACCCGCGAGGCGATGCCGGCGAGGCCGATGCCGGTGCCGAGGCCGAGTAGCGCCGTGAGGATCGGCAGGCCCATCGCGACGAACGAGCCGAACGTGATCAGCAGCACGATCATCGCCGCCAGCAGCCCGACGGCGGTGGCGGCGCCGAGCGACGGCTTCTGCACCTGTTCGATCGCCTGGCCGCCGAGGGCCACCTTCAGCTGCGGCGTGGCGGCGGCTTTAGCCGTCGCGATCACCCGTTCGGTCGCCGATGCGGGGAGCACGTTCGCGCGCTCGTCGAAGTTGACCGTCGCGAAGGCCACCGTTCCGGCGGGGGAGATTCGGTGGGCGCCCGACGGGCCGAACGGGCTGACGACGCCGGTGACATGCGGGAGCCGCGCCACCTCGTCGAGCATCGTGGAGATGTGCGCGCGCACGGCGGGCGTGGCGAGGTGGCCCGCGCTGGCGCCGAAGACGATCTGATCGGAGTCTCCGGCCTGGGCGGGGAAGTCGCGCTTGAGCAGGTCGATCGCCCGCTGGGACTCGGTGCCGGGGAGCGAGAAGTTGTTGGCGAACCTGGTACCGAGCGCCCCGGACACGGCCAGCGAGCCGATCAGGAGGGCGACCCAGCCGATGACGGCGCGGCGGCGGTGTCGTAGGACAGCAGCGGCGACGCGGACGACGATGCCCGAAGGGCGTTGGGCGCTTTCGCTGGTGGGGCTCATGCGTTATCCTTTAAGTAACAACAGTTGCCAAGTCAAAGTTTTATGCCCCCGAACGTAGCACAGCCACGAAACTCGCCCAAGGCGGCCTCCGACGGAGCCGATGTCGGCCCTGCGCTCGAGGAGCTGACCGCCCTGCTGTGGGGGACCTTTCGCGCGCTCAAGCAGGCGGGACCACCGCCGGCCGAGCTGCGGGAGGCCGCGCTCAACGGGGAACTGGCCGCGCGGCACATGCCCGCGCTGCTCGCGGTCGCCGGCGCCGGGCCGCTCAGCGTGAGCGAGCTCGCGCAGCGGCTCGGTCTCAGTCTTTCGGCGACGAGCGCGATCGTCGGACGACTCAGCCGTGCGGGGTTCGTGATGCGGGCGGAGGACGAGAAGGACCGCCGTCGGACGATCGTCGCGATGGAGGAGGACTACCGTCAGGCGATCGTGACCTGGCGAGAGCAGACGCTGGCTCCGCTCCGGGGGACACTCGAGCGCCTGGCCCCCTCGGCGCGGCGGGCGTTCCTGGAGGGATGGCGGATACTCAACGAGGAAGCAAGGCTCGCCGCCGGCGGAGCCGACGGGGAATGAGCGGGCTCAGTCCGTCGCGACGTCGCAGGGCGCCCCCCCACACAGTCCCCGGCGAGCGCCTCCTGGAGGCTCGCGCCGGCGATGGATCAGCGCTTGCTAGCTTGGACGAATCGGCGAAACGGCGGGTGAAAGGAACGCGATGAAGATCGGCCGGATGGTTCTGAGGTTGACGCTGGGAGCACTCTTCTTTGGGCATGGCACGCAAAAGCTGTTCGGATGGTTCGGAGGCCACGGGCTCGATGCGACCGCCGCCGGGTTCGAGCAGCTCGGCATGCGCCCCGGGCGGCGCAATGCGATCGCCGCGGGTCTCGCCGAGGCCGGCGGCGGCGCCGCGCTGGCGCTTGGCCTGGCGACGCCGCTGGCGAGCTCGGTGCTGACCTCGACGATGCTCACGGCCATCCATCGGGTGCACTTCAAGAACGGCCCCTGGGTGACGAACGGGGGCTACGAGTACAACGCGCTGCTGATCGGTGCCGCCACGGTCCTCGCCGAGGCGGGCCCCGGGAGACCCTCGTTGGACTCCGCGCTCGGCATCGAACGCCGGGGATCCCGCTGGGCGGTGCTGTCGCTGCTGGCGGGTGCCGCCGGCGCGATCGGCGCCGACCGGCTCGCCGCCGCTCACGCCCCCGCGCCCACCCCGAGCGAGGACCGGTCCGGGGAGCAGGCCCCCGTCTCCTAGGAGTCGCCCGGGTCACTCCGCGAAGGGGCCCCCGCGTGTGCGCGCGCGTCCGCGCGCGGGCCATCCAATCGGAGTCAGTCCCCAAGTCCGCGTATGGGCGGATCGGTCGGGCAGGCCGGCGCGCGCTCGCGCTCGCTTCGCCGCGTCACTGCGCGGGTGTCCCCCGCGTGGGCGCGCGCCCGCGCGCGCGGGGAGCGAGTTCGGGGTTCCACTCCCCGGCGGTCGGTCGCGCGCGCGGTGCGGCCGCGGGGTCAGGCGGCTGGGGCGCGCTCGGCGTACATGAGCGACCCCGGCGTGGTGAGCGACTCACCCGTCTCGAGGAGGGTCTTCAGGCCGGAGAGGATCATCGGCCAGCCGCCATAGATTTCTTCGTTGGCGTCATCGGCGAGATCGTCGTGGGTGACGATCGGGCGGCAGGAGTCGGCGACGGGCTCGATCTCCCAGGTGACGCGGGAGGTGGCTTCGCGGCGAACGTCCTCCCCCACAGCGCTTCAAAGCTCTGTACGAGCCGCCGCGGGGGATCGACCTCGAGGTTCTCGCCCGCGACGATCGGGTGCGGTGCGCCCGGATGGAGGCCCTCATAGCGGGACCCCGGGGCCCAGTCGGTCTCGACTCCGACGCCGAAGTTGTACCTGCGTCGGAGCTCACTGTCGGTGATCGCCTCCCAGAGGCGCTCCGGCGTGGTCTTGATGTAGATCTCGAACATCTTCTGCATCGTCGTCTCCTTTTGATCGGGATCGAGGGGACCTCGGTTGATGCGGGCGCGCGCCGGGGGGGTCGGCGCGGCGCCAACTATAAGTGACTGAATAGTCACTTGTCAAGCAGGCCCGGCGGCCCCGCTTCTGCTATCGCTAGATATCGATTGCTATCATCGGTCCTCGATGAGTGAGCGGGTTCCCCTCTACGTGCGCCTCCCCCGCGATCAGGCCGTCGAGCTCGACCGGCTCGTGGAACAGACGGGGCGGCGCAAGCAGGAGCTGGTGAGCGAGCTCCTCGGGGACCAGCTCGTCGTCGGGAGGGCCGAACCCGCCGCCGGGGAGCCCCAGGAGGTGCTAGCAAGGACCAACCGAACCAGGCGTCAGACATAAA
>CAVREV010000003.1:0-149029 GCA_963720215.1 uncultured Solirubrobacteraceae bacterium
CGCGGCAACGCTCGCCGCCTGCAAAGCCTTGGTGTCCTCGACATCCACTCCGTCAAGCAGCTCCGCCAGGCGCTCGCGTAGCCCGCTCTCCGCGCAGAACGCCGCGTAGGCCGGGGCGCCGACCACAAAGCCGTCTGGTACAGGCAGCCCAGCACGGGTCAGCTCGCCCAGGTTCGCGCCCTTGCCGCCGGCGAACTGGACATCCTCGCGGCCGAGCTGCGCGAACGACCGCACCGCCTCTAGGCCGGACACGACAGATGCTACGGGCGAGACGCTCATGTATCTACCGACTCCCTGTGTCGCGGATGCTCGATCACGGTCGCTATGACCGCTATCAAGTCAACTCGCTACCAGTGCGGGCGCCCACCGCACTCCTTGCGGAACGGGCTCGGTAGTTACCACCCATGACCGTGCTCGCGCCCGGCGCGTAGTGTTGAGCGCCAGATGAAGGTCATCAGTGAGCGCGAGTTGCACACGGCGCTCGCCGCGCTGAGCGTCGGCGAGCCGCGGGTCGTCGCCAGCGGGAACCTCGGCACCCCGCGCCTCCTGCTTGATGCCCTGGAGAGCGAGGTGGAGCGCTACCGGCTGTTCATGCTCGCCGCGCAGTCCCCGCTGCCCGCCCGCGAGGGCGTCATCTTCGAGACGCCGTTCGTCGGTCCCGGAATGCGTGATGCAGGTGAGCGGCTGGACTACCTACCGATGCGCCTCTCGCTCGTGCCAAGGCTGTTCAGCACGCTGCGCCCGCCCGAGGTCGTGCTGCTGCACACCTCCACACCCTGCAACGGGAAGGTCTCGCTTGGGATCGAGGTGAACATCCTGCCGGCGGCCGTCGAGCATGTGCGCGCCCGCGGCGGGCTCGTCATCGCCCAGCTGAACCCCGAGATGCCCTACACGCTCGGCGACGGCGAGCTGGGCGAAGACCTCATCGACCTCGCAATCGAAGCCCAGCAAGACCTCCCGACCACCGCCATCAGCGCCAGCCACGACCACGCAGAGACCATCGCCGAGCACGTCGCCGGCCTGGTGGGAGACGCCGCCACCCTGCAGCTCGGGATCGGTCAGGTCCCCGACGCCACGCTGCGCGCACTCGCCAGCCGACGCGACCTGGCGATCTACTCGGAGATGATCTCCGATGGAGTAATGCGCCTTGAGCACGCCGGGGCGCTTGACCACCATCGGCAGATCGTGTGCTCCTTCATGTTCGGCTCCAGGGAGCTATACGAGTGGGTTCACCACAACCCCAGGCTGCGCATGACGCGCACCGAGACGACCAACGATCCCTCCAGGATCGCGGCCAGAGCGCAGATGATCTCGGTCAACACGGCGCTGAAGGTCGACCTTCACGACCAGGCCGGCGCCAGCCACATCGGCGAGCGCGTGTACTCCGGTTTCGGTGGCCAGCCCGACTTCGTAGAGGGCGCCCTACACTCGCCCGGCGGGCAGGCCGTGATCGGGCTGCGCTCCTGGCACGAACGCAGCGACACCTCAACGATCGTGCCCCGCCTGGATGGACCCGTCACCTCCTTCCAGCACTCCGCAGTCATCACCGAGCACGGCGCCGCGCACATCTTCGGACGCAGCCAGCGCGCCCAGGCCCGCCTCATCATCGAGCACGCCGCGCATCCCGACGCCCGCGAGCAGCTACGCGAGCAAGCCGCGCTGCTCGGGCTCGGCACTACGCCCGAGCATCCGATGCGAAGCGTTTGTGAGCCAGCCGCCAGCCCGCGGTGAGGAACTCGACTCTCTGCTCCGGCCCATCGTGGCGTACCACACGCCCATCGAAGCCCTCTCGAAAGACATCCAGCATCGCCCGGTTTTCACAGAGAACCTCGGCTACGAAATGCGTGATCCCACGCTGCTCGGCGACGATCGCCAGCTGTTCGATGAGGATCGTCCCGAGGCCGCGGCCGTGGAGATGATCGGCGACCTCGACCGCGACTTCCGCCCGCGTGCCATCCAGCTGGATATACAGGGCGTGAGCGACCATCGCCCCCATCTCGTCATGGGCAACCAGCCCGAAGCGACCCGTCCTGGTGTCCGCCGCCAAATGAGCAGCACAGTCTATGTCCACGGCACCGCTGAAGAACCGCAGACGCCGCGCCTCCAGGCACAGTCCCGCCAGGAACGAGCGCAGCGCGGGCTCATCAGCAGCCGTGGTGGGACGCAGCGTGACCAGCGACCCATCGCGCAGCCGGACAAGCTCGGGCTCGTCTACATCTGCGACAGCGCTGGGTGCCTGTGACAGTGAAGGAATCGTCATGGTGTTCGCAGTCTCGCGCCCGGCGCCGCCCGGTGCATCCGTTGCCGTCCCTGGCGGTGGCGGGGAGAAACTACGCGGGCGGCGAAAACCGACCGACCTCGATGCGTGCGCTGTGCTCATGCCGGGTCGGCCTGTCGGGCTGGGTGGTGCACGATTGCTTCGTGATCGGCGGGGTAGACGATCGACTCGTGTCCTTCATCCCATCGGACGCGGAAGTGGGGATGCTCAGGAGTACCGAGCACCTCCTTGATTTCCCCACGCCTCGACGGGCGCTCGGCGATACCCCTGACCTCAAGCCAGTCGCCGGCACAAGCCGCGGAGATATCTCGATCGTGGGACATTGGCCACGCAGATCAGATCATCCAGGCAGAAGCGGAGCATCGGTCATCAATACCCACCCGCGACGTGGAAACTACCCACCCTTCAGTTGCTCCCTCGTGGCGCCGGAAGACGCTCAGTGCCCGTGCCGGGCACGCATCTACAAGGGCCAGTAGTGGCCCACGTGAGCGGCGGCGCGCGAGGTCAAAAGCGGCTCCGGCGCGGCAGATTGCGCCGGCTCCTCAGAGGCGAGCGCGGCAAGCGTATCCCGCACACACTCCGCCAGCACCGCCGGCTGATAGCCACCCTCCAGCACAGCGCCGAGAGGCACACCGAGCGATACGGCGAGCCCGCGCACATGGCGGGCCATCTCCGCGAACGAGCCCGTCTCCAGGCGACACCCAGCCAGCGGGTCCTCACGGTGCGCATCAAAACCGGCGGAGATCAGCACGAGCTCCGGCGCGAAGCTCTCAGCGACCGGGACCACGATGTGCTCCAAGAGCGACAGCCACAGATCCTCCTCAGAGCCCGCCGGAACAGGCAAGTTGATCGTGTAGCCCTCGCCCGGACCCGAGCCAACGTCGCTGATCGAGCCCGTGCCCGGATAGATCCCCGCCTGGTGGATGCTGACGAACAAGACATCCGAGTGGCGCCGGAACGCCTCCGCGGTCCCGTTGCCGTGGTGCACATCCCAATCGAGGATCAACACTCGCCGGACGCCCAGCTCGCGGATCGCCAGCTCCGCGGCGATCGCCACGTTGTTGAACAAGCAGAAGCCCATCGCGCGATCCGGCTCGGCATGGTGGCCCGAGGGACGCACGCCACAGAATCCGAGCCTCGCCTCGCCCGTCATCAGCGCCCTCGTCATCTCGCAAGCGCCCCCGGCGGCGTGCAGCGCCGCCCGGTAGGAGGGCTCTCCGACGAATGTGTCCGGGTCGATCGCGCCGCCACCGGCCAGCGACATCTCCTTGATCCTCTGCACGTGCCTCGCGCTGTGGATGAGCTCGAGCTCGATCTCCTTCGCAGGCGGTGCAGCACGGCACTCCCAGCCCAGCCAGTCATGCTCGGCCAGCATCCGCTCGATTGCCTCAAGGCGCTCAGGCGTGTCCGGGTGCTCGGGCATGAGCACCCGCGGATCATGCTCAAGACACGCCGGGTCGCTGAAGTAGAGGCCCGCCGCCCCCGATCTGAGAGTGCCCTGCCCGCTCACGCAACGCCCTGCCCGCGACACGGGTGGACTGAACACGGTTGACCAGACATCGGACCCTGGACTGTAGGACGCCGGCGAACTCGTTGGCCGCTTGACGTGCCTGGGGGTCAGTACCCCACATGAACGGCAAACCCACGTCCCACCACCAATTTTGTTCGCATCGAAAGGAAGTTGGCCATGATTGCTCCCACAGCTGACTCAGGCGAGGATCTGCTCACTGCGGCCGAGGTCGCGGCGCTACTGCGCATGACTTCAGGCTGGGTCTACGCCGAGACCCGCGCGAAACGTATCCCGCATCTGCGACTCGGGCGCTACGTGCGCTACCGGCGCTCTGCGATCGAACAGTGGATGGGGGAGATCGAGACGGGAAGGACGCTCGCCCCGATGGTGTCTCTCGGCGCTCGAAGGGCCGCATCCGCCAGGCGGCCCGCCATGCGAGCGTAACGACGTACCTGGGGCGTATAACCCTTGAACATGGGCAAGCGCGACTACGGCACCGGCCACGTCTACATCAAGTGGGGCTCCTACTACGGGCGCTGGCGGACGCTTGACGGGCGACTGGTCAACCGCAAGCTCGGCAAGGTGCGCCCGGTCGGTCAGCGCAGCGGCGGCCTCACGCGCGTTCAGGCCGAGCGCGAGATGGCGCGCAGACGCGAGGAGGAGGACAACGCGCCGCGTCCCGCACCGGGATCTGAGATCCCAACCGTCGACGCGATCGCCGACTCGCTGCGCCAGCGCCAAACGATCGCGGGCGCTCGGCTCTCCTACCGCCAGGGCTGCGAGTCGATGCAGCGCATCCACATCTCCCCGCGCATCGGCGCCCTTCCCGTCACCGAGATCGAGACAGCCCACATCGACCGGCTTGCGAGCGAAATGCTCAACGACGGCAGCGCCCCGAAGACCGTTCGCAACGTGCTCTCGTTCCTGCACTCGATCTTCGAGCACGCGAAAAAAGGGAAGTTCATCAGCGACAACCCGGTGAGCGAGGCGACCCGCCCAGGCCGTAAGCGCACCGGCGACGCCGACCCTGACCTACAGTTCCTCACGGTCGCAGAGCTCGACGCCGTGCTGCGGGCGATCCCCGACGAGACCGTCATCCGACAGCCGAAACCCACTCGGCGCGGACGCCGCGGGCCGGCGCCGCCGCCGCCGCCCGATGTCCTCGGGCCAGTCCTGCGAGTCGTGGTTCTCGCCGCGGCGATGACCGGCCTGCGCCAATCCGAGCTACTCGGCCTGCGCTGGCGAGACGTCGACTGGATCGCCCAGCGAATCCGCGTGCGCAACACCTATGTTCGCGGCGAGCACTCCGGCGATGGCAAGTCCGACCTCTCCACCAAGCGATCCGTGCCGATGGCCGACCGACTCGCCGGCGAGCTCGATCGCTGGTCAAAGCGCACCGCCTATCGCGCCGAGCGCCATCTCGTGTTCGCCCACCCACAGACCGGCAATCCGATCGACCGATCCAAGGTCACAAGACGCTTCCAGACGGCCTGCGGGGACGCTGGCGTGCAGGTCATCAAGTTCCACGATCTGCGCCACACCTTCGCAACTCGGCTCGCCGCCTCCGGGCAGCCGCTGCGGCTGATCCAGGAGTTCATGGGGCACGCCGACAGCGAGACGACACAGATCTACTCGCACTACGCCCCCTCAGAGCACGAGGTCCAGGTCGTCAACGACGCCTTCGCCCCCAAGCCGGCCGGCAAGGCCGAACGCGATCCTCCCGCATCTGATCCGCGCGTCGAAGCCAGCGCCGGGGGAGACCCCGAGGCGCAGGCTCCAGGCACCACGACGGACGCGACGGGGAACAATACGGGGAACAAATTGAGCGAAAGCGAGAGCAACTGAGCGCCTAGAAACCCAGCAAGAATGGGCTCCAATCACTCAGCTACACTGGAGCGCGCGGGCTGGGGGCCGGGCGGTCGCAGGTTCAAATCCTGTCTCCCCGACTAGAAAAACCCTGCAACTTGGCTCGTGGGGACCGGCGTGCCCTAGCAGAGGCCACTCCGTCTCGGCAATGGCGTGGTCCAGAGGGCGGTGATGAAGGCTTTGGCGAGGGCCGATCCCCCGATGGACGTGGGGGAGGCCCATAAGACATCGAAGCGCTGCTCGGATATCCGGTGTCCCGGCATTCGGTCAACAGCTGCCTATCGACCGGGTCTCGTGCGGCGCCGTCTGGTCTCGAGCGCAGCGCGAGGCCGCTACCAGCTGCCGCCGCTGAGTCGGGCGACCAGTTCGAGCATTGCGTCAAGTGCGGCCTCTAGCGGCTTGGTGTCGCGTTTGATCTGAGTGAGGAGCAGGCCGCCCTGCAGGGCGGCTAGCAGGGCGAGGGCGAGCGTGTCGGGGTCGGTGTCGGGCGTGAGCTCGCCTCGTGCGTGCATGTCTCGTAGACCGCTCTGGATTGTGGCTTCCCAGCGTTTGAAGCCCTCGGCGACGTGGGCTCTTGCGTCGGGATCGGTCTCGGCTAGCTGGCCTCCGAGAGAGCCGATTGGGCAGCCGCCGCTGCAGTGGTGCTCGCGCTGGTACTCGATCAGATAGTCGCGCCAGGCTCGGAGGCCCTCCAGGGTGCTGAAATCGAACATCTCCTGCCCGCCGAGCATTGTGTCGGCCTGGTGGTCAACGACTGCCCGGACCAAAGCCGGCTTGTCGTCGAAGTAGTGGTAGAGCTGCGAGCTCGAGACGTCCGCCGCCGCGCGTACGTCCTCGATCGTCGTGTGGGCGACGCCCTGCCGGAAGATCAAGCCGGCCGCCGCGTCGACGATGCGCTGACGGGTCTCCTGGCCCTTGCGCGTCAATGGGCGAGGCGAGGGGCTAGTCCTGGTCATACCGCGGATTTTACCAAGAGAATGGATCGCATCATCCATTCCGTGCTAGAGTGGAGCGCGCAATCCATTTCCTTGGGTTCAGGTCAACCAATCGAAGGGAGCACGCGACGATATGGCACTTCAAGGCAAGACCGCTCTCATCACCGGCGGCAATTCAGGCATCGGCCGCGCAGTCGCAGAACGCCTCGCCGGCGAGGGCGCAGAGGTGACCATCACCGGGCGCGATGAAGCCCGCGGCCGTGAGGTCGTCGAGGCGGTCGAGGCCGCTGGG
Organism: uncultured Solirubrobacteraceae bacterium; assembly: GCA_963720215.1. GTDB lineage: Bacteria > Actinomycetota > Thermoleophilia > Solirubrobacterales > Solirubrobacteraceae > Palsa-744. The sequence goes on from CAVREV010000003.1 coordinate 6,882, forward strand.
GGCAAGGCACGGTTCATCGCCGCTGACCTAACGAGCTTCGAGGATGTAACACGCCTCGCCGAGGCCACGAGCGAGGTCGACGTGCTGGTGAACAACGCGGGTGTCTCTCGCGGCGGTCCCGAGCAGACGGCGGAGGAGGTGTTCGACGTCACGTTCGATGTCAACGTGAAGGCTCCGTTCTTCCTGACGGCTACGATCGCGCCGCGCATGGCGGCCAAGGGCGGTGGCTCGATCATCAACATCTCATCGATGGCCGCGACCATCGGCATGAACGGATTGGCAGCCTACGGCGCGTCCAAGGCTGCACTCGAGTCACTCACCAAGGCGTGGACCGCCGAGTACGCCGCCCAAGGCGTCCGTATCAACACGGTCGCACCCGGCCCGACCCGCACCCCCGTAGCCGCGGCGATGGGTGAGAGGTTCGATGCCTTCGCGTCGAGCACACCGTCCGGCCGCGGCGCAACGCCTGACGAGATCGCCAACGCCGTCAGCTTCCTCGCTTCGGAGGAGGCGAGCTACATCTACGGTGCGATCCTGCCTGCCGACGGTGGCCGGGTCGCCGTGTGAGCGCCGAACGAAACCGACATCCTGACCGCAAAGGAGGCATGAACGTGATCGCCATCACCACTGCCGGCAGCTTGTCGTGCTACGCCCTAACTCTCCAAAATGACGTCGTTAACCTATGACACAGAATCAGGGAAAGACAATCCTTATCACGGGCGCCAACACCGGCCTCGGTAAGGAGATGGCGAGGCAGCTGGCGCTGCACGGGGATTTCGAGCGGATCTATCTCGGCTGCCGCAATGCGGAGAAGGCGGAGCGGGCAAAGGAGGACCTGGAGACGGTCAGCGGGCGCAAGATCTTCGAGGTAGCGATCATCGACCTCGCCGACCTTGCGTCGGTACGTGCTGCGGTGGCCGCGATCTGCGCTCCGCTGAACGCCCTCGCAATGAACGCTGGCGGCACCGGCGGCCCCACGCCAGCATCGTTGACGCAAGACAGGGTGACTGAAATATTCGCCCAGAACGTGCTCGGTCACGTGGTTCTGCTCGAGAATCTGCTGGCAGCCGGGCTGCTCACGGATGTCGCGGTCCTCGTAGGCAGCGAGGCGGCGCGCGGAGTCCCGAAGCTGCGGATCGCCCGCCCAACGTTCACCGATCACAGCTCAGAGGAGTTCGCCTCGGTGATCGACGGCTCGTTCTTCCAGGGCGCCAGCTTCGACGCGATGCTCGCCTACGGCCAGGTCAAGTACCTCGGCGCGCTGTGGATGGGCGCGATGGCCCGCATGTACCCCGAGCTCAGGTTCATCACGATGTCGCCGGGGAACACTGCGGGAACCGAGGCGCTGCGCGACCAGCCCGCGCTCGTGCGGATGATCGCCAGCAGGATCCTGCTCCCGTACCTTGCGCCTGCCCTTCGCATCGGGCACAAGCTGGACGTTGGGGCCGAGCGACTCGTCAAAGCCGTCACGGATGCGTCACTGCAGAGCGGTGTCTTCTACGCAAGCGCCGCCAGCACGATCACCGGACCGGTCATCGACCAGGCCGAGATCGTTCCCGACTTCCGCGACCCTGAGATCCAGGACCACGCATACGAGGCGATCCAGCGGTTCGTACCGAGGCTCGCCGCGACTTGACGCTGTGCGCGCCGGTTGGCACCAAACCAGGGGAGCCGCCACCAGCGCCAGTACGGCCGCCGAGGGGCCGGCGCCGGTCGCAGCGTCGATCGCCTCGCGCGCGTGCGAGGACTGCGACGCGGGGTTCGAGAAATCGTTGTGGGCATCGGACGCAAGCCGAGGAGGGACTGTTGCCATGCCGTCGCCCGGTCGGCCCGGGAGTCTGCCTCATCGGGTCGTTGTTCTGACCCCGACGCTGCGTGCCGGCGCCGGAGAGCCACACACCTGCTCGTCGACCGTTCCGGCTCTCTGCGTAATGGTCGGTCAGACGCCCGGTGGCCAGCAAGGCAGTCGGCTTGCGGGCTCAGCCCATCGCCGTAACCGCTGAGTCAGCCCAGCGGAGGGCTTCCAGATAGGCATCGGTCGCATGCGTGCCGCCGCCGGTAAGGCTGCGGGCGGAGGCAAACTCTCCGTGCTCCCACTCGATGACTGCGTGAAGCAGCGCGCCGAGCTCGCCGTCACCGACAATCAGGGCCGAGGCGATGTCCTCTCGCAGGGGCAGTTCGCCGACGACCTTCCCGATCGGCGCGTTGGCGACGGCTTCGGCGACCGAGAACAGGCCGACCGTGAAGGACTCCTCCGGGTCGCAGCCCGGTATCTGGCGGGCGAGTTGCTGACACATCCGCGCCCGCGTGAGAGCCGTCACGAGCATCTCGGCGGGAGCCGCGTCGACGTTGGCAACGGCGGCGATAAGGGAGAACTGACGGACCGTCACGGTTCCTAACCAGGCCAGTGCCTCGTGAACAGAGCCGACGGGCCGCGGCAGGGCCACATGAGCGGAGTTGGCATAACGCAGCAGGCGCAAGCTCAGTCCGGGGTCCCGCGTGATGATCTCCGCAAGGCGCTCGAAGTTGTCGGTGGCCGCTAGCTCGGCCATCGCGCCGAGCCCTCCCAGTCCGACCTCGGCGGCGCTGCGCTTCGCCGGACCCTTCGGCTTCAGGAAGAACTGGCCTTCGAAGAGATCGAAGCCCATTTGCTTGCAGCTCTCGAGGGAGCTGCGGCTGTGGACGCCGTTGGCCATGAGCTCCTGAGGCCCCAGGCGCGTGCGCACGGCAACGACAAACTCAGCCAGGGGCTCCACAGCCCACCCACGGACGTCGATGATCGCCGTGGCAGCGCGGCCGAACAGTGACCGCGCCGCGATAGCGCGGTCGACGCCGTCGAGTGCGAGCTGGAAGCCACGCATGGAGTGACGGTCGAGAGCGTCGCGCAGGTCGTCGTCTAGAGGCTCGGCCGCTCGCAGGCAGAGAACAAACCGGTCGGTAGGCAGGCACAGCGCGCGCAGCTCGAGTAGCTCATCGCGCGAGATACTCAGAAAGACGCGTCCTCGCGGAACAAGACGGTGCAGTTCCTCCGCGAGCAGCAGTTCGCTGTCCGGACCCTGTGGCATCGAGGCCAGGTAGCCACCCGGTGCGCCAGAGCTGAATGCCTCGCAGATGAGGCGGTGGCCGACCAGCTCCTCGGAGCGGTCGAAGATCGGCTGGCGGGCCAGAACAAAGCGCTGAGGGCCTGTTTCGGGCGCCGCTCCGGTCCCTTGTGGTTGGGAGATGCGCCGCAGCCGCATGTCTCTGGCGAAGGTCCGCATACAGTCGTTTCGGTTGTTGAGTCAGGCGGCTTGAGAAGCGCGGCCGGTGCCGGGCGGCCCGCCACTCGGGCCATCAAAAAAGCCCCGCCTGGCAGGGCTTTCTCGCATGCGCCCGAGCGGACTCAAACCAAGGGCGCGCGGCACGCCCACGCCACGGACCCTCTGAGCGACGGGCAACCGTCAGCAGCGCGAGGCCCGCACACGATCGCGCACACGACTGGCCTGCCGGCCCGTGGTTGGGGCCCCTGTGCCTGTCTCCCCGACTGACTAGCGATTCGTGCAGGGGGATGCAGGGAAGTGCAAAGCGCCTGCATTACAAGCTGCATTTGGGTACAACGGGGTCGACCGCGAGCCCGAGCCGGGGCTGACCGCCGGGAACACGGAGAGGTGCGCGCGAAGGCTGCGGGGGTGCCGCTTCTACCCCGCGCGCATGCTTCATAAACCCCCAAATGGGAAAAGCGCCGCAAACGAGGCAAGAACTACGCTCGAACGCGCGTCCGCGATCACGGTGGCGAAGGACGGCCGGTGCGCCAGAGCCCGGTAGTAGCGCGTCAGCTGCTGGTGCGTGCCCTCGTTCCACGGGTGTGTCGCCAGGGCGTAGAAGAGACCCGGCGCGGCGGCGCAGTCGGCGATCGTGAACCTGTCGTTGGCCAGGAACTCGTGCTGGGCGAGCTGCGTCTCGAGCATGGCGTAGATCATGTCGAGCCGGCCCCGCGAGTGGGCGACGGCGCGCTGGTCGAAGCGTTCATCGATCGTGTCGAGGACGATCGCCTGGACGGCATCGGAGATGTACTGGTCGCAGAGGCGGTCCCACTTGCGGGCCTCCAGCGACGGCACCAGTCGCTCGCCGGCGATGTGCTCGATGATGATGGAGGTCTCGCCGATGATCTGGTCGCCGTCGCGTAGCACCGGGATCGATGCCGGCGGCCACAGCTCAGCGAGCTCGGCGCGGTCGAAGTCCCGCTGCTCCTCCAGCACCTCGTAAGCCACGCCCTGCTCGTTGAGCGCGACCAGGACCTTCTGGCAGTAGAGCGCGAAGGGGTGCTCGTAGAGCGTGAGCATCGGTTAGTCCTCCTCCCCGCCGCTGGGCGTCAGCGTGCTGATCCCGTTGCTCCGGTGATGGGCGCCTGGCCAGTGCGCTGCCAACTCCTCGGCGCGTTCGGCCACGGCCATGTCAAGCATACGTTGAGTATCGCGGACCGCTGCGTTCGGCAGACAAGGGCGCCCCGCGGGGTGGACTCGAACCGAACACACGGAGTCGTGAGGCCTTGATCGGGTATTGCCGGGCGACCCACGGCGGCGGCGTGGGAAAAGGCCCCACGTTGCGGGTTATGCGGGTAGGAAAACGCCCCACGTTGCGGTTTATCTCGGGTATGGTGTGCCTTGATGGATCGAGGAGAGGGGCAGCATGGGGATAGGGACGAGGGCATGCTGCAACGCGTCCACCAGCAGGGGTTCATCGCTCGCCTACGGGGCCTGCCACGCACGGCCCCGGCGGGTTACGAGGGCCTCGTCGGACTGGACCTCGTCGGCACATGGTCCGCGGGATGGGATAGCGCCCACCGGGAGCTAGACAGCAGAGCTAGCTCCCGGTCCGCGGTCCAGACCGCCTGACCGGCTTCCAGATAGCGTGGCTCGCGCCACCTGCTCCCCGTGGGGCAAGATCGTTTCGTGGCGTCCAAAGCGTCCACCTGGGTGGCGCGCCGGGGCTCAGTCGCGGTAGCTCGAGAGTGCCTCGGTAACGCGGCGCCCAAGCTCGTGCACCTGGTCATCCGAGAGGTGGTCCACCTCGAGGCCGGCCTGCTGGAGCTCGCGGCGGATGTTGATGGTGGCCCGTGCCCCGTCGATCGCTCGCCCGAGTCCCGCAAGCGCGCGGCTGACGAGCGGGTCATCCAGTGATGTGCTTCCGTCGCCCGCGGGCTTCAGCAGCCATACGCGGAGCGCCTCCGCTTCGGTCAGAGCCAGCTCGAGCGTCAGCGCCGGCTCAGGATCGAGTTGATCGAATGCCGGGCCGGTCTTCTCGACCGGTTGATCGGTGGTCTGGTCCGTCGTGCTCATCTGAATTAATCGATCGTGCCAGTCCGCGTCGGCGGTCGAAGATCGTCCTCGGTGGTGGCCAGGTAAATATCGACCATCCCGGTCCCCGGCTTGAGGGGGGCATGAAGCCTGCCGGGCCCTTTCTTCGGTTTGAGCCTCCGTGCTACAGCTGAGCCGACGCCCGTTTCGGGCGATGCTCAGGCCGCTCGACGCCTGTCGGCGCCGCTACCGCATTGCGCTAGAAGGGCTCGGGCGTTGTCCGCCACCCCCCACCTGGACCCATGCGCTTCTCTGCGGCCGGGTAGTCTTGTACGCGCGGAACGTCATGTCGTTCGATCTGGTCATCGAGGTCGAGAACACGCCGGGGGCGCTGGCACGGGTTGCGGCCGCGGTGAGCGATGCAGGCGTGAACCTCGCAGCAGCCACCTGCATAGGTGCTGGCGAGCAGGCCGAGCTCCACATCCTCGTTCCTCACCCGGAGGCCGCGAGACACTCGCTGTCGACCGCGCATCTGGCGGTCTCACGTGAGCGCGAGGTCGTTGTCGTCGACGTCGAGGACAACCCCGGCGCGCTTGCCGACGTTGCCCGCAGGATCGCGCAGGCAGGGATCAACCTCGATCTCGTCTACATCGCCACCCGCAACCGCGTCGTCTTCGGCGCCTCGGATCTCGACGCATTGCGAGCCGTCGTCAACGCCTCGGGCTGACGCTCCGATTCACGGCGCCCGGGCCCGGCCTCGCGGGCCGATGGGGCTAGAGTTCAGCGGCCGTGTCGCTGACCGCCCTGACGTCTGCGGAGATCTCGCTGCCGGCCGAGGCCGATGGCGCGCGCGTCAGCGACCGGATCGCCGTTCTGGCCGACACCGTCGACGTCGTCGGGTTGACCGACAATCACGCCGGCCAGGCGCGGATGTCGCCGCTGGCTGCGGTGGCGCTCGCGCGGGAGCAGGGCGTGGGGACGATCGTCCACGTTTCCTGCCGCGATCGCAACCGGCTCGCCCTGCAGTCCCAGGTCGTGGGCGCGGCGGCGCTCGGCGCTGAGGCGGTCCTCTGCATGCAGGGCGATCCGGTGCCTGGCATCGAACGTGTGGGCGACATGACCGCCACGCAGCTCATCGCCAGCGCCTCGCCATGGAGCGCGCCGCACCCGCTGGCGGTCGGGGCGGTCGTCAATCCCTTCGCCGAAAACGGCGACCGGGAGTTGCGGCTCCTGCGGCGCAAGATCGCCGCTGGAGCAACATTCGTGCAGTCGCAGATGATCTTCGACCTCGGGCGCCTCGAAGCGTTCCTCTCGGCCGCCGAGGACATCCTCGCGGACGTGCGGTTCTACGCGAGCGTCGCGCTGCTCCGCAGCGCACACATGGCAGAGCGCGCCTGCGCGCTACCAGGGGTCGCGATTCCTCAGCGAGCCATGGCGCAGATCGCTCGCGGCGGCGGCATCGACCTGGCGCGCGAACTGGCGGCCGCCGTTGCCGGTATCTCGCGCGTAGACGCGCTTCACGTATTTCCGCTCGGAGCCGAGGCGGCGACACGCGAGGTCGCCGCGGAGTTCCGGGTCGCGCGGGGTGTCAGCGCCCAGCGCCTGGCGGGGGCCGGTCCGTAACCGGAACCAGGACCGGGACGACGAACGGGGACGGCCCTGGCCGAGCGAGAGCCTGCAAATCCTCTCCGCGCAATCCGACACTCGCGACACCGCTACGAATGACAGCTCCCACAGCCGCCTCGCGTTCTCTGGGTCCAGCGCATAGGGCGCGACGGCGGTCGCGGGTTCGGTGAACCCTTCGGGTCGATGGTCGACGAGGGTCGCCTCGTTGCAGTCGGCGAAGTAGCGTCCACCAATGCCGTCCAGCAGCGGCGAGGTCGCCAGGAGGACGTATGTCGCTGCGCCCTGCTGCGCGCACAGGGCGTGCTGTTACTCGACAGCCACTTGGTTCTCAGAGTCTCTGTCGCTCCTACGGCCGCTCGGGTCGGCGAAGGGGGATAATGGCCGGGCGATGTCTACGGCCGATACCGAAGCGCAGGAGAACGTGGAGATCGTCAAGCGCGCGTTTGATGCCGAAAACAGGCGTGATCTCAGTCTGTTCGCGGAGCTGTGTACCGACGACGTTGAGTGGTTCCCTTCGATCGCCGGGGGTCTTGACCGCGGCGGCTACAAGGGACGCGAGGGGATAGAACGGTACTACCTGGAGTACGACGAAATGTGGGATGGCTTCACGAGCTACGTCGACGAGTATCGACCCGTCGGGGACACGGTTGTTGCACTCGGTCGCATAGAAGGCAAGGGACGGGGCAGCGGCGTCCCCGTCAGTATGCGTGTTGGGACCGTGATCGAGTTTCGCGACGGCAAGATTTCGCGTGCCCGCGTCTATCGCGATCACGGCGAAGCCCTGCGTGCGGCAGGGCTCGAAGGGTAGGCGGTGTCTCAACAGCCTTTCGGCTTTCGGAGTTCTCATCGCCCGCTCTCCACCGGCAAGCCTCGCTCCCGCTTTTCGTCCTGAGCGCAAGCCAGACCGAGGTGTGGCGAGGCGCCCGCATCGCCGTGAAAGCACTCGTCTCGGGCGCTTGGCAACGCGGCCTCACACCGGACACCGGCACCTAAGCCGCTACTCCTCCAGGCCCACGGCTCTGAGGGCATCGGCGTGAGCCGCCCTGTGTTTGACGGAGACCGTTTGTATAGGTTCCCTATCTTCTCGTGATGGGTGTGGTTGGCCTGTCTTTCACAGCGTAGAGCTCCTCGAGCTCGCGGGGTGGCCGGTCCCTGAGTGCTTCGTGGAGTCGCTGGTTGTTGAACCAGGCGACGTACTCAACGACGGCGAGCTCGAGCTGCGAGCGAGTCGCCCACGCGCGGTCTGCGATGAGCTCAGTCTTGAAGCTGTCGACGAAGCTCTCAGCGACGGCGTTATCGAGCGCGTCGCCGACGGTTCCGATCGAGGGGAGCACGCCGTGGTCGTTCAACGTCTGGGTGTAGTCATATGACGTGTACTGGCTGCCGGCGTCGGTATGTTGAATGAGCGCGACATCGGCTCCAGGCTGGCGTTGGTGCAGCGCCATTCTGAGCGCGTCGAGCACGAGCGTTGTGCGCATGTGGCTGGCGAACTGCCAGCCGACGATCCGCCGGCTGTAGGCGTCGATGACAAAGCTGAAGAACACGAGGCCCTCCCAACAGCGCAGGTAGGTAAAGTCCGCGAACCACTTCTCGTCCGGGCGGTGGGCGGCGAACTCACGCTTGACGAGATCCGGCGGGCGGTGGGCCCGCGGGTCGCTCTTGGTTGTCCGCCACGGCTTGCCGCGGCGCTTTGCGCCCTGCAGGCCGTTCTGGCGCATCAGACGTTCCACCCTGCTGCGGCCGACCTGCTCCCCGGACCTGAGTAGCGCCTTCCACATCCGCCTCGACCCGTAGGCGTAGTAGTGGCGGCGTGTAGCTCTGTGATCACGCCGAGCAGCCGCTCATCGTCGATCTGGCGGGCTGAGCGCTGGCCGGTTGCCCGCTGGTAGTAGGCGGACGCCGACACGCCCAGGGTCACGCAGATCGGCTCGACCCCGAAGCGCTCGTGGTGCTCCTCGATGAACGCGCTCACTTCGGACGGTGTGGATCGAGCTCGCCCGCGAAAAACACGCTGGCGGCCTTCAGGATCTCGTTTGCTCGGCGCAGCTGGGAGACCTCACGACGCAGTGATTTGATCTCCTCGCGCTCCTGGCTGGTCAAGACGTCTTTGCGCCGGCCCTCGTCGGCTTCGACTTGGCGGACGTGTTTGCGAAGCGTCTCGCCCTCGATGCCGAGGTCCCTCGCGACATGCGCGATCGGGCGCCCTGACTCGAACACCAGACGCGCGCCGCGGTCCAGCAGCTCCTGTGAATACTTCCTCGCTCTTGGCATGCTCGGTGACTTCTCCCTCCGCCAGGGAAAACCTGGCCTCGAAGTCTCCGTCAAACGCAGGATGGCTCAAAAACGGCATCGGGGGAGTAGTAGTCCGCGGTCCGCATAGGATCAAACTCCCCGCGACTCGCAGCCTCCCAAACCAGCCGTATACGCTCCATCACGTCGGGGGTCGCTCCCTCGTCAGCCATCAGCCCGCTCCTGCACGAGGCGTTCGGCGGCAGCACGGGGCCTCGTCGATGTCGAGACAGTTCCCGGACCACGCCACCTTGCCGCCCACCCACATGGTGACGAACGTCCGCCTCTGCGCGACGCGACCTACGCTGCCTGCCGGACGAGCGTCCTCCCGGTAGACGCTAAATACGACACCGTGGCCGAGATCGAGAATCTCCTCGGCCTCGATCCGAAGATCCTCGAAGCTTCCCCACCAGTCCCCAAAGAAACCTCTGACCGCAGCTGCGCCCTCGAAGGTCCCCAACCCCGCGTCGGTAGCGTCGTACAGCACGTCGGGGCATAGAAGCTCACCAGCACATCAAGATCGCCGCGACTCGCCGCTTCGTAAGTCTGCCGCATGAGCTCGACCAGATCGAACGTCGTGGACTCTTCAGCCATCGGCCCGCTCCCGGGAGGCCTCCGGCCGCGACCGCCGCGCGCTGCTTGGGGAAGTGGGCACGCCCCTCGCTGAGGACTTTCAGCGAGAACGTCTCGACCGCAAGCCGGTGTACGCCGCGGGCGCCCCCGTGCCCAGCGACGCGAACGACAGCATTCTGGAGGTCGCGGCGTGAGGTACGTGCCGGCGGCGACGGTGCTCGGTCTCGTCCATTGCACGCGCACCGACCAGCCGTCAACCCCAGAGGCTCAGAAGACGATCGTCCGACCGCTGTGTATCAGGACGCGGTCGTCCAGCTCGCGGCGAACCGCCCGGGCGAGCACCACCCGCTCTAGGTCGCGCCCGACCCGCTCGAGGTCCTCGAGGGTGTAGTCGTGTCCGACGCGTTGGACATCCTGCTCGATGATCGGGCCCTCGTCGAGCTGCTCGGTGACGTAGTGGGCCGTTGCGCCGATTAGCTTCACGCCGCCCTCGTACGCCTGCCGGTAGGGCTCAGCGCCCGCGAAGGCGGGTAGGAACGAGTGGTGGATGTTGATCACCGGGCACCCGACACGGTCGAGGAATTCGCGTGTGAGGATCTGCATGTAGCGAGCGAGCACGACGAGCTCGACTCTTCCCGCCAGGACCTCGAGAGTCTGCGCCTCGGCCTGCTGCTTTGTCTGCGACGTAACCGGGATGTACAGGAACGGCACGTCCATCGCTTCGACCTCTGCCCGCAGGTGTTCATGATTGGAGATCACGCAGACGGGATCCATGTCGAGCTCGCCGCGACGATTGCGCCACAGCAGATCGAGCAGGCAGTGGTCGGCTTGCGAGGCCATGATTGCCACTCGTCGTCGATGGCTTGCATAGGAGATTCGCCATCGCATTTCGAACCGCTCAGCGATTCTCCCGAACGCGGACTCGAAGTCTGCCCGGTTCGCGTCTAGCGCTGGGAGGTAGAAGGCCGTGCGCATGAAGAAGGTCCCGTGCTCCGGATGGGTCGAGAACTGGTCGGAGGCTGGTGATGTTCGCCCCGAACTCGAACAGGAACCCCGATACGGCCGCCACGATCCCGGGACCGTCGGGGCAGGACATGAGAAGCCGCGCGGTGTGGTCGGCGCCACGGGAGGAGCGCGTCGGAACGTCTCCCATCGAGGAAATTGTATGCCCCGTTCACAAGCGGCGCCTTGAACGCGCGGTCACGACCTACGACCGGCCAACTCGCGGGTGGGCTACCGACCTCTTGGGCGCGGATGATGTCCGGGTCGAGAAACGGGGCCTTTGTGAGGGCGCCCTGATCCGGCGGCCGGGTCGACTTCGACAGGAAACACCCGAGCAGAGGGCGAACTGAAGTCGGTGGCGATCTTTTACCGGCCAGCCCATCTAGGCTAAGCCTCGACCGGGGGAAGCCAATGCCCGACCGTGTCAACCGCTACGCGCCCTGAGCCGCGTCGCGTCCGGCGCCCACATCTACGCGCGGTCTGGGCGACCAACGTGTTCGGCGTCCTCGCCGTCTATCAGGCGATCCTGCTGCTGCTGCGCGAGTTGAACCGCTGACGCGCGTATGGTGAACGTGTCCAGCGGAGTTGGTTCGCTCACGACGAACGCGGACCCAGCCTATCCCTAGCACCCGTTCTTCGCCCCATTGATCCCGCGTCCAAGACGGCTCTCAACGCCATGACGCTCGCCATGATGATCGAGCTGGAGTCGACCGACATCAAGGTCGATCTCGTCTCCCCGGCCTTCACCAGCACCAACCTCGACGGATGCGCGGGTACCGAGTCTGTAGAGGACGGCTCCCGCGAGGTGGTGCGCGTTGCGCTGCTCGGCCCGGACGGTCCAACAGGCACGTTCACGAGGTGGGAAAACACCACACTCCCGTGGTGATGTCCGTCCCACGCCCCGCACAGGCAGACGAGTCGGACGGGGGGAGGATGAACCCCACGAGAAGGCTCAGCCCGGCGATGCACCTGGACCAGCGTGGAGTAGCCGGCGCGGCTACGCCAACTCGACGAGCGGGAAGGCTCGGTGGCGGCGGGGGGGCACGAGGAAGTTCTGCCGGCGGGTGGCGGTGAGGAAGCGCTCGAGACCGAGGTTGGCGGCGGGCACCTTGTACTTCTGGGCGAGGTCGAGGGAGGCCTGGCTGCGGCGCATGGTGGCGAAGAAGGCGGCGGTGGGCACGAAGATGCTGAAGTGCAGCTTCGGCTGCGGCGAGCCTTCGGGGACGTCGAGGGAGTCGAACCCAGGGCCGTCAGCGCGTATGTGCATCGGGGCGTGGTCGGGCGCGCGGGAGGTGCGCTGGAGGGCGGTGGTGTGGCCGATGTGGGGCTGGCCGTCGAAGTTGAAGGTGCCTTCTGCTTCCCGTTCGGCCTGCTGGGTGCCGGCGAAGATGTTGGGGATGAAGGCCGGGCCGCCGCCGTTGGTGTACGGGTCGGAGTTGGCGCTGCGGGGGACGGGGTCGGCGCTGAACATCTCGGCGGCACGCCGAGTGTAGGTTTCGCCCGGGCGTTCGTAGAACTGTTCGAGATCCTGGATCACGTGCGACAGGTGCTGGATGGAGCCGTGGTCGAAGTAGTCGCCGTGACGGGCGGTTGTGAGCTTGGCCGCGCTGTTGCCGATGAACGTGACGATCGCCGGCGGACCGCTGCCTTCGAGCTGCTGGGAGACGAACCCCATCCACATCGGCGAGGCGGGGTTGAGCATGCCCACGTAGGGAAGGCCCTGGGTTTCGGCGATGCTGCGGGGAAGCCCCTGCTTGAGGAACATCAGTCGTCGCGAGCTCACCGTCAGGAGCTCGGCGAGGCCCGAGCTGCCCACCTCGGTTCCGGCGAGGGTGGTGCTTTCTTCGGTCAGCCAGCCGAGCACGTCGTCCACGATTTCGCTCGAATCGCTGCGCAGCGTGAGCAGCATGTCGTTCGACTCGATCTGCACCGGCACGTTGAAGCGCCGCTTTGTGATTTCGGGATTGGCGGGGCTCACGTCGGTGGGCCCCGGCACCGCCTCTTCGAGCACCGGCCGTTCGGGTTCGGCCGCCAGCCGCGGCATGTGGGCCTCGATCAGCGGTCCCGACATGCCGCCGGGCAGCCGTTGGAAGTAGGGGACGCCGTATGCGACGACGGTGAACACACCGCTTGGGCTGAACGGGTAGCTCTGCTCCACCTGCGCGAGTGCCCGGACGAGTGTCGCTTGATCGCTTGCCGTTGGTGTCCGGGTGAGGGTGATCGTGGCGAACAACGTGTAGACGGGGCTGAAACGGGCGCTCACCCCTTCTGACTTCACCGGCCGGGGCAGCAGCTTTTCGATCTGGAACTGCACTTCGGGTAGCTTCGCCGCCCCGGCGGCCAGCGACTGCCGGGGCGTCGCGGCCAGGAGCTCCAGCGCCCCGAGGGAGGATGCGGCTATGCCGAGCCGAGCGGCGCGCTGCAGGAGCGTGCGTCGCGTCAGCCCGTTCGGCCCGGCGGCTGGCGGTTGTGTGCGGCTATCGGCCATGAGCAAAGCGCTGTCTTCCGTGTGCAGGGATGCTCCCCGCCGCCTCTCGGCGGCGGGGAGATCGCATCCGTCTGGCCTTCGGCCTTATTCGCACAGTGGGTTCGTGGGAACCCCTTCGCACGGGTTGGGCATCGTTTCCTGCGGTCCCGGTTCGGGCTGAGGTTCGCCCGGTACAGCCGCGGAGCTTTCGGAGAGATACACGACCCATTCGATCGCTCCGAGCCCGCCATTGGGGTTCGGCGTGGTGCTGTTGTCGCAGCTCCACGTGCCTTCCAGTTCTTCGGGCTGGGTGCCGTCGGGGGTGGAGTTGCCGATTGCGCAGTCGTTCGGCGATTCCGTGAAGAAACCGCCCTGGAACATGATGTCCCGTTGGTACGGCCCACCTTCGCTGCCGTTGTCTTCGAACGTGTTGTTCGCGACCCGAACGCCCGAGAGGGCGAAATCGATCGTGTCTTCTTCAGGCGGGAACGGGTTCGGGTACTCGAACCCGAGGAACCCGTCGTTGACGTTTCCCTTGATCGTGTTGTTTTCGACCGCGTCCCCGTAGACGCCCGGGAACTCCACGCCCACACCCCACGGTGCGCCCGCAGTGGATCCGTTCGTCGGGGCGGTGAGGTTGTTGTTGTCTTCCACGAGGTTGTCTCGGTAGATCGTGCAGTGCTGGATTTCCGTGCTGTCGAATTTCGGCAGCTTCTTGTGGTCGCTCCTGTAGGGCGTGGTGGGGTCGCAGGCGCCGTTGGACGGCGGCGGCGGGTCGCCAGGGTTTTCCGAGTTCGGCACGATGCCGGCGCGGTTGTCTCGGAACACGGAGTCTTCGATGATCAGGTTGCCGCCGGAGTTCGACCCCGAGTAACCCACCGCGTTGTCTTCCATCGTTGCTTTGCTGATGCGTGCCTTGCATTCGCGGCACGCACCGAGGTAGATGCCGGAGTCGTCCATGCCCGAGGAGTAGATGTTTTCCCACGAGCCTTCGGTCTCGTCGTTGGTGAAGATCCCGTAGCCGCCGTTCACGCCGGTGTCGTATGCGGTGAGATAACGCCCGTACCAGCCATGCGCGCCGATCTTGCCCGAACCCGAGCCACCGTTCCACCAGATCTCGTTCCCGCATTCTTCGTCTCCGCAGCTTTCGGTCAGTTCGAAGTTGCGGACCGTGAGGTTTTCCACCCACACGTCGTCGTCCTTGTAGATTTCGATGCCGTTGCCACCTTTGTGCTGGCCGTCGATGATCACGCCGTTGCGGTCCATGCCCCGGATCCAGATGTGGGAGTGGGGCCTTGTCACCCTCACTTCTTCGTCGTAGGCGCCCGGCTCGATCAGCACGTAGTCACCAGGGTGGGTCGCGTTCACGGCCGCCTGGATGTTGTGGAAATAGAAGACCTCCCTCGGGGGTTTTGCGGGTATCGCCCCTTGGGTCACGATCATCACCCGCGACGCCATCGCGGTGCCGGTGAGCAGGGCCAAGGCCGCCACTGCGGCCAGCGGGGATCGAACCAACGCGCGGGTTGGCAGGCAGCCGCCTCGAGTTGCATCTCTCCTCCTCCGTGATTGAAATCGGATTCGCGTTTACCGTAACCGCGGTCCTGATCGTCGTCAACCGCTCCGTCTGCGAGCGTCTGCGAGGATTCCCCATCACGTCGATGGCCGAGGCAGCGCGTCAGCGCAGAGAGCCCCTCCAAGCTCGCAGCCGGGAGACGGTCGAGCGGATTCTCGCCGCCGCCCGGGAGCTGATCCTCGAGGGGGGAGTCGACGCCGCCACGACCACCGCCATCGCCGCGCGGGCAGGCGTCGGCGCATCTTCGCTCTATCGCTTCTTCGCCGACCGGGACGAGTTGTTCGCGCGCCTGCTGGAAGTCGAGATCGAGCAGATCGAAAGGACTGCGGAAGCGGCGGAAGCCGAGTGGCGAGCTCTTGTCGATCCGCGACTACGTGGAACGCATGCTTGAGATGTTCCTCGACTACCACGAGCGCAACCCCCTGTTCGTGCGCCTGTGGTTTGGCGGGCGCGTCTCGCCGGCGGTCACCGCCCTCGCCCAGGCCGGCAACCGCGCCCTCGCCGAACGGGCGCGCGAGCGCGTCATCGCCGCCGGCTGCTCACCCGAGGACACTACCGCCTGAGGTGGCCCTGATCGCGATCGAGGTGGGCGACCGGATCCTCGACCTCGCCTTCCGCGGTCGCCGCCGGGCCGACCGCCACATCATCGCCGAGGGCGCGGAGATGTTGATCGGCTACCTCGAGCAGGTCTCCAGGCGGAAACGCCAGTAGTGCCCGGCGCCCGGTTGCCCGGCGCCGCCCATGCAACGACGAACTCGGGCGCGTTTGGCGATTCTGCATGCGCTGGCCTGGCGGCGCGAGAGCGGGGCCTCTTTGCCCGTCTCCCCGACTGATGAGGGATTCACCCGGGGGCACTGCTGCCCGGGCGGCGGGAGGTGAGGCGCAGCGCGAAGAGGAGCGCACGGAGCGCGGCCCTTACCCGCACGCACGCTTCATAAACCGCCAAATCGACAAAACCCCTGCAAACGTACCACGAACTGGCCCCGAAAATCCGCAATTTGCGGGTTTGTCGATTTCCGTATCTCGCACCGCTGTGGTATCCATCCTTTACAAGCCCGCGGGGGGGGTCGCTCGGAGAAGAAGGGCGGAGGATCCTCCGGAGTGCTGCTTCGGTGTTCGCTGGGGCAGTGGGTTCAAACACTCCACTGGAGGAAAGTCATGGACAGACGTAGTCTAGGAGCGGGCCTGATGGTCCTCGCGAGCAGCATGTTGCTGCTCGCGGGAACCGCCTCGGCGCACGGGGCCGCACAGGCGACCACCTCGGGTAGCTGCACGGTGGTCTCGCTCCCATCATTCGTAGCGCAGGGCGAGTTCGACTACGCCGCCTCGGTCGGCGACGTGATCGAAGTCTCCTGCAACCCCTACACCTACGGGACAGGGCAGGAGGTCACGATCACGGCCTCACAGCTGTACAGCCGCTGCCACGAGATCGCGTGGTACGTGCCGAACAACTCTGAGGACGAGGCCAGCGAGACTTACGGGCAGAGCGTGACCCTGTATCTCGATGCCGATGGCAACGCGAACGTGGGCCTGATTGCTGGGCCTGACTGCTTCGACGGGGAAAGCCTGATCACGCTGGATGAGAACGAAGCGCCGTATGAAACGTTTACGACGTCGTTCTCGGTGTTGCCTCCGGTCAACACGACTCAGGGTGTCTACGCGCTCCCGTCCTCGCAGGTCGAGGACTCCAACTCGAGCGCCGTTGTGACGCTCGTGGAGGCGGAGTTCGCGGGTGGCTCGGAGAGCTACGTGAGGCTCGCCTCCGAACAGCTCAACGACCGCTGCCACGAGGGTGGGCTCATCTGGGTCTCCCCGAGCATCGGCGACGAGACCGAGGGGTACTCGAGTGAAACCGAGATCCGGCTCGACGACAACGGCAACGGCTTCGCGCTCGCGATCGGCAGCGATTCGTGCGACGAAGGCATCTCGTTGATCGAAGCGGACCTCACCGAAGCTCCCTTCACGACCGAAACGACGACGTTCAACGTCGAATCGCCTCGGCCTGAAAGGTTCGCCGGCTAGTAGTCCACAGCAGACAGTCGATCAGCCCAGCTGATCGCACAAGTAGGCAGAGGGCCCCGGGGTAGCACACCCGGGGCCCTCGCCTTTACCCTGCTCGGCAATCAGCCGCCAGCGTCCTTCTGACCCGGGGAGCTGTTGCGCCCTGGATCCGTCGTCGCGAAAGAGCTCCCCAGCGCGGGTGAGGCTCCTCGCGATCGTGACGCTGCCCGTGCGACTCGAGCCCTGACGCGGGACCTGGACTCCCGAGCGAACACGACAACGGGGGAGGCGGCGCGTAGCATCCCGGCGCATGTCGATACCGGATGGCTATGAGGCGTTCTCCGCGAGTCCGTTCGGTGAGCTCCTCGGCCCCCTTTACGCCGGCCGTTGTGACTCGGGCCCAACGCTCGCCGTGCGTGTCGGCCTAGCACACCTGAACAGGAACGCTCGAGCGCACGGCGGCCTGATGATGACCCTGGCCGACATCGCGGTGAGCCGGGCGGCTCGCGAGCGGCTTCCGCCAGGCGCGCGCGTGGCGACGGCCGACCTGCAGGTCGCCTTCCTGGAGGGAGT
The DNA here is from genome assembly GCA_963720215.1 of uncultured Solirubrobacteraceae bacterium. Classification (GTDB taxonomy): domain Bacteria; phylum Actinomycetota; class Thermoleophilia; order Solirubrobacterales; family Solirubrobacteraceae; genus Palsa-744. The sequence goes on from CAVREV010000003.1 coordinate 24,262, forward strand.
CAGCGAGGGCAAATGGCTCGAGGCGATCCCCAGCATCGACCGGGTGGGCCGCTCCCTGATCCACGCGAGCTGCGTCCTGCAGGTCGACGCCAAGCCCGTCGCCAGGGTGCTCGCGACCGTCGCTGTCCATCAGTCACCCTAGGGTGCCGCGACCGCAGCCGGCACGACAGTCCGGGCCGGCGAGCGCCCGGCGCCGAGGACGATCCCGACCTTGTCGGTCAGCCGCTTCGATGGTCAGGGTCGCGCGTGTACGATCAGCACGGAGGTTGGCGAGTGGGCGACGACGGCGGCTGCGACGCTGCCGAGGAGATGCCCCGCCAGCCCGCTGCGGCGGTGGGATCCGAGCACGATCAGGCTCGCTTCGTGTCTCTCGGCGACCTCGACGATCCCCTTCCAGCTCGGCGCTGCCTGGACCGCGACGCTCTGCGCCGGGAACCCTGCCTCTTCTGCCAACGATGCCCCATGTGCAGCGGTATCCTCGGCTGCGCTGCGCACCTCGGTGGCCTCCGCCGCGTTGAGGTGCCGGTCGCTGGAGGGCACGAATCCGACGTCTCCCGGCTGCCAGACGCAGACGACGACGGCCTTCCGTCCCGGCGCGAGCTGGCCGCCCGCCTGCTCGATCGCGAGCTTCGCCAGCGCCGAGCCGTCGTAGGCGAACAGCACCGCGCCGGGGATCGCCGCTGCTGCTCCCGTCCCCGTCGATGCCACGTCAGTTCGCGCTCTCCGTTACCGGTTGCGCGCTGTGCCGGTCCCGCAGGACCCTCGCCAACAGCGGCGGCGAGTACCACGCGGGGGCCTCGCCCGCCACGAAGCGGTCGAGGTCGGGGGTCTGCGGGCGGGCGCCGCCGAGCGCGTAGATCGCGACGCCGATCACGGCCCCCGCGAGCGCGAGCGCGAGCCCGATCCACAGCGCGATGCTGGTGCCGGTATCGAGGCTGCCGCCGACGGTCACGGACAGATGGACGAAGATCGGCGCGATCATGAACGCCGCCACGGCGCGCAGCAGCTCGACGATCGCGAACACGCGCTGGAGGTTGGCAGATGGCAGCGAGAAGCCGGCCACGAACAGTGCGGGCGCGACCGTCGCGCCGAGACCGATGCCCGTCAGGCCCGCCCCGAGGAGCGTGGCCGCTTCGCTCGAGGGCACATGGATCCGGAAGACCGCGATCCCGGCCGCGAGGAACAGCATTCCCACGAGCGGGAGGTAGTGCATCGCACGCCTGGTGATCACGACGCCGAGCACCACCGCGGTGATGACCGCGCCGGCGACCTCGGGCAGATACAGCAGGCCGAGATGAAGCGGGCTGTAGAACGGGGTCAGCACGATTGCGGTCAGCGCTGTCGCCGACACGGACGCCGCCGCCGCGAGCAGTGCCACCACGATGCCCGCGACCGGCATCGTGCTGGTGAGCATCGTGCGGATCGTCAGGAGCGGGCGGGTTGCGCGGAACTGATAGACGATCAGCGTCACGATCGACGCCAGGCCGGCGATCAGTGGGATGATCGTTATGGGGTCGAGGAAGCTGTGCGTGAGCAGCTCCGAGGCGCCGAAGAACGCACTGAAGCAGCCGGCCGCGGCCAGCGCGATCGCCTTCAGATCGGTCGGCGAGTCAGGATCGGCAGGCGGTGCATCGTCGAACGTCAGCACGGACAGCGCCAGCGCCGTGGCGGAGATCGCGGCCACAATCCAGAACAGAGGTCGCCAGGCGTCGGACTCCGCCTGCAGCCCGCCGATCGTCGGGCCGAGGGCGACCGCCCCGAAGATGCACATGTTCATGATCACCGCCGTCGTGCGCAGCTTGTTGGCCGGGTAGCCGATCGCCAGCGGCGGCACCGCGGCGATCAGCAACAGGCTCGTGCAGAGACCCTGGAGAACGTGGCCCGCGATGTACATCGTCGAGTTCTGTGCGGCCGCGCCCAGCACCGACCCGGTCACGAGCAGGGCTGCGTATCCGACCATCATCCTGCGCTGGGGACGGTGCTGGGCGAACTGCACCGCCAGCACCGTGCCGACGGCGTAGGCCGCGTTGCCCATGCCCGAGCCCAGGCTCATCGTCTGCAGGCTCATGTGCAGCTGCTTGGCGATGATCGGCGTCAGCGGCTGCAGCGCCGCGGACAGAACGAGGAATGGGATCAGCGCGCACATCACCATCGCCGCCACGGCCGGATAGCGGCCGGCGAGGGGTCCCTGGCGCATCAGCCGACGCCGTCCATCGTGGCTAGGGGCCCTCGATCGGTGCGGCGGTCGCGGCGTGCAGGAGCTCGCCTCTGTCGCTGCCCTCGGCGCGCCACGCGGGGATGTCCTCCTCCGGGGTGGGCGCAGGCGAGTGGTGATAGGTGGCGCCGCGCAGGAGCGAGGCCGCGGCGGCGATCAGGCAGGCGAGGATCGCGAAGATGAAGGCCTCGTGCAGGCCGGTGCGAAACGGCTGGGAGATCAGGTGCGGGAAGAAGGAGCGACCGGTGAGCGTCGCGCGGCCTGCGCTCGACAGCGATGCGAGGGCATGTGGGCCGAGCAGGTGCGCGATCGGGTTGTAGCCGAGGAAGGCGGCGAAGAGGATCGAGACGGGCGGCAGCGCGCCGGCTCTCTGGGCGGTCCCAGCGGGGACTCCGTGTTGCTCGAGACCCGTCGTCATCGCGTGCGGCAGCGTCCTCGCGAGGCCGAGGATCATCAGCGTGAAGAAGATCCCGATCGAGAGCACCTGAGCGGAGTTCTGGAACGTCTGGTTCATTCCGCCGCCGGCCCCTCGGTCCCCCGCCGGGAGGCTGTTCATGACAGCGGCGCGGTTCGGCGAGGCGAACATCCCCATCGAGATGCCGTTCAGCGCGAGCACAGCGGCGAACAGGGGGTAGGGGAAGTCCGTCGGCAGGAGGATCAGCAGCAGGAAGCTGAGCGCCGCTCCCAGCATCCCGCCCGTGGCGAACCACCGAGCACCGAAGCGGTCTGAGAGATACCCCGAGGTCGGACCGGCGAGGAGCAGGCCGATCGTGAGGGGCAGCATGTAGATGCCCGCCCAGAGAGGAGTTTCGGTGAAGTCATAGCCGTGCTGCGGCAGCCAGATGCCCTGTAGCCAGATGATCAGCATGAATAGCAGGCCCCCGCGGGCCACCGCGGAGAGGAATGTCGAGAGCGTCCCGAAGGTGAAGGCTCGAATACGGAAGAGCGGCAGGCGGAACATCGGCTCGGCGACCTTCCGCTCGATGAGCGCGAAGGCCGTCAGGGAGGCGATCCCGCCCGCGAGCAGCACGAGCACCCGCGGGCTGCCCCAACCGGTCGCGTGGCTCCCGTCGGGCCTGATGCCGTAGGTGACCGAGATCATGATCAGGATCAGGCCGACGGCGAAGGTCAGGTTGCCCCACCAGTCGATCGACGCGGGCTTGGGCTTGCTGCGCTCCTCGAGCTTCAGGTAGGCCCACACGGTCCCGAACAGCCCGACCGGCACCGAGATCAGGAACACGAGCCGCCAATCGACGGGCGCGAGGATACCGCCCAGGACGAGCCCGACGAACATGCCGCTGACGCCGACGATGTTGTTGATGCCGAGCGCCATACCCCGCTGGTTGGCAGGGAAGGCGTCGGTGAGGATGGCCGCCGAGTTCGCGAGCAGGAAGGCGGCGCCGACTCCCTGCACGAGGCGGAAGCCGATCAGGTAGAGGGCTCCGTCCGTGCCCATCAGCCAATCGACCGTCAGGGCCAGGGAGGCGAGGGTGTATACGACGAAGCCGAGGTTGTACATGCGGACACGGCCGAACATGTCCCCGAGCCGTCCGAAGCTCACGATCAACACGCTCGTGATGACGAGGAAGCCGAGGATCATCCACAGCAGGTAAAAGCTGTTCGCCGGCACGAGCGGGTCGAGGTGGATGCCGCGGAAGATGTCGGGCATCGCGATCAGGACGATCGAGCCGTCGAGCGTCGCAAGCAGCACCCCGAGGGTCACGTTCGAGAGGGCGATCCACTTGTAGCGGTCGCCGGCCCGTCCGCGGACGTCGGCGCCGGCGAGCACGCTGGAGCTGGTCCTCATCCAGACCATCTTAGACAGGCAACCTGCATAGTCTGGCGCGCCGGGTATGGTTGTCACAGCGTTGTCAGTTGATGTGTCTCCGGTTGCGAGCGAACTACGGGTGGTCCTCGGGCAGCTCGTGCGAAGGCTCCGCGCCGAGCACCGCTTCTCGTGGGCGCAGGGATCGGTCCTCGGGCGTCTGGACCGTGAAGGGGCAAGGAGCACGAGCGACCTCGCCACGGCCGAGCGGGTCCGCCCCCAGTCGATGGCCCAGACCGTCAGCGAGCTCGAAGCGGACGGCCTGATCAGCCGCCATCCTGACCCCGACGATGGCCGGCGCGCTCTGCTGGAGCTGACGAAGCGTGGCCGTGAGACCCTCGAGGAGGATCGCCGTCAGCGCGTGGGCTGGCTGATCGGCGCCATCGAAGAGGGTTTCTCGGAGGAGGAGCAGCAGGCGCTCGAGCGGGCGGTGCCGCTGCTGCGGCGGCTCGCGGACATGTGAGCGCGAGTGCTCAGCGAGCGCTTCCCTCGTCGCGCGCGGTCTTTTCGAGCACCAGCCTGTAGTGGTCGAGGAGCTCGCGTTCGAAGCAGAATCTTGTTCGATCTGACCCCGGATGTGAAGGCGAGGCGGAAGTCGGCGCTCGTCAGCCAGCGGGGCACGAGTTGGAGCTTGAGGAGGCTCTTTCTGGGGCTTCTTGCCCCGGTGCGCGTTCCCCACTCGGCGATCGTGTTGATGTAGTCGAGGCGCCCGTTTGAGCTCGTGACGAGCTGGAAATGTGGTTCGGCGCAGCGGATGATCTGGTCGAGGTCCAGCGGTAGCCAGGAGCCGGGGAACTGGCGCTCCATCAGGGCCAGGTACCAGGCGTCGGAGTCTCGCGGCGCGTTGATGTCGACGTCGTCCAGGGGGATCATGTTGCGCCCGAAGATCATCGTTTGCAGGTAGAAGCGGCCGCGGGCGGGTAGCACGCCGGCGACACGAGCGAACAGGTCTCGGTAGATGTCCTCCTGGCGCCCGGCGCGGTGGTCCTCGATCGAGCAGAAGTGCTCGAAGGCGCCCAGGCTGGCGACGGCGTCAAAGCCGCCGAAGCTCTCACGTCTGAGCTTGCGGGCGTCAAAGAGGTGTACGTCGAGACCGTGCCTCTCGCACGCGCTGAGCTGCGCTTGCGACAGTGTCACGCCGAGGCCGATGGCGCCCCGCTCACGGATGAAGTTGAGCAGTGGCCCCCAGCCGCAGCCGAGGTCAAGGACGCGCCGGCCGCGGGCGATGCCGATCTGCTCGGCGACGTACTCATGCTTGTTTCGTTGTGCGTGCTGCAGGCTCTGGGAGAAGTCCCCGTCGTACTTGGCGCCGCTGAAGTCGGCGAGCTCGCCCATGCTCAGGCGGAACACACGGTCGGTCAACGAGTAGGTGAAGTCGATGTCTCGCTGGCTCGCCATCCTGTCTAGCCCGCCGAGATTGCGTGGGCTGGACGGGTCATGATCTGTTATTGATCGGCTCTCGCGTGAGCGTCCGCGGTCTCGGGCGAACCAGCGATCGTCCTCTCGAGCAGCCCGAACAGTGCGCTGTAGTGCCGCTCTGCCGCAGTCTCGTTGTATGCCGCGGTGTCGGCCATCGTGTAGCCGTGCGCAGCCCCGTCATACAGCTCTGAGCGGTAGCGCACACCCGCCTCGCCGAGCGCTCGATCGAGGGCCGCGATCTGCTCGGAGGTCATGCTCGGATCGTTGTCGGCGTGGCCGAGATAGAGCTCGGCGGCGAGCTTGCCCGCGCTGCGATGGGGACTGTCCTCGGCGTCGGTTACCAGGCCGCCGGCGTGGAACGCGCCCAGTGCGGCCACCCGGTCCGGGTCGGCGCCCGCGATGTGCCAGCCCAGGCGTCCCCCCATGCAGTAGCCCGTGATCGCGACCGCGCCTTGCCCGACGCTCGTGAGCGTGTCGAGATAGGCCCGGCCGTCGCTTGCCAGGCGCTCTGGCGTCAGCTCCTCCATCAGCGGTACGAGTCGCTCGATGAACGGACCGCGCTGCTCGGGATCCTCGAGATCCGGCATCGGAAGGACCGGCGCTCGACCCGCGCGATAGAAGACGTTCGGCGCGAGCACCACGAAGCCCCGCGCGGCGATCCGATCGGCCATCCCCTCGATCTGAGGCCGCAAGCCGAACGCGTCCATCAGCAGCAGCACCCCCGGCGGTCGCTCACCCCCTCGGCCCGACCCCGACAGGTAGGCGTCCGCGACCCCATCCGCCGTCTCGACTTCGATCACCTCGGCGCACATGGACTTCTCCTCTCGGCTGGCATTGGCCCTCATCGGTTTGGCTGCTGAGCTCCGGCTTGATCGGTTGATGATCCATCATCGTGGTCTCGCGCACCGAGGCCGGACCCGGGGGGTGCAGCTTGACGTCTATGTAAGTGTGTGCTAACTTACTTCCATGCGGCGGCGCAGGAGGCCCAGCAGCGCACTACAGACCGGAGCTCTTCTCAGCCGTGCCGCCTCGGACCGCGCCCACGAGGATCCGAGCCGGGGACCCACCAGAGCCCAGCGCGCAACCCAAGCTGTCAATACGCGGGCTCCCCAAACGCGACGCCGCCGATGGCGTCCTGGGGTGGCCGAAGCACCAACCGAGGGGACACGTCAAAGGAGGCGCCATGAAGGTCGGAGTAACTTCTTGGTTTTGTAACAACGCCGAGTGGGAGGAGCGAGTCCAACGCGGCGAGTTCGAGAAGCCGTACCCCGTCACGGACGCCGAACAGTACGAGCGTGAGCTCTACTTCGCCGATCTCGTCGAGCCGCTTGGGTTCGATTCCTTTTGGACGATCGAGCATCACTTCAGTCCGTATGGGATGACGAGCAACCCGACCCAGCTGCTCACCTACATGGCGGGCCGCACGAGCCGAATCGACTTTGGCTCGATGGTGCTGGTGCTTCCGTGGCACGAACCCCTCCGGCTCGCCGAGAGCATCTCCGTCCTCGACAATCTCCTCGGCGGTCGCCGCTTCAACATCGGAATCGGAAGGGGCTTTGCTGCTCGCGAGTACAACACGATGAACATCCCCTACGACACATCGCGCGAGCGCATGCTCGAGGTGCTTGAGGTCGTGCGTCGAGCGCTGACCGAAGAGCATTTCTCATTCGACGGGGAGTTCTTCCAAATCCCCCGGACAGGGATCAGGCCCCGGCCGAGGACGCCGGATCTGACTACCCAAATCTCGATGGCTTGGGCCTCGCCCGACTCTCTCGCGATGGCGGCGAATTGTGGCCTCGCCCCGCTCGTCACCAATCTCAGCGGCTTCGAGGCGGCACGCGACAGCATCGCGTCATTCAACGAGATCCGGGCGGAACGCGACTGGCCGAAGACCACGTCGATCATCTCCTGCACCGTTTTCTGCCACGAGGATCAGGAGTACGCGGAACGGTACGCGACCGAGTACTGGCGGAAAATGAGCGGGCAGACAATCTGGCACTACGACCACCTGGGACGTCAAGATTGGCAACCCGATCTCTCATCCGAGGAACGCGAGACGCTGATCGACAAGGCCTACGAGTCACAGACGGCGGCGGGACTGTTCGGGACGCCCGAGTTCGTGATCGGCAAGATCGAAGAACTGCAAGAGGCCGGCGACATCGGCCACCTCATCACCCTCCACAGCTTCGGCGACATGCCGCGCGACGAAGTCGAGCGCAGCATGAGGCTGTTCGCAAAGGAGGTCCTCCCGGTGATCCAGAAGATCCCAGGCGAGGAACCCTCCGCGATTCCCTTCGCCGAGTGGCGAAGCTCGGTCGCCGCGTCGAGTTAGGCGAGGTCACCGTGATCGATCCGCAGGCCAGAGCGGTCCACGACCTCATCACCGACGGTCCTTCACTGGATCAGCGCGGCGTAGCCGGTGCCAGGGAATGGGCCGAGACGGTGGCGGCACCCCCGGAGGCGCCTGACGAGAGGCTTGAAATAGAGGACCGGAACGTCGCGGGCGTCGGCGTCCGCGTCTATCGCCCCACGGGAATGTCGCAGTTGCCGGTGATCCTTTTCATCCACGGTGGCGGATGGGTTCTCGGAAACCTCGACGGCGCCGACCACACCTGCAGAGAGCTGGCCCTGGCCGCGAACGCCGGCGTCGTCAGCGTGGATTACCGCCTGTCCCCCGAGGCGATCTATCCAGCACCGTTGGAAGACTGCGTCGACGTGCTTCGGGAGACGGCCGAGAACGGCCCGTCGGCGATCGGTCTCGCGGTCGAGTCCCTCTGCGTGGCGGGGGAAAGCTCGGGAGGGCAGCTCGCGGCGGCGACGTGTCTGCGGGCGGCAGAAGCGGGACTAGGGGTGGATTTGCAGCTTCTCGTCTGCCCGGTGATCGACCCTGCGATGGACACCGCATCGTGGCGGGAGTTCGGGGAGGAACTGCTGCCCGTCGCGCGGCAGATGTCATGGATGTGGGATCTGTACGCCGGATCGCCTGAGGTTCGGGCCCACGAGCCCCTCGTGAACCTTTCGCTCGATCGCGAGCTCGCCGAGCTCCCGGAGACCCTCATCCTCACGGCGGAGTATGACCCGCTCCGCGACGAGGCCGAGGCCTACGGAGCACGGCTGGAAGGGGCAGGCGTTCGCTGCCACCTGCGTCGCCTGCCCGGTCAGGTGCACGCGGTGTTCGGGCTTGCGCGCGCCGTCGATGCGTGCAGCACGGCACTTCAGGAGACCGGGGCTCAGATCGGGAAAATGCTTCGCGACGATGCGATTGGAGGCAGCGCACCATGACGTTTGTTCAGCAGAGGACCGCGCGATACGACATGCCCGTGGCATATGGGCCGTCCGTCGCGTCACCGGTCGAGGAGGGCTTCGAAACCTATACCGCGGCTCTCACCTACGCGACCAGCCAGGATGCCGTGGCGGCGTTGCTTCCCCGCTGGTTCGAGCCGGCCGACGATCCAACGATAACCGTCAACTACACCCGCATGGTGAACATGAGGTGGATGGGGGGGCGGAACTACAACATCGTCAGTGTGGGCACCAACGCTGTCTGCATCGTCGGCGATGACCCACCTACAGGCAGCTACGGATTGGCGATCTGGGAGACCGACTGTGCCCCGATTCTGGCGGGGCGGGAATACATGGGCTCGCCCAAGCTGATGGCCGAGATCGCGGACGTCGATGTCTTCGCGAGCAACTTTGCATTCAGGTGCAGCGAGTATGGCACGCCGCTGATCGACGGCAAGGTGAGCGACGTCCGGGAGATGGATTCCGACGAGCTCGCGCCAATCGCCGCCGCGGCACAGGAGGTCGTCGGGCTGAACTGGAAGTACATGGCCGGGTTGAACGACGAGCCCGACGCCGACTACCCGACTGCCCTATACATGCAGTTCAACTACGAGCGCGGTGCGCGCGGGCGGGGAGAGGTGACGTTCGGTGCGCCGAGCGATCGCGAGGCACCCTACTCGGCGAAGATCGTGCGGGTGCTCGGGGATCTGCCGCTGCTCGAACATCTGGGCGCCGTGTCCCTTTATTCCTCCTACACCTACCTGTTCCGCGAGCGGACGCGCCGACTCGACCTCTGACGCCGCTCGCCACTCGGCCGCGCCGCCAGCCAATCGCTCGCCACGTCGACAAGCCGGCGCGGCGAAAGCTGCGTCGCAGAGGCTTGGTTGTCCGGGCCGTGGCAGCGCTCCGGGATGCATTCTTTCACCCCAAAAAGCGCTCTCTCAAATAGCTCTTCACCGCCCGCGTCGGCGCTTCAACCGCTGACTCGGCCAAGCACGCCGACGGTCGCTGACCTTGTCACGACGGCGGCACTCGCTGGCGACGCCCCGTCGCCTGAGCAGGCTTTTAACCCGTGGTAAAGTTCGGGCATGGCAAAGGCTGCTTCCAAACCCGCGCGTGGTGGTCGGCTGCCGGCGAGCGAGCGTAGGCAGACCATTCTCAACGCCGCCCGTGAACAGTTTTCCGAGAGCGGGGATATCAGCGCGACCACCACGAAGATGATCGCCGATCGGGTCGGCGTGAGCGAGGCAATCGTCTATCGACACTTCGATAATAAGGAGGACCTGTATATCGAAGCGGTGGTCCAGCCTCTGCAGAGGGTCGTCGAAAGAGTCGTGGCCAGCGTGGAGCGGTTTCCCGAGCAGCCGCAGGCATTCGACGACAACGAACAGACGGAACTCGCGACTGTGTTCTTGGAAGAGGCATTGGAGGCGATGGATGAGCTGCTGCCACTGCTGGGTCTCGTTCTGTTCGGCGAGCAGAAGACGGCTCGCGACTTCTATCAGCAGTGCTGGAAGCCGGCACTCGACCGGATCAGCGCAGCGTGGCGCGGCTGGTATGAGCAGGCGGGAGTCGCACACTTCCCCGACACCGAGGTGGCAGCACGAATCCTGATCGGCGTCTGCATCGCCTCTGGGCTCGATGGGCGGTATGGGGACGCAGGCGATCGTCGTGCGCTCGCAGGGTCGATCGCGCGTGCGGGACTCGACGGCGCGTGGCTGCGGGCGTCGCAGATGCGCTCGATGAGCGATTAGCGCCGGGCGCCAGGGCGCCGGGTCGGCACCCGCCCGAGAGCGACGAGTTCCTGACGGCGGTGCTGAATCTCCTCGAGCCGCGTGAGCGCGCGGCCGTCGGATCGCCGCTACATCTGCCTCTTGGGCGGCCCGCGAGGGCGTCAGAGACGGTCCCGCGACGGCGGCAGGGCGGCCGCGTGTTGGCCGCACTTTCGGGCCACTTCGGGGGATTGAGCCACTTGACACGAGGTGTAAGTGCGTGCTAACTTACTTCCATGTGGGGAGCTGGGAGGAGACGCACCGGGCCGCCGCGGTTGGATCGGATTGAAGACGCGATCGAAGGGCTCGCGGCGGGCGGCTTCGTCGTCGTCGTAGACGATCCGAGCCGTGAGAACGAGGGGGATCTCGTCCTCGCCGCCGAGTTCGTCGACCCCGACAAGATCAACTGGATCACGAAGGAAGCCCGCGGACTGATCTGCGTGGCCATGCGCGGGGAGCGGCTCGATCAATTGGCAATCCCCCCGATGACCCGCCGTAACAGCAACCTCCAGGGCACGGCGTTCCGTGTGAGCGTGGACGCTGCCGAGGGGGTCACGACCGGTATCTCAGCAGCCGATCGGGCGCACACGATCTCGACTCTCGCCGACTCGGCCAGCGGCCCCGACGACCTCGCGCGGCCTGGCCACATCTTCCCGCTTGCCGCTCGCGGCGGCGGCGTCCTGGAGCGGGCGGGACACACCGAGGCCGGCACCGATCTGTGTCGCCTTGCGGGCCTCTCCGAGGTCGCCGTAATCTGCGAGATCTGCGCCGAGGACGGCGAAATGGCACGTCTTCCCGCGCTGCGCGTGCTCGCCGACACCCACGATTTGCCCTTGATCGCGATCACGGACCTGATCGCCTTCCGGCGCCGCTGCGAGGAACCGCATCGCCGGCCCGGCAGACGCCTGACGAAGCCACGACTGCGAGCGGCGTCCGACGTATTTGTCAGCGCTTCCAGTGTTAATGCAGAACGACACGCCTGAGAAAGGACCACTTACAGTGAGCGACAGCAAGAGCGGATGGATGAAACGGCCAAGCCGTCGTCTCCCGCTCACCTTCTTGGTCGCACTCCTTGCGATCGGGGTCGCGGGCTGCGGCAGCTCGAGCAGCTCCAAAACGACCACCTCGTCCGGAAACGCCGACAGCAGCGCTTTCGTCGCGACGTCGGAACAGCTGGTAGCGCAGGCCAAGGAAGGCTTCCTGACTGGTCCACCCGCGGGATACGTAGCTCCAACGAGCCTGAAGAAGCTCACCAGCTTCGAAGCGCCGGTGCCCTTCAGCATCGCGGGCAAACTCAAGAAGCACAAGGTCACGGTCATTCGCTGCGAGGCAGCGGCCATCTGCGGACGTATGGGATGGGTGATCGCTTCGGTCCTGAAAAAACTCGGCTGGGAAGTAAAGATCCTCGATCCGACTTTCAGCTCGACCGAATCTGAGATACAGACATTTGAGGGCCTCTTCAATCAAGCCATCGCGGAAAAGCCAGACGTGATCGTCTCGCTCGCCATAACTGCGGAGATCGCAGGCGCCCAAATCGAAAAGGCGAAGAGCGCCGGCATCAAAACGGTGCTCGTGTTCGCGGGCAAAGAGACGGGGGCGGGATACGACGCCTACGTACCATATGCCTACAACCTGCAGCGTGAGCTCACAGCCGCCTTTGGCGTCGCCGCAGACCAAGGGTCACGGCACCTTCCTGAACTACGGGCTTGAAGGCGCTGCACAGACGTGGCCGGCCGTGGTGGCCAAGTACCTCTCTGGGTGCAGCGGCTGCACGGTGTCACGAAGCCAACATCAAGACCGAAGCGTGCTTCAACCCGGTGCTCCTGCAGCAATCGGTCACCGCAGACCTTCAGCGGTATCCCGAATCTGAATACATGTTGTGGCCGTCGCAGGGCTGCCTGATGTCAGCCGCGGAACGCGCGATCGAGACCACCGGCTCGAAGGCCAAGCTGGTCACCACGGAAGCGATTCCGGAAGGCATCCAGCGGATGAAAAACGGGAAGATCGCGGCTATCGCCTGGGTCCCGCCTGAATGGACCGCCTTCGCCGGAGCGGACGTGGCGGTCCGCGCTGCCGAAGGGCAGCCGCTCCCGGCTGAATCGGAATTCCGCTATGGGGTTGGCCTTTGGACGCCGCAGAACGTGCCGAGCGGCACGACGTATCCGGATCTCTACGAATACGCGTTGAAAGCGTTCAACTTCGCGGCTCCGTACGCGAAGGCGTGGGGGCTGCCTGAATCGGCCCTCAACATTCCAGAAGAAAAAGGTTGATCCAAACGGAGCGTGGCCTCCCTCCCTCGGGAGGGAGGCCGCCAGGCGGGGCTCCGCGGTAAAGGAGGAAGCGGTGTCGAGTTTGGCAGACGGGTTGCGCGGGGAGCATGGGTAGCACCGCCCCACACCAGGGCAGAGCGAATCGGCGATCGCGATCGTCGGCCTGCGAAAGGTCTACGGCTCCACGACGGCGCTCGAAGATGCATGGCTGTCAGTCGCCGCCGGTGAGATCCACGGTCTGCTCGGCGAGAACGGAGCCGGGAAGTCCACGCTTGTCCGCATTCTCGCCGGGATCGAGAGCGCGGACGCCGGGACGATTGCCATCTTCGGGGAGGAGCCGGCAGCGGGCGTCATGGGGCGCGCGGCGCAGGGCTGTGTCTTCATTCACCAGAATCTGGGGCTGTTCGACGACGCATCAGTTGCAGACAACGTCGCGCTTTCGATGGGCTATGCCCGCCGCCTTGGTCTGATCGACATGCGCGTCACGAAGAAGAGATCCAGGGGTTGTTGGACCGACTCGGGCTCAACATCGCTGCGACGGCGATCGTCGGCGAGCTCTCGCTCGCAGATCAGACCGGCGTGGCGGTCGCCCGCGCCCTGGCCCACAACGCGAAGATCATCGTCCTCGACGAGCCGACCGCGTACCTCGAGGTGCGTCAGGCGAGACGGCTGTTCGCCCTGCTCGATCGGCTCCGTGATGAAGGAGTCGCGGTGTTGCTGATCACACATCGCTCCGAGGACGTGCTCAGCACGTGCGATGGCATCACGGTGCTGCGGGACGGAGCCACCGTGGCTTCGCGTCCGGTAGCGGGCCTCTCGGCGCGCGAACTCGTCACGCTCATCACCGGGCACGCCGCGGCGGCGGTTGGTCAACCGGCCGAGGAGCCCGACCACGTCGGGGAGACCGCGCTCGGGTGTCGTGACCTGACCGGAGGGGGGTTTCGCGGCGTCTCGCTCGCGATATCACCAGGTGAGGTGGTTGGACTCGCCGGTCTCGCGGACTCCGGCCACTTCGAGGTCGGCGAAGCCCTCTTTGGCCTCACCCCCTTCACGGGCAAGGTCATCGTTCAGGACGTCACGAGCGGGAAGATGGCGCCCGCCAAGGCGATCGCCAGCGGCGTGGCCTACATCCCACGGGACCGCAGGCGCAAGGGGCTCGCGCTCGCTCTCACCGTTCAGGAGAACATCTTCATGGACCCGGAGCAGCCCTGGTATCGGGCGATGCGGATCCGGCCAGAGCGAGAGACCACCCGCGAGGTGCTCGAGCGTTTCCTGGTTCGGCCGACGGACCCGACTCGGGAAGTCAACACGCTCAGCGGCGGCAACCAGCAGAAGGTCCTCCTGGCGAAGTGGCTGCGGCGCAATCCTCGGGCGCTGATCCTCGTCGAGCCCACGGCAGGGGTCGACCTCGGGGCCAAGGAAGACATCTACGAGAAGGTACGCGGGCATTGCGCCTCGACAGGCTGCGGCGCGCTTGTCGTGAGCTCCGACTTCCAAGAGGTCGCCGATCTCTGCGACCGAGCGGTGGTGATGCAGAAGGGGACCCCCGTCGCCGAACTGCAGGCCGCCGACCTGACGACTCATCAGATAACAGAGGCCGCCTACGGAGGTGCTTTGGATGGCTAGCACGCAGACCGTCCCCGAAAGGAAGAGGCCCGCGCGGCGACGCGTGCTCGCGGCCCCCTCGGGGTCCGCCACGCTCGACTTCGCCGCAAAATACACGCTCGTGCTGCTGCTCGCGGCTGTGGTCATCGGCTTCTCGCTCGCCAGGCCGGAGACATTCGGGGCGTGGTCCAACTACCGCGTCACGTTCGACCAGGAGGCGCCGGTTCTGATCACGGCGTTCGCCGTGATGATGCCGCTGATCGTCGGCGAGTTCGACCTCTCAGTCGGGCGCGAACGTGTTTCTGGGGAACATGCTGGTGGTCGGCCTGGTAACGCGAGACGGCGTCTCGCTCGTGCCGGCGATCCTGATCACCCTGGCGGCGTGCACGACGGTCGGCCTGCTCAACGGGCTCGCGGTGATGAAGCTCCACGTCAACGCCTTCGTGGCGACGCTCGCGACCGGCACGATCATCGGTGGGGTCGCGCTCGCCTATGCGGACAACAAGGAATTCTTCAACGCCCCTGCGTCCCTGACGAATCTCGCGAGGGGCACCCTGATCGGCCAGATCCCCAACACGATCCCGTTTTCGTGATCGTGGCGCTGATCTTGCTCATCGTCATCAAGTTCCTCCCGGTCGGCCGCAGGATGCGTGCCGTGGGCGGCAACCGGATCGCCGCTGAGTTGACCGGCATCTCGCCCTTCCGGTTCGTCGTCGCCTGCTTCGCGACGGGCGGGTTTCTCGCCGGCATCGGGGGGATCATGCTCGGTTCGCAACTGGGGGCCGCCACCGCCGGTAGCAACGGAGCGCTGCTGCTTCCGGCCTTCGCAGCCGCGTTCCTCGGCTCGACCACGATCGAGCCCGGCCGCTTCAACGTGATCGGCACCGTTGTCGCTATCGCCTTCCTCGCGCTGACCGTGACGGGGCTTCAGCTCATGGGGGTCCAGGAATGGGTCAAGCCGGTGATCAATGGAACGGCCCTGTTTGTGGCCGTGGCGCTCTCGAGCTGGCTCATTCGTCTACGCATCGCACGTCTGCGACGCGAGCAACTGCAGGCGATCGAGAGTGAGGCGGTATCGACGGCGTGATATCGGACGGACGTGCGCGAGAGACGGTCTGCACGGAGGGTAGGAGCGACGTCCGGCGGGGACCGAGTCAGCGGTGAAACGCAAGGACAAGGCAACGGAAAGGAGAGTGAGTCATGCCCAAAGGAGTATTTGTGGTGCTCACCAGCGCGTCCACGCCCGAGGAGGATGCCGCATTCAATGAGTGGTACACGAAGGTCCACCTCCCACGAGGTCGTGCAGGTGCCGGGAATCGTGAGCGCGCGGCGGTTCAAGATGGCTTCGCGCAGACCACCGATGATGCCACACTCGGTAGTGACGAGAAGTATCTGGCGATCTATGAGCTGGATGGAGATTTTCAGACCGTGGCGGAGGAAATCCCCGCCCGCGCGACCGAGGGAACGTTCACGATGACGGACACGATCCGAACGGATCCTCTTCCCAAGGCGGTGATCTACGAGGAAATCTAGTGTGTGGCTGAGGCGGAGGCGTGCCGGAACGGCGGTGACCCGACCCGCGCGTCTACCGCGATGCCCGCGCGTCGCAGGCGGATCCGTCCCCGCGCAGCACTCGTGAGCTGATGCGAACCCCGTTGACGACCGCTGACTTCTGCTGGCGCGCACGGACGGTGCATCCGCGGAAGCTGGGCATCGTCGACGAGCCGGACTATCCCGGCGGGCTCGGACGCCTGTCCTACGGCGAGGTCATGCTGAGGTGCGACGGCATGATCGAGGCGCTCGAGCGGCTTGGGGTCGCGCAGGGCGAGCGGGTGGCGGTCGTCTCGCCAAACGCGGCGAGGATGCTGATCGCGCTGTTCGCGGTCACCGGCTCGGGCCGGAATCCTGTGCCCATCAACTTCCGGCTGCTGGCGGACGAGATGCAGTACATCGTCGATGACGCGGAAGCGGCGATATTGCTCGTGGATCCGGAGCTCGACGAGCGTCTGCGGACACTCAGGTGCGCTCGGCGAATCGTCATGGATGGAGATCAGGATGCGGAGCTGTTCGCGCCCTCGGACTCTGGAGCGCAATGGCCCGAGGTGGCCGAAGATGCGCCCGCGACTGTGAACTACACGTCGGGTACCACCTCGTTGCCCAAGGGAGTCATTCTCTCCCAGCGCAGCCACTGGCTGAATGCCGTGGCGACGGGGTGGGGGTTCGGTCTCCATCCGCGCGATTGCTATCTGCACACCCTGCCGATCTTTCACGTCAACGGATGGGGCCTGCCACTCGCGACCGCCGCCTTGGGCGTGCCGAGCATCATCCAGCGCGAGGTCAGACCGGCGGAGATCCTGCGGCGCGTCGAGGGCGAGGGGGTCACGCTGCTCTGCGGCGCCACCCCCGTGGCCACCGCGATCGCGACAGCGGCCGATGAGCTGCGTGTCGCCGACGAGCGAGTCCCGGGAGACGGCCTGACGCGGATGGTCTCCGGGGGAGCGCCGACGCCCGCCGCGGTGATCGCGCATTTCGAGAGAGCGACGGGCTGGGAGATGATCCACGGCTATGGATTGACGGAGACCGGCCCGGTCCTGACCGTGAACCGCGTCGCACTCTCCGAGTCACGCTCAGGGGCGGAGCGTGCCGAGCTGCTGGCCGACGCCGGCTCGCCCTTGATCGGCGTCCGCCTCGAGGTCGACGAAGGGGAGATTCTCGCGCGCACGGCAAAGGCGATGAGCGGCTACTGGCGTCAGCCGGGTTTGAGCGATGAGGCCTTCAGGGGCCAGTGGGTTCTGACGGGCGACGAAGGCGAGTTCGAGGATGGGGTCCTTCGCATCCTGGACCGGAAGAAGGACGTCATCATCAGCGGTGGCGAGAACGTCTCGTCCGTGCAGGTCGAGGGCGTGCTCCACGATCATCCCGACGTCGTCGAGGTGGCCGTCATCGGCGTGCCTCACGAGCGCTGGGGCGAGACCCCGAAGGCGCTCGTCGTGCTCCGCGAGGGGAGCACCTTTGATGAGGCCGGTCTGATCGCATTCTGCCGGGAACGTCTGGCGGGGTTCAAGTGCCCGACCTCGATCGAGCGGCGCGAGTCGCTGCCCCATACCGCCACCGGCAAGGTGCAGAAGTTCCGGCTACGCGAGCAGTCTTCGCGAGGCGAGTAGAGCCGCGACGGGCCGCGCCGATGCCATCGACCAAACGGTTTGGAGACCGCCGGTGAGCAGCGAGGCGCCAATTTCCGGACAGCGGTTTCGACATGTCCTCGGGCACCTTCCCACTGGCGTGACGATCATCACGGCCCACGGGGGTGAGGGCCCTGTGGGCATGGCGGCGAACTCCTTCGGCTCGGTCTCGCTGTCACCGCCGCTGGTTCTCATCTGCCCTGCAAAGAGCTCTACGACCTGGCCGTCGAATCCGCACCGCCGGCTCTTTTTGCGCCAACATCATGGCCGGGCACCATGAGGCACTCTGCCGTCGATTCGCGGAGAAAGGTATCGACAGGTTCAACGGGGTTCGCTGGTCCTGGTTGCCGAGTGGTCCTGCCCTCGAGGAGGCCGTCGCCTGGGTCGAGTGCCAGATCGAGGCCCAGTACGACGCCGGCGACCATGAAATCGTCGTTGCCGCGGTGTCCGGGCTGGAGGCGCGGTCGGAGACTCCTCCCCCTCGTCTTCTTTCGGGGCTCCTATGGCACGTTCGCCGATCGGCCAAAGAACCCCGAGGGTTAGGGCCGTGGAGCAGATCACCGGATATCCCGCGAGCAGAGCAACGCCTCAGTCGGCTTGCGCCACATATACCCGGGGACGCCGCCGCGCCACCCCCGGACCACGACCTACCGTGTGCCCTTCGAGCTGTGGTGCACGGTTGGGGCTCCCGGAAGACGGGAGCAGCAAGGACCGATGCTCGCGACCTCGTCCGACCTGTGTACGGTTGGGGCACGCGATGCGGCGAACCAGGGCTCAGATATACCCATTTGGGCCCTGGTTCGCGCGGTCCGAACCCCGGCGAACGAGACCGCGCAGGCGCCTGTGCGCCCACCTGGGCCGGGGCCCGACGCACACCGGATGACGGCCTATGAGGACACGATCGAGAGCGTGCGAGCGCTCGCAGCGCGAGCGGGAGCGGCCGACGACGTTCTCTTCTGCGAGCAGCGGCCGCTGACGTCGCTCGAGGCGAGGTTCGCGGGCGTCGTCGGACTGGCTGAGCGTCTGCGCTCCATTGAGGATGACGGGCTGCGAGCGCTCAGAGGACTCGTCGATCGCGAGGAGGGATACGAGACAGCGCTGCAGGCGATCGAAGCCGCCGGCGGGGACGCCACCAACTGGCTGCGGGCCGTCCTGCTCGCGAAATCCCTCGAGACGCTCCCAGTGAACCCTACGCGGGACGACGGCACGGGATAGACGCGCGGGGGGCCGCTACGGCTGAGATCGAGCGCCCGTCCGGCGATGCGTCGGCCAGCCACTTTGCCCGGACGCGTTCCATTGGCGCAGCGCCGGGGTCGATGTCGTGGTCACGCGGTTTGGGCGCTGACTCTCGCCGGCCTCGCAGCAACCGTCCGCGACCCCTGGGCGGAGCCGCCGCGCCTGGCCGACCTGGCGCCCGCGACCTCGTTCATGGTGGCCCGGACGACGGTGAGATAGGCGTCTTCGAGCGCCGCGCGTCCGGGGCGGTCGGAGAACCACCACTGCCGTGCGGCGCCTTCGAAGGCCCCCGTGATCACCGCGATAAAGGCCCGGGCGGTCGGCTCGTCCACGCCGAACTGCTCGCGCACCTCTCTCGACCAGTATCTGGTGGTGCGCCTGAGGTAGTCGTGCATCGCCTCGCTCACCGCCGGGGCATCGGCCTGCGGCCAGAGCAGCAGGGCAGCGAAGACCGGCCCCCGCTCGAGCTTCGCGTCGAAATACGGCCGGATCACGGCTGCGGCCCGCGCCGCGAGATCGTCGGTGCTCGTCAGGGCCGGCACGATGCGCCGGTCGAGCCACTCCCACTCGGCCTCGAGCAATGCCAGCAGTAGGCTTTCGCGATCGGCGAAGTGCTGATAGACGAGTGCGCGCGACACCAACGAGGTCATCTACCCGCAGTATCAGGACGACCTGCTGCTGAACACCGCCCCGGAATACACGCCGGCAGCTATCGCCTCGATCAAAGCCTTTCTCGCCGAAGCGCACACCGGGGGTGTGAAACCGAACCTCAGCCTCGGGATGACGCTCTTCGGATACTCCGCGGGGGGGATGATCGCGGCGAACGTGGCGAGCGAAGCAGCAGCCGACGGGTTCCCGGAAGTCAAGGGCCTGATGCTGCGCGCACCCTGGGACGGCATCGATGACATCTACCATTTGCACTCTCTCGACGCCTCGCTCGCAGGGATACCGGCGGGTGTGAAGATGGACTGCCTCGTCGGTGACGAAGACCAGGAAGTCGGCCGCACGGGCTGTGACGCGATCTGGGAACGCACGCCGCAGGTCACCTCCCGCAACTACATCTGGATGTTCGGGGATGGGCACGGCTCAGCGCCGCTGGAAGCCGGCCACGTCATCAGCCCGTGGAACGCGCTCGTCTGGTACGGCTCCTTGAAGCTCGCCGACGCGGTCCGCGATTGCGGCATCGACGGAACGCACTGCGAATACGCGCAGGGCGGTGGGTCGAGCGAGACCTCAATGGGCTCATGGAGCGATGGCGTGCCCGTGCATCCCTTGAGCGTCTACACGACGGTTCCACCGTGCCCGAAAAACAGCGTCGCAATTGGCTGTGGGCTCTGGGGACCGCCGACCGCGGTGACCGCGCAATCAGGTGAAGGGAGCATCACGGCGAAATGGACGGCGCCCACAACCTGGTCGGGAACGGGAACTTCAGCCTATGCGTCGGAATACCCGCCCGAACAGCCAACCGCCTACACCGTGACGGCGACCCCCGAAGGCGGCGGGACGCCGATCTCGCACACGTTCAACTCGACCGCTACGACCGAGACGCTCGAAGGCTTGAGCAACGGGACGTCCTACAGCATCTCCGTGGCTGCGGTGAACGGCGTCGACACCGGCCAGGCCGGCGTCGCGTCCAACAACCCTCTCACCCCCAAAGGGCACCCGACGGCGCCGCAGGCAGTGACGGCGAGCGCCGGTGAAGGCAGCGCCAGGGCGAGCTGGAGCGCTCCCGCGAGCAACGAAGGGAGCGCCGTCACCGGCTACACGGTGACGGCGACGCCGGAAGGCGGCGGTACGCCGATCTCGCACACGTTCAACTCGACCGCCACGACCGAGACGCTCGAAGGCCTGAGCAACGGCACGCCCTACGACATCACGGTCGCGGCCATCAACGGGATCGGCACGGGCCCCACGGCCGCCGCGTCCAACAACCCCGTCACACCGTCGACGAGGCCCACGGCGCCGCAGTCGGTCAGCGCACGAGGCGGCGAAGGCAGCGCGACGGCGAGCTGGAGCGCTCCTGCGAGCGACGAAGGGAGCACCATCATCGGCTACACGGTGACGGCGACGCCGGAAGGCGGCGGTACGCCGATCTCGCACACGTTCAACTCGACCGCCACGACCGAGACGCTCGAAGGCCTGAGCAACGGCACGCCCTACGACATCACGGTCGCGGCCGTCAACGGGGTCGGCACCGGCCCGGCGGCGGAAGCGTCCAACAACCCTGTGAGGCCCGCAGCCAACCCCACGGCCCCGGCACTGTCGGCGGGAACCACCCCGAACGACGACGGCGTGTTCACGCTCGGCTGGTCGGGTCCGAACCCGCTGAGCTACTTCGGATTGACGTATACGCTCCAGCACGAGGATCAGGGCGGGGCGTGGTCCACCGTGGCCGGTGGGATCGAAGCGCTGAGCTACGAATTCACCGCGCCTGAGCAGGAAGGCACGTGGCTGTACCGGGTCCAGGGCTCTGACCCCGGTCATGGCTTGGTCACGGAATGGTCACCGAGCTCGACCCCCGTGGTGGTCGACGAGACGCCGCCGAACGCTCCGACGGTGGAAGTCTCGCGTGCGCCCGATTATGCGGGCGATGGCGGCTGGTACAAGAACGAAGTCGAAGCGTCCTTTGCCTCGAACGGCGACCCGCGCCTGTCTGATGGCAGCCCGGGAAGCGGTGTCGATCCGGCTTCTGTCCCGGCGCCGGAGACGTTCAACACGAGCGGCTCACATACTGCCTGCGGGACGGTCGCGGATCGCGCGGCGAACGTCTCAGAACAGGGGTGTGTGACCGTCCAGGTTGACGCCTCTCCGCCAAGCCTCGAAATCACCTGCCCCGCGACGGCGGAACTCGGCAGCTCGGCGAGCGCTGCGTTCACCGCGTCGGATGGATATTCGGGGCTCGCGAGCCCAGCCGCCGGCACCGTCGGCATCGACACGGAAAGCCCGGGAGAACAGACGGTGAGCACCACCGCGACCTCCAACGTCGTGCTCCAGACGACGAGGTCGTGCACCACCGAGGTCGGCTATCCAAATCCGGGCGCACCGACCGTGACCGCCGGGACGAGCCCCAGCAACGACGGAGACCTCACGCTCGGTTGGAGCGGTCCTGACCCGTTGATGTACCTCGGGCTGAGCTACACGCTGCAGTACGAGAGTCACGACGGCACGTGGGCGACCGTCGCGAGCGGGATCGAAGCGCTGAGCTATGAATTCGCCGGTGTCGGCGAGGGAGAAGGGACGTGGACCTACCGCGTCCGGGGCGAAGACCCGAGTCGTGGCCTGACCACGGAATGGTCGCCCCCCTCCGAACCGGTCGTGATCGATCGCACGGCCCCCTCGGCGCCGACGGCGGCCGCCTCGCGCCCGCCCGACTATGCGGGTGGGGGAGGCTGGTATGAGGGCGGCGTCGAAGTGGCCTTCACGGCGAACGGCGACCCGAACCTCTCCGACAACAGCCTCGGTAGCGGCGTGAACGCCGCGACCCTCTCGGCGCCGGAGACGTTCGACACCAGCGGCTCGCACACGGCGTGCGGGACCGTCGCCGACAACGCCGGGAACGTCTCGCAACCGGGCTGCGTGACCGTGCAGGTCGACGCGACCCCGCCGAGCCTGGAAGTCACCTGCCCTGCTGAAGCGGCCGTCGGCAGCAGCGGCGTTCACGCCACGGTGGCGGCGTCCGACGCCTACTCCGGGCTGAGCTCTGACCCGAGCGGGACGGTGCCGATCACCACCACCAAAGCCGGCCCGCAGACAATCACCCGCACCGCCGTCTCGAACGTGGGGCGGAAGTCACGCGGTCGTGCACGACGGAGGTCGGCTACACGAAGGTCATCACGGGTGTGGTCACCCACAAGCTGACCGTGAACGCCGGCGAAGCCGTCGAGCTGGCCCCGTCGGCGACGGTCACCGCAGCAGTGAGCGTCGTCACCGGCGGTGCACTCGATGTCGAGGGAGCATCCACGAAGGCGATCACGGCCACCGGGGCGAAGCTCGTCCGCTTCTGCGCGGCCACCGTCGGCGGCGCCGTGAAAATCACGCGGAGCAGCGGCGCGGTGGTGCTCGGCGATGGCACCGCGGAATGCTCCACCAGCACGTTCACGAAGGCCGTGACCCTCACGGCAAACACCGCCGGAGTCTCGGTGGACGGCGAGCTGATCGACGCCGGGCTGATCATCAAGGAAGGAGCCGGCGGGACGCGCATTACCGGGACGACGGTCGCCAAAGCGGCGCTGATCAAGTCCAACAGTGGCGGTGTCGTGACCAACGGGAACAAGATCGGCACCTCGCTGTCCGTGATCGACAACAGCGGCGGAGCGACCGTCACAGGCAACGAGGTGACGGCGAACCTGACGGTCACCGGCAACGGCGCGCCGGTAATCGACCGGCCCAACGAAGTCACCGGCAAATCGAAACTGCAGTAGCGATCGACCGCGGCAGCGGGCCACACCGCTCCACAAGCCGGAGGCGGTGTTAGCGTCTTCGCAGACCGCCGCGGGCTATGCGTGCTGGAGGACCTCGCAGACCACACCGCGGCTATGCGTGCCCGAGGACCTCGCCGACCTGGATGCTGTCCATCGTGACCGTTGCGGCGGGCGCCTCCCCGGCCGATTTGGCGAGCGCTTGGGCCGACTCCTCGGAGTTGCAGACGACCACCGAGGTGCCCTTGTCCGGCGACAGCTCGATCCAGTAGCCGGCGACGAACCCGGGCGAGGCGGCGATCTGCGGGACGAGCTGGTCCAGCTCGGCGTGGGCACCTCCGGGCTCGTTGAAGGTGACGTTGATTACGACCGCGTGCATGGTTGCCGCCTTTCGCTCGGAGAGTTCTGTCCGGCGAACCTACTCCGCCAAGGCCCCCGCTCCGTGCGCCGGCTAGGGCTCGATCGGCTTGAAGGCGAGCAGCGCGTCTTCGCCGCCGCCCGCCACACCGAAGCTCGACTCCGGGACTTCGTTCCAGGCGCCGGGCAGGTCGCCGACCGGCTCGGAGACGATCAGCCGCGCATCCCCTCCGACTTCTTTGAGGATCTCGCGCTCGGGATACATCGAGCGCAGCGTCTCGAGGTCTTTCGAGAAGAACAGTGACCGGGACTTTCCTTCGGAGGAGTAGCGAAACGCCCAGATCCGCTCGCCGTCGCTCGTCGCGATCGTCCCCTGGAAGGGAAAGCGAACCCCGTGGTCGCGGCCGACCCGCTCGACCAGCCCGATCGTCTTGGCGACCGCGCCTGGCGGGTCATCTTCGAGGCCGAGGGTGAGCGCCAGATAGAAGAGCGTCTCGGTATCCGCCTGCCCGGCGATCAGCGGATACAGGGACGGGTCGACCGCCATCGTTAGGTCGCGCTTGACCTGGGCGAAGCCGTCGAGGAAGCCGTTGTGCATGAACAGCCAACGACCGTGACGGAAGGGGTGGCAGTTCGTCTGCTGGACCGCCGAGCCGATGGCAGCCCGGATGTGGGCGAAGAAGTGACCGGATTCGATGTGCGCGGCGAGCTCCCGAAGGTTGCTGTCATTCCACGCGGGCTCGATGCTGCGGAAGACCCCGGGCGCCTCGCCTTTGTCGTACCAGCCGATCCCGAAGCCATCGCCGTTGGTCGGCTCGGCGCCCAACTGCGAGTGCAGGCTCTGGTCGATGAACGAATGAGCAGGCGACATCAGCGCTCGTTGCAGCAGCAGAGGCGTTCCCGTGTATGCAAGCCAGCGACACACCTCTCTAGACCACGACTTCCGCAGAGGCCGCGGGCTCGGCGGAGGCCGGACGCGTGATGCGGGGCGCGGAGGGCCGGTAGGAGTCGGCCTCGAACGCCGTGGCGAGCATCCTCGTGACGGCTCCCGGCCCGCCGCTGATCATCGCGCGGCGCTGGCGCGCGGCGCCGTTCAGAGCAGCGAGCTGCAGTACGCCCTCGAGCTCCAGCGAGCAGCCGAGGACGGCCGCGTGCGGCCGGCAGCGTCGCACCGCGAGCTGGACCGTCTCGCGGACCGGCACGAGCTCGCCTCGCTCGGGGTCGATGAGCACGGCGTCGAGCCCGTCCCGCGCCGCGAGGAACCGGTTCTCGGCCAGCACCTCTGGCGAGGGCCGCGGGGCGAGCGGCTCCTCCTCCAGTGACAACCGCGCCAGGCACTGGACCAGCGCGACTATCGCCGCGCTGTCCGCGGTGGCGATCTGGGCGTCCATCGCCCGCACCTCGACGGTGCCGATCGCGGGGTTCAGCCGCACATCCCACCACAGGAACGTCGGGTCCGGGATCGCGCCCGCGCCGATCATGGTGTCGATCGATCTGACGTAGTCGTCGTAGCTGTCGAACTGGCGCGCGATGCCGGTGCGCGGGAATGCCTGGAAGATCGCGATTCGTTCCGAGGCGAAGCCGCCGTCGCGGCCCTGGCAGACGGGCGAGTTGGCCGACAGGGCGATCAGCAATGGCACCGCCGCGGACAGTCGTCCGAGCAGTACCACTGCTTCGTCGGGGTCGGGGACGCCGACGTGCACGTGCAGAGCCATCGTCGGGGGCCGGTGCACGAGCGCGCGCATCGTCTCCTCGAGCGCGCGGTAGCGCGGCGAGGTGGAAACGCCGACCGGCTCGTTCGCCTCCAGCGGGTAGCAGCCGGCAGCGGCCGCGCGCAGGCCGAGCGGCCGCAGCTGGCGGCTGAGCTCCCGGCGCGTCCCGCCAAGGTCGGCCGCGGCACGTCTAACACGCTGGTGGATCCCCGTCTTGAGCTCGAGCACGCCCGCGTGCGTCTCGGGGGTCAGGTGGTCCGCCAGCTGCGGGTCGAGCGCGCCGATCACGGTTTCCGCTCGCTGGGCCAAGTGGTGGCTCTCCAGGTCGAGCAGCATCGTCTCCTCCTCGACGCCGATCGTGTACCTGCGGCCCAGTGTGGCCGCCCAGTCCGCCCAATCGTTCTGCGACCGGCTGGGTGTTCGCTCGAAGTGTCTCACCAGAAAGGGTCGTTGTGCCCCGCCACCGCCGGTGCGGAAGTGGCTCCAGCGGGACCCTCGCCGTACGGTAGCGGAACTCGCCGCCGACATGTCCAGACTTGTTACCGAGCGGTGTCCGCAGCCCTGCCCCAACCCCCCGCGGCGTCGACCCGATCTGGTGCTACTCGGTGAAAACATGCTGTCACTGCGGTCGTCGATTCTTACTGAATTCAGATGGTGTGAAGGCCGCTCGGGCAGCTCTCGGCGCGACTCTCGGCCTGCGTCGGAGCGGCCGCCGGCCGCGACCTCGGCGCGGCCGACGCGGAAGACGAGCCGATTGCATGTCCCGCTAGACTCCACCGCGATACCGCCGATTCGCCGCCCATGGCTGGCATCCCTCGAAGGACGGCGGACCAACCAGAGGAGGAGCCGTGAGCAGCGAGCAGTTGGAGCTGGGCCCCATCGACATCGTCGTCATCGGCTTCCCCGCGGATGCGCCGCGAACCGGCGAGGCGATCCCGCTGTTCGTGGACCTCGTGGATCGGGGGATCATCCGGGTGATCGACGTGCTCGTGGTCCAAAAGGACGCCGAGGGCGTCGTCTCGGGGATTGAGATCGCCGATCTCGACGGCGACGGCGCGGGCGACCTCGTCGTATTCGAAGGGGCGCGGAGCGGCATGCTCGGCGACGAGGACGCAGACCTGGCTGGAGAGGTGCTCGAGCCGGGGGAGGCCGCCGTGCTGATCTGCTTCGAGAACGCCTGGGCCGGCCCGTTCGCCGCCGCCGTAAGCCGCAACGGCGGACGGCTGCTCGACTTCCAACGGGTCCCGACGCAGGAGTTCATCGCCGCCCTCGAGGCCCTCGAGGCCTAGTCCATCGCGTGCCAGAAAAGAAAGAGAGACGAGAATGCCACTACTTCGCCGTGTCGCCCGTGTAGCCGCCGTTGGCGCCGTCGCCGGCGGCGCCGCCGGGGCAGTTCAGCATCGCCAGCAGGGCCGCTGGGCCCGACAGGAAGAACAGCAGATGGCCGCTCAGCAGCCGATGGCCGCCGCGCCGCCCCCGCCCGAAGAAAACCCGATGGAGAAGCTCAAGGAACTCGGTCAGCTGCACGAGTCGGGTGTCCTCACCGACGAGGAGTTCGCGTCCGCCAAGGCAAACATCCTCAACGCCTAGACGGCACGGGCCTGGAGCGGGTCGGCTTCGGCCGGCCCCCCTTGGTCCTCGTCGCCCGGCGTGCAGGCTCGCACGGCGTGCGCGAGCCTGAGCGCAGATGACGATCTGGCGTCGCGTGCAGGACCTCGATCGCCGGCTGATGAGGCGATCCGCCCGAGCGCGCTCACCCGTGTTGGATCGCTCTCTCGTCGGGATCACGCGGGCGGCGAACTACTCCCGACTGTGGCTTCTCATCGCGGCGGTCCTCGCCGCGTGCGGCGGCCCGGACGGGCGGCGGGCGGCTGGCCGGGGCCTGATCGCGATCGCGATCGCGGCGACGGCGGCAAATGGCCCGGCAAAGTTGCTCGTCCGTCGGCGGCGACCCTCCTCGCGCTCGTCGCCGACGCTGATCCGCACGCCGCGATCCTCGTCGTTCCCATCCGGCCACACCGCCGCGGCGTTCGCGTTTGCCACCGGCGCGAGCGCCGAGCTGCCCGTGCTCGCACCGGGGCTGATGCCGTTGGCGGGTGCCGTTGCGTACTCACGCGTGCACACCGGCGTTCACTATCCCAGCGACGTTGCAGCCGGCGTCGGCATCGGGATCGCCTCGGGTCTCCTGGCCTCAGTGGGTTGAGGAGGTACGGCACGACCCCCTCGTCACGGCCCGATACGGGGGTTGACGAGTACGCTGTCGTACAGGTGCGCACCGCCGGGGATATGCTTCGGCCCGCATGACCGCCCGCCGGTCGGCCGGTATGGAGCTTCGAACCTCACGCCGTGCCGTGCCGCGCGTCTTGAAGCGCACATACGAAACACACCAACCAAGGGGGACCTCACCTTGCTCGCCACTGCCTATCCGTTTCTCGAAGTCTTCTGGACGATGCTCATCTTCTTCGCGTTCTTCATCTGGATCTGGATCCTCTTCACCGTGTTCGCCGACCTGTTTCGACGCGACGACATATCGGGATGGGGTAAGACCGCGTGGATCATCTTCGTCATCGTGCTCCCCTATCTGGGAGTGTTCGTCTATCTCATCGCCGAGCACAATGGGATGACGGAGCGGGCGATCAAGCAGCAGCAGGCGGCGAAGTCGCAGATGGATGACTACGTGAAGTCCGTCGCGGGCGCCAGTGATCCGACCGCACAGATCGCCAACGCAAAGGACCTCCTCGACCACGGCACCATCACCCAGGCCGAGTTCGACCAGATCAAGCAGAAGGCCCTCGCCGGCTGAGGGCAACCCGCTCGACGGCTCCTGTGCAAAGGATGCTTCGGTCGCGCAGCTCGTCGAACTCTGCGACCTGCGCGACAGCATCCTGCCCGGCCGCGGGCGTGGGAAGATGAGCGGATCGTGCACCTGACCCCCGCCTCCGGAGCAGGCGGTCTGCCTGCCCGGCCGTCACTGTGGCGTCGTATCGCCGCGGTGCTTGCGCTTCTCGCGCCGCTTGCGATGGCGGTGGTGGCCGCGGTCGCGCTGGCCGGCGCTGTGGGCATCGCGGTGCTGGCGGTCGCGCTCGTGCTCGCCTGCAGCGCTGCGATCTGGTTCGCCTTGACCCGTCGGGGCCCGCGACGGGCGGCGGGTGCCGCGGTGGCGGCGCTGAGCGGGATCGGCCTGATCGTGGTGTTGGTGACCAACTGGCAAGGGGTGCTCGTGCTCGTCGCGCTGCTCCTGCTGCTCGCCCTGTTCGGACTCGCTGCACGCCATGCCCTCGGGCGGACCGGGAAGGCGGCGGTTGGCGGCGTGGCTGTGGCGGGCGTGCCCGTCGGCGCCGCCGGATCGGCGGTGCTGATCATCAACCTGAAGTCGGGTGGGGGGAAGGCCGAGCGCTTCGACCTCGCTGCTCAGGCGCGGCGCCGGGGCATCGAGGCGGTCGTGCTGCAACCTGGCGATGACCTCCTCGAGCTCGCCGAGAGCGGCATCGCACGCGGTGCCGAGGTCATCGGGATGGCAGGTGGGGATGGCTCGCAGGCCCTCGTCGCGACGGTTGCTGCCCGGCACGACGTCGCCCACGTCTGCATTCCGGCGGGGACTCGAAACCACTTCGCACTGGACCTCGGCCTCGATCGTGATGACGTGGTCGGCGCGCTGGATGCATTCACCGACGGCGTCGAGCGGCGTATCGATCTCGCGCGGGTCAACGACCGTGTGTTCGTCAACAACGCCTCGCTCGGCGTCTACGCCAAGGTCGTCCAGTCCGAGCTGTATCGCGATGCCAAGCTCGAGACCTGGAAGGGCATGCTGCCTGACCTGCTGGGCCCCAACGCGGAGCCCATCGATCTCGAGTTCACGGCTCTCGATGGAACCCGCTTCGACGACGCACCGCTGGTGCTCGTATCGAACAATCCGTATCAGTTGACGAGCCTTGCCGGCGCGGGCACGCGTGAGCGGATCGACACCGGCCGGCTCGGCGTTCTGGCCGCACGGGTGAGGAGCGCGGCTGACGTCTCAGAGCTCGTGGCGCTCGAGCTCGTCGGTCAGGTGGGCCGCTTTCCGGGCCTCCTGTCGTGGTCGAGCGAGGAGTTCGAGGTCCGCTCGAGCGGTCCGGTGGAGGTCGGGCTCGACGGCGAGGCGCTCGTGCTCGATCCGCCCCTGCGCTTCGCGTCTCTGCCCGGGGCGCTCCGCGTGCGGCTGCCCAGCAGCGTCGGCCTGCCACCCGCCGCGAGGGCCGCGGCGCTGACCCCGGACAATCTCGGTGCGCTTGTACGGGTTGCGGCTGGCCGGTGAGCCACAGGCCGCGCGGCTGGCGCTCGGTGTGGCCGTCTTCGTGCTCCTTGGCTGGGGGGTCGGGGAGCTCTGGACCTCGATCGTCGGATCGCTCGAGCTCGACGCGGCACGCGACGTAGCCGCTCAGCGCACGGCGGCGCTCACCAACGCGGCGCGCGTGGTCACCTGGGTGGGCAGCGCCTTCCTGCTGGTCCCACTCGCCCTGATCGCCTGCGTCGGGCTTGCCCGGATGGGCCTGCGCCGGGAGGCGCTCGCGGTCGCGCTCGCTCTCGGCGGCGCGATGCTCATCTCCGACTGCGTCAAGCTGCTCGTCTCGCGCCCGCGCCCGCCCGTCGAGCACCTGCAGGCGGTCACCGGCTCGAGCTTTCCCTCGGGCCACGCGACGCAGGCGAGCGCATTCTGGATCTCGCTGGTGTTCGTGCTGCCAGCGGTTGGGGCGTCGCCGAAGCTGACACGGGCGGCTGCCCGCCTCGCGCTGCTGATCGTGGTCGCGGTGGCAGCGTCTCGCGTGTATCTGGGTGTCCACTACCCAAGCGACGTGCTCGCCGGCATGCTCCTCGGCAGCGGTTGGGCAACCTACGTGGCGCGCTGCTTACGGCCGCCCGAGCGTCTGCCTCGAGGCTCTCAAATTCGATGACGATGCGGCGGCGCGCTCAGCCTGACCGCCGTTGGCTGATGGGACGCGCGTGAGCGGGCGGCTCTCTGCGGCCGAGCGTTGGGTGCCCGGCATTCGCGTCGCCCGAACCTATCAGCGTTCGTGGCTGCGAGCGGACCTCGTGGCAGGTGTCGTGTTGGCGGCGATCCTCGTCCCGCAGGGCATGGCGTACGCCGAGCTGGCCGGGCTCCCGGCGGCCACCGGTCTCTATACGACGATCGCCTGCCTGATCGGCTACGCCGTCTTCGGGCCTTCCAGGGTGCTGGTGCTTGGACCCGATTCCTCGATCTCGCCCTTGATCCTCGCTGCCATCACGCCGCTGCTCGTGACGGGAGATCCCGCGAGCGCCGTCGCCCTCGCTGGCATGCTCGCCGTCCTCGTGGGCCTCACCGAGATCGGCCTTGGACTCGGCAAGCTCGGGTTCGTCGCCGACCTGCTGTCAAAGGAGGTGCAGGTCGGATACATGAACGGCCTTGCAATCACGATCATCGTCGGCCAGCTTCCGAAGCTGTTCGGCTTCTCCACACACGCCGATTCCTTCCTCGCGGAGCTGCGCGCGTTCGCAGACAACCTCGACCAGACGGAGACGACGACCCTCGTCGTCGGTGTCGCGGTGCTTGCTCTGCTGCTGCTGCTCCCCCGCGTCACCACCCGGCTGCCCGCCGTGCTCGTCGGGGTCGTCGGCGCCACGGTCGCCTCGGCTGTGTTCGGGCTCGCCGACAAGGGAGTGGACACGGTCGGCGCCCTGCCTCAGGGGATTCCCGCGCCGACGTTTCCGTGGACCACCGCCAGCAACGTGGTTCCCCTCCTGATCGCCGCGATCGGCATCACGCTCGTGTCCCTCACCGACACCATCGCCACCGCGACGAGCTTCGCGGCCCGGCGCGGTGAAGAGGTCGAGCCCAACCAGGAGATGATCGGGATGGGCGCGGCAAACATCGCCGCGGGACTCTTCCAGGGCTTTGCCGTCTCGACCAGCGGCTCGCGGACGGCGGTAGCCGAACAGTCGAAAGCCAAGAGCCAGGTCACCGGCGTCGTGGGCGCTGCCCTGGTCGCCGCCCTGCTGCTCTTCCTCAACTCGCTGCTCGCCGACCTACCGCAGACGGCGCTCGCCGCTGTCGTGATCGTCGCCGCGCTGTCATTGATGGACGTGCGCATCCTCCGCCGCTACCTGCTCGTTCGCAGAAGCGCGTTCGCGGTCTCCCTCGTCGCCACCGCCGGTGTGATTCTGCTCGGCGTGCTCCAGGGCATCGTCGTCGCCGTCATGCTCGCGATCCTGCTCTTCTTCCGGCGCAACTGGTGGCCTCACGGCGCCGTCCTGGGCAAGCTCGAAGGCGAGGACGGGTGGCACGACATCGACACTCATCCGGACGCAACGCAGGTCCCGGGCGTCGTGGTCTACCGTTGGGAGGCGCCGCTGTTCTTCGCCAACGCCGGTGCCTTTCGGCTGCAGATCCGCAAACTCGTGCGTGAGCGTGAGCCGCAGTGGGTGGTCCTGCAGTGTGAGGCCGTCACCGACGTCGATGTCACCGCCGCCGAGATGCTCGAGCAGCTCGACAACGAGCTCAATGCCGCCGGGACTCATCTGGCGTTTGCGGAGATGCGCGGTCGCCTCCAGGAGCTCACATTGCGCTACGGCCTCCTGGAGACTCTCGATCGCGAACATTTCTACCCGACGCTCGAGGCCGCTCTCGAGGAGATCCAGGCCCGCGAGCTGCCGCCTCAGCCGGAGTGACAGAGCGCCGGGAGGGAGATCCCCCGTTCGGCCGCCATTCTCACGCGCCCCGGCGCTCCTCCTCGAATGGGTCTCCCGGGGCCCCCTTGGGCGCCTGTTCCTCGAGCCGTGTCTTGGCGTCGAGCAGGGCCGCGCGCTGTTGCTGGCTGACCGGCGGGAAGCTGGGGTCGATCTCCATCAGCGTGTGAACCAGCACCGCGGCCGCTCCGACGCGGGCGAACCACTTGCGGTCGGCGGGGATCACGTACCAGGGCGCCCACTCGGTGCTGGTGTGCGAGAGCATGTCGGAGAACGCCGCTTGATATTCATCCCAGCACTCGCGCTCGCGTACGTCAGCAGCGGAGAACTTCCAGTTGTGGTCTGGGAGGTCGATGCGCCGCAGCAAGCGGGCTCGCTGCTCCTCCTTTGAGATGTTCAGGAACAGCTTGACGATTCTCAGCCCGTTGTCGGCGAGATAGCGCTCCCAGTCGTTGATCTCGCGAAAACGGCGCTCCCAGATGTTGCCGCTCCGCGCAGCATCGGGCAGCTTCTGGCGGTCGAGATTCTCTGGATGGACTCTCACCACGAGCACCTCCTCGTAGTGGGAGCGGTTGAAGATGCCGATCTCGCCACGCTCCGGGAGACGCTTCGCGTATCGCCACAGAAACTCGTGATCGAGCTCCTCGGTCGAGGGGACCTTGAAGCTGTGGACGGCGACGCCCTGCGGGTTCACCCCGCTCATCATGTGGCGGATCGCCCCGTCCTTTCCCGCGGTGTCCAGCGCCTGCAACACCACCAGCACCCCCCACTTGTCCTCAGCCGCCAACCGCGCCTGGTAGTCGGAGAGCAGTCGCACTCCCTCGGCCAGCAGGGCGACGCCCTCCTTCTTCTTCGTGGCTCCCTTGAAGGCAGGGTCGAAGTCCTCGGCGAGGATCACCTCGGACCCGGGCGTCACCCGGAACGGCTTGATGAACTCCGCTACCCGTCGTTGACGCTTGTCGGCCATCCCTGCTCCGTCCCTGACACGCGAGTGCTAGCCGGCGGCCCCTGCGCGCAAGGCCCCCATCAGCGCAGCTACTGCGCCGCTCTGCCGTCGCCCTGGCATGCCCTGCCATGGCGGCCCATCGCCGGAGTCTATCGGGCGGCCTAGATCGAGGCCGATGCAGGCTCGGAGCCGGGTTGTCGCGTCGGCATCAGCCCGACGAAGAACAGTGCGACGGCCGCGATCAGGATCAGGACCGTGAGGCCGCCGCGGAGGCCGTCGAGGCGTGCTTCGGCGTTGGCGTCGAGAGCCGCGTTGGTCACCTCGGAGCTCAGGCCGGCGCTCTCGGTCGCAGCTTTGAGCTGCTTGTCCGACATGAACGGGATGCCGGCGGAGAGCTCGGTGTGCGCCTTGTCCTTGACGCTCTGCGGGACCGCCTTGTTCATCTCGATGTTCGTCAGAAACGATGTCGTCAACACGGCGACGAGGATCGAGCCGGCGAGTGCCGTCCCCAGCGAGGCTCCGAGGTTCGTCACCGTGTTCTGCACGCCGCCGACCTCCGAGCTCTGCTCGTCCGGTACGGCCGAGACCGTCACGGCACCGAGCTGGGAGGCCAACGCGCCGATGCCGAGCCCAACGAGCAGCAGCGGAACGGTGACAATGTCCGCTCCGGCGTGGACATCGATCGCGGCGAGCAGGACCAGCATCCCGAGCAGCATCGAGAACATCCCCACCCTGGCCACCAGTCGCGGCGAGACGTTCGGGAACAGGCGTGGTATTCCCAACGCCGCCGCGAGCAGGGTCAGGGACAGCGGCATGATCCGCAGACCAGTCGCGATTGCCGAAAGCCCGAGCGCCACCGAGAGATAGAGGGGGATGAGGAAGAAGATGCCCATCTGCAGGAGGTACTGGAAGAAGAACATCGTGAGCCCCCCGGTGAGCTGTGAGTTGCGCAGCAGCTTCGGGTCGACGAGGGGCTCCTTGCTCTGCGCGACCATGCGGCCCTCCCAGTGCAGAAACGACCAGACGAGCAGGAGCCCGGCGACGATCAGCCAGGGAACAGGCGAGGTCCCGAGCCATTCGGGCGCACCGGACTTCGGTACGACCCACCCCCAGGAGCCGGACTTCAATACGCCGAAGACGAACAGCCCAAGGCCCGCGGCGCTGAGCAGCGCCCCGACCAGGTCGATCCTGGGTCGGCGGTCCGGCGGCGCGTCCTCGGCGCGGCGCGCGAGCAGCAGGATCACGAGCACGAGCACCACCTCGCCCACGAACACCCAGCGCCAGGATGCGTAGGTCGTCGCGAGCCCGCCGATCAGCGGGCCGAGGGCGACGGCGATCGCCCCGGCTGCGGCCACGAGACCGTAAGCGGCGGGGCGGCGCTCAGCCGGAAAGTTGCCCGCGACCAGCGCGACGATCGACGGGAGGATGAGCGCGGCGCCGACGCCCTCGAGGAAGGACCAGCCGAATAGCAGCACGGGCAGGCTCTGGGAGAGCGCGGTGGTGAGCGAACCGCAGCCATAGATGACACAGCCGATCATGAACGCCCGCTTGCGGCCGATCAGTGCGCCGACCTTCGCCCCCGGGATCATCAGCATCGCCATCACGAGCGTGTAGGCCGTGATCGCTCCCTGGATCCCGGTGACCGTCGTGCCGATGTCTTCTGCGACGGTCGCGATCGAGACGTTCATCACCGAGCTGTCGAGTGTCATCAGGAACTGGCCGGCGGCCAGGGTCAGCAGGATCAACTGTGCGCCGGCGGCGGCAGTCTTCGTCACGGTGGAACCGCTCACGGTGCGTAGCCTCGCAGCCGCCCGGGACGTCGTGCGCCCAGGTCGATCACGGCGCTGCCCTCCAAGCGTCCGGCGCGCATGTCCTCCAGGGCGACGGCGGTGTTCTCGAGCGTGTAGGCATGGACCTCTGTGCGAACGGGGACCCTCGGGGCGAGCTCGAGGAACTCGCGGGCGTCCGTCCGGGTGAGATTGGCGACGGAGCGGACGACACGCTCCCCCCACAGGATCTCGTAGGGAAAGCTGGGAATGTCAGACATGTGAATGCCCGCGCATACGACCACGCCGGCCTTCGCGAGCATCCTCAGCGCCGCCGGGACGAGCTCGCCGGCGGACGCGAACACGATCGCCCCATCCAGCTCCTCGGGGGGCGCCGTCGCGGCGTCGCCGGCCCACTCGGCGCCCAGCGTCAACGCGAACCGCTGAGTCGACTGATCGCCGGGACGGGTGAAGGCGAACACCCGCCGGCCCTGGAAGCGGGCGACCTGAGCGATGATGTGCGCCGCGGACCCAAACCCGAACAGGCCCAGCCGCTCAGCCTCGCCGGTCATCCGCAGCGCGCGGTAGCCGATCAGCCCCGCACAGAGAAGCGGAGCGACCTCGAGGTCGGAGCGGCCGTCGGGGAGCGCGAAGCAGTAACGCCGATCGGCAAGCGTCATCTCCGCGAAGCCGCCGTCGATGTCGCGACCGGTGAAGCGTGCGAGATCACAGAGGTTCTCCCTCCCGCTGAGGCAATAGCGACATCTCCCACAGGTCCAACCCAGCCACGGGATGCCGACGCGCATGCCGGCCTCCAGGGGAGTCTCAGCGGTCTCTCCCGCTTCACCCGCCTCGACCACGGTGCCGACGATCTGATGGCCCGGGATGATCGGCGGATGGGGGACCTCGACCTCTCCGTCGAGCAGGTGAAGGTCGGTGCGGCACACGCCGCAGGCGCTCACCCGCACGAGGACCTGGTCGGGTCCCGGGCGGGGCTCGGCGCGCTCCACGGACCGCAGGACCCCAACCCGCTCGATCTGCATCGCGCGCATTCATCGATCATGCCAGCGGCGCGCCGGCGGCGGGCAACCCCGCGTCCCGCTCCCGCCGGCCACCGGGTCACGGGTCCTAGATCGCGCGAATCGAGCCGCCATCGACCGGGATCATCGCGCCGGTGACGTAGGAGGCGGCCGGAGAGAGAAGGAACGCCGCCACCCGCCCGAACTCCTCGGGCTCGCCGTACCTGCGCAGAGGGATCTCCGCGGACCTCCGCGCACGCACCTCGTCGGGTCGCCACTGAGGGCATCGATCTGACGCACCCTGTCGGTTGCGATCCGCACCGGCAGGATCGCGTTGATTCGAACTCCGCTCGGACCAAGTTCCTCGGCGAGCGTCTTCACCACCCCGGCCAGCCCCGGGAAGAGACCGTTCGATATGGCGAGCTCGGGGAGCGGCACGCGCACGGAGGAGGCCAGCACGAGGACGATCGACCCGCCCGTGCCCGGAACCGACCCGCCGGCTCCTCCTGCGCCGTCGCCCGCGAGCTGCGCGCCGAGGGCCCGAGCGAGGCGAACGCCACCGAGGAAGACGCTCTCGAACGCCTCCCGCCAGGCCTCGTCCGACGTCGTGGCGACGGTTCCGGGGGGCGTTCCGCCGACGCTGATCAGCGCTCCGTCCAGGCGGCCGAACCGGTCCGTGGCGGTCGCGATCAGTCGATCTGGCGTCGCGGGGTCGGCGTTGTCGGCGACCGCCCAGGCAGCTCTGTCGGCTGCCGCCGGGTCTCTCATGAGGGACGCCGCGGCAGCGGCGGCGCGAGCTTCGTGGGGGCCACTGACGACGACGCTGGCGCCCTCCGCCACAAGGGCATCGGCGGCCGCGAACCCGAGGCCGCGGCTGCCCCCGGTGACGAGGTAGACCCTGTCGCGCAAGTGGAGATCCATCCCGGAGCGGGAGCATAGGGATCGCTGTCAGCCGCGCGCGCGGAGCGCAACGGGTGGAGTAGTCTTTACGCCCTCGTGCTGCACGCTCTGCTCTGCCTGCTGCCGGCTGTCGTTCTCGCGCTGCCGCTTCTCGCGCGTCGGTACCCAGGTGAGCGCGTCCTGCTCGCGCTCCGTCGAGCGGAGGCGACCCGCTGGCCGCGCGCACGGTCCTGTGTGGCCCCGCGCCGTCTGTTGGTGCTCTCGACGGTCCGTGGGGGTCGTCTGATGGGCTCCTCTCTGGCGGTCCGCCCGCCGCCTGTGCCGCTCCTCCAGGCGAGCTAGCTCCGTTTCCGCCCGGGCCCCGGGCGTCGGCGGCTGGTCCCCAGGGTTCCTGCCACCTTCGGGTTCGTCCCGTGTGGCCGGTCCGCGCCTGGTCCCGTACACGCACGTATGCGAGGAGCCTTCAATGCCCCGTCGTCTCATCCTTGCCGCGCTCGTCCCCCTGCTGCTTGGGTTTCCTGTCGCGGCGCGACCAGAGAGCAGCGCGCCGACTCCCGTCCAGGAGAGCGGCAGCCCGATCAATGACCAAGGCAGCAACTACAACTACCGCTCGAACATCACGCGCGTCGTCCCGAGCATCCCCGGCCTGAGCCTGGAAGTGCTGGAGTTCGCGGACCGGCTCGTGCTGCGCAACCACACGGGCAGTACGGTCACGGTCTACGGCTATCAGGGCGAACCGTACGCACGCGTGATGGCCGACGGGACGGTGCAGGTCAACACTCGCTCCCCCGCCTACTACCTCAATCAGAACTTCTACGGCGACGTGAACGTGCCGTCCTCCGCGAGCCCGACCGCGACGCCTGACTGGACCGTGATCGACCGGACCGGCGAGCTGGAATGGCACGACCACCGCATCCATTGGATGTCCCCGGCGCTCCCGCCGGAGGTGACGGACCGTGGCAGGCGTACCAAGATCTTCAACTGGCAGGTGCCGATCCGGGTGGGAGCGATCCCGGGAACCATCGATGGTCAGCTCTTCTGGGTGCCCGAGGAAGGCACCAGGACGCCTGCCGCCGCGATCGTCGCACTGGTCGTCGTGCTGCTGGCAGGGCTTGCGTTCGTGCTCGTCGTCCGACGGAGACGGCGAGAAGGTGGCCGGCCACCCGGGGATGGACCGGCCGCAGGCGGATCTCCGGGCGAGCCCAGGCACGTCGCCGGTGAGGCGTGGTGAGCGCGCTGAGCAACTGCTCCACGTCGGTATCAGCCGCGCGGCGGCATGCTGCCCTGCGCGGCTCGTTGATCCTCGTCGTCGCTGTCCTCGCGGTACTCGCGCGCGCTCCGCTCGCGTGGGGGCACGCACAGCTGCTCGGGACCTCTCCGGCGGCGGGCTCGACCGTGCAGGTCCAGCCGAAGGAGGTCATCTTCGAGTTCAACCAGGATGTCGGTGGCACCCTCGGTGCTGTCCGGGTCTACGACGCGGAAGGCAACGAGGTCGATGATCTCAACGTCACGCATCCCGATGGCGACGAGCACTGGATGGGCGTCGGGCTGAAGCCGCACCTCCCGGATGGGACATACACGGGCACCTACCGTGTGATCTCAGCCGACACCCACATCGTCTACGGCGGCCTGGTCTTCAACATCGGACACGCCGGCGCTACGCCGAAGTTCACCGTCGCCGGGCTGATCTCGAAGAACAAGAGCGGCAAGGTCACGGAGGTGGCGTTCGGCGTCGTGCGGGCGCTGAACTACCTGACGCTCGCCCTGATGGCGGGTGGGCTCGCGTTCCTCTTCTTCGTCTACGCGCCGGCCCTGGCGGCGGTCGCCGGCGGTGAGCCGCGCTGGGTGCTCGCCTCCGGTGGCTTCGCCTCGCGGATGCGGCGGCTGCTCGCGTTCGCGGTCATCCTCGGCCTGGTCGTGAGCCTGCTCGGCGTTCTCCTCCAGGGGGCGAGCGCCGCGGGAGTATCGCTCTTGGCCTCGCTGAAACGCTCGGTCATCGACAACACCCTCGAAAGCCGCTTCGGTGAGGTGTGGGGTCTACGGGCGATCGACTGGATCCTCCTCGGATTACTGCTCCTCGCGACGCGGGTGCTTCACCGCGACGCGATTCCCGTGTTGGAAGAGGGATCGACGGAAGACGGCACGTCGAAGCTCACGCGACCGCCGCCGCGGGTGATCCTCGCCCTGCTCGGCCTCGGCGGTGCCTATCTGCTCGCCACTCCGGCGCTGGCGGGTCACGCGAGCATCGAGAGTCCCCGCGGCGTGTTCTTTCCCTCGGATTTCCTCCACGTCGGGGCTGCGAGCGTGTGGGTCGGTGGGATCGCCTGCCTGCTGGTCGCTCTGCCGGGTGCGACTCGCCGGCTCGAAGGCGGCGAGCGCACCCGGCTCCTGCTCGCGACCCTCGCCCGTTTCTCGCCGATCGCGCTGGGCGCGGTGGTGGTGATCGCCGCGACCGGGGTGATCCAGGCCTACATCGACGTTCGCAGCGTTCACGGCCTCTTCCACACCACCTATGGCGCGCTCATCATCGTCAAGGTGCTGCTGCTCTCGACCCTGATCGGCCTCGGCTTCATCAACCGCGAGCGAGTCATACCCGCGCTCGAACGGTTGGTTGGTGACGGACGATCGCCCGGCGGGATCGGGGTGGTGGCTCGCCGCACGATGCGCGGTGAGCTGGTGCTGATGCTGTGCGTGTTCGGCGTGACCGCGGCGTTGATCAGCTATGCGCCACCGATCGACGCGGCGTCGGGACCGTTCTCAACCTACACCACGATCGGCTCCGCCGAGCTCGAGATGACCGTCGAACCTGCACGCGTCGGTCTGAACACGATTCACCTCTATCTCATCAACGCCAAGGACGGCAGCCAGTTCACCGCCACCAAGGAACTCACGGCGACGGCCAGGCTGCCCTCCAAGGGGATCGGTCCGCTGACGCTGAAAGCGAACATCGCCGGGCCGGGCCACTACGTCCTCGACTCCGCCGTCCTCAGCCCGGGCGGCACCTGGGAAATCGAAATCACGGACCGTGTCTCTGAATTTGAACAGTTCAGCCGCACGGTGAAGGTGCCAATCCGGTGAGCATGATCAAGCACCGGAGAAAACCGAAGGTCGCCCTCTTCAGCCCTTACTCAGGAGGTAACGCCGAACATGAAGGCCAAGTCGGTAGCAGTGCTGCTCGTGTCCTGGGCGCTGGTCGTCCCCGCGGGCGCGCAGGCGCACATCAGTCTGCATCCCAACACGATCCCGGCGGGCGCGTTTGCGACCCTCGACGTGCGCGTACCGGGCGAGCAGGAAGGCGCGTATGTGACGAAGGTCGATGTCCTGTTCCCGCAAGGGTTCACCGGTGTCGACTACGAAAACGTACCCGGTTGGAGCACCAGGGTCATCGAAGCGAAGCTCGCGACCCCGATCAGGGAAGACGGTGAAACGATCGACACGGAGGTCTCTCAGATCGTGTGGACGTGGACCGGGCCGCTCGGCAAGGTAGACAACGGACAATTCATCAACCTCCCCCTCTCCCTGGCGATACCCGCCAACGCGAGCGGCAAGGCGCTGGAATTCAGGACGGTGCAGACCTACAGCAACGGGCAGGTCGTCCACTGGATCGCTCCCTCGCTGACGGCGGAACACCCCTCGCCGAGGATCAACGTCACGGCCAAGGGCGGCGTGATCCAGGAAATCGCGGGAGCCGAGGCAGGGCCCGAAGCGGGCCAGACAGCGGGAAGCTCCTCGCCGGCGGCCTCGACCCCGGCCGTCGCGCAGTCGAGCGGCGGCGCGAGCAAGGGCCTCGGCATCGCCGCGCTGATCCTCGGCGCGCTCGGGTTGATAGCCGGCCTAGCTGCGCTCGCCGCGGCACGTCGCAAGGCGGCGATGTAGTCGCCGGCCGGCATCCCGTCCTCCCTGGCCAGGCTCCGCGCCGCACCGGACTCCGCGCCTGCGCCCGCCCGCGCCTGCGTGCGCGCCTGCGCCGCGCCGCCCGCCGGGCCGCGCGCGCCCGGCCTGCACCCCCGTCCGGCCGGCGCTCAGCTTGCGCGGCGGAGCAGCATCCGCAGCGTGGATGCGTTCCGGTAGCCGACGAGGGGGGCTATCTGCTCGAAGCTCAGGTCGGTGGTGCGGCGGAGGTGGTGGGCGCGCTCCACGCGCAGGCGCTGGACGAGGTCGTGAGGCGTTCGCCCCGTGCGGGCTCGGGTCCGGCGCTCGAGCGTCCGCCTTGTCGTCCCGATCGCTTCTGCCGCGGCGGTGATGCTGAGGTCGTCCTGGCCGAGGTGAGCACGGACCCATTCCTCGAACTCCGTCACGAGCGTGTCCGCGGCTGCCAGGTGGGCGATCGCGGCCTCGAGGCTGAGCGAAGGACGCTCGTCGACGAGCATGAAGCGTGCGACGGTCTCCGCCAGGCGCGGGCTCGCACGCGAGACGAGGCTCATCGCGAGGTCGATGTGGGCGAAGGCCGCTCCGGCGGTGGTCACGGGTCCGCTGTGAACCACCATTCGCGACATGTCGAGCTCGACCCGCCTGTAGCGCCTGACGAAGTCTCCCGCGAGCCACCAGGTGGTCGTGGCGGTATGGCCGTCGAGGCGGCCGGCCTCGGCGAGCACGAACGTGCCCGTGCAGGCGGCGGCCAGCCTCATGTGGGGGCCCTGATCGCCGAGCCAGCTGCGCAGCTCTCGGACGGGTCGGGTGGCGAGCGCGTCGTGGAGCCCGGCGGCGGTGCCGATCCCCAGCCCGGGGACCGTGAGCACATCGAGATCGTCGAGCGCCGAGTCCTCGCCGACTCGCCTGTCGACCGGGAGCGAGAAGCCGCTCGCGGTGACGGTGCGCGACGCGCCACCGATCAGCACGGCCTCGATCGGGTCGATCGCCGGGTCCACCCGGGGACGGAGCGCCTCCGCCGCGCGGAGCACGTCCAGCAGCAGGGTCAGCCCTGAGTCGAAGCAGGCAGGAAGGGCCGCGATGCCGACACGCATTGTCGCGAACCGTACCTGATGGGTCGTAATCGATACCGATCGGACCCATAGGGTGCTCGTCTCACCAACGAGCAACGAGGGACATCGTGAAGATCGAGAGGCTGAACGTCGGGTGGTTCACAGCGCCGGCTGGAGTTTTCCGCGCGGGCGATGAGATGGATCGCACTATGCGCTATCCCGTGCCGGCATACGTGATCGAGACCGAGACCGAGCGGATACTCATCGATACGGGCCTGAACCCCGCTGCGATCGCCGATCCGGCGAGCCACTATGGGCGGCCGGAGGCCTTCGCGGTCATCGGCCTCGAGCAGGAGCAGTCGATCGCCGAGCAACTCGATCTGAGCACGTTGACGAGGGTCGTGCTCACGCACCTCCATTGGGACCACGTGGGTGGCCTGCCCCTGATCCCGGCAAATATCCCCGTGGTCGCCCAGCGAGCCGAGTGGCAGGCCGGGCAGGATCCGGGCTGCATCGAGCGCAACTTCTACTTTCCCCGCGACTACGCCGACCCGCCGCGGGAGATGATCCTCCTCGACGGCGACCACGACCTCCTCGGCGACGGCAGCATCGAGCTGCTCGCAACCCCGGACACACTCCGGGGCACCAGTCCATCCGCATCGGTGACATCGTCATCGGAGCCGACGTCTCGCACTTCGAGTCGGGGCTCGATGACCATCGTTTCCCCGTCTTCGCCGACGACCACGAGCAGCAGAGGCGCTCCGCCGAACGCCTCCGAGAGCTCCGCGAAGCGGGCCTCGTGATCATCCCGGGCCACGACCCCGACGTGCTCCGACCAGGGCCGGTCACTCGAGCAGGGGCATAGCCGAGGATGGGCCGCCTCGGCGGCGAGGCTCAGCCCGCGAGCATCTCCCTGTGGGCTTGGCGAAGCCCTCGTGCAAACGCCTCCCGTCGGCCCTGGTAGGCCTCGCCGCTGCCGTCGATGAGGAGCCTGTTGAGGAGCGCGATTCCCCGCGCGTAGAGAGGTCGCTCGCTCCGCAACAGGACGATCACCTCACGTACCTCGTCCTCCTCCGCGAGCAGCGGGCTCGAAGGGGAGAGGGCCAGCCAGCGTCGTTGTGGTTCGCGCCCGGCGCGGAGGGCGCGCTCGAGACCCTCCGCGATCTGCGATCGCGCCCGGCGGGACGCCAGCCGCGTCGCGCGGGCGGCGAGGTGGCGCCGAGGCGCTCGGGTCGGCGCCGGAGACCAGCGCGCGATCGAGTGCATCCGCGCGCAGGCGCGCCTGCAGCCGGCTGGCGATGCCCGGCCGCAGCAGCCGGGCGACCCAGCGATCGTCGAAGACTGCGTAGCCGTCTGACCGAATGGTGCTCTCCAATGCCATCTCGACCTCCCTGAGCTCTGGCCGGGTGCGTCGGCCCGCGATCGACGCGGATCCCACTTGCACCGGCAAACGACTGTTCACCGGAGGAGTGTACCAGCAAAATGATGTTTGCTGGTACCCTTGTTTGATGGCAGCGGACCTCCCGACAGACGCGCCGGCAAGCTTTGAGTTTCTCGCACACGATCCCGCGCTCGACTTCGTGAACACGGTCGATGAGCGGCTGGGAGACCGCGTCGAGCTGCTCTCGGATTCCACCGCACTCTTGAGGTGGGGCATCGAGGCGGGTCTCATCTCGCGCGATGCCCGAATCGGACCCGGCGCCCGTGAGCAGCGCGAGGCCCGATCGGAGCTCGCTCGCGCCGTGGCGCTTCGCGAGGTGCTCACGCGAGTGCTCGACGACCACGTCGGCGGCCGGGCGGCGGCCGCGGGAGACCTGGCCGCGATCGCCCGCGCGGTGGCCGATGCCTGCTCGG
Organism: uncultured Solirubrobacteraceae bacterium; assembly: GCA_963720215.1. Classification (GTDB taxonomy): domain Bacteria; phylum Actinomycetota; class Thermoleophilia; order Solirubrobacterales; family Solirubrobacteraceae; genus Palsa-744. Next base: position 67,664 of record CAVREV010000003.1, read on the forward strand.
CCGGAGCGCTCGTCGAGGACCCCGTGTCGCAAGAGGGTGGTTTGCGCTGGCAGTGGGACCGTTCCGCGCTTGCCACATGTCGTCATGTCGTGGCGAGCAGCGGGCTCGCGCTTCTCACCGGCCCGAGGCTGGCCCGGGTGGGTCGCTGCGGCGGGCCCACCTGCGGTTGGTTCTTCCTGGACACGACCAAGCGCGGGAACCGTCGCTGGTGCAGCATGAGCGGCTGCGGGCAGGAGGCCAAGAGCACCCAGAGGCGGCGAACGCGACTCCGACAGCGCGAGCCGGCCGGCGGCTAGAGAGCTCGCAAGGGAGAGTCAGCGGGTCGGGAGGCCCCTGCGAGGATGGCCCGATGGCCGTGTCGGAGACCTCGCAGCTGTTGCGCCGTCCCGGCTACGCGCGCTACTTCACCGTCGTCGCCGCGGCTCGTGCGACGGGGACGATGTTCAACGTCGCGGGGCCGCTGCTGGTTCTCGAGCGCACCGGCAGCCTCACGCTCGCGGGCCTGGTGGTGGCGGCTGCGACGCTCCCGGGCGCCGTCACCGGGCCGGTCCTCGGCGCCTGGCTGGACGTGACGGCGAGCAGGCGGCGCCTGCTCGTACTCGACAGGGTCGTAACCGCCGTCGCCCTGGGGGCGATGCTGCTCCTGGCCGGGCACGCCCCGAACTGGCTGCTCGTGGTGGTGGCCGTGCTCTACGGGACCACGACCCCGCTCTCCTCGGGGGCCTTCTCCAGCGTGCTTCCGGAGGTCGCGGGCGCCGAGCTCCTGGGGATCGCGAACACCTTCGAGGCGACGAGCATCAACATGGCCTTCATCGTCGGGCCGGCGCTCGCCGGCCTGATTGCCGGCGCGGGCGGCGCCGCCGCTGCGATCCTCGTCCAGCTCGCCGCGGGCGTCGTGCTCGCCGCCTTGATCGCCGGCGACGGGACCTTCGAGCTGCGCCCCCGTCACGGTCCCCGCCCGCCGAGCCGTCTTCGCCACGCCGTCGCGCAGGGCCTTGGCAGTCTCTGGCGGATCGTCCCCCTGCGCTGGAACACGCTGATCGGGATGATCTACGTGACCGGTTGGGGTGCGTTGAACATCGGTTTCCCGGCCTACGCGGTCGAGGTCGGAGCGGGGGCCCACAGCTCCGGGTTCATGTGGGCCGCCGTTTCACTCGGCTCGATGGTCAGCGCCTTCGCGCTCCGCGGTGTCGCCACGAGGGTCAGCGCAGGGCGCCTGATCGGGGTCTCGTTCCTGTCGATGGCCGCTTCGGTGGCGATCTGGCCGCTTGCCGGTGGGCTGGCTCCGGCGCTGGCCCTGATCTTCCTCACGGGCCTGCTGGAGGGGCCGAGCCTCGTCGCGCTGATCGCCGTGCGCCAACGCCTTGCGCCGCCCCACCTCCGCGGTCAGATTTCTCGACCGCATCGAGCCTCGGGCTCGCCGCGGTCGCGGCGGGTGCGGCGGCCGCGGGGCCCTTCCAGGCCGCGTTCGGCACGGATGCGACGCTGCTCGCCTGCGGCGGCCTGCTGGGCCTCGCCGGCGTGATCTCGCTGCTGACGGAAAGCGACGGCGAGACCGCAGCGGCAGGCGGGGCGGCTGAGGCGCTCCATCAGTGATGGGGCCCCTCGGGGCGCCCGATCAGCTGCCCGCCGTCACCGTCCTCAGCTCATCGAGTGACTCGCGGATGAGCCGGCTGAAGTCCTGCCCGTCGGCTTCCCCGACCCAGCGCTCGAACGCGATCCTGAACACGGCGATGCCTGCCTCGGCGGCGAGGCTGGCGGCCAGGTCAGCCACGCCGCGCTCGCGCAGCGTGTCGGAGATCGCCGCGGCCAGTGATGCGAGCTTGATCAGCTCGCGCTCCTGGAGATCGGCATTCGCGGCGATGATCGCCTGACGCTTGCGAGGGAGGTCGCGGCCCTCCTCCAGAAAGGCCGCCGCGGCCTCGAGGGCCGCGGCGACGGCGTCGATCGGTGCCGCGCTCTCGGGTGCCGCGGCCACGGCCTCCACCATCAGCTCCTGCAGGAGCCCCGCGCCCGCGAACAGAACCTCGCGCTTGTCGGCGAAGTGTCGGAAGAACGTGCGCTCCGTGAGCCCCGCCCGCTTGGCGATCTCCGCCGTCGTGGTCTGATCGAAGCCGCGCTCGCCAAAGAGCTCCATGGCCGCCTGCTGGAGCCGGCCGCGAGCGTTCGGCTCCCATCGACCCATACCCCGATCATAGTGATGGCAGCAGCTGTTATCATCATGACAGTAACTGACATGACGTCTCCGCTCGGCGCACGTGGCGCGGCACTGGACCGTCAATCGACTGGAGGTTCTCTGATGCGTGTTTTCGTCACCGGCGCGTCCGGACACATCGGCTCGGCCGTCGTCCCCGAGCTGCTCGAGGCCGGGCATGAGGTCGTCGGCCTGGCCCGGTCGGACGCTTCGGCCACCGCGCTGGAGGCGGCGGGCGCCGACGTCTGTCGTGGCGATCTGGACGACCTCGACGGCCTCAGCGATGCCGCCACCGCTGCCGACGCGGTCATTCACCTGGCCTTCAAGCACGAGGCGATGCGCTCCGGTGACTTCCTCGGGGCGATCGCCGCTGACCTGCGCGCGATCGAGGCGATCGGGGCGGCGCTAGAGGGTTCCGAGAAGCCGTTCGTGAGCACCTCGGGCACGCTCCTGCTGAGCGCCGCCGGCATCACCGACCGCCCGGGAACCGAGCGGGACGTCGTCGCGGCGGGAGGACGCGTCGACGCTGAGAACGCCGTCGTGGCGCTGGCCGGGCAGGGGGTGCGGTCGGCCGTGGTCCGGCTCCCGCCGCTCGTGCACAGCACGCTCGATCACCACGGCTTCGGCCCGACGCTGATCGGCATCGCCCGCGAGCGGGGCGCCTCGGGCTACGTCGGCGAGGGGTCCAACCGCTGGCCCGCCACGCACACGCTCGACGCGGCGCGCGCCTATCGGCTGGCGCTGGAGGTCGCTCAGCCCGGGTCACGGCTCCACGCGGTCGCCGACGACGGGGTGCCCTTCCGCGAGATCGCGGGGGTCATCGGCCGCGAGCTCGGCGTTCCCAGCGTCAGCATCGCGGCTGAGGACGCGGCCGAGCACTTCTCCTTCCTCGGTGGTCTCGTCTCGATGGACAACCCGACCTCGAGCGAGCTGACGCGCCGATGGCTCGGTTGGGAGCCGACCCATCCCGGGCTTCTGGAGGACCTCGGCGAGGGCCACTACTTCCGCGCCCCCGGGGACGCGTGAGCCGTCCTCTCCAGGAAGAGGTGATGGGTACGCCGTCTATGACGGACCGGCGGTCGCCTCCGCGCCATCGCGCCGAGCCCCCCGGAACTTCCACAGGCTCCGCTGCTCGGCGAAGGTGAGCAGCCGCCAGCGCCCGACGGCTCCGCTCCAGACGTAGATGCGAACGTCGGTGATGCTGTCGATCTCCCGGAGCAGGTCGACGGTCTCGCGAGCGCCGACGCCCTCGACCAACACGTGCGCGCTGCGGACGTCGACGATCTTGAATGCCAACGGCGGCGCAGCCTCCGCTGGTTCGGCGGGCCGGTTGGGGCGCTCCAGCTGGACGAGCGCGAGGCCCTCCTCGGAGGAGGGCTTTCGCGTGCTCTCCTCGAGCGGGGCGATGTGTGCGCCCGTCCCCTTCGTCTCACTGTCGAGAATCCACGTCTTTGCCATCACGTCTCAATCTAGCCGCCCCGCAACGGCCATCCGGCGTGCGCGGGGGAGCCCGGCGGCCGGCTGCCCGGGGCGCCTTCAGGGGCCGGCGTCCGCCGTCGTGACGATGCGGGCTCCGGGGTGCTCCGCGGTCAGCTCGAGGAGCCCTTCGCTCGCCGCTCCGGCGGGCAGCCGCCGGTAGCTGACGAGCACGCTTTCCGCCTCGACGGGGTGTCCGGTTGCGGCGAGGTTGATCTGGCGCTCGATCACCGGCAGGTATGTCTGCGGGTCCACGAGCACCACGACGGCGCTGATCGGGATGCCCTTGGCGTGCGGGCGGAGCGAGTGGAAGGCCCAGCCGGTGTCCCCTTCGAGCTTCCAGAGGAGTCGCCCGTGGAGCCGCTCCCGACCGACGAGCTTCACCGAGCCTTCGCGGTACAGGCGACGGTAGAGGGTCACGCCTTCGATCGTCTGGCGCCGCGCGAGCTGTTCTTCGACGGATTCCGCGCTGCTCTCGCCCGCGCGGCCCTCCGGGAATCCGCCGGCCGGCGTCGGCGCGGGGTCGGGGCGACTCTTGAAGCGGCGCACCACGTCCGGCGCTTCTGCGGCCCCGTTCCACAGTTCGATCCACCCTGGTGCGCTTGCGATTTCGAATGCGACGGGTTGTCCGTGACGCACGAGCAGCGGCGTCAGAAAGCGCTGCGCGCGACGTCTCTCGGTGCGGGTGTCGATCCATTCTCGGCTGTGCAATGTGATCTCCGGGCGGCCCGGACTGAAGAGGTGCTCGACGAACTCGGCTTCGACGACGCCGCTGCCGGCCGACGTCGCCGCGTAGGCCGCCGCCGCCACGTTCACCCCGGGTCCCGACGCGCCGTTGCTGACGATCAACCCGAGGGCGAGCGCGGCCCCTCCGACGAGCGTCACCGCCAGCGCTCCTCGCCACCACCGGAATCCAACGCTCGGCAGGTGAGACGACGGCGTCGGACCCCGACGGGCGGCGGGCGCCTCGGATGAGCGGGACCGTCTGCCCTCTCGGGTCCTCCCGCCGCTGCAGGCGCTCGGCGGCGTCCAGCAGGTCATCCTCGAGGCGCGTGATCAGGTCGCTCATCGGCTGCTCTCCTCTGCGAGTTGGGTGCGCAGCGCGGCCAGGCCGCGGCTGACGCGCTTGCGGATGACGTGCTCGGAGCACCTCACGCTGGCGGCGATGTCGGCGTAGTCGCGCTCGTCCACGATCCGCGAGCGGATCGCCTCACGCTGCTCCGCCGGGAGCCCCTCGAGCAGCTGCTCGGCGAGTTGCAGCCGCGGGTCGAGCAGGTCTTCGATTCGCTCGATGTCCTCGTCGCTGAGCTCGAGCGGCGGCATGTCCAGTCGGGCTCTCGCACGATCCTCGACGGCGCCGCGACGCGCGGCGTCGACGAGACGACTCGAGGCCATCGCGAACAGCCAGGACCGCGCGGCACCACGATCGGCTTCATACCTCGCGGCCATCTCCAATGCCGAGGCGAACACCTCGGCACAGATGTCCGCGGCCAGCTCCGGCCGGCCCGTGCGCGACATCAGGTAGGCGAGCACGGCGGACACGTGTCGGCGATAGAACAGAGCGAACGCATCTCGATCCGTCGCTGTCGCCGAGAGCAGCTCCGCGTCGGGTCGTCCATCGCTGCCCGTCATCTACTGAGACTACGAGCGACCGGCAGATCCTGTGACGAGTGCGCTCAGGCCCGCCGCACGTGCTCGCCCGCGCCGACGCCAGCCACCTCGTCCGGCAGGTCTGCCTGCGGCCAGGCCTGCCAGGCGAAGGCCCGGCGCGCGTGTCGCAGCCTGTAGCTGAGCGCCCCCTGGGCGTTCATCGCGTGCCAGGCGAGGTGGGTGGTGGGGGTGAAGTCGGGTATCCAGAAGCGGTCCCGGATGGGGTCGATCGGGTCCGGCGCGAGCGTCAGGTCGACGTCGGCGGCGCAGTGGCCCTCGCCGTCCTCCAAGCTGAGCCTCGCGAGGATCGCGCCGTCGCGGTCGCAGATCTGTGACTCGCCGATCATCTCCGTGGCCCAGGGGATTCCGGGGCCGAGCGGCGTTTCGCCGGTGACCGGCCCGACGTGCGAGGCGTGTGCCACAGGGGCCCCGGTCAGCCTCGCGACCTGTCCCGGCAGCGCACGAGCCTGCTCACGCCAGATTCCATGCTCGCGCTCGGCCCACCAGTGCAGGGGCCCGGCCCAGTTGAGCGGCATCGACGGCCAACACATACCTCCCACGACCACCTTGACCCCGCCGTCGCGCACGCGCGCGGCCGTCCGGAAGCGAGCCCACTCCCAGCCCGACATCAGCCCGACGTTGCAACCGAGCCCGTGGGAGCGCACGACTCCCGGATCATCCCCTCCGACGTAGAAGTTCTGCTCCCAGGCGGTCGGGATGTCCTTGTCGTGGAGATGGGCCGAGCCGTCGGGCTCGGCGAGGATGAACGTGCCGTAGGTGTCGCCTCCGCGGATCGCCACGAAACCGCCCGCGATCAGGCAGTCGAGCTTTCGGGCCAGGTGGGTGAGCATCTGGAACGGCCTTCCATCCACCGGGCGCGGCGTCGCCCGCAGGACGCGCGCATACACGTTCGGAGTCGTGAACGCCTCGGGTAGCACGATCAGCGCGGGCGAGTGCTCGCGGTGGGCGTCGCGGACGAGGTCCTCGACTCGCTCGAGGTTGCCCTCCACGTCCCCGAGCGCGAGCGCGGGCTGGACGACAGCGATCGTGCTCACGCGATCGCCTCCTCGGAGACGGGCTCGGGGCCTGCGGGCTGCCCGGCCGCGGGGGCCGACGGCGGCGGAGGCCTGGGCCACTGCGCGCCGGGATGCTCGGACCCCGGAATGAGCACCGGCGAGCGGAACCTCGCGGCCCGCAGCTCCCTGCGCACGGCCAGCTCCGTGCGGATGTCCGGCAGCGCGCGCCGGAGCGTCTGGAGTCGTGGCTGCTCGCCGCGACGCACCGCAGCCGTCAGCGCCCGCGCGAGCCGCGGAAGCGGCGCCACCTGCTGGGGCGTGCGGGCGCGGCCGAACAGATCCGTGATGTCGGGGTCGCTCGTGCGGCCGGCATCACGGACGAGCTCGCAGATCACGGCCGACTGCCGCTCGACCCTCGTGTCGGCGTTTGCGAAGTGGTAGGCGGGCAGGCACTCCCGGTCTCGGGCGGCCTCCCACAAACGTGTCTTGCCGTCCACCGCTTCCGCGTCGTCCAGCACCGGGAGGACGGCCTCGGCGAGGGTTCGCCCGGCGAACATCGCGTCCCGCATCCCCTGCCCCGTGACCGGGTCCTTGAAGTGGCCGGCGTCCCCTGCGAGGGCCCAACCCGGGCCCGAGGAGGCCCGGAAGAAGGCCGGCGTGTCACCCGTGGAACGGAGCTTGCTCCCGGGTGGAGCCCCCGCGATCCGTCGTGCGAGTCCCGGGTGTTCGCCCAGCTTGCGCTGCCAGTATGCCTCCGCGTCGCGACGGGCTTCGCCGGCCTCGTCGCGATGGCCCATGAACAGCACGAGCAGCCGTCCCAGGGGGGCCGCAGGGAACGCGAACGCGAACGAGTCTCCCTCCCGCCACTGATAGAAGGTCTCGGCCTCGATCCTGCCCGCCAGCGGGTCATCGAGGTAGCGGAACACGAGCCCGCGGCCGTTTCGCGACATCCGATAGGGCGTCCACGCGCCGACGTGTGCGGCTGTGCTCGAACGTCTTCCATCGGCGCCGATCACGAGCGTCGAGGCGATCTCGTGCTCGCCTCCGTCACGGTCGCGGTAGCGCACGCCCACCACTCGTCCGGCGCGCCACAACAGCGACTCCAGGGCGCAGTGCTCGCGCACGTCGGCACCCTGCTCGCGCGCGGCTTCCACGAGCTGGACATCCTGCAGGTCGCGCGGTACGCACACCCCGAAGTCGATCCCGTCGGCCGCCGGGCGCAGTCGCTCGAGAGCCCTGATCCCCTCCGCCTCGACCTGCGTCCAGCGAACGCGCGAGGGCCGAAGCGCGAGGATCCGCGGAAGCGCGCCGAGCTTCGCGAGCTCGCTCGTCCCGGCCGGCATCAGCAGGTGGGTCGAGAGCTGGTCGGAGGGAAAGCCCATCTTGTCGAGCACCACCACTCCTCGCCCGGCGCGGGCGAGCGGAGCCGCCGCGGCGCAGCCGGCCAGACGCGCTCCCACGATCACGACGTCTACCTGCTCCACTCGGACCCCCTGCGTTCCGAACGCCCACTCGCGACCAACCTTGACAGATCTGCTCCGGCGCTAGCGGGAACCCAGCTGCGAGGCATGCCGCCACGCGTATCGGAGGCGCACGGGCTGCCCATGCAGCGCAGCCGGATCGCCGCCCGGGGGCGGGACGGCGTCGCGCCCGACGCAGAGCGCTCCCCGCGAGGAGTAGAAGGCTCGCGCCGCGGCGTTCTGCTCAAGCACCCACAGGTAGATGCCGGACCGGGACGACCGATCGAGGACGGCATCCGCGGCCCTCGCGAGCAGCCGGGTTCCCACGCCGCGGCCTTTGCGGGCGGGGACGACATGAAGATTGTCGATCAGCGCACCACAGTGGGCGTCCACGTCGAAGACCACGTGCACGAAGCCGACCAGCTCGCCGGGGACCTCGGCGAGGATCGTCCGAGACGCCCCACGGGGAATCCCCAGGCGCTCAGACCACACCGTCAGGCGGTCCTCGAGGAGATCCCCGTCGAGGAAGCCGTCGGAGTATGCGCCGCGATAGTGGCGGCGCCAGCTGTCGGCATGAAGCGCGGCGATCGCGCGCGCGTCGGTCGAGGTTGCCGCTCTGAACCGCGGGTCAGCTGGGGCGGGCAACGGCGAGGAATTAGATCAGGCCCGCGGGGTCACGGGGTCGGCAGCGTGCCCGTGTGTAACGCCCTGGGGCCCGGGAGGACTGAACGCGAGAGTCCCCAATCCTGGAGAAGATCACATGTTGAGAACGCAACGCGTAGTCAGGGCGAGCGCCTGCTCATTGGCGCTCTTCGCCGCCGTGCTCGCCGCATCGGCGGCGGACGCGCTGGCCGCCGGCTCGCCCGTCGTCGGGCACGCCTACGTCAACGACAACACGTCCGGCTCGAACACCCTGGCGGGCTTCGAACGGCACGCCGATGGCTCGCTGACAGCGATCCCCGGGTCGCCCTTCCCCGCCGGCGGTGCTGGATCAGGCGTCGGACTGACGTCGCAGGGCGCCCTCCAGCTGACGCGGGATGGCCGCTTCCTGCTCGCCGTGGACGCGGGCAGCGACCAGATCTCGACACTGCGGCTCGGCTATGACGGCGTGCCCCACCTCATCGGCACGCCCGTGTCCTCCGGCGGAAGCGATCCCGTCAGCGTGGCCGTCTCCGGTGCGCTCGTGTACGTGGTCAACGCGGGTCCTGCCAATCCCAACATCAGGGCCTTCTACCTGCTGCCCTACGGCGGCCTCTACCCGCTCCCCTACGCGACCGTGTCGTTGCCCGAAAGCTCAGGACCGGCCGACGTGCTGCTCAACTCGACCGGCCGGAAACTCGTCGTGACGCTTGTCGACCCGGCCGAGATCGCCAGTTACGACGTGCAACCCGACGGCCGCCTGGTGGCCGCCCCGGGTTCGCCCTACCCGGCGCAGGGCCCCGGACCCTTCGGCTCCGAGTTCCGCCCCACCAACCCGTCCCAGCTGTTCGTCAGCAACGCCCACGGCGAACCCGAAAAGGGGACGGTGTCGGCGTTCGACGTCGGCTTCGCCGGCGAACTCACCTCGATCGGCTCGTCCCCGTTCGCGGACGGTCAGACGGCGCCGTGCTGGGTCGAGATCAGCCATGACGGGAAGTTCCTCTTCGCCGTCAACACCGGCTCGGGGACGATCTCGAGCTATTCGATCAACACCGACGGCTCGCTTGCCCTGATCGGCAGCACCTCGTTCGGCTCGGCCGGCGCGGGCGCCGTCGACGCGCGCCTGTCGCCCGATGGCAAAACGCTGCTGGTCAACGGAAGCAGGGCCGATGTCGTTGCCTCGTTCGCGGTCAACGGCGGCAGCCTCACCGAGCTCCCGAGCTCGCCCACGCCACTCCCCGTCGGCGCGGTCGCCTCGGGCATCGTGGTCGACTGACGAACGCCCCACGGGTCGCCGGCTCGGCCAGCAGCCGAGCCGGCGGCGAGTGGCCCGCCCTGGGCCGTCGCCGGTGTCGGCGCACCTCGTGGCCGGCGCTCGCTGACGAGTGGCGCGCTCTAGGCCGTCGCCGGTGTCGGCGCGCCTCGCGGCCGGCGCTCGCTGGCGAACAGCTCGAGCGCGTACCGTCCGGCGGGGTGCTCGCGCGCCCGCCGGGCCAGAGCCGCCATCTCGGGCGGCAGGATCTCCGGCTGCGGGAGCTCCACCCCGTAGCCCGGCGGCACGATCACCGAGGCGGCGAGCGCCGCGAACGTCAGGTCGGCGGCGCTGAAGGCCTCCCCACAGAGGCGATGGCGGCCATCCCCGAGCAGCCCGGCGACGAAGTCGAGCTCGCCGAACACCGCAGCTTCGTCCTGGACCTCGATCCCGGGCGTGATCTCGAGCGCTCGCTCGACGAAGCGCCGCATCCCCGGCCAGCCGCAGCGGAGCGCCAGATCCTCCCATGCGGGCACGCCCCGGTTGTTGAAGGACAGCGCGAGCCTGCGATGGTCGAGCATGCGGACGTACAGCAGCCGCCGGCCGGCGGGCCCGAGGAGCCCGTCCAGGCGGCGGCACAGCTCCTGCACCTCGGCGCGCGCGGAGGGCTCCGCCGGGAACAGCCGCCGCTCGGCGGGCGTGCGCTCGTCGACCCAGGCGAGGATCTCCTCCGACTCGCCGATCGCACCGTCGGGCGTGACGAGCACAGGGACCGTCCCGCCGCCGCCGGCGCGGCGGGAAGCGACGCGGTGGATGCCCTGGACGTGGCGCTCCTCGCGGTAGGCGATCCCCGCGCGCTCCAGCGCCCAGCGCGCCTTCTCGCAGTAGTGGCTGATCGGGATCGTGATCAGCCGCAACACCCCGCCAGTATGCACCGGGCGCCGGCCCTCAGACGAGCAGCGCGTCGATCGAGACCTCGATCCGTCGCGTGCCCGGGCTCGCACCTGCGAGCCCCGGTTCCTGCGCCGCCGGGCGCGTGACCGTGAACAGCGCCTGCACCTCGTCGTCGAGGAACCTCGACGCCTTTCCGTATCCGTGGCCGTCGTCACGCGCGCGGGGCCGGTGGTAGTAGCGAAAGGGAACGTATACGTGCAGTCTCCTTCGCGCGCGGGTGAGGGCGACGTAGAGGAGACGCCGCTCCTCCGCCACGCCCTCCTTGCTCCCCGCGTTCATGTCGGCGGGGAAGTTCCCGTCGTAGGCGGCGATCAGGTGGACGGCGTCCCACTCCAGGCCCTTGGCCGAGTGGACCGTGCTCAGGACCAGGTAGTCCTCATCGAGCAGCGGCGGCCCTGCGAGGTCGGCGCTCGAAGCGGGCGGATCGAGCAACAGGTCGGACGCGAAGCTGATCAGGTCGGAGGCCTCCCGCGCGATCGCCATCAGCTGCTCGTAGTCCTCCAGCCGGACGCTCCAATCGGCATATCGCGCGCGGATCAGCGGTGCCAAGGCGTTGCACAACTCCTCGATGCGGGCGCCCGTCCCCGACGGCTCCTCCTCCGTCGCGACGACCTCGAACAGCGCGGCCGCGGCTGCTCGCGAGGCCTCCGGCACGAGGCTCTCCACCTCCGGCCACCGCCTCGGCTCCGGCGCCCCGCCGGCGGGGGGGCGCATCGCCTCGAGGATCCGCCGCGCGCGGACCGGACCGACACCCTCGAGCAGCTGCAGCAGCCGGAACCAGCTGATCTCGTCCGCGTTGTTGGCGCTCACACGGAGCAGCGCGATCAGGTCCTTGACGTGCGCCGCCTCCAGGAAGCGCAGCCCGCCGTACTTGACGAACGGGATCCCCCGCCGCGTCGAGCTCGAGCTCGAGCAGGTCCGAGTCGTGGCCCGTGCGGAACAGGACCGCCTGCTCGCGCAGGCGCATGCCCTCCTCGCGCCCGCGAGCACCCGCTCGCAGACCTCCACGGCCTGGTCGGCCTCGTCGCGCGGAAACGACAGCTCCGGCGCGGACGCCGCCCTCGCGCTCGGTCCACAGCGTCTTTGCGAAGCCGCGATCGTCCTGCGAGGGCGACGGCGTTTGCGACCTCAAGGATCGGCGCTGGTGCGAGCGGTAGTTCTGCTCGAGCTCACCATCCGCGCGCCGGGGAACTGCGTCGGGAAGTCGAGGATGTGGCGAGCGCTCGCCGCGCGGAAGCCGTAGATCGCCTGGAAGTCGTCGCCGACGACGGTCAGGCCCCGCCGCGTCCCTTGGCAGTCCCTCGACGATCTCGACCTGGAGCGCGTTGACGTCCTGGTACTCGTCGACGAGCACGTGGTCGAACGCGCCCGCGATCGCGTCGCCCGATCACCTCGTCCAGCGCCAGCGCCCGCCAGTAGAGGAGCAGGTCGTCGAGGTCGAGCAGCGCCGAGCGCCCGCTTGCGCGCGACGTAGGACCGGAACGCCTCAGCCAGCGGATCCTGGTGCTCCTCGCACCAGGGGAAGTGCTCGGCGAGGACGCCGCGAGCGGCGTCTGCGCATTGACCGTCCGCGAGTAGATGTCGAGCATCGTCTGCCGCGCGCGGGAAGCGCCGACGCCCGGGACGCCAGGCCCTGCTCCTCGCGGACGAGGTCGACCAGGTCGCCTGCGTCGCCCGCGTCCAGCAGCCCGAAACCGCCGCTCAGGCCGAGGACGGACGCGTGCCGGCGAACCATCCGGTGGGCGACCGAGTGGAACGTCCCCCCGAGCGACCGGCGCCCGCGTGCGGCGCGGCCGCCTGCGCAAAGCGCTCGCCCGCTGGATCATCTCCCGCGCGGCACGACGCGTGAAGGTCAGCAGCAGGATCCGCTCGGCCGGCACCCCCTCTCCGACCAGCCAGGCGACCCGCGCAGCCAGCGTGCTCGTCTTCCCTGTCCCGGCGCCCGCCAGGACCAGCAGCGGACCGCCGGCGTGCGTCGCCGCGGCCCGCTGCTCGGCATTGAGATGCTCCAGCCACCGCTGCGAGGCGTCTTCGAACACGTGTTCGCACGCTATGAGCGCCGCCGGACGTCGTGAATGCTCACGCCCGCGTGGCTAGGCGATCGCTTTGATCTCCACCTGTTCTTCGTTGACGGGGGTCAGCGTCACGGTCAGGCCTGCCTGTTCTTCTCCGGCCATCGTCACGAACGAGAACGTTTCTTTGAGCCCTCCTTCGAAGCGTTCGGGGCTCTGTTTGCCGACCGTCGCTTTGAATTTCAGCGAGAACGAGGACGACATTTTGTCGACCCCGGTCACCGGGCCGATGACCGAGCCGGTGATCGACAGTTCGCTCCCGCCGCAGCTCATCACCGCGAGGTCCGCTCCGGAGACCGGGGTGAGGTCCCAGCCGACCCCCGGCGTCGCGCCCGCTTTGATGACTCCCAAGCGCGCCTGGAGCGGGTCGAAGCGGACTTCACCGCTGCTCGCGCCCGCGCTCTGGCATGTTCCGCTCAGACCCAAGGAGCCTGCGCAGCCGCTCGCGACGATCGTCATCGCGGCGTTCCGTGTCCCGTCGAATTCCCCCGTCAGTGAGGTTGCGGAGCATTTCACGGTCGCTTTGTGAACCGCCTCGAGCGTCGCCGCCCCGCCTGTCGTTTTGAAGCCGTTGTTTGTCGCCGGCCACGGCTCCCATTCGTATTTGCCGGTGTTTTCGCCCGGGCTGGTCGCGGTGCAGAGGGCCGTCTTGAAGCGCCCGGTGGCTTTCGCGAGTTTCACGCAGCGTCCGAGTTCCGGCGTTTCGACTGCCGTCGTGCTGAAGTGGCCGTCGCCCCCGTCGGTAGTCCCGCCGGAGTTGGTGGCGCTGATGCGGTAGTGGTAGGTGGTGTTGGGGGTCAGCGAGGTGAGGTTTACGGTGACGGGGACGGGGCTGGTTCCGCCGCCTGGGAGTGAGCTGCAGGGGATGCTGGTGCCGTAGCTTTCTTCGGTCCCGTATTCGAAGTGGCAGTCGCTCACGGTGTGCCCGTTCGGGTTGACGGTGGCGTTCAGCTCGGCCGATACCTCGCCCACGAGCGAAGCGCTGCCCGTTAGGGCTGTCGGGGTTGCGACCGATGTCCTGAAGCTGCTGTCGCTGCCTTGGCTGGTGCCGGTGTGGTTGGTGGCGCTGATGCGGTAGTGGTAGGTGGTGTTGGGGGTCAGCGAGGTGAGGTTCAGGGTGACGGGGACGGGGCTGGTTCCGCCGCCTGGGAGTGAGCTGCAGGGGATGCTGGTGCCGTAGCTTTCTTCGGTCCCGTATTCGAAGTGGCAGTCGCTGATGGTTTCATCTTCGGGGTTCACCGTTGCGTTCAACGTGGCCGAGGTCTGCGCCACGGGGGAAGCCGCATCGGTCACGACAGCCGGCGGCTGGCTGGTGGTGGTTTCGAAGCTGCTGTCGCTGCCTTGGCTGGTGCCGGTGTGGTTGGTGGCGCTGATGCGGTAGTGGTAGGTGGTGTTGGGGGTCAGCGAGGTGAGGTTCAGGGTGACGGGGACGGGGCTGGTTCCGCCGCCTGGGAGTGAGCTGCAGGGGATGCTGGTGCCGTAGCTTTCTTCGGTCCCGTATTCGAAGTGGCAGTCGCTGATGGTTTCATCTTCGGGGTTCACCGTTGCGTTCAACGTGGCCGAGGTCTGCGCCACGGGGGAAGCCGCATCGGTCACGACAGCCGGCGGCTGGCTGGTGGTGGTTTCGAAGCTGCTGTCGCTGCCTTGGCTGGTGCCGGTGTGGTTGGTGGCGCTGATGCGGTAGTGGTAGGTGGTGTTGGGGGTCAGCGAGGTGAGGTTCAGGGTGACGGGGACGGGGCTGGTTCCGCCGCCTGGGAGTGAGCTGCAGGGGATGCTGGTGCCGTAGCTTTCTTCGGTCCCGTATTCGAAGTGGCAGTCGCTGATGGTTTCATCTTCGGGGTTCACCGTTGCGTTCAACGTGGCCGAGGTCTGCGCCACGGGGGAAGCCGCATCGGTCACGACAGCCGGCGGCTGGCTGGTGGTGGTTTCGAAGCTGCTGTCGCTGCCTTGGGTGGTGCCGGTGTGGTTGGTGGCGCTGATGCGGTAGTGGTAGGTGGTGTTGGGGGTCAGCGAGGTGAGGTTCAGGGTGACGGGGACGGGGCTGGTTCCGCCGCCTGGGAGTGAGCTGCAGGGGATGCTGGTGCCGTAGCTTTCTTCGGTCCCGTATTCGAAGTGGCAGTCGCTGATGGTTTCATCTTCGGGGTTCACCGTTGCGTTCAACGTGGCCGAGGTCTGCGCCACGGGGGAAGCCGCATCAGTCACGACAGCCGGCGCGTTGTGCGCTTCGAATGCCCAGGCCGCGCCGACGTCGTCGTTGTCGTTGAAGCCTCCGACGAGCGCGAACTCTCCCGACGAGGACAGCGCGATCGCGTCACCGAACCCCGCTTCCCCCGACTCTCCGCCCCCCGTGAGCTTCGCCTCCTGCACCCAGCTGGAGCCGGAGCGCGAGAACTCCCACGCCGCGCCCAGCGCGGCGTTGTCCTGGTAGCCTCCGATCAGGGCCACCCCGCCGTCCGAGGACAGCGCCACCCCGCAGCAGCCGAAGTGCCCGCTGCCGATCTCTCCGCTGGCGGTCAGCTTCGGGCCCGACTGGCTCCACGTCGATCCCGAGCGCGTGAAGGTCCATGCCGCGCCGATCCCGCTGTTGTCGGCTCCGCCCCCGATCAGGGCCGTGCTGCCGTTGCCGGAGAGGGCGACGCTGTAGCCGAACTGTGCGCCTTCCGTCTCTCCGCCGCCCGTCAGCTTGGAGCCCTGCTGGCTCCAGGTGGAGCCCGAGCGCGTGAACAACCACGCGGCTCCGGCGCTGGCGTTGTCCTTGCCGCCGCCGATCAGCGCAGTGTTGCCGTCGGCCGCCAGAGCGACGGCGTACCCGAAGTGGGCAGCGCCCGTCTCGCCGCCGCCGGTGAGCTTCGGCCCCTGTTGGCTCCACGTCGAGCCCGAGCGTGTGAACACCCAGGCGGCCCCGGTGTTCGATTTGTCGGCATAGCCGCCGATCAGCGCCGTGTTCCCGTCGGCGGACAGCGCCACCTCACAGCAGCCGAAGTGGCCCGCGCCGCTCTCTTCGCCGCCGGTGAGCTTGGGCCCCTGCTGGGTCCACGTCGATCCCGAGCGCGTGTATACCCAGGCGGCGCCCACGCCGTTGTCTTTGGCTCCCCCGACGATCGCGGTCGTGCCTTCTTCGGAGAGCGCCACCGTGTAGCCGAACTGAGCCGCCCCGACCTCTTCTTCGGCGGTGATCTTCGAGCCCTGTTGGCTCCAAGTCGAGCCCGACCGCGCGAACGCCCACACGGCGCCCACGCCGCTGTTGTCCGTGGGGCCGCCGACGAGCGCCCACTGACCGTTTCCGGACAGCGCTACGTTGAACCCGAAGCTTCCGCGACCGTTCTCCCCGCTGCCCGTGAGCTTGCCGCCGCTCTGGACGAGGGGGTCGATCTTCAGCGGGTAGCGCGCCCCGGTGGCGTCGACCCGCAGAAGCAACCCGTGGCGGCCGAGGGCCACCCAGCTGCGCAGCGGGCGGCCGCGCGCGTCGCTGGCGCTGAGGTCACCATAGTGCAGCGTCGGTCCGCCGGCGTGCGAGAGCGTCACCCCGCCTCCGCTCAGCGCCGCGCGCACATTCCCGGACAGCGGGATCGCGATCGTCAGCGGGCCGCTCGCCGCGGCGGCGGGCGGACGGGTGAGCGTGAACCCCTGCTCGAGCCCGAGGGGCCCGTTGCGATACCACTCCTCGAGGCCGCCGAGCGCGTAGCTGACGCCGTTGGCGCGAGCGACGGGCGCGCCCTCGCGGGCCGGGTGCAGGACGGAGCCGAAGCCGACGGCGACGGGTCCCAGGCTCAGGCGGGTGCTGCCGCTGGCCGAGCTCGACGCCGGCGCTCCGGAAGCGAACCCGGAGCCCCTGGGCGGGATTGCGTGCCGCGAGGCCCGAGCCCGCCCGGCTCACCCGGTAGAGCGAGCCGTCGGCGCCGATTGCCGATGAGACCACGCCGAGCGCCGAGGGCGGCAGCGTCGCGGGGTGGAGCGCGGGGCGGCGGGAGGGTGCTGTCGGCAGGGCGGCCGTGCTCGGTCCCCGCGGGACCGTCGAGAGGATCGCCGCGAGCGCCGTCGCCGCGATCGCCGCGACGAGCAGCGGTGCCAGCCACGTCCGTGTGCCCCCCTCGCCGCTGGACGGGTGTGTCAACGCGCGCATCAACCTCATCTCTGCCTCCGTTTCGCGATTACCATCGCCCCGTCGGCACCGGCCGCTGTCCGCTCCCCCTCTGCACGGACCAGCGTCGACGGCGCGCACGCTACTCCGATGCGGCGATCCTTGCAAGATCGCCGATTTCGACCGCGGCTAAATCCCGCGGAGGAAGTCCAGCAGCGGGCCGTTGACACCCTCGGGGTGGGTGAGGTTGGCGGCGTGTGGGGCCCCCTCGATGCGGACCACGCCGTCGCACCGCGGCAGGCCGCGGCAGAGCTCCTCGGCGAGCTCCATCTCGATCGACTGGTCGGCGGTGCCGTGGAAGACGATCGCCGGGCATGTGATCTCGCCGAGGCGATCGGTGATGTCGTCGCGCCCGAAGAGGCAGTCGCCCGGGGCCTTCATCGCCTCGCGCGGTAGCGCCCTCCACTTTGCGATCCAGACCTCGTTCAGCGCGGGGTCGCCGATGATCAGGTTGGCGATCGCCTCCGCGAGCTGGTCGACCGGGCCGACCTGCAGCCACGTCTCCTGCATCTGGCGGTAGGCCGGCATGCGATCGGGGATCCTCGACTCCCGCCTGCGTGTCGATCAGCACCAGCGCGCGCACCCGCTCGGGGGCTAGCAGCGCTGCGCGCATCGAGAGGAAGCCGCCCTGCGACATGCCGCCGACGACGGCCTGCTCGATGCCGAGGTGGTCGAGCAGGCCCAGGCAGTCAGCTGGCCGAGTCCCAGTAGGTGAACGGCTGCGCCGTCGAACTCCGTCTCGCCGAAGCCGCGCTCGTCCCAGGTGATCACGCGGAACTCCGGCGCGAGCGCCTCGACCTGGGGCGCGAACATCTCGCGGTCCATCAGGAAGCCGTGCGCAGAGGATCACCGGCGGGCCGTCTCCGCCGCTGTCCTCGAAGCGGATGCGCTGGCCGTTGACGTCGGCGAATGGCATGGAACCTCCGATCCCTCGAGCCGGGCGCGAGTCTATCGCCGCGCCGGCCGGCGGCGCTCTCCGGCCGGCGAGCGTGCGCCCGGGCGGCGAGCGTGCTGTGATACGCCGATGGGTGCAAGCACGACGGTCCTGCGACGCCCCGACGATCTCACCGCTGCCTGGCTCGCCGACGCGCTCGGAACGGGGGCGATCGCGGACCTCGCGCTCGAGGCCGTGGGCACCGGGCAGATGAGTGAGAGCACCCGCGTGAGCATCGACTACGCCTCCGCCGATGCCGCCGGGCCGGCGACCGTCGTGATGAAGACCGCGTCGGCCGACGAGGCGAGCCGCGCGACCGGGGTCGGGCTGGGCGCGTACGACCGCGAGGTCCGCTTCTACACCGAGCTCGCCCCGAGGATCGGTGGGCCGCTCGCCCGCTGCCATCATGCCGCGATCGACAGCGAGGGGTGGTTCACGATCCTGCTCGAGGACGTCGCCCCGGCTGTCCAGGGTGACCAGATCGCCGGCTGCGGCGTCGAGCATGCCCGCTTGGCGGCGCGGGAGCTGGCGCGCCTGCACGGCCCCGTGTTCGCGGACCCGCAGCTCGCATCGACGCCCTGGCTGAACCAGGGGAACGTCCTCAACCAGGGTCTCCTCAGCCAGCTGCTCCCCGCGTTCCTCGAGCGCTACGGCGAGCGGGTCGCGCCCGAGCACGAGCAGGTCTGCCGACGATTCGTCGAGAGTCTCGACGGGTGGCACGCCGATCGCCGTCCCCCGCTCGGCCTCGTCCACGGCGACTACCGCCTCGACAACATGCTCTTCGCCGCGGAGGGTTCCGCGCGCCCCTTCGTCGTCGTCGACTGGCAGACCGTCGGCTGGGGGCCGGTGATGATCGACCTGGCCTACTTCCTCGGCGGCGCCCTCGTGGCCGAGGACCGCCGCGCCCACGAGCAGGAGCTCGTGCAGGAGTACCACGAGGCGCTCCGGGCGCAGGGCGTCCGCGGCTTCGACTGGGAGGACTGCTGGGGCGAGTACCGCCGAGCGGTGTTCCTCGGGATCGTGATGACGGTCGCTCCGGCGATGCTCGTCGAACGGACCGAACGCGGCGATGAGATGTTCCTCACGACTCTCGCCCGCTACGCGCAGCAGGTGCTCGACCTCGGGTCGCTCGATCTGCTCCCCGAGTCGGGCGCCGGCCGCCCGCCCGCGCTCCGGCCGAGCGCCGGCGACGAGTCCCGCCACCCGCCGGGGCCAGAGGAGCTCTGGAACGAGAGCTGGTACTTCGACGCGATCTCCGACGACGGGACGATCGGGCTCTACACGCGCCTCGGCCTGTATCCGAACCTCGGTGTCTCCTGGCTGACCGCGTTCGTCTGCGGACCCGGACGCGACACGGTCGCGGCGGTCGACTTCGCCGCGCCGCTCCCGTCCGGCGAGGGCCTTGCTGTGAGGAGTGATCGCGTCGCGATCGACCATCGTTGCGAGGTCCCGCTCGAGCGCTTCGCCGTCGCACTCGCGGGGGTGGGGGAGAGCCACGCGGACTCCGCTGCGTTCCTCCGCGGCGAGGCCGGAGAGGTGATCGACGTCGCCTTCGACCTCACCTGGGAGACGATCGGCGACCCCTATGCCTATCGGGTGACGACGCGCTATGAGATTCCCTGTGGGGTGCGGGGGAGGGTGACCGTGGGAGGGGAGACGTTCGAGCTCTCCGGGCTCGGCCAGCGCGACCACTCCTGGGGCACGCGCGACTGGTGGTCGGCGGAGTGGATGTGGTCGGCGGGCCACCTCGAGGACGGGACCCATCTTCACGGCGTCGAGTTCCGCATCCCCGGCGCCCCGCCCATCGGGGTCGGCTACCTCCAGCCACCGGAGGCGGCGCTCGAGGAGCTCGACGTGGTTCGCGCCGCCGAGAGCGTGGGAGCCGACGGCCTGATCACCGCCGCTGAGATCGTCTATGGCGATCTCGCCGTGACCGTCGAGCCGTTGGCCTTCGGGCCGCTGAGGCTGGAAGGGTCCGATGGACGGGTCTCGCAGTTCCCGCGGGCGATGTGCAGGATCAGGAGCGCAGACGGGAGGACCGGGCTCGCGTGGGTGGAGTGGAACCGCAACCGCTCCGCCGACCCGACCGCCGCGACGCGCTGAGAGCGCGCCGCGGCGCGGCCGGCCGTCAGTGGAGCAGGTTGACCGCGTTTGTCGCCGTCGTCGACGAGGTAGAGGCCCTTGCCGCCCGGGAGCGATCGACGAGCCCGAACAGCGATCCGGCGCCGGTCTTCGTGTCCGCCGTCTGCACCGCGATCTGCTGGCCGCGCGGGGGTGGTCTCGACGATGTTGCCGTCGCCCGCGTTGGTCGTGAGGATGTCCCCGTTCGGGGCGAGCGATCAGGCCGAGCGGTTGGTTGAGGTGCCCGCCTTCGCTGACCGTCGATCCCTCCGTGCGCCGCCGCGGTCGTACGGGTCATCGCCTGCGGGATCGCGATGATGCGGCTTCGCGGCCGTGTCGGCGAGGTAGAGCGTCCCGTTGGCCGCCAGCGCGACGCCGGTCGGGCCGATCGACGAGCGCGCCTTGTGCAGTCACGCCAGGGGATCCGGTCCGCGACACCTGCTCGTCGGTCACCGTCGGCGGACTGCCCGCGCCCGGAGTCAGGCGGATGCGCAGCACGGTGGAGTTGTCGATCGTGTGGACCGGCCTTCGCGGCGCCGCCGTTGAGCGCGTTGCTGACGAACAGCGTGGTCGTCGAGCCCTGGGTCGACGGAGGCCATGTCCCAGGGACCCTGGATTTGCGAGCCGGCGATCGTCTCGACCGGGCTGGCCCGTCGCTGTTGAGGACGATCAGGCAGCCGGACTGCGCCGTAGCCGACTTGCCGTTGGTGGTCGGCAGGCTGCCGACGACGACGTAACCGCCGGGGAGGATGCTCGAGCGCGGTCGTCAGTCCGACCCCTCCGGGGCAGCCGGATGGAAGCGCCTTCGCGCTCACCTGGGCGAACAGCGAGCGACCTCCAGCAGGGTCGACTTGCTCGATCGTGGTGCCCGTCCCCTGGTTGTTGCTCGCGGCATTGAAGTTGCTCACGAGCAGCCGCCCCGCTTGAAGCCTGCCGATGCTCGTGGGGACGATCACGAGCCCGTAGGGGTTCACATCGCCGTTCGCCGGCACCGTCGAGGCGATGGGGGTGACGGTGTGAGTTCCGGCCAACAGCGGCCCGGTGGCGGCCGCGTTGCTCGCGGCGACCGTCACGGCGGGAGTGGTCGAAGTGCTGTGAGTGGCGCTCGAGCCACCGCATCCGGCTAGGAGAGCTGCTCCAACTAGGACGATGATCGACGGCTTGGGCACTTGATAACGCCTTCCTCTGGTGGTGTCGGTGTCGCGCTTGTCCCCATCGACTCCCCACCCGCTCGATCCTTCCCGTCCGAGTGATCGCTTCCCGTCCGTGCTCCCGGGAGGGCAGCTCGGGCGGCGGCCGGATGGAGGACCGGGCGCGGGCCCCCGCGGGCGCACTCGGCGAGCCGCGCTTGACCGCAGGGAGGGGCGCGGATTAGGCTCGGCCCGATCGGGCTGCGCCGAGGCGACAGCCGAGGGAAGAGCGGGGAGGGGACGAGATGTCGAGGATCAGGATCATGCTGCTGGTCGGGGTCGCCGCGGCCCTGCTGAGCGCGCTCGCGCCGGCGATCGCGAGCGCGAAGTACTCGGTGCCCTATGGCAACAGCGCGCTCGGGGACGCGATCTGGAACGAGGCCTGGGCGCCGGAAAGCGTCACCGGCGCGAACAACGGCTGCAAGCCGAGCTCCGCACATCCCTACCCTGTCGTGCTCGTCCACGCCACCCTCGCCGACGAGGGCTCGAACTGGGTGACGCTCGCCCCGCTGCTCGCCAACGAAGGCTACTGCGTCTACTCCTTCAACTACGGCGAAACGGCAGCCTCGCTGCCGCTCATCCCCTTCATCACCCCGGGACGGATCGACGCGCTCGGCCACATCGAAGGCTCGGCGAAGGAACTCTCGTCCTTCGTCAACGGCGTCCTCTCGAAAACGAAAGCCGCGAAGGTCGACCTCGTGGGTCACTCCCAGGGCGGGATGATGCCGAACTACTACATCAAGTTCCTCGGGGGGGCGGCGAAGGTCAACGAGCTCATCGGCCTCGCGCCGAGCAACCACGGGACGACGCTCGACGGCCTCACCACGTTCGTCGACGTGTTCCCCTTCGCAGGTGAAATCGTCGGCGGGCTGCTCGAATTCCTCGGCGCCCCATCGCTCCCTGAACAGGAGGAGGGCTCGGCCTTCATCACCAAGCTGTTCGGCTCCGGCGAACCGGTCGTCGCGGGTGTGCGTTACGTCGTGATCGAGACCGATCACGATGAGGTCGTCACTCCCTACACGAACGCCTTCCTCAACGGGGCGGGAGTCACCGACATCACGATCCAGAGCCAGTGCCCCGCCGACCCCGTGGCCCACATCGGGATGTTCGACGACTCGCCCTCGCTGCAGAACGTCGTCAACCAGCTCAGCTCCTCACCGAACCCCTCGTTCCAGGCGAGCTGCAGCAACTACGGCCAGGGCATCTAGCCGCAGCGGGCATGACGCAGGCAGCCGGGGCGGCCCATGCCGCCCCGGCAACCGCGACGCTGGAGGTGCTTGCCGCGCGGCGCTCGTGAGTCTGGCGGGCGGCGCTCGGGGTCCTTCTCGCGCCGCGCCGCCCAGCCAACCGCGTCGGAAGCGGCGGGCGCCGCTCCGCCGGCCGGTATGTTCCAGGCCGTGGGCCGTCCGCGCGACACACGCATCCTGCTCGCGCTCGCGCTCTCCGCGCTCGGGCTGGGCACCGTCGCGCCCGTGGCCGCGGCCCGGAAGTCGCGTCCGCCGGCCCACCGGCAGCCGGCCCCCTCGGAAGTCCCGGCCGCACCGCCGGCCGCGCCGGGGGTGACGGTGACGATGGCGCCGGTCGGCCTGTCGCTGGAGTACCCGGTGATGGCCACCGATCTCGGGACGTCCGCCTGCGGGTCCTCGGCCCTGGCAGCGGAGCTGCTTCGCCTGGGCTCCCCGCCGCTCCAGCTGGCGGGGGACAGCCAGGACACGACCGTGCCCAGCGGGGCTCTCACCTCGCCCTTGACCTCGTGGGAAGCCGCGACCCTGTTTCCGCTTCCGGCGACCTTCTGGAGCCAGCTCCACTGCCTCCTCACGACGACCAAGGACCCGCTCACCGTCGGGCTGAACCTGAAGACGGGAAGCCTCGCCTGGGCCGAGCAGATGGCCAGCGAAGCCGACGCCGCGGCCACCGCCGGGGTCGGCTTCTCGATCGGGAACGAGCCCGACCTGTACGTGCTGCCGAACTACTCCTCGCTGGCCAAGCCGCTGGCCGACGAAGAGGCAGCGCAGGCGGCTTTGTATCTGCAGCTGGCGAGCGCGTTGCGGCCGGCGATCGGCACGGCGCCGCTGATCGGGCCCGAACTCGCCCACACCGAACACTGGCGGAGCCAGCTCTCGACGATCATCGCCACCCTCCACGAGCAGGCCCTCGGCGTGCACATGTACCCGCTCAGCACGTGCCCCGGCCGTGGGGCCGTCACGATCAACGGGATCCTCTCGGCCAAGGCCGCCGACGAGCCCTCGCGCTTTGCCTGGATCATCGGGGCCGCCGATCGCGCGGGTGTGCCGGCGATCGTCTCGGAGGCCAACTCGGCCTCCTGCGGCGGCCAGCCCGGCGTCTCCGACAGCCCCGCCTCCGCCGTGTGGGCCGTCCGATTCGTTCTCTCAGCTCTCAAGACCGGCTTCCGCGAGGTCCGCTTCCACTTCAGCGGCGATCCCTACGACGCCTTCCTCGTCCGCGGCGAACGCATCCTGGAGCGTCCGCTCGAGGGTGCGATGGTGGCGCTCAACCAGTGGCTGCCAGTCGGCTCGACGCTGCGTACCCTCTCAGGGGTTCGGGGGCTGCTCGCGACGGCCGTCAACCAGCCCGGGGGAGGCGGGGTGCTGGTGCTCGACGATGAGCGACCCCGCGCCCAGGCGGTCGTGCTTCAGAGCGCCGTCCCGGTCCGCGTCGAGGTGCTCAGCGCTCAGGTGGGGGGGGTCGCGGTGGCGATCCGTGCTCCCGTGCACGGCCGCATCCGCCTGACGGTCCCGGCCAACGGGATCGTCGCCGTCTCGCCCTGAGCGGTCGCATCACGGCTCACAGCCACCACGGTCTCCGCCTTAGCTGGGCGATCTGGGTCGACGGTCCGATCAGTTCGCCGAGGTGCTCGGCGAGGTGGTCGAGGTGCTCGCAGAGCCACACCGCGTACGCCGAGGGCGAGTCGTCGTGGACGATCGTCTCCGGTCCGAGGCGCACCGGCGCGAGCGAGGCCACGGCCTCGCCGTGGGGCTTGCCGACGAGCCGCGCGAGTTCCGCGTACCAGCTCGTGAGCGCCTCCCCGCGCAGCCCGAGCGCCTCGCCGTCGCGCTCGTCGCTGGTGGCGTCCCGCGGGAGCGCGGCGATCGCGCGGGCCGTCAGCCGGAGCCTCATCGCCCCGCCCACGAGCCGCCAAAGGTCGCCCTTCTCGACGTGCTTGGTGCCCTGCTCGGCGAGGAACCCGCGCAGCGCCTCGTCCAGGCGTGCCGCCGCGACGATGCTCGCGGGGGCACCCTCCGGCTCGGCCGAACGCGTCCCGCAGGCCCACTCGATCGCCTCGCTCAGGTAGGCAGCGCCCGCCCGGTAGGCGTCGGCTAGGTCGTCCCCGACGACCGCGCTGACCCCCCGGGGCCAGAACAGGGCGCCGACCACGACGCTCACGGCGCAGCCGATCGCGACGTCCTCGAGGCGCACGACGCCGACTTTCCATCCGACCGGTATGAGCAGGTTGAAGAGGATCGCGACCGTCACAGTGAAGGCCGCCTGGCCGATCGCGAACGGTGCCGTTCCGGGAGCGTAGCCGGCGAGGAACACCGCCACCGGCAGCGCCGCCCACAGCGCCGTCGTGCTGCTGCCGATGACAACCAGGAGGGCCCCGCCGATGACGAACCCGAGGACCGTCCCCGACAGGGCCCGCAGCGCCGTCGACCCGGTCGCGGCGGCATTCGTGCGGAGCACCGAGAGCGTTCCCAGCACCACCCAGAACCCGTGCTGGACGGTGCTGAGATCGGCGACGGCGACGGCGGCCGCCAGGGCGAGCGCGGCACGTGCGCTGTTCACGAACCAGACCGAGCGCACGCTCGCGTGCCGGCGCGTCGCCACCGCAAGCGCCCCCAGGCGCGACTGGGCTCGACGGGCGGCGACTCCGCCGAGGTACCAGCGCCACCGCTCGCTCTCGAACTCCTCCGGCCGCTGTCGGCGAACGGCGACCATCGCATCCGCCCCGATCGCGAGCGCCGCGACGGCGATCGCGTGTGCATGGAAGGCGATCTGCGCCGAGCTCCGCGCCGCGCTCGCGCCCTCCTCCTCGAGGCGACGCCGCGATGACAGCAGGCAGTCGTTCAGTCCCTCGAGGTCTGGCCTGACGTCCTCCCCATGGAGCACCCCGCCGGATGCCTCGAGAACGAGGGCCGCCTCCTCGATCAGCTTCCGCTCGGCCCCCTCGGCATCGGCGAGGTTCCCCTGCTCCCGGATCGCGTCCACGACGAGCGACGTGCACCACTCGAGCAGCTCCACCGCGTTCGCGAGCGCCTGGTCGGCGACGGCGAGACCGACGGGGCGGTAGGGCGTCGAGTTGAAGCTCGCCAGGAGCTCGTGCTTGAGCTCGATGCAGGCGGCCAGCCGCTCCTCGCTGCTGAGCCCTGCCAGCGCCGCGACCAGCTCCAGGGAGAGGGCCCGCGCGACCCTGGCCGCAGCGGCCTTCAGCGCCTGGCCAGCCGCGGGCGGGGAGAGCAGGAGCACGGCGAGCGTGCCCGCGACGGAAGCCATCCACCAGCCCGCCAGGCGATCGGGGATCATCGCCATGGTGCCCGGTGAGGCCGCCGGGAGCACATATGCCAACAGCGCGCCGGTCGCCCCCGAGGCGGCGTTCGGTCCCGTGACGCCGAGGAAGAAGACGGTGAAGGTGACGGGAACGGTCACGATCACCGCGATCGCCGTGGTGGAGCTCACCGCCGTGCCGATCACGATCAGGACGCTCCCCCCGAGGGCGAGCAGGAGGTGCGCCATCAGCTTGTCCCGCCGCGTACCCGCGAACGAGCTCAGCACCAGCGTCGCGAAGCCCCCGAAGGCGGCGAACGTCGCCGTCTGCGGGTTTTCGATCACCTTCTCGCCGATCGCGAACAGGCCCGCCACGACGATCATCGCGCGCAGCCCGCGAAGCGCGGCCGGCGGCGACCACGTCGGCAGCAGCCCCTTCAGCACGGCCGAGCCTCCGCCCGAGCGCCAGCGGTCAAGGCCGGGAACCCCGATCTCCCGGATCGCGTTCGCCACGAGCGCGAGTCTACGCCCGCTCGACCCCGCTCCTGCCTCCCAGCAGCTCGTCGAGCGTACGCCCGCTGAGCACCGACCCGGGCAGCTCGGCGACGACGTCCGATCCCGGCCGCGCCTCCTCGTCCCTTCGCTTCAGCAGCAGCCATTGGGCCCTCGCTCCCGGTCGCGTGCGCTGTAGCGCGAACCCGCCCCGGAGCTTCTCCCCGTGGAGGACGAACACGGCGTGCCCCCGCTCGAGTGCCTGCGGCCACGCGACCCGCCCGCCCTGCTCGTAGGGGCCGCGATCCCACACGATCACCCCTCCGTGGGCGGTGGCCCCTTCGAAGTCGTTGTGGGCGAGATCGTGATCCTCGACCTCGACCGCGAGCCGCTTGACCGCAGGGTCCATCGTCGGACCCTTCGGCACCGCCCAGGAGCGCATCGCCTCGCCGACCTGGAGCCGCAGGTCGAAGTGGCGGCTCGTGGCCGCATGCTGCTGGAGCACGAACACCCCCGCGGCAACCCCCCGGATGGCGAACTGCTCGTGTCCCTCGATCCGCACCGGCGTGCTCTCCGAGCTCGACACGTCTGCGCCCCGGGGGCCCTTGCGGAGAAAGGCGCTGAGGTTCTCCACGCTCGCTGGAGCGCCCTCGGCGTGGACCAGGAGGCCGCCCTCGGGGGTGTTCCGCACCCATCCCCGCAGGTCCAGCTCGAGCGCCCGGCGGCGGGTGGCCTCGCGGAAGCCGACCCCCTGCACGTGTCCCTCCACGAGCACCCGCACGGCCTCCGACCCGGCCTTCGACCCGGCCCCTGCCGCAACGGCTGGCTTCTTCGGGCGCCCCGGCGCCGCTGGATCGGCTCGACGGACCACGGCACAAGCACCTTGCCACAACGGCCGCCCCGCCGGGCCGTCCCGCGGGCGGCCACGACGGGGGAATCGACCATCTACGATTGCCGGGTGGCACTGCGAAGGCGTCTCGAGAGCGTGCCGCTGTGGGCTCGCTGGGCGCTGGCGATCCTCTTTTTCGCCTGTCTGTTCGCCGCCCTGGCGATCTTCGTCGGCGGCGCCCACGAAGGGGTCGAACCGGAACGCTCCGAAGCAAGTGCCGTCGCCGAAGCCAACCACGTCGGCGAGGTCGCCATCGCCGAGGACGAGGCTCCCAGGGGTGCAACCCTTGCTGCCCATGCCTCAGCGCTGTCCGCGCTCGAGCGCGCGATCACCGCGGACGTCCACGTGCGCATCGCCCACGGCCAGCTGACCGGGCCCCTCCAGGCCGTCCGCTGCCGTGTCGCGGGGGCGGCGCGCGCGGGCCGCCGCCCCTTCAGCTGCACCGTCACCAGCGCCGGCATCTCCTATCCGTTCCTCGCCGTCGCCGACGCGCGCGCCCGTCGGCTGACGTGGTGCAAGCTCGACCCGCCGCCGATCCCGGGCGGCCCCCTCGACGTGCCCGTGAGCGCGAGCTGCCGGGTCTAGATGAGTGATTCCAGCGGCGACCCGGACGGGGCGCCCCCGCGTCGCGAGGAGGCGGGCGGTGGGTGTCTCCAAAGTCGGCCCCCGCGTGCGCGCGCGCCCCCGCGCGCGGGACGCCGGCCGCGAGTACCACGACGGCCCCGCGCGCGGCTGGGGCGGCCCGCGATGCTCGGCCCGGGCGCCGGCGCTCGCGCGGCGCCCCGCGGCGCGCACCCCCCTCCCCTCGCCCTTCAGGTGCGAGGAAGGGTGCGCAGCCAGAAGATGAGCCCGTTGGGGTCGATCTTGGAGTAGTGGGCAGGCGGGCAGATCGAGCGCGTCAGCTCGCCGAGGTGGGGGTGGGTGGAGACGTACCAGCAGGGGAGCACCGTCTCCAGCCAGTCGGGTTCCCCGAGCAGGAGGGCGGCCAGGAGGTACTGCTCCGACCACCACCGCAGGGCGTTCTCGGTGCGGTAGTCGTCGGGTAGGTAGATGTCGTGGATGCCGACGAGCACGCCGGGGGGAGCTCCGGTAGCACGTCGAGGAAGAACGCCGTCACGTCGGAGTTCATGAACACGCGGTGGCTGCAGTCGAAGTAGACGATGTCCTGTTCCCCGAGCCCGTCGAAGATCCCGAGGTCGACGCTCTCGAACGGCGCGCGGATCACGCGGTCGCAGATTCCTCGTCGATCTCACGCCGGGGGTGTGGGTCGATCGAGACGATCTCCATCTCCAGCGAGCCATCCCGCCTGGCGCGGTCCACGAACAGGGTCGAGTTTCCCGACCCGACCTCGATGTAGCGCCGCGGACGGCGCTGGCGCGTGAACGCGTAGAGGGAGATGCCGTCGAGCCCGAAGAGGAGCGTGTTCCGCCAATGGGGCTCGCGCGGGCTGACGCTGTCCGACGGGATCGCCCGGAGCGCCTGCTCGTACTCGCGGAAGCCCTCCAGCACCGCGCGGTAATCCTCGTCCCGGCGCGCGAGCAGGGCGGCCAGCCGCTGATGGGAGGGCCGGCCGTGGCCGTACCGGGGCTCGTTCGTCGCGGCGGGGGGATAGGGCAGCAGCAGCTCGCGACGCCGGCCCCCCCGGATCGTGTGAAACGCTCTCTCGGCGGCCACCGCGCGGCCGCGCTGCACCAGGTAGGAGGACTTCAGGCGAACCGACCGCCCCAGGTCCCGCCGACCCGGCCCGGGCCCGGGCGGCTCCTCCATGTTCGGGTCGTGTCCTTGTGTCGTGCCCACAGCGGCGCACAGCCTACACGGAGCGCGCGCGCTCAGGGCACCCCGATGCGGTCGGGCGGCCAGTACGTGGCGAAGGCTTCGCCAATGATCCAGCTCGTGGGGACGGGCCCCCAGTAGCGGCTGTCGTCGGTGTCGCCGCGGTTGTCGCCCATCATGAACCAGTGTCCCGCCGGGATGTTGACCGGCTTCAGGAAGTTGCACTCCGAGCTTTCACCACAGGCTTGATATAGGGGTCGTGACTCGCGCACGAAGGCTCTGCCCGCCGTTCAGGTAGACGTGGCCCTCCTTGATGTAGATTTGTCGCCCGGCCCGGCCACGACGCGCTTGATGAAGTTGACGCTCGACTCGCTGCGGTCGGGCTCGTCGCAGGCTGCGCCGCCCGCGGATACGGCGTGGGGAGTGGGTCCGCAGACCTCCTGTTCGGCGTCCCCGGGGGGTGGAAGACGACGATCTCGCCGACGTGGGGTTGCCGAAGTCCATCCCGATGCGGTCGACCAGCACCCGCTGGCCGACCTGGAGCGTCGGTTCCATCGAACCGCTCGGGATCCGGTAGGGCTTCACGACATACGCCTGGATCCCCAGCGCGAGGGCGATCGCCGTCGCCACGATCAGCACCAGCTCGAGCAGCGAAGCGGCGGTGGAGCGGCTGCGCTGCCCGTCCGCCGCCTCCCGCGAGGTGGCACCCTGCCAGCGACGGAGGATGGGCACGCGCGGCGTCGGTGGCTCATCGGGTTCGAGGGTCATCGCTGGGCACAGTCTCCTAGTCAAGCGGCGGCTCGTGAGGCACCGGCTGGCCGCGCGGTTGGGATCGTGCATCCAGGACCCCCCGCCAAAGCCCGGGAGCGTCGGAGCGGTGGGCTCTTCGCCGCTGACGGACTGATCCGACCACGAGACCGAGAAAACGGAGTTCGCCAGCGCGGAGGGGGTGGCCGTGACGACTGCCTTCGTCGGGCGGCCGTCGCCGGAGGCGGTCGAGGTCGGCTGGCGCAGCTGCAGCCCCACCGTGGACCAGGCAGCGTCGTCGATCGCGCCGGTGTGCCCCGCGAGCGTCGCGCTCGCGCTCGCGAAGGTGACGGTGCCGAAGTCACTGAGCGGGAGGCTACAGGAGGCTTCGCTGGCGCACACTCGACGGCGCCTCCACCATCCACTCGGCTCAGCCGGCGTCGAGCTCGGAGACCCGGCGGGTGATCGCCCGGCGGGCCCCCGTGGTCAGGTCGCGGATGGCGAGCGTGACCCCGTGGCCGCGGATCGTGACGGCGGCCGTCACCTCGTCCCCTGGCCGAACATGGAGCTTGAGCACGACGGGGCGGCCGGGATCAGCTCGTACCGAGGCGTCGTAGATGGCGTGACCGGAGTGGCTGCAGTCGGCGTCCGCGCCGACCTGCTCGAGGGCATCGGCGCGTTCGCTGTAGCCACCGAGGCCGGCCCACACGGCGGCGTAGGTTTCATGGCCGGCGGTGCAGCTGGCCGTGGGGGACCTGCCAGGTACCGGACACGCCGGCGAAGCGCGAGCCCGGGGCCGATGTGAGGGAGACGTAGCCGCCCCGAGTCGCTGCTGACGGCCTCCCCGGCCGAGGCGCTCGCGGGCCCAGCCAGCAGCGCCAGCGCGACTAGGGCCGCCGCGGCGGCCGGGCTGAGGGTCCTGCTCGGCCGGATCATGGGGGGAGAGCATCGGGCAGGGACATGAAAGCGGGGTAAGTGAGCCGTGTGGGGCCCCGCGCGAGGAGTTTCTCCGGGTTCGGAGCGGGCGGCGGATCCCGCTAGATTGCCGCGCATGAATCAGCGCGTCGATTTCGACGGGGGCGCAGCCTCGACCCAGGCCGCGGTCACCGTCCGCGGGCTGGCCAAGTCGTACGGTGCCGTGCGGGCGCTCGACGGGCGTCGACCTCGACGTGCCGACGCGGCACCGTGCTGGGCTGCTCGGGCCGAACGGCGCCGGCAAGACGACGCTGGTGCGGATCCTCGACGACGCTGCTGACGCCCGACGCCGGCACGGCGCGGGTGCGCCGGGCTCGACGTCGTCGCGCGACGCGGCCGCGCTGCGCGAGCGGATCGGCCTCGCGGGCCAGTACGCGGCGGTCGACGAGAACCTCACCGGGCTCGAGAACCTGACGATGGTCGGCCGGCTCTACGGCATGCACCGCAGCGCTGGCCGAAGGCGCGCGGCGCGCGAGCTGCTGGAGCGCTTCGACCTCGTCGACGCCGGCCGGGCGGCCGACGAAGACCTACTCGGGCGGGATGCGGCGGCGGCTCGACCTCGCGGCGGCGCTCGTCGCGCGAGCCGCCGGTGCTGTTCCTCGACGAGCCGACGACCGGCCTCGACCCGCGCAGCCGGCATCGAGCCTGTGGGAGATGATCGAGGGGCTGGTCGCCGACGGCACGACCGTGCTGCTGACCACGCAGTACCTCGACGAGGCCGACCGGCTCGCCGACACGGATCGCGGTGATCGACCACGGCCGCGTGATCGCCGAGGGCACCTCCGACGAGCTGAAGGACCGGGTCGGCGGCGAGCGGCTCGAGGTCCGCCTCGAGGATCCGGCGCCAGGCGCGAGCCGGCGGTGCGCGCGCTGGCGCCGATGTCCGACGAGCGCGCCGAGCGTCGAGGGCGTCTGGTCACGCGTGAGCGTGCGCCGAGCGCAGCGGCGCGATCGTCGAGGCGGTGCGCCGGCTGAGCGACGCGGGGGTCGGCGTCGAGGACATCGCGCTGCGGCGGCCGACGCTCGACGACGTGTTCCTCGCGCTGACCGGCCACGCGCGCCGAGGAGCCGAGGCGGCGAGCGGACCGAAGGAGGCGGCAGCGTGAGACGGCTCGTCTCGCGACACGCTGGTGCATCGCCGAGCGCAACCTCATGCGGCTGCCGCGCGCGCCCGAGCTGCTGCTCGCCTTCACCGTGCAGCCGATCATGTTCGTGCTGCTGTTCCGCTACGTCTTCGGCGGCGCGATCAGCACGCCCGGCTACACCTACGTCGACTTCCTGATCCCGGGGATCATCGTCCAGAACATCGCCTTCGGCGGCTTCGTCACCGCGCTCGGGCTCAACGAGGACCTCCACAAGGGGCTGATCGACCGCTTCCGCTCGCTGCCGATGGCGCGCGCGGCGGTGCTCGGCCGGGCGCACCCTCGCCGACGTCGTGACGAACGCGCTCTCGATGCGTGATCCTGGTGGTCACGGGCGTGATCATCGGCTTCTCCTTCCACACCGACGTCCTCCACGTGCTCGCCGGCTTCGGTCCTGCTGCTGCTGTTCGGCTACGCCTTCTCGTGGGTGTTCGCGTTCCTCGGGCTGCTCGTCGTCGACTCGCCGAGGCGGCCAACTCGGTCGGCTTCATCGCGGTGTTCCCGCTGACGTTCATCTCCTCGGCGTTCGTTCCCGTCGCATCGATGCCGGCGGTAGCTGCAGGCGTTCGCGAAAGTCAACCCCTTCACGGTCGTGGTCGACGCGATGCGCTCACTGTGGCTGGGCGCCCCCGCGGGCAACGACGTGTGGGGGGCGTTCGCCTGGTCGGTCGGGATCGTCGCCGTCTTCGCCCCGCTGGCCGTCGACCGCTATCGGCGCGCGGCCGGCCGCTGAGGCGGATGGCCGGGGCCGTGCGATCGCCGCCTGGGCGGCGGCGACCCGCGCGATCGGGACGCGGTAGGGCGAGCAGGAGACGTAGTCGATGCCGGAGTCGTGGAGGAAGTCGATCGAGTCGGGGTCGCCGCCGTGCTCGCCGCAGACGCCGAGCTTCAGCTCGGGCTTGCGTCTTGCGGCCGAGCCACGCGCCCATCCGCACCATCTGCCCGACGCCGGGCGTGTCGAGCGTCTCGAAGGGCGAGCGGTCGAGGATCTTCACGTCGATGTAGCGCGCCAGCACGCGACCCTCGATGTCGTCGCGGCTGAAGCCGAGCGCGGTCTGGGTGAGGTCGTTGGTGCCGAACGAGAAGAAGTCGGCGTCGCGGGCGATCTCGTCGGCCTGGAAGCAGGCGCGCGGAAGCTCGATCATCGTCCCGACCAGGTAGTCGCTCGTGGCCGATGCTCCGCGGCGACGCGGTCGATCAGCCCGCGGATCAGCTCGAGCTCGCGCTCGTAGGCGACGAGCGGGACCATCACCTCGACGCGCGCGCCCGGGCACGCGCGCGGCGGCGGCGAACAGGGCGCGCACCTGCATCTCGTACAGCGCCGGGAAGAGGATGCCCGAGGCGCACGCCGCGCGTGCCGAGCATCGGGTTGGACTCCTGCAGCTGCTCGACGCGCCTGCGCTGCGGGCGAGCCCTCGGGCAGGTCGTCGGGGTGGGGCAGGAACTCGTGCAGCGGCGGATCGAGCAGGCGCACCGTCACCGGCCGCCCGTCGAGCGCCGCGAGGATCTGCTCGAAGTCGGCCTCCTGCAGCGGGCGCAGCCGCTCGATCGCGGCGCGCCCGCGCGGCCGTCGTCCTCGGCCATGATCATCGCCGCCATCAGCGGCTGGCGCTCGCCGAGGAACATGTGCTCGGTGCGGCACAGGCCGATGCCCTCGGCGCCGAGCTCGATCGCCTTGGCGGCGTCCGCGGGCGTGTCGGCGTTGGCGCGCACGCCGAGCGTGCGCAGCTCGTCGCACCAGTCGAGCACCGTCTGGAACTGCTCGGAGACCTCGCGGCTCGACGAGCGGCACGTCGTCGAGCGTGATCGTGCCCGTGGCTGCCGTCGATCGCGATCCGGTCGCCCGCGCGCAGCACGCGCTCGCCGATGCGCACCTCGCCGGCGTCGAGGTCGACCTCGACCGCGCTCGCGCCGGTGACCGCCGGGCGTCCCATCCCGCGCGCGACCAGCGCCGCATGGCTGGCCTTGCCGCCCTCGCTCGTGAGGATGCCGCGCGCGGCGTGGAAGCCGGCGACGTCGTCGGCCTCGGTGAACGAGCGCACGAGGATCACCTCGCGCCCTTCGGCCGCGGCCGCGACGGCCTCCGGCGGCGCTCAGCACGATCTCGCCCTTGGCCGCGCCGGGCGAGGCGGCGACGCCGCGTGGCGAGCACCTCGTAGTCGGCGCTCGGGATCGAAGGTCGGGTGCAGCAGCGCGTCGAGCGCCGAGGGGTCGATCGTCGCGATCGCCGCCTCGCGGTCGAGCAGCCCCTCGGCGACCGCGTCGACGGCGAAGCGCACCGCCGCCTGCGCCGGGCGCTTGGCGTTGCGCGTCTGCAGCATGTAGAGGCGCCCCTCCTCGACGGTGAACTCGGTGTCCTGCATGTCGCCGTAGTGGCGCTCGAGCGTGCGCAGGATCTCCATCAGCTGCGCGTGGACCTCGGGCAGCCACGTCGCGCAGCTCGGAGATGTCGCGCGGCGTGCGCACGCCCGAGACGACGTCCTCGCCCTGCGCGTTGGCGAGGAAGTCGCCCGACGGCTCGGGCGCGCCGGTCACCTCGTCGCGCGAGAAGGCGACGCCGCTGCCGCTGCTCTCGCCGAGGTTGCCGAAGACCATCTGCTGGACGTTGACCGCCGTGCCCCAGTCGTCGGGGATGCGGTTGATGCGCCGGTAGGCGATCGCGCGCTCGCCCTGCCAGGAGTCGAACACGGCGCGGATCGCGCGCGCGAGCTGCTCGCGCGGGTCTGCGGGAAGCTCGTAGAAGCCCTGGAACTCGCGCGGTCAGATCGCGCAGCGCCTCGGCGTCGAGCTCGGTGTCGAGCGAGACGCCGCGCGCCGCCTTGGCGTCGCGCGATCGCCTCCTCGAAGCGCTCGCCGGGGACGCCGATCACGACGTTGCCGTACATCTGCACGAAGCGCCGGTAGGAGTCCCAGGCGAAGCGCTCGTCGCCGGAGCGCGCGCGCCAGCCCGAGCGACGGTCTCGTCGTTGAGGCCGAGGTTGAGGACGGTGTCGAGCATCCCCGGCATCGACTCGCGCGCGCCGGAGCGCACCGATACGAGCAGCGGGTCCTGCGGCGTCGCCGAGGCGCTTGCCGGCCTGCCGCCTCGAGGCGCTCCAGCGCCGCCGCGACCTGCTCGCTCGAGGCCCTCGGGGAAGCGACCCTCGCCGCTCCATGTAGGCGACGCACGCCTCGGTCGTGATCGTGAAGCCGCCGGGCACGCGCTCGGCGCCGAGCACGCGGGTCATCTCGGCGACGTTCGCGCCCTTGCCGCCGAGCAGGTCGCGCATCTCGCGCGAGCCCTCGGCGAAGTCCACCACCCAGGAGTCGGCCAGCCGCTTCACCATCGCGCCCACGATATGCGCTGATGGGGCATCTGCTATTGTGCATAAAGCCACTCGACAAACTAGATAATTGTGCGGATCGACGTCCACCAACATCTCTGGAGCGAGCCCCTGGTCGAGGCGCTGTCGGCTCGCGACGAGCTGCCGTTCATCCGCCGCGAGAGCGGCCTGTCGGTGCTCTACCTCGCCGGCGAGCGTCCCTACGTGATCGACCTCGCCGGCGAGCGCCCGGAGCGTCGCGCCGAGCTGGTGCAGCAGGATGGGCTCGATCGGGCCCTCCTGTGCCTCTCCAGCCCCCTCGGGATCGAGTGGCTGCCGGGCTCGGAGGCCGAGCCGTTGCTGAGCGCCTACCACGAGGGCGCGCTCGCCCTCGGAGAGCCCTTCGGGGTGTGGGGCGCGCTGGCGCTGCGGGCTCCCGATCCGGACGACGTCGACCGCGCCCTGGAGCAGGGCTGCGCCGGCATCTCGCTGCCCGCCGGGGCGCTCGCGGGCGTCGCCGCGCTCGCCCACGTTCATCCCATCCTGGAGCGCGCGCAGCTGCTGGGCGCGCCGCTGCTGATCCATCCCGGTCCGGGACCCGGCGCGGGCGGGCGGTTGGAGGAGGCGGGGCTGGAACTCGGCGAGCCGCTGTGGTGGCCGGCGCTCACGCGCTACGTCGCCGGGATGCAGGCAGCCTGGCTCGCGTTCATGGCGTGCGGCCGCCCCCTCCTTCCCCGCCTGAGGGTGGTCTTCGCGATGATGGCCGGGCTCGCGCCCCTGCAGATCGAGCGGATTCACGCGCGCGGTGGCCCGGAGGGGGTGGAGCGAGGATCAGCTCGTCTTCTACGACACGTCCTCCTATGGCCCCGTCAGCGAGGCCGCCTTCGCGGCCGTGCTCGGCTGCCCGCAGCTCCTCTACGGGTCCGACCGGCCGGTCGTGGAGCCCCGCCAGGGTCGTCCATCGGGAGGCCTCGACTGGGTCCTGATCGAGGAGGGCACGCGACGGGCGCTGGGCGCCGAGCTCACGGCGGTGGCGAGGTGAGCGCCGCGAGGAGCATCCACGGGGGCCTCGAAGCCGTGCCGCGACCCCGCGGGCGCGACCTCTCGGCGCTGAGCTGGAGGCCTTCGTCGGCGAGCTCGG
Organism: uncultured Solirubrobacteraceae bacterium; assembly: GCA_963720215.1. GTDB lineage: Bacteria > Actinomycetota > Thermoleophilia > Solirubrobacterales > Solirubrobacteraceae > Palsa-744. The sequence continues at coordinate 103,727 of CAVREV010000003.1, forward strand.
GGCGCGTCCGGAACTGTGGATCGAGCGGGTCGATCACGACCCCGGACGGCGGCTCTACGAGGAGCTGATCGGGGACGGGCACCTCAGCGCGTGGCTGATCTGCTGGATGGACGATCAGGACACCGGCTTCCACGATCACGACAACTCCGCGGGCGCGGTCGCCGTCCTCGGTGGGGCCGTGCGCGAGGAGCGCCTCGCGCTCGGCGGCTCGCCGCGGGAGCGCGTCTGCCACGCGGGCTCGACCTTCGCCTTCGCCGCCGGCGACATCCACCGGGTCTCCCACGCCGGTGAGGGCCCGGCCGTGACGCTGCACGCCTACTCCCCCCCGCTGTTGCGGATGGGGGCCTACGTGGTCGGCGAGTCCGGCCTGCTCGTACGCCATTCGATGTCCTGCAGCGAGGAGCTCCGCCCGCTCGCGGACGACGGGGCGGACGCTCGGCTGGCCCCTGCGGCCTGACGGCGGAAAGGCCGCCCCGTGCGGCGGCCGCAGCCATCCTGGGTCTCCTCTCGCGGTTGCCGCGGACGCGCTCGAAGGCGCTCGCGACGCGGTCGGTCATCCGCGATCCATACGCTTGGCCGCGATGGATGCCCTCGAAGGCCTACGGGAGCGCCTCGCCGAGCTCTCCGACCTGACCGCCGTGGAGATGCTCGCCGAGTGGGATCCCCAGGTGACGATGCCCAGCGAGGGGGGGCCGACGCGCGCGCTGCAGCTCGGCACGCTCGCGCGGCTGCGACACCAGCTGGCGACGGGGGAGGAGGTCGGAGAGTGGCTCGCGGAGCTCGAAGGCGCCGAGCTGGGCGAGATCGAGCACGACGTCGTGCGCATCGCCCGCCGCGACTGGGAGCGAGCGCGCAGGGTACCGCCGGAGCTCGCGGTCGAGCTGGCGCGGGCCAGCGCGGAGGGCCAGGAGCGCTGGCGGGTGGCCCGCGAGCATGACGACTTCGCCGCCTTCGCTCCCGCGCTCCGGCGCAACGTCGAGCTGGCTCGCGCACACGGCGAGTGCCTCTCCGACGACGGGGAGGGCCCCTACGAGGCGCTCCTCGCCGGCTATGACTTCGGTCTGCGCACGGCCGATCTCCGCCGCCTCTTCGCCTCGCTCGCCGAGGCCCTCCCGCCGCTCGCCGAGGAGGCTTGCGTGCACTCGCCGGCGCGCGTGCTCGACGTCCCCGTCGCGGCCCAGCAGGCCGCCGTCGCGGGCACGCTGGGCAGGCTCGGCGTCGACCCGGCGAGCTGGCGCGTGGATGTCTCGACGCATCCCTTCACCACCTGGATGGGTCCCCGGGACACGCGCGTGACGACCCGCTACAGCGACGGAGAGGTGGAGTCGCTGCTGAGCTCGCTGCACGAGTACGGACACGCGCTCTACGAGCGCCAGGTCGATCCCCGGCTGGAGCGGACGAACCTCGGGAACGGCACCTCGATGTCGATCCACGAGTCCCAGAGCAAGCTGTGGGAGAACCACGTCGCGCGCGATCGCGCCTTCGCCGAGGTGCTCGCGGGCGAGCTCGGCGGCCGCAGGCTTCGATGTCGAGCCGGGCGTCCTCCACCAGACGCTCGTCGGCGTCGAGCCGTCGCTGATCCGCGTCTCGGCCGATCCCCTCACCTACCCGCTCCACATCATCCTCCGCTTCGAGCTCGAGCTGGAGATGGTCGAAGGGGGGCTCGCGGTCGAGGATCTTCCCGGGGCGTGGCGGGACGGGATGCGGCGGCTGCTCGGAGTGGAGGTTCCCTCCGACGCGCTCGGATGCCTCCAGGACATCCACTGGGGTGGAGGGAGCTTCGGCTACTTCCCCAGCTACGCGCTCGGGTGTCTGATCGCCGCCCAGCTGTGGGAGGCGATGGATGCGCAGATCGGGCCGCTGCAGGAGAACCTGCGCCGCGGCGAGGTGGACGGGGTGCAGGCCTGGCTCGGCGAGCACGTCCACAGCTACGGCCGTCGCCTCGACACCCTCCCGCTGGTGCTTCAGGCGACGGGGCGGGAGCTCGAGGTCGCGCCCTTCCTCCGCTACGTCGAGCCGCTCGCCGGCCGCTGAGGGGTCGCGTCGGGCCGTGCGCGAGCAGGGCGTGGACCGGCGGCCGCGGGGGCGTTAGGGTTGCCCGGCGATGCCGATCCACCGGCCAGGCCACGACGGTGAAGCCAGTCGCCTGTGTGCGCGGGAGCAGCGGTGAGCACGTCCGGCCGGGAGCGCTACGAGGAGCTCCGCCGGGAGCATCGCTGGGAGGTGCCCGCGGGCTACAACATCGCCGCCGACGTTTGCGATCGTCATCCGCGCGACGCCCTCGCGATGGTGCACGAGCACTGCGACGGGGCGGTACGGGAGGTGCACTGGGGTGAGCTCCAGGACCTCGCGAACCAGGCCGCGAACGTGCTCGCGGGCGCTCGGCGTGGGGCGCGGGGACCGCGTGGCGGTCGTGCTGCCGCCGACGGCGGAGACGGCGGCCGTGTTCTTCGCGACCTGGAAGCTCGGCGCGATCCTGCTGTCGATGTCGGTGCTCTACGGCGACGAGGGCATCCGCCACCGGCTCACCGATGCCGAGCCGAAGGTGCTCGTCACCGACGCCGCCAACGCTGCCCGCTTCGCCGGCGCAGCGGTCGCCGCACATGCTGGTCCTCGACGAGCACGCGCTTCGCCGGCGTCTCGAGCGAGCTTCGAGACCGCTGCGACACTCCGCCGATGATCCGGCGCAGCTCTACTACACCTCGGGCACGACCGGCCTGGCAAAGGGGATCGTCCACGCCCACCGCTACCTGCTGGCGCACGAGGAGTTCGACTACTGCCACGACGTGCAGCGCCGGCGAGCGCTTCCACGGGATGGGCGAGTGGGCGTGGGCGGCCGGGATCTGCCCGCTGCTCGGACCCTGGCGGCTCGGCGCGGTGCAGTGCGTCTATCAGCGCGAGGCGCGGTTTCGACCCGCACCGCCAGCTCGACTTCCTCTCCCGCCACGAGGTCGAGAACGTCTTCGCCACGCCGACGGCGATCCGCTCGATGATGTCGATCGACGACGCGCGCGACGCGCTACCCGCAGCGCTTTCGCGTCGTCTGCTCGGCGGGCGAGCCGCTGAACCCCGAGGCGATCCGCTGGTTCCGCGAGCAGTACGGCGTCACCGTGCTCGACTACTACGGCCTCACGGAGTCCTACCCGCTGTGCGGGAACTTCCCCTTCATGGAGGTGCGCGAGGGCTCGATGGGCCGGCCGATGCCCGGCTGGGAGGTGGCGATCCTCGACGAGGACGAGCAGCCCGTCGCGGAGGGCGAGCGCGGCGAGATCTGCCTGCGCGCGCGCACCAACCCTCACTACCCGCTCGGCTACTGGCGACTGGCGAGGGAGAGCGAGGAGACCTTCGGCGGGGAGTGGTTCCACACCAGGGACGCCGCGCGCATGGACGAGGACGGCTACGTCTGGTACGAGGGGCGCGCCGACGACGTGATCATCTCCGCGGGCTACCGAATCGGGCCGTTCGAGGTCGAGTCGGTCGTGCCTGGAGCACCCCGCGGTCGCGGAGGCGGCGGCCGTCGCGGCGCCGCGACGAGCTGCGCGGGCAACGTCGTCAAGGCGTTCATCGTCCTCGCCGCCGGGCACGAGCCCTCGGCGGAGCTCGGCGAGGAGATCAAGGCTGTTCGTCCGCGAGCGGCTGTCGGCCTACGCCTATCCGCGCTCGGTCGAGTTCGTGCCCGACCTGCCGAAGACGCTCACCGGGAAGATCCGCCGGATCGAGCTCCGCCAGCGCTGAGGCCGAATGAATCGGGGTGCAGTTCGCCCTCGAACAGCTCCACGATGTGGGCGCGGCAGTAGGACCACTGCTTGCGGTTGCGCCCGCTCCCGGGATGGAGCGTCTCCAGCAGGGCCAGCCCCCGCATCGTCGCCGTCGCCATCTCGAGCAGGTGGCCGAAGTCGGGCCGCTCGGCCGCCCGGGGGAACAGCCGCCGGGCGATCTGCTGGGTCTGGCGGTCGAGCGCACGCTCGACCGGGGCGAGCCGCTCCCGCAGCTCGGCGTCCGTGCGGGCGTGGGTCCACAGCTCCAGCGCAGCCTGGTAGAGCGGGCTCGCGTAGCCGGCCCACAGCAGGTCGAGGCCGCTGAGCAGGCCCTCGCGTCCGGGCGGGAGCTCCTCCGCCGCGGCGAGCAGGTCGGCCGAGCGGCGCTCGGCGAGGCGCTCCATCGCGGCCGCCACGAGCGCCTGACGAGTCTGGAAGTGGTGGAGATGGGCGCCGCGGGACAGGCCCGCGCGGGCCGCCACGCGGGTTGTGGTGGTACCCGCGTAGCCGTCTGCCACGAGGCAGGCGATCGTCGCGTCGAGCAGCGCTTCGCGCGTGGTGGCGCTGCGCTCAGCCTGGCTGCGACGGGGTCGGGGGCGCTCGCTGGCGGTCTGCATCGCCCGCATCATACTTGCGTTCATGCCTGAACGTTTGTGGTACGGTAGCGCGCAGCCACCCTGAAACCGCCGGACGAGAACGTCCGGAGACAGACCACGACCTGGAGGTCCGACTGATGGCAGCCGCAGAGGCGCTGGTGTTCGACGCGATCCGAACCCCACGCGGCAAGGGCAAGTTCAACGGATCGCTCCACGGGACAAAGCCGGTGGACCTCGTCGTGGGTCTGATGCACGAGACGCTCGTCCGCAACGAGAAACTCGACCCTTCGCGGGTGGACGACGTGGTACTCGGATGCGTGAGCCCGGTCGGGGACCAGGGCTCGGACATCGCCAAGACGGCGGCGATCAAGGCCGGCCTCCCGGACACGGTCGCCGGCGTCCAGGTCAACCGCTTCTGCGCGTCGGGCCTGGAGGCCGTGAACATCGCCGCGCAGAAGGTGGCTTCGGGTTGGGAGGACCTCGTGCTCGCAGGCGGAGTGGAGTCGATGTCGCGCGTGCCGATGGGCTCCGACGGTGGAGCATGGGCGATGGACCCCGAGACCAACTACGACACCTCGTTCGTTCCCCAGGGCGTGAGCGCGGACCTGATCGCGACCCTCGAGGAGTTCAGCCGCGAGGACGTCGACGGCTACGCCGCGCGCTCCCAGGAGCGGGCCTGGGCCGCGCAGTCGGAGGGTCGCTTCGCCGGCACCGTGGTCCCCGTCAGGGACCTCAACGAGAACGTGGTGCTCGACCACGACGAGTTCATCCGTCCGGGCACCACCGTCGAGACGCTCGGCGGGCTCAAGCCCTCGTTCGCGGCGATCGGCGAGATGGGCGGCTTCGACGCGGTCGCGCTGCAGAAGTACCACTGGGTGGAGCGAATCGAGCACGTACACACGCCCGGGAACTCCTCCGGGATCGTCGATGGCGCCTCGCTGCTGACGATCGGCAACGAGAAGACGGGCAGCGAGCTCGGGATGAAGCCGAAGGCGCGCATCCTCGCCACGGCCCTCTCCGGCGCCGACCCGACGATCATGCTCACCGGCCCGGCGCCCGCGAGCCGCAAGGCGCTGGAGAAGGCCGGGCTGACCGTCGAGGACCTCGACCTGGTCGAGATCAACGAGGCGTTCGCCGCGGTCGTGTTGCGCTTCGTCAAGGACATGGGCCTGCCGATGGAGAAGGTCAACGTCAACGGGGGCGCGATCGCGATGGGCCACCCGCTCGGGGCGACCGGGGGGATGATCCTCGGGACGCTGATCGCCGAGCTGCACCGCACCGGCGGCCGCTACGGCCTCGCGACGCTCTGTGTCGGCGGTGGAATGGGAATCGCGACCGTCGTGGAGGCGATCTGATCATGGCTGAGAGCTCGACCATCCGCTGGGAGCAGGACGAGGACGGGATCGTCACGCTGATCCTCGACGACCCGAACCAGTCCGCGAACACGATGAACGCCGCCTATGCCGAATCGATGGCCGCGACGATCGACCGGCTGGAGGCGGAGAAGGACCAGATCAAGGGCGTGGTGATCACCTCCGCAAAGAAGACATTCTTCGCCGGCGGCGATCTCAACGACCTCAGACGTGCGGGCAAGGACGACGCGCCCGAGCTTGCCGAGATGGTGCGCAAGGGGAAGGCACAGCTGCGCCGCCTGGAGACGCTCGGGGTGCCGGTCGTCGCGGCGATCAACGGCGCCGCCCTCGGCGGCGGGCTCGAGATCTGCCTCGCGACCCACCACCGCATCGCCGTCGATGACGCGAAGGTGCAGCTCGGCTTCCCGGAGGTGCAGCTCGGGCTGCTCCCCGGCGCGGGCGGGGTCGTGCGCACGGTGCGAATGCTCGGAATCGCCGAAGCCCTGCTGCAGCTGCTTATGCAGGGTCAGAGGCTGCGCCCGGCGAAGGCGCAGGAGCTTGGCATCCTCGACGAGATCGTCCCGACGCAGGAGGAGCTCGTCCCCGCCGCGAAGGCATGGATCGGCGAGCGTGCCGCACAGGAGGAGCCGATCGCCCAGCCCTGGGACGTGAAGGGCTACAAGATGCCCGGGGGCACACCCTCCAACCCGAAGCTCGCCCAGAACCTCCCCGCCTTCCCGGCGAACCTGCGCAAGCAGCTGAAGGGGGCGAACTACCCGGCGCCGCACCACATCATGGCCGCCGCCGTCGAGGGGGCCCAGGTCGACTTCGACACGGCGATCGAGATCGAGGGGCGCTACTTCGTCGACCTGCTCACGGGCCAGGTCGCCAAGAACATGATCCAGGCGTTCTTCTTCGACCTGCAGCAGGTCAACGGCGAGCGGGGCCGGCCGGAGGGGATCGAGCCCTTCCGGGCGCAGAAGGTCGTCGTCCTCGGAGCCGGGATGATGGGCGCGGCGATCGCCTACGTGTGCGCCAAAGCCGGCATCGAGGTCGTGCTCAAGGACGTCTCCCAGGAGGCGGCGGACAAGGGCAAGGACTACTCCCGGGGCCTGCTCGAGAAGGCGATCTCGCGCGGGCGCTCGACGCAGGAGAAGGCGGACGAGCTGCTCGGCCGGATCACGGCGACCGACGATCCGGCGGCCGCCGCCGGGGCCGACCTCGTGATCGAGGCGGTCTTCGAGGACCCCGCCGTGAAGGCGCAGGTGTTCGCCGAGATCGAGCCGCACCTCGCACCGGGGGCGCTGCTCGGGTCGAACACCTCGACGCTCCCGATCACCGAGCTCGCCGAGGGTGTCACGCGGCCGGATGAATTCATCGGGCTGCACTTCTTCAGCCCCGTCGACAAGATGCCGTTGCTGGAGATCATCAAGGGCGAGAAGACGAATGAGGAGACCCTCTACCGCGCGCTCGACCTCGCCAAGCAGATCAAGAAGACGCCGATCGTCGTCAACGACAGCCGCGGCTTCTTCACCAGCAGGGTGATCGGAACGTTCATCAACGAGGGCGTGGGGATGCTGCTGGAGGGGGTGCCCGCGGCGTCGATCGAGCAGGCCTCCAACCAGGCCGGCTATCCGGCCCCGGTGCTCCAGCTCAGCGACGAGCTGAACCTCAACCTCGCGAGGAAGATCCGCGATGCGACGAAGGCCGCGATCGAGGCCGAAGGGGGGGCCTTCGAGGACCGGCCCTCCTTCGGCGTCGTCGACCGTATGCTCGATGAGGGGCGCGGCGGCAAGCTCGCCGGAGCCGGCTACTACGACTACGAGGACGGCAAGCGGACCAGGCTGTGGAAGGGACTGAAGGAGATGTTCCCCGAGACCCCGGACCCGTCCTCGATCTCGCTCAGGGACCTCGAGGAGCGGATGCTGTTCGTCGAGGCGATCGAGGCCGTGAAGTGCCTCGACGAGGGCGTGATCGAGTCGGTCGCGGACGCGAACATCGGCTCGATCCTGGGTATCGGCTTCCCGGGATGGACCGGTGGCGTGCTCCAGTACATCAACGGCTACGACGGCGGCGTCGCCGGCTTCGTCGGACGGGCTCGTGAGCTCGCCTCGGCGTATGGCGAGCGCTTCCAGCCGCCGGCCTCGCTCGTCGAGAAGGCCGAGCGGGAGAGATCTATCGCGACGACGAGGTGGCGGTAGCGGCCGCCTGAACGGACGCTCGCTCCGCGCCCTCGTCGCGACCGCGTGCCTGACCGCGCTCGCCGTGCTCGCCGTCTCGACCGCAAGCGCGGGTGCGGTCGGCGCAGGGCGGGTGGATGGCATCTCCGATCAGAGCCTCCCCGCCTGGGACGGCTCGTTCCAGTCCAGCCCGCTCTCCTCGCTGCTGGCGAGCTCGCTCGCGGCCGCTCCGCCGTCGCAGATCACGATCGCGCGCTATGTCGTGCAGTGGGATGTCGAGTCCGAGCCGACTCACGGTGGGGCGCCTGCCGGCGACTACCGCGAACGGTTCGAAGCGTGGCTCGCCGATGTGGGCGCCGTCGGGCTGACGCCGGTGGTGGCGCTGACGAGCTACACCGGCGATCGCCCGCGCTCGCTCAGCGAATACCGGCTCGCGCTGAGTGCGCTGCTCCAGGACGCTCAGGCGCAGGGGGGAGCGATCCCGTGGATCGAGCCCTGGAACGAGCCGAACGGCCAGGGGCGCGAGCCGCCGCTCGTCGCGGCCGAGCTCGCTGACGCCGCGGCGGAGGTATGCGATCAGCTGGAGAGCTGCTCGGTGATCGCCGGCGACGTTCAGGACAGCGACGGGGCCGCCGCCTACGAGCGGGCCTATCAGGCCGGGCTCACGTTCACGCCGGCGGCGTGGGGCGTCCACCCCTACGTCGCGGTCAAGCGACACGACGATGCCAACCTGCTCGCGTGGCGGGCCAGCCTGCCCGCGGGCGCCCCCGTGTGGTTCACGGAGGTCGGGGCCTACTACTGCGAGGCGGGGGAGGTGAGCGGGCTCGCTCGCCAGGCCGGCGACGCCGAGTACGTGACGCGGCTGATCGCCGCGGTCGAGCCGGTGCACGTCTTCTACTACGGGCTTCTCTACGCCGACCGCGAGGCGGCTCCCTGCACGGCCGGCGGGGGCGACGACGTCGAGCTGTTCGACGCCGACGGAGCTCCTCGCCCGGCGGCCCGGGTACTGCTCGGGGAGGCGATCGACGGGGCCGCGCTGCGGTTCGCGCCGGACCGCGACGGGCTCACGCCCTAGGACATCGACGAGCCGCGGCGCTCAGGCGGTCGTCGCGACGATCTCGGCCATCAGCTCGTGTAGGTCGTGGTTGGCCTCGTAGACCATCCGCTGGCGCGCCGCGCCGTTGCCCGCGCGGAGGAGGTCCTCGACACCGGCGAGCTCGGGCTCGCAGCCGAGCTCGGCAGCGTGCGGGGTGAGCTGCACGAGCAGCTCCGTCGCCAGCTCCCGGGCACCGCGTCGCACGCCCTCCCGGACGTCGAACAGCTCCGCCTCGAGCCCGTGGCGGGCGGCGGTCCAGCGATTCTCGTCGAGGATCTCCCAGGGAGGGTCGGGGGCCACCGCGCCGGCGTGGAACTCCTCCGTGAGCAGCTTCACGAGCGAGACCACGAGGGCGGCCAACGCGGCCGTGTGGCTGACTCGCGTCTGCGAGTCCATCGCCCGGATCTCGATCGTGCCCAGGCGGGGGTGGGGGCGGACGTCGTACCAGAGGAATGTGTAGTCGTCGATCATCCCCGCGCTCTGCATCGTCTCCACGCGCCGGGCGAAGTCCGCCCAGCCGTCGAAGCGCGGGGGCAGGCCCACGCGGGGGAACGCGCGGAAGATCGGCACCCGGCTCGAGGCCAGCCCGGTGGGCGCCCCTCGCCACAGCGGCGAGTTCGCCGCGAGCGCGATCAGCAGGGGCACGTACGGGCGAAGGCTGTTGGCGACATGGATCGTCTCCTCGGGGTCGGCCATGCCGACGTGGACGTGCATGCCGAAGACGAGCTCCTGACGGGCGACGAAGCCGAGGCTGCGCACGAGGCCGCGGTAGCGGTCGTCGCTGACGACCCTCTGATCCTCCCAGCGGGCGAACGGGTGGGTGCCCGCCGAGCCGATCGCGAGCCCGTGCGTCCGCGCTCGCTCGGCCGCGAGCCCCCGCAGGGCGACGAGCTCGGCCTCGCAGTCGGCCACGGTGGCGCAGGGAGCGGTGGCGATCTCGAGCACCGACTCCAGCAGCTCGGGCTGGATCTGCCCGGACGGGGGGTCCTCCCCGAGGATCGAGTCGATCGCGCTGACGAGGTCCAGCGAGGACGCGTCGAGGAGCATCAGCTCCTCCTCGATGCCCACGGTGTAGCGCGGGCCGTCGAAGTGGCGGTCCATTGCCGCACCCTACCCGCCGTCCCCGCCGCGGCCCGCACGCCGCGACTATCGTCAGCGCGATGGGCACGAGCGAGGGAGCCGAGGGCGGAGGGAGCGGAGCGGGGGGCACGACGATCCGCTGGGCAGGTTCAGAGGCGGAGATCCGCGCCGCGCAGCGCCTGCGCGAGGAGGTCTTCTGCCGCGAGCAGGGCGTCCCCCTCGCCGAAGAGCTCGACGGGCTCGACGGACAGGCCGGTCACCTGCTTGCCGTCCCCTCGGGGCAGAGGGAGGTGATCGGGACGCTCCGCCTGCTGATCTCCGGCGGGGAGGCGAAGATCGGGAGGGTCGCCGTCGCCCGGAGCTGGCGCCGCCGGGGCGTGGCCGCGGCGATGCTGGCTCTGGCGCTGGAGCGAGCCGCTGCGCTCGGGTGTGTCCGCGCCCGCCTCGCAGCTCAGCTGGACGCGATCGCGCTGTACGAGCAGGCGGACTTCGCGGTCGAGTCGGACGTGTTCGTCGAGGCCGGCATCGATCACGTGTGGATGGGCCGGGGGCTGTAGCGCCGGCTGCTAGCGCGCGCGTGGCCCGCGGGGCTCGCCCGTCGGCTGTTGCCCGCCGGCGAGGTGCTCGCGCCAGGACCCGGAGGGGAATCCGGGAGGAGAGGGGGAGGGGGCCGCTGGCGACGTACACCCAGGCCTCTATCGAGGGCTCCAGCAGGCGCACTCGCGCCCGCACGTAGCTCGAGCCGTGGGGGTCGTCGGGGTCGTATTCCTCGAACTGGTCGAGCTTCGCGAAGACGGTGGCGTCGAGGATCTCGAACAGCTCCCCGTGGACGACGCCCTCCTCGAGGGTGAGGCTCGGCCAGCTGCCCATGTCGTAGAGACGGCCGCCGATCCGACAGGGCCCGAGCAGGCGGAGGTCGCGATCGGCATCGAGCCGGGCGAGCGAGTCGAAGCCGCTCATGAGGGTCCCGTAGAAGGCCAGGTGGTCGGCCATCGCCCGCCGATGGTAGTTCCGCCGGTGACCGCGGACGTCGTTCCCCGCCTCAATAGGATCGAGGTCGTGGGCGCAGATGAGCATCGCGGCGCGGCAGCCGGGTCCGTGGCGGTGGTCGCCGAGGGCGACCTCGAGGAGCTGCTCCCGCTGATACGGGCCTACTGCGACTTCTATGAGACGGCTCCCACCGACGCCGACCTGGTGGCGCTCGCGCGGCGCATGATCGGCGAGCCGGAGCTTGAGGGCGTGCAGTTCCTCGCCCGCGACGAGCGCGGGCGGGCGGTTGGGTTCGCGAGCCTGTTCTGGAGCTGGGACACCACCGAGGGGCGCCGCATCGGGATCATGAACGACCTCTTCCTGGACCCGCGCGCGCGTGGGTCCGGCCTCGCGGAGCGGCTCGTGGCCGCCTGTCGCGAGCGCTGCACGCGGCGGGGCGCCCGCCGGCTGGAGTGGGTCACCGCGCCGGACAACGCCCGCGCCCGCGCCCTCTACGAGCGCCTGGGAGCCGTGAGCGAGGGCTGGGTGGACTACGCGCTCGAGGTCCCTCCCGCCTCCGGAGAGGTCAGCGGGGCCGGCTGACGCGGCCGCGGAGGTCATCCCCGCAGAGCTCCCGTCGCGGGCGTTATCCTCGATCGCGATGCGTGGAGGGACGGCGAGGGGAAGCATCGGCGGCGCTGTGGCCTTGCTCGCCACCGCGGTGCTCTTGGCGCTCGCCCCGGGGGCGTCCGCCGCCGGGAGCTCGGTGCTCCTCGCCGCTCCCTATGAGTACCTCGGCTGGGGGGACCCGCAGACGCCGACGACGGTGATGAGCGAAACGGGCGTGAGTGACCTGACGCTCGCCTTCATGCTCACACACGGCTCCTGCAACCCCGAGTGGGACGGGCGGAGGAAGCTGCTCGGGGGCTCCGATGAGGCAGCCATCGAAGCGATTCGAGCCGCGGGCGGCGATGTGGTGGTGTCCTTCGGGGGGTGGAGCGGGGCGAAGCTCGGGAACTCCTGCAAGACCGTGGCCGCGCTCGCGGGTGCCTATCGGAAGGTCGTCGACGACTACTCCCTGAGGGCGATCGACATCGACATCGAGCACGGCGAGATGGCGAGCGCGGCGGTGCGCAAGCGGGTGGTGGGCGCCCTCCAGGTGCTCCAGCGCGAAGACCCCGCACTGGAGATCTCGATCACGCTGGCCGTCAGCGAAGCGGGCCCGGAAGCGCCCGGCCGGAGCCTGATCGCCGACGCGACCGCGATCGGGTTCCAGCCGACGGTGTGGACGGGGATGCCGTTCGACTTCGGCCGCCCGGCGAGCGACATGGGCCATGCATCGATCCGCGCCACGGAAGCCCTCGCGACGCAGATCGCCGCCGCCTACGGCATCTCGATCGCCGCCGCCTACACCCACGCGGGGATCTCCTCGATGAACGGCGACACCGACGAATCGGTCGAGACGGTGAGCGTCGGTGACTTCGAGACGATGCTCGCGTTCGCCCGCGCGCAGCGCCTCGCCCGCTTCACCTTCTGGGCCGTCAACCGCGATCGCGAATGCGCAGCCGGTCTGACCCCCGGCGAAGACTGCAGCGGGATCGCCCAGCTGCCCTACGCGTTCACGGACGTGATCGCGCAGTTCGCGGCGGCTCCCTGAACGGCCCGCGGCGGTAATCGGGATGACGCTGTAACTGGGATTACCTTGCAATAGCGACCGGCCGGGGCTAGGGTCGCCAGGGTCCGAGCCGAGACCAGCGCGGCGAGCGCAGGGAAGGAGGGCGAGGTGCAGACGGGAGAGGCCGCCGGCGGGCGGCGCGCTGGTGTGCGTGCCTTCTGGGGCTCGCTGGAGCGTGGACAGCGGTTGACGCTGCTGCTGATGGTCCTCGTCGTCGTCGGTCTGCACGTGGCCGGGTTTCTCACCCTGATCGCGCTCGTGGCGCCGAGGCACTACCGGCTGGGCAGCGCCGGGGCCTTCACGATCGGCATCGGCGTGACGGCCTACACGCTCGGGCCTGCGCCACGCCTTCGACGCCGACCACATCTCGGCGATCGACAACACGACGCGCAAGCTGATGGCGGAAGGCAAGCGGCCCTTGAGCGTCGGCTTCTGGTTCTCGCTCGGCCACTCGACGATCGTCTTCGCGCTCGCGTTCCTGCTCGCGATCGGCATCAGATCGCTCGCCGGGCCGGTCAGGAACGACAACTCCGGCCTGCACCAGGTGACGAACTGGATCGGGACGCTCGTCTCGGGCACGCTTCCTCTACATCATCGCCGCGCTGAACGTCGTGATCCTGCGTCGGGCATCCTCAAGGTCTTCCGCGAGATGCGCGGTGGCGCCTACGACGAGGAGGCGCTCGAGCAGCAGCTCGAACAACCGCGGCCTCATGAACCGCTTCTTCGGCGGCCTCACGAGGACGATCACCAAACCGCAGCAGATGTACCCGGTCGGGCATGCTCTTCGGCCTCGGCTTCGACACCGCGACGCGAGGTCGCGCTGCTCGTGCTCGCCGGCAGGCGCGGCGGGCGGCCGGCCTGCCGTGGTACGCGATCCTGTGCCTGCCGATCCTGTTCGCGGCCGGGATGTGCCTGATGGACTCGATCGACGGCTCCTTCATGAACTTCGCCTACGGATGGGCGTTCTCGAAGCCCGTGCGGAAGGTCTTCTACAACATCACCATCACCGGCCTGTCGGTCGCCGTCGCGCTCGTCATCGGGACGATCGAGCTGGGCGGGCTGATCGCCGCAGAGCTCAACCTCTCCGGCCGTTCTGGAGCTCGTTCGAGAACATCAACATCAACCTGCTCGGCTTCATCATCGTCGGCATGTTCGTCGCGACCTGGGCGATCGCGCTGTCGGTCTGGCGCTTCGGTCGGATCGAGGAGCGCTGGAGCGCGCACCTCGGCGAGAGCGAGACCGCGGGTTGAAGCGAAGAGATGACCGTCGCTCGCCCACAGCCCCGCCGCTGCTCGTCGGCGATCTCGAGGAGGCGATCACGGCGCTGCGCGAGCGCGGCCTGCGGCTGTCGACCGCCCGACGTCTCGTGCTGGAGGCGCTGTTCGCCGCCGACGGCCCCGTCTCGGCGCGGCGAGCTCGCGCGCACGCTGTGCAATCGAGGAGTCCTCCGTCTATCGCAATCTCGAGTGCTCGAGGGCCACGGCCTGGTCCGCCACGTCCACCTCGGCCACGGACCGGGTCTCTACACGCGCGTTCGAACGACCCCGAGGTCGAATACGTCTTCTGTGAGCGCTGCGCCAAGCTCACCGAGGTGGACCCGGAGCAGCTCGTGGGCGTCCGGCGGGAGATCAGCGAGCGGCTCGGCCACGAGGTGCGCTTCACGCATTTCGCGCTCGTGGGGATTTGCGATCGCTGCGCGCCCGCGCAGCGCTGATAGGCGAGGTCAGGAGAAGCGGAAAAAGTGTCGGGGGCCGGCAGCTTTCCTGCTGCCGGCCCCCGACGGAGGGACCACTACTCGCTCGGAGTTATTGTTTCGGCCCGACGTTCACCCGGACCGTGTTGGAGGTTTGGCTGGTGGTCGGCCCGTCACCCACCGGCGGGGTGGCGCTGATTTCGGCCGTGTTTTCGTAGAACGTCGCGATCTCTGCTTCGTCGAGGACCTGGCTGCACGTGAACGTGTTCCATTCGCCGGGTTTCACCGGCGTCGCGCCGGGGCCCCCTTCGATCGTCCTTTGGTCGCATCCCGGGTCCGTGAGTTCGGAGAAGGTGAGCGGGACGTTGCCCGTGTTCCTCACCAGGATGCTGTATTCGATCAGCTGGCCTTCTTCGGCCGCCTGTTCGCCGGTCGAGAACGACCCGAGTCCTTCGACCCGCTGGTACTTCGTGATTTCGAACGCCGGTTCCGGCGCCGCCGTGACGGAGGCTACGACGGTGTTCGATTCGCGGGTCAGCGGCGAGCCCTCTTCTGGGGCGGCGTGCCGGTGTCGCTGGCCACGTTTTCGTATGACCCGTTGACGGCGTCGCCAGCGGTGAGCAGGTGGCTGCACGTGAACGTCGTCGATTCCGGGTTCGACGGCGTCGCTCCCGGACCGCCGGCGATCGTGCCGGCTTCGCAGCCCGAGTCCGTGAGCGCGGCGAACGTCAGCGGGACGTTCCCCGTGTTCGTGACCACGATCTCGTAATCGATCGTCTGGCCTGACTCCCCCGAGATCGTCCCGGTGGGTGAACCCTTCCGCGCCGCCCTGGATCTTCTGGAGCTTCTCGACGCCGAAGTTCGGCGTCGCGGGGCAGTTGATCGCGGTCGAGATGTCGTAGCCGCCTTTGAAGCCGTTCGTGTTCCAGACCGCTTTGCCGTCCACCTGGCCGAGGCCGGGTGGGACGGTGATCGGGATCGTGTTCGATCCCGTCGGCCCGTTGAAGTGGAACACGTACGTGAGGACGTGTTTGCCGTGGATCGTCACCTTCTCGGTGACCGTGTTGTTCGGCGCGTTCGGGAAGCCCGTGAACGAGAACGTGATCGACGAGCACGTGGCTATGACTGAGCCGTTCGGCCGTTCGTGGGGTCCTTTGAAGCGGACGACGACGGTGTTCGACGTGATCCGTTTGGCGCCGCCCTCGCCTTTCGGCGGGGTGCCGAGCACAGAGGCGTCGTTTTCATACGTCGGCGATTTGTTCTTGTCGGCTTCGGTGAGCAGGTGGTTGCAGGTGTAGGTGGTCGATTGGCCCGGTTCGAGCGCCCCGACGGGTCCGCCGGCGATGTTCGAGCATTGCGTGTCAATGAATTTGCTGAACGTCAGCGGCACGTTGCCCGTGTTCGTGACGAGGACCTTGTAGTCGACGGTCTGGCCGACATTGCCCACGAGTTCGGACTTCGTGAAGCCTTCACCGCTCCCCGCGATTTCCTGTTCCTTTTCGATCGTGAACGCCGGATCCGAGCAGTTCAGCGCCGTCGCGATGTCGTAGCTGCTGTTGAAGCCGTTTGTATGCCAGACGGCTTTGCCGTCGACTTTGCCCTCGCCCGGCGGGACGGTGATCGGGATCGTGTTCGATCCTTCCGGCCCGTTGAATTCGAAGGTCTGGGACGTGTATTCGACGTTGTGGATGGTCACCTTCTCGGTGACGGTGTTGTTTGGGGCGTTGGGGAAGCCGGTGAAGACGAAGGTGATCGAGGTGCAGGTCGCGATCACTTCGCCGTGGGGCCGTTTGTTCGAGGCCTGCGCGCTTGTGGCGGCGACGCTCAGCAGCGCCATGGCGCTGGCCAGCGCCAGCAGCAGCACGCGCACCGATCTGCCGCCGCCGAAGGCGGCTGGCCTCCTTACGGTCGAGGATCGATCGACGGTAGCGTCGCCTCGCATAGTCACTCTGAGCCCCCTTCTGTAAATGTGGACGGGTCCCGGTTCCGCCCAACCGTCTGGAAGCCTACTCCAACCGGGACCTCGCTGCTTTGCGGCACGGGCGGTCGGGGCGGCCGGAAAGATCTACGCGCGGGCGCTCGTCTGCGGGTCCAGGCGCGACATCGTCACCGCCGCCGTCAGACTCGGCGTCGGCGCCGCCGCGGTAGACGCCCTTGACCGGCGGCACGTCGGCGTAGAGGCGGCCGTGGCCGATCTTCACGTGCGTCTCGCCGGCGAGCCGGCGGTTGGTCGGGTCCGCGCCGACCCAGACCGGCTCGCCGTGGCCGCCGTCCCGGGCAGCAGCGCCTCGAGCCAGGCGTGCGTGTCGACCTCGAGCGGAGTCCGCGCCGCCGTCCTCGGGCGCGGCCCACAGGTAGCCGGACACGTAGCGCGCGGCGATGCCGTGGCGGCGCAGGAGGATCAGCGCGAGATGCACGAAGTCCTGGCAGACGCCCGCTCCCGATCTCGAGCAGGTCGCTCGACGCGTCGAGCCGACGTAGGTCACCCCGGGGCGGTACTCGAAGCGCTCGGGGATCAGCTCGCAGAGCTGCTCGAGCGTCTCCAGCGGGCTGTCGCGCGCTCGAGCGCCGCGTCGAGCTCCTCGAGGCCCGCGATCGTCGGCTGGTCCTGCCACGGCAGCGCGAACTCGCCGGCGGCCTCGAGGTAGGCGGGGCTGCGCAGCGCTCTCCCAGGGCCCGTCCGGGGGCTCGGGCGGCTCGGAGGTGACGACGCGCGCCCGCACGTCGATCGTCAGCGTGTTCGTGGCGGTGGGGATGCCGAACTCGATCACCTCGGTGCCGAAGTAGTCGAGATGGCGGCTGAGCCGCGCCTCGGGCTCGATGCGCACGTGGAACTCGTCGCAGCGCTGCGAGGAGGTCGTGGCGGCGCACGCGCAGCGCGTTGAGGTTGTCGGTGACCGGCGCGTCGTAGTGGTACTCGGTCAGGTAGCGGATCGCGAAGTGCATCGTCGCTCACCTCTCGCTCCGGCGGCGCGGCGGCGCCCGCGAAGTAGCGCTCGGCGATGTCTGGTCGAT
This sequence comes from uncultured Solirubrobacteraceae bacterium, assembly GCA_963720215.1. GTDB lineage: Bacteria > Actinomycetota > Thermoleophilia > Solirubrobacterales > Solirubrobacteraceae > Palsa-744. The sequence goes on from CAVREV010000003.1 coordinate 121,141, forward strand.
ACGCGCCAGCTCCTGCTGGGTTGCTCGCAGATGCCCGGCAGCTCGGCGCCGTCGGGCAGCGCGCGCCGCTGGAAGTCGAGGTCGGCCGCGAGACGGCTGACGCGCAGCACGGGCTTTGAGTTGCGCGGGCTGGCGTCGGCGGTGGTGAAGGCCTCGTGCAGCGAGTCGACGCAGGCCGCGACGCTGTCCGGGTAGGTGCGCTCGAAGAGCAGGAAGCGCGCGACCGGGTGGGCGTTCGGAGGCGCTGTGACGGCGCGGAGGTAGGCCTGAAAGCCGCCGACGGCCTGCAGCAGGATCAGCGCCTGGCCGTCGGCGCGGCGTCGCCGTCGCCCGGCGGGCAGCGCGACGCGCAGCATGCGCAGGACCATGTCCGACGACTCGAAGCGCCGCCGGCGTCGAGGAAGCACTTGGCTTCGTCGCGCAGCATCGTGCGGGCGGCGACGCCCCAGATCAGCGCGGTGCGCTGCTTGACGTACTGCGACGGCCAGTACGGGCCCGCGCGGTCGCCGGTCCACGCCGGCCTGGCCGCCTCCGCGAGGCCGAGGTGGAGGTGTTGATCGCCTCCCACATCTCGGCGCTGATCACGTCGCGCACGGTGCGCGCGCCTTCGCGCGCGCGCTCGAGGCTCGCGAGCATCGAGCCTGGGCGCTCGGCGTCGAGCGTGAGCTGGCCGAGCGGTCTCGCGCGCTGGCGGCGCGCGCGCTCCGCTGCGTCGCCGAGCATCGCGAGCAGCCCGCCCGAGCCGAAGCTGACGCCCGGAGCCGCGTCCGAGGCGCCCTGGAGCTCGGCCTGGAAGACGGCGTCGACCGCGCGCGCGGTGAACTCGGCGCGCGCGAGGTTGCGCCCGAGCCAGTACAGCTCGTGCGCGATCCGCGCGAGCATCAGGCTGAGCCGGCCCGTCGCTGCTGCTGCTGTTGCTGCTGCTGGCCCGTCCAGGCGCCGTAGCGCAGGTCCGGGCAGCGCGGGGGGCAGGGTGTCGGCGACGGCGAAGCGCCGCCCGCGCGGTCGGCGTCGTCGTCCGTCCTCGAGCACCCAGGTGTCCTTGGAGCCGCCGCCGCGCGAGGAGTTGACGATCATCGAGCCCTGCTCGAGCGCGACGCGCGTGAGGCCGCCGGGGACGATGTCGATCTGCTCGCCGAAGATCGCGAACGGGCGCAGGTCGACGTGGCGCGGGCGCGAGCAGCCCGTCGGCGCCGACCGTCGGGACGGTCGAGAGGCGCACGACCTCCTGGGCGATCCAGCGGTCGGGGTCGGCGGCGATCAGCCGCGCGCATCCGCTCGAGCTCGCTCGTCCTCGGCGTGGGGGCCGATCACCACGCCCTTGCCGCCCGACTCGCCGGTCGGCTTGAACACGAGCTGGTCGAGCCGCTCGAGCACGTCCTCGAGCACTTCGGGGTCGTCGAGCAGGTAGGTCGTGACGTTCTCGAGGAGCGGCTCCTCGCCGAGGTAGAAGCGGATCATCTCCGGGCACGTAGCAGTAGATCGCCTTGTCGTCGGCGACGCCGGTGCCGATCGCGTTGGCGATCGCGACGGTGCCGGCGCGGTAGGCGCGGATCAGGCCCGGGCACGCCGAGCAGCGAGTCGCGGCGCGGAACTCGAGCGGGTCGATGAAGTCGTCGTCGAGGCGGCGGTAGATCGCGTTGACGCGCTCCAGGCCGCTGGTGGTGCGCATGTAGAAGACGTCGTCGCGCACGACGAGGTCCGAGGCCTCGACCAGCTCGACGCCCATCTGGCGCGCGAGGAAGGCGTGCTCGAAGTAGGCGCGGTTGGCCGGGCCCGGCGTCCACACGACGACCGTCGCCTCGCTCTCGGCCGACGGGGCGACCGAGCGCAGCGCGCCGAGCAGCAGCTGCGGGTAGTGGTCGACGCGGGCGCACGCGGTAGGGGGCGAACAGCTCGGGCACAGCCGCGCCATCGCGGCGCGGTTCTCGAGCATGTAGGAGATCCCCGAGGGGATGCGCACGTTGTCCTCGATCACCTTCCAGCCGCCGTCGCTGTCGCGGACGAGATCGCAGCCGGCGACGTGGGTGTAGACGCCGCCGGGCGGGCGGATGCCGTGCACGGCGCGTGCGAAGTGCGAGCAGGCTGGCGACGAGGCGCCACGGCACGATGCCCTCGCGGACGATCTCGCGCGCGTGGTAGACGTCGTCGACGAAGTGGTTCAGCGCGCGGATCCGCTGGGCGAGGCCGCGCTTGATCGCCCGCCACTCCTCCGCCGCTGATGATGCGCGGGACGAGGTCGAGCGGGAAGGGGCGTTCGTGCGATGCGCCGCCGTCGCCGCTCGTCTCGAAGGTGATGCCCTGCTGCATGAAGATCGCGTCGCGCCGCGCGCCGGCCTCGACGAGCCCGTCGCGGCCGAGCCGCTCGAGCTCGGCGACGAGCGCCGATGCGCTGCCGGCGGGGCGTCCCGTCGAGCTCGAAGAGCTCGTCGAGAAACGGCGCCGTGGGACGGTAGGGGTCGAGAGGGGGCGCGGTTGGGGAGCTCACCTGACGATTCTCCCTGCGATCGTCGAGGAGGGCGTTGGACGGATGGAGCATCCAGCGGCCTCCGCCCTGCTCAGCTGTCGCAATCGACTATCGCGGCGCATGGGCACTCAGCTGGGCCAGCGGCCGTGCCGGTCGAGGTAGTCCCGCGCGGCTTCCTCATCGTCGCGTTCACGGTCGCCGGAGGCGCCGATGCGAAACAGCCAGTTGACGGCGTAGATGGCGAGGCCCGCGCCGAGGATGCCGGCGCCGCCCTCGAGATCGACGGTGCCGCCGAAGCCCATCACGACGACGTCCGCAAGGACGACGGCGACCGGGAGGGCATAGCGGATGACGTGCATCGACCAGGATCCGAGGACGCCGCCCCCACCCCCGAGCGGGCTCGGGGCGAGGCCGTGTAGCGTTCGGCGCGCGATCCGCGATGAGCACGCGGGTCCCCGACGCCGGATGGCCGCTTGGAAGGAGGTCCGATGAGCGCCGCAGCCACGATCGACGAGATGACGCTCGCGGACGACCCCGCGCGGTGGGCCGCGCTCGGCTTCGACGTCTCAGGCGAGATTTGCCGGATCGGGGCCGTCGGGCTGAGGCTCGCCGGGACGGACGCCGGCACGGGGATCACGGGCTGGTCGGTGAGGGATCTCGAGAGAACCGAGCTCGATGGGCTGCCGACGGAGCGCTCGGATGCGCCGTTGGCGGACCCCGCGCCCGCCCACCCCAACGGCGTGCTCGCGATCGACCACATCGTCGCGATGTCCCCCTCGCTCGACCGCAGCGTCGCCGCGCTCGAGCGGGCCGGGCTGGACCTCCGGCGGGTGCGCGAGGAACCGACCCCGGCGGGCGCCCCGCGGCAGGCGTTCTTCCGCCTGGGCGCGGAGATACTGGAGCTCGTGCAGGAGCCGGAGGGGGTGGTCGAACGAGCCGGCGGTCCCGATCGTGCGGCGCGCTTCTGGGGATTGGCGCTCGCCACCGAGGACATCTACGAGACGGTGGAGCAGCTCGGGGAGCACGTGGGCGGGGTTCGTCCGGCCGTGCAGCCGGGCCGGTGGATCGCGACCGTGAAGCGCTCCGCGGGGCTCTGTGTCCCCGTCGCCCTGATGACCCCGGCCGAGAGCGCCGCGAGACGATGAGCCAGGAGCTCTGGGACGAGGTCGATCGCTACGTCTCCGAGACGCTCCTCGGCGAGGACGAGGTCCTCGAGGAGGCGCTCCGAGCGAGCGAGCGGGCGGGACTCCCGACGATCGCCGTCTCACCCGCGCAGGGCAAGCTGCTCAACCTGCTGGTGCAGATCCTCGGCGCCAGGAGGATCCTCGAGCTGGGCGCCCTCGGCGGCTACAGCACGATCTGGATGGCGCGGGCGCTCCCCTCGGACGGGCGGCTGACGACGCTCGAGCTCAACCCGGCCTACGCAGAGGTGGCGGGCGCGAACATCGCTCGGGCCGGCCTCGGCGATCGTGTGGACATTCGCGTGGGCCCGGCCGAAGAGGGCCTCCGGGGGCTGATCGACGAGGACGCCGGGCCGTTCGACCTCGTGTTCCTCGACGCCGACAAGCGGGGCACGCCGGACTACTTCCTGCTGGTCAGGGAGCTCGTCCGGGTCGGAAGCGTGATCATCAGCGACAACACCGTCCGCGACGGCGCGCTCGCAGACGCGGCGAGCGGGATCCGGGGGTCGATGGGATGCGCAGGCTGCACGAGCTGCTCGCCGAGGATCGACTCGGCGAGGGTCACTTCGAGGCGACGACGGTGCAGACGGTCGGCCTCAAGGGCTATGACGGCTTCACGCTCATGCTCGTCCGCTCACTATGATGGCGCGCGTGGCGGGAGGGTTGAAGCTGGGGTTGAACACGGGCTACTGGGCGGGCGGGCCCCCGCCCGCCGCGAGCGAGACGGTTGCCGAGGCGGAGCGACTCGGGTTCGACTCGATCTGGACCGCGGAGGCCTACGGCTCGGACTGCCTGACCCCGTTGGCCTGGTGGGGCGCGGCGACCGAGCGGCTGAAGCTGGGCACGGCGATCGTGCAGATGTCCGCCCGTCAGCCCGCGGCGACGGCGATGGCGGCGATGACGATGGACCATCTCTCCGGCGGTCGCTTCATCCTCGGCCTCGGCGTCTCCGGCCCCCAGGTCGTGGAGGGGTGGTACGGGATGCCCTTCCCGAAGCCCCTCGCGAGGACGCGGGAGTACATCGCCATCCTCCGCGACATCTGGGCGCGAAAGGGGCCGGTGGAGGCGGCCGGGCCGCACTACCCGCTTCCGCTCCCCGACGGGACGGGGCTCGCCAAGGCGCTGAAGTCCTCGATCCATCCCCTCCGCGAGGACATCCCCATCTACCTCGGGGCGGAGGGCCCGAAGAACATCGCCCTCTGCGCGGAGCTCTGCGATGGATGGTTGGCGATGCTCTTCTCCCCCTCCGTCTACGACGAGCTCTATCGCCCCTCGCTCGAGGAGGGCTTCGCACGGGACGGCGCACGGCGGAGCGCCGCCGATTTCGAGGTCTGCGCGACCGTCCCGCTGATGGTCACCGACGACATCGAGGCCGCGGCGGACACGCTTCGTCCCTTCTACGCGCTCTACTTCGGCGGGATGGGTGCCAAAGGGGCGAACTTCCACGCGAACGTGCCCATCCGAATGGGCTACGAGCGAGAGGTGGCGGAGATCCAGGAACTCTACCTGAGCGGGAAGAAGGATGAGGCGGGCGCGAAGATCCCCACGGCGCTGATCGAAGAGCTCTCGCTGATCGGCACGCGGGAGAAGATCCGCGACGACCTCGCCAAGTGGCGCGAGTCGGCCGTCACGACCCTCCTCATCAGTGGCGATGTGCCGACGATCCGCACCGCCGCCGAGATCGTCCTCGGCTGAGCGGCCCGGGCCCCGTTCAGCTCGCCACCGAGACGGTCGCCGAGCGGCCCATCCGCGCACCCGATCGGTCGAGGGCCTGGACGGCGAGCGAGCCGCTCGTCGCGGCTGCGGGGATCGCAGTCTCGAAGCCTCGCGCGGGGGTTCGCGAGATCGCCGTGAGCGAGCCGGCGTCGCTGCCGCCGAGGAGCTCCCATGCGGCCACCCCGGTGGCCCCGTTCCAGCTGGCATAGGCGGTGCGGCCGGCGAGGGCGAGCGCGGGGAGCTCGGTCGGGATCCCCGACCAGGGGAGACGGAATGCGCGGTAGCACTCGTAGCTGTGGCCTAGAAGAGCGTCGAAGACGATGCGGCCGGAGGGGTCGAACTCCGACACCCGGGGCGTTTCGCCCCAGCAGACGAAGACGTTCCCATTGGCGAGCACCTGGACGCTTCCCTGGCTGCCGGAGAGGACCTTTGGGTGGGTGTATTGGCGCAGGAGCGATGCAGTCATCGCGTGCTCGTCGACGGCGAGGATGAGGCCGCGGGAGAGCCGCTCCACGGCCGGCGTGGCCCCGTTGTCGAACACCGTGATCGTTCCGTTGGGCTGGCGGCGGGCGTGGTGCTGCCAGGCGAAATTGCTCCCGGGGCCCATCGCGAAGTCGCTCCGCTTTCCCCAAGCCGCCAGATGATCTCGCCGCGGCGGTCGAGCTTGTAGATCGTGTGGGTGCTGCGGCCGGAGACGAGGAGGTTCCCGTCGGGGTCGCGGTCGACGGAGTTGATGTGGAAGAAGTCCCAGTTTGCTTCCACGGGCGCGTAGGAGTCCGTCAGGGGGATGCTCCCGAGGCTGTGCCACTCCAGCAGGAGGCGCCCGTCGGCGAGGTCGACCTCCTGGAAGATCGCGTCCTGGATCGTCCCGTGGCGGGGTCCGCCCACGGAGGTGAGGTCGGCATGGCGGACCGCGTAGGTCGTCAGGAGCGCCGTGTCGGCTGCCGTGATGACGAACTCGTGGAGGTCCCCGCGGTGGCCCCTCGCGGCCTGGACCCTGCGGAGGACGTTGTAGGAGGTGTCCGCGATGACGTATTCGCCGACGCCGTGGCCTAGTTCGATGCTCCCCTCCCACCACGTCAGCACCGGCGCGCCCCGGTAGTGCTGCATGCGGAAGTTCGTTGTCACCTTCCCGGAAAGGGGGTTCTCCCAGATGGGCTCCCCGCCGGGATCGACGATCACGGCGCCGGCCTGACCGGTGGGGGAGTTGTAGGGGGCGAGGAAGATCGGCAGCTCGCTCGCGCTCGCGTGGCGGGCGGTGACGGTGAGCGACGGGATGCGGAGGTCCGGGCGGCTGATCCAACGCGGCGGCGGGGGCGGTCCCGCGGGTCGCGAGGATGCGAGTGCCCCCGCCAGCAGCTCGCCGGCGCCGCCGATGAGCGTCAGGCCGAGCGCGCCCGCGCCGGCCGTTCGGAGGAGCTCCCGGCGGGTGAGCGTCGAGGTCACCTCGCCCGCCTACCCGCCCGCGCCCCGCCCGGCGGCGGGGGGATGCTGCCTGGCGCGGGTCGTCGAGATCACTCGGCTCATATCTATCCATAACTCAAGCGCATCGGGCTAAGAGACGGTGAAAGGGGTCGCAAAAGGCATAGGGTTGGGGCCATGAGCGACGGCGAGTCAGCAGCGGTGAAGGCCCTGTTCGGCGACTTCCAGTACGAGATCTACGCCCGAGGCCTCGCCGGCGAGCTCGCCGCGCTCCCTCTCCTCGCCTCCGAGCTCGAAACTGCCGCCCGCGAGGTCATGACGCCGGGCGCGTTCGGCTACGTCTCCGGCGGAGCCGGCTCCGAGGGGACGATGAGGGCGAACCTGGAAGCGTTCGCCCGCTGGGAGATCCTCCCCCGGATGCTCAGGGACGTGTCCGCGAGGGATCACGCGACGACGGTCCTCTCGACCGAGCTGCCCGCCCCCGTGATGCTCGCGCCCGTGGGTGTGCAGTCGATCGTCCACCCCGAGGGCGAGCTCGCCGTGGCGCGTGCTGCGGCCGCACAGGGGCTCCCCTTCATCCTCAGCACCGCGGCCTCGAACACGCTCGAGGAGGTCGCCGCGGCAATGGGGGCGGCGCCGCGGTGGTATCAGCTCTACTGGCCGAAGGATCGTGATCTTGCGGCGAGCTTCGTGGCGAGGGCGGGCGAGGCCGGCTACGAGGCGATCGTCGTGACGCTCGACACGTGGATGCTCGGATGGCGTCCCCGCGACCTCTCCCAGGCCTACCTCCCGTTCCTACGAGGGGAGGGCGTGGCCAACTACTTCAGCGACCCGGTTTTCCGCAGCGCTCTCGAGCGACCCCCCGAGGACGATCCGGGCCCGGCGATCGGTCATTGGGCGGCCCAGTTCAGCAATCCGACCGTCACCTGGGAGGACCTCGCGTGGCTGCGCGGGCAAACGGGTCTGCCGATCGTCCTGAAGGGCATCCTCCACCCCGACGACGCCCGCCGGGCGCTCGATGCCGGCGTCGACGGCGTGATCGTCTCCAACCACGGCGGCCGCCAGGTCGACGGGGCGATCGGGGCCCTCGACGCTCTCCCCGCGGTGAGGGAGGCGGTGGGGGAGGGATTCACGGTGCTCTTCGACAGCGGCATTCGCACCGGCGCGGACGTCCTCAAGGCGCTCGCCCTGGGGGCGGACGCGGTCTGCCTCGGGCGCCCCTACGTGTGGGGGCTGGCGCTCGGTGGGCAGGCGGGTGTCGAGCACGTGCTCCGATGCCTCCTCGCCGAGCTCGACCTCACCCTCGCGCTCAGCGGTTACACGAGGCCCGCGGAGCTCGGGCCAGAGGCGTTGCGCCGCGCGGAGGGGTAGCGCTCGCCGTCAGCCCGGCCGTGGGCCGCGCGACCGCGCGGGGAGGTGGCCGGCGTTGCTCCGAATGGAGCCCCCGCGAGGCGCGTGCGCGAGGGGCGTGGCCGGCGTTGCTCCGAATGAAGCCCCCGCGCGCGTGCGCGAGGGGCGTGGCTGGCGTCACTCCGGATCGAGCACGCGCGCGCGTGCTCGAGGGGCGTGGCTGGCGTCACTCCGGATGGAGCCCCCGCGCGCGTGCGCGAGGGGCGTGGCTGGCGTCACTCCGGGCGGAGCCCCCGCGCGTGTGCGTGAGGGGCGTGGCCGGAGCGACTCCGAACGGAGCCCCCGCGCGCGTACGCGAGCGGGCCGTGGCCGGAGCGACTCCGTACGGAGCCCCCGCGCGCGGGAGGAGGGTCGCCCTGGACGAAGTCGCCCCGCGCGAAACGGCCCGAAGCTCAGCCCCGTTCGGAGGAGTACTCGCGCATCGCCTCGATGACTGGACCGAGGCGACGGCCCTTGTCCGTGAGGCGATACTCCACGGTCGGGGGGCTCGAGGGGATGACGTTGCGCTCGACGAGTCCGGCGCCCTCGAGGTCTCGGAGGCGCTCGGAGAGCATTCGCGGGGAGATCCCGGCGACGGCCTCGGCGAACTCGCTGAAGCGGAGGGCTCCCGTGAGGGCCGCGTAGATGATCGAGAGCTGCCAGCGCCGCTCGAGGAGGTCCGCGGTCTCGCGGACCTCCAGCGGTACGGGCTCACACCTACGAGAGATGCGCGACATCGCGTGCGGGCTCCAGCGCTCGGTCGAGGACCTCTTGGACTGTCATCACCGGATGGAAGGTCATCTGCTCACGGACCTCCTCGGGGATGTCGTCGAGGTCACCACGGTTGCGCTCCGGGAGGATCACGTCGGTCAACCCGGCTGCGTGGGCGGCAAGGGCCTTCTGCTTGAGCCCCCCGATGGGGAGCACGCGACCCTGGAGGGTCACCTCACCGGTCATCCCGACGGTGTGCTTGACGGGACGTCCGGAGAGCAGTGAGGCCAGCGCCGTGACCATCGTCACGCCTGCGCTGGGGCCGTCCTTCGGGACCGCTCCGGCGGGAACGTGGACGTGGAACTCCTTGTTCTCGAAGGCGCTTTCATCGACTCCGAGCTCCTCGGCGTGGCCGCGAACGTAGGAGAGGGCGATCTGAGCCGACTCCTTCATCACGTCCCCGAGCTGGCCCGTGAGGACGAGCCCGCCGCCCTTGCGGCCATTCTTCATCGCTGTGGCCTCGACGAACAGCACATCGCCGCCGGTGGCGGTGACTGCGAGCCCCGTCGCCACGCCGGGCGTGGCTGTGCGGGCGGCAGACTCCTGGAAGAACTTCTGCCGGCCGAGCGCGTCGCGGACGGCCTCGACGTCGATCTTCACCGGGAGCGTCACCGCATCCTTCGCCTTCGCGCTCTTGCCCGTCTTGGGCTTTTTCGCCGCGGACTTCGCCTCAGGGGTTGTCTCGGTCGCGGAGGGCGCCTGCTCGTCGTCACCCGCTTGCGCGTCCCTGCCATCCGGCGCGACGGCCGGCAAGCTCGACGCGATTCTCGTGGCGGTCTTGCGAAGGACCGTGCCGAGGTTGCGCTCGAGGTTGCGGACTCCCGCCTCGCGGGTGTACTCGGAGATGACCGTGCGGAGCACGTCGTCGGAGATCTCGACCTCGTCCTCGCGTAGGCCGTTGCGGTCGCGCTGGCGCGGCCAGAGGTAGCCCTTGGCGATCGCGAGCTTCTCCTCGGATGTGTATCCGTCGAAGTGGATCACCTCCATACGGTCAAGGAGCGGCCCCGGGATCGTGTCGGCGACGTTCGCCGTAGCCAGGAACATCACCTGGGAGAGGTCCAGCTCGACGTCGAGGTAGTGGTCGCGGAATGAGTGGTTCTGAGCGGGGTCGAGGACCTCGAGGAGCGCCGCGGAGGGGTCTCCGCGCCAGTCGGCACCGACCTTGTCGACCTCGTCGAGGAGGATGACGGGGTTCATCGTGCCGGCATCCCTCAGGGCGCGGACGAGCCGCCCTGGGAGGGCGCCGATGTAGGTGCGACGGTGACCCCGGATCTCGGCCTCATCACGGACGCCGCCGAGCGACATGCGGACGAACTCGCGTCCGGTCGCACGCGCGATCGACTCTCCGATCGAGGTCTTTCCGGTCCCCGGGGGGCCGATCAGCGTGAGGATCGCACCCGACTTCGGGTCCGCCTCGATGCCGCGGTCCTGGCGGAGCTTGCGCACGGCGAGGTACTCCGTCACTCGGTCCTTGACGTCCTCGAGGCCCGCGTGGTCGGCGTCGAGGACCCCGCGCGCCGCGACGGGGTCGAGGTGCTCGTCTGAGCGCTTGCCCCAGGGAACGGCGATGAGCCAGTCGAGGTAGGTACGGATCATGCTCGACTCACCCGTCTGCTCACCCATGCGCTCGAGGCGCGCCGAGCTCCTTCAGCGCCTGCTCCTCGACGGGCTCGGGCATGTCCGCCTCCTCGATCTTGGCGCGGTACTCCTCCGCGACCGAGGCGTCGTCATCGCCGAGCTCCTTGCGGATCGACTCCATCTGCTTACGGAGGAAGTACTCGCGTTGCTGCTTCTCAGCGCCCTCCTGGACATCCTCGCGGATGCGCTTGCGCACCTGCAGCTCGGCGAGGCTCTCGCGCTGAAGCTTCACGGCCAGCTCCAGGCGCTCGGTCACATCGAGCGTGCGGAGCAGCTCGACCTTCTGGTCGTAGGAGATCGTGGGGGAATAGCCCGCCGAGTCGGCGAGCGCTCCGGGCTCGGCGATCGCGCGGAGGAAGGCAGCGATGCGGCCGTCGTCGCCACGCAGCTCGAGGATCTCCTCGACGGTGGCGCGATACTCGCGTTCGAGCTCGCGTGTGCGCCCGTCCACGGGCACCTCGTCGGGGCGCTCGTCGACCTCGACGCGGAGCTCGCCCCCGGGGCCGGTCTGAGCGGCGCCGATCAGCGCGCGGTGCTCGCCGGAGATGGCGACGGCGCGGCCGCCGCCGGGCAGGCGGATCTGCTCCGAGACCTCGGCGATGGTGCCGACCTCGAGGAACTCGTTGTCGTGGCGGGGCACGAGCACAACGCGCTCGTCATCGCCGACGTCCACCGTCAGCGTGATGCCCATGTTGGGGAAGACGACTGTGTCGTCCAGGGGGATGAGCCGGAGCCGTGGCTTCGACTCTGCTGCGTTGATCGTGGGCTTCTCAGCGGCTGATGGCATAGCTATTGGCTCCATATGTGCTTACGAAAGAGTAGTTAGTATAGCGCGGGATGGTTGCTCGCGCAAGCACTTTCCGGCGACCCCCGAAAGCGGCATTGCAGAGCCGTTTGAGGCTCCTGATGAGGGTGGAGAGGCGGCTCAGCGGAAGGGCCGGCGCGCCCCGGGTCAGTGCTTGTGCGACCGCTTGGATCGCTTCGCCGGGGCGATCAACTCGAGGCTTGCGGTGGCGGCTGCGCCGCCGTCGGAGCGGCGGGCGGCGAGCGCCACGGCCAGGCGTCGGTGGCGTGCGCGGGTGAGCCGAGTGCGGGCTTCCTTGGTGAGCGGGAGGAGCACGGTGGCCGTCTGCCCCGCCGCGAGCGTGAAAGCGGCCTTGGCGAGGATCACCGTGACGGTGACGTAGTGCGTGTGGAGGTGGCCGTGCAGGCGCGTGAGCACCCTTCCGCGGATGCGGAGCGTGATCGCGAGCACACCTCGACAGCCGAGGCTCGGGCTCGAGCAGGAGAGCTTGATCGGCGCCGAGCTCCCGTGGAGCGTTGCCGTTGAGCTGAGCAGGGTCACCTTCCCGGGGGCCGGTGGTACGGGAGTCGTCCCGGGCGTGGTGAAGGTCTCGTCCGCGCTCGCATTCGAGCCGACGGAGTTGACGGCGAGGAAGTGGTAGTGGTAGACGGTCCCAGGGGTGAGCGAGCCGACCGGGAAGGCGACCGCGACGGCGCTCGTCCCCGCACCCGGCGACTGCGTCGCCGTGGCCGTCTCGGTGGAGGTGCTCGTTCCCAGGAACGCCTGTACGGTCGTCGGCGCGCCGTCCGGGTCCACGTCCGCGTTCAACAGCGCCGAGGTTTCCGTGAGGGCGGTGATGGGGGTGGGCGTCACGGTCGGCCCGTCGACCGCCTCGTAGGCGCCGATGTCGGTCAAGGGGCCGATCGTCCGAGGCCTGCCGGCGAGGTCGGTTTCGCCGTTGGCGGCTTCGTTGACACCCGTGTCGATCGTGGGCGAGCCGGGCGCCTCTTCGAGGTCGTCGCCGGCGGCGTCGACGAACTGGGGGTTCGTCTTGACATCGCTACCCACGGGGGATTCTGTGATCGTCGTCCCGCTGCCTTCGCTCAAGCGCGTGTAATTGCAGTGGCTGAGCGTGATGTTGACGGCGCCTTCGTTGCTGAACGTGCTCAGGTCTTCGACTTCCCCGTGGGTGATGACGTTGACCGCGGTCAGGTCGACGGTGAAGAAGTGCGACGAGATGTCCATCCCGACCGAGAATTTGCCGCTGGCATAGAAGGTGTCGTTGCGCAGCGTCGCCCGCCCTACCTGGGTCGAGCTGCTGCCGGCGATGATCAGCCTCATCCCGTCGCTCTCGAAGCCTTCGCCGATGCAGAGCGAATCGCGGACCAGCTGGGTTCCTGCTTCGTCGGTCGTCGGTTCGCAGCCCGCGCCACCGTCGGCGGCTCGGGCGATGACGTGATCGACGTCGCCGCTCGTCAGCAGTGCCACCGTATCGGTCCCCGTGTCGTCGATTTCCACGTCGCTGAGCGATGTGGAACGACCTTCGCCGGACGCGTTCAGCAGCTCCACGCCCTCGGCTGCCGTCGTGTCGATGACCGGCCGGGGCTGTCCGGGCGCCCCCTCGATCGCCGCGGGGGTGTCGGGGACGGAGGCCTTGATCGTCTCGGTCAGCGGTTTCACGGTCGTGCCGTAGGTGCCCTCGTCGCCGAGGAGGACGACCGTGTCGCTGGAGGTCGCCGCGGTGATCGCCGCTTCGGCCGTGCAGGCGTTCGCTTCCGCGCTGCAGTTCCCGCTCCCGTGACTCGTGGGCGCGGCGTAGAGCGTGGCAGCTGTGGCCGATTGGGCGGCCATCAGCAGGACGGCCACCGCAGGCAGCAGCGCGAGGAGCCGTGGAGTTCTGCGACTGCGCTCGTCCATTGTGGGGTGTGGCGCTCCGGGGGATCGCGACTGGCGGGTCGACGCGGACGTTACCCCACGGGGTGGCGGATCAAGGGGGCGCTGGACGGAAGTGCGGCAGCCCTACTCGGGGGGGCCGTCGAAGTCGACTTCGACGTTCTGGCTCTGGAAGCGCTCCTGCACCTCGGCGGCCAACGTCAGCGCCCGGCGATCGGCGTCGAGGAGGGGAGGGGGGAAGAAGCTTCGCGGCCACAGCCGCCGCGCGCGGACGACGTTGAGCTCGGCCGCCAGCAGCGTGACCTGACCCCCGAGATAGAGCCACGCGAGGAGACCGAGGACGAACGCGAACAGCCCCGAGGTCTCCTTTGCGTGGCGGACGACGTGCTCGACGTAGTAACCGCCGACGTGCTGGAGGATCTGCCAGAGGGTCGCCGCGACGATCACCCCCGGAAGCGAATCTCGCGTCTCGACCTCTGCGGCGGTGAGGAACCTGAAGGCCGTGAAGAAGAGGAGGAGGTTGACAACGAACGCCACCACCACCCCGCCCACGGCCGCCAGGACGCTGCTGCCGCCGCCGGCGGTGACGAATCCGGCGGCGACCGTCGAGAGGATCGCGAGCAGGCCGAGCATGACGAGCAGCGCGAGGCCGCGGAGACGGGCGGCGAGGAAGTTCGGGCGGCGCTTGTGGGGGACGTACCAGACCTGGTTGAAGGCGTTCTGGGTCGCCCCGGTGATGCCCAGGCCCGCGAACAGCGAGCCGAGGAGGCCGATCGCGAGCGAGGCGGCGCTCCCTTTGATCGAGCCGATGTTGTGCTCGAGCTGGGTACCGATCACCGGGAACTGGCTGAGCGTCGAGTGGAGCACGCTCTCCTGGGCGGACGGGTTCCCCTCCAGGATGAAGCCGAGCACCGTCACGAAGACGAGCAGGAGCGGGAACAGGGAGAGGAAGCCGTAGTAGGCGATCAGCGCGGCCAGCTGGCCGGCCTGGTCGTCGCCGAACTTCCTTATCACCCCGCCCGCGAATCCGAGCCGGCGCGAGCGCTGTTGGCGACGGTCGAGGCGGTGGAGCATGCCCCCGATGCTCATCTCGCGGGGACTCTGGGGTCGTCGAGGCTCAATTGGGAGGGGGGTCTGCGGGCGTCGAGACTCGACATCTACATGTGTCTACCCGATCTCAGCAGAGAGCCCGGATGGTGGGCGGCGTGTGGGTCGATCCGCCCGCAGTCCATCGCGGACAGTCGCTCGAGGACGTCGCAATCGTCGCCGAGGCGAAGCGGGACGTGCTGCTACGGGCCCATCGCTTCCGCCTGCGACGGGAGGACCTGGAGGATTGCTACAGCCAGGCGGTCCTCGAGCTGATGCTCCGCATTCGCAGGGGAGGGTCCTTCGCCGGGGGGCAAATCCATCTCGCGAACGCACTCGAGCAGCGTTTCCAATCGCGGATCCAGGATCGCCGGCGAGCGCTCTCCGGGCGGAGCCCGATCGAGGCCGCGCTCGAGGGGGCCCGACCGTTGGGCGGGGGGGAGGAGGCAGAGGTCCAGATCGTCGACCGGCGGGCGGAACTGGAGCAGCTCGTGATCCTCCGTGCGGAGCTCCGCAGCATCGAGGCGCTGGTCTGGAGGCTCACGTCAGATCAGCGACTGGCGCTGGCGGCGCAACTCGGGGAGGTGAGCGGCGCCGAGCTGCGTGCCCGCTACGGGTGGTCCGTCGAGAAGTACCGCAAGGTCGGCCAGCGCGCGCGGGCGCGGCTGCGCGCGCTGCTGAGCGAACAGGAAGCGTCCGTCCCGCCGAGGGCGAACACGTCGGAGGAGGGGGCGGGGACCGGCTCGTGAAGCGACCAGCACCCACCCACGAGCCGCTCTCCTGGGCCGCCGGCAGTCGGTCACGGCGACGACCGTCCGGGGATGCCCATCCGCACGCAGGCGGTCGGGGCCTGGAGCTCTCCCCCTCCCGGGCCTCGGCCGCCGGCGTGGATCGGGGACCGCGATGAGCCGCGTCCCCGGGAGGACCAAGCGGGAGGTCTACAGGGTGCTCGACGAGGGCACGTTCCTCGCCGGCGGCGACGTCGAGGACCTCGCTCCCGCCGGCGGTTCGAATCGATCCGCCCGAGGCAGGTGGCGTCAGCTGAGAAGAGCGCTGCTGGCGATCCTCTTCGGCGCGCTCGCCGGCCTGATCGGCGTCGGCGCGCTGCGGGGAAGCGGGGGGCTCGAGGGCGCGCGCGAACGGCCGGGCGCGGTGGCTGCGACCACGACCACGACCCCGAGCGTCCCGCCCGGCCCCCGGCCTGCGAGGCCACCCCGCGGGCAGGGCGCCCCCGCGCCCTCGGAGCGCCTCGCTCCCGTTCCCCGCCGCCTCGCCCGGCCGCGGGCTCTGCGTTCTCGCGAGAGCCATCCCGTCGTTCCCGCCCCGTCGGTCGTGCCGGACTGCCCGTCGGGGGCCGGCGGCGTCGCCGAAGCCGAGTTCGGCTTCGAACGGTGAGCGGTGGCGAGCATCGCCGGTCGCGTGAGGAGGACCACGCACGGATACGTCTCGTACGCCACCCCCTGTGGCGGATACGCCTGACCCGCGAAGCGCCGCGCTACCTGCTCGCGGCGATGGCCGTGAGCGGGGTCGTGGCGAGCGTGCGCTTCGCCGTGGCCCCGCCGCGCCCGGCCGTGGGCTCCTCGTCAAAGGTCCCCTCGACGGAACGAGACCCCGCCGCCGAGGGCTACGCGGTGCTGTTCGCGAGGAGATACCTGACGTGGAATGGCGCCGAACCCGGCGCGAGCGCACGCTCGCTCGCGGCCTATGCGGAGCCGGGGGCCGAAGCCGGGCTTGGCTTGCTGCCGCCGCCGACAGGGGAGCAGCGGGTGGAATGGGCCGAAGCGGTCCAGGAACGCGAGCCGGCCGTCGGAGAGTACGTGTACACGATCGCTGCGGAGACGGACGCCGTCGGGCTGCTCTACATGACGGTGACGGTCGAGCGGACCTCCGGCGGCGGGCTTGCGCTCGTCGGCTTCCCCGCTTTCGTGGGGCCGCCGGCTTCGAGCCCGGGCCAGCCGAATACCGCCATGGGGGAAGTCGCTGACGGGGAACTGGCGACGGTCGTGCAGCGGGGGCTGCGGAACTACCTCGCGGGCGCCGAAGGCGAGCTCGCGGCGGATCTCGACGTTCGGGGCGCACGTGAGCGTTCCCTCGATGCCTCTCCAGCTCGAGTCCCTTCAGCGCCTGGATTGGGGAAAGGGCGGTCGAACGGTGCTCGCCGTCGTAGTGGCTCGAGACGGACGTGGAGCCCAGTACACGCTTGCCTACGAACTCGAAGTCGTGCGCGCGCAGGGCCGCTGGGAGATCTCCGCCGTTCAGACCGATCCGGACAGCTGACGCCACGACCATGAGGAGGGCAGCGAAGATGAGGAATCACAGCCGTCGCCTGTCGCTGATGGCGCTTGCAGCCTTCGCCTTCGTGCTCTCGGCGCCGGCACCTGCGCTCGCCGCGGCCGGCGGTGGGAGCGTGTCGAGCGGGGTCGCCGGCGAACAGGGCGGGAGCTCGCTCGAAGAGGCCGCGGCGAAGGCCGGGAGCACCGGGCGGGCGGTCGCCATGAGCCTGATCGGCCTGGGGTTCGCCGTCGCCGCGACGGTGCTGGCGTTTCGGAGGGACTTCAAGGAGGCGGCGGGCGTGTTCGCCGTGGGGATCGTCTCGGTCCTGCTCGCCACGCCCACCGGGGTCAGCCTGCTGCGCGACACGGTCGCCTCGCTCTTCGGCGGTCAGTGATCGAGCTCCGCTCCTACCGCAGGGTGTTCGACCTCGAACGGCGCATCTACCGGATCGACCGCCTGCGGCTGAACCCCGGTGGAGTGCCCGTGAGGGGAGTCGTCTACTTCATCGCATTGGCGGCGCTCGGGCTGCTGGCCGCCGGGAGCCCGCTCGGGGGAAGCCTCGTCGGCGCGCTCCCCTGGTACCTGCGGGACGTGTTCGCTCCGGCTGCGGTGGCGGCCCTGATGACGATCGTGAGCCCCGAGGGCCGCCCCTTCCACCTCGCCGCCTGGGTGCTGCTGGCGCACCGTCTGCGCTCAGGTTCTCTGGCGGGCCTGCGTCCCCGGGCCGGAGGGGCCGGCCGGTGGTATCCCGAGGATCTGCTTCTCCTCCCCAACGGGTCGGACCGGCGCCTGCGTCCTCTGCGCTACGCCGGTCCGGGCTCGGTTCGCGTCGCGGTCCAGCACCGGGTCGTGCCCGCGCACGGGACCGTCGCCGTCGTGGGCCGAGGCGCTGGGCAAAGGCTCCGGTACCCACGTGTGATCGTGCTCGGACGGGGGGGGCGACTCGTGATCCAGCCTGATCGAGCCCCCAAGAGGCGACGCGGCCGGTGAAGCGCCCGATCACGTTCGTCTACGGGAACTGCGTCTTCGGATCGGGGCTGGACGACGGGTGGTCGGTGTTCGCAGTGGAGACGGCGTCCTACGCATGGCTCGAGGAGGGCGGCAAGCGCGCGCGCTTCCTCGCGCTCCTCGGAGCGCTCGAGGCGATCGAGGCCGACGTGCAGATCCTCCGCGTCGCCCGCCGCTGGCCCGTCGAGCGGTACGGAGGGGAACTGAGGGCGGAGAGCCGCACCCCCCATCCCGGCGCCCGCGAGCTCTACCTGGACGAGCACCGGCGGCGGCTGGACGCGGTCGGGGACGTGGAGCCGCTCGCATTCGTCGCCGTCAGCCTGCGGGAGCCGGAGCGAGACGTCGCCTCGTTCCTCTCCCAGGCGGCGGTCGAGTCTCCGCGAGCCTGGCGGGAACGCCTCCGCGGGCTGACCTCGCTACGCGACCGCAGCCTGCTGAGCGCCACCGAGCTCGAGCGGGCCCGCCTGCGCGCAGATCGCGTCCAGGCCCGCCTGGCGGACTTCCTCCCCCTCCGGGAAGCGCGCTGCGCCGAGCTTCAATGGCTGATCAGGCGTGGGTTCTGCCGTGGTCTCGGCGAGCCCCTGGTGGACGACCTGCACGAGCCGCGGGCGCTCGCCTTCGAGTGCAACGGCGAGGCCGTTCTCGCTCCGCTGGAGGGGGACGTGCTGCGGTGGGGAGAGGGCTTCGTGGAAGAGGGCGGGCGAGGCCTACGGATCGAGTCGGAGTTGGGCACGAGCTGGCAGGCGCAGATGGTTCTCGGCGCACTGCCGGAGCGGGTCGTGTTCCCCGGTGCCCAGGCCGAGCTAATGTTCGCGCCGCCGGAGAGCCTCCCGTTCGGGATCGACCTCTCCCTCAACGCGCGCTTCCTCCCGAACGGGCTCGCGCTCCGCATCGCCCGGCGCCGGATCCAGGACGCCGACCAGATCCTCCGGGCCGAGTCCGACGGCGAGCAGGGCGTCAGCGATCTCGGTTATGAGCGCACGCAGGAGGCCCGTGACCTGCTCGCCCACCTCCAGTCCTCGAGCCGGCCGCCGCTGTTTCGGGTGACGCTCGCGATCGCGGTGGGGTCAGATCGCGCCGACGAGCTCGAGGAGAGGGTCGAGCTGTGCCGGCGCGCGTTCGGCGAGGTCAGGCTGCACCGCCCGCCGGGCGATCAGCTGCAGCTGTTCCTCCAACATCTCCCCGGACAGCGGACCCGCGTCGGGGGGTATGACGACGTGCTCACGGGGGAACAGGTGGCGGCGATGATGCCGACCGCCACCCACGCGGCCGGCTCGGCGAGGGGGTTCTATCTCGGGCACACCCTCTCCGGGTCGAGGCAGCCGATTCGGTTCAGCCTTCGCGAGGGCTCCGACAGCGACGGCAACACCACGATCCTGAGCGTCGGGGCACTGGGATCGGGCAAGACGACGCTCGCCCAGAAGCTCAAGTACGAGGGCTTCCTTCAAGGTGCCCGCGTCGTTGACTGCGACCCCAAGGGAGACCATCGCTTCCACCTCCTCGAGGAGGTTGCCCCGCATGTGGAGTGCGTCAGGCTGTGCGCCGACCCGTCCCTGCGCGGGATGCTCGACCCGCTCCGGGTGGCACCGCCCAATCTCCGCCAGGACGCCGCCGTCTCGTTCCTGCGGGACCTGCTGCCCTTGCGCGCCGAGGCCGCCTGGGAGACGGCGGTCGTCGCCGCCGTCGATCGCGTGCTCGCGCGTGCGCGCGAGCCCAGCTGCGCGGAGGTCGTGAGGGCGCTCATGGACGGCGACGCCCTCGAGGTCCAGGTGGGTGGTGCGCTCGAGGTCTACTCCCGATCGGGGCTGACCCAACTCGGGTTCGCGGACGCCTCGGTGCGCCTACCGCCGATCGGCCAGCATCAGGTGACCTACCTGCCGATCCGCGATCTGCCGGCCGCCGACCCGTCGGTGCGGCGGGGCGAATACTCACAGGCCGAGCGCGTGGGCGAGCAGATCGTGCGGCTGATCGCGATGTTCGCGATGCGGCTGATGAGCGCGGAGCGCGCTCGGCTGAAGGTGTTCTCCTTCGACGAGGGCTGGCGTCTCCTCGGTGACCCGGTCGGGCGGACGCTGCTCGCCTCGCTGCAACGAATGGGACGGTCCGAGCTCGCGGTGCCGGTCATCAGCACACAACTCGTGAGCGACGCCCTGATCGGCGACCGCGAGTCGCTCGAGAACCTGATCGGCGCGACGTTCGTGTTCGGGATGCGATCGGAGAGCGAAGCCGCCCGCGCGCTGGCGCTGCTCGGTCTCGACGAGAGCGATCGGCGACTGCGACAGACGCTGCTGGAGATGGACAGCGGGAGGTGCCTGTTCCGCGATCATCGCGGTCGGGTCGAGGCGATTCAGGTGGAGGTTGTCGTTCCCGCGCTGCTCCGTGCCTTCTCGACGACGCCGGGGCGGGATTGAGACGCGCTCCCCGCGTCGTTCTCGCCGGCCTTGCCGCGGCCATGGTGGCGGCTGCACCAGCGGATGGCGTGCCGACCGCCCCCGGGGCAGAGCACCGGCCGGCGGCACCGGCGGGCGCGGGACCGCGCTCGGATCTCGCGCCCACCGGGCCGCCCCTGGTCGGCGCCAACGGCGGCGCCGCACCCTCGGCTGCCGGCGCCGAAGTCGGGGGATCAGGGGGCTCCGAAGTGGAGGGCTCAGGGGGCGCTGAACTCGACCCGCTCGTGGGCAATGGTCTGACGAGCCCGTTTTGCGAGGGGGTGCTCGGGGGCGAACGGCTCGCGCCCGGCGAGCGCCGGGACTGTCATACCTCGGGGTTCCTTGCCGCGCCGGCCCCGACGGAGGATTACGGCCTCGACGTCCACATCGAAACGGGGTTCCTCGGCATCAGCTCCAACGGGGTGCTCAGCGTCGTCCAGGACGTCCTCATATCCCCTATCTGGATGGCGCTGGTGTGGTCGGTCCACGCGCTCATCGTGATGCTCCAGTGGGCCTTCTCCATCGATCTCCTCGACACTGCCGCCGCCGGCGGTGTCGGCCGCGGGCTCCGTCAGATGCAGTCCGCGATCACCGATCCATGGCTCGCGCTGGCACTCGCGGTCGCCTCCGTCCTCGCTCTCTATGACGGTCTGATCCGCCGGCGCGTCGCCGAGACGCTGGGTGACGCGCTCCTGCTGGTGAGCATGGTCGTCGGGGGGATGTGGGTGATCGCCGACCCGAGCGGCACGGTCGGGGCGCTCGGCGGGTGGGCCAACAGCGCAAGCCTGGGGACACTCGCGATCGCAACGGCTGGGGCCACGGCTCGCCCCGCGGGCGCACTCGGGGAAGGCATGGATGGTCTCTTCGCAACGGCCGTAGAAGGCCCGTGGTGTTACCTCGAGTTCGGCAACGTCTCCTGGTGTCGCGAACCGGCCGAGCTGGAAAGCGACCTGCGCCGCGCCGGCGAGCGAATCGCGGGGGGCGAGATCGAGCAGGTGGGCTGCGCGTCCTCGTCGTGCGCGCCCCGCGGGAGCGCTCAGGCCGAAACGCTCGAACACAGCGCCGAGCTCCTCCGTGAAGCGAGAACCAACGGAGAGGTCTTCCTCGCCCTCCCCGCGAACGGTCCGGAACGCAACGCCATCAGCCGACCGGGCTCGCTGCTGAGGGCCATCTGTCGGAGCTCCGAAGCGACCAGCTGCCACGGGCCCTCGGCCGCCGAGGCGGAGTTCAGGACCGAGATCGGGACCTGGCCGCGGGTGGCAGGCCTGCTGCTGATCGTCCTGGGGGCAAGCGGGATGCTGCTCCTGTTCGGCTTCATCGCGCTGCGTCTCCTGGCGGCGGCCCTCCTCGGGCTCCTGCTCCTGCTGCTGGCCCCGGTGGCGGTACTCGCCCCGGCCTTCGGCGAGGCCGGCCGTTCGCTCTTTCGCCGCTGGTCCTTCGGGCTTTTCGGCGCGGTCGTCGCAAAGCTGCTGTTCGCCTTCCTGCTCGGCGTGGTGATCGCCGTCGGCGGCGTCCTCTCGAGCTTCACCGCTCTGGGCTGGTGGACGCAATGGCTGTTGCTGTCGGCGTTCTGGTGGGGTGCCTTCACGCGACGCCATCAGGCCCTCGGCCACCTCCACGGGTCCGCCCGCCACGAGCCCTCGCGGTCCCGCCCCATGCTCCCCCGCCGGCCTGCTCCGCTCGCTCCGGTGCGACGGGCTGCCGACGCCGCGCGCGGGACTTTCGGTGCCGGGCGGCGGGCCCATCGCGGCGGGCACAGGGCCCGGGAGCTGCTCGAAGAGCGCGTCTTGGGCCCTCCCGCGGGGCCACTCGCCTGGCCGGCGAGCCGATCGAGGATCCAGGCAGCGGGGTGGGGTGGAGCCGTTCGCGACGCTCTCCAGGGACGTCGCGGCGAATCCGTCGCCCGGCTCCCGGACGCTCAGGCCGAGCGGGCGGTCGAGCAGGACGAGGCCGATGCGCGGGCCGCCGAGGCAAGGATTCCTCGCACGAGTGGACAGATCGCAGCCGGGCGGGCACAGCTGCGGCGGGTGGAGGTCGAGCAGGGAGCGGCGGTCAGACGGGGAGACCGTCGCAGAGCACTCGAACTGGCTCACCGCGGCGGGAGAATCGAAGGGGAGATTCGCGACCGCGAGGCCGATCTTCGTCCGCCGGGCGGCGGGGACCAGCCGTCGCGGGCCGCGCGGCAGGAGCGCGTCAGCGAGCGCTCCCGCTTCCTCGATGCTCAGGCCGCGCTCCTGCCGGAGTCGCGGCGGGCGAGCAGATCCACTCCGCGGCGCGACTATGCCCAGCTCGCGGGCCTGGTGGGGATCGGGGCGCGCGAGTATCACCGGCTCGAGCCGTTCCGTCAGCGAGTGGTCCGGCTCGAGATGGATCGCGAGCTCGCACTCCGCCGCGAGCTGCCCGACCGCGGGCCCGTCCGGTCTCCGCGACGTCCTCCCCCGGTCGGGCCGGCGCTCTCTCCGCAGCCGGAATCACCGGTCATGCGCGACGCGCGCGAGGTCGCCGCGGGGCGCAAACGAGAGCTGGGGTTCGACCGCGAGTGACCTCAGCGGTGCCCGCGCGGGGCCGCGTCGGTGCGGTCGGGGCCGCGCTCCTTGCTGCCGCCGCCGCCCTGCTCGCGCTCGCTGCGGGTGCGGCGGCACTGCTGTCGATCGCGGGTGCCGCACCGGCCGGCGTGGCGGGTGCGGAGGCCGGGAGCGAGGTGCCCTCGGCGCTCGCCCTGAGGGAGATCCCGGCGACGTACCTGCGTCTGTACGAGCAGGCGGGTGCGAGGTATGGGCTCGACTGGGCGATCCTCGCCGGCATCGGAGAGGTCGAGTGCGACCACGGGCGGGACCCCGACCCTTCCTGCACGCGCGAGGGGGCGGTGAACTCCGCCGGCGCTGGAGGTCCGATGCAGTTCCTGGCATCGACCTGGGCCCGCTACGGCGTCGACGGCGACGGCGACGGGCGGATCGATCGATGGGACCCCGCCGACGCGATCTTCTCGGCGGCGAACTACCTTCGCGCCTCCGGCGCTCCCGCCGACTACGAGCGCGCGCTCCTGGCCTACAACCACGTGGTCTCCTACGCGGCCGAGGTGCAGGAGTGGGCGGCGCGCTACCGCGGGGGAGACCTGCCGGCCGAGGAAGACGGGGGGGAGGCGGCCGGCAGGCCCGATCTCGCATTGGCGCTCGGGACTGCCACGCCGGTGCGCTTCATCGGGGGGGAACGCGCGGAGCTCTCCGCCGATGACCCTCACGTCGCCCTCATCCCGTCCGCGGTGCCCGCGGCGGTGCAGGCGATGGTCGTTGCCGGGAACGAGCTCCAGGACCTGCCCTACGGTCCCGCCGGCCATCCCGACCCGCTGGGTGCGCCGGAGGAGGACTGCTCGAGCAGCGTGAACTACGTCCTCTACCGCGCAGGAATTCGCCCGATTTCGGAAATACTCCGCGACAACCCGCTCGCGCAGGACTACGTCGACTGGGGCGCTCCCGGCCCCGGACGCTGGGTGACGATCTACGCGACGACGGAGCCCACCGACCACGTCTTCATCGTCATCGCGGGACTCCGCCTGGACACCTCTCACGACGGCACCGATGTGGGGCCCAACCGCGACGAAGGCGGTCCCCGCTGGCGCCTCCTCGACGGCATCCCGACGTGGGCGTCCTGGTCGATTCGCCACCCCCCGGGCCTGTAGTGTGGCGCCGATGGCAGACCGCAGCGTCGAGTACCTCCTCATCGGCGGTGGCCTCGCCTCGGCCAACTGCGCCCGCTGGCTCCGCGAGGAGGGCGCCGACGGGGCCGTCCTGCTCGTCGGCCGCGAGCCAGACGCCCCGTACAACCGCCCCGACTGCTCAAAGGGCTACCTCCGCGGTGAGGAGGACCGGCAGGCACCCCTCTTCCGCCCTGCGGAGTGGTGGGGGGAGAACGAGATCGAGCTCCTCACCCGGACGAGCGTCACGGCACTCGACCTCGACGAGCGCACCGCCCGCCTGTCCACGAAGGAGGACATCGCCTTCGAGCGCGCCCTCATCGCCACCGGCGCGAACGTCCGCCGGCTGAACGTCGAGGGCTGCCATCTCGAGGGGATCCACTATCTGCGCACGCTCGGTAACGCCGATGCGATCCGCGCCGACGTCGCCGAGCACGAGCACGTGGTGCTCATCGGCGGCTCCTACATCGCCTGCGAGGTCGCCGCCTCGCTCACCGCGATCGGGAAGAGCTGCACGATCGTGATGCAGGAGGAGGTCACCCTCGAACGAGGCTTCGGTCCGACCGCGGGTCGCTTCTTCGAGGATCTCCTCCGCGAGCACGGCGTCGTCATCCACGCGAGTGACGAGCTCGACCACTTCGAGGGCGAGGAGCGCGTCGCGCGGGTCATCACCCGCGGCGGCAGGGAGCTGGAGGCGGACGCGGTCGTGATCGGCGTGGGCGTCAGCCCGGACGTCAGCCTCGCCCAGCGTGCGGGCCTCCGAATCGGCGAGCGCGGGGGGGTGCGCTGCAGCACGCGCCTGGAGAGCTCCGC
Source organism: uncultured Solirubrobacteraceae bacterium (assembly GCA_963720215.1). Lineage (GTDB taxonomy): Bacteria > Actinomycetota > Thermoleophilia > Solirubrobacterales > Solirubrobacteraceae > Palsa-744. The sequence continues at coordinate 145,706 of CAVREV010000003.1, forward strand.
GCCCGGGGTGTTCGCCGCCGGGGACATCTCCGAGTACGAGTCCATCCTCCACGGCGGCGCCCACGTCCGCATCGAGCACTGGGATGTCGCCTTCAACCACGGGAGGACGGCCGCGCTGAACATGCTCGGGCGGGACGTCCCCCACGAGGTCGTCCCCTACTTCTTCTCCGATCTCGCCGACTGGGGCGAGCTCGAGTACGTCGGTCCCGCCTACGACTGGAACAGCGAGGTCATCCGCGGCTCGCTCGCCGATGGCTCCTTCACCAATTGGTACCTCCGGGACGGGAGGGTCCTCGCCGCGCTCACCTTCGGCCGCTCCGATGATCTCGACCACGCCCGCCGCCTCATCGGCAGCGGAGCCGCCCTCGGCGAGGCCGATCGCCTCGCTCTCGGCGACCTCGACGCCGATCTCGCCGCGGTTGGCACCTAGCTGTACCTGGCCGCGCTCGGCCCCCGGCCGCGCGGCGCGAACCGACCGTCGGGTACGATCATCGGGTTCACACGGTCGGTGGCGAAGGGAAGCCGGTGGGAATCCGGCGCGGACCCGCCACTGTGACCGGGGATGCCCCCCGCAGCGAGCCCGCGGGAGCGCAGCCACCGTCCCGCCGCCGGCGGACGGGAAGGCGCGGAGGGGTAGGCCCGGGAGCCAGGAGACCTGCCTCCGACCGCAGCCCACAAGCCCTCGTGGAAAGGGGTCGGCTCATGCTTCCCACTCGACGCTTCATCCCGGCGCTCGCCGCCGCGATCCTCACCGCGGTGCTCGCCGCCGCGCCCGCCCTCGCAAACCCCGTCACGGTCAACCTGAGGGTCGAGGGCTCCACCCGAACGCTCTTCGAAGGGCCCGTCACGACGGAAGCGATCTCCGAACTCTCCACGGAAGGCACCGAAGGTCACTCATACCCCTGCGACGTCGCCCACAACGGGTCGAACGCCGGCGAAGTCCCCGCCGCGGGGAACCCCACGACGGCCCTCTACGACGCCGCCAAAGAGGCGGGGCTGGCATTCAACGCGAAGTGGTTCAGCGCCGATAACGACTTCTTCATCACCCAGGTCGGCGGCGACGTCGAAGGGGGCCCCCGAACTACGAAGCGTGGGGCTACGCGGTGAACTACTCCACGGCCCACGTCGGCGGCTGCCAGGTGCAGCTCGCGCCGGGCAACGAAGTGCTGTGGGCCTTCAACTACTTCAACCTGCCCCATCTCCTGAGCCTCTCGGGCCCGTCGAGCGCGAACCTCGGGACGCCCTTCGTCGTCCGCGTGGTCGACGGTGCCACCGGCGAACCACTCGCGGGGGCGACCGTCGGAGAAGACGTCTCCGGGGTCACCACCCCGCTCCCGGGGAGCCCCACGACGAACGCCGCCGGCGAAGCCGCCGTCCAGCTCACCCACGAGGGCACCGTCTCGCTGAAGGCCACGCGCCCCGAATCGGTCCGCTCCGGCGCGCTCGCCGTCTGCGTCCACAACGGCGAAGACGGGACCTGCGGGACGCACATCCCCGTGGTCTGTCCGGAGTCGAGCCCAGGGTGCGGCCTTGCGCGCTTCCCAGGGACCGGACCGGCGCCGACGGTTGAAGTGCTCGCGGCGGGCGTCATCCCGGGTCACCGCTACGCTCCCCGCCACGCCCCGAGGATCCTCGAGGGGAGGGTCACGCTCCCCGACGGGGCCACGCTGAAGGAAGTTCGCATCAGCCTTGAGCGCCGCCGGGGGCGCCGCTGCTGGGTGTTCAACGGTACGCGCGGGCGCTTCGTCCGCAGTCGCTGCGGCCACCCGCGCTTCTTCTCCGTCGGGGACTCGGAGTCGTTCAGCTATCTCCTCCCGTCCCGTCTCCCCCGCGGGCGCTACACCTACGAGGTGGAGGCTCTCGTCGCCTCGGGGCCGGGCCGGCTCACGCCCAGGGTCAACGATGTCACCTTCCGTGTGGCGTAGGGGGCTCGCGGCGGTCCTCGTCGCGGCCGTCCCGCTCACCTTCGCGGCGGCGGCGGGGGCCGGCGAATCGGCTCCCGCGGTCCAGGCGATGATCGTCGGGAGGGGCGGACGCATCGTGGCGTCCTCCCGCACGGTCACGGCCGCATCCTCCACCGTCCGCGTCGGCTCCCGCAGCTGTGCCATCGCTGCGGGGACGCCGCTGGCGGTTCTGGTGGCGATCGGCCGCGCTGGCGGGCCGGGCTTCGCGCTCCGCGACTACGGTCGCTGCGGCGCCGCCCCGGGGAGCTCCGCGGAGCTGTTCGTCGACTCGCTTGCCGGCGAGGCGAACGCGGGTGCGAACGGCTGGGAGTACAAGGTGGACGGCCTCGCGGGCTCCACCGGCGCCGCCGATCCGAGCGGGCCCGAGGGGGACGGGCGGGGGATCGCGAGCGGCGAGCGGGTCCTCTGGTTCTGGTGCCATGCCGCCGCCGGGGGCTGCGAGCGCACCCTCGAAGTCGACCCCGCGAGCGCCGCCGTGACGGCCGGCTCGTCGTTGCTGGTGACGGTTGAGGGCTACGAAAACGAAGGCCACCCACGGCCATCCCGGGGGCGATCGTCACGCTCGGCTCGGACTTCGCCTCCACGGGCTCCCGCGGGCAGGCGCGGCTGCTCGCCCCGCGGACCCCGGCCGCTACGAGCTCGCCGCAACGCGGAGCGGGCTCGTGGCGTCCTTTCCGCGAACCGTGGTGGTCCGGTGAGGGTGATCTCCGCCGCGCCCGTCCTGCTGATCCTCGCGCTCGCCGTCGCGGGCTGCGGGATCGGTCCCGGGAGCCCCCGAGCGCGGTCCACCTGCTCGTCACGAGCGGCTTCGGGGCCCATCGCCTGAGCCCGAGCGGGCCCCCCACGGTCGTCGGCCAGGAAACCGGATGAGCCTCCTGATGCGCAACTAACCGTCACCACCCGCTACGCCGGTGGCTTCGTCGAGAGCATCGACGGGCAAGCCGGCGGGCACGAAGACGGCGAGCCGGTGGACTGGTTCTACTACGTCAACGGCGTCGAGGCCCCCAACGGGGCGGCCGAGACGAACGTCCTTCCCGGCGACCACATCTGGTGGGATCGCCACGACTGGAGCCAGACCGACAACGTCCCCGCCGTCGTCGGCTCCTTCCCCGAGCCGTTCCTCAACGGCATCGACGGGAAGCGCCTCCCTGTGCGCGTCGAATGCGAAGCCGTCGGCTCAGCCCCCCTGCAGCGCCGTCGACGCTCATCTCAGCGAGCGGGAGTGCCGTTCGCGGTGGCCGCCTCGGGTGCGGGCCCGCTGGCCCGGAATACGCTCACGGTGCTCGTCGGTCGCTGGCCCCAGGTCGAGGTCTATCCCGCGGCGGCAGGCCGCACGAAGGTCCTGCGGCCGACGGGGTCT
>CAVREV010000004.1:0-593262 GCA_963720215.1 uncultured Solirubrobacteraceae bacterium
GGGCGAGACCTGCTCGACGACGAGGGTCAGTTCGAGGGCTTCGCCCTGCTCAGCGCCACGGGTGGACACAAGCCGTTCGAGTGCGTCGGCGAGGAGGAGGAGAGCATCGCGGCGATAAGGCTGCTCGCCGAGCAGCCGCGCTGGAGCGCCCAGCGGGTGCTCTCGCGGTTGGTGGCGGAGGTTCTCCCGGAGCACCCCGGCGAGGGCCAGCCCGAGCGCGTGCTCGCGCTGAGCGATGACCACGCCGTGCCCGCGACGCTGATGCCTGAGGTCCGTGCGCTTCTCGGAGCTTGACGGAGCGAGCGTGGGCGTGTGGGGGGCGGGCCGGAGATCCGCTCGCTCGCCGACCAGCTCAGCCGTCGCCTGCCCGCGGCGCGGATCGCCGTTGTGGCCTTCGACGGGCCCCCCGACGCCCGGGCCCGTGTCGAGCTGCACGCGCCCGCCGCCCGGCTGGTCGGTGCGAGCGACGCCGTCGCGGCGCTCGAGGGGTGCGACGTCGTTGTCCGCTCACCCGGCGTATCGACGCACCGGGACGAGCTGCTCGCGCTCACCGCAGCGGGCGTCGCGATCACGACGGCGACCGCACTGTGGCTGTCGGAGCGCGGCGGCGAGGGCGTGATCGGGGTGACCGGCACGAAGGGCAAGAGCACCACGGCGGCGCTCACCTGCCATCTGCTGAGGGCCGCCGGTCGCGATGCCGCGCTCGCGGGCAACATCGGCGTGCCCGCCCTCGATCTGCTCGACGGCGACTTCGATCGGCCCGCCGTCGTGGAGCTGTCGAGCTTCCAGATCGCCGACCTCGAGGTCGGCCCGCAGGTCGCGCTGGTGACGAACATCTTCCCCGAGCACCTCGACTGGCACGGGTCGGAGGAGGCCTATCGAGCCGAGAAGCTCCGCCTGCTCGGACTTCCCGGCGTGCGCACGGCGGTGCTGAGCGCCCGCGATCACACGCTGTCGGCGTTGCAGCCCGCGGTTCCCACGATGCGCTTCGGCTGCCGGGACGGCTGGGATGCGACCGGCGGAGGGATCACCCACCTCGGCAGACCCGTCCTCGCCGTCTCCGATCTGCCCCTCCCCGGGGAGCACAACGCCTTGAACCTGTGCGCGGCTCTCACGGCCGTGGAGGCCTTCGCCGTCCCGCCACCGCCGCTCCCGGGGGCGCTGGCGGGGTTCGCAGCGCTCCCCCACCGCCTCGAGACGGTCTGGGAGGACGGCGCTGACGTGGGTGGACGACAGCATCTCGACCACACCGGAGTCCGCGCTCGCCGCGCTCGCCAGCTTTCCCGATCGCGAGCTCGTGCTGATCGGCGGCGGTCAGGACCGCGGGCAGGACTACGCTGCGCTCGCCGCGGCTCTCGCGAGCCGGGGGGCGGTCGTGATCGGCATGCCCAGCACCGGCGATCGTCTTCTCGCAGAGGCCCGCGCGGCCGGGCTCGGAGATGCCAGGGCGCTGCCCGCTGCGGACCTCGTGGAGGCGGTCGCGCTCGCCCGGAGCCTTGCGCCGCGCCGGGGCCGTGGTGGTGCTCTCGCCGGCGGCACCGAGCTTCGACCACTACAAGGACTTCGAGGAGCGCGGGACGATCTTCCAGCGGCTCGCGCGGTCGGGGAGCGCTGTCTAGCTCTCGTCGGGCTCGGCCTTGGGCTCCGACGGCTCGGGCGGCGCCGTGGGCAGCTCGGCGGCGGAGGCCGCGGCGGCGCGGTTCTCCTCCTTGACGGCCTCCCAAATCTCCTCGCGGTAGATCGTGACGCCGCCCGGCGCCTCGATGCCGAGGCGCACGGTATGGCCGCTGATCCCCATCACCGTCGACGAGGATCTCCTCGCCGATCACGACGCGCTCCCCCGGACGACGCGTCAGGATCAGCATTGGAGCGATTATGAAGCAAGCTGCGGATCGCTCAGGCCGGGAGCCGCGCCGCGCGCGGAAGGCGACGCCTAGGCCGCGTCGGCGGAGCGGGACGCGGCGGCAGGCGCGCCCTCGGCCAGCCTGAACAGCGGCGCGCGGAGGGGCGCCTCGCCGCTGACGTTGATCACCTGGTAGCCGCGCCCGGCGGTTATGACAGCGGCGCGCGGAGGTTGGCGGTCACATCGAGCGGGTCCGGGGTCGCCCGAACGGTCACGTAGAGGTCGGCGCCGCCGACGTCCTCGATGCCGTCCGCTCGCGGTCCTCGGCCGAGAGCTCGAGCGAGAAGCCGGGGAAGAACTGCTCCGGGCTCACCACCGGGAGCGCCAATGCCGGGTCCTCGGTGGAGTGCAGCCACAGGAACCCGGTACCCGGGTTGCGGTCGATCAGCGCGTAGCTGGAGCCGCCGAGGCCGATCAGCCCGAATGGGAACTCGATCACCTGCTCGGCGGGAGCCTCGACGGTGCCGAAGCGGATGCTCTGGAAGGTCACGGACATGGTCGCCTGCTCTCGTTAACGGTCGCCTACTGCAGGAAGTTGAGAAGCGATTCGTTGACGATGCTCGCCCCGGCGCGCAGTGCCGCCGAGTAGGCGGCCTGCTCGTTGGAGAATGCGATCGATGTCGCGGCGATGTCCGCGTCCTCGGTATTCGCGAGAGACTGCGTGACGGAGGACTGCAGGCTTTCGATGCTGTTGATCGCGGTGTGGAACTGATCGATCGCGCTGCCCGACTGCGCCTGGAGCTCGGTCAGCACTTCGATGTTCGCGTCGAGGTTGGTGAGATCGGTGGAGTTGAGCGCTTCGACGTCTTCCGGCGTGCCGCCGTCGAGGTGCTCGGTGATCGTGCGCATCACGTCGAGCAGCTTGCCGTCGGCCGAGGCCTGCCCGTTGCCGAGCAGCGATTCGATGTCGCTGCTGACCGTCACCGAGGCGCCGGGGGCGATCGCGCGGGTGATCGCTTCGTTGTTCCCTTCGAAGGTGTCCGTTTCGCCCTGCTGGTAGGGAGCGGTCTTGGTGAGCGTGCCGGAGAAGATGTATTCGCCTCCGTACTGCGTGTTCGCGTCCTGCTTGAGTGTTTCCGTCAGCTGCTTGACTTCGGTGGCAATGTGTTCGCGATCGGCGTGGCTGTAGGTGCCGTTGGAGGCCTGGATCAGCAGTTCGCGCACGCGCTGCACGGCGGTGGCCATGTTCGCCATCGCGCTCGAGGCGGTGGTCTCCCACGAGATGCCGTCCTGGGCGTTGCTGGTGTAGGAGCTGAGCCCGTCGAGCTGGCTCTGCAGATCGATCACCCGGCTGGCCCCGTAGGGGTTGTCGGACGGTTCGAGGATCGTCTTGCCGGAGGAGAGTTCGTTCGATGTGCGCTCGAGCGAGGCCAGGTCGCCGCCGAGATTGTTCAGCGTCGTGCTCGCGACCATAGCCGGCGTGATCCGATAGCCGGTCATCGCTAGAGCCCCACGACCCCGGTGTGCTCGATCAGCTGGTCGAGCATTTCGTCCATCGCGGTCATCGTGCGCGCTGAGGCCTGGTAGCCGCGCTGGAAGCTGACGAGGTTGGTCATTTCTTCGTCGAGCGAGACCCCCGAGACGGCCTGGCGCTGGTTGCTCACCGCGGTCAGCGTCGTCTGGTAGTTGGCCGCTTCGCCCTTCGCCGTCTGCAGGTTGCTGCCGACCTGCTCGATCAGCGAGGAGTAGCTCTCGTCGGGCGCGCCGCCGCGCAGTTCGGAGATCGCCAGCGCCAGCTTGTTGCCGCCGGGTTCGCCGCCGGTGGACGTCTGCACCTGGGCGGCGGTGGCGGCGACCGTGAGCGTCGCGGCAGTGTTCCCCGCGAAGAACGGCTTCGTCGGCTGGAGCGCATTGACGGAGCTCGCGAGCGTCGCGGCGAAGCCGTTGAGAGAGGCCTGGTAGGAGGCGAGGGCGCCGGTCGGGCCGGCCAGGTCGATCAGCGCCCCCAGCTGGCCGCCCGCGGCCGCGGTGAGCGCCTGCGGCCAGTTGACCGTGGTTCCTTCGATCAGCGGCTTGGCGGTACCCCCGAAGGTCACCGTGTCGGTGCCGTTGGGCAGCGCGGTGACCGAGACCGTGGCGAGGGAGGAGAGCTTGTCCAGCAGCAGGTCCCGACGGTCGAGCATTTCGTTGGGTGGCTGACCGGCCTCTTCGGCGAGCTTGATCTGACCGTTCAGCTGCGCGATCTGGGTCGCCATCGTTTCGACTTCTCCGCCTGCGCCGGTGAGCTTGCCGACCTGTTCTTCGGCCTGGGCGGCGATCGTGCCGAGGTTCCTGCTGAGCTCGTTTAGCGTCCCCGCGAGGGACTGTCCGGCCGAGACGACCGCCTGCTTGGCGGCTTCGCTCGTGGGCGCGTCCGCGAGGTTGCTCCACGCACTCCAGAACGCCGACAGCTGGCTCGCCAGCCCCGAGCTCGTCGGTTCGTTGAACGCCCCCTGGGCCTGCTGGAGCTCTTCCACCGTCGTCGTCGCGCCGCTCATGCCGCTGTTCTCGGTTCGGTACTGGGCGTCGAGGTAGGAATTGCGGATACGCGCGATTGATTCGACGCTCACACCGGTGCCGAGCTCGGCACCGCGCCCGGTCGTGGAGGAGATCGCCGGCAGCAGGATCGGCGGGTTGGTCGCGAGGTTCACCGTCTCGCGGGAATAGCCCGCGGTGTCCGCGTTGGCGATGTTCTGGCCTGTTACGTCCAGCTCCTCCTGCTCGGCCATCAGCCCGCTGAGCGCCGTCTGGAGTCCTTGGAGGGTCGGGATCGACATCTCTAGGCGCGGAGGTCGAGCACGTGCAGGTTGCCGTGCGGTCGGGGCTGGGTGATGGCTCGCGAGGACCCCTGGGGGTCATAGCCGCTGACGCCGTCGAGTGCCAGCACCCCCATCAGGTGATCGAGGAAGCCGAGCTCGATCTGCATCAGCGCGCGGTTGCAGCTGTGCTCCCGCTGGAGCTCGTCGAGGATGCCCCGCAGTTCGCCGCGGCGCGATTGCGCCTGCTCACCGGCCGCCGGGCTCATCAACGTGCGCAGCTGGTCGAGCGTGACCGCCTCGGCGGGCACCGCGAGCTCCTCGCCGCATCGCTGCAGCAGCCGTGTCCGCTCCTCCTCCAGCAGCTGACGGGCGCCGAGCGCCCCCTGCAGCAGCCCCGCGTGGCGCACGACGGCGTGCACGTCGCGTGCCCGGATCGCGGCGCCCTGCTCGAGAACCAGCTCGAGCAGGCCTCGCGCCGAGGCGATCTGCGTGTCGAGGTGAGCAAGCACCTCCGCGCCGAGGTCTCCGCGGGCAACCGCCAGCGACGCTGTCTGCGGGCTCATGTCGCCTGCCCTCCGCTGGTCGTGGCGCCATCGCCGCCGGCGGGCGCCGCCGTGCCCCCGCCCGTCGCGGTCGCCGGGGTCCCGTTCCCAACGGCGGTGACACCGGCGAGGCTCTGTGTGAGCTGCGCTGCCAGACCGAGTCCGCCTGCGTTCATGACGCCTGTCGCGAGCGCCTGCGGGAGCATCGCCGACAGCGCCCCGGCGCCGGCCGCCGGCGGCGAGCCGCCTTCGCCTTCCGCTTCGTCGGAGGATTCCCCTTCCGCGCCGGTGCTGGCCGAGAGCGTGCGCGAGAGCTGTTCGACGAGGGTCTGTTCGAACGCCATGGCGCTCTCGTAATCCTGGCGGATCGCCGCGGACCCGTGGCGCACCCACGCCGGCTCGAGCGCCTGGTTGACCGTTGGCGGCAGGCCGCCCGGGTTGACCGCGGGAACGTTCACGAGGGACGCAGTTGGTTTGCGATGGACATCATCTGGCTGTCCGTCTGGATGGCCGTGCTCGTCATCTGGAAGGCGCGCTGGGTGCTCACCATCTGGGCCATCTCGCGGCCGATGTCGACATTCGATTCCTCGAGCGCGCCTTGGTGGATGCGGGCCGTGGTCGCCGATTGGGGTGGCCCGCTGGCAGCGTTCGGCGTGAGCAGGCCGCCGCCGGCGGCGAGGAGGTGCTGGGGAGAGCGAACCGTCACGAGCGCGATGTGCCCGACCGTTCGCCCGGCGACCGAGACGGTGCCGTCGGAGGCGATCCGAACGTCGCTCAGCGGGGTGCCGGGCGGGAGCGTGAGCGCGGGCGTCAGCCGCGCGCCTTCGGCGGTCGTGAGCGTCCCCTTGGCGTCAAGCGCGAATGCGCCGTTCCGCGTCAGCGCCGTCTTGCCCCCTGCGAGGGTGACCTGGAAGTAGCCGTCGCCTTCGATCGCTAGGTCGAGCGGATCGCCGGTTTCCTTGATCGCCCCCTGGGTTTCGCTGCGGCCGATCACGGCGGCCGCGGCTCCCGCGCCGACCGTGGTCGAGCTCCCGGCGAGTTCAACGGGGTTGTAGAGCAGGTCGCGGAAGGCGACGCGCTCGGCCTGATAGCCGCTGGTGGAGAGGTTGGCGAGGTCGTTGCCGACCGCGTCCAGCTGTTCCTGCTGTGCTGCCATGCCCGCTGCTGCGGAATAGAGACCTTCGAGCATCAGCCCTTCCCTTTCGGTTCGCGCCACCGGGCCGGGCTTCCGCATGGCGGTCCAGCCTCGAGGCCCGATCCTTCAACAGGGTGATCGGCTGTGAGCGCGATGACTTGAGCCTTGCGCTAGCCGCTGCCGTTGAGCGAGCCGACCTGCGTCGAGGCCTCCTGCAACGTCTGGCCGATCGTCTGGATCGCCTGCTGACCGGATTGGAAGTCGCGCATCGTCGTGATCATTTCGACCATCACCTTTGCCGCGTCGACGCCGGACTGCTCGAGCGCCCCCGCCCGCAGGGTGCCGCTCGGCTTGCCCGCCGCGGTGCCGGTGTAGAGGTTTTCGCCCTGCTTGCTGGCTCCCGGCACTTCGAACAGGCCGATCGCGCTCGCCGCCACGGTCCCGCCGGTTCCGACCTTGACCGGCGCCCCGCTCGCGCCCAGGACGGGGTTGCCGCTGGCGTCGGTGAGGATGCCCGACGCGGACGCCAGGAACTGGCCGTCGCGGGTGTAGCGCACCCCCTGGGCGGTCTGCACGGCGAAGAAGCCCCCGCCGACGATCGCGAAGTCCAGCGGTTCGCCCGTTTCCTGGATCGGCGCCGGCGTCATGTCGGTGAAGGTCTTCCCGAGTGCCACCCCGGTGTCGATCGAGCCGACCTCCGGGCCCCCCTCGGTGTTGGCGAGGAGCACGTCGCCGAAGCTGTGCTGAGAGGCCTCGTCGGGCTTGTAGCCGGGCGTGGACGCGTTCGCGAGGTCGTTCGAGAGCTGGTCCTGGCGGACCTGCTCGGCGAGCATCCCTGTGGCGGCGATGTCGAGGCCGAGATCCACTTCACCGGTCGTCGGCCGCGGCGGCCGTTCCTTGAGCGCTGGGCTGGATCGCGCAGTCGCTCAGGCGACGGCGGAGAACAGCGCGAGCTCGCCCGAGAGCTGCTCGTAGAGGCGGCGGCGGAGCTGGGTGTGGATCTGGGAGATGCGGCTCTCCGAGACGCCGAGCCGGTCGCCGATCTCGCGCAGCGTGCGATCCTCGACATAGAGCAGGACGGCGACCTCGCGCTCCTGGGCGCTGAGCCGGGCGAAGGCCTCGCGGAATCGCTGCTTTGCTTCGTGGCGCTCGGTGCTGAGGACGGGGTCGCAGCTCTCGTCCGAGCTCTCCAGCGTGTCGATCCGCTCGATCGTCGAGCTCTCATCGGATCTGACGATGCGGTTGAGCGAGCCGACCTCGGCGAGCGCCACCTGGTCGAGACGGCTCGTCAGCTGCCTCGGCGTCATGCCCACCTGCTCGGCGAGCTCCTCGCGGCTCGGTGGCCGTTCGTGCGCCGAGAGGAAATCCTCGCGAGCGCCGTTGATCACCCGCTCGTCCCGGCGCAGAGACCGCGGCGCCCAGTCGTGACGGCGCAGCTCGTCGAGCACGGCCCCGTGGACGCGCGTCCACGCGTACTGCTCGAGCGTGGCGCCCTTCGCCGGGTCGTAGCGCTCGATCGAGTGGATCAGCGCCTCGAGACCGCAGGACAGGAAATCCTCGACCTCGCACTGCGCGGGCACCTCGCGGACCTTGCGGTAGACGATGTACCTCACCATCGGCATGAACATGAAGATCAACCGGTCGCGCGCCCGCAGGTCACCGCTGCGCTGGTACTCGCGCCAGCTCGCCAGCACCTCGGGCGCCGGCGTCCTGGGTGAGGGCTTTCCGATTAGTTCCATTCTCCCGCTCTGGTATCGAGGGCACCGACGGCCATCACCGCCGTCGGGCCGCGCTCGCGGTGAGCTCGGGTCCGTGGCGGTCCGACGGGCATCTTTTTCGGGGGCGCGGCGATATCCCCTGCTCCGGACGCGGCCCATCGGCGCGCCGCCGCTCAGCTTTCGAGGATGCCGGTCGATCACCTGGCCTGGTGACGGTCCCGAGCACAACCGCCCCGAACCAGCTCGTGGCGCTCGACCTGCCGGCTCGCGCGCGTGAGCTGCTGGCTGCCGGCGACGAGCGCGGCTTCAGGCGCCTGTTCGCTCTCACGGGCGAGAGCGACGATCCTCACCGCCGCTATTGGGCGGGGGCGACCCTGATCGAGCTCGGCGCCCGCGCGGCCGCCGACCCACGTGCGGGAAGGGCGCGAGCGCGGATCGCGCGCGCCACGGCCGACGGGGCGCTCGAGCTGCTGGAGCATCAGCCGAGCGAGCCGCGCCTGCTGCGAGGCGCGGCGGCGGCGATGGAGCTGCTCGCCTGTCGTCCGGCGGCTGCGGCACTGCGCGAGGCCGCCTCCCGGCTGGATCGCGGCCTTGCGCCTCGGGCGGAGGGAGCGGCGCCCCGGGGGCGGCAGGCGGGGTCGCACCCGGCCGACTCGGGCCTGATCCGACGCAGCCTCGAGGTCGCCGCGCGGGCGCGCCCAGCGGAGGGATTGCGGCTCAGCCTGTGCATGATCGTGCGCGATGAGGAGGAGATGCTTCCCCGCTGCCTGGGCGCGGTCGCCGACGCGGTCGACGAGGTCGTCGTGGTCGACACGGGCTCGGTCGACCGCACGATCGAGATCGCGCGGTCGTTCGGTGCGCGAGTGATCCGCCGCGAGTGGACGGGCTCCTTTGCCGAGGCCAGGAACGCGTCCTTCGACGCCGCCAGCGGCGACTGGCTGATGTACCTCGACGCCGACGAGGTGCTCGTCCGCGAGGATGCCTCGCGACTGCGAGGCTTGACCGGGCGAACCTGGTGCGAGGCGTTCCTCGTCTCGGAGACCAACTACACCGGCGAGCTCGAGGATGGGATCGCCGTCACGCACAACGCGCTCCGCGTCTTCCGCAACCGCGCCGACTACCGCTTCGAAGGGCGGCTGCACGAGCAGATCGCCAACCGCCTCCCGGGCTACCTGCCCGAGCGGCTCCTCCACAGCGGCGTGCGCGTGGAGCACTACGGCTACCTCGGCGCAGTCCGCGACAGCCGGGAGAAGTCGCGGAGGAACATCGAGCTCCTGCGGCTCGCGGCCGCGGAGAGCCCTCCGTCGGCGTTCCTGCACTTCAACCTCGGCTCCGAGTATGCGGCGGCCGGCAACGCCGCCGCCGCGCTGGATGAGCTGGAGCGCGCCTGGGAACTGCTCGAGCTGGACGCCGAACGGGACAGCTACACGTTCACGCCGGCGCTGGCGAGCCGCCTCGTGATGGCGCTGCGGGCGTGCGAGCGCCCGGCTGAGGCGCTGGCGCTGGCGCGAGAGGCGCTGGAGCGGTTTCCCGCTTTCACCGACCTCGTCCTCGAGCAGGCGCACGCCTCGCTCGCCCTCGGACGCCGCGAGCAGGCCGTCGCGCTCCTGCGGCGGTGCATCGAGATGGGCGATGCTCCTGGCCGCTACACGGCCAGGGTGGGCTCCGGGACGCACCTTCCACGGCTCGCCCTCGCCGAGGTCATGCGCGAGCAGGGCCGCCGTGGCGAGGCGATCGAGCTGCTGCGCGAATGTCTCCAGGCGCCCCCGGCGTTCCTCGGCGCGGTGCTCCCGTGGGCCACCGCGATGCTCGCCGCCGGGGCGCAACCGCCGGCCGTGGCCGCCGAGCTCGAACGCCATCTGGGCGACGGGCTCTCCCCCGCCGCTCGCTTCATGCTGGGAACGGCCTTCTACGAGTCGGGCGCCGTCGCCGCCGGAGAGGAGCAGTGGCGCTGCGTGCTCGTCCGCCAGCCACACTCCGGCCGTGCCCGGGTCGCGCTCGGCGAGGCCCTGCTCGCGCAGCGCCGTTACGGCGAGGCGGCCGAGGTCGCGGCCGGAATGCCCGTCGAGGACCCGCTCGCCGCGAACTCGGCCCGCACGGAGCTGTTCGCCCGCATCGCCGATGGAGGCGACGGGGCCACGGCCGCGCTCGCGCGAGCACGCACGGCGGGGATGGCGGCGGAGGAGCTCGATCTGTTCGCGGCCTGGCGAGACGTCGTGTCGGAGGGGAGCACGGACATCGAGCTGTCCGCTGAAGCCGTGCCGCCGCTCGAGGTCCTGCTCGAGGCGCTGCTGCGGGTGCACGACTTCGACGCGTTCGCCGGTGCGGTGGGGCTGCTGGCGCGTACGCCTCTCCGGGAGCGTGACCGTCGCGAGCTGCTCGCCGACATGTACCTTCGGCGCGGCTTCGTCGCCTCCGCCGCCGAACAGTGGATGAGCGTCATGCGCGATGAGCCCGACGTGCGCGCGCTCGTCGGCCTGGCGCGGGTTGCGGCGCGGCGGGGGATGAACGGGGAGGCGACGGATTTCGCGGCTGCGGCGCTGGCACGCGACCCGGAGAACGAGGCCGCCGCAGAGCTGCTCTCGCATGCGCGGGCGGCGGACACGAGCGGGAACGCCGCCGCGGAGGCCTCGAGGACCGTGGAAGCAACCCCGTAGCCGATGCGTCCCTCCGCCCACCCCCGCCAGGCGGCGGCCGCGTCCTCGTGGACCTCGCCCTCCCGCCGGTCCCGACGCCGTCCTTCCCGCCCCTGGATCGCGAGCTATGTCAGCTTCGTGGGCGGGCTCTTCAAGTTCTCGTGGAGAACGTCGATAACCGTCAACGAGACCAATCATGCGCGAGGCGGCCCACGGACCGGACCGCGTGCATCGTTTTCAGGGAGAAAACGCCATATGAGCTCGCCGATCATGCCGATAGGGTCGCCGGCGGACCCACCCAGCTCCAGCGCCCCCCCGATCGACGGTGGCGACATCGCCAGCTTCGTCTCGGAGATCTCGGGCGAGACGGGCCAGCCGCCGATCTCGGCCTCGCAGGGCCACCCCCCGCGGGAGGTGCTCGACCAGCTCGAGGAGGCCGCATCTGCCCACGAGCGCCTGCGCGGCGAGGGTCGCGAACTGCGCTTCACCGCGCCCGAGGGCGCATCCCTGATGGTGGAGCTCGTGGACGACGAGGGCGCCACGCTGCGGGAGCTGTCCCTGGCGGAGGCATTCGCGATCGCCGCCGGCGAGACGCCGGCCTAGGAGCTGCCGTGTCCACGTCCCCGATCACCCTCAACACGACCGGCTCCGCGATCACGATCGACGGGCTCGCCTCGGGCTTGGACACGTCCTCGATCATCGCCGCGCTCGTGTCGGCCGAACGTGAGCCGATCACCCGGCTGACCAACGAGCAGACGAAGCTCGCGGGCGAGCAGAAGCAGCTTCAGACGTTCCAGACGAGCCTCCAGCAGCTGTCCTTCGCCGCGGCGGAATTCACCCTTCCCTCGACGTTCGAATCCGCGCAGACCGTCACCTCGAGCGAACCCACCCGCGTGTCCGCCGCCGCCACCTCGGGCGCCGCCGTCGGCGGCCACGAGCTCGAAGTCACCCAGCTTGCCAACGCCGCCCAGCGTACGTTCACGTTCACCAGCCCGACGGCTGAAGAAACGATCACCGTCGACGGCAAGGAATTCAAGCTCAAAGCCGGCGCGAGCGCCAAGGAAGTGGCGAGCACGCTCAACACGACGAGCGGATCCGGGGTGTACGCGGCCGTGATGCAGAACGGGTCGATCATCATCTCCAGCCGCGAAACGGGCAGCGCGGGGGAAGTGACCGTCAGCGGGGGGGCCACGCTGACCGAAGTCGCGGGCAGCGCGAAAGCGGGGCTCGACGCCGAATACACGATCGACGGCATCGCCCAGACGTCCGCCTCGAACATCGTCACCGAAGCGATCGCGGGCGTCACGCTCACCTTCCAGGCGCTCACGACCGCCGGCCCGGTGACGATCGACGTACAGCCCCCGTCCTTCAGCTCCACCGCGCTGGAAGCCCAGCTGCAGTCGTTCGTGAAGCTCTACAACTCGACCGTGGGCGCGATCGAGCAGCAGGTCACCACGCGGCCCCCGGCAAAGCCGACGAGCGCGACAGAACTGGCCACCGGCACGCTGTTCGCCGACGGCGAACTGACGAGCGTCCTCGACAGCATGCGCCACGTGATGTACGAACCGATCGCCGGGCTCCCCGCGGAAATGTCCAGCCCGGCGGACATCGGGCTCAGCACCGGAGCGGCCACGGGCGGCGGCGAATCCTCTCAGGCGTCCCTCGAAGGGCACCTCTCGCTGAACGCCGCGAAGCTCGCCGAAGCCGTGAAGTCGAACCCCGAAGCGGTCGAGAAGATGCTGCAGAGCTGGTCGGCGAGCTTGCAGGCGGCGATCAGCACGGTCGCTGAACCCGGCGGCACGCTGGAAACCAGGAGCAACGGCGACGGCGCCCAGATCACCAGCCTGGCGAACCAGATCACGAACATGAACGAACTCGTCGCCGAACGTGAACACGCCCTCCGGGAGACCTACGCCAAGCTCGAAGCCGTGATCTCGCAGAACAGCTCCCAGAGCTCGTGGCTGGCGCAGCAGTCGACCTCGCTCACCTCCAGCAGCTAGCCCGCCCGCGCGGGCCCGCCCTCAACCTTTGCGGCCAAGCGCCGATGAAGATAGCGCGATGAGCAACGTGGCCTCACCCCAGCAGGCCTACCGGCGCAACACCGTCCTCTCCGCCAGTCCCGGCCAGCTCGTGGTGATGCTCTACGACGGTGCGAGGAAGTTCCTCCGTCAGGCCGTTGCGGCGATGGAGGCGGGGGACGTCGAGCGCGCCCACAAGGCGCTCCGCCGCGCGGAACTGATCATCGCCCACCTCGACGCGACGATCGACGACGAGCAGGGCTCGCTGCCGGCGCGCCTGCACGCCATCTACGCCTTCTGCCTGCGCCACCTGGGCGCCGGGCGCATGGGCCAGGACCCGGCGAACCTGGAAGCCGTCAACGAGCTGCTCGGCGAGCTCCGCGAAGCCTGGGCCCAGGTCGCCGAGGAGGTCGGGCGAGGGCGAGCGCCGCTGCGCGCGAGCAGGGCCGTCCGCCGTCGCTGGATCGCTATCGGGCGCTCGTGGACCACGCCGAGCTCGAGCTCGAGCTCGCGGGGCGCGGCGCCTTGGGGGAGCTGTCGGCGATGGCCCCACGGTGGGCCGAGTTGACCGCCGGGCTGCCCTCACCCCCGCCCGCGAACGCGGCCGGTCTGCTCGAGCGCGCGCAGCTGATCCACGAACGGACGCGCATCGAGCTGCTGCGGAATCCGCGAGGCGCTGCTCCTCGAGCTCGCGACCGTCGGACGTGGCCGCCGCACGGCCGAGGGCTACGCCGGTCAGCTCCGGCGACGTCCGCGCCTGGACCGATCGGCCTGAGCGGCCCTCCCCGGCGCGACGGCCCGCGTGCGCGCCCGCGCGGGCGCACGGGGGCAACATTCGGAGTAGCGACGCCCCGATTCGGAGCAGCGGCCCCCCGCTGGACGGCTCGCGCCACCGCTCGCCGAGCGACAGCCGCCCGGCGGCGCTAAAGGTCTGCCCGCAGCGGCCGATCACGGGGACGGCCCATCGGCCAACCCAGCGAGCGACCTCAGGGAGAGCGTCGGTTCGAAGCCCAGGGAGGGCGGAAAGGCAGTTGCCGTCGTCATGGCTCTCGTCGACCCGACCCAGCAGCTCCTGGAGGCCGCGATGCGTGGTTCCTGGCAGCGGGAGACCGCGCTCACGAACAACATCGCGAACGCCGACACGCCCGGCTACCAGCCGCAGGAAGTCAACTTCGAGTCGACGCTCCAGAGCGCGATGAACGACGGCGAATCGCCCGCCCAGGCGGTGTTCGCGACCGAAGCGCGGCCCGCCGAAGCCGGGCCCAACGGCGGGACCGTGAGCGTCGATGAGGAATCGGCCAAGCTCGCCGAAAACGGGCTCGACTACGAGGCCGTCACCCAGGTGCTCAACACCCGAAACGCGATCCTGAAGTCGGCGATGGGGCTCTCCTGATGGGGCTCTTCGACGCGATCTCGATCGCCGGCACGGGCCTCACGGCTGAGCGAATCCGGATGAACGTCACGGCCGAGAACCTCGCCAACGCGGACACCACCAAAGCCGCCAACGGGCAGCCCTACCGTCGCCAGGAGGTGGAGCTAGCGCAGCTCGGATCGAGCGACTTCAGCGGGCAGCTCTCGGGGGCGATCCAGCAGACCGCGGCGGCGCCGGGCGGGGTGGAGGTCACCGGGGTGGTCAGCGACAACACGCCCGATCAGCAGGTCTATGACCCGGGGAGCCCGGAAGCGGACGCCCAGGGCTACGTGAAGCTCCCGAACGTGAGCACGGTCACGGAAATGACCGACCTGATCTCCGAGCAACAGTCCTACCAGTCCGACATAACGGCGATGCAGACGGCCAAGTCGATGTTCACCTCGACGATCGGCATCCTCAAATGATCGCCCTACCCGCGCTTGGAGCGATCGGCGGGCTCGGCGGCACCCCGACCGTCGGCCAGCTCGCCGAAACACAGTCCGCGCAGGCCACGGGCGCGAGCCTGCCCGCAGGCGAAGCGCCACCCGCGGGCGGCTCGGAACCCGGGGGCTTTGGCGGCGCGCTGACCGAAGCGATCTCCTCGCTGGAGCAGACCCAGCAGAGCGCCGACAGCGCGTCCCAGGCGCTCGCGACCGGCACCGTGAAGGACCCCGAGACGGCGGTCGTGACTGTCGAGGACGCCCAGCTGGCGATGGACCTCGCCTCGCAGATTCCGCACGAAGGCGACCGAAGCGGCCCAGAGCATCTTCGCCACCCAGGTCTGATCGGTGCCGCCCGTCGCACAGCTTGCCTCCCGGCTCAGCCCACGCGGTTGGCTGGTCGCCGGCGGCGGGGCGATCGTCGGGATCGTCTTCCTGTACCTGTTCATCCACACCATCTCCCAGCCGAGCTACTCCACGCTCGCGAGCGGGCTGAACCCCTCACAGACGGGCAAGATGACGAGCACGCTGAGCGAACACGGGGTCAGCTACCAGCTGCAGAACAACGGCACCGCGCTCGCCGTCCAGTCCAACCAGACCGCGCAGGCGCGGGTCGCGCTGGCGGGCGCGGGACTGCTCGGGAGCTCCCAGGAAGGCTTCAGGCTGTTCGACAAAACGAGCCTCGGGGAAAGCCAGTTCCAGCAGCAGGTCACCTACCAGCGGGCGCTCCAGGGCCAGCTCCAGGAAACGATCGACGCCGTTCAGGGGGTCTCCGGAGCGCAGGTCGAGCTCGTCATCCCCAACCCCCAGAACGAGGTCTTCGGCGAAACGCAGGGCGACGCCTCGGCGGCCGTGCTCCTGTCCGGGACCACGTCCCTGGACCCGAGCTCGGTGCAGGGCATCGCCCAGCTGGTCGCCTCGAGCGTGCCCGGGCTGCGGCTGAGCAAGGTGACGATCACCGGCGCAAACGGCGAGCTGATGTGGCCGCAGCCCTCCGGTGCGAGCGGCGCCGGCGGCGCAGGCGTGCAGGAAGCCGAGCAGAAGTACGACGAGACGACGGCCGCGAGCCTCGACGCGATGCTCGCCCAGACGCTCGGGGTCGGCAAGGCGCAGGTGCTCGTCTACGCGAACATGAACGTCAACCAGACGACGCAGGAATCGCTGACCTACGGCAAGAACGGCATCCCGCTGCAGCAGAGCAAGACAGTCGAAACGCTCTCCGGCAACGGAACCGGGGCCGGCGGGGCGACGGGGACGGCTAACCTCACCGCGGCCGCCGGAGCCTCGGGAGGGAAGTCGAACTTCAAGCACGAAAGCACCACCTCGTCCTTCGGCGTGGACAAGACCGTCACCCATTCGACGATCGCGCCGGGCACCGTCGAAAGTCAACACGTCTCGGTGCTGCTCGATCACTCGGTGCCCGCCTCGGCGATCCCGGCGGTGCGCGAAGCGGTGACGAACGCCGCGGGCATCCAGAGCAAGCGCGGCGACACGATCTCGATCGGACAGATCCCGTTCGCGAAGGGGACCGCGGCGGCGGGGCCGGCGAGCAGTCCGCTCGGCGACGCCAAGTACGCGCTCCTGGCGATCGGGGGGCTGCTGTTCCTGTTCTTCACCACCCGCTCGCTCCGTCGTCGCGAGCAGGAGCCGATCGCCGAGCCCGTGTGGCTGCGCGAGATCGAGGCTCCGATGCGGCTGTCCGAGCTCGAACGCGAGACCACTCCGCGGCCGGCGCCAGCGCTGGCCGGGGTCGCGCCGCCGGGGCGCAACGGGAATGGTGATCGGCCGGCGGACGGGGGCGAGAACATCCGCAGGCAGGTGGAGCAGCTCGTGGACAGCAACCCCGATCGCGTCGCCGACCAGCTCCGCAGCTGGATGCAGGAGGAGTAGGAGGCGGTGGCCGGGGAGCCCTCGACGGAGGTGCTCGCGCTGCCCCCCGGGGCCGGCGAGCGGCTGCCCGCAGTCACCGACCATCTGCCCGGGGCCCGCAAGGCGGCGGTCCTGATGGCCGCGCTCGGCTCCGAGCGGGCCGCGAATGTCCTCAAGCGGCTCGGCGAGGCCGAGATCGAGCACCTGTCGATGGAGATGGCGCGCCTGGAATCGGTCGGAGCCGAGACGACCAACATGATCTTCAGCGAGCTCGCCGCTCTGGCCGACGGCGGCCAGACCGGCGTTGCCGGCGGTCTCGACTTCGCGCGCGGGGTGATCGAAAAGGCGCTCGGCCCCGAGCAGGCCCTGGAGCTGCTGGGGCGCCTGTCCGTGCGCACGGAGTCGCCGCCGTTCGACTTCCTCCAGCGGGTCCCGGCCGAGCGCACGGCGGGGCTGCTGCGGAGCGAGTCGGCGCAGACCAGCGCGCTCGTGCTCGCGAGCTTGAACACGACGGTCGCGGCGCAGGTGCTGGCGCGCCTGCCCGAGCGCCTGCAGCCCGACATCGCCCTGCGGATCGCACGCATGCGGGAGACCTCGGCCCAGGTCGTCGAGCAGGTCGAGGAGGTGATCCGCCAGAAGCTCAACGCCGTCGCCGAGCGCGAGTACTCCGCCGCGGGCGGCCCGAAGGCGTTGGCGGGGATCCTCAATCACGCGGATCGCAGCACCGAGCGGAACGTGCTCGAGCAGCTCGCCTCGACCGACAAGGACCTCGCCGAGGAGGTGCGCGGGATGCTGTTCGTGTTCGAGGACATCGTCAAGCTCGAAGAGCGGGCGGTCCAGCAGGTCCTCCGTGAGGCCGATCAGAAGGACCTCGTGCTCGCCCTCCGCGGCGCCCCCGAGAACGTCAAGGAGGTCGTCCTGGCGAACATGTCCGAGCGCGGCGCGGAGATGATCAGGGAAGAGATGGAGATCCAGCCGCCGCAGCGCAAGCGTGACATCGATGCGGCCCAGAGCAGGATCGTCGCGGTCGTCCGCAAGCTCGAGGAAGCGGGCACGATCGTGATCGCGGGTGGCGAGGCGGAGGAGAGCGAAGCGGTTGTCTGACGCCGCCGTGAGCTACTCCTTCGAGGAGCTCGAGCCGTCAGACCCGCCACCTCGGGACGCTCTCGCACGCCTGCTCGCCGAGGCGGCCGCGGACGGCGAGCGGATCCGCGAGCAGGCGCGCTCCGAGGGGCACGCCGAGGGTCGCGCAGCGGGCCGCGAGGAGGGACTCCAGGACGTCTCGCGCTCGCTCACGGCGCTCGCCGAAGCGCTGCGGGGGGTCGAGGAGCTGCGCCTCGAGGTCGCTGAGACGGTCGAAGGCGACGCAATCGAGCTGGCGCTTGCGCTCGCCGCGAAGGTCCTTGCGGGCGCGCAGCTCGCGCGCCCCGAGCTCGTCGTCGAGGTCGTCCAGGGCGCGCTCCGTCGCGCCACCGAGCGCCGGCGCATCACGGTGCTGCTGCACCCCGCCGATGTGGAGACCGTCCGGGCGGCGATGGGGGACCTCGAGCGGCTGGGGAGCGGGATCGAGCTGTGCGAGCTGCAGGCCGACCAGCGGGTGCAGGTCGGGAGCGCGATCGTGCGCACCGCGGAGGGCGAGATCGACGCCAGCGTCGCGACGCAGCTCGAGCGTGCCCGCGAGGTGATGCTCAGCGAGCTCCAGGCGCCGGGACCGTGAGCGCGGCTGCGGTGGGCGACTCGCTGACGGCGGCCTCGCGCGCGCTCGCGGAGGCGGACCTCGCACGGCGTCACGGCTTCGTCAGCAACCTCATCGGCCTGATCATCGAGGCCACCGGCCTGCAGGCCGAGGTCGGCGAGGTGTGTCTCGTCGGAACGGACCGCAATCGCGCGGCGGTCGCGGCCGAGGTGGTTGGCTTCCGTGAGGGGCGCACGCTGCTCATGCCCCTCGGAGAGCTCCACGGGATCGGCCCCGGGACGAGGGTGCTGGCGACCGGTGCGCCCTTCCGGATCCCCGTCGGCGACGAGCTACTCGGCCGCATACTCGATGGGCTGGGCGAGCCGGACGACGGCGGCCCGGCCCCCGCGGGCGTGCTCCGCTCGACAATCGCTCCGCCGCCCGCCGCGCTGTCGCGTCCGCGCATCAAGGAGCGCGTCGGTCTCGGCGTGCGCGCCCTCGATGGCCTCGTACCCTGCGGGCGCGGTCAGCGCCTCGGGATCTTCTCCGGATCCGGGGTCGGGAAGTCCTCCCTGCTCGGGATGGTCGCCCGCTCCACGAGCGCCGCGATCAACGTCATCGCCCTCGTCGGCGAGCGCGGCCGCGAGGTGCGGGAGTTCATCGAGCGCGACCTCGGTGACGCCCTGGAGCGATCCGTCGTGATCGTCGCGACGTCCGACCAGCCGGCTCTCGTGCGGATCAAGGCGGCGTTCACGGCGACCACGATCGCCGAGCACTTCCGGGACCAGGGGCACGACGTGATGTTGATGATGGACTCCGTCACCCGTTTCGCGATGGCCCAACGGGAGGTCGGTCTGGCGATCGGTGAGCCGCCCGCCACGCGCGGGTTCACGCCCAGCGTGTTCGCGTTGCTGCCGCGGCTGCTGGAGCGCGCCGGCACCAGCACCGCCGGCTCGATCACGGCCCTGTACACGGTGCTCGTGGACGGGGATGACATGAACGAGCCGATCGCCGACGCCGTCCGCTCGATCCTCGACGGCCACGTGGTGCTCTCCCGTGCTCTCGCCCACGCCGGCCACTACCCTGCGATCGACGTCCTGCAGAGCGTCTCCCGATTGGTCGGCGAGATCGCCTCCCCCGAGGTCGCCGATGCCGGCCAGCTGCTGCGATCGGCGCTCGCCGTGCTGCGCGAGAAGGAGGACCTGGTGGCGGTCGGCGCCTACCAGCCGGGAGCGGACCCGTCGCTCGACCGCGCGCTCGCCCACCGTCCGCGCATCGAGGCGTTTCTGCGTCAGCGGGTCGACGAACCGAGCGAGCCGTCGGATACCGATGCCGAGCTGCTCGCCCTCGCGGGCTCGCTCACCGCAGATCCGGACGCCGACATCCCCGACGCGGAGGAGGTTCTCGAGCCCTCCGACGAGTCCACCACAGTCGCGAACGGGCCCTCGGCGATCCCCGCGCTCGGCCTGACTCTTTGACCGCACGGCTAAAGGACCGTGACGAGCGTCCGATTAAACAGGCAGTGACCGGTCCCTCGTTCCGATTTCGCCTCGAGCGGGTGCGCGCGCTGCGCGAGCGCCGCGAGCAGCTCGCGCGGCACGATCTCGCCGAGGCGATCACCCGTCTCTCGAGTAGCCGCGACGACGTCGGCACCGCCGACGCCCGCCTCGAGCATGCCCGCCGCCAGCAGCGCGACGCGGCGTGCGCGAAGGGGACGGTCAGCTCGGGAGAGCTGCAGGCACGACAGGCGTTCCTGGAGCGGGTCGAGGCCCAGCGGCGGGCGCGAGGCCACGAGCTTGCACGCCACGAGGCCGAGGTCGCCGAACGCGACGCCGAGCTCTCCAGTGCGGCCGGCGATCACGAGATGCTCAAGCGCCTGCGCGACCGACAGCGCCAGGCCCACGAACGCGAGACGGCGCGCCGCGAGGGCAACATCCTCGACGAGATCGCCGTGATGCGCTTCGGGCGGAGTCCCGCATGAACACTGAAGCCGTGAACTCCGCCGTTCCGGCGGGCGAGGTGGCGAGCCTGCAGCGGGTACGTCAGCTCCAGGTCCTGATCGAAGCGGCGGGCGAGATGGCGGTCGGCGGAACGATCCCGCAGGCGGCAGGCGGGACGCCTTCGAGCAGCTTCTCCGCGGCGCTGGCCGCGGCCACCTCGGCAGCGGGCGCCCCCACCTCGGCAGCCGGCGCCCCAACGTCCGCGTCGGCCGCGGACGTCGCCGGCGCAGGGTCCGGCGAATACGAATCGCTGATCGCCCAGGCGGCCGAACGCTACGGCGTCGACCCGGCCGTGCTCCACGGGCTGATCCAGCAGGAGTCCGGCTTCGACCCCGACGCCCAGAGCGCCGCCGGCGCCGCCGGGCTGACGCAGCTGATGCCCTCGACGGCCAGCTCGCTCGGCGTCTCAGACCCCCTGAACCCCGGCGAATCGATCGAAGGCGGCGCCCGCTACCTCGCCGAGATGATGGAACGCTTCGGTGGCAACACGAACGACGCGCTGGCTGCCTACAACGCCGGTCCCGGCGCCGTCGAGCAGTACGGCGGCGTGCCCCCGTACGCCGAAACGCAGAGCTACGTCGGCAAGGTGCTCGGCTACGCGGAAAGCTACCGCCAGACCCACCTCTCGGCGGTGCCGGCATGATCCCCCTCCCAGCCTCCCCGCCCGGGATCGCTCCCCGCGCCGCCCCTCCCCCCGGGGCGGGCCCGGGCGCCGGACCGGCGCCACCCGGGGCTCCACCCGGCGGGCCGCCCTTCCACAGCGCGCTCGCAGAACACCTGGCCCGGACCGCACAAGCGGAAGGCCGAGAGAAGAGCGAAGCCCGGCAGGCACGCGCCGGTCGAGGAGCGACCCGCCGCGCAGACGATCGCGCGAGCAGGGCCGCGGCGGCCGCAGCCGCTCCCGTGCCCGCGGCCGACGAGCGGGTCCCCGCGCCCGTCGTTGGCTCCGCGCCGGCGGGCTCCGCGCAGCCAGCTTCGACGCAAGCGGATCCGGGCGCCGGCGTCGCCCCCGGGCCGAGGGCGCCTTCGCCGATCGACGGCGAGGCCGCGATCGGTGCCGGTCTCGAGGCGGCCTCGGCGAGGGGCGGCGAGGATCGAGCGCTCCACCTTGCGGGTGGTGCTTCGGGTCCGACGGCAGCCCCGGGCACGGCCTCCCCTGAGCGCGGAGCTGAGCCCTGGCCGGCGGACGCCCCGCCCGCTCCGGCGAGCACCGCCGAATCGCCCGCGTCGGCCCCACGGGGCTCCCTCACCGGGTCCGGCGCGACGGGCGCCAACGCCCCGTCCGCACAGGCGGCTGCCACGAGCTCGGCGACGGCGCCCGCGCCAGGCAGCGAACGCCCCTCCGAACGGCAGGCCGCCCCCCCGGCGCCCGAGGCGGTGCACCGCCTCGGCACGGGCATTGAAGGCGGCGCCGCCGCGGAGCGAAGGGCGAGCCTGTCCGCGGCAGCAGGCGCAGACCGGGCCGTGCGGGCCGCCGCGCCTCCCCCGGCGGAGCGCGATGCCGTGGTCGCGGAGGCCTCGACGCGCACGAACGCGAGGGCCTCGGCGCAGCTCGGCCGGCAGACCGGGGTCACGGCAGTCGGCGCGGGCGCCACGGCTCGCGCCTCCGACGCCACGACGACGGCCGCCTCGGAAGCGCGCGAGCTGCTCGCCGGAGTCTCGGGAGGGAGCACCCCGGAACCCGGATCGGGTGACCTCGGCGGCGGCGAAGCCGGAGCCCCGGCGACGGCGGCTGCGCTCGTCGAAGCGCTCGCCGGCCCACCCGCGGCGAGCCTCGGCGCCGGAGCAGCCATGCAGGAGATGATCGACACGATCCGTGCCTCCGTCCTCCTGGCGAGCCGCAGCGGCGTCAGCCAGGCACGAATCGCGCTCGAGCCGGAGGAGCTCGGAGAGATCCGCGATCCACCTGAGCCAGACCTCCGGCGGTCTGCTCGCGCGCGTGACCGCCGACAGCGCGGCCACCGCCCAGACGCTTCTCCAGGGCCGCGGCGAGCTGCACCAGGCGCTCAGCACGCTGGGCGTCTCACTTCTGCGTCTCGATATCGGAGGAAGCACACACGCCGGCGAGCACCGCGGCGGGAGCGCCCCGCACCAGGATGCGCTCGGGCGGCCGCGGAGCGAAGCCGACGGGGGCGTCGACGGCGAGGCAGCCGAGACCGAGGAGACCGACCAGCCGCGGGCCGTGCTCGGCGGGCTGGTGGACGTGCTCGCGTGAATCCACGAAAGGACCGATGACGATGACCACCCCAGCAGTCAGCTCAGCCGTCTCCGCCGCTCCGGCGGCGGCGTCCGAGCCGAACCAGGACAACGCGAACGGCATCCTCGGCCAGAACGAATTCCTCAAACTGATGATCGCCCAGCTGCAGGCGCAGGACCCGCTCCAGCCGGCCAACACGAACGAATTCATCGGTGAGCTGGCGCAGTTCACCGAGGTCGAGCAGACGACCAACCTGGCCGGGGCGAGCGAGCTATCGGGCGCCGTCCAGCTGATCGGGCGCATGGTCACGTACACGGACGGGTCCGGCGCCGCGGCCACGGGCAAGGTGCAGAGCGTGCAGTCCAGCGCGAGCGGCACGACCCTCACGGTCGAAGGCACGCAGGGGATCAAGCTCACGAGCGTCACGGAAGTGGAATGAGCGTCATCTCGAACCCCGCCCTCGTTCCCCCCGGGGGCCTGGCAGGACCCTCCGCTCCGGCGCCCGCGAAGCCACCCGCGAAGGCGCCCGCCGGCGCGGCGCCCGCGCGGCCGTTCGCCGAGGCTCTCGAGCAGGCCGGCTCCTCCGAGCGGCTGCAGTTCTCCCGTCACGCGCTCGCACGCGTCGAGCGTCGCGGGATCACGCTCGACGCCGCGACGCTCGGACGGCTCGCGGAGGGCGTCGGACGCGCCGCGAGCAAGGGCGCGCGGGACTCACTCGTACTTGTCGACGGGACCGCCTTCGTGGTCTCCGTCAGCAACCGCACCGTGATAACGGCTGTGGGCTCCGAACACATGAAGGACAACGTGTTCACCAACATCGACAGCGCCGTGATCGCATGAGAGCGGCCAATCAACGACGGCTGGACCTCGCTGAGGGGGCCGTGAAAGGAAGGGCAGAAGGATGATGGCTGGCATGTACGCCGCGATCAGCGGCCTCGATGCGAACCAGGCGATGCTCAACGACACCGCCAACAACCTCGCGAACGTGAACACGGTGGGCTACAAGGCCTCCGAGGTCACGTTCGCCGACTCGCTCACCCAGGTGCTGCGAGGCGCCTCCGGGCCGACCGTCAACAACGGCGGCTCGAACGTCGTGCAGATCGGGTTGGGCGTCGGGCTCAACGCGACCCAGAACGAAATGACGGAGGGGTCCTTCCAGACGACCGACAACCCTCTCGACGTCGCGATCGAGGGAGGGGGCTTCCTGCGCGTGGGAGACGGCACGCCGCCGGGCAAAGAACCGTACACAACGGGTCTGCCGACGGGCGTCAAGTACACGCGCGCGGGGGATGTGTCGACGAACACGCTCGGGTTCCTCACGACCCAGTCCGGCGAATACGTGATCGGCTTCAACGCCGTTCCCACCGAAACCGAAGCCGGCACCACATACGCGCCCGGGAAAGAAGAATCGTTCATCCGCATCCCCCCCGGCTCGGCCGACATCTCCATCGGCCAGAACGGCTCGGTCAGCTACACGAACGAGAACCCCGAATCGAAAAACTTCCAGCAGCGCGTGACGGCGGGCTTCGTGTCGCTGGCGACGTTCCCCAACGAAGCGGGCCTGGAACGGATCGGAGGCTCGCTGTGGGCGCAGACCGCCAACTCGGGTACCCCGATCGTGGGCACGCCCGACACCGGCGGCTTCGGTGCGACGATCGGCGGTGAGCTGGAGCAGTCCAACGTCGACCTCGCCACCGAGATGACGAACATGATCACGGCCGAGCGCGGCTACCAGGCCAACTCGCGCGTGATCTCGACCGCCGCCGAAATGCTCGGAACGCTTGTGACGATGGCCGGCTAGGGCTCCCAGCCCGCCGGTTCGGCTCGGCGCTCCGGGTTCTCCGGACGCGCCTGAAAGGAGGCGATCGACGAGAGACAGCTCCGAGGAGCCCGGTGTGGGACGGCAGGATGCCGTCCCACACCATGGCTACTGTCGTCCACGAAGGGAGGGAATCCATGATCACGCTCAACCGGCTCGGCCATCGCGACGAGCCCTTTCAACTGAATCCGGACATGATCGTGACGGTCGAGGCCACGCCCGACACCGTCATCACGCTGGCCACCGGGGCCAAGGTCGTCGTGGCCGAGACGCCCGACGAGGTCGCCGCCACCGTCCACGCCTATCGCGCGGCGGTCCTCGGCGAGGCCTTCCGCCGCCGCAGCGCCCAGCGCCACGCCGCCCCATCTCCCGCAGCGCGCCCCCCGGCGCGGCTGGCGGCGGTCGAGGAGGAGTAGGAGGCCGGGGCCGGCTGGGGCCGCCCGCGGCGGTCCCCGGCGGTGCGCGTTGCAACGTTTCTTGCAGGCGCGGTGGCCGTTGGTGCCCGCGCTCTCGGCAGGACTGCAGGTTTCTCGCCAAAACGCCGATGTCGGGAGCAATGAAGGCTGCTACTGCGATCGGAATCGGGGTGGCGTTCGGGTCCCTGCTGCTCAGCTCGATGATGGACGGGACGAGCCCCGCCTCCTTCATCAACATCCCTGCCCTGATGATCATCATCGGCGGGACGGCGGGCGTAACCCTCGCCAGCGTCGGGATGACGTCGATGAAGCGCGTCCCGAGCCTCTACAAGATGGTCTTCTCCGCCGAACCGCCGGACATGCGCGGTCAGCTCGACCAGCTCGTGGGGCTGGCAGACAAGGCACGCCGGGAAGGCCTGCTCGCGCTCGACGCCCAGCTCGCCGACATCGACGACACGTTCACCCGCAGCGCCCTGCAACTGGTGGTCGACGGAACCGACCCGGAGATGGTGCACGCGATCCTTGAATCCGAGGTCGACGGCATGGCCGCCAGGCACGAGGCCTCCGCCGCGCCGTTCGAGAAGGCCGGCGGCTTCGCCCCGACGATGGGCATCATCGGGACGGTGCTGGGGCTCGTCCACGTGCTCCAGAACCTCGCCGCTCCCTCGACGCTCGGCCCGTCGATCTCGGCAGCCTTCATCGCCACGCTGATGGGCGTGGGCTCGGCCAACGTGATCTTCCTCCCGATCGCCAACCGCCTGAAAGCGATCTCCGCCGAAGAGATGCAGTTGCGGATGATGACACTCGAGGGGATCCTCTCGATTCAGGCCGGGGACAACCCCAGGCTCGTCTCGGAAAAGCTGATGTCATACATCCCCCCGGCCGAACGCGAGCCGGAGGATGAGCAGGGCGTGACGCACCTGGACGTCGAGGCGAAGGCCGCCTGAGATGGCCCACGGACGCGGACGCCGACACCGCGGGGGAGCTCAGCACGAGGAGAGCAGCGAGCGTTGGCTGTTGACCTACGCCGACATGATCACGCTGCTGATGGCGCTGTTCATGGTCCTGTTCTCGATCTCGTCCGTCAACATCTCGAAGTACCAGACCCTGCAGAAGTCCCTCAAGGCGGCCTTCTCCGGGAACATCCTTCCCGGGGGCAAGGACGTCGCGCAGCAGGGCTCGACGGCGAACGCCAGCCACGTGCCGGCGAGCGTCGAACTGCAGGCGCTCGAGCCGGTCGAGACCCAGGGGGCGAGCAGCCTCGAAAACAGCAATGCCCACGGCTCCGAGTCGACGACCGTGGTGAGCACCAGGGAAGTGGTCGCCCAGGCGGAAGCGAGCGAGTTCGCCCACATCAAGCACGAGCTCGACGCCTACGCCGCCAGCCACGGGTTCAGCTCGAGCGTGCAGACGACGGTCGAACGGCGCGGGCTGGTGATCAAGGTGCTCACCGACGATCTCCTCTTCGCCTCGGGCAAGGCCGATCTGGAAGCCAGGGCGGGCAGCCTCCTGAACGAGATCGGAGCGCTGCTGAACATCGACGAGACCCATCCGATCGACGTCGAAGGCAACACCGACGACGTCCCGATCCACAGCTCGCAGTTCCCCAGCAACTGGGAGCTCTCGACCGCGCGTGCGAGCACGGTCGTGCGCTACCTGATCTCGCGCGGGGTCAGCGCCAGCCGCCTGACGGCGACCGGCAACGCCGACCAGCGTCCGGTGGCCAGCGAGGCGACGGCCGCCGGGAGGGCGCTCAACCGCCGCGTGGAGATCGTCCTGCGTCGCAAGGGCGCGGAAGGCGAAAACGGCGTCGAAGGCGAAAACGCTCAGTAGTCGAACACCGCTCAAACGACGATGCTCAAGAACAAAAAGATCATGCTCGGCGTCGCGGTGCCGCTCCTGCTGCTGGCGGTCGGCTACACGATGACGAAGCCGAAGCCCGTCAACAAGGACAAGATCAAGGGGACGATCTACTCGCTCCCCCAGTCCTTCCTGCTGAACCTCACCGAGGGTCGCTACGCCAAGCTCACGGTTGCGCTGCAGCTGGCGCCGGGCCAGAGCGACGGCGCCGGCCCCGGCTCGAGCGCGTCCAGCGGCGAAAACGGACCGGGGACGCTGCCGGAGGAACCCCTCGTGCGCGAAATCATCACCGACACCGTCACCAACGCCAGCGGGGAAACGCTCATAAGCGCCGCCGGTCGACGCGCTATCAAGGGTCAGATCCTGCATGCGATCGACCAGCAAACGGACGTCAAGGTCGAAGCGGTGCTGATCCCCGACCTGACGGTCCAATAGGAGGCGCGGTGGCTGAGACGATCGAGTACCAGCAGTTCGAGGACAGCGCCGAGCCGGGCGGAGACGCCGACGGCGAGATCAACCTCAATCGCCTCAGCGGGATCCCGATGGAGCTGAGCGTCGAGATCGGTCGCGCCCACATGACCGTCGGGGAGACGCTCGAGCTGACCGTCGGAGCGGTGGTCGCACTGGAGCGGGCGGCCGGCGAGCAGGCCGACCTGCTGGTCAACGGAACGGCGATCGCCCGCGGCGAGGTGGTCGTCGTCGACGAGCAGTACGGTCTGCGCATCACCGAGATCCTCGACGGCCATTCGGAGCGGGAGCGCGTGGAGGCGTCATCGCCGCGAGGAGCCGGCGAGCGGGGGCGGCGAGGCCCCGGCGACCGCGGCGCAGGACGCGTCCGCCCCCGCGGGTTGAGCCTCCGATGAGCGTCGAGCAGGGCGCGGAGCGGAGCGCGGCAGCCGGCGAGCGGTCCTCCCGAGCCTGGCTGCCCACGGCGGCGAGGGTCCGGCGGGAGGGATTCGAGCGCTCGACTTCTCCCAGCCGACCAAGTTCACCACCGAGCTGCGCCGCCGTATCGGCCGTGCGCTGGATGCCTTCTGCGAGTCGCTCGGAGGGTGGCTCGCGGGTGAGCTCAGAGCGGAGGTCGAGGTCGAGCTCGGGGCCGTGGACCAGCACACGTGGGCGGCCGCGAAGGCGCAGCTCGCCGCCGATGCGATCGCCGTCGCGGTCGAGGCCGAGTCGATCGAGCGGCCGATGCTCCTCAGCGTCGATCTTCCCCTCGTCCTCGACTCGCTCGAACACCTGCTCGGCGGCGAAGGGGGCGCGACTCCCAGCGAGCGCCACCTGAGCGAGATCGACTGGGTGCTCGCCCGGGGCCTGCTCGACGCGATCGTCGATCAGCTCGCGCGTCGCCTGGGAGGAGCTCGGCGGGACGCCGCTAAGGAGGGGGGAGGTGGACATGGAGGGTGACGCAGGCGTGCTCACGCCGATCGGCGAGCCGACGCTGGCGGCCGCCTTCCCGGTGCGGATCGACGGTGCACAGCGGACGATGTCGCTGCTGATCCCGTGGGCCGCGATCGAGCCCGTCGCCGAGCAGATACGCGGCGGTCGCGGCGAGCCGGCCATCGCCGACCCGTTGCTCGCGGATGCGCTGCGGCGCGGAGTCGCGGGCGCGCAGGTGCTGCTGCGGGCCGAGGTCGGCTCGGTGCAGATGGCGATCGAGCGGATCTGCTCGCGCTGGCACCCGGAGCGACTCCTGGCTCTCGCGGACAGCGCCGAGGACGGCGTGACGCTGTTCGCCGAGGACGTCTCGATCGCCCGCGGCCACCCCGGGCGGAGCGGGGCGCGGCGGGCGGTGAAGCTCGCGAGCGACTCCGAGCCGCCGGTCCACGCCGAGACCTACGCCAAGCTCGGCCGCGCCGAGCTCGAACGGGCACGAGCGCACCTGCGCGCCGCCGCGCAGGAGGGTCGAGGACCAGGCCATCCTGCGAAGCATCTTCGTCCGCGTGTGGGCCGAGCTCGGGAGGACGCACATGCCGCTCGGCGAGGCGCTCGGGCTGACGCCGGGAACCGTCCTGGAGCTCGATCAGCGGGCGGACGTGCCCGTGGAGCTGTTCGCGAACGGGCTCTGCTTCGCCAACGGCAGCCTCGTCGTGACCGGCTCGGGCGACTGGGGGGTGCTGCTCGGCGAGCTGGTGTGAGTCGCCGACGGTCGCCGATGTAGCCTCAAGACATCGCGGTGCTGGGTCGATAACCCGGGACGACTCTTCCTCGGAGTCGTCTCTCGATGACCAAGTTGATCCCGCTTTCCCGTGCGATCGCATCGGCGACCGCGTTGCTGGGCGCATGCCTGCTGGTCTTCGCATGCCCCGCGGCGGCGTTCGAAAGCGCGAGCAAGGGCCCGGGCGGTGAAAACGTCCCGCTGAACCGGGCTCCGCCCCGACCGCCGCCGGGCATTCGACCGGCAGCGGTGGCGCGAGCCTCGTGCGCACGATAGTCGGGCTGGCGATCGTGATCGGCGTGATCTGGGGGCTGTACTGGATCCTGCGCCAGGTCAAGGCGGGCCGGGACCCGCACGCCCCCAGCGGGGGCCTGGCGAACATCGCCGCGCTGCCGCTCGGCTCGGGCCGCGCGCGTCCATCTCGTGCGCGCCGGCAGCGACTACGTGCTGCTCGGCAGCGCCGAGCACGGAGTGGTGCCCGATCCACCGCTACACCGAGGAGCAGGCGCGCGACGGCGGGGCCTGCTGTTGCTCGAGAGCCCGCGGCGCGCTCGAGCGCCCGCGTCGCGGCTGCTCGCCGGCCAGGCCGTCGGACCGCGCCGGTGCCTCGCGGCAGGGCACCCGACCCGATGCGCATGCCCTCGCCGTCCTCGGGGCTGGTCGAGCGAGTGCGTGAACTGGACGGTGCGGCAAGTGAACCTGAACTCGAGCAACGCCGTCCAGATCCTGCTGCTGATCGGCGGCGCTGACGCTCGTTCCGGCGGTGCTGTTCACGGTCACCGGATTCAGCCGCATCCTGATCGTGCTCGGCTTCATCCGCACGGCGGTCGGCACAACCAACGCGCCGCCCGAACCAGGTGCTCGTCGGGATCGCCCTGTTCCTGACGATCTTCGTGATGGCGCCGACGATCGGCGCGATCAAGAAGGACGCGATCGAACCGCTCGAAGCCCACACGATCAGCACGACGACAGCGCTCAAGCGCGCCGAGGAGCCGTTGCGCGAGTTCATGTTCCGCCAGACGCGCGTCGAGGACATCGCGCTGTTCATCAACCTCGCGCACGACAAGCCGCCGAAGACGCGCGCGGAAGTCCCGACCGAGGTGCTGATCCCGGCATTCATCGTCGTCGGAGCTGAAGACGGCCTTCCAGATCGGCTTCCTGATCTTCCTGCCGTTCCTGATCATCGACCTGATCGTCTCGTCGACGCTGATGAGCATGGGCATGATCATGCTCCCGCCGACGTTCATCTCGCTGCCCTTCAAGATCCTGCTGTTCGTGCTCGTCGACGGCTGGGACCTCGTCATCAAGGCGCTCGTCCAGAGCTTCCACTATCTAGGAGACGCGAGGCCGATGAACCAGGACACCGTCGTCAACCTCGCCACCCAGGCGATGAGCCTCGCCTCAAGGTCGCCGGGCCGCTGCTGCTCGTCGGCGCTCGTCGTCGGGCTGATCGTCAGCGTCTTCCAGGCGGTCACGCAGATCCAGGAGCAGAGCCTCAGGCTGATCCCGAAGATCGTCGCGCGTCGCGGTCGTGATCGTCGTGCTCGGGCCCTGGATGCTCGGCCAGCTCGTCGCCTACACGACCGCGCTGTTCACCTCGATCCCGACGATGGTGGGCACGTGACCGAGCTGCTCCGCAAGCTCGCGGGCAACGAGCTCGCGGGCTTCATCCTCGTGCTGGCGCGGGTCACGCCGCTGTTCATGCTCGCGCCGCTTTTCTCCTCGGCGGTGATCCCGCCGCGCGTCGAGAGCGTGATCGCCGTCGGGATCTCGATCGGGTTGACGCCGATCGCGATGCACGGCCAGCACATCCCCAGCGATCTGATCCCGCTCGCCGGGCTCGTGGTCGAGGGGCTGCTCGTCGGCCTCGGCTTCGCCTTCGCGCTCGTCCGTGCTGATGGCGGCGGTCGAATCGGCCGGCTCGATGATCGATGTCGTCTCGGGCTTCTCCTACGGCGCGCTGATCAACCCGTCACCGGCGAAACCGCCGCCGTGATGTCGCGCTTCTACTCGCTCGTCGGCACGAGATCTTCCTCGTCATCGGCGGCGACGCCTGGACGATGCGGGGGCTCGGCCGCACCTTCGAACTCGTCCCGTTGACGGAGCCGCCGAAGCTTGGCTCGCTCGTCGGCGGCGCCGTGCAGGTGTTCGCGACGCGTGTTCACGTCCGCGCTCGAGATCGGCGCGCCGGTGCTCGTCGCGCTGCTGATCACCGACGTCGCGTTCGGCGTCGTCTCGCGGGTCGTGCCGCAGCTGAACGTGTTCGCCGTCGGCTTCCCGACCAAGGTCGCGGTGGCGATGCTCGTCGTCGGCGCCTCGCTGCCGTTCGTCGCCGACTGGATCTCCAGCCAGCTCTCGACAGCGTGTCGCCGCGCTGGGCGCGCTGCACGTGGCGATAGGCCCATGGCACGGGACGAGCGCACAGAGAAGGCGACACCCGAAGCACCGCCAACGCGCCCGCGAGAAGGGCCAGGTCGCGCGCAGCGCCGACCTCAGCGGCTCGCTGGTGCTGGTCGCGGGACTGCTGGCGGTCAGCCTCACGGCGCCGCAGATCGCGCAGGCGGGCGCCGCGAGCTTCCGCGCGATCCTCGCGGACATCTCCCGGCCCGCCGCGGCGACGAGCGCCGCCGGCCTCAGCGGACTGATGCACATCTCGATAGCGACGATCGAGATCACGGTGCTGCCGGTGGCGGCGGCTGCGTGCTCGGCGGCGTGCTCGCTGGCGTCGCGCAGGTCGGCGTGGCGTCCGACGCCGCAGGCGCTGAAGCCCGACTTCCGACGCATCAACCCGGCTCGGGCCTGCGGAACCTGTTCGGCCCGAACCTCATCTTCGAGGCGCTGAAGGCGCTCGCCAAGGTCGGCGATCGTCGGCGCGGTCGCCGCGCTGGCGCTGCTGCCCGGGCTGAAATCGCTCGCCTCGATGGTCGGGGTGACGCCGGGCGCGCTCGGCCGGGATGTCGGGTCACGCGCGCTCGCGATGGCCCAGCACGCGGCGTTCGCCTACGTGGCGATCGGGCCTGCTCGACTACGTCTGGCAGCGCTGCCGGCACGAGCGCAGCTGCGGATGACCAAGCAGCAGGTGAAGGACGAGGTGCGCCAGTACGGCGTCTCGGCTGAGGTCAAAGCGGCGCTGCGCCGCCGCCAGATGCAGGCCGCGCGGGCGCGAATGATGGCGGCCGTGCCCGAGGCGGACGTGGTCGTCACGAACCCCACCCACTTCGCCGTCGCGCTGCAGCTACGACGGCACGCGCACCGCGCCCGAAGTCGTCGCCAAGGGCCAGGATCTGGTCGCCGCTGCAGATCAGGCGGATCGCCGAGGAGAACGACGTGCCGGTGATCACCGATCCGCCGCTGGCGCGCGCGCTGCACGGCTCGACCGAGGTCGGCCAGGTGATCCCTGAGGAGCTCTACGCGGCGGTCGCGCGCGTGCTGGCGTTCGTCTACCGCATCGGCCGGGCGCTCAGCGGCGAGGAGTGGCGTCGTGAGCGCGTCCCTGAGCGGGTTCTGCCGCAGGCGGACATGCTCGCGGCGGTCGCCGTCGTGCTGGTCGTCACGATGCTCGTCGTGCCGCTGCCGCCGGCGCTGCTGGGCCTGCTGATCACGATCAACATCGCCGCCGCGCTGACGATCGTCGTGGCGACGATGTACCTCGGGCGGGCGCTCGACTTCGCCTCCTTCCCGAGCCTGCTGCTGCTGACGACGATGTTCCGTCTCGCGATCAACGTGTCCGTCACGCGCCTGATCCTCACCACCGGCGACGCGGGCAGCGTCGTCAAGGCGTTCGGCGAGTTCGTCGTCGGCGGCAACGTCGTCGTCGGCCTCGTGATCTTCCTGATCCTGGTCGTGATCCAGTTCGTCGTCGTCACCAACGGCGCCGGGCGCGTCGCCGAGGTCGGCGCGCGCTTCACGCTCGACGCGATGCCCGGCAAGCAGATGGCGATCGACGCCGACCTCAACGCCGGCCTGATCACCGACGACCAGGCCCGCGCCCGCCGCGCGGAGATCGCCCGCGAGGCCGACTTCTACGGCGCGATGGACGGCGCCTCGAAGTTCGTCAAAGGCGACGCGATGGCGGCGGTGATCATCACCGGGATCAACCTCGTCGGCGGGATCATCGTCGGCGTGGCCCAGCACGGGATGAGCTTCAGCGAAGCCACGCACCAGTACTCGCTGCTGACCGTCGGCGACGGGCTCGCCGCGCAGATCCCGGCGCTGCTGATCTCGGTCGCGACGGGCATCATCGTGACCCGCGCGGCGTCCGACCGGGACCTCGGCAGCGACATCGCCGCCAGATCCTCCATCAGCGCAAGGCGCCGATCGTGGCGGCCGGGGCGATCGGGATGTTCGCGCTGATCCCCGGCCTGCCGAAGCTGCCGTTCCTGCTGATCGCCGCGGTGTTCGCCTTCATCGGCTACGTCGTCGCCGCCAGGCCCACCGAGGCGCAGGCGCGGCGCGCCGAGGCCGAGGCAGCCGCCCGCGCCCTGCCCGCCGCGGAGGGGCCGCTCGACGAGGTCGCTGTCGACGCGCTGGAGCTCGCGATCGGGTTCGGCCTCGTCCCGCTCGTGCGATGGAGGGGCCGGCGGGTCGCTGCTGCGGCGGGTGGGCATGATCCGTCGCCAGATCGCAGGCGAGCTCGGTCTCGTGATCCCGCGGGTGCGCATCCACGACGAGCTCGGCCTGGAGTCCCACGAGTACATCGTCAAGGTGCGCGGCTCGGAGGTCACCCGCGGGCGGATCATGCCCGGGCACATGCTCGCGATGGACCCGGGCGATGCGAGCGGGACGCTGCAGGGGATCCCCACGCGCGAGCCCGCTTTCGGGCTGGACGCGCTGTGGGTGCACGAGTCGATGCGCGCGGAAGCCGAATCTCTCGGCTACACGGTCGTGGACGCGGAGTCGGTGATCGTCACCCACCTCACCGAGACGATCCGCGCACACGCCGCCGAGCTGCTCTCGCGTCAGGACGTGAGGGCGCTGCTGGATCGGCTCAAGGAGAGCAATGCCGCCGTCGTCGAAGAGATCGTTCCCGACACGCTCTCGGTCGGGGAGATCCAGCGTGTGCTGCAGATCTCTCCTGGGCGAGGGCGTGCCGATCCGGGATCTCGGCACGATCGTGGAGGCGATCGGTGACAAGGCGCGAACAACACGTGACACCAGCCTCCTATCGGAGTACGCTCGCCAGGCGCTGGGCCGGGCGATCACGGCTCCCCACCTCGACGAGCAGCTGCGTTTGCAAGCGATAACCCTAGACCCGGCGATCGAGCAGGAGGTCTCGACCTCGATCACCCAGACGACCGACGGGGAGTACCTGGCGATGGATCCGCCGCGAGCGCAGGCGATCGTCAACGCGCTCCGCGCTCAGGTCGAGCACGCCACCGCGCGGGGCTCGAAGCCCGTTCTCCTGTGCTCGGCTCGCATCCGCAGGCACCTGCGGCGCCTGATCGCCCAGGCGCAGCCCCACCTGGCAGTCTGCTCCTACAACGAGATCTCTCCCGGCGTGAACGTTGAAACGATCGGCGTGATCCAGGCATGAGCGCGCCGACCCGCACCTATCGGGGCCGGGCGCTGGAGGAGCTGATCCCCCAGATCCAGCAGGAGCTCGGCGCCGAGGCGATCATCGTGCGCCGCCGCGAGGGTCTCACCGGCGGGATCCTCGGCTTCTTCCAGCATCCGTTCGTGGAGATCGAGGCGATGGCGGGGACGCCGCCGCTGGACGTCTACGACGAAGACCTCCCGCCCCCGCCGAGCCAGTCGCCGCCGCCGGCACCGTCGCCCCCGCCGACCCAGTCGCCGCCGCCGACCCAGTCGCCGCCGCAGCCGGTGCCGCGGTATGACGCTCCGGCCGTGCCCGCCTCGACCGCGCCGCCGCCGGATTCCTTCGCTGCACCCGCCTCGAGTTTCCCGCCCGCCGCGAGCCTGCCGCCGCCGGCGTCCTTCGCCGCGGCGCCCCCATCCGCGCGCCCGGCGGCCCCGCCGCCAAGCCCCCCGCGCTTCTACGAGGAGACCTCCCCGCCCACCGGCGGCGAGAGCGCCTACGTCACGGCCCATCTTGCGCGGCTCGCGAGGGCGGGCGCGCGCCCGCCCGAGCGTCCGCCGCCGGCGGAGAGCTTCGACTTCCGCGAGCTCGTCCCCCGCGAGACGCCGCCGCCCCCGACGCCGCGCTCGGTGCCCGTGCGGGAGTTCCCGCGGGTCGAGCGCCGGTCGGTCGCGCCCGGATCGAGCTCCAGGGCCCGGGCCGGGGTCGAGAAGAGCCTGACCCAGACGGGCGTCAGCGCCGAGCTCGCGGAGGAGCTGATCGCGCAGGCGATCGCCCACACACTTCCGCTCGCTCCCCGTCTCGGGCTCGCGCAGGCGGTCCGCGCGACGCTGGCCCAAAGGATCCCGGTGGCGCCGCCGCTGCCGACGGCGGGCGCCTCGCTGGTCGTCGTGGGCGCGGGCGGGGCGGGCAAGACGACGTGCTGCGCGGCGCTGCTCGGCGCCTACCGGATGAGCAGCACGTTGCGCGCGAACTACGCGACGATCACCCGCGGCCCCGCGCCGGGGGAGCTGCAGCTGATCCTCGCTCCCCGGATCGTCAGCCCCGTTGCCGCCAACTCGGCCCGCGCTGTCCGCGGCCTTCGCGCCGCCAAGAGCGAAGGCGTCGCCGTGATCGACACGCCGCGACTCTCGCCGGCGGACAAAGCGGGCATCCGCGAGCTCGCCCGCCTGCTGACGGCCTTCGCGCCGGAGCGGATCATCGTCGCGCTCCCCGTCACGCTGGGCGCCGTCGCCGCGTCGCAGCTGCTCGCCGCGCTGAAGCCGCTCGGCGCAAACGCCCTCGCCCTCACGCACGGCGAGGAGAGCGACCAGATCGGGATCGCGGTCGAGGCCGCCTGCCGCTTCTCGCTGGCTCCCGAATACATGCTCGAGCGAGGACGCTCGGGCGGCTGGCGCCTGACCACGATCGATCCCGCCGGCCTGGCGGCGAAGCTGCTCAGATGAAGCTCCGCCGCGACAAGCTCGCGAAGGTCGAGCCGCTCGGGCTTCCGGGGCGCTCGCAGACGGTCACGCTCAGCATCCCGCCGGACGAGCACATCCCGGCGCGGGTGGTCGAGAGCGAGGGCGACAGCCTGCTCGTCGCGCTCCTCATCACCCGGGCGCCGCTCACGCGGCGAGAGCTCGACGGGCTCGTGCTGGAGTTCAACGATCAACGCGGCCGCGTGCGCCTGCGCGCGACCGTGACCCAGGAGGACCCGGCGGAGGCCGAGCTCGTGCGGCTCGAGGGCGTACGGGCGATCGACGTCCTGCAGGAACGCGAGTATGTCCGCGTCAGCTCTGCGCGGCCGGTCCTCGTCTACTGCGGTGCCGACCAGCTTCAGGTGCAGAGCTACACCGTCGACGTGAGCGGCGGCGGGCTGCTGCTCGCCGGCCCCGAGTCGCTGCGGATCGGCGAGGAGATCAAGTTCCATCTCAGCCTCGCCTCGGGCGAGGCGCCGATCACCGGCGTCGGCCGGGTCGTTCGCACCGACGCCAAGGGGCGCCGCGCCGTCAACTTCGACGAGATCAGCGACTTCGATCGGCGGCGGCTCGTGCGCTTCATCTTCGACTGCCAACGCGTGGAACGTCAGCGGGGCCTGCAGCAGGATGTGACCGATGGCCCCTGAGGCCGCCGTCAGCGAGGCCCCCGAGACCGTGGAGGCGCCCGCCGCGGCGAGCCCACCCGCCAAGCCCGCCGCGAAGGCGCCGGCGTCGGGGAAGACGAAGAAGGAGGGGAAGAAGAAGGGCAAGGAGGGCGCCGCGGCCGAGCCCTCCGCGACGGACGGCCCGAGCATCGCCGCGCATCCACGCGCGGCGCGCGCGGTCGCGCGCGCGAAGAGCTGGGGTGGTCTGATCGGGTTCCTGCTCGGGGGCTACCTGTCCCTGCCGACCGGCACGCTCGCCGAAGCCGGCGCCCGCGCACTGCTGTCCGGGATCGTCGGCTACGTGGCGGTGTGGGCGGGAGCGGTCTTCGTCTGGCGCCGCCTGGTGATACTGGAGGTCAAGGCACGCGAGCAACAGCTGCTCGTGGGCTCGCAACCGCCGGTCGCGGAGCCCGCCGGCGGTGGTGGCCAGGCGCGGGGAGCGCGTTAGATGGGGCGCGCGACCGTGGGGTCGGCCGCCTAGCGTCTGGCTGCGATGGACCCGCTCCATCCGATCACTCCAGGGCCGCCCGCGGTGCCCCCGCCGGGGCGCCCGCCGTCGAGCGCCTCGAGCGGATCGCGCGCGAGCGCGACCGTCCCCGGCGCGAACGCCGCCAGCGGGAGGCACCCCCGCCGGGACGAGAGCTGGACGCCTCCGAGCCGGGCGGGGGCGAGGACGAGGACGGCCGCCGGCACATCGACGTCCGCGTCTGAGCAGGAGCCGGCCCTGCAGGAATGCCCCCGCGGGCGTCGAATCCCGCTTGCGGAGAGGAACGTCTTCTCAAGTGTTCCTGGTGCGATGACGATAACCGGCGTGGGTCGACACGGAGTCGACTCGGGACCAACCCAAACAACGTCATCAAGGAGATGAACGATGTCCCTCACGATCAACACGAACCTCGACGCAATGGACGCGGCGAGGAACCTGAACAACACTGAGACCGCCCTCTCTCAGTCGATGCAGCGCCTGTCTTCGGGCCTCCGCATCAACTCGGCCGCCGACGACGTCGCCGGCTACGCCATCAGCCAGAGCCTCCAGAGCCAGGTCAACGGGCTCAACCAGGCGAACCAGAACAGCCAGGACGCGGTCGCCATGGCCCAGACGGCTCAGGGCGCGCTGAACGACATGAACATGATGCTTCAGCGGATTCGCGAGCTCGGCGTCCAGTACGCCAACGGCACGACGTCAACGGAAGACAAGACGGCCATCGAAGGCGAGGTCAAACAGCTCGTCTCCGAGATCGAACGAGTCGGCCAGACGACCGAATTCAACGGTGTCAACCTGCTGAAAAACACCGAAGAAATCAAATTCCAGGTCGGGGCCAACGACAAAGAAACGATCGGCGTCAAAACCGTCGAAATCTTCAAAGAAATCGAAGGTTTGATCGAACCCGCCAAGTTCGGCGAAAAGATCGAAGCCGGAACGGGCCTGAAAGAACTCGACGAAGCCATCGCCAAAGTGTCCTCGACCGCCGGTGAATTCGGTGCCGTCCAGGACCGTATCCAGTACACCGAGTCGAACCTGGAAGTGTACAGCCAGAACCTCTCCTCGGCGGTCAGCGCGATCACCGATGTGAACATCGCGTCCGAAATGACGCAGTTCACCAAGAACCAGGTTCTCGAGCAGGCTGGCGTGTCGATCCTGACGCAGGCCAACCAGCTGCCCGACGCGGCGCTGAAGCTCCTCGAATAAGTCACACAAAACTTCCTCAGCGGCGGCGCCCAGAGGACGCCGCCGCTGCAGCGAAGCCCACCCGAGCGCCGGCCAACTGTCAGATCGGCCGACGCGGCGGGCGGGTAATACAACGCTTCGGGCGGTCCGGGAACGGCCGGCTGTAAGCCATATACCGCCGCTTCATCGAGGGAACGGTGGTGGGAACGGGCGGCCACGGCCGCCCGTTCCCTTTCTCGCGACTCAACCCCCCGGACGGATTGCCGATTACGAGGGTGATGTCGATCGCGACGACGCTCGAACGGGTGAACGAAATCCGGCAGGCGCTCGTGGACCCTGGGGCGCTGGTTTCGCGCACCGGCGGCGCCGAAGCCCCGGATGCCTCCTCGCCCGCCGGTGAAGGCTCATTCGCGAGCGCCCTGCGTCAGGCGGGCGAAGGCGCGGGCGCCACGGGATCGCCCGGCGCGAGCACCGGCTCGCCGACGGAGGCGGCGTCCGCTTCGAGCGCCGACGGTGTCGTCGGCCTCGACTACCAGCCCACGGGGGTGGAAGGGGTCGGCGGCCTGTACTCCGGGGGCCTCGGGGGGGCCGGCGGCAATCGCGTCGTGGCGGTTGCGGAATCCCAGCTCGGCGAGACCGAGCAGCCGCCCGGCTCCAACGAATCACCCGCCATCGCCGAGTACCGATCCGCCACCGCCGGGGCGGTTCCGGGCGCACCGTGGTGCGCCTACTTCGCCTCTTGGGCGGCACGTGAAGCGGGCGAGCCGCTGGGCGCGACCGGTCAGGGGATCGGTGACGTGGCGGACATATGGTCGTGGGCGCAGAGCACCGGGCGTGCGATCTCCAACGGCCCCGGCGTGGTGCCCAAGGCCGGCGACCTGATCGTCTTCGGCGACTCCCACGTGGGCATCGTCCGCGGGGTGCTCCCCGACGGCTCGATCGCGACGATCGAGGGAAACTACGAAAACAAGGTCGCCGCGAACGTCCGCAGCCCCGGCGAAGCGACGGGCTACGTCGAACTGGGCTGAGCACGCCGAGCGGTGAGGAGCCGCCCGGAAGGACCCCGACGCGGGCACGAGACCCGGAGAGCGTGCGCGTCCTGCGGGCCGCGGCGGCTACGATCCACCCTTGTCGGCGCCGCGAGATCAGCATCGAGAGGACCCCGGCGCCGCCAAGGCGCCGGCGTCGCGCGCGGGCGCCCGGGTGCCCGACCGTCCCACGCTGGACGGCCTCGAGGACAAGTGGAGCACGCGCTGGGAGCAGGATGGGACCTGCCGCTTCGACCGCTCTGCGTCCCGTGGCCGGGTCTTCTCGATCGACACCCCACCTCCGACGGTGAGCGGGTCGCTGCATGTGGGCCACGTCTTCTCCTACACCCACACCGACACGATCGCGCGCTATCAGAGGATGCGCGGCCGCGAGGTCTTCTACCCGATGGGCTGGGACGACAACGGCCTGCCGACGGAGCGCCGTGTCCAAAACCACTACGGCGTGCGCTGCGACCCGTCGCTGGCCTACGACCCGACGTTCACGCCCGTGTCGGAGCCCGGCGAGGATCAGCCGGTTGCGATCTCGCGGCCGAACTTCGTCGAGCTGTGCCTGGCGCTGACGGACAGCGACGAGCGCGCCTTCGAGGAGCTCTGGCGTCGCCTCGGCCTGTCGGTGGACTGGTCGATGACCTACACGACGATCGGCGAGCTCGCCCAGCGCACCGCCCAGCGCTCGTTCCTCGGGCTGCTCGCGCGCGGGGAGGCCTACCAGCTCGAGGCGCCGACCCTTTGGGATGTCGACTTCCAGACCGCCGTCGCCCAGGCCGAGCTCGAGGACCGGGAGCGCCCGGGCGCCATGCACCGCGTCCGCTTCTCCGCGGCGGCCGGCGGCGAGGCGCTGATCGAGACGACCCGCCCGGAGCTGATCCCGGCCTGCGTCGCGCTGCTTGCCCACCCCGATGACGAGCGCCACGTCGGGCTGGTCGGCGGCACGGCGATGACGCCGCTGTTCGGCACCAGCGTGCCCGTCATGAGTCACCCGCTCGTGGAGCGGGAGAAGGGCACGGGGTTGGTGATGGTGTGCACGTTCGGAGACCTCACCGATGTCACGTGGTGGCGCGAGCTCGGGCTGCCGGTCCGCTCCGTCGTCGGCGTCGACGGGAGGCTGCGCGACGTCTCCTGGGGAGCGCCCGGCTGGGAGTCGCAGGATTCGGCGCGCGCGCGAGCCAGCTACGCGGAGCTGCAGGGACGGACGATCAACCAGGCCCGCAAACGGATCGTGGAGCTGCTCGGCGAGTCGGGCGATCTCGTCGGCGAGCCGACGCCGG
Organism: uncultured Solirubrobacteraceae bacterium; assembly: GCA_963720215.1. Taxonomy (GTDB): domain Bacteria; phylum Actinomycetota; class Thermoleophilia; order Solirubrobacterales; family Solirubrobacteraceae; genus Palsa-744. Next base: position 40,183 of record CAVREV010000004.1, read on the forward strand.
TGACACGGGCGGTGAAGTTCTTCGAGAAGGGCGACCGGCCGGTCGAGATCGTGACCAGCCGGCAGTGGTTCATCCGCACGCTCGAGCACCGCGAGGGGCTACTGGAGCGGGGCCGCCAGCTGCGCTGGCACCCGCCCTACATGCGGGCGCGCTTCGAGGACTGGGTGAACGGGCTGAACGGCGACTGGTGTGTCAGTCGCCAGCGGTTCTTCGGCGTCCCGTTCCCGATCTGGTACCCGATCGACGAGCGCGGAGCCGTCCTCTACGACCAGCCGATCGCGCCGACGCACGATCGCCTGCCGGTCGATCCGTCGACCGACGTCCCCGACGGGTACAGCGCCGAGCAGCGCGGGGCCGCCAACGGCTTCATCGCCGACCCCGACGTGATGGACACCTGGGCGACGTCCTCGCTGACGCCCCAGATCGCCGGTCGGGCCGACGATGACGCCGAGCTGTACTCCCTCGTCTTCCCGATGGACCTGCGCCCGCAGGCCCACGACATCATCCGCACGTGGCTGTTCTCGACGGTGCTCCGCTCGCACCTCGACGAGGACGTCCTGCCGTGGAGCGACGCCGCGATCTCGGGCTGGGTGCTCGACCCCGACCGCAAGAAGATGTCGAAGTCCAAGGGCAACGTCGTCACGCCGATGCACCTGCTCGAGGAGTACGGCGCCGACGCCGTCCGCTACTGGGCCGCGAGCGGTCGGCCCGGCGCCGACACGGCCTTCGACCCGCAGCAGATGCGGGTCGGGCGGAAGCTCGCGGTGAAGGTGCTGAACGCCTCGAAGTTCGCGCTCGCCGACCTTCCCGCCGCCGGTCCGGAGCTCGCGCACCCGCTCGACCGGGCGCTGATCGCGCGGCTGGCGGCGGTCGTCGGCGACGCCGGCGAGAGCTTCGAGGCCTACGACTACGCCCGCGCGCTGGAGCGCACGGAGTCCTTCTTCTGGTGGTACTGCGACTACTACGTCGAGCTCGTCAAGGGGCGTCGCTACGCGCGCGAGGCCGGTGCCGCGGCGTCGGTCAGCCGCGCGCTGCGCCTGTCGCTGTCGGTCGTTCCTTCGTCTGCTGGCGCCGTTCCTGCCGTTCGTCTGCGAGGAGGTCTGGTCGTGGTGGCAGGAGGGCTCGGTCCACCGCGCGCCGTGGCCCGACGCGGAGGAGCTGGCGGCGGCGGCCGCCGGCCAGCAGGAGGAGCGCGAGCAGACGGCCCTGGCGCTCGCTGCGGACGTCCTGCGCGAGGTCCACAAGGCCAAGACGCAGGCACGCCGCTCGATGCGCGGCCCGTCGAGAGGGTGACCGTTCGCGACAGCGCCGAGCGCCTGGCCGCGCTGGCGCTCGGCGCCGACGACCTGCTGCTCGGCGGGCGCGATCGGGCACCTGGACGTCGTCGAGGACGGGGAGTTCGCGGTCGCCGTCGAGCTGGAGGGCGAGCCGGCGAAGTGAGCCCGGCAGCCGGGCTCGCCGCTCGGGTAGGGTGCCGCGGGTGGAGCGAACGCCGATTGCGGAGCTGCGGGAGCGTGTCGGAGAGCAGCGCGAGGCTGCGCGGATGGGTGCAGACCGTGCGCGACCAGAAGCGCATACAGTTCATCGTGCTTCGCGACGAAACGGGGCTCGCCCAGGTGGTCCTGCCCAAGGACGATCCCCCCAGCGAGCTCAATCAGGCGGTCTCGACCCTGACCGACGAGTCGGCGGTGAGCATCGAGGGCGCGGTCGTCGCCGACGAGCGGGTCAAGCTCGGCGGCCTGGAGGTCCGTCTGGAGAAGCTCGACGTCGACGCGGCGGCCGAGCCGGAGCTGCCGATCGCGCCGGACTCCGCGCTGGACAAGCGCATCGACTGGCGCTACCTGGACCTTCGACGTCCCGACCGGCGGCTGATCTTCGAGGTGCAGACGACCGTCGAGCGAGCGATGCGCGAGTACTGGCGTGAGCGAGGGCTGATCGAGCTGCACTCGCCGAAGCTGATGGGCTCGGCGAGCGAGTCCGGGGCCGAGCTGTTCAAGGTCGGGTATTTCGACGACGTCGCCTACCTGGCCCAGTCACCCCAGTTCTACAAGCAGATGGCGATGGCGGCGGGCTTCGGCGGCGTGTTCGAGGTCGGCCCCGTGTTCCGGGCCAACCCCTCGTTCACCTCTCGTCACGACACCGAGTTCACGAGCGTGGACGTGGAGGTGTCGTGGATCGACTCGCACGAGGACGTGATGGCCTTCGAGGAGCGCTGGGTCGCGCACGTGCTGGAGGTGGTGGCCGCCGAGCACGGCGAGGCGATCGCCGAGACGTTCGGGACGCGGGTGGTGGTCCCGAGCTGCCGTTCCCCCGCTTGACGCTGGAGGAGGCGAAGGCGATGGTGAGGGAGCACGGCGTCGAAGCTCCCGGCGCCGGACACGATCTCGACCCGCCGAGCGAGCGCGCGCTGTCGGAGATCGTGGCCGAGCGCGACGGCCACGAGTTCGTGTTCGTGACCGACTACCCGACGACCGTGCGGCCCTTCTACCACATGCGTCACGAGAGCGACCCGGCGCTCACGAAGAGCTTCGACCTGCTCTGGCGGGGGATCGAGATCACGACCGGGGCCCAGCGAGAGCACCGCTACGAGCAGCTCGTCGCGCAGGCCCTCGAGAAGGGCGTGGAGGTCGAGCCGATCCAGTACTACCTGGACTTCTTTCGCTACGGCGCGCCACCCCACGGAGGCTTCGGCTTCGGTCTGACCCGCCTGTTGATGCAACTCCTCGGACAGGACAACGTCCGCGAGGTCACGTTCCTCTACCGCGGGCCTCATCGCCTGGAGCCCTAGATGGCTCCCGCCTCGAGCGCGGCTCGCCGGAGCTGAGTCGTGGCGAGGATCCTGATCTGCACCCCCGAGCTCGCCGGGTGCCTGGACCCGCTGTCGGGGCACGAGCTCGTCCGCGGGCTCCCCGGCTCCGACGCGCTCGCGGAGGCGATGATCTGCGACCCGACGCAGGCGGTGGACGCGGGCGCGATCGCGCGAATGCCGCGGCTGCGCACGATCGCGGTCGCCGGGGCCGGCTCGGACGCCGTCGATGAGGCCGTGGTGCGCGCGCGAGGGATCGCGGTGCTGACCGCAGGCGAGCACCTCGTCCAGAGCACCGCGGACCTCGCCTTCGGGCTGATCATCGCCGCCTGCCGCCTGCTGGGAGACGCCGAGCGCAAGCTGCGCGAGGGCCGCTGGGAGGGGTGGCGTTTCCAGGAGCGCGACTTCGGCCGCGACGTCCATGGGGCCGATGCTCGGGCTGGTCGGCTTCGGCGCGATCGCCCAGGCGGTCGCCGAGCGGGCGGGAGGCTTCGCGATGGAGGTACGCCACCACACCCGCAATCCCACGGGCCGCGAGGGCTGGGTCGAGGATCTCGACGAGCTGCTGGCGCAGTGCGACGTGGCCAGCATCCACGTCCCCCTCAGCGACTCCACGCGCGGGCTGATCGACCGTCGGCGGATCGCGCTGCTGTCGCCGAGCGCGGTCCTCGTCAACACCGCTCGCGGCGCCGTCGTCGACGAGGAGGCGCTCGCCGAGGCGCTGGAGGAGGGGCGCCTGTTCGCCGCCGGCCTGGATGTCTACGTCGGCGAGCCCAGTGTCTCTCCACGCCTGCTGGCGGCCCCCCGGACCGTGCTCCTGCCGCACATCGGCAGCGCCACGCTGCCCACCCGCCGGGCGATGCTGGGCGGTATCGCGGAGAAGCTGGCGGCGTCGCTGGGGGCCGGCGAGGCCGAGGCCGGCCGCCGCCGCGGGGCCTCAGGGCCGATCGTCTAGAAGCAGGGCTGGAAGAGCTTGCCGTTGAGCGCGAGGTTGTAGCGGGCGCCGACGATCCCGGCGGCGAGGTCGGCAGCACAGAAGCGGCTCGGGGGGAGGTGGTACTCGGCGTTCAGCACCGGCTTGCCTTCGGCGAGGTAGGGCGCGAAGTCCGCGCATTCCTTGTACTGGTTGCACTGCTCGCTGAGCGCCCCGTCGAAGTAGTGCCGCAGCTGGGGGGTCTGTTCGCCGTCGTTCTTCTGCAGGACGGCCATGCCCAGCGAGTGGACCTCTTCGGCGACCCACTCGTTGTAGGCGAGCTGCTCGGACGCGGTGATCGGGAAGCCGCTCTTGTTGGAATAGGCTTCGATGTTGTCCGGCTCGACGGCGTCGAAGCCCTTTTCCCGGCACATCTGCAGGCGCGCGCTCATGATCGGCTCGACGATCCCCGTCTGGCGAATGTCGATCCAGCGCTCGCCCGGCCAGCCGTTGGAGCGCCCGAGCACCGACTTGGGGAACTCCTTGTAGTCGGGGCGGAAGTTCTCCGCCGTGCCGACGTCGATGTAGCAGATCACGTGCTTGCCCTGTGCGTGCAGGCTCGCCACCTCCGCGGCGCTGTTTTCGAACCCGTCGATGTCGTACGCGGCGACGGGCTCGTCATTCTTGACCGTCCCCTGGAGCTGCCAGTACCACGTCAGCCGCTGCGGCGGCTGCCACCAACCGGTCGCGACGGCCGCGTGCGCGGAGAGGCGCCCGCTCGCGCTTGCCGCGAGCGCAAGGGCGAGCAGGGCGACCAGCGCGATGACCCTTGACACGACCGCGGTTCGATCTCCGAGCTGCACCCGCGCCGGATCCTAGATGGTCGACTCGACGGCCGATGCCCGCTCGGCGAAGTGCTTGCTGAGCATCGTCAGCTGGCCCTGGTAGTTGGAGCCGATGTCCTCGCCGTAGAGCACTCCGGCGGCTCGCCATGCGCTCGAACGCGAGCTTGCAGACCGGCTGGCGGTGCTCGACCATGAACGAGACGTCGCGCGCGCGGACCTCGAGCGCGGCGCGGCTGCCGTGGGCTTGGCGCGTCCGCGAGTAACCGAAGCCCGGGTCGAAGAAGCCGGCGTAGTGCGTGCGCAGCTCGCCGGCGGTGGGGTCGTAGGCGAGCATCTCGGCGGCGTAGGACGGCGGGATGCTCACGCCCTCGGCGGACAGCAGCAGATAGAAGACCTCGGGCTCGAGCACGATCCGCCTGCCCCGCTCGGGGTGGACCGGCTCCCAGTAGTCGCGCCACCTGCAGCTGCGCCGGAGCTCGGTGAGGTCGATCGGCAGGCTGTTCTTCTTGGCGCGGTAGCCGACGATGCTCTCGGCGGAGCCGGACACGTCGAGGCTGAGGAACAGCCCGTCGGCGAGCGACAGCTCGAGCGCGCGGCAGGGCGGCCGAGTCGAGCGTACAGCAGCGGCGAGCCCTCGTGCAGCGCTGGCCAGCTCGTCGTCCGCGAGGCGCGCGTCGCCCGACCATCAGCCGGACCTGGTTGAGTGCGAGCCCGGTCTGCACGCGGATCGCGAACGTCCGCGGGACGACCTCCAGGTAGAGCTTGCCGTGGTAGCCCGCGGCGATCTCATCGAAACGGTGGTTGCGGTCGGTGAGCACGCGCGTGAACACGTCGAGGCGGCCGGTCGAGCTCTTCGGGTTGGCCTTCGCGCGGATCTCGGCGGGCAGGCGCAGCTCCTCGATCAGGGGCACGAGGTACGGGCCGGTCGCGCTCGAGCGTCGCCCCGTCGCGGAGATCGATCCGTTCGAAAGCGAGGTCCTCGATCTTCTGCTCGACCGTCGAGTCGGCTGTCGGGCAGGAAGCTGCAGCGGAGCGCCCACGCGTGCTCGCCCAGGCGCAGGTCGACGCTCGCCGGCTGCACCGACTCGCTCGGCATCCGCCACGGGCCGGCGCACGATCAGCTCGCGGGCGATCGCCTCGCGAGCAGCTGCGAGGGCAGGACGCCGGGCAGCGTCGAGGCCGGCATGCGTGTCGGCGAGCGCGCTGCCGGCCGCCGACCCCGTAGTCACTCCGAGGAACTCGCTCGCCCATGCTCGTCGAAGTGTAGGGGCGGGCCGGGGCGTGCCGTCCGCGGCCCGATCTACCTTCAGGTGCATGCTCCTGAACGAGCTGACAGACGGCGCCGAGATCGACCAGGTGCTGCTCGTCCGCGAGGTCGAGCGTCGCCAGCGCCGCGACGGCGGCGAGTACCTGCGCCTGCAGCTCGGCGACCGCACGGGCGCGGTCGCGTGCATGGTCTGGGAGGAGCTCGAGGAGGTCGCAGGAGCTCGCGCGAGCGGGCGAGCCGGTGCACGTGTCGCGGCCGTTACACGGTCCATCCGCGCTTCGGCCCGCAGATCAACCTGCGCGGCCTCGAGCCGGCGGCGCCCGGGCAGCTACGACCCGGAGGATCTGCTCGACGGTCCCGCCCGCGGGGTCGAGCAGATGGAGGGCGAGGTCCGCGAGCTGCTCGCCACGATCCAGGAGCCGCATCTGCGCGAGCTGCTCGAGCGCGTGTTCGGCGAGCGCTCGGAGCTGTGGGCGGGGTTACCGCGCGGCGCCGGCCGCCAAGTACTACCACCAGGCCTATCGTCACGGGCTGCTCGAGCACTGCCTCGGCGTCGCCCAGGCGGTCAGCGCGATCAGCGCGACGTTCCCGGGGATCGACCGCGACGTCGCGGTGACCGGGGCGCTGCTGCACGACATCGGCAAGCTCGAGGCCTACACCGAAGATCCGCGGCAGCATCGACCTCACCGATGCCGGCCGGCTGCACGGCGAGATCGCCCTCGGCTACTACCGGATCCGCCGCGCGATCGAGGACATCGAGGGCTTCCCGGCAGAGCTCGCGCAGGCCGTCGGGCACATCATCCTCTCCCACCACGGCACGCTCGAGCACGGAAGCCCCGTCGTGCCGTGCACGCGCGAGGCGACGCTCGTGCACATGATCGACAACCTCGGCGGACGGCTGGGGAGCTTCGATCGCCTCGAGAAGGAGCTCGCGCCGGGCCGGCGCTGGTCGGCATTCGACCGCGCGATCGGCGCGTGGCGCGTTCTTCGCCGAGCGCGCCGCGCGAGCGCGGGCTGACGCGCGGCCGAGCCGCCGCCGCCGGAGCGCGAAGCCGCCTGAAAGTTCGCAAATAGCGGGGCGCCGGTGCCGACCGCGCGGTATCGCGTCTCCCCGTCGGCTTCTATCTTTGGAGGCCGATGGCAAAGGACACCGAGAAGCTGATCCGCCAGCTGTCGCTGATCTCGTACCTGATGGCCGAGCGCCGGCCGGTCACGGCGCTGGAGATCCGGCGCGACGTCGAGGGCTACAGCGGCATGAACGAGGACGCGTTCGCGCGCCGCTTCTACGCGGACCGCTCGGAGCTCGAATCGCTGCGCATCCAGCTGACGGTCGAGCGGCCGGCGGACGGGGCGGCCGAGCAGGAGAACTACTCGCTGCGCCCGGAGAACTTCCATCTGCCCGCGATCGCGTTCACCGACAAGGAGCTCGCGGCGCTGCAGACCGCGCTCAGCCTGCTCGACGGCGAATTCGCCTACGCCGAGCCGCTGCGCCTGGCGCTGCAGCAGATCACGTGGGGGCGTCCGAGCCCGCTGCGCGCGCCCGAGCAGCGCTCGGTCGCGCTCGGGCATCACCGCGTCGGCGGGCGGTCACGAGCTGTCGGCGCGCCTGGCGAAGGTCGAGACGGCGATCTTCCGCAACAAGACGATCGTCTTCGAGTACTACACGATGGAGCGCGACGAGGTCGGCGCGCGCCGCGTCGACCCCTACCACCTGCTGTTCCAGGGCGGGCAGTTCTACCTGCTCGGCTACTCCCACGAGCGCAAGGCGATCCGCGTGTTCCGCCTCTCGCGGATCCGCGGCAAGGTCTCCTACGCGACGAAGGCCGAGCACGACTTCCACCGTCCCGAGGACTTCGATCCGCGCGCGTACGCCAACCGCGCCGACTGGCAGCTGGGCGATGAGCGCGGGCGTCGCCGAGATGCTCATCTGCGAGCGGATCGCCTGGCAGATCGAACGTCACTTCGGCCGCTACGGCGAGATCCGTCCGGGCTGCGAGGCAGCGACCGACGCTCCGAGGACGGCGAGGCGATCGTTCCATGACCGAGCTACTCGAGCCCCCGCAGCATCGTCTCGTGGGTCCTCGGCCTCGGCGTGAACGCGCGGCTGCTCGGCCCGCGAGGAGCTGATGCGGGGAGCTGCAGCGGCGCCTGGAGCTGCTCGAGGAGCGCCACGGCGAGGCTCGCCGCCGGCGGCGCCGCGGCGCGGCGCGGCCACGGCGGCCGCCGCCGGCACGCGGCGCCGACGGCGCCCGCGCGCACGCGCGTCGCGCCGCGGCGAGGCGCGGGCGGCGAGGGCGAGGGCGGCGGTCGCCAGGACGCGGCGATCCGTCCCGAGCGCTTCGCGCGCCTGGTGACGCTCGCGAGCATCCTCATCAAGGCCGGCCGCGAAGGGCGAGCGCGTGTCGATGCGACGAGGTCTGCGAGCGGCTGCAGATCAGCGAGGAGGAGCTGCGCGAGGACGTCAACGTGCTCAACGTCGTCAACTTCGGCGGCGGCTCCTACGTGCTGTACGCGGAGATCAAGGAGGAGGAGGGCGAGATCGAGGTCGACCCAGAGCCCTACAGCGACAACTTCGACCGCCCCGCGCGGCTGCTGCCGGTCGAGGCGAAGGCGCTGGTCGCGGCGATCGACCTGATCGGCGAGCACATCCCCGAGGGCTCGCTCGACGTCGGCGCGCAAGAAGATCGTCGCGGCGCTCGGCGAGGACCCGATGGAGCAGGGGCTGCAGGTGGCGCCGACCGCCGGCGACGACTCCGGACGTCGCGCGCCTGGTCTCCAAGGCGATCGTCGCAGCGGCTGATGATCGAGCTCGAGTACTACAAGGAGAACGAGGACGAGCTGTCGCCTGCGCCGCGTCGAGCCGTACGCGCTGACGAACGGCCGCGAGGGCTGGTACGTGGCCTCGTTCGACCCCGAGCGCGACGGCGTGCGCCACTTCCGCCTCGATCGCATCAAGCGCGTCGACGTCACCGACGAGAAGTTCGAGCCGCGGCCCGAGGTCGATCCGGCGGCCGAGGTCGACGGCTGGCTGCGCACGGGCGAGGTGCCGGCGTCGCGCAGCGCGCGCGTGTGGGTCTCGCCGGAGCGCGCGCGCTGGGCGCGCGAGGCGCGGCGCGTCGTCGAGGAGTGGAAGCGACGGCGCAGTTGTCGTCGAGCTGAGCTTCGCGGGCGTCGACTGGCTCGTGCGCGAGATCCTCAGGGAAGCCGGCGACGCGGCGGTGCTCGAGCCGCGAGGACGCGCGCGAGGCGGTGCGCGCGGCCGTCGCGCGCCTGCGCGAGGCGCCGCGGCGCCCGCCGGCGTCGAGCTAGGCGGCGGCCAGATCCTCAGACGCGCGCGCGCGTCGATTCCAGCGCGAACGTACGTGGTCGCTGCGGCCGCGGCCCGTGTGGCGTCCTCGACGGCGTGCGCGTCACGGCTCGCGGAGGCTCTCGGGCAGCCGCAGGAGGTGGGCGCCGACGGCGTCCGTCGCGCAGCCACTGCGCAGAGCTCGTCATCGGGAGGCGGGCGCCGACGCAGCGCGACGCGCGACGCGCGCCGAAGCCGGCGCCGACGCGGCCGTCGCCGGGTCTCCGCCGTCGCGGCGAAGATCCACGGCGAGACACCCGCTCGAGATAGGCGGGCGCACGCGCTGCCGGGTCACTCGACGGCGAGCGTCGCGGCCAGCAGCTCGGCGCGTGATTCCGCTCGCCACACGCACTGGGCGATGCGCGCGATCCGCCCCGGCGAAGCGGTCGCGCGCAGGCTGGCGCGTGCAGGCGCTCGTGGTCGCGCGATCCAATCGGACACAGCGCGCGGTCGACGCAGACCGCGTCCACGCGAGCGTCCAGTCCTCGACGGTGAAGTCGAGTAGGTCCTGTGCAGCGTCGGCCTCTCGGCGACGCGGAGCGCGGCGCGATCGCCAGCAGCTCGCGCCGGCCCGTCGAGCCAGCGAGCAGGCGCCCGTCCGCGGCATGGCGCTCGCAGGTGGCGCCGCGGCTCGACGCGCTCCTCGAGCGCAGCCCGCGTCGAGCACCGCTCGAGTGCCCTCGATGAGCAGTCGCGCCAGCACCTGCGAGCCCGTTGCGCTGCGGCGCCAGATGCGGCAAGCCGGTGACGTCCCAGTCGCGTGTCGGCATCCGCTGTAGCGGCGCTAGTGCACGAGACAACATAGTCGATCTTGCACGCCGGCGAGCACCGCGCCACGCGGCGGGTAGGCTGCGGATGGCCGGTGAGCCGTCGCGAGCAGATCCGGATGAGCGACGCACGAGGCGGCGGCGTTTCTGGCGCGAGGAGCGCACGGTCACCTGCGCGACGTCGGCCCCCGCGGCTGGCCCCACCTGATGCCGCTCTGGTACGTCTGCGCGAGGCCCCCGGCGGCGAGCCCGGGCCCCGGCTGTGGGCATGGACCTACGCCGTCTCGCAGAAGGTGCGCAACCTCGAGCGCGACCCACGCTGCGCGCTGCAGGTCGAGGCCGGCGAGAGCTACCGGAGCTGCGCGGCGTGATGCTCGAGTGCGAGGTGCGCGATGCACCGCGAGCTCGGCGCTCGTCGCAGCGCTCGGCCAGGAGATCTCGCCCGCTACTCGGCGCCCGCGCGGGCAGCAGCCGCCGGCGCGAGCTGCCGCGCCGAGGTCGCGCGCGATGGTCGACGCGCAGGCCGCCAAGCGGGTGGCGCTGCGAGTTCGTCGAGCTGCGCCGGGCGAGCTGGGATCACCGCAAGCTCGGCCGGCGTCGTACTGAGCGCACGCGGCCCGCGCCCGGGTCGCTCGGTAGGGTGATCCGGCGATGGAGCCGCTCAAGGGACTGATCCTCTCCGGGGGCAAGGGCACGCGCCTGCGTCCGATCACGCACACGAGCGCCAAGCAGCTCGTGCCCGTCGCGAACAAGCCGGTGCTGTTCTACGGGATCGAGGCGATGGCGGAGGCGGGGATCGAGGAGGTCGGGATCATCATCGCGCCGGAGACCGGCCCGGAGATCGAAGCGGCGGCGGGCGACGGCTCGCGCTTCGGCGTGCGCATCTCCTACATCGTCCAGGACGAGCCGCTCGGCCTCGCGCATGCGGTGCTCACCGCCGAGCCGTTCCTGCGGCGCGAGCCCGTTCGTGATGTACCTCGGCGACAACCTGCTGCAGGGCGGGATCGCGGAACTGGTGGCGGCCTTCCGCGAGCACGAGCCCGACGCGCTGATCCTGCTGACGCCGGTCCCCGACCCGCAGAACTACGGCGTGGCGGAGCTCGCGCCGGCGTGAGCGGACGGCGGGGTCGGCCGGGTGGTGCGGCTGGTCGAGAAGCCAGCCGAGCCGGCGACCGATCTCGCGCTCGTGGGCGTCTACATGTTCACCGCCGGCGTCCACGACGCGGCGCGCGCGATCGAGCCCTCGGCGCGCGGCGAGCTCGAGATCACCGACGCGATCCAGCATCTGGTGGACGCGGGGCATGCGCGTCGAGCCGCACGTCGTGCGCGGCTGGTGGAAGGACACCGGCCGCCTCGAGGACATGCTCGAGGCCAACCGCCTGATCCTCGACAACCTCGCGAGCGCGTCGAGGGCGAGCTGATCGACTCGCAGGTCGACGGGCGCGTGGTGATCGAGCGCGGGCGCGCGGCTGGAGCGCACGACCGTTCGCGGCCCGGCGATCATCGGCGCGGGACGCGCGCTGACGCGACTGCTACATCGGCCCCTACACGGCGATCGGCGAGGGCTGCGTGATCTCCGGCTCGGAGGTCGAGCACTCGATCCTGCTCGCCGGGCTGCAGCGTCTGCGATCTCGACGGGCGCATGGAGTCCTCGCTGCTCGGTCGCAACGTGACCGATCCGCCGCGGGGAGCGCCAGCCGCGCGCGTACCGGTTCATGGTCGGCGACAACTCCGACATCTCGATCCGGGCCTGTACGAGGGTGCTCGTCGCCGGCGCCGCCGGGATGCTCGGGCTCGACGTCGCTGCGCGCCGGCGAGCGCGCCGGGTACGAGCTGGTGCGGGGTCGACGCGGCCCGAGCTCGACATCACCGACGAGGCGCCGCCGTGCGAGCGGGCGCTCGCGCGCGTCGCGCCCGAGCGCGGTCCTCAACTGCGCCGCCTGGACGGACGTCGACGGGGCCGAGAGTCACGCGCGAGCAGGCGCACGCCGTCAACGCCGACGGCGCCGGGAACCTCGCGCGCGCCGCCGCGCGGCCGCGGGCGTGCCGCTGCTGCACGTCTCGACCGACTACGTCTTCGACGGCGTCGCTCCGCCTCGGCCGCACGGGCGCGCCGCGAGCGTATGTCGAGTCCGATCAGACCGGGCCGCGCTCGGTCTACGGCGCAGACGCAAGCTCGCCGGCGAGCGCGCAGGTGCTCGACGCCTCGCCGCGCCACACCGTCGTGCGCAGCGCGTGGCTGTTCGGCATCGGCGGGCGCGAACTTCGCCGAGACGATGCTCGCGCTCGCGGGCGAGCGCGATGCGGTGCAGGTGGTCACCGACCAGGTCGGCTGCCCGACGTGGACCGGCCACCTCGCGCCTGCGCTGCTCGGCCTGCTGGAGCGCGAGCGTCAGCGGCCTCGTGCACCTGGCCGGCGCCGGGCACGATCTCGTGGAACGGGTTCGCCGCGGAGATCTTCCGCCAGGCCGAGGTCGACTGCCGCGTCGAGGCGGCGACGCACGGCGCGACATGCGCGTCCGGCGCCACGCCCGGCGTGGTCGGCGCTCGAGTCCGAGCGCGAGGACGTGCTGCCGCTGCCCCCGTGGCAGGACGGCCTCGCCGGCTATCTCGCGGCGCGCGCTGGGATGATGCGCGCATGAAACTGCTCGTCTGCGGCGGCGCCGGGTTCATCGGCTCGACGTTCGCGCGCCAGCGCGTGCGCGAGCACGGCGACGAGGTGACGGTGCTCGACAAGCTCACCTACGCCGGGCGCGAGGAGAACCTCCAGGACATCGCCGAGCGACCCGCGCTTCCATTTCATCCGCGGCGCGATCGAGGACGCCGAGGCGGTGCCGGCGGCGATCGCGGCGGCAGCGCCCGACGCGATCGTCAACTTCGCCGCCGAGACGCACGTCGACCGCTCGATCGCCGAGCCCGACGCGTTCGTCACCACGCACGCGCTCGGCACCTACGTGCTGCTCGAGGCGCGCGCCGCGCGGCACGGGCTCTGCGCTACGTGCAGGTCTCGACCGACGAGGTGTACGGCTCGATCGAGGAGGGCACGTTCACCGAGGAGAGCCCGCTGCGCCGTCCTCCCCCTACTCGGCCACCAAGGCCGGCGCCGACCTGCTCGTGCAGAGCTACTTCCACACCTACGGCCTGCCGGCGCTGATCTGCCGCGGGTCGAACAACTACGGCCCCTACCAGTACCCCGAGAAGCTGATCCCGCTGATGATCCTGAACGCGCTGCACGGCGACTCGCTGCCGGTCTACGGCGACGGCATGCAGGTGCGCAACTGGATCCACGCGAGCGACTTCGCGGCGCGCGATCGGGCACGTGCTCGAGCACGGCGCAGCCGGCGAGGTCTACAACGCCGGCGGGCCCGACGAGGAGGCGAACATCGACGGTCGTCAGGCGGATCATCGCGCTGACGGGCGCTCGCGAGTCGCAGATCGAGCACGTCCGCGACCGCCCCGGCCACGATCGCCGCTACTCGCTCTCCTCGGAGAAGGTGCGCGCGCTCGGCTGGAGCCCGCGCGTGCGCTTCAGCGAGGGCCTCGAGCGGACGGTCGCGTGGTACCGCGAGAACGCGTGGTGGTGGGAGCCGATCCGCTCGGGCGACTACCGCGCCTACTACGAGCGCCAGTACGGGCGCTCGCTCGGTGAGCCCCGGGGGTGGATGGCCCGCCACGCTCCGATCACCTAGCTGCTGGCGGAGGACACCTTCCAGTTCCGTCCCTTCCTTGACCAGCGTGACGGTGCCCGTCTTCGTCTTGCCTCCGTGGACGCTTCGCACCGGCGGTCGCGCTCTTGCCCCCCGGGGCGAGCGTCACGGACTCGACGTGCACTTCGAGGTTGTCGACCTCCGCCAGCTGGCTTTTGATCGCCGCTTCGCAGCCCTTCGTGCCGCCCAGCCGCGCCACGACCGCGCCGCGAGGTCGTCCGCGCAGATCTTCCCGCGTTCGTCTGCGGTCGCGTCGTCTGGAGGTTCGCGACGGCCTGCGCGGCTTCGTGCTCGGCGCCGTTGAAGGACGAGCGTCGAGACGGTCGTACCGCAGCCGGCGAGACCGAGCGCGAGCGAGGATCAGGGCGGCGGCAGTGGCAGCTGGTGCGGGGCAGCGACATGGCGGGTCAGAGCCACGCGACGGGCGCGAGCGGCGCGGCAGGTTGGCCCTGCATCGTCGGCGCGCCGGTAGCCGAGGCGCGCCGAGATGCGGTCGCCCGTGCGGTGCGGCGAGCAGCGTCGACCAGCTCCCGAGCGAGATCATCGAAGCTCGTCGCGTACGAGCATCGCGCGCCTCGTTGCGGCGCGGCGCCGCGATCGAGTACGCTCGGCGGCGACTCACTGCTCGTCGACGGCAGATCCGCCGCATGCGGAGCTGGTCGAGCTCGCTCGCGCAGGCCTTGCTGGTGATCTGTTCGGTCCGTCGTCCGCGAGCTTCTCGCGGCGACAGCTCGCGCTGCTCGCCTCGGGCAGGTTCGCGAGCAGCAGCTTGCCCATCGAGTTGCAGTAGGCGGGCACGCGCGAGCCGGGTGCAGGTCGAGGTCGATCTCGCGCTGGCCGCGGTGCGGAAGCTGCGCACCGATCGACGTAGAAGATCTCGGTCGCCGTCGAGCACGCCGAGCTCGGTCGTGTAGGAGGTCACGCTGGCGCAGCTCCTCGAGGTAGAGGGTGGGCGTGCTCGGCGCAGCCCTGTCGAGTTCAGCGCCGACATGCCGAGATCGGTGACGCGCAGGCCGAGGCGGTACTTGCGCGAGGCGCCCTGCTCGAGGTAGCCGAGCGCGACCAGCGTGATCACGTAGCGGTGCGTCGTCGAGCGGCTCATGCCGAGCTCGTCGGCGATGTCGGCGATCCCGAGCACCGGGCGCGCGGCGTGAAGCAGCCGAGGATCGCCAGACCGCGCTCGAGCGACTGCGAGTAGCGCGGCTCGCGCAGGCTGGGGACCGCCCAGGCCGGATCGCGCCGTCGGCTTGGATGCGGCGGACGTTCTGGGCATCGCTTGATCCTGGTCTTGCTGACCGCTTGGTCATCGGCAGCCTGGGTCGCTCATGATCGTGCCGGCAGCGCTGGGCGTCACCGTCGCTCGAGTTTCGAGTGCCAAGGCCGGCGAGTGCCGACGGGGCGGCTCCGGCGGCGCTCTGCACGGGCTCGAGCGCGCTCGCGTGGCATAGCCTCGAGGCGGGATGCCGCTTTCGAGCTTCAGCCCTCCGCGTGCGAGCGTGGTTCGAGACGGCGTTCGCCGCGCCGACGCCGGCCCAGGCGCAGGCCTGGCCGGCGATCGCCGCGCGGCGAGCACGTGCTGCTGTCCGCGCCGACCGGCTCGGGCAAGACGCTCGCGGCGTTCCTGTGGGCGCTCGACCGGCTCGAGCGCCGAGGCGCCGGCGGGCGACGCCGCGCGCGCGCGGCACGCGCGTGGTCTACGTCAGCCCGCTGAAGGCGCTCGCGTACGACATCGAGCGGAACCTGCGCGCGCCGCTGCGCGGGATCGGCGCGCGAGGACGTGCGCGTCGGCATCCGCACGGGCGACACGCCGCAGCGCGAGCGCGCCGCGATGGCGCGCAACCCGCCGCGAGATCCTCGTCACGACGCCCGAGTCGCTGTATCTGATCCTCACCTCCCAGGCGCGCGAGATGCTCAGCGGCGTCGAGGCCGTGATCGTCGATGAGATCCACGCCGTCGCGCACTCCAAGCGCGGCTCGCATCTCGCGCTGACGCTCGAGCGCCTGGAGGCGCTCGTGCGCGGCGCGCGGCCGCCGGCGGGCGCCCGCGAGATCCAGCGGATCGGGCTGAGCGCGACGCAGAACCCGCTCGAGGAGATCGGCCGCTTCCTCGTCGGGCCCGAACGCGAGGTGCGATCTCGACGCACGGCGCACGCCGGTGGGCGCGCGCAAGCAGCTCGACCTGCGCATCGAGGTGCCGGTCGAGTCGATGGCCGAACCGGCGAGCGCCGGCCCGACGCGGCGACCGGCGGCGCGGACCCGCTCGAGCCGCTGCCGGGCGGCGAGTCCACGCGCGGATCGATCTGGCCGGCGATCTACCCGCGAGCTGCTGCGGCTCGTGCGCGAGCACAACTCGACGATCGTGTTCGTCAACAACCGCCGCTCCGCCGAGCGCGTCGCGCTGCGCCTGAACGAGCTGGCCGCCAGCGAGGACGAAGGAGCGCGGGAGGCGGGCGGCGCCCGCCACCGGCGCCGCTGGAGATCGCGCGCGCGCACCACGGCTCGCTCGCGCGCGAGGAGCGCACGAAGGTCGAGGAGCTGCTGAAGGCGGGCGAGCTCCCGTGCCTGGTCGCGACGAGCTCGCTCGAGCTCGGGATCGACATGGGCGCGGTCGACCTGGTCGCTGCAGATCGAGTCGCCGAAGTCGGTCGCGCGCGGGCTGCAGCGGATCGGGCGCGCCGGGCACGGCGTCGAGCGAGGTCAGCCGGGGGCGCATCTTCCCGAAGTTCCGCGGCGACCTGCTCGAGTGCGCGGTCGTCGCGCGGCGGATGCACGAAGGCCTGATCGAGCCGACGGTCGTTCCGCGCAACGCGCTCGACGTGCTCGCCCAGCAGATCGTCGCGATCGCGGTCGCGGCCGAGCCCGCCCTGGCGCGCGACCGGGGCCGAGGGCAGGCGGTCGCGAAGGGCCCCCGGGCGGGGTCGGGTCGATCAGCTGCACGCGCTCGTGACGCGCACCTACTCCTACACCGAGCTCTCGCGCGAGCTGCTCGAGAACGTGCTCGACATGCTCGACGGGCGCTATCCCTCGAAGGAGTTCGGCGAGCTGCGCGCGCGCATCGTGTGGGACCGGCTCGCCGGCACGATCCGCGCGCGCAAGGGCTCGCGCCAGCTCGCGATCGCGAACGCGGGCACGATCCCCGACCGCGGGCCTGTTCGCGGTGACGCTGCCCGACGGCCGCCGCGTCGGCGAGCTCGACGAGGAGATGGTCTACGAGGCGCGGCCCGGGTCAGGCGTTCCTGCTCGGGGCGTCGAGCTGGCGCATCGAGGAGATCGGGCGCGACCGCGTGATCGTCACTCCGGCGCCCGGCGCGCCGGGCGCGGTGCCGTTCTGGAAGGGCGACTCCGTCGGGCGCCCGAAGCGAGCTCGGCGAGGCGATCGGCGCGTTCTCGCGCTGGGCGGTCGAGCAGGACGCCGAGACGCTGCAGCGCGACTACGACCTCGACGAGCGCGCCGCGCGCAACCTGCTCGCCTACCTGCGCGAGCAGCAGGCCGCCACGCGCGTGCTGCCCGAGCGAGCGGACGATCGTGCTCGAGCGCTTCCGCGACGAGATCGGCGACTGGCGGCTGTGCGTGCTCTCGCCCTACGGCGGGCCGCGTGCACGCGGCCTGGGGGCTGGCGCTGTCGGCCCGCATCCGCGAGCGCTTCGGGCTCGAGGCCAGACGCGATCTGCGACCGACGACGGGATCATCCTGCACCTCCCGGACCTCGACGCGGAGGAGGCCGAGTCGCTGCCCGTCGGCCGCCGAGCTGCTGCTGCTCGAGCCCGAGGAGGTCGAGCAGGCGGTCGTCGCCGAGCTCGGCGGCTCGGCGCTGTTCGGCGCGCGCTTCCGCGAGAACGCCTCCCGCGCGCTGCTGATCCCGCGCGCGTACCCCGGACGGCGGACGCCGCTGTGGCAGCAGCGGCTGAAGGCGCAGAACCTGCTCGAGGTCGCGCGTCGCTACGACGACTTCCCGATCGTGCTCGAGACCTATCGCGAGTGCCTGCGCGACGTGCTCGACGTGCCGGGCCTGGAACGGCTGCTTCGCGGTCTCCACAGCCGCGAGATCTCGCTCGTCGAGGTCGAGACCGCAGAGCGCCTCGCCGTTCGCATCCTCGCTGCTGTTCGACTACGTCGCGACCTACATGTACGAAGGGCGACACGCCCAGCGCCGAGCGGCGGGCGGCGGCGCTGTCGCTCGACCGCGACCTGCTGCGCGAGCTGCTCGGCCAGGAGGAGCTGCGCGAGCTGATCGACCCGGGCGCGCTGGCGCGCATGGAAGACGACCTGCAGCGACCGCCGCGAGCTCACGCCGGGCGACCGACCGCGACGGGCTCCACGACGTGCTCCGCGGTGTCGGCGACCTCACCCGCGAGGAGATCGCCGAGCGGGTCTTCGCAGGGGTCGACGCGGCCGCGCTGCTGGAGGGGCTACAGCGCGAACGCCGCGTCATCCCCCTGCGCGTGGCTCGTCAGCCGCGCTTCGTGGCGGCGGACGAGGCGGGTCTCTACCGCGACGCGCTCGGCGCAGTGCCGCCCGGCGGGCTTCCGGACGCGTTCATCGCGACCGTGCCCGACGCGCTCCGCGAGCTGGTGGCTCGCTTCGCGCGCACGCACGGGCCGTTCTCCTCAGCGGAGCTCCACGAGCGCTACGGCGTCGATGCCGAGCGCAGTCCTGCGCGAGCTCGAGCGCGACGGGGAGCTCGTCCGCGGCGAGCTGCGCCCCGGGGGATCCGAGCGCGACTGGTGCGACGTCGAGGTGCTGCGCCGGCTGCGCCGCGCCTCGCTCGCGGCGCTGCGCAAGGAGATCGAGCCGACCGACCAGCGCAGGCTGGCATCGTTCCTGCCCTCGTGGCAGGGCGTGGACCGCCACCCCGCCGCGGGCGCCGGCATCGACCGGCTGCGCGAGGCGCTCGTCCCGCTGCAGGGACTCGCACTGCCGGTGGAAGTCTGGGAGCGCGACGTGCTGCCTCGTCGCACCGGTGCCTACTCGCCGACCTGGCTCGACGCGCTCTGCGCGGGCGGCGAGGTCGTGTGGGTGGGCGCGGGAGCCTCGGGGCGCTCGGGCAGGGTGGCGCTCTACTTCCGCGAGGACGCACCCGTGATCGGACCCCCGCGTGCCGGGGTCGCGCCCGAGCTCGCCCCCGAGCACGATCTGCTGCTCGCGCGGTTGTCCCGCGGGCCGTGCTTCTTCGGCGATCTTCTCGCCGAGGTGGAGCTGGGGGCGGAGGACTTGCGCGAGGCCCTGTGGGACCTCGTCTGGGGGGCCAGGTCACCAACGACGCCTGGGCGCCACTGCGCGCGCCGCGCCTGGCGCTCGCGGGCGGGCGTCCGGCGGCGAGCACGCGCGGGCGTCGCCGCTTCGGCGCACGGAGGGGCGGGGCGCAGTCGCAGGTACAGGGTCGCTGGTCGATGACCGATTCGGTCTTCGGCGGCTCGGACGAGGGCGCCGGCGCGGTGGGCGAGCGCCGCCGCGCGCAGGCCGAGCTGCTACTCGAGCGCTACGGGATCGTGACCCGCGAGCAGGTGCTGGCCGAGGGGATCAAGGGCGGATTCGCGATGCTCTATGAGACGTTCGCCCGCCTCGAGACGCTCGGGGTCTGCCGTCGGGGCTATTTCATCGAGGGTATGGGCGGCGCCCAGTTCGCGCTGCCGGGCGCGGTCGAGCGGTTGCGCGCGGGAAGCCCCTCGCCGGACGCGGCGGACGCCTCGGGCGGACAGGGGCGCGCGCTCGTGCTCGCCGCCGCGGACCCCGCGCAGCCCTACGGCGGCGTGCTTCCCTGGCCGCAAGCGGGAGGGCCAGGAGCGGCGTCCCGCACGCGTGGCCGGGGCGTACGTGGTGCTCGTCGAGGAGCGAGCCCGCGCTCTACGTCGAGCGCGGCGCTCGC
This sequence comes from uncultured Solirubrobacteraceae bacterium, assembly GCA_963720215.1. Classification (GTDB taxonomy): domain Bacteria; phylum Actinomycetota; class Thermoleophilia; order Solirubrobacterales; family Solirubrobacteraceae; genus Palsa-744. The sequence continues at coordinate 59,700 of CAVREV010000004.1, forward strand.
GGGCTGATCACGATGGCGGCGGCGAAGGGGAGCGAGGTCGTGCGCCGACGCTGAGCGTGGCTCTGGGGGCGCTTGCCGAGGCGGTTCGCAGCGGGCGTGTGGGCAAGCTCGCCCTCGAGCGGATCGATGGCGAGCCGGCGATCTCCTCCCCGCTCGTCGAGCAGCTCGTGGAGCTCGGGTTCCACCCGGGCCGCGCCGGCTCACGCTGACCGCGTAGCGCCGGGCGGCGACTTGCGCCGCCGGCGCTCGTGGTCTAAGTTCCGATAGTCGGAATCCTCCACCATGACGAAAGCCCGCGACGACGTGACGCCGCTGTTCCGACGGCTCCCGCGGGGGCCGAACCGGATCGAGCCGGAGGAGGTCGCGCGGCAACCAGCGCGCGCGGCTCTACGGAGGGATGATCGAGGCCGTCCACCGGCACGGCTATCGGGCCACGACAGTCGCCGACGTGATCGCCCTCGCGGGAGTCTCGCGGAGGGCCTTCTACGAGCAGTTTCCCAGCAGGGAGGACTGCTTCCTGGCGACCTACGACATCGTCGTCGGCGCGCTCGCGGAAGGTCGCGATCGACGGCTGGGCGCTTCAGCGAGGCTGGTCCAGTCGCCTGCGCGGCGCCTGCGAAGCCCTGCTCGTCCACATCGCCGAGGCGCCAAGGGGGCCGCGGCTGGTTCTCGTGGAGGCGCTCGGGGCGGGGCCGCGGGTGCGCGTTCACAGACACCTGGCGGCGCTGACGTTCGAGCGCATGGTGGCGACCGCGTTCGAGCTCGCGCCCGACGGGGTGCGGCTCCCCGGGTTCGCCCCGCGGGCGATCGCCGGCGGCGTCCGCCGGCTCGTCTCTCGCCGGCTGCTGGACGGGAGCGAGCGAGAGCTGCCGGCGTTGACGGAGGAGATGCTCGACTGGATGAGCGCGTACCGCTCTCCCGCGGCTGCCCGCCTCGGGGGTCGCCTGCTCGGCGTGGCGCCCGGGGCGGGTCGCGCGCTCGGCGGGGCGATCGGCATGGCGCCCGAGGCGAGTCGCGTGCTCGGCGGGGCGATCGGGGTGGCGCCCGGGGCGAGTCGCGTGCTGGGCGGGGCGATCGGGGTGGCGCACGGGGCGAGTCGCGTGGTGGGTGGGCGGGACCGGCGCAGCAGGGCGCTCGGAGCGGTCCTCGAGCTGACCCTCGACCACGGCTACGGGGCCCTCGACGACGCCCAGATCGCACGCTCAGCGGGGATCTCGACGGAGGACTTCCACCGTCAGTTCGCGACCAAGGAGGCGGCGCTGCTGGCCGCTCTGCGCGACCTCACGGGCGAAGCCCTGGTCGCTGTTCGCGCGCGGATGGCGCCCGCGGCGAACTGGCCCGAAGCCGTCCACGCCGGGACATGCGCGCTGATCGAGCACCTCATCGCCAACGAGGCATTCCGGCGGATCGCCTGCGATCGATGTGCTCGAGGTCGGTCCGGCGGTGATCGCCCGGATGAGTGAGCCGGTCGAGGCGGTGACGAGGGAGCTGCTGGCCGAAGCGCCGGCTCCGCTGCGCGGCCCGGCGGTGGCGCGCGGAGGCCGTCGGCGGGCGCGATCTCGTCGATCGTCTCAGCCCATGCGAGGGCTCCTCGACGCTCGCTGTCCGCCGGCGTTGGCCGATCAGCTCTCGTTCATCGTGCTCGCGCCCTACCTCGGCGCGGGGTCCGCGCTGGCGGCGATCGAGGCGGCCCGCCGGCATGAAGCGGGCCGCACGACCGGCTGATCGCCCGCCGGGCGGACCGCGCCGCGCGGGCCCGTGCACGGCCCTCGACGGCGTCCGTTGGGGACTCTGCCATCTTGGGCCCGATGCACGAGCTTCGCAGCCGGCCGTTCCGGGTGGGACACAAGGGCGCCGACGGGATCGAGCCGGGCAACACGCTGGCCAGTTTCGACGCCGCGCTCGAGCATGGCGTCGACATGATCGAGCTGGACGTCCTGTCCGAGCATCCGGGCGGGGGCGGGCGTCTGCTCGTCGCCCACGACTACGAGGACGTTCGCTCGCGGCCTGCGGTCGAGTTCGAGCTGGCGCTGGAGCATCTCGCCGGCGAGCGCTTCGCGGGCATCGACCTCGACGTCGACATCAAGCTCATGGGCTACGAGCGGCGGGTCGTCGAGGCGATCCGCGCCGCCGGCCTCGTGGAGCGGACGCTCGTCAGCGGGATGTTCCCCGACGGCCTCGCCCGCGTGCGCGCTGCCGAGCCGGCGCTGCGGCTGGGATGGTCGGTCCCACGGGTGCGCCGCGACTACACCGCGGACATGCTCACGGCGATCCCGGCCCTGGCGATGCTGACGGCCTACAGGGCGACGCTGCCCCGCCGAGTTCGCGCGGCGCTCTCCGCCGGGCGCTACGACGCGATCATGGCGCACTGGCGCGTGGTCACACCGGCACTCGTCCGGGCGGTCTCCGAGGCGGGCGGCGAGCTGTTCGTGTGGACGGTGGACGAGGAGGCCCTGCTCGCGAGGCTGATCGAGATGGGCGTCGACGGGATCATCACGAACGATCCGCGGCTGTTCCCACGCACGCACCCTAGGCCTCCGCCGCCCGCTCAGCCGATCATGCAGGTGGCGGTGCTGAACCCAGCCGGGTCCGCGCCGGCGAGGCTCTTGCGCCCGGCGGTGCTCGCTCGGGAGACCGCCTCGATGACGGCGCCGTTGCGGCGCCACTGGTAGTCCACGACGCCTCTGCATCGTGAACGCCGGCTCGCCCGCCACGGGCACCAGCTGGAAGCTGCGCCCGTCCTGGCGTGAGCTGCTGCCGTTGCCCACGGGCACGAAGAAGGGCGGGGTCGCCGTCGCCAGGTCGACCCAGATCTTGGTCGTCGGGTCCTGGTACTGCAGGCGGAAGCTCATGAACATGTGGTCGTGAGACTGGCCGTCTCCGGGCATCGAGCCGCGGATGCCGACCGTGTTCGGCTGATCGGTGGGGCTGCAGATGTCGATCGTCGCCCACAGTTCCTTCGAGACGAGCAGTCGCTTGAGCGGACCGCCGGAGCCGCCCTTCGGGGGTGTCGAGGCGGCGGCGCTCGCCACGAGGAGGCTCAGCACGACGAACGGGGCGAGCACCCTGGCTGCGAATCGTGCAGCGGTCACGCCCGCCAAGATAGCGACGCGGGGCCGGGCCCGGCGCCGGTAGCGCCACGCGCAGACGGGGCGGGCGTTCCGGCGGAGGATCGCCGCCGGTCGGTGGCAGTGCAGGGCCGCGCCGGCGGCGCCGACGGACGAGCGCGGCGGGGGTGTGGTATTCGTGGGCGATGGGGGCTACGGGGACAGCGGAGGTCGTGGAGCTGCTCGGGCGCGTGCCGGCGTTCTCGACGCTGGAGCTCGGCGACCTCGAGAAGATCGCCCAGGTGGCGGTTCCGCGCGAGCTCGAGCCAGGGCAGGTGGTGTTCCGGGAGGGGGACGCGAGCGACACCTGCTACGTCGTCCGGGAGGGCCATCTGCGGGCCGTTCGCAGCCACGGCGACGGGCGCACGATCACGCTCGCGACGTTCGGTCCCGGCGACATCTTCGGCGAGCTGGCGATGTTCGAGGACGAGCGTCGCTCGGCGACCGTCGAGGCGATCGACCGCACCCGAGGTCGTGGGCGTGCTCGGGGGGGACATGCGGCGGCTGATGGGCGAACACCCACAGATCGCCACGCGCCTGGTGATCGCGCTGGGGCGACGACTGCGGGAGATGAACGAGCGGCTCTCGAGGCAGTCCTTCCAGACGGTCCAGAGCCGCGTCGCGGTCGTGCTCGCAGAGCTCGTCGCCGAGGAGGTCGCGGCCGGCAAGCCGCCCGCGGACGTGCTCGTGACCGCCACCCAGGCCGACCTCGCCCAGCTCGCCGGCTCCTCACGTGAGTCCGCCAGCCGCTTCCTCGCTGTCCTCGAGCGCGCCGGCGTCATCTCCCAGGGGCGGGGCCGCCTCGTCGTCCACGAGCCCGAGGCGCTTCGGCGGTATGTCTTCTGCCAGCGGGGGTCGGGCGCGACGAGTTCTCCGCCGGCGGCGTGGTCGTTCGCCGCAACCAGGTGGTCGTGATCGTGCCGACCCGCCGCGCGGCCGATGGCTCGCGCGTGCTGGCGCTGCCGAAGGGGCACGTCGACCCCGGCGAGACCCCCGTGCAGGCCGCCGAGCGCGAGGTGCGGGAGGAGACGGGCGTCGTCGCCGCGCCCGTTGGGCGAGCTCGGCGAGACGCGCTACTGGTACCGCCGCGACGGGCGCACGATCGGCAAGTCGGTCTCGTTCTTCCTGTTCGAGTACGTCGAGGGAGACGTCGAGGACCACGACGACGAGGTCGAGGAGGTGCGCTGGCTCGACCTCGCGGAGGCCGAGCGGAAGCTCAGCCACGTCGGCGAGCGGGAGATGGTCACGCTCGCGATGGCCCGCCTGCAGAAAGACCGATAGCCTGCGTCCGGGCCGAGGCCCGCCACCGTCCTCGATCGACCAAGGATTCCGTCATGCAGGTCCTGAACTTCTACTCCACGATCTTCGCCGACGAGCTCAAGCGGGGCCGCAAGACCGCGACGATCCGCCTCGGCGACAAGTCGGGCAAGTACCGCAAGAACCAGGCGGTGCTGGTGACGATCGGCTACCAGTACTCCCCCCGGGAAAAGATCTTCGACGCGGTGATCGACCAGGTCGAGGTGATGCGGCTCGCCGACCTCTCTCCGAGGGACATCAAGCACGACAACCCGGAGTTCCGCCGCCACGAGGAACTGATCAACTTCCTCGAACAGATCTACGGTCGCTCCGTCTCCGCCGAGGACGTCGTCACGGTCGTTCGCTTCTCGCAGATCATCGACAACCCCGCCAGCGTCACACAGGCCATCAAAGGCTTCGGGGGCGCCCAGAACTGAGGCCGTTGGCAGTCTCGGTGCAGGACTGCCAAAAAAACCCGGAACTCGGCGGGTTTCATGTATATTGGGGGTGCAAGTTGGCACTCTCCATCCGAGAGTGCCAATCGGCGCCCCGGGCGTCTCACCACAGGCCCAGGCAGCCGAGCAATCTCTCTAGATGGAGGTTTTCCAAAGATGAAGCTCAAGCCCCTGGGCGATCGCCTGATCGTGCAGGCGATCGAGGAGGAGCAGACCACTGCGAGTGGGATCGTCCTTCCCGACACCGCCAAGGAGAAGCCGCAGAAGGGCAAGGTCCTGGCAGTTGGCGACGGTAAGGCCGACGAGGACGGCAAGCGCATCCCGCTGGACGTCAAGAAGGGCGACGAGGTCCTCTACAGCAAGTACGGCGGGACCGAGATCAAACTCGACGGGGAGGATCTGCTCGTGTTGCGCGAGTCCGACGTCCTCGCCCGCGTCGAGGCATAAGGAGAGTCTGAGACATGGCACACAAGGAGCTCAAGTACGACGCTGAAGCGCGCAAGGCGCTCGAGGCCGGCGTCGACGCCGTCGCGAACGCGGTCAAGGTCACGCTCGGACCGAAGGGGCGCTATGTCGTCCTGGACAAGAAGTTCGGCGCTCCCACGATCACGAACGACGGTGTCACGATCGCCCGCGAGATCGACGTGGAGGACGTCTTCGAGAACCAGGGCGCCCAGCTCGTCCGTGAGGTCGCCACGGCGACCAACGATGTCGCCGGCGACGGCACGACGACGGCGACGGTGCTCGCCCAGGCGATCGTCCGCCAGGGGCTGAAGAACGTAGCCGCCGGCGCCAACCCGCTCGCGCTCAAGCGCGGGATCGAGAGGGCGGTCGACGAGGTCGTCAAGAACATCGCCTCGCAGTCGAAGGAGGTCTCCGGCAAGGACCAGATCGCCCGCGTGGCGACGATCTCGGCCGGCGACGAGGAGATCGGCGACGTGATCGCCGACGCGATCGAGAAGGTCGGCAAGGACGGCGTGGTCAACGTCGAGGAGGGCCAGACGTTCGGGATGGACCTCGAGTTCACCGAGGGGATGCAGTTCGACAAGGGCTACATCTCCCCCTACATGGTCACCGACCAGGACCGCATGGAGGCGACCCTGGAGGACCCCTACATCCTGATCGCGAACTCCAAGATCGGGTCCGTGCGCGACGTGCTGCCGGTGCTCGAGGCCGTGATCCAGAGCGGCAAGCCGCTGCTGATCATCGCCGAGGATGTCGAGGGGGAGTCGTTGGCGACGCTCGTCGTCAACAAGCTCCGCGGGACGTTCACCGGCGTGGCCGTGAAGGCGCCCGGGTTCGGCGACCGGCGCAAGCGGATGCTCGAGGACATCGCGATCCTCACGGGTGGCGAGGTGATCACCGAGGAGATGGGACTGAAGCTGGAGAACACCCAGCTGTCTCAGCTCGGACGTGCGCGCCGGGTGGTCGTCGCGAAGGACACGACGACCGTCGTCGACGGTGCCGGTGACTCCGCCGCAATCAAAGGCCGCATCAACCAGATCAAAGCCGAAGTCGAGAACACCGACTCGGACTTCGACCGGGAGAAGCTCCAGGAGCGTCTGGCCAAGCTCTCGGGCGGGGTCGCCGTGGTGAAGGTCGGCGCGGCCACGGAGACGGAGATGAAGGAGAAGAAGCATCGCGTCGAGGACGCGCTGCAGGCGACTCGCGCGGCGCTCGAGGAGGGCATCGTGCCGGGTGGAGGGGTCGCGTTGCTGCAGGCCTCTTCTGCGGTCAGCGCCAACGGCACCGGTGACGACGACGAGCACACGGGCGCGCGGATCGTGCTGCGGGCGCTCGAGGAGCCGCTTCGCCAGCTCGCCGAGAACGCCGGGCTGGAGGGCTCCGTCGTGGTCAACGACGTGCGCAAGGCCAAGAAAGGCCACGGCCTCAACGCGGCGACGAACGAGATCGTCGACCTCGTCGCCGCAGGGATCATCGACCCGGCGATGGTGACGCGCTCGGCGCTGCAGAATGCGGCATCGATCGCGAAGAACATCCTCACGACCGAGGCGATCGTGGCCGAGATTCCCGACAAGGAAGGCGCGGGCGGCGGCGGCGGCATGCCCGACATGAGCGGGATGATGTAAGCAGCGCCTCGCCCGGCCGGCATCGGCCGCGGACCGAGCAGTGCACGAGATGGAGCGGTGCACGAGATGGAGCAGTGCACGAGGGCCCGGCGGAGCCGCCGGGCCCTCGTCGTTGTCGGGGTCCCGCCGCGATCGTTCCCGGTCCCCGCCTCGTCCCTGCCGGCTCCCTCCGCGATCGTTGCCGGTGCGCGCCCCTCGTTGCCGGGTCCGCCTCGAAAGTGCGCGCCTGCCGGTGAGCGCTGCGCCGCGCTAGATTCAAGGCTGGCGAGTCCACCGAGGGAGGGGCAGCATGTCAGCGGTAGGCCAGGGTCATCGCAGCGCGACGCACGAGGTCTTCAACCAGCCGCCGCCGCTGGTCGGCCACAACGCCTTCGATGCCGACCCGGTGCTGGCCGAGGCGCTGACGCGTGAGGGTGGCGACTGGGGCCTCGACCGGGTCCGCGACCTCGGCGCGATCGTCGCCTCCGAAGAGGCGCTCGAGCACGCGCGGAGGGCGCAGCGGAACATACCCACGCTGCGCACACACGACCGCTTCGGCAATCGCGTGGACGAGATCGACTACGACCCATCGATGCAGTGGATGCTGCGTCTGGGGGTCGAGCGTGAAGTCAACTGCCTGCCCTGGCGGGAGCAGCGGACGGGCGCGCACGTCGTTCGCATGGGCATGTTCCACCTCTTCAACCAGCTGGACACGGGCCCCTGCTGCCCGCTGTCGATCAACTACGCCGCGGTCCCAACGATGCGCCAGGACCCGGCGCTGGCGGCGGAGTGGGAGGAGCGCCTGACGCTGCCCGACTACGAGCGGTTCGCGCAGGCCGGAATGGTGATGACGGAGAAGCAGGGGGGGTCGGACCTGCGGGCGAACTCCACCGTCGCCGAGCCCGTCGGAGATGGCTGGTACGAGCTCACCGGGCACAAGTGGTTCTGCACCCACCCTGTCTTCGAGGTCTTCTTCACGCTCGCACAGACCGACGCCGGGATCACCTGCTTCGTGGCCCGCAGACCCCACGCGGGCTTCCGCATAGAACGCCTGAAGGACAAGCTCGGGGGTCGCTCGCTGGCGTCCTCGGAGGTCGAGTACGACCACCTGCCCGCGCGCATTCTCGGCGAGGAGGGCCGCGGGACGGCATATGTCGTCGAGCAGCTCATCTGGACGCGCCTGGACACCCTGACGGCGGTGACGGGGATGATGCGGCGAGTCCTCGCCGAGGCCATCTGGCACGCCCGCAACCGGAGCGCGTTCGGGGCGCCGCTGTCGCGGCAGCCGGCGATGGTGAACGTCCTCGCGGACCTCGCGATCGAGTCCGAGGCGGCGACCGTCTCGGCGATGAGGATCGCGCGGGCCTTCGACTCGCAGACGCCGCAGGAGGCGTCCTTCCGACGGCTCGCGCTCGCGGTGATGAAGTACTGGGTGTGCAAGCGCGGGGCCCCCTTCGCCGCCGAGGCGTTGGAGTGCCTGGGAGGGAACGGCTATGTGGAGGAGGCTCCGATGGCCCAGTTCTACCGCGACATCCAGATCGGGACCGTGTGGGAGGGCTCGGGCAACGTGATCGCCCTCGACGTACTCCGGGCGCTGACACGCGATCGGCATGCCGGAGCGGCCTTTCTCGCCGAGTGCGAGCTGGCGGCCGGCGCCAGCGGCGACTTCGACGCGCACCTCAGGCGCACCCGCGAGACGCTCGAGGGCCTCACCGCCCAGCCGGAGACGGCGCAGTGGGGTGCCAGGCGCCTGGCCGAGGACATGGCACTGGCGCTGCAGGCAAGCCTGCTCCTGCGCTTCTCCCCGCCGTCGGTGTCGGAGGCCTTCTGCACGGCTCGCCTGCGCTCGCGGGGCCTCGCCTTCGGCGATCTCCCCGGCGGCATCGACGGCTCGGCGATCGTCGAGCGCGCGCTCGCGCTTTAGCCTACCGCGGAGATCTCCCGCGGGCCGGCACCGATGTACTTGGCGGTGGGGCGAATGAGCTTGCCCTCGCGCTTCTGCTCGAGGATGTGTGCCGACCAGCCGGCGACGCGAGCGCAGGTGAACATCGGCGTAAAGAGGTCTGGTGGCACTTCCGCGAGGTCGAGGACGACCGCCGACCAGAACTCCACGTTCGTCGCCAATACGCGGTCCGGGCGCCGCGCCTGCAGCTCCGCCAGGGCGGCCTTCTCGAGCGCCTCGGCAGCCTCGAAGCGCGGCGAGCCGAGTTCGCGACAGGTCCGACGGAGCACTCTCGCGCGAGGATCTTCGGCGCGATAGATGCGGTGGCCGAAGCCCATCAAGCGGTCGCCGCGATCCAGCGCCTCGGAGACCCAGCGCTCCGCATCGCCGGTCTCTTCAACTTCCTCGAGCATCCTCAGCACGCGTGAGGGAGCGCCGCCGTGGAGCGGGCCCGAAAGCGCGCCGACGGCCGCCGACAGCGCCGCCGCGACGTCCGCCCCCGTGGAGGCGACCACCCGGGCGGTGAACGTCGAGGCGTTCATCCCGTGCTCCGCGGCCGAGATCCAGTAGGCGTCGATTGCCTTGACGTGCTCAGGATTGGCCTCTCCGCGCCAGCGGATGAGGAAGCGCTCGGGGATCGTCCGCCCCTGATCCACCTCCGACTGGGAGACCGGCGGCTGGCCGATCTCGCGGGCCGACTGGGCCACGAACGAGAGCGCCATCACGGACGCTCGCGCGAGGTTGTCGCGGGCCTCCTCGTCGGTGATGTCGATCAGCTGGCCGAACCCCCACTCGGGCGCGAGCATCGCCAGCGCCGACTGGACGTCCACGCGGTGGTCGCCCGAGCGGACGGTGAGGGCGTGCGGTTCGGCGGGGGGGAGCCCGGGCTTGAACTGACCGTCGACGAGGAGCCCCCAGACCTGCTCGTAGGGGACCGCGCCGACGAGGGTCTCGATGTCGATCCCGCGATAACGCAGCGCCCCACCCTCTCGATCGGGCTCGGCGATCTCGGTGGCGAAGGCGACAACGCCCTCCAGGCCCGACTGTACCTCCGGTGACTGAACCGCGCTCATGGCACTCGCTTTCTGAGCTTGATGCTTGACGGGTGGCTGCCTTGTGGGCAGAGCCACATCGTCGCAGGAATGCGCGCGCGAGTAGGCTCCAATGCGCGCCGGCGCCGCCGCTGGGTGCGCAGGCAGCGAGCGTCCCCGAGGAGCCGAGGAGGAGCGATGTCCGACAGCGATCTGATGTTTCGTCCGGCGAGCGAGCTGGCCGCGATGGTCCGCACGGGGGAGGTCTCCTCACGAGAGCTCGTGGAATGCGCGCTGGAGCGCATCGAGGAGCTCAACCCGAGCCTCAACGCCTTCGTCGAGATCGATGCCGAGGGCGCGCTGCGGGCGGCGGACGCGATCGCCCCGGGGGACGAGCGGCCGTTCGCGGGGGTGCCGACGGCGATCAAGAACAACCGCCCGGTGAAGGGCATGAGGCTGACCTACGGCTGCTCGCTGATGGCCGAGTACGTCGCCCCCTACGACCACAACGTCACGCGTCGGCTGAAGGACGCCGGGTTCGTGATCCTCGGCACGACGACCCTGCCAGAGTACGGCATCCTGCCGACCTCCGAGGCGCGCATCTTCGGGCCCACGCGCAACCCCTGGGATCTCGGGCGCACCCCCGGGGGCTCCTCCGGCGGTGCCGCCGCAGCGGTCGCGAGCGGGATGCTTCCGATCGCGCATGGCAACGACGGCGGCGGCTCGGTGCGGATTCCCGCCGCCTGCTGCGGGCTCGTCGGCCTGAAGCCCAGCCGCGGCCGGATCTCCCCGCCCCCGAGCTGGGTGATTCCTCGCTCGGGATCGACGGGATGCTCACGCGTACGGTCGCCGACACCGCCGCCCTGCTCGATGTGCTCGCCGGGTACGAGCTGGGCGACGCGACCTGGGCGACGCCGCCGAGCGAGCCGTTCGCGGCGGCTGCGCAGCGCGAGCCCGGGAGGATGCGAATCGCCGCCACGACCCACTCGCCCGTCGCCGAGGCGGTGATCGACCCGATCTGCGCGCAGGCCGTCGCCGATGCGGCCGGCCTGCTCCGCTCGCTCGGTCACGACGTGGAGGAGGTGGACCCGCCGTGGCGGGATGACACCGTGCGCGAGCTCTTCGGGCGGGTCTTCTCGAACCACATCGCCCTTTCGATCGCCTACTCGGCCACGATCGCAGGACGCGAGCCGACGGCGGAGGACATGGAGCCGATGAGCTGGGCGATCTTCTCGATGGTCTCGAAGATGAACGCGATCGAAGGAATGGCGGCGGCGGTTCAGCTGCAGTCCTTCGCCCGCGGCCTGATCACCTTCCTCGCTCCCTACGACGCGGTGCTCACGCCGGCGCTGGCCGAGCGGCCCCTCCCGCTCGGGACGCTCGACACGGCCGTCCCCGATCCGCTCTCCACGTTCACCCGCTCGGGTCTGTTCACCCCCTTCACCCCGATCGTCAACGCCTCGGGCCAGCCCGCGATCTCGCTGCCGCTCTACGAGGGAGAGGATGGGCTCCCCCTCGGGGTCCAGCTGATCGGGCGACCGGTGGAGGAGGGGCGGCTGCTCGCGCTCGCCTCCCAGCTCGAGATCGCCCAGCAGTGGACGGCTCGCCGGCCCGCGATCGCGGCTGCGCTCGCGGACTAGCCGCCGGGACCCGGTAGCGGGCTAGCGCCCGCCGAGCACCGCCGCCATGCGCTGGGGCCGCACCCCCAGCGACTGGGCGTCGGCGGCTCCGCGGGGCGATGTCATCGCCACCTCCATCAGCTCTGCCTCGTCCCAGGTTGCGAACGCGCGCGGGCCGACCGTCCGCTCGAGCAGGCCGAGGCCACGCGAGACGAGCGGTGTGGGCACGTGGAGGATCGGCCGCCTGCGGCGCAACGAGCGGAGCACCGTACGGACGATGTCCTCATGGGTGAGGGTCTCCGGTCCGGCGAGCTCGTAGCGGCGATCTCGCTCCGCGGGCTCCGCCGCCAGCGCCGCGACGATGCACTCGGCGACGTCCTCGGCCCAGATCGGCTGGAAGGGAGCCGTGCCGCGACCCGACAGGGGCATCACCGGCAGCAGCGCGAGACGCTCGAGCAGCGTCAACCACGGATCGCCGGGGGCGTAGATGATCGAAGGGGCGAACACGATCGAATCGAGGCTCGCCTCGCGGACGGCCTGCTCGGCGAGCGCCTTGGCGCGGAGGTTGCGCGTGCGGTGGTGGGTGGAGGCGCCGAGGGCGGAGAAGAACACGAATCGCTCCACGCCCTGGCGCTCCGCGGCCTCGACCATCCGCCAGGTGGCGATCCCGTTGAGCTCCTCGATCGACCCGTCCGGCTGATCGCGGATCGTCGCCGCCAGGTGGACGACGGTCTGGACTCCTCGAAGCGCGTTGCGGAACGAGGGCGGATCGGTGAGGTCGCCCAGCGCGATCTGGACGCGCACGCGACGCGGGCCGAGACGGCGCGGGTCGCGCACGAGGCAGCGAACCTCGGCGCCGTCGGCGAGCAGGCGACCGAGAAGCGTCGAGCCCACCAGGCCGGTCGCGCCGGTAAGCAGGAGCATGGTTCGTACAATATGGCCTCCCCCTCAGGGATCCCGCCCAAACGATCCAGAGAAAGAAGCGAATGGCCTACGTGATCGCCGAGCCGTGCATCGGCACCAAGGACAACTCCTGCGTCGAGGTTTGCCCGGTGGACTGCATCCACCCGACCCCCGACGAGCCCGGCTACGACGCGGCCGAGATGCTCTACATCGACCCCGAGGAGTGCATCGACTGCGACGCCTGCGTCGAGGCCTGCCCCGTGGACGCCTGCTTCGCCGAGGACCAGCTCCCCGAGGAGTGGGGGAAGTACTCGCAGATCAACGCCGAGTACTTCGCCAACAACCGCTAGCCGCCTCCCGCGCTCGCCGAGCGGTAGGCCGGGTGCAGGACGTCGATCACGCTCACCCCATCGATCGCCTCGCCGATCAGCTCGCGGAGCTCGGCCGAGTCGAAGCTGTGGGATTGCGGCGCGACGGGGTTGACCGTGAGGGCGAGGAGGGAGATCGGCGCGAGCACGCGCAGCTCGACGCCCTGGCGGGCATACCACCCCGGTCCCCGCTCGTTCAGGAACACCTTCGTCGGGTCACCGACGACGACCGTCAGCTCCCGCCCGCGGCGGCGGGCGGAGGCGGCGAGCGCGGCCAGGAACGACTCCGGGAGCGCCCCACCGACCACGACCCAGCGAGCGTCGGGCTGAGCGTCGAGCAGGCGGGCGACGTCGTCGTCGGCGGCCGTCAGCGCGAAGCGCGGCTCGAGCTCGACCGCGGCGAAGGCGCCATCCAGCAGCGCCGTCCGCCCGTCGAGATCCGCGAGCCGCCGCTCCAGCTCGCTCCCCGCGGCAACTGCGGGCAGGCGCACGAGCTCGACCGCGTCGCGGGTGCGCGCGGCGACCTCCTCGATGTCCGCGCTGAGGATCGCCCCGGTGGCGATCACGAGGCCGTCGGCGACGGTGGGCGAGGAGGCGGCACGCCGGTCGATCGCGCCGTCGATCAACGTCCGCTCGGCCCCGTGGGCGAGCATCGCCTCCACGACCTCGCCCACCGCGGCGGCGGCGCTGGGACCGGCGATCTCGAGCACGCCGCCGCCGCGGAGGCGGGCGACGAGCACCCGTCCCAGCGGGGTGCGGACGTCGGTCTGCTCCAGCACTTCGTGCGGGAGACCGCTGTCGCGGAGGAGCGCGTCGGTGGTCGCGACGAGGCTCCCGCCGACGAGCTCCACCCGAGGCTTCTCGATGCGCGGGTCGATCACGTCGCGCTCCTCTCCGTCTCGTCCCACCGACGTCACGCCGACGACCGTTCCGGCGTCGCGGAGCTCGCTCAGCAGCGTCGCCAGCGTGACGGTCTTGCCCGTGTTCTTGGCGAGCCCGACGAGTGCCAGCCGGCTGGCCGAGGCGGTCTGCTCGGAGAGCAGCACCGCTCAGTGGGCCGCCGCGACCCTGGAGGCGAGCTCGCGGACGATGAAGCTCGCGAGGTGGTGGGGGTAGGTCCCTTTGCTGAAGCCCGCATCGAAACCGAGCTCCTTGGCGAGCTCGTTGGTCACGCGCGGCCCGCCGCAGACGAGGATCGTCTCGCGACGGCGCCCCTCGGCCTCGACCATCTCCACGAGCTCGGTGAGGTTGTGGACGTGGAGGTTCTGCTGGGTGACCGTCTGCGAGACGAGGATCGCGTCGGCCCCGACCTCCAGGGCCTTCGCCACGAGCCTGCTGTTGGGGACCTGGCTGCCGAGGTTGTGGGTCTCGAACGAGGGGTAGCCCTCGAGGCCGTGGTGGCCGTGGTAGCCCTTGAGGTTGAGCATCGCGTCGATCCCCACGCTGTGGGTGTCCGAGCCGGTGCTCGCGCCGACGACGACGATACGGCGGCCGATGTGCTCGCGGGCGAAGCGCTCAACCTCGTCCTCGTCGAGGTACTCGATATCGAAGCCCTCCTCCGCGAGCAGCGTGAAGTCGACGCTCGCGACGCAGCGGCCGTACATCACGAAGTAGGTGTAGCCCGGGGTGAGCTGCTGGTAGTGGACGACCTCCGGCTCCTGGAATCCCATCCGTCCCGCCAGCTCCAGCGCCGCCCGGCGCGCCGCCAGGGAGTAGGGAACAGGGAGCGTGAAGCTCATCTGCACGAGGCCATCGCCGAGGCGATCGGCGTACGGGCCGACGGACGTGAGATCCACCTCAGGCGGCATAGCTCGCCTGTCTCATGAGCTCGACCACCGGGTTGAAATATCCCTCGTCGGTGGCGACGATCCCCTCGATCCCGCGCCCCTCGTCCTCGCTGCGGCTCACGTCGCCGAAGGAGGCATCCTCGATCGCCCGGAACAGCCCCGTCTCGGCGATCCGCTCGAGCAGCTCGTGCGCGCCGGCGAGGACGTCCTGGGCGTGGCGCTGGATGATCCCCCCGCGCTTGAACTCGATCTCCTCGCCGAGGTCTGCGGCGGCGTTGAAGACGTAGTCGACGTTCTGCAGCCCGAGCACTCGATCGTGGATGTGGGGGGTGAAGATCCCCTCCGTCGGCACCCCGATCGTCTGCACGCCCTGGCCGGTGGCGATCGTGACGAGGTTGAAGAGGGCGTCACAGGCATGGGTGCGGAAGAGGTTGCCGTCCATGTGGCGCGTCGGCGGCATGTACTTCACCGGGCAGGAGGGAAACAGCTCGCGCGTGAGCTGCGCCTGGGCCCACTCGTAGAGCAGGCCGTTGCGCACCGGGACGTCGATCTCGAACGCGTCGCCGAGCGCGATCTGGGCGTCGGGGACGCCGGACTCGTGGGCGAGCTGATGGTTGATGAACTGGGAGGCGGTCACCGAGGGCGCCGCCGCGAGCGCATCCGCGGTGCGCAGGTAGTTGTCCTCGCCTGTGTTGATGACGACGCCGAAGTAGCCATTGATCATGCGCGAGACGCGCTGGTCGATCAGCCCGCGAACGATGTTGATGTCGCGGTAGAGGATGCCGTAGAGGGCGTCGTTGACCATGTTGTCGAACCCCTCGAGGGCGCCCATCGCGGCGATCTCCGACATGCACAGGCCCGAGCAGAAGCTCGACAGGCGGATGTAGCGGCCGTGCTCGCGCGCGAACTCGTCCATCGCCTCGCGCATGATGCGGAAGTTGGCCTGGGTGGCGAACGTCCCGCCGTAGCCCTCCGTGGTGGGACCGTAGGGAACGTAGTCGAGCAGGCTCTGGGCGGTTGAGCGGATGACCGCAACGATGTCCCCACCGGCCTCGGCGACGGCGCGGGCGTGGACGACGTCCTCGTACACGTTGCCGGTCGCCGTGAGCACGTAGCGGAGCGGGGCGGGCGCTTCGCCCATCTGCTCGCGGAGCGCACGTCGCTCCTGCATGCGAGCGCCGATCTCGGCCAGCCGCGCGCCACACTCCTCCGTCACCCGCTCGCGCACGGCCACCTCGTCGGCCCGTGGGAGCTCGTGCAGGACGATCTCGCCGGCGCTCACGCCCTCCGCGATCCGCTGTGGGTCGAGGCCGGTCTGGATGATCGCGTTGCCGACCCAGTAGGCGATCCCCGCCGGGAGGCCGCCGGCGGCCTGGACGTGGTCGACGAGCACGTTCGGCAGCGGCACCTCGAGCGCGTCGGCGCCGTCGACGCCGAGCAGACGCGTGACGCTCCGCTCGACCGATACGGTCGTCTGGCCGGCGATCCGATCGCTGACCTGCTCGGCAATCAGATGGGCCGCGACGCGGCAGGCGCCGACGATGCCGGGGTCGAGATCCAGCTTGCTTTGCGTCGAGCTCATTTCAGGTCCCTCACGATCGGAAACGGGATCACCTCGCGGAGCGTGTCGCGTTCGGTGAGGATCATCACGAGCCGATCCACCCCCATTCCTCCGCCCGCCGTGGGCGAGTACCCGTACTCGATCGCCCGCGCGTATTCCTCGTCGTTGGGATGGGGGACGTCGGCGTCGTCGATCATGCGCCGCTTGCGCTGGTCCACGAAGCGCTGCCACTGGTCCACCGGGTCATTGAGCTCGGTGTCCCCGCTGACGAGCTCGATCCCGCCGATGACCGCATCGAAGTGCTCGGCCAGCTCGGGGTGGACCGCGTGGCGCTTGGTGATCGGGAACGGCTCCAGCGGGAAGTCGAACACGTGGGTGGGCTGGTTGATCGTCGACTCGATCTGCTCCGAGTAGATGTCCGCGACGAGCTCGGCCCACGTCGCCTCCTGCTCGAGCGGCCGGCCGAGCACCTCGGCGAGCCGCTCGCGGGTGGACTCCATGAAGTCCACACCCGTTCGCTCCATGATCAGCTCGCGCATCGTCACCCGCCGCCAGGGCTTGGACAGGTCGATCTCCTCCCCGTTCCGTTTGACGATCGTGCCCCCGAGCGCGCGCTGGGCGACGAACGCGAACATCTCTTCGGTCGCGGTGGCCACGTCGTGATAATCGGCATACGCCATCATGAACTCGATGATCGTGAACTCAGGGCTGTGCTTCGGCGAGATGCCCTCGTTGCGGAACACCTTCCCCATGTCATAGACGTTCTCCATGCCCCCGACGATCAGGCGGTTGAAAACAGCTCGACCGAGATGCGCAGGTAGAGATCACGGTTGAGCGCGTTGTGGTGGGTGGTGAAGGGACGCGACCCCGCGCCGCCCGCGAGCGACTGCAGCGCGGGCGTTTCTACCTCGACGAAGTTCTTCTCGCTCAGCCACTCGCGGATCGCGGCGATGATCCGGCCCCGTTTGACGAACAGGTCGCGCGTGTCGTCGTTGGCGATCAGGTCGAGCTCGCGGTAGCGATAGCGGCTGCCCGCGTCGCCCATCCCGTGGTGCTTGTCCGGAGGCGGGCGGAGCGCCTTGGTGAGCAGAGTGCACTCCACGACCGCGAGCGCCAGCTGGCCGCGCTGGGTCACATAGACGTTGCCGCGGATGCCGACGATGTCACCGACGTCGAGAGCGAGGATGCGGTCGTAGGTGTCCTGTCCGAGCGCATCCACCCGCACAACCGCCTGGATCGAGCCGGAGAGGTCGCGAATGTCCAGGAAGGCCGTCTTTCCATGTCCCCGCCGCGAGATCATCCGACCGGCGATCTGGTAGCCGTACTCGGGGTGTTCGCCCGGTGTCAGGCTCGCCGGGTCGTGTGCCGCGACGACGTCCTTGATCAGCGTCCGCGTGGCCCAGAGAGTCACCGGGGGGTAGGGGTCGATGCCCTCCGCCCGCAGCCGCTCCATCTTCGCGCGCCGTTCGTCGAATTCGACGATCCTCTCGCCGCCCTCGCCGTCCGTCGCCGGGCGACCCTCCTCCGCTCCCGCCTCAGCGGCGGGGTCCTCCTCCTGTTGATCGGTCAACGGCATCTCGAAAACGATCCTCCACGTTGTACTCAGTTGTCAAGAATGTGGCCACGCGGCCGGGCTCGCGCGGGTGGCGCGAGCCGAGGAACGGGCATGTCGCGCGGCGAGGGCCTCTCTCAGGCCATCGGCAGCGACATGCCCACGGGTTTCGCTTCGACCGGCGCGGGCGCTGGGACCTCCACCAGGGGGAGCAGCGGCAGCGGCGTGGGGCTGAGCGCGATCAATCCCCGGGCGACGTGGCGGATCGCTTGAGCGGCCGGGTCGTCGGGATCCAGGATCGCGAGGGGAAGGCCTTCGTCGGCCTGCTCCCGCAAGGGCATCGTCAGGGGGATGCTGCCGAGGAGGGGGACCTCGAGCTCGTCCGCGAGCGCTCGTCCGCCGCCCTCGCCGAAGATCGGGAAGCGCTCACCCGCGGGGGTCGTGAAGCCGGACATGTTCTCGATCACCCCGGCGATCTCCAGATCGACCTTGCCCGCCATCTGGGCCGCGCGACGTGCCACCCTCTGGGCCGTGGGCTGAGGCGTCGTGACGATCAGGAAGCGTGCCTGCGGGAGGAGCTGCGCGAGCGTCATCGAGACGTCACCAGTCCCGGGCGGGAGGTCCACGAGGAGGTAGTCGAGCGCGCCCCAGTCGACGTCCTGGAGGAACTGGGTGAGGGCCTTGTGGAGCATCGGCCCCCGCCACACCACGGCGGCGTCCTCCTCGACGAAGAAGCCGATCGACATGACCCTCACGCCGTGAGCCTCCAAGGGGATGATCTTGCGTTCCGCGGACACGTCCGGGCGGGTCGCTCCAAGGCCGTACATCCGCGGAATCGAGTAGCCCCACACGTCGGCGTCGAGGATGCCGACCCGGCTTCCCTCCGCGGTGAGCGCCGCCGCCAGGTTCGCCGTCAGCGTGGACTTGCCGACGCCGCCCTTCCCGGAGCCGATGCAGATCACGTTGGCGACCTGTGCGAGCGCGCCCGCGGGCAGGCTGCCGCGGCCGAGCTTCTGCTGCAGCGCCTGCTTCTGTGCGTCGCTGAGGACGTCGAAGTAGACGTTCACGTGGGAGATCCCCTCCAGCGCCCCCACCGCCGCGGCCACCCCGCTCTGGAAGTGGCCCTTGATCGGGCAGCCGGGCGTGGTCAAAGAGACGGTCACGTCGACGACGCCGTTGGCGCTGACCTCGACGCTGCGCACCATGTCCAGCTCGACGATCGAGCGGTGCAGCTCGGGGTCGATGACGGCCTCGAGGGCTCGTCGGAATCTCGTGCTCGCCGGTCACACGGCCCATTGTGGCAAACCGAGGTCGCCCGGCGCAAAAAATGACCCGCGGACGGTGGGTGCCGTCCGCGGGTCGAGGGAGGAGAGGGTGCTACCACTGCCGGCGGGATATGAGGCCGGCAGACCTTCCCCTGGCCGTCTCTCCAAGCCGGGAGGGGAGAAGCGTTGGTCGATCAGACGAGGCTGAGGATCCGCTCCTGGACCCTGCCGGCGAGCTCCGGCACGCGGTCCGCGATCTCGTTGCTGTTCCTGACGAACAGGTCGCGACGCTCTTCGATGTCGCCGACCGTGCTCTCGATCACCCGGCGGCGCTGACGCAGGTCGCGCTCGAAGCGAACGCGCGCTTTGCGCACCTCGCGCTCGAGGCGTTTGCGAGCGGTCACCGCACGTCGCTCGAAGCGGCGGAGCTGCTTCTGGGTCTTCGCGCTGGAGGAGTAGGTGTCGATCGTGCCGCTGACGGTCGAGATGACCCGGTCGCGGGCGATCAGCGCCGCGCCCACCGGAATCAGGATCGCGCGCTCGGCGTAGTCGCCGACGGCCTGAGCCGTGTCGACGGTGGCGTTGGCGCTCTGCTTCGCGGCGGCCTCGCTCGTGTGGACGGCGCGAGTGCGGGAGGCTTTCGCGCCGGCGGCCTTGGCGGCGGGTTTCCGGGCGGCGGCTTTGCGCGCGGCCGGTTTACGCGTCGCTTTGGCTTTCGGTTTCGTTGCTGTGGTGGGCATCTGGAGGTGTCTCCTCTGTTCTTCTCTCGTGCTTCAGGACGGTGTTTATGTGCTGTTCGGTTGGCCCCGCCGTCAGGTGACGACGGCGAACACATGTTTGTAACCCGCCTGCGGGAGATCGTTACACCGGCAGCCTAGCAGCACGTGAAGATGCCGTAACCATGGGCTTTGGGCGTTCGAGCCTTTGTAACAGGAGGAACGTGCGTTCGGATCGTAGAAGCGGCGCTCCCGCACCGTGCGGGAGCCCCTGACGGGCCCGCCAGGGCGGTGCTACCCCGATATGGCGGGCCGTACGCGCGCCATCCAGCGGGCGGGCTGCTCGAGCTCGAGCGCGGTGGGCAGCGCCTCGGGCCCGCTCCAGGCCGCCGCCAGCGCGGGAGGGCCGCCGGCCGCCACGACGGCGTCGCAGAAGCGTCGCCCGACCTCGTACTGGCGCAGCTTGAGCTCGAGGCCGAGTATGCGCTCGAGCACCCGCCACGGCAACCCGCGGTGCTGACGGCGCCGGTTCATCGCAGTGCGGAGGCGCTCCAGCGACGGGAGCACCTCGGCGCCCACCGCGTCCATCGTGTGCTCGGCGTGGCCCTCGATCAGCGACATCGCGCTCTGCATCTGCTCCACCAGCCGCCAGCGGTCCTCGCCGAGCGTGAGCCGCATGACCTCCCCACGACGGGCCTTGTCGATGATCTCGCGCAGCTCGGCGGGGTCGGTCAGCCGGGCGAGGCTCCGCAGGCTCGGGGTCTCGACCGACATGCCGAGGCCCTCGATCAGCTCTTCGAGCAGGCCCGCCAGGTGTGCGCGCAGCCAGGGCGCCCCGGAGAACTGGACCGCGTGGGTCACCTCGTGGATCGTCACCCACAGGACGAGCTCGTCGCGGTCCACCCCGAGCGTCGTGGCCGCCTGGGCCAGGTTGGGCGCGAGCAGGAGCAGCCGTGGGGGGGTGTCGGGGTCCATCAACGCGAGGTCGTACTGCCCGAGCACGCGCTGGGAGAGCATCCCCGTCAACGCACCCACCTGCACTCCGAGCATCAGCCCCGAGGTCGCCCTCAGCGGCCCCGCGAGCACCCCCGAGTCCACCCCCACCCGCTCGGCGAGCGGAGCGAGCAACGGACGCATCGACTCCAGGTTGGCGGCGATCCACGCCGGTCGCTCGACGACCTCGAGCGGGGGCAGTCGCTCCGGCGCGAGCAGCCCGCTGTACTCGCCGACGCGCTCGGCGAAGTCCTGCGCCTTCGCCTGCAGCTCTCCGGCCTGCACGCCGCCCGCCGGCGGCGAGCCGGCGACCATCTCCCCGATCCGCTGAGCGGCGGTCCAGTCGATGAAGTCCACACCCAGAGCGTAGCCCGGGCGCCGCGCTGCGCCCGCGTATCCTTGGGCTGTGCCCGTCCGCCGAACCGTCCCCCTCGGCCCGGAGGCGCCCGGGCGCGAGGACGCGGGGCCCGCGTTCCTGGGGCGGGCCGAGGTCAGGGATGTGCTCGCCTGGGTGCGCCTGCTGGCCGATCCCCAGGACGCCTCCGCGGTCGTTCGTGCGCTCGCGCGACCGCCGATCGAGCTCCGCCAGGTCGACCTCGCACGAGTGATCCAGGTCGCGCGCCGACGCAAGCTCGACCTCGTCGTCGGACTGCTCGCGGCGACGGAGTCCCCACGCGTGCCGCCCGAGGCCCGCGAGCGCATCCAGCGCTTCGTCGAGCTCCACCGGGCATGCGCCGCGGAGCTCGACGCGCTCCCCCCCGACGTCTTCCTCGGCCGCCTGATCGAGCGTCTGGCGACACCCGGGCGGCCGTTGCTCGGACCGGAGGCCGCCGCTGAGCAGTCGGCGTCGCTGGAGCGGCTGCACGAGCTCGCGATCGACTTCGTCCAGGCAAACCCCCGAGCCGGCTACCGCGAGCTCGTCCGCCACCTCGCGGCGATGGCCCCGCCGGCGACCGGGCCCGTGGGCGCGCCGATCGGCCAGGAGCCCGCCGCGACTCCGGGTGGCCCGGAGCCGGCCGATCGGAGTCGGGGGCACGATGACGCAGGTGGGAGAGGCTCCGGCGACCGTCTCTCCGACACGGACGTCCCCCCGGGCGGCATCGATCAGCTCGCCTCGCCTCCGGTCAGCGCCGTCGCCCACGCGGAGGCCGAGCGGCTGCAGGCTGCCTACGGAGCTCTGCGCGAGGAGGTGCTCGAGGCCGTGGCGAGGATCGGCGGCCGGCTCGGCGAGCTGAGACTCGACACCGAGGTGGACATCTCCCACGGGGTCGTCCGCTACCTGGAGCTGTTGAAGCTGTCAGCGCTGCTGCAACGCCCCGAGGGTCAGAGCGCGGTGGAGGCGCTCGCCGACATCAACGCTCGGTTGCTGGCCGCGACGACGCCGCTGCAACGCGAGATCCTCGAGACCTCGCCGCTCGACCAGGCGCTGGTGGGGGCCCCTGGTGAGCGACGACGGGCGGTCGCATGGCGGGAGGACTCGCTGGAGCCGTTCCTGCCCCGCCGCGGAGTGGGTCTGGCCCTGTCGGCGTCGGACATCCACGTCTACCGGAGCTGTCCGCTGCGCTACAAGTACGCCCGCGTCCTGCGGATCCCGACGGAGCAGACGCGCCATCAGCGCTTCGGCATCGTCGTTCATCAGGTCCTCGAGCGCTACCACTCCGATGGCGCGAGCAGCCTGGCACAGATGCTCGAGCTGCTCGACAGTGGCTGGCGGCGGAGCGGGCTCGGGGACGGGGAGCCCGAGCGGGAGCTTCGGGAGAAGGCCGGCGCGGCGCTCACCCGTTACCACGCCCGCCTGCAGGACGAACGCTCCGAGCCCGTCTGGTTCGAGCGCCAGTTCTCGTTCCGCATCGGCCCCCACCACCTCCGCGGCCGCGTCGACAGAGTCGATCGGCTGGCCGACGGGGAGAGCGAGCGCTACGAGCTGATCGACTACAAGACCTCGCGCCCGAAGAGTCCCGAGGAGCTCCGCGACGACATCCAGCTCTCGCTGTATGCGCTGGCGGCGCGCGAGGATTGGGATGCTGGAGTCCTCGCGCCAGGCCTACTACTACGTGCTCGACGACGTGAGGGCGCCGGTGACCGGGAGCGAGGAGGTGCTCGACTCCGTGCGCGAGGTGGTGCTCGAGGTGGGGGAGGGGATCCTCGCCCAGGACTTCGACGCCACGCCCTCGGCGGCGGCGTGCTCGATGTGCGACTACCGCATCGTCTGCCCGGCGGCCGTCATTTAGATGATTGATTCCACGGTCATCTAGCTCGTCGGGCTGCTGCCCTCCGCCCCGCGCTGGCGGAGGAAGCGCTGGAATTCGCGTGCGAGGATGTCCCCGACGGGACGTCCCCATGGGCCTGCAGACCCTCGCTGTCGGCCGCGCTCTCGAGCCGTTCGACGAACGCCTGGATGTCGGGGTCGCTCTGCACCGCGAGACCCACCTGGCGCTCGTAGTCGGCGGCCGCCGACTCCAGCTCCGAGACATCCACGGAGACCCCGATCAGCCCTTCCACACGCCGCAACAGGGCGAGCGCCGCCTTCGGGTTCGCGGCGGCGGCGACGTAGTGGGGGACGGCGGCCCACAGGCTCGCCGACGGGATGCCCGAGGACGCGCAGGCGGCGTGGAGGACACCGACGATCCCCGTCGGGCCCTCGTAGGCGGACGCCTGGATGCCAAGCCGCTCCAGGAGCGCGCCGTCGGAGGCGTGTCCGGTCATCGCGACGGGCCGCGTGTGGGGGACATCCCCGAGCAGGGCGCCGAGGGTGACCACGAGCTGCACCCCCATCGCCTCGGCGAGGTCGATCAGGTTGGCGGTGAGCGTGCGCCAGCGCATCGACGGCTCGGCTCCCTGCACGAGCACCAGGTCGCGCGGCGCGCGCGGCGCGCGCGCCTCGAAGATGTCGACACGTCGGCCACGTCGACCTCGCGCCGCTCCTGCGTGCCGAGGCGGATCGTCGGACGGTTCGCCTGGAAGTCGTAGAACTCCTCCGGGTCGAAGCGGGCGAAGCGGCGCGCGTCGAGCGCCGTGGCAAGGAACGAGACCGCGCCGAGGCGGCGTCGCCGGCGTCGTTCCAGCCCTTGAACGCGCACACCATCGCGGGGGCCCTGAGGCCATCAGGACGGCGGTCCCAGATCAAGGGCTGCATCCGAACCACCGTACATCATGGCCGATGGCCTCCGCCATCGCGGTACCGCCCCATGAGCAGCGCCCCGACCGTCGCCACGCTGCGCGCGGACGAGGAGGTCGACGGGCTGTTCGCGTGCACGCGCAAGGAACGCCAGATCTCGCGCGCCGGCACGCCCTTTCTGACGGTCGAGCTGCGCGACCGCAGCGGGATCGATCCGGGCACGCGCGTTCCGCGACGCCGACGTGCTGGCCGGGCGATTCGAGCGCGGCGAGCTCGTTCGCGTTCGCGGCCGCGTCGGGCGCTTCCGCGAGGAGCTGCAGGTCGAGCTGCGCGGCGATCGCCCGCGCGGAGGGCGCCGAGGCCGACCCGACCCGCTTCCTGCCCGTCGCCTATCGCGACATCGACGAGCTCGACGGCTTCCTCGAGCACCTCGCGCGCGAGGTCTACGACCCCGGTCTCGCCGAGCTGCTGGGCGCATGCTCGGCGACGGCGAGCTGCGCGGGCGAGATCCGGCTGGCGCCATGCTCGATGCCGTCCGCCGGGGCGGCGCGGCGGCCGCGGGCGCACCGCGGGCGCGCACCACGCATATCTCGGCGGCCTGCTCGAGCACACCGTCGCGGTCGCGACGCTGGCGCTGGAGCTGTGCACGCTGCATCCGCGGCTGGACCGCGACCTGCTGCTCTGCGCGTCGCTCGTCCACGATCTCGGCAAGACCGCGCGAGTTCGCCTACGGCGCGGAGATCGAGCGCAGCCGCAGGGAGGCTGCTCGGGCACGTCGAGCTCGGGGTGCGCGTGCTCGCCAGCCAATGCCCGCCGAGGCTCGCCGCCGAGCGGAGGCTGGCGCTGGAGCACTGCGTGATGCTCCACCACGGCGCCGACGGCTGCCGCCGCTCGGCGCTTCGCATCTGCCGGAGGCGCTGGCGCTGTATCGCTGCAACGCGCTCGACGCCCAGGTCAAGGGGGCCTTCGAGGGTGCGCTCGCCTCCGCGTCAGCGCGCGGGGCCGGCTCGCCCTCCGATCGGCGGCCGGGACGCTCGAATCGCCCTCCGTGGCCGCCCGGGCCCGCTCTTTGCGGGGGTTTCCGATCAAGAGCGCCGCGCATGCCGATATGACCTGATGACCGAGACTCCACGCCGACCGTTGCCTCTGGCGCGGATACCCCCGCCGCGGACGCACCCGCCGCGGGGACCTCGGCTGAGCCGACCCGGGAGCAGGGACAGCCCACGACGGCGCCGGCGGAGGCGACGGAGACGCGGGAGGAGCGCGGAGACGCACGAGGGGCGCGCGGAGCGGCCTGTACCCGCCGCGCAACCCGGGCCGTTCCACGCGGATGATCGGAGAGGTCGTCGTCGAGCTCGGGTTCGCCGACCTCGAGACCGTCGAGGAGGCGATCGAGGCGGCACGCGCACAGGGCCGCCCGACGGGCATCGTGCTCGTCGAGCGCGGCATCCTGCGCCACGATCAGCTCGCACGCGTCGTCGCCGAGCGCTTCGGCCTGGACTTCGTCGACCTCGCGGTCTTCGACCTCGACATGGGGGCCGTCAACCTGATCGGCGCGGAGACCGCCAAGCGCTACCAGGCGCTGCCCGTCGGCTTCACCGACGATGGCGCGCTGCTGCTCGCGATGGCCAACCCGACGAACGTCCTGACGATCGACGACGTCGGCATGATGACCGGCCGGCGCGTCCGGCCCGCGGCCGCGTCGCTGGAGGATCTCAACCTGCTGCTCGCGCGCCTCGCGCAGATGGACGCCTCGATCGAGGACATCGTCGACGAGGACGCCGAAGACGCCGAAGAGCTGTCGGTCGATGAGGCCGACAAGGACGCCCCGATCATCAAGCTCGTGCACTCGATCGTCGCGCAGGCCGTGCAGCAGGGCGCCTCCGACATCCACGTCAACCCCGAGGAGGGCGACACGAAGGTCCTGTTCCGCGTCGACGGCGTGCTCGCGCCCGCGGCCACCGTCAAGCGCAGGATGGCGATGGGGGTCGTCTCGCGCATCAAGATCATGGCCGACCTCGACATCTCCGAGAAACGCGTCCCGCAGGACGGGCGCTTCGCGCTGACGGTCGACGGCCGGCGCGTGAACATCCGCGTCGTGACGCTGCCGCTCGTCAACGGCGAGGGCGTCGTGATGCGGATCCTCGACAGCGGCGTGGTCGTCGACGACCTCGACTCGCTCGGCATGCAGGAGGTCGAGAAGGAGCGCTTCGCGACGCGCGATCCGCCGGCCGAACGGTGCCGTGCTCGTGACCGGGCCGACCGGTTCGGGGAAGTCGACGACGCTGTACGTCGCGCTCAACGCGCTCAACGACGGCGAACGCTCGATCCTGACGATCGAGGACCCGGTCGAGCAGCGGATCGCGGGCGTCAAGCAGATGCAGATCGCGCCGAAGGCCGGCGTCACCTTCGATGTCGGGCTGCGCTCGATGCTGCGCGCGGACCCGGACGTGATCATGGTCGGCGAGATCCGCGACCGCGAGACCGCGCACATCGCGATCGAGGCGGCGCTCACCGGCCACCTCGTGCTCTCGACGCTGCACACGCGCGACGCGCCGAGCGCGCTCGGGCGCCTGATCGACATGGGCATCGAGCCGTTTCTCGTCTCCTCGGCGGTCGACTGCATCGTCGCGCAGCGGCTGGTGCGGATGCTGTGCCCGCATTGCAAGCGCCCGCAGGCGGTCTCCGAGGCGGTGCTCGCCGAGCACGGCCTATCCGGCGCCGAGCCGTTTGAGCCGGTCGGCTGCTCGCGCTGCGGCGGCTCCGGCTACCGCGGTCGCGTCGGCATCTACGAGGTGATGGCGGTCAGCGAGCCGATCCGCGCGCTGATCCTCGAACGGGGATCGGTCGACGACATGGTCGCGGTCGCCGTCGAGGAAGGCATGGGCCGGCTGCGTGACGACGGCCTGCACAAGGTCCGTGAAGGCCTGACCTCGATCGCCGAGATCGAGCGCATGACCAACAGCATGCTGTAGCGGCGCGGCGCGGCGCGGCGCGGCGGGACGGCGTGGCTCGCGCGCGCCGTCCCCTGGCCGGGCTACTTCTTCTTCTTCTTTCTTGCCTTCTTCTTGCCCTTCTTGTGGTGTGTGGCGAGCGGCGCTTCGGGTTCATCCGCGTTCCGCCTGAGAGCGCGTCGGGCTTGCAGCCGAGCGGGCGGCCGAGGTCGAACGGGCCGGAGATCGCCTGCGTGATGACGCTCTTTTCGAGATACGCGTAGGTGACCGTCAGCAGCGGGTCGACGCGTGGCTCGGCGCACAGCTTGGTGCCGATCGAGAACTGCCCGGTGATCGCCTCGAACGGCAGTTTCGTGCCGCCGACGCAGTTCTCCGCGTAGCCGGGGACTTCCGCCAACGAGCACGAGAACGTGTCGGTGGCTGGCTTGCCCACGAACGTGTCGACCAGCGGCGGGCTCTGAACCCCGGTGAGCGGGATCTGCGCCTGCAGCTGGTAGCCGGTGATCGGGCCGTTGCAGGCGAACACATACTGCACCTGCTGTTCTTCGCTGCCGGCTTCCGGTTTGCCGGCGGAGATGTGGCCGTGGCAGCTGTAGTTGTTGGGGTTGGATTCAATGCGGCTGGTTCTTCAGCGTGACTCAGGGCCGGTGTCGCGAGAAGCAGGGCGACAGAGCCCACGATCGCGGCGAGCCACCAGGTGGCGGTTCGGTGGGCTGTATGGAATGCGGGCAACGGGGTTCTCCGTTCGTTGGTTGATGGTTCGGTCATGCAGTGCAGGAGCGTTTCGATGCTCTTGGTTGGTGTGGCAGCGGGTTGAAGTTGGTCGACGGCGTGGCGCCGGCTTTCGCGAACGGCGAGATCAGCAGCACGCCCGCGGGCGGCGCCGCGGTGAGCGTCGCCGGTGTCGCGCCGGCCGGCAGGCCGGTCGCGGTCGCGGTCGCGACCGACGCGAACGTCACGACGACAGGCCGTTTTCGCGGAAGGCGCCGAGCGCGGTGATCGTCGGCACGTCGCCTTGAGGAATTCGTCGGCGGCGCTCAGCGCCCCGGGCGTGCCGGTCGCGCAGGCGGCCGCGGCCGCGCCTTCCGGGCAGGGCGGCTGCACGATCGTGTCGAGCACCTGCGGCGGGGGGCCCGCGATCAGCGCAGCGTCGCTCGCGAACGCGGCGCCGTCGAGGCCCGTCCAGCCGCTCGAGCAGCGTGCCCGCGGGGATCGCCTGCGTCGAGATGTAGGGGGCGGCCGCGCTGTGCGCGAGCGCTTCCGCGAACGTCGAGCCGCTCAGCTGGATCAGCCAGACCTTGCTCACGGGCGGCAGCGTGGCCGTCTTGGCGCTGCCCCTGGTCGGGCTCGAGGACGGCGTCGAGGCTTGCGGCTCTGCGTCGGTTGTTCGCTCGCGGCGGCCGCTTCGGCGGCGTGGTGGCGACGGCGCCGGCGCCTGCGGCGCACGCGCGCCGTCGCCGCGGCTGCGCTCGTCCGGCGTGCGGCGCCGCGGCCGCCGTGCGCTGCGCGCTGTCGCGTGCTCGTGCGCGCGAGCGCGCGATCAGCGCCGGCAGCGTCGCCGCGAGCCGGCCAGCGAACGAGCCGTCCGGCGCCGGGCCGATCGCGGCGCCGACGCGATCACGCCGACCGCGAGCATCGCGCCGGCGAGCGCCGCGGTCAGCGCGCCGTGACGGCGCCGTGAACGCCGGTCGCGCGGCCGGGCGGCTCGCTCGCGCGGGCCGGCAGGCTGTGGCTGCGGGTCTCTCGTCGGAGGGCAACTCCGGGTCGGTCGGCGTGTTGTCCGGGTGTGTTGGTCATCAAAGTGATCTAACTCCGCGGGTGGTCCCGGATGTTCCGGAGCCAAACAGACAATTGACCTACAAACTAACTAATGTCGATCAAATCTATGGGGATATGCTATGTTCCGCGGCCTCGACGTTGTCAACCATTTGTCAATTCATCTTTCGAACGGAGCAACCTTTCAATGAGTAAAACCCGCCGTCTCTCCGTCGCCCTCACGGTGGCTGGCGTGCTCGGGGTCGCGGCGCCTGCCGCCGCGAACGCCACGGCGCTGATCACGATCAGCGGCGCGACTTCCTCCTACCCGCTCGTGTCACTGCTCGCGGCGAAGTACGTCAAGCTCCACCCCGGCAAGGTCAGGTTCAAAATCGCCCAGGGCGGCACGGCCGTCGGCATCAGCGACGTCAAAGCCGGTCACGTCACGATCGCCGACGTCGCGCAGGAACCGAACAGCAGCGACGCGGCCGGCCTGGGCTTCAACCCGATCGCCAAGTACGCGATCTGCGTGGTCACGAACAAATCGAACACGCGTCAGCAACCTCACGCAGGCCGCAGACCACGGCGATCTTCACCGGCAAGACGAAGACCTGGAGCGGCGTCCCCGGCGCGACCGCGACCGGCGCGATCGACGTGATCAGCCGCACATCGGTGCGCGGGCGTGCTGACGAGCTTCAAGTCGCTGCTGCTGGAAGGCAAGAAGCGTCGAGTCGAGCGCGACCGAAGAGTCGACCGAGGGTCTGATGCGCCAGCAGGTCGAAAGCGACCCGAACTCGATCGGCTTCCTGTCGAACTACCAGGCGAACAAAGGCGGCCTGAACTCGGTCGAGTTCAACGGCGTCGCCTGCAACCAGACGACCGCGGCGGCCGGAACCTATGGCGGCGTGGCGGTCTTCTTCGAGGTGACGAAAGGTCCCGCGAAGGGTGCGGCGCTGGCATTCATCAACTGGATCGACAAGTCCGCCGCCGGCGAAAAAAATCATCGCCAGCCAGTGGATCCCGATCGGTTAGCAGTGTGCTGGAACGGCTGCGCAAGCCATGGCCTGACCACCGCGCCGAGCGTACGCTCGGCGCGGTGTCGTTGTTGGTCGGCGTGATCGTCGTCGCGATGGTCGTGTTCGTCGCCGCGAAGGCCTGGCCGATATTCGAGCACAACGGCCTCAGCTGGCTGCGGGCCGGCGGCAACCTCGAACACGAGATCGCGACGATGACAACGCCGGCGAACACCAACCCGCCGCCGGCGGTCTACCACCTGCGCGCCTGGCCGCTGATCTACGGGACGCTGCTGACGACGATCGCTCGCGGTCGTTCTCGGGCATGGCGATCGCGATCCTCTCCTCGATCTTCATCGTCGAGCTCGCGCCCGCGCGCCTGCGGCGAGATCGTGATCCCGATGGTGCGCCTGCTGGCATCCGTGCCGTCGGTGATCTACGGACTGATCGGGATCCTCGTGCTCGTGCCGTTCGTCGGCAACCACCTGATCACGGCCGCACGAGAAGGAATCGGTGCAGAACGTCGTCGAGCTGACCGGCGCCGGGCTGCTCGTGACCGTCGTGATCCTGACCGTGATGATCACGCCGATCATGATCGCGCTGATCTGCGAGGCGCTCGCCTCGGTGCCGTCGGTCCTGGCGCGAGGGCGCGGTCGCGCTCGGGTCGAACCCGGCTGCGTGCGATGCTGGCGGTGACGCTGCGCGCGACGCGGCCGGCGATCGTCGCGGCGGCCGTGCTCGCGACGGCGCGGGCGCTCGGCGAGGCGGTGATGATCCGATGGTCTCCGGCGGCAAGTGCTTCGCGCCGAAGCCGATCGACGGCCTGGTCACGTTCCTGTTCGAGCCGCTGCGGACGCTGGCCTCGGCGATCGTCGACTACCACGAAGGCATCGGCGCGCCGGCGCTCGGCGCCACGCTGTACGCGTTCGCGCTGCTGCTGCTGTTCTCGGCGCTTCGTCGCTGTCGGTGATGGGCTATCTCGATCAAGCTGCCGCTGCGCAAGTACCAGATGCGCGGATGAGCGCCGCGTCGTCCGCAGCAGCAATGCCGTTCGGCGGCAGTGGCGGCCAGCCGACGCCCGCGCTCGGATGCCGCCGATGCGAGGGCGGCGCGCGGCGCGGCGCTCCTCGCCGATGACGCTGGCGCTGGGGCGACCGCCTCGCGCTCGTCGCTCGCCTGGGACGGCAGGCATGGCGCTGTGCGTGATCGCCGCGGCGATCGTGATCTACATGGGCTACAGCGGCATCCAGTACCTGCGGCCCGACCTGGTCGTCACGCGCCCGCAGCGAGCAGCGGTCGCAGAGCGGCTCGAAGGAGGCTTTCTCGACCCGCTGATCGGCACCGGCGCTGCTGACGGTGATCGGCATCGTGCTGGCGTTGCCGCTGGCGCTTGCGAGCGCGGTCTGGATCGCCGAGTACGGACGGCCGACGTGGCTGGCGCGGGTCGTCGAGTCGACGATCGAGATCGTCGCCGGCACGCCCGACATCGTGATCGCGCTCTTCGGCCTGGCGGTCTTCCAGCTGTCAGCCTGCTCGCGCCGTTCTCGTTCACCTCCGAAGGCGGCGGCGTGTTCGGGCGCTCGTTCATCGCCTGCCGGCGCGATGATGTCGCTGATCGCGCTGCCGCCGCTGTTCGCGGCGACGCGCGACGGGCTGCAGGCCGTGCCCGCGCACATGCGCGAGGCGGCGTTCGCGCTCGGCAAGACGCGGATCGCGACGATCCGGCGCGTGCTGCTCCCGAGCGTGCGCTCGAACATCGCGACCGGGCGTGACGCTCGGGGATCAGCCGCATCATCGGCTCGACGGCGATCGTGCTGCTCCTGCTCGGCGAGACGCTGCGGATCGAACCGGCGCAGGGCGCGGTCCCCGGGGTCGGGCTGCTGCGCGGCACCGGCTCGACGCTGACGAGCTACATCTATGACAACTCGCCGGCCGGCGAAGGCGGCGGCGCCGCAGAAGGCCTACGCGGCGGCGTTCGTGCTGCTGACTGCTTCGTGCTGCTGCTGAACTTCGTGGTGCACGGATCGGCCGCTCGCGGCCAGGCGCGAGCGACCTCGGCGCGATCGTCTGAGGCCAGGTCGCTCGATCGCGCAGGCGGCTTTACAAAATCGCCGAGAAACGCGCTAATCCTCAGCGATCTGATGGTCAAAGTCCAGTCAATCGAGAAAGTGTCCGATGAGTCCTGATGAGATGGTCCTAGACCCCTGGAGCTTCACGGCCGCGGCGCACGAGGCGCTCACGCAGAGCGAGGCCGGACAGCCGGCGCCCGCGCCCGAGCCGGCCGCGGTGCCGCCGGTGCGCACGATCGTGCTCGACCGCACGCCCCGCGCCGGTCGCCGCGCCGCAGCGAGCGCGAGGCCGTCCGCAGGCCGGCGCGGCGGCGGCCGGCCCCGAGCGGCTGCGCCTGCGAGGACGTGAGCATCAGCTACGGGAGCAACGAGGCCGTCAAGTCGGTCTCGCTGTCGATCCATCAGGGCGAGGTGCTCGCGCTGATCGGCCCGTCGGGCTGCGGCAAGACGACGCTGCTGCGGACGCTCAACCGCCTCACCGAGCTGACGCCGAGCGCTTCGCGGCGGGGGACGATCCTGCTCGACGGCGAGGACATCCACGAGCTCCTCGACACGACGCTGCGCTCGCGCGTGGCGATGGTCTTCCAGCAGCCGAACCCGTTTCCGATGTCGATCTTCGACAACGTCGCGTTCGCGCTGCGCGAACAGTCGCGCAAGCGCCCCGGCCGGCGCGAGCTCGAGCCGCTGGTGATCGACGCGCTGCGCCGCGCCGGGCTCTACGACGAGGTGCGCGACGACCTCGACCGTCCCGGCCCTGCGCCTGTCCGGCGGACAGCAGCAGCGGCTGTGCATCGCGCGCGCGATCGCGCTGCGGCCCGGAGGTGCTGCTGATGGACGAGCCGTGCAGCGCGCTCGACCCGATCTCGACCGGCATGATCGAGAAGCTGATCGGCGAGCTGCGGCGCGACCTCGCCGTCGTGATCGTCACGCACAACCTCGCGCAGGCTCACCGCGTCGCGGACAAGGTCGCGTTCATGTACCTCGGCGACCTCGTCGAGTACGGGCGACACGCGCAGGAGGTCTTCGACGAACCGCGCGCGACGCGAACGCGCGACTACGTGCGCGGGGCGTTCGGATGAGCACCGCCGCGCTCGCCGGCGCCGACATGCGGCCGGGCGTCTGAGGCGGGCGCTCGTCGTGGCTCGCGCTGCGGGCTGCGGCTGATCGGCGGCTCGCTCGGCGTGCGAGAGCACCGAGCAGGAAAGCGCGAAGATCGGCCGCGAAGGGCACGTCTCCGCCGCCGGCGCCGGCACGCTGGACGTCGGCCCGGTCAATCGGGATGTGCACGTCGCCGACGCGACGATCGTTGACGGGAGCGGGCGCGCCGCGGTCGCCGTCCGGCTGACCTCGAGCTCGCAGCTGGCACAGGTGAACCTGCCGCTCGCGGTCACGGTCGGGGGCAAGGGCGGGAAGGTCCTCTACAGCAACCTCACCGGCGGCGAAGCGGCCCTGCGATCACGTCGCCTCCCTACAGCCCCATGAACAGGCGTGGTG
Source organism: uncultured Solirubrobacteraceae bacterium (assembly GCA_963720215.1). GTDB lineage: Bacteria > Actinomycetota > Thermoleophilia > Solirubrobacterales > Solirubrobacteraceae > Palsa-744. Next base: position 92,767 of record CAVREV010000004.1, read on the forward strand.
GGTCGACGACCAGGTGCCGAGCTCCCAGGCGGCGACGGGCGTGGGGGTGCGCGTCGGCACCGGCTCGCGCCCACGCTCCGGCACATGGCGAGGATCACCGTCGCGGAGCTGCACGACGGCGAAGTCGATGGCAGCCCGGTGGTGAGCGGCGAGCTCGTGAACCACTCGGCGGTCGCGCAGAACTCGGTCCCCGTGTTCATCGTGGGCGTGAGGGGCGGGCGCGTCGTGACGGCGGGCCGCGCGGTGGTGGGGCTGCTCGAAGCCCACGTCGGCGCCTCCTCGCCGTTTCAGGTGTTCCTCGTCGGGAGACCGGCCGGAGCGAGACTCGAGGTCTCCGCGCCGGCGACGAGCGGATGAGATGGTGTGTCTAAGGTGAGCCTGGTGCCGGTGTCATCGGAGAGGGACGGAGCGACATGCGAGAACTGTGCGGCGCCGCTCGCCGCCGACCAGCGCTACTGCCTGTCCTGCGGTCAGCCGGTCTCGCCCGTGCGGCTCGCGTTCCTCGACGTGCTCCAGGACGAGCGCGCGGCGGCCCCCGGGCAGCCGTGGGCCGGCAGCACGATCGACATGAGCCCGGTCGGCTACGCGCCGATCTACGGCGAGCCGGGGCTGAGCGGGTGGCTGCGACGCCATGCCGGGGTGCTCGGCCTGCTGTCGGTGCTGCTGCTGTGCCTGATCGCGGGCCTGCTCGTCGGGCACTGGGTCAGCGGCGGACAAGTCGACCAGCGGCCCGCAGATCGTCAAGGTCGAGGGCCTCGGCGGGCTCGCCACCGGGGCTGGAACGGCGGGCGCGAGCACTGCCCCGACCGCCGCCCCCACCACCACGACGGCGACCTCGAGCAAGGCGACGGCCAAGGAAGAAGCCGAAGAAGCCAAGGAAGCGGCGCACGAAACGAAAGCGGAAAAAGCCCCGCCGGCGCCCCGCCAAAAAAGAGTCCACGAGCCAGCTCAAGAAACTTGAAAACACGACCGGGAAAAAGCACACCGAAGAAGTCAACGCGCTCGGCGCGCAGCCGATCGAAACCGGGTGAGCGGCGCCGATGAGCTCGACGAACGGCACCAACCCGCCCGCGCCCGGTGGAGCCTCCCGCGGCGAGCCCGGGGGTGCTGCTCCCGGTCGGCGGCCTCGCGCCCCCCGCGGGGAGCGGATCGATGGCTGAGCTGCGCGAGCGCCGACGCGAGCTGGCCGAGCGCGTCGCGGCGCTGACCTGGGACCTCGGGGGCCTGGCCTACGAGATGGCGATCCGCGACCACTACCGCCTGGACGTGCTCGCAAGCAAAGCGCTGCCGAACTGCAGCAGGCCGACGCGCAGCTCGGCGAGGTACAGCGGCTGCTCGCCAACGCCGAGGGCGGCGTCCACGGGCAGTGCCGCTCCTGTGGCGCTGTGCACAGCCGTGGCGCCGCCTACTGCTGGCATTGCGGGGCACCGCTCCTGGAGGAGGCCCGCCCGGCGGTGCTCGCCGGACGCCGCGGCGCAGCAGAGCTGACGCAGCCTGCCGGTTGCAGCCGCGGCGAGGCGGTTGGGCCGCGCTAGCTGCCGGGCTGTCGGCGGCTCGCCCGGGGCGTGGCACCGCGGGCTGGACGGCCGTCGGCGTCGGGACGGGCTGGACGGTCGTCGGGGTGGCGACGGGCTGGACCGCCGTCGGCGCGACGGACGGGCTCGGCTGCCTGCTGCGGCGGCCCCGGTGTCAGCGCGGTGTGTTTGCTCTCGCCGCTGATCGAGTCCTTGAACTCGCGCATGCCCGTACCGAGCGAGCGGCCGATCTCCGGCAGCCGCCTGGCGCCGAAGACGAGCAGCAGGATCACGACGAGGAAGACGATGTGGATTGGGTTGTCGAGTCCCATACGGCTCTCAGTCTAGGCGATCTCGCCGCCGTCGGCAGGCGCCGGGGCGGGAGCTCCGACGTGCGTCCGGGCGGGTGTTCGCCAGCGGCGCCGCGGCTACCCGCCGGGGGCTTCCTCGCCGCGCAGGCCGCGGCGGACGAGCTGGGCGGCGACGATCACCATCAGCACGGCGAACGCATCGCGCAGGACGGTGCCGGAGAGCGCGTTGGCGAGCGCGACCCCGCCGGCGGCGCCGGCGACGGAGAGCAGCCCCAGCAGGAGCGCATCGGCGCGGACGACGTTGCCGTAGCGATCCTGGCGGTAGGTGCCGACGAGCGCGACGGGAACGATCGCCAGCAGCGAGGTCGCCTCGGCCTGGTGTTGGTTGAGGCCGAGGAAGATCACGAGGCCGGGGACGAACAGCACGCCTCCGCCGACACCCGAGCAGGCCGGCGACGATGCCGCCGGCGAAGCCGATCGCGATCGCGCCGATCACCTGCAGCACCAGCTCCACCGCGCTGGCCACGAGGACGACGCGCGAACAGCAGGGCGATCGTGCGTTCGGGCAGCGTCTGCTGCAGCCGGGTGCCCGCCAGCACGCCGGCCGACGGCGGGCACGCCGACGAGCAGCGCGTCGCGCGACGCGAACGTTGCCGTAGAGCCCCTGGACCGCCGCGGCGAAGGAGGCGATGAAGACGATCGCGGCGAGCGAGGTGGCTGTGGCCGCGCGCTCGTCGTAGCCGAGCCAGAGCACCAGCAGGGGCACGATCACGCTGCCGCCGCCGACGCCGAACAGACCGCTGAAGAGGCCCGCCAGCGTGCCGATCGCCATCAGCCGCAGAGCGCGGTCGCCGGAGCGCTCAGCGACACGAATGCACGAGCGTACGGGCCGGCCACCATGCGCGGCATACTAGACCCCGTGTCCCCCGCCGCCACGCTCGTCGAGGCGCTGGAGCCGATCCGCTCGGACCCAGCGAGCCTCGGCCGTGCTGCTCGACATCGACGGAACGCTGGCGCCGATCGTCCGCCACGCCGCCGACGCGCACGTGCCCGAGGCGACGCGCACGCTGCTGATCGAGATCGCCAAGCGCTACCGACTCGTCGGCTGCGTCAGCGGTCGCCGCGCCAGCACCGCCCGCCAGATCGTCGCGATCGGGACGATCGCCTACGTCGGGCAACCATGGCGGCGAGCTGCTGCGGCCGGGTGCGACGCGACCCGAGGTCGACCCCGAGCTGGCAGCGTGGACCGAGCGCGTGCGCGGCGTTCGCCGCCGACGCCTACACGGCGGAAGCTTCAGCGGATCGGGTGCGCCTCGAGGACAAGGAGCGCGATCGCCGCCTTCCACTGGCGCGGCGCGCCCGACGAGGAGCGCCGCCGAGCGGCCATGCAGGGGATCGCCCGGCGCGCGCAGGAGGGGGGCTTCGAAGATCCACTGGGGTCGCAAGGTGCTCGAGGTGCGTCCGCCGGTCGCGTTCGACAAGGGGCTCGGCGTCGGCGACGCTGTTGCGCGGTGAGTCGCTCAGCGCGGCGATCTACGTCGGCGACGACACGACCGACCTCGACGCGTTTCGCGGGCTGCGCAAGCTCGTCGAGGACGGGCGAGCTGGCCACGTTCGGTGTGCGTCGCCGTCAACTCCGACGAAGCGCCGCCGGAGCTGGCGCGGGAGGCGGACCTCACGATCGAGGGGCCCGCGCGGGGTGCGGGGGCTGCTCGAGGCGCTGCTGTAGCACTGTGCGGTTCGTCGACTTCCTCAGGACGACGGTGATGCTCAGCGCCGGCGCGGCGACAGCGCTGGCGGCGTCACGGTGCTTGCGCGGCGCCGTCCGCCTCCAGCGACCTGCTCGTGCCGATCGCCGTGGGCTGGTGGGTGCTCGCCGCCGCGATCGGCCTGCGGCCTCGGCAGGCGCGCCGCAGACCACGCCCCCGATCGCCCGCCTGCTCGCCGGCGCCAAGGCCACGCACGACGCTGCCCGAGCACCGCCCCAGCGCGGTCCTGCTGAATCGGCTCTGGCCGCTGTTGATGTTCACGCTGCTGCCGGGCGGGCTCGCCTTCCTGGCGCCGCAGATCCCGGGGATCGCGGCGGGCTTCGCGATCATCTGGGCGCTCGCCTGGCGGCACCAGGACGCGTGCCGTGGCGGCGATCGAGGAGCGCGACGGAGCGTGCTTCTACGTGCGCCGCACGTCGCCGCTGCGGCCGATGGCGCTCGAGCGAACGCCCGGCTTCAAGGCGGCGCGCCCGGAGCGCGTCAACGGCGGCCGTCACCTGAGATGGGCCGCCGAGCGCGGCGGACGACGGTCGCTGATCGTCTCGCTCGGCTCGACGGAGGGTCTGCGGCGCGGCCGACGAGGAGCTCGCGGGCTCGCTGCGCCGCGCGGGGGTGAGCGTCGAGATCGCCCCCGCCCACCCGCCGGGAGAGGTGCGCACGCTGATGCTCACCGACCTGCGCTGGGCGCGCGCCGCCCGCGCGCCGCCCGCGAGGTGCTCGGCGCGGGCGGCCGGCGGGCGGCCCGTCGGTGATCTACTCGACGACCACCGCCGCACTGCTCTGGCCGCGGCGCGGGGTGATCCGCTTCGACGCCCCGGCGTCCGCCAACCGCCCGGGCCGTCACGGCCTGTGGCAGCGGGCGCTGGAGCGCAGGCGGCTGTTGTCCGCGGAGCTGCTGCTGCCGTGGAGCGATGGTGCCCTCCGCGAGCGGCCTCGGTCGTGTGCCGCCGTCCCTCGTGATCCCGGTGGCGGTCGAGCCTTCCCTGCCGGACCCCGCGCTCGGGGGATCCCGGCGGACGGGTCCGCGGGCGCGAACGGGCGGACGGACGTGGCCGCGATCACATACGCCGCCAACCCGCGAAAGAAGGGCCTCGACCGCGTGCTCGCGGCCTGGCGGACTCTGAGCCGCTCGGGCCTGGGCGGGGAGCTGATGGTCGCCGGGGCGAGCGCGTCGGAGATCGAGCGGGCCGGCATCGCGATCGGCGACGAGGACGGCGTGCGGGTGCTCGGGCGGCTGCCGGAGGCGGATTACCGCGCCGTGCTGCGCAGCGCGCGGGTGTTCGTCTGCGCCCCCCGGCGTGAGGACTACGGCCTGGCCCAACTCGAGGCGCTCGCCGACGGCTGTCAGCTGGTGACGACCGCGGCTCCCGGGCCCTATGCCGCCCTCCCGATCGCGCGATCGCTCGACGGTCGTCTCGTCGGCGAGGATCTCGTGTCCGGACTGCGCGCCGCGCTCGAGGATCCTCTCCCGGACTATCGCCACCGCGCCTCGGAGGCGCTCGTGCCGTTTCGACGCAGCGAAGTCGATCGGCTCGTCGCGAGTGAGTTGCTGCCGCGTCTGGCCGGGTGAAGCTCCGGCAGGTGAGGGGGTGAAAGGAGACGGGCGGCGGGCGACGACCGTGTGGGGATTCACGCTCTCGGTTAGGGTGGTCGCGATGGCTTCGGGTTTCACCTCTGAGCTGCGTTTCCTACATACGCCCAAGACTGGCGGGAGCTGGGCCTATGCGGCGATGCTGGCGGCCGGCATTCGCCTCCAGCATCCGGCACAGCCGGCGAACCTCTCACCCCGCGCGCGGCACTACGCGGACGCCGGTCACCCCGGACTCGCCGAGATCGAGGGACCCGACGGCCTGTTCACCTTTGCGTTCGTGAGGCATCCGCTCGCCTGGTGGCGCTCGTTCTGGGGTCATCGAATGCGCGAGGGGTGGATTCTATCCGGACCATGAGATCGATTCGCAGGCCTCATCAGAGGACTTCGAGGATTTCATCTGCCAGGTGATCGAGTGCCTTCCGGGCTTCCTCGACGAGCTGTTCTGCAGATACGTCGGGCCGAGCGAGGAGCCGATCGATTTCATCGGTCGCCACGAGCGGCTCGCCGTCGACCTCGGCCGTGCGCTGACGGCGTCGGGGGCGGCCTTCGACGAGCGCGCGCTCGTCTCGCTCGACCCGGTGAACACCGGCGACTTCAGCCGCCTCCGCGCCGTCTATCCGCTGAATCTCGCACGCGCGCTGCTCGAGACGGAGGGCGAGCTGCTCAAACGCTTCTATCCCGATCACGGCCTTCCGCGATATCTGTCCAGCCCGGTTGCCGAGCTGGCGGGTGTGGCAGTGAGGTGTTGAGCGGGGCCGTGAGGGCGCCCTAGCGCCGCCCCCGCTTGCCCAGACGGCGAAGCTCGGGCAGCGGACGGGTGTTGGCGACGTTCTCCGCGGTCAACCACCCTCGCCGCGCCGTCGCCACCCCCCAGCGCATGTTCGCGAGCGTCGAGGTGCGGTGCGCGTCGGAGTCGATCACGATCCCCACCCCGGCCTTCACGGCGGCGCGGGCGTTGACGTCGGAGAGGTCGCGGCGGTCGGGGTTGGCGTTGATCTCGAGCATCGTCCCCGTGGCGGCCGCCGCGGCGAAGACCGCGTCGAGAGCGATCGCGTAGCCCTCGCGGCGCTCGATCAGCCGCCCGGTGGGGTGGCCGATGGCGTCGACGAGCGGGTGCTCGATCGCGGCGAGGACGCGCTCGGTCATCTTCTCCTCCTTCATCCCGAAGGAGGTGTGTACGCTCGCGATCACCCAGTCGAGCTCGGCGAGGAGCTCGTCGTCGTAGTCGAGCGAGCCGTCGGGGAGGATGTTCACCTCGCTCCCGACGAGCAGCTCGATGCCCTCGATCCGCCCGTCGGCCTCGCGCACGAGCTCGATCTGGCGACGGAGCTGTTCGGGTGAGACGGCGTTTCCGAAGCCGTGGCTGGCGGAATGGTCGGTGATCGCCAGGTACTCATATCCGAGGTCCCTGGCGGCTATCGCCATCTCGCCGATCGTCGCGTGGCCGTCGGAGGCGATCGTGTGGGCATGGAGGTCGCCGCGGATGTCCCGGAGGGTGATCAGCTCGGGAAGCGCGGTGTCCGTCTCGCCGTCACCTGAGCCTCCGTCGATCCTCGCCGCGGTGAGCTCCCCGCGATCCTCGCGGAGCTCCGGCTCGATGTAGGCGAGGCCGAGCCGCTCGTAGACTGCCTCCTCGGAGGCGAACGTCCTCGTCTCACCCGTGGCGTCGTCGAGGATCCCGTACTCGGAGACGTGAAGCCCACGACGGACGGTCGATTCCCGCAGGGCCGCGTTGTGGGCGCCCGATCCGGTGAAGTGCTGGAGCAGGTTGCCGAGCTGCTCGGGCGCGGCGATGCGCAGGTCGACGCTCACGCCCGCGTGGGTCAGCGCCCGCGCCCCGGCCCTCCCCGCCGAGCTCACCCGCTCGATCTCCTCAACCTCGCCGAGGCGTCCGGCGAGCTGCTCCGGATCCCCTGTGGTTGCGATCAGGTCGAGATCCTTGACGCTGTCGGCCTGTCGGCGGACCGATCCGGCCAGCTGGACGTGCGTCCCGGCGTCCGCCTGGGCGAGAAGCCCGTCGCGGACCGCGATGCCGAGCTCGACCGCCCGCGGGAGGAGGACCCTGCCACGGCCACCTCCGCCGTCGCGCTCGCCCGCCGCCGCGAGCGCGGCGAGAACGCTCGACTCGAACTTCGGGCCGAGGCCCTTGACCGTGCGCAGCCGCTCGGCGGCGGCCGCCTCCTGGAGCGACTGAAGCGAGTCGATCCCGAGCTCGGCGTGCATCAGCCGCACCCGCTTCGGCCCGACCCCGGGGAGTCGCATGATCTCGATCAGGCCGGGTGGGAACTTCGCCCGCAGTCGCTCGCTCGCCGGGATCACTCCCGTGGAGGTGAGCGCCACGATCTTCTCCTGCAGCGTCTTGCCGATCCCCGGAAGCTCGTTCGCGCGGCCCTCGAGCGCAAGCCTGGCGACCGGCAGGGATGCCTCGCGGATCGTCTTCGCCGCCGTTCGATAGGCGAGCACGCGGTGGACGATCGCGCCGTCGAGCTCGTACAGGTCGCCGAGCTCTTCCAAGGCGTCGGCGATGGCGGCGTTGGAGGGCTCGCGCAGGGGCATCGCCCCCAGGGTAGGGGCTCGCGGCGAGGGTCGCCGGAGAGCGCCCCGCGCCCACTCTCGACGGTCTAGGGTAAGCGACCGATGAGCGGCAAGCCATGGCTGATCCTGCCCACATACAACGAGGCCGAGAACGTCGAGGCGATCGTCGCGGCGGCAGGCGGGGTGCTCGGCGAGGCCTCCCCGTCGGGGTTCCAGGTGCTCGTCGTCGACGATCGATCGCCCGATGGGACGGGCCGGATAGCCGATCGGCTCGCCGCCGAGCACGGGTGGGTGGAAGTGCTCCATCGGACGGAGAAGAACGGCATCGGACCGGCCTATCTGGCGGGGTTCCGCCACGCCCTCGACAGGGGTGCGGGCTACGTGATGGAGATGGACTCCGACTTCTCACACGACCCGGCCGACCTCGCTCGCCTGCTCGCCGCCGTCAACGAGGGCGCCGACCTGGCGCTCGGCTCGCGCTACGTACCGGGTGGCGGAGTGCGGGACTGGGGTCTTCTGCGGCGGCTCATCAGCGAGGGCGGCTCGACCTACGCGCGGCTCGTCCTCGGGTTGAAGGTGCGCGACCTGACCGGGGGCTTCAAGTGCTTCCGTCGCGAGGTGCTCGAGTCGATTCACTTCGACAGCGTGCGCTCCCAGGGCTATGCGTTCCAGGTCGAGCTCACCTACCGGGCCGTCCAAGCCGGGTTCCGCGTCGTCGAGGTCCCGATCGTGTTCCGCGAACGGGAGCTGGGGAGCAGCAAGATGTCCTGGCGGATCGCCGCCGAGGCTATGTGGCTCGTGCCGGCGTTGCGCTTCAGATAGAGCGGGGAGGCGCCGATGTAGGACGGGATGGATGCTTCGGCCTACGCGTTCGCCCATGGCGTGCGCCACACGCGCTCGACCCTGCGCGAGTGGGGGCACCGCCCGGGCCGGGTCCTCGGCCGCTGGGCGCTCGGCTCCCTCGCTGCTGCGATCGGGCTGCTCGCGGCCGTATGGGTGGTCGCGAGCGTCGACACCGGCTACCAGCAGATACTCGCTCTGCAGCCACCGTTCGCCGTCGGCGGCCTCCACGACGTGGCGCGCGTCTTCACCAGCAACCTCCTCGTGCTCGCGCTTCACGCGATGGCCTGCGTGGCGGGATTCATCGCCGGCAGCTCCCTCCCTCTCCAGGCCCGCGATCACCAGGGCGTATCGCGCTGGGTGCACGAACACGGTGGCAGGATCGCGATCGGATTCGTCGTCTGTGCCACGACCTTCTCCCTGAGCGCACAGGCCTATCTGATCGGCCACAGCCTCGCGGGCGTGTCCCACTTCCTCGGCGTCTCCCCGGGCCTGCTCCTCCTCGGGGTGCTTCCCCACGCGATCCCCGAGCTGGTCGCGTTGTTTCTACCGCTGGCCGCGTGGATCATCGCCAGCCGTCGCGGGGAGTGGGAGCAGTTGCTCGCGGCGACCGTCGTCACCGTCGCGGTGGCCGTCCCGGTGCTCGTCGTCTCCGCCCTCATCGAGGTCTACGTCTCCCCCCATCTGTTCACGGCCCTCACCCACATCCATCCTCCGATAGTGCGCAACTCCGAAGGCTGGACCGTGACGGTCCGCTGAGCTTCTCCAGGCCTACCGAAGCTACCGCCGAGGCCCGCCCGCGTCGCTGTCCTTGCCGTCCTGCTCGTCCTCGCGCCGGAAGAGGTAGAGCAGGAACATCACCGCCAGCACGATCACCACGCCTGCTAAGTAGAGCCCGGAGACGGCGAGGACCATGGCGCCCACGATAGCCGCGGTGGCTAATCCTCGATGCCCACGGCTTTGAGAGCTTCCTCGGCATCGTTGAACCAGCGCATGCGCACCGCCCGGCCGTCCCGCACGCTCCACACGTAGCCCTGGCGCCACTCGGTGCGAAGGCCGCTTGCGCCCGTGCCCCGTGCGATGCCGATCACGACGACGTCCTCGCCTGCATCGAGGAAGCGCTCCACGTCGATGCGGAAATCGGGGTAGACCTCGAGGACCCTCCGCAGCGTCCCCCGTCCCCGGGCCGTGCCCGCCTCGACGGCATTCGGCGGATTGACGTACTCGAAGTCGACGTCGATCAGGTCGCGGAGCGACTCGCGGGTGTTCAAGCGGCGATGAATCTCGCTCACCAGCTCGACGTTCTCCTGCGACATCGCTCCCAGCGTATTGGAGCCCGGACCACTCCAACCCCAGCGGCCTGAGCGCGCCGGCCGGCTCGAGGCCGCACCCGTCGTTCGTGAAGGTGGGACACTGGTCGCCGGTGTCACAGGAGAACGTGGAGAAGCTACGCGCCGCCTACGAGTTCTCGGCCCGAAGGCAGGGGCCGGATTTCGACTTCCTCGATCCCGATGTCGCGTGGCACACTCGCGCGGATCTGCCCGACTCCGGCACATACCGTGGACACGATGGCGTCGCGAAGCTCTACTCCGAGTGGTTGGAGTTGTTCGACGACCTTCGCTTCGATCCTGAGGAGTTCATCGACGCGGGCGACGACGTGGTCGCGGTCTTTCGACTGAGCGGTCGCATCAGGCGCAGCGGCGAGGAAGTCCAGATGCCGGAGACGCACGTATGGACCATGCGCGAGGGTAGGGGCGTCGAGTGTCGCGAGTACCCGACCAAGGCCGAGGCCCTCAAGGCCGTCGGGCTGGAGGAATAGGCGCGGCGAGTTTCGCCGTCGTTTCGCTCGACCCCCCGGGCGAGACTGGCTCGCCAGCCCGAACGCGAACTGATGCACCACCACCGATACACCACCACCGAGGACCCCTCCTTCATTTTGTATAGTGAGGGGTAAGCGACCAAGGAGAAGACGATGGCAGGCAACCTCACACAAGTCACCGACAACAACTTCGACGCCGAGGTGATCGAGTCGGAGGGCCCCGTCCTCGTCGACTTCTGGGCCCCCTGGTGTGGTCCCTGCCGCGTCGTGGCTCCGGTGCTGGAGGAGATCGCCTCCGAGCGTCCCGACCTGCGCATCGTCAAGCTCGACATCGACGAGAACCCCCAGACCGCGGCGCGCTTCCAGGTGCTCTCGATCCCGACGATGATCCTCTTTAAGGGCGGCGAGCCCGTGAAGACCGTGGTGGGCGCCTACCCGAAGCGCAAGCTCGAGCAGGAGCTCGAGCCGGCTCTCGCCTGAGCGTCGATCCCACCTCGGCGGCGACCCGCCGCCGGGGAGGCCCGGTGGGGCTCTCGGGCCGGTTGCGCCCGCGCTGCCGCGGTCCCGCCGGCGAGCGGGTCGCAGGGCCCTCAGCGGGCCGCTCGGCTGAGTGAGATCCCGAGCGGGAGGCGGTCGATCTCGCTCTCCTCGCAGTACTCGCCCCCGGCGTCGCCGCCGCCGGCGAGCATGAACTCCACCGCGAGCGTCTCGCCGACGATGTAGTCGCGGTGGGCGGCGGCCGCCTCGAGCAGCTCGGGGGCTCCGGTAAGGGCCAGCTCGATGCGATCCTCGACGCTCAGTCCGGCGGATCGACGCGCGTTCTGTATCGCGTGGACGATCTCCCTCGCCCAGCCGTCCCGACGCAGATCCTCGTCGATCGCCAGGTCGAGCGCGACCGCGTGGGCGCCCTCGCGCTCGACGCTGTAGCCCTCCGGTGCCCGCATCGTGAGGATCACGTCCTCGGCCGTGAGGGCGTGATCGCGACCCTCGACGGTGATCCCGATTTCCCCGCCGGTCCGCATCGTCGCGGCCACGTGGGCGGGGTCCAGCGCCTCGATCGCGCTCGCCGCCATCGGCATCTGCTTCCCGAAGATCGGACCCAGGCGGCGATAGTTCGCCTTGATCTCATAGCTCCCGAGGTCCTCCGCCGCCGCGACGAAGCGCACCCGGCGCACGTTGAGCTCCTCGCGGACGACGTCTACGAGCCGCTCGATCGCCGCGCGCTCCCGGCCCTCCGCCACGATCGCCGCCTCGCGCAGGGGCTGGCGTATCTTGATCCCCGCCTGACCCCGCGCGCCGAGCCCCAGCCGCACCGTCTCCCGCGCGAGGCCCATCGCCTCCTCGAGCTCCTCGTCACGAGCGGCGAGCTCCGCGGCGACGGGAAAGTCGCAGAGGTGAACGCTCGCGAGCGCTCCGTCGAGGTTGTCGTAGATCTCATCGGCGATGAACGGGCAGAACGGGGCGAGCAGCTTGGCCACCGTCACCAGGCACGTGTGCAGCGTCACGAACGCCTCGCGCTCACCGTCCCAGAATCGCCGCCGCGAACGTCGTACATACCAGTTGGAGAGCTCGTCGACGAGGCTCGCGATCGCTCGCCCGGCGGTCGTGGCGTCATACGCCTCCAGCCGCTCGGCCACCAGCTCGGCCGTGGCCGTGGTCCGCGACAGGGCCCACCGATCGAGGTCGCCGGCCGGCGAGGTCTCCGCCGGGCTCCCGTCCTCGCCGGCGCGATCGAGCTCGTCGGCGCTGGCGTCGGCGTAGAGCGCGTAGAAGTAGTACGTCGACCACAGCTGCTTGAGGAACAGCCTCACCCCCTCGCCGATCGTCTCGGCCGAGAAGCGATAGCCGTCCCAGGGCTGCTTGCTGGTGAAGAAGTACCACCGAAAGGCGTCCGCACCGAACGTCTCGAGTACCTCCCAGGGCTCGACCGCGTTGCCCTTCGACTTCGACATCTTCTGACCCTCCTCGTCGAGGATCAGGCCGAGGCAGACGACGTTGCGGTACGGGGCCTCCCGCCCGAGGAGCGTCGCGACGGCCAGCAGCGAGTAGAACCATCCTCGCGTCTGGTCCTGGGCCTCGCAGATGAAGTCGGCGGGGAAGCTCTCCTGCAGGACCTCCTCGTTCTCGAACGGGTAGTGGTGCTGGGCGAACGGCATCGCCCCGGAGTCGAACCACACGTCGATCACCTCGGGCACGCGCCTCATCGCCAACCCACAGCGCTCGCCGTCGCGCTCGTGTGGGCACGGGAAGCCGACCCCGTCCACGAACGGGCGGTGGTGGTCCCGAAGCGTCTCCCCGGAGAGTCGCTCGAGCTCCTCGAAGGAGCCCACCACGTGTCTGTGGCCCTCGCCACACCGCCACACCGGCAGCGGCGTGCCCCAATAGCGCTCGCGGGAGAGGGCCCAGTCGACGTTGTTCTTCAGCCAGTCCCCGAAGCGCCCGTGCTTGACGTGGGGCGGGTACCAGGAGACCGTCTCGTTGGCCGCCAGCAGCTCGGCGCGGAGCCGCGTGGTCGCGATGTACCAGGATGGTTTGGCGTAGTAGAGCAGCGGGGTCCCACTCCGCCAGCAGTGGGGATAGGCATGCTCGAAGTCCGCCACCTTCAGCACCAGCTCGCGCGCGCTGAGGTCCTCGATCAGCTCTGCCGTCAGCTCGCTGTCCTTGACGAAGCGCCCCTCGTAGGAGCCGCCCGTGCGGCTCCGCGTGCGCCCGTCATAGGTCCCGTCGGGCCGCACGGGGTTGTACAGCGTGCTCGCCTCCGTGGGATCGAAGGGGACCTCATCGGAGGCCCCGCCCACGCGGTAGTCGTCCTCACCGAACGCCGGTGCTAGGTGCACGATGCCCGTGCCGTCGGTCGTCGTCACGAAGCTGTCGCCGAGGATCGGGAGCGGGCCGGGCTCGCGGTCGCTGGCGGCGAAGATCGGCCCGCGGTAGTGGCCGTATCGGCTGACCAGCTCCGTCCCCGTCATCCGCTCGAGCACCTCTCCGTCCTCCCCGAGCACCGCCTCCAGCCGGTCCTCGGCGAGGACGAACGTCTCCGCTCCCACTCGCGCCCGCACGTACGTCGCGCTCGGCGAGACCGCCACGGCGACGTTCCCGGGAAGGGTCCACGGCGTGGTCGTCCAGACGAGCAGCTTGTCCTCCCCATCGCTCACCGGCAGCTTCAGGAACACGCTCGGGTCGACGACGTCCTGGTAGCCGAGGGCGACCTCGTGGGAGGAGAGCGTCGTCTCACAGCGCGGGCAGTAGGGCACGACCTTGTGGCCCTCGTAGAGCAGGTCGCGCTCGTCGATCTGGGACAGCGCCCACCACACCGACTCGATGTAGCTCTCGTCGAGCGTGCGGTAGGCGTGCTCGAGATCGATCCAGAAGCCGATCCGCTCCGTCAGCCGATTCCACTCCTCCAGGTAGGCGAACACCGAGGCGCGACACTCGGCGTTGAAGCGCTCGATCCCGATCCGCTCCTCGATCTCGGCCTTGGAGGAGATGCCGAGCTTCTGTTCGACCGCGATCTCGACGGGCAGGCCGTGACAGTCCCATCCGCCCTTCCGCTCCACGCGATACCCCCGCATCGTCTGGAAGCGGGGATAGATGTCCTTGAAGACACGCGAGAGCACATGGTGGGATCCGGGCGGCCCGTTCGCCGTCGGGGGCCCCTCGTAGAAGACCCACTGTGGAGCTCCCTCCCGCATGCGGAGCGACTCGGCGAACACGTCTCGCTCCCGCCAGCGCTCGAGCACCTCGCGCTCCAGCTCCGGTAGCTCGCGCCGTGGGTCGACCGCACGACGGGGTAACAGGGAGTGCGAGCGCGTGTCGGCCACGGGGCGGCACATTCTAGGTGCGCGACGGGCTCCATCAGGAGCCGGCGCGCGGACGGTCCTGCGGAACTATCTTGGGTCGCTGATGTCAACTCGCGTCCCCGCTCGCAGGCGCCTGCTCCTCCTCGCCCCGGTCGTGCTCGCCGGCTGCGGGTTCCTCGCCCTCGCCGGCGGCGCCGGCGCCGGCGGAAGCAACCTCGCTCGCCAGACCCCCTGCGGCAGGGCCGGGCCGGCCACCGCAGCCGATGCCGCCGGGCTCGTCGCCCAGCGGATTGACGAGAGCGAGCTCGCCAGCAGCGAGGTCAACGCCGACCGTCGCCAGGTGGAAACCGACCCGGCGCTCCTCGCCTCGCTCGCCGCCGGCGATCGCTCCGGGATCTCCGAAGCGGTCACGAGGCTCGTCTACTCGGGCACCCACATCGTTCGCCTCCGCGTCCTCCGCGGCCGGAGCACCCTCGCGGACGTCGGCGGCCCCTATGTCATCGCTCCCGTCGCCGGCTCCCTCCGCGTTCACGGCCGCACGGTCGGTCGCTACCTCCTCTCCGTCCAGGACGACCTCGGCTACGTCAAGCTCGAGACCCGCTTCATCGACCTGCCGCTGATCCTGTATGCGGGCGGACGGCGGGTACCCCTCGAAGGGACCATCGCGCGGGCGTCGCCGAGCATCCCGGCCGACGGGCCCGTCCGCTACCGGGGCGCGCGCTACGAGAGCTATACCTTCACGGCCTCGTCCTTCCCCGCCGGCAGGCTCCGCATCTCGCTGCTCGTTCCCCTCCCCTCGAGCGACGCCGTCGGCTGCGCAGCCATCTGGGCGTCGGAGCTCGGTCGCATCGCCGAGACCACCTGGGACCGATTCGCGACGATCGGAGCTCCGGTGAGCAGCTACATCACCACCGTCCACGACTTCACCGGGGCCCTCACATACGTACGCAGCGGATCGCGTCAGCTGTTCGGGAGCACCCACGCGGGCCCTCCGCGGCTGCCGACGGAAGGGCACCTCGCCTACAGGGGCGCCCAGTACGAGGTGCGCTCGTTCGCCAGCGCACGAGCCGGGCTACCCGTCCGCGTGTATCAGCTGATCCCGCCGCTCCCCTAGCGCCCGCGCCCCCTGGGCGCTACCTACGATGATGCCGTGAGGCTCCGCCTGTACCACCACCCCGACGGTGCCCGCGTGGCCTATCGCGAGCTGGGGGCTGGGCCTCCGCTCGCACTGCTCCACTCGGCGCTGCTCTCCCACAAGGAGTGGGAGCCGGCCGTGGAGCAGCTCGCGGACCGCTTTCGCGTCGTGCTCCCCGACCTTCCCCTCCACGGGGACTCCGAGCATCGCCCCCGCCATCCCTACACGCCGGACTGGTTCGCCGAGGTGCTCGGCGGTTTCGTCGCCGAGGTGCTGGGCCCGAGGCCCCTCCTCGCCGGCCACGGCGCCAGCGCCGAGCTGCTCCTGCACGCCACCGCGCGGGGCACCGTGCGACCCGCGCGGCTCGTGCTGATGTCGAACCGGATGCACGGCCCCTCCGTGCGGGGACACGCGCGGACGGCCTTCCGCGCGGGCGCCAGGATGGCGGCCGTCCCCGGGCTGGACGGCCTCATGTCCTACATCGCCCCGGCGGTCTTCCAGCCGCGGCGCGGGCTCACGCTGACGGTCCGCGGCAACCCGGCCGCGACCGACCTGATGCGCCATGCCTTCGCCGACGTCCCCGGCAACGCGAGCCTCGCCCGCTCGTGGTCGAAGTGCGCTCGATCGTGGTTCTGGGGTGCCCACACCGAGTTGCTGGCCGTGTACCCCCGCCTGCACATGCCCGTGCTGCTGCTGTGGGCCGACGGCGACCAGCTCCACCCCGTCGGGCCGGCGGAAGAGGCGTTGCGCGCCCTCCCCGAAGGGCAGCTCCGGGTCCTTCCGAGCACGGGCTTCCTGATGGCCTACGACGATCCCGTCGGCCTCGCCCGCGAGTTGGCCGCGTTCTGCGGATAGGTAGGGTTCGGCGTGGGCGTCGCCGCCGGCGGCGCTGCAGGAGACCCCATCAGGAGACCAGATGACAGCCGAGCAGCTGTGGGGCGGGGAGACGGCCAAGGCGGTGGAGAACTTTCCGATCTCAGGGGAGGTCGTGCCCGCCGAGGTGATCCATTGGCTCGCCCGCATCAAGGGCGCCGCCGCGGCCGTCAACGGCGAGCTCGGGCTGCTCTCCAAGCGGAGCGCCACCCGCATCGAGCGCGCGGCCGCGGAGATCGCCGCCGGCCGCCACGACGGGCAGTTCCCGATCGACGTGTTCCAGACCGGGTCGGGCACCTCGACGAACACCAACGCCAACGAGGTCATCGCCCGCCTCGCGGGCGAGAGCGTCCATCCCAACGACCACGTCAACATGGGGCAGTCCTCCAACGACGTGTTCCCCTCGGCCGTCCACCTCGCGGCGCTCGACGTCGCCCAGAACCAGCTTCTGCCCGCCCTCAAGCAGCTCGAACGAGCCTTCGTGCGCAAGGCCCGCAGCTTCGACGGCGTGGTCAAGGCGGGGCGCACCCACCTGATGGACGCCGTCCCCGTCACGCTGGGCGCCGAGTTCGCCGGCTACGCCGCGCAGATGGCGCTGGGAGCGGAGAGGGTCAGCTCGGCGCTCGTCCACGTCGGTCAGATACCCCTCGGGGGAACCGCCACGGGCACCGGGCTGAACACCCATCGGCGCTTCGCCGAGAAGGTCCGCGCCCGCCTGCGACGGGAGTCCGGGCTGAAGCAGATCGCCGCCCCGCTGGATGCCTTCGAGGCGCAGGCCAGCCGCGACGCCCTCGTCGAGCTCTCGGGTGCGCTGAAGGTCGTGGCCGTGTCGTTGACGAAGATTGCCGGCGACCTCGCCCTGATGGGCTCCGGGCCGCGCACCGGGATCGGCGAGCTGTTCCTGCCCGAGCTGCAGAAGGGCTCCTCGATCATGCCGGGGAAGGTCAACCCGGTGATCCCGGAGGTCGTCCTCCAGATCTCCGCCCAGGTGATCGGCAACGACGCCGCCATCACCGTCGGCGGGATGCAGGGCCAGTTCGAGCTCAACGTCCGCATACCGCTGATCGCCCGCAACCTGCTCCATTCGCTGCGGCTGCTCAGCAGCGGCGCGAGCGTGTTCGCGACCAAGTGCGTCGACGGCATCGCCGTCAACCGCGCCGGAACCGACGCCTCCGCCGGCGGGACGCTCGCCGTGGCAACGGCCCTCAACGGCGTCATCGGCTACGACAAGGGCACCAGCATCGTCCAGAAGGCGACCGCCTCCGGCCGTCCGCTGCGCGAGGTGGCGATCGAGGAGGGGGTCTCCCCCGAGCTCTACGACGCGACGATCGACCTCCGCCGTATCGCCCGCGGCAACGCCCCGCCCCCGCGCTCGCCGCGGCGCGCGCGCTAGCCGGGGGGGAGCTGGCCGAACAGACGCGCGATCACGGCGACGGCTGGCTTGGGCCTCCCGGCGCGTGTGAACAGGCCCTTCTGGTTCAGGCCTTCGATCAGGCGCAGGCGCGGAAGCACCCCGTGGATGGCCCCGCCGTCGAACGTCGGCGTCAGCGGGTAATCCGCGAGCAGGTAGACGAACATCCCCCCGAGTCGCGCATCGGCGGCATAGACGCGCACGTGGGCGGCCAGCAGCCGCGACTGGTAGGCATAGCTGCCGGGGGCTCCCGCGCCGTTGAGGGCGTTCGATTCGGCTCCGAACTCGCTGATCACGAGCACCTTCCGGGGGAACGTCCGCGCCATCGCCGCCAGCCGCTCCCGCATCCGCGCCGTCTGTTCGGCGGGGCTCGCGCTCGGGTAGTCATACCAGCCCGAGTAGTCCGTCTCCGCGACGGCATCGACGTGCGTATACAGGCCACCGGCGGTCCGCGGGGGGTGATCGCCCCACACGTCCACGGCCACCATCGCCGCCGGGTCGTGCTCGTGGATCCAGTCCGCCATCGCGTTTACGTAGGCCGCCTCGTCGGCGTCGCGTCCGTTCCCCGCGACCTCGTCGACGAGGTTCCATGCGACGATCGACGGGTGGACCTCCTCGGCGGCGACGGCCTCGCGCGCCTGACGCTCGGCCGCGGCGAGCAGCCGCGGCGTGTCCGAGTACCAGTTCCCCGCCCCTTCGACGGGCCCGATCCCCTGCCACACGAGCACTCCCGCGGCGTCGAGGCGTTCGAGGAGCGCAGCGTCGAGCGGATGCTGCGAGCGGACGGCGTTGGCCCCGATCATCTTCAGGTGGGCGACGATCCGGTCATCGTCGGCGGTGCTCAGCGCGTCGCCGACGCCGGGCGCGTCCTGCTGGACGGTTGCACCGTGGAGGAGCAGGGGCGACCCGTTGAGGAACACGCGACCGCGGCTCCAGCTGAGCTGCCTCAGGCCCACGCGGGCGGTGTAGCTGCTCTCCTGCCCCACGGCGACCGCGAGGGAGTACAGGCTGGGGGCGGACGGCGACCACAGCGCCGGCGCCGCCACGGTCGCGGTCGCCGACGTCCGGCCCGCCTGCCCCTCCGCGAGCGTCAGCGGTGCGAAGCTCAGAGCGATCGCGGTCGAGCCCCGTTCCAGCGCCCCGGCCGGCGTGATCGTCCGCGCCGGCCCGTCGTTGCGCACCTCGATCCTCACCGTCACGATCGCCCGCCCCGCCGATAGCCGTGTCCGCAGCGTCGGTTCGTAGAGCTCGCTCTCTCCGATCGGGCGAACCTCGACGGCGCCGTCGATGCCACCCCAGTTGAACCACGTCCGATGGAAGCCTTCGCGCGCCTGCTGTGAGGGGTTCCGCCAGTCGACACGCACGACCACCGTGTGCGTCCCGGCCGCCACGTCGTCCCGCATTTCAAACGGCAGGTAGGAGCCCCGGTGGGCGCCCAGCAGTCGACCGTCGACCCATACCTCGGCGAGGAAGTTGGCGGACTGGAAGCTGAGCGCATAGGTCCCCGAGTGCGCAGCCCGGAACGTCGTCCGGTACCACACGACGGAGCCGTCGTAGTTGGCGACGCCGGCGCGCCCGGTGAAGTCCTGCGGGCGGACGACATCCGGGACGGTGACCGCAGAGCCTTGGAATCCCCCGCGCTGCCATCCCAGCGAGCTGCCGCGGTCGGCGGGGTCCTCACGCTGCGTCCACGCCCTCAGCGCCACCCGCCCGCTGGGCCCCGCGGAGGCCTCGGCGATGCCGCTGGCCCGTCCCGCCGGGCCGCCCGTCGCAGTCAGCGCCGCCGCCACCGCGGCGCAGGCGAGCACGGTCACGACCGCGGGCTTGTTCTTGACTGGGAGCACGATCCTTTACCTCCGCGAGCCTGGCCCGCGACGCGGGCCCACCCTCCTCAACAACCGCCCTCCGCGATCAGAGCGGCGCTGCGCCCACCCCATCGCGCTCGGCCGCGAGCAGTCCGCCCAGCAGCGCCAGCGCCCCCGCCTTGGAGAGCGGCTCGTTGAGGTTCCCGCACTTCGGAGACTGTACGCAGGAGGGGCAGCCTGCGCTGCAGGGACACTCCCGGATCAGATCGTGGGCGTCCTCGCAGAGCTCCTCAAAGCGGCTGAAGGCCGTCCGTGCGATCCCGATCCCGCCGGGATGGCCGTCGTAGAGGAAGATTGTCGGCGCTCCCGTCTGCGGGTGGAGGTTGGTCGACAGGCCGCCGATGTCCCAGCGATCGCACATCGCGATCAGCGGCAGGACGGCGATCTGCGCGTGCTCGGTCGCGTGCAGCGCGCCGAGCAGCGACTCGAGCGGGATGCCCTCGAACGGATCGCCCGCCGGACGCCCGCTCCTCGGCAGCTCGAACCACAGCCCCTGCGTGGGAAAGCTGCTCGGCGGCAGGTCCAGCGCCGTGAGATCCAGCTGCGCGTTGTCGGCCAGGCGCCGGCGCTGGTAGGCCAGGACGGTGTCCGTGACGGTGAGCTCGCCGAAGGAGAGCGTCACCCCGAGCGCCTCGCGGCGGTCGAGCAGCCGCACGATCTCGGTGTCGGTCACCCGCCTGGGCTGGGTGTACCAATCGCCGCCGAAGGCGCTCACGAGTGCCCGGCGGCGCTCCAGGTCGAGCTCCCGGACCTCGTAGGAGCGGCCGAGGTGCATGTAGATCGCGCCCGTGTGGACCGTGCTGTAGGCGCGGCTCGCCTCGGTGCTTCCGAGGAGCTCGCCGGAGGACACCTCGACGATCGCGAACTGCTCCGGGGAGGCCGACCGCAGCGAGACCCCGCCGGCGGGGTAGGAGTCGGGGCGGCGCAGGACGTACACGTCGCCCTGCCTGGCGCTGGCGCGCCGACGCAGCTCGCCGGCGCTCTCGAGAATCTCCGCGTGGCCCTCCCAGCGGGGCCCGAGGAACTCCCCGTCGGACGCCGACAGCGGCCCCTCGTGGGCGGCGCAGAGGAGGTGTCCGCGGTAGATCAACGGGCTCTCGTGGTCGAGGATCGCCGCCTCGACTGGGCGCTCGAGGAAGTCCTCGGGGTGGCGGGTGAAGAACTGGTCGAGGGCGTCCTCTCCGGCGATGAACATCGCCAGCCCCCGCCCGCGCCTGCCGGCCCGCCCCCACATCTGCCGCAGCGAGGCCACCGTCCCCGGGAACGTCACCACGACAGCAGCGTCCAGCTCGCCGATGTCGATCCCCAGCTCGAGCGCGTCGGTCGTGATCACCGAGCGCAGCTCCCCCCGCATCAGCCGGCCCTCGAGCTCCCTGCGCTGCTGCGCGGTGTAACCAGCGCGGTAGGGCACGACGAGCTCGGCCAGCTCCGGGTGCTCGCGGAGCTCCTCGCCGACGAGACGGCTCAGTACCTCGACCCCCTTGCGCGACTTCATGAAGCAGATCACCCGGCTGCCCTCGACGACGAGCCGGCCGAGCACTTCGGCGGCCTCGCCCAGCGCCGAGCGCCGGCTTCCCAGATCCCCGTCGAGCAGTGGCGGGTTCCACACCGCCACTCGCCGCTGCGGCGACGGCGCCCCGTCCTCGTCGATCAGCGCGATGTCCTCCAGGCCCGTCAGCCGCTCGGCCAGCTCGAGCGGGTTCGCGATCGTCGCCGATGCGAGCAGGAAGCGCGGCGTGGTGCCGTAGGCGGCCGCCACCCGTCGCAGGCGCCGCAGGACGTTCGCCACGTGCGAGCCGAAGACGCCCCGGTAGACGTGCGCCTCGTCGATCACGACGACCGCGAGGTTCGCGAACAGGTCGGCCCAGGCGGCGTGGTTGGGGAGGATGCCGACGTGCAGCATGTCGGGGTTGGTGAGCACGACGTTCGCGCTGCGGCGAACCTCCGCCCGCGCCTCCCGCGGGGTGTCGCCGTCGTAGATCGCCGGCCGCACACGCTTGGCGAGGCCGAACGCGGACAGGGCCCGCGCCTGGTCCTGGGCGAGGGCCTTGGTGGGATAGACGTACAGCGCTCGCGCACGCACGTCGCGGCAGAGCACGTCCAGCGTGGGCAGGTTGAAGCACATCGACTTCCCCGAGGCGGTCCCCGTCGTCACGATCGTCGGCCCAGCCCAGGCGGCATGGACGGCCTGCTCCTGGTGGGCGTAGAGCTCCCCGATCCCGCTCGCGGCCAGGGCTGCGAGGACGTCCGGATGCAGCTCGGAGGGGGGTGCCACCAGGCGGCCTCGCGCCGGCCCTCGGGTGGCCTCGCGGACGAGGCGGCCGTCGTTGCGGCCCGCGTCGAGCAGCGCGCTCCAGGGCTCGGTTCTGCGGTCCACGCTCAACGAGCTGAGATAGTAGAGCGGATGTCTGCCCATGCCGCCGAGGGTTGGGCGAAGGCCCGCACGTTCCATCATTCTCGCTTCTCCCCCGACCGCATCGCGGCCGAGCGCGAGCAGACGATCGCCGTCTGCCTGCCCGCGCGCGAGTGCGCCGCGACCGTCGGCGAGATCGTCCTCGGGCTGCTCACGCTTCGCTCAGCAGGCGTCCTCGATGAGGTGCTCGTCGTCGATGCCGCCTCCGCCGACGGCACCGCAGCCGTGGCCGCGGGCGCGGGCGCGCGGGTGCTTCAGGAGGCCGAGCTGATGCCCGAGATGGGCCCCGTGCTCGGCAAGGGCGATGCGATGTGGCGCGCGCTCTCGGCGCTCGACAGCGATCTCGTCTGCTTCCTCGATGCCGACACCGCCGGCTTCTCGACACACTTCGCCACTGGGCTGCTGGGCCCGCTCGTGTGCGAGGCGGGCATCTCGTTCGTGAAGGCCTTCTACCGGCGCCCCTTCATCCACGAGGGGCTGGTCGTCCCAGACGGAGGCGGCCGCGTCAACCACCTCCTCGCCCGGCCCGCCCTCGCCGTCTTCTACCCGGAGCTATCCTGCGTCCGCCAGCCGCTCGCCGGCGAGGTCGCGGCCCGGCGGGAGCTGCTCCGGGAGCTTCCCTTCGCGACCGGTTACGGGGTCGAGATCGCGATGCTGATCGACGCCTGGCGACGCGTCGGCCTGGAGGGCATCGCGCAGGTCGATCTCGGCGAGCACCGCAACCGCAGTCAGCCCCTGGCGGCGCTCTCGCCGATGGCCTCGACCGTGCTCGCCACGATCGCCGCCCGGCTCGTCCGCGAAGGACGCCTCCAGGGCGCCGCGGCGGGCCCCGTCGAACGCCCGCCGCTCGCGGAGGCGGCGGCGCGGTGAGCGCCGCGGCTCCCGCTCGAGTGCGCTGCCTCTACCTGGATCTCGATGGCACCCTCCTCGGCGAGGGCGCCTCCCTGCTCCGCGACGGGGAGGGTGCTGTGACGATCGACGGTGTGCGCGCCATCCAGGCATGTCTGCGCAGCGGCGTGGAGGTCGTGATGATGTCCGGTCGCAGGGCCGTCCAGGTGGCCGAGGACGCCCGTCTGCTCGGCGGCACCTCCTACATCTACGAGGCGGGAGCATGCGTGGTGCTCGAGGAGGAGGAGCACTGGCTCACCGAGCTGCTGCCCGGGGAGCTGACGATCGCCGAACAGATCGAGCGCTCGGGCGCGCCCGCGATGCTGCTCGAGCGCTACCGCGGCCGTCTCGAGTATCACGAGCCGTGGCATCTCGACCGTTCGGTCTCCCATCTCTTCCGCGGGCTCGTCGACGCCGAGGAGGTCGATCGCCTGCTCGCGGCCGAGGGGCATGGGGGGCTTCGCCTGGTGGACAACGGCGTCGTCAGCCGGCGCTCGCCGGCGCTGGCGGCGCTGCCCCACGTGCGCTGCTACCACCTCGTCCCCGCGGGCGCATCGAAGGCCGCGGCGGTGGCGTTTCACCGCAGCGCGCGCGGGTACGCGCGAGCGGAGACGTTCGCGGTCGGCGATTCCCGTGAGGACCTCGCCTGCGCCGGCGAGGTCGGGAGGCTGTGGCTGGTCGCCAACGCCGTCGAGCGCGACCCCTCGATCCGGACCCAGATCGCGGCCCACGCCAACGTCACCGTCGCCGACAGCGCCCACGGCCACGGGGTCTACGAAGCCGTGCTCAGCACGCTGGTGGCCCGCGAGGCCTGAGGGGAGCTGACCTCAGCCGCTCGGGCGGCGGGCGAAGCGTCGCCACAGCCGCCGCCAGAGCCCCGGCGGAGGGCGCCGCCGCCAGAGCGCCGGGGGCGGGACGGTCGCGCGCACGAGCGCGACCCACTCCGCGAGCGGCAGCTCCCCCGAGATCAGCCGGCCGAGGGCCCCCGTGACGGGTGCGCCGATGCCCGCGCCGGCGAGGGCGCGAGCCAGCAGGGGAACCGACTCCAGCGCCTCCACCGCCTGGCCGATCCGTGCGGGAATCTCGGCCGCCGGGACCCCGTCCGCGAGCAGCTCCCCGGCGCGACGATTGCGGCTCTCACGGGCGAGCGCCGTGGCGACCAGGTCGCCCGCGCCGGCGAGCCCGATCATCGACTCGGGCCTTGCTCCGAGGCCCTCGGCATAGCGCCAGACCTCGGCGAAGATGTGCCCGGCGGCGGCCCCGGCCGCGTTCAGACCCTGGGCCTCGGTCGCCCCGGCGGCCAGCGCAGCCGCGTTCTTGGCCGCGCCGGCGAGCTCGACCCCGACGGGGTCGTTCGACCGCTCGCAGACGATTCCCGCCCGCGTGAACACCTGCGCCAGCGAGCGCGCGAGCTCCTCGTCGGAGGATGCCGCGACCAGGCCCGCGCCCGCGTGGACCATCTCCTGCGCGTGCGCGGGCCCGCCCACGCAGGCCACGCGCTGGGCGCCGAAGCGCGAGCTCAGCAGGACGGTCGGCGGCAGGCCCTCGGGAGCGACCAGACCCTTCGCCACGGACACAACGGCGGTCCGCCCGCCGAGGCTCGCCCCGAGCTCGTCGATCACCTCGCCGAGCCCCCGCGAGGGAACCGCCAGGAACACGTAGTCCGCCCGGGCCACGCCCGCCGAGGCGTGCTCGACCCGGAGCTGCGCCGGCAGCTCCACGCCGGGGAGGTACGGCTGGTTCTCCCGCGCCGCGTCGATCTCCCCCGCCTGCTCGGCGGTCCGCGTCTGGAGAGTCGTGCGTAGGCCTCCCCGTGCGAGGACGACCGCGAGCGCGGTCCCGAACGATCCCGCCCCGATCACCGTCGCCCGCCGCCCTCCAGGTGTGGGGAGCGCGCGCCCCCGGGGCGCGCGAGCGGGGGCGCTCGCCGTGGGCTCGGCCTCGTCCATCAGAGGAGCGAGCCTAGCGATCACAGCCCGGGCGGTCCTCCCGGCGCGACCATGCGATCGTTCGCTGAATGCCGGAGGGCGACACGATCCACCTGGCGGCGAGACGGCATCCGCGCGGTCCTCGAGCGGCGCGTCCCGGAGGAGATCCTCACGCCCCATCCCCGCCACGCCCTCGACCGCTGGCAGGAGCGGCTGGCGGGATGCGCGGTGCGCTCTGTGGACGCCCACGGCAAGCACCTCTTCCTACGATTCGACGGCGGTCTCACGCTCCACTCCCATCTGCGGATGAGCGGCTCGTGGGGGGTCTTTCGCCAGGGCGAGCCATGGCGTCGCTCCCCCCGCCGTGCCTGGCTCGTGATCCGCTGCGAGGGTTGGGAGGTGGTCGAGTTCGACGGTCCCGTCCTGGAGCTCCTCAGCGACCGGCGCATCGCCTCGGACCCGCGCCTGGCGAGGCTCGGCCAGGACGTGCTCGGGGAGCGCTTCGACGAGGCCCTCTTCCTGGGAGGCCTCCGCGCCGGCGACCGGAGCCGCGCGGTCGGCGAGGCGCTGCTCGATCAGCGGACCGTCGCGGGGATCGGGAACGTGTGGAAGGCGGAGAGCTGCTTCGCCGCCGGCATCGATCCGTGGCGGGCCGTGGGCGCGATCAGCGACGCCGAGGCGCTGGCGCTGGTCGCCTTCGCCCGCGGGAGATGCGGGCTTCGGCGCGGGAGGGGCCGGCCGCGCGGCCGCGATCGGTCTACCGGCGCGCCGGGCGCCCCTGCCCGAGGTGTGCGACGCCGATCCGGGCGCGGGGCCAGGGCGAGAACAATCGCCTCACCTTCTGGTGCCCGGGCTGCCAGCGCTGAAGTCCCTCAGATGAGCGCCGCCAGCCGGGTCCCGGCCGCGGTCAGCGCCCTCTCTCCACGCGCTCGCAGGACCGCCTGCAGGTCGAGCATCCGCGCGTCGAAGGCCCCGAGCTCGCCGCGCGCGCAGACGGCGTAGGCCGGCACCCCGCCCTGGCGCGCCCGCGTGGCGATCTCGAACACGGCGCTTGCCGCGAGCGTCTCACCGGAGAGCTCCTCCACCGCGATGATCACCGCCCTCGCCGGGCGCATCCGCGCGTCGAAGCCGCGCCCCTCGAGCAGCCCGCGCAGCTGCGCGGGACGATTCCCCCTGGCCAGGCAGCGCACACAGATCCGAGGGCGGACGCCCGCCGGCGCGCAGGCCCCGCTCGATCGCGGCCGCCACCGCGAGCGCGTCGCGGCGGACGCCGAAGCGCTCGCAGGCGATCAGCGCGCGCCGTCGGCAGGAGCGCCCCGGCCCGCTTCGGTGCTGCGCCCCGCTGCGCGGCGCACGATCGGGCATCCTTCCAGCAATGGCGAGCGCGAAGCGTGACCACACACTCGTCGAGGTGTGCGGACGCGAGGTGCGGGTCAGCAGACCCGGCAAGGTGTACTTCCCGGAGCCGGGCCTCACGAAGATCGAGCTCGTCAACTACTACCTCGAGTGCGAGGAGGCGGTCGTCCGCGGCCTGCGCGAGCGCCCGACCGTGATGAAGCGCTGGGTGGACGGGGTCGAGGGCGAGCCCTTCTTCCAGAAGCGCGTGCCCGACAGCGCGCCCGAGTGGCTGGAGACCGCGACCGTCACGTTCCCGAGCGGCCGCCACGCGCGCGAGCTGGTCGTCGAACGACGCCGCGCACTCGTCTGGGGGGTGAACCTCGGCGTGATCGACTGGAACCCCTGGCCGGTCCGCCGCGCCGACCTCGACCATCCCGACGAGCTGCGCGTCGACCTCGACCCGGGCCGGAGGTGCCCTTCTCGGAGGTGCGCGAGGTCGCGCTCGGCGTGCGCGAGGTGCTCGAGGAGCACGAGCTGCGTCGGCTTCCCGAAGACCTCGGGCTCGCGCGGCATCCACATCTACGTGCGCATCGAGCCGGAGCAGAGCTTCGAAGAAGTCCGCCGCGCCGCGCTCGCGCTCGCGCGCGAGGTCGAGCGGCGGATGCCCGGCTCGCGCCACCAGCCGCTGGTGGAAGGAGGAACGGGAGGGGGTGTTCATCGACTACAACCAGAACGCCCGCGACCGCACGGTCGCCTCGGCCTACTCGGTCCGCGCGGTGCCCGACGCGCGCGTCTCCTGCCCGCTGGAGTGGGAGGAGGTCCCCGACGTCGAGCCGGCGGAGCTGCGCCTGCAGACCGTCCCGGCGCGCCTGCGCGAGCGCGGCGACCCCTCCGCGGCGATCGACGAGCACGCCGGCCGCCTCGACGGGCTGCTCGAGCTGGCCGCGCGCGACGAGCGCGAGGGGCTCGGCGACGCGCCCTGGCCGCCGCACTTCCGCAAGCCGAGCGGCGAGCCGCCGCGCGATGCCAGCCGAGCCGGGCGCAGCAGCGGGACGCGCCGACGATGGCGCTGCCGCTGGCGCCGCCGCTGAAGCCGCAGCTCGCGCTCTCGCGCAAGGAGCTGCCCGCCGGCGAGGACTACGCCTACGAGGTCAAGCTCGACGGCTTTCGCTGCCTCGCGTTCGTCGACGGCGAGGAGGTCTTCCTGCAGTCGCGCAACGGCAAGCCGCTCGGGCGCTACTTCCCCGAGCTGCTCCTTCCGCCCGGGCGCTACGTGCTCGACGGCGAGATCGTCGTGCGCGACGGCGACGGGCGCGAGGACTTCGACGCGCTCGGCCAGCGCATCCATCCGGCGGCGTCCCGCGTGTCGAGCGCTCGTCGCGCGAGACGCCGGCGCGTGTACGTCGCCTTCGACCTGCTCGCCGAGGGCGAGCGAGGTCGCTGCTCGAGCGGCCCTTCGCGGAGCGCCGCGCGGCGCTTGCGCGGCTGCTCGCCGGGGGGCGCGTTCACGGACGCGCCCGTCGAGCTGATGGACGACGGTCTCGAGCGTGGAGGACGCCGCCGCCTGGCTGGAGCGACGCCGAGGGCGCGATCGCCAAGGAGCGCTCCGCGCCCTATCGTCCGGGCGAGCGCAAGGGCATGGTCAAGGTCAAGCGCGTGCGCACGATCGACGCGGTCGTCGTCGGCTGGCGCCCGGCAAGGAGCCCGACACGGTCGGCGCGCTGATCCTCGGCCTCTACGACGGGCGCGAGCTGCGCGTCGTGGGCCACTGCTCGGGCCTGAGCGGCGCCGGAGAAGCGCCGGCTCGTGGGCTTCCTCGCGCCCTACGAGTCGGGCGAGCGCGGCTCGGCGGACCCCAGCCGCTGGAGCGCCGGCAAGGACCTCGAGTGGGTCGCCCTGCGCCCCGAGCTGGTCGTCGAGATCGACTTCGACCACGTCTCCGCCGGGCGCATCCGCCACGGCGCGAAGCTGCGGCGCTGGCGCGAGGACAAGCCGCCGCGCGAGTGCACGTTCGATCAGCTGTACTCGCTGAGCGTCGTCTAGCATCACGGGCGTGAGCGGCGAGGGGCAGCACGGCGACGGTCGCCGAGGAGGAGTACCTGCAGAGCCTCTTCTGGCTGCAGGAGGCCGGCCTGCCGATGACCGGCGCGAACGTCGCCCGCGCGATGCAGCTCTCGGCGCCGACCGTCCACGAGATGATCGGCCGGCTCGAGCGCGACGGCTACATCACGCGTGGCGAGCGACCGCGCGATCGCCTTCACCGCCAGCGGCGCCGAGCACGCCGAGGGGATCGTCCGCCGGCACCGCCTGATCGAGCGCTTCCTCACCGACGTCCTCGGCGTGCCCTGGGACGAGGTGCACGAGGAGGCCGAGCGCCTCGAGCACGCGATGTCGCCGGTGCTCGAGGAGCGCATGCTCGCCGCGATCGGCGACGCCAAGACCTGCCCGCACGGGCACCCGATCGTCGCCGGCGCGCGCCTGGCGGGGGTGCCGCTCGCCGACGTCGAGGTCGGCGCCTCGGTGCGGGTGCTGCGCTTCGAGAACGAGGCCGAGGATCTGCTGCACTACCTGAAGGCGTCGGGCATCGAGCCGGGCCTGGAGGGCGTGCTCGCCGAGCGCGACGACGAGCAGGTCGTGCTCGAGGCGCCGGCCGGGCCGCGCGTGCGCGCTCACGCGCGAGCGTCGCCGAGACGGTCTCGGTGATCGCCGACCCCTCGCCGCCGCCGCGCACGGCGCTGCCCGAGCAGCTCGTCCTCGGGCAGCGCTACGGCCGCTGAGCGCAGCCGGCGAGCCTCGTCCCTAGAGCGAGCGGTAGGCCTCGGCCAGGCGCGCCGACGCCGGTGTCGATCTGCTCCGGCGTGACCCCGGAGTAGGCCAGGCGGAGCGTGTTCTCGCCGCCCTCGAGCAGGAAGTCGGTGCCCTTCACGAACGCCACGCCGCGCTCGCCGCGCCGCGTCGAACAGGCGCTGCACGTCGGTGCCCTCGGGCAGCGTCACCCACATGAAGTAGCCGCCCTGCGGGCGCCACGAACTCGGCCTCCGGCGAGCTCGCGGCGCAGCGCCTGTGCGAGCGTCCGTGCGCGCTCGGCGAGCGCGCTCTTGACGGTCTCGATCGAGCGCTCGATCGCGCCCGAGGCGCAGAACTCGTAGACGATCGACTGCGGCGACCATGTTCGGCGAGATGTAGGTGTTGGTGGCGAGCCTGCGCGATCGCGGCGATCAGGTCCGCGCGGCCCGACGAGGTAGCCGACGCGGACGCCCGGGCAGACCGTCTTCGTGAACGAGGACGCGTAGACGACCCGCTCGGGGTCGATCGAGAGCATCGTCGGCAGCGGCTCGCCGCTGAAGCGCAGCTCGACGTAGGGGTCGTCCTCGAACACCATGAAGCCGTGCTCGCGCGGCGAGCTCCAGCAGCCGCCCGCGCTTCTGCAGCGAGAGCGTGTAGCCGGCGGGGTTCTGGAAGTTGGGGATGATGTGCGCGAGCTTCGGCCGCGCGCCCCGCCCGCTGCGCAGCAGCCGCGCGAGCGCCTCGGTGTCGATCCCGTCGGGCTCGCAGCGCGACCGCGTGCACGCTGGCGCCCCGCGCTCGCGCAGCGAGAGCAGCGTGCGGTCGTAGGTCGGGCTCTCGACGATCACCTCGTCGCCCGCGTGCACGAGCTGCGTCGAACAGGAAGGCGTCGGCCTGCAGCGAGCCGTTGGTGACGAGCACGCGCTCGGGCTCGACGCCGTGGCGGTCGGCGATCCAGCTGCGCAGGCGCGGGTAGCCGACCGACGTGCCGTAGGCGGTGGTGCCCGTCGGGGTCGCTCTCGAAGGCGCGCACGGCGGCGTCGCGGAGCCCGTCGACGTCGATGATGTCGAGCGAGGGGACGCCGCGGGCGAAGGAGATCGTCGGTCCGGTGGTGCGTGGCATAGCGGCGTAGCTTAGGCGTCCGAGCAGCTCGTCGTAGTCGTGGGTCAGATCGCGCGCCGCGTCGCTCGAGCCGCTCGCGGAAGCGCAGCAGCTCGCCGCGCCGGGCGGCGAGCTCGGCCGGCGCGCGCGGGCCCGGCGGCGCGGCGGCGGCTCGCGTACCGCGGGGCCGCGGGTCCGTCGGCGGAGCGGCCGTGCGGGCGGACGGCGCCGCCGTCGGCGGGCCCGCGAGGCTGCGCGGGCGGCGCCAGGCGACGGGGCCGGCGGCGGCGGGACTGGCGCGGCCGACGTCGTGCGAGGCCGAGGCGGCGTCACCGACGAGGCGGCTCGGCCGCTGCGACGGCTCGTCCTCGCTCGACGATCCGTCCGTAGGGGCGGCTCGCGGGCGGTCGCCGGGGCGCCGGCCGGGCTGTGCGGGTCGCCGCCGGCCGGCGCCAGCGAGCGCGAGCGTGCGCTCCAGCTCGCAGCAGCTTGCGCTCGAGCTCGCCGCAGCGTGCGTGGCCACCTCGGGGTCCATCGGCGCACGCGTAGCCTAGCGGTCAGCTCCGCCCGGCGCGTGGCTCAGGCGGCGCGCGGGAGCGCCGCCGAGGACCTCGACGGCGATCGCGCGCGGCCTCGGTCGGGGTGCGCCCGACGCGCACGCCCTTCGCTTCCAGCGCCTCCGCCTTCGCGGCGGCCGTGCCCGCGCGAGCCCGAGACGATCGCGCCCGGCGTGGCCCATCTGCTTGCCGGCCGGCGCGGTGAAGCCCGCGATGTAGGCGACGACCGGCTTGCTCATGTGCTCGGCGATGTAGTCGGCGGCCTCCTCCTCGGCCGAGCCTCCGATCTCGCCCGAGAGCACGACCAGCTCGGTCTGCGCGTCGGCCTCGAACAGCTCGAGGATGTCGACGAAGGAGGAGCCCGGGACGGGGTCGCCGCCGATCCCCACGATCGAGCTGCAGCCGAAGCCGGCCTGGGCGATCTCGTTGCCGATCTGGTAGGTGAGCGTCCCCGAGCGCGAGACCACGCCGACGTTGCCCTCCTTGAAGAACGAGGCGGGGATGATGCCGACGTTGGCCTTGCCGGGCGAGAGGATCCCGGGGCAGTTGGGCCCGATCAGGCGGGTGCCCGGGATGGTCGCGCTTGAGCGATGTTGTAGACGCGCAGCTCGTCGTGGGCGGGGATGCCCTCGGTGATCGCGATCACGAGCTCGACGCCCGCGGCGGCCGCCTCGAGGATCGAGTCGGCGGCGAAGCGGGGCGGCACGAAGATCATCGCGGTGTTCGGCTGCACCTCCGCCATCGCCTCGCTCCCAGCTGTCGAAGACGGGGATGCCCTCGACGTCCTGGCCGCCCTTGCCCGGGCGTGACGCCGCCGACGACGTTGGTGCCGTAGCTGCGGTTGTTGAGCGTGTGGAAGGTGCCCTCGCGGCCGGTGATGCCGGCGACGCGCGAGCCGCGTGCTCTCGTCGACCAGGACCGACATCAGGCGTGCGCCTCCACGCTCTCGCCCGGCCGCGAGCGCGACGACCTTCTCGGCCGCCTCGTTCATCGTCGCCGCCGGGTGCACGTTGGGCAGCGCGGCCTCGCTGCAGCAGCGCGCCGGCCCTCGACGTCGTTGGTGCCGTCGAGGCGCACGACGAACGGGACCGATCGGCTTGCTCTCGCTGCGAACGCCGCGATCAGGCCCTCGGCGACCTCGTCGCAGCGCGTGATGCCGCCGAAGATGTTGAACAGCACGGCCTTGACGGCGTCGTTGGCGAGCATCAGCTCGACGGCCTGCTTGATCTTCTCGGCGTTCGAGCCGCCGCCGGCGTCGAGGAAGTTCGCCGGCGAGCCGCCCGCCTGCGCGACCACGTCGAGCGTCGACATCACGAGCCCGGCGCCGTTGCCGAGGATGCCGATGTCGCCGTCGAGCTTGACGTACTGGACGCCCTCCTCCTTGGCGCGGCGCTCGATCGGGTCTTCGTTCTCGCTGTCGGAGAGCGACTGGTTCTCGGGGTGGCGGTAGAGCGCGTTGCCGTCGAGCGAGACCTTCGAGTCGAGCGCCCTCACCTCGCGCTCGGGCGTGACGATCAGCGGGTTGATCTCCGCCAGCGTCGCGTCCTCCTGCAAGCCACACCTCATACAGCGCGACGAGCGCGTCGGCGACGCCGTCGACCACGTCCGCGTCGGCGCCGCCGTCGCGTGGCGATCTCGACCGCCTCCTCGCGCGAGAGGCCCGGCGAGCGGGTCGACGTGGTGGCGGATCAGCTTCTCGGGCGTCTTCTCGGCGACCTCTTCGATGTCGACGCCGCCCTCGACGCTGAACATCACGAGCGGCTTCTTGGCGGAGCGGTCGAGCAGCACCGAGGCGTAGTACTCGGAGGCGATGTCCGAGGCGTGCTCGATCCAGAGCGTGCGGACGATGTGGCCCGCTGATGTCCATGCCGAGGATGTTGCCGGCGTGCTCGCGCAGCTCGGCTCTCGTCGGCCGCGAGCTTGACGCCGCCGGCCTTGCCGCGGCCGCCGATCAGCACCTGGGCCTTGACGACGACCGGGTAGCCGATCTCTGCGGCGGCCGCGACGGCGTCCTCGACGCCGCGTGACGGCCTCGCCGGAGGAGACCTCGCAGTCCGTGGCGGGCGAACAGCTGCTTGCCTTGATACTCCAACAGGTCCATTCGCGGCGCGGGACTCTAACGCAAGCATGCACGCCCGCGCGCCGGCGGGGCCGCGGGCGGCGCGCAGCGCGTCGCGGAGGTCGCAGGGCATAATGCCCGGCCGATGCCAATCCCGAAGAACGTCACATTCGTCACCTTCGACGTGTACGGCACCCTGATCGACTGGGAGACGGGGATCTACGACGCCTTCGCCAAGGAGGCCGCGCGCGACGGCGTCGAGATCGATCGCGACGCGTGCTGATCCGATGTTCCACGAGATCTCGCGCGAAATCGAGGGCGGCTCCTACGAGCTCTACGCGGAGGTGCTGCGCCGCACGGCGATCGAGATCGCCAAACGCCTCGGAGTGGGCCGCTCGAGCCCTCGCGCTCGGGCTTCCTGCCCGACTCGGTGCAGCGCTGGCAGCCCGTTCAAGGAGACCAACCCGCAGCTGCAGAAGCTCGCCAAGAAGTACAAGCTCGGGCTGCTCTCGAACATCGACGACAAGCTGCTCGGCCAGACGCGCCGCCACATCCCGACCGACTTCGACCTCGTCGTGACCGCCCAGCAGGTGCGCTCCTACAAGCCCGAACCGCCCCACTTCACCGAGTGCGCCAGGCGCATGGGCGGCAAGCGCGGCTGGGTCCACGTCGCCGCCAGCCACTACCACGACGTCGTGCCGTGCGTCAAACAGCGCGTGCCGGTGATCTGGGTCAACCGCAACAAAGAGACGCTCGACTCCTCGCCAGAAGAAGCCCACGGCCGAGGTCGCGCAACCTCAAAGAGGCCGCCAAGCTGCTCGGCGTCGCCTAGGCGGGCGCTCGCGCGTGCGGGCCGTCTCGCTGCATCCGCGACGTGATCGTGGTCACGAGCGCGCTGCTGCAGCGTCAACTGCGTGATCGTGCGGGGCGCGGCCGAGCCGAGGCGCGACGATCGACGCGAGGGCGAGGCGTTCGTGATCGACTCGCCGTGCTCCCCGAAGAGCTCGAGGCGCTGCCGGCGCTGCTCGAGCAGGCGCGGCTTCCCCGCGCCGAGCGGGCTGCTGGCGACGCACGGCGACTGGGACCACCTGCTCGGCCGGCTCGCCTTTCCCGCGGCTGCGCCTCGGCTGCGCCGAGAGCACCGCCGAGCGGCTCGCGGCGCGAGCCCGGGCGCGGCCCAGCGCGAGCTGCGCCGCTTCGACGAAGAGCTCGCTGATCGACGCGCCCGGCCCGCTCGCGCTCGGCGCGCTCCAGGCGCTGCCCGTGCCCGGGCCGCTGCGAGATCGGCGACGGCGAGCTCGAGCTGCACCCGGCCGACGGGCCACACCGCCGACGGCATGGCGATCGCGATCCCTGGGCGGGCGTGCTCGTCGCCGGCGACTACCTGTCCGCCGATCGAGATCCCGATGCTCAGCGCGGGCGACGCGCGTCGACGGCGTACCTGCCGACGCTCGAGCGCCTGCGGCCGCTCGCTCGCTGCACGCCGAGCACGTCGTCCCCGGCCACGGCCCCGTCGCTCGACGCCGCGCGGCCGCGAGAGGCTGCTCGACGAGGACCTCGCCTACCTGCAGCGCGCTCGCGCGAGCGAGGCGCCGCCGCCGAGCTGCCCGGCGGGGCGCCGCTCGCGCGAGCATCACGCGCGGCGATCGCACGCAGCGCAACGCGCGCCGCCCGTCTCGGGCTGCGGCCCGCCTCCCGCGCACGTCCTCGCCCGCCGCTGCGCTGATCGTCGCGATCGGCGCGCCGGCCTGGATCGGGCGCCCTCTGTGATCGGCAGCTCGGCGATCGTGCCGGCCTTGTGCGCGGTGATCTCGTTCTCCATCTTCATCGCCTCGATGATGCACAGCAGCTGGCCCTCGCTGCACGGCGTCGCCCTGCTTGACGAGCACCTTCCACATGTTGCCCTGCAGCGGCGAGGGCAGCGTGTCGGGGCCGCCCGCCGCCGCTCGACTTGCGCTCGCCGCGTCTGGGGGCCGCGCGCGCCGGCGGCCGGCGCCGCGCCGTTGCGCGCGCCGCGACGCCGCCGCCCGCGAACGGCGGCCCGACGACGCGCACGTCGAAGCGCTTGCCGGAGACCTCGACGGCGTAGGTCTGCTCGACCTTCTCCCTGCCTCGTCGTCGTCCGCGGGCGTCGGCGCCGGCGGCTCGAAGGCGAGCGTCTTCAGCCACTGCTTGTCCTCGAGCAGGTCCCGGCAGGTCTCGCCGCGCGCCCACTGCTCGGTCGCGAGCAGCGCCTGGTGGAACGGGATCAGCGTCTTCAGCCCCTCGATCTCGTATTCGCCGAGCGCGCGCAGCATGCGCTGCGGTGGCCTGCTCGCGGTCGGCGTCCCAGACGATCAGCTTGGCGACCATCGGGTCGTACATCGGCGAGACTTCGCCGCCTTCCTCCACGCCCGAGTCGACGCGCACGCCGGGGCCGCGTCGGCTCGCGGTAGCCGCCGATCTTGCCGGGCGCGGGCGCGAAGTTCTTGGAGGCGTCCTCGGCGTTGATGCGGCACTCGATCGCGTGCCCGCGCAGCTCGACGTCCTCCTGTGCGTAGGCGAGCTCCTCGCCGGCGGCCGCTCTGATGCCCTCCTTGACGATGTCGATGCCGGTCGTCATCTCGGTGACGCAGTGCTCGACCTGCACGCGCGTGTTCATCTCCAGGAAGAAGTACTCCGGCTCCGCGCCCTCGGCCGGCCGAGAACAGGCCCTCGATCGTGCCCGGCGCCGACGTAGTCGACGGCCTTCGCCGCGTCGACGCCGATCTTGCCGATGCGCTCGCGCATCTGCGGGTCGACGACCCATTCGGGCGCGGGGGACTCCTCGATCACCTTCTGGTGGCGGCGCTGGATCGAGCAGTCGCGCTCGCCGAGGTGGATCACGTTGCCGTGGCGGTCGGCGAGCACCTGGACCTCGACGTGGCGCGGGTCGTGCAGGTAGCGCTCGAGGTAGACGGTCGGGTCGGAGAAGAACTTCTCGCCTTCGCGGCTGGAGCCCTCGAAGGCGCCCTCGAGCTCGTCCTCGGTGAGCGCGACGCGGAAGCCCTTGCCGCCGCCGCCGCCGGCCGCCTTGACGGCGACCGGGAAGCCGATCTCGTCGCTTGGCGATGCGCAGCGCGTCCGCGACCGTGGCGACCGGCTCGGTGGTGCCGGGCACGATCGGCACGCCCGCCGCCTGCATCAGCTCGCGCGCGCGCGTCTTCGAGCCCATCGCCTCGATCGCGCTCGCGGGCGGGCCGATGAAGACGATCCCGGCGTCCTCGCAGGCCTGCGCGAAGGGGGCGTTCTCGGCGAGGAAGCCGTAGCCGGGGTGGATCGCCTCCGCGCCCGAGCGCGCGGCGGCGTCGAGGATCTTCTCGACGCTGAGGTAGTTCTCCGCCGCGGGCCCGTCGCCGAGGTTGTAGGCCTCGTCCGGCGCGCTTGACGTGGGGGGCGTCGCGGTCGAGCTCGGAGTAGACGGCGACGCTCGCGACGCCCAGCTCCTCGAGCGCGCGGACGATGCGGACCGCGATCTCGCCGCGGTTGGCGACCAGGACCTTGCTGAACATCGGCCGCGGAAGCTTAGCGGCGCGCGACCGCTCAGGCGGCAGCGGCCGCGATCATCCCCGCGCCGACGGTGCGCGTTGGTCGCCTCGTCGATCAGGATGAAGCTGCCGGTGCGGCGGTTGCTGCGCGTAGGGGTCGAAGACGAGCGGGGCGCTCGTGCGCAGGCGCACCCGGCCGATGTCGTTGAGGCCGAGCTCCGCGGCGCGGCCGATGCGCTCGAGCGTGTGCACGTCGACGCATGTCCTCGATCGCGTCGACGACCGCCGTCGCGCTGCGCGAGGTGTGCTTGAGCAGGTAGCGCGCGCCCGGCCGCAGCAGCTCGTCGCGTCATCCAGCAGACGTCGGCCTCGAGCTCGCGGGCGACCTCGGGCGCCTCGTCCGGGTGGCAGATCAGCTCGCCGCGCGAGACGTCGAGCTCGTCCTCGAGGCGCAGCGTCAGCGACATCGGCGCCATCGCCTCCTCGAGCTCGCCGTCGTAGGTGTCGATCGCCGCGATCCGCGTGCGCGCGCCGCCGGGCAGCGACGGCGACCTCGTCGCCGCGGCGCAGCGCGCCGCTCGCGAGCTGCCCGCGCGTAGCCGCGGTAGTCGGGCCCCGTCGCCGCTCGCGCGGGGCGGATCACCCACTGCACCGGGAAGCGCGCGGGCTTCTCGTCGGGGTGGTCGTAGGCGACCTCGACCTGCTCGAGCAGCTCGAGCAGCACGGGCCCCTCGATACCAGTCCATCGTCTCGGAGCGCTCGACGACGTTGTCGCCGTTGAGCGCCGACATCGGGATGTAGGAGTCACCGCGGCTTGCCCCGCGCAGCTTCGCGGCGAAGTGCCTCGAACTCCGCGACGAGCTCCTCGTAGCGCTCCTGCGAGTAGTCGACGAGGTCCATCTTGTTGATCGCGACGACCATCTCGGGGATGCCGAGCAGCGCGCTGATGAACGCGTGGCGCTTGGACTGCTCGAGCACGCCCCGGCGGGCGTCGATCAGCACCACCGAGACGTCCGCGGTCGAGGCGCCCGTGACCATGTTGCGCGTGTACTGCCGGTGGCCGGGGCAGTCGGCGATGATGAAGCGCCGCTTGCGCGGTCGCGAAGTAGCGGTAGGCGACGTCGATCGTGATCCCCTGCTCGCGCTCGGCGCGCAGGCCGTCGGTCAGCAGCGCGAGGTCGAGCGTGCCCTCGCCGCCGCGCCGCTCGCTGGCCTGCGCGACGTGCTCGAGCTGGTCCTCGAAGACCTGCTTGGAGTCGTAGAGCAGCCGGCCGATCAGCGTGCTCTTGCCGTCGTCGACCGAGCCGGCGGTGGTGAAGCGCAGCAGGTCGAGCGTCATCGGGCTCGTGTCGCCGCGGCCGCGCGACCACGCCCGGGCGCGCCGGCGCGCTCCCATCGCAGCGCTGCGCCGCCGGGCACTAGAAGTACCCGGCCTTCTTGCGGTCCTCCATCGCGGCCTCCGAGACGCGGTCGTCGGCGCGCGTCTCGCCGCGCTCGGTGATCCGCGTGGCGGCGATCTCGAGCACGACCTCCTCGAGCGTCGCGCGCCTGCGAGCGCACGCCGCCGGTGCAGCTCATGTCGCCGACCGTGCGGTAGCGGACGGTCTCGCGGGAAGACCTCCTCGCCGTCGATCAGCTCGGTGCCCTCGCGCCACGCGTAGAGCATGCCGTCGCGCTCGAACACCTGGCGCTCGTGGGCGAAGTAGATCGAGGGGACCTCGAGCTGCTCCTGAGTCGATGTACTCCCACACGTCGAGCTCGGTCCAGTTCGAGAGCGGGAACACGCGCACGTTCTCGCCCTTGTGGATGCGCCCGTTGTAGAGGTTCCACAGCTCCGGGCGCTGGTTCTTGGGGTCCCACTGGCCGAAGTCGTCGCGGAAGGAGAACACGCGCTCCTTCGCCCGCGCGCGCTCCTCGTCGCGGCGCGCGCCGCCGAAGGCCGCGTCGAAGCCGTGCTCGGCGATCGCGTCGAGCAGCGTCACCGTCTGCAGCCGGTTGCGCGAGGCGCGCGGGCCGGTCTCCTCGACGACGCGGCCCTTGTCGATCGACTCCTGCACGCTCGCGACGATCAGCCGCTCGCCGAGCTCGGCGACGCGGCGGTCGCGGAACTCGATCACCTCGGGGAAGTTGTGGCCGGTGTCGACGTGCATCAGCGGGAACGGGAACGGCGCCGGGCGGAACGCCTTCTCGGCCAGGCGCAGCAGCACGATCGAGTCCTTGCCGCCGCTGAACAGCAGCACCGGCCGCTCGAATTCGGCGGCGACCTCGCGCATCACGTGGATCGCCTCGGACTCCAGCGCCCGCAGGTGGCTCAGCTGGGGGCGGGCGCGCGACGCTCATCGTCGAGCTCGACGACCTCGACGTGCAGGCCGCACTCGGTCTTGTCGGTGCCCGCCCAGCGACCCTCGCGGCCGCTGCCGGGCTGCGTGCATGGCGCGCAGCCGATCGACTCGTAGCCCTGGTCGTGCAGCGGGTTGTACGGGAGGTCGCGCTCGTGGATCCGGCGCCAGAGGTCCTTGTCGGTCCAGTGCGCCAGCGGGTTGTACTTCCACAGGTCGCGCTTGTCGTCGCGTTCGATCAGCTCGGTCGCCGCGCGCGTCGGTCCCTGCTCGCGGCGGATGCCCGTGATCCACGCCCTCGGCGCCGCCCAGCGCGCGCTCGAGCGCCGCGACCTTCGCCGCCGAGCAGCAGTGCTCGGGGCCGCTCCACGGCGCTCCCGCGGTGCTCGCGTCGAAGCACCTCGATCTCCACGCCGAAGCGCTCCTCGAAGGCGCGCCAGGTCTGCATCGTCTCCTCGAACAGCACGCCGGTGTCGATCGTCACGATGCGCACCGCCTCGCCGGTGCCCTGGTCCAGGCGCAGCAGCTCGTCGATCAGCACCGACTCCTCCTTCTGGAAGGAGCACAGCAGGACCGCGCCGCTCGCCGTGGCGCGCCGCCTCGCGCAGCGTGTGCGTGAGGCTCAGCGCCGGGTCGAGCGTGGTCGATCTCTGGCTGTGATCGTGCTGCTCATGCTGCGGGCACTCGTCCGCTCGTGCTCATGTCTATCGGCTGCCTGTCGAGTCTGCCATTCGTCGTTGCCCTATACCGCGCACTCGCCCTCGCCGCGCATCACTTCGAAGGGCACGTCGCGGTTCCAGTCGATGAACTCGTTCATCGTCTCCAGAGAGAAGTCGACCGGCATCGACAGGTCCTTCACCAGCGCCTCCAGCTCGCCGGTCCCGACACGCTCGGCGAACGCCGCCCCACGCCTCGCCCTCCTCGCGGTCGGACTCGTAGTGGCGTATCCAGCGCTCGATCGCCTCCGGTACCCGCTTGGCGGGCAGCCGCAGCTTCAGCCGCGTGCCGAACTGCCACGGCGCCGCCTTCGTAACACCCGCCGACGTGGGGGATGTACGCCGGGATCGTGTGCTCGCCGACTTTGATCGACGCGCCGTAGAAGCCGATGTCGGCGACGTGGTGCTGGGCGCAGCCGTTCGGGCAGCCGCTCATCTTGATGTGGATCTCGCGCGTCAGCGCGTCGCTCGATGTCCATCGCCTCGACCCGCTCCTGGACCGCCTGGTTGAGGCCCATCGAGCTCGTGATCCCGAGCTTGCAGGAGTCGGTCCCGGGGCAGGAGACGACGTCGGCGATCTCGCGCGAGCCGGCTCGCCGAGGCCGAGCTCGCGCGAGCGCCCGCCAGACGTCATAGACGCTCTCCTCGCGCACCCAGCGCAGCACGAGGTTCTGCTGCACGCGTCGTGCGCGCGTAGCCGCCGGCGTGGTCGCGCATGATCTGCGCCAGCCCGCGGAACTGCTCGGGCGTGAGGTCGCCGCGCGTGACCTTCACCTCGACCGTCACGAAGCCCTCCTGCTTCTGCGCGGCTGCACGTTCGCTGGCGCGGAAGCGCTCGAACTCCGACAGGTCGCCGTTGGGCGAGCCGTAGGTCTGCGGCGGCGCGGGCGCGGACTCGCGCTCGTCGTCGAGGAACAGCCGGTGCTCGACCGAGAAGTCGCGTTCGGCGACCCAGTCGCCCTCCAGCTCCTCCTCGACCTGCCGGCGCAGCTCGTCGATGCCGTACTTGTCGACGAACACCTTGATGCGTGCGCGCGCGCGGTTCGACGCGCAGCCACTCCTGGCGGTCGAAGATCCGCATCACGGCCTCGGTCACCTTCAGGTATTCGCCGTTGTCGAGCTCCAGGAAGTCGTACAGCGACGGGTGCCACGCGGGGCATGATCGAGGTGCCGCCGCCGACGAGCATCTCCACGCCCCGCACCTCCCCACGGCCGTCGATCTCCCGCACACGCGCGCGGAAGGCGACGTCGTGGATGCCGCTGATCGCGCGGTCCTGCTGGGCTCGCCGTCGAAGGACGTCTTCACCTTCCGCGGCATCGCCTGAGTCGTCGGGTGACGGACGAAGTAGCGCACGTACGCGCCCGCGTAGGGGGTCAGGTCGAACAGCTCGTCCGCGGCCACGCCCGCCCACGGGTCGCCGGTCACGTTCCTCATCGTGTTCCCGCAGCCCTCGCGGCTGGAGAGCCCCGCCTCGCCGAGCTCCCGGATCAGCTTCTCGGCCTCGAGCAGCGGGACGTGGTGCATCTGGATGTTCTGGCGCGTCGTGATGTGCCCCTTGCGCAGCGGCACGTACTTCTCGATCACCTCGGCGAACGACTCCATCTGCTCCGGCGTGACGCCGCCGAAGGGGAGCTTCACGCGGATCATCTGCACGTCCGCCTGGCGCTGGCCGTAGACGCCCTGCTTGAGGCGGAACTTGATGAACTCGTCTTCCTCGAGCTCCCCGCCGAGGAACTTCGTCGCCTCCGTCTTGAAGTCGTCGTACTCGCGCTGCGAGGATCGGGATCACGTGCCCGGGCACGTTCTGCAGCACCTCGGGGTCATCGAGCGTTCCTCGTGCGGCGGGTATGGATGCTGGCTCCATCGGACGAACCTCCTGGTCCGGGGCTGGCACCCGGGCTCTCGACTATACGCCGCCGTCGCGGCTTCCAGGAATTGTATTGCGCTAAAGCCTAGCGGCTTTTAGGTATTTATCCACGGGTCTGCCGAGGGGCCCTCGCCGGCGCGTTCGACCCCCTCCAGCAGGGCCACCCGCCCCCACTCAGCGACCTTCCCGCCCGCAGCGGGCGCACCCGCCGCGGTGGCCCGCATGAAGCCCTCCACCGCCGCCACGATCGCCGCCGTCTCCTCGGCCGAGGCCATCGGCGGAATCAGCCTCAGTCGGGGACGCCGCGCGGGCACCATCCCATTATGCGCCCCCCGCCTCCCCCTCTGCGCTACAGGGGGATGTTCCCGTGCTTGCGCCGCGGTCCCGCTTCCCGCTTGCTCTCCAACGTCCGCAGCGCCCGGATCAGCCGCGGGCGGGTCTCGTGGGGGACGATCACGTCATCGATGTACCCCCGCTCCGCCGCCGTGTAGGGGTTCGCGAAGCGCGCCTTGTAGTCGCCCATCAGCTTCCCCCGCCGCTCCTCCGGCGTCGGGCTCCCCGCGATGTCTCTCCGGTAGATGATGTTCACCGCGCCCTCCGGTCCCATCACCGCGACCTCCGCGGTCGGCCACGCGAAATTGAAGTCGGCGAGCATGTGCTTGGAGGCCATCACGTCATAGGCCCCCCCGTAGGCCTTCCGCGTGATCACCGTGAGCTTGGGCACGGTCGCCTCCGTGAACGCGTACAGCAGCTTCGCCCCGTGGCGGATGATCCCGCCCCACTCCTGGCTCGTCCCCGGGAGGAAGCCCGGCACGTCAACGAACGTCAGCAGGGGGATGTTGAAGGCGTCGCACGTCCGCACGAACCGGGCAGCCTTCGCGGAGGCGTCGATGTCGAGCACGCCCGCGAGCTGGTTCGGCTGGTTGCCCACCAGCCCGATCGCGAACCCGTCGAGCCGGGCGAACCCGCAGATGATGTTCTTCGCATAGTGCTCATGCACCTCGAAGAACTCCCCCTCGTCGACTATCAGCCGAACCACGCTCCGCATGTCGTAGGGCTTGTTCGGGTTGTCCGGCACGACCACATCGAGCTCCGCGTCCATCCGCTCGGGGTCGTCCGTCGGCTCCACCCGGGGCACCATCTGGAGGTTGTTCTGCGGAAGGAAGCTCATCAGGTAGCGACAGTCCTCCAGACAGGCGTCCTCGTCCTCGGAGGCGAAATGAGCCACCCCCGACTTGCTGTTGTGGGACATCGCCCCCCCGAGCTCCTCGAAGCCGACCTCCTCGCCCGTCACAGTCTTGATCACGTCGGGCCCGGTGATGAACATGTGCGAGGTCTCCTTCACCATGAAGATGAAGTCCGTGATCGCCGGCGAGTACACCGCCCCGCCCGCGCACGGGCCCATCACGAGGCTGATCTGCGGGATCACCCCCGAGCACGCGCACATTCCGCACGAACACGTCCCCGTAGGCCCCCAGCGAGACCACCCCCTCCTGGATCCGCGCCCCCCCGGAGTCGTTGATCCCGATCACCGGGCAGCCGATCTTCGCCGCCAGATCCATGATCTTGCACATCTTTTCCCCCATCACCTCCCCGAGGGAGCCCCCGAAGACGGTGAAGTCCTGGCTGAAGACGCACACCGTCCGCCCTTCGATCGTCCCGTGGCCCGTCACCACGGCGTCCCCCCACGGACGGTTCTTCTGCATGTCGAAGTCATACGTCCGGTGGCGCACGAACGTGTCCAGCTCCTGGAAGGAGCCCGCGTCGAGCAGCTTCTCCACCCGCTCCCTCGCCGTGTACTTCCCCCGCGCGTGCTGCTTCTCCTCCGCCTCGGGCGCCGAATGCAGCGCCGCCTCCCGCAGCTCCTCCAGCTGCGCGAGCTTCTCCTCGTAGGTCTCCGGCGCCTTCTGCCGTGGCGGCCTCCGATGCCCGCTCCTCGAGGCCGCCAGCAGGGCCGCGTCCGCCTGTCGATCGTGGGGGCTGCTCGCCATCGGGCGCGGAATGTTACCCGCGCCCGCCCTCTTCCCGGGCTCGCCCCCCGCCGCTCCCCTCCCGGCGGTCCGCCGGCTCTACGCCCGCGAGAACGGCCGGTGGTGCGCTGCCCCGAGTCGGTCGAGCACGCCGCTGAGCACGGCCCGTACCTCCTCGGCCGCCGCTTCCTCTGCCACCAGCAGCTCCGCCCCGAGCTCCCCTCTTGCTGTTGGCGCGGGCCCTCCCCCAGGCTCGGCTCGACGGGCTCCGCGGCGCTCGAGGGGGGCTCCACGGTGGTCGACGGGGGCTCCACGGCGGTCGACGGGGGCTCCACGGCGGTCGACGCGGGGCTCCGGCGCCTCGTGCGCCCGAGCTGGCTCGGGCGCGGTGATGTCGATGATCGCCGGCCATGCCGCCTCCTCCTCCGGCGCTGAGGCCGCCTCCGGCGCGTCCGCTTCGTCGCGATCGCCCTCCGGCGCGGCCCCGGATCGGCCCAGCGCCGTGCGCGGCGGCGGGGGTGTCCACGTATCGACGATGGGCTCTCCCTGCTCGACGCTCGCGCTCTCCGCTGGGCGCGCGCCGCCGAACAGCCGGGCGAAGAA
Organism: uncultured Solirubrobacteraceae bacterium; assembly: GCA_963720215.1. Lineage (GTDB taxonomy): Bacteria > Actinomycetota > Thermoleophilia > Solirubrobacterales > Solirubrobacteraceae > Palsa-744. The sequence goes on from CAVREV010000004.1 coordinate 136,304, forward strand.
TCCCCGGCGGACGGGCTGTTTCGGCGGTACGTCCGCGGTGGCCTGCGGGGCCTGCTCGGGTCTCCGGCGGCGTCCCCCGCGTGCGCGCGCGGGGCGCCCAGTTGGGACTTCCCGATAGGCGGGGCCTGGGCCGGGGCCGGGCCGTGGGGGAGCGGGGCTTGGTCTGGGTCTCCGGCGGCGTCCCCCGCGTACGCGCGCGGGGCGTCCCGTTGGGGTTCCTCGATAGGCGCGGCCGGGGCCGGGCCGTGTGGGGGTGAGGCCTGTCTGGGTCTCCGGCGGCGTCCCGCGCGTGCGCGCGCCAGGCGTCCCGTTGGGGTTCCTCGATAGGGGTGGGGGTGGCGGGGCCGTGGGGGAGTGGGGCGTGCTCTGGGTTTCCGCCGGCGTCCCCCGCGTGCGCGCGCGGGGCGTCCGGTTGGACTCCTCCACTCGGGTCGGGGTGGCGGGCGGCGCTTCGCCCGAGAGGCCCGCCGGGGCGGGCGTCGCACGCGCCACCTCGAGGGCCTGTCCGGCCGCCCCCTCGGGCTCGGCCACGGCCCCGGGCTCGGCAACGTCCTCGATCTCCGTGGAGAGCTCGCGGGCGACGCTCAGCGTCACCTTGGTGCCCCAGCCGGAGGGCTTGATGGCGACGGTGCCGCTTGTTCGCCCTGCCTCCCACTCGACGAGCCGCTCGGGCTCCACGCGGGTGATCCTGACCTCGCCGAGCTCGGACAGGTGTCTGGCCAGGGCGGCGGGGTCGCTGAGCTCGGCCCACAGCTCAGGGGGGGACTTGACGAGCGTGCGCTGTACCTCTGAGGAGATCATCGACCCTCAGTTCGATCGATCTCGCGGCAGTCCTTCCGCGGGTCCGTCCAAGGCGCGGGAGTGGGCGGGCCCCTCGGTCGCCCCGCTCGGACCGCGCTAGCGGACGGCTCGGCGCTCTCGACGGCGGCGCGTCCGAGGATGCCGCGCCCGTGGAGCACCTCCGCGATCTGGACCGCGTTCGTCGCGGCGCCCTTGCGGAGGTTGTCCGCGACGACCCACATGTCCAGCGCCCGCTCATGGCCCGGATCGCGGCGCAGGCGCCCCACGAACACCTCGTCGCTTCCGACGGCGTCGATCGCCATCGGGTAGCGCGCGGCCTCGGGCTCGTCGACGACGACCAACCCCGGCGCCTCCTGGAGGAGCTCTCTCGCGCGCTCCACGGAGAGGTCCTCGCGCGTCTGGACGTTCACGGCTATCGAATGACCCGTCACCACGGGAACACGGACGCATGTCGCGCTCACCCGGATCGACGGGTCGAGAGGATCTTGCGGGTCTCGTTGATGAGCTTGCGCTCCTCCTCGGTGTGGTCCTCGCCGGGGGCGAAGTCCCCGGCGTGGGGGAGCACGTTGAAGGCGATCTGGTGGGCGTACTGCGCGGGGTCCTCGATGGCACGTTCGTGGAGGAGTGCGTGGGACTGGTCGAGCAGCTCCTCCACCGCGTCGCGGTTCGTGCCCGAGACGGCCTGATAGGTGCTGATCACGAGCCGCTCGATCCCGGCCGCATCCTGGATCGGCTTCAGCGGGACGACCATCTGCATGGTCGAGCAGTTGGGGTTCGCGATGATGCCCCCGTGGCCGGTGAGCGCCTCCGGGTTGACCTCGCTGACGACGAGCGGCACGTCGTCGTTCATCCGCCACCGCGAGGAGTTGTCGACGACGGTTGCGCCCGCCTGGGCGAAACGCGGGGCCCACTCACCGGAGGTCGAGCCCCCGGCGGAGAAGAGGGCGAGGTCGAAGCCCTGGATGGAGTGCTCATCCAGCCCCTGCACGATGAGCCCATCGCCGAGCTCGCGCCCGACGGAGCGCTCCGAGGCGAAGGCCACCACCTCGGCAGCGGGGAACTCGCGCTCGCCAAGGAGCTCCAGCATCAGCGAGCCGACCTGCCCGGTCGCGCCCACGACGGCGATTCGATAACCGTCGCCCATGGCCTCCACGATAGCGTCCGCCTGCCGCTCGAGTGACCCGCCGCTAGGGCTTGATCACCATGAAGAGGATCGTCACGAGGACGAGCGTGCTGAGGAGAGAGCCGACGACGGTGAGCCTGCGAACGAGCCCGCTGTACTCGCCGCTCATCGTCACCTCTCCGCCCTCCCCGGACGCGGCGATGTCGCGCTCGGCCACCTCCTCGGCGCGTTTCGCCGTCGGGATCATCACGGCGCCGACGGCAGCCCCGATGAGGACCGCGACGGCGAGCCCCCACTGCACGAAGAACTCACTCCAATCGTGCCCTTCGCTGGCGAGATAGATCCCGGCCACGAGCACCACGAGCAGGCCCGGGTTGATCAGCGCGCGCTCGATCGTGTACTCGATGCGGTGCAGGAGGGGGAGGCTGCGGGGCGCGTGGCGGGCACCGACCGCGAACATGATCGGGTATGCGAACGTCACCCCGAAGGCGACCACGACGGCCATGATGTGGATCGCAAGCACCACTTCGTATGTCGACGCCGCGACCACCATCGGAGACATCCGCGGACCCTAGCGCGTCGCCTGCTGCTCAGAAGCGGGGGCGGTAGGAGCCGAAGACGTCCTGCATCGCGCCGCACACCTCGCCCAGCGAGCAACGGTCCTTGAGCGCCTGTCGGATCCCCGGGAGGAGGTTCTCGCTGCCCGCCGCCCGCTCCCGGAGCTCGCCCAGGCGTCGCTCCACGAGCTCGTGGTCACGTGCGGCCTTGAACGCGCGGAGACGCTCGAGCTGTTCGCGCTCGGACTCCGGATCGACGCGCAGCAGCTCGGGCACTTCGAGGTCGTCCTCCTGGTAGGCGTTCACGCCCACGACGATGTCCTGGCCGATGCGGTAGCGCTCCTGGTAGCCCCAGGCGGACTCGTCGATCTCGCCGGTGATGAACTCGATCGCGTTGACCGATCCGCCGAGCTCGTCGACCTTGGCGATCAGCCGATTCGCCCGCTCTTCGATCTCATCGGTCAGCGCCTCCACGAAGTAGGACCCGGCGAACGGGTCCACGGAGTCGGTCGCGCCGCTCTCGTGCGCGAGGATTTGCTGCGTCCTCAGCGCGATTTTCGCCGCCCGCTCCGTCGGCAGGGCGAGCGCCTCGTCGAAGCCGTTCGTGTGCAGCGACTGGGTCCCTCCGCAGACCGCAGCGAACCCCTGCAGGGCCACCCGCACGATGTTGTTCTCGGGCTGCTGGGCGGTGAGCGTGACGCCGCCTGTCTGCGTGTGGAAGCGAAGCATCGTCGACTTCGCCTCGCGCGCGCCGAAGCGCTCGCGCATGATGTGCGCCCACATCCTCCTCGCCGCGCGGAACTTCGCCACCTCCTGGAAGACGTTGTTGTGCCCGTTGAAGAAGAAGGCGAGACGGGGGGCGAAGTCGTCGACGGCCAGGCCCTTCTCGATCGCCGCCTGCACGTAGGCGATGCCCGAGGACAGCGTGAACGCGACCTCCTGCACCGCCGAGCATCCCTTCTCGCGGAAGTGGTAGCCCGAGATCGAGATCGTGTTCCAGCGGGGGACGCGTTCGTGGCAGTACTGGAACAGGTCAGTCGTCAGTCGCATCGACGGTCCCGGCGGGTAGATGTAGTTGCCGCGGGCGATGTACTCCTTGAGCACGTCGTTCTGGGTGGTTCCGCGGAGCGTCTCGCTCGGCACCCCCTGCTCCTCCCCGACGAGCTCGTAGAGCAGCAGCAGACAGGCCGCGGGTGCGTTGATCGTCATCGAAGTCGAGACCTGATCGAGGGGGATGCCGTCGAACGCCGTCCTCATGTCCTCGATCGTGTCGATCGCCACACCCGTTCTCCCCACCTCGCCCAGGCAGCGCGGGTTGTCGGAGTCCAGGCCCAGCTGCGTGGGGAGGTCGAAGGCCATCGACAGCCCCGTCGAGCCCTTCGAGAGCAGGTAGCGGTAGCGCTCGTTCGACTCCCTCGCAGAGGCATAGCCGGCGTATTGACGCATCGTCCATGGCTGCCTGCGGTACATCTCTCGATGCACGCCCCGCGTGTATGGGAACTCGCCCGGCGCGCCCAGGTCGAGCGCCTCGGGCACGTCGAGCTCCGTGTACAGGGCCTCGATCTCGATCCCGGAGTCCGTGAAACGACGCGGGTCATCGGGGCCCACGATCGGCGCGACGGTCAGGTCGTGCTCGTCGTCGGCTTCTTCGGGTGCGGCCATCGAGGGATGATAAGTCCCCGGGAGGGCACCCCGGCGGCGTCCCCGCCCGTCGGGCCCGCGGCGGTGGCGCGCCGCCGCCGTCCGAACGGCCCGGGTATCCTCACCGGCGTATGCCGACGTGTCTGGTCACCGGCGGCGCCGGGTTCCTCGGGTCGCATCTCTGCGACGAGCTCCTCCACCGTGGCAACCGGGTCATCTGCGTCGACAACCTCGAGACGGGCTCGCTCGCCAACATCGAGCACATCCGCAACCCGGAGAACTTCCTCCATGTCGGCGTCGACATCATCGAGCCGTACTTCGTCGAGGAGCCCGTCGACTTCGTCTACCACCTCGCCTCGCCCGCATCGCCCATCGACTACCTCCGCCTGCCTCTCCACACGCTCAAGGTCGGCTCATACGGCACCCATCACACCCTCGGCCTCGCGAAGGCGAAGCGCGCGCGCTTTCTCATCGCCTCCACCAGCGAGGTCTATGGCGACCCGCTCGAGCACCCCCAGTCGGAGAGCTATTGGGGGCACGTCAACCCGATCGGTCCCCGGGGGGTCTACGACGAGGCGAAGCGCTACGCGGAGGCGCTCACGATGGCCTACCACCGTCAGCAGGGCGTCGACACGGCCATCGTCCGCATCTTCAACACCTACGGCAGCCGCATGCGCCCACACGACGGCCGCGCGATTCCCACCTTTCTCCGCCAGGCGCTCGCGAATCGCCCGATCACCGTCTTCGGCGACGGCAGCCAGACACGCTCCTTCTGTTACGTGAGCGACCTCATCCGAGGGATCATCGCGCTCGCCGAGTCCGGCATGCACAACCCCGTCAACATCGGCAACCCGGACGAGTTCACGCTGCTCGAGCTGGCCGAGACGGTCAAAGAGCTGACGGGCACGCCCGCCGAGATCGTCTTCGAGGCGCTCCCCGTCGATGACCCGAAGCAGCGTAAGCCCGACATCTCGCTCGCGCAGGAGCTGCTCGGCTGGTCGCCCGAGGTCTCGCTGCGAGACGGCCTGGAGCGCACGATCCAGACCTCCGGCGTGGAGCTCCTCATCGGCGGGAGCGCGGCCTGATCGACCACATCAAGAGGACGGCGCTCGCGCGCCGCGGCTGGGGAGACCGCTCCGTGAGGAAGGCTGAGGTGTTGTGAGCAGCGAGATGGGAGACCGTCGCTCGGGAACGACTGCAACGCCCGCTTCGAGAGTCGCCTCGGCGCCTCCCTCGCGTGCGCCCCTGCCCCCGCTCGGCGTCAGGCCCTGGAGCGTTCCGCCCGCAGCCGCCCACGAGCTCGAGCTTCGCCAGGACATTCGCCGGCGCCGTCCCACGGCGCTGTCCTTCCTGCTCCGCATGTCGACGCTCCGACGCGTCTCCCGCGTGATCACTCTCCTCGCGCTCGACTTCATCGGCGTCGCCGCCGCGATCTTCACCGCGCTGGTCCTCAAGGAAGCCTTCCACGAACCGGTCGACGCGAGCCGGGCGCTGCATGGCAGCGAACGCTTACTCCCATTCGCCTACCTCCTCACCGCCCTCCTCTTCGCCCGCTCGGGTCTCTACGCCGAGAGGGGACTCCGGCCGGGTCTCTCGCGGATCGTCGGCTCACTCTTCGAGGTGGCCTTCGTGGCGCTGATCTTCGCCGTCGTCAACGGGGAACACTTCTCGAGCTACTACCTCTTCTACGGCTCGCTCGCATTTGCCATCCTCTACGTCTCCCTCCTGAGAGCCGCCTACGAGCGCGCGGCCACCGTTCTGCTGCGAGCCGCCGGCTACCGCCGCCGCACGCTCCTCGTCGGCCGCGGCGCCCACATCGGCGACGTCGCCCACGCGCTCGCCCACCAGCCGAGCGCGCCCGTCGAAGTGGTGGGCTTCCTCGCCCCGAACGCCATCCCGGACACGGGCCTGCGGGCGCTCGGATCGCTTCGGGACCTCGAGCGCGTGCTGGACGAGGACCCGATCGACGAGGTCATCATCGCTGACCCCGAATTTCCCCAGGACGATGCCGTCGAGCTCGTCGACCAGTGCCACCGGCGCGGTGTCCGCGTGCGGCTGGCTCCATCCACGATGGAGATCCTCATCCACCGCGCCGAGTTCGTCCCCGGCCAGTCGGTGCCCCTCTTCGAGCTCAGCCCACCGGTCTTCGAGGGGGTCGACTTCGCGCTGAAGCGCACCTTCGACGTGATCGCCGCGGCCCTCCTCCTGCTCCTCCTGAGCCCGCTCCTCGCATTGATCGCGCTGTCCGTTCGCCTCAGCTCACGCGGTCCCATCCTCTTCCACTCGGTCCGCCGTGGGATCGGCCAGCGCCCCTTCGCCTGCCTGAAGTTCCGCACGATGCACTCCGACGCCGAGGAGCGACAGGCCGACCTCGAAGACCTCAATGAGGCCACCGGCGCGCTCTTCAAGATCCGCGCCGACCCTCGCCTGACACGGGTTGGACGCGTGCTGAGACGGTTCTCCCTCGATGAGCTCCCCCAGCTCGTGAACGTCATCCGCGGGGACATGTCCTCGTCGGCCCCCGCCCGCTCCCCGAGCGCGACTACGCGATGCTCGAGGACTGGCACCGTAAGCGCTACCTCGTCCTCCCGGGGATCACGGGCCTGTGGCAGGTCTCCGGTCGCTCCGAGCTCGACTTCGACGACCTCGTCCATCTCGACTTCATCTATCTCGAGCGCTGGTCCCTGGCGCTGGACCTGACGATCCTCCTGAAGACGCTCCCCGCGGTGTTCCTCCGGCGCGGCGCCTACTGAGCTTCTCGCGCCTCCGACGTCCCTATTGGATCTCGAGCGGTCCGATCCCGCTCGCACCCGGCGAGGGGCGCCGCAGCGTGCGCGTCGCGCCGCGCGGCCCGGATGCGGCAGCGAGGGCCTGCCCATAGACCCCCCACGTCGCCCGTGCCGCGTCCTCCCACGTCCACGACGGTGCCGCCGGCGCGGGCCGACGGGCCGCCTCGGCGGCCTCCAGCAGCCCGCACACGTCCCCGGCCTCCACGAACGCCACCCGTCCCCCGAGCGCCTCCTTCAGCGCCGCCGAGTCGAATGCGGCCACCGGCGTCCCACAGGCCAGCGCCTCCACCCCGACGAGGCCGAAGGCCTCGCTCTCGGATGAGATCACGACGGCGTGGGCGCCGCTGTAGAGGCAGGCGAGCTCCTCGTCGGAGACCCGTCCCGTGAGGTGCACGTCTGAGAGCTCATGTACCCACGGCCGCGCGGCGCCCACAAGCACCAGCGGGAGCTCCCGCGGGGCCGCCGCCAGCGCTGCCACGTGTCTGCCCGGGTCGGGGTGCTCCAACCCGCCGACGCACATCAGATAGCGCTCCGGGAGCCCGTAGCGAGCTCGCACGGCGGCGACGTCGTCATCCGTCCGCCGGTACATCGCGGCGTCGGCCGCCTCCGGCACGACCGCGATCCGCTCCCGCTCGATCCGCAGATGGCCGACGACGTCCGCTGCGACGGCCTCCGTCGGCACGATCACGCTGACGGCGCGTTGCACGGCGAGGTGGCGCAGACGCAGCCTGAGGCCGCTCCGCAGGAGCTCGCTCCGCCGCTTCATCCTCCCGAGCCCGTGGATCGTCACGACCATCGGACAGGGGCTGTGGAGCATCGCGCCGTCGATCCACGGCGAGTGGTAGATGTCGGCGCGTCCGCGACCGATCGCCGATGGGCGCTGGACCTCGACGACCTCCTCGGATGGGGAGCTCGTCGCTCGCAGCGCTCCGAGCAGGCAGCGGGAGTAGCGACCCACGCCGTGGGAATCCGAGAGCGGCCGCACGTCGAACGCCGCCCTCAACCCAGCCTCCCCTTCCGCCTGCTCCGCCGACAGCGCACGGGGCGAACATAATCGCTTTGCCCACCCTTGGGTAGAGATGAGATCTTCTCTGCAGCCGGGCCGACCTCAAGCCGCTCGCCTCGCCCCGCCCTCGTCGGCACCCTCTAGGCTGGCGGGCGGTGTCCTGCGCCGAGTACCACGAACGCATCTGGGAAGGGGTTCCCGCCGGCCTGATCCCGGAGGACTTCGAGCTGCGCCGACGCTTCCTCCTTGAGTACCTTCCCCGCGGCGCGAGCACCCTCGACGTGGGCTGCGGCGAAGCCGCCTTCGCGGCCGAGCTCGTTCGGGCGGGCGCGAAGGTTGTCGGCATAGACCTCGCCGAGGAGCCCCTCCGCCGCGCCCGCGAGCGCCATCCCGAGCTCGATCTCCGCAGGGTCGAGCCCCACGGACCCTGGCCATTCCCGGATGCGAGCTTCGACCTCGTCTGGGCCGGGGAGGTGATCGAGCATGTCCTCGACACCGCCGCCTGGCTGTCGGAGCTCAGACGTGTCCTCCGCTCGGGCGGCACCCTCCTCGTGAGCACCCCCGCGCACGGCCGCTCGTTGCGCCTGCGGCTCGCCCTCTCAGAAGGGGCCTTCGCGGCCCACATGGACCCGCTCGGCGATCATCTCCGCTTCTACACCCGTGCGAGCCTCAGCGAGCTCCTCCAGGACTTCGGCTTCGAGCAGGTCGCCCTCCGTGGCGCGGCCGGGCCACCCGGACTGCGCCGCCTGCTCCTCGCCCGAGCCGTACGCTCCCGCTACTGATCGGAGCCGCCGTCGCGGCAAGCGCCTTGATGTAGTAGTTGTGGACTTCGATCGCTTCGGGTTCGCCGTCGGCGAGCAGTTCCGGCGAGACGGACTCCGGGTTGAGGTAGATCGCCGCGCCGAGCTCCTTCAACGCGAGCTCGGGGTCGCTCGTCAGGTCCGCTCGGCCCAGCGCGAGCCACGTCTCCGGGTTCGACGGCTGTTCCTTCACCGCCGTGGCGAGTGTCCGGCGGGCCTCCACGGGGTGGCCTGTCGCCTGCTGGATTTCGGCGAGGGTGATCCGGGCGAGCGGCGAGAGCGGGTCCCGAGAGACCGCGCTTCGGGCCGCGGCGTTCGCCCCCTGGGGATCGGATGCCAGCAGCGCGAGCGCCTGCTCGCGCGCTTCTTCTCCCCGCTGCGGCTGCCACTGCGCCCACGCGATCAGGAGCACCGCCACGGCGATCGCCCCCGCGAGCGCCCATCGCCCCCTGCCGATCCGCCTCCATCCAGCCGCCGCCCCTCCGCGCTCGTCGTCGCGGTCAAGCCGAGCCGAGGCTCCCCCGCCCGCCGACCCGGCGAGCGGCCCACGTCCCGCGAGCCAGCCAGCGCAGAGGAGCGCCACGCATGCGTCGCCCGGGACATACCAGGTCCAGTCGGCGAGGGAATGCGCCCCGAACACCACCACCACGCACAGCATCGTCAGCAGCCCGATCCGCTCCGCGCCGTAGCGTCGCTCGCCGCTTCCCTGCAGCGGACGGTAGGCGGGTCTCAGCCTGCCGTCCCCTCCCCGAAGTGTCCACCGACGGTTGAACGGGTGCGTGGAACGGCCGGCCGCGGACATCCAGGCGATCAGCAGCGAGAGCGCCAGCACGAGCCCGACGAGGCCCAGGTCGGCGAGCGTCTGCACGAGGAAGCCGTGCGCGTGGGCGACGTCCAGCGTCTCGTTCCGATAGCGCAGACGGGCGGTCCGGTAGCCCATCGCTCCCGCCCCGAGCGTGGGGTGGGCTTCGAAGACCTCGAGGGCCTCCTTCCAGTAGCGCGCCCGCACGCTGGCGACCGCGGTCAACCGCCCGGGGGTGTTCGGCGGGGTCTTCGCATTCGGGTTCGTCAGCGAGCTGACGGCGTGGGAGATGCTCCCGGTGAACCCTCGATGGCTGTGTGCGAGCGCTCCCGCAAACGCGAGCACAGCCACCGCGATCAGTCCGAGCAGCGCCGTCCCCACCCGCCTGCGGGTTCGCGCGCTGGGGGCCCGTCGGCTGCGCTGGAAGCCGATCCCGATGCCTGCGAGCGTGAGCAGCAGAACCATCGCCGCGATCAGCGCCCCGAGCTCGTGCCCCGCCGTCGTCCGTTCCGCGAGAGGCACCTTTTCGGCGCTGAGTGCGGTGCGGGAGAAGGCCCACGCCGCCACCGCCCCCGCCGCGGCCCCGCTCACGAGCAGCACGGCGGCACCCCGCAGCCGCAGGGGGACGATGCAGAACCACAGCACCAGCCCGATCGCAAGCGCGACGAGCGCCCCCCGTGAATAGGCGAGCACCAGCGTCAGCAGCATCAGCCCCATCGCCGGGTAGGCGAGAGCGCTGAGCAACCCGTGCCCGCTCCGCCGCGCTCCCAGCCACATGCACCCGAGCGCTCCCATCGCCGCGGTCAGCCCGAGCGCGTTCCAGTAGCCGTAGGGCTCGCGCAGCCGGGCCACCGTTTCCGAGGCGGCGAGCGTCGCCGGGAACACCTTCGTCAGCAACGCATACCCGCAGACCGCCACCGCGGCGAGCGTGATGCCGCCGAGCAGCGCCGCCCAGCGGTCCGGAACGAGCCGCACGAGGGCCACGGCCGCGACGAACAGCGCGCTGTCGGCGAGCATCCGTCCCGCGTCCTGGAAGCTGGCATCGGGCGCCACCGACCACACGATCGAGAACGCCGTCAGCAACGTGAAGGCGAGCAGCAGCCCGGCGGTGCCGAGCCCGTAGAGCCGTACCCGGGGCGCTCTCAGCGCCGCGAGCGCCACCAGCACCCCCGCCGCGAGCGTGAGCCCCATCTCGGTGAACGTCATCGTTTCCAGCTCGAGCCCACCCTTGGCGTAGAAGGTGGTCGCACACAGGGCCCCGGCGATCAGCAGCGCCGGCGCGAGCCCCTTGGCAAGCTCCGCGCCCGGCGATCGGCGAGCCTGCCCCCCGGCGTTGCCCGGCGCCTGCCGCTGGGGGAGGCTCGCCGCACGCGGCGGCGCCCCTCCCCGCTCAGTCGGGACGGTTGCCACGGAGTCGGCTGCGAACGAGGCCGCCGGCGAGCAGCGCGGCGCCCGCCAGCAGGAACGCGAGCACGGCGATCAACGGGCCGGGGAGCGAGCTCAGCGCCGACGCCACGTTCGCGTGGACGACGCCGGGCTGGACCAGCTCGTCACCGAGGCGGATACCCGCGGGCGCGACCGCGCGGGCACGTGCGATCGAGCGCTGCTCGGCCGGCGTGGCGGCGATCGCCGAGGTCTGTTCGAGGCCGCTCGCCGAGCTGCCCCTCGCGCTCGCAGGGCCGCGGCGATCTGTGCCTGACGGATCACCGAAGCGCAGTTGGAATACTCTTCGGAGTCGGCGCTCAGCTCTTTCAGCGCTTTGCTGTAGGCGCTCTGGCTGAAGCCGCGGAGCGACTGGGCATGGGTGCAGCGGAGGATGATCGTTTCGCCGACGTCGGCGCTCGCGGGCGTCGCGCTGCAGAGCGCGAGGACGAGCAGCGCGGCCGGTAGGGCGAATCGACGCTGAAGGCGTTGGCGGCGCATGGGCTGCGCGCAGAACGCTACCAGTGGCCGCGGGCGAGCCCGACGGTTCCCAGCGCCCGTGAGAAGCCCTCCGCCCAGGCCTCCTCTGTGTATGCCCTCACGTCCTCACGGCCGTTGTCGGCGAGCCGTTCGAGCATTGCCCGATCCTCCCCGAGCACCGCCATCGCCTCCGCCAGCCCGGCGGCGTCGCCGGCCGGCACGATCAAACCGTTCGTGCGATCGCGCACGAGGCCGCCGGCCGCCGCTCCGACGGCATCGGAGGCGATCACCGCCAGGCCTCGGTTCATCGCCTCGTTGACAACGAGGCCCCAGGGCTCGAGGAAGGTCGCCGTCGCGACCGACGGCAGCACGAGCACATCGCTGGCGGCGTAGACGTCCCGAAGCCCGGTCGGGGGCAGCGGGTCGAGCGCCAGCACGCCCGCCGCCGGGCCCGGGGTGCTGAAGCCGCCGCCGACTCCGGCGAGCACGAGCGCCGCCCCGGGCAGGCGCTCGCGCACCGCTCCCCAGGCGCGCAGCAGGACGTCGAGCCCCTTCTCCGGCGCCGCTCGCCCGACGAACAGGAAGCGCGGCGCCGCCTCCTCGGGCCAGCCCGCCACCTGCGGAGGCGACACGACTGCGGCGCCCCAGAAGTCGTTGTCCACCGCCTGGGGTGCGACGTGGACGTTCCGGGCCCCGCGAGCGGCGACGTACGCGCTGACGTGAGGCCCGTAGGTGACCACCGCATCGGCGCGCGTGTAGAGCCTGCCCGCGGGTAGGTAGCTGAGGGCATGGGCGAAGGAGCGCGGGTGCGACCACAACGAGGCCCACAGGATCAGCGGTACCCGCCCGGCCCGCGCCCCCACCCAGCCCGCCAGCGGGGCCAGCCGCCCGCCGCTGGGGACGATCACGGCGCGATAGCGTCCCGAGGCGGCCAGGCCCAACAGCGCGGATGGGCGCACCTCGCGATGGGGGAATGGGAGCTCGCCCGCGCGGTCGGGGCCGCCGTGGAGGGAGGGCCCGCCGAACAGGGCGACCTCGATCCCCTCGCGGGCGTGCAGCAGCGCGAGCGCTTGCGCACGGTAGGCGGGCACGTGGCCGGTGACGAACAGGACCGGCTTCACGCGATCGCGGCGGCGTAGGCGGCCACCGTCTGCTCTCCGCACTGTGTCCATGTGAAGTTGGCCGCGACCGTCGCCCGCGCCCGCTGTCCCGCCTCGCGCAGCCGCTGGGGGTCCGACAGGAGCTCGTCGATGCGCTGTGTGAGCCGCTCGATGTCCCCCGGTGGGACAAGCACGAAGCCGTCGCCGGCGGCCGCGATCTCCTCGGGCCCTGGCTCGCCGCGACAGCCGATCGCCGGCAGCCCGCCCGCCATCGCCTCGACGTAGGCCACGCCGAATGCCTCCTCGGTCGAGGGCATCACGAACAGCGTGGAGCGCCGCGCCCGCACGACGGCCTCCTCCGGAGCGAGCTGACCCGTGAAGTCGACCCGCGCCGAGACCCCCAGGCGAGCCGCCAGGGCCTCCAGCGGTCCCCGCTCTGGGCCGTCTCCGATGACGACGTAACGCAACGTCGGATGTCGCGAGCCGAGCACCGCGAGCGCCCGCAGGACGTCCCCGTGGCGCTTCCGCGCGACGAGGTGGCCGACGGTCACGAGCGATGGCCCCTCGGACCTGCGCTCCCCGGGCGCCGGCTCGCCGCCGGCCGGCGGTGGCGAGGCGGGGAGCTCGGCGCCGAGATGGACGACGCGTGTCTCCCCGGCTCCGTGCAGGACGGCGAGCTCGGCGATGCCGCGGCTGTTGGCGAGCACGAGCCGCGCCGCCTCGAGCCCGCGCGCGACCGCCTTCGCGCCCGCGCGATCGCGCAGGGCCGTGTAGAGCACGTCGCCGCCATGCACCGAGACCACGAGGGGCACGTGCACGCGGGCCCGACGTGCCGCGTCACCCGCCGGCACCGAGTTGTGGGCGTGGATCAGCTCGAAGGGGAAGGATCTGGCGAGGCGGCGCAGGGCCACCGCCAGAGGTGGCGCCGCCCACGCGCCCCAGCCTGCATAGCCCCCTGCTCGCGGCGGCGAGACGAAGGGGACGTAGGTCACCCGCAGGCCATCGCGGACCTGGCTTCGAGGCTGTCGCACCCTCTCCGCCAGCGCGCTCCCGGCGGCTGCGAGACCGTCGGAGAGCGTGGCGCGGGGTGGCACGAGACGGTGGAGCACGAGCACGCGCACGTCGGCTCCCGCTTCTCGTGCGGCGAGCGCCTGGCGGTGGGCCCAGATGCCCAGCACCGGGTCGTGGCGGGTCGGGTAGAACTCCGCCACGACAGCCACCCGTGGACCGCTGGCGCTCACCAGCGGCGGTGCGTCGCCAGCGTGCGGTCGGCCTCCGCCGCGCGCACGTAGGGCCGGTCGGCGAGGAAGGCCCGCGCCTCGGCGATCGCACCGTCGCGGTCGTACGCCTCGGCGGCTGGGGCCGCGCGGTGGCGGATCGAGACCGCGTCGATCACCCCGATCCGCCACCCGCTCGTGCGGGCGACGGCCGCCCAGTGGACGTCCAGCCCCCAGCCCATCCGCACCGGGGGAAACGGCAGCAGGGTCGGAAACGTCACGCTCGCGAAGGCCGTCACCGGGCCGATCTCCACGAACCCGGTCTCACGCGCGACGCTCCGCGGGCGCCTCCGCGTCACCGACCAGGCCGCGTGCGAGTCGAGGCGATGGGCCGGCTGGGCGAGGGCCAGGTCGAAGCGCTCGCAGAGGAAGATGAAGTCGTCGAGGAAGCCCCTCGGTAGGACCACATCGTCGTCGATCACGAGCAGCCAGTCGTGCTCGGCGGCGGGGTGTTCCTCGAGCAGCCCGTTGAGGTTCTCGAACTTCCCCTTCCCCCCCGGCGGGCGCGTCTCGACGTGGACCTCGTGCCGCGAGCGCCCCAGCTCCTCCACCGCCGCCCGCGCCAGCGCCGCCCGCTCGGGCCGCTCCACGCCGAGTACGAGCACCCGCCGGCGGGGAGGATCGCGTCGCGCGGCGAGGTGCAGACGCGATCGCCGTCCGCTCGCGAGCTCCCAGGCCTGATACGCGCCGTCGCCGAGGTTGCGGGCGGCGCCCCCGAGTCCGCCGACGGTGCCGCTCGCGCCCGAGAGGAAGTCCTCTCCGGCGGCACTTGCCCCGCGGCGTTCGCGCACCGCCTCGCCGAGCCTGCCGCTGCTGTGGGCGACCATCGTCAGGCCCGCCGGACAGCGGCGGGCGAGCACGTGGCCGACGCAGCGGATGAGCGTCCCGAGCTCCGCGCGTGGCGATGGGGCCCGCCCGCGACGGGCGTCGAAGCGGCGCGCCGCCCGCCCCCTGGACCGTGCCCCGTCCATCAGCGCCGCCAGGCCCGCGTCCTCGCCCTCGCGGCGATGCGCGACCTCCGCGGCGGCGACGTAGAGGACGCGGCCGGGGGGTTGTGCGCGGCGCATCCGTTCCTGCCACTCCTGCTCGTCCCCCCCGTCCGCGAGCGACGTGTCGAACGGGCCCACCCGCTCCAGCGCGGACCTCCGGATGGCCATGTTGGCGCCCCAGGCGAATGCCGTCTCACTGTCCCGGCCCCCGAGGTCGAGGGTCGTGATCGGCGGCGACTCACGCCCGCAGCTTCGCGGCGCGGGCCCCTCGAGTGCGGCGACGATGCGACCGGCGAAGCAGGCGACCTCGGCGTCTGCAGCCGCCGCTGCCAGCATCGCTCCCAACCAGCCCGGCCGGGCGGCGACGTCGTCGTCGACGAACACCACCAGCGCGCCGCTGCTCCGCGCCACCCCCGTGTTGCGCGCCGCATTCAGCCCCAACGGTGCCTCGTGGGGCTCGTATCGGGCCCCGAAGCCATCCACCAGCGCCTGCGCCTCCGGCGAGGGGCCGTCGTCGTCGACCACCAGCACCTCGGCCTCCAGCGTGGCCGCTTCGTCGCAGATCGAGGCGAGCGCGACCCGCAGGTAGCGCAGCCGGGCCCGGGTGGGGATCACGATCGAAGCCGCCGTCATCGTGGGGACAGTCTAGGTTTGCGCCGTCCCGCGAATAGGCTCACCCGGCGATGGTCCTGTTCCTGCACAACCGCTACCGCACCCCCGGTGGCGAGGAGCGGACGGTGGGCGACCTGCTGTGGCTCGTCCGCGAGCACCTCGGCGAACCTGCCGAGTTGCTCGCTCGCGACTCCGCAGAGCTCGGCCGCGGACGGGCGGCCGCGGGCCTGCTCCGCGGGGGCCTGTCCCCGTCGGAGGTGAACCGCGCGGTCAGGCTGACCCGCGCCCGCATCGTTCATGCCCACAACCTCCAACCGGCGCTCGGCTGGCGGGCCCTTGCGGCGGCCCGGGAGGCGGGCGCGAGGGTCGTCCTTCACCTGCATCAGTACCGCCTCGTCTGCGCCAGCGGCGTCTGTTTCACGCGCGGCGCGGAGTGCACCCGCTGTCACGGCCGTCGCACCCTCCCGGGCGTGCTCCGCAACTGCCGGGGAAGCATTCCGGAGGCGCTCGCCTACGGCGCCGCCCTGTCGTTGTGGCAACCCCGGATGATCGCTCAGGCGGACGCCGTGATCGTCCCCAGCGTGTTCGCTCGCGAGCGCCTGCGCGAGCTCGGCGCCCCCCTCCCGTGGGGGCGTGTCCACGTGCTCCCGCCGCCGTTGCCGGTGCTGGATGACCCCTCGCCCGCGGCCGCCGCCGGGGAGGGCGGCGGGCACGCGCTCGTCGTCTCGCGGCTGGCCCCCGAGAAGGGGGTGGACGTCGCGATCGACGCCTGTCGGATGGCATCCGTCCCACTGGTGATCGCGGGAGACGGCCCTCACTACGGGGCCCTCCGCGAGCGCGTGCGCGGTGGTGCGGTGCGCTTCGTCGGGCGCGTCGGCGAGGAGGAGCTGGCCGAGCTGCGGGCCGGCGCGTCGATCGCGATCGCCCCATCGCGCTCGGGCGAGACGTTCGGCCTCGCGGTCGCCGAGGCGATGGCGGCGGGCGTCCCGGTGGCTGCGAGTCGCGTGGGCGCCCTACCCGAGCTCGTCGGGGAGGAGTCGCTCGTCACACCCGGCAGACCGCGCGCCCTGGCGGCGGCGATCGAGCGGCTCGCGGGGGATCGCGCCGCCGGAGCGCGTGGCCGCGAACGCGTGCGCGCCGTCTGTGGGAGCGAGCATCTGGCCCCGCTCCTTGCCGCCGTCTACGACGGCGGCGGGCCGCCCATCACGAGCGCGTAAGCTCCCGTCGTGACCGCGAGCGCGACCGCCCTCATCACCGGCGTCACGGGCCAGGACGGCTCGTTCCTCGCGGAGCTGCTGCTCGCCAAGGGCTATCGCGTGTGCGGCTTGACGCGACGATCACCCGCCGATCCGCTCGGCTGCTCGGAGCACCTCCGCGAGGACATCGAGCTGATCCACGGCGAGCTGCTCTCCCGGAGAGCCTCCACGCTGCGATCGAGCGGGTCCGCCCCCGCGAGATCTACCATCTCGCCGGGCCGTCCTTCGTTCCCGCCTCGTGGCTTCGCCCCGAGGAGACCGTCCGCGCGATCGTCGGCTCGTGTGCGGCGATTCTCACGGCGGTGCGCGACCTCGACCCGGAGACGAGGGTGTTCGTGTCGGCCTCCGGCGCGATCTTCGGCGATGCGCCCGAGAGCCCCCAGGGGGAGCGGACTCCCTGTTTCCCGAGCTCCCCTTATGCGATCGCGAAGCTGGCGGCGCACGAGCTCGTCGGGCGCGCTCCGCGCTCATGATGGTCTGCACGCGAGCTCGGGGATCGTCTTCAATCACGAGTCCGAGCGCAGGCCCGAGCGGTTCGTCACCCGCCGCATCACCCGCAGGGCCGCGGCGATCGCCCTCGGGCTCGAGAGCGAGCTGACGCTCGGCTCGTTGGAGGCCGTCCGCGACTGGTCGTTCGCCGGAGACATCGTCGAGGGCGCCTGGCTGATGCTCCAGCAGGACGCCCCCGATGACTACGTGCTGGCGAGCGGGAGGGGACGGACGGTGGCGGAGTTCGCCGAGCACGGCCTTCGCCTCCCTGGGGCTGCAGGCCGAGCGCTTCATCAGGATCGACCGCGAGCTCGTCCGGCCGGTCGAGCCCACGCCGAGCGTGGGTGACCCGACGAAGGCGCGGCGGCAGTTGGGGTGGCAGCCGCGGTTGGGCTTCGAGGAGCTCGTCGAGCGGATGGTGCAGGCGGACGTCCGGTTGCTGCAGGCGGCCGCTCCCGCCACCTGAGCGGCTCCGGCGCCGCCGTCGGCGCCAGCGATCGGTGCCGGCTCGTCCCTGGCAGGCCCTAGACTGGCGCCCCTGATGCGCACCGTCGGGATCGTCGGGCTGGGCTACGTCGGCTTGCCGCTGGCGGTCGCGTTCGCCCAGGCCGGCTGCGAGGTGATCGCAGTCGACGTCGACGAGCGCAAGGTCGAGGCGATCGCCGCCGGCGCACTCCTACGTCGAGGACGTCCCGAGCGAGGCCCTGCGTGCCGTCACAGGCGTCGATCCAAGCCACCACGCGCTACTCGCGGCTGGCGAAGGCGGAGGCGGTGCTCGATCTGCGTGCCGACGCCGCTGACCCGCAACCGCGAGCCCGACCTCGGCCCGCTGCTCGACGCAGCCGCCGGCGCTCGGCGAGGTGCTCCAGGCCGGCCAGCTGGTGGTGCTCGAGTCGACGACCTACCCCGGCACGACGCGCGAGCGGATGGCGCCGCTGCTCGAGGAGTCGGGCCTGCGCGGCCGGACGGGACTTCCATCTCGCGTTCTCGCCCGAGCGCGTCGACCCCGGCCGCACCGACTACACGCTGCGCAACACGCCGAAGGTGGTCGGCGGCCTGACCGCCGCCTGCGCCGAGCGCGCGGAGGAGCTCTACGGACTCGTCTGCGAGCAGATCGTCGCGGTCTCGACGCCCGAGGCGGCGGAGCTGACGAAGCTGCTGGAGAACATCTTCCGCTCGGTCAACATCGCGCTCGTCAACGAGCTGGCGATGCTCACCGACCGCATGGGCATCGACATGTGGGAGGTCGTCGACGCGGCCGCGACCAAGCCCTACGGCTTCATGCGCTTCGAGCCCGGCCCCGGTATGGGCGGGCACTGCCTGCCCGTCGACCCCTTCTATCTGAGCTGGCGCGCCCGCGAGTTCGACATGGCGACCGAGTTCATCGAGCTCGCCGGCAAGGTCAACCAGCAGATGCCCTATCACTGCGTCGCGAAGGCCCAGCGCGCGCTCAACGACCGCGGGCGTCGCCGTCAAGGGCGCGCGCGTCGCGGTCGTCGGCGTCAGCTACAAGCCCGGCGTCGGGGACGTGCGCGAGTCGCCCGCGCTGAAGATCATCGCGCTGCTGCGGCGACCTCGGCGCCGAGGTCGTCTACCACGACCCGCACGTGCCGGAGCTGGCCGAGCTCGGCCTTGCGCAGCGTGCCGCTGCGAGGAGGCGCTCGCGGACGCCGACCTCGCGCTGATCGTGACCGCCCATCCGGGCGTCGACCACGACGCTGATCGCCGAGCGCGCGCGGCTCGTCGTCGACCTGCGCGGCGTGACGCGCGCGCCGGCGCTGCCGCGAACGTCGTGCGGCTGTGAGCGCGGGGTCGGGCGCGGCGCGCGCGACGCCGGCGGAGCCGCTGCTCGGGACGGGCGTGCGAGGTCGGCGCGGACGTCGCGCTTCGGCGCCTACGTCGTCGTCCACGACGGCACCGTGATCGGCGATCGGCTGCGTGATCGAGGACCACGCCGTGCTCGGCAAGCGCCCGCGGCTGGCCGCGCACTCCAGCGCGCGCGCGGCGACGTCGGCGCGCTCGAGCTCGGGGACGGGCGTCGACCGTCGGGGCCGGCGCGGTCGTGTTCGCCGGCGCGCGCGATCGGCGCCGGCGCGATCCTCGGCGACCAGGCGTTCGTGCGCGAGCGCGCGCGTCGATCGGCGCGGGCAGCGTGATCGGGCGCGGCAGCGTGCGTCGACAACGACGTCCGCGTCGGGCGAGCGCGTGCGCGTGCAGACCAACGTCTACCTGACGGCCGTGCAGCGATCGTCGAGGACGACGTCTTCGTCGGCCCGGGGGTCGTCACGACCAACGACGACACGATGGCGCGCCACCCGCCTGAGGCCGAGCTGCGCGGCGCGATCGCTGCGGCGGGCCTGCCGCGATCGGCGGCGGCGGCGTGCTGACCCCCGGCGTCGAGGTCGGCGAGGAGGCGTTCGTCGCGGCGGGCGCCGTCGTCACGCGCGACGTGCCGCCGCGCGCGGTCGTGATGGGCGTGCCGGCGCGCGTGGTGCGGGAGGTCGAGCGACGAGGATCTGCTCGAGCGCTGGCGCTGAGCGCCGCTTCAGGGCAGCGGCCACAGCTCCGGGGGGTTCAGCGCGGACCAGCTCGGACGTCGCCGGCAGAGCACCACCCCGCCGTCGGGGACGTCGCCGGTGACGATCGCACCCGCGCCGATCCGCGCGCCGCGGCCGATCGTGAGCGTGCGGTCCCGCGGGCACATGATGATCGAGCGTGCCCCGACTCACCGCCTCCGTGCGGATGCGCACGCCGTACTCCCCGGGGTCTCCCTTGTCGTTTGCGGCGGCGATCAGGGCGTGCTGCCAGATGACCACGTGCGGGCTCGATGATCGTGCTGGCGTGGACGACGACGCCCGCCCCGCGGTGGGCGACAGTAGATCGGCCCCTGCAGCTCCGCCTCGGGCTCGAGAAGCGCTCCATCGAGCACGTAGATCAGCCCCTTGATCATGCGCGCGCTGAGCCGCCGCCGCGCGCCGATGCAGGCGCGAGCTCGAGTCTCCGACAGGCGCGCCGAGTTCAAACCGCGCGCAGCGTACCGCCAGCCCAGGTCAGCTCGAGGCGCGTACCGCAGCGACGACCTCGATCGGCCTGCTCGCGCGTCAGCACCGGGCTCATCGGGATCGCGAGGTGGTCGCGCGCCGCCTGCTCGGTCCCCGGCAAGCTCGCCGCCTGCGCCCACTGCGCGCATCGGTCGCTGGCGGTGAACGGGCGTGCGGTAGTAGGCCTTGCAGCCGATCCCCGCGGCGCGCAGCGCGCGCTTCCAGGCGGTCCGCCTCGGGATGGCCGATCACGTACAGATGCCACGCCGGCGCGGACCCGGCGCGCGGCGACGGGCAGCTCGACGAGCTCACCGAGCCCCGCCTCCTCGTAGTGACGCGCCGCCGCGGCGCGCGGCCGTCGGCGAAGCCGTCGAGGTGGGGCAGCTGCACGCGCAGGATCGCCGCCTGCAGCTCGTCCAGGCGCGAGTTGTAGCCGACCTGCTCGTAGCTGACCTTGTCGCGCGAGCCGTGGAAGCGGAGCGTCCGCGCACGCGCTCGGCGAGCGTCGCATCGCGCGGTCGTGATGATGCCGCCGTCGCCGAAGCAGCCGAGGTTCTTGGAGGGGAAGAACGAGAACGTCGCCGCCGTGCCGAGCGAGCCCGGCCGACCCGTCCCGGCGAGTCGAGCCGGCGGCCTGCGCGGCGTCCTCGAGCACCGGCACGCCCGAGCGCCTCGATCTCGGCGACCGGGGCGACGTTGCCGAACAGGTGCACGGCGATCACCGCCTTGGTCTCGCGGCGTGAGCGCCGCCTCGCACGGTCTCGGCGGTGACGCAGTAGGTGTCGGGATCGATGTCGCAGAAGACCGGCGTCGCGCCGGTCGGCGGGATCGCCTCGGCGGAGGCGTAGAAGGTGAACGAGGGCACCACCACCTCGTCTCCCGGTCCCACGCCCATCGCGCGCAGCGCGATCGTGATCGCGTCGGTGCCGTTCGCCACGCCGACCGCGTGCGCGGCGCCGCAGTAGGCGGCGAACTCGCTGCTCGAACGCCGCTCACCTCGGGGCCGAGGATGTAACTGCTCGAGTCGAGCACCCGCGTCGATCGCCGCGCGCAGCTCCTCGCGCAGCGGCCCGCGAGCGGGGTGCGAGGTGTCGAACAGCGGCACCCCCATGGCGCTCAGCGCGGCGCGAGCAGCTCGAGGTCCGCGCGCGTCATCACCCGGATCAGCTCCTCGAAGCTCGTCTTCGGCTTCCAGCCGAGATCGCGCTCGGCCTTGGAGGGGTCGCCGATCAGGTGGTCGACCTCGGCCGGGCGGACGAACGCCGGGTCGATCCGTGACGTACTGCTCGAAGTCGCCGAGGCCGGCCTCGTCGAAGGCGATCTCGCAGCACTCGCGCACCGAGTGGGCTTTCGCCGGTGGCGATCACGTAGTCCTCGGGGACGTCCCGCTGGAGCATCAGCCACATCGCTTCGACGTAGTCCGCGCGCGTAGCCCCAGTCGCGTTCGGCGTCGAGGTTGCCGAGGCGCGAGCTCGCTCAGCAGGCCGAGCTTGATCGCGGCGGCGTGCCAGGTGATCTTGCGGGTGACGAACTCGAGCCCGCGGCGTGGGCTACTCGTGGTTGAAGAGGATCCCCGACGTCGCGTGGAGGTCGTAGGACTCGCGGTAGTTGACCGTGATGAAGTGCCCGTAGGCCTTCGCGACCCCGTAGGGCGAGCGCGGGTAGAACGGCGTCGTCTCGGTCTGCGGGAACCTCGCAGCACCTTGCCGAACATCTCGCTGGAGGAGGCCTGGTAGAAGCGCGCCTCGGGGCAGACTTCGCGCATCGCCTCGAGCATCCGCGTGACGCCGACGCCGGTGAACTCGGCGGTCAGCGTCGGCTGGATCCAGGACACGGCGACGAACGACATCGCCGCGAGGTTGTAGATCTCCGTCCGGCCGCGCCGGCGCGCAGCGCGTCGACGAGCGAGCGCTGGTCGAGCAGGTCGCCCTGGTGCAGGGTGATGCGGTCGCGGATGTGCTCGATGCGGTCGAACTTCTCGGTCGAGGCGCGGCGCACCATCGCCGTGGACGTCGTAGCCCTTCTCGAGCAGCAGCTCGGCGAGGTAGGAGCCGTCCTGGCCGGTGACGCCGGTGATCAGCGCTGCGCGGCGGTCGGTCATGCGGCGGAAGCCTATCCACCGGCGCTCGCGCAGCCGGGCGGCGCCCTGCGGGTGCTCGCCGTGCGTCAGCGACGCCGAGGCCGGCCTCGTGTGCGCCGCCGCTGCGCGCGACGCCGCGGTCGCGCGCCTTCCGCGCGGCTCGCGCAGCCAGCGCACCGTCGCGGCGATGCCGTCCTCGACTCGATCGCGGGCCTCCCAGCCGAGCAGCTCGCGCGCCTTCTCGACCGAGGGCCAGCGGCGCTGCACGTCGACGGTGAAGGTCGGCGAGGTGCTCGAGCTCGAAGCGCGCTCGGGTCCTCGCCGCAGGCCTCCCAGACGATCGCGGCGATCTCGGCGACGGTCAGCTCGCGCGAGGCGGAGATGTTGAAGTCCTCGTTCAGCCCCGCGGGCGAGCTCATCGCGGTGACGATCCCGTCGGCGATGTCGTCGACGTGGGTGAGCGTCCGCGTCTGCTCGCCCGAGCCGAAGATCTGCAGCGGGCGCTGGCCGGCGAGGACCTTCTCGATCAGGTCCGGCACGGCGTGGGCGATGCCGGGCTCGGCATCGGGCATCTCGCCCGGGCCGTAGGCGTTGAACGGGCGGCAGATCGTGAAGGGCAGCCCGTGCTCGTCGTGGGCCGCGCGGCAGTAGACCTCGCCGGTCAGCTTCGAGAAGCCGTAGGCGGAGCTCGGCGCCGGACAGTCGCGGGAGGTAGTCCTCGGGCGTCGGGAACAGCTCCGCGCGCTCGAACACCATCGAGGAGGACACGTACACGAAGCGCTCGACCTCGAGCGTCGAGCGCCGCGCGGATGACGGCGTTGTAGAGCGCGTTGTTGACCTCGGTGAGCGTGTGCGGGCAGGCGGTGGAAGTTGGCGATCCCGCCGACGATCGCGGCGAGGTGGATCACGTGCGTGCAGCCGCTGCGTCGCTGCGCGGGCCTGCTCGAGCTCGCGCAGGTCGCCGGTGTGCACCTCGCAGCCCTCGCGCATCCACTGGGGCGCGAGGCCGCTGGTCGGAGACGCGCACCTCGTAGGCCGGGTCGGCGAGCAGCCGCCTGCACGACCGCGGCGCCGATCGTGCCGGCGCCGCCGGTGACGAGGACGCGGCTCATCCGCGGACCTCCGGCCCCGAGGGCGGCTGCAGCTCGGAGGCGGCGTAGGCGAACACCTGGGCGGCGCCCCAGCAGTTCCAGGGGTCGACGACGAGGCAGTCCGGCGCGGCGCGCTCGGCGATCGCGGCGAGCGTCGCGGCGTCGCGGAACTCGGAGTGGTTGGCGGCCACGATCACCGACCTCGGCGTCGCGCGAGCGCCTCCTCGAGCGGCGACCGTCGGCGTCGCGACGTGCGGGTCGTGGACGACGACGTCGGCGAGCTCGCGCTCCAGCAGCCGGATCAGCTTGTGCGCGAGCGAGTCGCGCTCGTCGTCGGTGTCGGCCTTGAAGGCGAGGCCGAGCACCGCGACGCGTGCGGTCGGCCAGCGTGCCGAGCCGCCGCTTGGCCCCTTCGAGCAGGAACAGCGGCACCGACTCGTTGACGCGCGAGACCGCGAGCAGCATCCCCGGCGCCGCGCGAGCGCTCCTCGGAGAAGGTGAAGTCCTTGCGCAGGCAGGTCCCGGCCGTGAGGCCGGGCTGGGCGATGCCGCCGCGCGGGTAGTCGCGGTTGATCAGGTCGATCACCTCGAACACGTTCGCCGCGTGCGCTCGCAGTCCATCATCAGCAGGTTCGGCAGCGCGAAGTTCGTGTAGCGCAGGATGTTCGTCCAGATCTTCGCGAGCTCGGCCTGCACGGGCGTGGTCTGCACGATCGGCGCGTCGAAGACGCCGAACAGCTCGGCGGCGACCTCGCCGGAGCGCGCGCCGACGCCGCCGATGATGCACGGCAGCGTGTCGATCTCGCTCAGGAAGCGCCCGGCGGCGATCCGCTCGGGGGCGTGCGCGACGAACACCTCCTCGCCGATCTCGAAGCCGCGGTGCTTGGCAGGTAGCCGGCGACGAACTCGGTCGTGCCCGGCGCGACCGTCGAGCGCAGGATCAGCGAGTGGCCCGGCTCGAGCACGCCCGAGCAGGTCGTCGAGCGCCGAGCGGATGTCGCGCATGTCGATCTCGATGTGCGAGAAGGACGGGCGTCCCGAGCGTGATCACGATGTGGCGCGCGCCGGCCGCGTCGGCGACGCGATCCGGGCGAGCGTCAGCCGCCCGCTCGGCGTGGACGCGGTCGAGCAGCTCCTGGGCGCCGGTCTCGCTCGAACGGCATGCGGCCTTCGCGCACGGCGCCCAGGCGGCGCGGGGTCGTTGTCGATGCCGATCACGTCGCAGGCCGCGGTCGGCGAACGACAGGGCCAGCGGCAGGCCGACGCGGCCGAGGCCGACGACCGCGACGTCGGCGGTGCTCTGCGGGATGGTCATCAGGGCAAGAGGTTAGCGGCGCGTGGGGTCGCTAGGCGCCGCGAGGGTGGGCGCTTCCGTTCAGCGGCCGCGCCCGCTCACGCGGTGGCGCGAGGTACTGGCGCAGCGAAGCGGACGACGAACCGCGGGTTGTAGCGCGCGTAGCGCCGCCACAGCCGCCGCGGCTCGCGCGAGAGGCGGTAGGCCCACTCGAGCCCGTTGCGCTGCATCCACGGCGGCGCCTGCGGACGAGCCCGGCGTGGAAGTCGAACGCCGCGCCGACCCCGACGAGCAGCGGCGCGCGCAGGCGCGGGCGCATGCTCGCACATCCACCGCTCCTGCTTGGGCTGGCCGGTGCCGACCCACACGACCGCGCGCCCGAGCGCGTCGATCGTCAGCGATCGCCGCGCGCTCCTCGGCGGCGTGAGCGCGCGGAACGGCGGCGAGTAGCCGCCCACGATCGCGCAGGCCCGGGAAGCGCTCGCGCAAGCGGGTCCGCAGCAGCGCGAGCGCCGCAGGCGTGCGGCCGCCGTAGAGGTAGATCGGGATCGCCGCTCGTCGCCGCGCGCGCGCAGAAGCGCGCCATCAGGTCGGGGCCGTAGACGCGCGTCGCGCGGCGGTGGCCGAGCGCGCGGAGCGCCCACACGAGCGGCTGGCCGTCGGGCACGGCGAGCGTCGCCGCCGAGCACCGCCGTCGCGTCGCCGGCTGCCTCGCGCGCGGACATCACGAGGTTGACCGCGGCGGCGGTGAGGTAGCCGCGCGCGCCGGAGGCGATCGACGCCTCCATCCACGCCGACCACCTCGTCGTAGTCGGAGACCGCGAGCGGGACGCCGAGCACCTCGGCGCGCGCGGGGGCCGGCGGCGGATCGGAGCTGGGCGAGGTGGAGGTGGCGGGCGGGACGATTCCGTGAAGATACCCCGCCCTGTGGCGATCGACCCCGACTTCTGGGCGGGACGGCGCGTGCTCGTCACCGGCCACACGGGCTTCAAGGGCGCGTGGCTGTCGCTGTGGCTGCAGTCGCTCGGCGCCCGCGGTCAGCGGCCTCGCCCCGGGCGTCCCGACGCGCCCGTCGCTCTACGAGCTGGCGCGCGTGGGAGCGGAGATGGAGGAGCGCGACGCCGACGTGCGCGACCGCGCCGGCGGTCGCCGCCGCGTTCGCTGCCGCCCGATCCCGAGGTCGTCATCCACCTGGCGGCGCAGCCGCTCGTGAGGCGCTCCCTGCGCGACCCCGCACGACCTACGAGGTCAACGTGATGGGCACCGTCAACGTGCTCGAGGCCGTCCGAGCCTGGCGCCGGCGTGCGCGCGGTCGTGGTCGTCACCTCGGACAAGTGCTACGAGAACCCGCCCGGCGCCTCGCGGCGGTTCGTCGAGGACGACCCGCTCGGGGGCAGCGACCCGTACTCGAGCTCGAAGGCCTGCGCGGAGCTGGTCGCCGCGGCCTATCGGCGCTCGTTCCTCGGCGAGCGGGCTCGCCCGGGTCGCCACGGCGCGCGCCGGCAACGTGATCGGCGGCGGCGACTGGGGCGAGGACAGGCTGCTGGCGGACGCCGTGCGCGCGGTGGAGAGCGGGTGCCGCTGCGCATTGCGCAACCCGAACGCCGTGCGTCCGTGGCAGCACGTGCTCAACCCGCTCGGCGGCTACCTGCGTGCTGGCGCAGCGGCTGTGGGCGGACCCGCGTCGGCGGCGCGCGCGTGGAACTTCGGGCCGCGCCGGCGGACGAGCGGACCGTGGGCTGGATCGTCCAACGCGGCTCGGCCGAGCTGTGGGGGGGCGAGCTTCGATGGCAGCTCGACGAGGGCCGCGAACCCACCGGAGGCGGGGCATCTCGCGCTCGACTCGAGCGCCGCGGAACGCGAGCTCGGCTGGCGCCCGGCGTGGAGCCTGGAGCAGGCGCTGGCGATGTCGTCGAGCTGGCACCGGGCCGAGCGCGCCGGCGCGGACATGCGCGCTCTCAGTGATCGAGCAGATCGCGCTCGCGCGGCCAGGCGCGATCAGGCGTCAGAGAACGTCCGGAGCGCGCTGCGCCCGAGGGCATCCGTGCTATACGAATTGGCCCAATAGACGGAATCCCGTAGCCTTCGGCTCATGAGCCCGCTGCAGCCTCCGCCGCTACCGCGCCGAGCGCCTGCTCGCGCGATGAGTTCGACGCGCTGCGCGAGCGCGTGCTCGTCGTGGCCGCGGGCGCCTGCGTGGCGGCGGGGCGCGCTCGACCGCGGCGATCTCGAGGGCTGCTACGCCCAGGCCTGGCAGGGCCTGTACGCGGCGACGGTGCGACGGCGCGAGATCGCGAACCCGGCTGGCTGGCTGGCGCTGGTGACCTGCCGGCGCGCGATCGAGGAGCTGCCGCGCTGCGCGCGGTGCCCGCCGGCGAGGCGAGCGCGACGACCGAGTGCACGTGCGGGTCGAGGGGGACCTCGCGCCGAGCTCGACGATCGCACTGCGCCTGCGCCAGCTGATCGAGGGGCTGCGCGGCCGGCTCAGCGTGCGCGAGCGCGAAGCCGCCGCGCTCTGCTACCTGCAGGGTCTCTCGCGCGCCGAGGCGGCGGCGCGGATGGGGATCAGCGAGGGGCGCATGCGCAAGCTGATGGAGGGGCGGGCACCCGGGAGGCCGGGCGTCGCCGCGAAGGTCGGCGCGCTCGTCGCAGACGATCTGCGCGGGAGACTGGTGCGAGCAGCAGGGGTCGCTGATGCGGGCGCTCGCCTTCGGCATGCTCGACCCCGAGGGCGAGCGCTACCGCGCTCGCGCTGATGCACTGCGGTAGTGCCCGGCCTGCCGGGCCTACGTACGCTCCCTGCGCGGCCTGGCTGCGGCGCTCCCGGCGCCGCTGCTGGCACGCCGGCCTCGGCGGGGCGCTGCTGTCGGCGGCCGCAGGCGGTGCGCGGTTCGGCGGCGCGGGGCAGGGCGGTCCTCGCCGGGCGAGGACCTGGCCGCTCGCGGGAGCCGGCGGCGCGAGTGGCGCGTCCGCCGGGACGACCGCGCGTCGGGTGCCGGCGGCGTGGCCGGTGGGGGTCTGCTCGGCCTCCCGCTCGCGGGCAAGCTTGTGCTGGGGTGCCTGCTCGCGCTCGGCATCGGGGCCGGTTGCATCGCGATCGGCGCCCGCGGGCATCCTCGCGGCGAGCCCGCCAGGGCCGGCTTCGCGGTGGGCGGCCGTCCGCGCGCCCCTACTCGCGAGCGCTGCTCGCGCGGGCCGGCCCGATCGTCCCGAGCGCGACATCCGAGCGCCCCGCGCCCGCCCGGTGCGCGACGCGAGCCGGGAGTTCTCGCCCGAGCAGGCGCCCCCCCGGCCGTCACGCCGGCGCGCGCCCCCGCCGCGTGCGTCGGCGTCCCCGTCCGCCGCCGAACGCGAGTTCGCCCCGTGAGCCCTCGGAGGCGTCAGTCGCGCGGGAAGATCTTGGTCAGACGTGCGAACGCAAGCGGGTTGCCGCGCGGGCGCAGGCGTGCCGGTCGCCAGCGCGCGGAGCGGGTCCAGCCGCTGGCCGACGATGTCCGCCCAGTCCTGGTAGGAGATGCGCAGGCGCAGGTCGGGCGATGGGCGCCTCGCCCTCCGCGACGATGCTGGACCCGTTGTCCACGGTGAGGTGCCAGGTGGGGACGTCGGGGTCGGTGAACTCCCACTGGAAGGTCGCGCGCCGTGCGAGGCCGTGCTCGGGGTTGACCTGCGGCGGACGGTGTCGAACAGGAGCGCCACGGTCTCCGGGTCGCGCTTGGGGGGCCCTCGCGCGACGCCGAGCACGCCCGCCTTGGCGAGCGCGCGCCCGCGCTGGGAGAGCTCCGAGCGGCGTGAGCCCGGGCGGTAGCAGCGGCGGCCCGGGGAGCGACTCGACGGGCAGCCCCGCGGAGCGCAGCTTGGTCGTCATCGAGGTCACGCCCTCGACGCCGACCTCGTCGAAGCTGGAGTTGAAGACCGTGATGTAGCGCTCGTCCCAGCCGGGCGGCATCAGCACCTGGGCGGTGTAGCGCGTGACGTCGCGGAGCATGCGCGGCGACGGCCTCGGGCACGCCCGACGGGGTCTTCGCGGTTGAGGTCGGCGAGCAGCTTCACGCCGAAGCCGATGTGGCGCTGCTCGTCGGCGGCGATGTTCTCCATCCCTCGCGGAAGGCGGGGAGCTGGTCGCGTTCCTCGAGGTAGCTGCAGATGAAGTGCTGGCCCGGCTGCGCGAGCGACGCCTCGATCACGACGTGGTAGAGCGTCACGGCCGCCGCGAGCTTCGCCGGCGAGCGGTCGTTGCGCAGCTCGTCGGCCATCGTGTCGAGGCGGTCGAAGATCTTGCGGAAGCCCGGGCGTCAGCTGCGGCCGGATCGCCTGCAGGCCGCTCGCCATGGTGCCGTCGCCGATCCCGCAGACCTCCTGCATGAAGCGCTTGAAGAACACCGCGTGGCGCGCCTCGTCGACCTGCTGGGTCGCGAGGAAGTACTTCTGCTCCTCGAGCGGGGCGGCGTCGATGTAGGGGGAGAGGTTGTCGGCGACGGCGTCCTCGCCCCAGAAGAACAGGCAGTAGTTCCAGATCGCCGCCTGGCGCTCGAACTCGGTGAAGTCCTCGCGCCACTGGCGCGCGTCCTCGGTGAAGTCGAGCTCCGTCGCCCTCCAGTTGCCGCGCTCCCAGCGCGCGTAGAGGTCCTCGTAGGAGATCGCGTCGGTGGGCAGGCTCGCCAGGCCGGTGGTCTGCGGCGGTGGAAGTCGTCGTTCGCCTGCCATGCGTCTCCTCCGTCGCTGGGGATTGAGATAATGAACGTTATCGGAATAGCGATCGCTCTGTCAAGTAGGATTGGACTGATGGCGGATGGGAGGAGCGAGCGGCCTACGCGGCCATGGAGCGCGCGGCTGACCCGCGAGCAGAGCCGGGCGCACACGCGCGAGCGGCTCCTCGACGCGGCGCGCAGCGTGTTCGCGCGGAGCGGCTTCCACGGCGCCTCGGTCGAGGAGATCGCCTCCGAGGCCGGGTTCTCGACCGGTGCCCTGTACTCCAACTTCGACGGCAAGGAGGACCTGTTCCTGGAGCTGATGGAGCGCGAGATCGGCCAAGCACGCGCGAGGAGATCGCCGAGGCGGTGCGGGAGCGCGCGTCGGTCTCCGAGCGGGCAGACGGGCGGCGCGCGGCAGTGGATGAGCGATGATCGAGCGCGAGCCCGAGATGCTGCTGCTGTTCATGGAGTTCTGGGCCTACGGCGTGCGGGACGAGCAGATGCGAGCGAAGGTGGCCGCACTGCTTTGCGCAGACACGCGGGCTGCTGACCGGGCTGATCGCCGAGGGCGCGCGCGAGTTCGACCTCGAGCTGACGATCCCCGCCGAGCACCTCGCGGTGGTGATCGACGCGCTGGCCGAGGGCATCGCGCGCCAGAAGCTCGCTGACCCCGATGCGGTCCCGGACGAGCTGATGGGCGAGGTGATCGTCGCTGCTGCTCCCGGCGGCTACGCGCCCGGCGGCAGGCACAGGCCGCGTAGTGAACGCGTGAACGCCGCCGCGCCAGCGCGGGCGCGAGGCGGTCAGGCCGGCGCGCACCGCCCACTTCGCCGTCGCGGCGCCGCGGGCGAGCGGCCGACGGCGAAGAAGCGGTGAACCTCGAGCGGTAGCGCGTCCTCGAGCTCGCGCGGCGATCGTCAGGCCCGCGCGGCCGCGGCGATCTCGCGCGCGCCTCGCGCGAGAGCCGCTGCAGGTGCCCGACCTCCGCGGCGTGCTCGCGCTTGGCCGCGCGCCGCGCCGAGAGGTTGGCCTCCAGCGGCACCTCGAAGACGACCGCGCGCAGCACGCGTGCCACCTCCGCCAGCAGGCCGGCGGGTCGGGAACGTGCTCGAGCACGTGCGAGAGGATGCCGAGCTCGAACTGCGCCCTCCGCGAATGGCAGTCGCCGCCGTCGTAGAGGCTGGATCACGTCGAGCTCGGGCGCGCGCGCGCGCGATCTCGACCGCCGGCGTCGGCGATCTCCACGCCGGAGAGCGTCCCCCCGAAGCCGCGCCGGTGCAGCTCGCACAGCAGCGCGCCGTCGCCGCAGCCGACGTCGAGACGTCGCGCGGGCGCGACGCCGCGCGGCGGCAGAGCTCGACGACGTGATCGGCCTTGCCGACCGCGCTGAGCGCGCGCCAGCGCGCGTACAGCCCGCCTCGGCGAGCGTCGTGCGAGTAGGCGCGCTCGTAGAAGCGGATCGAGCCGGCGGAGTCCTCCACCCCAGGATTATTGTTGGCGTCGATGACGCAAAGGCTCACGGCGCCGCTGCGCGAGGCGCCCGCGACGGTCCCGGCCTCGCGGCGATCGCGCTTTGTGTCGTCTGGGCGACGACCAGGCGGGCTACCCGTTGACCCATTGGGCGCCGGGCGGCCTGATCGTGCTGGCGCTGCTCGGGATCGCATGGCGTTCGTCGCTGCGCCGGCGGACCCGTCCCGCGACCCGTGCTAGTGGCGCTCGGGGCGCTCGCCGCGTACACCGCGTTCAGCTTCCTCTCGATCCTCTGGGCCGCGTTGCCCGGCGACGCTTGGAAGGCGCGGACCGCACGCTGCTGTACCTGCTGGTGTTCGCCCTGTTCGCCTGCTGGCGCGCAGCGCGGCGCGACCGCCGCTGTCCTGCTCGGCGTTTGGACGCTGGCATCGACGGGCTCGCGCTCTACGTCGCTGCTGCACCTCGCGCGCGGCGCACGCGACGAGCTCGCTGCGCGCTCCCGGGTGGGCGGCTTGGACTACCCGAGCGGCTACCCGAACGCGAACGCGGCGCAGTGGCTGATGGCGTTCTGGCCGGCGCTGCTGCTGGCCCGGAGCGACCGGCTGCCATGGGCGCTGCGCGGCCTGCTCGCCGGGCGGCGCGTGCTTCTCGCCGAGGTCGCGCTGCTCAGCCAGAGCCGCGGCTCGCTGTACGCGACGCCCGTCACTGTCGGTGCTGGTGTTCGCGCTGCTGCCCCGGGCCGCACCCGGACGTTCGCGCTGCTCGTCGCCGGTGGCGCCGGCGTGGCCGCGGCCGCTCCTGCCGTGCTACGCGTCGGCGACCATCTGCAGGCCGGCGAAGTCGTGCCCGGTCGCGCATGCACAGCGCGACCATCGCGCATGCTCTCGGCGCTCGTGGTGGCGTCCTCGTGGTCGCTGGCGGAGCCGCGCTCGAGGCTCGAGCGAGGCCGTCCTCCGAGCCGCGGCGGCGGCTGCGGCAGGGCCTCACGGCGCATCGCGGCGATCGCGCGCTGGTGGCGGTCGTCGCCGGCGGCTCGTCGCGGCCGGAAACCCGGTCACGCGCGCCGAAAAAGCGTGGCACAGCTTCAAGGGCGGGTACGGGATCGCGCGGGGGCAGCCGGCTGGTCAGCGGCCTCGGGAGCAACCGCTACGACTTCTACCGTGTCGCGCTCGACGAATTCCTCGCCCATCCGCTCGTGGGGATCGGCGCCGACAACTTCCAGCAGCAGTACCTGCGCCACGGTCACAGCGGAGAGACGCCCCACTATCCGCACAGCGTCGAGCTGCGCACGCTCTCCCAGACAGGCGTGATCGGAACGCTGCTGGCGCTCCTGGGGCTGGGTGCGGCGCTGCTCGCTGCGATGCGCGCGCGCGCGGCGCCCGACCGTCTGGGCGCGGGCGTGGCCGCGGCGGCGCTCGCAGGGTTCGGCTACTGGGTGGTCCACGGCTCGGTCGACTGGTTCTGGGAGTTCGCCGGGCTGGGCGCGCCGGCGTTCGCCATGCTCGGGCTCTCCTGCGCGCTCTCGGCACCGCGCGACGCCGCCGCGACACCGCCGGCGCGCGGAGCGCACGCGTGGCAGCGCCGGCCGCCCGCTGCTCCGAGAGCCGCTGGCCGGCGCGCTCGCCGCGGGCGGCGTCGCGGCGGCGTCTGCGTCGTGCCCGCCGCGTCGCTGGCCGCGCCGTGGCTGAGCGGGCTCGAGGTCGAGAGGCGGCGCGCATCTGGACCCGCGACCGGGCACCGCTTACGCCCGCCTGGAAGACGCTGCGCGGCTGGACCCGCTGAGCGACGAAGCCTGACCTCGTCGCGGGCAGCATCGCGCTGCGCTATGGCGAACTCGGCGCGAGCCGACCGCGAATTCTCGCGGCGCTCGCACGCACGCCCGGACGATGCCTACGCGACGCTGGAGCGAGGCGCGATCGCCTCCAGCCGGGGTGAGCGCGCGCGGGCGCTGGCGCTGCTGAATCGGGCCGCCGCGCCTGAACCCGCGCGACCCGCTGACCCGCCAGGCGCTGCGAGATCGCCAGGCGCGGCGGCAGGGTGGACGTGCGGGCCTGAACCACGCGATCCTGCTCAAAGCTCAGCAGACCCCGTCAAAGGCTGCGCGGAAGATGGCCCAGGATCGGGTCTCGCCGGCGAGCGTTCTCTTGCAATCAGCGGATTATTGCTCGACACGCCCCGGGGGCGTTCGCTAGCGTATGTGAGCCCCTCGCGATTCGCCGAGTACGACGGCTGTGAACGGTGGATCCGAAAGGGGAGTATGTGGGCCTGCACGGCACGGAGAGTAGAGAAGGTATTGCTCGGGCCAGAAAGGGACTCCCACGGCAGGGACACAGGAGTATCCACGCACGCCGACGACCGGCTGGCATCGGCCGCGCTGGTGCTCGGGCTGTGCGCCACCATCGCCGCGCCCGCATCGGCGAACACGTTGCTGAGTGGCTATGGGGGTCCCGGGCAGCGGCAGCCAGGCGATCCTCGGCGGCGGCTATCGTCGACCCACCGCCCGGTGGCGGGGGCGGCTCGGCACGCGCGGCTGCAAACGGTGTACCCACTCAGCCTCCAGCTGAAACCACCACCGCGCGGAAGCTCGCCGGGGGACGGTCGCGGGCCGGCACACCGGCGGCCGCGCCGCGAGCCCGCCCGGGCGCGCCCGCGAGCTCCTCGAAGCAGGCTGCGAGCCACGCGCGAGCACCGCAGGCCGCGCTGGTGTCGGCCCGCCAGCCGTCGGCGGGCTCTGCGCCGCTCGGCCTGTCGGGCGCGGATGTCCTCTACGTGCTGCTCGCCGTTGCCGCGATCGCCCTCACGGGGGCCATCACCCGCCAACTGGCTCGTGGCGCCGGGTCGGGCAACGCGCTAAAGAGATAGGGATGAGAACCCGAGTAACCAGCTAGGCGTCAAGCCATTCCAATGGACCCTGCTCGCGTAACCCAACAGACCTCCTCCGCGCTCTCGCTCCGCGGGGAGCTGGCCCATGACGCGCCGACGCCGCGCGCGCTGCGCTCGGCGGCGTTCCCGGTCCGCTGCAGTGGGCCCTCGAGGGCCCGGGCTGGGGCATCCTGCGGCCGGCGGTGGACCTGGCGCTCCTGTGCCTCGCCGTCGTCGCAGCCCTCGGCGGGCTGCAACAGACCTTTCACGTATCGGCCCTCGAGCGCCCCGCTGCTGGCGCTGCCGCCGCTCGTGCTCCTCCTGTTCTACCTGCGCGGGCTCTACCGCACGCGCCTGCGCGCCATCGTGCTCGACGGGGTGGTCCCGGTCCTGAGCGGCGTGTCCGTCGCCGCGATGGCCGTCGCGATCCTCGGCAAGTTCCTCAACCACGAGGTTCCGAGCCAGGGCGCCTGGTTGCGGGCCTGGCTGTTCGCTCTCGTCGCCGTCGGGCTCGGCCGGATCACGCTCGCCTCGGTCAGCACGCCGCGCGCGCCCGCCGGCTCGTCGGCAAGCCTGTGTTGATCGTCGGCGCCGGGATGGTCGGCGCGCAGGTGGCGCGCCGACTGGAAGCCCATCCCGAGTACGGCCTCGCGCCGATCGGCTTCCTCGACGAGGATCCGCGCACGATCGCCGAGGTCGGCGGCCGGGACGTTCCCGTGCTCGGGACCATCGAGGACCTCGACGAGACCGTCTGGCGCACCGGGGTCAGGAACCTGATCGTCGCCTTCTCGGCGGCGACCGATGAGCGGGTGAGCCGCCTGATCCAGCACTGTCAGGAGCTCGGGGTGGAGGTCTCGGTGGTGCCCCGCATGTTCGACACGATCAACGACCGCGTGGGCTACGACACGCTCGGGGGTCTGCCGCTGCTCTCCTTCAGCAACGTCAACCCAAACGGTCTCCAGTTCGCCCTCAAGCACGCGCTCGATCGAATCGGGGCACTGTCCTGCTCGTGCTGCTCTCGCCCGTCTTCCTCTGTGTCGCCGCCGCCGTGCGCCTCAGCTCCGGGGGGCCGGCCTTCTTCCGCCAGCGCAGGGTGGGCCGTGACGGCAAGGTGTTCACGTTCTACAAGTTCCGCTCGATGCGCCTGCTGGCCAACGGCGAAGCCGACGACCTCGGCGAGGACTCGAGTGCGCTCGACTTCCTGCTGGCCGGAGACGTGGCCCCCGGAGGGGTCGAGGGGAAGGACCGCCGCACGCCGGTCGGCCGCTTCCTCCGACGCACCTCCCTGGACGAGCTTCCGCAACTGATCAACGTCCTGCGGGGCGACATGAGCCTGGTCGGGCCGCGCCCCGA
Source organism: uncultured Solirubrobacteraceae bacterium (assembly GCA_963720215.1). Lineage (GTDB taxonomy): Bacteria > Actinomycetota > Thermoleophilia > Solirubrobacterales > Solirubrobacteraceae > Palsa-744. The sequence goes on from CAVREV010000004.1 coordinate 171,330, forward strand.
GCGGCCGGAGTTCGTCGAGCTTTTCCGTCAGGACATCCTCCGCTACGGCGACCGTCACCGCGTCAAGTCGGGCATCACCGGATGGGCCCAGGTACACGGGCTGCGTGGACAGACCTCCCTCGCCGAACGGGTCGAGTGGGACAACTACTACATCGCCCACTGGTCGCTCCCGCTCGACCTGAAGATCCTCGCGATGACGCTCGTCTCGCTGTTCCGCAACGCGGAGTGAGGGCTCAGGCGGCCGGGGGCGGCACGTGAAGGGCGGCGCCGAGGGGGCGGCGGTCCGGCGGTCCGGCGGCGAGCGCCCGCTCGTGTCGGTGATCGTGGTGACCTATGAAAGCGGTGAGCTGTTGGATGTGCTGCTCGCCGGGCTGCGCGGCAGCGACTACCCCTCGATCGAGATCCTCGTCGTGGACAACGCGTCGCTCGACGGTGGCCCGGCCGCGCTGCGCGACGAGGTCGACGTCGAGCTGATCGAGAGCCCGGAGAACCTCGGCTATGGTCGCGCGTGCAACCTCGGCGCGGCTCGCGCGAAGGGGGAGACGCTGCTGTTCCTGAACCCTGACGTCGCCCTCCGCCACGACACGATCTCGCTGCTCGTGCGGGACCTCCTCGGCGACGATGGCGCCGCGATCGTCTGCGCCTCGACGTCGGAGCCCGGCGTTCCCGAGGAACGCCTCCGGCTCGTACGTGAGGTCGCCTCGATGAACGCCGCCGCGATGCTCGTCGATCGCAAGGAGTTCGAACGGCTCGAGGGCTTCGACCCTTGGATCTTCCTCTACTGGGAGGATGGCGATCTCTGCTATCGCGCGGTTCTTGCCGGACGGCGCGTCCTTCGCTCGTTCGAGGCGGTCGCCGACCATGTCGGGGGCGGGTCGGGAGGTGGGCAGCGCTGGAGCGCGGAGCAGATCAAGAATGGTCTCTACGTGCATCTCAAGTTGCGCCGATGGACGGCGACGGCCCTGTTCGCCGGTCGGATGGCGGCCAAGACGGTCATCCGGGGCGCGGTCCGGCGCGACCGCTCAGTGCTTGCCGGCTGGGTCGTGAACGCCCGCGAGCTCCCCCGGACGCTCTCCAAGCGGAGGGCGCTCCGCGGCGGCGCCAGCGTCGAGGACCGAGCGCGGCTGGAGCGTCTCGGCGCCGAACATGCCTACTGGAGCCGCTACTGGTGGCGCCGCGGGGTCCTCCGCGGCCTGCGTCAGCGCGCGGGCTCGCTGGGCGCCCCGCGCTGAGAGGAGTCGGTGGGAGGCGGCCCGCGCCTCAGGTGCCGCGTCGGGCGGCGGACGCGGGCCCCGCCCAGAACTGGTAGACGCTGACCGTCAACCCGTGCGTTCCGAGCTGGGCCGGCAGCCGGACCGAGTAGCGGTTGAAGCGGTCGAGCGTGAACAGGACGTAGTAGCGGAGGACCCCGCCCTCGGTCACCTGCAGGCGCATGAAGTCGCCGGGAGGTGCCGTACCGGAGGCGATGATCCTCCGGCCCGAACGCCGCAGCTTGAGCACCACGCTCCCGGGGGACCCCAGCGGCGAGGCGAACGCGCCGGCGAGCGCGGCGAACGACGGCTTGCGCGAGCCCCCGTCCGTGAGCACGCCGAATTCTTCTCCGTCGGAGTTCTGCAGCTTGTAGACGATCGCCGCGGCCACGTAGGGGACACGGGCGAGCGAGCGGATGATCGAGGACAGGTCGCGAGCCTGCAGAGCGGTGGTCACGCAGGCCTGTTCCTGCTCGATCTTCTGGTGTGGCCAGCAGCTGCTGAACCCGAACTCGTTCAGCCACAGCGGGGTCTGGTCCCCGTTCTCGACCTGGACTTCGTGGATCGAGCGGATCGACGCGAGCGTGAGGTGGTAGAAGTGGACCGACAGCCCGTCGTAGTAGCCCTTCGCGCCGGCCTGGTACATGGCGCGCAGGAAGGCGCCGTTGGATTCCGACGAGCGAGCCTCCGAGCACGGGGAGCGACGGGTCGGCCTGCTTGATCGCCGGGTAGGCGGCTCGCAGCATCGCCGCGTAGACAGCGGGCTTGTTCGGCCCGGCGAGGTAGTGCTGGTTGATCTGGTCGGGCTCGTTCCAGATTTCGAGCGCGGCGAGATCCGGCGCGTAGCGGCGGGCCAGGTAGGAGACGAACTGGGCCAGGTAGGCGTCGTTCTTCGGGGCCCAGGCGTTGGCCGGCCCTCCTCCCGCAGAAGAGCAGCCGGCGAGAACGCTCGGCGGGGCCGAGGACGCCCAACAGGGCGTGCTCTCCACCATCAGCACGACCTTGATCCCGGACGCGGCCGCGTCCCCAAGCAGGCGGTCGGTGTAGCCGAGCACCTGCGGATCGATCTGCCCGGGCCCGGCGGCTTCCATCGCCGACCAGGGGACTTCGATGCGCACCAGCTTGGCGTGCAAAGCGGCGGCCTGGACGAGCTCTCCCTGGAGCTGGGCGGCGTCTGCGGCCGACGTCACGCTCCCGAGGTTCAGCCCGCCGAGCAGCGTCGTGCTGGAGCGGCGGGCCGCCGGCGCATGGCCGGCTGCCGTCATCGGCAGGACGAGCGCGACGGCGCAGAGCAGCAGCGCGCAGACCACCGTCGCCTTGTTCAGGCACTTGAGCATCAGGACAAGATAGTGGCGCGAAGCGCGCGGGGTCGCGTTTGCAAGAGCGTGGTCAGCCGCGGCGCCCCCGTTTGACCGATAGCCTCAGCTGGGCACATGTCACCAACTTGGATTTGGACGCAGGCGGCGATCATCGTGTTCGTACTCATCGGCATGATCATCGCGATCGTCAAGCTCGCCTGAGCCACGCAGGGCTGCACCCTACCGCCACAGCCGCCTCAGCCCGCGCCGCCGCCGCAGCGGGCGCGTCGCGGGGCGCGGCGGGATCGCCTCCGCCCCGTCGAGGATCGCCCGGGGAACATCCTCCGTCAGCCACTCGCGCAACTCCTCCAGACCGGCGCGGTCGATCTGCGCCGCGACGCCCGGCCCGCGGTTGACCTCGTCGTGGGCGTCGGAGGCGACGTTGTGGACGAGGCCGTCCTCCGCGAGCCCCAGCGCCAGGCGCCGTACCTGCTCGCCGAATCGGCCCACGAGCGATCCAGCCGTGAGCGAACCGAGCACGCCGCGGCGGACGAGCGCAGCCAGCAGGGCGGGGTCGCGCTGGATCGCCGGGCAGCGCTCGGGATGGGCGAGCAGGACCCGGTAGCCACGCGACTGCAGGCCGATCACGATCTCCTCGAGCCCCGGGGCGACCGGCGTGAAAGGGGGCTCGAGCAGCAACCACGGCCCCTGGCCGAGGCGGAGCGCCGCCAGAATCCTCCTCGTCGAGCTCGCCGACGCGCGTCATCGCGACCTCGGCGCCCTCGAGCAACTCGAGCTCGATGCGCTCCGCCGCGATACGCTCGCGCAGGTCCGAGGCGGCGCCGGCGATCACCTCGGGCGTGTTCGGGTAGCGGCCGTTGACGTGCGGAGTGGCGAGGAGCGTGCGGGTGCCGCTCGCCGCTGCGGCGCGGGCCAGGGCGAGCGAGCCCTCCGGCGAGGAGGGCCCATCGTCGATCCCCGGGAGCACATGCGAGTGGAGGTCGATCACGGCCGCAGACCCTACGCCACGCCGATGGTGGGGTTCAGCCACGCGCGGATATCATCGCTCGCGCCGCCCATCGTGTCCGCCCACCAGCTGAAGGGAGAGGTCATGTTCAAATCGATCGTTGTCGGAACGGACGGTTCGGACACAGCCACGCAGGCCGTGCGGCAGGCCGTCGACCTCGCCCGTGTGCTCGGCGCGAAGTTGGAGCTCGTCAGCGCGTACGAGCCGGTGCCGGCTCAACGGCTGCAGCGGGAGCGCCAGCAGGCGCCGGAGGACCTGCAGTGGGCGATCAACCCCCGGGAGGACGTGGACGCGACGCTCGAGAGCGCGGCCGAGGTCGCAAGAGGCGCCGGGGTTGACGTCAGCCTCTACCCCCGACAGGGCGACCCGGCGGACGCGATCCTCGACGTCGCCGAGGAGCAGGAGGCGGACCTGATCATCGTCGGCAACAGGGGCATGACCGGGGCCAAGCGCTTCCTGCTGGGCTCCGTCCCGAACAAGGTCTCCCACCACGCCCCCTGCTCGGTGCTGATCATACGGACGAGCTAGCCGGCGGCCGCCTCAGCGCCTCGGCCGACCGCGAGGCCCGATCGATCAGCTCCACCATCTCCCTCCGGAACCGTCCGCGGCCGAACCTGAGCGCGTTCTCGCGGATTCTCGCTCTCGCGCAGCGAGAGCATCTCGAAGCGGGCGATCGCCGCCGTGAGCGCGGCGACGCTCTGCTCTCTGAAGAGAACCCCCGTGCGCCCGTCGATGACCGACTCTGCGGCCCCGCCGACGCCGTAGGCGATCACGGGGAGCCCCGCGGCCTGGGCCTCGACCGGGACGATGCCGAAATCCTCCTCGCCGGGGAACAGCAGGGCACGGGCGCCGGCGAGGAGGCGATCGCGCTCGGCGGTGGGGACCGGGCCGAGGTACTCGGCGCCCGGCGCGCCGTCGGCGCGGAGCGAGGCGAGCGCCCGGCCATCTCCGGCAACCTTCAGCTCCCGGGCCGCACTGACGCAGGCGGCGACGGCGAGGTCGACCCGCTTGTAGGGCACGACTCGGCCGAAGGCGAGGTAGAAGCTCCCGCCCGTGCGCTCCAGGCCAAGGAAGCGGTCCACGTCGACCGGTGGATGAACCACCTCGGCATCGCGCCCGTAATAGCGCGCGATGCGAGCGGCGACGTGCTCGGAGTTGGCGACGAACACGTCGGGCTCGCGCGAGGAAGCCAGGTCCTGACGGCGGAGCAGGGCCAGCAACGGAGGCAGCAACCGCCGCGCCCGCCCCACCCGCTCACCGGCGAGGAAGTCCTCCTCCCAGGCGTAGCGCATCGGGGTGTGGCAGTAACAGACATGAAGCGCTCGCGGGGCCCTGCGCACCGCCTTGGCCGCGGCGTGGCTGCTGGAGATGACGAGGTCGAACCCCGAGAGGTCGAACGAGCGGAAGGCGCGGTGCATCAGGGGGAGCAGCTTCGGGTAGTGGCTCGCGGCCCCCGGGACGCGGTTCAGGAAGGAGGCGTGGACGACGCGGCCGGTGATCTGGGGAGGCCATGGAGCGGGGTCGTAGACGGACGTGAACAGCTCGGCCGTCGGAAACATCGCCAACAGCTCCATCAACACCTGCTCGGAGCCCCCGGGGATCGTCAGCCAGTCGTGCGCTATGGCCACGCGAGGAAGGCGGCGGTGGAGCTCTGAGAGCGTCGCCTCGACCGAGGCGGCGACTGGCGGGCCGTCGTCCGTCACCGCCCCGACACTAGCCGCTCAGCGGGCGCCCCGGCGGGGACCGATGACGCCCACGGAGAGGCCCGCGCAACGGGTCTTCCGCTCGCTCGCGGCGGGCCAGACATTCGTCCATGCCCCCCCGGCCGGGTCATGGGCCGCGCCTGTCGGACCGACAGCCTTCTTGCAGGACTAACGACGTCATACGCAGCGACCGGCGTGGTGAGTGTGCGTGCGCGCACGATCACCTCCCGACAAAGGCACCCCCGTCGCGAGACGGGTCCGCACAGCCAGGGGTCTCCTCCGAGACCGCCCAGCCGCCGAAGGAGATGACCCGCCACATGACACGCCCGCCGCGCCGCCGGCTCCGAATCGTCCGTCCGGCGATCCTGACGGCCGTGGCGTTGACGGCGATCGGAGTGGGCGCCCCTGCGCCGGCCGGCGCTCAGCTCGTGCGCGACGGCGCCGCCACCACCGCCGTGCGGCTCCTCCCTCCGCGACTGCGTGCCGCCGCAGCCCGCAGCAGGGCGGCCGAACATGCCTTCGTGGTCGCCGCGCGCTCGCTCCACCGGTGCCTCTCCGAGAATCCATCGAGCTCCTCGAGCTGCGCCTCCCTGCGGTCCCGTCTGCAGGTCGACGGCAGCCGGCTGGGGCGCGCGCAGGCGGAGCTCTCCTGGCTCGCGCGGGCGACCTCGGGGCCGGCAGCGCGAGCGCGCTCGGCGGACTTCCGGGCGGCGCCCCGCATGACCGTGCTGGGGGACGCGCTCACCTGGACGCGTGTCGCGCCGGGCATGAACACCTATCTGCTGATGAGCAGCGTTCCCGGCCAGCGGGCACGCGTCGCGCTCGTCCGCGGACGGACGGCGACTCCCCCGCCGATCCCGGGCGCGACCGTCCGCTACACGGTCCGCACCACCGCCCCCGGCTCGACGTGGGCCTCGGATGTCGCGATCTCCTACCCTCCGGCCCCAGCCTCCGTCGAAGCTCCCGACACGCGGACGGCGCCGGCCCTGACTGTGATCGGCCGCACGCTCACATGGGTCGCCGTCGCCCACGTCCAGACCTACGTCCTTCTGACCGAAGTGCCCGGCGTCGGCGATCGCTACTCGGACGTCAGCGGAACCTCCGCGACCCCGCCGCCGGTGCCGGGGTCCTCGGTCTCCTACAGCATCCGCACGGCGGTCGAAGGGAGCGCCTGGGCGCCGACGGTGACGATCTCCTATCCCTACTCCTCACAGACGCCCGTCCAGGTTCCCAGCGCCCCGCCCGAAGAACTGGCGCAGGCGCCGACGGCGCTGCAGACGGGGCTCAACTCAGGAGAGGACCAGTCCGACTACGCGGCGGCGACGACGCTTGGAGCAAAGCTCGTGCGCCTCTCGTTCAACATCGACGAAAGCGCTGCTCAGCTCGAACCGGCGATCGCCCACTATGCGGCAGAGGGCGTTCGGGTGCTCCCGCTCGCGTGCTTCGACGGGCGCATACCGACCTCCGCGGAAGCGGCCAACCTTGCGAACTGGGCCGCCGCCTTCGGGTCCGGTGGGACCTTCTGGGCCGGCCGCTCCGATGGGAGCCTCGCCGTCCAGTCGATCGAGTTCGGCAACGAGACGAGCTACAGCTATCAGTACAGCGAAGACTCCCAGAGCGCGTACGCGGCGCGAGCCCGTTCATACGCCGAGCGCTTCGCGGAATCCGCCACGGCGATCCGCGTCGCGAACCCCGCCGTCGGCCTCCTCGCCCAAGGCGACTCCGGCAACGCCGGACCGACGTGGATCGAGAACATGTTCGCGGCCGTGCCCGATCTCGGTCAGCTCGTCGCGGGCTGGACGATCCACCCCTATGGCCCGGACTGGCGCCCGCGGATCGAAGCCATGATCCGCGAAACGGCGGCCGAGGGCGCCCCTGCGACGATCCCCGTGGACGTCACCGAGTTCGGCCTCTCGACCGACAACGGCCAATGCGTGACGGAAAACTACGGCTATCCGACCTGCATGACGTATGCCGAAGCGGGCGCCGTGCTCACGCAGACGGTCGGAGAACTGCACCGGGTCCTCGACGGGCGGCCGGGGATGTTCCTCGTCTACACGGACAAAGACTGGGACGCGGTCGGCGAAAGCGACGACCGCGAGGCCTACTTCGGAGCGCTCGGGAACCTGCTCGCGACGAAGGGCGCCTACACGACGGCGGTCGAGTCGATCCTCGCCGATGGGTCGTGAGCGGGGGCCGGCTGCGGCTCCCCGCGCTGCCATAATCGCGGTCGTGGGCCCCCCCGTCGCGCCCTCCCGCGAGGTCCCCGGCACCGGTCTGAGGCGGCCGGCGATGCGGAGCCCGGCGATCGCCCGCGGTTCCACCCGGACGCTCGCCCCGATCCTCGTGCTGACGCTCCTCGCCGGCGTCCTCCGCTTCGGAACGTTGAACGTCCAGAGCATCTGGCTGGACGAGTCCGCGACGATGATCCTGGTCCACCGAGGGCTCGGCGGCATCTTCTCGCACCTCACGCAGAGCGAGTCGGCCCCGCCCCTCTACTACGTCCTCGTGTGGGCGTGGACGAAGGTCTTCGGCGCGGGGCCGCTCGGCTTCCGCTCCTTCTCCGCGCTGGTCGGAACCGCGACGGTGCCCGTCGTGTACCTCGCGGCGCTACCCATCAGCAGACGAGCCGGGCTGTGGGCGGCAGCGTTCACGGCGGTCAACCCCGCGATGTACTACTACTCCCAGGAGGCCCGCAGCTACGCCCTCCTGATCTTCTTCTGCGCGGTCGCCTTCGTGGCCTGGCAGCGGGCGCTCGAGCGCCCCGACTCCAAGCGCCTGGCCATCTGGGCGGGAGCGTCGATGCTGGCGTTGTTGACGCACTACTTCGCCGCCTTCCTGTTCGTCCCCGAGGCTGGTGCTCCTCGGCTCGCGGACGGGCTGGCGTCGCGTGGCGCCGGCGGGGGGGCTGGTCTGCCTGACGGGCCTCGCGCTGGTGCCGCTCGCGCTCGCCGAGCGCGCCAACGGCAAGACGAGCTGGATCGAAGGATCGTCGCTGCTCTCTCGCGCGGGCGAGACGGTGAAGGAGTTCCTCGTCGGCGTCTACAGCCCGGTCGAGGTCCTCACGGCGCTCGTCGCAGGGGTCATCGTGATCGCGGCGCTCGCCCAGCTGGCCCGGGCGGATGAGCGCGAGCGGTCACTCGTCCGCGATGCGGCGATCGTGGCGGCCGCCGGGGTCCTGATCCCGTTCATCCTCGCGGCCACTCGTCTCCTCGACGTGTTCGACGGCCGCAACGTGATCGCCGCCTGGGTCCCCTGTGCGGTGGTCCTCGCCGGCGGGATCGTCGCGGCACGCCCCCGGCGGCTCGGCATCGCCCTCGGCATCGCGCTCTGCGCGCTCTCGTTGGGCGTGATCGCGGGCGTGAACCTACTGCCCGAATACCAGCGGGACGACTGGCGCGGCGCGGCCGCCGCGCTCCCCCGCGGTGGCCCTCGGGTGATCGTGAGCGACCTCAACGCCTCGCTTCCCCTGTCGATCTACCTGCCGCACCTGCGCCGCGTCGCTCCCACGACCGTCCTCACGCGCGAGATCGACTTCATCGCGCTGAGGCAGCGGCGGACCGGGCGATCGCCGCTGGCGGCGTTCGTGCCGACCACGGCTCCGCCCGGCTTCCGGCTCGCGGGCTACCGACGGACCGCGACCTACGCGGTCTCCACGTTCCGCTCCCCCCGTCCGCTGGCGGTCGAGATCAGGGCGCTTGCGGAGCTGAGCGAACCGAGCGCGCGGCCACCCCAGGCCGAAGCCATGATCCAGGGCTGAGTGCGGGCAGGCCCGAGTCTCCCGGCGGGGCCGTTCGGGCCAGCAGCGCCAGCAGGCCCAGCTGCACCGCGAAAACGACCGTGAAGCGTGGTTCGACCCCGGTGAAGCTTGCCGTCGTGTCCATCACCATCAGCCCGATGACGGCGCACAGGGACGCGAGCGCGAACGCCCGGAGGGCCGGCTCCGGGCTTCGTCGCCAGGCCTGCCAGGAGAGCGCGATCGCGGCCAGCACCGTGGCGAGGTATGCCGCCAGGCCGAGGATGCCGAGCTTCAACCAGAACCACAGCGCGGCGAAGTGGACATACTGGCGCCCGTTGTTGTGTTCCACCGACAACGGTCGGAAGGTGGCGCTCCAGGGCACGCCCACGCCGAGCCCGGTGACGGGAGCTTCGCCGATCGCGCCAAGCACGTTCGCTCGCTCGTCGAGGCGGTAGCTGTCCTCGACATTCGATTCGAGCTTCGTCGGGTCGAGCGAGACGGCCCGGCGCGCGATCGGCGAGCCGGACGGCTGCCAGCCGCTCGAGCCCAGCGCCCAGATCGCGACGGCGACGAGCAGGCCGGCCGGGACGAGCATCTTCCGCCCCGCCGGCGAGCTGCCGATCACGACCACGAGGAGGATCCCGAGCACGGAAGCGACCCAGAACGAGCGCCGGTAGCTGAGGAGCAGGCAGGCGAACAGCAGCGGGACGCCGAGCAGCGCCCACCGAGGCGGTTTCATGCCGGCGAGGCCGAGGGCGGCGAGGCCGAGGAGAGCGCACATGATCGTCCAGTTGGCCGGAGGTTCGTAGTAGCTCAGCGTCGCGTGCCCTTCGACAGGCACCCCGTAATGACCAAAGACCTCGATCAGGCCGATGATCGCCTTGAAGATCGCGAGGCCGACGAGCCAGCCGACCAGCAGCTTGAGCCGGCGGCGGTCGAGCTCGAGGTTCGCCACCACGAGCGGGAGCAGCAGCAGGTAGAGGAGGGTGTTCTCACCGAGCAGGACCGCTCTCACGCTGGTCCCCGCCGCATGCCCGGCGATGCCGCCGGCGAGCATCGCCAGCGCGAGCAGCACGGTCGAGAACAGCAGCGGTCGCGGTAGTAGGAGCCGTCGCCGGGTACGGATCAGGTCGATGCCCGCAGAGACGACGGTGAGCGCCACGAGCACATCCAGAGGGTCGAGCTCATGGAAGAAGTTGATGTCGTACAGGCGCGAGCTGAGGTGTGAGAGAAGCCCGAATTCTTCGCCCTCGCAGACGATCGCCAGCGTGGTCACGAGCGCCACCATCGCCGCGGGCCGCCGCATCAGGATCACGAGCACGACGACGGCGACGGGAAGCGCGAGGCCGTTCGTGCCGCCTCGGTGCACCCCGAGGTAGGCGAGTGCCGCGGCAGCGGCTGCGGCCACGGCGACGAGCAGGGGCTCCCGCTCGCTCAGCGTCCTGGCCAGCCGGGCGCTCATTCGGCGCTCAGGTCGGCTGCTGGCGGACCGAGGTCCCGCCCGAGTACGCCAGCGGCTCGTCGTCGCCCGGGCTCTTCGGTTCGCCGCTCGTGTACGCCTCGTAGCCGTATCGCGCGGCGTCGCGGAGGCCCGTGACCGCGAGTCCCACCGGGTCGACGCGATGGTGATCGAGGATCGATCGGGCGCGGCGGATTCTCATCTCGCGTCGTCTTCTCCAGACGGGCCACCATCAGGACGGCGCTGATCCCGCGATTGCCGAGGAGCACCTGGGCGTCGGCGACGGGGTTCAGGGGCGGCGCGTCGACGATCACGATCCCATCGTCCCCCTGGAAGTCGAGGATCAGCTCGGCGATGCGCTCCGAGCCGAGCAGCTCCGAGGGATTGTGGGGCAGCAGGCCGGCCGGCAGCACCGACATGTTGGGCAGGTCCGGGAACGGCTCGACGAGCAGCTCCGAGACCGGGGTGTTGCGCGTGAGGGCGGTCGTCACGCCGCTTCGCCCGTCGAGTTCGAAGTGGGCCGTGAAGCTCGGGCGGCGGAGGTCGAGCTCGATCAACACCACCCGCCGACCCGTGAACGCGATCGCGTGGGCGAGGTCCACGGCAACCGTCGTCTTCCCCTCTCCGCTGACGGCGCTCGTCACCATCAGGCTGTCGAGGCCGGCGGCTGACGGCGACGAAGTCCAACGCGCTGCGCAGGATCCGATAGGGCTCGAGCTCGTCGCTGCGGTCCTGCGCCCGTCGGGCGCGGAAGGCCGATTGGGTGACCGCCGTGAGCACGGGAAGGCGGTACTCGCTTTCGAACTCCTCGACAGACTTGACACGCCGGTCGAGCGAGTCGAGCAGGAAGATCAGCGAGAACGCCAGTGCCGCGCCCACCAGCAGACCGATGGCAATCGTGGTCGAGAGCTTCGTACCGGAGGGGCTCGTCGGCGGGGTCGCCAGCCCGATGATCGTAGCGCCTCCCCCGGCGACCGCGCGAGCCTCGGCGATGCGCTGGAGCGATTGTTCGAGCGTCGCGCGTTCGGCCGAGCCGGCGGGCAGCGCTGCGAGCTCGTGCTCGAGCTGCGCCTGGGTGGATTCGACGCTGGTGAGCTCGGACTTCGTGCGGAAGGCGATGTACTGCTTGGCGAACGCGTTGGCGAGCCTCGCCGAGTAGACCGGATCGCCCGTCTTGGCGATGAAGTTGAGGATGTCCGCGTTGGATGCGGCTTCGACCTGGACGAGCCCGAGGAGCGCTTCGGGGCTGGCGGACAGCTTGAGCTGACTGGCGACCGAGCTCGCGACTTCGGGCGAATCGGCGATCAGGACCTCGGTGTCGGCTTCGCGTTGAGGTTCCGTGCTCACGGTCGGGGTCACCGACAGTGCCGAGCCCGACAGGGTCCCGCTCTGGAAGGCGACGCTCGAGCTCGCCTTGTAGGACTTGGGTGTGCGCTCGTGGTGGATGACGGCGACGACGACGCAGGCGAGGACGACGCCCACGACCAGCAGGCGGTAGCTCCCGAGGAGCCTCGTCGCTCGCAGGAATCGCCTGCTCTCGCGCACGCGACCCAGACGCTCCGCGGCGGTCACCACGACCGTCCTCTCGCGGGCAGGAGGGTACGTGAGGCTCGAATCGTCACGGCTGGCCTCTTATCGTCTGGCCAACTCGACCCCTTGAGCGTGGGCGGGCCGCTACCCCTCGGGGCTCCATTGCCTCCTGATGGTACCCGTGACGGGGGTCGGGTCTCACGGGTAGCATCGGCGCCTGATGGAGAGAGCTACCGGGCCCGGCATGGCCGCCGTCCGCAGGGCGGCTCGAGCGTCTGCGGCCCGCCTCGGTCGAGAGGACCAGGCACGCAGCATCGTGGCCCGCCTGCGCGAGGCACGAGCGATGCTCGAACCGTCGGCGCGGCGCGAGCTGCGTGATGACCACGCCCTGCGCGTCGTCCTCGCCGCGGTCCTCCGCGACGACTCGAACGCCGTCGACGTGGGCGCAAACATCGGGGCCGTGCTGGAGTCGATCGTCCGGCTGGCGCCGTCCGGACGGCACGTCGCGTTCGAGCCGCTTCCGGGCCTCTGCGAGGGACTGCGGATGCGCTTTCCGGGGGTTGACGTGCGCTGTGCCGCCCTCTCCGACGTCGCCGGCACGAGCGAGTTCTCTCATGTCCTCGCCGCCCCCGCCTACAGCGGCCTGCGTGAGCGGGCGGACCTGCCGGACGAGGTCGGGGAGGTGCGTCGGATCCCGGTGCGGACGGAGCGCCTCGACGAGGCGCTCGCGGACGGCTACGCGCCCGCCCTCCTGAAGATCGATGTCGAGGGCGCGGAGCTGCAGGTGCTCCGCGGCGGCTCAGAGACCCTCGCACGCCACCGCCCGGTGGTCCTGTTCGAGCACGGGGTCGGCGGCTCGGACCTCTACGGCGCGGGACCTGGCGAGGTCTTCGACGTGCTCGCCGAGGCACGCCTGCGGATCTTCGACCTCGACGGCGAGGGCCCCTACACGCGCGAGCGCTTCGAGGCGATCTTCGAGCAGCCGATCTGGAACTTCCTGGCGGCGCCGAGCTAGCTCCCGCCGTGGCCCGCGGCGCGTTCGAGCTCGGCGACGATCTCGCGCTCGAAGCGCTCTTCGCTGTGCGCCTCGGCGGTCGCGAGCCCGCCCCGGCGGAGCTCCTGACGCAGTTCGGGCGAGCCCGCCAGGCGGGCCACCGCGTCGGCGAGGGCAGCTGGGTCCTCGGCGGGGATGACGAGCGCATTGCGCCCGTCGCGGAGGTAGCCGGCGGCGCCACCTCGCGCCGTGGCGACCACGGGCCTGCCGGAGGCCATCGCCTCCAGCGGTACGAGCCCCCACGGCTCCTGCCAGCGAACGGGGAAGATCACCGCGTCCGCCGCGGCGTACAGATCGGGGAGCTGGGCGGCGGGCCTGGAGCCGGAGAACCGCACGCGGCCCTCGAGGCCGAGCGCGCGCGCCTGCTCGCGCAGCTCACGCTGATAGTCCTCCTCGCCGGCCCCCACCACATCCAGCGACACCCCCGCGGGCAGGCCTGGGAGCGCCGCGAGGATCACGTCGATGCCCTTCCCCGGGTCCAGCCGCCCGACATAGAGAAGCCGTCCGGCCCACCCCGCCGGTGGCGAGGACGGCTTGAAACGGCGATTGACTCCCGGCGTGAGGATGCCGGCGTCGGGCGCCCGGAAGCCCGCGGCAGCGGCGGCCTCGCGCATGTAGTCGGATGCGTACAGGAAGCGCCCCGCGGTCTCGAGCTGATCGTCGAGCGGCACCCCGAGGGCTCGGCCGAGGGGACGGGCGAGGGGTCCGAGGCGCAGCCTGCGGGTCATGCTCGTCCAGCGATCGGATTGCGCACCGTAGTCGAGCCAGTGGTCGGCGATGTAGAGCAGCGACGGCGTCCCCGCGCGACGTACCCGCTCGATCAGGCTCAGCGAGAGCCCCCCCATGCCCCAGAAGCTCACGACGTCGGGCCTGAGCTCGCGCAGATGGCGGTCCAGCGCCGCGCCGTTGTGCCGCTCGATCCGCAGCGCCCCGAGCCGCCCGACGGGCGCGATGCGCCGGGCGCTGCGATCGAGGTAGGAGCGCAGGGCGCGGTCGACCGGGAGCTGGTCGGGCGCCGAGACGTCCGGGGCGCGGTAGTCGGAGGCGAGGACCTGGACCTCGTGGCCGCGGGCGGCCGCGGCCCGCATCGCCCCCTCGCAGATCAGCTCGTAGCCGCCGAGATAGTGGGGCGGGTAGAGCAGGCCGACGGCCAGGACCCTCATCTGCCGGGACGGGGGCCGCTCATCAGCCGAGCATCCGCTCGTAGAGGTCGAGCACCGGCTTCGCCGCGACGTCGGGCGTATGCGCGCGAACGAACGCGGCGTGGGCCTCCGCGCCGGCCGCCGAGCGTGCCTCGGGGTCCTCCAGCAGCTTCACCGTCGCGGTCGCGAGGGCCTCGTCGTCGCGCTCGATCGTGACCCCCGAGCCGGGGGCGATTCCCTCGGCGCCGGACGGTGTCGTGACGACCGGGATCCCGAGCGCGAGCGCCTCGAGCACCTTCACCTTCATCCCGCTTCCTCGCGTGAGCGGGTAGAGGAGGACGCCGAGCTCGCGCAGGAGATCCGTCGCGCTCGGAACGCGTCCCCGCCATTCGACGCCGGCAGGGTGGGGGAGATGGGCGAACTCCGCGGGCTCCATTCCCGCCCCCGCGAGCACCAGTCGCGCGTCGGGACGCGAGCGGAGCACGATCGGCCAGACACGCCGGAGCAACCGCTCGACGGCGTTCGCCGTGGGCGGCCACCAGCCGAAGCCGATGAGGCCGGCGACGGGGGCCCGGAGGGGCGCGCGCGGGAGGTAGTGGGCCGGGTCGAGCGACAGCGGGGCGACCTCGACCTGAGCGCCCGGCCACGCCTCCCGCACGCCGTCTGCGACCTCCTGCGAGTTGAGCAGCACCCAGCGCGCCCTCGAGAGCGCCCGGCGCTCACCGCGGAGCGTCTCGATCGAGGCCCGCCCGGCCGCTCGCAGAGGGTTCCACACGCGTGGGTCGCGTCGCGTCAGGCAGTGCAGCTGGAGCAGAGCCGGCCGATCAACCAGATCGATGGCGCCTCCAGCCTCGGCCTCCACGAAGTGGACCACGTCGGCCTCTCGTGCGAGCGCGCGAAGCCTGTCAGCGAACGGCCCGGTCGCGAGCGCTCCGAGCGGGTGCACGAGACGATCCAGGCGCACGCGGCTCACGCTGCGGCGAGGGAGGGCGACGGCCTCGACCTCCAGCCCGGTGGGTGGGAGGAGGTCGAGCGACTCGTCGAGTGGGCACAGCACCCTGCAATCGGCTCCCAGCGAAGCAAGGCCCTCGAGCAGGGCGACGGCGCACCTCGAGGCCCCACCGCCCTCGAGCAACGGCGGGCGATCCATCACGACCAGGGCACGCAAGGCTGCGAGAGTATGACGCACATGGTGGCCGGCGCCAAGGAGCTCGCACAGGAGCTGTTCGGGAGGGGCGCGGCGGGGGACGCTGGGGCCGCCAGGGGACGGCAGATCGCCTCCAACATCATCGTCCAGTTCGGCGCCCGCGGGATCGTCATGGCGCTCGGCATCGTCACGGTGTCGCTGCTCGCCCGCACGCTCCAACCGACGGGCTATGGCGTCTGGAACGGCGCGTCCAGCTACGTCGCTCTGTTCGCCGTCGTCACCGACCTCGGCTTCACGATCGCCGCCACACAGCGGATGGCGGCCGAACCGGAGCGTGAGCCCGAGTGGCTTGGCGCCCTCGTCGTGGTGCGACTGCTCGCCTCGGGCGTCGTGTTCCTGGTGTGCGTCGGCTGCATCCCGCTGCTGCTCTCCGACAGCCACGACACGCGCCTCGTCGCGCTGATCCTCTCGCTCAGCACGCTGTGGACCGGAACGACGGCCGCGCTGACCGTCTTCCAGACGCGCCTGCGGGGCGGGCTCGTCCTGTCCTTCACGGTCCTCCAAGGGCTCGTGTGGCTCTCCGCCGTCGCCGCCCTCCACGTCACGAATGCCTCCACGGTCGGGTTTGCGATCGCCAACACCGCCGTGATCGCGTTCGTCTCGGCGGTGCAGCTGGGGTTCACGCGGCGCTACGCGACGATCGCCTGGCGAGCGGGCCTCGCGCTCGTGCGACCGCTCGTGCGCCGGGCGATACCCCTCGGGCTGGCGAGCGTCCTGATCACGATCTACTTCCAGGTCGACTCCGTGCTGCTGCTCGGCATCGCCGGGGCCAGGGAAGCGGGGATTTACGGTGCGGCGTACGGCTTCCTCGGCCCGCTGACCTTCATCCCCGCGGCCGTCATGGCCTCCTTCTTCCCGGTCCTCTCCGCCGTGCTCGTCTCCGAACCGGAGCGTGCCCGCCGGCTCGTACAGGTCTGCGCCGACCTGATGGGCGTCGTCGGCCTTCCGATCCTTGCCGGCGCGATCGCGCTCTCGGATCCGCTCGTTCACCTCATCTTCGGCCCCAGCTTCGCCCGGGCCGCCGGGCTGCTGCCGATCCTGATGGTCGCGTTCGTCTCGATCTGCTTCGGCTCCCTGGCCGGCTTCCTGGCGCCGCTGCTCGAGCTCCAGTGGCGCCTGGCGCTCTACTCGGCGATCGGCGCGATAGCCAATGTCGTCCTGAATCTGATCCTGATCCCGAGCCACGGGGCATACGGTTCGGCGTGGGCGACGGTGGCCACCGAGGTGCTGACGATGGTTCTGATGCTCTCCACGAGCCTCCGCGCGCTGAACATGACGCTGTCTCCGCGGACGTTCCTGCGCACTGCCGCGCTCGCCACGGCGATGACGGGCCTGATGGTCGCGACCAGGACGTTGGGGCTGGTGCCGGCGGCGGTCCTCGGCGTCGCGCTCTACGCCGTCGGGCTGATCGCGCTGGGGATCGTGGACCCGCGCGAGCTGCGCGCGGCCCGCACCGTCGGCTGAGGGCCTGCTGCGGCGTCGAGGGCGTGTGCTCGCGTGGCGACGTAGAAGAGCTCGACGCAGTCCTGCGGCGCACCCCCCGCGTGGACGGCGCCGCCGTCGGCGTCGACGCACTCCAGGAACTCGAACCCGACCTCTCGCAGCTGGCGCTCCTGGGCGTCGCGTGAGACGTAGTAATGGAGCAGGCGATACTGATGAGCGTCGTCGTTCACGATCGCGTAGCCCGCGCCCGAGCGCTCCAGGGCGAGCAGCGCACGACGGTTGCGCATGCGCACCGGGAGCAGTGCAAGGCGACCGGCGCGGCGGAGGATGTTGCGCGCCCGCAGGTCGGTCGGCGAGCGCAAGCGCGGGATGAAGTCGAGGTTGTGGGAGGACATGATCAACAGCCCCCCCGGCGCGAGCACGCGCTCGATGTCGCAGAGCACACGGTGGCGCTCGGCCGGTCCCAGCACGTCGAGGACGTTGTAGGTGGCCACGACGGCGTCGGCCGACTCCTCCCCCAGCAACAGCACCTCGCGGAGGTCCAGCACCTCGTAGCGCCCGCGGGGATAGGCGCGACGGCAGTAGCCCACCATCCGCTCCGAGACATCCACGCCGACGACGCTGTCGGCGACGCCCAACAGATGACCCGTCAAGCGGCCCGCGCCGCATCCCAGCTCGAGCACGCGACCGCTGAGGCGATCGTGATAGCGGCTCACCAGGAGCCGCTCGGCGGGGCGCAGCTCGCGCGAGGCGTATTGGCGCAGGAAGGTGCCCCGCGCCCACACGCGCGTGTTGTGCTCGGCCTGGGCATCGGTCGTTGCTGGGCGGCGCGACTCCGGAGGCAGTCGGGCGGCATTTCCGGCGCGCCATGCGGGCAGACTGCTCGCCTCGCTCCGACCGGCCTGCGACCGTGCTCGATCGCGGATCACGGGGCTGGTTTCAGGGGGGCTGATGTCAGGTCCAGAGGGACGAACGCCGATGCGTCTGTGAGGATCATCCAGTGACGATCTCGGCCTGCATCATCGCCTGTGACGAGGCCCCGAACCTGCCCGACTGCCTGGCCAGCGTCGCATTTTGCGAGGAGATCCTCGTCGTCGACTCCGGCTCTCGCGACGCCACCGTCGCGATCGCTCGAGCTGCGGGCGCGCGCGTGATCGAGCATCGCTGGGAGGGCTATGCGGCACAACGCAACGTCGGCCTCGACAACGCCGCCGGAGACTGGGTTCTGGAGGTCGACGCCGACGAGCGCATCAGCGAGCCGTTGCGGACGGAGATCGAGGCGTTCGTGGTCGACCCGCCGCCGGGCGTGCATCTCGCGGGGCTGCCGCTCCGCGAGGTGCTCGTGGGCCGCCGCCTGGGCCCCTCGGCGAAGTATCCGAAGTACCGCCACCGGCTGCTCCGCCGCGGCAGCTACCGCCACGACGAGGGCCGGACCGTGCACGAGGGCTTCATCCCCGTGGGCCCCGTCCATCCCTTCGACGGCGAGCTCGTCCATCTGCTCGCGAGCAGCTGGCGGGAGGCCTGGTCGGACTGCTGGCGCTACGCCCGCCTCGAGGCCGGCCAGCTGCACGCGCGACGGACCCCCTCGACGATCGTCAAGGGCGCGCTGCTGCGGCCCGCCGCCAAGGTCGTCTATCGCGTGGCGGTGGACGGAGGTTGGCGCGACGGGTGGGCGGGGCTGATCAAGATCGGGCTCGACAGCGCCACCGACACGATCGTCTGGAGCCGCTTCGCGCTCGGCCTGCGGGGCGGCGAGCGGGGCCGATCCGGCGTCGAGGACGGCGATCACTACGGTGCCCGCCGGTCCCACGCCGGTTCGCTGCACGTCGTCGCCGTCGCGTCGCGAGCGGCGACGGCGACGAGCGCCGCGCGCTGGCTGCGGACCGCCGCGGAGGGCGGTGCGGACGTGGCACTCCTCGCCCCCGTGGCGGCACTCGGGAGGGTGCGGACGCGCCCGTTCGGGCACATCGGCCCACTGACGCTGATCCGCGCGCTCGAGGCCGAGGCGCAGCTCCGGAGCCTCGACGCAGTCGTCCCGTTCGACCGCCGCGCGGCTCTCCTGCTGCGGCTGGTGCCCGCCGGCCTGCGGGGTCACGAGCGGGGGATCTCGGCTGACAGCGACCCGGCCGCGCTACCGTGGGATGCGAGCGCGCGCCGCCAGTCGATCTCCGCATGAGCTCATCCCGCCGCCTCTTCCTCTCGAGCTTCGCGCCGGTCCTGGGCAGCGGACGGGCACTCCGTACATACACCTGCGTGCGCGCGCTGGCGATGCTCGGCCCGCTCGACCTCGCGTATGTCACACACGCGGGCGAGGAGCCCTCGCCCGAGTACGAGGGGATCGAGAACGTCGACTTCCACAAGATCCGCTCCTCGCGGGGCCTACGGCGCGGGCGCGTGTATCTGGGCAAGCGCCTCCGCGGCTACCCGGCCGATTGCTGCCGCGGGACGAGCCCCGAGTTGATCGAGACGGGCGCGGCGCTTGCCCGCGCGCGCGGGCGGGGGCAGGTGATCGTCGGGGACATGAGCGCGGCGAGTGCGCTGATGCCGCTCGCCAACGTTCATCCGATCATCTACAACGCCCACAACATCGAGTCCGAATACCTCCGCGGCCTGCCCGGGCAACGAAGGCTCCGGGAGATCGCGATGCGGCGCTACGAGACGCGCCTGCTGAGGATCGCCGATGAGTCCTGGATGGTCAGCCGGGGGGACATCCGCTCGGCGCACGCCCTCGCTCCGACGGCCCGGCTGCGCTACGTCCCCAACGTCGTGGACGTCGCTGCGATCACACCTCGCGCGCGGCGACCGGACGGCTCGGGCACGAGGCTGCTGATGGTCGGCGACTTTCAATACCGCCCCAACGTCTCAGGCCTCGAGTTCCTCATCGGGGAGGTTCTCCCGCGGGTGTGGAGGGAGCTCCCGGGTGTGAGCCTCACGCTCGTCGGGCGCGGCCTCGAGCGCTGGCGGCCACCCGATCCGCGCGTCGAGGCCGCCGGCTTCGTCGACGCGCTCGACCCCTATTACGGATCGGCGGATTGCGTGGTGGTGCCGCTGATCGAGGGGGCCGGCACGCCATTGAAGTTCGTGGAGGCGCTCGCATATGGAATGCCCGTGGTGGCAACTCCGCTGGCGGCAAAAGGCCTCGAGGTCGACCCGGGCGTGGACTATCTCGAGGGCTCCGACGCCGGCTCCTTTGCGGGGGCCGTCGCCGCAGTGCTCCGCGACGGCGGCGGCGAGCTCGGCGCGCGGGCGCGTGCGCTCGCGGAGCGCGAGTACTCGATCGAGGCCCTTGCGGGTCGCCTGGAGCGTCCCGCCGCCGACGAACGCAGCCCGCGGGCGACGGAGCGGATGCCCCGGCGCGATCGCGGCTCCGAACGGGCTCCGGTCCGGCTCGGCGGCCCCGCCCGCTGGGTCGCGCACGCGACCGGAGCGGGGCTCGGGCGCAGGTACCCGTTCGTGCTCTGCTACCACGGCGTGGGAACGGTCGCGGGGGGCGACCCGAGCGGCATCTTCGTCGGCCGCCCGCTGTTCGAGAGCCACCTCGAGGTGATCGCCGAGCAGGGATACGAGCTGCTCGCCGTGGGAGAGCTCTGGGAACGCACGCGCGAGGGCGGTGGCGCCGGCGCCGCCCTCGGGGCGATCTCCTTCGACGACGGCCTCGTGAGCACCGCCCGGCTGGCGGTGCCGCTGCTGCTCGAGCAGGGGGCGAGGTGCTCGATGTTCGTTCCCACGGGCCTGATGGGCAAGCCGCACCCGGACCTCAACGGTGAGCTGATCGTCAGCCGCGAGGAGCTATGCGAGCTGTCGCAGCAGGGAGTCGAGATCGGCGCCCACAGCGTCGACCACGTACACCTCAGCCGCCTCAGCTACCTCGACGCTCTCGACCAGATGCGCCGCAGCCGGGAGACGCTCGAGGACCTGCTCGGCCGGCCCGTGCGGACGATGGCCTACCCGTTCGGCGCTCTGAACGGGAAGACGATCCACGCCGCGGCGGACGCCGGCTACGAGGTCGCCTGCGCGTGCTCGGGTCCGGGGCCGTGGCGGCCGCTTAGCCTCCCGCGCGAGCCCGTCTACGCCTCGGCGACTCCCCTGCGGCTGCGGCTGAAGATGGCGGGCCTGTACGGCCCTGCCCACGCGCTCGTCGGCGAGCGCGGCCCGCTGCGGGGCCGTCACGGACGGGCCAAGGCATGAGCGGCGAGCCGGTCTCGCTACGCGGTGAGGAGATCGTCTGCGTCGGCTTCTCCGACTGGCAGGCGGACCTGCTCACCAACCAGCAGCACCTGCTCGTCCGCGCCGCACGCGAGAACAGCATCCTGTTCGTCGAGTCGCTCGGCCTGCGCCGCCCCCAGCTCGCCTCCAGCGACCTCTCGCGGATCGGTCGGCGTCTGCGGCGTGCGGCCTCGCCGGTGCGGGTGGTGGACGGCGTCAACGTTCTCTCACCGCTCGTCATCCCGCTTCACAGCAACGAGCCGGTTCGCCGCCTGAACGGCTGGCTGCTCCGGCGCTACGTCTCCCACGCCGCCGGCCGGCTGGGGATGCGCAATCCGATCCTGTGGTCGTTCGTGCCCCAGGCGGAGGCCCTGATCGAGTGGCTGTCCCCCTCGCGGGTGCTCTACTACGTCGACGACGACCATGCCGCCAAGGACGGCATCGACGCTGCCAGCTTCCTTGCCGCCGAGGAGCGCTTCGCCCGCCGCGCCGATGTCGTCCTGGCGAGCGCGCCGGAGCTGGTGGAGCGGATGGGAGCGTTCAACGACAACGTCCAATACGCACCCAACGTGGCCGACACCGCGCTGTTCGCGGCCGCCCTCGCCGACGGGCCCATCGATGCCGAGCTTGCCGCGCTGCCGGGTCCGCGAATCGTGTTCGTCGGAGCGATCCTCGCTGCGAAGATCGACCTCGACCTGGTCGTCGAGATTGCACGCCTGCGGCCGCAGTGGACGTTTGCCTTCGTCGGGCCGATCGGCCCCGGCGACCCCCACACGAACGTCGAGGTGCTCCGATCGGCGACGAACATCCACCTGCTCGGCGCAAGACGCTACGAGCGCCTGCCCGAGGTGCTCCGCGGCGCTGACGCAGCGATCGTCCCATATCTCCTGGACGGTGAGATGCGGAGCGTCTTCCCGATGAAGACCTACGAGTACCTGGCGGCGGGTCTTCCGGTCGTCTCCACTCCGTTGCCGACGCTCGCCGAGGTCCCCGAGATCGTCAAGGCGGCGGGTGCGGAGGAGTTCGTGGGCAGGCTCGAGGAGCAGATGTCCGCGGACAGCCCGGAGGCCCGAGCCGCGCGTTCACTGGCGGCGCAATCGCACTCCTGGGAGTCGCGCCTGGAGCAGATCGCCGGCGCACTCAGGCGGCCCGATGCCGCCGACCCTCCTGCCTGATCGACGTCAGGAGGCGGCTCGCCGGGCGGCCAGAAGCTCGAGCTCGCGGTCGAGCTCGCGGTCGACGAGCTCGTGGACCTCGCGCTGCAGCCACAGCGGGGTGAGCGTGTGGGTGTCCGCGCTGCTGCCCGTGAGGACGAGCTCGAGGTTCGGCCAGCGCCATGGTTGCTCGAAGAGGCCGCTCCGCTCCATCTCGGCGCGTAGGGGCTCCTTCCCGGTGAGCATCAGCAGCCCCCGCTGATCGCGCTCCCGCAGCCGGTCCAGGAGCGTCGTGAGCTCAGCCGGGGGGTCGTCCTGTCGGCCTCGATGGACGACTCGCTGCGGGATCGTGAGCCCTCGCCGGGCCAGCGAGCGGGCCGTTTCGAGGTGACGCGCGAGGGTGATCTCGCCGTGTAGCACCTTCCGCCAGGTCGAGGCGAGCATGACCCGTTGGCGAAGCGCGTTGGTCTCGTAGCGGGTGTGGATCCATTCGTCCCACACGAGAGCGCGCGGGTTGAGCATCGCCACGCGCGCGACGCGCTCGTCCGCCAGGGCGGCATGCAGCGACCAGTAGGCCCCGGCGCAAAGGCCGAGCAGGAGGAAGCGCTCGGGCAGTCCCTGCTGCGAGAGCCTGGTGAGGACGGCTTGGACCTGTTCGATGTACTCCGCCCGGTAGAGCGTCGCGACGCGAACGAGCTCGGCGGCGTCGCCGTCGGAGTCTCCGATCGCGGAGAGGTCGATGCGGACCGTCGGCACGCCCCGGCCCGCCCAGCGCCTGGCGATCTCGACCCACATCCGGTTCGGCCCCGTGTGGCGCTGGGGACCCGCGTTGAGCAACACCGCGCACAGCGGTAGCGCCGGCGCGGTCGGCTCGGCGAGCACGGCGAACAGGCGCTCATCCGCAAGCTCGATCGAGAGCGCTCGCTCACGCACGGCGCCGTCGGTGGCCGAGAGCTCGGGGCGGCTGCCGGCGCTCGCGCGCGAGTGCCCGTTCGGCGGCCACGGCCCGGCGCCCGGCGCCCGCGGAGCCTCGTCCGGTGAATCCCCGCCCGCCTCGCCAGCCGGCCCTGAGAGCCATCGCTCGACGGCGACGAACACCTCGGTCGGCGGCCGGGCGTCCTGAGGCTCCACCATCATCGCGGCGTATCCCCGGCCGTGGCCGTAGCTCACCGCGGCGCCTCCCCGCTCGAGCAGCTCGCCGAGCTCGCGGTCGGGCTCGAGATATCCT
Source organism: uncultured Solirubrobacteraceae bacterium (assembly GCA_963720215.1). GTDB lineage: Bacteria > Actinomycetota > Thermoleophilia > Solirubrobacterales > Solirubrobacteraceae > Palsa-744. The sequence continues at coordinate 194,770 of CAVREV010000004.1, forward strand.
CACGGGCGAGGAGGAGCGCGCTGCGAGCGCGAAGCCCATCGGGTGGGAGTGCTGTCAGGTCGAGCGCCTGGAGCTCGGCGACCGTCTCCGCGCTGAGGAGATAGCCGTTGGCGATCACGCTCCCCGGCTCCCACCCGGCGGTGGTGCGGTCCTCCTCGCCCGGGCCCACGATGTTCGCGACCTCCAGGCGCGAAAATGCGCGGAGCTCCCGCACGAGCGCGCGGCCGCGCGCGGGGGTGGCCCACAGGACCAGCCCGTCGAGCGCCGCGCCCTGCAGCGCCGCCCGAGCCGCGAGCAGCCCGCCGAGCCCGATGCCGACGGCCACCACGGGCGCATCGACCTCCCCCGCGAGCCAGTCCGCCGCCGCCGCGATCGCAGCGGTCCAGGCGGACAGGCGTCCGGGATCCTCCGGCCCGCCCGCGCTGTCGCCGCTCCCGGGAAGGTCGATGCGCATCGCCGTGTGCCCCGAATCGGCCAGCCGCTGGGCCCAATCACGGCGGCTGCGGTAGGAGCAGATGTCCTCCCAGCCGAAGGGCGGACAGAGGAGCACGGCCGTCCGCGCGGGTCTCCCCGGCTGGTGGAGGAAGGCCAGGCAGGTCTCCCCACCGGCGTCGAGGTGGAGGGGTTGCGGCGACAGGTCTGCTGCGCTCACGTGGGTGGCGTCACCCCGACGCGGCCGTGCATGTTCGCCGCCGCGATCCACACCTCGCCGCCCGTGGGTCGATCGCCGCGGGGCGCGAGGGCGATCTCGCGCCGGTGGCCCGGCTCGAGCGTGAACCACTGGTCCGCGGCGTCGTAGCCGGGGGCGTGCAGCCGCACGCCGTAGGCGAGACGCTCGCAGGCGAGCTCGACGCGAAGCTCTCGGTCGGGTCCCATGCCGGCCTCGGCGGTGAGGCCAAGGGCCTCGGGTTGCTCGCGGCGGAGCGGTCGCCCGGCCGGGAAGCGGACCGTCTGGATGGTGTTCGGCACTCCCGGCGAGGTCAGGCTCGCCACGATCGCGTCCTGGGCCGCGGGCCCGAAGCGGAACGCCCAGGAGGCGTCGACGAAGCGGCCGAGGAGGGTCTCGACGTTCCAGCTGCGCAGGCTGTGGGGCGGAAGTGCGATCTCGGTCGTGTCCTCGCCGACGCGGCGCTCGCCGCCGCTGTAGAGGGCGATGCGGAGCCGGCCCTGGAGCGCCTCGCGGCGGTCGTTGGCGAGGTGGATGTCGATCCCCCCGAGCCCCTCGTCCACGGTCCAGAGGGCCACCGGGGACAGGGCGCGGCGGAGGTGATGGAAGGCGGCCTTCGGCTCGCCGCGATGGTCGAGCAGCCCCCAGCCGGCCCCCGGGTGGAGGTCCGCGAGCCACAGGACGAGCCCGCCGCCGCAGGGCGAGCCGGCGCGGCGCCACTCGCCGAAGACCTCGCTCATCACCTCGCCGGTGAGCAGGCGTGAGAGCTCCAGGTAGCGATCGTGGTCGACCATGCGAAGCTCCGCGGGGTCGACGGCGAAGAGCGCCGCGAGGTAGTGGTCGCGCACGTCCTCGAAGTCCCACCCCGCGCCGTTGTCTCGCGGCACACCCGCCTTCCACGCCGGGTGGTGCGCGGGAGGGTGCAGCCTGTCGCGCCCGAGCAGGTCGTCGAGGGCCTCCGCTTCGGGGACGTTCGAGAACGCGAGGCACTCCCCGGCGAAGAGCACCTCCGAGCGGCGGACGTCCTCCAGGCCGCGGCGGTAGCCGCCGACGCCGTAGTAGTTCGCGATCCCGGCCGAGCTGCGAAACGGAAGCTCGCCGCCGCAGGGTGAGGAGGGGACGTAGAGGGCATCCACCGCGTAGTCCTCGATCAGCTCCGGGAGGAGCTCTCCGAACAGCTCCCCGCGCCCGACCGCGGGGTCCAGGCCGAGCATGGCGGCCTGTTGCTCGACCTCGCTGTTGCCGCAAAGGACGGTGAGGCTCGGGCGCCCGCCGAGCGCTTCGAGGACAGATCGGGCCTCCGCGGTGACCGTGGCCCGGAAGCTCTCATCGGCGATCGGATAGTCGAGGTTGGCGAACATGAAGTCCTGCCACACCATGATCCCGAGCTCGTCGCAGAGGTCGTGGAAGACGACGTCCTCGTAGGCCGCGGTGCCCGGAATTCGAAGCATGTTCATCCCCCCGTCCCGCGCGAGCGTCAGACGGCGACGCAACTCGCTGGCCGTCGGGGCCATCGAGACGATGTCAGCCGGCGTCCAGACGGCGCCGCGGGCGAACACGGGAACGCCGTTGAGGTGGAGTCGGATCCCGTCGCGCTCGAGATCCTGCCCGGGTCCCGGTCCGGGGGCGAGCTCGCGGAAGCCAACGCGGCCGGCGTCGATCGCCGTCGCCGCGGAGGGCCCCTCGATCCTCAGGTGGACGTCATAGAGGGAGGGAGCGCCGTGGCTGTGGGGCCACCAGCGCGCGGCTCCCGCCACATCGATGGTGGCGACTGCGGACAGCTCTCCGGTCGGCTCCGCCTGCAGGGGAAGCGTCGCCCGATGACTGCCCGAAGGCCCCTCGAGCTCGACCTCGACGCGTTCCGGCGCAGCGTCGTCGAGCGGGCGCAGGCGGAGGGCCAGCTCGAGCGCCGTCTCGCCCTCTCGGACGCGTGGTCGCAGGGTTAGCTGCTCGACGGCGATGCCGCGCTCGCGCAGCAGCCGCACCGGACGCCAGGGGCCGACGGTCGGCGGCCCGGGAGCGAAGCCGGGGGCGCGTCCGAGGAGCATCGTGCGGTGGAAGCGAAGCGCCCCGTCCGACACCAGGCGTGTGCGCCATCGCGCGCGCGGGCGCCGCTGGGCCGCAAGCAAAGGGGCGAGCGCGCGGCAGCAGATCAGAAGCTCGTTCTCGGCTGCGATCATCCCGCCGACGTCTGCTCGCTGGGGGGCGAACATCGAGCTGCTCTGCAGCACAGGCGCGCCGTTGAGGTAGACGTCGGCGATCGTGGCTAGGCCGTCCAGGCACAGCCAGAGCTGCTCCGACGGGGCTGGCGGCTCGGCGCGAAAGCGGGTGCGGAACCACCAGTCCTGGCCGTCGAAGTCGTAGGCCTGTCCGGGTCGCCAGAGGCCGGCGTCGCGAAGGGCGCCGGCGGCCGTGCCGGGCACGCGAGCCGGCATCCATCGCAGGCTCGCGAGATCGCCGACGGACGCCTCGTCGGGGGGCGCGGCCGCCAGCTCCCAGCCCTCGTCGAGCAGCTCGGAGAGGTGTCCCTCGACGTCGCAGCGGGCGGGGCTCATCGCTGTCCGCTCAGCCGATCCGATCCCCGAGACGCTCCATCGCCTCCTCCCAGGAGGCCGCGAGAGAGCTGATCGCGGGCTCGGGATCGAAGGCGCGGCGGCGGGCCAGCCGGAAAGAGAGCTTCTTGCAGGCCTCGACGATCGAGAGCAGGGGCTCGCGCACGGGAGCCGGATCCTCGAGCAGCCAGTCGGCCATCGAGGCGGCTGCCTCGAACGCGGAGCCGGCCATCCGCACCGTCGCGAACGCGTAGGCGTGGTAGCTCGCCGCGTCGCCCTCGAGCAGCCTGGGCATCGTGCGCTCGAACTGCGCCCCGAAGCTCACGAACGGGTTCGTGCTGGGGCGGCGGCGGAGGTGGTCGCCGAGTAGCTCCCGGGCGGCTGAGCGGAGCGCCTCCCCGGTCAGGCAGGGGGCGGCGTCGAAGCGGACCAGCTCGGTGTAGGGGGGGAGCACGTCCTCGGAGAACTCGCGCCCGAGGCGAAAGACGCCGCGGTAGTCCTCCCCGGCGAGCTCGTGGAGTCCGGTGGCATGGAAGTAGCGCATCCGCTCCCCGGCCGGGTCGATCGCCTCGACCACCACGGAGCTCTTGACGTGTTCACGCCGGTAGCTCGTCGCGACGGTATCGGGCAGATACCACGAGTCGAGCTCAACGATCACCGTTCGCCCGGCTTCGATCTGCTCCGCGGCCTGCTCGGGAAGAGGGCGGTAGGGCTGCATCTCGTGGATGTCCACTCCGTGAAGGGCTTCGAGATCGGAGGGGAACGGCTTCAGGAAGGTCCATTGATCGCCCTCGAAGTCCATCCGTAGGGACGCGCCCATCACCGCCAGGGGCTCCCGTCCACGGGCATGGAGCAGCTCGATGAGGATGTCCGTGTAGCAGTTGGTTTCAACGTAGGTACGGTCGGGGGCATGGAGCACGTGGCTCCTGTAGGCAGCCGGATCCAGCCCGGTGAGGCTCACGAATCCCTGCGGCGAGGAGGTCATCACTGCCACAGCACCCCGCGAACCGCCTCGGGCCAGGAGCGGAGGTCGAAGCCGTGGCGGCGGAAGAGCGCGATCGTGATGCGCTCCAGCCCGAAGCCGAGGCACGCGGTGTGCGCGCCCGAGCCGTCGGCGAGCTCGATGCCGTATGCGGCCGCGAAGTGATCCTGGTGATAGTTGAAGGAGGCCACCGCGGTCGGCGCGTCGCCGGCGATCTGTGTGAGGACCTCGAACTTCAGCTCCTGCGAGCGCTGGCTCGCGGCGAGCATGCGGCCGCTCCGGCCGAAGAACGGGTCGGAGGCGAGGTCCAGCGCGACCTCGAGGCCGAGTGAGACGAGCAGCTCGAGCGCTCGCTCCCGCCATGCGTCTCTCCATTTCTGCACCTCGGCCGGCTCGCCGATGCGAACGATCTCACGCTGGTGGAACATCTGCATACGGGCCGGGTCGCCGGAGGGCTCACGCCGGAACACGTATGCGCAGCCGGCGTCGACGGTGACGCCGCCGGGCCGCAGGCGCCCCCGGGCCGCGACCGCCGGGTAGACGGGGTAGCAGGCTGCAGGAGTGAGGACGAGATCGGTCATGTGCTGGTACTCGCTCCAGTCCTCGTGGCGGTCGGCGCGTTCGGCCTGCTCGGCAGCCTGGACTCCCGTGCCCTCGAACGCGAAGATGCTCCCGGCGAGGTGAGGGAACGATTTCAGGTAACCCATCCGCTCCAGGTCGCGGCGGGGGAGGATCGGCGGGAAGCGCACCTGCTCGGGCTCTTCCGGCGCGCTCGCGCGGGTAACCAGAGCGCCCACGAGCTCGCACACTTCCTCGAAATCGCCGCCGCGGCCGTAGACGCCGGCAATTCCGGTCTCGATCAGGAGACGATGCTCGACGAGATCCGCGAGCAGGGCCGCCTGCTCGGCGCTCCCCGGGTCACCGCCCTGCATCAGGCGTCCTTGGCGAGCAGCCGCCCGACATGCCTCGTGTGCAGGCGCTCGAGCGCGCTGGAGCATCGCTGGTCGGGTTCGAACGCGACGACGGTGGCGGATTCGCCGGTCACGGCTGGTGCATCGGATCGGCGGAGCCATCGCTCAAGCTCAGCACGGCGGTGAGCACCCGGTTGCATGGTTCCAGGTCTGTACGCACCAGACACAGGATCGCATGTCCCTCTCTGCAAACCCAGGTCTCCGCTCCCCGGCCTGGTCGAGTGGGCCTGGTCGGGCGTATCATGGCCATAAGGGAATGCCAGTAGAGGGGTCAGCAGGGTTGCGCGTGGTGGATGAGCAGGCGGAGTTGAACGCCGGGGTCTGGGCGCGAGGCGACTTCGTCAAATCCTATGCGGGCCACGAGCTGAAACGGGTCGAGGTGGTCCTGCTCGAGCGAAACCGCCTGCTGCTGGCGGGACGAGTTCTCGAGCTGGGATGTGGGGGCGGCCGACTCACCGGTCATCTGATCCCTCTGGCGAGTCACGTGCACGGCTTGGACATCGCCCCGGCCATGGTCGACCACTGCCGGCGGGCCTATCCGGAGGCTGCGTTCAGCGTCACGGACGTCCGTGACCTTTCGGCGTTCGATGGTGCCAGCTTCGATGCGGTGCTCGCCCCGGGCAACGTACTCGACGTGCTCGGGGACGCCGAGCGCCGCCGCGTGCTCGGGGAGATCGCACGGATCCTCAGCGCGGGCGGCCTGCTCATCGTCTCCTCCCACAACCTCGCGTACGCGCCCCGGATCGAGGCTCCGACCCACATCGCCAGACCGGCCGCGATCAGCCCACGGGCGATCCTCGCGGCCGCCTATCACATCTCGCGGATTCCGCTCCGCGTGCGAAATCGCCGGCGCCTGCGCCCGCTGGAGCGCTTCGAGTCCGACCACGCGATTCTCGTGGACTGCGTGCACGACTACGCGCTGCTCCACTACTACATCTCGCGCGACGCCCAGGAGCGTCAGCTCGCAGCCGCGGGCCTCGAGCTCATCGAATGCCTCGATCTCGACGGGCAGCTCGTGGAGGCGGGCGCGCAGGCGGGCGACTCTCCCGAGCTGCACTACGCCGCGCGACTGAGCACCGGAGCGAGCCCGAGGGGCGGGGCCTGAGCGAGGCTGCGGACGGGCGCAGGGAGCGCTCCGGGCTCGATGTCTAGGAGGTAGTCCCCTCGCCGCTCGAGGCGGGTTGCCCGATCGGCCGGACAGGAGCGTCGTCTGGTCGGTCCTACGGGAACTGTCGTCCGTTTGGGACGACGCGTCGATCGAACGTCCAGGACGTGCTCGCTGGGGCGCGGCGTGGGCGCTGCGGGTCGATGGCAATGCGCCACGTCGCCCGCCAAAGGAGACTCTCGGTGCTCAAGCGCAGCGTCTGTTCAGTTGTCGTCCTGATGGCTTTGTTCGCTGCTTCATCGGCGCTCGCTGCGCGCGTCGTGCATTCTGCAAGACCCGCTGCACAGCACCGGAGGACACGCCATCGCAGGGTGACCCGGGGACCCAGGCACAAGCCCGGCACCGCCGTCCACCGCGGCCGGTCCAGCAGCGCCGACATTCCCTCGACACGGGTGTTGCTGGGGGACGAGCAGGTCGAGTGGCAGTACGACGCCCTCAACGCCGGCCAGGCCGAAGCCTTCCGACTGCAGGCCAACGCGACGGGCCCCGCGGGATTCGTGCACGTCTTCCTCGGCTGGGGCAACACCGCGACGACGGTGATCGCGGGGCTATACAGCACCGGCAGCAACGGCCAGCCCGGGTCGCTGCTGAGCACAGGCGCGGCCTCCGGCGCCAAGCGTGGAGCGTGGGCCACAGTGCCGATCGCCTCAACCGAACTCCTCGCCGGGCGGACCTACTGGCTGGCGATCCTGGGTGAGGGTGGCACACTCCGCTACCGCGACCGCTGGCGGGGCCGTTGTCCGAGCGAGACGAGCGCTCAGGTGACCCTCTCGAGCCTGCCCGTCGCCTGGACGACCGGTGCGTCCTATGCAGATTGTCCCGTTTCCGCTTATGTGACCCCGACGCCGACGGCTCCGGGGTCACCCTCGACCGGGCCGGCAGGCAGCGGGACGCAGACAGGCCCCTCGCTGCCGGCCGCCCCGTCGTCGAGCGTGCCGCCCGCCGTCACCGGCAGCGCCAAGGGCGGGCAGATGCTGAGCGCTTCGACGGGCACGTGGACCGAAAGCCCCACCTCCTACGCGTACGAGTGGGAGGACTGTGGGGCGTCGGGAGAAGGCTGCGCGAACATCGGAGGGGCCGGGGGGGCGAGCTACAGGCTGGCAGCCGGTGATGTGGGTCACAGGGTCCGGGTGGTCGTGACGGCAAGCAACCCCGGCGGCTCGAGCGCGGCGAGCTCAGCTGCGACCAACGCGGTCCTCCCAGCCCCTCCAGCGAACACGGCGCCGCCGTCGGTCAGCGGGACCGCGCAGGAAGGGCAGACATTGAGCGCTTCGACTGGGACGTGGAGCGAAAGCCCGACTTCGCTCGCGTATCAGTGGGAGGATTGCAACGCCCTCGGGGAAGGCTGCCTGAACATCGCCGGGGCGACAGCTTCCACGTACAAGCTGACGGCCAGCGACGTCGCGGCCACGGTGCGGGTGGTGGTCACCGCCGCCAACGGGGGCGGTTCGACCGCGGCGAGCTCTGCCGCCACGGCGGTTGTGGTGTCGGCGTCGCCGGTTGCTCCGACGAACACGGTGCTGCCGTCGGTGAGCGGCACGGCGCGGGAAGGCCAGACCTTGAGCGCTTCGACCGGGACGTGGAGCGGGAGCCCGACGTCGTATGTCTACCGGTGGCAGGACTGCAACGCTTCCGGGGAAACGTGTTCGAGTATCGCGGGGGCGACTGCCTCGAGCTACAAACTGGCCGCTGGTGATGTGGGGCACACGGTGCGGGTGGTCGTGAAGGCGAGCAATGCGGGTGGCTCTGGTGAAGCGAGCTCCGTGGCCACGGCGGTCGTCGTGGCACAGCCGCCGGCTGCCCCTGCGAACAGTGTGCTGCCGTCGGTGAGCGGCACGGCGCAGGAAGGGCAGACGTTGAGCGCTTCGAGCGGCACGTGGAGCGGGAGCCCGACCTCGTATGCGTACCAGTGGCAGGACTGCAATACGGCCGGGGAAGCGTGTTCGAGTATCGCGGGGGCGACGGCTAGCACGCGGGTTCTCGCGCCGGGCGATGTTGGGCACACGGTGCGGGTGGTCGTGAAGGCGAGCAATGCGGGTGGGTCTGGTGAAGCGAGCTCTGCGGTCACGGCGGTCGTGGTGGCGCCGCCCCCGGCGGCCCCTGCGAACGCGGTGCTGCCGTCGGTGAGCGGCACGGCGCAGGAAGGGCAGACGTTGAGCGCTTCGACCGGCACGTGGAGCGGGAGCCCGACGTCGTATGCCTATCAGTGGCAGGACTGCAACGGCGGCGGGGAAGCGTGTTCGAGTATCGCCGGGGCGACGGCCAGCACGCGGGTTCTCGGATCGAGCGATGTGGGGCATGCGGTGCGCGTGGTGGTGAAGGCGAGTAACGCGGGGGGGTCTGGTGAAGCGAGCTCCGCGGCCACGGCGGTCGTGGCGGCACCGCCGCCCACTGCTCCGGCGAACACGGTGCTGCCGTCGGTGACCGGCACGGCGCAGGAAGGGCAGACGTTGACTGCTGCGACCGGGACGTGGAGCGGGAGCCCGACGTCGTATGCCTACCAGTGGCAGGACTGCAACGCGTTGGGCGAAGGGTGCGTGAGCATCGCCGGGGCAACAGCTTCGACGTACAAGCTGACGGCCAGCGATGTAACGGCGACGGTGCGGGTGGTGGTCACAGCGACCAACGCGGGCGGGTCGACGCCGGCAAGCTCTGCCACCAGTGGGGTGGTCCTCCCTGCATTGCCGGTGGCGCCAGTGGACTTGGTCCCGCCGCCGGTGACGGGTACGGCGCAGGAAGGGCAGACGTTGAGCGTCTCGACCGGGACGTGGGCCGGCAGCCCGACGTCGTATGCGTACCAGTGGCAGGACTGCAACGCTGGCGGGGAAGCGTGCTCGAGTATTGCGGGGGCGACGGCGTCGAGCTACAAGCTGGCCGGTGGCGATGTGGGGCACACCGTGCGGGTCATGGTGAAGGCGAGCAATGCGGGTGGGTCTGGCGAAGCCAGCTCTGCCGCCACGGCGGTCGTGGTCGCCCCGCCGCCCGCTGCTCCGACGAACACGGTGGCGCCGTCGGTGACCGGTGCGGCGCAGGAAGGGCAGACGTTGAGCGCTTCGACGGGGACGTGGAGCGGGAGCCCGACGTCGTACGCCTACCAGTGGCGAGACTGCAATACGGTCGGGGAAGCATGTTCGAGTATCGCCGGGGCGACGGGTTCGAGCTACAAGCTGGCCGGTGGCGATGTGGGGCACACGGTGCGGGTCATGGTGAAGGCGAGCAATGCGGGTGGGTCTGGCGAAGCGAGCTCCATGGCCACGGCCATCGTCGTGGTAGCGCCGCCGGCTGCCCCGGCGAACACGGTGCTGCCGTCGGTGAGCGGTACGGCGCAGGAAGGGCAGACGTTGAGCGCTTCGACCGGCACGTGGAGCGGGAGCCCGACGTCGTACGCGTACCAGTGGCAGGACTGCAATACCGGCGGGGAAGCGTGTTCGAGTATTGCGGGGGCGACGGCTAGCACGCGGGTTCTCGCGCCGGGCGATGTTGGGCACACGGTGCGCGTGGTGGTGAAGGCGAGCAATGCGGGTGGGTCTGGTGAAGCCAGCTCTGCGGCCACGGCGGTCGTGGTCGTGCCGCCGCCGGCTGCTCCGACGAACACGGTGGCGCCGTCGGTGACCGGTACGGCGCAGGAAGGGCAGACGTTGAGTGCTTCGCCCGGGACGTGGAGCGGGGGTCCGACGTCGTATGCGTACCAGTGGCAGGACTGCAACGCGTTGGGCGAAGGGTGCGTGAGCATCGCCGGCGCCACATCCGTGACGTACAAGCTGACGGCCAGCGATGTAGCGGCGACGGTGCGGGTGGTGGTCACAGCGACCAACGCGGGCGGTTCGACGCCGGCCTCCTCTGTCACGACGGCCATCGTCGTGGTAGCGCCGCCGGCTGCCCCGGCGAACACGGTGCTGCCGTCGGTGAGCGGTACAGCGCAGGAAGGGCAGACGTTGAGTGCTTCGACCGGAACGTGGAGCGGGAGCCCGACCTCCTACGCCTACCAGTGGCAGGACTGCAATACGGCCGGGGAAGCGTGTTCGAGTATCGCTGGGGCGACGGCTTCGAGCTACAAACTGGCAGCTAACGATGTGGGGCACACGGTGCGCGTCGCGGTGAAGGCGAGTAACGCGGGTGGGTCTGGTGAAGCGAGCTCCGCCAGCACGGCGGTCGTCGTGGCGGCGCCGCCCCCCGCCCCCACGAACACGGTGCTGCCGTCGGTGAGCGGTACAGCGCAGGAAGGGCAGACGTTGAGTGCTTCGACCGGGACGTGGAGCGGGAGCCCGACCTCCTACGCCTACCAGTGGCAGGACTGCAATACGGCCGGGGAAGCGTGTTCGAGTATCGCTGGGGCGACGGCTTCGAGCTACAAACTGGCAGCTAACGATGTGGGGCACACGGTGCGCGTGTCTGTGACGGCCCACAACGCGGGCGGCTCGGCGGCCGCGAGCTCGGTGGCCACGGGGATGGTGCTACCGGCCGCTCCGGCAAACACCGTGCTGCCGTCGGTAACCGGCACCGCGCAGGAAGGCCAGACACTGAACGCCTCGAGCGGGACGTGGACCGGGAATCCCACGGCCTACGACTACCGCTGGGAGGATTGCAACGCCGCGGAAGTGACTTGCACGCTCGTCAGCGGAGCGACGCAGTCGAGCTACACGATCGCGGCTGGGGACGTCGGCTATCGCCTGCGGGTCGTCGTGACCGCGAACAACGCCGGCGGCTCGACCGCCGCGAGCTCGGCAATGACAGCGGTTGCGACTGCCGAGCCGCCGGGCGCGCCGACGAACAGCCTTCTTCCTTCCGTCAGCGGAAACGCCGAAGAAGGCCAGACGCTCAGCGCCTCCGCCGGAACGTGGACTGGCAGCCCCACGTCCTACGCCTACCAATGGGAGGACTGCAACACCGCAGGTGAAGCGTGTTCGACTATCCCCGGAGCGACAGCTTCGAGCTACCTGCTCACGGCGGCCGACGTGGGCCACACGTCCCGCGTCGCCGTCACGGCGATCAACGCCGGTGGCTCGACAGGCGCGACTTCGGCGGCGACGGCCGTCGTGGCCGTCGCGTCGCGGGCCGTCCCCGTGAACACGGCGCTCCCGGTCGTCAGCGGCACCGTCGAAGAAGGCCAGACGCTCAGCGCGAGCGTCGGCACATGGACTGGGAACCCGACGTCATACAGCTACCAGTGGGAGGCTTGCAACGTGGCCGGCGAAGGCTGCTCGGCGATCAGCGGGCAGACCGGCTCGAGCTACACGCCGGTAGCGGGCCAGGTTGGTTTCCGCGCGCGCGTGCTCGTGACGGCGAGCAACACTGCAGGCTCGGGAGCCTCGAGCTCGGCAGCGACCGCGACTGTGTGGACGCCTCGTTGGTACGCGGCGAACAGCTTGTGGAATACGCCGATCGCGGCTAACCCAGCGATCGCTCCCAACGATGCATCGTTGATTGCGCAGTGGTCGGAAACGGCGCCGTGCGAAGTGCAGGGCAGCTATTGCATGCAGTCGCTCGTGGAATGGACGCCGACGGTGTGGTACGCGTCGGCCAACACGCCGATGGTGGAAGTGCAGATCGACTATCCCACCTGCGATGCCTCCTCCGTCGAGGCCCCCATCCCTGCCGGCGCACTGCCGGATCCATCGAGCGAGGGGCACATGATCGTCATGGGAAGCGACGGAACGGAATACGGCTTCTACCAGATGCAGTCTCCCAACCAGCCGCCGAAGTCTCACTACTCCGGTGACGGCAAAGGATGCCCGACGGTCGGGGCATGGACCGCCGCCGATCATGGCACCTCAAACTGGAAGACGGGCCTCGGGGTCGGCGGCGGGATGCACGCCTCGGAAACCCCGGAAGGTGCCGGTCTGATCACCCAACAGGACCTCGAAATGCCCGCGGGATCGACGTGGCCGCATGCCTTGGCGATCACCTACGGGCCGACGTGCAAGAAGTCGCTCAGCTGGTGTGGGGCCGTGCTGCCCGCGACCCAGAATGGAGGAACGTGCGAAGTGCAGTCGCGGTGCCTGCCCGAAGGTGCGCGTCTGCAACTGGAACCGACGATCAACTGCAGTACGTGGCCGTCGATCAAGTATGAGTGGCAGAGGCAGTGGTGTAGGACATGGGAGACCTACGGCGTGATCATCGTCGACACGAAAGGCACGGGCCTTGCGGGCGGCGCTGCTCAATTCACCCAGAACCCGCTCTCGTGGAAAGGAGGATTCAAGCCGCCGTGGGATTCGGATCCTGAAATCCCGGCCAACCCCGACGGTGAAAAGGTTGGCGTGATGCCCAACGACCTGCTCTCCCACTTCCGCGTCCTTGCTTGGTAGGGCTCGGCGAGGTCCGGAGGAGGGGACCGAGTCGGAACCGGGCCGCCGATCAGTCTGGGTGGCGCGGTCACACCTAGGCAACATAACCCAGCGATCATCGGCTACAGTGTCGCGTCCATCAGGCCCTTGCGAATCGCCAATCCCCAGAGTGTCCCTGGCCTCAGACGCGGACTCTCGGTGTCCTCTACGCCCGCAGTCTCGGCGGGACGCGATCACAGGGTCATTTCCTCGCTCCTTGCGGGGAATTTCGTCTCGCTCCGATGTTATGTCACCGACCTACGGGGTAAAGCCCGCAGACCGATGCACCCACTAGCCAGGCAATTCGTACACCTCCCGTCCCGCCGATTGGAGCCCGGGCTCTAAAGCCGGGCGACATTCTGCCGATCTAGACCTGTGCCTCTGCCTCGCGGCTCGAACACGTCCCGGTTCCCGAGCAACGTCGTTCGAGCCGCCGCCGCAGCGTGTGCCGCGTGCCTGTTGTTCTTCGCCGCCGGCATGAATCAGGCCAGCGCGAGTGCCGCAGCCGGCCAGACGGCGTCGTCGGGCAAGGGTCATTCTCGTCAATCGTCGCGACGCCACTCCCGCGACGCGCGTCAGGGCCGGCGCGGCCACAAGCGCCGGCATCGTCGCCGGACGCCGCTGGCTGCGCCGAAGAACGTGTCGGTGCCGTCTGTCATCGGCGCTCCCGAAGAAGGGGAGACGCTGAGCGTTAACTCGGGTAGGTGGGCCCGGCGTCTGACGTCCTACGCCTACCGGTGGCAGGAGTGCAACGCATTCGGGGAAGGGTGCCTTCCGGTGCTCGGGGCGAGGTCTCCGAGCTACACGCTCACCGCGAGCGACGTGGGTGCCACGTTGCGCGCCGTCGTGACGGCAAGAAATGCGCGTGGGGCGACATCGGCGAGCTCGCCCAGCACGCCCACCGTTGTGGCGAAGAAGCGCGCCGCGCCGACGAATACCTCGCCGCCGTCTGTCAGCGGGACCGCCGGTGTCGGACAGACACTTACGGGGAGTACAGGCTCGTGGACCGGAAGCCCGACCTCCTTTGACTACCGCTGGGAGGATTGCAACGCTCCGGAAGCGAGCTGTTCGATCATCTCAGGCGCGACGTCCCCGAGTTACACGGCGGTGGCCCGGGACGCCGGCAGCCGGGTTCGCGTGGTCGTCACCGCGAACAACGCCGGCGGATCAACAGCCGCTAGCTCGTCTGCTACGCCGGCAGTGACGTCTCAGGCCGTGGCACCGACGAACACGGCCCTGCCGACTGTGAGCGGGTCTGCTGAAAAGGGAGCGGTGCTCACGACAAGCACGGGATCGTGGACGGGGAGCCCGAGCTCGTATGCCTACCGTTGGGAGGACTGCACGTCCTCGGGCGCCACCTGCTCGGTCATCAGCGGAGCAACGGCCGCCCGCTACAGCGTTGCGGCGGGAGACGTGGGCCATCGGGTGCGTGTCGTCGTGACCGCCAACAACGCCGGCGGTTCGACGGCGGCCAGCTCCGCGATGACATCCGTGGTCACGCAGTCCTCGGCGCCTCCCGCGAACACGGCCTTGCCGGCGATCGGCGGGACGGCTGAAGTCGGGAAGACACTGACTGCCACGACCGGCTCCTGGACCGGCAGCCCGGTCGCCTATGACTATCGGTGGGAGGACTGCAACGCGTCCGGTCTGAGCTGCTCGGTCATTTCTGGGGCGACCTCGTCTGGCTACCTGCTCGCCTCGGCTGATCTCGGGCATCGTGTCCGCGTGGTCGTCACGGCGAACAACGCGGCCGGTTCGACGGCTGCCAGCTCGGAAACGACGGCCGTCGTGACGGCGGCGTCCGCCGGCGCGCCGACCAACACCGTCCTTCCGGCCGTGAGCGGGAAGGCCGAAGAAGGCGCGACGCTGACCGCGACGACGGGCACGTGGACCGGGAGCCCGAGTTCCTATGCGTATCGGTGGGAGGACTGCAGCGCTTCCGGGGAAAGCTGTCTGCTCATCGCCGGCGCGACCTCCGCGAGCTACTTGCTCGCCGCGACCGATGTCGGCTATCGCATTCGTGTGGTCGTGACGGCGAACAACGCCGGTGGCTCGACGGCAGCGGGCTCCGCCGAGACAGCCGCGGTTGTGGCGTCGCTGGCTGCTCCCACGAACACGACTCCGCCAAGTGTGAGCGGGACTGCTGAAGTCGGGACGAGCCTCAGCGCCAGCACCGGCTCGTGGGCCGGGAGCCCGAGTTCCTATGCCTATCGGTGGGAGGACTGCAGCGCCTCGGGGGAAAGCTGCTCGATCATCTCCGGGGCAACCTCCTCGAGTTACGTGCTGGCTTCCGGTGATGTCGGCGATCGTGTGCGTGTCGTCGTGACAGCCAACAACGCCGCCGGCTCCACCGCCGCTGGCTCCGCGACGACAGCGGTCGTCGTTGCGCAGACTCCCGGCGCTCCGACGAACACCGCAGTCCCCAGCGCGAGCGGCACAGCCGAAGAAGGGCAGACGCTGACTGCGAGTGCGGGTTCGTGGACCGGTAGCCCGACCTCGTATGACTACCGCTGGGAGGACTGCAACACCTCAGGCGAAAGCTGTTCGCTGATCGCCGGAGCGACCTCCTCGAGCTACACCCTGACGTCCACCGACGTCGGCGATGGGGTGCGTGTGGTTGTCACCGCGAACAACGCCAGCGGCTCGACGGCCGCGAGTTCTTCGGTTTCGGCAACCGTGCGAACGGGTCGTTGGTATGCGTCGACGAGTTTGTGGAATACGCCGATTGCGGCGAATCCGGCGATCGCTTCGAATGATGCGTCTTTGATTGCGCAGTGGTCGGAAACGGCGGCGTGTGAAGTGCAGGGTAGTTATTGCATGCAGTCGTTGGTGGAATGGACGGCGACGGTGTGGTATGCGACGCCTAGCACGCCGATGGTGGAAGTGCAGATCGATTATCCGACGTGTGACGCAAAGTCGCTGAAAGCGCCGATTCCTGCGGGTGCGGTGCCGGATCGTTCCCCGGAGGGTCACATGGTGGTCGCCGGCAGCGAAGGCACGGAGTATGACTTCTATCAGGCGCAGTCTCCCAACCAGACACCGAAGTCCCATTACGCTGGTGATGGTTCGGGGTGTCCGGCGGTTGGTGCGTGGACCGCTGCTGAGATGACGACCGGGAACTGGAAGACGGGGTCGGGGTCTGGTGGCGGTGTGCGGGGATCGGAAACCCCGGAAGGCGCGGGGCTGATCACTCAGCGTGATCTGGAAATGCCGGCGGGGTCGACGTGGCCTCACGCGTTGGCGGTCACCTATGGCCCGACGTGCAAGAAGACCCTCAGCTGGTGCGGGGTGGTGCTGCCGGCGACCCAGAATGCCGGTAGCTGCGAAGTGCAGTCGCGGTGCCTGCCCGAAGGTGCGCGTCTGCAGCTGGAACCGACGATCAACTGCAACACCTGGCCGTCGATCAAGTATGAGTGGCAGAGACAGTGGTGCCGGACGTGGGAGACCTACGGTGTGATCATCGTCGATACGAAAGGCACTGGCCTGACGGGTGGCGCCACCCAATACACCCAGAACCCGCTGTCCTGGAGCAAAGGCTTCAAGCCGCCCTGGGACTCCGACACCGAAATCCCCCCCGACGCCGAAGGCGAACGGGTAGGCGTGATGCCCAACGACCTCCTTTCCCACTTCCGCGTACTCGCCTGGTAACACCCACAGCCCAACCCACCACCGCCAACCACCCACACGCAGACGGGGGCGAGGTTCTCCACGAGGAACTGGAGCGCCAGGGTCGTCTTCCGGCGATCGTCGGCAGGCCCAACGTCGAGCTTGCCCTGATGCCCGGTCGCGACCATACGCTCCACCCGATCGAGTCCCAGCGATGCGCCCGCGATCTCTTCGATCGAGCTATGGAGCGGGAGCTGGCCCGGGCCGCAGCCCCACCGGTGCAGTCTCCACACATGACTCAACGTTCCTAGGCGGCGCCGACGGGCGCCTCACGCTTTGCCTTCGCCGCCTCCACACACGACGTCGGCGACGCGCCCCGCGGCCCGGCCATCCCACAGCGGTGGCGGCGCCGGCGACCGCTTGGGCTGAGCCAACGCGGGCAGGACGTCGTCGATCCGAGCCGGCTCCAAGCCCAGGAGCGTGTTCGTCCCCGCGCGCACCGTGATCGGTCGCTCGGTGTTGTCGCGAAGCGTGAAGCAGGGCACGTTGAGATACGTGGTCTCCTCCTGCACGCCGCCGGAATCGGTCAGGACGCCTGTCGCATCGGCCTCCAGGGACAGGAACTCCAGGTAGGAGACCGGCTCGGTGAGATGGACGTCGGAGGCCGCCTCGAGCTCGAGGCGCTGCATCATCTTCCGCGTACGGGGGTGCACCGGAAACACGACCGGCAGCTCGCGGCTCACATCGTCGAGGCGTGCGATCACATCGGACAGCAACGGGCCGTCAACAAGTGCCGGTCGATGCAAGGTCACAAGCAGGTAGTTGCCCGCCTCGACGCCCACGGCAGCCGCTGCGTTGAGCTCGCGGAAGCGTTCCTCCACCGCCACCAGGGAGTCGATCATCGTGTTGCCGACGAAGTGCATGCGCTCCTCGGCGATCCCCTCGGCGGCGAGGTTCTCGACGGCCTCGGCGCAGTGCAGAAAGAGATACTCGGAGAACTCATCGGCGACGATGCGATTGATCTCCTCAGGCATCGTGCGATCGAACGAACGCAGACCGGACTCGAGGTGGGCCACGGTGATCCCGAGCTTCACGGCAGTAAGAGTGGCCGCGAGGGTTGAGTTGACGTCCCCGGGCACGAAGATGAGATCCGGACGCTCTGCCTCCAGCACCGGCTCGATGCGCTCCATCACGCGGGCGGTCTGCACGGCATGGCTGGCCGAGCCGACTTCAAGCAGATGATCGGGTCGCGGCACGGCGAGATGCTCCAGGAAGATGTCGGACATCAGCCGGTCATAGTGCTGGCCCGTGTGAATCAGCGTGTGGACACCGTTCGGCATTCGCTCTCGCATCGCCGCGATCACCGGCGCCATCTTGATGAAGTTTGGTCGGGCGCCGACCACGTAGGCGAGTCGCATGGCAGACCGCCGCTACCGGCGAAGTGACGCGTCGGCGTCGGTCGCTGCGCGTAGTCGCGAATCCCTCATGCGGTCTTCGATGTGCTGGCGCGACGCAGCGCCGCAGCGAAGGGGTGGGCGAGTTCCAGCGCGTACGTCTTGCTGACGTGGCCCGCGTCCGAGTAGGCGATCGTGCGCCCTATTACCGAGGGGCATCTGCCCTCGAAGCAGAACCAGCCAGTCGTTTCCATGAGCCCTGCCCCGTCGGCTTTCGCAATCGCCGCCAGCTCGCTGTCGGTCGCCGACTGGGCCGCGGTCTCCGAGCTCGTGCAGTCGCCCATCGTCGCGTTTTCGGAGAGCAGGCAATCCACGGGGTTCCTCGTCTCGCCCGGTGGATCGCTTATCACAACCACATGTCTCGCATACGGCTTCATCGCCTTGCTCAGGGAGCCGAACGCGTCGACCGTCGCGGTTCTGCCTTCCGCCCCGTCCCCGCTGTAGGCACCTGCCATCAACATGATGTACGGGTGCTGAGCCATCGCCTGTCGCACGGCCCACTTGTACCACGTATGACATTCAGCTGAGCCCAGCGAGCTGGTCCAGGCGGGTGGAGTGCATCCCGAATGGACGAGGGGAAGCACGACCCAGTGTTCCCGTTGGGCCTCGTTGAGCAGCGCCGGCATCCACATCTGTGCATGCGAGTCCCCGAGCAGAACAATCGACTTCGTGCCAGAGGCATCCCCCAAGCGGCAGACCTTGCTCGTGGTTTCGCCTTCAACGGGTGCGCAGCCGGCGGGGAAGGTGTAGTGATCGTTCACGAGCGCCCCAGGCGGAGGGGAGAGTCCGGAGGGTATCTGCCCACCGTGGCGTGCCGATTCGGCGGACGCCTTCACGGCCGGAAGTGCGACGCCGGCGTTCGTCGCGGCGACGTCCAGTTCCACTGCCTTCGCGGACTTCGCATCTTCCGTCGCGAGCTGCTGTGCGCTGACAAGGCCGGCTTCGGGCCGGAGCGCGGCCACCGCGACCTTCGTCTCCTTGTTTTCAGTCGAAATGAGAATAAAGCCGGCGACGAGCGTTGTCGCGACGATCGCGATCGGCCACAGCGCGAGAGCGCTGGCCGGTGACGGCCAGCTCATCCGTCTGATCGGGTTCTCGACAAACCTGTACGAGACGATCGAAACGAGAAAGGCGACGGCCAGCAGGGCGAGGTTGCTACCGACGGCCAGCGTGTGCCCGATATAGAGCGCGGCGATCGTCAGGGCTGGCCAGTGCCACAGGTAGAACGCATAGGATCGGTCGCCCACATAACGCATCGGTGCAACCGCCAGCACACGACCGACGGCGAGCCGGCTGCGCGAGCCCGTTATCCCCGCCGCGATCACCAGCGCCGCTCCAAGTGTGGGCAGAAGCGCCGCGTAGCCAGGGTATTTCGTACTGCTCGAGAACACTACGCCCGCCGCGATGATCGCCCCGAGTCCTATCCACCCTGCGATCACCCAGGGAACCTCGCCGATGCGAAGAAGTTTCGGCGCGGCTATCGCAAGCAGGGCGCCGAGAGCCAGCTCCCATGCCCGCGTCAAGGTGGAGAAGTACGCGGCGGACGGGTGAGCGGTGGTGTCGTGAAGCGACCAGGCGAGCGACGAGGCTGCAATTGCCAGCACCACCACGAGCGCCACGTGCATTGCTCTCGGGGTGATCTCTGGAGAGCGGGTGCGCGAAATGACTCCGAGTCGTCGCAGCCTGAGCCGAAGGCGCGGACGCGCGCCATGGCGGCGGCGAGCTCCGAGCGCCACCGCCAACGCAACGAAGAGGATGATGGGCCAGACGATGTAGAACTGCTCCTCTACGGCGAGCGACCAGAACTGCTGAATCGGTGAAGGTGGCTGCGATTTGGCGAAGTAGTTCGTCCCCTGGTTCGCGAAATGAATGTTCGCCGTGAAGAATGTCGCCGAGAAGCTCGCCTGCATGATTTCTTTCACACGGACGAAGTTCAGTAGTCGATTGGCGGCGAGATCGGTCACGATCAAGGTCAACGACGCCGCCGGGAGAATGCGCCGGGCTCGCCTCCCATAGAAGTCGACGATCCCGGAGCGACCCCTGCTCGCGCCGGTCAGCAACAGACCCGTGATGAGGAAGCCGGAGAGGACGAAGAAGACATCCACGCCTACAAAGCCACCCGCAAGGAAGCTGACCCCTGCGTGACTCAACGCAACCAGCAGGACCGCGACGGCGCGGAGACCCTGGATGTCGTTGCGGTGTCCGCGCTTGGCAACGGGTGGGTGCTCTGACATTCTCGGAATGGTACCGGGGACCGGAGCTCCGATAGGCAGGCCGGCGCTGGATTCTCCTGAGGACTTCGGGCGATGACCTCGCCGCGAGGCGAGCTCCCAGCGAGGTCCTCTCAATTCGCCTCGCTCGCCTGTGGGCGAGGACTCCACCGCCTCGGGCGCTCGCGTCGGCGGACGTCCGTCCGCTCGGGACGGAGCCGCCGGAGCAC
The DNA here is from genome assembly GCA_963720215.1 of uncultured Solirubrobacteraceae bacterium. Classification (GTDB taxonomy): domain Bacteria; phylum Actinomycetota; class Thermoleophilia; order Solirubrobacterales; family Solirubrobacteraceae; genus Palsa-744. The sequence continues at coordinate 214,930 of CAVREV010000004.1, forward strand.
ATCGAGCCAACGTCTCGACAGCGCCCAGCGAGGAGGATGGCGGTCGGCGAGGGCGGTCTCGGGCCGGATCTCTGCCCCTCCTGGGCCGGGTGGGCGCCCCGCCTGGCGCGTCTCACCATCCGCATCGACGGGGCCGAGCTGGACGCGTTCACGGAGGCTCTGGGTTGGGCCCGCCCGGCCCGCCGTCGGGCGCGCGCAATGTGGTCTCCGCGCTGCCCGGGGGGTGTCGCGAAGGCGGTCCGAACGCTTGCGCGCCGCTATCGCGTGTGCTGTACTGTACCCGGCTCAAGGACTGCTTCTCGCGCGTCGGAGAGGCTGCGAATTGGCGAGACCCCGCAGGCTGCGTGGAGCAGGTGAAAAAGACGGCTATGGACGCTGAGAAGACAAACGCGAGCCTTGAGCAGATTCTCGGCGTGCTCCGTCGGCGAGGCCTGTTGATCGGTCTCTGCTGCCTGCTGGCGGCAGGCGCCGCCTTTGGGTTCTCCAGGATTCAGACAACGAAGTACACCGCGACCGCGTCTCTGATCTTCAACACGAATCAGCAGTCCGTGGTCACGGGGCTGCCGGCCAGCGCGGCGAACGGTCTTCAGACCGAACAGAACACCAACCTTCAGCTCACCAAACTGGAAGCCGTGGCGGAACGAACTGCCGCGGCGCTCGGTGGGGGATTGACGAAGGGTGCCGTGCAGGCAGATGTAAGCGTGAATGCCCATGGCGAATCGGATCTCGTCGATGTGTCGGCGACCGCGACGTCGCCCGCCCTGGCCGCGAAGATCGCCAATACCTACGCAGCACAGTTCGTGCTTGCACAGCAGAACGCGAGCAGGGAATACTATGAGTCCGCGCTGGCCGTCATCAACAAGCAGTTGGCGCAGGGCGGCTCGATCGCTCTCCAGGAACGCGCGACTGCGCTACAGCTCCTCGCCCAGCTGCCTGCCGACGTCCGGGTCGCGCAGACGGCGAGCATCCCCACGAGCCCCAGCTCCCCCAACGCGTCGCGAAACACGCTCCTCGGGGGATTCCTCGGCCTGCTCCTCGGTGTGGGCCTGGCATTCCTCGTCGAGCGCTCCGATCGGCGCATACAGGAGCCGCGAGACCTGGAGGAGATTTACGGCCTTCCGCTCCTCGGGACGGTTCCGGAGAGTGACGCACTCGCCGAGCCGGCCGGAGCGTCGGGCAGCGCGGGACTGCCGCCCGCCGAGGCCGAGGTCTTCAATCTGATTCGCGCCCACCTGCGCACCTTCAGCGCGGATCGCCAGCTCCACAGCATCCTCGTCGGCTCAGCGACGCCGAACGACGGCAAGACCACGATCGCGAGCCAGCTCGCTGCCGCTGCGGCAGGAATGGGCTCGAGGGTGCTGCTCATCGAGGCGGACCTCCGCCATCCGACGATGGCCGCGCGGCTTGGCACCGGGCCTGCGCCGGGGCTGGTGGGCGTTCTCACCGGCGCCTGCTCAATGGGCGAGGCCACACGCTCGATCAAGCTTGTGGGGCCGGCGGGCGGGATCGCGAAGCATCGATCGCTGGACGTCCTCCTCGCGGGCCAGCCACTGCCGCTCAACCCGCCCGAGCTGATCGAGAGCCACGCGATGGACGCGGTGCTCGAGCTTGCCAGGTCGGCCTATGACCTGGTCGTGATCGACACACCGCCGCTGATCGCCGTCTCGGATGCCTTCCCGCTGCTTCGGAAGGTCGACGGAGTCATCATCGTCGGCTGGATGGGGCGCACACCGTGGGAGGTCTCCGAGCAACTCCACCAAACGCTTGCCAAGAGCGGCGCACCACTGCTCGGGGTGATAGCCAACGGCGTCCTCAGAACCGGTACCGCCGGAGCCTACGGACCTCATTCCTACATCAGCAGCGAGGCCCCGGCGGCCGTCACATCGCTGGATGCCTCGCCGGCGGAAGAGCCCACTCCGACCTCCTAGGGTCGGCCGTCCCCGCCGCAGCCCCTCTCCTCAGCTGGCCAGCACCATCAGGGAGAACCCACCCAGTAGGCGAGCGGTGGCGGCAGGTGACACGCGTCGCCCGAGACGTCGTGGGACGTTGATGAGCCTCCCGAGCGTGCCCCCGTGCGGCAGCTCGATCGCGCCGGCGGTATAGAACCAGTCGAGCGGCTCGTAGCCCGCGAGTCGCAACGTCGACAACGCCGTATCAGCCGTGAAGTGGTGAAGATGGCCAAGCTGATCGCGAGCGCGCCGGATGTAGCCCGAGCGCAATACATTCAGAACCGAGACATCCAGCGGAATGTGAAAAATCGCTGTGCTGGCTCTCCCGTGGAGGGCTCGCAGAAAGCCGAGATAGTCCTCCACGTGCTCGAACACGTCCGCGCAGATCAGAAGATCGAAGTGGACATCCTCACCGAGCAGATCAGCCTGCCGGAAGGACAAGCCATCGTGTGCGCGCTCGCGGGCGAGTGCAATCGCCTGCGGCGAGATGTCATAGCCGACGAAATTCGTCGCGGGGTATCGATCACAGAGCTGCCGGAGGATCTCGCCGGCCCCGCAGCCGACCTCGCACACGCTCGAGGGGGCGAGCGCGTGGCGCTCCATCATCGTGATGATGTTGCGCGCCTTCCATGGTGAATCCTCCACATGCCAGGACGAGTTGTCACGCAGATATTGCCCTTCGGTGTACAGCGCGTCACGATTCATCCCGAGCCCGCCGCTCCAGTGCGCCGACGGACGGTCGGGAAGGCGGCAGCAAGCGCGATGCAGTAGACGATCGCACCGACATATTCGAGGGAGCCATCTACCAGTGCATAGACCGCAAGTGGGAGGAGGAGAAGGAGGTTGACTCGCGAGCGGATGATTGCCAGCCAGATCAGCAACCATCCCAGGAGTCCGACGAGGCCGAGCTCGTAGAGGACCGACAGCAGGTCGCTCTGAACGGAGTTCGACCTGTGAATCGCTTCTTCCTCGGCCGGTTCGACGGTGCGCAGTCCGTTGCCGAAGACCACGTGGCTCGGCCCGGATGATCCGTAGCGATCGAGAATCGTCGTCCAGAGGGCGCCGCGCGCGGAATCCGAAGTCCTGCACGGACGAGAATTCGCCCCGCTTCTGGTCCTTTTCATAGCGAGCGGCGACGATCGAGCCCACGCCGCTGAAAACGATGATGCCCGAGATGAGCACGATGCTCACCACGGTGCTCGGCTTGAACCGAGTGTGGACGACGAGCGGGATGATCGCAAGCCCGAATGCGATCAGCGCCGAGCGAACGGCGGTGGCGAGAGCGGGGAGCGCCGCGATCGCGGCGCCCGTCAAGCGCCAGCGCACGTCCTCTATGGCGATCAGGCAGGCGATCGCCACGGTCACGCCGATCAGGGCCAGCTCGTGGGGGCTTTCGGAGGTCAGACCGAGCTGCTCGCCCGCGCCGTAATAGGCACCGCTCGGGCCCGCGTGCAGGAGGATCGCCGCCCCTTGGATCGCCATCGCCAGCAGGCCGCCGCCAAGGAGGATCCAGCGGATCCTCGTAAGACGGTCACGGCCGGCGCGGGTGGAGACGACCACGGCCATGGCGGGAAACAGCAAATACTTGGCGGCCTCGACGACCTGTTCACCGTCGGAGCTCTGGATCAGGTGGATGAAAACCACGCCGAGGAACATCGCCACGCCGGCGAACGTGAGGGTCGTGATCGCAAAGCGCCGCGGTGTGGTCGCCAGGAGCAGCAGCACCGTCGCGGCGGCCGACAGCGTCAGCGTCAGCCGTGGCGTCAGGTCTATGAGCAGGACCAGGATGGGAATCCCCGCGAGGGCGACGTGCGTGATCCGCGTCGGACCCGTGAGTGCCAGGAGAACAAGGGCGAGGAATGCCGCCAGCGCAACTGAGGCGATCAGCGGGGCGTGAACGACGGCGAAGCCAAGCGCTGCGCAGACGCCGGCCAAGCCGACCAGCAAAGGCAGCGCGCGCGCTACCGGCAGCGCAACGGAGCCACCCAGTGGGCTCGGCACGGGGCGCACCAGCAGTGGGTGTCTCTTGCTCACGTGGGCGATCGGGTCTCAGCCGCGAAACACGGCATCTTGGAAGGTGGTGATCGTCAAGCAGAGGATACACCGCCGCCTAGGGCTCTCGACGCGAGTGTCAGCAAATCGCCGAGAGGCACGGATCGGTCGAGGTCGGTTTGGTGAGTCGCGGGAGATTCGTGCCCGTCTCTCCTCCTCAGCGCGGCTGCATCGTCCACGCGGGGGTCCGACGGTGTGCCGTCCGGGGAACGACACCGCGCGGCAGTGGGTGCCCTGCACGATGCCGCCCAGGTTTCAAGGGCCGGTGGTGGGCCGCCGATCGGGCGACATGCACTCGGGTGCCGGCTCGATGACGACCCGGCTCAGGCGCTGCGTCGGCAAGACCGCCGTCGTCGCGGTCCTTCTCTGCATCACATCCCTCGCCGCCGTCATCGCCGACGCCGGGGCCAGCTCCGCCACCCAGAAGGGCGCCACGGTGGCGAGAAGGACCCGGCATAAGGCCGGACGTCGCGATGACCGCGTCTCGCGCTGTCGCCGCGTCCGCGCGGCTCGGCGTCGCCGCCATCGCGCCCCCGCCCATCACCGCTGCCGGGGCCGCACCTGCTCGCGCGTCGGCCGCTGTGGCCACTCCCCGAGTGGACCGGCCCCGGGGGACCAGCGTTCGTCCGGCCCCGCGTCGCAACTCGGTCTCGCGTCGACGTCGCCGCTCGTCTCTGGCCTTGGCTCGTTGCCACTCGGTCCGGGGGGTCGTTGGTATGCGTCGACGAGTTTGTGGAATACGCCGATTGCGGCGAATCCGGCGATCGCTTCGAATGATGCGTCTTTGATTGCGCAGTGGTCGGAAACGGCGGCGTGTGAAGTGCAGGGTAGTTATTGCATGCAGTCGTTGGTGGAATGGACGGCGACGGTGTGGTATGCGACGCCTAGCACGCCGATGGTGGAAGTGCAGATCGATTATCCGACGTGTGACGCAAAGTCGCTGAAAGCGCCGATTCCTGCGGGTGCGGTGCCGGATCGTTCCCCGGAGGGTCACATGGTGGTCGCCGGCAGCGAAGGCACGGAGTATGACTTCTATCAGGCGCAGTCTCCCAACCAGACACCGAAGTCCCATTACGCTGGTGATGGTTCGGGGTGTCCGGCGGTTGGTGCGTGGACCGCTGCTGAGATGACGACCGGGAACTGGAAGACGGGGTCGGGGTCTGGTGGCGGTGTGCGGGGATCGGAAACCCCGGAAGGCGCGGGGCTGATCACTCAGCGTGATCTGGAAATGCCGGCGGGGTCGACGTGGCCTCACGCGTTGGCGGTCACCTATGGCCCGACGTGCAAGAAGACCCTCAGCTGGTGCGGGGTGGTGCTGCCGGCGACCCAGAATGCCGGTAGCTGCGAAGTGCAGTCGCGGTGCCTGCCCGAAGGTGCGCGTCTGCAGCTGGAACCGACGATCAACTGCAACACCTGGCCGTCGATCAAGTATGAGTGGCAGAGACAGTGGTGCCGGACGTGGGAGACCTACGGTGTGATCATCGTCGATACGAAAGGCACTGGCCTGACGGGTGGCGCCACCCAATACACCCAGAACCCGCTGTCCTGGAGCAAAGGCTTCAAGCCGCCCTGGGACTCCGACACCGAAATCCCCCCCGACGCCGAAGGCGAACGGGTAGGCGTGATGCCCAACGACCTCCTTTCCCACTTCCGCGTACTCGCCTGGTAACACCCACAGCCCAACCCACCACCGCCAACCACCCACACGCAGACGGCGCATAGGGCAATACGGCTAGGGTGCTCTGCCCCCTGCCTGTTCATCCATCAGTCGCCTGTAGAGCGAGATGATCGCATCGGCGTGCTTCCTGGACCCCTGTGAGAGCCCGCCCGTGGGCGCGCCTTCTCTGAGTGCCCGGTGGATGGCGAGCACCCATGCATCGATTGCATCCAGGGAGACGGTCAGCACTTCGGGAGGGCGCTGGACCGCATCGCTGGCGACCACGGGCACGCCGGCGTCCAGGGCCTCCCTGATGCTCACCGCATCACCATCCGTCCGGGTTGGGCGAAGATAGACGACGCCGCGACGGAAGGCGGGCGCCAGCGCGGCGCCCACGCGCACCGATACGCGGTCGGCGCCGCCCACCCGACGCGCTGGCTCCAGCGCGGTGTCGAGGTATCGACGCGCGTCTTTGCTCTCGGGCGCCTGTGCGAGGAACAGCTCGAGGCGGAGGTCGGGGATCGCAGGACACGCGGCGGCGTAAACGGCGCCGGCGATGTCGAGACCGTAGAGGTCGCTGCTGGACGCGCGGCCGACCCGGTAGGCGGAGACGACCAGGGCCGGGCCAAGGTCCATCTCGGCCGGGGGCACCTCGGGGGGCTCCGCCGGCAGGTACGCGGGGATGACCTCGACAGAGCTTCCGGTCAGCTCGCGCAGATAGTCGGCCACCGCCTCGCTCACGGCGATCACCCGGTCGAAGCGGCCGACCGCCCAGCGAGTCATCGTCGCCACCCCGGGCCTGCGGCTGCGCAGATAGGGCTCGAGTTCGTGACCGTGAACGGTGATCACCCAGGCACCCTCGCGGCGACCACTCGCCAGCGCGGCTGCCATCAGAGTCGACCAGCGGGCGTGGTGATAGTGGATGATCGATGCGCGCGGCCGACGCATCTCCCACCAATAGCGAAGAGGGTCGCGTCTGAGCACGCCCACGACCAACGGGTTCTCACGACTGGAGAAATGATTCAGGATCCCGACCCTGAAGCCGTCTGCCGCAAGCAGACGAGCCAGCCGTTCAACGTGTGTCGAGATGCCTCCAAGCGGCGGAGCGACCGGCCCGACGAGTAGAAGATCCAGCGCACGACGCGCCCGCCAGGTCCGCGCTGTCACAGTTTTCGTCGGGGGCTCGCCGAGGTCGCTCTTGGCACAACGTTAACGCCTCAAACAGTAGCATCGGGCGTCGCGTCGGCGGTGTGCGGCCGAAAGTGCCGCGATCTGGTCGTGCGCAGGCAGGCACAGACCGCCGGGCTCGCACGCGACCGCGAAGCGTCATCTATATAATCCGCGCAATGCGACCCTGGGCCAGGCTGGTAACTACCACAATCCGTCGTAGCGGTGCGCCGGAAGTGATGAGACACCTCGTCGCCAAGCGCAGGGTCTCGATCCTTCTCTACCACGATCCAGCCCCTGAGACGATCGCAGAACACCTGGATTATCTGCGGTCGCGGTACCATGGCGTCTCGTTGACGCGCGTGGTCGACGCGATGCGCAGCGGCGAATGGAGCGCGCTCCCCGACTACTCCCTTGCGATCACGTTCGATGACGGCTGGAGCCGCAATGTGGAAAGCGTGAGGATGTGTCGCGGGAGCGGCTTTCCGGTCACCATCTTCGCGTGCAGTGCGATCATCGACACCAAGCGTCACTACTGGTGGACCGCGACCGAGCAGCCGGAGCCGCTCAAGCATCTACCCACGCCCGAGCGCCTGGCGATCCTCGAGGCTCGCGGCTTTCGCTCGGACCGAGAGTATTCGGACGGCCAGGCGCTGAGTCGCGAGGAATCTGGCGTCCATCGACGACGTTGTCGAGATCGGGGCCCACTCGCGCTTCCATCCCGTCCTCACGGCCTGCTCGGACGAGGAAGCGTGGGACGAGATACGCCTCTCGAGGCTCGAGATCGAGGAATTGACCGGCCGCCCGTGCAGACACTTCGCCTACCCGAACGGGGAGTACACCGATCGCGAGCTCGGCATGGTTCAGCGGGCTGGGTTCACATCGGCGCGGACGCTGCGCGTAGGCTGGAACACGCGAGAAACCGACCCGTATAGGCTGCGACACTTGGGAACGCCTGACGATGCCAGCGTCGATCGCCTCGCCACTGACCTGGCCGGAGCGGGCATCATCTACGCACCGATGATGAAGCGCCTGCGACCCGCGGAGACAGCGGTGTCCTGAATGCCCCCGTGCTTACGCCATCGCAGGACGGGTATCTCGCCATGACCGCGCGGCGAGACGCTCGCGGGCGAACCATCGGACACCGCCCCCGTGAGTGTCCTGATCGAATGGCGGAGGCCCCTGTCGAATGAGCGACACGGTCAAAATCGAGGGGCCGGTCGCGTGTGCTGCGTGCGTAGTCACATTCAATTCTGCCGAGACGATCGGGAACCTCCTCAGGTCGATCGCCGCGGAAGAGCTCGTCGTGCGGGTGAGGATCTACGACAATGCCTCCTCCGACGATACTGTTCGCATCGTTCGCGATCTCCAGGCCGAGCTCAACATTGACATCACGTTGGATGCCTCCGACTCAAACGCCGGCTTCCCGATTGCGTGCAACGAGCTTCTGAGTCGGTGCAGCGAGCCGACGGTCGTTGTCGTCAATCCGGACATCGAGTTCACCCCGGGCTCGCTCGAGCGCCTCGTCGACGTTGTAACCGAGGATCAATCGGTCGGGATAGCCACTTGCCGGCTGATGACCCGGGAGGGGCGTCCGCAAGCGGGTGCCGCCCGCAGGCGCCCTCGTCTGCATCACTTGATCACCAACAACAAGATCGGGCGCCGGGCAGCCGAAGTCACGAGGTCCGGAAGAGATCCCCTGTTTGTCGATCGGGACGTCGAATGCACCGCCGGGGCTCTGATGGTTCTGCGCGTTGGCATCATTGATGAGGTCGGCTACCTGGATGAGTCCGTCTTCATGTACCTCGAGGACATCGATTTCTCGGCCCGTGTAGGCCTTGCCGGCTATAGCGTGCGCTACGTCGGTACGACCTGGGTCTGGCACGACGGCGGCGCGAGCACGCCGACGCCCCACGAGCCTCGCATCTACAGGCTGCTGCCGCAGGTGTGGGTCACCTATATGATCCGCTACGGCTCCCCGGGAGAGCGCATGGCGGTGCGGCCCTTCATCTTCGCCTTCGCGTTCGGCCATGCGCTCTTGCGGATATTCGCGCTCGAGTCGGCGAGTGGCCAGTTGGCCGCCATGCGTGGGGCGATGCTGTATCGGCCGTGCAAGGAGGCTATCTGGCGGGCACCCCCGCGCGTTACCGCGGGCGAACCTGTTGACGTGCGTCCCTCGAGCAGCCTCTGAGGTGCGAGTAAGCGGCGAGGGGAGCCTAGACCTCCGCGTCGCCCCCCGGTGTGCGCCTCATCCTGAGCTCGCTTGGGGTGATCGCTCCAAAGGCGATCGCCAGCCCGATCAACGCGACCGCGCCGACTGCCGCCTCCGCCACGGCGGGGAACGTTCCCCTGAGCGCGAAGAGCCCGCCGCATGTCACAGCCGCGGCGAGGACCCCACGCGTGATGCGCCTCGTTTCGAGAGTCAGAGAGCCGGTCACCTTGCGTGCGCGCGTGATGATGAGCGAAAATACCGTCAGCTCCGCAAACAGCGTGGCGGTGGCCGCACCCGCGATGCCCAAGCCGGGGATGAGGGCGAAGTTGAGCGCGGTGTTGACGATCGCACCGACCGTCACTGCGATCGCGTAACGTCGCTCGTCCCGGGCTGCCAGGAGGACGTTTACCAGGTCCACGCTGGCTACGACGACGCCCGCGTTGGCCATGAGGATCACGAAGGCAGTGCCCGCCGGTGCGTACGCTGCGCCGAATATCTCCACGATCAGTTCTCGGCCGAGAGGTAGCGTGATCGCCACCAGCGAGGCAGCGATGATGAGCGCGACGCTGGTCGCTCGCCCGATGTGTGCTCGTAGCGCGAGGACATCTCTCGCGCCCTGCCGGGCGAGGTATGGATACGCGGCTGAACCCCACACCAGGATCACGCTGATGACGATCGTCGGCAGGCGATACGCGACGCCGTATTGCCCCACCGGCTTCGTGCCTTTCAGCGCCCCGATGATCAAGAAGTCGGTTGTGTAGTAGACCTGGATCATGACCACGGACCAGGAGAAGGGAATGCTGCGCCTGAAGCGGCCGTAGAGCCGGCGAGGTGAGGCGGTGAGGTGGGGTAGGCCAATGAGGCGGATCGCCGCGATGGCTGTGATAGCGGTCGCGACCAGGGCGCCGGCGACGGTGGCCTTCGCGTAGCGTTCCACGCCGACGAACCCTCCCGTCAGAAACAGGAACACGAGGGCAGCTGCCGTCATCTGGCGGAAGAGGGTGGCGACCGCCAGTTTGCCGAAGTGCTGGGTCGCCTGCAGTACCCATTCGCCAGTCGCGGCTTCGAAGATGAGGGCGATGCCGATGATCTCCAAGATGACTGCCGTACCGTGGGAGGGCGTGACGTACGGAGCAAGGGCGAGCAGGCAGCAGTAGGAGAAGACGGCGAGCACGAATCTGATCACGAGGACTTCACCGGCGATCGCAGATGCGGGATGTGACCCGACGCTGACGTCCCTCACGGCGTGGTTCGCCACGCCCAGATTCGCAAGGAGCGTGAAGTAAGTCAGCGCGCTGAACGCGAACTGGTAGGTCCCGAAATTCGACGGGCCGACCTTCCGGGCCACGAGCGTGAGGACCACGAACGCGAGAACCTGTCCGACGCCTTGGCCGGTCGCCAACCGCAGAAACCCTTTCAGCGGTGTGCGCAGGCTTGGTGGCTCCTCCTCAAAGCCGTGAGATATCGCGGCGGGGGCTTCGGCGCTGATGGTGAGCCCGGCCAGCCCCGCCTCCGGGTCCCCCTCGACGCTCACTGGGTCGCCATCGGTTGTCATCGTCGCCGCGCCAGGCTCAGCTGTCGAGGTCGAGGCTCACGCGTCGAGATAGGTCTGCTGCCAGATCTCCAGCGTGAGCAGCGCCCATAGACGCAGAGCGTTGTCCTCCGTGCCGGCGTCGTTGGCGGCGATCAGTCTCTCCACCTCGCGAGGCTCGAACAGCCCGCGGCGGGCGACTGCCTGCGGCGAGAGCAGCTCATCGATCATCGGCTTCAGCTCGCCGACCAGCCAGGACCGCACCGGGGCGCCGAAGCCCGCCTTGGGGCGCCAAATGACGTCGTGGGGAAGAACGCCCTCCATGCTGCGCTTGAAGACGTACTTGCGCGTGCCGCCCCGGAGCTTCAGGCGGGGCGGGATGCGTCCGGAGAGCGCGACGAGCTCGTCGTCGAGAAGTGGTACGCGCACCTCGGTCGAGGCGGCCATGCTCATCTTGTCCGTGTAGGCGAGGTTGAGACATGGCAGAAACGTCTTGAGGTCAATGTAGAGTAGTCGATTAAGCCAGTTCTCGTCCGCGACGCGCTGTGCGTAATCGTGATGGCGATCGAAGCTGTGGCCGGCACCAGCGGCGAGCTCGTCGGTGAGCAGCCGGGCGAGCTCCTGGTCCTGGTAGTAGGAGCAGTAGATGAGGTAACGCTCCAACGGCGAGGCGTCGATGCCTCGCATCAACTTCATCAGGTTGCGCCGTGGCCCACGCATCCGGCCCGGCGGCCCCAGTGTCAGTCGTCCATTGAGGTTCCGGCGCAGTGTAGAGCGAAGTGAGCCCGGTATCACGTCCGCCAGGCGCCCGATCTGCGCGGCGAGGTGGCGCGGATAGCCGGCGAAGATCTCGTCTCCGCCCATCCCGCTGAGAATCACTGTCATGTTCTCGCGCGCCGCCGCGCAGATAAGGTATGTGGAGATGCAGGCGGGATCTGCGATCGGCTCATCCATGTGCCACACGAGCTTCGGGAGCAGGTCGACGACCGCGGGCTGCAGCGTCTCCTCGTGGTAGTCGATGTCGAACCGGCGGGCGATCTCCCGCGAATAGCGGACGTCGTCCGGTACGATCTCGTGGCTCAGATCCTCGGCCGAGAATCCGACGGTATAGGTGGTGACTCGCCCATTGGCCGCGCCCATGGCCGCGACGATCGCGCTCGAGTCGACCCCCCCGCTGAGGAACGCCCCCAATGGGACGTCGGAAACCATTTGACGCCGTACCGCGTCATCTACGGCGGATCGCACCGTCGTCGCCCACTCCTCGGTGCTCCCCTCTTCGACCTCGTAGCTCATGTCCCAGTACTGCTCGATGTCGAGACGTCCGTCGGCGAACCTGGCGAGGTGACCCGGAGCGAGCTTGTAGATCCCCTCGAACAGCGTGTCGGGGTCGGGCACCCAGAGGAAGGTGAGGTAGTCCGCCACCATGTCGCTGCGCATGCTCGCGGGGAGAGCTGTGAGCAGCGCCTTTATCTCCGAGGCGAAGTAGAGGACACCGTCGCGTTGCGCCCAGTAGAGAGGCTTGACGCCGAGCCGATCACGGGCGAGGAACAGGGCCTGTCGCTCGGTGTCCCAGATCGCGAACGCGAAGATCCCGTTCAGCCGATCCAGCATCCTCGCGCCGTGACGGGAGTACATCGCGAGCAGGACCTCCGTATCCGTCTCGGTCCGAAACTGCACCCCGCTGGCCTCGAGCTCCCGGCGAAGCTCACGAAAGTTGTAAAGCTCGCCGTTGTAGGTGATCCAATAGCGACCGCTGTCGAAGCACATCGGCTGCCTGCCACGAGGTGTGGGGTCGATGATGCTCAGGCGACGATGGCCAAGCGCGCAGGGGACACCTCCGGACTCGCCCCCAAAGCACTCGACGCCCTCACCGTCAGGGCCGCGGTGCGCCATACGGCGGGTCATGGCGCGTATGACGTGTTCCTCGGCCCGCCCGACACAGCCGCAGATTCCACACACTGGCGTGTAGCGTAGTACACGGCATGAGAGCCGATCCCCCCGCGACCACACATATGCCCTCGCCGGCGCAGCGCGCAGCGCTTCTCGCTGCGCTTCGCCGCTTGGAGGCGTGGGGAAGCGCGCGGAACTGGACCGGGACCGACCCCTACGACGGGCTCAATGCGACGCGGTTCACAAGCCCATTGACGGGAAGCCTGATCGGGCGCCGTGTTCTCACGCAGCTCGTGAAGCGCTCGCCGATCAACCTGCGCCCGCTGCTCGGGATCTCCCCGGCCCGAGCGCCGCAGCCCTCGCACAGGTCGTCTCCGGCTACGCACACGGCGCCGGCTTCGGAAGTGAGGGTCGGGCGCGCCTTCAGGACACGCTCGGCGCGCTCGAGGCGTTGCGCTGCGAGGGCTATGAGGAGCCATGCTGGGGATACCATTTCGACGTCCAGACGCGCGTGTTCTTCTACCCGCGCGAGACGCCGAACACGATCGCGACCGCGTTTGCCGGGCTCGCGCTGATCGACGCCGGGCAGGCGCTGGGGAATGAGCGGCTGCTTGCGCTCGCGACGGGCGTCGGAGACTTCTTTCTCCGTCACATACCCCAGACGGAGGGTCGCGAAGGCGCCTTCTTCGGCTATCTCCCCGGCGATCGTACGCCGATCCATAACGCCAATACCCTCGTATGCGCCCTGCTCGCCCGGCTCGCTGCAGGCACCGGTCGCGAAGACATGCGCACGGCCGCCGAAGCGGGCTTGCGCTGGACGGTCGCTCTCCAGCGAGGCGACGGCTCGTGGCCCTACGGCGAGGAGCAGGATCTCGACTGGGTCGACAACTTTCACACCGGGTACGTGCTCGACTCGTTGATCTGCTGCGCCGAGGCGGGAGTGGAGGTGGACGGCGGGTCGGCGCTCGAGCGAGGGCTGGCCTACTATCGCGACAGGCTGTTTCTCCAGGACGGCACGCCCAAGTACCTACCGCAGTCGGTCTATCCGATCGACGCGCAGTGTGTCGCACAGGGGATCAGGACGATGACGCTGGCGGCCTCGCACGACGCCAGCTACGGCGCCCTCGCGTGGAGGGTGTTCGACTTCGCGCTCAGGCAGATGCAGCGTGGTGACGGCTCGTTCATCTTTCAGCGCCGCCGCCATTGGACCAACCCGACGCCGCACATGCGCTGGGTGGTGGCGCCGATGTTCGAGTCGCTCAGCTGTCTTTGCGCCGCCACCGGGGTGCAACCGTGAGGGTCTGGATCGACCAGTCCAATTCACCGCACCCGCTCCTCTTCGCCCCCATAGCACGTCGTTTGGAGGAGCTCGGCCATGTCGTGGGCGTGACCGCGCGTGACAATGCGCAGACCGTGGAGCTTACCCTCGAGCGCTGGCCCGACGCGACGATCATCGGCGGCCAGAGCCCGAAGTCGCGGGCGCAGAAGGCGGCGGTGCTGGCGAGCCGAATCCACGCGCTGCGGCGATGGGCGCAGAGCTTTCGAGCCGACCTGGCGCTTTCACATAATTCCTACGCGCAGATCGTTGCCGCGCGGACGCTCGGGGTGCCCGTTGTCACCGCCATGGACTACGAGGGCCAACCGGCCAACCACCTCGCCTTCAGGCTCGCCCACGTGATCCTCATGCCCGAGGCATTGCGCGCGGCGGGCGTCGGCCGCCAGGGCGCCAGCGCGAGGCGCACGCGCTTCTATGCCGGCTTCAAGGAGGAGATCTACCTCGGGGACTTCGAGCCGGCGAGCGACGTCTCCTCCGTGGTCGATGTTCCGCGAGACGACCGTCCGCTGGTGGTCGTGCGAACGCCGCCCAGCCGCGCGACCTACCACCAGTTCGAGAACACCCTCTTCGGTGACGCCGTCGGCGCGCTCGGCAACGAGCCGAATGTGCGCGTCGTCGTGCTCGTGCGACACGCGGAGCAGCGCGCGGAGATCGATGCCCTCCGCCTCCCCAACGTCCTCACACCAGACCGCGCGATCGATTCCCGCTCGCTGATGTATCACGCCGACCTCGTCGTCGGGGCGGGGGGCACGATGACGCGCGAGGCGGCGTTGATGGGGGTACCCACGTACTCAGTGTTCGCCGCCGAGCAGCCGGCGGTCGATCGTGAGCTCGAGCGCCGAGGGCTGCTGCGGCGGCTGGGAAGTGCGCGGGAACTGCTGCCCGTCGGGCCCCGACCTGGTCCGCCGCGGCCCTTGCCCGAGCTGCGGGCGCGGGCCGAGACGCTGATCGAGGCGTTCGTCGAGGCGATCGCCGACGGTGGCCGCGCTCGCGCGAGCTGAGCAGCCGCGAGTCAGTCGCTCGGGCGCAACTGCTCCCGGCCCGTCTCCGCGGCGGCGAGCGCTGCGAGCGTGGCGTCCATGGAGGCGAGCACGTCCGGCTCGACGGTGGCGGCGCCTCCGCTCAGGACGCCGCGGAGATGGACGAGCTGCGCGAGATGCCCCTTGTCCTGTGTCCGGGAGCGCCTGTGGCTGGTGCGACGGCCCTCGATCAGCTTCAAGGATCGGAAATCGTCAAGCAGGGCAGAACGTCCAGCGGCATGCACCTCGGCGTACTCCTTCGCCAGCGCGCTCGCTCCACGCGCCGTGTAGATGATCGTCGCCGTCGAGCCATCGGCGAACTCGAGGCACGCGCTGAACCCCTGGGACGCCGCGAGCGCAGTGTCGGGAGCTCGGCTCATCGAGCAGCTCACCCGGGCAACCGGAGCTCCAACGACCCAGCATGCGAAGTCGATGAAGTGACACCCCTCGCCGAGCAACCGTCCGCCGCCGTCCGCAGGGTCGATCAGCCAGTGGTCGGCCGGGAGCGATCCCGCGCTGACGCGGAGGAGCATCTCGATCGGCGTGCCCGGCGCGCGGACGTGATCCCTCAGCGGCTGGGCCAGTGGGGCGAAACGCCGGTTGAACCCCACGAACAGCGCCCGGCCCGTGGCTGCCCGTGCCTCCCGGAGCTCGGCAAGCTGATCGGTGTTCAGGGCGGGAGGCTTCTCGACGAACACCGCCTTGCCGGCCCGCAGGCCGCCGGCAGCGAGCGCAGCGTGGGAGGAGTGTCGTGTGGCGATCGCGAGAAAGCCCGCCTCCGGGTCTTCGATCGCCTCCTCGGGAGTGACGGCGCGGTCAAACCCGAATTGATCCTTTGCCGCCTTCGCCGAGAGGCCTCGAGCGCTCGCCGCAGCCCTCAGCTCGAACCCCGCCTTCTTGAGCCCCGGAATCAGAACCCGCTGAGCGAAGCTGCCGGTGCCAACCACGTTGGCCACGTTCCACGGAGCCTCGCGGGACGAGGACCCGACAGCGGCGACCGGTCGTGGACGCGGGTTTGTCGTGTCGTAGTTGAGGACTATGCCGAGCGGCGATTCCTCTGAAGCGACGAGACTCTCGTAAGCCTCGGCTGCGTCATCGACGTGTACCCGCTCGAGGATCAGGCCGTCGACCTCGATACGCCCGCTCGCAAGCAGGCCGACAAAGGCACCCATGTTGCGTTGCTCGGTCCAGCGCACGTAACCTATCGGGTAGTCCAGGCCGCGCTCCTCGTACTCGCGGTCGTACCGCCCGGGGCCGTAGGATCGCGAGAGACGCAGCTCCAGCTCGCGGTCGTAATAGGGTGCGCGAGGGACGTCGATGGCGACGTCACCGACGACGACGACGCGGCCGCGGTCGCGGCACAACAGCGCCGCTAGCGCTACCGGGTCATTCGACTTCGTGGCCGCCGTGATGATCACCGCGTCGCAGTTCACAACGTCGGGCGGCAGCTCATCCCCGTCCATCGCACTGCGGTTGTAGGCCGCGTCGAACGCGCCCAGGTGTCTCGCCTTGGCCACCAGCGCGTCGGACAGGTCGATCCCGACCACCTGACAGCCGGCCGCGCTCAGGAGCTGACCGCTGAGCTGACCGACGAGACCCAAGCCGATCACGGCGACGCGTTCGCCGAGGCGGACATCCGCCTGACGAACGCCGTGCATCGCGACGCTCCCCACCGTCGCGAACGCCCCGCCCTCGAAGGACACATTGTCGGGCAGCGGCACGCAGAGGTTTCCCGGCACGTCCACCACGTCTGCATGCACCGCGTATTCGCCGCCGCCGCAGGACACGCGGTCGCCGGGCGTCACTCCGCGGACGCGCGCGCCCACCTCGAGCACGACGCCAGCAGCCGAGTAGCCAAGGGCGGTCGGCTGGCCCAGTCGCGCGCGCACCGTCTGGAGCGTCGGACCAATGCCGTCCTGGCGCGCCTTGTCGATCACCTGACGGGCCTGATCAGGGCGGGCACGAGCCTTCCCGATCAAGCCCTGGCGGCCCGCCTGGACCTTGCTGCGTTCGGTGCCGACGCTCAACAGGCTCGCACGCACGTCAATCAGGACGCCGTCGGGAGTGAGCGAGGGTTGTGGCACGTCCAGGACATCGACGCGACCGTCTCGCAGACGGATCGCAACCTGCTTCATAGCGCGCTCAGTTTGCCCCGCTGCGCTTGACCACTACGGGAAGGGTGCGAAGAATCAGCCTGATGTCCCCCCACAGCGACCAGTTTGTGACATAAAGATAATCGAGCTTCACCATCTCCTCGAAGGGAATGCTCGTGCGTCCGAGCACCTGCCAGAGGCCCGTCACGCCGGGAGTCAGATCCAAGCGCCCGCGCGCCCAATCCTCGACCATCCCGTCCTCCTCTGCGATCAGCGGCCGCGGGCCCACGAGGCTCATGTCGCCCCGCATCACGTTCCACAGCTGTGGGAGCTCGTCGAGACTTGCCAGCCGCAGTACTCGTCCAACGCGCGTGACGCGGGGATCGCTCTCGAGATGGAGCCAGCCGGCGTCCATGCTCTCTGCGTAGAGCTCCTCGCGTTTGCTCTCGGCATCCGCGACCATCGTGCGGAGCTTCAGCAGGCAGAAGCGTCGCCCGCCCCTGCCGATCCGCTCCTGGCGGAAGAACACCGTCCCAGGGGAGTCGAGCTTGATGGCGATCGCCATCGCCGCCACGAGCGGTAGCGCGATGATGCTCAACACCGCAGCTCCGACGACGTCCAGCGTGCGCTTTGCCGCACGCGAGGAGCGCGAGAGGACCGGCGGGTTCACTCCCAGCACGGTCAGGCCCTGGACATCGTCCACCTCGACAGAGGGTCCGAGTGCACTGAACGTCGCCGGCAGAAGGCTGACCTTCACTGCGACCTCCTTGCAGGTACGCAGCACGTCCAACAGTTGCTGCCCGGCAAACTCCGCGTCGGCGACGACCACCCGGCCGACGCGATGCTCGACGAGCAGGTCGAACAGGTCCACGTCCTCCAGGTAGCCGAGTAGCGGCAGGCTGACCCCCCGGGTCGTATGCCGAGCGTGGTTCACCATCCCGATCGGTTCCAGCCGCAGTCCCGCATTCGCACGCATCTTCTCGATCAGCGCTCCCGCCGCGTGGCCCGTTCCGATCAGCAGGACCCGTTCGGGGGAGACAAACCGCACGACGCTCGCTCGGGTGACAGCGCGGCCGGCGAGCACGAACACGATCGCCAGGCCGCCGAAGGCAAGGATCGTGGAGAAGACGAGCTTGAACGGAGCGACAAGTGCGAACCAGCACCACATCAACAGGCAGCCGAGCAGGAGTGCGTGGAAGAGCGAGGGTAGGTCATCGATCGTCGAGTGGCTCAAGCGCTTCGCATCGCGGTCATAGAGGCCGTAAAAATTGAACAGCACGATCCACCCCGGCAGCGTCGCCAACCCGTAGAGCACGACCTCCCGCCACGAGTGTCCCGTGATCCCTGCCACGACCGATGTCGCAAGCACCATCGCCAGCGCCAGAGCGACGGCGTCGCTGAGGGCCAGCAAACGACGCAGGTAATAGTCGCGTCGGCCGTACTCCCGCGCCACAAGGGAGCCCGCGCGCGGCGCGACACTCATCTCGACAAGGCGCGGTCCTGTTCCAGCATCGGACGATGCCACTTGGGCCTCCGTGACCAAGGGGATTGTTTCAGACATCGGCAGCCGTCCATCATAGGCCAAACCCCCTCGAACTGCTAATCGAGAGCCCGTCCTCAGGTGGGCCGATTGGCGGGCTCTACAGGGCCCGCAACGCAGCTCCGCAGGCCGCCGCCACCCGGTCGACCTCTGGGTCTGTCAGCTCGGCGAACATCGGCAGCGAAAGCTCCTCCGCCGCCCAGGCCTCGGCCTCGGGCAGCGCGAGCGGGCGCGCGCTCGCGGGCAGCGACGCGAACGCATCGTGTTGGTGCGCCGCGGGACTGTAGTGCAGGCCGACCTGAATACCCTCCGCGGACAGCAGTTCGGCCAGTCGGTCCCGCGCCGGGTGGCGAACCGGGAAGAGGTGATACACGCACGGTGTCTCCGGCCGCTCGAGCAGAACGGCGATCTCCCCGGCAAGGCCCTCCCGCAACCGCTCCGCATGTCGCCGACGGGCGGCGTTCCAACTCATCAGGTGAGGCAGCTTCACCCCCAGCAGCGCGGCCTGCAGCCCGTCGAGCCGCTCGTTGTAACCCACGACGACATGCTCGCCCTTGCCGCGCTGGCCCAGATGGCGAAGCTCTCTCACGCGGGCCGCGAGTTGGGCATCGTCTGTGGTTACGGCTCCGCCATCCCCGAGTCCACCCAGGTTCTTGCTTGGATAGAAGGAGAACGCGGCCGCATCGCCGAGCGAGCCTGCCGGCCTGCCTTCACACGTGGCGCCATGGGCCTGCGCGGCGTCCTCGAGCACGAATAGACCGTGACGCGAAGCGAGCTTCCGGATCCGCTCCATGTCGCACACCTGGCCGTATAGGTGAACGGGAAGGATGGCGGCGGTCCGTGGGCCGACTGCCGCCGCCGCCGCGTCCGGGTTCATCAGGCCGGTGTCCGGCTCCACATCACAGAAGACAGGCGTCGCGCCGGCATGGAGCACGCCGAGAGCCGAAGCGATGAACGTGAATCCCGGGACCACCACCTCGTCACCCGGGCCGATCCCGGCTGCGAGAAGTGTGAGTCCGAGCGCGGCCGTGCCGGAGGCGACGCCGACGCAGTCCCCTGCCTCGCAGACATCCGCAAACGCTCGCTCGAACGCCTCGACCTCTTGCCCGAGGATGAAGGCATCAGCGGCGACCACCCGGTCGAAGGCATCCCTGAGCTCCTCGCGCAGCATCGCGTGCTGGCGGGCCAGGCCGACGAACGGCACCACCTGCTGAGTGCTGGGCTCGTGCACGCTCAGGCTGCCCAGAGGTGAGTTGCGTCTGTGGACAACCGCCGGATCGATGTCCACACTTCAGACGGGATACGCGGAAGCCCGCCCGTCAGGCACCCCGAAATCCGCAAAATGGGCACACGAGCGGCGATCGGCGGTCGACATCGTCGACTCCCTGGTCTAGAACATTCGTCGGGTTTCATCACGTCTCGATGGGGGCATCTTGTAGTTATGACTTCGCGCGGGCACGTCCGGTCCTTGGGCGACGATGAGCGACAACGGGAGAGGAGAGTTGTGGATAAGCCCGAAGAGAAGCTGACAGCGATGCGTGTCCCGACCGGTGCCACGACGACGACTGCCCCCTCAACGCCCCCCGAGGGCGGCGCGATCTCGACCTCGAGATCAAACGAGCGAGCCGGAGATGTCCACTGGGGTGCCTTCGTTGGCGAGCGAGGACTCGGCGGCCTCAGCCAGCATCACCACCTGGCGCGCGAGCTCGAGATTCGCGCAGGTCTCTTCGCTGCGGATCAGACGGACGAACTCGGCCATCTCGGCGACGAGGGGCTCGGTGGCTGGGATGCGGAGGGAGAGGATGTCACCTGTTCGATAGGAGAGCTGATACTCGCCGAAACGTCTTCGGATCCTTGTAGACGACACCCCGATCGAATATTCGCACTGGCTCAGGGGTTCCGTCCTCGTAGACGATCATCTTGTTGCTCCCGACGATTGCGGTCCGGCGGAGCTTGCATGGCGCCAACCAGCTCAGCTCGACGTTGGCGACGACTCCCGAGGCGAATCGCATGGTCATGAAGGCGACGTCGTGGATGCCTTCGACGATCGAGTCGCGCCCGGTCGCCGTAATTGAATCCGGCATCTCGTTGAGCCAGTAGAGAAGGATCGAGAAGTCGTGTGGCCCAAGATCCCAGATCACGCTGACATCGCGCTGATGTAGGCCGAGGTTGACGCGGCTCGAGGAGATGAAGAAGATGTCTCCGATTTCGCCGCTGTCGACCAGTCCCTTGATCGCCGTGACCGGGGGGCTGTAGAGGAACGTCTGCCCACACATGAGGCGCAGGTTGCGGCTCTCGGCGAGCTCGATCAGTTCGCTTGCCTCGGCTACCGAGGGCGCCAATGGCTTCTCGACGAACGTGTGCTTGCCGGCCCGCAAGGCCGCGCTGGCGAGGTCGTGGTGCGTGACGACCGGCGTGGCGATCAGGATCGCGTCCAACTCAACATCTTCCAGGAGATCCTCGTAAGAAGTCGTGAAGTTAGCGCTCGGATAGCGCCGCGTGAACGGATCGAGCCGCTGCTCGTCGAGGTCGCAGACATGACGGAGCTCGACACCGGGCTGCTCGACCAGGCCGCGGAGGATGTTCGGTCCCCAGTAGCCCAAGCCAACGACTCCCACGCTCAGCAACGATCCTTCGTCCCTCTGAAAGCGCTCCATGTCTGCCCCCGGTCGGCGTTGTGCGTCTCCTTCGGGCCGAAGGTTAGTGGTTTCTAGCGCTCCGTCAAGGTCTCGGAGCCTGAAAGGGGGCTGCCCGGGGTCGGGCGGGCGGCCCGCCGCTAGACGTCCTTGGCGATCAGGAGGAGGCTGGCGTTGGTCTGATGGATCCGCTCGTTGGCGATCATCAGGCACGCCGACATCGTGTCCCGCAGATGTCGGCCCACGCTGAACGGGGTGTCGTTCTTGAAGCCCATGATCCCGCACACGCCGAGCGCACCCTGACAAACGCGGGGCGCCTGCTCGGAGGCGGCGATCTTCAGGTTGTTGAAGCGGAGTGCCGAGGCCATCGTCTTCAGCCGCTCGCGCCCCGGCTCCTCGGAGGCCTCCACGAATGCCGCCGTCGCCGAGCCCACCTCGGCGCGAAGCAGCGAGAGATCGCTCATCAGGTGCGACAGGCGGAGGGCCACCGGCGGCGGCTCCCCCGGCTTCTGCTTGGCCGCGGCGCGCACGAACGCACGGGCGCGGTCGAAGGCGTCGGTGGCGATGCCGAGCCAGAGCTGCGACCAGAGGATGTGGCTCACCGGCACCATCGACTCGGCCATGACGCTTGAAAACGGCGAGGAGAGGATCTGCTCCGGCGCCAGCGTCGCGCGCACGAGGTACCCCGGGGAGCATGTCCCACGCATGCCCAGCGGGTCCCAGGTGCCGGTCTGCTCCAGGGTGGTCTGCTCGCTGCGCACGAGCGCGATGACCTGATCGCTCGGCTCGGCGTCCGGGTCGCGGCGGAGCGTCACGAACAGGTCGTCGGCGTAGCCGCCGTAGCTGACGGTCGGGGCCTGCTTCTCGAAGGAGCAGCCTCCCTGACCGTCTGGAGTGACGGCGGCGATGGAGCGGCCCATGTCACCGCCGGTGCCGACCTCCGAGGTGACCGAGGCGACGAGACGCTGTGCCGGGGCGAGTTCCGCGAGATAGTCATCGAACCAGCCCCCGTCCTCGAGATGGCGCACCATCGTGACCACCTGGATTTGGTGCATCGCAAAGACCATCGCGCTCGACCCGCAGCGGCGCCCCAACTCGAAGCAAGCAGCAGCGATCGTCTCGAACGAGACGCCGCCGCCACCGAGCCGGGTTGGGAGGAAGGCCGAAAGCGCGCCCGCGTCGCGGAGGGCGTCGACCGTCTCAGCGGGGAAGCGCGCCTCACGGTCGACACCGTCGGCGTTCGGTGCGGCGACCTCGTCGGCGATCCTGCAGACGGCGTCGAGAAACGCCCGGTCGTGGTCGACCGAGACGCTCACGAGAGAGATGTCTGTGAGCGCAGCTCGCTCACCGCCGCCTCGATCGACGCGATGCTCGCAAACACGCTTGGCGTGAGCATGGAGTCGGGAAACTCGATGTCGAAATGGTCCTCGAGCGCGAGCATCACGTTGACGCTCGCGTGAGAGCTCAGCCCGGCCTGGTAGAGGTCGGCTGTCGGGGCAAGCGTAGCCACGTCCACCGGGAGGCGGCCGTGGGTCTCGATGATCTGGCGGATCTCGCCCGTCACGCGATCATTAACGGCACCCGTCGCCTGCGGGTTGAGCGCGACCGGCTCACCAGCCGTCCGGCGATCGACCAAACGCGGTGGCCGCGCGCTCCTCCCGCCGCCCATCGGCGCCCGACCGCGCGCTGATTGAGCTTCGCGACGGTGGCTACCCGGACACTGGATCGATCCGCCATGTGTACGGCCATAGGGGCGATAATCGCAAATCCGGCATCCGACCTCCACCCGTCGGAGGGCGTTGCCTACCAGCGCCGACCGTCTGCAGCCGGGGAGCTCAGATGGGGCTGTGCTCGGGCTGTAGGGGGGCAGCGGCGGGCGCCAGCGCCATGCCAAAGCGAATCAGGTCCGCCGCGCGCTCGGCCAAAGCGATTGTCGGCGCGTTGGTGTTCCCACGCGGAACCACCGGCATCACGGACGCATCGACCACCCGCAGGCCCTCCAGGCCATTGACGCGCAACTGGTCGTCGACGACGGCCTCCTCGTCTTCGCCCATCCGGCAGGTTCCGACGGGGTGGTAGAAGGCGAACGTCGTGCGGGCGATGTGGCGGCGGAGCGCGTTGTCTGAATCGTCCTCGGGTGTCGCGAACGGGACAGCGCAATAGGACTTGATGGCGGGTTGGACGCAGATGTCGAGCGCCACTCGGAGGGCCGAGACCATCCGCTCCAGATCGTCACCGACGGTGTAGAACCCGTTGTGCACTACCGGCCCGGCGGTCGGATCGTTGGAGGCGAGTCGTACCGAGCCCCGGCTGCGGGGCGTGAGCAGACAGGGCGAGACCCATATGCCGTGGGGTTCGGAATCGCTCATGCACTCGTCGTGGAATTGAACTGCCGCTACGTGAAACTGGATGTCGGGCGCCGGAGCGTCGCTGGCCACGCGTGCAAAGCCACCCGCCTCCGCGAGGTTTGCCCCGAACTGCCCTCTCCGCGCTGCGAGAAGCAGTTTTGTGCTCCTCCACCGCCGCCGCGCCGACTCGCTCCTCGGTTCGGCCGTCATCCAGCAGAGCTCCGTGGCGGCGTGATCCGTGAGGTTCTCCCCCACCGCCCTTCTATCCATCCGCACGTCGATTTGGTGGATCTTCAGCTGTGCAGCCGGCCCGACCCCCGACAGCATGAGCAGGTGCGGAGAGTTGTAGGTGCCGCCGCACAGGATCACCTCGCGATCAGCTCGGAGCTGGTGTTGTTCACCGAGGCGGTCCACCCGTACGCCAACCGCGCGGGTGCCCTCGAACAGCACCTCCCGGACGTGCGTGGAGGTCATGATGGTGAGATTCGCACGCCCTTGGGCTGCGTGCAGGTAGGCGACGGCCGCGCTGGCGCGCATCCCGTTGCGGTGCGTGAGCTGATACAGGCCGACGCCGTCCTGGTCGCCATCGTTGAAATCGTCATTGCGTGCGAGGCCCGCCTGTGCTCCCGCGTCGACAAAGGCTCGCGAGATCTCGTTCGGCTTCGGCTGCTCATTCACAGGCAGCGGGCCGGACGTCCCGTGCCAGGGCGAGCCACCGAGCTCGTAGTCCTCAGCCTTCAGGAAATAGGGAAGCAGGTCCCGCCACGACCACCCTCTCACGCCCCACTCGTCATAGTCGCACGGGTTCCCGCGGATGTAGATCATCGCATTGGTCGCGGAGGAGCCTCCTACCACCTTTCCCCGTGGCAATCTGATCCGGCGACCGCCGCACTCCTCCTCGGGCAGCGACTCGTAACCCCAGTCGAACTCGTCCCGTGCGAGCTTGAGATAGCCGAGCGGGACATGGAGGTTCAGGTCCGTGTCGGGCGGTCCCGCCTCCAATAGCAGGACGCGATTGTCCGCGTCTTCACTCAGACGCCGTGCGAGCACGCAGCCGGCGGAGCCCGCTCCAACTATGACGTAGTCGTACGCACTAACGGAAATCCCTTTCCTCTCCCCTGCTCCTACGATACCCGAATTCGCGGCTTACGCCAGTGAGCCCGAAGCTCCCGTCGCTCCCTCCGGTGGGTTTGCACGTGACTGCCCACGCCGCTCTCGGCACCACGGGTCCAGTGAGAACGCGCGCTCGGCGTCGTCCGCCACGGCTCGGGGCGATCCCGAGCGAGGGGTTGCCGCCGGTAAGGGGCGCTGCGCAGGTGAAGCGGATGCTCTGTTCCGGAGAACCTTCGAAACCGGTCCTTCTGTCGGGGTCAGCAGGGGGCCTGGCTGCCGAACTCGCTGGCGCCCATGTCGACCACCGCCGTGCCGCATCTCGGCAGATGTGGCGCCGCTGCGAGCACGCGCGTGTGTCCGTAGAAGTCGGTCAGGAGTCCGCTCGGCACGAGGGCATTCGAGCCGACGTTGATCGTGGGGCTCGACGGGGACTCGTGGACGTTGACCGACGACGGGTTGCCGTGGTCGTCCAGCTCGGGGTTCGCGCAGATGTTCCCGGGGCCCGGGAACGGTGCGTCCGATTCGCCGCAAGCGTCGCTGTAGGAGACGTGGACGAAGCTTCCCGGCCCTTCGAAGCCAACGATCTCGCCGTCGCCGATGTCCCCGGCGAGGATCGTGTTCTCGATTTCGAGCTGGTCGCCGAGTTCGTCCCCTTCGACTCCCGGGCCGTTCGGCGCGGTGTTCAGCGTGATGGTCGAGTCGAGCACGCGCAGGTGTGAGCAGAGAACCCAGATGCCACCGCCGCCGATCGCTTCGTTGGTACCTTCTTCGAGCGTGTTGCCGGTCACCACGGCGTCCTCGACCGTGGTTTCCGGCAGGTCGGACCGGTTGCAGTCCACTTTGGTGTTGCCGAGGCCGGCGCCCCAGCTCCACCGTTCGGGGGAGCCGATTGTCCCGACGACCGTGTTGCGCGTAAAGCGGTCGCCGACGCTCAGCAGGCTCGAGTTTTCCAGCCACTCGCCGCCACCGCCGTAGTCGGCCAAGGAGGGACCGGTGGCAGTGATGTGGTTGGAGTCGAACACGTTCCCGCGCTGGCTCACCACGGTGGGCCCGGGGTCACCCCCGACGACATCGAGGCCCGCTCCCACCACCCACGGTCCTTCGGGCGTGTCGGTGCCTTGGAGTGTGTTCCCGGTAAAGCTGTTGTCGTCGACCACCACCTGCGAGCCGACGCAGATGCTTCCGAGCACGACCGCTCCGCCGCCCCCTTGGCCGCTCCCGAGGACCATTTTGTTCTTCTGGATCCTGGAGTCGGTGAGCGTGATCGTCTGTGCCCCCGTCGCGGCGTTGCAGTCGGACTGGCCTGCGGACACGAACGCCGCATGCCCCTTGGCACCCTCCTCTCTGTTCCCGAGGAAGCTGTCGTCGTCGAGCGTCACACGAGCCGCCCGCACCGACAGGGCGCTCGCTTCCGTCAGGTCTGCATGCTCGAAGACGAGCCCGCTGAGGGTGGGCGTCCCCGCTTCCTCATCGCCGACGGTCCCGAGCAGCGGCCCGGTGACGCCTGCCCCGGCGAAGCCGGACACCGTGCCCGACTTGCCCTCGAGCGTGAAGTTCGAGCCCGCCGGCAATGTGACGCCGCTCGAAGTCCCGAGGTTGGCCGCGTCGCACAGTTCGTTGAGCACGATCACATCGCCTTCACCGTGCCGCGCTTCCCCCGCGACGGCGTCGAGCGTCGACTGGAGCTCGCCGCAGCCGGTTTCGAGCGTCGTGGCATTCGCGGACGCGGGCCCGCCGGCTGCGCCGCCGGCGACCAACACCGCGACGACGAGGAAGCGAATTCCCATCCGGACCTGGGTCTCCCGGCCCGCCAAGACAGCTACGCGAAGCTCGAACACCATCGAGACCCCCTCACCGGGTACGCCGTGGACGGCTGCCGAGCCGGGCCTTCGGCCCGTGCAGCCTACTCTCTGGGACACGCCAATGCGAGGCTCTGTGGGACGGAAAGGCAGCCAAGCGGTTCCGGGCTCCGATACCGTTGTGGGCGATGGAGGAGATCCTTCCCGGCGTCTTCCACTGGACCGCGATCCATTCCGGAATTCGCAGCGAGGTCTCCTCGTACTGGCTCGACGGCGCGGGCGTGCTGATCGACCCGCTGGTCCCGCCCGAGGGCCTCGAGTGGTTCGCCGCTCGCCCCTCCAGCCCGGCGGCGATCCTCCTCTCCAACCGCCATCACTATCGACATTCCGATCACTTCGGCGGGCGGTTCGGCTGTGCCGTGTACTGCAACCGGGCCGGCCTGCACGAGTTCTCCGACGGGCGTGAGGTCGAGCCGTTCGACCTCGGCGAGGTCCTCCCCGGCGAAGTGCGGGCCTGTTCCGTTGGGGCGATCTGCCCCGACGACACGGCGCTCCACCTCCGCGAGAGCCGGGCGGTCGTGTTCGCCGACGGCGTGGTGCGCGGCGGCGGATATGGCGAGGACGGGCCCCTCGGGTTCGTCCCCGATTCGCTGATGGACGATCCAGAGGCGACGCGGCGGGGGCTGTTGGCAGCGTGTGCGCGGCTGCTCGAGGAGCTCGACTTCGAACACCTCCTCCTGGCACATGGTGGGCCGGTGCTCGGCGAAGGACGTGCGCTCCTTGCCGACCTCGTCGACAGCGGCGGGCGGACGGCATTTGAGATGTAGCACCGGGCTGGGCCCTGCAGCGTCGGTGGCGTCCTCCGGTCAACCCGGAGAGGAGCCGCGGCTCAGGCCCCCAGATCGAGCTCCCGCAGCGCCAGCCCCGCCAGGTGACGGGCGATCGCGGGGGCCGAGGTGGCGGCGGGGGAGGGGGCGTTGCGTATGTGGAGCGCACGTGGGGTCGCCGAGAAGGCGAAGTCGTCGAGGAGGCTCCCGTCCCGCGCGACCGCCTGGGCGCGCAGGCCGAAGAACGCGGGTTCGAGGTCGGCCTCGCGCAGGTCGGGGACGTAACGCGCGGCCGTCGCGGCGAACGCACGACGGGACGCCGCGTTGGCGAGCTCCATCATCCCCGCGCGCCACCAGCGACGCGCCATCCGCCACGTGCCGGGCCAGGTCGCGGTCTCGCGGAGGTCGCGCGCCCGCGCCGGGATGGCGGACCGGGCGGCGCGAGCGGGTGCGAGGAGAGCGGTCGGGCCGACGAGCACCTCCCCGGTGACGGTGCGCGTGAGATGGACCCCGAGGAAGGGGAGGGAGGGGTCGGGCACCGGGTAGACGAGCGCCCGGACGAGCTCGCGCCGGGCGGGCGACAGGCGCAGGTAGGAGCCGCGGAAGGGGACGATCCGCGGGTCGGGGTTGGCCCCGGCGGCGACCGCCAGCCGGTCCGACCAGGCGCCGGCGCAGAGGATCGCGTTGCGCGCCTCGGTCGTTCCATGGGAGTGGCTGAGCCCGATCGTGCGCGATCGGGGGTCGAGCGAGAGGACCTCGCAGCCCGTGGCGATCGCGCCGCCGGCGGCGAGCAGGTCGCCGGCGTACGCGCGGGCGACGGCGGCGAAGTCGACAATCGCGGTGTCGGGTGAGTGCAGGGCGGCGAACCCCCGCACGTGGGGCTCGACCTCGGTGAGAGCCCGTCCGTCGAGCATCCGTAGCCCGGCGACTCCGTTGGCGGCACCCCGGCGGGCGAGCTCTTCAAGCCGCGGCAGCTCGGAGCGGTCGCGGGCGACGACGAGCTTTCCGCAACGCTCGTGGGGGATGCCGCGCTCGGCGGCATAGGCGTAGGTCGTCCGCGCCCCCTCGACGCACAGGCGGGCCTTCAGCGATCCGGGGGCGTAGTAGAGGCCGGCATGGATCACCCCGGAGTTGTGGCCCGTCTGGTGGGTGGCGAGGTCGGGCTCGCGCTCGAGCACGCACACGCTCACGCGGGGATGACGTAGAGCGACCTCCCGCGCCACCGCCAGCCCGATGATCCCCCCGCCCACCACCGCCAGGTCGCACCGCTCGGGAGCCGGGCAGGCGAGGGGACCGGGCACCGGGTTATTTCGCGATCGCCCCGGGTCCGCCGGGGGCGGTGGCGGCGGCCGCGTCCACGAGGCCGGCGCCGTAGAGGGCTTCGTCTCCCCCTCCCCCGAGTTTCCTCGCGGTCGCCCGCAGGCGGTCGGTGAGCTGCGCCGGCGTGGGGTGTCTGCCGAGGACCCCGCTGGCGATGATCAGCGCGGCGGTGGCGGCCACGTGGGGGGTCGCCATCGAGGTCCCTTCATACCCCTCGGGGAGCCCGAACTGGCGGAGGAGCTGCCGGTGAAGGACATCTGGAAGATGTCCCGCCCGGCAGGCTCTTCGGGGTGGCAGTTGGGGTCGCCGGGGAGGTTCGCGTCGGCGCCGCCACCTGGCGCCACCAGTGTCAGGCCCGTCCCATCGTTCGAGTAGTCGGCCAGGCACCCGTGTTCGGTCGTCGCGCCAACGGACGACCACGTCGGGGGCGCGTGCCGGATAGGCGATCGCCGCGTGTCCCTCATTCCCCGCCGCCGCCACCACGAGCACGCCACGGCGATGCGCGAAGCGGAGTGCTTCGATCAGCTCGGGGATGTCCGAGGCGGTGACTTCGGGGGAGAACTCGAGGCTGAGGTTGATCACCTGGGCGCCGTGTCGACCGCGAAATCAACGCCTTCGGCGATCGTCGAAGCTTCGCCTTCGCCCGCGCTGTCGAGCACCCGCACGGGCATGATCCTTGCGCCGTAGGCGAGCCCGGTGACGCCGATGTGGTTGTTCGTGCGCTCGGCGATGGTGCCGGCGACGAACGTCCCGTGGCCGTTGCGGTCCTCCGGGAAGGCATTGTGGGCGACGAAATCGTGGCCCTGGACGAACTGGTAGCCGTTGAAGTCCGGCGAACGGCGAAAGCGTCCGCGGTTCTCATAGGCGACGCCGGTGTCGAGGACCGCCACGACCACTCCACGCCCACCGGCTCGACCGTCGCGCGCGACGTTCGCCCAGGCTTCCGGGGCCTCGACGCCGCATTCCCCGACGAAGTTCCACTGCAGCGCCTCCCACCCCTGCGGAGGGCCGCCGGCGCGCCCCGGATCGTTCGGTATCCACGGCCCCGTGGTGGCGATGTGGGCGCGGTAATCCGGGACCGCCCAGCTGACGTCATGTTGCCCTCGAAGCCGCCGCAGCTCGCTCGCGAGGGTCCGCCCGGGGGGCAGTCTCAGGACGCGCGTGGTGCCGGGCGGCGAGGCTTCACCGCTCGCCTCGCGCGCCATCGTGAGCCTGCCGCCTCGGAGCGAACCGGACGACCACCTCATTGGGGGCGTAGGAGGCGGGTTCCGCGCCGGCCGCGGCGGCGCCAGCGGGCTGGATCAGGTACACGAGGACGGCGGCCGTCGCCACCACCGCGGCGCGGACCCTGGCGGTCGAGTGGGTGGGATTCGCGGCCATGGCTTTGATAATCATGATGCGCCCGGGGCGGCGGGGCGCAGGCACTGTCGCAGAGATCGCGGGACACGACGATGAACGCAGCCTTCTTCCCTCGCGACGACTACTACATGCGCCTGGCTCTCCGTGAGGCAGAGCAAGCATCGAAACACGAGGACGTACCGATCGGCGCGGTGCTCGTCAGGGGTGCCGAGGTGCTCGCTGCCGGCCACAACGAGCGTGAGCTCCGCCAGGACCCCACGGCTCACGCGGAGATCCTCGTGCTGCGGGAGGCAGCGCGACAGGCGGGGACCTGGCGCGTCCTGGACTCCGTCCTCTACGTCACGCTGGAGCCCTGCGCGATGTGCGCGGGCGCGGTCGTGCTGGCACGCGTCCCGCGCGTGGTGTTCGGCGCCGACGATCCCAAGGCAGGCGCCTGCGGGAGCGTGATGGACGTTCTCGGCGAGCCACGCCTGAACCATCGCCCCAACGTCGCCCGCGGGCTGCTCGCCGAGGAGTGCGGTGAGCTCCTCCGCGCCTTCTTCGCCTCGCGGCGGTGAGAGCGGAGGCCCGCCGCTCGCCGGGTCGATCCTCTAGCCTTGCGGGAGCCCCAAAGGAGGGGTGGCAGAGCGGTTGAATGCGGCGGTCTCGAAAACCGTTGTGCGTCTTATTGGCGTACCGGGAGTTCGAATCTCCCCCCCTCCGTAGAGCCCAGAGTGCCCTTCTTCTAGGGCATTTCTGGGCAGTGGCCCCAAGGAAGTTCTCCACGCGTCCGTCAACCGCACTGCCGTGAACAGATCGCCTTACCGCCAGCCTCACCCAGAGCGAGCCGGCGCAGATCAGGTGGTCTGAGTGGGTAGTTGGCGAGTGTGGAAATCCGGCCCGAGGTGTTTCGCGAGCGACAGCGCGAGATCAAGAGACAGCGTCGGCACGATCTGGTCGGCGTACTGATCGTCGACGGCCTCGCGGCCGCCATCAGCTTCTGGCTCCTGATCGGGACTGCATCCGTCTTCGGCGGCGCGCTCGGCTGGGCCGGGCTCGCTCCGGTTCTGCTGCCGTTCATCGCGGCCGCGATCTACGCCCGCCGGCGCGGGATGAACATGTCCTGGATGGCGACGCTGGCGCTCCCCTGCCTCGTCCTGTCGTGGCCGATCATGTATGTGGCATTGCTGCTCATCGCCGGCCCGCAAGATTGAGACGGGACGCGCGCTGGCAGAAGCCGGCTTCACCCCCTCGGGTGGAGACCGCACCTTGGTGTGCTCGGGGGACAAGCTCCTGGAGGCGCTCGTCGCCTGCGCGGGCGTCACGCTTCGCGCTGTCGCGACCTCGCTCGGGATCTCGGTGACGGCCGGCCAGGTCTCTCACCACGGTGATCGGGCGAGCGTGGGCGGGGCTGCTCGCTCGCGCGGCTCCGCCCATCGCGTCTAGCACCGTTGCACTATCTCCGGCGAGCGCCCGCAGCGCCGTCCCCATTCGAGGGTTGTAATGGGCGGAGGCATTGAGGCCTCCATCGGGAGAGGGGAATGCACGACTTTCCTCCAGAGGTCGTGCTGAGAGGAGCGAGGGCCAGGGAGGTCCCTCGCTCCTATCTCTTGCGCCTCAGCTAGCTTACGGCCGGTGACGGGGGTTCTCTACGGGCTGGCGAAGCTCTGCGTGCGCAGACGCTACGTGGTCGCCGCGATGTGGCTCGTGGTCACGGTTGCCGTCGTGCTGCTCTCACACGGCCTCGGCGACAACACCAACGACAACCTCTCCCTCCCTGGCACCGACAGCCAGAAGGCCACGAGCGCGCTCGAACGCTCCTTCCCGGACCAGGCGAACGGCAACAGCCCCATCGTCGTCCACGCCACGAAGGGCAAGCTGACCGATCCAGAGCACGCGGAAGCGATCAACAGCGCGGCGGCGTCCCTCGCGAAGGCACCCCACGTCGCGGCAGTCGTTAACCCGCTCACGCCGGCAGGCGCCGCGGCGCTCAGCAAGGACAAGTCCACGGGCTACCTCTCGGTGACCCTCGACGAGAGCCCAGGCAAGCTGTCGGTCTCCGAAGCGCAGGAAATCATCGACGCGGCTCACGCCGCGAAGGCCGCCGGTCTCACCGTCGAGACCGGCGGGCAGCTCGGCCAGAAGGTCTCCAAGCCCGCGACCGAGTCCAGCGAGCTGATCGGGATCATCGCCGCGATGGTGATCCTGACGGTGACGTTCGGGACCGTCGTCTCGATGCTCCTGCCGATCATCGAGGCGATAGTCGCCCTCTCGCTGACGCTCGCGATCATCCGCATTCTCGGCCATGCACTGACGGTCCCGACGGTCGCGCCGACGCTCGCGACGATGATCGGCCTCGGTGTCGGGATCGACTACGCCCTGTTCATCGTCACCCGCCACTTTCGCGGCCTGCGCGATGGGCTGGAGATCAATGAGTCGATAGCGCGCGCCGCCGCGACCTCCGGCGGCGCCGTCTTCTTCGCGGGCTGCACCGTCACCATCGCGCTCGTCTCACTCGGCGTCGCCGGGATACCCCTCGTGACGACGCTCGGGCTGATGGCCGCGATCGCCGTCGTGGTCGCGGTGCTCGCCGCGCTGACACTGCTGCCCGCGATGCTCGCGATTCTCGGGCCGCGGGTCAACTCGCTGCGCGTCCGCACGCCGGCCTCCGACGAGGAGGCCCAGCGGGGCCGCTGGGCGAAATGGGCAAACGAGATCGCCCGCTATCCGAAGCTCGCGGGCCTCGCCGCGCTCGCGATCCTGATCCCCCTGATGATTCCCCTGCTCTCGCTCGCGCTGGGCCAGCAGGACACGGCGGCGCTGTCGACGTCGACCACCGCGCGCCGAGCCTACGACCTCATCTCCTCCAACTTCGGGCCGGGCGTCAACGGCCCGCTCCTGGTGGCGGTCACGTTGGGCTCACCTGCGAAGGCGCCCCCCTCGACCGGCTCCTCGACGAGCTCGTCCTCCTCGACGTCCTCGTCAGAGTCCGCCTCGGGGGCTCAATCGGACCCGCGCGCGGGCGATCCCCGCCTGCAGACTCTCCAGAAGGACATCGCGGCGACCGATGGGGTGGCCGCCGTCACGACGATCCAGGTCGACAAGCCGGGGACGACCGCGTACTTCAGCGCGATCTCCAGTTACGGCCCGGCCGAGACACGGACGGCGAGCCTCGTCGAAGAGCTCCGCTCCGAGGTCATACCGAAGGCCGAGAAGGGGACCGACATGAGGGCCGACCTCGGCGGTAGCACGGCCGGCTACATCGATCTCGCATCGCGCATATCGGCGAAGCTTCCCCTCCAGATCCTCGTCGTGATCCTCCTCAGCTTCGCCCTGCTGATCGTCGCCTTCCGAACCGTCGTGATACCCGCGCAGGCGGCCGTGATGAACCTGCTCTCGATCGGCGCGGCCTACGGGGTGCTCACGGCCGTCTTCCAGTACGGGTGGCTGAGCGGACTCATCGGGCTAAACGGGTCCGTGCCGATCGTTTCGTATGTCCCGCTGTTCATGTTCGCCGTGCTCTTCGGCCTCTCGATGGATTACGAGGTGTTCCTCGTAAGCCAGATCGAGGAGCACGTCCATGCCGGCCAGGACAACCGCACCTCGGTCGTCTCCGGCCTCGTCACGAGCGGTCGCGTGATCACGGCCGCGGCGATGATCATGGTGTTCGTCTTCGGGAGCTTCGTGCTCAACGGCGACCCCACCATCAAGCAGTTCGGCGTCGGCCTCGCCATCGCGGTGATCCTCGATGCGACGGTCGTGCGGTGCCTGCTGGTGCCGGCGGTGATGATTCTGGTCGGCAAGGCCAACTGGTGGATGCCGTCTCGCCTCCAGCGCCTCGTCCCGAAGGTGAGCATCGAGGGCGCCGAGTTCTTCGCCGCCGTCCCCGATCGCGTCGAGAGCTCGATCCCCGACCCCACCTAGCCCGGCGGAGGGGCCTCCCTCGAGGCCCCTCCGGTTCGCCCGCCCATCCACACCCCGGCGCTCCCCAGGGCGCCGGCTCGCGGCACCGTCAGGGAACGAGGACGGTGCGCTCGCCGGGGGCGTCGGCGAGAGCCCACGTCGCCTCCACCTCGCTGAGCGGAACGGCCTTGGCCCGCAGGGTGATGGTCCCCGCTTCGATCTCCTCGATCAGCGAGGGCAGCTCCGCCAGGTATCGCTCCGCCGAGACGGCCCCCTGCCCGTTCCCCTGGAGGCGTAGGTTGGCCGAACGGAGCGCCACCGAGGGCAGCTCGATGCTCGCGCCGGCGATCGCTCCGATCTGAATCCAATTGAGCTCGCGGCTGCGGTCGGCGCGGCCCTTCAGCAGCGCCATCATCGCGGTCGCCGCCGGCACGCCCCAGAGGTAGTCGAGGACGACGTCGACGTCCGCCGCAGCCTCTGCGAGCGCGGCTCCCGTCTCGTCGGGATCCTCCGTGAGTTGGACTACCTCGTCGGCGCCGACGCTCGCGAGGAGGTCCAGGCGACGGCGGTCGCGGCCCGCGCCGACGACCCGACCGGCTCCGAGGTGCCGCGCGACCTGGACGGCCATCTGACCAGCGTTGCCCGTGGCGCCGAGGACGAGGACGGACTGGCCCGCCTCCAACGGAACCCGCGCACGCAGGGCGACCCAGGACGACATCGCAGGGTTCATGCTCGCGGCCACCCTCAGCGGGTCGGCGCCCTCGGGAAGGGGAATCGTGCGGCGCAAGTCGATGATCGTCCTCTCGGCCATCGAGCCGAGCGTCTCGTCCTGCGCGACGAAGTAGAGGAGCCTGCCGTCCGCCGACCGGCCCACCCCGTCGATCCCCGGGATCATCGGCAGGCGGCCTGTGCTCGTGTAGTGGGCCCCGGCGGCGCCGGAGCGCACCCGCGGGTGCAGGCCCACCGCGAGGACATCGACCTCCGCCTCCTCGTCCCCGTTCGCATCCGGGACGTCGAAGCTTTCGTAACGCGGTGGGCTGCCGAACGACCGAACCACCGCCGCGTTCATCTTCACGGCTCGCCTTCCCCTCAGTAGTTGGTATGACGAACTATTATAGTTGGTGATACGTACTAACTCAAGTATGATCCGGGAGTGTCCTCCGCCGTCCGAGTTCCCGGCCCGAGCTCCGAGCCGCCGGGGCCGGATTCTCGGTCTCGTCGATGCGCTCGCCCAGCTCTCCTTCGTGATCCAGGCGACCCTGACGCGGATCGCGGCCGGGCACGACCTCTCGGCCGTGCAGCTACGCCTTCTCGGCGTGCTCCGCGATCGTCATCCCGGGATGAACGACCTGGCGAAGCTGCTCGGGCTC
This sequence comes from uncultured Solirubrobacteraceae bacterium, assembly GCA_963720215.1. Taxonomy (GTDB): domain Bacteria; phylum Actinomycetota; class Thermoleophilia; order Solirubrobacterales; family Solirubrobacteraceae; genus Palsa-744. The sequence continues at coordinate 250,030 of CAVREV010000004.1, forward strand.
GACAAGTCCAGCGTCACCGGCCTCGTCGACCGGGCCGAGCGGCGCGGGCTCGTACAACGGAGCGTCAACGACAGCGATCGCCGATCGTTCGAAGTCAGCCTCACACCCGCCGGCCGATCGCTCGCGGCGCGGGGGGCCCGCGACTTCGAGGAGGAGGCCCGCAGGCTGGCGAAAGGGCTCGACCCGAGTGAGCAGGAGCGACTCTCCACCCTGATCACCGCGATCCTCGCCGACGAGGCCGCGGAGTGCGGCGTCGAGCTGTTCCCGCGGTTCAGCTCGACGCGGGAGGGGCCGAAGTCTCGGTCGGGACTCCCTGGCTGAGGGACTGCGCGACCCCTGGACGCGGGATCCGGCGTCGATCTCCTCAGGCCACGGCGAGACTCTTGTTCGCCGCCCGGAGCGCGAACGCGACGGCGCACTCGAGCACGCCCCGCGCAACCAGGTAGATGCCGAGAAGCACTGCGAGGGACGTCACGCCGAACTGCGGCCACGCCACGATCACCACCCCGATCGCGAGGTCGAGGACGGCGCCGAGGATGAGCCAACCCCGATGTTCTCTTGCGTGGAACGCCGATACCAGTGCGATCACGCCCGCCAGCACGAGGCAGATGCCGATCGCGAGCGCGACCAGGAGGATGCTCCCGCCCGGATGCCTGATGACGATCAGGCCGGCGATCCCGGCGACCGCCCCCACCAGCAGCGGGCCGCTCCGCGACCCCGACGGCTCGGCCGCCGCAAGGCCGATTTGAATCGCACCGAGGACGAGCAGCTCGATGCCAACCAGGATCGCGATGATTTCGAGCGTGCGACCGGACCAGACCAGCAACAGCACCCCGATCACGATCGATGCGATCGCGCCCAGGAGCAGCAGCCACCACAGGCTCGTGGCTTCTGCCAGTTCGTCGGAGCGTCCATCCGGCGGAATGTCCGAAGCGTTCATCTCTCGCCTCCTCGCTATGGCTGCCTCGCGGCATCGCTGCAGCTTCGTAGTGACGCTGGTAGCCCGGCCACCATAACCCCTCGCCCGGTCTGTCAACCTGTCTGCCCGTGCACACCCTCCCTCCGGGCCCGAGCGAGCCGCCGGCCATCCAGATGCTCCGCTGGCTGACGCGGCCGATCGCATTCATGTCGTCCTGCAGGCGGCGCTTCGGTGATGCCTTCAGCGTGCGCTTCCCCGGCTTCGAGCGACCGATGGTGATGCTCTCGGACCCCGAGTCGATCAGGGCTCTCTACACCGCCCACGAGCACGGGCTGCCGCCCGGGCGGACGATCACGCTCTTGCCAGTCATGGGACCGAACTCGATCCTGCTGCTCGAGGGTCGTGAGCATCTCGCCCGACGGAAGCTCATGCTGCCGCCGTTTCACGGCGAGCGGATGCGCTCATATGAGGCGATCATGCGCCAGGCCACCGAACGCGCGATCGAGCGCTGGCCGGAGGGCGATGCCTTCGCGATTCATCCCCACATGCAGGCGATCACGCTCGAGGTGATCCTCGAGGCGGTCTTCGGAGTGACGGATCGCGCGCGCGGCGACGGGCTGAGGGAGCACCTCCCCCGGCTGCTCAACCAGACCTCCTCATCGGCGCTCCAGTTCCGCTTTCTGCTCGCCAGCCGCCTCGGCCGGGGGGATCCCATGGCGCGGCTCGAAGAGATCACGGCCGGCATCGATGAGCTGCTCTTCGCCGAGATCGCAGCCCGTCGCTCAGACCCCGAGCTTGAGTCCCGGGAAGACATCCTCTCGCTGTTGACAGCCGCGCGCTTCGAGGACGGCGGCGCGATGAGCGATCGGGAGCTCCGCGATCAGCTCGTCACGCTCCTCCTCGCGGGCCACGAGACGACCGCGACGGGCCTGGCGTGGACGTTCGACCTCCTGCTCCGCCATCCCTCCACACTCGAGCGCCTGACCGCCGAGGTCGATGCCGGCGAGGACGGGTATCTGCGGGCGGTCACCTCCGAGTCACTCCGTTTGCGCCCCGTCGTCCCGCTCGCCGGGCGCCGCCTGGCCTCCGAGCTTCAAGTCGGCGCCTACGGCCTCCCGGAGGGCACCGACGTCACCCCGGCAATCTGGCTCACGCACACCAGGGCCGATCTCTACCCCGAGCCGTTCGCCTTCCGTCCCGAGCGCTTCCTCGAGGCTCCTCCCAGCGGTTACGGATGGATTCCCTTCGGCGGCGGCGTCAGGCGTTGCCTCGGCGCGAGCTTCGCCGAAATGGAGATGCGGGTGGTGCTGGAGACGATCCTCCGCCGCACCTCCCTCGAGCCGGTCGGGAGGCGCGCGGAACGGGTCACCCGTCGAAATGTCACCTTCTCCCCGCGCAACGGCACGATCGTGCGTAGCCGCCGGCGAGCCGGCAGGACGACGACGCTGGTGGCGCCCGCGCCGGCCCCCGCTCGGCAGCCCGCGGCCGCAAGCTCCTGACGGGCTAGGTGTAGAACCTGAGGACGTTGTTCATCCGGTCCTCCTTGGAGGCTGGTGGTGTCAAAGCCCCAGCACCAAGGAGAAGCCGGATGAAACTGCACGGTAATGCTGCGCTGTCATTTAGGCAGCGCGAGCGGATGGTTCGTCGTGTTGTTGAGGAGGGCTGGTCTGTGAGAGAGGCAGCTCTCACTGCCGAGGTCAGTGCCCGGACAGCAGGGAAGTGGGCCGCCCGCTACCGCGCTGAAGGAGCTGCTGGGCTGGTGGACCGTTCCTCGGCACCGTCGTTTGTGGCGAACCGCAGCGATGAGAGCACCGTCGAGGCGATCGCGGCTTTGCGTCGTTTGCGGTTCACGGGCCCGGAGATCAGTGAGGTGCTCGAGATGCCGTTCTCGACCGTCTCGGGGATCCTCAAACGGATCGGGATGGGCCGCCTCGGCCGGCTTGGGATGGAGCCCGCGCGGCGCTACGAACGCTCGGTCGCTGGTGAGCTGATCCATATCGACGTGAAGAAGCTCGGACGGATCCATGGCGGCGCCGGGAAGCGGATCACGGGCGTCAAGCGCAACCCAGGGCCGAGCCGAACCGACCGCGATGGCATCAGACGCCAGCTAACCGGCTGGGAGTGCGTGCACATCGCGATCGACGACGCGACACGCCTGGCCTACGCCGAGGTGCTCCCAGACGAGAAAGCGACCACAGCGATCGGGTTCCTACGCCGAGCGATCGCTTTCTACGAGCGCCATGGCATGAAGGTCCAGGAGTTGTTGACCGATAACGGGTCTCCTTACCGCTCAGCAGTTCACGCCCTCGCTTGCAAAGCGTTCGGCATCCGCCACTTGCGGACCAGGCCCTACCGGCCCCAGACAAACGGCAAGGCCGAGAGGTTCATCCGGACGATGCTCGCCGGCTGGGCCTACGGAGCGATCTACCGCAACAGCCAAGAGCGCACAGCAGCCCTTGACGGCTGGCTATGGACCTACAACCATCGAAGACCACACCAATCAATCGGGCGACAAACACCCATCACCCGCATGAACAACCTCCTCGGGTCTTACACCTAGGCGAGCGGCAGCACCCCGGGGTGGGCGCGTTCGTAGCGGATTCCGCGATTCGATCACGCGGACGATCGCACCGAGGGGCGGTGGCGCGGGCGCGTCCGGCGGCAGGCGGTGAGGGTGGCGTCGTTCGAGGCGGAGCTGATTGCGGGTGCTGGCGAGAAGCACGCTCAGAGGGAGAGGTGTCGGGGAGGAGGCATCGACGCCGCCGGGCCCGTTCGGCACCTGCTGTGTGACGGTCCGTCCGTCGCGGAGGAGGACCGTCGCGGTGATCCGCCCACGGAAGAACTGTCCGTCGTAGACGGCTATGAACACGTGCTTGGGCCCGCTCGGGCGCAGCGTGCGCACGTCGCGGGGCGTGGCGAGCGTGACGGAGACCACGTCCGCTTCGGCGACCCCCGTGATGATCGTCCGCCCCGGGAGTGTCCGCCGCTCGATCTGCGCCTGTGAGGGCTCCGCCGGCGCCCGACCCAGCGGAGGGGCTTCTGCTCCCCCCTGCGTGTCGAAGCTGACGGGTCCCTGTCGCCGTTCGAGGCCCGGGCTCCCGCCGCCGCTCCAACCGTCGGGCGCGTCCCGCAGCGCGCCGGATCGCGGTTCGATCGAGGCGATGCGTCCGTCGACGATCTGCCCGTACGCGGTCGAGCCGTCGGCGCCGGCGGCGAATCCCCAGGGCGCACCGCCGTTGGGGTCCGGCGCGCGCGCCTGCGGCGCCGACGGGGCCGGCGGGCCCGGGAACCCCTGCACGGCGCGCCCCACGACGGTCCGGCCCCCGATCACGGCGGAGATGCGAAGCGGGGCATCCCAGTATCGGCCCGGGAGCACGAGGAGGAACGCGTGGTTCGCGTCGAGGGGCAGCCGGCGCGGCGGGCCGGCGCCGAGCAGCTCTGGCCGGCTGGCGTCGAGGCGGAGCATCCCGCCGATCACCGTCCGGAGGGGTCGAGGGGCGTAGGAGAACGGGCTCTCGAGATAGCTGACGGGTTCGGCCATCGGGGGGAACCGCGTGAGGTCGCTCGTCGCGTTGCAGCCTCCGCCCACGCCATATTCCTGTGTGAGGCTGAGCGGCAGCGGCGTCGAACCGGGGCGGGGCTCGACCAGGCGATCGCCCTCGAGCACGCCGACCTGCATGCAGAGGAAGCGCTTCGGGTGGTAGCCGGCGCCGAAGTTCGCACGCGGGTTGCCCGTTCCCAGCCAGCTCCGGAGCGCCCATTTAGGGCCTCCCGCCGGGTCCTTCGCGCGGAGCGTCTCGCGGACCGTGTTCCTCAGAGGGACGTCCGGCGGGGCGGGTTCGGCAACGCTGGCGGGAAGGGGTTCGCGATAGGCCGGCACGGGCGTTGGAGGGATCGGTCGGTTCGAGCGCGGATCGAACAGGTTCTGGGAGCCGGCGTAGCTGACGCTGCGCCCGTTCCTGAGGTGGGCGGTGAGCGTGAGGGCGCGCGGATCGACGTGGCCGTCGAGGACCGCCAGGAAGACCCCCTCGTGGGGATCGACGGGGAGCACGCGGCTGGAGCCCGCGCCCGTCAGCGTGAGTGTCGCTACGAGCGGAGAGGCCGCCCCGTAGACGAGCGTTCGCGCGGGTTTGTTGCCCCATGGGAAGCCCGTCCGTTCGCCGCTCCCGGGGACGAAGCGCCGCATCGAGACGAACAACGGCTGCTTCCCGAGACGCCCACACACCTGTGGCGTCAACGACGCCTCGAACTGGCTCGGAACGTTCCGACCCACCTCCTCGCTGGCCTGCGCGCAGTTCTCGTCCGCGAAGGCCCTCGGTTCCAGGTCGGCGCCGCCGCTCACCTGCCAGGAGGATTCTCCGGACGGGTCCGCCACTTCGAACGCGGAGCTCTGTGCCAGCGCGACCGTGTGCGTGCTCCCATCGCGCGTGACGACCACCACCCGTGGCTGGACTTCTTCGACGTAGCCGCCATAGACGGTGATGAAGCTTCCCTCCGGACCGAGTCGCAGCGCCCTCGGCGGGCCCGGTCCGTAGACGGTCACCGACCGTGCGCCGTCGCCGGCGATGCCGTTGACGACCGTTCGCGCGTCCGGGGTGCTCGTCCCCACGAACACTCTCGCGCCCGTCAGGACGGGTCCCTCGGGTGCGTTCACCCCGCAGGCATCGACGCCACCGAGCGGCAGGGCGCGGAAGACGTGGTCCAGGCCGACGATGCCGAACTGGTCGCCGAGAACCTGTCCCACGGCCGTGCACGTCTCGCCCGCGCGAGTTCGTGACAGGCGGATGTCCCACGGTGGTTCGGCCGGGTTGGGGTCGGCTGCATCCAGCCCTGCCAGCCGGACGGTTGAGGGCAGGGGCACGCCGCCGGCCTGGAGATCGAGAGCGTTCGGGGCCTGCAGGGGCGCGCCGCGGGTGATCAGGATCGCGGCCGCCGCGACGCCCCCGAGCAACAGCACGAGCACGAGCGCCACGGTGAGAGTGCGGCGGGTGAAGCCCCCACGCGAGGTGGAGGGCTCGCCCAGCCGGCGGAACTCGCCCCCCAGCGCCTCGAGCACCGCGAGCGGACGGTCGCTCATGGGCGCTGTCCGATCGCGAAATGAACCTCGAGCGCGCGACCGAGCGCGCGCAGCCCGCGCGACACCCGGGCCCGGGCGGCGAGCTCCGAGATGCCGAGATCGCTCGCCACCTCGGCGTAGGATCGCTGCTGGACGATCCGCAGCTCGAGCGCCCGTCGCTGATCGACGCTGAGGCGCACCAGCTCGCCGCTGAGGGCGGCCCTGAGCTGGGCGATCCCGGCCCGCTCATCGATCAACGCGAGATCGTCTTCGTGGGCAACCGGCGTCTGGATCCCGAGCCGGCGGATCGCCCGCCGCTCGACCCGACCGCGGCGCTGGTAACGCGAGAGGCCCCGCCGCGCGATCGTGTAGAGCCAGGCCTGGCGCTCCTCGCGGGAGCTCCCTCGCAGCCCGCTCCACCCCAGGTAGGCCTGGGCGAAGGTCTCAGCGGTCAGGTCCAAGGCCACCTCCGGATCGAGGGTGCGACGGGCGAAGAAGACGAGCACGCCTTCGCTCTCACGGCGATAGAGCTCGTCGAACTCCGCCTCATCTGCCATCGACCTCAATGTGTCAGCAGGGCGGAAAACGTGACGCCCGCCCTGCGGGACCCCCGCGCCGCCGGCCCGCGCTCGCGGTCCGCCGAACGAACTCCCGCGCCGGTGGTTGTCGCCCGAGCGTGGCAGGCTGTGCTGCGACGGCGACGGCCGCGCGGGGCAACTTGAGCCACCCTTCCGACGACACGACCCCCTAGATGCCGGCCGGTGGGACGACGGGTGATCCCGGGGCGCCGCCTGCGGCACCCCGCCGACGGCGGGGACGCGCCGGCAAGCATGCCGAGCGAGGGCACGAGCTGGGGGTCCTCGGCGGCCTGTCCGCGCTGAGCCTCGACGCCCTCTCGAGCGTCGCATACGGGCCCGAAGCGATGATGCTCGTGCTGATCACCGCGGGCACCGGCGCGCTCCACTACTCCGTTCCCCTGGTCCTCGTGATCACGGGCATGCTCGTCCTCCTCGTCGTCTCCTACACGCAGGTGATCGCTGCGCACCCGGAGGGAGGGGGCGCCTACGCGGTGGCGAAGGCGAACCTCGGCCGCTGGCCCAGCATCCTCGCCGCGGCAGCCGTCGTCGTCGACTACGTCCTCACCGTGGCCGTGAGCCTTGCCGCCGGGGCGGCGAGCCTCGCGAGCGTCTTCCCCGGACTCGCCCCCCACCTGCTCCCCGTCGCGCTCGTCGGTTTGGTCCTCCTCACCGGGGTGAACATGTTCGGGATCGCCGAGTCGGCCAGGCTGCTGATGCTCCCGACGGCGGTCTTCATCATCAGCATCGTCGCGATGCTCCTCCTCGGAGCTTTCCGCTCCCATCCCGTCGCCCACATCGGCACCCCGCTGGGCCCCTTCAAACCCACCGCCGCCCTCGGAGTGGTGCTCATCCTGAAGGCGTTCGCCTCCGGCTGCTCGGCCGTCACGGGGGTGGAGGCGATCTCCAACGGGGTGCCCGCCTTCCGCCGTCCCCGCGTACGAACCGCGGCCCGTACCGAGGTCTCCCTCGGGGTGCTCCTGGGCGTGATGCTCGTCGGGATCGCGTTGCTTCTACGCGCGCATCACGTCGTCCCCCGCGGCGGCGTCACGATGCTCGCGCAGGTGAGCGCGGGGGCGTTTGGAACCGGTTGGGCCTTCTACGTCTCGAACGTCGCCGTCGCGCTCGTCCTGCTGCTCGCCGCCAACACGAGCTTCGGCGGGCTTCCGGTGCTGATGAGCCTGCTGGCGCGCGATCACCGCCTCCCGCACGTCTTCTACCTTCGCGCGGAGAAACCCGTCTATCGATCGGGGATCATCGTCCTCGCGCTCCTGGCGATGCTGCTCCTGATCGCCGTCGGCGCTGAGACGAACCGTCTCATCCCGCTCTTCACGATCGGGGTCTTCGTCGGCTTCACCATCAGTCAGATCGGCCTCGTCCGTCACTGGCTCTCCGGCCGCGAGCCCGGGTGGCGTTGGCGGACGCTCGTGAACGGCACGGGCGCCGTGATGACCGCGGTCGCCGTCGTGGTCTTCCTGGGCACGAAGTTCCTCGAGGGCGCATGGGTGGTGACGCTCACGATCCCCGTCCTGATGATCCTCTTCGCCCGCATCGAGGGCTACTACGCCGAGGTGTCCAAGGAGCTCCGCCTGGGCCGGACCCCGCCGCCTCCCTGCCGCTGCGAAAGCATCGTCGTCATCCCCACCACGACGGTCAGCGTCCTAACCGAGCGGGCCGTCAGCGTCGGGCTGTCCCTCGGCGAGACCGTCATCGCCGTCGCCGTCGCCGGCGATGAGGAGGAGCGCGCCCGGATCAAGCGCAGCTGGGAAGAATGGCGCTGCAGCGTGCCGATCGAGGTGATCATCGATCCACATCGCTCGCTCGTCCGCACCGTGCTGGACTACGTCGAGGGGATCGATCGCGCAAACGCCGTCGTCACTGTGCTGATCCCCGAGGTCATCCCCCGCAGGCGCCGCCACGAGATCCTCCACAATCAGCGCGGTCGCCTCCTGGAGACGGCGCTGAAGCAGCGCACCGACGTGATCGTCGCGACGCTCCCCTTTCACCTGCGCGAGTGATCCGACCCCTGCCTGCCCCTCGCGTCCCGCCGGCGGCCCGCGGCCGCCGGATGGGCCCCGGCCGGCGGGCATCGGGTCTCTCCGACGACGACCCCCGCGTGCGCGTACGCGCGCGGGCGCGAGCCCTGCGCTTGCTGACCCGCGGCCCCCTCGCGCATCGGGTGTCTCCGCCGACGACAGGGCGCGAGCCCTCCGTTCGCGAACCCGCGGTCTCCTCGGGCCTTTGGGTGTCTCCGCCGACGGCCCCCGCGCGCGCGTGCGCGCACGGGCCCGGGCCCTGCGTTCGCGAACCTCTGGCCTCCTCCGGCAACGGGTGTCCCTGAAGACGGGCTTCGCCCGCGTACGCACGCGCGCGCGGGCCCTCCGTTCGCGGACCCACGACGTCGAGTCCCCCGGTTAGCCGAGGCTGCCCAAGAACGTGATCAGTCGCCGGTGGAACTCCGCCGCCGCCTCGCGGTGTGGCCAATGGCCGGCGCCCTCCGCGATCATCACCTCACACGGTCCAGTGAAGGCCTCGGGCGAGCGTTCGAAGGCGTCCGCCTCGATTAGGTCCGTCGTCCCGCCGACGACGAGCGCGGGCTGCGACAGAGAGGACTCACCGCCGAGGGTGACATCGCGGTAGTAGGCGAGCGCGCCGTCGAGCACGAGCGGGTCGGCGAAACGGCGCTTGACCTCCCTCAGGGTGTCCTCGCGGCCGGGGCCCGACCAGTTCGGCGCCCAGCGACGCATGAGCACGTCCACGTAGGCGAAGTCGTCGTGTCGAACGAGCGAGGGGCCGGTGGGGAGGCGGAGGGTGACGAAGTGGCGCCCGCGCCAGAGCAGGCTCAGCGAGCGCCCGAGAAGGCGCGGGTGGGGGATCGCGACGGTGCAGAGCGCGCGCACGCGCGCCGGTGCGCTCGCCGCGGCTCGGTAGGCGATCGCCGCACCCCAGTCGTGGCCCACGAGGATTGCGTCCTCGGCGCCGATCGCATCCAGCAGGGCGATCGCGTCCTCGCTGATCTCCTTGCCGCCGTAGCTGCGGCCGGGGACGATCGTGTCTGGGTGATAGCCGCGGAGGTAGGGCACGACGGTGCGGTAGCCGCCGGCGTTCAACGCGGCCTGTGCGTCGGCCCAGCCGTAGGGCGTGTCGGGGAATCCGTGGAGGAGGACAACGAGCGGCCCCCCGCCCGAGTCGAGGTAGACGAAGCGCTGCCCGTCGTGGGTGGCGGCCTGCTCGTCCAAGGTGCGCCGGACCCTAGCGCAGGGGCGATGCGGGATGGCATATGTTCCCCCGATGGGGACCCCTCGGCTGAGCGGGAAGGTCGCGCTGATCACCGGAGCGGCACGGGGGATCGGGGCGAGCGCGGCGCGCCGGATGGCGGCTGAGGGGGCGCTGCTGCTGCTCACCGACGCCGACGGGGCGGGCGTGGGGGCGCTCGCGGAGGACCTCGGCGACGGTGCGATCGCGCGAGCGCACGACGTCACGAGTGAGGGCGACTGGGAAGACGTTGCGGCCTGGGCGCTCGGGGCGAACGGGCGGGTGGACGTGCTCGTGAACAATGCCGGGGTGTTCCTGGCGGCGCCGTTGAGCGAGACCTCGTTGGAGGACTTCCGGCGGGTGATCGAGGTGAACGTGACGGGCGTCTTCCTCGGGATGCGCGCCATCTCGCCCGCGATGACGGCCCGGGGCTCCGGCTCGATCGTGAATGTGTCCTCGGTGGCGGGGCTGATGGGCAGCCCTTTCCTGACGGCCTACGCGGCGAGCAAGTGGGCGGTGCGGGGGATGACGAAGGTCGCCGCGAAGGAGCTCGCGCGAACGGGCGTGCGAGTCAACTCCGTCCATCCTGGCCAGATCGACACGGACATGAATGCGCGCCAGCGCGAGGCCACCCCTGAGTTGATCGACAGGCTGATCCGGGCGATACCCATGCAGCGGATCGGCACGCCCGAGGAGGTCGCCGAAGCGATGGTCTTCCTGGCCTCCGACGAGAGCGCCTACGTGACCGGCTCCGAGCTGGTCATCGACGGCGGCACCACGGCATGATCACAAGCCCGCGAGCAGGGAGAGAGAGATGAGCAACACGAACACGCAGGTCCGCCTCGCCGCCCGTCCGTCCGGCCTCCCGACGGCATCCGACTGGGAGATCGTCGAAGAGGCGCTCTCCGACCCCGCCGACGGGGAGTTCATCGTGCGGATGTCCCACCTCTCGCTCGACCCGGCGATGCGTGGGTGGATGAACGACGGCGCCTCCTACATCGCCCCGGTGGGGATCGGCGAGGTGATGCGCGCGGCGGGGGTGGGGAGGGTGACCGAGTCGGCCCATCCGGGCTTTGCCGTCGGGGATCACGTGACGGGCGCCTTCGGGATCCAGGAGTACGCGCTCTCAGACGGGAAGGGTGTCACCAAGGTTGATCCCTCGCTGGCCCCGCTGCCGACTTATCTGGGGACGTTGGGGATGACGGGGATGACGGCCTATTTCGGCCTCCTGGACACCGGCAAAGTGCAGGCGGGGGACACCGTCGTCGTCTCCGGCGCCGCCGGCGCCGTCGGGAGCGTGGTGGGCCAGATCGCCAAGATCAAGGGCGCCCGCGCGGTGGGGATCGCCGGCGGCGAGGAGAAGTGCCGCTGGCTGACCGATGAGCTGGGCTTCGACGCGGCGATCGACTACAAGGGCAGCGACGTACGCAAGGCGCTTCGCGAGCACGCCCCCGAGGGGATCGACGTCTACTTCGACAACGTCGGCGGAGAGATCCTCGACGCGGCCCTCACACGGCTCGCGCGGGGTGCCCGGATCGTGATCTGCGGGGCGATCTCCCAGTACAACTCCGATTCGATAAAGGGGCCGTCGAACTACCTCGCGCTGCTCGTCTCCCGAGCATCGATGACCGGGATGGTGGTCTTCGACTACGCCTCGCGCTTCCCCGAGGCTGCCGCTGAGATCGCCGGCTGGATGCGCGAAGGCGCGCTCGTCTCACGGGAGGACGTGATCGAGGGCGGGGTGAGGGCCTTCCCGGACGCGCTCCTGGGCCTGTTCGCAGGCGAGAACACCGGCAAGCTCGTCCTCAGCGTCCACGGCGACTGACACGCAAGGGCGGCCGGAGTGCCCATGCTCGTGCTCGCCCACCGCGCGGGGAGGGCCGACGAGGCGGAGCTCCGTCGGCTGATCGCCGCGGACGTTCTCCCGGACGCGATCCTCGCGGAGGACGCGTTCGCGGCGGAGAGCCTCGACGAGGGCGACCTGGAACGGGTGAGGGGCCCGCGTGGGCGCTTCCTCGGGGCGCTTCCCGAGCCGATCGCGCTCGCGCTGCTCGCGTGGGGGCGGCGGGGAGAATGCGACATCGTGATGAGCTGGGGCGAGCAGCTCGCGTTCCCGCTCGCACTGATCCTCGCGGTCGTCCCCCGTCGTCGTCTTCGCCACATCGCCATCCTGATGTGGCCGTTCGAGGAGAGCAGCCCCTCCCGCGCGAGGCGGATCGTCAAGCGGATCGGCTTTCGCGTGCTCGCCCGCCGCGGGATCGACCGTCTGTGCGTCCCGGCTCCCCGCCAGCGCGAGCTCGCACTTCGGCGCTGGCGCTTGCCGGCGGATCGGCTGGTGCTGGCGAACTGGCCCGTCGATGTGGGCTACTGGCGGCCGCGAGAGGGAACAACCGACACGATCTGCAGCGTGGGGCGGGAGATGCGGGACTACGGGACGCTGATCGAGGCGCTGGAGCCGCTCTCGATCCCCTGCCACATCGCCGCCGGGAGCGGTGTCCAGAACGCGGCGAGCGGGACGGAGGACCGTCGCTCCGCCGGGGTGGGCGATCGACCTCTACCGGACGGCGTGAGCGTCGGCGCGATGTCCCTCACGGAGCTGCGAGAGCTCTACGGCCGCTCCCGTGCGGTCGTCGTCCCGTTGATGCCCTCCGCCTCCGACAACGGCGTGACGACGATCGTGGAGGCGATGGCGATGGGGCGCCCGGTGATCGCGAGCGCAACGGAGGGCAGGGCGGCGATCCTCGACGACGGAGCCAACTGCCTGCTCGTGCCTCCACGCGACCCAGCGGCCCTGCGCGTGGCGATCGAGAGCTTGTGGAACGACCCTCCCCTCTGTGAGAGGCTCGGCGCCGAGGGCCGCAGGCGGGTCGTCCGCGAGCACGGGATCGACCAATGGGTGAGCGCGATGCGCGCCGCGGCGGCCGACCTCCGCCGTACGCCCCAACGCCGCTGAGCGTCTCGGGTCGGGCCTGTTGCGGGTCGCCCCCGTGAAATGTCCTCGCCGGGGCCAGTCGCTCAGATGTCCCGTTCGCGGTCTCCCCGTCGCACGCGCTGCACCTGGCGGAGCTCGCGGATCGCCTCGTCGGACCCGCCGAGGAGGCTCGGGGTGCCCGCGCCGAGGAGCTCGGGCTCCAGACGATGGCGGACGAGCTCGCCCGCGATCGCGTCCACGCGCTGGGCACCGGCGCCGGGACGCGAGGTGACGACCCGCTCCAGGCTCAGCCCCCTGAAGAGCAGGCCGACGCCGTCGTCGACGGCCCAACCACCGGGGATCGTCCCCTCGCGCACGCCCGCGAGCCATACGGGCAGCCGCTCGGGCTCCCCGTCGGCGTGGACGCTGAGGGAGCCTTCGAGCAGGCCGAGTCCCGCAATTCGTTCGGGGGGGCCGCTCGAACGGGTCACCCCGGCGTCGAACCAGCACATCGCCCCGGCGCTGAGGCCGGCGAGGACGATCCCGCTCCGCCAGGCCTCGACGAGCAGGCTGTCGAGACCGTGGGTCTGCCAGATGGCGAGGAGGTTGCGCATCGAGCCGCCGCCGACGTAGACGATGTCCTGCTCGAGGACGATCTCCCGAAGCGGGCGATCGGACTCCCGGAGGCGGAAGAGGGAGAGGTGCTCGGCGAGGCAGGCCCGCCCGACGAAGCGCTCGCGAAAGGCGTTGATGTGTCCCGTCGTGTCTCCCGAGGCGGTCGGGAGGAAGAGGATCCGGGGTGACTCCTTTGGGGAGAGGGATAGGACGAAGTCGTCGAGGAGGGGGTTCGCGGGCTCCATCGTGAAGCCCCCGCCCCCCATCGCGAAGATGATTCGCTCCTCGCTGGGGACGTCGGCGCGGTCGCTCATACGGCCAGCGCCCGCTGCTCCGTTTGCGGGTCGGCGGGAGCCCGCAGCGGGGGGCCCTCAGCGGCGGTGGGGGCGGCGCCGAGCCAGGAGACCTCCAGCGGAGTCTCCCTCACCCCGCCCCGACGCGGATCGAGCTCCACGCGGTAGGCACGCCCCTGCGGCCGCGCGCTCACCGCCCGCTCGAGGAGCTTGCCGCGGAAGTGAAGCCCGACGCCGTCATCGGCTGCGAATCCCCCGGTCATTCCCTCGGCGACCGCACGGTGATACTCGGCTCGGCGCGCGGGCTCGGCGTCGTAGTGGACGCAGTTGGAGTAGGGGAGGAGGCCGAGGCCGCGCACCCTCCGTGGACCGCCGTGGAAGGCGCTGAGGGCCTGCTCGAACCAGCAGAGCGAGCCGGCGGACGGCCCGCAGAGGATGATCCCCCGCCGCCACGCGCGGCGGAGGATCGTGTCGAGGCCGTGGGCGCGCCAGGCGCCGAGCATGCTGACGACGTTACCCCCGCCGACGTAGATGAGGTCCTGGGAGAGGAGGTGGGCGGCGAGGTCGTCCTCGACCCCGTCCGTGCCCTGGTCGCGGCGGAACAGCGATACGTGGCTGGCGTCGCAGTCCGGGGAGAAGCGACGGTAGAAACGCACGACGTAGTGGTCGGCATCGCCCGAGGCCGTCGGGAGGAAGCAGATGCGGGGGCGCGGGGTGGCGGTGAGGGAGAGGGCGTACTCGTCGAGCAGCGAGCCCTCCCGGTCCATCGAGAAGCCACCCCCTCCGAGGGCGAGTATCTGGGGCGCTTTCCTGGCCATCTCCCTCTTCACCTCGCTCGAGCCGGACGCAGTACGGAGCCCGCAATACAGAGTCGCCCCCGAGAGCCTCGCTCGGTATGGACCGTCGTCCGAGATCGACTCCCCTGCGATCGACATTCGACCAAGAGGCCTCTCTCTTACAAAACTCAAAGCTTTCCCACACGCTCGTCCTACATGTGCCCGGAACGCTGTCCGGCGATGAGCTCTTCCGAAGGCCCTCTCTCGGCGGCGTCCCCTTCCGCCCCCGCCGTCCCTCTCCCTGGGCGCGCTCGCGCGGGCTCGCCCCGCGGGAGCGTGAAGGCGGGCATGCACGCGCTGCTCGCGCGGCGGGGCGAGCTCATGCTCCTCGTGGGCCTCGCCGCGACCTTGAACATGTGGGCGCTCACGCGGAACGGATGGGCGAACCTCTACTACAGCGCCGCCGTCCGCTCGATGGCCGCGAGCTGGCACGACTTCCTCTTCGCCTCTCGCTCGATCGCAGCGGGGTGATGACGGTGGACAAGCCCCCGCTCGCGCTCTGGGTGGAGGCGCTGTCGGTGAGGGTGTTCGGATACCACCCCCTCAGCATCCTCGTCCCGGAGGCGCTGATGGGCGTGGCGAGCGTCGTGCTGCTCTACGACCTCGTCCGCCGGGTATTCGGCCGCTTCGGGGGATTCGTCGCCGGGCTCGCGCTCGCGCTGACTCCGATCACCGTGGCGATCTCCCGTCACAACAACCCCGATGCGCTGCTCGTGCTGTGCTCGGTTGCGGCCCTGTGGTTCCTCGTGCGGGCGCTCCAGGACGGGCGCACCCGCTGGCTGCTGCTCGCGGGGGCCTGTGTGGGTGCAGGCTTCGAGACGAAGATGGGCGTCGCCCTGACGGTGGTCCCGGGGATCATCGCCGCATGGCTGTGGATCGCCCCCGGCGGGCGCGGCAGGTTGCACGCGCTGCGTCAGCTGTTGGGCGCCGGTGGCGTGATGGCGATCGTCGCCGCGGCCTGGCCGCTGCTCGTGGAACTGACGCCCGCCTCCGACCGCCCGTGGGTTTCGGGGACGAGCGACAACCGGGTTCTGTCGCTGATCTTCGAATACAACGGTCTCGGCCGCGTCGACGGCCAGGCCGGGGGGCCGGGAGGGATCGGCGGCGGGAACATGTTCGGCGGCAGCGCCGGGCCGCTTCGCCTGCTCAACAGCGCGCTCGGAGGCCAGGCGGGCTGGCTGCTGGGGTTCGCGCTCGTCGCCGCGCTGGGGATCCTCGCGATGAGCCGCCTCAGGCCCAGCGACCCGCGGAGCGGCTGGCTGATCGCGGTCGGCGGCGCGTTTCTGACGACGGCGCTCCTCTTCAGCTACGCGGGCGGCATCTTCCACCCCTACTACGTCTCGTTGCTGGCCCCCTTCGTAGCCGCGCTGGTGGGCGCGGGCGCGGCCGAGCTCCTCGGCGGCAGGCGATCCGCGGCGATCCTCGCGCCGCTCGCGGTGGCCGGCGGGATCGTCGTCGAGCTGGTCGTTCGGAGTCGCTACCCGGAATCGCTCCCCTGGCTGGCGCCCGTCCTGATCGTCGCCGGGCTTCTCACGAGCGCCGCGCTGATCTCGACGAGCCGCCCGCGGATCCGTCTAGCGGCGGTCACCGTCGCGCTCGGAGCGCTGCTCCTCGCGCCGTCGGTCTGGGCCGTGGAGACCCTCGGGCACGCGACCAGCGGTACGTTCCCCGCCGGCGGTCCCGCCTCCGCCGAGCAGGGCGGCCCCGGCGGCACCGGCCGCGGCGGCATCTCCGGACCTCCCGGCGGTGCCCCCGCCGGCTCGCCCGCCGCGGGGAGCGCGGGCGGACCCCAGCTGTTCGGCGCCGGACGCTCGGGCGAAGGCCCCCCCGGCGGAGCGCGCGGCGGCGGAGGCGAAGGAGCCGGCCTCGGGACGGGCCAGGCATCACCCGGGTTCGGCCCCACCGGTGCGGGCCGGGCGGGCGGGATGCCCGGCAGGGCGAGCGGGGCGGCGTCCGGGTTCGGCGGCGCCGCCGGCGGGAGCCCGTTCGGTGGGGACGGCGCGCTGAAGCAGGTGCTGTCCTACGTCGAGCGCCACGGCGGCGGCACGATCGCGGTCTCGAGCCAGTCGAGCGCGGCCTCGGCGATCATCGAAGAGGACGCCGACGTCGCCGGCATAGGAGGGTTCTCCGGGCGGGAGAGCGACGTGAGCACATCGTGGCTCGGAGAAGAGGTGCGTTCGGGGAAGATCCGTTGGGTGCTCAGCGAAGCCAGCGCAGGCGCATCCGCGGGTGGGGGCCCCCGCGGAGACAGCCGACAGGGATCGAGGAAGGCGATCGCCGCCGTCGGCGAGGCATGCTCGAAGGTGACGGCGGCGACGGGCTCGGGATCGACGTCGACGGGAACGCTGTATGACTGTCGAGGAGATGGCGGGGCGCTGAGTGCGCTCGCCGCGCGAAGAATCCAGCCGGTGAGAGTGCTCGTGGTCGACGACGACCGTGCCGTCAGAGAAGCGCTGCGACGGACGCTCGCCCTCGCCGGCTACGAGGTGGGGACGGCCGTCGACGGAGGCGGGGCGCTGGAGGCGATAGCCGGCTCGCCCCCCGACGTGGTGGTGCTCGACGTCGGCCTCCCCGGCGCCGACGGGCTCGAGGTCTGCCGGCGGGTGCGCCTGCTCGGCAACCGCGTTCCGATCCTGATGCTGACGGCGCGCGATGCCGTCTCGGACCGAATCGACGGGCTCGACGTGGGAGCGGATGACTACATGGTGAAGCCGTTCGACGTGGGGGAGCTGAAGGCCCGATTGAGGGCGCTCCTGCGCCGGACGGCAGCCGAGGATGAGGGGAGCGAGCTGTCCTTTGCGGAGGTCCACCTGGACTCGGCCCGCCACGGGGCGAGGGTGGGGGAGAGCTTCGTGGAGCTGACCCGAACCGAGTACCAGCTGCTCGAGTTGCTGATGATGAACCCGCGGCGGGTGCTCCCCCACGCGCTCATCTACGACCGCGTGTGGGGCTACGACTTCGGCCCGGCGTCGAATGCGCTGCGCGTCTACGTGGGCTACCTCCGGCGCAAGCTCGAGGAAGCGGGGGCTCGCGAACTGATCCACACGGTTCGCGGCGTGGGCTACGCGCTGCGCGAGCCGTGAGAGAGAGGCGCCGGGCGTGACCCTTCGCGTGCGCATCGCCGCGATCGCCGGCCTGTCGGTTGCGGTCGCAGTGCTGGCGGCGGCGCTGGGGCTGTACGTGGCCGTGCGCTCGGACCTGCGCGGAGAAATCGACAGTGGCTCCGCTCGCGGGCGCGAGCGTTGACCCCCGTCTCCGGGCCGGGAGCCCCGCCGAGGGGCGTCGGCGGCTTCGGCGGCGGCGGCTCCGGGGGGCGGCGCCCGAAGGAGGACGCGGGCAGGGCGCGCGGGAAGGAGGACGCGGTCGGGGGCGCCGGGATCGCTGCCCGGCTCGGTTGCGCCGGCGCCCTTCGGAGGTGCGTCGGGGTATGTCGAGTTCGTATCGCCGCGCGCGGGCGGCGTGTTCGTGCCGGCCGGCCAGGGCTCCACGGGAGCGAGGCTCGCGCTGACGGCGGCCGACCGGCGGATCGCTCGAAGCGGCACCGGGAGCCAGCCTCGGCGACCGCAGGGTCGCGGGGACGGATCTGCGGGTGCTGACGGTCGGCGCGGGCGCCGCGCGGAGCGGTGATCGTCGCGAGGCCGCTGACGGAGGTCAGCCACGAGCTGAACAGCCTGTTGCTGATCCTCGCGCTGATCGGCGCCGCCGGGATCGTGCTCGCGGCGGTCCTCGGCGCGGTGGTGGCGCGCACGGCGCTCGCGCCGATCGCGCGCTTCACCCGGCGGACGGAGAGCCTCGCCGGCGATGTCGACCTCAGCCAGCGCCTGGATGTGCGGGGGCGGGACGAGCTCGGCGCGGCTCGCCGAGAGCTTCAACGCGATGCTCGAGGCGCTGGAGCGCTCGGTGGCCGCGCAGCGCCACCTGATCGCGGACGCGAGCCACGAGCTGCGCACGCCGATCGCCTCGCTCCGCGCGAACATCCAGACGCTGGGCGACGCGGGCAGGCTACCGATCGAGGACCAGGAGAGCCTGCGCGAGGACATCGTCGCGGAGCTGGACGAGCTCACCGCGCTCGTGGGCGACCTCGTCGAGCTTGCCCGCGGGCCCGTCCCCGTCGCGACGACGGAGGAGGTGAGGGTGGACGAGATCGTCGAGTCCGCCGTCGCCGCGGCCCGACGGCGAGGCGCGGTCAGCTTCGAGGCTGGCCCTCGAGGCGACGATGGCGAGGGGCGACGGGGTCCGCATCTCCCGGGCGGTGTCGAATCTGCTCGAGAACGCGCGCAAGTGGAGCCCGGCGGGCGGGGTGGTGGAGGTCGGGTTGAAGGAGGGGGTGCTCGAGGTCCGCGACCACGGTCCCGGGTTCAGCGAGGATGACCTCCCGTTCGTCTTCGACCGGTTCTACAGGGCGGAGGACGCTCGCGGGCTGCCGGGATCGGGGCTCGGCCTGGCGATCGTGCGCCAGGCCGCGGAGGCATGCGGCGGCTTCGCCGAGGCGCGCAACGCGCCCGGTGGGGGAGCGCTGCTGCGCGTCGGCTTCGGCCCGCCGCTTGCGTTCGCGGCCGAGGGCGCGCAGGCCTAGTCTCGGCGCGGACGGCAGCGACGGGCGTCCTGGTCGGCCGCGAGACGCCTGGCAACAGAGCGCTCTAGCCGACGCGTCCGACGGGGGCCCTACGCTGCGAGCAGAGAGGTGGAGCAGGGATTGACGGGCCCCAGCTCAGGGAAGGACATTTGCAGGGCCCGTCTAATACGGCTGCGGTGGTCCCGCAACTTTCGGGGCTGGCCGGAGTCAGAGGGATAGACGGTGTTCGGTCCATCAGGGGAGGTTCGCATGAGGTGTCACGCTCGGGTTTCGCTGTTCCTGACGGTGCTCGCTTGCGCGGGCGCGACCCTCCTCGGCTCGGTCTCGGCGGCGCAGGCCGCCCCAGCCATCACGAGCTTCGAATCGCTCACCTGCAGCGAAAACGAACCAATCGGCGAACCGAAGGAATGCAACAGCGGAACGCCGGGCCAGTTCTTCAAGCAGGCCGGCGGCCATCCGCCCTTCGGGATCACCGACTTCACGCTCAACGACGCCGAATTCGTGCTTCCGAACAACGGGGTCAAGAGCATCCGCACCGATCTTCCCGTCGGCTTCAGCACGAACCCGGAAGCGCTCTCGCGCTGCTCCCAGGCGGACTTCAACGCCAACCTCGACACGGCCGAAGAAAGCCACTGCCCGAAAAGCAGCCTCGCCGGGATCCAGGAAGTGACACTGCTGCTGCCGGGGCCGACGCTCGTCAGCCTCGTCGGCCAGGCCTACAACCTCGAACCGCCCACGGGCATGGGTCTCGAGTTCGGGATCGACATCCCGCTCGCATTCCTCGGGGGCATCCACGTCCACTCCTTCCTCGAAGGCTTCGTCAGCTGGCACAAAGAAGCGGAAGCCACCGAAGAGGGGATCGCCTCGGGCGACTACCACGAGTTCTTCAAGATCAAAGTCGGGAAAAGCCTCGCCGAAGAAGAACCGCCGATCGTCAGATCGCGCTTGGTGTTCATCGGCAACTCCGGGCCCGGCATGCTGACGAACCCGACCGCCTGCCCGGGTCCTCAGGACACCCATCTTCGGATCGAAACCTACAGTGGGGCAGTCGCCACCAGCGTCTACAAAACGACTCCCACCTCCGCGGAAGAAAACTGCGGAGCTCTGAGCTTCGATCCGGCCTTCTCGGCGAGCACCTCGCCGGAAACGCAGGACGAAGGCACGCAGCTGTCGACGGACCTCAAATTCCCGCTCAACGAACACGCATCCGAAACCGAAGGCTCGGATTCGAAGAACACGGTGGTGACGCTGCCGGAAGGGTTCACGATCAACCCGGCGGCCGCGCGCGGGCTCCAGGCCTGCACGCCGGAAGAGCTCAACACGGAAACGATCGAAACGGCCTGTCCGGCGAGGTCGGAGATCGGGACCGCGGTGCTGAACGTGCCCGGCCTCCCGCCCGAAGCGCTCAGCGGAAAGATTCTATCTCGCCGCGAAGTCCCTTCCGATCAAAGAACACCCGTACACGATCTATGTCGCCGTCGGCTCCAAGCGTTACGGCCAGGTCGTGAGGGTGGAAGGCACGGTCGAGCCGAACCTTGAAACGGGTCAGCTGACCACGACCTTCCTGAACAACCCCCAGGGACCGTTCAGCGACCTGAAACTGACGTTCAACGGCGGCACCTTCGCCGACCTCGCGAACCCGCTCACGTGCGGCAAATCGCAGCTCAACGCCAGCTTCACGCCGTACGCCAACCCCGGAGTCGTAAAAACGATCCTGCCTGAACTGAACGTCGCAGGTGGGAGCTGTCCCGAAACGGCGCCGTTCGCGCCGACCCAGAGCAGCACCGCCGAACCGGCGCAGGCGGGTGCCAGCAGCACGTTCAAGTTCAGCCTCGAACGACCCCAGGGGCAGCAGTACGTAAAGACCGTCAAGACGGTGCTCCCGCCCGGTATGTCTGGGTACGTCCCGGACGTCACCCAGTGCAAAGAACCCCAGGCGAGCAAAGGCGAATGCGGCTCGGCCAGCCAGATCGGCACCGCGGAAGTGTCCGCCGGCGCGGGTCCGGAACCGTACACGTTCCAGGGCAAGGTCTACTTCACGGGCCCCTACAACGGCGCTCCCTTCGGGCTCGTGATCGTGACGCCGGTGGTCGCCGGACCGTTCAACTTCGGCAACGAAATCACGCGGTCGAAGATCGAAGTCAACCAGTCCAGCGGACAGGTGATCGCGACGACGACGCTGCCGACGATCAAGGAAGGCATCCCGGTCAAAGTGCGTTCGCTCGCGGTGACGATCGACCGTCAGGGCTTCGAGCACAACCCGACCAACTGCGGAATGCTGTCAACCATCTCGACGGTGACCTCGACGCTGGGCACGGTCAAGGAAGTCCCCAGCGGGTTCCAGGCCGAAGGCTGCTCCGCGCTGGGCTTCAGCCCGCAGTTCCTCGCCACGACGAGCGCGAAATACACGAAAGTGAACGGCGCGAGCCTCGAAACGACGATCAACCAGCCGTCCTCTCAGGCGAACATCAAATCCGTCCTCGTGACTCTTCCACGGGCGCTCCCCTCGCGACTGAGCACGCTCCAGAAAGCGTGTCCGGAAGCGACCTTCGCGGCCAACCCCTACAGCTGCCCACCCGAATCGGAAGTCGGACGGGCGCGGGCGAACACCCCCGCGCTGCCGTCGAAACTGATGGGTCCGGCGTACCTCGTCTCGCACGGTGGCGCGGCGTTCCCGGACCTCGACCTCGTGATGGAAGCCGAAGGGGTTCGCGTGGTCGTCGTGGGCAACACGAACATCAAGAACGAAATCACGACGACGAACTTCGCCACGACGCCCGACGTGCCGGTGTCGAGCATCACGGTGAACTTCCCAACCGGGCCGCACTCCGCGCTCGCCGGCTACGGGAACCTGTGTGCGGCGCCGCTGTACATGCCGACGGTGATCACCGGGCAGACCGGCGCTCAGGTGAAGCTGAACACGCGCATCAAGGTGAACAACTGCGGTGTCCAGATCGTCGGTCACAAGGTCGTCGGGAACACCGCCTACCTGACCGTCAAGACGTTCGCCCCGGGCCGCGTGAGCGGGACCGGGAACAGCAACGTCTCGAGCGCCTACCGGACGCTCAGCGCGGCTCAGAACGCGGTCTCGCTGAAGATCCCGCTGACCCGGCGAGGGCGCAGCCATCGCCGCCCGCTGAAGGTCAAACTGCGGGTGGGCTTCGTCCCGAAGAACAAGAACCTCAGCAACACCAGCGCGACGGTCACAGTGACCTATCGCTGAGCTGGGCCTTTCGAGGGGCGGCGTCGGTGGCCGCCCCTCGGCTGGGCCCGGCGGAGGAGGGGAGGCCGTCGGCCTCCTTCTCAGATCGTCCTCCATGCCCTAGATTGCTGACATGGAGGTCGTGACCGGTACGGATACCGCGGCATCGTCTCCGGCCATGGACCGGCTGTTGGGGGGCCTGCGCCGGCTGACGGCTCTCGCCGACGGTGCCTCCGACGCGGAGGCGATCTACCGGGCGCTCGCCGCCGAGCTGCTCGCGGCGCCCGGGGCCGAAGAAGTCCAGGTCCACCACCTCGCCGCGAGCGAAGCCCACGAGGATCTCGTCGGCGCGTACATGTTCGAGGGCCACGCCCGCGTGCGCTATCTCATCCCCCGCGCCGAACGCCCCCCCGGGGTCGACTGGGTCGCCTCGAGCGGGCGCAGCTTCCTCGTTGCGGAGGGGGAGGAGCTCCTCCGCAACGTCCCCCGCCTGGCGGCCGCGGGCGGGGTCAGCTGTGTGCTGCTCGTCCCCCTCGCCGAGCGCGGCGAGGTGGAAGCCGTGATCCTGCTCGTGCGCCGCGGCGGAGAGGTCTTCTCGCCTGCCGCGATCGAGCTCGCTGGGGCCCTCGTCGACCAGGCCGCCACCGCGCTCGCGCTCGTGCGAGCAAGGGCCGAGGCGGGCACGGACCCCGTCACGGGCTGTCTGAACCACCGCGCGATGCGGCGGCGGCTCGGGGAGGAGATCGGACGCGCGCTCCGCACCCGGGGGCTGCTCTCGTGCCTGCTCATCGACCTCGACGACTTCAAGCTGGTCAACGACAGCCACGGCCATCCTGCCGGCGACGCCTTGCTCCGGGGGGTGGTGCAGGCGCTCGTGGGCGAGTTCCGCGCCTTCGACCGCGTCGCCCGCTACGGGGGGGACGAGTTCGTCGTGATCCTCCCCAACGCCGAGCTGGAGAGCGCGGCTGCCGCGGCGAGCCGTGCGCTGGAGAGCCTCGCACGCCTGGATCCGGGCGAGGGACCCGTCGGGGTCTCCGCCTCGATCGGCGTCGCCCAGTGGGAGGAGCCGATGACCGTCGATCAGCTCCTCGCTGCCTGCGACTCGGCTCTCCTGCGCGCCAAGCGCGAGGGGAAGGGTCGCGTCACGAGCGCATCCGCGCCGCTCGCCTGAGGGGGCCTCGCTCGGGGCGGGGCGGGTGGTTGGGGGCGACTCTGCGAGACTCCGGGGTGTCACTGTCGACCCCAGAGAATCCCCGGGAGACGCCCATGTCGGAGAACAGCTTTGGCGCGCGGGACACCCTGCAGGTGGGAGGGCGCACATATGAGGTCTTCCGCCTGGAGGCCCTCCAGCAGCGCTTCGACGTCGCTCGCCTGCCGTTCTCGCTGAAGGTCCTCCTCGAGAACCTCCTCCGTACCGAGGGCAACGGATCGGTCACCGCCGCGGACATCGAGGCGCTCGCCAGCTGGGACGCTCGCGCGCAGCCCAACAAGGAGATCGCCTTCACGCCCGCGCGGGTACTGATGCAGGACTTCACGGGCGTTCCCGCCGTCGTCGACCTCGCCGCGATGCGCGAGGCGATCGCCCAGATGGGTGGCGATGCGGCGAAGATCAACCCCCTCGTGCCCGCCGAGCTCGGTGATCGATCACTCCGTCCAGGTCGATGCCTTCGGCACGCGCGAGGCGTTCCGCTTCAACGCCGACCGCGAGTTCGAGCGCAACCGGGAGCGCTACGCCTTCCTCCGCTGGGGCCAGGGCGCCTTCGACGAGTTCGCCGTCGTGCCCCCGGACACCGGCATCGTCCACCAGGTGAACCTCGAGTACCTCTCTCGGGTCGTCTTCCAGCGCGAGCTGGACGGCGCGCTGCAGGCCTACCCGGACACGCTCGTGGGCACCGACTCCCACACCACGATGGTCAATGGCCTCGGTGTGCTCGGTTGGGGCGTGGGGGGGATCGAGGCCGAGGCGGCGATGCTCGGACAGCCGATGTCGATGCTCATCCCCCAGGTCCTCGGCGTGCGCCTCCACGGGAGGCTCCCCGAGGGCACCACCGCCACCGACCTGGTGCTCACCGTCACCGAGATCCTCCGCGAGCGAGGCGTGGTGGGGATGTTCGTGGAGTTCTACGGCCCCGGCGTAGCCGCCCTCCCGATTGCCGACAGGGCGACGATCGGGAACATGTCCCCGGAGTTCGGCTCGACCTGCGCGATCTTCCCGATCGACGCCGAGACGATCGCCTATCTGGCCCTCTCGGGACGTCCGCCCGAGCAGATCGAGCTCGTCGAGGCATATGCACGCGAGCAGGGTCTCTGGCACGACGAGCGCTCTGAGCAGCCCACCTTCTCCGACACGATCGACCTCGACCTCGCCACCGTCGAGCCGAGCCTCGCAGGGCCCCGCCGCCCCCAGGACCGTGTGCCGCTGAGCTCGGCCCGGGAGAGCTTCCGGCGGGCGCTCTGCGATTTCGTTCCCGAGGAGGACTCCCAGGACGAGGGCGTCGCCGAGTCCTATCCCGCCTCCGATCCTCCCGCCAACGGCATCCCCGGCCACCCCCAGCCGACGCAAGCCCCCTCCCCGGTGGCTGCCTCCGCCACGATCCAGCGCCGAAGCGCCCCGAGGGTAGTGACGGTCGGGGGGGAGAGCTTCGAGCTCGATCACGGCCACGTGGTGATCGCGGCGATAACCAGCTGCACCAACACCTCGAACCCATCCGTGATGATCGGCGCGGGGATCCTCGCGCGCAACGCCGTCGCCCGGGGCCTGCGCTCGAAGCCCTGGGTGAAGACCTCGCTCGCCCCCGGCTCGAAGGTCGTCACCGAATATCTCGACCGGGCCGGGCTGACCGAGCCGCTGGAGGAGCTCGGCTTCAACCTCGTCGGCTACGGCTGCACGACCTGCATCGGGAACTCCGGCCCGCTCCCGGAGCCGATCTCAACGGCCGTAGGCGAGGGCGACCTGGCGGTTGTCTCGGTGTTGTCGGGCAACCGCAACTTCGAGGGACGGATCAACTCCGACGTGAAGATGAACTACCTCGCCTCGCCGCCCCTCTGCGTCGCCTATGCCCTCGCCGGGACGATGGACATCGATCTCGTCCGCGATCCCATCGGCCAGGACGGCGACGGCAACGAGGTCTACCTCGCCGACATCTGGCCCTCCCCGCAGGAGGTGGCCACGACGATCGACGACACCGTCCGCGCGGACATGTTCCGGCGCAGCTACGCCGACGTGTTCGCCGGCGAGGAGCGATGGAACGCGCTCCCCGTCCCCACCGGCGAGCTCTTCGAATGGGGCGAGGGCTCCACCTACGTCCGCCTCCCCCCCTACTTCGAGGGGATGCCCGCCGAGCCCGCTGCAGTGCGCGACATCGCCGGGGCGCGTGTGCTCGCCCTGCTCGGCGACAGCGTCACCACGGACCACATCTCCCCGGCGGGGTCGATCAAGCGCGACGGACCCGCCGGGCAGTACCTGCAGGAGCACGGGGTCGAGCCTCGCGACTTCAACTCATACGGCTCCCGACGCGGCAACCACGAGGTGATGATGCGGGGGACGTTCGCGAACATCCGTTTGCGCAACCGCCTCGGCGGCGGGCCCGACGCGCTCCCCGAGGGGGGCTTCACCCGCTACCTCGCCGACGGCTCCGGCGAGCAGATGGCGATCTACGATGCCGCCGTCCGCTACATCGAGGCGGGCATCGATCTGGTCGTGATCGCCGGGCGCGAGTACGGCACGGGCTCCTCACGAGACTGGGCCGCCAAGGGCACGAAGCTGCTCGGCGTGAGAGCCGTGATCGCGGAGAGCTTCGAGCGCATCCACCGCTCGAACCTCGTCGGCATGGGCGTCCTCCCGCTCCAGTTCCCCGAGGGCGAGAGCGCCGCCACGATCGGCCTCACGGGCGAGGAGACGTTTGCGATCACGGGCCTCGCCGAGGCGATGGCCGACGGCGGCACCCCGCCCGTCGAGGTTTGCGTGAGCGCCGAGCGGCCCGCCGCTGCCGCGATCGACTTCCGGGCGCGGGTACGCATCGACACACCCCGCGAGGCGGACTACTTCCGCCACGGGGGGATACTCGAGTACGTCCTCCGTCAGCTCCTCCGCGGATGAGCCCCGCCGCAAGGAAGCCCGCCGCTCGTCGCAGGAGCTCCGGCCCGCCCCCGGCCGTCCTGCTGGAGCTGCTCACCGCGCGTGGGCCCTCCGGATACGAGGGCGCGGCCGCGGAGGTGTGGTCGCGGTCGGCCTCCTCCTTCGCGGAGGCGAGCACCGACATCATCGGCACACCACTCGCGCTCGTCACGGCGAAGTCCGCCGCCAAGGGCCCCCGGCGGCGGCTGCTCGTGATGGGCCACATCGACGAGATCGGCCTGATCGTCACCCACATCGACGACGACGGCTACCTCTGGTTCCGGGAAGTCGGGGGCTGGGACGCTCAGATCCTCGTCGGCCAGCGAGTGGTCCTCGACACGCGCTCCGGTCCCCTGCGGGGGGTCATCGGCAAGAAGCCCATCCACCTCCTCCGCGACGAGGAGCGCAAGAAGGTCGCAGACATCCGCGACCTCCACATCGATGTCGGCGCGCTGGACGGCAAGGAGGCGAGCAAGCTGGTGCGCGTCGGGGACGTCGCCGTCATCGACGGCGACCCGATCGAGCTCCCCAACGGGCGGCTGGCCTCTCGCGCGCTCGACAACCGCCTCGGCTCCTTCGTCGCGCTCGAGGCCGCCCGCCTGGTCGCCGAGGCGGGCGGGGCAGCGTGGGAGCTGGCGGCGGTGGCCGCCGCCCAGGAGGAGACAACCTTCGGGGGCTCACGCACGAGCGCCTTCGCGCTCGAGCCCGACGCGGCGATCGTGGTGGACGTGACCCACGCCACCGATGCTCCCGGTATCGACGTCAAGGAGGTCGGCGGCAAGCACGCCCTCGGATCCGGGGCGGTGATCGGACGCGGCTCCACCCTCAATGCGCGCGTCTTCGAGCTCATGCACGAGGCCGCCGAGGCGGAGAAGATCCCGTTCACGATCGAGGCCACGGGCCGGGCGACGGGCACCGACGCCGACGCCGTCCACATCAGCCGCGCCGGCGTCCCCACGGGCCTCGTCTCGATCCCCATCCGCTACATGCACTCACCCGTGGAGCTCGTCCAGCTCGACGACGTCCACGCCTGCGCACGGCTGATCGCGGCATTCGCCCTTCGCCTCCGCGCCACCAGCTCGTTCGAGCGCTGAGCCAGGCGGCCGCTCGCCCCGCGCCGCGATGCGGCCGCGGCCGCATCGCTTCCCCGCTGCTCCCGCCCGTCGAGCGGGCGGGCCGCCGCCTCAGGCGGTGGCGGCCTCCAGCTCGGTGATCGGATTGATCTCGTAGGCCTTGCCAGGCGCGCCCCCCATGACGAGCACCCTCAGGCCCTGAGGCCCGGAGAACACCTTGCGCTTGGTGGCCGCGCCGACCCGCACCATCGTCTCCCCGTCGAGGTCCACGCGATCACCTTCGATGTCCATCCAACCCGACCCCGCAATCGCCAGGAAGACCTCCTCCTGGCCCGTCTCCGCGTGGTCGTGCTCGGGATAGTCGGTGGAGTCGGGAGGAAGCTGGATCACCTGGAATCCGAACGAGGTGACGCCGAGCTCTGCCCTCGCCTTGACGAAGCCGCCGCCGAAGCCGGCCTGCATCTCCTTGATCTGCTTTGCCGTGTAGTCAGCCATGGCGAGACCCTACCCCATCGGCCCCTCCAGCAGGAGGGCGAGCTGGCGCGACTGCGCGAGGAGCGTCCCGTCTGCCGCCCAGATGAGGACGTCCTCGTCGAAGAACCCTTCGCTCACCAGCCCGCCCCGCACCCACGCGAAGCACAGCTCGTTCGGGTCCGGCTCGGCCGTCCGCGGTGTGGGGCTGCGGAAGTGGATCGTGAGGTCGATCGTGGGAGCCGGGTTGGGGCTGCGGGTGCGCATGAACGGCGCCGGCACGAGCGCGTCGGTGAAGAACGCGAGCGACAGCGGGTCGATCGGCCGCGGCTCCACGAGCCCCAGCCAGACCCCCAGCTCCATCGCCTGCTCCCCCTCCCGGAACGGGCGTCCGCCGAGGCGTTTCTGCATCGTGAGGTGCTCCGTGAAGGGGGGCGCCCCGCGGAACACCGTCCCCGGGTCCCGGCCGGGCTCGGGGGGGGCGACGTCCGGCATCGCCACATCTGAGAACTCGGGCCCGCTCCACGGCACCGAGAAGGCCGAGAGCGCCAGTGCCATCAGCTTCCCATCCTGCTCCATCCGCGCCGAGACGGTGCTCAGCGAACGGCCCGCCCGCTCGATCACCGTGCGGATCCGCACCGGCCCGGTCTCGGGCGCACGCGCGTAGTGGATCGTCAGCGACCGCGGCGCCCTGTCCGGGTCGGCCAGCGACTCCATCAGCGCACGGAGGATCATCGCCGCGAGGTAGCCCCCGTGGGGGCCTCGTCCCGCGCGCCATCCATCGGCGACCTCGGCGGCGAACACCGCCTCCACTCCCGAGCCTCCCTCGCGGTGCACCGCCGTGTCCCTGTCGAAGACGCCGGGCTTCGCCGGCGCCGCTTCAGCCACGAACCAGCCTCTTGTAGGTGATCCGATGGGGACGGTCCGCAGCGGCTCCGAGCACCGCCCTGCGGGGCTCCTCGTAAGCCTCGAAGTTGCCCTCGAACCACGTCACCTGGGAGTCCCCCTCGAACGCCAGCACGTGGGTCGCCACGCGATCCAGGAACCAGCGGTCGTGGGAGATCACCATCGCGCAGCCCGGGAAGCCGAGGAGGGCGTTCTCGAGCGCCCGGAGGGTGTCCACGTCGAGGTCGTTCGTGGGCTCGTCGAGCAGCAGCAGGTTCCCCCCGCTGCGGAGGAGCTTCGCGAGGTGCACGCGGTTGCGCTCGCCGCCGCTGAGGTCCCCGATGCGGGTCTGCTGGTCGGAGCCGCGGAAGTTGAAGCCCGCGGTGTACTGACGCGAGTTCACCTCCCGATCCCCCACCTTCAGCTGCTCGAGGCCTTCGCTGATCTCCTCCCAGACGGTCTTCTGAGCGTCGAGCGCGTCGCGCGACTGGTCCACGTAGGCGAGTTGAACCGTCTCACCGAGCTCCAGCTTGCCGCCGTCGGGGCTCTCGTCGCCGGTGATCATCCTGAACAGCGTCGTCTTCCCAGCGCCATTGGCGCCGATGACGCCGACGATGCCCGCGCGGGGGAGGTCGAAGGACAGGCTCTCGATCAGCAGGCGGTCGCCGAAGCCCTTGGAGAGGTCGCTCGCCGTCAGCACCCGATCCCCCAGACGGGGTCCCGGCGGAATGTGGATTTGGACCTCGTCGAGCCTCACGTTCCGCTCCTCGGCGACGAGCTCCTCGTAGCGCGCCAGACGGGCCTTGGACTTCGTGCGTCGCCCCTTCGGGTTCGTCCGCACCCACTCCAGCTCGGCCGCGATCGTCCGTTCGCGCGCCTTTTCCGAGCGCTGTTCCTGTGCCAGGCGCAGCTGCTTCTGCTCCAGCCAGCTCGAGTAGTTCCCTTCGTAGGGGATCCCTTTCCCGCGGTCGAGCTCGAGGATCCAGCCGGCGACGTTGTCGAGGAAGTAGCGGTCGTGGGTGACCGCCACGATCGTCCCCTTGTACTCCGCCAGATGCTGCTCCAGCCACGCGACGGACTCGGCGTCGAGGTGGTTCGTGGGCTCGTCCAGCAACAGCAGGTCCGGCGCCCGGAGCAGCAGCCGGCAGAGCGCCACCCGCCGGCGCTCCCCACCGGACAGCCTCCCCACCTCCGCGTCCCCCGGCGGCAGACGCAGCGCGTCCATCGCATATTCCAGCTGGGTGTCGAGGCTCCAGGCGTCCGCCGCGTCGATCTTCGCCTGGATCTCCCCGAACTCCTCGGCCGTCTCCTC
Source organism: uncultured Solirubrobacteraceae bacterium (assembly GCA_963720215.1). GTDB lineage: Bacteria > Actinomycetota > Thermoleophilia > Solirubrobacterales > Solirubrobacteraceae > Palsa-744. The sequence goes on from CAVREV010000004.1 coordinate 280,126, forward strand.
GGAGTAGTTCGCCGCGAGCTCGTTGAAGCGGTCGAGCAGCGCCTTCGTCTCGGCGACCCCCTCCTCGACGTTGCCCCGGACGTCCTTGGACTCGTCCAGCCGGGGCTCCTGCTCGAGCATCCCCACGGTCGCTCCGGGGGCCAGGGCGGCCTCGCCCCGGTACTCCTGATCGCCCCCCGCCATGATCCTCAGGAGCGTGGACTTGCCGGCCCCGTTGTAACCCAGCACCCCGATCTTCGCGCCCGGGAAGAACGCCAGCGTGAGGCCGTCGAGGACGGTCTTGTCGGGGGGATGCACGCGCGAGAGACGGTGCATCGTGAAGACGTACTGAGAGGACATTCGCAGGGAGGATAGGAGGTCGCGTAGCTCGCTAACGTTGTCGGCTCATGCCCACGACGGTCCTCGATGTCGAGCAGCACCTGCTCCTGCTGGAGCTCGACCCGCCCTTTACGAAGCGCGACGTTCAGCTCGCTCGCCGGCGGATGGCCAAGCGCTGGCATCCCGACATCGCCCCCCAGGGTCGCCAGTTCGAGCACGAGCGTCACCTGAAGGCGATCAACGAGGCCGCCGACCAGCTCGAGCGGCTCGCCGAAGGGTCGAAAGGGGGCCGCGTCTCCGCGAACGCCGTCCGCGTCAGCGCCGCCGCCGCGCGCCGCGAGCGCGAAGAGGCGGGCCGGCGCGCCTATGAAGCCGAGCAGCGCGCCCGCGAGCACGCGCGCGACCGCGCCGTCAACGACCCCTTCGGCGCGCGCGTTCCCGACCACTCGGTCGTCCATCGCTACGCGCGCTGCCAGTCCTATCCGGAGTGGGGCGTGGGGACCGTCGCCGGCATCTACTTCACCGATGCCGAGGACGGCGGCGAGGTCCAGCAGTGGGCCCGCGTGAAGTTCAGCCACGGGGTTCGCACCGTGCCCGCAGGGAGCATGCGCTTCGTCGACTTCTCCAAGCCGGATCCCGCCGAGGAGCGCGTCGAACGCTTCCTGCTCGCCGCCCAGCGGGCGATGGCCGAAGGGGAGTACGAGCTGGCCGCCCAGCGCCTGATCTACGCCCGCGACGCCGAACCCCGCAACCTCGCCGTCCTGCGGCTGATGACCCTCGCCTTCTGGCAGGCGGGCAAGCTCGACGAGGCCGCCCGCGCGGTCCGCGACTGGGCACGAGTGGACGGCGCGCGGCCCGCCGCACACCGCTTCGCCGCGCGCATCTACGAAGACATGGGCGCCCTGGACCTGGCGGAGGAGGCCGCCGAGCGCGCCGCCGAGCGCGGGCCCGCCGACGCGGGCGCATGGGAGCGGCTGGGGCGGCTGCGGCTGCGGCTGATGGACCGCGAGGGGGCCCTCAGCGCGCTCCGCCGCGCGAGCTCCCTCGGCGGTGGGGCAGAGGTCCGCGAACTGATCGTCCAGGCGCTCGCGATCGAGCCGGGGATCGCGCGCCAGGGAGCCTGAGCCCCGCCGCCGCCCGCCTCAGAGGATGTTCACGGCTCGCGAGACGATCAGCCCGATCGTCACCAGCGAGACGACCGCTTGGAGCCCCATGATGCTCTTCGCCGTCGGGGTGAGCGGCATCGTGTCAGTCGGGGAGAACGCGGTGGCATTCGTCAGCGACACGTAGAGGTAGTCGATGAAGTGCGGCCGCCAGTGGATCGGCTCGATCCGGTCGTCGCTCATCTGGGGGTAGAGGAAGTCGGGCGGTCCGTCTTTGCCCGCGGCCCTGCGGCCGGGGCCGCCGCGGTCGATCTCCCAGTACCAGAGGGCGAAGATGAGGAAGTTCGTCAGCCAGATGAGCACCCCCGAGGTGATCAGCCCGCGGCCGTTGGGGGGTTCGTGGTGGAGGAGGTAGTGGCTGAGGGTGCTGAGGGAGTAGACGTTGGCGGCGCTGACCAGCATGATCAGGCACACGGCCGCCCGTTTGCGGTGATGATGTTCGTGCTCGAGCCTCCTCGGCGTGGTGGCCATCAGGCCGATCACGAGCATCCCCTCGAGCACGGGGAGCAGCCACGTCGGCCCGACCGTCAGCCGCGCCGGGAGCGCGAGCTGCAAAGCGATCGCCACCAGCACCGTGACCTGCGCGGGCCAGGCCGACTCGCCGCTCGGCGGCGGCGGGTAGGGCCGCCCGAGGGGTGCTGAGGGGGACGCTGCTCCCACGCCCCAACACCCTAGGGACGCCGGCGGCGGTCAACGGTCCTGGACGGCTCCCCGCCGCTCGAGCGCTAGCGTTAGTCCCGTGGGTATCGAGAACCCCGTCCACCTCATCTTTCTCGCCCTCGTCGCGTTGATCGTGCTCGGTCCGAAGCGCCTCCCGGAGCTCGCACGCGCGCTCGGCAAGGGCGTGCGGGAGTTCCGCGAGGCGATCGCCGCAGGCGAAGCTCGCGAGCCCGAGGGCCCGGGCGAGCACGAGCCCCCGCCCGAGGGCTGAGAACGCGTCGGGCGATCCGGCCCGGACGATAGGTTCACGCGATGCGACTCATCACCGCTCGCTGCGAGGTGTCCTACAGCGGCCGTCTCAGCACCGTCCTGCCAGAGGCTGTGAGGCTGCTCGTGCGCAAGCCGGACGGGACCTTCATGGTGTGGGCCGACGGAGGGGGGGTCAAGCCGCTGAACTGGATGACCCCGCCGGTGGTCTTCGAGGAGGAGTCCGACGAGAACGGCCGCCTGCGGCGGCTCGTCGTGCGCAAGCAGCGCCAGGACGAGCGGCTGGAGATCGAGATCCACGAGGTGCTCTCCGACGTCGAGCACGCGCTCGACGCGGATACCCCGCTGGAGAAGGAGGGGATCGAGCGGGAGTTGCAGGAGCTCCTCGCCGAGGCCCCCCAGTGGTGCGGCGAGGGTCTCCGGCTGGTGCGCCGTGAGTGGCCCACCGACGTCGGCCCGGTGGACCTGATGTGCCGGGACGAGCGCGACGAGTGGATCGCCGTCGAGATCAAGCGCGTCGGGACGATCGACGCGGTGGAGCAGCTGACGCGCTACCTGGATCGAATCCGCCTCGACCCCACCCTCGCATCCTGTCGGGGGGTGCTCGCGGCCGAGGTCGTCAAGCCCCAGGCGCGCGTGCTCGCGCGCTCGCGGGGGATCGACTGGGTGGAGGTCGATCCCGAGGTGCTCCGCGGAGAGCGCGAGCCCGACCTCCGCCTGTTCGCCGCCTGAGCCGCACGGGTAGGCTCTGGGCGCACCCGTCAGCGAGCAAGGAGTCCCCATGGCCGCCGAACCAGACGCCCCCGCCCAACCCGTCGTCCTCAGCGAGCGAGACGGAAACGTGCTGGTGATCACGCTCAACCGCCCCGAGGTGCGCAACGCGGTCAACGCCGCCCTCGCGGCCGGGGTGGCGGGCGCTCTGGAGGAGCTCGATGCCGACGACGAGCTCTCCGTCGGCATCCTCACCGGCGCGGGAGGCTTCTTCTGCGCCGGGATGGACCTCGGGGCATTCGTCCGCGGCGAGTCGCCCTGGTTCGGCGATCGCGGCTTCGCCGGCATCGCCCAGCGCTCGGCGCGCAAGCCGCTCATCGCCGCGATCGAGGGGTTCGCTCTGGCGGGTGGGATGGAGATCGCGCTGGCCTGCGACCTGATCGTCGCAGCGAGGGGGGCGAAGATGGGCATCCCCGAGGTCAAACGCTCGCTCGTTGCGGCCGGCGGGGCGCTGCTGAGACTCCCCCGTCGCATCCCCTATCACGTCGTGATGGAGCTCGCCCTCACCGGCGATCCCGCACCCGCCGAGCGCTTCCAGGAGCTCGGCCTCGTGAACCGCCTCGCCGAGCCCGGAGAGGCGCTCGACGGCGCGCTCGAGCTCGCCGCGCAGCTCGCCGCCAACGGCCCCCTCGCGCTCATCGCCGCGAAGCGCATCCTCCAGGAGCAGTTCGACTGGTCGACCGCCGAGATGTGGGCCAAGCAGGGCGAGATCGCCGGTCCGGTGATGACCTCCGAGGACGCCAAGGAGGGGGCGAACGCCTTCAAGGAGAAGCGCGCCCCGGTGTGGAAGGGGCGCTAGCTGGGCGCCCGTTGCGTGGAGCGGCTCGCGGCCGCGCGTCAGCCGCGGCCGCGCTTGCGGCGGCGCTGGCGGCGGAGCATCCGGAAGCGGCGGAAGAGAGCCCGCATCAGCGCTCGCCGGGGGTCTTCCGCGGGTACTGGGAGATCGGCTGGCGCAGGTCGATGGCGGTCGTGACGATGCGGTTCTGTTCGTCGATGTGGGCTGCCGGGTAGCCCTCGCCGGGGCTCGCCCGCTCGGGCCGGCCGACGTAGCCGAAGTGCATCTCCTGGGGCATGATCTGCATCAGCCGCGGGAACATGTGCGCCCGCGCTCCCATGTTTCGCGGCTCCTCCTGTACCCACAGCACCTCACGCAGGTTCGGGTAGCTCGCGATCGTCTCGAGGATCTGGGCTTCGGGGAACGGGTAGAGGAGCTCGACCCGCGCGACCGCCAGCCCGCCGTGACTGGCACGCTCCGGGTGGCCCACGAGGTCGTAGTAGATCTTCCCGGTGCAGAACACCAGCCGCGTGACCTCGTCGGCGTGCACCCCCGGCTCGGGGAGCACGGGCCGGAAGCGCGTCCCCTCGGCCATGTCGGCGATCGAGCTGGCCGCCTGAGGCAGTCGCAGGAGGGACTTCGGCGTCATCACCACGAGCGGACGCTGCTTTGCCACGCGGGCCTGGCGGCGCAGGAGGTGGAAGTACTGGGCCGGGGTCGTGGGGCTCGCCACGCGGATGTTCCCCTCGGCTGCCGCGCGCAGGAAGCGCTCCATGCGTGCGGAGGAGTGCTCCGGGCCGGACCCCTCGTAGCCGTGGGGCAGGAGCAGCGTCAGCCTCGACGTCTGCCCCCACTTGGCCAGACCGGAGGTGATGAACTGGTCGACGATCACCTGGGCGGAGTTGACGAAATCGCCGAACTGAGCCTCCCACAGGACGAGCGTCTCGGGGGCCTCCTGGCTGTAGCCGTACTCGAAGCCGAGACAGGCGAGCTCCGACAGCGGGCTGTTGTGGAGCTCCATCGGCGCGAGCGCGCCGGGGAGGCTCTGGATCGGGCAGACGGTCTGTCCCGTCCTGGCGTCGTGGAGGACCATGTGGCGCTGGCTGAAGGTGCCCCGCTCGGTGTCCTGGCCGGTCAGCCGCAAGGGCGTTCCCTCGGTGAGCAGCGAGGCGAACGCAAGTGCCTCCGCATGGGCCCAGTCGACACCCCCGCCCTCGCCCTCCTCGCTGAGGGCCTCCCGTCGGCGCTCGAGCTGTTTGACGAGCTTCGGATGGACGGTGAAGCCGCTGGGCACGGCGAGCAGTTTCTCCCCCAGGTCCCGCAGCCGCTCCGCTGGCACCGCCGTCTCGACATCCGGGCTCGGGGATCGGTCGAGCTGGTACTCGCCGGTGGTCTGCTCCTCTCCCTGCTCGGCCGCCTCCGCGATCTTCGTCTTCAGCCGCTGATGGAGGAGGGTGAGGTTGTCCCACACCTCCTGCGCCTGCTTGTCCACCTCCTCGCGCGAGACCACCCCGTCGGCGACGAGACGATCGGCCCACAGCTCGGAGACCCTCTTCTTGGTCTTGATCTTCGCGTACATCTCCGGCTGGGTGTAGGCGGGCTCATCGGACTCGTTGTGCCCGAAGCGCCGGTAGCCGATGAGGTCGATGAGGGAGTCGTGGCCGAACTCCTGACGGAATGCGAACGCCAGCCGCACGGCGCTCATGCATGCGGAGACGTCGTCGGCGTTGACGTGGATGATCGGCACGTCGAAGCCCTTCGCGAGGTCCGAGGCCCAGCGCGTGGAGCGCGCATCGTCGGGGTCGGTCGTGAAGCCGACCTGGTTGTTCATGATCAGGTGGACCGTCCCCCCGACCTTGTATCCGTCGAGCGCCTGCAGGTTGAGCGTCTCCGAGACAACCCCCTGGGCGGGGAAGGAGGCGTCACCGTGGATCACCACCGGGACGGCCGCGTTCGTGTCCTGCTCGGCGTGCGGGCCGGTGCGGGAGGTCTGGGCGGCGCGCGTCGCACCCTCCACCACCGGCGAGACGTACTCGAGGTGGCTGGGGTTGGACTCCAGGTTGACGCGGATCGTCCCGCCGTCGGGGAGGTCGTAGGTGCCCTGGGTGCCGTGGTGGTACTTGACATCCCCGGTCCCTCCCTGGGGGATCGTCGTCACCGCCTCCAGCGTGGAGGCCCCCTCGAACTCGGCGAAGATCGTCTCGTAGGCCCGGCCGAGGTTGTGGGCGAGCACGTTCAGGCGGCCGCGGTGGGCCATCCCCACGACCACCTCCTGCCCGCCCACGGCCGCGGAGAGCTGAATCAGCTCGTCCAGCATCGGCACCGTCATGTCGAGCCCCTCGATCGAGAACTGGTGCTGGCCGAGGTAGGCCTTGTGCATGAAGCGCTCGAGTGCGTCCACGGCGACGAGCCGCTGGAGGAGCGTGCGGCGCTCGTCATTGCTGAGCTCCTGGCGGAAGGCTCCCGACTCGATGTGCTCGCGCAGCCACACCCGCTGGCGGTGCGAGGCGATGTGCTCGATCTCGTAGGCGATCGTCCCGCAGTAGGTGTCGAGCAGGTGGGGGATGGCCTCCGCGAGGGTGTTCCCCGGGACGTACATTTGGAAGATCGTCGCGGGCAGCTTCGCCTGCAGCTCGAGCGTCAGGCCGAGCGCCTCGGGGTCGAGACCGGGGTCGCCCTCGGGTTCGCTTCCGAGCGGGTCCAGACGCGCGGCGAGATGCCCGTGGCTGCGCACGCGGCTGACGAACGTCGTCCCTAGCTGGACCGCCTTGAGCAGCTCCTCGCCGACCGGGATCGGGGCGTGGGCGGCCGGCGCCGCCGCGATCGAGGGCGTCGGGGCAGAGGGCGGCGCGGCGAGCTCCACGTTCAGCGCCGCGAAGACATCCTCGTAGAAGTCCCTTCCACCCTGGAGCTGCTCCTCGATCGCGGCCAGGAAGCGGCCCGACTCCGCTCCCTGGATGACGCGGTGGTCGTAGGTCGAGGTCATCGTCATCACCTTCTCCGCCCCGAGCTGCTCGCCGACGGCGGCGAGGCCCACGGGGTAGGCGATCGAGCCGGTCGCCACGATCGTCCCCTGGCCACCCATCAGCCTCGGGACGGACGCCACCGTGCCCAGGCCGCCGGGGTTCGTCAGCGACACGTTCGCCCCCACGAGGTCGTCGGCGGTGAGCTTGTTCGTGCGGGCCTTCTCGACGAGGGCGTCGTAGGCCGAGAGAAAGCGATCGAAGGGCAGTCGCCCGGCATCGGCTATCACCGGCACCATCAGCGTGCGCGAACCGTCCTTCTTCTCCACATCGACGGCCAGCCCGAGGTTCACCTGGCCGTCGTCCACGCGATGGGGCTTCCCATCGACGTTGTCGAAGTGGTGGCTCATCACCGGCATCTCGCTCGCCGCCCGCGCGATCGCATAGGCGATCAGATGCGTGAAGGAGACCTTTCGCCCTGCCGCCTTCAGTTCACGGCGGCGCGCATCGAGCACCGTCACGGTGATCGTGCGAAAGCTCGTGGCGGTGGGTATCGCGCGGGACTCCTCCATGTAGCGCGCGAGGGCGGCGGCTCCGCCCTTCATCAGCTCCGAGCGGGCACCCTCGCCGGCCGGTGCGGAGCTTCCGTTGGCGCCGTCGCCATCCTCTGCGGCCCCGTTCCCCGCCGCCGCGGAGAGCACGTCGGACTTCGTGATCCGTCCCGCGGGCCCGCTTCCTGAGACCTCCGCGAGGTCCACTCCCTCGGCCGCCGCCGCTCGCGCGGCGACGGGTGAGACGCGGGTCCCCTCCGGCACGCCCGCCGCCTCGCCGGTGGGGGAACCGTTCCCGTCGCCGTCGGCGGCGCCGTTCGCCCCCCCGTCCTCCGCGGAGGGGGTGTGGGCGCCGTCGCCGTCGTCCACGCTCGGAAGGGGCGAGCCACCGGTGACGATCCGAGCGATCACCTGTCCGACAGTGACCGTCTCGCCCTCCTCGATGAGGATCTCGCTGACGACGCCCGTGGCAGGGGAGGGCAGCTCGATGTCAACCTTGTCGGTGGAGATCTCGACGATCGTGTCGTCGAGCTTGATCGCGCCCCCCACCTTGACGTGCCATTCGAGGATCGTCCCCTCTGTAACCGACTCGCCGGCGGCCGGTGTGACGACGTCCACTGTCTGCTGCGCCGCTGTCTCCGTTGCCATCTGTGCTCACTCTAGCGCGGCCGCAGACTCGATATACACGCGGTTCGGCGACGGCGTTTCAGACGCCTCGAGTGACGTTCCCGGGTCACCTCTTCAGGCTTCTTCCGGCGCTGCTCGTCGGCGCTGCTCGCGGATGAACTCATAGCTCCCGAAGAAGGGTCCGATGCCCCCGAGGACGGCCACCGCGACGGCCAGGCGGATCGAGACCACGCGCAGCCGGGCCGCCGCAATGCAGGCCAGCGACATGAATATCCACAGCAGTCCATGCCCCATCCCGAGGACGAACGTCAGCGGTTCCGGCTTCCCCACCGCGAAGGCCGAGATGAGCAGGGCGAGGTACACGCAGGAATGAAAGAAGGATGTCCACTTCAACCTCCCGAATGTCAGCGGGCCCGCGCTCGGGCGGAGATGCGCCTGGGCGCTCACTCCGACAGCCAGCGTGCCATCCGCGGGAGCACCTCGCCGGCCTCCGACGGCCAGTCAGCCACCTCCCGCGGCCACCAGGCGAAGGCGTCGTGCTCGTGGTCGGGCCGTACCTCCTCCTCGACGCCCTCGGCGAGCCAGGCCTGACCGACGAACATGACGAGGCCGTGGGGGAGCCTCAGCAACGCCTCCCCCCTCACCTGCACCGGCGCCACCGCCCACTCCTCCTGGAGCTCCCTCACGAGCGTCTCGGCGGGGCTCTCCCCGAGGTCGACGGCCCCGCCTGCTCCGAGCGCCCAGCGACCCGCCCAGGAGGAGACCCACTGAGCCCTCCGTCCCGCCAGCCAGCGTCCGTCCGCCGAGCGCGTCACGCAGAGGGCCGCCATGCTCAGCGAGGCGTCGCCCGGAACGAGCCTCAGCGCCCACCGCAGCGGCTGCAGCTCGATCGCGATCGCATCGCCCTCCGTGCGGTAGTCGACGAGCCTCGCCGCCACGCCATCGTGGCTCGGCGACCCCCGTTGCTGGAGCTCGGCGATCGCGGCGTCCGCCGCGCGGGTGTTCGCCTGCGAGGGCTCGAAGGCCTCCTCCCGCCAGCGCGCCGTCACCCGCTCGATCTCCCACGGTCCCCGCGCGAGGATCTCGGGGGCGGGACCTGCTGGATCCGGCTCGGTGGACACACCAGAAGGCTATTGCCTGGGCGAGCTCCCCGGGGAGGCACCCGCGTCCGTAGACTCGCCGCCGTGAGCGAAGCGCGGCGGAAGCATTGGGGCTGGGGCCTGGAGCATCAACAGCCCACGCACGAGCAGCTGCGAGACTCGCTCCCGGAGCTCGCCTCGCGGCTCGGGCTGGAGCTGGGCGAGGTCGAGGCTCCGGTGCCGATCGAGGCCGTCGAGCTGCCGGCGCCCCGCGTGATCCCGCCCGCGAAGCTCGCCTCGATCTGCGCCCAGGACCCCCATGCGCGCGCTTCCCACTCGCTGGGGAAGTCCTACGTCGACATCGTCAACGGCTTCCGCGGGCGCTTCGAGCACCCCACCGACGTCGTCGCCCGCCCGCGGGAGGAGCGCGAGGTCGAGGAGCTGCTCGAGTGGTGCTCTCACGCGGGCCTCGCCGCGATCCCCTACGGCGGGGGCAGCTCGGTCGTGGGGGGCGTCACCCCCGACGTCGCGGACTCCTACAACGGCGTTGTCACGATCGATCTCGCCGCGATGGATCGGGTGCTCGAGGTCGATGAGGTCTCCCGCTCGGCGCGCATCCAGGGCGGGGTGCTCGGCCCCTCCCTCGAGAACCAGCTCCGCCCGCACGGTCTCACCCTTCGCCATTTCCCCCAGTCGTTCGAGTTCTCCTCCCTCGGCGGCTGGATCGCCACGCGCGCCGGAGGGCACTTCGCGACGCTCTGGACACACATCGAGGACTTCCTGGAGTCGGCCAGGGCGATCACCCCGGTCGGGCCCTGGGAGTCGAGGAGGTTACCCGGCTCTGGAGCGGGCGTCAGCCCCGACCGCATGCTCGCCGGCTCGGAGGGGACGATCGGCGTGATCACCGAGGCGTGGTTGCGGGTCCAGCCCCGCCCCACCCACCGCCGCTCCGCGGGCGTTACCTTCACGAGCTTCCTCGATGGGGTCGACTGCGTGCGCGCGATCGCCCAGTCCGGCCTGCACCCCTCGAACTGCCGCCTGCTCGACCCCGGGGAGGCGGGTCTGACGATGGCCGGGGACGGCTCCTCGGCGCTGCTCGTGCTGGGCTTCGAGTCCCACGAGCACCCCGTCGACGTCGCGATGGAGCGCGCGCTGGAGATCTGCGGCGAGCACGGCGCCGCGCTCTCCCCGAAGGGAGAAGGCGCGGTGGAGAGCTGGCGGGGGGCCTTCCTCGGCGCTCCCTACCTGCGGGACACCTTCGTCGCGATCGGCGTCATCGGCGAGACCTTCGAGACGGCGATCACCTGGGAGCGCTTCCCGGCCTTCCACGCCGCCGTCATCGAAGCCACCGAGGAGGCCGTTCGCGAGGTGTGCGGTGAGGGGAAGGTCTTCTGCCGCTTCACCCACCTCTATCCCGACGGCCCCGCCCCGTACTTCACCGTCGTCGCCCCCGCCCGGCGGGGCGGCGAGGTCGAGCAGTGGGGCGCGATCAAGCGCGCCGCCTCCGATGCGATCCTCGCCGCCGGTGGCACCATCACCCATCATCATGCCGTCGGGCGCGATCATCGCCCCTGGTATGACCGCCAGCGCCCCGATGTGTTCGCTGCGGCGCTCGCCGGCGCCAAGGCGGCGGTGGATCCGGCGGCGATCATGAACCCCGGCGTGCTCCTCGATCCGTCGCGATGAGGATCGCCGTGCTCGGACCCGGCGGCGTCGGGGGGCTGCTCGCTGGCGTGCTCGCACGCGCCGGAAGCGACGTGACGGTCATCGCCCGCGAGTCCACCGCCGCGCTGATCGAGGAGGAGGGCGTCCGCGTCGAGAGCGTCACCTTCGGCACCTTCGTCGCCCGTCCGAGGGCGCTCGCCCGCCTGCAGGAGCCAACCGATGCGTTGCTCGTGGCGACCAAGGCCGCGGGTATGGAGGGCGGGTTGGAGCGGGTCGAGGCGGCGCCGGCCATCGTCCTTCCCCTCCTCAACGGTCTCGACCACATCGCGCTGCTCCGCCGCCATTTTCCCCCGGAATCGGTGCTCGCCGGCTCGATCCGAGTCGAGGCCGACCGACCCGAGCCTGGCGTCGTTGTCCACACGAGCTCTTTCCTCCTCGTGAGCATGGCCACCGCCCATCCCTCCGCGCGGCCCGCGATGGGCGCCCTGGCCGAGGAGCTCTCCGCCGCGGAGGTCCCCGTCCAGCTGCTCGACTCCGAGCCCCAGGTGATGTGGTCGAAGCTCGTCCGTCTGAACGCCCTCGCCTGCACCACCAGCGCCTACGACAAGCTCCTTGGCGAGATCCGCTCCACGCCCGCCCTCCGCGCTGACCTCGTCGGGGCGATCGAGGAGGCGTGCGCAGCGGGTCGGGCCGAGGGCGCCCCCGACGTCGACCCGCGGCGCGCCCTCGCCGAGCTCGAAGCGGCCCACGACACGCTCGGCAGCTCGATGCAGCGCGACATCGCCGCCGGCCGCCCCCCTGAGCTCGACGCGATCCCCGGATCGGTCATCCGTGCAGCCGCCCGACACGGCCTGCGATGCCCCACGATCGAGCGGCTGGTGGGAATGATCGCGGCCCGCGCCCAGATCCCCCCGCCGGTCATCGTCGCCCCCCCGGCCTGACCCTCCGGTTCAGGACTCTCGGGGTTCCGAACTCGCGCTGGGTTCAGAACTCGCGCGGGGTTCAGAACTCGCGCGGGGTTCAGAACTCGCGCGGGGGGCGCTCCTGCCCCGGGGCGATCGCCGGGAGTGCCTCGCGGGCGATCGCCTCGACGGCCTCCTCCTGCTCCTCGCTCAGCTCGCTCTCGTCGTGGTCCCCGTCGCAGAGCACGCGGAAGTTGCCGCTGACGCCACCGTCGGTCTCGATCCTGATCCCCGGGAGGATCTCCTCGCCCTCCTCCAGGCCGAGCCGCTCGAGGTCGAAGTGCGCCAGGCCGATCCCGTAGGCGGTGTGGGTCGGGTTCTCACGGTCGTGCGCAGCCACCGCCTGGGCGAAGCGCTCGAGGTTCTTCGCGATTTTGGTCGTGTCCGCCATCGCTCCCGAGAAAGACTAACGGCGGAGCGTTAGATTGGCGGGGCGAGATGCCGCCCGCCCCACCTTCTCCCCGCCTGATGATCGTCATCGCCAGCACCCGCCCTGGGCGCGTTGGCCTGCCCGTGGGCCGCTGGTTCGAGCAGCGCGCCCGCGATCACGGCGGCTTCGACGTCGAGGTCGCCGACCTGCTCGAGATCAACCTTCCCTTCATGGATGAGCCCAACCACCCCTCCCTCCACGAGTACACGAAGCAGCACACGATCGACTGGAGCGCCCGCGTGGAGGTCGCGGATGCGTTCGCGTTCGTGACCCCCGAGTACAACTACGGCCTCCCCGCGCCGCTCAAGAACGCGATCGACTTCCTCCACGTCGAGTGGTACTACAAGCCCGCCGGCTTCGTCTCCTATGGCGGCGTCTCCGGGGGCACCCGCTCGGTGCAGATGACCAAGCAGGTCGTCACGACGCTCAAAATGTACGCCCTCCCCGAGGCCGTCTCGATCCCCTTCGTTGCCCGTCTCATCGACGACGATGGGGAGCTGGAGGCGAACGAGGCGATGGAGCAGGCCGCCGATGCCATGCTCGCCGAGCTCCTCCGTGTGAGCCAGGCCCTGCGCCCGCTCCGCAACGGCTGAGGCGGCGAAGGCGGGCCGCAGAGCCGGGCGGCAACGGGTCGGGACGCGAGGGGAGTGGGGTTGGATGAGGACTCCGAAAGGCTTCCTCGCGCGCGCCCGCGCGCACGCGCGCGGGGAACGCATCCGCGCTGGATGGAGACTCGATCCGCATAGCGTCACCGTCGAACCACCCGTCCACGTAGTCCAGGACGATCTCCCGGATCGCGTCCTCGTCGCTCATTGCATTCCCCGTTCGGCGATCACCGGAGCCGCGGAGCCTAGTTCGCCGGCGCCCGCCCGCGCCGGCGATGACGCTCCTCGGAACGCGGCGCCCTACGCAGCCGCCACGCCCGCCGGGACGACCTCCGCGAACTTGACCGTGTCGATGAACTGCCGGAAGCGCGCCAGCTTGCCGTCGCGGATCTCCCAGACGTGGACCGCCGGCTCGTCCAGGGTCTTGCCGGTTGCCTTGCCGGTGCCCGTGTAGCGGACGATCGCCGCGACGGTTGCACCCGATCTGGCGAAGGCGCCATAGATACCCTTGACGAACTCGACGTTCTGCTCACTCATGGTTCCCCCTTGGTTGGCGGACGTGGAGCGCTGACCGTGCTCGAAGCGTCGGGGTGTCGGGTCCCGTGCGCATGTGCGTGGCCGACGAGGCCGACGCGCTCAGGCAGCGCCCGACGGGGCCGGCGTGAGGCCGTGGCGGCGCATCACCTCGCCGATCGCGGCCAGATCCGGCGGGCCGCCTGATGAAGCGGCAACCACCTCGCCGACCTCACGGAAGTAGGAAGATCCGAAGACGGCGGGTGTCGCGATCGCGAGGAACTTCGCATCGACGCTCCCGCGGTTCTCAAATCCGTGGATCTGCCCCCGCGAGACGCAGACCGCCTCACCTGGACCGATCTCGATCGTCTCTCCGTCGATCGTCCACGTCGAGACGCCTTCGAGGCCGTAGATCGTCTCCTCAAAGCCGTCGTGGCTGTGCGGCGCCGGCATCATCACGTTCGCGGGAACGAAGCACTCGAACACCGACGCGGTCCCGTTCGAGTCCGCCGCCTCGATCAGGAAATGGACGCTCAGCGCGCCTACGGTGATGGTCTCGTTGCCCGTGGGTGGAGCCTAGCGCCCGACCCCTAGGATCGTCTCTGCACCCTGGTCCGGCCAAGGCTGGCAGCTGTCTTCCAGAGCTCGGGTGTGCGGCGCCTATTCGGACAGCCCTGCCGCCCGCAGACCTTCGGTACGATCGAGGAACACCCGGGAGCGCCAAATCCTGTCCCCGCGAAAATCGAGGACTGTTGCGATCGAGGCCGACCCCGGCGTGCGCGACACAGCCGGGCTCCCTGTCAGCTGTCGGGCATCTCCAGATCTCGACCCGGTAGCCATCGAGGGAGTGGACGGTTTGCAACTCATGTGGGCCTGCCGGGTCCAAGGGTGGCAGAGCACTCGGGCGCCCAGATGTAGCCTTCGGCCGTGGCCTCGGCGAACCTCGACCTCGTACGCTCCATCCAAGCGGACTGGGACCGGGGTGACTTCAGCTCGATCGAGTGGGCACATCCGAACATAGAGTTCGGGTTCGCCGACGGACCTGACCCAAGCCGATGGAGCGGGTTGGCAGGCATGGCTGAGGGCTGGCGAGTGTTCCAGAGCGCATGGGAGGGCCTACGTCCCCAGGCCACCGAGTTCCGCGAGATCGATGAAGAACGTGTTCTCGTGCTGGTCCGGTTCGAGGGGCGGGCCAAGGCGAGCGGGGTGCAGCTCGGGCAGATGCGCTCGAGCAACGCCAGCGTTCATCACATCAAGGACGGCAAGGTGGTCAAGCTGATGCTCTACTGGGACAGCAATCGTGCCCTCGCCGACCTTGGGCTCGCGGCTGAGGTGGAGTCCAGCGACTGAACCCGAGGACGCCATGCGCTCCGCGGCGGTCCGGCAGGCCAGAGGGCGACTACGTCTCGATGATCTCGACGCGGTAGCCATCGGGGTCGCGGACGAAGCACAGTCGTGAACCTCCCTCACGGACCGAGTAGGGGGGCTTCTCAGGGTCGATGCCCTGCTCGGCGAGGCGGGCGAGTGTGCCGTCGAGATCCTCCGCCGTGATCGCGATGTGGCCGTACCCGGTGCCGACCTCGTAAGAGTCGACGCCGAAGTTGTATGTGAGCTCCAGGCGCGGCATGTCGCCGTCGCCGGGCTGGTTCATGAAGACGTTGATCGCCTCGCCGCGGATCGGCAGGCGGCCCACCTCGCGGAAGCCGAGGGCCTCGTAGAAGGCCACCGAGCGGTCGACGTCGGTGATGCGGTAGCAGGTGTGGATGAGGGCCATGGAGGGAAAGTCTACGCGGCGGCACCCTCCGCGGGGGTCCCCGGTGTGGCCGCGAGGATCGGTCGGGGGAACGGCGAGCGGCGCGGCGGGAATCGGTCGGCGGGACGGCGAGCGGAGCCGTCGGGCGCTCCCGGGGAGCCCGCCTCTAGACTGCCGCGAGTGCGTACGTTGATCGTCGGGCACGGCGGGCGGGAGAGCGCGCTCGCGTCCCTGATGGCGAAGGACAGCGAGCTCCACGCGTTCGTCGGCCACGAGAACCCGACGATCGTCCGCCACGCCGACGAGTCGGGCGGGGGTCATGGCGTGGGGGACGTTCGCGACCCGCGGGCCGTGGCTGCATTTGCCCGCGAGCGGGAGATCGACCTGGCGATGGTCAGCTCCGACGAGCCCCTTGCGGCCGGTGTCGTCGACGCGCTGCTCGCCCAGGGAACGCGGGCAGTCGGGCCGACGCGGGCGGGGGCCGAGATCGAGTGGAACAAGGCATATGCGCGGGCGCTCCTGGCGGAGGTGGCGCCCGAGGCGCTTCCGCTGACGCGTGATCGTCCGCGACGGGGATGAGCTGGACCGGGCGATGGACGCCTTCGGCGAGGCCCCGGTGGTGGTCAAGCCATCGGGGCTGACCGGGGGCAAGGGAGTGAAGGTGATGGGCCCGCACCTCGCCAGCCACGAGCGACGCGGCGCCTATGCGCGCAGCCTGCTCGCCCGCGGAAGGGCCGGGGAGTCGGTGCTGATCGAGGAGAAGATCGTCGGCGCCGAGTTCACGATCCAGGCCGATCAGCGACGGCCGCACGGTGGTGTTCCCGCCATCGACCTACGACTACCCCTATCGCTTCGACGGGGATCGCGGGCCGGGCACCGGGGGCATGGGCTCGCTGACGCTCGCCGGACGCCGACGCTTCCGTTCATGACGCCCTCCCACTACGACGCAGGCGTGCTCGATCATCGAGCGCGTGATCGCGCGCCTCGGCGCGGAGGGGCGGCGCTTCAACGGCGTGATGAACAGCGGCTTCTTCGCCACCGCGGAGGGCGTCAAGGTGATCGAGTTCAACGCCCGCTTCGGCGATCCCGAGTGCATGAACATCATGAGCCTGTTCGAGGGGAGCTGGACGGAGGTGATGGAGCGGATCTGCGCCGGCACTCTCGCAGGCCTCGGACGTGCGCGCTGCGCGAGGAGGCCTCGGTCGTGCTCTACCTCGTCTCGCCCGACTACGCGCTCGCAGGCGGGGCCGACCGTACGAGTTCGCGCTCGACCGCGAGCGCGATCGAAGGGGACGGAGCGCGGGTGTTCTTCTCCTCGGCCGAGGCGAGCGGCGCCGAGACGCTACCGCACGGTCGGCACCTCCCGCGCCGTCGCGCTCGTCGCCACCGCACCGACGCTCGAGCAGGCGCGCGCGCGGGTCGCGTCCTGCGCCGCCTCGGTGCCGTTGCTGGAGTGGCGCCGCGACGTCGGCGACGGGGGCTACCTCGATCGCCTCCGCGCGCTCGTGGAGGCGCGCTCGGGTAGCGATGCCCGCGCCGCGCTCCCCAGCCGCTGAGGGGTTTCGTGCAAGGATGGCCGCGTGATCGTCGAGTGCTCCACCCACCCGCAGTTCGTCTCGAACACGTACCTCGTCGCCGATGGCGAGGGCGGGCCGGCGTTCTTCGTCGACGCGGGCGGGCCGGTCGCGCCGCTGATCGAGGCGGCCGAGCGGCTCGGGCTCGACGCCCACGCACGTGCTCCTCACCCACCACCACTACGACCACGTCTGCGAGGTCGAGGAGCTGCGCGAGCGCTGGCCGACGCTCGAGGTGCTGATCAGCGAGCGGGAGCGGGAGTTCCTGGGCGATTCGCACGCGTCGGGTGGATCGAGCGACGACGTGCGATGGCCCTCGGAACGGTCGAGGCCGGCCAGACGCTGTCAGCTTCGGCGCGCTCGAGGTGCGTCCCGCTGCGCACTCCGGGCCACACCGCAGGGATGCTCTCGTTCCTCGTCGGCGAGCGCGGGCTCCGAGGCAGGCACCGCCGACGGCCCGGCGCCGGGCGGTCTTCACCGGCGCGAGCAGGTCGTCTTCACCGGCGACACGCTGTTCAAGGACTCCGTCGGCGGCGTGAGGGCGCCGGGGCACACGACCTACACCGACCTGCGCGACTCGATCATGGGCACGCTGATGGAGCTGCCGCCGGAGACGGTGATCTACCCGGGCCACGCCGCCGACGACGACGGTCGGCGAGGGAGTGGGACTCGAACCCCTTCATCCGCGTCTGGCGCGGGCTCGATCCGGAGGGCTCGGAGCCCTGCACGGCGCTCGGCGAGCCGGCGACGCTCGTGCTGCTCGGCAGCGACTACGACGGCGGCACGAAGGCCTGGGTGCGCTGGCCCGACGGCGCCGACGACATCGTGCCCGGGCTCGCAGGTCGAGCAGACGGCGTAGCCTGAGCGGTCGGCGCGCGGCGGCTCCTAGGATGGAGGGCGTGCCGCGCGAGAACGAGAAGATCCCGACCTCGCGCGTGCGCGGCGCACCGCGACGGTGGCGACGCTGGCGGCGAGCGAGGCCGTCAAGCAGTTCGGCACGCGCGCGGCGAACGTGACCCGCGGCGAGGAGGCATCGGAGGAGGCGATGGCGCGCCGCCAGCTGGAGACGGCCAAGCAGATCGTCGCGGTGCTCGGGACGATGAAGGGCGCCGCGATGAAGCTCGGCCAGGTGATGTCGTTCCTCGACATGGGCCTCGTCCCGAGGAGCATCGCGAGGAGTTCCAGCGCGAGCTCGCGAAGCTCCGCGACGCCGCGCCGACGGTCTCCTTCAAGCAGATGCGCAGGGTGATCGAGGAGGACCTCGAAGAGCCGATCTCGGAGGTCTTCGCGGCGTTCGATCGAGGAGCCGATCGCGGCCGCCTCGATCGGCCAGGTCTACCGCGCGACGCTGCAGGACGGTCGCGAGGTCGCGGTCAAGGTCCAGTACCCGGGTGTCGCCAGCGCCGTGCGCGCCGACATGCAGAACCTGGACATGATCATGCGCCTGCTCAAGCGGATGACGCCAGGGATGGACGTCAAGGCGATCGCCGAGGAGATCCGCGAGCGGATCGTCGAGGAGCTCGACTACGAGCTCGAGGCGCAGAACCAGCGCTCGCTGGCGCGGATCTTCGCCGGGCCACCCGTTCATCGTCGTGCCGGACGTCGATCAGCTCGCTCTCGCGCGAGCGCGTGCTCGTCAGCGAGTTCGTCGTCGGCGTCGGCTTCGAGGAGCTCAAGCAGCGCTCCCAGGCCGAGCGCGACCGGCATCGGCGAGATCGTCTTCCGCTTCTTCCTCGGCTGCCTCTACCGCCATCACCAGTTCTCCGGCGATCCGCATCCCGGGAACTTCCTGCTGCTCGACGACGGCCGCGTCGCGTTTCTCGACTTCGGTCTGTTCAAGCGCCTGGACGCCGGCCCGGTCGAGCTCGAGCTGGCCGCGCAGCGCGCGGTCGTCGAGCGCGACGCGACGGCGCTCCACGGCTGCTCGCCGAGTCCGGCTTCCTGCCCGAGCCGGAGCGCGTCGACCCCGAGCACCTGCTCGCGTTCATCGACGACGCGATCTGGTGGTACACGACCGCCGATGAACCACGTCGCAGCTCTCGCCGGATATCGCCACCCAGGTGATGATCGAGAGCTCCGACCCGCGCTCGAGGCACTTCCGCGAGATGCGCCACCAGGACATGCGCCCCGAGCACCTGTTCGGCCGGCGGATGGAGATGCTCACGCTCGCCGTGCTCTCGCAGCTGCGCGCGCGCGCCAACTGGCATCGGATCGCGCGCGAGTGGATGTACGGCGATGAGCCGGTCACCGAGCTGGGCCGCCAGGAGGCCGAGTTCTACGGCCGCAGCGGGCGTCGGCGCACGCTGAGCTGCAGGCGCTCGGGCCACCGGAGAGCGGCGCGATGCACCGAGCGCAAGAGATGAGTTCAGCAGTCGTCAGCGAGCGTCCCGACTCGCGACGAGCGCCATGACTGCGGGTGCAACTGCCGGAAAGCTGGGCGTGGGCATGCCCAGATCAACGGGTAACCGAGATAGCGGGTAAGGTGAATTCGTCCGGAAGTGCCGTTTGAGATGCAGAGCGCGCTCGAGGCGCAGACCGGGCGACGGCGTCAGTCGGCGAGCTCGACATCGCGACGGTGCCGCGTCTCGAGAAGGCCGTCGACGGGATCCTGGCGAAGGCGGGCGGGCGCGAGCTGACGGTCGATCTCAGCCGCCTCGACTTCATCGACTCCTCCGGCCTGCGGCTGTTCATCGTGCTCAGCGATCGCGCCTCCACAGAGGGGTGGACGCTCGCGCTGATCCGGCCCGCACCGCAGCCCTCCCGCGCCGTCTTCACGTCACCGGCGTCGAGGAGACCTGCCCTTCGTCGAGCGAGGTGATCGGCGGCCGTGACGATGCGGTCAAGCAGGTGCATCCGTCGAGAGCGCCCCGCGCGAGGCTACGCCGTCGAGCGCAACGTCGCGCGCAACTCCACGCGGCGTCGCTGCGCGCAAGCGGTCGCCGAGCTGTGCGCCGACGCACGGCATCGATCGCTCGCTCGCGACAGTCGCTGCTGCTGCTCGTCTCGGAGGTCGTCAGCAACGCCGTGCGCCACTCCAGCGGCCCGCCCGACGCCCGCATCGAGCTGCTGGCGGAGGTCGTCGAGGAGGCGGTCCGCGTCGCCGTGACCGACGCCGGCGACGGCTTCGTCGCCGGGTGCGCGCGACCCGGAGCGGATCGAAGGCGGCTACGGCCTCTTTCTCCTCGACGAAGCCGCCGAGCGCTGGGGCGTCGGAGGCGACAACGAGCTCGACGAGCGTGCTGGTCCGAGCTCGCCCGTGCCGAGCTGAGGCTGCGCTGACGAGCACCTGGATCTGAACAGGCTCGTCGTGCCCGGCCGCCCCGAGGGCAGCCCGGCGGTGATGCCGACGCGCTGGCCCGGCTTGCACCAGCCGAGCTCGACGACGCGCCGGGCCGCATCGGCGATCAGCGCCTCGGTCGTCTCGTGGCGGCGCATCGAGGCGGCCTGCACTCCCCACATCAGCGCGCAGCGGCGCACCGTCTCATTTGCCCGGCGAGAGCGCGTAGATCGGCACGGTCGGGCGGTGCGCGGAGACGAGCCGCGCCGAGCGCCCTGACAGCGTCGGGACGATCAGCGCGTCGAGGCGCAGCTCGCGCGCGGCGATCGCAGAGATTGTGCGCGATCGTGTAGGCCGGATCGGACTCGGTGCGGCGCACGCGAGAGTCGTTCCAGCGCTCATACGGAGCGATCGCCTCGGCCTGCTCG
This sequence comes from uncultured Solirubrobacteraceae bacterium, assembly GCA_963720215.1. Lineage (GTDB taxonomy): Bacteria > Actinomycetota > Thermoleophilia > Solirubrobacterales > Solirubrobacteraceae > Palsa-744. Next base: position 300,507 of record CAVREV010000004.1, read on the forward strand.
GCGACGGCCGCCATCATCGCGATCGCCTCGACCGGGTAGGCGCCGATCGCCGTCTCCTGGGAGAGCATCACCGCGTCGGTGCCGTCGAGGATCGCGTTGGCGACGTCGGCCACCTCGGCGCGCGTGGGGCGCGAGCGAGAGGACCATCGAGTCGAGCATCTGCGTGGCGGTGATCGACGGTCGCGCCATCCAACCGGCGAGCTCCAGCAGCTGCTTCTGCACGATCGGGACGCGCTCGATCGGCAGCTCGATGCCGAGGTCGCCGCGCGCGACCATCACGCAGTCGGCCGCTTTGAGGATCTCGTCGGCGTGCTCTACCGCCTGCGGCTTCTCCATCTTCGCGATCAGCGGCAGCCGCGTGTGCTCGCGCACCGACCTCGACGTCCTCGGGCCGCTGCACGAACGACAGCGCGACCATGTCGACGCCGATCGACTCGCCGTGGCGCAGCAGCTCGAGGTCCTCCTCGGGCACGGCCGGCAGCGAGTCGATCGGGCCGGGGATGTTCAGGCCCTGGCGCGAGGCGACCGCGCCGCCGATCTCGATCTCCGTCTCGACCTCGTGCGTCGGCGGCCGTCGCGGCGGTGACGCGCAGCCGTACCGAGCCGTCGGCGAGGTACAGGACGGCATCGTGCTCGAGCGGCGCGGCAAGGCCCTCCCAGGAGATGCTCATGCGGCTGGCGTCGCCCCGAGCTCCTCGCCGTCGGCGCTGATCGTCAGGCGCTCGCCCGGCGTCAGCTCGACGATGCCGTCGCGCAGCGGGCCGATGCGCAGCTTCGGGCCCGGCAGGTCCTGCAGCATCGCGACCGGTCGACCGGCGCGTGCCGGCGGCATCGCGCACGCGGCGGATCGTCTCGGCGTGCTCCTCGAGCGTCCCGTGCGAGTAGTTCAGACGCGCGACGTCCATGCCGGCCTCGACCATCCGCAGCAGCGTCTTCGGCTCGCGCGAGGCTGGTCCGATGGTGGCGACGATCTTCGTGCGGCGCATCGCAGGCCACCGTAGCGAGAGCGAGCGCGACGCGTCGATCGACGTAGGATCGAGCTCGTGCTCGGCCCGACGCGCCCGTGCCCCACATCGGCGCTCCCGCGCGCGATCGCGCACTTCGGCGGCGGCTTCGAGCGCGCGACGGTGTTCGCCGTCAGCGATCAGGGGCGCCGGCTGGAGGTGCTCTGCGAGAGCGGTGAGAAGCTCGAGTTCGTCCTCAGCCCTGCGACGGCGCGCTTCGTCGCCGGCGCGCGCACTCGCGGAGGTCGGCGACGCGCCTGGAACTCCTCGCGCGACCGCGACTCGGCGCACGGTGCCGCCTGAACGTCGGGGAAGTGCTCGGGGCAGTGCTCGCGGAGCACGTTGCCGAACCGCGCCCGCTCGCTCCGGCGGTCGCTGCGCAAAGCGCGCGAGCAGCTCGCGCTGGCGCACCAGCGGCGCGCCGGCGATCGTCCAACGCACGGCGAGCCGCTCGAACAGCAGCTCGACGGCGCGCTGCCAGGCGTCCTCGCGAGCGGTTGGCCGCGAGCGCGCGCTCCCGTGCGGAGCCGGCGAGCGGCGTCAGCTTGTCCTCGGCTCGCGAGCCGCTCGCGCCAGCGGCGCTCTCTGCGCGGCCGCGCATTACCCGTCCGCGTCGCGATGAGTACGCTCGACCGGCGCCGCGAGCTTCGGCCTGGCGTCGCGCCGCGCGCTTGGCCACGCTCAGGTCGTCTCGGCGGCGTGCTCGAGCTGCGCGCGCACGTCCCCGGTGAGCGGCTTGCCGTGTCCTGCCCACGCGATCGCGGGCTCCAGCGCGGCGAGCTTGCGCATGCTCGCGCGGGCCTGCTCGGTGTCGTAGTTGTAGACGCGTTCGGGAGCACGGGCTCGCAGTCGCGGCCCCAGCATGTCGATCGTGTAGAAGCAGTCGCTGCTCAGCGCCAGCCGGTCGGACTCGCGCCACAGCGCCGATCATGCCGGGCGCGTGGCCGGGAAGCTCGACGACGCGGAAGCCCGCGACCTCGTCGCCCTCGGCGAGCGTGCCGGCGATCTGCACCGGTCCGCCGTCCAAGGCGAGCGGTGCATCAGCGGTGCGCGGGCGGAGGCCGAGCGGCAGCCCTGCGAGCCGGCGGGCCAGTAGGCGAAGCCGCCGCTGCCTTCGGCATCGTCGTACGTCGCCGGCGTGGCAGTAGACCGGTGCGCCGAGGCCGGGCGCGGTGCCGCGATGATCGTTGTGCGCATGGCCGAGGACGATCCGATCGATCCCGCCGAGCTTCGCTCCGGCGCGCGCGAGCGCTCGCGCCATCGTGCGAGTGCCGGCGTCGAACAGCGTCACGCCGTCCTCGTGCTCGATCAGGTAGACGTTGCAGCGGCCGGGCTGGCCCTGCACGACCCAGACCCCCTCGCGACGAGCTGGGCGTCGCCGCCGCTGAGGCGCGGCGATCGCGCGGTCTTAGCGTTGAACGCGCCGAGGCAGCCGCTGGTCGGCGCGCGAGCCCTGCGCCGGCATCATGCCGATCTGGCGCGGCAAGCCCATCGAGTCGGTGAACGCGTCGTTGCCCTGGATCAGCCCGTCGCGGACCGGAGCAGGTCGAAGCCTTCGAGCTCGACACGTGATCGCCGGTGGGCACGATGCCGCCGAGCGAGCCCGGGCCCGGCGAACGTGCCGGCCAGCCGCCACTGCACCGCGCAGCGATCCTCCTGCGGTCGTCGTCGAGACGACGGCGAAGTCGAGGTCGGGGATCGCCTCGAGTCAGCTCGCCGAGGAAGTCGCGCACGCCCTCGGGCGCGAGCACGTCGACCTGCCCGCGCACGTTGTCGCGCCCGCCGTCGGCCCACAGCGCGACGGCGCCGTCGAGGTCGCGCGCGTCGATCGCCTCGAAGTAGCGGCGAGCGACCGACTCGGCTGCTTGCGTGATCCGGCGCCGAGAGCTCGCGCCTGCGGACATTGCCGCCGCCTCCTGAACCTTCGTTGCGGCTTTGCTTGTGGCCTCGCTGTCGTCTGCGACCATCGCTCCTCCTCGCTGTGACTGCCGGCGAACGTCCGTTTACGCCGCGTGGCCAGGGCGGAAGACTAGTCTCCGCACCGCGTGCCGCGTGCCGAGCGCAAACGCGAGCGTGGCCGCGGCGAACGCGTGCTGCCGGGCGTGTTCCGCCTGCGCCTGCCGCTGCCGTGGCCGGGCGTGCCGCACTGCAACGCCTGGGCCGTGCGCTGCGGCGGCGGGTTCGTGCTGTTCGACACCGGCATGCAGCAGCCCGGCTCGATGGACGAGCTCGAGACGGCGCTGCAGATGTGCGGGCTGCGGCTAGAGGACACGAAGCTGATCGTCTGCACGCATGCGCACTCCGACCACTGCGGCCAGGCGGCCGATCGTCGAGCAGCGTGCCGGCTGCGAACTGTGGATGCATCCCAGCCACGAGCTGATGACGCGGCATGGTCGAGGATCCGCGACGCGGTTCTCGCGCGGCGTCTGGAGGTCGCGCGCCAGAGCGGCGTGCCGGAGGCGGCGCTGCGCCGCTACGAGGCGGAGCGCGGCCACGCCGAATCCGGGCATCGCCGGGCCGATCGCGCCGAATCGCGACCTGCTCGACGGGGTCGTCGTGGCGACCGATCTCGGCGAGTGGGTCGCCTACGAGACTCCCGGTCACGCTCCGTCGCACGTCTGCCTGTTCCAGCCCGAGCGTCGCCTGTTGATCTCCGGCGACCATCTGCTCGGACGGATCTCGCTGTACTTCGAGTTCGGCTACTCGCCGAATCCCGTCGGTGAGTTCCTGCACTCGCTCGACGTCGTCGAGCGCCTCGGCGCGCGTCTCTGCCTGGCCGGGCACGGCCGCACGTTCACCGACGTGCAGGCGCACATCACGGCAACCGCAGCCCTCGTCGAGGAGCACCTGCAGGAAGTGTGCTCGAGGCGCTCGGCGAGGGGCAGCCGACGGCGTTCGAGGTCGTCACGCTGATGCACGGCGAGCGCCTCTCGCAGCAGAACGGCCAGTGGCTGCTCTCGCAGACGCTCGGCTACCTCACGCCACCTCGAGAGCACGGGCGGGGTCGCGCCGGATCGCCGGCGAGCCCGAGCGCTGGACGGCATAATCCATCGGATGCGCATCGACGAGATCCTCACCGCCGGCGGTCCCGTCTTCTCCTTCGAGTTCTTCCCGCCGAAGACTCGCCGAGGGCGAGCAGAACCTGTATGCCGCGCTCGAACGAGCTGAGCGCGCTCGACCCGTCGTTCGTGTCCGTCACCTACGGCGCCGGGGGCTCCACTCGCGAGAAGACGATCGAGATCGTCAAGCGGATCAAGGACGAGTTCGGCCTCGAGGCGATGGCGCACTTCACCTGCGTGGGAGCGACCGTCGAGGAGCTCGCGCGCGACGCTCGAGGAGATGCGCGGGGCGGGCATCGACAACGTGCTCGCGCTGCGGGGGGACCCGCCCGAGGGCGAGGCAGGAGTGGACGAAGACCGATGGGCGGCCTCGAGTACTCGCGGGAGCTCGTCGAGATGATCGCCGCCGACTACCACTTCGCGATCGGCGCCGCGTGCTTCCCGGAGACGCACATCCACGCGACGAGCCCCGAGGCCGACCTCGAACACCTCGTCGAGAAGGTCGACGCGGGGGTCGACTTCCTGATCACGCAGGTGTTCTTCGACAACAACTTCTACTTCGACTTCGTCGTCCGTGCCCGCGCCGCGGGGATCACCGTGCCGATAATCCCGGGCGTGATGCCGATCACGCGGGTCGGCCAGGTGCAGCGGATGGCGCAGATGTGCGGCTCGGAGATCCCCGGGGAGCTCGCCCGCGAGCTGGGCGCCCGCGGCGAGGACGCCGAGGCGGTGCTCGACTTCGGGGTCGCCTATGCGACGCTCCAGTGCGCCGAGCTGCTCGCCGCGGGGGCGCCCGGGATCCACTTCTACACCCTCAACCGATCGCCGGCCACGCGCGCGATCCTGAGCGCGCTGAAGCTCGCGCGGCCGTGGGAGAACGCGGTCTATCCAGGCTCGATCTCCAGGCCCTCCGCAACGCGGGGCGAGCCGTCGGGAGCCTCGTAGCGGACGTCGACGGAGTCGTTCTGGCGGTAGGTGCCGACGCCCCAGGCGCCGAGCAGCCAGCGCCAGCCGCTGATGCGGTCCTTGCGGAGCTCGCGATCGAACACGAGCGCGCCTTCTCGCACCTCGTAGTCCACCCCCAGCTGCTGGGGGATGCCGTTGACGTAGACGGAGTACGGGCTGCGGACCTCACGGGGGAGCTTCACGGTCGACTTGGTCATCGCGGGACATTCTGATTGGGACGGCCGCCGGGTTGCGTACGCTGCTGGGCTGATGGCCGGCCCGCCCGAGGAGGATTTCTCCTACACGATCCGTCGCTCCTCGCGAGCGCGTCGCGTACGCGTCAACGTCGATGCGCATCGCGGGGTCGAGGTGGTGCTCCCCGCCCAAGCCCCCGAGCGCGCCGCTGCCGCCGCCGTGCGCGAGCTGCGCCCGTGGATCGAGCGCAGGCTGGACGAGGCGCACGAGGCGCTCGCGCGAGATCGCCGCGCGAGGGCGGACGGTGCCGTACCTCGGCGCGCCCCTCGAGCTCGTCCCCGAGGCAGGGCGCACGCGGGTCCATCGCCGCGGCGAGCGGCTGCTGGTGCCCGACCGGCGATCCGCGCCCTGCGCTGGAGCGCTTCTATCGCCGGTCCGCGCGCGTGGAGATCGCGCCGCGGCTGGACCGCGCCAGCGCGCTCGCGGGCAGCCCTACAGCGGGCTGGACATCCGCGCGCAGCGCACCCGCTGGGCATCCTGCTCGCTCGGAGCGGGCGGATGAGCTTCAACTGGCGGCTGCTGCTGGCGCCCGAGCGGGTGCTCGAATATGTCGTCTGGCACGAGGTCTGCCACCTGCAGGTCCTCGACCACTCGCCGCGCTTCTGGGCGCTGCTCGAGCGCCACTGGCCGGAGTACCGCGAGGATCGCGACTGGCTGCGCCTGAACGGCGCGACGCTGGTGCTGTAGGACGTCGCGACCATCGCACTCGCCGGCGTGGCGCTCGCCGCGTCCTGGCCGCCGCGCCGGCGTCGGGCGCCCGGCTAGGTGCGCTCGTCCGATCGGCATGTAGTCGCGGTCGCGCCCCGGTGTAGATCTGGCGCGGGCGGGCGATCTTCTGCTCGGGGTCCTCGACCATCTCCAGCCACTGGGCGATCCAGCCGCTGGTGCGTCCGATCGCGAACATCACCGGGAACATCGCCACGGGCAGGCCGAGCGCCTCGTAGATCAGGCCGGAGTAGAAGTCGACGTTCGGGTAGAGCTTGCGCGAGGTGAAGTAGTCGTCGTCCAGCGCGCGCTTCTCGAGCTCGGTGGCGACGTCCAGCAGCGGGCTCTTGCCGCGCACCTCGAAGACGTCGTCGAGGTGTTTGCGGATGATCCGCGCGCGCGGGTCGTAGTTCTTGTAGACGCGGTGGCCGAAGCCCATCAGGCGCTCGTTGCCGGCCTTGACGCCCTCGAGGAAGCCGGGGATGTTCTCGACCGTGCTCGATCCGCTGGAGCATCCGCAGCGCGGCCTCGTTGGCGCCGCCGTGCAGCGGCCCGTAGAGGGCGGCGACGCCCGCGGCGACGGCCGAATAGGGGTCGACCTGGGTCGAGCCGACCGAGCGGACGGCGCTCGTGGAGGCGTTCTGTTCGTGGTCGGCGTGGAGGATGAAGAGGACGTCGAGGGCGCGTGCCAGGCGGGGATCGGGCTCGTATTTGAGCTCGGTCATCTTGTACATCATCCCGAGGAAGTTGCCCGCGTAGCTCGAGGTCGTTGTCGGGATAGACATAGGGCTGGCCCATGTTGTGGCGGAACGCGAAGGCGGCCAGCGTCGGCATCTTCGCGAGCAGCCGGATGATCTGGATCTGCGCGCGACTCGCTCGTCGTGGATGCTGGTTGGCGTCGGGGTAGAACGTCGAGAGCGCGCCGACCGAGGCGACCAGCATGCCCATCGGGTTGGCGTCGTAGCGGAAGCCCTGCATGAAGTCCTTGACGTTCTCGTGCACGAACGTGTGGATCGTGATCTCGTGGATCCACTCCTCCAGCTGGGCGCTCGTTGGGCAGCGCGCCGTTGATGAGCAGGTAGGCGACCTCGAGGTAGCTGGAGTGCTCGCACAGCTGCTCGATCGGGTAGCCGCGGTGCTGGAGGATGCCGGCCTCGCCGTCGATGTAGGTGATCGCGCTGCGGCAGGAGGCGGTGTTCATGAAGGCGGGGTCGTAGGCCATCAGCCCGAAGTCGTCCTCGTCGGCCTTGATCTGGCGCAGATCCATCGCGCGCACGGTGCCGTCCTTGATCGGGAGCTCGTAGGTCGTGCCCGGTGCGGTTGTCGGTGACCGTGAGCGTGCCTTCTCCGCCGGCGTCCATCGCTCGGGCTGCGCGCCCGCTGTCGTCCTGCGGCCGTCTGCGTTTGCGGTGCTCATGGGCTTCTCCTATCGCGGTTGCGGGTGCGCTCAACCCCGATTATGGGACACGGCCGGCGCCGGCGATCGCGGCGCGGTCGCGGGCCGGGGCGGTCAACCGCGCCGGCGAGGCCAGCTGCGCGGGCGCGACCGCGCGGACGCGCGGACGCGGGCGGCGGCGGGGCGCGGGCTCGCCGTGCGGGCCGCGCCGCGGCCGGCGCGGGCAGTCGCGAGCGCGGGTGGTGCGGATGGGGCGGCCGCGGCCGCGGCCCGATGCCGCCGTCCTGCTCCGGGCTCGGTCTCCGGGGTCTGCGCGGACGGCCCAGCGCACGATCAGGAACAGCGCCACGATCGGGATCTTCAGCAGGAACATCAGCCAGATGAAGGTCCACGCGTCCACCGCTCCCGATCGTATACCCGCGTGCGCGGATCCGCACAACCCCGCGACGCGCGACTCGCGCCGCGCCGGAGCTCAGCCGCGCAGGGCGAGCGGGGCGCCGCTGAACTGCGTCATCGCGTGCAGCTCCTGCGATGCGCGCCACGATCTCCCGGCCGGTAGGCGCTCGACGCGCTCGGTGCCGAACTCCTCGACGTTGAAGGACGCGAGCACGGTCGCGTGGGCCATCGCCCGGCGCAGCAGCTCTTCGCCGAGCTCCTCCTCGGGGTGGGCGGCGATGTAGCCGACGAAGCCGCCCGCGAACGTGTCGCCGGCGCCGGTCGGGTCGACACCGTCTCCAGCGGATAGGCGGGGAGCGCGAAGAAGCCCTCGCGGGTGATCGAGCGCGGCGCCGTACTCGCCCTGCTTGGCGACGATCACGCTGGGGCCGCGCGTGCGCGGCGCCGTCGGGCGGAGCCCAGGAGAGGATCTCCCGGGCGGCGGAGACGAGATTCGGCTTGCCCGTGAGCTGGCGCAGCTCGGCGTCGTTGAGGATCACGCAGTCGACGCTCTCGATCGCCGCGACGAGCGAGCTCGCGGGCGATGTCGATCCACAGGTTCATCGAGTCGAGCGCGACGAAGCGGGCGTCGGGCAGCTGCGCGCGGACCTCCAGCTGAAGGTCGGGCTGGATGTTGGCGAGGAACAGGACGTCGCTGGAGCGAGAGCTGCTCGGAGAGCTTCGGCTGGAAGCCCTCGAACACGCCGAGCTGCGTGTCGAGCGTCTCGCGCGAGTTGAGGTCCCAGCCGTACTCGCCGCGCCAGAAGAAGGTGCTGCCCGCCCGCGACCCGCTCGACGTCGGACGACGTCCACCCCGCGCGCGCGCAGCACGTCGAGCTCGGCTCGCCGAAATCGTCTCCCACCGGGCCCACGACGCGCACGTCGTCGAAGAAGGAGGCGGCGAGGGCGAAGTGCACGGCGGCGCCGCCGAGCATCCGCTCGCGCTCGCCGAAGGGGGTCTTGACGGTGTCAAAGGCGATCGATCCGACGACGGTGATTGACATGGGCGCGCACCTTAGAGCACGACCGAGGGCCGGCGCGGCGGCGCCGCAGGGCCGCGGCGGGAGAACCCGCCCGGGCGGAGGGGTCGATGGGATCGAGGCACGCTCCGCTAGCCTCGGCCCATGCGTGCGATCCAGATGAGCGAGTTCGGCGGGCCGGAGGTGCTCGAGCTCGTCGAGCTGCCCGCGCCCCGTAGCCGGCGCCGGGCGAGGTGCTGATCCGGGTCACACGCGCCGGGCTGAACTTCGCCGATACGCACACCCGCACGAACTCCTACGTGCGGAAGGCGACGCTCCCGCTGGTCCCGGGCGGCGAGGTGGCGGGGGTGCGCGAGGACACGGGCGAGCGCGTCGTGGCGCTCGTCGGCAGCGGGGGCTATGCCGAGTACGCGACGGCGCCCGAGGAGCACGTCTTCCCGATGCCCGACGGGCTCGACGACGGCGCCGCGCTGGCGATGATCATCCAGGGGACGACCGCCTGGCACCTGTTCCGGACCGCGGCGCAGCGTCGGCCGCGGGGAGAGCGTGGTGGTGCACTCGGCCGCCGGCGGGGTCGGCTCGCTCGCCGTTCAGCTCGGCCGGCGCGTTCGGCGCCGGACGCGTGATCGCGACCGCATCGAGCGAGGAGAAGCGCGCGCTGGCGCTCGAGCTGGGCGCCGACGTCGCGCTCGACGCCGATGCCGAGGGGCTCACGGAGCGGCTGCTCGAGGCGAACGGCGGGCGAGCCGCGTGGACGTCGTGCTTCGAGATCCTCCGGCGGCGAGGTCTTCGACGCGTCCTACCGTGCGCTCGCGCCCTTCGGACGGATCGTCGTCTACGGGATCGCGACGAGCCGGCAGAACGAGCTCCGCACCGGCTCGCTGCTGCGCCATTCGCGCGCGGTGGTCGGCTTCTACCTGTTCCACGCCCTCGAGCGGCCGGGGATGTTCGACGGAGGCGCTCTCCGACCTGTTCGAGCGCGCCGGCGAGCGGGGAGCTGCGGGCGATCGTGGGCGCGACCTACCCACTCTCGGCGGCCGCCCAGGCGCAGATCGACCTGCGCGAGCGGCGGACCACGGGTAAGCTGCTGCTCGACCCGTCCAAGTGCATCAGTGAGCAAGACCTTCGCCGATCTCGGGCTCTCGGAGTCCACCCTGCACGCGCTGCGCGACGTGGGCTACGAGTCGCCGAGCCCGATCCAGGAAGAGGCGATCCCGGCGCTGCTGCAGGGCCGCGACGTGATCGGGCAGGCGCAGACGGGGACCGGCAAGACGGCCGCGTTCGGGCTGCCGATCATGGAGTACATCGACCCCTCCGAGCAGACCGTGCAGGCGCTCGTGCTGACGCCGACGCGCGAGCTCTGCATCCAGGTGACGCAGGCGCTGCGGACGTACGGCGTCGCACGCCGGCGTCGACGTCGTGGCGGTCTTCGGCGGCGCGCCGATCCGCACCCAGCAGGCGCAGCTGCGCGGTGGCGGGCACGTCGTCGTGGGGACCGTCGGGCGCGTGCTCGACCTGATCTCCCGCCACTCGCTGGTGCTGCACGACTGCCGCTTCCTGGTGCTCGACGAGGCGGACGAGATGCTCGACCTCGGCTTCCTCGAGGACGTCGAGAAGATCCTCTCGCTGACGCCCTCCAGCCGCCAGACGGCGCTGTTCTCGGCGACCATGCCGCCGCCGATCCGAACGCTCGCCGACCGCTACATGTACGACCCGACGATCATCCAGGTGGAGGCGGCGACGCTGACGATCGACACCGTGGCCCAGTTCCAGCTCCCCGTCGAACGCACGCGACAAGGCGGACAAGCTGGTCGAGGTGCTGCGCGCCGAGACCCCGACCAGGCGATCGTGTTCGTGCGCACGAAGATCCGCTGCGATCAGCTCTTCCGGACACTGCGCGACAGGGGGATGAACGTGCGGGCGCTGCACGGGGACATGTCCCAGGGCTCGCGCGACGGTGTGATGCTCGCGTTCAAGGGCGGTCGCGTGCCGATCCTCGTCGCCACCGACGTCGCCGCCCGCGGGCTCGACATCTCGACCGTCACGCACGTGATCAACTACGACGTGCCGACGAGCCCCGACACCTACGTCCACCGCATCGGGCGCACCGGGCGGGTCGGGCGCTGCGGGCGGGCGATCACGTTCGTCGAGGACCGCCAGAAGCGCGAGCTGGAGGCGATCGAACGGCACATCGGCACCGCGATCGCGCAGTGGGAGCAGGGCGTCGGTGCGCCGCCCACGCCCGTGCGCGAGCGACCGCGCAGGCGGCATTCCAAGCCGCAGCATCACGCGGCGCGACGAGCGCGAGCCCTACGCGAAGCTGGTGCTCGGCGGCGGCCGCGCCGCGGGCCTGAGCGTCGCCGACATCGTCGCCGCCGTGACCTCCTCGGCGCGGGGCTCGACGGGGAGGCGGTGAGGGACGTGCTCGTGCTCGACCGCTTCTCCTTCCTGTCGGTCCCCGCCGGGGAGGCCGACCGGGTGATCGACGCGCTCGACGGGCGCGCCTCGACAGCGGCCCGTCCGCTCAGCGCTCGAGCGGGTGGAGGTAAGGTAGGCGCCATGTCGAGCGCCACGATGCAGACGACCGAGGGGCCGATCGTCTTCGAGCTGTTCGACGAGGACGCGCCGAAGACCGTGGCGAACTTCCGCAAGCTCGCCGAGGACGGCTTCTACGACGGCCTCACCTTCCACCGCGTGATCAAGGACTTCATGATCCAGGGCGGCTGCCCGGAGGGCACCGGCACGGGCGGGCCCGGCTACACCTTCGAGGACGAGATCAACCCCCACAAGGTCGTCCGCGGCGCGCTCGCGATGGCGAACGCCGGGCCGAACACGAACGGGTCGCAGTTCTTCATCGTCACCGCCGACGCGTGCTCGTGGCTCGACGGCAAGCACACCGTCTTCGGCCAGGTGACGCGAGGGGATGGATGTGGTGGACAGGCTCGAGGGTGTGGAGACCGACGGCGGCGACCGCCCGAACGAGCCGGTCGGGATCACCACCGCTCGAGCTGTCCGAGTAGCGCCGCCGCGAGCGCTCCAGGCCGCACGCCGAGGCTTCGCCAGCCGGAGCAGCCTGCAGCGCGTCGGCGAGTAGTCTGTATTGCGTGCAAAGCGAACGAGCAGGGGAGAGCTGAGATGGCGACGGTCGAGCAGCAGCAGCGGAGATCGCGAGAACGGCGCGAGCCCGGTGAGGAGCATCGCCGGGGGGATCCCGGTCGAGAACCCCGCAACCGGAGAGATCGTCGAGACCGTCCCCGAGCTGGGCGCCGAGGAGGTCGCCGAGATGGCGGCCCGCGGTCGCGCGGCCCAGCCGGAGTGGGAGGCCTACGGCTTCGAGGGCCGCGCGCGGGTGCTGCTGCGTGCGCAGAAGTGGGTGATGGACAACGCCGAGCAGGATCGTCGCGACGATCTGCTCCGAGACGGGCAAGACCTTCGAGGACGCCGAGCTCGCGGAGATCGGCTACGCCGGCAACGCGTTCGGGTTCTGGGCGAAGAAGGCCCCCAAGTACCTCGCGGACGAGCGCGTGAAATCGAGCCAGCTGCTCGTCAAGGGCAAGAAGCTCATGCTCCGCTATCGCCCGCTCGGCCTGATCGGGGTGATCGGGCCGTGGAACTACCCGCTGACGAACTCCTTCGGCGACTGCATCCCCGCGCTGGCGGCCGGCAACAGCGTGATCCTCAAGCCGAGCGAGATCACCCCGCTGACTTCGATGCTGATGGCCGAAGGGCTGCGCGAGTGCGGGCTCCCGAAGAACGTCCTCCAGATCGCCACCGGCCGCGGAGAGACGGGTGCGGCACTGATCGAGCACGTCGACATGATCATGTTCACCGGGTCCACCCGGACGGGCCGCAAGGTCGCCGAAGCGGCCGCCCGGAGGCTGATACCGGCATCGCTGGAGCTCGGTGGGAAGGACCCGATGCTCGTGCTCGCCGACGCGGACGTCGAGCGGGCGGCGAACTTCGCGACGTACTACTCGATGCAGAACGCGGGACAGACCTGCATCTCGATCGAGCGGGTCTACGTCGAGGAGCCCCTCTACGACGAGTTCGTCGCGAAAGTGTCCGAGAAAGTAGCGCGCGCTGCGCGTCGGCAAGCCCGAAGGGCCGGGCTCGGTGGAGGTCGGGCGCGATCACCTTCCCACCGCAGATGGACATCATCAAGGACCACGTCGCGGACGCGATCCAGAAGGGCGCGAGGGTGCTCGTGGGCGGTAACGAGAAGGCGGGAGCGGGGCGCTTCTTCGAACCCACCGTCCTCGTCGACGTGGACCACACGATGAAGTGCATGACCGAGGAGACATTCGGGCCGACGCTCCCGATCATGAAGGTCGCGCGACACCGAGGAGGCGGTGCGGCTCGCCAACGACTCGCCCTATGGGCTCGGCGCGTCTGTCTTCTCGCGCGACGCCGAGCGCGGCGAGGCCGTCGCCAGGCGGATCGAAGCGGGCGCCGCGAACGTGAACGACGCGATGATCAACTACACCGTCCTGGAGCTCCCCATGGGCGGCGCGAAGGCCTCCGGTCTGGGCTCTCGCCACGGGGCGGGGGGCATCCGCAAGTACTGCTCCCAGCAGGCGATCGTGGTGACCTCGCGGATGGCGATGAAGAAGGAAGTGTTCATGTACCCGTACAAGAGCCGCACCTCGCGGCTGTTGGCGGGTCTCTTCAAGTTCCTCTACGGGCGCGGCCGCCGCGACTGAGAGGCGCGTCGGGCGGGCCCGAGCTCAGCTCGGGCCCGGAGGCGACGAGAGGTCGAGGGCGAGCAGACGCTCGAGCTCTGGGATCGTGGTCTCTGGCGAGGTGTGGTGGACGGTCGCCATACCGAGCTCCTCGGCGGGGGTGAGGTTGAAGGGGAGGTCGTCGACGTAGACGCACGCGTCGGGGGACACGCCGGCGCGCTCGGCGCCGAGCTCGTACATGCGCAGCGCGGGCTTGCGGATGCCCTCTTCGCCGGATATGACGACGCCGTCGAAGAGCTCGTCCATGACGTCATGGGGGTAGCGCTGGACGCCCCAGGAGTTCGAGACGAGCGCTGTACGGATGCCCGCCTGGCGTGCGCGGCGGACTGCGTCGAGCATCGAGGGCTCGGGCGCCACGCCCGCGAAGAGGCCGTCGATGAAGCCCTCTGGCTCAACCCCGAGAACCTTCGCGAAGCCGACCTCGAACTCCGCCTCCTCGAGCTCGCCGGTCTCCAGCGCGATCAGGAGCTCGCGTGCGGACGGGTCGTTGCGGAAGCGCCCGGCGATCTGGTCGGGCTCGATGCCGAGGGTCGAGCAGTGGGCCTGGAACGAGGTGAAGAGGTTGGTGGTGAGGACCCCGCCCCAGTCGATGAGCAGCGCCGTGCGGGTCTCCTCCGCGCCGTCAGTGGTCGGCTCAGGCGCCAAAAGCCACCGCCTCGGCCTGGTTGGCGAGTTCGAGGACGCCCTCCCCGAAGGTCTTCAGGTAGGGGTCGTCGACCGTCCCCGAGATCGCGCGCTTGTAGTTGCCCTCCATGAACACCACACTCTTCCACAGCGCGAGGGTGGTGTACCAGCGGATGTTGCTCATCGATCGTCCCGAGCGCTCCTCGTAGAGCGCGATCAGCCCGGCGCGCCCGGGGAAGCCCTTGCCGCGGGTGACCTTGCCAAGGTGTTCGCGCATGCCTCCGGGCGGGTCGCTCGCCTCGGGCCACATCATGCAGAGATAGCCGAGATCGGCGAGCGGGTCGCCGATGGTCGCCATCTCCCAGTCGAGCACCGCGGCCAGGCGGGCGGGCGGGGCGGGGGCGAAGATCGTGTTCCCGAGGCGGAAGTCGCCGTGGACGATCGTGGCCGGGCCGGAGCTCGGGAGGTGCTCCGCCAGCCAGGCCCCGACCGTCTCCACGGCGGCAATCTCGCGCGTCTTGTTGAGCTCCCACAGGCCGGTGAAGCGGCGGAGCTGGCGTTCGAGGTAGCCGGTGGGCTTGCCGAAGTCCTCGAGGCCGGCCGCGCGCCAGTCGACGGCGTGGATCTCAACCAGCGAGTCGATCAGCTCCTCGGCGATGCGGGCGCGCTCCGGGGGCTGTCGAGGTTCCCGGGGAGGCTGGTCACGATCACCTCCCCCGGGATGTACTCCATCACGTAGAAGGGCGCGCCGACGACGCCCTCGTCGGGGCAGACGGCGAGGACGTCGGGGACGCGCGCCGGTGTGGGCTTCAACGCGCGCAGGAGACGGGCCTCACGGAGGACGTCGTGAGCGCTCGGGGGCAGCGGCGGGCGGGGGGGCCGGCGGAGCACGACCGCCGTGTCGCCCCGCTCGATCAGGTAGGTGATGTTCGAGTGCCCCTCCCCGATCGGGGTCGCGCTGATCGGCCCCGCGCCGATGTTCCGCTCGTCCAGGAAGGCCTCCAACGGCTCCAGCATGAGGAGCGGGGGCCGCGTGTTACCCTCCGCCTCCTCCGGATTGCGGACGATGTCGTCGGGTGCGATCGGGGCGCTCACGAGCCCGAACGCTACAAAGACCGCAACCTTCTCTGCGCTGACGTGTCTAAAACCACCATGCCCAGACCCTTCAAGATCCTCCCCGCGCTTCTCCTCTGCGGGCTGCTGAGCGGGTTCCTCGGGACCGGCGCGGCGTTCGCCTCGCACACCCAGCGGACCTACTTCGAGGGCGGCACCGTTCTGATGAACCCGGCGACTCGCGCGAAGGGCTTCGCCCAACTGGAGCACCTGGGGGCGGATGCCCTCAGGGTCGAGCTCCCCTGGGCCGACGTCGCCCCCGGGGCGACCAGCGCGACGAAGCCGACGTTCGAAGCGACGAACCCGACGAGCTACCAATGGGGCGACTACCAGGCGGTGCTCGAAGAAGCGAAGCGGCTGGGCTGGAGCGTGCTGCTGACCGTCACCTCGCCGGTCCCCCGGTGGGCGACGTCGAATCGCAAGGCTCCCTACATCACGCGGCCCGACCAGCAGGACTTCCGGGAATTCATGACCGCCGTGGGTCGCCAGTTCGCCTCCGAGGTCTCGATCTTCGCGATCTGGAACGAGCCCAACCACCCCGCCTACCTCCTTCCCCAGTTCGGCCCCAGCGGGGCGCCCCTCTCGGGGCGGATCTACCGCGGGCTCTACCAGGCGGGCTACACGGGCCTCCAGGAAGCCGGGCTCGCCCACCCGAGGGTCCTCTTCGGCGAAACCGCACCCGCGGGCTACGACCACGTCAACGTCCGCCGCGAAGGCGTCATCCACGACGTCGCCCCGCTCGCCTTCATGCGCGAAGCGCTCTGCCTGAACTCCCACTACCACCGGGCGGGCTCCTGCGAAATGCTGCAGATGAGCGGCTACAGCCACCACGCCTACACGACTCCCGCCGGGCCGCTCTACGCCTTCCCTGAAGCCGATGATGTGACCATCGGTTCGCTCTCGCGGCTCTCGCGCGCGCTGAACCTCGCCGCGGCCGCCCACGCGATCCCGTCGAACGTGCCCATCTACCTGACGGAGTTCGGGGTGCAGAGCAAGCCGAACAAGCAGCTCGGCGTCTCTCCCTCTCAGCAGGCCGAATACGACGCGATCGCCGAACGGACGGCGTGGACGAACCCGCGAGTGGCGGCCTTCTCGCAGTACCTGCTCAAAGACGACCCGGTGGGGGGCGCGCCGGGGTCGAGCGCGCACGGCGGGACGGTCGGCTTCCAGACCGGGCTGGAGTACCTCAGCGGGCAGCCCAAGCCCCTCTACTACGCCTGGCCGGTCCCGCTCACGGTGAGCAGGACGGGCGGTGGGGTCTCGCTGTGGGGCCTCGTGCGCCCCGCCCACGGCGCCACGACGGTGACCGTGGAGGTGCGGCTGCGGGGATCGAAGCACTACCGCCTGCTCAGGCGCGTGGCGACGAACCCGCTCGGCTACTGGACCCTGCGCTCGTCGGTCCGCGGCCAGTCCTGGCGGGTGCTGTGGAAGAGTCCCGAAGGGACCACCTACGAAGGGCCCCCGATCAAGGCCTACTGATCCCCCTACGATGGGATCATGCCGGAGCTGCCCGAGGTCGAGATCACGGCGCGGCTGCTCGACGGGAGGCTGAAGGGCGCACGGATCGACTCGGCGCTCGCCCCCGGGATCAATGCCCTGAGGACCTTCTCGCCGCCGCTCGCCGCGCTCGAGGGGCAGCGCGTGAGGGGGCTTCGCCGCCGGGGGAAGAACCTCATCATCGAGACCGACGGCGAGCTCGCGCTGCTGATCCATCTGATGTCGGCGGGGCGGCTCCAGCTGTTCGAGCAGCGGGCGAGCCCCCGCGACCGAACCTCCCGGCTGCTCGTGAGGCTCACGAGCGCCGGCGATGAGCCGGCCGAGCTGGAGCTGCGGCTGCGGGAGTTCGGGTCCAAGCAGGCGGCATGGGTGAAGCTGCTCCCGCTGGGAGAGCTCGAGGCGGACGAGGCGCTGGCCAAGCTCGGGCCCGAGGCCTGGCCCGATCCCCCGGACATGAAGGAGCTGCTCGACGCCCCGCGGCCTCTCCACGGCCTGCTTCGCGATCAGCGTGTGATCGCCGGGATCGGGCGTTCGTGGGTGGACGAGATCCTCTGGCGCGCGGAGCTGTCCCCGTTCAAGCGGGGGAGCGACCTCGACGAGGGCGAGGCGGAGCGGCTGCGGGAGTCCGTGGTGGGGACGCTCACCGAGGCGATCGGAGACTACGAGGAGTCGCTTGCGCTGCCGATCCCCGACAAGCTTCCGATGCCGCTCGCGATCCACCGCCACGAGGGGGAGCCCTGCCCCCGCTGCGGGAGCACCCTCCAGGCCGTTCACTTCGAGGATTACGTGATCGCCTACTGCCCCCAGTGTCAGACGGACGGGAGGGTCCTCAAGGATCGTCGCCTATCGCGTCTGTTGAAGTGATGGTCCATGGACTGTGGCTCATGCTCGAGTCAGAACGACACGACGAGGGCGGCGACCGAGCTGGAGCCGCCGCCCTCGGGCTCTAGGAGATCTCTGACTCCTTTGGCTCCCATGTTCAGCAGCGGTGCTTCTGTGACTTCGTAGACGGGTGTTCCGTCTTTGCTGACTTCGAGGGTCAGGTAGGTCTTGCTGCCGTCGGTGTGGAACGCGAAGTTCATCTCATAGCCTTTAACGCCGTGGGCCTTGGCGGGGCCTTCTCCGGTGAACTCATACCCGCCCGCCGTCGCGAGACAGGACTCGCCGGTGAGATCGATCAAGGCGAACCTTGTCGCCGGGCTCGGCGTCGTCGTTGTGAACGTCCCGCCCGTGGCCGTGTTGAGATCGACCCTCAGGTTCTCGCCTTCCTGGCCTTTGGGGAGGATGTGCCCGGCACCGCGCACGCTCGTGCAGTCAGACGCAGCGGTGTATGTGAGGGTGACCTGCGCATCACCAGGCGCGCTGCCGGCGACCGTTTCTGTGCCTTCCTGCGCGTGGCGTTCGCATTCGCTGGCGCCGTTTCCGCAGAAGTCTGAGCCGCCACCGCCGCCGCCGGCGTAACCGCCGCCAGCGGTGCCGCCAGCGCCACCACCGTAGTATCCGCCACCGCCACCCCCGCCGCCTTCATAGAATTCGCTCGCCCCTTCGCCGCCGAAGCCGGGGCCTGCCGTGGTGAACCCGACGCCGGGGAAGCCGGGCTCGCCGGATCCATGGGCGGCCCCCCCTTCGCCTCCTTCTGTCAGGGTACCCGCGCCACCTCCGCCACCCGCGTCTGTTGCGGCGTGAGTGTGCCCGGGTTCGCCCGCGTTGCCACCTTCTGTTCCGTACGTCTCGCCGCCACCTCCGGCGGCGACGAGGACCGGGTCGCTGAAGTCAGAGCCCAAGCTCACCCCCGACGCGCCGCCGCCGGCATCACCACCAACGTTTCCATTGAATGCGACGCCGCCCCCCCCGCCGCCGACATCAGTGCAGACGCGCAGCTTCGAGCCCGACGAGAGGCCGCCGAGCGTCGCCGTGTAGCCATCACCCAGCCCGCCACTAACGTAGTCAGACCCACCCCGCGCGCCGACCGCAGAGATGCCAACACTGGACACGCCCGCAGGAGCGTCCCACGTCCTACAGCCTGCCGTCGTAAACAACGAGCTCTCCGCCGAAGCCGACACGGCCCCGAACGCCATCGCCGCCAACACGCCAACGCACGCAGGCACGGCCCGCGCTCCGATCCTTCCAACCGACATGAGCAACCCCCAAGTCGCGCAATAACCGCGACGCAACGCCCCTCACGACTCTCCCGCGTGGCGTCCCGCCACCTCAGCCGACACGAGTCTACGCCCCAGACCCCCAGCCACGCGGCCTCGGTGCGCAGTCGCGTGGTCATCCTGAAGCCACGAGGGCGACGACCACGCTGGCCCGTCAGCGGTTCGGACGACCCTCCGGCGAGGGTGCGCGCGAGGTGCGGCGAGCTCGCTGGCAACGGCGCTCCCCCTTTTGTGCGCAGCAGCGGGGTGAAGCGCAGCCGCCAACACACTCGTATTCGCACGGAGCGTTAGTCAGGGACGCCGGACGGACGGTAACCCGAGCAGACGACACGCATCCATCCGATCCGTCCGTCGCGCTCAGCGAGGTATGCCTGCTGCTCGACTATGAAGGGGCCGTCAGGGCAGTTGACGCGGAGCCGGTACCCAACCCGCTGCCGGTCAGCAAAGCTGTCGCCGTCGAGATGCACGAGCTGGTCGATCTCGTCCGACTCCTCGAACCACTCTCCGAGGAACAACTCAACCACTGCGTCTCGGCCGTTGGCCTCCCAGTTGCGGCTGGGAGTAAGCCCACGAAAGTCGATGTCTGCGTGCAGCACGTCGCGCATCCTGTTCGCGTCCTTCTCGGAAAGCGCATGTGCGAAGCGTTCTCCGAGCGGGGCCGTCGGGGACACGGACTGATCATCGTCGCTCTGTCCGCGGCCTGTCAAGCCTGAGGGTCGAACCAGGCTGCGGCCGATCGCGCGGTCCGAGGTCGGTCTTTGACGGCCCTCGGACTTGGCTAACATCGGCGCCCGATGATCGAAGCTGGCGAGAACGCCCCCGACTTCGCCCTCCCCGACCAGGATGGCCGCGAGGTCAAGCTCTCGGACTTCCGAGGCCTACCCGTCGTCCTCTACTTCTATCCCAAGGCCGACACCCCGGGATGCACCACCCAGGCATGCGGCGTGAGGGACCGCGAGGGCGACTATGCCGCCGTGCATGCCGTCGTGCTCGGCGTCTCGCCGGACCCCGTCAAGAAGGTGAAGCGCTTCCACGAGAAGCTCGGCCTGAACTTCGCGCTGCTCGCCGACGAAGGACACGCCGTAGCCGACTCGTATGGCGTCTGGGCCGAGAAGTCGATGTACGGGAAAACGTACTTCGGCAACGAGCGCACGACGTTCGTGATCGACGACGGGGGCAAGGTGACGGCGGTGCTGAGGAAGGTGAAGCCGGCCGAACACGACGAGCTCGTGCTCGCGGCGCTGGCCGACGGCTAGGTAGGAGGGCTCGGGCGGGTCATCCCGCCCACGAGCACGCCGGCCCCGAGGTGCGCCCCGAGGACGGGGCCGACCTCGGTGCAGAACAGGGGATCGCTCCCGAAGATGGCTTGCCCCGACTCGATCAGCCGCTCCGCGTCCAGCGGGGATTGGGCATGCTGGACGATCCAGTCGGTCGCACCCCGCTCGTGGAGCTCCCGGAGCAGCTCCTCCATCCGCTCCAGCGCGCGCCGATGCGTGCGAACGCGCCCGGCCGGTGCGATCTCCGTGCCGAACGTGAGGATCGGCTTGATCTTCAGCGCGCTCCCCACCATCGCCTGGGCTGCACCGATGCGGCCCCCGCGGCGAAGGTACTCGAGCGTGTCGAGGCAGAACCAGATGTCGAGCGTCGCCCGCGCGGCGCTCACCGCCGCGAGCACGCCGTCGAGGCTCTCGCCGCTCTCGGCGAGCTGTGCCGCGAGCAGCACCAGGCACCCCAGCCCGCCGGCCCCGGTCTGCCCGTCGTGCACGGCGACCCGCCCCGGTCGGTCCTCGGCCGCGAGCAGGCGGGCGGCTTCACGGGCGCTTTCGCACGTGCCCGAGAGGCCTTCCGCGATGTGGATCGAGGCGACGTCTCGCCCGGCCTCGACGAGCGGGCGGTAGACCTCCAGGAAGTCGCCCACCGACGGCTGGGAGGTCGAGGGAAGGCTCTCCGAGTCGCGCAGCCGGGCGTAGAAGGCGTCGAGATCGACGTAGTCGCGCTCCGCCTTCAGATCGCCGTCCCAGCCGACGTAGAGGCTCACCTGGCTCACCCCCCAGCGCGCGAGCAGGTCGGGCGGGAGATAGGTGGTGGTGTCCGTGACCACCGCGACGGGCGGCCCGGGGGACGCGTCGCTCGGGGGGCTCGGGGGGCTCATCGCAGCGCGTAGCCTACGGAGCCGGCGCCCAGGGGCGCGCTGCGGTGCTCTCAGCGGATCAGCTGATCCATCCGGGCGGCGCTGATCGTCTCCCGGAGCGTGGCAAGCGCGCCGTGGCGGGGCCGCCAATGGAGCTCCCTCCGGGCCTTGCTCGTGCTCATGATCACGGGCTCGCGAAAAGCCGCGATCCACTGCGCCTGCGCGGGCAGGAAGCCGAGACGACCAACCATCTCCGCGGCGGCGTCCACGGCCAGCTCTGGGACCGGGATCGAGTACCAGCCGAGCTCCTCCGCGAGCTGCTTGACCGTCATCCGGCCGCTGCCCGCGAGGTTGTACACGCCCGGCTCCCCGCGGCCGATCACCGCCGCGCGCATCGCGCTGGCGACGTCGTCGTGGTGTATCAGCTGGAAGGGGACGCCCGGATCGGGGAGCACTGGCTTGAGGATCGGCACCCCGTCGAGCAGGCTCAGCACGGGCCCGGGAAGCCGCTCGGACAGCTGGGTGTAGGGGAGGTTGTTGATCAGCAGCGGCGCTCCCGGGCCGGCGACGATGCAGGGGCGGAAGACGTAGGCCGCGGTGGGGCCGTCGGCCAGCGTTCTCTCGAGCAGCTGCTCCACCTCGGCCTTCTGCGCGGAGTAGTAGTGGGCGGCCGTCCCACGCGCCGGCACATCCTCCACGAGCGGCTGGGGGTTGTCGCGGTGAAAGCCGTAGGCGGCCACCGACGAGGCGTAGACGAGTCGTCCCACCTTCGCCCGCCTGCAGGCCTCGAAGACGTTCCGCGACCCTTCGAGGTTGACCGCCCGGCTCTCCTCCGCGCCGCCCATGATCATGAAGGCAAGGTGGATCACGACGTCGGCGCCCCGCACGAGCTCACCGACCGCGGCGGCGTCGAGCACGTCGCCCTGCTGGTAGTGCAGCTTGCGCAGGCCGCTCGCCGCCGCGTCGAACGGGCGCCGAGCCATCCCCACGATCGCGCCCACCTCGTGGGAGCGCTCGAGGGCCTCCAGAACGGCGTGGCCGATCTCACCCGTGGGCCCCGTCACCGCCACGGTCAGTCCCTTCGTGGCGCTCGTCCGGGAAGCCATGGCCCCCGTTCTAGCGCATGGGGGGTCGATAGCGCCCCCGGCGAGCGGCCCTCGCTAGATTGGCGTGCATGAGCGGTGCCGAGCTCGGGCTGGCTCTGGCGGTGTTCCTCGCCACGGCGGTGGAGGCCACGGAGGCGCTCACGATCGTGATGGCCGTCGGGCAGACCCGCAGCTGGTCCTCCTCGCTGTCCGGCGCGGCCGCCGCCGCTGTCGTGCTGGGCATCGCCGTGGCGCTGCTCGGGAGCGCGCTGACGCGGGTCCCGCTCGATGCCCTCCGCATCGCCGTCGGCGTGCTGCTGCTCCTGCTCGGCCTGCAGTGGCTCCGCAAGGCCGTCCTCCGCGCCGCGGGCCGTAAGGCCCTCCACGATGAGCTCGCGACGTTCGCGGAGGAGACCGCGAGCGCCCGGGCGGCCGGGAGCGAGCGCGGCCGCTGGGATCGCTACTCGTTCCTCACCTCGCTCCAGGGGGTCCTCATCGAGGGCCTCGAGGTGGCCATCATCGTGATCACCCTCGGCGCCAACCAGCACCGGATCGGCCTGGCGGCCGCCGCCGCCGCCGCGGCCATCCTGCTCGTGATCGCCGCGGGGGTCGCCGTGCGGGCCCCCCTCGCCCGGGTCCCCGAGAACACGATGAAGCTCGCCGTCGGCGTGATGCTCTGCTCGCTGGCGATCTTCTGGATCGGCGAGGGGGCCGGCGTCAGCTGGCCCGGCGGCGACGCGATCCTGCTCGTGATCATCCCCGCCGTGCTCGCCGCGGCGCTCGTCGCGATCGCCTCGCTCCGGCCCCATCCGGCCGCCTGAGCGTCGGGGAGGGGGTCAGGCGCGCCGAAGGGCCCGCGCATCTCCGTACGCTTGGGCTGTGATCGCATCGGCCTCCGTCGGCAACAGCATCACCTCGTTCCTGGACGCCGCCGGCCAGTTCTTCTCCGACCTCGCCGCCGTCCACTGGCCGGCACTGATACTCGGGCTGCTGTTCTTCCTGCTCAACCTCACGCTCCGCTCCCGCGCGTTCTTCAACAGCCTCCGCGCGGCCTACCCGTCGGTGAGCTTCCAGTGGCGGCGCATCTGGGGGGCCTACCTCGCGGCCGTCGGCTTCAACAACCTCGTCCCGGCGCGCGGTGGCGACATCATCAAGCTGTTCCTCACCCGCTCCTCGATCCCGGGCTCGCGCTACCCGACGGTTGCCGCGGCCTTCTTCGTGGAGTCCATCTTCGACGTCACCGTCGGCGTGCTCGTGCTCATCTTCGCGTTCACCCAGGGCGTCTTCCCGAAGCCGCCCGACTTCTCCAAGCTGAGCTCCTTCGACATCTCCTACCTGGCCGAGCACTTCCGTCTGACGCTCTTCCTGATCACGCTCCTCGCGGTCATCGCGCTGGTGGCATTCGCGCTCCTCTCCGTCCGCGCGAAGGCCTTCTGGGCACGGGTACGTCAGGGCGTGACGATCCTCGGCGACCGTCCCCGCTACCTCCGCGAAGTCGCCGCCCTCCAGGCCCTCGGCTGGCTCTGCCGCGCGGCTGCCTTCTGGTTCATGCTCGACGCATTTCGCGTGGGGGGATCGGTGAAGAACGTGTTGCTCGTGTTCGCCGTCAACCAGGTCGCAGGGGCCGTTCCCTTCACGCCGGGGGGAGCCGGCGTCCAGCAGGCGCTGTTCGTGAAGGTCTTCACGCCCACCGCCGGTGCCGCCGCCGTCACCGCCTACTCGGTCGGCCAGCAGATCGCCATCGCCGCCTTCACCGCGGCGATCGGACTCGCGTCGGTCGTGTTCATCTTCCGCTTCCGATCCTTCAAAGAGGTCATCAGCGCCGGCCGCCAGTCGCAGGACGCCGAGCGGGCGGCCGAGCGGGGCGAGACTCCCGAGGGCCCGCCGTGGGAGGAGGACGCGGTGCTGGAGCCCGAGCCCACGCCGCGCCCGCGGGGTGGGGGCCAGCGCGCCCGCTACTGAAGGCCCGAACGAGCCTCTCGGACGAGTGCCACGGCTTCGGGGAAGATCAGCGCCATCACGGTGCGGATCTGCTCGGCCTGAGCCTCGGCATTGCCCTGGAGGTTCACCCGATCGACGGCCGCGACCGTCAAGTCGACGGCGAGCTTGATCGCGTTGTCGGCCCAGGCGAGCCGCTGCTGGCCCTGCATCTGGTCGGCGAACTCGGCCAGTCGCCGCTGCAGCTCCTCGGGGTCTCCGAACATGTCACCGAAGCCACCGCTCTCCATGCGCGCATCATAGACTGCGCTGCTCATGTCCTCCGCAGGCGAGATCCGCCACCAGGTCAAGGTCGAGTCAGATCGTCGCGCACGGCTCGCCGTCCCCGCCTTCGCCGCCGGCTTCCTCTACCTGCTCAGCTCCATCATCGTCAGCCAGACGCTGAGCGGAGCGCCGAGCGTGGGACTGCTCCAAGGCCTCACCCCGGCTCTCTCTGGAGTCGCGAACCCGACCGTGAGCCCGCGGGCGGCCGAGGTGAAGTTCATCAGCCACCACGCCTTCGCCCTCATCGCCGGCAGCGCGCTCGCGTCCGTCGCCCTGATCGTCCTCATGCTCGTGCTCCTCCTGCTCGTCCAGGCCACCCGCTTCCGGCGCCCGGAGATGTGGCCGGGAGCACTGCCCCTGGTGCTCTACGGCGGCATCGCCGTCGCGGTCGTGAGCGTCGGCCACGAGGTCGTCAGCGCGATCGAGACGCACCACTTCGCCGTCGGCCACGACTTCTCCGGCCACGCGGTCGACCAGGCGCTCACGAAGGGCGCAGCGAACGAGATCGTCGACTACGTCGACCTGCTCGCCGGGCTCGCGCTCGCGGCGGGGATGATCATCACGATGCTCAACGCCCAGCGCGTCGGCCTCGTTCCGCGCTGGATGGGCGCGGTGGGGATGGTGACGGGGCTGCTCATCTTCCTGCCGGTCGGCGGCGCCGAGCTGCAGGTCATACCGGCGTTCTGGCTGGTGATGATCGGGATCCTCTTCATCGGCAAATGGCCGAACGGGGAGCCCCCCGCGTGGGCCGCCGGGGAGGCGCGGCCGTGGCCGCCCCGCGCGGGTCGCGCACCCCGCGGGCAAGCGGCCGTGGCGGCCGCTGCGGCGAGCTCCCCGGAGCCCGTTCGGCCATCCTCGGGGGGCTCTTCTCGCAAGCGCCGCAAGCGCGGCGGGCGCGGCTGAGGGGGCGCTCGGCACGGCCCGCTCCGAGCGGCCCGTCGGGCGGGGGGGTCGGTAGAGTCACCCCATGAGCACGCACGTCGAGGAGGAGGGCGAGGCGCTCGACAGCGAGCTCGCGGGACTGCTGGACGTCGAGCGCTTCCAGCCGCCGGCCGAGTTCACATCCGGCGCCCTCCTCAACGACCCGGAGGTCTACCGGCGCGCCGCCGAGGACCCCCTCGGGTGGTGGGAGGAGCAGGCCGATCGGCTCCACTGGTTCCGCCGCTGGGAGAAGACCCTCGACGACTCCAGCCCGCCGTTCTACAAGTGGTTCGTGGGGGGGAGGCTGAACGTCTCCTACAACTGCCTCGACCGCCACGTCGAGGCGGGTCGTGGCGGCCAGGTGGCGCTTCACTGGCGCGGGGAGGACGGCAGCGAGCGCGACCTCACCTACGGCGAGCTGCTCGAGGACGTCTCCCGCCTGGCGAACGCGCTGAAGGATCTCGGGGTCGCCAGCGGCGACGTCGTCGGCATCTACCTGCCGATGATCCCCGAGGTCGTCGTCGCGATGCTCGCCTGCGCCCGCATCGGCGCTCCCCACAACGTCGTCTTCGGAGGCTTCTCCGCCGAGGCCGTGAGGGAGCGCATGGAGGTCTCCGAGGCGAAGGTCCTCATCACCGTCGACGGGGCCGCCCGCAAGGGGAAGACGGCCGCCGTCAAGGATCGCGTCGACGAGGTGATGGGCGACCTCGAGACGCTGCAGCGGATCGTCGTCGTCCGCAGCAAGGGCACCCCCTGCCAGATGCGCGAGGGGAGGGACGTCTTCTACGAGGAGATCCTCGCCTCCGCCGCTCCCACCTGCGCACCGGAGGAGCTCGACGCCGAGCACCCCCTCTTCATCCTCTACACCTCCGGTTCGACGGCCAAGCCGAAGGGCATCCTCCACACCACGGGCGGCTACCTCACCGGCGTCTCGGCGACCCACCGCTACGTCTTCGATCTCCGCGACGGCGAGCACGAGAACCCCGACGTCTACTGGTGCGCGGCCGACGTCGGCTGGGTGACGGGACATTCCTACATCGTCTACGGGCCCCTCGCCAACGGGGCCACATCGGTGATGTGGGAGGGCGCACCCGACTACCCGGACCAGGGCATCTGGTGGGAGATCGTCGAGCGCTACCGCGTGAGCATCCTCTACTGCGCCCCAACCGCCATCCGCGCCTGCATCAAGTGGGGGGCGAAGTGGCCGGCGGCCCGCGATCTCTCCTCGCTGCGCCTGCTCGGCTCCGTCGGCGAGCCGATCAACCCGAAGGCCTGGCTCTGGTACCACAAGGTGATCGGCTCCGGTCGCTGCCCGATCGTGGACACCTGGTGGCAGACCGAGACGGGCGCGATCATGATCACGCCGCTTCCGGGGATCACGGCAACCAAGCCGGGGTCGGCCACGCAGCCGTTCCCGGGAGTGTTCGCCGAGGTCCGCGACGAGACCACCGGCGAGGCGATCGAGGAGGGTCAGGGGCTGCTCGTGCTGACGCGTCCCTGGCCGTCGATGCTGCGGACTCTCTATGGCGAGGACGAGCGCTTCGTCGAGACCTACTTCAAACGCTTCGGCCCGCAGACCTACCTCGTCGGGGACGCCGCACGGCGTGATCGGGACGGCTACTTCTGGGTGATCGGGAGGATCGACGACGTCGTCAACGTGTCCGGCCACCGCCTCTCCACCGCGGAGGTCGAGTCGGCGATCGTCGCCCACAAGGACGTCGCCGAGGCAGCCGTCATCGGCCAGCACGACGAGGACACCGGCCAGGCGATCGTCGCCTTCGTCACGCTGCAGGGGGACCTCGTCGGCGACGACGCCACGGTCGAGGGGATCCGCGCGACGGTGGCTGAGCGGATCGGAAAGTTCGCTCGCCCGAAGCGCATCATCTGGGCCGACGACCTCCCCAAGACGCGCTCGGGAAAGATCATGCGGAGGCTGCTCCGCGACATCGCCGAGGGGCGCGCGCTGGGCGACGTGACCACGCTCCGCGACCCTACCGTGATGGCGGCGCTGGAGTCCCAGGTGAGGGAGCACGAGGCCGCGGAGGACTAGCTCAGACCTTGCGGTGCTCGGGCACCCAGCAGCCGTCGTCCTGGCGGGTGAAGTCCTGGAACAGCCCCGGCGCCTCCTCCCGCATGATCTCCGCGACGCGGTCGAAGACGGACCTCAGCTCCTCCTCGGCGCCCTCGGCGGTGCGCATCTCGATCACGTGTCGGAGCGTCCGTGCGTTGGCCGTCCAGACTATGTCCGTGCTGAGACCGATCGGCGCCAGCCGGCGCAGCGCGGAGGTCACCTCCTTCTTGACGTGGAACGGCACCCCCTCGCGATCGATGCCGAGCTCGGCGGCGGCGCTCACCTGGAATTCCTCGAGCTGCTCGACGATCGCGATCACCTGCTCGCGCACGGGCTCCAGCGCCGGCGGCACGCGGAAGCCGATGTCGGCGAGACGGACGTAGCGGAGACTCTCCTGGCTGAAGGCCGAGCCGGCGCGGTGGCGGACGAGCTCGTGGGTGAAGACGCGACTGACGTTCCGGAAGACGAGCGAATAGCTCGCATGCTCAAGCACGCTCCCGTGGGCCGAGCGGAGGATGTTCGCGAAGTACTCCATGCGGTCCGTCCGCACGCGCGTGACGTTCGGATTCAGCCCGGGCTCCCAGCTGCGATAGCAGGCCCGACCGGCGAACTCCACCAGCAGCTCGCCCGCGTTCGGCCGCTCGGACTCCTCCAGCCTCCGCTGCAGCCACGACTCGCCGCCGACGTCCCGTAGGTAGGCGCGCATGCCCTCGGGGTCCACCGACGAGCGCGCGATCAGGAACACGGAGGGGGTCGTCTCGTGCATCGGGCGGCCGATCCTACATACCTGCCCGGCGGGCGCCCACAGCTCCGGGAAGGGAGTTTCCTCGCCACGGGGCGGGCGGCGGGTTTACGCAGGCTCAGGACGGGTTAAGCTCCCGAGGATGGCCGCGCCCTCGACCTCAGAGCCGCTCGACGCCGAGCTCGCAGCCGCCGCCTGGGACCTCGAGCCGCTGGTCGAGGGGGAGGGCTCAGACGGTGTGATCCGGCGGTTGGAGGAGGCCCTCGCCCGCGCCTCCGCCTTCGCCGAGGCCCACGCCGGCAGGCTGGGCGAGGTCGACGGGGACGGCCTCCGCACGGCGATGGAAGAGCTCGCCGCGATCCAGGAGCTCGTCGCGCGCGCCGGCTACTACGCCGCGCTCCAGTTCTCCACGGACACGGCCGACCCCGCCGTCGGCGCCCTGCTGCAGAACGTCCAGGAGCGGGAGACGGCGATCGCCACGCGGCTGCTCTTCTTCGAGCTGGAGTGGGCGGCGCTCCCCGACGAGCGTGCCGAGGAGCTGCTCGCGGCCGACGGGATGGACTTCTGCGGCCACCACCTCCGCAACGTCCGCCGCTACCGCGACCACCTCCTCTCCGAGCCCGAGGAGAAGATCCTGGCCGAGAAGGCCCTCACCGGCTCGAGCGCGTGGACGCGCCTGTTCGAGGAGCTCACCTCCGCGATCGAGGTGGAGCTGCCCGCGGGCGACGGGGACGGCGAGCCCCGTCGGGTGGCGCTCGACGTCGCCCTCAGCCGCCTCGCGCTGGCCGACCGCGAGGTCCGCCGGAGGAGCGCCGAGGCGGTCACGGCGGCGCTCGCTCCCGGACTGCGCACGCGGGCCTACCTCTTCAACACCCTCCTCGCCGACAAGGCCACCGACGACCGCCTCCGCCGCTACCCCCACTGGCTCGCCGCGCGGAACCTCGCCAACGAGGCGAGCGACGAGTCGGTGGCGGCGCTGATCGGGGCCGTCCGCGGCCGCTACCAGATCGCCCGCCGCTGGTACCGCCTGAAGGCGGGCCTGCTCGGCGTGGAGAGGATCGCCGACTACGACCGCATGGCCTCCGTCACGGATGACGAGCTCCCCTATTCCTACGGACGGGCTCGGGAGATCGTGGAGGAGTGCTACTCCTCGTTCTCCGGCGAGCTGGGGGGGCTCGTGCGGCGCTTCTTCGAGGAGCAGCGCATCGATGCCCCCGTGCGCTCGGCCAAGCGCGGCGGGGCCTTCTGCGCGGCCGCCGTCCCGTCGGTGTTCCCCTACGTGCTCCTGAACTACACCTCGCGCCGCCGCGACGTGCTCACCCTCGCCCACGAGCTCGGCCACGGCGTCCACTTCGCGCTGTCGGCCGGGCAGGGGATCTTCCAGCAGCACACCCCGCTCACGCTCGCCGAGACCGCCTCGGTGTTCGGCGAGACGATCGTCTTCGGGCGGCTGCTCGAAGAGGACTCCTCGCCCGTGTCCCGCCTCGCGCTCCTGGCCGAGAACCTCGAGGACACGATCGCGACGGTCTTCCGCCAGGTGGCGATGAACCACTTCGAGGACCTCGTCCACAGCGAGCGGCGAGAGCATGGCGAGCTCTCCGTCGAGCGCTTCGGCGAGCTGTGGGCCGAGAGCCAGTCGGAGATGCTCGGCGACTCGGTAGAGATCACCGACGGCTACCGCACGTGGTGGTCCTACATCCCCCACTTCATCGGCAGCCCCGGCTACGTCTACGCCTACGCCTACGGACAGCTCCTCGCGCTGTCCGTCTACGAGCGCTACGAGGAGACTGGCGAGGAGCTGGTCCCGCGCTATCTCGAGCTCCTCTCCGCGGGGGGTTCCCGCAGCCCCGAGCAGCTCGGTGAGATCGTCGGGGTCGACCTCACCGATCCCGGCTTCTGGGAGGCCGGGCTGGATCTCGTCGAGCGCCAGCTGAAGGACGCCGAGGACGCCGCCGAGGCGTCCGGTCGGCTCTAGACGGTCCCCACCCCCGGAACCGCGCAGATCGCCCCGGAGTCGACCGCCGGGGGGACCGGCCTAGAGCAGGCCGAGCGCGCTGCCCGTCGCGTGGACGAGGTTGAACAGCGGCTGCGGCACGATCCCGAAGAAGATCGTCGCCGCTCCGGCCACCACGGCGACGAGCGCCACCTCGAGCTGCGGAGCCGTCGGCGCGTGGGCGAGCTCGAGCTCGGAGGAGCCGCCCGCGAGCGCCGGGAGCCCGCCCGGGCCCGGCTTGGACGCGGGCGTCTGCCCGGCGGGGGCCTCGCGCATCCACATCGCGGCGATCACCGGGAGGTAGTAGCCGAGGGAGATCATCGAGCCGATCACGATCACCACCCCGAGCCACGCGTAGCCGCCCGAGACTGCGGCGTCGATGAGGTAGAACTTCCCGAAGAAGCCCGCCGTCGCCGGGATGCCGGCGAGAGCGAGCATCGAGATCGTCATCGGCCATGCCAGCAGCGGCCGCTCGCGGCCGAGACCATTCAGTGATGCGACCGCGTCGCCCAGCCCCGTTTCGCGCTCACGGGCCACGATCACGGCGAAGGCCGCCATGTTCATGAAGAGGTACACGGCGAGGTAGAACACCGTCGCCTGCACCCCCAGCGCCGTCGCGACGACGACCCCGGCGAGCATGTAGCCGGCCTGTGCGACGGAGGAGTAGGCGAGCATTCGCTTCAGCGATGACTGCCCGAGCGCGCCGACGTTGCCGACGATGATCGTGAGCGCCGCGAGCGCCGCGACGGCCGGCCCCCAGCTCGCGTGCGCGCCGATCAGGGCGACATCGAAGAAGCGCAGGAACACACCCAGCGCGGCGGCCTTCGTGCTCACCGCCATGAAGGCCGTCACCGGCGTGGGGGCGCCCTCATAGACGTCCGGCGTCCACTGGTGAAACGGGGCCACCGACGCCTTGAAGCAGAGTCCCGCGATCACCAGGGCGATTCCCGTCAGCGTCAACGGGTCGGTGGCGACGGTGCCGCTGGAGAGCTCGGCCCCGATCCTCGCGAAATCCGTCGAGCCGGTCGCACCGTAGATCATCGCCAGCCCGTAGAGCAGCGTCGCCGAGCCGACCGAGCCGACGATCAGGTACTTCAAGCCCGACTCCAGCGAATGCTCCCGACGCATCTCCGTCGCGCAGAGCACGTACAGCGGGATCGATAGGAGCTCCAGCCCGACGAACAGCGCGACGGTGTTCTCGGCGCTTGCGAGCAGCGACATCCCCGCGACCGAGGTGAGCAGCAGCGCGTGGAACTCCCCGTGCGCCGCTTCTCGCGCGGCGAGGGAGCGCCACGCAAGCAGGATCGCGCAGGCCGCGCCGACGATCAGCACGAGGTTCAGCGTCAGCGCCAGATCGTCGATCCGGAGGGCCCCGTCGAGGATCGACTTGTTCGCGCCCCACTGCCAGATCGTCAGCCCGAGCGCGGCCCCGAGTGCTCCGAGGCTGAGCGCCGGCACCAGCTGCGCGCGCACCCACTCGGAGCCGACCAGTCCGACCAGCAGCACGATCGTCGCCCCGCCGAGGAGGGCGATCAGGGGCGAGAGGCCGGCGAAGTCGACGTGGGGACCTTTGAGGTGCCCCGAAACCCCGGTGGTCGCGAGCGTGTAGATGGGGACGTAGTTCACCGGCCCCCCGATCCGCTCGCCGCGAACGTGGTCGAGCAGTCGACGAGCGTGCCCGCGAGCTCACAGCCCTGCGGGAGCCGGCGCGCGACATCGGCGGTGCTGGTCGTCCCGCCCCCCGTCGGTGGCGGGACCGGGAACGGCTGTCCGCCCGCCCCCCGGACGGCTGCGACGGCCGCGTCGACCGAGCGTTCGCTGCGGTGAAGGGCGAGCTGCGGGTAGAGCGCGAGGAACACGATCACGGCCACGACGGGCACCAGCACGGCGCGGTCGAGCAGGCCGATGTCGCGCGAGCTGACCTCGCGGCCGACGCGGTTGTGCATCGCGCGGATGAACAAGCGGAGGGCGTAGACGCTCGCCATCACGACGCCGCTGAAGCCGATCACGGCGATGGCGAGCTTGGCTTTGAAGACTCCCAGCAGGATCAGGAACTCGCCGACGAAGTTCGAGGATCCGGGCATCGCGAGCGTCGCGAGCGAGACGACGAGGAAGAGGGAGGCGAGCACCGGGGCGCGGAACGCGAGACCGCCCATCTCGCGGATGTCCTCCGAGCCGCCGGACCGCTTCGCGAGGATCCCCACGATGAACAGCAGCGGCGCCACCACGAGGCCGTGATTGACCATCTGCAGCAGAGCGCCCTGGGCGCCCTGGGGGTTCAGGGCGAAGATCCCGAGCGTGATGAAGCCGAGCTGGGCGATCGAGGAGTAGCCCGCGATCAGGCGCGCATCCGTCTGGCTGAACGCCTGCATGGACCCGTACACGATCGATGCGAGGGCGATCAGCAGCATCAGCGTCTGGAAGTGGACGGCCGCACGCGGGAACAGCGGCAGGACGATCGCCAGGAAGCCATAGGCGCCGACCTTCGAGAGCACCCCCGAGAACACCATCAGCACCTCGATCGGCATCGCCCGATAGCCGTCGGGCATCCATCCGTGGAGCGGGAAGGCGGGCATCTTCACGAGGAATGCGGCAGCGAAGAAGAGGAAGATCCACTCCTGTGTGCCCGTCCCGAGGGCGGACGCGTGAATGGAGCTGAGCACGAACGTGATCTGGCCTCCACCTTCCTGCGCCGCGAGCACCCCGGTGGCGACCGCCCCGGCGAGCATCAGCAGCGAGCCCACGAGCGTGTAGATCACCAGCTTGATAGTCGCCTTCACCCGTTCCGGCTCCCGTCCCCAACCGCCGATGAGGAAGTAGAAGGGGATCAGCATGAGGTCGAAGAAGGCCACGAACAGCGCCAGATCCTGAGCCATGAAGGCCCCCAGGACGGCTGACTCGGCGAGCATGAAGTGGAAGTAGAAGAGTCGCGGGCGGTCCCACGCACGAACGTTCGACGCGAGCGTCGCGATCGCGAAGAGGAGCGTCGTGAGGACGAGCAGGAGCACGTTCAGCCCGGTCACGGCGAGCTTGTAGTGAATTCCCAGCGAGGAGATCCAGACGACATCGGTGACGTGCTGCAGGCGGGGACCGCCGGCATGGAAGTCGGCGAGGTAGGCGATCGAGAGACCGAGCGCCGCGAGCGATCCCAGCAGGGCGAACCCGCCCGGGATGCTCCACGGGCGCCCCGCCCCGCCCCGCGAGCGTCCCTCGACGCTGCTGCTCCGAGCCGTCAGGCCGTCGATCACGGCTCCCGCGAGCCCGAGCGCCGCCGGCAGCCACAGAAGTATCGAGAGAGGCGGCATCAGCGCGTCGTCCTCATGACTGCAGCAGGAAGTAGAAGCTCACGCCGGTCACCCCGAGTACGAGGAGCGCGGCGTAGTAGCGCACGAACCCGCTCTGCGCGGCCCGCACCGCCGCCGAGCCGGCGCGCACGAGACCGGTCGTGCCGCCGACGAGGGTCCCCTGGACGAAGACCCGCTCGACGGTGTCCCGGGCGAAGGCCCCCGCGAGCGCCATCGGCCGGACGATCAGCGCTTCGATCAGCTCGTCGAAGTACCACTTGTTGACGAACAGGGTGTACAGCGGACGGGTCCGCTCGAGCACCGCCTTGGAGGTTCCCGGACGGAGCACCCAGATGTAGTAGGCGAGCCCGATCCCGCAGAGGCCGAGGGTCGTGCCGAGGAGCAGCCCGAGGATCAGCAGGGTGGTGTGCCCGCTGCTGGTGTAGTGGGAGGCGTCGGCGAACGTCGGCTGGAGGAAGTCGTCGATGACGAAGTCCACCCGGGGGATCTGGACGAGTCCGGCGCCGATCGATCCGACCGCCAGCAGTCCCATCGCCACCCGCATCGGGAGGGCCCGCTCGGCGATCGCGTGGGTCGGCCCCGGAAAGCCGACGTCCATGTCCTCCTCCTCGCCCGTCGCCGGGTTTCGAGGCACCTCGGCGTGGTGGAGGTGCCCCCCTTCGAGCTCCCGCGCCTCGGGCACGGGGTCACCGTGGAAGGCGCGGAAGATCATCCGGAACGTGTAGAGGGCCGTCAGGAAGGCCCCGATATAGCCCGCCGCGTAGAGCAGCCAGTGGCCGATCCCGCCCCGTTCGCCCGTCATCAGCAGGATCTCGTCCTTGGAGAAGAATCCCGAGAAGGGGGGAATCCCCGAGAGGGCGAGCCCGCCGACGATGAAGCAGGCATACGTGAACGGCATCGCCTTGCGAAAGCCCCCCATCCGCTCCAGCGACTGCTCGCCCGCCATCGCCCCGATGATCGACCCGGCGGCCATGAACAGGAGCGCCTTGAAGAAGGCGTGGGTCAGCAGGTGGAAGAGCCCGGCCGCGTAGGCCCCCACCGAGACCCCCATGATCATGTAGCCGATCTGGGACATCGTCGAATAGGCGATCACCCGCTTGATGTCCGTCTGCGTGAGCGCGATCGTCCCCGCCACGAGCAGCGTGGCTGCGCCCACCGAGGCGCCCGCGTCCTGGGCGGCGGGGGCGAGTTCGAACAGCGGGTGCATCCTCGCGATCAGGTAGACGCCTGCGGTGACCATCGTCGCGGCGTGGATCAGCGCGCTGACGGGGGTCGGGCCCTCCATCGCGTCCGGCAGCCAGGTGTGGAGCGGGATCTGCGCCGACTTCGCAAACGCGCCGACGAGCAGCAGGAGGCACCCCGCGACGAGGTCGCCGTTGTTTGTCCCGTGGCCGAACGCCCCGGCGTGCACCGCCTTGAAGGTCTTCAGGAAGTCGAGCGTGCCGGTGTGCTTGAAGATGACGTAGGTCCCGAGCACGAGGCCGACGTCGCCGACGACGTTGATCACGAACGCCTTGATCCCCGCCCGGGTGGCCGTCGTGCGGCGATACCAGAAGGAGATGAGCAGGTAGGAGGCCGCGCCCACGAACGCCCAGCCGACGATCAGCAGCAGGAAGTTCCCCGCCAGCACGAGCAGGAGCATCGAGAAGACGAAGAAGTTCATGTAGGAGAAGTAACGGGCGAAGCCACGGTCGCGGTCCATGTAGGAGACCGAGTAGAGGTGGATCAGCGTCGAGGCCCCGGTGACGGTGAGGATCATGAACACCGACAGGGGATCGACGAGGATCGACATCTGCGCGTTGATTCCCGCCGTCGAGGCGTAGGTCCACAGCGAGGAGACGATCTGGCGATGGGACTCGCTGTGGCCCTGCAGGGAGATCAGCGTCGCGAGCGCCGCCAGGAAGGCCAGGAAGATCGCCCCGGTGCCGATCCAGCCGGCGACTCCCCGCAGCGAGCGGAAGCCGAAGGCGATCACGAGCGTGCCGAGGAGCGGGAACAGCAACACCAGCCAGGCGTATGTCGTCGTGCTCATCGGATCGACCCGAGCCTCATCCCTGCAGCTCCCGCAGCTCGTCGACGTCGATCGGCAGCTGCCGTCGGAAGATCGCGACGATCATCCCGAGACCGATGCAGACCTCGCAGGCCGCGACCGTCATCACGACGATCGCGAGGATCTGCCCGTCGCCGTTGCCCCACATGCGCGAGAAGGCGATCAGCGCGAGGTTGCCCCCGTTGAGCATCAGCTCCAGGCACAGGAGCACGACGAGCGGGTTCCGTCGCGTCATCACACCCACCGCACCGAGGGAGAACACGATTGCCGAGACGGCGAGGTACCAGGCGATGCTCACGATCCCCTCCCGGACCCGACCTCGACCCGTTCGGGGGCTCGCTCGCCGTCCCCGCCCGGGGCGCCGACCCCCTCCGCGATCGTCCCCGTGTTCTGCGGGCGCAGCAGGTCCAGCGGGGTCAGCCGCGCCCGCTCGCCGTGATCCTCGCCGAGGCCACCGCGCCTGCGCGCCAGCACGACGGCGCCGACGGCGGCGATCAGGAGCAGGAAGGAGGCGACCTCGAACGCGAGCAGGAAGCGTGTGAGGAGCAGGTTCCCGATGTAGGCCGGGCTGCCGAAGGTGGAGACGCCGCCGTCCCCCGGGGCGTACCCCGCGCCGTAGCCGTCGATCGCCTTCAGCCCGCTCCCGAGCAGCGCTATCAGCAGCTCGACCGCCAGCGCCCCGCCGACGATCACCCCGCCGAGGCGAAGCCCCGAGGCGACCGGTCCGCTCCCCCGGAGCCGCTCGCCGATCGAGTCTCCTTCGCCGCCGACGTAGGCGACGACGAACACGTACAGCACCATCACCGCGCCCGCGTAGACCACCACCTGGACGGCCGCGACGAATTCGGCACGGAGCAGCAGGAACAGCACGGCGAGCGCGATCAGGTGGCTGACGAGCGCGAGCACGCAGTAGAAGGGGTTGCGCAGCATCACGACCCCGACCGCGCCCGCGATG
This sequence comes from uncultured Solirubrobacteraceae bacterium, assembly GCA_963720215.1. Classification (GTDB taxonomy): domain Bacteria; phylum Actinomycetota; class Thermoleophilia; order Solirubrobacterales; family Solirubrobacteraceae; genus Palsa-744. The sequence goes on from CAVREV010000004.1 coordinate 336,933, forward strand.
GCGCCGATCGCGGCGATGAAGAACAGGACGGCGCTCACTCGCCCTCGTTTCGCAGCGGGGTCCGCTCGAGCGGCTCGGCGAGGAGCATCTCCTTCGTGAAGATCAGATCGCCGCGGTCGTAGTCGGAGAGCTCGTAGTCGTGTCCCATCGTGATCGCGTCGAACGGACAGGCGATCTCGCAGTAGCCGCAGAAGATGCAGCGGGAGAGGTTGATCTCGTACACGGCGGCGTAGCGCTCTCCGGCGGAGACGCGGTGCTCGGGGGTGTTCTCTGCTGCCACCACGCGGATGCAGTCCGCCGGACAGGCCGCCGCGCAGAGCGAGCAGCCGACGCACTTCTCCAGGCCGGTGTCCTCGAAGCGGTGGAGCTTGTGGCGGCCGCGGAAGCGGGGGTAGACCGGGGTCTTCTCCTCCGGGTACTGCACCGTGATCGGCGTTTCATGGAAGCGGCCGAAGGTCGTCATGAGGCCGCGGAGGGTCTCGCGGAAGGTGCGCCAGGTACCCCGCGCGGGGCCGGGCGCGGGCGTGCGCTGCACGACGATCACATCGTCGCCGGGACTCCAGCCGCCGACGTTCAGCGTCGCTGCCATCGGCTCCTCGGGGCGCTCGCCGGGGGTGCTCATCTCAGTGGGTGCTCACCACGAGGATCGCCGTGACGAGCGTGTTGAGGGTTGCCAGGGGGAGGAGCACCTTCCAGCCGAAGCTCATCAGCTGGTCGTAGCGCAGGCGCGGCAGCGTCGCGCGGACCCAGATGAACAGGAAGGTGATCAGCGACATCTTCGCCAGCACGATGAACGGATCGATCCATCCCGGGGGGTCGATCCCGAACGGGAGCAGCCAGCCGCCGAGGAACACCGTCGTCACGATCCCCGAGACGACGATCACGTTGAGGTACTCGGCGAAGTAGTAGGAGGCGAAGCGCCCGCCGCCGAACTCGGTGTTGTAGCCCCCGACGAGCTCCGCGTCGGCCTCGGTCAGGTCGAACGGCGCGCGGTTCGTCTCGGCGAAGCTCGCCACGAGGAAGATCAGGAAGCCGACGAACTGCGGGATGATGAACCACATCCCCTTCTGCGCGTTCACGATCCCGGTCAGCGAGAGCGTCTGCGCGGTGATGATCACGCCGACCAGCGCGAGTCCCTGTGAGACCTCGTAGGAGATCAGCTGGGCGGCGCCGCGCATCGCGCCGAGGAAGCTGTACTTCGAGCCCGAGGACCAGCCTCCGAGCATGATCCCGTAGAAGGCGATGCCGCCGAAGGCGAACACGTAGAGCGGGCCGATCGAGACGTCGATCCCGTAGAGGCCGACCTTTGTCCCGAAGATGTCCTGGACGTTGCCGAAGGGGATGATCGCGAACGCCGCCACGGCCGTGACGATCGAGATCATCGGCGCCAGGGCGAACAGGAAGCCGATCGAGCTCGTCGGGCGGAACTGCTCCTTCGTGAGCAGCTTGAGGATGTCGGCGAGCGGCTGCAGCGCTCCGTAGGGGCCGACGCGGTTGGGCCCGTAGCGGGACTGGAAGCGGCCGAGGAGCTTGCGCTCGGCGAGCAGCACGACCGGCACCAGCTGCAGTCCGACGGCGAAGATGATGATCGCCTTGAGGATTTGGATCCACCATTCCTCGTAGTAACCGACGACCGCGATCATGCCCGCGTCACCCGCCATCCGCCACGGCGGGCTCCAGCACCTCGATCGCCCGCTCGCCGCCCTGCCGGAGGAATCGCAGCGCCGGCGAGTGCTCGACCTCGGGGAAGCTCCAGAGCGAGCGGTAGCCGTCGAGGTCGGCGCCGTCGGCGGGCGGCCCGAGGACGATCGCATCGCCCCCGCCCGAGGACGCCCCGGCCGGGAAGCCCGCGACGGCATCGCGCTCCTGCCAGCGTACCCCGCGCCCGCCGATCTCCTCGAGCGTCAGCCCCTCGTAGAAGGCCACCGCGTCGAACAGCTGCTGCGAGGCCATCGGTCCGCTGAGCACGTCGAGGTCGAGCCCCAGGCGGAGGGCGAGCTCGGACAGCACCCGCCACCCGGCGCGCACCTCGCCGACGCGGGCGATCGCCGGGCGCACGCGCTGCAGGCGCCCGTCCGGGTGGACGACCGTCCCCTCCTGCTCGGCGTAGGACTCGGCCGGGAAGACCACGTCGGCGTGCTCGGCGATCGCCTCCGTCAGGAAGGACGCGTGCGCCACGACGGTCGCGGCCTTCGCCAGCGCCCGCTCCCACAGTTCCGCCCGGGGGAGGTCGCGGAGCGGATCGACGTGGAGCAGGTACAACGCCGACAGCTCACCGCCGGCGAGCCCCTCGGCGATGCCCGCGGCGTCGCGCCCCCCGACCCCGTCGGCAGGCTCGCCGAGCCCGGGGGCGCCGTTCGGCAGCACCCCCGCCTCTCGCAGCCCGCGCCCGTTCCCGCTGGCCGGGATCTCGAGCAGGCCCGCGCCCTCCGTCTCCGGCATAGCCAGCGAAGAGGCGATCGACAGCAACGCCCGCGCACCGCCGCCTCCGTTGGGCCCCGCGGTGAGCCGCTCGCCCCACAGCACCACGACCTCTCGCGCCGCCTCGCCGCCGGTGAGCAGCTCGGCGAGCTCACCGACGGCGGCCGCGTCGGTCCCGGCGGCGGCGGCGAGCTGCTCGAGGTCCCTCCCCCCCGACAGCGCCGCCGCCAGGGCCGCCGCGAAGGCCGCCCCGCCCCCCGGGGAGAAGCGCAACGAGATCGCCGCGATCGGGTCGAGCGAGCTCGGTCGGGGTGAGGCGACGGCGAGCTTGCAGCCGTGGCGGCGCACGCCCTTGCGCAGGCGCAGATCGAAGATCGCGGCGTCGTCGACGGGCTCGCTGTCGAGCACGAGGACGACATCGGCGAACTCGAGGTCCGACGTGCGCGCCTGCAGCGCCGGCGCTGCGAGCGCCCGCTGGAGGCTCAGCTCGAGCATCCCCCCGCGACGCGAGTCGAGGTGCGGCGAGCCCAGCGCCTCGCGCATCAGACGCCCGAGCAGGAAGCCCTCCTCGTTCGTGCTCTGCCCGCCCGCGAGGGCGCCGCTGTGCGCGCCCGCCCGCGCCAGGCCGGCGGCCGCCTCGGCAAGGGCGCGATCCCAGGAGACGGGCCGCAGCGTCCCCCCATCGCGGAGCAGCGGCTCGGTGATGCGCTCGGGGACATGGAAGGACTGGTAGGCAAAGCGGCCCTTGTCGCAGAGCCAGCCGTCGTCGACCTCGGGGTGCTCGCGCCCGAGCACCCGCAGAACGCGCTCGTCGCGCACCGTCATCGAGACGTTGCACTGCGCCGCGCACATCGTGCAGACCGAGCCGGCGTTCTCCACGTCCCACGGTCGCGCACGGAAGCGATAGGGCCGTGAGGTCAGCGCCCCCACGGGGCACAGCTCGATGATGTTCCCGCTGAAGGGCGCGACGTAGGGGTGGCCGTCGAAGGTCGAGACGTAGGAGTGGGCGCCCCGCTCGACGAGCACCAGCTGGTAGTCCTCGGAGAGCTCCTGGGAGAAGCGCACGCAGCGGTAGCAGAGGATGCATCGCTCGCGGTCGATCGCGATCAGCGGCGAGAGCTCGAGCGGCTTGACGAAATGGCGCTTGGGCTCGATGAAACGCGAGATGCCCCCGCCCCAGCCGAAGGTGATGTCCTGCAGTGGGCACTCGCCCCCCTTGTCGCACACCGGGCAGTCGAGCGGGTGGTTGATCAGCAGGAACTCCACCACCGACCGCTGCGCCGTCTTGACGCGGTCGGTCTGCGTGTAGACGACCATCCCGTCCTTCACCGGCGTCGAGCAGCCGGTCTGCAGCTTGGGGATCCCCTCGATCTCCACCAGGCACATCCGACATGCCCCCACGGGCTGGCCGAGGCGGGGTTCGTAGCAGAACACGGGGATCTCGACGTCGCCGTGCTTGGCCGCGTCGACGAGCATCGTGTTCTCCGCCGCCTGCACCTCCCTCCCGTCGATCGTGAAGGTGATCATCCGCTGCTCGGCCCGCGGCATCGCTAGGCCCCCCTGCGCAGGCGCGCCTGCTCCATGTGGGCTTCGAGCTCATCGCGGAACTTCGCGATCATCGAGCCGATCGGCATCGCCATCGCGTCGCCGAGCACGCACAGGCAGTTGCCGATGATGTGCTCCTGAACCGACGCCATCACCTCGAGGTCCATCGGCGTCGCCTCGCCGGTGTCGATCCGTTCGAGCATCTCCACCGTCCAGTTCGTCCCCTCGCGGCATGGCGTGCACTTGCCGCAGGACTCGTGCCGGTAGAACTTCGCCGTCTTCATCGCCACGTCGAGGATCGGGGTGGAGTCGTCGACGACGATGATCGCCCCCGAGCCGAGCATCGAGCCCGCTTTCGCCATCGAGTCGAAGTCGTAGGGGACGTCGAGGTCCGCCGCCGTGAGCACCGGCGAGGACGACCCGCCGGGGAACCAGCACTTCACCGAGCGACCCTCCTCGGGCCCGCCGGCGAGACCGTAGATGATCTCCCGCGAGGGGATCCCGAGCTCGACCTCGTAGTTCCCCGGCCGGCGCACGTGACCGGAGACGGACACCAGCTTGGTGCCCGTGGAGGTCTCCACGCCGAGCTTCGCGTACTCCTCGCCGCCCATCCTGATGATCGCCGGCACGGTCGCGAGCGTCTCGACGTTGTTGATCAGCGTCGGCCCCTGATAGAGGCCCTGGTTGGCGGGGAACGGTGGCTTCAGCCGCGGGTTCCCCCGCTTGCCCTCGAGCGAGTCCAGCAGGCCCGTCTCCTCGCCACAGATGTAGGCGCCGGCGCCGCGGTGCAGGACGAGCGAGAGCGAGTGGCCGGAGCCGAGGATGTCCTCGCCGACGAAGCCCGCATCGCGAGCTTCGTCGAGGGCGGCGTCGAGGGCGTCCGCCTGCAGGACGTACTCGCCGCGAATGTAGATGAAGGAGCGGTTGGCCCCCGCCGCGTAGGAGGCGATGACGAGCCCCTCGATCAGCATGTGAGGGGTCTTCTGCATCAGTTCGCGGTCCTTGAAGGTCCCCGGCTCGGACTCGTCGGCGTTGCAGACGAGGTACTTGTCCATCGAGCCCTTCGGCAGGAACGAGACCTTCTTCCCCATCGAGAAGCCCGCGCCGCCACGCCCGCGCAGACCTGAGGATTCGAGCTGCGCGAGCACCTCTCCGGGATCCATCGCCAGCGCCTTCCGCAACGCCTCGTAGCCTCCGCGACGTTCGTAGACCTCTCGCGTGCTGAGCCCGGGCTCGTCGATGTCGGAGAAGAGGACCCTCGGCGATGCGGCGGGGGCGGCCATCAGCTCGCGTCCCGCTCGCCGCGCTCGGCGGGGTGCTCGGGGTACTCCTGCGAGTTGGCTTTCGGGTCGGCGACGAGCCTGCGTGCAAGCTGCTTCTCGGGCAGCACCGCACGCCCCTCGCGTACGTCCGCGAGCAGCTGCGGGACGTCGGCGGGGGTGAGCGGTCCGACGTAGACCCCGTCAACGGAGGCCATCGGCGCGATGTCGCAGGCGCCGAGGCACTCGAACGCCCGAACGTTGAAATCGGCGTCTCCCTCGGCCGCCCTGAGCGTCGCCTCATACAGCTCGTCGGCCCCGCGGAGAGAGCAGGAGATGTTCGTGCAGACGTACACGCTGTGGCGCCCGACGGGCGTCGTCTCGAGCATGTCGTAGAAGCTCGCCACGGACTCCAGGTAGGCGGGCGTCACCGCCATCACCGCGGCGACCTGCTCGATCGCCTCCGGGGAGCACCACCCGTGGACGCGCTGGGCCGCGGCGAGCGCCGGCAGGGTCGCCGAGCGACGGTCGGGGTAGTCGGCCATGTGCGCCTCGATCGTCTCGCGGAGCGCCGGCGGAACCTCCACGCTCGCGGGCGCCGGAACCGTGGCCGGCGGCTTCTCGAGGTCGGCCGCGGCATCCCAACCCAGCGGGCTCATCGGTCGATGCCCCCGAGGATCGGGTCGAGCATCGCCGTGGCGGCGATCATGTCGGCGATGTAGCTCCCGCGGACCATGTGGGAGAGAGCCTGGAGGTTGACGAAGGACGGGTCCCGCATGTGCACCCGTGCGGGCTTGGAGGAGCCGTCCGAGCGGACGTAGCAGGCGAGCTCGCCGCGGGGGGACTCGATCGGGAAGTAGACCTCGCCCGGCGGCACGCGGAAGCCCTCCGTGACGAGCTTGAAGTGGTGGATGAGCGCCTCCATCGAGGTCGCCAGCTCGTGCCGGGGGGGCAGCGCGACCTTGCGGTCCTCGGTGATGTGGGGGCCCTCGGGGAGCCCGTCGAGGGCCTGCTCGATGATCTTCACCGACTCGTAGATCTCCGCCAGGCGCACGGCGAAGCGGTCGTAGTTGTCGCCGACGGTCCCCACCGGGATCTTGAACTCGAAGTCCCCGTAGGAGCTGTACGGGTCGGCCTTGCGCAGGTCCCAGGGGTTGCCGGCGGCACGGAGCAGCGGTCCCGTCACACCGAGCCCGAGCAGCGTCTCGGCGTCGAGCGGGCAGGTGCCCCTCAGCCGCTGGAGGATGATCTCGTTGGAGTTGAGGATCGCCCCGTACTCATCCGCCCGCTCGGGCATCACCTTCAGGAACTCCCGCAGCTTCCCCTCGAAGCCCCCGGGGATGTCCTCTATCACTCCCCCGACCTGGAAGTAGCGGGTGTGCATGCGCGCCCCCGATGACATCTCGAACAGGTCGAGGATCAGCTCGCGCTCCCGCAGGCAGTAGAGGAAGATCGAGACCGCGCCGAGGTCGAGCGCGCTCGTCCCGAGCCAGATCAGGTGGGAGGCGATGCGGTTGAGCTCGAGGTGGATCACGCGGAGGTACTGCCCCCGCCTGGGCACCTCGACCTCCACCAGCGTCTCCACCGCGCAGCAGTAGGCCATCGCGTTGAAGTAGTAGGCGAGGTAGTCCATCCGCTCGATCACGGGGATGACCTTCCAGTAGGCCTTGTCCTCGGCAGTCTTCTCGATTCCCGTGTGCACGTAGCCGACGATCGGTTTGACGTCCCGGACGACCTCCCCTTCGAGCGTCACGAGCAGGCGCAGCACCCCGTGCGTCGCGGGGTGGTGGGGCCCGAAGTTGAGCGTCAGCAGCTCGTGGCTCGTCTCGCCCTCGACTCCCTCCAGCTGGGACAGCGTGACGCTCTGCTCGCGCTGGCGATAGGGCGAGAGCGGCGGCATCGGGCTCACTCGCGCACCTCCAGCCATTTGCGCTCGTCGCGGGTGAAGATGACCGGTTCGCCGCCCACGGGGAAGTCGCGCCGCTGGGGATGGCCCTCATAGTCCTCGGGCATCAGGATTCGCCGCAGGTCGGGATGGCCGCGGAAGACGACCCCGAACATGTCGAAGATCTCCCGCTCCTGATGGTCGGCGGTGGGCCATTCCGGTGTCACGGAGTCGACCTCGGGAGCGTCGAGCGCGACACGGAGCTTGACGGTGAGGCGATCCACCCGAGTCATGTCGAGCAGCTCGTAGAGCACGCCCAGGCGGGGTTCCTCCGGGTAGTAGTCGACCCCGTGGACGCTCGCGAGGAAGGCGAAGCCCTTCCCACGGAGCGTTCCCAGCACGCTGCGAACCCGCGCCGGGTCGACCTCGATCGTCGCGCGCTCGCGGAAGTAGACCGTCTCCAACGCCGCGTCCCCCAGATCTGCAGCGAGCAGCTCCAAGCCCGTGGCGTCGGGCATCTAGGGTTGCTCCTCGGTGCCCACCGCGTCGTAACGCGTCCGCCAGCCCGCGTCGGGGTCGTCCTGGACGAGGTCGCGGAGCTTGAGGATCCCGTGCATGAGCGCCTCCGGCCGCGGCGGGCAGCCGGGCACGTGGACGTCGATCGGGAGGAACTTGTCGGCGGGGACGAGCGCGTAGTTGTTGAAGACCCCCATCGAGCTGCAGCACGCCCCCATCGAGATCGCCCACTTCGGCTCGAGCATCTGGTCGTAGAGCCGGCGGATGATCGGCGCCATCTTGATCGACACCCGCCCGGCGAGGATGATCAGATCGGCCTGGCGAGGCGACGCGCGGAAGGCCTCGAAGCCGAAGCGCGCGATGTCCATCCGCGGGCCCGCCGCCTGAAACTGCTCCATCGCGCAGCACGCCAGGCCGAAGGCGAGCGGGAAGAATGAGTTGGACCGTGCCCACGCGACCGCCGAGTCGAGCGTCGTCGTGAGCATCCTCTCCTCGACGTAGCGCTCCAGCTCCTCGCCCTCCAGGTGGGCGGGCCGGTTGGCCCCTTCGAGCTCTCGTCCGCGGAGCAGCTGGTGCGCGTTCAGCTCGCGCACACGCAGCCTCTCGGGATCGACCGGATCGCCGACGCGGCCCAGCCGCTCGCGTCTCACTTCCACTCGAGCGCTCCCCTCCGCCAGACATAGGCGAAGGCCACGAACAGGAGCGCGATGAAGACGATCGACTCGATCAGCGCGAAGCTACCGTAGGCGCGCAGCTCGATCGCGATCGGGTAGAGGAAGATGACCTCGATGTCGAACAGGATGAACAGCATCGCGATCAGGTAGAAGCTGATCCCGAAGCGCATCCCGCGCTTGACCTCCGACGGCAGCCCGCACTCGTAGGGGTCCTGCTTCTGGGGGGTGCTGCGGCGGGGCCCGAGGACCGAGTTCAGCACCGCGAAGACACCGCCGATTCCGCCGCCGAGCACGAGGAAGACGATCGCCGGTAGATAGCTGCGGAGCATCGCGCGCTGTTATATCACTGCTTGTGGCAGGGTGTTACTAGTGGCAATCCGCGCTAGAAATCGGTCATGACCCAGGCCGTCGTGGCCGGTGCGCTGGTCGTCGCGGCACTCAACCTCATCCCCGCCGCGGTCGGCGGATGGATCTGGTACCGGGGCGACCCGAGCGAGCCGCGCGGAGCGCGGCTCTTCTGGTCGGCGCTGCGGGTCGGCCAGGGATCGGCGATCGCGTTCGCGCTGGCGATCGGCTCACTCGCGGCCGCCGGACGATCGGCGAGCGAAGGGCTCTTCTACCTCTACGCCCTCCTCCCCCTCGCCGTCGCCCTCGTCGCCGAACAGCTCCGCCTCCTCTCCGCCCAGTCGATCCTCGACCAGGAAGGCCTCTCCGATGCCCAGGCGATGGGCGGCCTCCCGGAGGAGCGTCAGCAGCAGATCCTCGTGCGCATCCTCACCCGTGAGATGGGCGTGATGGCGCTCTCGGCGCTCGTCGTCTCGGGCCTGGCGCTGCGGGCCGCCACCACGGCCCACGGCTTCTGAGCGGCGAGGCGCCCGCCGCTCGAGCGGGGCGCGCCAGCCTCCGCTCGCCGGCGGTCGCGGGCCACCGCCTCGGAGCAGGCCTATATATTCCCCCGCGCATGAGGCTCGCCGCAACGATCTTGGGGCTGCTCGTCTGCGCCGCCGCCATCGCCGGCTGCGGCTCGCAGGAAATATCCGTGCCGAAGACGAGCCCCTACTACACGGGTGCGGTCCTCTTCCGCCAGCACTGCTCGGGCTGCCACTCGCTGATGGTCGTCGGCGCCCAGGGCTCGGCGACGAGCATCTCCAACCGCCTGCGCACGAACGGGCCGAACTTCAACATCCGCAAGGAGGACATGGAACAGGTCCTCTACGCGATCCGCAACGGGGGATTCTCCGGGGCGATCATGCCAGAGAACATCGTCGTCGGCGAACAGGCCCAGCAGGTCGCGGCGTTCCTCGCGGCCTACTCCGGCAAGCACGCCCAGCAGGTGCCGACGGTGAACATCAAGCTGTCGACCAAATAGGGGCCCCCGGGGCGGTCCTTGCTCGATCTCAGGCGCATCCGCGAGGACCCGGACGGGGTCCGGGCGGCGCTGGCCCGCCGCGGCCCGCAATGGTCCGGCCGGCTTGACGAGGTGATCGAGCTCGACGCACGCCGTCGAGCCTGCCTGCCCGAGCTGGAGGGGCTGAGGGCCGAGCAGAACGAGGCCAACGCCCGCATCCGCGCCGCGGCCGACTCCGATCAGCGGGAGCGGGAGATCGAGGCGATGCGCTCCGTCGCCGCGCGCGCAAAGGACCTCGAGAGCAGCCTCGCGGAGATCGACGCGGGACTCGACGCCGCGATGTACCTGCTCCCGAACCTCCCCGATGGGAGCGCAGCGGCCGGTCCGGAGGACGAGCTGCTCCGTGAGGTGGGAGAGACGCCGACGTTCGCCTTCCCTCCCCGCGATCATCTCGAGCTCGCCGGGTCGAGGATCGACATGGACAGCGCCGCGAAGCTCTCCGGCTCGCGCTTCGCCTACCTCCGCGGCGACCTCGTCCTGCTCGAGCTCGCCCTCGTACGCTGGGTGCTCGAGAAGCTCGGGGGCCGCGGCTTCGAACCCGTGATCCCGCCCGTGCTCGTCCGCGAGCGCGCGCTCTACGGGACCGGCTTCCTCCCGGACACCGAGCAGCAGATCTACGCCCTGCCGGAGGACGAGCTGTTCCTCGTGGGAACCTCCGAGGTCGCCCTCGCCTCGCTCCACGACGGCGAGCTCCTCGAGCAGGAGGCGCTACCGCTCCGCTACGCCGGCTTCTCTCCCTGCTTTCGCCGCGAGGCGGGGGCGGCGGGGAAGGACACCCGCGGGATCATCCGCGTGCACCAGTTCGACAAGGTGGAGATGTTCAGCTTCGTGGCTCCGGAGGAGTCCGAGGGCGAGCATCAGCGCATCCTCGCGATCGAGGAGGAGATCCTCGCCGAGCTCGGCCTCTCCTACCGCGTCGTGAACATCGCCGTCGGAGACCTCGGCAACTCCGCCGCGAAGAAGTACGACTGCGAGGCATGGCTTCCGAACCAGGAGCGCTACCGGGAGCTCACCTCCTGCTCGAACACCACCGACTACCAGGCCCGCAGACTCAACATCCGCGTGCGCGAGGGCAAGCGCACGCGCGCGCCCCACACCCTCAACGGCACGGCCGTCGCCGTCGGGCGGACGATCGTGGCGCTGCTCGAGAACGGACAGCGGGAGGACGCCAGCGTCGAGCTGCCCCCATGCCTGCACCCCTACGGCGCGCCGCCCACGCTCGCGCCGGCTTCACCCTAGGCCGCGACCATCAGCGCGCGCGCTTGACCTGATGCTCGAGCAGCCTGTCCGAGGCCTTCTGCACCTGGGCGGCCATGCGCAGCTTGAAGACCGCGAGCAGCGCCTCGGAGGCGATCGGGCGAAGCTTGGTGATCGCCTCGATGACCTCGTCCCAGCGCTCCTCCGGCTGGCCATCGGCTGCGAACGGCTCCCATAGCTCCTGCAGGTAGAGCTTCACGAACGCCCGCGAGATCGACTCGCAGTCGCGGCTCACTCGCTCGACCAGCGCCAGCGCCGCATGCAGGGGTATGCCCAGCGCGACCACCTCCTCGGCCGCCGACATCAGCGCGGGGCTCGGCACCTCGAAGCGATCGTCTCCGAGCGGGACGAGCAGCCGTAGGCGGCGAATCCGCTCGATGTCCTTGCCGCTCACGGCGCCGAAGCGAGCGGCGAGCTCCGCGGCCGTGAGCACCTCGGCCGCCTCCTCCTCGAAAGGCGCCGTCATCGCGTCACGCAGGCCCAGCAGCCGCGTCGCGGAGCCGCTGGAGGCGTGCAGCAGGCGCTCGATCGACGCGAGGTTGAAACCGTCCGCCTGCAGGTCGAGGATCAGGCGCAGCCGGGCGACGTGCTCGGGGCCGTAGTAGCCCACGCGGGCCCTCACCTCCGGGGGCGGCAGGAGCCCGCGGGAATGGTGGTTGCGGATGTTCCGCACGGTCATCCCCACCTCCGCCGCGAGCTGCTCGATCGTCAGCGTGGCCGACCCGTCGGCCTCCACAGGGGTGTCTTTCGAGCCGCTCTTCGCCGTCGTCGCGGTCATCTCGATACAAGGATACTACGTTTCATGTATCCTCACTTGAGGTAACATGATTTCAGGTCGAACAATGAGAGCCTCCCGCCCACACCTCTCGAGCTCCCCCGAGCATCCTCGTGGCTGAACGGGGAGCCCCACCCCGGGTCTCGCCGTCGCGCCGTCGCGCGCTGAGGCTGATCGGCTCCTTCACCTCCCCGCTCCTCCCCGATGACTACCTCGAGCTGGTCAACCCCCTCTGGTCCACCCGCGAGCTCCGCGGGCGGGTCGAGCGCGTGGAGCGGGAGAGCGACGTCGCGGTGACGATCTCGATCCGGCCGGGATGGGAATGGGAGGGACACCGCGCCGGCCAGTATCTCCGCCTCGGCATCGAGGTCGACGGGATCCACCACTGGCGCGCCTACTCCCTCACCTCGGACCCCGATGGCGGCGACGGCTGCATCTCGATCACGCCGAAGCTCGTCGAGGGCGGGAAGGTGAGCCCGTTCCTCTTCGCACGCCTCCGCGCGGGGACGATCGTCCGCCTGGGCGGCGTCGAAGGCACCTTCACGCTCCCCGACCCGGCGCCCGAGCGGCCCCTCTTCATCAGCGCCGGCAGCGGCATCACCCCGATCATGAGCATGCTCCGCGCGCTCCGCCGCCGGGGGGAGCTCAGCGATGCCCTACACATCCACTGCGACCGCCGCGCCGCCGATGTGATCTTCGCCGAGGAGCTCCACGAGCTCGATGCCCGCACCGCCGGATACCGTCTCCACGAGCGCCTCACCGGCGAGCGGGGACGGATCACGCCGGTGGACGTCGAGCGTCTGTGCCCGGACTGGCGCGAGCGGGAGACCTTCGCGTGCGGTCCAGCCGGCCTCCTCAGCGCGCTCGCTGCGCATTGGGAGCGCGAGGGTGCGGGGGGGCGTCTGCGCATGGAGCGCTTCACGCCCGAGGGAGCCATCAGCGAAGGAAGCTGCGGTGAGGGCGGCTCGATCGACTTCTCCCGCAGCGGCGTTCACGGGGCCAGCGACGGCGCCCAGCCGATCCTCCTCGCCGGCGAGGAGGCCGGGGCGAGCCTCCCCTTCGGATGCCGCATGGGCATCTGCCACAGCTGCGTCGGGCGGCTCCGCTCGGGCCGCGTCCGCGATCTCCGCACCGGCCGCGTCCACGGCCAGCCGGGCGACCTGCTCCGCACCTGTGTCAACGCCCCCGAGGGCGCGATCGAGATCGAGCTCTGACCTCACAAAACGATGGAGGCAACACGATGACCGCAAGCGAGCTGCTGAGCCCTCCCGCCGTCGCGTCCCGTGGGCAGGCGCCGCCGCCGCGCCCGCTCCCTCGGCTCGACGATCCCCCGGGAGCCGCCGCCGGCGCGGCCTCGGGCGAGAACCCGCTGAAGCGGCTCAGCGCGGAGCAGATCGAGCAGCTCGGACGCGAGTTCGACGCGATCCGCGACGACGTCATCGGGGACCTCGGCGAGCGCGACGCCCGTTACATCCGCGCGACGATCCGCCTGCACCGCCAGATCGCCCTCGCCGGCCGGGCGATGTTGATGGGCTCGCGGCGGCGGTCGCTCTGGCTGCTGGGGACGGCCGCCCTGTCGGTGGCGAAGATCCTGGAGAACATGGAGATCGGCCACAACGTCATGCACGGCCAGTGGGACTGGATGAACGATCCCGACATCAACTCACGCAACTGGGACTGGGACACGGCCTCTCCGGCGGAGGCGTGGCGTCACTCCCACAACTACGAGCACCACACCTTCACGAACATCCGCGGGAAGGATCGTGATCTCGGATACGAGATCATGCGCATCGATCCCGAGCAGCGCTGGCACCCCGTCTATCTGCTCCAGCCGCTCTACAACCTCGTCCTGATGGGCGCCTTCGAGTGGGGGGTCGCGCTGCACGACCTCAACTTCGACGCGATGCGCTCGGGGGAGAAGTCCAAGGCCCAGGTGGTCGCCGAGCTGAAGGCGATCGGCCTCAAGGCGCGGCGGCAGGTGGTGAAGGACTACATCGCCTTCCCCCTCCTCTCCGGCCGTGCCTTCAAGTCCACGCTCGCGGCGAACTTCACCGCCAACATCATCCGCAACGTGTGGGCCCACTCGATCATCTTCTGCGGGCACTTCCCCGATCAGACCTACACGTTCGCCGAGGAGGAGGTCGCCGAGGAGACGCGCGGGGGGTGGTACGTACGCCAGCTCCTCGGAGCCGCGAACATCGACGGGGGACCTCTCTTCCACCTCCTCGCCGGCAACCTCAGCTTCCAGGTGGAGCACCACCTGTTCCCCGACATGCCCTCCAGCCGTTACGCCGAGGTCGCCCCGCGCGTGCGGGACATCTGCCGTCGCTACGAGCTCCCCTACAACACCGGCCCGCTCCACCGCCAACTCGGGACCGTCCACCGGACGATCCTCCGCCTAGCCTTTCCGGGCGGGAAGCCGCGACCCAAGCCCGGCCCCTACCGTCCGCGTCGCGCGCCGCTGAGCTAGCCGAGACGGAAGCTGATCGAGCTGGCAGAGCCGCCGCTGGGGGAGAGCGTCAACCGGTAGACCCCTGGAGCGAGAACCGAGCGCCCCGCGAAATGGCCGCTGTTGCTCCCGGCTCCGACGGTCCGCATCGCCGTTGCGAGCGTGTGCCAGAGCAGGCGGCGGTGTCGCCGCATGCGCCTGGAGAGCTTCGCCTGGACTCGCGTGGCCATGTTGATCACGAAGCTGAAGGAGACCGCAGCTCGTCTGGGCCGCCGCCGATCGAGCGCGAGGAGGGCCTTGGTCGTGAGCGCGAGGTCCGACAGCTGAACGGTGATTGGAGCCACGGCGCCCGTGCCCGCGACCGTCGTCAGGCCGCCCGTTGCGCCGCCGTTCCCGCCGCGGAAGCCGCCGATCGGCGGCTTCCAGACTGGTTCTTTCGCGCTGCCCGTTCCTTCTTCTTCTTCGGGTTCTTCGCCCCGGGAGGCCGCGCCCGTCGCCTGGAAGGCGGCCGTTCCCGCGGGGGTGCCGAGGCCCGTCGGCCCGTCATATCCCGTTCCGGCGAGACAGATCGCCTTCGCGTCGCAGCTCGCCCCCTCTTCGATCGCCGTGCAGCCCGAGAGGCCGGTCGTCTGTTCGAACGGCCTGCCGCATTCGCCGTTCGAGCCCGTCACCACGTCGTGGACCGACGTCGGTTCCTTGACCGCATTTTCGTACAGCGTCTGTGATGGGTAGGCCACGCCTCCGGCCCCGCCGGCGAGCGCGAACACCGAGGCGATCAGCGGCGACGAGAGGCTCGTACCGCCGACCGTGCACCAGTGCATGACGTGTTTGACTTTGGCTTCTTCGTAGCGGAATTCGCATGTGCTGCTCGTGTCGTGGATGGCGAGCCCCGTGTAGGGGTCCGCATCGGCGGACACATCCGCGACAGCCCGTTTGGTCTCGCAGCCGACCGCGGAGAAGCCCGCGACTTCCCGCTGCCAGGGTTGGGCGCTGAACACCACGCTGCAGCCGCCGCCACCGGCGCCGCTTCCGTTCCAGACGCTCTCCCCTTCCCATTCGCCGCTGGGTCCGAGGCTGAGGCGTGTGCCGCCCACGGCGACGACGTGGGGCGAGGATGCAGGGTAGTTCGCGTAGCCGCGTTCGTCCGCATTTTCAGCACCCCAGCTGAGGTAGCCGTCGTCGCCGGCGGAGGCCGTGATCACGACACCCGGGTCGTTGAACGCGCTCGAGCTGTCCTGGCTGGTCGTCTCGTCCACCTCGGGTCCGCCCCAGGAGTTGGAGATCTCGCTCGCGCCGAGCTGAGCGGCCGAGCGCTCGGCCGCCTCGAGGTCGGAGTAGCTGCTCGAGCTCGCCTCCACGAGGAGGATCCTGCAGCTCTGGCAGGTCCCGTGCGCGGTCTCGATGTCGAGTGAGATCTCGAGGTCCCAGCCGGTGGCCAGCTCCGCTTCGGCGCGTTCTTCCGCGTCGCCTTTCCGCGCCGATTCAAGTTCTGAGACGGTTCGCGGGAAGGGCAGGCTTGCGGTTTCACCACTCTCGTTCACCTGCTTGAAGCAACCGTTCCCGGACCCGCATGCAGGGAGGCCGAATTCGGCGGAATACGCTTCCAGGTCCGATTCGGCGTTCGGGTCGTTGTAGGCGTCGACGAGGGCGATCGTCTGGGCGCTGGAGGCGTCTTCCGGGAGTTCGTAGGCGCTGTGCACGTCCTGGGGGCGAAGGCCGAAGTCGCCGGCCGCCGGCGAGGGGGCCGTGTCGGCGATCGCGCGGGTGACACCGAGGGGGTGGGTACGGGCCCGCGCCGCAGTGCTCCGCGGGACGAGCTGTACCGCCATGCATGCCGCATGACCCGATGGCGGAGCCCCACAGGCGTCCTGGACGGTGTAATCGGAGCGTGGGAGCGGCGAGACCGTTGCGCCCGCAGCGAGCGCCCCGGGCGCGAGGAGCAGCGCTGTGGCGGCGGCGGCGAGCGCGGAGAGCGAGGCTGAATATCGCTTTCCAATAGCCATGGGTGGGGGTCGATCGCGGTCGCGATGGCGGTCCGCTGCGGGGTTGCTGTCGGCATCGACGGCCCCCTCCTTGAGGTAGCGGCGCGAGGAGAGACGGATGCACGGTCGGCCCCGTCTGGGACTACGCTGACCGGGTGCCACCGCCGTTCGCCTTCCTTCTCGCTCCGGCCCCCCCGCGCCGCACGGGCGTCGTCGTCGCGATCGTCGCCGTCGCCCTCTCCACGCTCCTCATCTACCCCCTCAAGCGGGTCGCTCCGGTTGTCTCCCTCGGCGTCGTCTACCTCCCCGGGGTGCTCATCATCTCGGCCACCTGGGGGCTATGGCTCGGCTTCGCCACCGGCCTGCTGAGCGCGGCCGCCTTCAACTTCTTTCACCTTCCGCCCGTCGGGCGCTTCACGATCGCCGACTCCGGCAACTGGGTGGCGCTGGTGACGTTCATGGTCGTGGCCTTTCTCGCCAGCTCCGTCGCGGAGGTCACCCGCGGGCGAAACCGCGACGCGGAGGACCGCCGTCGCGAGGCCGACCTCGCCGCCGAGATGGCGCGGCTGCTTCTCCGCGGCAACAGCCTCGCCGAGGCCCTCCCCACGGCCGCCGCGCGTCTCGCCCAGGCATTGGAGCTGAGCTCGGCAGCGATCGAGATGGACGCCGTCGAGGCCGACGAGCGCCAGGTCGCGTTTCCACTGCGCGACGGGACGACCCGCGTCGGCACCCTGCTCGTCGGCGCCGGCACCTCCGAGACCAACCTGAGGCGGCTCCAGGAGCGGGTCGTCCCGGCGCTCGAGGCGCTCCTCAGCGCCGCCCTCGAGCGGGAGGATCTGCTCGGTGGCGTGGTGGAGACGGCAGCGCTGAGGCGCGCGGACACGATCAAGACAGCTCTCCTCCGCGCCGTCTCCCACGATCTCCGCTCCCCCCTCACAGCGATCGCCACCGCGGGAGAGGCGGTCGCCTCCCCGTCCCTCTCGGCGCAGGAGCGAGAGGAGATGGCGGCGGTGATCGGTGAGGAGACGGACAGGCTTGCGAGGCTCGTCGACAACCTCCTCGACCTCTCCCGCCTCGAAGCCGGAGCGGCCGAGCCCCGCCGTCGCTGGACCTCGATCGAGGAATCTCATCCGCGCCTCGCTCGAGGAGCTCGGCGCGCAGGAGGGCGAGTTCAGCCTCTCGATCGATCGCGACCTCCCGCTCGTGAGCGTCGACCCCGTCCAGATCGAGCGAGCCTTCGTGAACGTGCTCGAGAACGCCCGCCGTCACTCCGGCGGGCACCCCGTGTCCGTCCGTGCGCGCGCCGTCAGGGGCCTCGCGCGGCTGCCGGCGCCGGCGCTGGCCGGGAGCGGCGGCGGCGCGATCGAGGAGGCCGAGGAGCCGCCCGCCGGGGGTCGCGTGGTCGTCCGCATCGTCGACCGCGGCCCCGGCATCCCGCCCGCACAGCGTGAGCGCGTGTTCGAGCCCTTCTACCGCGCGGGGACCCCCGGCGGAGACCGCCGGGGGTCCGGTCTCGGGCTATCGATCGCCCGCGGCTTCACCGAGGCCAACGCCGGCACCCTCCACGTCGAGTCCCTCCCCGGGCAGGGCGCCACGTTCGTGTTCGACCTCCCCTCACCGAGCCCGCACCGGGGACCTGAGCGATGGGCGCGCAAGGGGGACCGGCGAAGCCGCCGCGAGTGCTCGTCGTCGATGACGAGCCCCAGAATCCTCCGGGCGCTGAAAGTCGTCCTCCGCGAGGCCGGTTTCGAGGTCCTCCCCGCCGAAACCGCCGCGCACGCCCTCGACCTCGCCGCGGTCGATCCCGCCTCGGCGGCCATCGTCGACCTCGTCCTCCCCGATGGAGACGGCGTCGAGGTCACCCGCCGCCTGCGCGAGTGGAGCGAGATGCCGATCCTCGTCCTCTCCGCCGTCGGCGAGGAGGACGAGAAGGTGCGCGCGCTCGAAGCGGGCGCCGACGACTACATCACCAAGCCCTTCGGCGCCCGCGAGCTGATCGCCAGACTCCAGGCCGCCCTCCGCCGCACGTCCCTCGTCGAGGGCGAGCCGGCGGTCGCGGTCGACGGGCTCGAGATCGACTTCGCCGCCCATCTCGTTCGCCGCGATGGTCGCGAGGTCCACCTCACGCCGATCGAGTTCGATCTCCTCGCCACGCTCGTCCGCAATCGCGGTCGCCTGCTCACCCACCGGGCGCTTCTCGCCGACGTGTGGGGCCCCGGCTACGTCGAGGACATCCAGACTCTCCGCACCCACATCGCTCGGCTTCGCGCGAAGATCGAGCCCGCGGGCGATCCCCGCTACATCGTCACCGACCCAGGCGTCGGCTACCGCTTCGCGGCGTAGTCGCTTGGCCGTTGCGGCCCCGCCGCTTGGGTGATGAGGGAGGGGGCGTGGGTCTCCCCGAAAGGAGCCCGCGCGCGTGCGCGCGCGCGGGCCGCCTCGGGTGGGGCGCAGGTCTCGCCGAAAGAAGCCCCCGCGCGCGTGCGCGCCCCTGCGCGGGCGGGTTCGCCGAGATGGCGTCGCACTCTCACGGGATACTTCTGCCATGCCCGACGAGTCCACCGGCGTCGACTTGGTTGAGCGTGTTCGTGAAGGCTTCGACGCCTTTAGACGTAGGGATTTCGACGCAGCCGCCAGCTTCTTTGCCCCCGGCGCGACGTGGGACATGCGCGGGGGTGGGACCTTCGAGGGCATCGCGGCGATTCGCGCCTTCATGGAGGAGTTCGTCAGCCACTTTGAGAGCTTCGACGTTGAGGTCGAGGAAATCCGAGACCTCGGCGGAGAAGTCGTGATCGCCGTCAACACCATGGGGGGGTACGCACCGGGGAGCGCTGTGGAAGTCCGGCAGCGGGGACTGTTCATCTACGAGGGGAAGGCCGGACTCGCCGTGCGCTGCACGGCCTATACCGACATCGACGAGGGTCGTGCCGCCGCCGAACGACTCGCAAAGGAACGGGCTGAATAGAACTCGGATGAGTGACGCTGTCACTTGACGGGACCTCAGCGTGTGGGGTTGCCCTTGGGGTGGTTTGGTTCGGCGGGGGCCACGGGGGCACTGCGGAGGGCGCCCTTCGAAAGTAGACCACGCGCGCGTGTACGCGCACGCGCGCGCGCGTCTGAGCCTTCGGGATCGCCCCTCCGCTTGATCGCCGGGCGCGGGAAGGGGTGGCAGGACGACGTCACAGAATCGTCATGCGCCAGCCCCCATTCGTTACACGGCCGTGACGCCCGCCGCCACATAGTGATCGTCATGGACGCTGTGGCAATCCTCCTCGGGCTCGTGATGTTCGCCCTGCTCCTCCTGGCGATCGAGGGGATCGACAGGATATGAGCGCGCCGCTTCCCCTCGCCTACCTCGTCGCGCACGTCAGCGGAGCCGACTTCTTCGGGCTGGTGGTCTCGGTGCTCCTCATCGCCTACCTGTTCTACGCGCTCATCCGCGGGGAGAAGCTCTAGCAGGATGACCTTCGCGGGCTGGCTGACGATCGTCGTGTTCGCGCTGATCCTCACTGGGATCGCCCTGCCGCTCGGACGCTACATGGCCCGCGTTTACGGCGGCGAGCGGGTGTTCCTCTCACCGCTGTTCGCGGGTCCGGAGCGGTTCCTGTATCGGCTCCTGAGGGTGGAGTCCGGGCGCCAGCAGGACTGGAAGCAGTACGCCAAGAGCCTGATCGTGTTCTCGCTCGCGGGCTGGCTCTTCCTGTACCTCGTCCTGCGCACCCAGGACGCCTTCTTCGTCCCTCACTCGCTGAACCCGCTCGGCTATCACTCGGCGCCGTGGAACGTCGTGTTCAACACGACCTCGTCGTTCATGACGAACACCAACTGGCAGTACTACAGCGGCGAGACCACGGTGAGCTACCTCAGCCAGATGATCGGGCTGACGGTGCAGAACTGGCTGTCGGCCGGCATCGGGATCGTCGTCGCCGTCGCGCTGGTTCGCGGGATCATCAGCCGCTCCGGCAAAGGCATCGGCAACTTCTGGCAGGACCTCGTGCGGACGATCCTCTACGTGCTCGCTCCGCTCTCGCTGTTGAGCGCCCTCGTGCTCGTCTCCCAGGGGGTGATCGCGAACCTCTCCACGTACCTCACCGCCCACACGATCACCGGCCTCACGCAGTCGATCGCGATGGGCCCGGTCGCCTCGCAGGAGGCGATCAAGCTGCTCGGCACCAACGGCGGAGGCTTCTTCAACACGAACTCCGCACACCCGTTCGAGAACCCGACGCAGTTCTCGAACTTCTACGAGATGTTGATCGTGCTGGTGATTCCCGCGGCGCTCGTGTTCATGTACGGGCGCATGACGGGTAACCGCCGTCAGGGCTACGCGATCTACGCGACGATGATGGTGATGTTCCTCGGCGCGGTGGCCGTCGCCTACGTCGCCGAGGCCCACGGCTCACCCGCGCAGCACGCCGCCGGCCTTCACACGCAGGTCATATCCGGCTCCACGGGCGGCAACATGGAAGGGAAGGAGCAGCGCTTCGGGATCGCGGGATCGGCACTGTTCGACGTCGTCACGACCGTCACCTCGTGCGGTGCCGTGAACAGCGCGATCGAGTCGTTCACCGGAATCGGAGGGGCCGTCCCGTTCGCGAACCTGTCAGCGAGCGAGGTGATCTTCGGCGGCGTGGGCACGGGCCTCTACTCGATCCTCCTCTACGTGCTGCTGGCGGTGTTCATCGGCGGCCTGATGGTGGGACGAACGCCGGAGTGGCTCGGCAAGAAGCTCGAGGCGAGAGAGATCAAGCTCGCGGGCCTCGGGATCCTGATCACACCGCTGGCGGCGCTGTTCTGTACCGCGCTGGCCACCGCGAGCAGCGCCGGGCGAAAGTCGATCGGCGAAGTGGCGCTCTCCAAAGCGGGCGGCAACACACCGCAGGGCTTCTCGGAGACGTTCTACGCATATCTCTCTCAGGCGAACAACAACGGCTCGGCGTTCGCGGGCTATACGGGGTTCATCCAGCCGAAGGCCGGCAACGTCGGCTCCCACGGCATCACCTTCGCCAACCTCCTCGGCGGGTTTGACATGGTCTTCGCGCGCTATGCGCCGATCCTGTTCGCGCTCGCCGTCGCCGGTGCGCTCGCCGGCAAGCGCGTCACACCAGCAGGCCTCGGCACGATGCGCACGGACAACCCCACGTTCGTGGTCCTTCTCATCGGCGTGATCATCCTCGTCGGCGCGCTCACGTTCTTCCCCGCCCTCCTCCTCGGCCCGATCGTCCAGGGCCTGACCGGACACCTCTACTGAGATGAGGCGCGACATCGTCACCTCGCTGATCGGCATCGTCGTGTTCGCGATCCTGCTCGGGCTGGTCTACCCGCTCGCCGTCACGGGCATCAGCCAGGTCGTCTTCCCGGGCAATGCGAACGGCCAGCAGATTCACCTCGACGGCCGCCTCGTCGGCTCGAAGATCATCGGCCAGAGCTTCGCCTCCCCGGTGATCGGCAAGAACGGCAAGCCCGAGGAAAAGGAAGAAGAACTCCTCACAGAACCGGACCCACGCTACTTCCAGACGCGCCCCTCCGTCACCGAAGGCGGTGCCTACAACGCCGCGGCGAGCACCTTCTCCAACCACGGGCCCAACAGCACGCGGACCGAGGAAGCGGACGCCGACAACATCAAGGCCTATCTCGCACTCAACAGGCCCTATGACCGCGGCCTCACCGTGGCGAGGATCCCGGTCGACGCGGTCAACAGCTCGGCCTCGAGCCTCGACCCTGAAATCTCTCCCGCGAACGCGTGGATACAGGCCCACCGCGTCGCGGCCTTGCGCCGGCTGCCGCTCGCGACTGTCGATGGGCTGATCTCCACGTACACCTCGGGTCGTGGCCTCGGGTTCTCCGGCGAGGAAGGTGTGAACGTGCTCGAGCTCAACCTCGCCCTCGATCGCCTCACAGGAGCGTCTCGCTGATGTCCACCTCGGTGCCGGCCACCCACGAACGACAGGCCATCTCGCTGTTCCAGCGCGAGATCTTGGTGCGTGCGCTGATCGACAGCCTGAAGAAGCTCGACCCCCGCGTGCAGGTCCGCAACCCGGTGATGTTCGTGGTGGAGATCGGCTCGGTCATCACCACCGTCACATGGCTGATCCAGGTCTTCGGGGGCAAGCCCCTCGGCGGCGGCAACGAGCCGGCCTGGTACACGTTCGTGATCGCCTTCTGGCTCTGGCTGACGGTCGTCTTCGCCAACATGGCCGAGGCGTTCGCCGAGGGCCGCGGCCGCGCCCAGGCGGACACGCTCCGCTCGATGCGCAAGGAGACCGTTGCGAAAATGCACGACGGCTCGACGAAGGCCGCCTCGGATCTGGCCCGCGGCGACGTCGTCGTCGTCCCCGCCGGTGAGCTCATCCCGGGTGACGGCACGGTGATCGAGGGGATCGCCACAGTCGATGAGTCGGCGATCACGGGCGAGTCGGCCCCGGTGATTCGCGAGTCCGGCGGCGATCGCAGCGCGGTGACCGGCGGCACGCGCGTCACCTCCGATCAGATCGTCGTCGAAATCACACAGGAGCCGGGCCAGTCCTTCCTGGAGCGGATGATCGCCCTCGTCGAGGGGGCCGAGCGGCGCAAGACGCCGAACGAGGTCGCTCTGAACATCCTCCTTGCCGCGCTCACCCTGATCTTCATGATCGTCGTCGCCACCCTCCGCCCGTTCGGGCTGTTCGCCGGCACCCCCATCTCCGAGACGACCCTCATCGCGCTGCTCGTCGCGCTGATCCCGACGACGATCGGCGCCCTGCTCTCCGCGATCGGCATCGCGGGGATGGACAGGCTCGTGCGCCGCAACGTGCTCGCGCTGTCCGGTCGCGCGGTGGAGGCCTCGGGGGATGTCGACGTGCTGCTCCTCGACAAGACCGGCACGATCACGATCGGCAACCGCCTGGCCTCGGAGTTCGTCCCCATGCCCGGGGTCGCCGAGTCCGAGCTGGCTGAGGTCGCCCAGCTGGCCTCGCTCGCGGACGAGACCCCGGAGGGCCGGTCGATCGTCGTCCTCGCCAAGCAATACGGCATCCGCGAGCACGACATGGCCTCGATCGAGGCCGAGTTCGTCCCCTTCACCGCGCAGACGCGGATGAGCGGGATCGACTACGACGGGCGCCGCCTCCGCAAGGGCGCCGGCGATGCGATCATCACGCTCGTCCGCGGCGAAGGCGGCGAGCCTCCGCCCGAGCTCCAGGCGGAGCTCGACCGGATCGGCAACGAGGGCGGTACGCCGCTGGCCGTGTCCCGTGACAGCCAGGTGCTCGGCGTGATCTACCTCAAGGACACGATCAAGGAGGGCATGAAGGCCCGCTTCGACCAGCTCCGAGCGATGGGCATCAGGACGGTGATGGTGACGGGCGACAACCGCCTCACGGCCGCGAAGATCGCCGAGGAGTCCGGCGTCGACGACTTCCTCTCCGAAGCGACCCCCGAGCGCAAGCTCGCCCTGATCAGGGAGGAGCAGGCCGAGGGGCGGCTCGTCGCGATGACCGGGGACGGCACCAACGATGCGCCCGCACTCGCCCAGGCGGACGTGGGAGTGGCGATGAACACCGGCACGCAGGCCGCCCGCGAGGCCGGGAACATGGTCGACCTCGACTCCAACCCGACGAAGCTGATCGAGATCGTCGAGGTGGGCAAGCAGCTGCTGATCACGCGGGGCGCGCTGACGACCTTCTCGATCGCCAACGACGTGGCCAAGTACTTCGCCATCCTCCCCGCCGTGTTCATCTCCACGTACGCCGCCGCGCCGGGGGCGAAGGGTCCGCTCCACGTCCTCAACGTGATGGATCTCGGCACACCCCAGTCGGCGATCGTCTCGGCGATCATCTTCAACGCGCTCGTCATCCCCCTGCTGATCCCCCTGTCGCTCAGAGGGGTTCGCTATCGGCCGATCGGCGCCAGCGCGCTGCTCCGCCGCAACCTCTGGATCTATGGCCTCGGCGGGATCATCGCGCCGTTCATCGGCATCAAGCTCATCGATCTCGTCATCCACAACCTGCTCGGAGGATGAGCCCGGCCCGCGCACGGGCGAGCAACGGCCATGGACGTCTCCTCCGAACGTCCCCGCGGACGCCTGAAGGTCTTCATCGGTATGGCCGCCGGCGTCGGGAAGACTCATCGCATGCTCCTCGAGGGTCACGCTGAGCGGGAGGGCGGGCGCGACGTGGTGATCGGGCTGCTCGAGACTCACGGCCGCGCCGAGACGGCCCGCGTCGCCGGGGGCCTCCCCCTGCTCGCCCGCCGCCGCGTGACCTACCGGGGGGCGACGCTCGAGGAGATGGATCTGCCCGCGATCCTCGCCCGGTCCCCGGAGCTCTGCCTGATCGACGAGCTGGCCCACACGAACGCCCCGGGTGTCGAGCACGAGAAGCGCTTTCAGGACATCGAAGCGGTGCTCGACGCCGGCGTCGATGTTCTCTCCACGCTCAACGTCCAGCACCTCGAGTCCCTCAACGACCACATCACCGAGCTGAGCGGGATACGCGTGCGGGAGACGATCCCCGACGACGTCCTCGGACGCGCCGAGGAGGTCGTCCTGATCGACCTCACCCCCGAGGCCCTCCTCGAGCGGCTTCGCGCCGGGAAGGTCTATCCCGTGGAGCGCATCGACGCGGCTCTTAACAACTTCTTCCGCATCGAGAACCTCGCGGCGCTGCGCGAGGTCGCGCTGCGGCAGGTCGCCGAGGAGGTGGGAGCCAAGCGGCTGACGACCGAGCTCGTGGGCTCGCGCGAGGAGAGCCTGGCCGCCGACGCGCCCCAGGCGGTCGGCGAGCGGCTGCTCGCGCTCGTCGAGCCCTACCCGGGCTCTCAGCGCCTCGTCCGACGCGCCTGGCGGTCGGCCCAGCGGCTCGGCGCGGGCCTGGACCTGCTCTGGGTCGCTCCCCCCGGCGGACGCCTCACGCCGGATGAGAACCGCTCGCTGATGGCCCTCCAGCAGCTCGCCTCGGTGCTCGGCGCGAAGATGTTCGTGGAGGAGTCCGATGATCTCCCAGCCGCGGTTGCCGAGGTCGCCGAACGGCGCGGAAGCACCTACATCCTCCTCGGCCGCTCCCGCCCCGCCCGCGGCCTGGCCCGTCTGCGGGTGCCCCTTCCGCAGCGTCTGATGGCGATGCTCCCCGGCGTCGACGTCCGGATCGTCGCCGATCGCTCCGGGCGCGCCAACGGGGAGGCCACATGAGCACAGCGACGGTCATCGCGCTGGCCTGCGTCGCCGCGCTGCTCGGGATCGCCGCCGGCTACTGGCTCCCACCCCACGGGAGGCTGCCCGCCCGCAATCGCATCGCCCCCGGCCGCCGGATCCTGCTTCCGTTCACCGGTCAGGAGATATCCCGCCGGTCCTTCGAGGCGGCCGTCCGGCTGGCGAAGGCGGAGAACGCGATCATCCTGCCGGCGTTCCTCGCGCAGGTGCCGATGAACCTCCCGCTGGAGACGGCCCTGCCGGTGCAGTGCGCGCGGGGGATGCCGCTTCTGGAGGCGATCGAGCAGCGCGCCACATCGCTGAGCGTCCCCGTCGAATCGCGCGTCGGCCGTGGACGCTCGGCGCGCGACGCGCTCCGCCGGCTGCTCGAGCAGGAGCACATCGACCGGATCATCGTCAATGCCGACGAAGACCCTCGCGTGGGGCTCAGCTACGAGGACCTCCGCTGGCTGCTCGCGCGCGTGCAGGCGGAGATCCTGATTCTGCGTCCCGCCCCCCAGGACACGAGGAGGATCTCCATCGATGCCCTCAGCGGCCATTTCTGAGCGCGGGATCAGTAGGCGATCGCGAGCAGCGCCACGCAGAAGGCGAGGTAGGCGGCGATGATCACCGACCCCTCCCGGCGGCCGAGCCCGCGGCGGCGATAGGTGCAGAGGAGCGCCAGAAGCGTCATGCCGAGGTAGGCCGCGCCGATGAAGGTGGTCTCCGCTGAGGGGGCCGAGATGCCCAGGAAGGCCGTCGGGATCAGCAGGCCGGCGATGATGTTGATCGCGTTGCTGTTGAGTGCCGTGCTGAGCACCGCGGCCGCCCGTCCGCGGGTGGCCAGGTAGACCGCGGCGACCGCGTTGGGCAGGCTGGTCACGGCCGCCAGGAGGAGGGCCCCGATGACGATCGGGGGCACGCCATGACGCTGCCCGAGCTCCGAGCCCCACCGCTCCATCTCGATGCTCGCGCCCACGACCACGGCGACCGCGCCGAGGGCGATCAGCGTGTCCCTCCCGCTTCCCCGTCGGGGGTTGATGGCGGCGCTCAACTCGGCCTCCTCCTCCGTGACGGCTGCGAGCAGCCAGCGTCTCCACATGGAAGGGATCGGGAGGGCGCCGATGCGCTCGTGGGCGATCCCCAGGAGGACGAGGTACGGGACGAAGACCACGAGCACGAGAACCAATCCGCCGATCGGGGAGGTCGCGCCGAGGATCACCACGAGCGCGACCACCGCGATCCAGGTCGCGACCGAGCCGGCCAGCTCGACCACCCTCGGGTGCAGGGCGACGTAGCCGGCGACGACCCCCGCGAGGCCGATGAGGGCGGCGAGGTTGAAGACGTTCGAGCCGATCACCACCCCGGCCCCGATGCGCTCGTCGTGGCGCAGCAGGGCGGTCGTCGCGGCGGTGATCTCCGGGGCGTCGGCCGCGAGCGCGGCGAGCATCCCGAGTAGGGCCTCGGACAGGCCGACCCGCGCGCCCACCCGCTCGAGCGCGCTCACCAGCAGCCAGCTCGCGCCGATGCTCACGAGCGCCGCGAAGGCGAACGCGAAGGCGAGCAGCGCGTCAGACACGGCCACCGGCGGGTGCCGCTCGCTCCCCCGCCCGCAGCCGCCTGCAGGGCGCGCGGCGGCGGAGGGCTCCGGGCGCGGCCAGGCGGTCAGGACCCCAGCGCCACGCAGGCGCGCTGCTGGTGCGGGCTGGGGTCACTTCGGTAGCGTCCCACACCGTCCGATGGGAGAACGGCAAGCACACCTGAAGGTCTTCATCGGGATGGCGCCCGGGGTGGGGAAGACCTACCGGATGCTCCAGGAGGGGGTGGCCGAGGCGCAGAGCGGGCGGGACGTGGCGATCGGCTACCTCGAGCCCCACGGCCGCGCGGAGACCCTCGCCCAGGTCGACGGGCTCGAGCTGATCCGCCGACGGCAGGCGGTCCACCGCGGCACGCCGCTCGATGAGCTCGATGTCCCCGCGGTGCTCGCCCGCGCCCCGGAGCTCTGCCTGATCGACGAGCTCGCCCACACGAACGCGCCGGGGAGCGAGCGGGAGAAGCGCTACGAGGACGTTCGCGTGGTGCTCGACTCGGGGATCGACGTCTTCTCGACGGTCAACGTCCAGCACCTCGAGAGCCTCAACGACCAGGTGGCCCAGCTCACGGGGACGCGGGTCCGCGAGACGATCCCGGACGAGGTCCTCTCGGCGGCCGACGAGCTCGTGCTGATCGATCTCACGCCGGAGGATCTGATCGCGAGGCTGCGCGAGGGAAAGGTCTACCCGCTCGAGCGGGTGCCCGCCGCGCTGAACAACTTCTTCAAGATCGAGAACCTCGCGGCGCTGCGTGAGACTGCGCTCCGCCAGGTCGCCGAGGACGTCGAGGTGAGGCGCCTGGAGCTCGCTCCACCCGCGGTGGTCCGCCGCGACGAGGAGGGCCGCCCGGCCCCCTCGCCCTCGGCTCCGCAGCCGATCGCCGAGCGGGTGCTCGCCCTCGCGACGCTCGACGCGAGCCCCGAGCGGGTCGTCCGCCGCGCCTGGCGTTCTGCCCAGCGGCTCGACGGCGAGCTCGACGTACTCGTCGTGCGACCCCCGGGACGACCCCCGAGCGCGGAGGACCGCAGGCAGCTCGAGGAGCTCCGCCGGCTGGTGTCGATGCTCGGGGCGCGCCTGCGGACCGAGGAGGGGGAGGACGTCGCGGCGATCGCGATCCGTGTGGCGCGGGAGCTCGGGAGCACCTACCTGATGCTCGCGCTCCCACCCCAGCGCCGGGGCCTCTCGCGACTGGCCTCCCGCGGGGAGCCCCCGTTGCTCGGCAGCCTTCTCGCCGGACTGCCCGGGGTCGATGTGCGCGTCGTCACGGACCCCGCTCTCCGCGGCCTGATCCGCCCTTTATAAGAAATCACTACGATCGCGCAACCCTGCCCCACGGGTGCTGTTCCCTGCGAAGACCCTCCCCACGTGCAAGGAGTCCCACAGATGAGCACGGCCATCCCCAAACGACCGCGACGGTCTCTCCTCGCGGCCCTCGCGACAGTGCTCTCGCTGCTGGCGCTGCTCGTCTCCGCACCCGCAGGCGTGGCCCGCGAGGCGGGCCCCGGAGCGCGGGCCTCCGCGTCCTTCCTGACGGGTATCGGCGACGAGCACCCGGCGATGTTCACGAGCCCGCTCTTCCTCCAGCTCCACACGCGCATCGTCCGCTACATCGCTCCCTACGACGCCGCCGTCCACCCCTACTACCTGCAGCAGGCGGCGAAATGGATCGGCGCGGCCGAAGCGGCTCATCAGCAGGTGCTGGTGGCCTTCTACCACTCCGAGTACAACCCCACGAAGCTCCCGAGCATCTCCACCTACGCCTCCGACGTGGCGAAGTTCGTCAAGCTGTTCCCGAACGTCCACCAGTACCAGTCCTACGACGAGGCCAATCGTGGGAACAGCCCCCATCACTTCTCGAGCCCCTCGGCGAAGCTCGCCGCCCAGTACTACCAGGCGCTGCTCCGAGTCTGCACGCACTGCACGGTCATCGGCCTGGACGTCCTCGACGCGGCCAACATCGGCCCGACGCTGAGCTACATCTCCGAATTCAAGCGCGAGATCCGCCACCTCGAGACGGTGATGCCGACGATCTGGGGGCTCCACAACTACTCCGACGTCAACCGCTTTGAAACCTGGCGGACGCGCGACATCGTGAGGGCGCTCGGCGGGCAGGTCTGGCTGACGGAGACCGGCGGCCTGGTCCAGTTCGGGAACTCCTTCCCCAACCGCCACGGGGAAGGCCTCACGCGCTCGGCGCGGGCCCTGAAGCTGATGTTCGCGATCGCGGCCTCCGAGCCGCGGATCAAGCGGCTCTACATCTACGACTGGACCGGCGGCACCGCCAGGTCGGTCTTCGATGCGGGCTTGATGGACGCCCACGGCAACCCCCGCCCAGGCTACGTCGTCGTCTGCCGTGCGCTCCACGCCGCCAAGTGCAACGTCAAGGTGAGCTCCCACTGAGGGCGATCGCCCCTCCGCAGATCAGTAGCTGAAGTCTTCCCCGATCCGTCCGAGGACGATCCCCGCGAGCAGGCTCGAGCCGGCTTCGTTGAGGTGCACCCCGTCGGCCTCCCTCACGATCGTCGCCGTGCCCCCGATGTCCATCGCGTCGCGGTAGACGCCCCCGGGGGTGAAGACAGGGACGGTGTTGATCACGCGCACGTCGTCCGCCCACGGCTGAGCGGCTACTTCGATTGCCGCGTTGACCACGCGGGCGATCACCTGGCGGGCCTGTTCGCGGGGGGTCGGGAGCGTGATCCAGTAGACCCGCGCCGCTCCCGCCTGGCGGTAGATGTTGGCCATCTGACGGGCGCGGTTGGCGTAGATCGCGGCCCATTCCGCGTTGCAGCAGGAGACTTCCCGGCCGCTCGGCCCCTTCATCGGGAAGCCATCGTTGGCGCCGATGAACACGACGACCGCTTCCGGGTGCTCGTGCGCGACCTGGTAGGCGGCCAGCTTGCCCCAGTTGACGATGAACGTCTGGGAGATTCCGGTGCCGATGTGGGGTTCCTGGATCACGTCCACGCCGTCCGGCGCGAGCCGCTGGGCCAGGTCTGAGTCGAGCGGCATCGACATCGAGTCGCCCGTCACGAGCAGCCTGTGGAGCCGCCGGCGCGGCCGCGGAGTGGCGCCGATCGTGCTGGGGTCGAACGCTTCGGGGGTCACCTCCGGGATGCCCCCGGCGAGCCTCCTTCCGGAGCGTTCTTCTTCGAAGCCCCCCGAGCCGCCGAGGTTGGGTTCCGGGTTCAGGAACGCCGTGGCGTGATGGCCGGCGGACGCGAGCGGCAGGGCGTTGGCGACCCACGCGGCGGGACGGCCGACGGCGAGGATCACGTCGCGACCGATTCCGGGTTTCATCTCTTCGCCGGCCTTCCGCACGGAGACGCCCTCGAACAGGACGAGCAGGAAAGCGGTGAGCAGGATCACGAACACGGCATCGCGACCGCGCAGGCGCCGCTGGCCGGGCCGGTCGTAGCGGTCCATCAGGCTGTCGTCGCGGTGGGGTCCGGAGGCGTTCATATCTCAGAAGCGGAAGTAGATGAAGGGGGGCACGCCCTGGCTCGGGACGGTCGCTCCGACGATCACGATCACGACGGCCAGCATCACGGCAAGCGCCACGGGACGCAAGCGCTCCACACGCAGCATGATCCCCTGAACCGGCGCGCTCGGGAGCAGTTGCAGTCCGATCACGAGCACGATCGCCGCGACGACGGTGAAGCTGGCGAGGGTCGGCGCGCCGGGGGTGAGCAGGCGCGAGAGGTAGGTCCCCAGGAGCGCCAGGCTCTGTGCTCGGAAGATGATCCACCCGAACACCACCAGGTTGAAGGTCACGAGCCAGCGCAGCCACCCGGGCAGCTTCACGCGGCCTCCGAAGGCATGCTCGGCGACGAGGCCGAGGCCGTGGAAGGCACCCCACAGCACGAACGTCCATGCGGCCCCATGCCAGAGGCCCGCGAGCAGCATCGTGATCATCAGGTTGCGATAGGTCATCAGGCGGCCGTGTCGGTTGCCGCCCAGCGGGATGTAGAGGAAGTCCCGCAGGAAGCGCGAGAGCGTCATGTGCCAGCGAGCCCAGAAGTCGCGGAAGCCGGTGGCGCGGTAGGGGCTGCGGAAGTTCTGCGGAAAGACGTAGCCGAGCAGGAGCGCCATCCCGATCGCGATGTCCGTGTAGCCGGCGAAGTCGCAGTAGATCTGCGCCGTGTAGCCGTAGGCGGCGAGCAGGAGGTTCGGCCCCGAGTACGCCTGTGGGACGGCGAACACGGGGTCCACGAGGACGCGGCCGAGATAGTCGGCGATCACCACCTTCTGGATCAGCCCGAGCGCGATCAGGGTGACCCCCGGCCCGACGGCCACGTGGCTGGCGTCGCGGGGGCGTCGCAGCTGGGGGAGGAACTCGCGCGCGCGCACGATCGGGCCCGCGACGAGGTGGGGGAAGAAGCTCAGGTAGACGGCTGCATCGATCAGCCTCGCCGGCGCCACCTGCCCGCGCTTGACGTCCACGACGTATGAGATGGCCTGGAAGGTGAAGAAGCTGATGCCGACCGGAAGAGCGATCGTGACCAGCGGGAGGGGCGCGCCGAGCCCGGCATGGGAGAGCAGCGAGGCGAGCTGCTGGACGAAGAAGGAGTAGTACTTGAAGACGCCGAGCGCGAGCAGGTCTAGGGCCACGGCGACGCGGAGGATCAGCCGTCGACGGCCTTCCTCGGCTGACCGGGAGATCAGCACCGCGGCTAGCTGGTTGCCGAGCGTGACACCCCCGAGCAGGAAGCAGAAGCGCCAGCTCGCCGCGGCGTAGAAGATGTAGCTCGCGATCAGGATGAACGGCTTCCACAGCCGCGGACGGGACATCAGCGCCCACGAGAGGGCCAGCACGATGGGGAAGAAGATCGCGAACTGGACGGTGGGGAAGAGCAAGTTCGTGGGCGCGGATCGGTGCCTTGGGAGGTGCCTGCGGCGTCCGGCGCGCCCGGCAGCCTAGGCGATCAGACGCGACCGGGGGCGCAGATCGCGCAACCGGCGCGGCGCGGGCGCGAACGTGCGATCCTGCGCTCGGTCCTCTACCCGGGAGGGAAACGATGTCGGTTCTACGGTTCGGAGCGATGGTGGGGATGACGGCGGCGATCGCCGCCCCCCTGGCGATGCCCGTCGGCGGTCTGGCGCAAACCGCGCCGGGCAACGCGCAGGCGCGCGCGGCCGGCACCTGCAAGATCGCGGGCCGGGAAGAGAGCCTCGGGCCGACCTACGTGACATACGTGGGCGTCAGCGGCGGGGCCAGCTGCTCGCAGGCGCTCCGCCTCGTGCGCTCCTTCTACCGCTGCCGCGTCAAACACGGCGGCGTCTCCGGCCACTGCAACTCGCTGGTGGAAGGCTTTCGCTGCACCGAAGACCGCTTCGCGGCGATCACCGTCCAGTACGACTCGCGCGTGGACTGCACCCGCGGTCGCGAGCGCGTCCGCCACGACTACACGCAGTTCACCTGACGAGGACCCCTTCTTCCAGGAGGGCTTCCATCACGAGGCTTCGCTCGACGCAGGCACCGGCGTGGTCGAGGTGGATCCCATCGGGCGCGCGGGGGTGGATCTCGAGACCGTCGTAGGTGATCTCTTCCTGGAAGCCCCCCGGTGAGATCACGCTGTTGACCGGTATCAGGCGGACCTGGCCGGGGAACTGCGCTGCGACCTCGCTGATCGCCGCGTTGACCGCTTCGAAGAGGGGTTGGCGGGCCAGCTCCCGCGGCGCCGGGAGCAGCAGCCAGTACACGCGGCCGCGGCCGCC
Source organism: uncultured Solirubrobacteraceae bacterium (assembly GCA_963720215.1). Taxonomy (GTDB): domain Bacteria; phylum Actinomycetota; class Thermoleophilia; order Solirubrobacterales; family Solirubrobacteraceae; genus Palsa-744. Next base: position 369,577 of record CAVREV010000004.1, read on the forward strand.
GCGAAGGTAGGCGTGGATCAGCGGGCGGAGGAGCCCGCCGTAGAGCGCCAGCCATTCCGTCCCGCAGCACGGCGTGAGGCCGTGCTGCGGGTTGGGGAGGGAGATGCCGCCGTCACGCCCGCCGAGGGAGATCACCACGAGATCGGGCCGCAGGGTACTCGCCTGGTGTTCGGAGAGGCGCTTCCAGTTGACCGTCGTCGTCGTCAGCCCCGTGCCGTCATGGCGGCTGTCGATCACCTTCACGCCGCGCGGCGGCCGCCGCCCGAGTTCCTCGTCGGCCGGGTAGATCATCGAGTCGCCCGTCGCGAGGATCGTCAGCCGGCGGCGCTGCGCCGGCAGGCGGACGGGCCCGACGTGCGCCCGCAGCCGGTTGCAGATCTGCCTCTCGGTGAGACCCGTGACGGTCGGCGCCGCCGCCGAGGCCGCGCCCGCTGCGGCGAGCACGACGGCGGCGAGCGAGAGCACCAGCGCGGCGCGCCGGGGGATTCGCGCGCGAGCCCCGGGACCGCTCATGGGGCCACCGTCAGCGCCGACCCCGGCTCGCGTCGACTGCTCGTGCGGTCACGCGGCGGCACCCCCTCGTCGCGGAACAGCCTCATCGCCCCCAGGGCGAGCAGGCCGGCGACGGCGGCGATCGGCACGAGCGTGTGCAGCGGGTACCTGGTGAAGCTGTGGAGCTTCGTGCTCAGGGCGGTGTGGTCGCCCGCGTGGTAGATGCTCAGCAGGCCCTGGTGGTCGATCCCCAGGAGCGTCGGGGCGAGCCCTGCGAACAGCGCCCAGCCGACGAGCGCGAGCAGCCCCACCCCGAGCGTGGAGGCGCTGAAGCGCAGGCGCGGGGTCGCCTTCGCCGCGAGCACGAGGGCGCCGCCGGCGGCGAGGAAGAACGGCCAGATGCCACCCCAGCTGCGTCCGAGGCCGAAGGCGGAGGCGATCGTCGCCTGGAAGGACCCTTCCGTGAGGTAGCGCCCCCAGACCACCGTCTCGTTCTCGTAGCCGACGAGCGGATGGGTGATCGTCGCGATGACCGTCGTCGCGATCGACACGCCCGCCAGCGCCACGGTCGGGCCCGGGTAGCGCTTGATCGCGATCGCGATCGGGAAGGCGAGGAAGGGGAGCATCGTGGTGAGGAAGCGCGGGCCCATGAAACCGCCGCCGAAGGGGAGGTAGTAGCCCGAGTTGTAGCCGAGGTAGCAGAGGCAGATACCCGTGATCGTAAGCGCCTCGGCGCGGCGGCCGCGGCGATAGAGCAGGACGGTCCCGATCGCCCCCATGAGCAGCACCGGGGAGATCGTGAGCAGGCCGCGAGAGTCGAACAGCAGCGTCGCGAGCACCTTCAGGCTCGGGGCGCCGATCCCGAAGAACCCTTTCTGCTGGCGCGGCACATCCGAGTAGGCCAGATGCGTCCAGGAGTGGAAGGCGTAGTGGTTGTAGAGGAGCAGCGGGATGATCCCGATCACGCCCCCGAAGATGTAGGCACCGGCACGGCTCAGCACCCCTCTCGGCGTGAGCGCGTCGCGGCGGGAGAGCAGGAACAGCCCGAGCACCGCGGCGACGAACAGGAGCGGGTACTCGGAGGCGACCGCGTAACCCATCAGCAGCCCTGCCACCCCCAGCAGGAGCGGGCTCGCGGGCCCGTCTCGCTCGCGGAGCATGATCGCGAACGCGGCGAAGCCGAGGCAGGCCGTGAACACGTGTGAGAAGAGGAGCGTCGAGAGTGGGAGCACCATCGTCCCCAGTCCCAGCACGACCGCCGCAGCAACCCCGTAGCCCGGCTCGAAGCGCTCGGCCACCCGCCAGACGAGCAGCAGCAGGATCAGCCCCGGGAGCACGTTGCCCCACAGTCCGATGAAGTAGACCATCTCGTCGTCGTTGCGCTGCGCCTGCGATTCCCGCGCGAGCCGGTCCGCGTCGACGAGGTTGAGCGCGTCGTAGAACGGCAGCGCGAACAGCGCGAGCCCGGGAGCGCGGGCCGAGTAGTAGTGACCCCAGTAGAGCACCTTGTCGCCGGTGTTCGCCTGGTACTGGTCGATCGTCGTGCGGTCGTCGTTGAGCGCTCGAATGAGGTCGTAGTGGGATGCCTGGTTCCACGAGAAGCTCTGGATCAAGGTCGCGAACGCCGCGCCCACGAGCAGGATCGCCACCAGCGCCGTCCGCCGCGTGCGCCGCCGGGCGGGGTCTCCTGCACGGGTCTCCCTCGGGCGCCGCGGTCGGCGCTCGGCGGAGTCCGCCTCGGCCGGGGCGCCCGCGCCGTCGAGCGCGCCGTCTCGCTCAGTCGGTCCCATGCAGCGCCTTGGGTCCGGGTCCGATCTCGTAGATCACGAGCGGCCCCACCTGCCTGCGCGTGACCCCGAGGCCGGCGATCGGCTTGCGCGCCGCGGCCGCCGGGTCCGGCGGCTCCGGGAACACGTATCCCACCTCGCCGGGGAGTCCCTTCGGCAGCTGCGTGTGGAGCACGACGGTGCGAACTCCGTAGTAGCGGAGCTTCTCGATGCTGGCCTTGTCCGGGAACCCGTACATGCCTCCACGGAGGTCGTCCAGGGCGGGCAGGTCGAACGTGCTCTCCCCGACCGGGATCCTGTAGAAGCCGTCGGTCGAGAAGTACTGCCACACGCGATCCAGCGCGCCGTCGGTGGGGAGGTCCATCACCGGCCCCGCCAGCCCGATCTCGGCGCGTGCGGGCTGTGGCACGACCGGGTGGCCGAGGTGGCCGGCCCCTTCGCCGAGGATCCCCGCGAGGAGCACCACGGCGAGGACGGCGGGGAGCGCGGCGATCGACCGCTTCCGACCCCAGGCGCCGATGAGCCGCACGAGCAGCTCGACCCCGGCTCCCGCGAGGATCGCGTAGAAGAGGGTGGCCAGCGTGAAGATGCGCCCCGGCACACGCACGCCGTTCCAGCCCGGCGCGTAGTCGAAGAGCAGCCGGTAGGGGTAGCCGGCCCCGCCCAGCCCGAGTCCCAGCGCGAGTATCGAGACGACCACGATTCCCGCGGCGAGCCCGAGGCGCAGGCGCCTCGTCAGGACCCCTCCAGCCGCCAGGCCCACGAGCGCGAGCACGAGGATCAGCCCACCCGGGAAGAAGACGCTCTCGTTCTTGGAGTTCACTTTCGCCCGCGCTCCCGAGGTCACCCCGCCCCAGACGCGATTCTCCGAGGAGGCCGCGAGCAGCGCCGCCGGCCCGGCGGAGTACGTTTTCACTTCCTTGATCGTCCGCTTGGCCGTGGGGTACTCCTGGGACACTTTCAGGTAGGGGCGAGCCTGGTAGACGGTGACGGCGCCGAGCACCGCTACCCCGATGAGCGTGACCGCGAGCAGGTGTCTCGGGATCAGGGCACCTCGCCCCCGGGCCGTTCCTCGACCCGCGCGAGCTCCCTCGGCCGGGATTTCCTCGCCCTGTGGCGAAGCCGCCGCGCCGCCCTCCGGCTCGGCGGCGGCCGGCGGGGGCGGAGCCGACCGGGATCGCTCGCCGTCCCACGCCGGTCCGGGCTTCAGCCGCCCCCGCCACCAGTAGACGAGGGCGATCAGGATGAGGACCGCCAGCAGATAGCAGTACTGCAGGCCGAGGGTGAACCCGAGGCTCACCTGCCAGGCCGAGACGAGCCAGCCGGCGAGGACGAGCCGGCGCGAGCCGCGGCGGTAGCCCCGCAGGAGGAGGAACAGCGCCAGCGGGAGGCCCCCGGAGGAGATCACGTGGAGGTGGCCGGCCTCCGTCACGCGATAGGGCGCGTAGGCGAAGGCCACGCCCGCCGCCGCGGCCCCGATCCGCCGCAGGCCGAGCTCGCGGGCAAGGAGGAAGGCGCCCACGAAGCAGAGCGACCAGGCGAAGAGGAAGAGCAGGTTGTAGCGGACGAGCGCCGCGACGGTGCCCGATCCGAAGAAGGCCGTCGGGCCGTAGCCGAGGAGTGAGTCGGAGAAGGCGAGGCTCAGCGGGTGGGGGTAGAAGGCGTTGGAGTCGAAGAGGTGGAGCGGGTCGTGGAGCATCGCGTGGCCCACCCAGGCGATCTCCCAGGCCGTCCGCACCGGGTCGCCGAGGTCCGGGGAGATCCGGCTCGGGAGATGGAGGATCAGCGGCCAGCTCGTCACGAGCGCGAGGAGCAGGCCGGCGGCTGCCGCCACGAGCACCTCTCGGAGGGGGATCGCCGGCGAGGGGGCCCAGCGCTGCGAGCCCGACGCCCGGCCTCCGCGCTCGGCCCGCCGTGCCGCGCGGGCCGCGGCACCGCTCGGCGCCGGCTCGGGCGAGCCACCTGGGGTCGTATGGGGCGGGCTGGGGAGGCCGGTGCTCACGGTCTGCGGGTGTTCGGAGCCGCGCGGATCGGCGCAGCATACGGCAGCGGGACGCGCCCTCGCGGCGCATCGACGGCCCGATCGGACGTTGCGGCGAAACGGCGGCCCGCGTTCGCGACCTCCTGGAATCGCCCGTTCCGTACACTGGCTGCGATGAAGGTCCTCGTCGTCGGAGCGGGTGGAGTGGGCGCCGCGTTCGCAGCAATCGCCCAGCGACGGGAGGTCTTCAGCCACGTCGTCCTCGCCGACGTCGCCCTCGAGCGCGCCGAGGGGGCCGCCTCGCGCCTGGGCGAGCCCGATCGTTTCTCCGGCGAGCGTGTCGATGCCTCCAGCCGGGAGGAGCTGGTGGAGCTGATCGGCCGCATCGCACCCGACGCCGTGCTGAACGCCTGCGACCCCCGCTTCAACGAGCCGATCTTCGACGCGGCGTTCGAGGCCAAGGTCACCTACCTGGACATGGCGATGACGCTCTCCCATCCCCATCCCGAGCGCCCCTACGAGCTCCCCGGCGAGATGCTCGGCGACCGTCAGCTCCCCCGCAGCGAGGAGTGGGAGCGGGCCGGCCTGCTCGCGCTCGTGGGCATCGGCGTGGAGCCGGGCCTGTCGGACATCTTCGCCCGTTACGCCGAGCTCGAGCTGTTCTCCGAGATTCGTGAAGTGGGCATCCGGGACGGCGCCGATCTGGTCGTCGATGGGTACGACTTCGCCCCCACCTTCTCGATCTGGACGACGATCGAGGAGTGCCTGAACCCGCCGCTCATCTGGGAGCGCGACCGCGGCTTCTACACGACCGCCCCCTTCTCCGAGCCGGAGGTCTTCAACTTCCCCGAGGGGATCGGCGCGGTGGAATGCGTCAACGTCGAGCACGAGGAGGTCGTCCTGATCCCGCGCTGGGTGCTCTGTGAGCGGGTCACCTTCAAGTACGGCCTCGGCCAGGAGTTCATCGACGTCCTCCAGACCCTCCACAAACTCGGCTTGGACTCCACGGAGCCCCTCTCCGTCCGCGGCACGATGGTCTCCCCCCGCGACGTCGTCGCGGCGGCGCTGCCGGACCCCGCGACGCTCGGCGAGCGGATGAGCGGGCGCACCTGCGCGGGCACATGGGTGACGGGCGCGGGCAAGGACGGACAGCCCCGCTCCACCTACCTCTATCACGTCGTCGACAACGAGACCACGATGCGCGACTACGCCAGCCAGGCGGTCGTCTGGCAGACCGCCGTCAACCCGGCCGTGGCGCTGGAGCTGCTCGATCGCGGCGACTGGAAGGGCAGCGGGGTGCTCGGGCCCGGAGGCTTTCCCCCGGGCCGTTCCTCGAGCTGCTCGCCGAATACGGCGCCCCACACGGGCAGATGGAGCTATCCGCCTGACTGGGCCGGCCGCGGCGCAGCGCCGCCGGCCCTCAGAAGTCGAGCGGCGCGGGCACCACCGGCGAGGGCGGTCGATCGAGCAACCCTGGCGGTGCGACTTCGGTCTTGCGCGAGAAGTAGGAGCGGAAGAAGGGTCGCGAGACGACCATGATGATCGCGCCGAGGATCATCCCGCCGATGCCGAACCACAGCGGGAGGGTGATGCCCAGGAGCGGCTTCGAGGAGACGTTTTCGGCGTGGCCGTAGTAGAACAGCGCCTTCACGCCGATCCCGAACAGGATCAGTCCCCCGAGCATCGGGCCAACGCCGAGCAACAGGAAGTTGCGAGCGCTCTTGCCCAGCTCGTGACGGTAGTAGAACGGACAGGCGACGCCCGTGAAGCCGTAGTAGAAGCAGATCGGGTAGCCGATCGCCACGAGCGAGTCTTCGAGGACGCTCGAGGAGAGCAGCAGCAGCACGATCGTGATCGCGATCGACAGCGCGCCGAAGCCGAGCGTGGAGACGGTCGGGGTGAGGTAGCGCTTGTGCACGCGGGAGAGCAGGCTGGTGACGGCTTTCCAGTGCGCCATCGACAGCGTCGTGCGGGCCGTCGGCAGGATCGTCGTCTGCGTGGACGCCGACGCGGAGGTCAGCACGGCGATCACGAGCAGCTTGTCGAGGGTGCCGCCGAGAACGCCGGTCCCGAGCGCGTTGAGCACGTCTTCCTGGTTCGCTTCGCTGGTCAGGAAGCCGACGCCATGGAACGACTGCGCGGCGGCGGTGACGACGACGTAGATCAGCACGAGCAGGATCGTCGAGATGACGGCCGCCTTGCCCGGCCCCTCGGCCGGATCCTCGGACTCCTCGTTGACCGCCACCCCCGAATCCCAGCCCCAGTAGATGAAGACCGCAAGCAGAAGCGCCACCACGAGGTCGGAGAAGTTCATCGCGAAGGGGTTGAGCCAGGACAGCGACGGCTTGATCGAGCCGCTCGGGGGGTGGCTCCGTAGACCTTCACGAATGCCACCACGGAGAAGAGACCGAGGATGAACACCTCGGCGCCGAGCAGCAGCTGCTGGATGCGGGCGGAGAGCTCGATGCCGCGGTAGCAAATCCACGTCATCAGCACGATCCAGATGATGGCCGCGACGATGATCGCGGCTTTCGATTCCCCGAGTTCGGTGAAGCCGAAGAGCTTGAAGGTGTAGACGGCGGCGATGTCCGACAGCGATGCCATCACGATCAGGTCGGCGAGGAAGATCGCCCAGCCGTTCATCCAGCCGGTCAGGGGGCCGAAGGCCCGGGTGACCCACGCGAAGGTCGTGCCCGCGTCGGGGTCGGCGCGGTTGAAGTATTTGTAGGCCGACGCGACGAGCAGCATCGGGATGAACGCCACGAGCATCACCGCCGGGGCATGCACGCCCACGCCCTTGACCGCCACGATGAACCCCAGCGTCGCCGCCAGGGAGTATGCGGGCGCCGTGGAGGCGACCCCGATGACGATGTTCGAGACGTAGCCGATGGCGCCCTTCTTCAGGCCCTTGTCCATCACCCCGGATTGGACGGTCGCTGCGGATGCTGCGGTGGGCTCGCTGGCCATCTGCTGCTCCTCCCTTGCACGCTCGACTTCTCAACCGACCCCGACCCAGGAAAGTTATGCCCTGGATCGGCGGCAGGGCAAGGGTCGCGATCCCCAAAAGCGGGCAAGATCGATGTACATGTCGTACAACGGCCGCTGAAGCCCTGGACCGGCCGTATCATTGCGACTGGCATCTGGCCGCACTATTGTTGTCCTGAGTGTCCAGCTGAGCCGTTTGGCACAAAGCCCGGCAGAGGGAGAGGATCGCATGGGTAGCCCAACCGACGTCAACGATTTGCCCGCGGCGGGATCGACGGCCGCCCCCTCATCGGTCGGACCGGACGGGGTGGCGAGCGCCGAGGAGCCCGACCGTCTGCAGCGTCTGGCGCGTCGGAACCTGTGGATGCACTTCACCCGGATGGGCTCCTTCGACGACAGCCATGCGGTGCCGGTGATCTCGCGGGGCGAGGGCTGCTACGTGTTCGACGAGCACGGCAAGCGATACCTCGACGGGCTGTCCGCGCTGTACTGCGTCAACGTCGGCCACGGGCGCTCCGAGATCGGGGCGGCGGCCGCCGCCCAGGTGCAGGAGCTGGGCTTCTACACGAACTGGAGCTACGCCCATCCGCGCTCGATCGAGCTGGCGGCGCGCATCGCCGAGCTCGCTCCCGGGAACCTCAACCGCGTGTTCTTCACCTCGGGGGGATCCGAGGCGGTGGAGTCGGCATGGAAGCTCGCGAAGGCCTACCACCGCGTCCGCGGGGACCGAAACCGCCACAAGCTCGTCTCCCGCAAGCTCGCCTATCACGGCGTCTCGATGGGCGCGCTCACCGCCACCGGGCTGCCTCCCCTGCGCGAGCCCTTCGAACCGCTCACCCCCGGCGGCGTGCACGTCGCGAACACGAACTCCTACCGCTGGTCGGAGGAGCGCGACCCGCTGTGGGCGGCCGACGCGATCGAGGAGGCGATCGAGTTCGAGGGCGCGGAGACGGTCGCTGCGGTGCTCCTGGAGCCCGTCCAGAACGGCGGCGGGTGCTTCGTCCCGCAGGATGGCTACTTCCAACGCGTGCGCGAGATCTGCGATCGCCACGGCGTGCTCTTGATCTCCGACGAGGTGATCTGCTCCTGGGGGCGCCTCGGCCACTGGTTCGGCTGCGAACGCTACGGCTACCAGCCCGACATGATCACCACCGCGAAGGGCATCACCTCGGCCTACGCGCCGCTCGGCGCGGTGATCGCGGGCGACCACGTCGCCGAGCCGTTCCTCCACGGGCAAGAGGTCTTCAACCACGGCTTCACCTTCGGCGGGCACCCGGTCTGCTGCGCGATCGCCCTGGCGAACATCGAGATCATCGAGCGCGAGGGCCTGTGCGAGCGGGTGCTGGAGAACGAGGGCCCGTTCCGCGAGATGCTCGACGGTCTTCGGGACCTTCCGATCGTCGGCGACGTCCGCGGCGCGGGCTACTTCCACGCGATCGAGCTCGTCAAGGACAAGGACAGCCAGGAGACCTTCGACGGCCGTGAATCGGAGGAGCTGCTCCGCGGCTTCCTGTCCGGCGAGCTCTACCGGCGGGGGCTCATCTGCCGGACCGACGATCGCGGAGACCCGATCGTGCAGCTGTCCCCGCCGCTGATCGCAGGCGAGGAGCAGTTCGAGGAGATCGAGTCGATCCTGCGCCCGGTGCTGGCGGAGGCCGGCGAGCGGATGGAGCGGTGGAGCTCACCGTCGAAAGCCTGATCGGCGAGCTCGGCCTGAAGCTCCTCACCGGCGAGGCGGCAGCCGACAGCCACGTCCGGTGGGTGCACAGCACCGAGCTCCCCGATCCCACACCGTGGCTGAAAGGGGGCGAGCTGCTGCTCACGACGGGCATCCAGCTCGACCGCCCGAAGCTCCAGCGGGAACTGATCGAGCGGCTCGCCGATCACGACATCGTCGGGCTGGGCTTCGGCACGGGCTTCGCCCACCGGCGCGTCCCCGCGGCGCTCGTGAGCGCGGCGCGGCAGCGCGAGTTCCCGCTCTTCGAGGTGCCATACGAGCTCCCCTTCATCGCGATCACCGAGAGGGCCTTCGCGCGGCTGCTGGACGAACGCTACGAAATGCTCCAGCGGACGATGGTGGGAGACCTCCTCTCCGAGGTCCTCACCGGCCACCTGTATCCCGAAGACGTCCAGGCCCGCCTGCGCCCCTTCGGGATCGGCGAGCGGGTCGCGGTGCTCGCGTTCCAGCCCTCGGACCCGGGCATCGCGGCGGCGGCCGTCGAGCGGATCCTCGCGCGCGAGCGCGTCCCCAGCCTCGTGGCACTCCGAGCCGGGCTCGTCTGTGCGGTGGTGGACGCCGAGCAGGCGGACCCGATGGAGCTCGCCCGCTCGATCCGCGCCGAGCTCAGCGGGCGCCTCGGGGCCGTCCCCGCCGCCGCCAGCCGGCCCGCGGCGGCGCACGCGCTGCGGATGAGCTTCCACGAGGCTCGCTGCGCGCTCGAGGCCGTGCGCCTGCGCAACGGCGATGCACCGGAGGTGGCCTCCTACGAGGACCTCGGCGCGTTTCAGCTGTTGCTCTCCCTCCAGGACGATGACGCCCTGAGCTCCTACTGCCGAACGGTGCTGGGCCCGATCGAACAGGGCGAGGGGGATTACGGCGACGAGCTCGTCCGCTCCCTCGACGTCTTCATCGAGCACAACGGCCATTGGGAGCGAGCCGCGGCCGCCCTCTTCTGTCACCGCCACACCCTCCGCTACCGCATCCGACGGATCGAGCAGCTCACGGGTCGGGACTTCTCCAACGCTCGCGATCGGATCGAGTTCTGGCTCGCGCTGCGCGGGCGGGAGCTGGCGAGGTGAGCCCACGCGTCGGGCCGGCCGCCCAGCGCGGGCCGGGGGCGGGCTCGGGCGGGCGGACGCCGCTCGGCGACGGCCGCCGCCGCGTGAGCGGCGTTCATCGTTGTCTACGCTCCGCTCGTCCTCGACAATCGGAAGGAGCAGCGCGCAGATGAGAATCGGGGTTCCCACCGAGATCAAGACGGACGAGTATCGCGTCGCCATCACCCCTGCCGGGGTGCGGGAGCTGAGCGCGCGGGGGCACGAGGTCCTGCTGCAATCCGGGGCCGGGGACGGGAGCGCGTTCTCCGACGAGAAGTTCGAGGCACAGGGCGCGCGGATCCTCGCCGACGCGGACGCCGTGTTCGCCGAGGCGGAGCTCGTCCTGAAGGTCAAGGAGCCGCAGCCCGAGGAGGTGGCCCGGTTGCGAGCTGGTCAGACGCTGTTCACCTACCTGCATCTCGCCGCGGAGCCCGAGCTCGCCGAGGGGCTGATGGCCTCCGGAGCGCGCTGCATCGCCTACGAGACGGTCGTGGACGCCGAGGGGAGGCTCCCGCTGCTCGCCCCGATGAGCGAGGTCGCGGGCAAGATCGCCACCCAGGCAGGAGCGTTCATGCTCGAGAAGCCGCTCGGCGGCCGCGGGGATCCTCCTCGGGGGCGTGCCGGGGGTGGCGGCGGCGACGGTGCTCGTGATCGGGGGCGGGGTCGTGGGGATGAACGCCGCCTTCATCGCGATCGGGATGGAGGCCGACGTGTTCGTCTTCGATCGATCCATCGACCGTCTGCGGGAGCTCGAAGTGGCGTTCGGGGGGCGGGCCTCGACGGTCTACTCCTCGACGCTCGCGATCGAGGAGATGCTTCCGGCCGCGGACCTCGTGATCGGGGCCGTGCTGATCCACGGGGGGCGCGCGCCACACGTCGTGACACGCGAGCAGCTGAAGCTGATGAAGCCCCAGGCGGTCCTCGTCGACGTATCCATCGACCAGGGGGGCTGCTTCGAGACGTCCCATCCCACCACCCACTCCGATCCCACCTTCGAGGTCGAGGGGATCACCCACTACTGCGTGGCGAACATGCCCGGAGCGGTGCCCATCACCTCCACCTACGCCCTCACGAACGCGACCCTCCCCTACGTGCTCGAGCTGGCCGAGCGCGGCGTGCAGGGAGCGTTGGACGCAAACCCCGGCCTGCGGGAGGGATTGAACGTGGACGACGGCCGAATCACCTACCCGGCCGTGGCCGAGGCGCTCGGCGAGATCCAGGCCGCGGGCCGCTGCAGAGACACCCCCCGAACGAGGAGACGACGATGGCGAGCACGGTCGAGACCCTGAGCAACTTCATCGACGGCGAGAGCTCCACCCCGGGAGGGGCGAGCGAACCGGTGCTCAACCCCGCCACCGGGGAGGAGATCGCGCAGGCGCCCGTGTCTTCGGCCGAGGAGGTGGACCGCGCGGTGCGGGCCGCCCGCCGAGCCTTCGCCGGCTGGTCGACCACGACGCCCGCCGAACGCTCGCGGGCGCTGCTGGCGATGGCTGATCTCGTCGAGGAGCACGGCGAGGAGCTCGCGCGGACGGAGGCGCTGAACGCGGGGAAGCCGATCGAGGCGGTGAGGGCGGATGAGGTGCCCGTGATGGCCGACAACCTCCGCTTCTTCGCCGGCGCGGCCCGCTGCCTGGAGGGACGGGCGGCGGGGGAGTACATGGAGGGCTACACGTCCTTCACGCGCCGCGAAGCCGTCGGTGTGATCGGGCAGATCACCCCCTGGAACTATCCCCTGATGATGGCCATCTGGAAACTCGGGCCGGCGCTCGCGGCGGGCAACACGGTCGTGCTGAAGCCCGCCGAGACGACCCCGATCACGACCCTGCGGCTCGCCGAGCTGGCCGCCGAGATCCTCCCGGCTGGGGTCCTCAACGTGGTAACGGGTCCGGGGAACCCGACCGGGGAGGCGCTCATCGGGCACCCCGAGGTGGACATGGTGGGCCTGACTGGGTCCGTCGAGACCGGCAAGCACATCGCTCGCACCGCGGCCGACACCCTCAAGCGGGTCCACCTCGAGCTCGGGGGAAAGGCCCCCGTGATCGTCTTCGATGACGTCTCGATGGAGAGCGCGATGGAAACGATCGCCGGCACCGGCTACTACAACGCGGGCCAGGACTGCACCGCGGCGACACGCGTGCTCGCCGCCGGCGGCGTCTACGACGACGTCGTCTGGGGCTCGCCGAGCAGGCGAAGGGGCTTGTGCTCGGCGACACCCTCTCGCCGAGACCACCCTCGGGCCCGTCAACTCGGCCCGTCAGCGCGATCGGGTGACGGGCTTCCTCGAGCGTCGCCCGGACCACGCCGAGGTGGTCACGGGCGGACACGCAGCCGACCGTGCGGGCTTCTTCGTGGAGCCGACGGTCGTCGCAGGGCTCGATCAGGACGACGAGATGATCCAGCGCGAGATCTTCGGCCCCGTGATCACCGTCCAGCGGTTCAGCGACGAGGAGGAGGCGATCACGTGGGCGAATGCCACTCGTTATGGGCTCGCCTCGTCGGTGTGGACGCGAGACGTGGGCCGCGCGCTGCGCGTCTCGCGAGCCCTCCGCTTCGGCTGCGTCTGGATCAACGACCACATACCGCTCGTGTCCGAGATGCCCCATGGGGGCTTCAAGGAGAGCGGCTACGGCAAGGACCTGAGCGTCTACTCGCTCGAGGACTACACCGTCGTCAAGCACGTGATGGCGAACCTCAGCTGACAGAGCGCTCGCGTCGTCTCAAGCCGCTTCGAGGCTGGGTCGATAGGGGTGTGATCGTCGCGGGTGTCCGCGGTCGCCCGTCCCCGGACGCCCGTGCCCCGGCCAACACGACCCTCACCCATCCCGGCTCCTGATGCCCGCCCCGGCCCCTCTTTCCGCCAGCCCGTCGGCTAGCCTCGCCGGATGAGCCCTCGCAGCCCCAGCGAGCCGTGCTCCCCGACCGGCGAGGCGTCCGACGCGGAGGAGAGGTGGCAGCTGGAGGCGCACGAGGTGGTGCTCGTGCGGGCGGCGAACCCGGGCCCGCTCACGCTCACCGGGACGAACACCTGGGTGGTGGGCCGCGACCCGGCCTGGGTCGTCGACCCGGGGCCGGCGATGGCCTCGCACCTGGAGCGACTGGAGGAGACGATCATCGACCGTGGAGGTCTCGGCGGGGTTGCGCTCACCCACGATCATCACGACCACTCGGAGGCCGTGGGCCCGCTGTTGGAGCGCTTCCCGGCCCCGCTGGCTGCCGCGCGCGGCAGCGCGGACATAGCGCTCCGCGACGGCGCCCGCGCAGGCCCGTTCGAGGTCGTGTACACGCCCGGTCATGCACCCGATCACTTCGCCCTGATCGCCGCTGGGGCATGCTTCAGCGGCGATGCCGTCCTCGGCAGCGGGAGCGTCTTCGTGAGCGCGTCGATGGGCGCCTACCTGCGGGCGATCACAGCGCTGTCCCTGCGTGAGGAATCGACCTGATCTGCCCTGGGCATGGGCCCGTCGTACTCGATCCGAGGGGGAAGCTCGAGGAGTACCTGGCCCACCGTCTGGACCGTGAGAACCGCCTCCTGGCGGCGCTCGCCGAAGGGCGCCGGAGCACGGACGAGCTGCTCGCGGCCGCGTGGGCCGACGTGCCCGAGCCACTCCTCGGCGCCGCCGCTGTGACGCTCGGCGCGCACCTCGAGAAGCTCGATGAAGAGCAGCTGCTGCCGGCCGGGGTCGAGCGGCCGCCGACGGCGGTGGGGGAGTGGTGAGCGTGGGCGGGCCCGGCCGCACGCAGTCGAGCGACGGCCTCCCCGGGGCCGTGGCGATGGGCTCGAGCGCGACCCGCCTGGACTCGCCCTTCCCGCCGATCGCCGACTATGGCTTCCTCTCGGACTGCCACACCGGGGCGCTCGTCGCCTCCGACGGGTCGATCGAGTGGATGTGCCTGCCCTACTTCGACTCGCCCTCCGTGTTCGGCTCGATGCTCGACCGCGGCGCCGGGAGCTGGCGCGTGGGGCCCTACGGGATCTACGTCCCCGCCGGCCGGCGCTACATCCCGGGAACGAACGCGATCGAGACCACGTGGATGACGCCGCAGGGATGGCTGCGGGTGGTCGACGCGTTGACGATCGGGGAGTGGCACGACAACAAGCACGGCTCCAGCCACACGCGCCCGCCGACGGACTACGACGCCGACCACCTCCTCGTGCGCCTGATCGAGTGCATCCAGGGTGAGGTCCAGGTGGAGATGGTGTGCGAGCCGATGCTCGACTACGGCTCGACGCCCGCGCAGTGGACGGTCGTGCGCACCGGGGAGGAAGGGGTCTGCTCGATGGACGCCACCGACGACGTCACCGCGTTTCGGATGTTCAGCGACATCCGCATGGGTATCGAGGGCAACCGCGTGCACGGCCGTCACACGATGAAGGAAGGAGAGAAGCGCTTCTGCGCGCTCTCCTGGACCGAGGGGCTGGGCGGGCCGCACACCGTCGAGGAAGCCGAGGGGCGCCTTCAGCGGACGAGCCACTTCTGGCGCACGTGGTTGGCTGACGGGAGCTATCCCGATCATCCCTGGCGCTTCCACCTGCAGCGCTCGGCGCTGGTGTTGAAGGGACTCACGTTCATGCCGACGGGGGCACTCGTGGCGGCGCCGACGACCTCGCTGCCGGAGACCCCCGGGGGGAACGCAACTGGGACTATCGCTACTGCTGGATGCGGGACGCCTCCTTCACGTTGTGGGGCCTCCATGCGCTCGGACTCAACTGGGAGGCCGACGACTTCATCCAGTACCTCGCCGACATGGAGCGCAACCCGGATGGCTCGCTGCAGATCATGTACGGGATCAGGGGCCAGAAGGAGCTCGAGGAGACCACCCTCGATCACCTCAAGGGCTACGAGGGGGCCCGACCGGTGCGGATCGGAAACGGCGCCTTCAGCCAGCGTCAGAACGACGTCTACGGTGCCGTGCTCGACTCGGTCTACCTCCACTCCAAGAAGCGCGACCACATCCCCGAGCGGCTGTGGCCGGTCCTCAGCGACCAGGTGGAGTGCGCGGCGCGGATGTGGACCGAGCCCGATCAGGGCATCTGGGAGGCGAGGGGGCAGCCCCGTCACTACGTCTCCTCGAAGCTGATGTGCTGGGTTGCGATGGACCGCGGCGCGCGACTGGCCGAACGGCGGGGGGAGCCCGAGAAAGCCGAGCGCTGGCAGGCGCTCGCAGATGAGATCAGCGACGACATCCTCTCCAAGGGCGTCGACAAGCGGGGCGTCTTCCGCCAGCACTACGACACCGACGAGCTCGACGCATCGAGCCTGCTCGTCCCCCTCGTCCGCTTCCTCAGCCCCGAGGACGAACGTGTGCGGGCAACGGTGATGGCGATCCGCGACGAGCTCACCGAGGGCGGTCTGGTGCTTCGCTATCGCACGGAGGCGACGGACGACGGGCTCAGCGGCGAGGAGGGAACCTTCCTGATCTGCTCCTTCTGGCTCGTCTCGGCGCTCTCGGAGATCGGTGAGCACCGCGAGGCCGAGCACCTCTGCGAGCGGCTCCTCTCCTACTCCTCCCCGCTCGAGCTCTACGCGGAGGAGCTCGAGGCCTCCTCAGGCCGTCATCTCGGCAACTTCCCCCAGGCGTTCACCCACCTCGCGCTCATCAACGCGGTCACCCACGTGATCGCCGCGCAGCAGCAGGCCTGATCGAGTAGCCGGGCTCGCCGGGGAGGAGGATGCGGGCGACCTCGCCCTCCATCACCACCCTCGGCTCGACGGGCTCAACGGTCCGTCCGCGGGCATGCTCGAGGAGCTCCTCGGCGGAGGCGAACTCGCCGAGCTGTTCGAGGTGCTTGATCGTCGGGAAGACCAGCGGAAGGGTCTCGGCGCGATACGCCGTCAGCGCCTCCGCAGGGGAGAACCAGCCGAGATCCACGCACTCCTCCCCGTCGATCCTCGCCTCCTGCCCGTCGGGGAGAGGAGCGAGGAAGAAGTGGGTGTCGAAACGGATCTGCACCTGCGCCGGGGTGATCCAGCGGGAGAACTTCACGAGCGCCCCGGGGTCCTCGAGCTGGATCGCCGCCTCCTCGTGGAGCTCGCGGATCGCCGCCGCGCGGTGGGCCCCGTCGCCGACTCCCTCCCGATCGTCGACGGCCCCGCCGGGGAAGACCCACACCCCGCCCATGAAGCGGGCCTGAGGGGTGCGTTGGACGAGCAGCACCTCGAGCCGACTCGATCCGCCGCGGAGGAGGATCACCGTGGCGGCCTGGCGCGGCTTGGTGGGGTCGCCCGGGTTGTATGCCTCGCCCGGGCCCGGACGCTCGTCCCCGCTCGAGGTGGCCATCTCCTGACCCTACCGGCCGGTAGTCTCCCCCGCATGAGAAACACCATCAAGAGCGTCTCCCGATGAGCGCGACCGAGACCCTCCAGCGCTGGATCTGCGAGTCCTGCGGCTACATCTACGACCCCGAGGAGGGCGACCCCGATGGGGGGATCCCCTCGGGCACGCCCTTCGAGGAGATACCCGACACCTGGTTCTGCCCGGTCTGCGGGGCGCGCAAGCGCGACTTCACCCGCTACGAGGGCTAGGGAGTCCTTGAGCGGCATCGCCGCCTCCGCCAGACGCGGGTCGCCGCGCGCGAGGGAGCGCGGGGGGTGAGCGACTGGGCGGAGCTGCTCGCGATCGACGGGGAGCGCGTCTGGCACCCCTATGGCGCCCTCCCCGCGGCTCTCCCCCCGTTGCCCGTCGTCTCGGCGGAGGGGGTACGGCTGCGGCTGGCGGACGGCCGCGAGCTGATCGACGGGATGGCGTCCTGGTGGTGCGCGATCCATGGCTACCGCCACCCCGTCCTCGACCTCGCCCTGGGCGAGCAGCTCGGGCGGATGGCCCATGTGATGTTCGGCGGCCTCACCCACGAGCCGGCCGTCCGTCTCGTCGAGCGGCTCAGCGAGCTCGCGCCCTCGGGCCTGGAGAGGGTCTTCCTCGCGGACTCCGGCTCGGTCTCCGTCGAGGTGGCGATCAAGCTGGCGATCCAGTACCAGCGAGCCCGTGGTCACCCCCGCCGCAATCGCATGCTGACTGTGCGGGGCGGCTATCACGGCGACACCACCGGTGCGATGTCCGTCTGCGACCCGGTCATGGGCATGCACTCGCTGTTTGCGGGGGTGCTCCCCGCGCAGGTGTTCGCCCCTCGTCCCCCGGACGGCTTTCACGCGGCCCTCGACGGGGAGTGGGCCGGCGCCGTGGAGGAGCTCGCGGGACGCAACGCCGAGGAGCTCGCGGCGGTGATCGTGGAGC
The DNA here is from genome assembly GCA_963720215.1 of uncultured Solirubrobacteraceae bacterium. GTDB lineage: Bacteria > Actinomycetota > Thermoleophilia > Solirubrobacterales > Solirubrobacteraceae > Palsa-744. Next base: position 386,872 of record CAVREV010000004.1, read on the forward strand.
CGGTGGTCCAGGGCGCGGGGGGCATGCGCTTCCACTCGCCGGACTGCGTCGCGCTGATGAGGAGGATCTGCGACGAGCACGGCCTGCTGCTCGTGCTCGACGAGATCGCCACGGGGTTCGGACGAACGGGCGAGATGTTCGCCTGCGAGCACGCCGGCGTGAGCCCCGACGTGATGTGCGTGGGGAAGGCACTCACGGGCGGCTACATGACGCTCGCGGCGACCCTCGCGACGGGCGAGGTCGCAGCGGCGGTCAGCGAGGGGGAGGGCGGCGGGCTCATGCACGGGCCCACGTTCATGGCCAACCCGCTCGCCTGCGCCGTCGCGCTGGCGTCCATCGGCCTCCTCGACGACGGCAGCTGGAGGGGTCGCGTGGGTGCGATCGAGGAGGGCCTGAGGGACGGGCTCGAGCCCGCTCGCGAGATCGGCGGCGTGCAAGAGGTACGCGTCCTCGGGGCGATCGGCGTGCTCGAATGCGACCACCCTGTCGACATCGCGGCGGCGACTCGCGCCGCCGTCGACCGTGGCGTCTGGCTTCGGCCCTTCGGCCGACTCATCTACGCCATGCCGCCCTACGTCCTCGGGGGAGAGGACCTGGGACGGGTCACCGATGCGATGCTCGCGGCGGCCCACGCCTCGCGGGCCGCCGTCGCCGCGTGAGCCGATCAGCGCCGCGTGAGCCGCCGTCGCCGCGTGAGCCGATCAGCGCCGGTGTTTCTTCCTCGGCTTGATCGTGAGGTTCTGGGCGATGACCGTGTGGCGTTCCTTGCCTTCCCCTTCGAGGATCGCCGAGAGATGCGCGGGGAGCTTGTGGAAGTGGCGCAGGAGCTTGGCCCCGGTCGCGTTGAGACCGATCGAGACCTTCACCTTCTCGCCCGCCGGGACCACCACGGTGAGCCCCCCGACGGTGATCGTCTTCGAGCGCGTCCTCGCTGAGACGGCGATGACGTGCCCGTGACGGATCTTCTCCACGGTGGTCAGCGCCAGATCGGATCCGGCAGGTCGTTCCGGCGGCGCCCTTGCAGGACAGCGTGGCGGTCACGCGGCCGCCCGCGCCGCTGACGACACCGACCTCCGCGGCGGTCGCGGGCGCGGGTTTGACGGGCGGGGGGGTGTAGGTGACGATGATCGATTGGCTCTTCGTGAGGCCGGCGTCGTCGGTCGCCGTCGCCGTGATCGCGTTGGCGCCCGGGCTCAGCGGGACGCTCGCCGTCCAGCCTCCCGCTCGTGGTGACGGACTCGCCGTTGACGGTCACCGAGGCCAGCTGACCGCTGTCGGAGGCCGTACCCGTGACGGTGACGCTCGGAGTGCTCACGGTGGTGCCACTCGCCGGCGAGCCGATCGACAGGCTCGGGTAGTAGCCCGCGATCGCTTCTTCGGCATCGGTGCGCACTTCGTTCATCGAGAGGGATTGGATGAACGTCATCCGGAGCGTCGTCGAGCCGCCGGCGGGGATCGTCCGCTGATAGGGCATTTCCTCGACGTTGTATTCGGCGAGTTCGCTCCCCGTTTTCACGAGCAGGGGCCCATCGGGGGCGCGGTCGTAGACGATCGCGCCCTGCGGGTGGAGGCCGTCCCCCGCTTCGGGAGTGGTGGCATCCGCCTTGTAGAGAATCGCCCCGGGGCCGCTCGGCAGCGTCACCGATTGACCGCTGGTGGTCGGTACGAAGCTCCCGCTGCCTGGGAACTCGAACACGCCACCGGGTAGCACTTCGGCGCCATCGAGTTCGGTGAAGTAGTGATAGGCGATCAGGTGCGCGCCGCCGCTTGACTCCCAGGTGTCGGTGAGACGGGCCACGTGGCCTTCATCGCTGCTCGCCCAGGTGCGCTTCAGGGTCACGCCTGTGGGTGTGAAGGACGAGCAGCTCGAACCGGTGGCGGGCAGGACGAGGGGTTCGGGCGAGCACTCCACGAGCGGGTCTTCCTCTTCGACCGTCACGGCCCCGGTGGACTCGTCGAAGTGCGGCCGTACCGTGATTTCAGGGCCTCCGGCTTTGATTTCGTGGGCCGCTTTGGGTCCGTAGACCGGCACCCCGTCCAGGGTCGGGTGGAGAGAGGCTTCCGAGGTCTGGTCGTCGAGGCGGGCGTCGCAGTAGAACAGCCGGCCCGTTTCTTTGAAGGTGGCGGTGAAGAGGCTGGATTCGAGCGCGCAGTACTCGGCGTTGGTGAGTTCGAGGGTTGCGGCGGGCGTGTCGACGATCGCTTCGTAGTGGTCGGCTTCGCTGCGGAAGCGGCTCGGGCTGAGGAGGGGCCCTTCGAACGGGGCTGCCACCGCCGGTTGGAAGATTTCTTCGTCTTCGTGTGGGAGCGCGCGAAGCCTGCACAGGGTTTCCGGCAGCAGCGACCGCTGGATCGCGACGGAGAAGGTTCCGTCCACGACCGGTACTTCTTCGGCGAGGATGGCCCCTTCGACCGGTATGCCGCTTTGTTCTTCGCCGCTGAAGCAGCGGATGTCGGCGCTGGAGATCCCGGTCGCGGTTCCGGCGACGGTGATCGACGTGGCGCCGCCGTGGGATTCGTTCTCGTTGTTGAGCGGGAAGGACGTGCTCGACGGGGTGGTGATATCCGAGTTCGCGACGATCGCCCCGGCCGAGGCGACCGGCAGCGCCGCGGCGAGAAGCACGGTGGCGAACGCGAGCACCTTCGCTCGGCTTCCCGATGACATGGGACCTCCCCTGATCTTGTTTGGCAGTCGACCCGCCCCTCGGCCGGATCGCAGGCGTGACCCTAACCCGGGTTCCGGCGGAACCCTCCCGGCCTGGACGAACGCTCGATCCAGGCCCGCCAGGGGAGACGGCCGCCGGCGGCTGCCAGGGAGGGGGCGTCGGGCGCCGCGATCGCGGGCAGGCCGGCGACCTCCACCTCGCCCATCCGCGCGATCGTCTGCGCATTCGAGCGCTCGAGCGGGGAGGGGCGAGCGGGCCAGGGCGTGAGCACCACCGCGCGCACCTCCAGGCCCGCGGCCCGGGCGACGCGGAGCGTGAGGAGCGTGTGGTTGATCGTCCCGAGGCCCGCCCGCGCGGCGATCAGCAGCGGCAGCTCGAGCGCGACCGCGAACTCGCAGACGGTCTCGCGATCGTTGAGCGGGACGAGCAGTCCTCCCACCCCCTCAGCGACCAGCGTCCGTCCCGCGCCCGCCGCTCGGGCGGCGCGCACGAGCGGGGCAAGGTCGATCGGGGAGCCCGCCGAGCTCGGCGGCGAAGTGGGGTGAGACGGCCGGGCCGAAGCGCAGCGGGGCGACATCCTCGGCGGCGCAGCCGGCGGCGGTGGCGAGCAGCTCGTGATCCGGGGGCCAGCTCACCGTGCCGCCGCTCCCCGCCTCCTCCTCGTCCAGTCCGGTGACCACCGGCTTGAATGCCGCCACGGGCTCGCCGGCCTGAACCATCGCCGCCAGCAGGGAGGCGGCCAGCACGGTCTTCCCCACCCCGGTGTCCGTCCCAGTGACGAAGACGCCCCGCATCGTCAGGGTCTCCTCCGTCGGAGCGAGCGGCCTAGGCGGCTCGCGCGTCCGAACGCTCGAGATCGAAGGGCGCGTTCGCCGGCGCGGGCTCGCTCCACGACTCCTCGGCGGGTGCACCGCCAGTGGATGCGAGCCACCGTTCCCCGTCCCCCTCCGCCGGGAGCTCGAGATCGCGCTCCAGGTCGAACGGCGCGTCCTGAAGGCCCGCGGGGCCCCATCCGTAGGCCCCCGCCGCCGCCGGAGCCTCGCTCTCGAAGAGCTGGCGCTCTGGGGGCGGCGCGGGCATCCGCTCGGGGACGACCCCGACCGCACGAGCCGCGGCGCCGAGGACCCCGGCGGCGAGCTCGAGCTCGCTGTGGGTGTGTGAGGCCATAACCGTGAGTCGCAGGCGGGAGGTGCCCGCAGGGACCGTTGGCGGGCGGATCGCCTGGGCGTAGACGCCGTTCTCGATCGCCTCCTGGCAGAGCTGCATCGCCGCGCGCTCGTCACCGACGATCAACGGCACGATCTGCATCTCGGACTCCTCGACGGGGAATCCCTCAGCCGCGAGCGAGCGGCGCAGCACGCGAGCGCCGGCGCGGAGGCGCTCGACGCGATGGGGGCGCTCTCGGAGGAGCTCCAGGGCGGCGAGCGCGCCCGCGACGGCCGGCGGCGAGGGTGCGGTCGAGAAGATCAGCGAGCGGGCGCTGTTGACGAGGTAGCGGATCATCTCCCCGCCGGCGCAGACGAAGGCGCCATAGGAGCCGAGCGCCTTGCCGAGCGTGCCGATCACCGCGTCGACCTCTCCGCCCAGTCCCGCCTCGACCACGGCGCCGCGTCCGCCCGGCCCGAGGCTGCCGGTGGCGTGTGCCTCGTCGACGACGAGCTTGGCGCCGTGGGAGCGGGCGAGCTCGACGATCTCGCTCAGCGGCGCGACGTCCCCGTCCATCGAGAACACCGAGTCGGTGACGATCAGCGCACGCCCCTGTCCGTGGCGGTGCAGGCTCCACTCGAGATGTTCGATGTCGCGGTGGCGGTAGATCACCACCTCGGCCCGGGAGAGTCGGCATCCGTCGACGATCGAGGCGTGGTTCAACTCATCCGAGAAGACCACGTCGCCGCGGCCCGCGAGCGCTCCGATCACACCAAGGTTCGCGAGGTAGCCGGAGCCGAAGAGGAGGCAGGACTCGCTCCCCTCGAAGTCCGCGAGGCGCTCCTCGAGGCGGCGGTGGATGGTCATCGTCCCGGACACGAGCCGTGAGGCGCCCGCTCCGACGCCCCAGCGCATCGCGGCCTCCGCGGCGGCCTCCCGCACGCGGGGGTGGTCGGCGAGGCCGAGGTAGTTGTTCGAGCACAACAGCAGGACGGGCTTCCCGTCGAGCAGGACGGTGGGCCCCTGGGGTCCGCTGATGAGACGCAGCCGACGGGAGAGACCGAGCCGCTCGAGCTCGGCCAGCCGGTCCCCGATCTCGCTCATCTCGAGCGCGGTCTAGCCGACGGGGACGCGGTTCGGCGCCCCATCAGGTCGGTTTGGGACCGAGCGCTTGGCGCGGAAACGCAGCTGGGTGGAGGGGTCCCAGAGGCGTACCCCGAGGTCCACCTCGCTCGCAGCTGCTCGCCCGTCGAGCAGCTCCTCGACCACGTCCGGGGTGTCCCCGCTCAGCCATCCCGAGCGGTTGTCCGGACGCGGGCGGGAGGCGTTGTCGGGCTGGCGGGCGACGTTCAGGCCGAGGCTCTCGAACATCGCTCGGTCGGCCTCGGGCTCGCTTCCGAGCGTCGTCAGGAAGTTGCCCATCATGACGCCGTTGATCCCCGCCCTGACCGCGAGCTGCTGCAGCTCTGCGAGGTTCTCCACGCGGCCCCCACAGAGGCGGAAGAGCGCCCCGGGGAGGATCAGCCGAAAGATCGCGATCCACTTCACCGCCTCCCACGGGTCCATGAACTCGCGGTCGCCGAACTTCGTTCCCGGGCGCGGATTGAGCATGTTGATCGGCACGCTCGTCGGGTCGATCTCCGCCAGCTCGAAGGCCATCTCGACCCGCTGGCGGCGAGACTCGCCGAGATTCAGGATCCCCCCGACGCACGTCTCCAGGCCGGCCTCCCGAACGGCGGCGATCGTGCGCAGGCGCCCCTCGTAGCGCACCGTGGTGGTGACCTCGTCGTAGTAGCTGGAGGACGTCTCGACGTTGTGATGCACCCTCTGCACCCCCGCCTCACGGAGCGCGCGGGCGCGATCGGGCGAGAGGTGGCCGACGGAGGCACAGCGCTTCAGGTTCGTCTTCTCCGAAACGAGGCGCACGCCCTCGAGGTACTTCTCGAAGTCCCGCTTGGAGAGGCCCTGCCCCTGGGTCACCATGCAGAAGCGGTGCGCACCGGCGGCCTCGGCCGCGCGCGCGTGCTCGAGAATCTGCTCGGGCTCCATCATCGCGTGCATCGGCGTCTCGGCGTCGGCGAAGCGGGACTGGGCGCAGAAGCCGCAGTCCTCCGCGCATCCCCCCGACTTCGCGTTCACCAGGGAGCACATGTCGGTGGAGTCCGCGAAGCGCTCGACGCGGGCCTTCCACGCGCGCTCGATCAGCGCTTCGATCTCGCCATGATCCTCGATTTCCCCGAGGGCGATCGCCTCGCGGGGAGTGATCAGTGGTGCCATCGCGGACACCGTAGGGGTTGCGGCGGACGGCTCTCGCCGGGGCTATTCCCCGCGCCAGCGCGCGGGTCGCTTCTCCGCGAACGCCTTCATCCCCTCGCGCATGTCGAGCGAGGCGAAGGAGGCGCGGCGAAGCTCGATGAGCTCCTCCTCGACCTCGCTCGGAAGCTCTCCCTCGGCCGCGAGCAGGGCCTCGATCACGCGCTTGTTCCCGAGCTGGGAGAGGGGGGCGTTGCCGGCGAGCTCTCCCGCCAGCTCGAGTCCCTCGCGCTCCAGCTCCTCCTCGCTCGCCACGCGGTTGAGGAGGCCCCAGGCGAGAGCCGTGGAGGCGTCGATGTGGCGGCCGAGGAGGAACAGCTCGCGGGTGCGCGCGGCGCCGATCGCGTCGATGAAGCGTCGGAGGCCCGTGTGGGAGTAGACGAGGCCGAGCTTGGCGGGAGGCATGCCGAGCTTGATGCCCTCCCTCGCCACGCGCAGGTCGCAGGCGAGGGCGAGCTCGAGGCCGCCGCCGATGGTGTGGCCGGGAAGGAGGGCGAGGGTCGGATAGGGAAAGGCCTCGAGCGCGTCGATGGCTGCCGTGAAGGGGTGGGCGACGAGCCGCTCGGCGCGCTCCTCGAACTGCTCCTCGGGTATCTCCCCGATGTCATATCCGGCGGAGAACATCCCGTGCGAGCCGGTGATGAGAACGCAGCGGGCTCCCGTCCCGGGGTCCGCCAGCCGCGTGAGCGTCGCGGTGATCGCGTCGAGGATGGGATGGTCGAGGGCGTTCCGCTTGGCGGGATTGGAGATCGTCAAGCGCACCAGCCCGATGGCGGGCTCGTCCAGGAGGAGCTTCCCGTCGGCGAGGCTGCGCGTCTGCTCGGCGTTCTGCTCCACGGGTGCGACAGGCTAGCCGAGCCCGCCCGGCGGACGCCTCGAGCCCGGCGTCAGTCGAGGACGACGAGGGTGTCCCCCTCGCTCACGGCCTGACCCTCCTCGCAGAGAATCTCGCTGACGGTGCCGGAGTCCTCCGCCTCGACGGGCATCTCCATCTTCATCGACTCGAGGATCGCGACCGTGTCTCCCTCCTCGATCGCGTCCCCGACCGCGCACTCGATTTTCCATACCGTCCCGGTGATATGAGCCTCGATGTCAGTCATCCGCTCCTCCAAGCCGCGATCGCCGTCACTGGGGCGGGACAATAGAGCCCGTCCCCGACCGATCCCCTCACCGCAGCGAGGTCGTCCTCGTCGCCGCGCGCAACGAGTCTGATCGGATCGACGCGACGCTCGCAGCGCTCGAGCTCGCGTTCCCGGGCGCGAGCATCTGGGTGGCCGACGACGCCTCCAGCGACGGCACCGCAGCGATCGCACGGCGACGCGGGGCGGAGGTGCTCTCCAGCGGCCGACGCCGGGGGAAGGGAGGCGCGATGACCGCCGCAGCGCGCGCCGCGCTCGCAGCCCTCGACGACGTGGGGGTGGGGCCCGTCGAGTCGGCTGCCGGCGCTCACGAGCCGCTGTTCGTCCTCTGCGACGGGGATCTCGGCGCCTCGGCCCAGGCGCTCGTCGCGCTCGTCGAAGCCGTGCGTGCCGGCCCGCAGGATCTCGCCGTGGCGGTCTTCGCGACACGCGTCGGGGGCGGCTTCGGCCTCACGCTCGCCTACGCCCGCCGGGTGATCGAGCGACGCTGTGGGCTGCGGATGAGAGCGCCCCTCTCCGGTCAGCGGGCCCTGCGCGCGGAGGTGCTCCGAGAGGCGCTCCCGTTCGCGGGGGGCTATGGGATGGAGGTGGGGATGACGATCGACGCCCACCGACACGGGCGTCGCCTCGTGGAGGTCGAGCTCGAGCTCGACCATCGCCCCCGCGGGCGCACGCCGAGGGGCTTCATCCACCGTGCGATCCAGCTCCGCGACGTGGCCCTCGCCGAGCGAGCCCGCGCTCGCCCGCGCACGCGCACGCGTAACCTTGGGCGCGCGGGGAGGTAGAGCGGTAGAGATGAGTGAGCTCGCTCCGATGCGAGAGCAGATCTATGCGGATTCCGCGCCCGAAGGAGTATTTCGACGCCTTCCACGAGCGCGCGCGCACGCGCGAGCCCGACGGGGTCTACGAGGCCGTGCGGGTGTTCACCTCGCTGTACGCCTACACGCTCCTCCGCGCGCGAGCCATCGCCGTGGAGAACGTGCCGGGGAGCGGTGGGGTGATCCTCGCTCCCAACCACTTCTCCTTCATGGACCACTTCCTGATGGGGTGCTACATCAGGCGGAAGGTCCGCTACATGGCGAAGTCCCAGCTCTTCAAACCCCCGATGGAGACCGTCTACACCCACGGCGGGGTCTTCCCCGTTCGGCGGGGAGCTCGAGACGAGGAGACCTTCATCACCGCCCGCACGATCCTCGAGCGGGGAGGGGCGATCACGATGTACTGCGAGGGAGGGCGCTCGAGGACGGGGAAAGTCGCCGAACAGGCGAAGCGGGGGATCGGACGGCTGGCCCTCGAAACGGGTGCGCCGGTGGTTCCGATCGCGATCTACGGGTCGTCTCGCATCCGCAACTGGAAGCGACTGCAGTTCCCGAAGGTGACCATCCAGTACGGCGAGCCCATCCGTTGGGAGGCGATCGCGGATCCTGAGCGCGAGCAGCAGCAGTCCGTCGCCGACCAGATCCTCGTCGAGATCCGCCGCCTCTACGCAGGCCTCGAGGAGCACGGCCGCAAGGGCGTCATCCGCAGCCTCCGCGAGCAGCGCCGCGCGGATCGCCGCGCGCCCGAGGGCGCCGCCGTCGCCTGACGGGCCGGCGTCGGGGCGATCGCCTAGGGTTGCGCCCCAGGGCGGGCCGTCAAGCGAGGGGCAATGGAACGTAAGCTCGAGGTGGGAGAGGTGATCCGGAGCGTGTTCGACATCTACGTCGACCAGGCATCCGTGCTGATGCCCGCCGCTGCCGTCGTCTTCGTCATCGCCGGGCTCCTCAGGGGGGTGCTCGTCGCCGCCGGGCCGGCCACGGCGCTGCTTGGAGAGCTGATCAGCCTCGTCGCCGGGACGCTCTTCACGGGGATGGTGGTGGAGCTCGTGGCCGACGTCCAGGACGGTCGCCGGGACGCGACCGCGAGCCAGCTCCTGCGAGCCGTCACGCCGGTGCTCGGCCAGCTGATCGTCGTCGGGATCATCGCCGGCGTGGGGATCGTCGTGGGGTTCATCCTCCTGATCGTCCCGGGGCTGATCCTGCTGACGATCTGGTCGGTGGCGGCCCCCGTGGTCGTGCTCGAGCATCCCGGCGCGCGGGCCGCGCTGCGGCGGAGCAGGGAGCTCGTGAAGGGGAACGGCTGGTCGGTCTTCGGGGTGATCGTCGTGCTCGACGTCCTCGTCCTCGTCTTCATCTTCGCGATCGAGGTGATCGCCGCGTCAGCCGGCACGGGCGTCGAGCTCGTCGTCGCCGTCGTCATTGGGATCCTCACTGCGCCGATCCCGGCGCTCGCCGCTGCGGTGCTCTACTTCAGACTCGGCGGCCGCGTCGCCACCGGGGCGGCAGCGGCACCGGACGATCCGTTCGCGACCAGCTGAGGGGCGGCGGCCCCGCCGGAGGCCGGCCCGAGGAAATAGGGTGCGGAGGAGATGAGCTCCCCGCCGACAGCAGCCAGGGTGCTCCGCCCGGGACTCCTCCGCGATCGGGCCATCCTCGTCGCGGGGCCGGCCGAGGAGGAGGGGCGTGAGGGCGGCGTAGCCTCGCTCGGGGGGTCCGTGGCACGGCTCTGCGAGGAGCTCGGCGCGCGTGTGGGCGAGCTCGCGGTCGCCTCCGGTGATGCCGAGCAGGCGGAGAGCCTGACGCTGCAAGCGCTCCGCTCGGCGCTTGCCGAGATGCCCGAGGGGCGCTGCGAGACGCTCGTGGTGGACGGCGGAGGACTCTTCGCGGGGGGAGGCCTGTCCGGCTGCCTGCAGGGGGCCTGGGACGCCTCGCGGGCCGCCGCCCAGGAGTCATTCATCGGCGGTGGGGGGTCGGGCGGCGGGCGGATCACGTTGATCGCGCCGGCGCCCGCGGGCGGGGAGCATGCCGGGGCGGCCGTGGCGGGCCTGGAGAACCTCGCGCGGACGCTCTCCGTGGAGTGGGCCCGTCACGGGATTACCACCGTGACGATCGCACCCGGTGGGCGCTCGAGCCCGAGCGAGGTCGCCGCGCTCGCCGCCTATCTCGCCTCGCCGGCCGGGAGTTACTTCTCGGGCTGCCTGTGGGATCTCCGGGGGCCCGGCCGCGACGGCTGAGCCGGACCGCCGGAGCGCCCGCTCAGCCTGTCATCCCGCCGAAGATCCCGCCGGTCACGTGGAGGGTCTGGCCGTGGACGTAGTTGGACCAGGGGGAGCAGAGGAAGAAGATCCCTCCCGCGGCCTCCTCGGGGGTTGCGGGGCGTCCGAGAGGGATCATCATCGGGGCGACCTGGCGCATCTGCTCGGGGATGCCCAGCTGGATCTTCTCGCCGTCCTTCTCCATCGTGTTCTCATCCACCTTGGCCTGCGTGAGACGGGTGTCGATGAAGCCGAAGGCGACGGCGTTGACGTTCACCTTGAACTGCCCCCACTCCTTCGCGACGGTTTTCGTGAGGCCGACGACGGCGGCCTTCCCGGAGGAGTAGTTCGCCTGGCCCGCGTTGCCGAAGGTGCCCGAGGTGGAGGACACGTTGACGATCTTCCGGAAGACCTCCTTGCCTTCCTCCCGCTCCTGCTTCGCGGGCTCGCGGAGATAGGGTGCGGCGGCGCGGATCACGCGGAAGGGGACGATCGTGTGGATGTCGAGCATCGCCTGGAAATGCTCGTCGGACATCTTGTGGACGGGCGCATCGAGGGTGTAGCCGGCGTTGTTGACGATGATGTCGATCTTCCCGAAGGAGTCGATCGTCTTCTTCACGAGCTCGTCCGCCGCGCCCGTCTTCGTGAGGTCGCCCGCGAACACCGCCGTCTCGCCGTTGATCTCGCCGGCTGCCTGCTCTGCGACGTCTCCGTCGAGGTCGTTGATGAGGACCTGCGCTCCCTGCGAGACGAGCAACTCAGCCGTGGCCCTTCCGATGCCGCGTGCCGAGCCCGTGACTATGGCCGACTTCCCGTCGAGTACACCCATTGGCTTGACCTCTCCTTCCAGTGTTCGGGGACCGGAAGTTATATAGGTCGGCCGCTTCGGCGGCGGCGGGATCAGCCGCGGATGATCACGCCGAAGTCCTGCGTGTAGATGCCCCCGCGCGCCCCGTGGGAGTAGGAGGCGGGCGGATGGGGCGAGACTCCGATGCCGGTTTCCCTGTAGCGCGGGTCGAGGATGTTCGCGCGGTGACCGGGGGAGGCCATCCACGCCGCCACGATCGCCTTGGGGGTCGCCAGCCAGCGGGTGGCCCAGGCGATGTTCTCCCCGACTTCATAGCCGAAGCGCGAGCTGGAGACGTAGCCGGCGTGGCGTATCCGCCCGAGAGGAGTCTGGCCACGTGGTCCCGTGTGCGCGAAGTAGTCCCCGAAGGCCATGCTCTCCGTGTGCGCCTGCGCCGCTCCGAGCAGCCGGTTGTTCCATCGCAGCGGCCGCTCCCCGTGGACGGCACGTTCGCGGTTGATGAGGCAGAGGGTGGCCGCGCGGATCACTTCCACGTCGTGCCTGCTCGGCTCCAGGGTCGTGTCCGGGCAGATCCCGTGCTGAGGCCGGAAGTAGAGGTGGTGGCGAGCGTTACGGTGGTGACGGCCCTGGCCATGGAATCCCTTCGCCGGGGCGCTCGCAGCCGGCGGGATCAGCACTGCGAGGGTGCCGAGGAGCCCCACGATGGCTGCCGGACGGATGACCATGCCGCCCGTATCGGTCCGTCACCGCGAAGACATGAGCGGGATGGGCACCTTTGGACGGATTTGCGAGGGGATGCGGGGGCGCCTTCCGCACGAGAACCCCACTGGCGCGGGCGATTTCGGCGCCCGGGGCGGTGGCTGGCAATGTCGTTGCAGGTCCTCTCAGCTGGTCCGCTGTGGGCGGTGGGGCGGGCGGGTGGCCGGTGGGGTCCGTGTGTACTCGGGGTTGGGGTTGGGGACCCTGTCTCCGAACGGAGGCCGCGCGCGCGCGCGCGGCCGCGCGCGCGGGGAAGACTTTTGGAGAGAGACAGCAGGCCCGCCCCCGGGAGAGAGACAGCAGGCCCGCCCTTGGAGAGGGACCGCGGGCCCGACGTTGGACAGGACCCCAGGCCGCTGCCACCGTTTCCGAGAAGGACGGCAGGCGCGTGCTGCCCCGGGAGGGAGGAGGCCCGTGATGGCGGAGGGCGGGCCGGCCGGCTCAGAGGTTGAGCACGCGAGCGAGGATCTCGCGCATGATCTCGTCGCTCCCGCCGCCGATGGGGCCGAGGCGGGCGTCGCGGGCGGCTCGCTCGACCCAGTACTCGCGCATGTAGCCGGCGCCACCGTGGATTTGGAGGCAGGCGTCCATGAGCTCGTAGGCGGAGCGCTGGGTGAGGAGCTTGGCCATGGTGACCTCGCGGAGGGGGTCTTCCCCGGCGACGAAGCGGCGGAGGGCGTCGTAGGTGACGCAGCGGGCGGTGTAGGCGGAGGTGGCGAGGTCGGCGAGACGGTGACGGATGACCTGGTGGGCGGAGAGGGGACGGCCGAAGGCGTTCCGCGTGCGGGCGAACTCGGCCGTTCGCTCCCACGCGAGGGTCATCGCGCCGACGGCTCCGAGGGCCATCGCGAGGCGCTCCCACTGGAAGTTGGCCATGATGAGCTTGAAGCCCTCGTGGAGTTCCCCGAGGAGGTTCTCCTCCGGGACGAAGATGTCCTCGTAACTGATGGTGGCGGTGTCGGAGGCGTGCCATCCGAGCTTCGAGAGCTTCGAGGAGGAGAGCCCGTCGCCGCGGTCGATGATGAGGAAGGAGATGCCGTGATGGCCTCCCTCCTGGGAGGTCTTCACAGCCGTGACGATGAAATGGGCGCGGACGCCGTTGGTGATGTAGGTCTTCTCGCCGTTGACGACCCAGCCGCCGTCGACGCGGTCCGCGCGGGTGGCGATGGCGGCCACGTCGGAGCCGGCTCCGGGCTCGGTGATGCCGAGGGCGCCGATGCGCTCGCCGCGGATGGCGGGGATGAGGTAGCGCTGCTTCTGGTCCTCGGTGCCGAACTTCCAGATGGGGGGGGTGGCGATGTTGATGTGTGCGCCGATGCCCGCGGCTGCGCCGCCGGAGCCGATGCGAGCCATCTCCTCGCAGAGGACGGCCTCATGGAGGTAGTCGCCGCCCTGGCCGCCGAGCTCCTCGGGGTACTTCAGACCGAGGAGGCCCTGGGCGGCCATGTCGGGGAAGACGTCGTCGGGAAACCACTCCGCCTCCTCCCATTCGTGGGCGTGGGGGGAGAGGCGTTGTTCGATGAAGCCGCGGCAGGAGGCGCGGAGCTCCTCGTGCTCGTCGGTGAAGGGAGGGGCGGGGGCGCTCATGCGGGGACCACCGGGGTGCATCGATTCGGGCGACGGGGGATGATTAGTGGATGGACGAGGGAGGAGAGGCGGGCATCGAGCTGGAGGCGGCAGCCGGCTGGCGGAAGGGCCTCGCGGGTGTGATCGACGCGGGGATCCCCATGGCGGTGGCCTACGCGCGGAGGCGCCGCCGGCCCGCCCACGGGAAGGGATCGTCGGGAGGGGGCATCGGCGAGGCGATCGGAGGGGTGCTCGCGCGGAGCGCGCTGATCGAGCGGATGGGCTCGCCGGGGCAACGGCTGATGGGGCTGCGAACGGTGGACCGGCGGACCGGGCGGCCGGTGACGCTCAGGCGAGCGACGCTGCTCACCGGCCTCGGAGTCGGCGTGACGGTGGCGCGGGCGCGGCTGAGGGCTCCCTCGCCCGCGAGCGACTCTCCCGAGCGGCAGCGGGCGGGGGAGGAGCTCAGACGGGAAGTGAGGGAGCTCAGGGAGCAGCATGCGAGGGAACCGGAGGCGTTGGAGGCGGCGATGATGGAGCTCTACCGAAGGCGTGCTCCCGCGGTGAGGTTGGGGGGCGGGAAGCTGATCGCGGGCGTCGGTCTCCAGTTCCTCGTGGGCCGGGTCCGGCGCCGGGTGGCGCCCACCGAGGTGGTCCGCTCGCGCCGCCCCGACCCTCACAGCCCGTAGGAGCGGCCGATCACTTCGAGCATGATCTCGTCGGTGCCGGCGCCGATGCGGTTCAGGCGCATGTCCCGCCAGACGCGCTCGACGTTGTACTCCTTCATGTAGCCCGCCCCGCCGTGGATCTGGATGCACTCGTCGGCGACTTCGCAGGCGACGCGGGAGGCGTGGAGCTTGGCCATCGAGATCTCCCTCACGGGGTATTCCCCGTTCGCGAAGCGCCAGGCCGTCACGTAGACCATCTGGCGCGCCGACTCGATCTTCGTGGCCATCTCGGCGAACTTGTGGCGGGTGACCTGGAAGTGGCCGATGGCTTTGCCGAAGGCTTCGCGCTCTTTGGCGTATTCGAGTGTGCGGTCGAAGCATTTCTGGGCCCCGGCGACGCTCCCCGCCGCGCCGATCATGCGCTCGCCCTGGAGCTCCCACATGATGTGGTAGAAGCCCTTCCCTTCCTCGCCGAGCAAGGCGGTGGCGGGGACGCGGACGTCCTGGAAGGCGAGGAGGGCGGTGTCGGAGGCGTGCATGCCCATCTTCTGGAGCTTCTTCTCGCGGATCACCCCGGGAGAGTCCATGGGGACGAGGAAGAGGGAGAAGCCGTCGTAGCCGGCGTCCGGGTCGGTCTTGGTGACGAGGACGATGACGTCGGCGCGGTGGCCGTTGGTGATGTAGGTCTTGGAGCCGTTGATGACGAATTCCTCGCCGTCCCTGACGGCGCGGGTCTTGATGCCTTTGACGTCCGAGCCGGCGTCCGGCTCGGTGATGCCGAGGCAGAGGATCTTCTCCCCCTTGATGGCGGGCACGGCCCACTGCTGCTTCTGCTCCTCGGTGCCGAGGGCGAGGATGGGGGGCATGGCCATGTCGGTCTGGACGGCGATGCCCATGGAGAGGCCGCCGGAATTGGCGTTGCCGATGGCCTCGGCGAGGACGATCGCGCTGAAGTAGTCCCCGCCCTGCCCGCCGTACTGCTCGGGCTTGTCGAGGCCGAGGAAGCCGAGCTCGCCCATGCGGCGGAAGACGGAGTCGGGGAAGGTGGTCTCCTCCCATTCCTCGGCGTGGGGGGCGAGCTCTTTGAGGGCGAAGTTGCTGATGGACTCGCGGAGCTGTTCGTGCTCGTCGTTGAAGATGAAGTGCTTCCGCGAAGCTTTGAAGTCGGGCTTGATGACGCTCTCGGCGGTGGCGGCCATCGCTGGGCGGTCTCCTTCCTGGGATGGACGGGGTCGGCGAGGGAGCCGACGGGGGCTGGCCTGCGGACGGTAACGGAGCGGCGGGGAAAAGTAAACAGTAGGGCTACTCACTTTTCGCCGGAGTGGAGGGCGCGAGGGCGGGGATGGAGGCGGGCTGACACGCGGGGATAGGATCAGGGGATGAGCGTCGAGAAGCCCGCCGCGGAGAGCGGCTCGCGGAGGGGGATGGGCACGGAGAAGGTCCTCTACGAGGTCTCCGAGGGGGGCGTGGCGACGATCACGCTGAACGATCCGGAGACCCGGAATGCGCTCTCGGGAGAGCTCCTCGGGGGCCTTGTGGCGGCGTTCGAGGAGGCGCGGGAGGACGAGGGTGCGCGCTGCGTGGTGCTCGCCTCCTCGCACGAGCGGACGTTCTCCTCGGGTGCGAACCTCTCGGCGTTCTCGGCCGACGTGGCGCTCGTCCACAAGCACTTCGCCGGGGATCGCTTCGTGGGGCTCTTCAAGCTGATCGGGGAGCTCGGCAAGCCGACGCTCTGCGCCGCTCGCGGACACGTGCTCGCGGGCGCGCTCGGGATCGCGCTGGCATGCGACCTGATCGTGGCGTCCGAGAGCGCGACGTTCGGCACCCCGGAGATCAACGTGGGGGCTTTCCCCTTCATGATCATGGCGCTCATCTATAGGAACGTGCCGAGGAAGAAGGCCAACGAGCTGCTCCTCCTGGGCGAGCGGTGGGACGCGGGGGAGGCGCTCGCAGCGGGGATCGTCAACCGCGTGGTGCCCGACGAGGATCTCGATGGCGCTGTGGGGGAGTGGGCGGAGAGGCTCGCGGGGAAGTCTCCCCTGATCATGCGTCTCGGCAAGGAAGCGATGCGCCGCCAGCTCGACATGCCCCTCGATGACGCGCTCGACTACCTCCGGGCGCAGCTCTCGCTGGCGCAGTCCACGGAGGACATCGTCGAGGGGGTGAGCGCCTTCTTCGAGAAGCGTGAGCCGGAATGGAAAGGGCGCTAGCAGAGCGACCCGGGAGCTCGCCAAGGGGCGGTGCAAAGTAAGGAGTAGCGCTGCTCACTTCCCGCGGGGCCCCATCCGGGTTAGGATTGGAAAGCGTGGCCGCGTCCCCGACCCACACCAGCCTGCTGCGTCCGCTCGTCGAGGATCTCCATCGGCGCCGCGCGGAGATCGCGCTGGGGGGAGGGGAGGAGAGGATCGCCAGGCAGCACGAGCAGGAGAAGCTCACGGCGAGGGAGCGTCTGGAGCTGCTGATCGACGAGGGGACGTTCGTGGAGATGGGCGCGCACGGGCGGCCCCATTTCTCACAGAGGGCGATGGAGGGGAAGAGCGCGCCGGCGGACGGGGTGATCACGGGCTACGGGAAGG
This sequence comes from uncultured Solirubrobacteraceae bacterium, assembly GCA_963720215.1. Taxonomy (GTDB): domain Bacteria; phylum Actinomycetota; class Thermoleophilia; order Solirubrobacterales; family Solirubrobacteraceae; genus Palsa-744. The sequence goes on from CAVREV010000004.1 coordinate 403,586, forward strand.
TGGATGGGCGGCTCGTGGCGGTGTGCGCATACGACTTCACCGTGATGGCGGGATCGATGGGGATGACGGGGGAGCTGAAGGTGGGCCGCCTGCGGGAGCTCGCGCTGACGAAGCGGATCCCCTTCATCTGGCTGCTGGATAGCGCGGGGGCGCGGATCCAGGAGGCCGTGGGATTCCTGTTCGCGGGCTCGGGGCACCTCTTCCGGGAGGAGGTGGTGATGAGCGGGGTGATCCCGCAGATCGCCGCATTGATGGGCCCGTGTGCTGCGGGCACGGCGTACATCCCCGGGCTCGCTGACTTCGTGCCGATGGTGAAGGGGCGGGGGTCGATGGCGCTCGCGGGGCCGCATCTCGTGCGGGCGGCGGTGGGGGAGGACGTCAGCCAGGAGGAGCTCGGGGGCTCGCGGGTCCACTGTCGGAAGTCTGGGGTGGGGGACATGGAGGTGGCGAGCGACGAGGAGTGCATCGAGAGGATCCGGGAGTACCTCTCCTACATGCCGCAGAACTGCGAGGAGGAGGCTCCCCGGCTGCCCGTCTCCGATCCCATCGAGCGCGCCGAGGAGGACCTCCTGGACATCCTCCCGGAGTCCAATCGGAAGCCCTATGACATGTATGAGGTGATCGGGAGGATCGTGGACGATGGAGTGTGGTTCGACATGAAGGGGCAGTGGGCGCGGACGATCATCACCTGCCTCGCCCGCTTCGGGGGGCGTCCGGTGGGGATCGTGGCGAACCAGCCGAAGCAGCTCGGCGGGATCCTCGATAACGACTCCGCGGACAAGGCGGCCCGCTTCGTGAACCTCTGCAACGCGTTCGGACTGCCGCTGGTCTTCCTGATGGATGTGCCGGGCTTCATGGTGGGGACGAAGGTGGAGGCCGGGGGGATCATCCGACACGGGGCGAAGATGCTCTACGCGGTCGCCAACGCGACCGTGCCGAAGGTGACGGTGATCACGAGGAAGGCGTACGGGGCGGGGTACTTCGTGATGAACGGACGGGCCTACGAACCGGACCTCATCGTCGCGTGGCCGAGCGCGGAGATCAGCGTGATGGGGGCGGAGGGCGCGGTGGAGATCGTGATGAGGCGCCAGGTGGAAGAAGCGGATGACCCCGAGGCGAAGAAGGCGGAGCTGGTGGAGGCCTATAGGAAGATCATCGACGTGTACATCGCCGCGGGGAACGACATGATCGACGACGTGATCGACCCGAGGGAGACCCGGGAGACGATTTGCAGGGCGCTGGAGATGGCGGAGGGAAAGAAGGTCGAGCGGCCGTACAAGAAGCAGGGAGTCGTGCCCGTATGAGCGTCTCCCGGGTATGGCTCGGGCGAGGAAGCGAGGGAGAGGAAGAACCATGTCGCTAGATGATCCCGTCGTGATCACCTGCTCCATCTCGGGGGCGATCGCCAACAGGGAGCAGTGTCCCGCGATCCCCTACACGCCCGCGGAGTACGGGGGGGAGGCGAGGAGGATCGTGGATGAGGGCGGGGTGATGATTCACATCCACGCGCGCAAACCGGACGGCACGCCGAGCTACGAGATCGAGGACTTCCAGGCGATCAGCGAGGCGATCCGGGGGGAGGTGGGGGACGAGGTGATCGTGAACTTCTCCACGGGGACGATTGGGGTGGGACTGGAGAAGCGGATCGCATACCTCCGCGCGTGCCGGCCGGAGGTGGCGGCGGTGAACATGGGCTCGATGAACTACGCGAAGTACTCCCGCTCGCGGAAGGAGTTCGTCTTCAAGATGGTCTTCGAGAACCCCTTCGAGGAGATCATCGAGCTGCTCGAAGCGATGAACGAGTTGGGGATCAAAGCGGAGCACGAGTGCTTCGACGTGGGTCACGTGGGGAGCCTCGAGCCGCTGATCGATATGGGCGTGCTCCACACGCCCCTCCACGTGGACTGCGTGATGGGTGTCGTGGGGGGGATACCGCCGACGGCGAGGAACCTCGCGGCGATGGTGGAGAACATCCCCTCTGGATCGCACTGGGGGGTGATCGGGATCTCCCGGGACCAGTGGATGCTCGTCTCGGCGGCGCTCACGCTCGGGGGCTCGGTGAGGGTGGGCCTGGAGGACAACCTCTACCTCCCGGACGGCCGGATGGCGAGCTCGAACGGGGAGCTGATCGCGAAGGCGAGGGAGATGTGCGAAGACGTGGGGCGGCGACCGGCGAGCGTATCCGAGGCGCGGACGATGCTCGCGATCCCGCAACGTGAGGTGAGCGTGGCATGAGGGGCGAGGAGATGGGCGGCCTGCCGGCCGCCGGGGACGCTGCGGTGGGGGGAGGGGGGTGAGCCTCCCGCTCGAGGGGATCCGTGTGCTCGACCTCTCCCGGTTGCTCCCCGGGGGTTTCTGCTCGCTGCTGCTCGCGGACTTCGGGGCCGAGGTGGTGAAGGTCGAGGACACGGGAGCGGGGGATTACATCCGCTGGTCGCCACCGTTCTACGAGGGGGCCCACGAGAGCGCGAAGTCGGCCCTCTTCCTGGCCTTGAACCGGAACAAGCGCTCGGTCCGCCTCGACCTCAAGAGCGAGGCGGGGAAGGAGGCCCTGCTGGCGCTCGTGCGCGAGCAGGACGTCGTGCTGGAATCCTTCCGTCCCGGCGTGCTCGACCGGCTCGGAGTGGGTTATGAGCGGATGAGAGAGGTGAACCCGGGGATCGTCTACTGCGCGATCAGCGGATATGGCCAGGATGGTCCCGAAACGGGAGGCGAGCGGCCACGACATGAACTACCTCGGGCTGGTGGGCCTGCTCGGTCTCACGGGTGCGCTCGGGGGGGAGCCCGTGCAGGCGGCGGGGCAGATCGCTGACATCGGGGGTGGTGCGCTGATGGCGGCCTTCGGGATCATGGCGGCGCTGAGGGAGCGGGACGGGGCGCCGGGGGGAGCGGGGCGCGAGGGGCGGGTTGGCTCGGGCGAAGGGCAGATCGTGGATGTGTCGATGGCGGACGGATCGCTCTCCTGGCTGGCGATGGTGGCGGCGACGTACTTCGCCGACGGCAATGTCCCCCGGCGGGGCGAGCTCCCCCTGGCGGGCGCCCTCGTCTGCTACCGCCCGTATGAGTGCTCGGACGGCTGGGTCTCGCTCGGGGCGCTCGAGCCGAAGTTCTGGGGGGCGTGGTGCCGCGGGGTGGGCCGGGAGGACCTCATCGGGGCCCAGTTCGAGCGTCCCGGCTCGGAGGCGCATGGGCAGGTGGAGGAAATCTTCCGTGGTCGCAGCCGCGCCGACTGGGAGGGGTTCGCGCGCGAGCATGACTGCTGTCTGGAGCCCGTGTTGGACCTCGACGAGGCCCTCTCCTCGCGCCTCGTCGCCGAGCGGGAGATGGTCGTGGAGATCGAGCAGCCCGGCGCCGAGAGGCCGATTCGCCAGCTGGGCATCCCCGTCAAGCTCGCGCGGAGCCCGGGCCGCCACGACCGTCTCCCCGGACCGGAGCTCGGAGAGCACACGGAGGAGGTCCTTCGCGAAGCGGGCTACTCGGCCGAGGAGGTCGCCGAGCTGCTCGCGAGCGGGGCCGCGGCGGGGAGCGCAGGGCGGGCTCCCGATGCGACCTTCCGAGCCTAGGGGGGAGCGGTGAGCTCAGCCCCGTCTTCGGCCCGGGAGCACGCCAACGGTGAGGTGCGGGCGCTGCTGAAGATGAGCGAGCTGGCGGAGCGTTCGGGTGTGAGCCCGGGGACGATCAGGTACTACCTCCGCGAGGGCCTCCTCGGCGGCGGCGAGGACATCGTGCGGACGAGCCGCAACATGGCCTACTACCCGCCGGACTACGTCGAGCGGATCGAGCTCATCAAGCGGCTCCAGGAGGAGCGCTTCATGCCCCTCCGGGTGATCCGAGGGGCCCTCGCCGAGGAACCCGAGCGGGTGCGGGCGTTGATCGAGCTGGAGGACCGCATCCTCGAGCGGGCGCTCGCGAGCGCGGATGATCGCTCGCGTGTCTCCCGTCGGGCGGCGAGGGAGCGCTATGGGGTGCCCCGCAACGTCCTCGACCGCCTCGCGGAGATCGGGGTGCTGACGCCGAACCAGCGCGGCTACGACAGCGAGGACGTGAAGATCATCGAGGCGATCGCGAGCTTCCGCGCGGGCGGCTACGAGGAGTGGCTCGGGTTCACCGTCTACGACACCATCCGCTACCGCGAGGTGCTCCAGCCGCTCGTCGCCGAGGAGGTGCGCGCGCTCCTGGACCGCCTCGCCGGGGAGGTCGACGTGGACCGCGCGATGGAGATCGTGGCGGCGGGGGTGGAGCCGCTGAGGGAGCTCCTCGGAGCGATGCACTCGAAGCTCCTCCTCGCCGAGCTCCACCGTCAGCGGGGGCGGGGCGGGGGCTGAGGGATCCCGAACGTGGGACCCGCGCGCGCGTACGCGCGCACGCGCGGGGAAGCCATCCGGAGAGACGACACGCGCCCCGGCGCTACCAGCGGGCGCGGTGGTGCTCGATCACGCCAAGGCCGCTCGCGAGGGGGATCCCTCCGGGTAGCGATCCGGCGAAACGGCCGAACGGGGCGTTGTAGTCGCTGCGGAGGAGGAGGAGGTTCTCGTGGCGGGTGCGCTCGGACTCGGCGATGAAGGTGAGCTCCGAGCCGTCCTCCGAGCGGATGGCGGAGAGGTCGGGGGCGAAGCTCACCGGTCCCGCCTCGTGGGGCTCGCCGTCGATCCAGACCGCTCGCTCGCTCCCGCGGGGAGGGTCGTTGACGCCGCTGACGAGGTTCCAGGCGAGCGGCTGGCCGCCCGCGTCGAGGGCGACGCCGGCGCTCCACCACCACTCGGTAACCCGCGCATGGTGGCCGGCGGTGTCGTCGATCACGGCCAGCGCCTCGATCGCCCGCGGGGGGCGGCCATCGAGTGCGCAGAGTGCCCCGCGCGGGGACGCCCGCCTGCTTGTGGGTCCACACCTGCTGGCGGCCGTGGGGGCAGAGGGCCGTGACCCCCTCGCCCTCGTCGAGCTCCAGATCGAGCACGACGCCACGATCGCGCAGGCGGATGGCGCCACCGCGCCCCTGCCCCGCCCCCGTCGCGGGTGCCGGCGGGGATCAGCTCGAGCTCAGCGCGGCGGGGAGCAGGCGGGTGCGCTCGCGGAGCCCCCCGGTGGAGCGGTCGAGGAGCGCCCAGAAGGACTGCCGGGCCGGACCGACCTGGACGATCGCCGCGCACGCCATGAGCTCCTCGGCGAAGACGCCGACGTAGCGCCAGCGCTTGAGGGGCCGCGCGCCGCGGAAAAGGCGCATCTGCGCGGGGGGCGGCTCGCGGGGGTGTGCGGGCGCGGCGCGGTGGCCGTTATGCTCTGGGGTGTTGACTGACCAGTCAATCTATTTGTGGTGGCGTCCGGCCGCGGCGGCGCCGGGCCGGCGGGGCGCACTTGAGGGTCGCCGCTGTGCAGCTGAACTCGAGTGCGGACCGGGAGGGCAACCTCGCGCTGGCGGATCGTCTCACGCGGAAGGCCGCGACGGACGGGGCGAGACTGATCGTACTCCCTGAGAAGTGGACGGCGATGGGCGGGGAGAGGAGCTGCGGGCGGCGGCGGAGCCGCTCGAGGGCGGGTCGATCCGATGGGCGCGGTCGCTCGCGAGGGAGCTCGGGATCGACCTCGTCGCGGGCTCGCTGGTGGAGTTGGTGGAGGGGAGGGAGAAGCTCGCGAACACCTCCGTGCACATCGACGCGAGCGGGGAGATACGGGCGGTCTACCGCAAGATCCACATGTTCGACGTGGAGATCGGCGGGCGGCGCTACAGCGAGTCGGCGATCGAGGACGCGGGCGAGGAGATCGTCATCTCCGCGAGCGCCGAGGGGGTCCCGCTGGGCCTCTCGATCTGCTACGACCTGCGATTCCCGGAGCTCTATCGGATCCTCGCGCTGAGGGGGGCACGGGTGATCGTGGTGCCGGCGGCCTTCACGCTCTCCACGACGCGCGACCACTGGGAGGTGCTGCTGCGGGCGAGGGCGATCGAGAACCAGGCATTCGTGGTCGCGGCCAACCAGGTCGGGAAGCACCCGGCCGGGACAGCTCGGGGGGAGGTCGATGATCGTGGACCCGTGGGGGGTGGTGCTCGCGACGGCGGGGGACGGCGAGGGGCACATCGTCGCCGACCTCGACCTGCGCTCGCCAGCAGGAGATCCGCGCGCGGCTTCCCTCGCTCGCCAACCGCCGCCCGCCGCCTACCGCTGGCCGGAGCACGAGGAGGCGCTCACGGGGTTCTCGCCATGAGCGCGCGGTCACGAGGCCGGACAAGCGGAGGATGATCCTCGACGCCGCCGTGAGGGTGTTCGCGCGGGAGGGCTTCCACACGTGCCGGGTGGCGGACATCGCGGACGAGGCGGGGGTGGCCTACGGGCTCGTCTACCACTACTTCGCCTCCAAGGACGAGGTCCTCGACACGTTGTTCCTGGAGCGCTGGAACGTGATGTTGGAGCTGATCCGGGAAGTGGAAGGGGAGGAGATTGCGGTGCGGGAGAAGCTCGCGGCGATCGCCTCCTTCATCGTCGACAGCTACCGCCACGACCCCGATCTGATGAAGGTGATCATCGTCGAGGTGACCCGCGCGGCGAACTCCTTCGGGGACACCCACATCGGGACCATCCGCGAGGCCTACGACCTCATCGGGGGGATGATCGCGCAGGCGCAGGAGGAGGGGGTGTTCAAGGCGGACATCGAACCTCGCTTCGCGGCGATGGCCTTCTACGGCGCGATCGAGCAGCTCCTCACGGGGTGGATCTTCGATCTGCTGCCCCGGGCCGGGCGATTTCGAGCGGGCGAAGTGGCTCGTCGTGGAGACGGTCTGCGGGGGCCTCGAACGGAGCGCGGTCGGCGAGGCGAGCGTTGGCTGACCGCGGCGGCGCCGGCCCGCGGGGGCTCGGCGCGGGGATGCGCGTCGGACAGCCTTGGGAATAGACTGGCGCGCTGATGGAGAACGAGATCGTCAAGAGACTGGTCTGGTCTGGGCTGCTCGCCGCGACGGGCGCCCTGGCGAGTATCCTCGCCCACCGCTCCGCGACGCTCATTTGGAGGCGGCTGTTCGATGAGGAGCCCCCAGAATGAGCGCCGAGGTCCCGCCCGCGGGCCGGCGGGCGACCAGACGCAGAGCATCGCCGCGGCGATCAGCGAGATCAGCGAGCGCGCGAACCTGCTCGTTCGCGAAGAGATCGAGCTCGCCAAGGCGGAGGTGACGGTCAAGGCGACGAAGCTCGCAAAGGGGGTGATCGTCGCGGTCGCCGCCGGGGTGTTCTTCCTCGTCGCGGTCCTCTTCGTGCTGATCGGCTTCGCCTGGCTGCTCTACTACTACCTCCCCGGTAACGACTTCACCTACTTCTGGGGGTTCTTCGCGATGGCCGCGATCCTGCTCGTGCTCGGCGTGCTCGCCGGGCTGATCGCAGCGAGAGTCGTCAAACGGAGCTCGCCGCCGGTGCCGACGATGGCGATCGACGAGGCCAAGAAAATCCGCGAGGCCGTCTCCCCGCACCCCGCCCCGCCCGGCGATGGGGCTGGGGTCGGCGCGGGCGGATCGACAGGAGGGATGAGCTGATGCCTCAGCCGCGCACCCCGGCCGAGATTCGCAGCTCGATCGATGCGAACCGGATGCAGCTCGCGGTCTCGGTCGGCGAATCTCCGCGGAGAGGTGGTCCGGCTCACGGACTGGCGGGGCCAGCTGGAGCGCCATCGCGACGAGCTCGCCCTTGGCGCCGCGGCCGTCGGCCTGCTGATCGGCGCACGGATGATCAAGCGTCGTCGTCGCCGCCGCCGCGGCTGACGGGCGGCGCAGGCAGGCGGTGTCCGCTCAGGCGCGCGCACCCGGAGCGATCACGCCAGAAACAAGCGGGGAAGGCCGCCGACGCCGATCAGCCCGGGCCCCGTATAGGTACCGATCACCGGGCCAACCTCGGACGTGAAGAGGGGCTCGGAGTCGAAGATTCGACGGCAGCGTTCGATCAGCCGCTCGGCCTGCTCAGGGGCCTGGATGTGCTGCACGACCCACCCGTCCGAGCCCGCCTGGTGGAGTTCCTCGGCGTAGCGAACCATCCGCTCGAAGGCCCTTCCCGCGGTGCGGACGCGCTCGACGGGGACGATCTCGGACTCCAGGGAGAGGATTGGCTTGATGCGGAGGGTGCCCCCGAGCCAGGCCTGGGCCTTGCCGATGCGGCCACCCCGGCGGAGGTACTCGAGCGTGTCGAGGCAGAACCAGATGCGAAGGCGCTCGCGCGCGCTCCGCACGCGGGCCGCGACCTCCTCCTTGCCCGCGCCCTCCTCCGCGGCCGCCGCGGCGGCGAGGACCAGCATGCCGAGGCCGCCGCAGGCGGTTTCGCCGTCGATCACCTCGACCCGCTCCGCGAGGCCGCGCTCGGAGAGCAGGCCCTGGGCCTGGCGGGCCGCCTCGTAGGTCCCCGAGATGCCCCCGGCGAGGTGGATCGAGACGACGTCCTGCCCGGCGTCGAGCAGGGGCTCCCACGCGGCGAGGAAGTCCCCGATCGAGGGCTGCGAGGTGGTCGGCAGCTCGGGGTCGCGGCGGAGGCGATTGTAGAAGGCGTCGAACCCGTCCATATCCAGCTCCCGTTCGGGCTCACCCTGCCAGCCGACGTAGAGGCTGACCTCGTGGATGTCCCGCTCCTGGACGAGCGACGGGGGTAGGTAGTGGGTGCTGTCGGTGGCGACGGCGACGGGGGGCATGCGCCGCCGGACGCTACAGCAAGGCCTCCTCGAGCTCTCCGGACTCGTACATCTCGCTGACGATGTCGCACCCGCCGACGAGCTCGCCCCCGGCGAACAGCTGGGGGATCGTCGGCCAGCTCGAGAGCGCGGAGAGCTCTTCGCGGATGCGGGGGTCCGGGAGGATGTCCACGGCGGCGAAGGGCACCTCCAGCGACTGGAGGATCGCGACGGTCCGCGCCGAGAAGCCGCAGGCGGGTGCCTCGGGGGTGCCCTTCATGAAGAGGATCACCTTGTGCTCTCTGATCGCCTCCGCGATCGCCTCGCGGATCGGGTTTGACTCGCCCTCGAGGACCGGCGGGGCCGCTGGGGCCGGCTCACTCTGCAACATCGGGATCGGCTCGAACTGATTGGCGGACATGGCGCTGGCTCCTCGCTGTCAGTGGGAAGGGACGCTTGGGGACGGGGCGATGGAGGGGGTGCGGGTGGTGAGGGCGAGGGCGTGGATCGCCCCGCCGACCTCGCCGCCGAAGACCTCGTAGACGAGACGGTGCTGCTGGACGCGGGAGAGGCCGTCGAAGGCCGCGGCGGTGACCGTCGCGCGGAAGTGGTCGCCTCCGCCCGTGTAGTCCTCGACGTCGGCCTCGGCCCCGGGGATCGCGGCCTCGATACGTCGCTTGAGCTCGCTCGCGTCGGGCATGGCCACAGGGTAGAACGTCCTCGGTGGAGGCCGGGGGGAGTGACGACGGGCCGCCGTCAACCGGGCCACTCCCACCGCTATACTTTGGAAAGCATAGTGACCCTCAGACAGGAGCGAGGCGATGATCGAGATAACGGACAAGGGCGCTGAGAAGGTTCGGGAGTTCCTCGACGCCCAACAGGCCGATCTCGGCGTGGCCGGACTCCGGGTGGGTGTTCGCGGCGGGGGGTGCTCGGGCTTCCAGTACCAGCTCGCATTCGACGAGCAGCGCGAGAACGACACGGTCGTCGAGAGCCACGGGCTGAAGCTGCTCGTGGACGGCGACAGCCTGCAGTTCGTTCGCGGCTCGACGATCGACTACGAGGAAACCCTCCAGGGAGCCGGCTTCAAGGTCAACAACCCGAACGTAGTGGCCGCCTGCGGCTGCGGATCGTCCTTCCGCGTCGCCGAGGAGGAGCAGGTCTCAGCGGTCTGAGCGGGCCGGTGAGCTCGAGGGTGAGCTCCGGCCTGCTCCCACAGGCACTGCGCCGGAGCGTGCCCGGTGGCGTGCGCGACGACCCGCGCCTGCGCGCGCTTGCGCTCGCGAGCGGCCTGATCCCCCCGCGGTCGATGCACTCCGCGGAGGACATGCGGAATCCTCCTCTCTGCCGCCGAGGGCGCGCGCTGCGTCGTGGAGATCGGCGTCTACGAGGGCGCATCCGCGATCGCGCTCCAAGACGCCCTCCCCGCGTTCGCGGAGCTGCACCTGATCGACCCCTTCGGCAGTCACGCCGACGCCCTCCCCGCGGGGTGGGGTGCCAGCGAGTGGGCGACGCGGCGTACGCTCGCGAGGGCCGCCCGCCGGCGCGGGCGGGAGGGACCGCGCGTCGAGCTGCACGTCGCCCGCTCCCAGGATTTCGCCGGCGGGTGGGATCGACCCCTCGACCTGGTGTTCATCGACGGGGACCATTCCGAGACGGCCTGCAGGGTCGACTGGAGCGGCTGGAGTCCCCACGTCCGCCCCGGCGGCCAGGTCGTCTTCCACGACGCTCGCGCGGGGCGATCCCACGGCCGCGGCCTTCCCGGACCGACGGCCGTCGTGGAGCGGCTCTTCCGAGGGGCCCGTACTCCGGGTTGGCAGATAGTCGCCGAGGGCGATCGCACGGTGGCCGTTCGCCACGACGTCGTAGAAGACTTCGCTAAGAAAACCGATTTGACACAATCGTACGGGTCAAACGATGCGGGTCGCACAGTCCCTCGGCTGGCCGTCCAGCCAGTGAATTCCGCATGTTTACGGGGAGTTACGGGCTTGACGACAGGTCAAGCGGTGTGGTACCGTCGCCCTCGACATGACGTCAAGCATGGGAGGGGAAGGGATCGCCCGAGGCATCCGGCACCGTCGTATGTGTGGGAGCCAATCGATCGAAGCACCACGCAGGCTTGACCTTGACGGAGCATATTTTTTCTGACAGGGTCGATAACCGATTCCGGCGGGCCGAGGAGGGCTCGCGGGCACGGCCGGACTGGTCATCCCGACGGGGGAGGTCGGGGCCGGCCGTTCAATCCAGAGGGCAAAGGAGCAGTAGATGAAACGTATGAGCATCCTGGGGCTATGTATCACCGCGGCATTCGCCTTCGCGGCGATCGCGGTGAGCAGCGCCTCGGCGTTCCCGGAAGTCGGGGCGTGCGTCGCGAAGAGCACCGGGAAATACAAGGACTCCGGCTGCATCGGCAAAGCGACCGGCACCGAAAAAGGCAACCTGGAAAAATGGGAATGGGAGAAAGGCGAAACCGGCGTCCCGAAAAACAAGTTCACAGCGACCTCCGGCGCCAGCTCCCTTGAAACCGAAGGTGGCACGAAAATCGAATGCAGCGGCTCGACGTCCAGCGGTGAATACAAAGAGAAAGGCACGGCGGCCATAAAAGAAGTGCAGAAAGTCGTCGCCAAGTTCACCGGCTGCACGATCGGTGTCGCCAAAAAGGCATGTGGTAACACGGGAGCGAACGAAATCACGACCGAAGAACTCAAAGGTCCGCTCGGTTTCCTGAATGCTGGGAAAACCGAAGTGGGCTCCGAGCTCAAACCGACCGCCACGAAAGGCAAAACCACCAAAAAGGGTGAATTCGTGTCGTTCGAATGTGTCGGCACCGGCAAAGTGATCGTCGGCGAAGGCACGGGCAAACTCGGCGACTGCATCATCGCGCCGATCACCAGCCCGGTCAACGTGATGTCCACGACCGAGAACGAGCTGTACAGCGGGATCAACGGCGAATTCGGCCGCGAACAGGTTCCGCAGCACTTCTACGGCAAAACCACTCACTGCAACCTGGAAAGCAAACTGGGCGAAGGTGGTTGGGAACGGTCGATCCAGTCACAGCCGGTCGTCCTGACGGGCGAACAGGCAGCTGAGGTCAAGACCGAGGCGTAGGGTTCTCGTCAGCAACACCATCGACGGTCGCGCGCCAGCACTGAGGGCGTGATCGGAGAGCGACGCGGGCCGGGGCACGATGCTCCGGCCCGCTTCGTGTTTAATCGCTCGCCCCGGCTGCCACCCGAGCTCGCTCTGCTCGTTCCGCGCTGGAGCGCTGAGGCGATGAGTTGGTGAGCCGTGTGAGCGCTCAGCCGGTGCTGCGAACGGTGCGGCGTGCACGCCTCGAGCGAGGCTCGGAGTGTACTCACCGTTGGTCTTTGACACCCCTCGGACGATCGTCTAAGCTCCGAGCGGAGGAACGGATTCGCTGCTAGTTTCGATGGACCGGATGCGTGAGGGAGAGAGGAACGTGAGGGCGTCAACAGCATCGCCGGGAGGGTCCGGCGAGAATCGGACGAGAGCGGTCGCGCGCAGGGCCAGGTGGCTCGGTGCGCGGGTTGCGCTCGTGCTCACGATCTGCGCGGCATCGCTCTCGCTCGTCGCCGCCGTGGCGGCCGCGGAGACCAGCCACAAGTTCCTCCGTCAGATCACCGCCGCGCCCCTCGGCACGGCCCTCGGAGGGCCCGAAGCGCTGGCCGTGGACAAGGCGGGCAACCTGTTCGTCGCCGACGCCGAAAACGGCGGTCAGATCGACGTGTTCAACTCCACCGGCGAATACACCACGCAGTTCGGTGCGGAAATCACCGAAGGCGAAGTGTCCGGTATCGCCGTCGACGCGAGCGGCAGGGTCTACGTCGCGGACACCTCGCTCGACGTGGTGTTCGTGTTCAAGCCGGACGGATTCGGAGGCTACGAACGCGTGGCCGAATGGACAGGTGCGAACACGCCCGAAGAAGAGTTCGGCGAAGTCTCGGGCGTCGCGATCGACAACTCCGAAAGCGCCACCGATCCCCACGCCGGCGACGTCTACGTCGCCGACAGGGCGGACGGAGCGGTCTGGATCTTCAAGCCCGCCGCCGAAGAATCAAAGGAAGGTACGTTCGTCGCGGCGCTGAAGGGCAAGCCGATCTTCGAAGAACCGAGCGCGATCGCCGAGCGGCCGTCCACCGGGCAGGTCTACGTCGCCACGCTCTCCCACGAACACCCCATCGTCGAGGTCTTCAGCGACGCGGGAGCCTTTGAAACGAAAATCATCGGCAAGGCGACGCCGACGAAATCCCTGCTCACCGTCGCGGGCCTCGCCGTCGAAGACTCCACCGGCAACGTCTACGTGAGCGATCGCGAAAACAGGGCCGTCGACGAGTTCTCGGCGACGGGCGAATGGCTCGGATGGCTGACAGCCGCCGAACCGGAAGGGACGCTCGTCGGCTTTGCGAGCCCCATCGGCGTCGCCACCACCTCCAGCGGCGGCGTCTACGTCGCCGACGGGGGGGCGAGCGTCGTGGACGTGTTCGGTCCCCCCGTGACGGTGCCGGACGTCGCGACGTCGAAGCCCACGAAGGTCGAACGGACGGCCGCTGTGCTCAACGGCTCGATCAACACCAAAGGCAAACCGAGCAGCTACTACTTCGAATACGGGGAAGCCGAAGGGAAGACCCTCACGACCGCCGTGACCCCGGCCGCGGAAGGCGAATCGACCGTCCAGGCGAGCATCAGCGGGCTCACAGCCGGGAGGGAATACGCCTACCGACTGATCGTCCAGAGCGAAGGCACCAACACCGAGGGCGCGGTCGTCGACTTCGACAGCTCTCCCGCCGTCAGCGGCGTGAGCACGGGGCCGGCCACCTCCGTCACGTCGTCCACGGCCACGCTCACCGGCTCGCTCGATCCTCAGAAGATCGCGACGAAGTACCGCTTCGAATACGGGACGACGCGCTCCTACGGCAAACAGAGCCCGGTCCCCTACGGCGAATCGAGCTCGAGCACCTCGATCTCCGCGGAAAGCGCGATCGGCGGCCTGCTCCCCGACACGACCTACCACTACCGGCTGGTGGCCTTCAACCAGTACGGGATCACCTACGGGGAAGACGTCCAGTTCCACACGAGCGGGCCCTCGATCGTCAACGAGCCCCCCGAAGGGCTCACGCACACGAGCGAGAAGCTCTCCGCCGCGATCAACCCGGACAAAATCGCGGGCAGCAAGTACTCGATCGAATACGGCGAAACGACGAGCTACGGGAAGACGACCACAGAAAAGGAAATCGCGGGCGAAAGCGAAATCCTGGTCGAAGAAGTGCTCGCGGGGCTGAAGCCCGCCACGACCTACCACTACCGCGTCGTCCTCAAAAACTCGTCGGGCACCTACTTCGGGCCCGACGAACACTTCACGACCGTTCTCATCGACAGCGAGTCCGCCACCGCCGTGACGAGCGAAGGCGCGACGCTGCAGGCGCAGATCAACCCGCTCGGCGTTGACACCAAGTACCACTTCGAATATGGCGAAACCCCGGCCTACGGCACCTCCGTGCCGATCCCCGACGGCGACCTCGGTGCCGGCGAGGGCGACCAGCTGGCCGAAGCGGTCATCAGCGGGCTGCACCCGGGGACGACCTACCACTACCGCGTCGTGGCCTCGTTCGAAGAAGGCGGCCCTCAGGAAGGCCTCGGAGCTGATCACACGTTCACGACCGGCGCGCCCGCGCCGTTCACGCTCCCCGACGGGCGCGCCTACGAGATGGTCTCGCCGCCGAACAAGCACTCGGGATTCGTCGAAGCGCTCAACACCGGCGGCGGCGCGATCCAGAGCTCGCTCGACGGCAACGCCTTCACATACGCCGTGGACGGGGCGCTCCTGGAAGACGCCGAAGGCAACCGCAGCCCCGAACCCCAGCAGATCTTCGCCGTGCGCACGCCCACCGGGTGGGACAACAGCGTGATCGTCACGCCGCACGAACAGGCCTACGGGCTGCGGCCGGGGAACCGCACCGAATTCGAGTACTTCACCCCGGATCTCGCCCTCAGCGTCGTCCAGCCGTTCCCCTTCGGGCTCACCCCGATGGCTGAACCGGCGCTCGCGCCGCCGGCCTCCGAAGCCGAACGCGGGCACCAGGAAAAAACGATCTACGTCCGCGACGACGCCCCTGTGCAGCCCACCGCCGCGGAGACCGCGATCTACGAACAGGCTGTCCACAACGGCGAACAGCTCGCGGCCGAAAGCGGGAGCGCAGCCGGGCCCGGGTTCGTCTCGCTCGTGAGCGCGCTCAACACGGCTCCCGGCGACGTCTTCGGCGGGAGGGTGCTGAGCGACTCGAAGGTCGAACCGGACATCCTCTTCGAGGCCGCCACCCCGGACCTCAGCCACGCGATCATCCACTCGCTCGTTCCGCTCGTCGCGCAGGGCCCGTCGGCCCGCGGTCTGTACGAGTGGGGCGGCGGCAAGCTTGAAATGGTGAGCGTGCTGCCCGCCGCCGAAGGCGGGGAGCGGCGGTCGGCGAAGCCGACCTCGGTGATGGCTCCTTCGGGCTGACCACCAACCTTCGTGACGCGCTGTCCGAAGATGGCTCCCGCGTGTACTGGACGCTCGACGAAACGCAGAGCCTCGGGGCCGGGCGCCTGTACATGCGCGACACGGCCACCGGCCAGACGATCCGGCTCGACCTCGCCGAAGAAGGGCTCGCCCAGCCGGCGAAGGGCGAAGCGACGTTCCAGATCGGCAACGCCGAAGGCACGCGGGCGTTCTTCAGCGATCCACAGAGGCTGACGGCCACCTCGACGGCGACGCCCGGCAAGCCGGACCTCTACGAGTGCCAGATCACTGAAGCAGGCGCCTGCGAACTCACCGATGTGACGGTGGACGCGAACGTCGGCGAAAGCGCGGACGTCCAGGGAACGGTGGTCGGTGCCGCCGAAGACGGCTCGTCGATCTACTTCGTGGCGAGTGGAGCGATCGCGACCGGCGCGACGCCGGGCGCCGACAACCTCTACTTGGCCCAGGCCGCGACCAACTGGACGCCTCGCTTCGTCGCGACGCTCTCGAGTGGGGACGACCCGGACTGGGGCTCGGTCAAGGGTCGTGACAACGAAGTGATGAACATCAGCGCGCGTGTCTCGCCCTCCGGGCAGTATCTCGCCTTCATGTCCAGCGAGCCGCTCACCGGCTACGACAACACCGACGTCAACGAAACCCCCGGCACGACGGAAACCGCCCGCCAGCACGCCGACGAGGAGGTCTTCCTCTACAACTCCGCCGGCACGGGCAGCCTCTCCTGCCCCTCGTGCAACCCGAGCGGCGCCCGGCCGAGGGGCGTGTTCGACACTCCGGAAGCGAACGAAGGTCCGGGGCTGCTCGTCGATCGACCCGAAACCTGGAGCACCCAGGCGGCCCCGAACGTCGACCACTGGCTGGCCGGCAGCCTCCCCGGCTGGACGCGGGTCTCGATCAAGGAAACCCTCTATCAGTCTCGCTACCTCAACGACGAAGGGCGCCTCTTCTTCATGAGCGCCGATCCGCTGGACGCGGCAGCCGCCGGCGAGACCCGCAGCGAGGACATCGGCGGGACCGAGTCGCAGGTCGGGGTGGAGAACGTCTACGAGTACGAGCCCAACGGCCTCGGCAGCTGCACGAGCACCGCGGGCTGTGTATCGCTGATCACTCAGGGGACCGCCGATCAGGAATCGACGTTCCTGGACGCGAGCAAGAGCGGCAACGACGTCTTCTTCGTCAGCGCCGACAAACTCCTCCCGCAGGACGTCGACACGGCCTACGACGTCTACGACGCGCGCGTCTGCAGCGAAGGCTCGCCGTGCATCGTGCCGCCGACCGAACCGCCGCCGCCCTGCGAAACCACCGAATCGTGCCGGCCGGGCTCATCCTCGACCCCGGGCTCAGAAGCACCTGCGAGCTCCACCTTCTCGGGCCCCGGCAACACCCGTCACGTCGTCGCTGAAACAGGCGTCCTCGGAGAAATACAGAAAGTCAAACCCAAGCCGCAGACCACGAAGCAGAAGCTGGAAGCCGCGCTGAAGAAGTGCCGCAAACTGCCTCACAAGACGCGTGCGGAGAAGAGGAAGCGGACGACGTGCGAAACCAAGGCCAAGAAGAAGTACAAGGTCAAGAAGACGACTCGTCGCGGGGCAGCACGATGAGCCGCGCTCGTCTCGGCGCCCGGCGCGCCCTCCTGCTTGCCGCGATGGCCACCTCGGCCCTGGCGATGCTCGCCCTCGCGGGCAACGCCTCGGCGGCCGAAGCCCCCTATTGGTACCTCTCCTCGAGCGCGGTGCCCACCAACCTCCATCCCGGAAGCGTCGGCAAGATCACGCTCGGGATCGCCAACCACGGCGATGGGGCCACGAGCGGGGAAGTCGTCGTCAGCGACAAGCTGCCCCCGCAGCTGAAGCTCAAGAAGGGCACCCTGGGAGCGTGGCCGGCCTTCAAAATCGACCCGGGTTCCGCGCTCAGCTGCGATGAAGCCACCTTGAGCTGCACGACGAGCGACCCTGTCCAGCCGGGCACCCAGCTGAGGGTGGTCCTGGAAGTGGAAGTGGACGAGCCCTCGGGGACGACCACGTCGCTGGAAAACGAAGTCAGCGTGAGCGGCGGCGGCGCATCGCCGTCCGCGCTCAAGGAAGCTGTGGCGATCGCGCCGAGCGAAGCGCCCTTCGGTGTGCGCAAGTACGCGCTCGAGCCTGAAGAAGCAGGCGGCACCCCCGACCTCCGCGCCGGCTCCCACCCCTTCCAGCTGGCGACCGAGCTGTCGCTGAACGAGGACGCTCGCGAAGACCCGGTCGCACTGCCGAAGGATTTGCAGTTCGATCTGCCGCCAGGGATGATCGGGAACCCGACCACGCTCCCCAAGTGCAGCCAGCTCGACTTCAACACCGTCGTCGAACCGGCCGGATACAACCTCTGCCCCGCCGACACGGCGGTGGGCGTCGCCGAAGTCACGATCTCCGAACCGACGGTCTTCGAAAGGACCGCCGGCACCGAATCCGTTCCCGTCTTCCTGATCGAACCGAGCCCCGGGGAACCGGCAAGGCTCGGCCTGGTCGCTGTCAACGTGCCCGTGGTACTCGGCACGTCGGTTCGCACCGGCAGCGACTACGGCGTCAACGTCACCGCCACCGATGCCAGCCAGACGGCCGGGGTGCTCGCCAGCCAGGTGATGATCTGGGGCGTGCCGGGAGACCCGCGCCACGACGCCGAGCGAGGCTGGCAGTGCGTCAAGCAGGGCTTCGCCAACCCCCTCTGCCAGGCGCAGGTGATGGAAGAGGAAGAAATGCAGCAGAAGGAACGGGAAGAAGGCAAGGACGCCCCGCTTCCGTTCCTGTCTCTGCCGACCTCGTGCGGGACGGTGCTGAAGGCGCCGATGACGGCTGACTCGTGGGCCCACAGCGGCGATTTCATCGCGCCGGTCGAATCCGAATTCAGCACGACGCTGGAACCGAGCTCCTGCGAAGGCCTGTCGTTCGCCCCCTCGATCGAAGTGGCCCCCGAATCGACGTCGGCGAGCACGCCGACGGGGCTGACCGTCACGGTCAAGATGCCCCAGGAAGAAACGGCCGAAGGGACCGCCGCATCGGCGGTGAAGAGCACGACGGTCGCGCTCCCCAAGGGCGTGCAGCTCAACCCCGCTGCGGCCGGAGGCGGGCTGCAGGCGTGCAGCGCTCTGCAGATCGGGTTCATCGGCCCCAACGAACTGACGCAGACGGGCAACGACGAATTCTCGCCGAATCCGGTCGCCTGCCCCGAAGCGGCCAAGGTCGGAACCGTGGAAATCGAATCGCCGGACCTCGAACACCCGCTGAAGGGCTTCGTCTACCTGGCGGCGGAGGACACGAACCCGTTCCACGCGCCCCTCGTCGTCTACATCGTTGCCAAGGACCCGGTCTCCGGCGTGCTCGTCAAGCTCGCGGGGAGCGTCACGCCCGAGGAAGGCACCGGCCAGGTGATCTCGACGTTCGAAAACACGCCCCAGGTGCCCTTCAAGCAGCTCAAGCTGCAGTTCTTCGGGGGCCCGCGCGCGTCGCTCTCGACCCCCGAACAGTGCGGCTCCTACCCCACCACCACCTCGTTCACGCCCTGGTCGGGCGACGCCGCGGCCACCCCGGCGCCGACGCCGTTCGTGATCAGCTCCGGGGCGGGCGGCGGTCCGTGCCCGTCGAACCCGCAGCCGTTCGCCCCCAGCTTCGCCGCCGGTTCGGAAAACCTCCAGGCGGGCGCCTTTACGAACTTCAAGCTCACGATCGGCCGACCCGACGGCCAGCAGGCCCTGACAGGGATCACGATGCATCTGCCGCCGGGGATCGCCGGGGTGCTCGCGTCGCTCAACCCCTGCCCCGAACCGGCCCTCGGACAGGAATGGTCCTGCGGTCCGGAAAGCCTCCTCGGCACATCGGTCGCGAGCTCCGGCCTCGGCGGGGAACCCTTCTCGCTCGAAGGCAAGGCCTACCTGACGACCGGCTACGACGGCGCCCCCTTCGGGATCGTCGTGATCACCCCCGCGGTCGCCGGCCCGTTCAACCTCGGCAACGTCGATGTGCGCTCGCGGATCAACGTCAACGAAGAAACCGCCGCGGTCACGATCACGACCGATCCCGGACCTCACGGGGACGGCATCCCGACGATGCTCAAAGGCGTGCCCGTGCAGCTCAAGCAGCTCGTCGTCACGGTCAACCGCCCGGGCTTCCAGTTCAACCCGACGAACTGCACCCCGATGGAGATCGAAGGGACGCTCACCGGCGCCCAGGGCGGGAGCGAGGCGGTCCACTCGCCGTTCCAGGTGGCCAACTGCGCGAGCCTGCCCTTCTCGCCCAAACTGACCGCGACGACGGAAGCGAAGGCGAGCAAACTCTACGGCGCCAGTCTCCGCGTGAAGATCGAATCGGGCGGCTCGGGCCAGGCGAACATCCAGAAAGTGGACCTGCAGCTGCCCGAAGCGCTGCCCTCGCGACTGACGACGATCCAGAAAGCCTGCCCCGACCAGGTATTCAACGCGAACCCCGCCACCTGCAGCACGCCCGAGTACGAAGGCTCGGTGATCGGTCGGGCCGTAGTCCACACGCCGATCCTCAAGAGCGCCTTCACGGGACCGGCCTACCTGGTGGCTCGCGGATCTCGAATTCCCCGACGTCGAGTTCGTCCTGAAAGGCGAAGGCATCACGCTCGTCCTCGACGGTCACACGCAGATCAAGAACGGGATCACCTACTCGAAGTTCGAATCGGCCCCCGACGCCCCGTTCTCGACATTCGAAACCGAATTCCCCACCGGACCCCACTCCGCTCTCGGGGCCTACACGCCGGCGACCCCGTACGACCTGTGCGGGAGCAAACTCCAGATGCCCACGGAAATCACCGGGCAGAACGGCGCGGTGATCAAAGAGACGACGATCATCGGGGTCTCGGGCGAATGTCCCAAAGGGGCCGTGCTCCCCCACAAGGAAACCGGCGAGCAGAAGGCCCTCAAGCAGTGCCGGAAGAAAAAGAACAAGAAGAAGCGGCTGGCATGCGAACGGGCGGTCAAGAAGAAGTACGCGCCGAAGAAGCACGGCAAGGCCAAGAAGAAGAAGTAGCCAGGGCCTGGGGCGATAGCAGCCCGCTCGCGCAGGGGGAGATCGGCGGCCGCGCAGCGCCGGATGGAGGCCGCGTCGCACCCGTGTCGTCGTGCCCGGCTCGCGCTCGAGTGGGCTCGGGGGGCATGACTATAAGGCGCCTTCAGGGGCCTCACGCGGTCCGCGGCCGCCGGACTCGCCAGGTCCATAAAACGGCGATTTCCGCTGTAAAACGGCGATTACATGGCAACGTGTCTCTGTCTTGGGGCTTGACAGCAGATGCAAAGTGTGTCAACCTCGGGATACGCGGTTCGCCCACGACATGGATGTGGGGTCTGATCGAGGATCGGGTAGTGGAGAAATGATCCAAGGTCGCTTTCGCCGCGTATAGGTCACAAAGGCCCGCGCGGCGGGCGAACGGGGAATCTTCGAGATGAGATCAAACGGAGAGAGGCGGATGACATCGATGCGATGGAGGAGGAAGGACCGCGCGCCAGTACGGCGTGCCTACAAGCTCGCTGCGACGTTGGCGATCGCGGCGCTCGCCAGTCTGGGTGTCGCGGCGCCCGCGATGGCGGGGCTGAGGGGCGACCTGGAGAGGTTCGCGAACTGTCCTTACAACACCTACGGCGTATCGAAGTGCGTCTACGGGGTGACGACGTCGGGCGAATTCATCCTCGGCAAAGGTGCCGTGCCGGTGACGAACCCGGTGACCCTCCAGGGCGGGATCAACGGCAGCGGCGAATTCATCGCGCCCACGACCGGGACGATCCTCTCGAAGACCCCCGAGCCGGTCCCCGGCGGGCTCGCGGGCATCTCCCTGCTGGGCAACTTCAACGAAGTCAACGCGATCGCTGAACTGGCGGGCACGGCGAAGCTGACGAACGCCGTCTACCTGCCGCTGAAGACGAGGCTGGAAAACCCCGCCCTCGGCGAAAACTGCTACATCGGCACCGATGAAGAACCGGTCTCGCTGGTGATGACCTACGGCCCCGATGCCGAATTCACCTACAAGGACCACCAGATCACGATCATCACGGGAACGCTCGAAGACGAATCCTTCGCAGCCCCGGGAGCCAGCGGCTGCACGGCGCTGCCGCCGGTGGGAGACCTCGCGGTCAACGAGAAGGAGGGCCTGCCGGCCGCGTCGGGGAACTCAGCGAAGATGTTCGGGTCCACCGAAGAGGTGAGCCGGCGCGTCGTCAAAGAGGTGCTGCCGCTGCCTGAGTTCGGGCGCTGCGTCAAACAGACTCCGAAAGGGAGCGGGAAAAACGCCGTGTACACAGGCGGCTACACGACCTCCTCCTGCACGACCCTGTCCGTGACCAACGAAGGCAAGTACGAATGGCTCGCGGGAGCGGGCTCGGGCAACACGTTCTCCTCCTCCGGAGGCGCCGCGACACTGCAGACCGTGGGCGGCACGATCGTGAAATGCTCGGCGAGCAGCGGGTCGGGCACGTACACGGGCGCGAAGGACGAGACGGGGACGGTCACGCTGACCGGCTGCGCGAGCGGTCCGAAAAGCGCCCCCGTGGCCTGTCAGAGCAGCGGCGCCTCGGCGGGTGAAATCCGCAGCGGCTCGCTCGAAGGCGGGATCGACTTCATCAAAGAGAACGAAGAAGGCGTCAAACCCGTGGTCGGCCTCGACCTCAAGGGCACCTCGGGCGGCGACCTGCTCAGCTTCGAATGCGGCGGCGCGGCGACAACCGTGTCGGGATCGGTGATCGTGCCGATCACCTCCGTGGACAAGATGAGCAGCGCGTTCCAGCTCAGCGCAAAAGAGACCTCCGGCAATCAGTCCGTGGAAGCCTTCGAAGAAGGCTCCAAGGACACCCTCGGCTTCGCCTCCGGTGGGGGCGAAGAAGCTGGCGGTCTCACCGCGCGGGCGACTGACAGGAACGCCGAAGCGCTGGAGATCAAAGCGGAAATGTAGTTCCGCCATCTCCGTCCCCTCAGGCTGAGGGCGGCGCCCGCGGGTCATCTCCCGACCCGCGGGCGCCGTCGCCGGCCGGCATTCAAGGGGGGACGGAGCTACTCGGCGCTCAGCTCAGGCGGGCTCGTTCGCCAGCGAGCGCCACAGATAGCGACAGGCGAGCGTGCGGTGGGGTCTCCACGGCGCAGCGATCCTCTCCATCGTGGCGGCATCGGGGAGCTCGGGAAGCCCGTAAGCGCGTTCGATCGCGCGGCGGATCCCCAGATCCCCGACGGGGAGGATGTCTTCCCGCTCCAGATGGAACATCAGGAACATGTGAGCGGTCCAGAGGCCGAGGCCCTTCACGGCGACGAGCTCGGCGATGACCTCCTCGTCGGGGAGGTCATCGAGACGCTCGAGCTCGAGTTCCCCCGAGAGGACATGCTCGGCGAGCGAGCGGAGGAAGCCCACCTTCGCCCGCGAGAGCCCCGCCGCGGCGCGCAGCGCTTCGGGGTCGTCGGCGAGGATCTCCGCCGGCGTCGGCGTGCGCCCGCCGAAACGGTCGGTGAGGCGTCCGTAGATGGCCCGCGCGGCGCGCACCGAGAGCTGTTGGCCGGTGATCGAGCGGACGAGCGCTCCGTAGTGGTTGTCCCGGTCCGGGCGTCCCTCGCGGGCATCGCCGAGCGGACCGCAGGCCTTCATCAGCGCGGCGAGGACGGGATCCGAGCGGCGCAGGCGGGCAAGCGCCGTCCGCCTGGAGACCGTGCCCGAGCTCGCGCTCGCGGGGGCGCCCGCGGAGGCCTTCCCGCCGGCGCCCGAGCGGCTCCCGCCGCGAGCTGGGGTGGCCCGCGCCACGGCCCTCCTCAGAGCGCCGGCAGCGGGGTCGGAAATGCGACGGGCTCGCCGTCGAGGGCGTTCAGGGCGCGCAGCGGGGACATCGCCAGGCAGGTGAAGCTCGGGGTGTCGCGGACGGTGTAGCGGGAGGCCTCGGTGGTGCGGAGGCGCTGGACGAGGTCGAGGAAGGTTGCCGCGTCGTCGGTGTCGAAGGCGACGACGAACTCCTGGTCGTCGAGGCCGAAGGAGTAGGTGGTGTGGTTGTCCACGCTCGGGTATTCCCGCCCCACCTGGATGTGGCCCTGCATGATCCGCCAGCGCTCGCCCGCGGGCAGGGCGTACCACTCGCGGGACTTCACGAACGGATAGACGAACACGTACTTCCCCCGGAACCCCCGCACCGCCACACGTTCATCCTCGGAGTACTCCGAGCTCTTGCGGAGGCCGAGGAACGAGTAGGGGATGTCCGCCCACTTCATCAGGCCGCTCTGAGCGAGCACGACGTGGAACTCGTGGATCCGATCCAGGTTCTCGGCCTCGGCGATGAGGAGCATCTCGGCATCCCCGCGAGTGCCCACGAGCGAGAACGCCTGGAGCAGGTGTCCGTCGGCGAAGTCCTCGCAGGCCGCGAGGAACTCCTGCTTGTGCTCGCCCCGAAGCTCCCCCTCCAGCCGCCGCCAGGCGGGATCGAGCTTCAGGAACGTGTACTTGACGAAGCGCGTGCCGTCCACCGGAGCGATTATCGCAGCCCCGTCCCCGCGCCGGATAGAGTGTCTCCCCGTGCGGATCGCGCTGTTGTCGCCGTATTCCTGGACGTACCCGGGAGGTGTGACGCGCCACATCGAGGCGCTCGCACGCGAGCTGACCCGCGCGGGGCACGAGACGCGCATCCTCGCCCCCTTCGACCCCGACGACGCGCTTGCACGGCGCCTGCACCGCGGCGCGCGACCGCAGCGCCGCGAGCCCCCGGAGCAGTTCGTCT
This sequence comes from uncultured Solirubrobacteraceae bacterium, assembly GCA_963720215.1. Taxonomy (GTDB): domain Bacteria; phylum Actinomycetota; class Thermoleophilia; order Solirubrobacterales; family Solirubrobacteraceae; genus Palsa-744. The sequence goes on from CAVREV010000004.1 coordinate 427,483, forward strand.
CGCTCGGCCGCACGATCGGGGTGCCGGCGAACGGGGCGGTGTCGAACATGGCCCTCACACCGCAGGCGGTCCTCGCCCTGCGGCGCGAGCTCCGCGAGGGCGACTACGACGTCCTCCACATCCACGAGCCCGTCGTCCCGATGCTCTCCTGGGATGCCCTCACGAGCGCCGGCGAGCTCCCCATCGTCGGCACCTTCCACACCTACTCCGAGAACGTGCTCACCAACGGCATCGCCGCCGTGCCCCTGGGGGGGCGGCGGCGGATGAACCGCCTGCACGCCCGCATCGCCGTCTCCGAGGCCGCGGCCTGGACAGCGCGGCGCTTCTACGGAGGTCGCTATCGCGTGATCCCGAACGGCGTGGAGATTCCCGCGGAGGCGCCCACGGCCGGCGAGGGGGCCGCGGCGGGACTCGGCGGTGAGGCCCCGGCGGGACTCGGCAGTGAGGCCCCGCTGAGGATCCTGTTCATCGGTCAGGCCGTCGAACGGAAGGGGCTGCCCGTGCTGTTGCGGGCCTTCGAAGCCCTCCGCGAGGAGGTTCCCGCGACGCTCACGCTCGTGGGGGCGGGCGCCGAGGAGGTCTCCCACATGATGCTCGACGGCCGCGGGGTGAGCGCCCTGGGGAAGGTCTCGGAGGAGCGCAAGCTCGCCGAGCTCGCCGCGGCCGAGCTCGTGTGTGCGCCCTCGCTCCACGGCGAGAGCTTCGGGATGGTGCTCACGGAGGCGTTCGCTGCGGCGACGCCCGTGATCGCCTCGGACATCCCCGGCTACCGCGACGTGCTCCGCGACGGCGAGGACGGCCTGCTCGTCCCGCCCGGCGACGCGCTCGCGCTCGGCGAAGCCCTCCGCCGGCTCGCACTCGAGCCGAGCATGCGGGCACGGATGGCCGCCAGCGCACGCGAGCGCGCGGAGCGATTCGCGTGGCCGCACGTCGCCGCCGAGGTGCTCGAGTGCTACGAGCAGGCCGTTCGCGTCGCCCGGCCCTCGACGCGGATGGGCCGGCTGGCGGTGCGCTTCGGGATGGCTCCCGCCGACCGTCTCCCGCGGATCCCCTGCGGAACGGCTCCCGAGCCTGCGCGGGGAGGGCCCGCGAGCGCTCCCCTCCGCCAACGGCCGCGCCCCCCGCACGCTGCGCCGCGCGGCGATGCGCCTGTCGGTGCTCGCGGGGTTGACCCTGACGGTCCTCGCCATGGTCCGCATCGGCGTGGCCCCTGTGGTGGCAAGCCTGCTCGCTTCAAAGCCGGGTCTGATCGCGGCAGGGCTCGCCTTCATGAGCGCGGCGATGCTCGCGCGAGCGATGGCCTGGCACGCGATCCTCTCCGTCGCGCCGACCTGGCGGCGGGCGAAGAAGCGGGATGCGATGCAGGGGACGTTCATCGGGGTGCTCATGTCCTGCACGCTCCCCGCCCGGTTGGGCGAGCCCTCGCGGGCGCTGATCGTCGCGCGCCGACTCGGCCGCGCGCGGGAGACCCACCCGGTGGTGCTCGGGACGATGGTCTCCCAGACGCTCCTGAACCTGCTCGCACTGTGCCTGCTCGGCATCGTCGTGTTCTCGAGCGTCGATCCCTTCGACGGCCATCACGGCGCCCTCATCGTCGCGGCGATCGCGCCCGTGGCGGGACTGCTGGCCGTTCTCCTCGGCCCGGCGCTCGTCCCCTCCTCCTCGCTCTCCCGCTCGGCCCGACGCGAGGCCCTCGTGCTGGGCCTGCAGCGCTCGCTGACGAGCCTACGGGAAGGCCTGCGCCTGTTCGCCAGGCCGCGCCGGGCGGCGCTGGCGGGGAGCATCCAGCTGGCGGCCTGGGCGTTGCAGCTGGGTAGCTGCTGGTTCCTGCTGATGGCGCTCGGCCTCGACACGCGCGTGGGCCTTGCGGGAGCGGCGGCGGTGCTGTTCGCCGTCAACGCCACCGCGGTCCTCCCGGCGACCCCCGGGAACGTCGGCGTGTTCCAGGCCGCGTGCATCGCCGTGCTCGCGGGCGCCTATCACGTCGCCACGCCTGAAGCTCTCGCCTATGGGCTCGTGCTGCAGGCCATAGAGCTCGTGACCGCGCTCGTGATGGGGCTGCCGGCGCTGGTCAACGAGGGGCTCTCCTGGCGGGAGGTCCGCCTGCGCACGATCCACGCCACGCCGGTGAAGCTGAGCCCGCTCCCGGCGACGATCAACCGTGGCGCCAAGGTCGCGGCCGCCGAGGACTGAGGCGGCGGCCCCGCCCGCCGGGACGGCGGCGGGTGGGCGGGGCGCGGGGGCGGCCGCGGCGTGGGTGTACATCCTCCGCTGCGGCGACGGGTCGCTCTACACCGGCTGGAGCAACGACGTCGAGCGACGGCTGGGGCGCCACCGCCGCGGGCTCGCGAGCCGCTACACGGCGAGCCGCCTGCCGGTCGAGCTCGCGCTCGCCTTGCCGATGGCCGACCGGGGGTGCGCGATGCGGGAGGAGGCCCGCATCAAGCGGATGGACCGCGCGGGCAAGCTCGCGCTGATCGCGGCCCACAGCGCCCCTGCCGGCGGGGGCGGGCGGGGCGGTGGGGGGATCGGCGGGCCGCTTGCGGCATGATGGAGGTATGGCCGAGAGACCGATTGCCCGCAGCGTGAAGATCTCCGAGGACGAGAGGACCGGGTGGTCCTCTGACCGTCCCCGCCGCGACGGCGCGCCCGCGAGACCCGCGAACGTCGCCGTGCACTGCCGCGTGCTCACCCCCGCTGATCGCCTCCGCTACTCGCCCGGGAGCCTCCTGATCGTCGCCTCCGCCTCCGCCGAGGAGCGCGACGCCTTCCTCGCGCGACTGATCGAGGATCGCGGGGCGCTGCTCTCGACGGCGAAGGTCCGCGCGCTGCTGGCCGGGAGGGTGGGGGAGGAGGAACTCGAGGACCGGGCCCGCGAGCTCCTTCAGGCAGCGGCCGTGAAGCGGCTCGAGGCCCGCCAGACGGTCGTCATCGCCGCCGAGAGCCTCGGCCCGGAGGAGCGCGAGCCGCTCGTGCGGGCCGCTGCGGCGCTGAAACGGCCACGTCACCTGATCCTGCTGGAGACGAGCCGCGATCGCGTCAGCGAGGACGATCTCGCCCCCCTCAACGAGCTCCGCCGCGCGCTCGACGCGGGGGAGCTCGGCGGTGAGGGATTCCAGACGGCGCTCCGCCTCGGCGGAGGCTCCGCGATCGAGGTCAAGCGCATCCTCTTCCGCCCACCTCCCCGGGAGGATTAGGGCCTCCTCGCCACGCCCGCCGGAGCCGATGAGCGCGGGGGAAGGAGCGCTCGCCTCGTAGGGATTTGCAGGAAACGCCTGCATACTTCAGCAAACCGCCGCTCAGGCCGATACGCGAGCCGTGGACAACGCTACGGCGGTATCCGAACGATGCCGAGAGAGCCGCCTGCCCTCAGAGACTCCACAGGGCCGGCTGAGCCCAGTTCAGCTGGGCGAGAACGCCTGGTGGCTGTACCTCGCGGCGATGTTGGCTCTGACGGCCGCGTACGTCCTCGCCCACTTCACGGGCCCGCACTGGCTCAACTCCGGTCCCGTCTACAACCTCATCGGCGGCTCGACCGTCGTGGCGATCGTGATGGGCACGCGGAGGAACTCCCCCAGCCATCGCCTCCCCTGGTACCTGCTGGCGGTCGGTCTGGGGCTGTTCCTGACGAGCAACATCCTCTCCTACAACTACGAAAAGCTGTTCGGCTCGGCGCTGCCGATGCCTTCGGTGGCGGACCCCTTCCATCTCGCCTTCTACCTCTTCTTCGTCGCGGCGATGCTCCTGCTCATCCACGAGCGGAGCGAGATCCGCGAACGCGCAGGGATGATCGACGCGCTGATCGTCACCGGGGCGCTCGCGACGCTGCTGTGGGTCTATCTGATCGCGCCCTACGTCGACAAAGAGGGCCTGTCGCTGCTCCACAGGCTCACCTCGACGGCCTACCCGGCGATGGACATCGTCGTGCTCGGAGTGGTCGCGCGGGTCGCCGCCGGTAGCAAGCGGCGCGAGCCCGCGTTCGGGTTCCTGCTCGCCGGCGCCGTGGTGCTGCTCTTCAGCGACGGGCTCTACGGCTGGAAGCAGCTCGACGGTGGCTACAACATCGCCGGGGTGATGGCGAGCGGATGGGCGATCTTCTTCGCGCTCGTGGGCACCGCCGCGCTGCATCCGTCGATGCGTCTGCTCTCCCAGCCGGGTCCCGAGCCCGACGTGCGCCTCACGCGTGCGCGGCTCGCGCTGCTGTCCTGCGCAGGCCTCACGGCGCCGCTGGTGATGATCGTGCGGCTGGCGCTGAACGAGCCGCTGAACCTGTATGTGGTGATCGGCGCCTCCGTGGCGATGTTCGCGCTCGTGCTCGCGCGGATGGCGGGGATCGTGCGGAGCAACGAGGAGGCGACAGACCGCGAGGAAGCACTCCGGATGGCCGGCGAGGCACTCGTCACGGCGAGCTCCCGCGAGGACATCTATGTCGCGGCGCTCGACGCCGCGCGCTCGGTCGTCGAGGAGCAGGTGCACGCGGCGATCTATGTCTGGGACGCCGAGGGCGGGGCGCTGCGACCGCTGGAGGGCTCCCAGGAGCAGCCACCCGGTGTATTTCCCCTCCGCCGGGAAGAGCTCCCGGAGCAGCTCACCCGCGGCCGGCTCGCGAGCCGCGTGCTGTGCATCGAGCGGCCCGGCGCGCGGGCCTACGTGGCGCCGCTACTCGTCGGAGGAGAGCTCACGGCAGTGCTCGCCGTGTTCTCCCCCGGCCGCCTGAAGCGAGCCGCTCAAGAGAGCCTCGGCACCCTCGCCAGCGAGGTGGCCCTCGCGCTGCAGAGCGCGGCGCTGACGGAAGAGTCGCTCCAGCGCCGTTCGGAGTCGCGTCTGAGCGCGCTGATCAAGAACGCCTCCGACGTCGTCTGCATCGTCAGTCTCGACGGAATCGTCCAATACATGAGCCCGTCCGTCGAGCGGATGTTCGGGCACCACCCCGAGGATCTCCTCGAGCGTGATCTGAACGAGCTCGTCGTGGCTGACGAGCGCGTACGGCTGCACGGGTTCATCGCCGCGATCGCCGCCCAGCCCCCCGCCCAGCCCACCACCGCCGAGTTCCACGTTCAGGATGCCTCCGGCCGGATTCTGCGACGTCGAGGCTCTCGGGACGAACCTGCTCGCGGACGAGCAGATCGAGGGGATCGTGCTGAACGTGAGGGACATCAGCGAGCGGAAGTCCTTCGAGGCCGAGCTCGAGCACCAGGCCTTCCACGACACGCTCACCGGCCTCCCGAACCGCGCGCTGCTGCGCAACCGCGTGGAGCACGCGCTCGCCGGGCAGCGCCGTAACGGGCTTCCCGTGGCGGTTCTGTTCCTCGACGTCGACGACTTCAAGACCGTCAACGACAGCCTCGGCCACGCCGCCGGGGACCAGGTGCTGCAGGAGCTCGCACGGAGGCTCGAGGACTGCATGAGGCCGGTGGACACGGCGGCGCGTCTCGGGGGGGATGAGTTCGCGATCCTGATCCCGGAGGCTGAGAGCGAGCTGCACTCGGTCGACATCGCCCAGCGGCTGATGGTGGCGCTCGCGGTGCCGATCCAGCTCGCGGGGCGGGCCGTCTCGATCGCGACGAGCGTCGGGATCGCCCACAGCGACCAGGGGATGGTCTCCGCTCGGGATGCCGACGAGCTGCTCCGGAACGCCGACGCGGCGATGTACATGGCGAAGGAGAGCGGGAAGAACCAGTACCGCATCTTCGCCCCCGAGATGCACGCCCTGGCGCTCGCGCGGCTGGAGCTGAAGAGCGATCTGCAGCGCGCGCTCGACGCCGGTGAGTTCACGCTCCGCTATCAGCCGATCATGGACCTCGCGCGGGGGGACATGGCCGGGATGGAGGCGCTCGTCCGCTGGGAGCACCCCGAGCGGGGAACGGTGCCGCCGCTGGAGTTCATCTCGCTGCTGGAGGACACCGGGCTGATCGTCCCGGTGGGCCACAACGTGCTCCGCGAGGCCTGCGGATGGGCGGCGCAGATGCAGGAGGCATGCCCCCGCGAGCCCCCCCTCTCGATGGCGGTCAACGTCTCCGTCTCCCAGCTCCAGCGCCCGGAGTTCGTCCAGGATGTCGCCGGCGTGATCGCCGAGACGGGCATCGTCCCCAGCAGCCTCACACTGGAGCTGACGGAGAGCGTGATGATGCAGGACATGGAGCTGAGCCTGCTCCGGCTCAACGCGCTCCGGGAGCTGGGGGTGAAACTCGCGATCGACGACTTCGGCACGGGCTACTCCTCGCTCAACTACGTCCGCCAGTTCCCCGTCGACATCCTCAAGATCGACCGCTCGTTCCTCGCGGACCGCAACCCCGAGGTGACCGAGCTGACGGCTGCGATCGTCCAGGTGGCCCGCATCTTCAACCTCAAGGCCGTGGCGGAGGGGATCGAGAGCTCGGGACAGCTCGAGCAGCTCCAGGGGATCAGCTGCGACTACGGCCAGGGGTTCCACTTCGCCGAGCCCCTCTCCGCGGAGGCGATCATGGAGATGGCCCGCAGCGGCGTGGAGTCCTACGCGATGTCGAGCTCGGGCCCGCCCGCCTCCGCCATCCGCCGCCCCCTCCCGCCTCGTGGGGCCGCCGGTGAGGAGATCGCGGCGGCGATCGACCGCTAGCTCGCGCCGCTCGCCATCGCCGGCTCGTCCTCGGCTTCGCCCCCGTCCTCGGGCGGATCCTCGTCGTCGAGGGCGCCGAAGAGCGAGGGGTCGCGGCTGGAGCCCCGGATGAGGTCGTCGGGGCTTCCCTCCGCCGTCAGCCGCCCCTGGCGCGTGCCGAAGTAGATCGCCTGGGGGTGGTGGGCGACGAGGGCGAGGGTCGACTGCTCGGGGTCGGGTGCGTAGCCGTCCGTGATGGTCATCCCGATGCGGCTCAGGTCGAGCAGCTCATCGACCTTCAGGTGCTCGCTCTGATCCGGCACGGCCGGATAGCCCCACGAGTAGCGCCGGCCCTGGGTGAGGGGGATGTCGAGCATCCTCCGCGCCTCGTAGTGGAGCCACTCGGCGAGCCCCTCGGCAGTCTGCACGCCGAGCCCGTGAACGAAGAGCTGCTCGGCGAACTCCCCCTCGGCCTCGAGCTTCGCCATCAGCTCCGTCACCTCGCCCCCGACGGTGACGGCCTGGACGGCGATCACGTCGAGCTCCGGCGGCGCCTTGCCGTCCACGGCCGGACGGAAGAAGTCAGCCAGGCAGATCCGCTCTCCCTTGGGCTGGCGCGGGCAGACGAAGCGTGTGAGCTCGCGGGTGTGGTCATCGGGGTCGAGCAGGACGATCTCGTTGCCGAGGGCGTAGCAGGGGAAGAAGCCGAGGAGGGCGCGCGGGTGCAGGTAGCTCTGCTCCTGCCACATCCGCTCCAGCCGCGGGCGGAAGTTCTCGTCCAGGAGCTTCTGCCAGGCCTCGCCTTTGACGCCCTTCCCTCCCCAGTGGAGCTTGAAGAGGACATGGGTGTCGAGGTGGCGGTAGACCTCCTCGAGGTCCACCGGGATCTCCTGCACCCCCCAGAACGGCGGAGTCGGAATCGGGACGTCGGTGCGTGCCGCCGAACGGACGGAATCGTCGGCGAGGTTGAGCTCCTCCTCGGGAGCCTCGCCCTTCGCCCGGAACTCCCGAGCGCCGCTCCGGAGCTTCTCGACGAGCGCCCCGTGTGCCTCCTCGTCGACCAGCTGATCCATCACGGCCAGCCCCTCGAAGGCGTCCTTGCAGTAGAACACCCCCGGGTCGTAGATCTCCTCGGACTCCTTCCCTCCGGGGAAGAGGGCGCGGTAGCCGAAGGCACGGTTGATGGCGGCGCCGCCGATCAGCACCGGGTAGTCGAGGCCCTTCGCGTGGAGCTCCTGGATGCAGGCGGGCATCTGCTTCGACGTCGAGACGAGCAGCGCGGACAGCCCGATCGCGGTTGCCTGGTGCTCGACGGCGGCGTCGAGGATCGTCTGGATGGGCACCTGCTTGCCGAGGTCGACGACGGTGTAGCCGTTGTTCGTGAGGATCGTGTTCACGAGCGACTTGCCGATGTCGTGGACATCGCCGAAGACGGTGGCGAGCACCACGGTCCCCTTCGTGTAGCCCTCGATCTTGTCGAGATATTTCTCCAGCTGGGCGACCGCGCGCTTCATCACCTCCGCGGACTGGAGCACGAACGGGAGGATGAGCTCGCCCGCGCCGAACTTGTCGCCCACCTCCTTCATCGCCGGAAGGAGCACCTCGTTGAGGGTGGGCACGGCGCCGATCTTCTCCACGCTGAGGTCGATCCAGTCCTCGACGCCCTCCTTGCGGCGGCGGAGGATGTGGAAGTGGAGCGCTTCCTCGGGCTCCATCCCCTCGGTGGGATCACCCGCGCTCGCCTCGACGTCCTCCTCGCCCTTGGACTCGAAATGGGCGATGAAGCGCTCGAGGGCGTCCTCGCGGCGGTTGTAGACGAGGTCGTCGGCGAGCTCCCTCTCGCCCTCGGAGATCTCCCCGTAGGGAGTGATGTGGTTGGGGTTCACCATCGCCAGGTCGAGGCCCGCCTGGACGCAGTGGTGGAGGAACACGGAGTTGAGCACCGCGCGTGCCCCCGGGGAGACGCCGAAGGACACGTTCGAGACCCCGAGGGAGGTCTTCACGCCGGGGATCTCCGCCTTGATCCGCCGGATTCCCTCGATCGTCTCGACGGCCGAGGGCCGCCACTCCTCATCGCCGGTGGTGAGGGTGAAGGTGAGGCAGTCGAAGATGAGTAGCTCGGGGTCGAGCCCGTGCTCCTCGCAGCAGAGCTCGCGGATCCGTTCCGCTATCTCCACCTTCCTCTCCGCCGTCTTCGCCATCCCGACCTCGTCGATCGTGAGCGCGATCAGCGCCGCGCCGTGGGCGAGGGCGACCGGGACGACGCGGTCCAGCTTCGCCCGACCGGCCTCGAGGTTCACCGAGTTGACGATCGCCCGGCCCGGTATCTGCTCGAGCGTGCGTTCGATCACCTCCGGCTCGGTCGAGTCGATCTGGATGGGGGCGGGCTGGGTGAGGGAGATCTTCTTGGCGAGGATCCGCATCTGTTCGTCCTCGTCGGTCCGCTCGGTGAGCGCGACGCAGAGATCGAGCACGTGGGCTCCGCCGGACACCTGATCCTCGGCTATCTGGACGAGGCCGTCGTAATCGTCCGCTAGCAGCAGCTCCTTCGCCTTGCGCGAGCCCTGCGAGTTGACCCGCTCGCCGACCATCGTCGGGCGGGGCTCCTGCACGAGGGGCGTCGCGGCGATCATGGAGGACAGATGCGGGGCGCGGGGGGCAGGCCGCGCGGCGACCGGCCTCCCCGCCACGCGCTCGGCGATCGCGGCGATGTGCGCCGGCGTCGTCCCGCAGCAGCCCCCGACGATCCCTACGCCGTAGCGCTCGACGAACTCCTTCAGCGCCTCGGCGAGTGGTTCGGGCTGCTCGGGGAAGATCGTCTCGCCGTCGGGTCCCTGGAGCGGGAGGCCGGCGTTCGGTATGCATGCCACGGGGACGGGGCTGAACTCGCCCAGGAAGCGGATCGCGTCGCGCATGTCCTCCGGCCCGGTGGAGCAGTTCAGCCCGATGACGTCGACGTTGAGCGAATCGAGCGTGCTCAGCACGGCCGAGATGTCCGTCCCGAGCAGCATCTTCCCTCCATTTGGGAGGAGCGAGACGGACGTGTGGATCGGGACGGTCCGCCCCGTGCTGGCGAATGCGGCGCGCGCGCCGAACACCGCGGCCTTGACCTCGAGGATGTCCTGGGCCGTCTCGATGATCAGCAGGTCGGCCCCACCGTCGAGCAGCCCGGCCGACTGCTCGCTGAAGACCTCGACGAGCTCGCCGAAGCGTATCTGCCCGAGCGAGGGGTCCTCCGAGGCGGGGAGATACCCGGTCGGCCCAATCGAGCCGGCGACGTAGCGGCTCTCGCCCGCGGCCTTCCTTGCGATCTCGGCGGCCGTCGTGTTGATCTCGACCGTGTACTCCCCGAGCCCCCACTCCTCGAGCTTCAGCCGCGAGCCCTGGAAGGTGTCCGTCTCGATCACTTCCGCCCCCGCCTCGAGCATCGAGCTGTGGACGCCCTCGATCACGTCGGGACGGTTCAGGACGAGCGCCTCGTGGCACTTCCCCGCCAGCCCGCCGTAGTCCTTGCTCGTGAGGTCGAACTGCTCGAGCGTCGCGCCCATCCCGCCGTCGTAGACGACGACGTGATCGCGGATCGCCTTCAGGTAGTCACGCATGGTCAGAAGATGCTAGCCGCGATGGCTCGGAGCGCTCGGGCCTCTCCGTCCCGCTTCTCCGCGCGTACGGGCGCGGGCACCCTGGCCGGTGTGTCTCTCCGGAGCGCTTCCCCGCGCGCGCGTGCGCGGGGGCTGCCCGCTTGTGTACCGCTCCGACGTGCCTCCCCGCGCACCCGCGCGCGCGGGGGCTGCCCCCCGTCGGTGTCTCTCTCCGAAGCCCGTCGGTGTGTCTCTCCGAAGGGCTGCCGCGCGCGCACGCGCGCCCGCGCGGGGACTGCCGGCCGGTGTGCGGCTCCGACCTGCCTTCCCGCGCGCCCGCGCGCGGGAAGCCCTTTCGCCGGAGAGACCCAGCCGGTCTCGACGCCTGCCCCCGACCCGACGCCCCCGGGGCCCGGCCCCGCGGGCACGGGCCCCGTCGGGTCACTTGATGAAGAGCATCTCCGAGTACTTCGGCAACGGCCAGAGGTCGTCGGCGACGAGCTTCTCCAGGCGGTCGGCCACCTCGCGCACGTCTTCCATCGCCGGGATGACGACGTCGCGCATGTAGATGGCCTCCTTCTGGGCGCCCTCCGGGTGGTTCTCGTCGAGGTTCGCGTCCTCGAGCTTGATCTCGGCGTAGTGAAGCTCCTTGACCACGGGCTCGACCTCGCGAATGAGCTCCTCCAGCTCGCTCTCGCGGAGCTCGATGAGGTGGCGCACCGCGGCCGGGAGAAGCATCGTGCGGGCGATGGAGGAGGCGGTCTCCGACTCGATGTTGATGTTCATGACGTACTGCTCGGTGAACACCTCGAAGCGGGACTCGAGCTCGCGCTTGGACAGCACTTTGTACTTTTTGAACGCCGCCACGGTCTGTTTCTCGATCAGCCAGGGGAGCGCGTCGGGAGTCGTGCGGAGGTTCGCGAGACCTCGCTTCTCGGCTTCCTTGTGCCACGCCTCGTCGTAGTTGTCGCCGTCGAAGACGACCCGCTTGTTGGCTGCCCAGACGTCCTTCACCACGCTCGTCACCGCCTTCTCGAGCGTTGCTCCGGAGGCTTTGAGGGCGGTCTGGAGTTTGGCCGCAAGGTCGTCCACGGATTCCGCCACGATCGTGTTGAGCACGGTGTTGGGGAACGCCGGCGAGGAGCTCGACCCCAGCGCCCGGAACTCGAACTTGTTCCCGGTGAAGGCGAACGGGCTCGTGCGGTTGCGGTCGCCTCCGTGGAGCGGAAGCGCTGGGAGGACCGGAGTACCGAGGCCGAGGAAGGAGCCCGGCTTGGATGGCTGGACCTTCCCCGCCGCGATCGCCGTGAAGACCCGCTCGAGCTCGGCCCCGAGGAAGATCGAGATGATCGCCGGCGGGGCCTCGTTCGCGCCGAGGCGGTGGTCCTGACCGGCGCTGGCGATCGACGCGCGGAGGAGCTCCTGGTGCTTGTTCACGGCCTGGATGACGGCCGCGCAGAAGAACAGGAAGTGGAGGTTCTCGTGAGGGGTATCGCCGGGGTCGAGGAGGTTCAGCCCGGTGTCCGTCCCCATCGACCAGTTGTTGTGCTTGCCAGACCCGTTCACGCCAGCGAAGGGCTTCTCGTGGAGGAGGCAGATGAGCCCGTAGCGGCGGGCGGTGTTCTGCATGATCTGCATCGTGATCATCTGGTGGTCCGCGCCGACGTTCGAGTTCTCGAAGATGGGCGCGACCTCGTACTGGTTCGGCGCGACCTCGTTGTGGCGGGTCTTGATCGGCACGCCGAGCTTTGCCAGCTCGAGCTCCACCTCGAGCATGTAGGCGAGGATGCGCTCGGGGATCGAGCCGAAGTAGTGGTCGTCGAGCTCGTGCCCCTTCGGAGGCTTGGCCCCGAAGAGCGTCCGTCCCGTTGTGACCAGGTCGGGCCGCTCGAAGAAGTACTGCTCGTCGATCAGGAAGTACTCCTGCTCGCAGCCGATCGTCGTGAAGACCCGCGAGGCGCCTTCGACGCCGAGCAGGTCGAGCGCCCGGATGGCTGCGCCCGAGAGGGCGTCCATCGAGCGCAGGAGCGGGATCTTGTGGTCGAGGGCCTCACCGGTCCAGGAGGTGAAGGCGGTGGGGATGCAGAGGAGGGCCCCGTTGGGGTTCTCCAGGATGAAGGCCGGACTCGTCGGATCCCAGGCTGTGTAGCCTCGCGCCTCGAAGGTCGCGCGGATGCCTCCGGTGGGGAACGAGGAAGCGTCCGGCTCCCCCTGGATGAGCTCCTTGCCGGAGAACTCCGCGATCGCCGTCCCATCGCCTGCGGGACCGTAGAAGGAGTCGTGCTTCTCCGCCGTCGATCCCGTGAGGGGCTGGAACCAGTGGGTGTAGTGCGTGGCGCCCTTCTCCATCGCCCATTCCTTCATCGCCTGGGCGACAGCGTCGGCGAGGGAGGTGTCGAGGGCCTCGCCCTTGGCGAGCGTGCGCTGGAGCGCCTTGTAGACGTGCTTGGGCAGGCGGTGGCGCTGCACCGCGGGGGAGAAGACGTTCGCACCGAAGACCTGGTTGTCGGCGATGGTCAGGTCGGGTGAGCCAAGGGCGGCTCCGTTGGCGCTCCACTGCGCCGCGGTGACATTCTGCTGACGGGTCCTGGGCATGAGGTGGCTCGAGTCCTCCTGAAGAAGGGTGCAGAGCGCCGGCGCCGTCGTGGGCCGGCCGGAAGGCAATCGTAGTGCCCATCGAAACGAACGGCATCACCGGATGGCGAAATCGGCCGGCGCGGCTTTGGACAGCCGGCCAAAGACCGCCTTCGCCTCATCATTCGGCGGTCAGCCGCGAGCGAGAGGGCGGGGGCTAGGGCTGCGCGGGTATGGCCCCGACTTCGATCTCGCCCGTGTTCGGGTTGACATGGGTGACGGGCGGTTTGGGGGCCACGTAGACGGTGAGGCGGCCCTGGGCGAGACCGCCCCCGAGGAGTCGCGCGCGGGCCTTCCCCGCAAGGCCCGCCGCGAAGCTGAAGCGAACCGTGTGCAAGCCCGCCTTGACGGGGACGACCCGCCAGAGGAACGTGCGCGTCTGGCGCGGGGCGAGGGGGCCGAGGGCCCATGTGTTGACGTAGGACGTCTGTCCGCTCCCCGGCGTGCTCACTTCCTGTGTTTCCACATTCAGCTTGGAGATCAGCCCCGGCCCCTGTTCGATCACCCAGATCGGTCGTTTCGGGTCGGCGAGTTCGCGGAAGTTGGACGCGTAGCTGAACGAGTCGACGGTCACGGCGACGTTCGGGATCGGCCTCAGGCCCAGGTTCCGCACCGTCAGCGTGAGCCTCGCGGGGCGGGCGATGGTCTGACTGCGGGGGAAGCTCGCCTGGACGATCGCGACGTGGTAGGTGCCCGAGGGTTCGTGCGCATCGAGCATCGTCCCGCCGCAGCCCGCGAGCGCGATCGAGCCCGCCGCGATCGAGCCCAGCGCGATCGCCCGCGAGGGCCCTCTCGCGCGCGCACGGGCAGCGGTCCCTGCGAAGACTCTCCACCCTCCCCTCACGATCGCGCCACGATACCAGCGGGGATGGCGCGGAGGGGCTGGAGGGGCGGGCCGCCGCGCGCGCCTCTCCGGCAGCGTGCGAGGGGGCCATGGCGTAATATCCCCCGGGCGTCGATCGCCACCCGAGGAGGGGTAAGCCGAGATGGTTCGCAGCGCAGCGGAACGGGCGTACTTCCCGACGAGGGACCTGCTCGAGGAAGTCGGGGACATGATGATCCTCACGGGGCGCACGATCGTCTCGGCGCTGCGGCCTCCGTACCCCTACGGCGGGGAGTTCGTCTCCCAGTTCCTCTTCACGCTCCGACTCGTGTGGTTCCCGCTGCTGGTCTCCACGGTCGCGATCAACTACGGCGCGCCTGGGCTCCAGGCCGGGAACTTCCTCACGCTGTTCGGGGCCGTCGATCGCCTCGGTGGTTTCTTCGTGCTCGCCGCGATCCGCGAAATCGGGCCGCTGATCACCTCGATCGTCGTGGCGGGGGTGGCGGGCACCGCGATCACCGCGGACCTCGGCGCGAGGAAGGTCCGCGAGGAGCTCGACGCGCTCCAGGTGCTCGGGGTGGACCCGGTGAAGAACCTCGTGGTTCCGCGCTTCCTCGCCCTGATGATGGCGACGGGGCTGTTCGACATCTACGCCCTCCTCTTCGGGATCTTCGGGGGGATCGTCGCGGCGATCCGCTTCGGCCAGCCGCTCGGGCCGTTCTGGAACACGCTCTTCTCCAACTCGTCCGTCGTCGACCTCTGGGGGTCGGTGCTGAAGACGACGATGTTCGGAGCGATCATCGCGATCATCTGCTGCTACAAGGGCATGACGGCCTCAGGGGGCGCGGAGGGGGTCGGGCGGGCGGTCAACCAGGCCGTCGTCACGTCCTTCCTCGGGATCGGAGCCTTCAACTACGTCTTCACCCAGACACTCCTCGCGACGCACCCGAACATCCTGGTGCTGAAGTGAACGACGTCTTCGCGGTGCCGCGCGAATGGCTCGCCTCGGCGGGGGTCATCGGGCGCTTCACCGGCGACATAGTCCGCGATGTGTGGGGTCTGCGGGTCTTCCGCTTCTTCGGCGAGGCCCTCCGCCAGGCCGGCATCCTGATCATCGGCTCGAGTGCGGTGATCTGGGGGCTCGTGTTCATCACCGGCCTCGGCACCTGCGGGATCGAGGCGGGCTACTTCAACCAGGCCACCGGCACGGCGGCCTACGCGGGGGTGTTCGCCGCCTGGTGCAACCTGCGCGAGGCCGTCCCCTACGTGTTCGGCTACATGATGGCGGCGAAGGTGGGCACGGGCATCGTCGCCGAGCTCGGCGCGATGCGCATCTCAGACGAGATCGACGCGCTCGAGGTGATGGGGATCAACTCGGTCACCTTCCTCTGCGCCACCCGCCTGCTGGCAGCCTGGATCGTGCTCCCCTTCATGTACATCGTGGCGATCGGAATCGCCTTCCTCGGCTCCTACATAGCCGTGGTCCATCAGCTCGGGTTCGTCTCCCCGGGCGGCTATCTCTTGATCTTCTGGCAATTCCAGAACCCGTTGGACTTCCTCTACAGCGTCATCAAGGGCATGTTCATGGCGACTGCGATTGTCCTTGTGGCGTGTTATTACGGCTACCATGCCAGCGGCGGCCCCGTCGGTGTGGGGACCGCCACCGCGAAGTCGATGGTGCTGAACCTCGTCCTCGTGAACCTCATCGGGATGCTCGGTACGCAGATCTTCTGGGGGTCCAACCCACGCGCGCCGATCGGCGGTTGAGCCGTGGCCGACGCGAAGACGCGGGGGAGTGAGGAGGAGGAGGAGTTCGAGTTCCACACCGGGACGATCCGTCCGTCGGGAGCGGAGGACGCGATCGAGTTCGTGGACGTGCACAAGTCCTTCGGCCGCAACCACGTGCTACGCGGTCTCAACATGGCGCTTCCCGAGGGGAAGATCTCGATGATCCTCGGACCCTCGGGGACGGGGAAGTCGGTCTGCATCAAGCACATCGTCGGCCTGCTCTATCCCGATGAGGGGGACGTGATCGTCCACGGGCGCTCGGTCCCGAGCCTCCGCGACGCGGACCTCTTCGAGATGCGGAAGAAGTTCGGCGTGCTGTTCCAGGACGGCGCGCTGTTCGGCTCGTTGAAGCTCTACGACAACGTCGCCTTCCCCCTGCGCCAGCACACGGAGAAGGGCGAGGATGAGATCGCCGAGATCGTCAACCGGCGACTCGGCGAGGTCGGGCTGATGGACGCGGGCGAGAAGATGCCGAACGAGCTCTCCGGTGGGATGCGGAAGCGAGCAGGATTCGCGCGCGCGCTCGTCCTCGAACCCGACATCGTCCTGTTCGACGAGCCCGACTCGGGGCTCGACCCCGTGCGCACCGCCCTCCTCTGCGAGCTGATCAAGGAAGTTCACGCCGAGAACGGCGGCTGCTACGTCGTGATCACCCACGACATCATGAGCGCGCGGAGGGTCGCGGAGCACATCTCGGTTCTGTGGAAGGGACGGATCGTGGAGTCAGGACCGGCCCAGGAGCTGTTCGCCTCCGAAAACCCGTTCGTGCGCCAGTTCCTCTCCGGCGAATCCGCCGGGCCGCTCGGGATGGAGTGAGACGCCGGTGTAGCTGCCGCTCCGAGGGTGCTCCGGGGTCTAGCCTACCGGGGTGAGCTCAGCCAGCTTCCTCTCTGCTGTCGCCGGGGCCGCGGCGCGTCGCAGCCGCCTAGTGATCGTGATCGCCCTGGTGCTCGGCGCCGGGGGGGCGGCGCTGGCACTGGGGCTCCAGACGAGCGCCGCGACGAGCACCTTCGTCTCCAGCTCGAGCCCCGAATATCGCGCCACGCAGCGCTTCTACGAGAGCTTCGGCGAAGAACCCGTCGAGGTGCTCATCAGGGGCAATCTCCAACAGCTCGTCCTCAGTTCGGATATCGAACGGGTGCTCGGCCTCGAGGACTGCCTGGCGGGGATCGTCCCGAGCGGCGGGTTCGCATCCGAGGGCGGCCGCGGGGGACCCTGCGGTGAGCTCGCCCGAGCGCGAACCGTGAAGGTGGTCTTCGGTCCCGGGACCTTCCTCAGAGAGGCCGCGAGCGTCGTCGACGAGCAGCTCAACGCCCAGACCCGACAGGCCGAAGGGGAGGCTCTGCAGGCGGAAAAGGCCGTCTATGGCCGCGCGTTGGCCCGCCACGAAACGCCCGCCCAGGCGCGGGCGCTGGCCCGGGAGGCGAGTCGCGTGACGGTCGAAGCCTTCCAGAAGGAGCTCCTCGAGATCGCCCTGCGATACGGCATCACGTCGGCGCCGAGCCTCACCAACGCCAACTTCGTCTCCTCGGCGGTGTTCGACTCGACGAAGGCGGCCGGCACGCCGAAGGAGCGCTTCGCCTACGTCTTCCCGAACCGGAACTCGGCGCTCATCTCGGTGCGGATGAAGGCCGGCCTCCACGAAGCCCAGCGCAACCGCACGATCGCCCTCGTGCGCAGCGCGGTGGCGATGCCGGAGTGGCATCTGGCGCACGGGGAGAGCTACGTCGTGACGGGCGTGCCGGTGATCGCGGCGGACCTCCCGGCGGCGATCAGCCATTCGATCGAGCTGCTCCTCGTGGCCGTGGCGCTCGTGATGGCGGCGACGCTCGGGCTGATCTTCAGCGGCCGTCCCCGCCTCCTCCCACTGGGGCTTGCGGTGCTCGCCTGCGCGCTCACGTTCGGGGCGCTGGCCCTCGAGGGGTCTCCCCTGACGATGGCCTCGATCGCCGTCCTCCCGGTGCTCGTGGGCCTCGCCGTCGACTATGCGATCCAGTTCCAATCGCGGGTCGGTGAGGCGCTGGAGGACTCGCCGGAGGCGGCCCACGACGCCGGGCCGCGGGCCGGTCTCGTGGCTCGGGCGGCGGGCGCCGGAGCTCCGACGATCGTCACGGCGGGTGCGGCGAGCGCCGCCGCGATGCTCGCCCTGCTGCTCTCGCCGGTGCCGATGGTGCGTGGCTTCGGCCTCCTGCTCGTGGTGGGCGTGGCGATCGCGCTGGCGTGCGCCCTCACCGTCGGCGCAGCCGCCGTCGCGCGCGTCCCGAGGCAGGCCCCGGGGCCCTCGCTCCCCGAGCCCCTCCTCGCCGCCTGGCGGGGGGCGGGAGAGCTGCTGAGGGAGAACCCCCTCACTCGGGCCCTCGGCGGGTTCGCCCTCGGCGGAGCCCTCCGCCATCCGGGGCGGACGCTCTCGGTCGGGCTTGCTCTTGCCGCGCTCGGCTGGGGACTGGACACGCAGACGAGCGTGCAGACGGACATCACCAAGCTCGTCCCCCAGAACCTCGGCTCGGTGGAAGCCCTCGACGAGCTCCAGCGGAGCACCGGCGTCGGCGGTCAGATCGACCTGATGGTGAGCGGGCGCAACCTCGCCAACCCGGCGACGATCGAATGGATGAGCTCCTACGAGCGGGCGGTCCTCGCCCACGCGGGCTACAGCGCGAGCCGTGGGTGCGGCAAGGCGCCCCTGTGCCCGGCGTTCTCCCTTCCGGACCTGTTCGAGGGTCAGGTGGGGAGCACGCGCACGAGCAGGCTCAGCGCCTCGGAAGTGAGGGGCCTGCTGAAGCTGATCCCTCCCGACTTCTCCCAGGACGTGATCACCCCCAGCCACCGCGTCGCCGCACTCGCCTTCGGCATCCGCGCGATGAGCCTCCAGCGTCAGGAGCGGCTGATCGAAGAGATGCGCGCGCAGCTCCATCCGCCCGCGGGCGTCGCCGCGGCGCTCGTCGGACTTCCCGTGCTGGCCGCACGGTCGGGCTCGCAGGTCGCCGACCCGTGGAGGCGGCTGCTCACGCTGATCGTGGGTCTGGCCGCCGTGGCGATCGTGCTGCTCCTCGCCTTCCGCGGCGATGGTCGTCGCGCGCTGATCCCGCTCGTCCCGATCGTCCTCGCCACAGGATGGTCAGCACTGGTGCTGTTCGCGGTGCGGGTGCCGCTGAACCCGATGTCGGTGACCCTGGGGGCGCTCGTGATCGCGATCTCGACGGAGTTCAGCGTGCTTCTCTCCGAGCGCCACCGCCAGGAGCGCCTCGCCGGGAACGACACGATCTCGGCCCTCCGCCGCGCCTATAGCCGGACGGGAGCCGCGGTGGTCGCCTCGGGGGTCACGGCCACCGCCGGCTTCGGCGTCCTCGCCCTCTCCCAGATTGCGATGCTCCGCAACTTCGGCCTCGTCACCCTGATCGACCTGAGCGCATCGCTGATCGGAGTCCTCGTCGCGCTCCCCGCCGTGATCGTGATAGCCGACCGCGGCCTCGGCCACCAGCCGGCGCGGGCGCGGGGCGGGATGCGATCCCGCCTGGCCATGCTCCTCCCCGCCCGCCGCTCCTCGCTGTTCCCGCCGGACCGCCCCGCGGGATGAGCGAGGCCGATCCCGAGGACGCGAGCGCTCCGCCGCCGGCCGCGGCGGAGCCGCCCCCGCGATCACCGCTGCGATCCTCGCGCCACAGCGGACGCTGGGTGGGGGTGGCGGGGCTGGTGATCATCCTCTCGATCGTCCTCAACACGGTCCTCAGCAGGCCCACGGGCGCATCTGGGATACCGCCCGGGACGAGGCTCCCGCCGTTCGCCGTGCCCCTCGCGGGGGACGATCTGCCGGGAGACGCGGACATCGCCACCCACGCCAACGACGGCTCGGCCGGTCGGGTAGCCGCCTGCCGCGAGCGGGGAGCGATGATCCTCAACGTCTGCCAGCTCTATGAACAGGGCCCCGTTGCGCTCGCGCTGTTCATCGACGCCGGCTCCTGTGAGCGGGTGCTCGCGACGATGGAGCGGCTGATGGGCTCCTTCCCGGAGGTGCACTTCGCGGCGGTGGCCATCGGCGGCGGGCGGGGCCGGGTGCGGCGGCTCCTGCGCTCCTACGGCCTCACCTTCCCCGTGGGGATCGATGAAGACGGGGCGCTCGCGGGCCTCTACAAGCTCGGCTCCTGCCCCCAGGTGAGCTTCGTCTACCGCGGGGGCGTCGTCGCCCAGCATGCGCTCCTCTCGACCCCCTCGGAGGGCGCCCTGCGGGCGCGCCTGGCCGCGCTCCTGGCGGCCTCGCGCGCGCGGGGGGACGTACCGTGAGCTCGCCCGGGGAGCCCGCCCCGGGGTGGGTCGCAACGGAGGTCGCGGACGAGCTCCCTGGCCTGCGCCTGCTAGCCGCCGAGGCCGTGCCCGCGCTCGCGGTGCCGCTCGGGGGACCTCCCACGGCGGCCATCGAGGGTCGCATGCGGGCGATGTCCAACCGCTTCCGCGGGCCACGCGCGGTGGCCCTCCGCCGCGAGCCCGTCCCCGCCGCCTATCGCGTCTTCTTCCGACACATCGGCATGGACCCCGACGTCGATCGCACCCCGATCGAGGCGGCTGTGCTCGAGCGGATGATCCGCGGGGGCTTCCCGAGTGGGGGACTCCTGGAGGACGTGCTCCTCCTCTCGCTGCTCGACACCGGCGTGCCGGTGTGGGCGCTCGATGCGGACACCCTCGAGGGGCCGCTCGGCATCCGCCCCTCCAGCGAGGGTGAGCTCCTCGGCCGTTCCGCCGGCGCCCCCCCGCTCCCGGCAGGGCGGCTCGTCGTGGCCGATGCCGAGGCTCCGGTTGCGATCCTCTTCGGCGAGCTCGCCCCGGGCCACGCTCCGGGGGCGCGCGCGCGGCGGCTCGCGCTGTTCGCGGTCCAGGTCGCGGGCGTGCCCGAGCTGTACGTCGAAGAGGCCCTCTGGAGCGCCTGTGCGGCCCTCGTGGAGCCCTGAGGGACCGCCCCTCCGGGGCGGCTCGGAGGGGTGGGCTCGCTGGTAGACTCACACGCTCCGGTCTGCCGAGAGGAGCACGGCATGAGCCAGCGTGAGCAGGAGCAGGTGATCGATTCGGACGTCCACTTCGGTGGGGGTTCGGTGCTCGGGCCTTGCGATCCGCTCGCCTCGGGGGTCGGGGATGAGCAGGAGCGCCGGTACTCCGAGCGCCTGGCGCGGAGAACGCTGAGGGCGCAGATCGCGCGCCTGGAGCGCGAGCTCTCCGCGATCGTCGCCGAGACCTTTCCCCACGTCTCGCCCCACCCCGCTGCCCTCGCCGGGCGGGCGGGCCAGCATGTCGCCGCGGGGCCGAGCCTGCTCGGGCTAGCCGAGCTCGAGCGCGTGCGCGATCACCTGGCGGGCCGGGCCGCGGAGGTGCGCGCCCTCGCGGAGGCGAGGGCCGAGCATGAGCAGCAGGCGCGCGAGAAGCTCAGCGCGATGCAGCTCGAACCCGGCCGCTACAAGTTCGCTCGTCTACCCGTGAGGGATCTCGGCCAGGGCGGCTGCGGGGTGTGGGAGGTGCGACCCCGCTTCGGCCTCGTCGGGATGCTCGCGGGCTGGTGGGAGGTCAAGCTCTCCTCAGGCTGTCCGTTACCCAGGGGGTCGCGTTCCAGGCGCGACCCCGATCGACCGACCGGAGCATCTCCGCGAGCGTGCGACGCTGACGCTCGGTCATCGATCCAATCGTCTTCTTCTCCGACATGGGTATCTGGGAGAGGAACTTGCGGCAACGGGTCTGCCCCCAGCGGCGCTGGCTCGTCAGGAGGTCGGCGACGGCCATGCTCTCGGTCTCCCACGGGCAATCGAGGATCACCTCGGCGACGTCCGCCTCACCCGTCGCCACCCTCCGCTTGAGCTCGGCGCGTGCAAGGCGGACCTTGTTGGCGCGCTCGAGCGCCCGCATGTACTGAGGGCCCGCGGGGCCCGTCCCAGCGATCTCGCCGATTCCCGCCGCATGTGTCGCGGTGGCCTCGCCGGCCTCCGCACAGTCGGGTCTCACCGCCGTGCCCATCGCGCTCCCGGCAGGGGCAATCATCGCTGTCGCGTTCATAGTGCGAACTCTCCCCGTCGCCTCCACGAGACGGGCTCGGGAGACGACTGCTTGCTCGATTTTTGGACGTTTCCGCGCCCGCCATCGCCGTGTTCAATCCATCCGCGACCAAGCGCGAATCCACCACAGTGGACCCCCCCTCGAGCGGTCACTGTGGGGCAAACCCGACGACCTCGCAAAGCGCTCCTGGAAGCTACGCGACGTCGCCGCCCGCGGTCAACGGCGAACCGGGTCCTTCGTACGCTAGAAGCGATGTTTTTCGTTGGCCCACGGACTTGTGAAGATTTGGACAAGTTGGCGCGCCCGGTTGTACGGTCCGGCTCGTCGTCCAGGTGCCTCGCCCCGCCCGGCCCGCTCCCCCCGCTCGGCCCCTGAGCGCACCCGCGAGCCGGGGCTCCCGCGGTGAAGCTCTCTCCGCCGCGGCACCCCGCGCGCGCGTGTGCGCCCGCGCGGGGGGGCCGTCTTCGGGGAGCTCCTCACCCCTCGCAGCCTCCCGCGCGTGCGCATGCGTCCGCGGGGGGGGCCGTCTTCGCGGAGCTGCCCACCCCCCCGCAGCCACCCTCCTCGGGGAGGGCTCGCGGGCCGGCGGACTAGCCGTCGATGGGGCCCGGAAGCGGGCCGTGCTCGGCCTCGAACTCCCGCTTGACGCGGCCAAAGACGTCGAGCGCGCGGTCGATCGTGGGGCGATCGTGGGTCGCCATCACGCTCGTCCGCAGGAGGGCGCCGCCGGGTGGGACGGCGGGGTGGATGGCGCAGTTGGTGAAGACACCGCCGTCGTAGAGGGCGCGCCAGAGGAGCGCGGCCTTCCAGTCGTCCTCGACGACGATCGGGACGATCGGCGTGGTGAGCGCCTCGACGGGGTCCTCGTCGCGGGGGCCCATGCGGATGGGGGCGCCGGTCCGGACCTGGAAGCCGAGCGCGTGGAGCCCTTCGGAGAGGTAGCGGCCGTTGGCGAGCACCGCGGCGAGCAGCGGCGGGCCCTCCTCTGAGCGGAGCACGCGGAGCGCGGCGAGCGCCGCGCCGAGGGCGGCCGGAACGGCGGAGGCGGTGAAGAGGAACGCGCGGGAGGAGATGCGGAGGTAGTCGATCACCTCGGCCTCGCCGGCGATGAAGCCGCCGCAGGCGGCGAGGGACTTCGAGAAGGTGCCCATGCGGAGATCGACCCGATCCTCAACGCCCAGCAGCTCGGAGGCGCCCGCCCCGCGGGCGCCCAGGACCCCGGCGCCGTGGGCCTCATCGACCATCAGCCGCGCGCCGTAACGGGCGCAGAGCTCGCTGATGTCGACGAGGGGGGCGACGTCGCCCTCCATCGAGAAGACCCCGTCGACGACGACGAGCGTGCCGCCACCGTCGCCCTGGGCGCGCTCGAGGGCGCGCTCGAGCTTGTCGAGGCGGCCGTGGCGGAAGGGGCGCATCTTCGCCCGCGAGAGGAGGACGCCGTCGAGGATGGAGGCGTGGTCGGCGGAGTCCACGATGACGGTGTCACCGCCGTCGAGGAGGGTGCCGAGGGTGCCCACATTCGCCTGGTGGCCGGTGGTGAAGACGATCGCATCGTCGGTGCCCATCCATTCGGCGAGCTCGCGCTCGAGCTCGAGGTGGAGGGGGGTGGTGCCGTTCAGCAGGCGCGAGCCCGTCAGGCCGGTGCCGTACCGGGTGAGGGCGTCGCGGGCGCCCGTCACAACGCGCTCGTCGGCGGTCAGGCCGAGGTAGTTGTTGGAGGCGAGCATGATGCGCGGCTCGCCTTCCATCTCCACGACGGGCATCGCCGGGGACTCGACGGTACGGAAGTAGGGGAGGAGGCCCGCCTCGCGGGCGCTGCGGAGCATGTCTTCTCGCTCGTGGCCGCGAACCTTTGCGAAGACATCGATCGAGGTGGGCATATAGGGTGCCTCCGCTGTGAGCGTTGACGTCAGAGTCGTGTCGGGCGGGCGGGACCTCAAGGAGTTCATCAACCTGCCCTTTCGCCTCAATGCTAACCACCCGATGTGGGTGCCGCCGCTGAAGCTCGAGCGGCGTATCGCGCTGAGCAGGCGGATGAACGCCTTCTTCACGCACGGCGAGGCGGACTACTTCCTCGCGCGCCGCGAGGGCCGCGTCGTGGGGCGGATCAGCGCCCACGTCAACCATGCATTCAACGACCATCGGGGGGAGAAGTGGGGCTGGTTCGGCTTCCTCGAGTTCGAGGACGACATCGAGGTGGTGGAGTGCCTGCTCCACGCCGCGGAGACGTGGTTGAGGGCGAGGGGGCAGGAGCGAATGGTCGGCCCGGCGAGCTTCGCGATGAACGACGAGAGCGGGGTGCTGGTCGAGGGGTATGACCTGCGGCCGATGATCCTCCAGCCGTGGAACCCTCCCTATTACCTCGAACGGATGGAGCAGGCGGGGATGGCGAAGGCGATGGACCTCCTGATGTGGAACCTCGAGGTGTCCGATCGCGCGAAGGTCCTCCCGGTGATCTTCGAGCTCGCGGAGAAGGTTGAGAGCGAGCATGGGATTCGCGTCCGCCACATGCGGCGCTTCCAGCTCCGCAAAGACGTGGACGCGTTCGCCGAGGTCTACAACGCGGCCTGGTCGAAGAACTGGGACTTCGTTCCCTACTCGAAGAAGGACCTCGACGCGCTCGCCCAGGAGCTCCAGTTGGCGTTCGACAAGCACTGGGCGTTCATCGCGGAGAAAGTTGACAGCGGGGAGGTGGTGGGGATGGCTTGGACGTTCCCCGACCTCAACCAGGTGCTCGCGAGGATGAACGGGCGGATCCTCCCGTTCGGCTGGTGGCACTTCCTCAACAAGGGCTGCATCACCGACCGTGTGCGGGTGGGCTGGCTGGGGGTCAAGCCCGAGTACCAGCACACGGGCGTCGCGGCGAAGCTCTACGTCGAACACTTCGATGCGGCCGCCGCGAGGCCTCAGACGGGCGGTGAGATGGGCTGGATCCTCGAGACGAATGAGCCGATGAACCGGGGGATGGAAGCGATGGGGGGGCGCGTGGTGAAGCGCTATCGCGTCTTCGAGCGCGTCCTCGAGCCCGCGGGAGCGGGGGCGTGAGAGGCGCTCTACACTTGGCCACGTGAGCGACTTCCCGCAGTCCCCGCCGGCCGGCGAGCCCGCAGCCGAGGCTCCCTTGGCGGGCGAGGTTCAGGACGCCGACGCGCCGCTCCCGATGCTTCTCGGCGCGAGTCCCGCGGCGGCCCCCGGGCGCTTCTCGAAGGGCCTCTACAGAGATCGAGCTGCGGGGAGCATCCCCGTGGTGGGCGCGGCCGCGGTGGCGGCCGGGAGCTTTGTCGCCGGGGCAGCGGTCGTCGGGCTCGTCCACCGCCGCCAGCGTCATCCGGCGGCGCTCGGCGGTCGGCGCGCCGGACGGGCTCTCGGGCGGGGCGGGACGCGCAAGGCGGGCAACGGGCCCGAGGTGATGAAGATCGTGAGCAGCAGCACCTTCCTCGTGGACGTTCACCGTCTCGGGATCCCCGGCTCCGACGGCTGAGGGGCGGGACAGTGGGGGGCGCGCTGGTGGAGCTGCGCGAGGAGGTGAGCACGGCCGGCGCCTTCCGCATGCCGCGGATGACCGGCCGCGACGGCATGTGCCGGCGGCGGGGCGGCGTGCTCGAGCGGCTGCTCCACCACGGGGACGTGCCCGTGGCTGTGCGTGCCGCCCAGAGCGCTCCCGACGGTGTGCTCTTCGGGGCGCGCTCGCCGACGCGTGAGGGCGCCGCGCACGGGATCGCGAGGATGAGATTCATGTTGGGGGTGGACGAGGACGTCTCGCCGTTCCTCCGCCGCTTCGCCCGCGACCCCCTCATCGGCCGCTCGGTGCGAGCTCGGCCGTGGCTGCGCTTTCCGCGCCGGCCCGACCCGTTCGAGGCGCTCGCCTGGGCGATCTGCGAGCAGCTGATCGAGTATGAGCGCGCCGTGGTGATCCAGCGGCGGCTGCTCGCGGGGCTCGGCCGGCGTTGGCCTGCGGGAGAGGCGCTGGGGCTGGTGCTCCGCGATCTCCCTCGCGCGGCGGTCCTCGGGGCGACGGCGCCGGCTCTGCTGCAGTCCTTCGACCTCGGGCGCTCCAGGGCCGTCGCCCTGGTGGCGGCGGCGAGGGCGGTCGCGCGCGGGCGGGTGGACCTCGACGGGGGGGACCACGAGTCGGCCTGGCGGCGCCTGCGGGCGATCCCGGGGATCGGCTCCTGGACGGTCGAGATGCTCGCCCTGAGCGGCCAGGGTCGCGACGATCAGTTTCCGGCGGGAGATCTGGGCCTGCTGAAGCTCGTCGGTCGCGTCCTCAGCGGCGGCGACCCCCGGGCGCGGGCGGAGGAGGGGGACGTGAGGGAGTTCTTCCGCCCCTACGAGGGTTGGGCGGGGCTGGCGGCGGCGCACATGCTCGCCGGCGCGATCGAGCGGCCGTGAGCCGCGCCCTCTACTACAGCCACCCGGCCTGCCTGGAGCACGACCCGCGGCTCATCTCACCCCGTCACCCCGACACGCCCGAGCGGCTGCTCGCGCTCGAGGGGGCCCTCGAGGAGCAGGACTGGTTGGGCTGGGAGCGCCGCCGGGCGCCGGCCGCCGATCCGGCCCAGCTGGAGCTCGTCCACGCCCACGCGCATGTGGCCGCCATCCGCGAGCTCTGCGTCGGGGGCGGCGGGGCGATCGACCCTGACACGTTCGTCGTCGAGGCATCCTTCGACGCCGCCCTCCACGCCGCCGGGGCGGCGGTGGCGATGACGAAGGCGCTGCTGGAGGGGGAGGCGGAGGTGGGCTTCTGCGGGGTGCGCCCGGCAGGCCACCACGCGGAGGCGGGAAGGGCAATGGGCTTCTGCCTGTTCGACAACGTCGCCGTGGCGGCGGCGTGGGCACTGGCAGAGGGAGGCGCAGAACGGGTCTTCATCCTCGACTGGGACGTCCACGCCGGGAACGGCACCGCGGAGATCTTCAGGCGGCGCTCCGATGTGCTCTTCGCGAGCATCCACCAGGAGGGGCTCTACCCCGGCACCGGCCCCCTCCTGGATGGGGGCTCCGGGGAGGGCGAGGGCTACACGATCAACCTCCCCGTCCCGGCGGGCTCGGGCGAGGGGCTGTGGACGGCTCTGCTCGCGCGCGTGGCGCTCCCCGCCGCGATCGCCTTCGCCCCCGATCTGGTGCTCGTCTCGGCGGGCTTCGACGCGCACGAGCGGGACCCGCTCGCGGGCTGCCGGCTGCAGAGTGACTCCTTCGCCCGCATCGCCGCGCTCGTACGGGCGGCGGCGGCGCAGGCGGGGGCGCCCCTCGGGGTGGTGCTGGAGGGGGGCTATGACCGCGGGGCGCTGGTGGAGAGCGCGCTCGCAACGCTCCCCGTTCTCGCCGGCAGCGAGCCTCCCGTCCCCGACCACACCGCGGCGGGGCTCACGGGCGGGGAGGAACGGCTGGTCGCGGACGCCGTCGCTGCCGTCGGGCGCCACTGGCCGCTCTCCTAGGTGTAGAACCTGAGGACGTTGTTCATCCGGTCCTCCTTGGAGGCTGGTGGTGTCAAAGCCCCAGCACCAAGGAGAAGCCGGATGAAACTGCACGGTAATGCTGCGCTGTCATTTAGGCAGCGCGAGCGGATGGTTCGTCGTGTTGTTGAGGAGGGCTGGTCTGTGAGAGAGGCAGCTCTCACTGCCGAGGTCAGTGCCCGGACAGCAGGGAAGTGGGCCGCCCGCTACCGCGCTGAAGGAGCTGCTGGGCTGGTGGACCGTTCCTCGGCACCGTCGTTTGTGGCGAACCGCAGCGATGAGAGCACCGTCGAGGCGATCGCGGCTTTGCGTCGTTTGCGGTTCACGGGCCCGGAGATCAGTGAGGTGCTCGAGATGCCGTTCTCGACCGTCTCGGGGATCCTCAAACGGATCGGGATGGGCCGCCTCGGCCGGCTTGGGATGGAGCCCGCGCGGCGCTACGAACGCTCGGTCGCTGGTGAGCTGATCCATATCGACGTGAAGAAGCTCGGACGGATCCATGGCGGCGCCGGGAAGCGGATCACGGGCGTCAAGCGCAACCCAGGGCCGAGCCGAACCGACCGCGATGGCATCAGACGCCAGCTAACCGGCTGGGAGTGCGTGCACATCGCGATCGACGACGCGACACGCCTGGCCTACGCCGAGGTGCTCCCAGACGAGAAAGCGACCACAGCGATCGGGTTCCTACGCCGAGCGATCGCTTTCTACGAGCGCCATGGCATGAAGGTCCAGGAGTTGTTGACCGATAACGGGTCTCCTTACCGCTCAGCAGTTCACGCCCTCGCTTGCAAAGCGTTCGGCATCCGCCACTTGCGGACCAGGCCCTACCGGCCCCAGACAAACGGCAAGGCCGAGAGGTTCATCCGGACGATGCTCGCCGGCTGGGCCTACGGAGCGATCTACCGCAACAGCCAAGAGCGCACAGCAGCCCTTGACGGCTGGCTATGGACCTACAACCATCGAAGACCACACCAATCAATCGGGCGACAAACACCCATCACCCGCATGAACAACCTCCCCGGGTCTTACAGCTAGCCCGCGCGCGGCAGCGAGCACGGGCAGCCGGGGCCCGCCCTAGCTGCCCTGGCCGGGAAGGAACTCGTTCGTGAAGGGAGGGAGGGGCGAGGAGGCGGGATCGTGGGTGAGGAGGTGTTGGGAGTACATCCAGTCGGCGAACGTGGACCAGGCCGCAGGTTCCTGCCAGCCGAAGGGGTCGTCGGGGTGGGCGGGCCTGCTCGCCGGGAGGGTCTGGCGGATCGATTCGAGTTGGAGGGGCGCTTCGAGGGTGGGGTTGGCGGTCGTGATCGTGCGGGCCGCGGCCGTCGGGTTGGAGGCGACCGCGCGCTCGCCTTCGGTGAGCGCGGACAGAAACGCGCGCAGATCGAGCGCATCGCTGCGAGCCTCGGATTCGCGGACGACGAGGACGAGCTCGTCGTAGCTGGGCACGCCGGCCTCGTCGATGGGGATGACGGTGGGGTGGCGGTGCTTCAGGCGCAGCTGGATGGCCTCGTAGTTCCAGTAGCCCCCGAGGGTCGCGTCGACCTTCCCGGAGAGCATCGCGGGGACGAGGTCGAAGCCGACGTTCACTTCGTGGACCTTCGAGGGGCTGACGCCGGCCGCGCGGAGGGCAGTGGAGAGCATCGCCGCCTGGTAGGGGATGCCCGCCGTCCCGACCGTCTTGCCGGCGAGGCTCGCGGCGCCGGAGATGTGGGCGGAGGGGAGAGCGATGATCGAGGTGAGGGGGCGCTGGACGAGGGCGCCGACGGAGACCAGTTTGAGGCCCTGGTCGCGCGCGAGGAGGAGCTCGGGCTCATACGAGATGGCCATGTCGACCTTGTCGGCGGCGAGCAGCTTCAACGGTTCGGCCGCTTCGGAGGGCACGACGGGCTGGACGTCCAAGCCGACGGCGCGGAAGTCGCCGTCGGCGAGCCCCTGGTAGAGGGCGGCGTGATCGGCGTTGGGGAACCAGTCGAGCATCACCGTGAAGGGCCGGGCGGAGGCGGCGGAGAGGGTGTCCTGCTTGGAGCCGCAGCCGGCGAGGGAGGCGAGGAGGGCGAGCGCGAGGAGGGCCGCCGCCGTCCCCCGGAGCGGGTGGCGGCGAAGGCGGCGGAGAGGGTTGCTCGTCATGGGGTTCCTCCTCGTGGTGTGTTCCAGGGGGCGAGTCGCCGCTCGGCGATGGCGAGGCTGTAGAAGGAGGCGATTGCGAAGGCGAAGAGGAGGAGCGTGGCGGCGTAGGCGCGCGCCGTCTGGAAGCCGCCCGCGTCGATCACGATCTCACGGCCGAGGCCCGGGTAGGGGCCCGACGTCGGCGTGCTCGTCTCGGCGATGAAGGCTCCGATGACGCCCACGGCGAGCGCGATGCGGGCCCCGCTGAGGGCGGCGGGGAGCGCCGCGGGGAGCTCGGCGTAGCGGAAGGCCTGCCAGCGGGAGGCGTCGAGCGTGCGGAGGAGCTTGGGCTGGTCGGGATCGACCGCGGCGAGGCCGTCGACGGTGGTGACGAGGACGGGAAAGAAGCAGATGAGGGCGATGACGACGAGCTTGGGGAAGATGCCGAAGCCCCACCAGAAGACGAGGAGGACGGCGATGACGGGGATGGGGACCGCCTGGGAGCCCACGGCGAGGGGGTAGAGGGCGCGGCGGAGGGGGGTGAAGAGGTGGACGGCGACCGCGAGGGCGAGGCCACAGGCGAGGGCGAGGGCGAGCCCGAGAACGACCTCCTCGGCGGTGACGGAGAAGTTGTGGAGGAGGAGCGAGCGGTTTTCCCACAGTGCGCTCGCCACGCCGTGGGGTGGGGGGAGGAGGTCGGGTTCGACGGAGGAGAGATCGGCGTAGAGCTCCCAGGCGCCGACGAGGGCGAGCGCGAGGAGGAGCGCGGGGACGGGCGCGCGGAGCCTCATCTCGCGCTTCCCCGTGCGAGGGCGGTGAGGGCACGCTCGCGAAGCGCTGTGACGGCCGGATGGGTGCGGGGACGGGGCCGGGGGAGGTCGACTTCGAGCTCGGCGACGACGTGGGCGGGGCGTGGGGAGAGGACGAGGATACGGTCGGCGAGCATCACGGCCTCCTCGACGTCGTGGGTGACGAGGACGACGCTCCGGGGCTCGTGGGCGAGGGTGCCTGCGAGCCAGTCCTGCATCTCCCCCCGTGTGATCGCGTCGAGGGCGCCGAAGGGCTCGTCGAGGCAGAGGAGGGGCTTGCCGGAGAGGAGCGTGCGGAGGAAGGCGACCCGCTGGCGCATCCCCCCGGAGAGCTCCCTCGGGTTCGCCCGCTCGAAGCCGGCGAGGCCGAGCTCGGCGAAGAGCGCCTCGGCGCGTCGACGGGCCTCGGCGCGTGTGAGGCCGGCGATGCGGAGGGCGAGGGCGGCGTTGTCGCGGGCGGTGAGCCAGGGGAGGAGGAGGTCGCGCTGTGGCATGAGGACGGCGGGAGGGCAGCGGAGGGAGCCGCGGTCCGGAGGGAGGAGGCGGCAGAGGATCTCGAGCAGGGTGCTCTTCCCGCAGCCGCTCGGCCCCACCACCGCCAACAGCTCGCCGGGGGCGGAGCGAAGGGTGAGGTCCGCGATCGCCGCCACCGGCTCCCCCCGCGGGGGACGGTGGGCGTAGGAGAGTTGCTCGGCGTCGATCCCCTCGACCTCGGAGGCGGCTGGAGAGGGCCGCTTCGGCGGGCGCTGCAGGTCGGTCGGCACTTCCCTCCCTTCGCGGGCATTACCCCACAGGTTCTAAGGGTCGGCGCCGGGGGAGTCGCCTCCCGTGCGCCATCTCAGCCGGCCTGCCCGCCAGCACCCCTGGTGTTGACTGTGCTCCAGCAGCGGATGCTAGCGCGAGGCCTCGACTATGGGGCGAGTGAGCGCGCGGACGAAGTCCTCCAGCTGGGCGGTGGTCCAGCACTCGAAGGCCGTGCAGTGCTCCTCGTAGGCGGAGATGACCGAGTCGCCGTAGTTCCAGTAGAGGCGGGGCTCGGGGTTCAGCCAGAAGGTGCGGCCGGCGCGGGCGGCGATCTGGGCGAAGACGTCGGCGCGGGGGTCGCGGCCGTTCGTACGTGCGTCGCCGAGGACGATGACGGTGGCGCGGGGGTGGAGGTCGTCCTCGACGAGCATGAGGAGCTCCGACCACACGCGTCCGTAGTCGGTGTAGCCGGAGATGTCCGCGACGCCGGCGTCACCGGAGATGCGTTCGCTGACGGTCTTGAAGTTGCGCTCGTGTTCGAAGATGTCCGTCACCTCGGAGATGCGCTCGATGAAGACGAAGGAGCGCATCTTGCGGAAGGTGTCGTGGAGGGCGTGGAGCACCGAGAGGAAGAAGACGGACGCCGAGGTCACGCTCGTGGAGACGTCGCAGAGGACGTAGATCTCCGGGCGGCGGGGGCGGCGGGGGCGGAACTTCAGCTCGACGGGCACCCCTCCGGTCTGGAGCGAGGCGCGCATCGTACGGCGGACGTCGACGTGGGCGTGGCGGCGATGACCTCGGGCCTGCTGCCCCTGCGTGGCCAACCGCCTCCGCAGCTGGGCCACGACGCGGTGGACGGCGGCGAGGTCGGCGAGGGGGCCGGAGGGGAGGGCGCGGTCGAGCTCGCCGAGGGGACGGGCGGGGGGGAGGTTGCCCGTGCGCTGGATCTGGGCGCGTTCGAGCTCGCGGCGAAGGAGGGCCTCGAAGCGGCGGAGGGCATCGCGGGGGAGGCCGTCGCGGCGGGGGTCATCCTCGGGGAGATCGGGCTGCGGCTCGGCGCGAAGGCCGAGGGCGCGGCGGATGCGCTGGACGTCGACGCCGATCACCCCCGAGCCCTCCTGACGGGGGGCGAAGGCGGCTATGGCCATGCGGGCGAGGTCCCGCATGAGGCCCTCCGCGCCGTTCTTCATCGCGGCGGCGATCTGCTCGCGGAGCGCCTCGAGCTCCTCGTCGGAGAGCTCCCCGAGGGGGCTCCCGTCGCCCTCGCGGACGCCCTCCTGCGTCGCGGCGATCTCCACCGCGCGGAAGAAGAAGCGGTCGAAGACGAGCTCGAAGATACGCCGGTCCTCCTGGCTCTTGGCGAGCGTGGCAGCGAGCGCCTCGCGGAAGTCCTCCTGGGCGGTCCAGCGGATCTCGCCGAGGACCTCGAAGGCGTCGAGGAGCTCGGAGGTGCCCACGGCGAGGCCTTCCCGGCGAAGCTCCTCGCAGAGCTCGAGTATGCGTGCTGGGAGGCCCTCCGGGCCGGGCTCAGGCGACATCGGCGGGCGAGCGCAGCTTCAGCCCCACGCGGTCGGCCACGACGTCCATGTCGGTGCGGTGCTTGACGATCACCGCCATCGTTTCCGCGAACACGTCGGCGTCGATCTCCTGGACGCCGAGGAGGAGGAGCGCGCGGGCCCAGTCGATCGACTCGGCGATCGAGGGAGGCTTCTTCAGGTCGAGCTCTCGCACCATCCCCACCACCTCGACGAGTCGCCGTGCGACCGTCTCGTCGAGCTCGGGGGCGTGCAGGCGGACGATCTCGAGCTCGTGGTCGAGATCGGGGTAGTCGAGCCACAGGTAGAGGCAGCGCCGCTTCAACGCCTCGGTGAGCTCGCGGGAGTTGTTCGACGTGAGGAGGACGACGGGATGCGTGCGGGACTGCACGCGCCCGAGCTCGGGGATCGAGAATCTGGAAGTCGGAGAGGACCTCCAGGAGCATCGCCTCGAACTCCTGGTCGGTCTTGTCGATCTCGTCGATGAGCAGCACGACGGGCTCCTCGGAGGAGATCGCGGTCATGAGGGGCCGGGCGAGGAGGAACTCCTCGCCGAAGATGTCCTCCTGGACGGCGTCCCAGCCGGTGCCGGAGGCCTCGGCCTGGATACGGAGGAGCTGCTTGCGGTAGTTCCACTCGTAGAGGGCCTTCGCCTCGTCGAGGCCCTCGTAGCACTGGAGGCGCACGAGCTCGCGTCCGAGGTGGCGGGCGAGGGCCTTCGCGAGCTCCGTCTTGCCCACGCCCGCGGGACCCTCGACGAGGACGGGCTTTCCGAGCTTCGTCGCCAGGAAGGCGACGAGGGCGGTGGACTCGCCGGGCAGGTAGCCGACCGTGCGGAGGCCCGCGGCCAGCTCCGCGATCGATCCAGGACCTGTCTGCGGTGGGGAGGGCATGGTGAGAGGGATGATAGGCCCAGCCGCGCGCGGGTCACTCGGCGCGAGTGGGAGGGTCCTCGAAGGAGAGCTGCTCGGGCGGGGCGGGAGGGTAGGGGGGGCGGGAGCGTGTGGGCGCGACGGTGGAGCCGGGGCGGGGGTCGCCGGCGGGGAGGACGGCCTCCGAGCGGGGGGTGCGGCGGGGGGTTCTCACGAGCGTCTCCTCCTCGTCCTCCGCGGGGGCATGCGCGAAGGCGTCCTCGGAGGGTCGCCGGCGGCTGCGGGTGCGGCGGGCGGGGGCCTCGGGGCGTTCGCCGGCGCGCATCCGCCAGCCCGCGAAGGCGAGGGCGCCGGCGGCGACGAAGGCGAGGAAGAAGCCCCACTCGATGCCCACGGGGTAACCGTGGCCGGCGGGGCGGCTGAAGACGCGGTAGAAGATCAGCAGCGCCGCCCAGCAGCCGGCCGCCATCACGATCGTGCCGTCCCCCCCGGGGAGGTCGAATTCGCGTTCATCGCCCCGCGCGAACAGCATCGCGAGGACGCCGGCGGCGACGAGGAAGATGGCGGCCTCGACGAAGGAGACGTCGCCGAAGGCGCTGATGTCGTGGGAGTAGATTTCGTGGCTGTGGGGGTTCAGGCTCTGGAGCCCGTACCAGGGGAAGAACATCGTCAGAAGGAGGGCGAGCGCAGCGACTCCCGCAAGGCGTTGCTCGCCTCCCAGCGCCCGCCAGGCGTGTGCCACGCGGGTCATCTCAGGTGCCCTCCGAGCGGACTCTGGGGATCGGGGATCACTCCCGCCTAGTCTAGGTGGGGGTGCGCTCAGCGGGCGCTCACGAGGACCGAGCCGCTCGTGGTGGCGAAGTTTCCTGCGAGGTCCGTCGCCTCGAGCGTGACCGTGAAGGTGCCGCCGCCGCGGGGGGTGATCCAGAGCAGGCGCGGATGGCCGCCCGCGACGGTTACGGCGTTCGTCCACACCACATGGGAGCCGTGCCTGACGGTCATCGTCACGGTGGAGATCTTCGACAGCGAGATGGCCACCCCGGCGCGGGTGCCGCCGGCGAGCTTCTTCGACAGGAGGGAGATCAGGGGCGGGGTCTGGAGGTCGGCGGTGAAGCGCTTGGCCGTCGTGCAGTAGATCTGATCGCTGGGGATCTGGACCGCCTGGGATGCGTCTGCGCGGAGGGCGGCGCTCGCGCCGCCCGTCCCACCGGCGGGAGTGGTGGTGCTCGGCACGGTGGTGGTCGTGGTGGGGGTCGTCGTGGTGGTGCTCGGGGGGGCCGTGACGAGGGGCTCGCCGCCGCGGGTGCGTTCGCAGAGGTGCTGGAGGAATTCGGTGAGGAGTTCGTGGTAGTTGAGGTTCGATTCGCCGTACTGGTCATAGAGGGACCAGTAGCCGGTGTCGTAGTGGGGGACGATCGCCCGGGCCTCCGCGTCGCCGGCTTCGAAGAGGGACAGGCCGAGGGGGTCCTTGGTGATGGCGGTGTAGTCGTAGAGGCCGACGAGCGCCTGGATGAATCCGTTGAGGATTCGATCGGTGGGCGCGTAGGTGTACTCGGCGTAGAGTGCGCCGGACGACGTCGCCACGCGTACGCCCTGGGGGGGTGGCTGCTCGAAGATGGCGAGAGCCTGCTCGGCGGCTTTCAGATCGGCTGGTTCCTTGAAGCGTGACCAGGCACGAGCGAGGACCTGGAGGGCCGTTCCCTGGGAGAGCCCGCTCGTCCACGGGGGGACGCCGCCGTCGAAGTGGAAGAGGTACTCCCACGCGATCCCTCCCGCGCGCTGGGTGGCGAGGGGGATGACTTCCGCGAGGAGCTGTCGGAGGTTGGTGTTTTCGTGGCCGGAGAGGAAGTAGCCGTTGGCCTCCCCGAACGTCGCCAGCCACTGGATCTCGATGCCCTGGCCCGGGTAGTACTCCCACACGATCCTGCTTCCGGGGAAGCTCACGCGCTCATCGGCGGAGAGGAGGGGTTCGGTCGTCCACCACGCGCGGTTCCGTTCGAGCGTGAGGAAGAGGGGGGCCGCGCGCGAGGCGGAGAGCTCGCCGGCGGCGGCGATCGCGCGGACGTTCGTGAGGACCGCCCCGAGCTCCACTGCGCGGGTGCCGCGGAGATGGGCGAGTGAGTGGACGGCGGCGGCGTAGGCGGCGGCGTCGCGGGCGTAGAGGGCTTCGCTGAGCGAACCCGCCGTGAGCAGGCGGGAGAGCGCCCCGGGCACGCTCAGGGGGGGCTTGCGCGACGGATGGGCCGGCGAGCGATGGGAGGCGAGCGATGGCACGGCTGTGGCCCCCGCGAGGGCCAGCGCGGCGAGCAGCATCACGATCACTCGGAGGGCGGCGAGGCGCACCGCGGGGATGCTAGGTGGCGTGTGGCTCCGTCGCGCAGGGGCGGTTGCAGCCTGGGGGCGCCGGTCGGGCACGCCCCCTCAACACGGCGGGCGGGGCGACAGTTGCGGGTGGGCTCACTCTCGTTCGAGCTCGAGGTCGTCGACGCCGTCGAGCTCGTCGTCGTCCTCGTCGTCCTCGTCGTCGTCCTCGTCGATGTCGTCGAGGGGGTCGTCCTCACCGGCTTGATGGGTCCGCTGGAAGCGCTCCACGAGATCGTCGCGCTTGTTCTCGTCGAGGGGGGTCTCCTCGGCGATGAGAACCCAGTCGGAGCTATCGATTTCCGCGCTCTCGAAGATCTCGTGGTCGACCTCTGGTGAGTCGTCGACGACGATCATGATCTCGGTCTGCGGGTTGAAGTAGGTGCCCGGCCGGAGCGTGAGCTCATCGAGCTGGAAGCGACGAGCGCTGGTCATGGCGGCTTTATACCCAACTGTCGCCTCCCGTGGGTCATTGTTGGAGCTCGGAGAGGGTGCGCGTGACCTCCGCCTCGACGTCGAGGGGGGGCTCGCCCCTGCGGGCGCGGCGTTCGTTGCGTGCGAGGACCATCTGGCGCACCTCGTCCACCAGGCCCGGATCCTCGGCTGGAGGGGGTTCCTCGGTGGCCAGCAGGCGGGCCACCTCGGCGTCGATGTCGAGAGGCTGCTCGCCCGCGCGCACCCGCCGTTCGCTGCGCGCGCGGAGCATCTGGCGGATCTCCCGCTCGCGCTCGGCCTGGGCGGCGGGGGAGTCCACGAGCGGGCGCGCCGCCCCGCCCTGGTCGCCTTCCCGCGAGAGCCCTCCCGCGCCGATCTGGTCGTAGAGGCTGTCGCTTCCCTTGGTGACGAGGAACAGCAGGGACATCACCAGGGAGAAGGCCACGGTGCCGACGACGACGAAGGTGAAGGCATCGCCCGCAAGGGCGACGACGGAGAGCTCCACGTAGGTGATTGTTGCCGATCGCCACCCGCTCCGCTACCCTCAATCGCGGAAATTGACTGACCAGTCAATCTATGGTCAGGCGCCACCCGTTAGGAGAATCCGAGAATGGTCGATTTCACGCTCACAGACGAGCAGAAGAACCTGCGCGAGATGGCGCATGACTTCGCCGTCAAAGAGATTCGTCCCGTCGCCTGGGAGTTCGACAAGGAGGGCACCTGGCCCGCCGAGCTGATCCAGAAGGCGTGGGAGGTGGGGCTCATGAACAGCCACATCGAGGAGGCCTACGGGGGTCCCGGCGCGAGCTATCTCGACGGTTGCCTGATCGAGGAAGAGCTCTCATGGGGCTGCTCGGGCATCCAGACCTCGTTGGGCTGCAACGGGCTCGCAACGGCTCCGATCGCGCTCGGCGGCTCGGAGGAGGTCAAGAAGAAGTACCTCGGGATGCTCACCGAATCGCCCAAGCTCGCCTCCTTCTGCCTGACCGAGCCCGACGCCGGGTCCGACGTCTCGGGGATGCGGACGACGGCCGTCAAGAAGGGCGACAAGTACGTCATCAACGGGTCTAAGTGCTTCATCACGAACGGCGGCTACGCCGACTACTACACCGTGTACGCGAAGACGGACAAGGATGCCGGCCATCGGGGCATCTCGGCGTTCGTGGTGGAGCGGGACTGGGGAGTGGTGGTGGACAAGAAGGAGGACAAGCTCGGGCAGCGGGCCTCCAACACCGCGACGATCTCCTTCAACGACGTGGAGGTCCCCGCGGAGAACCTCCTCGGTGAGGAGAACCAGGGGTTCAAGCTCGCGATGATGACCCTCGACCGGACGCGCCCGGGGGTCGCGGCGATGGCCACGGGGATCGCGCGGGCGGCCTTCGAGTTCGCGGTGGACTACTCGCGCGAACGGGTCCAGTTCGGCGTGCCGATCGCGATGCACCAGGCGATCCAGTTCATCATCGCCGACATGGCCACCGAAATCGAAGCCTCGCGCCTGCTGACGTGGAAGTCGGCGGCGATGCTCGACAACGGCGAACGGAACACTCTCGTCTCCTCCCACGCCAAGCGCTTCGCGGCGGACGCGGCGATGAAAGTGACGACGGACGCCGTCCAGGTCTATGGGGGCTACGGATTCATCAAGGAGTACCCCGTGGAGAAGCTCTTCCGCGACGCGAAGATCATGCAGCTCTACGAGGGAACCTCCCAAATCCAGCGTCTCGTCATCGCCCGCGAAACCCTCCTCCCGCGCCGGGTGGAGGAGCCGATGGCGGTTCCCGCCTAGAGGGACCGCCCTGCGATGCCCCCGCGCGCGTGCGCGGGGGCTGCTTTCGGGGTTCGCCCGCCCCTGCCGCCCTCCCGGGTTTGCCCGCGCGGGTGCGCGCGGGGGCTGCTTTCGGGGTTGGCCCCGTCGGTGCCGCGCCGCGCTCCCGGCTCTGCTCGCGCGCGTGCGCGGGGGCTGCTTTCGGGGTTGGCCCGCCCGTGCCGCCTCCCGGGTTTGCCCGCGCGGGTGCGCGCGGGGGCTGCTTTCGGGGTTGGCCCGCCGGTGCCGCGCCTCGCTCCTGGGTTGGCCCCGTCGGTGTTGCGCCGCGCTCCCGGGCCCGCGCCCGCGAGCGGGGGCTGTCTTCGGGGTTGGCTCGCCGGGTGCCTAGTCGGCCGCTGGCATCGGCCCGCGCTCCATGCGGGCGGCGCCGTCGAAGTGGGGTGACCAGGGCTGGGCCGAGCGGGACCAGACCTCGATCGTCGGGTCGACCCAGGACGCGTCCTCCATTGTGCCCACCTTGATGAAGGCCAGGTCGGGGACCGCGCCGACGAAGCTCACGATCGGCGATCCGCAGGCCGAGCAGAACTGGCGTTCCGTGTCCGTGCCATGGTCCTCGCCCTTGGCGGTGAACGAGGCGAGCGTGTCCCCCTCAACCGTGAGCGATGCACGGGGGATGCCCACGAAGACGGAGAATGCCGTGCCGCTCTGGCGCTGGCACTCGGTGCAGTGGCAGGCGCCGTGGATCAGCGGCTCGGCGTCGGCGTGGTAGGTCACGCTCCCGCAGAGGCAGCGACCCGTGATCTCCTTGGAGCCTCCGGCCATGCCCAGATGAGGGTACACCAGCGGCGAAACGCCCGCCCGAGCGCGCGGGGGCGCTCGGGCGGGGTGGGCTCAGCCGATGAGGAGGGGTGCGCTGTAGTTGGAGACCTGGGCCCCGCCGGTGACCTGGACGAGCACGCGATAGACCCCGCGCCGAGAGGGGATGGCGCGGCTGAAGCTCGACATGGCGGTGCCGTGGGGACGGAGGGTGGTCCCGCCCACGAGCACGGAGCGACCATGGGCGAAGCGGAGGATCGCGACCTTCATCCCGCTCTCCGCCGGTGTCACGAGGCCGTAGATCCGGGCGCGTCCGCGTCGGCGGGCTCGGCCGACGTGGGCGGTTACGAGGACGGCCGGGCTGGCGGTCGTGACGGGGCTGACGACTGCCGTTGCGGTCATCGTGCTGACGCGGTACTCCGTCGCCAGGGTGAGCCCGAGTACCGGGAAGGAGAAGCTTCCCTGGGCGGTCGTGAGCTCGGGGTTGCCGACGTTCTGGAAGCCCCCCGTGAAGGGGAAGGGGCTCGCCTGGAGGACGACCGCGCGGTTGGCGTTTTCCGTCCCCGAGAGGGTCCCCTGG
The DNA here is from genome assembly GCA_963720215.1 of uncultured Solirubrobacteraceae bacterium. Taxonomy (GTDB): domain Bacteria; phylum Actinomycetota; class Thermoleophilia; order Solirubrobacterales; family Solirubrobacteraceae; genus Palsa-744. Next base: position 466,386 of record CAVREV010000004.1, read on the forward strand.
ACGGTGAGGTCACCGCCGAAGAGGACGGGGTTCGGGGTGGCGACGATGGCGAGCGAGAGGGGCACCTTGGTCGTCAGGAAGGTGCGCGTTTCGCCGACCGTCGGGCCCGTGGCGTTGACGGCGACGAGGCGGTAGTGGTAGACGGTGAGGGGCGCGAGGCCGCTCACGGGGAGGCTCACCTCGACGCTCCCGGGGCCCGAGCCGGCGCTGGCGATGACGGTCTGCTCGCCGAAGTGGTTCGTGATGCCGTACTGGAAGTAGTAGGAGGTGGCGCTCCCGTCGGGGTGGATCGTGCCGGTGAGGGTTGCCGAGCCGTAACTCACCGAGCGGGCCTCTCCGGTGCTCACGCCGGGCGAGCTCGCCGCGCTGGCCGTTGAGGCGAGGATGAGGCCGCACAGCAAGGCCGCTCCCACCGCGCCGAGAAGGCGCCCGCGCCGCGACTGCCTCCCGCTCCGATTCCAGTGCCTCATGTCGCCTCCAGATCGTTCGTCGTCGTTTCCCCCAACGCTCTGAACCCGCCGCCCCCTCCGAAGGTGCGGTCGTTATGCCGCGCCGCTAGGCTCCCGCGTCCCAGCCACCAAGGAGAGCGAAAGCATGTTCGTGTTCAGAGCAGCCGTCGTCGGAGCCGGAACGATGGGCGGGCAGATCGCCCAGACGATCGCCGCCGCGGGCATTCCCGTCGTGCTCAAGGACATCGACGACGGGCTCGTCCAGGCGGGCCTCGAGGAGGCCGAGCGGGTGACGAGGGGGCAGGTGGGCAAGCTTGCCGAGCGGGGGAAGATCAGCGGCGATCAGGCCGAGGAGCAGATCGCGGAGATCGTCGGGCGGATCATCGGCGGCACCTCCTATGGGGGCTTCGGGGACGTCGATTTCGTGATCGAGGCCGTGCCCGAGCGGATGGAGATCAAGCAGGCGGTCTTCGCCGAGCTCGACGCGGCCACGCCGGGCCACGCGATCCTCGCCTCGAACACCTCCTCGCTGTCGATCACTGAGATCGGCGAAGCGACCCTGAGGCCGGAGAAGGTGATCGGCTTCCACTACTTCTATCCCGCCTCGATCATGCCGTTGATCGAGATCGTCGAGGGAGAGGAGACCTCGGCGGAGACTGTCACCGCGGCGCTCACCTTCGCCCAGGCGATACGAAAGCAGCCGATCACCTGCGCCGAGGTGCCGGGGTTCGTCGTCAACCGCATCCTCAACTCGGGCATCTCCGAGGTGTGGCGGGAGCAGGAGGAGCGTGGGCTCTCGATCAAGAAGATCGACGAGGGGGTGGGCGCCGCGGGTGTCGTCCCGGTCGGCCCCTACCACCTCGTGAACCTGCTCGGGCTCGACACCGTCCTCCACGTCGCCGAGCATCTCGTCGAGTCCTACGGCGAGGAACGCTTCTACGTGCCCAAGGGGATGCAGAAGCTCGTCGCCAACGGGAAGCTCGGCGCAAAGAGCGGGGGGGACGGCTTCTATGACCCGGCCGGCGAGGCGAACCTGCCCGGCGACGGCGAGCCCGACGTGGCGGAGCTCGCGGAGCTGCTCACCCTGAAGACCCTCCTGGAGGCCTGTCTGGTGCTCGAGGAGGGCGTGGCGAGTCACCGGGACATCGACTTCGGGATGATGGCCGGCGCCGGGCTCGATCCGCGTCGGGGGCTGATGCCCCCGTTCATGAAGGCCGACAGCGAGGGCCTGGACACGCTCCTCGAGCGGATGGAGAACGCCCAGGAGCGCTACGGCGAGCGGTTCACACCGCCCACGATCCTCCGCCGGCTCGTCGCCCAGGGGCGGCTCGGTAGCAAGAGCGGGCAGGGCTTCTATCCATACCCCCAGCTCGACGAGGCCCAGCCGGCCGAGCTTGTCAAGCTCGAGCGACGCCCCGACGGGGTGGCCATCGCGTGGCTCGCCCACGGGCAGATGAACTCGATCTCCCCGCAGATGGTGGAGGACCTCGGCAAGGTGTGGGAGGCGGTGAAGGCCTCCGGTGAGCGCGCCCTCGTGATCGCCTCCTCGAACCCGATGCTCTTCTGTGCCGGGGCCGACATCAAGGCGTTCACGACGATGGACGAGAGCGGCGGGGCCGAGCTGCTCGACGCCACCCACCGCCTGTTCTCCGCGCTCGGCTCCGGGGAGATCGCCACGATCGCCGCCGTCAACGGCCTCGCCTTCGGCGGTGGATGTGAGCTCGCGATGGCCTGCGACGTGCGCATCGCGGCGCGCTCGGCGACGTTCGGTCAGCCGGAGATCAAGCTCGGGATCATCCCCGGCTTCGGGGGCACGCAGCGGCTGCCGCGGCTCGTCGGGAGCAACAAGGCCCTGGAGATGAACCTCATCGGCGATCCCATCCTCGCCGACGAAGCCTTCGAGCTCGGCCTCGTGAATCGCCTCGTGGACGACCACGAGCTGCTCGACACGGCCTTGGCGTGGGCGCGGAAGCTCGCCGCCCAGGCTCCCCTCGCCGTCGCCCAGATCAAGCAGGTGTCGGGTGCGGGAGATCTCAACGAGGGGATCGAGGCCGAGAAGCGCGCCTTCGGGGGTGTGTTCGCGAGCGCGGATGCGAAGGAGGGCATCAGCGCGTTCCTCGCCAAACGGCCCCCCCGCTTCAAGGGGACCTGAGGGAACCGGTGGGCGCAGGAGTCGAGACGGAGCTCGGACGTCTCGCGGGCCTCCTCCAGGAGGCCCGCTCGGTGGTCGCGCTCACAGGCGCGGGCATCTCCGTCCCGTCGGGCATCCCCGACTTCCGCTCCCCCGGCACAGGGCTGTGGGAGCGGATGGACCCGATGGAGGTCGCCCACATCGATGCCTTCCGCGAGGACCCCGTCCGCTTCTGGGGCTTCTACGGAGAGCGCTTCGCCGCCCTCGACGAGAAGCTTCCCAACGACGCACATCGCGCGCTCGTGGCCCTGGAGCGGATCGGACGGCTCGACGGGGTGATCACGCAGAACGTCGACATGCTCCATCGCAAGGCCGGCACGGAGAAGCTGGTGGAGGTGCACGGCAGCATCGCCACCTGCTCCTGTCCCGTCTGCGGCGGCTCCGTGGCCCTGGCGGATGCCCGCCTGCGCCTGCTCGCCGCCGTCGACGGGGTCCCCCGCTGTACCACCTGCGGCGGTCCCCTGAAGCCTGACGTGGTGCTCTTCGGCGAGCACCTCCCCGCTGAGGGTCTCGCACGCGCGGAACGGCTCTCCGCGGGCGCGGACGTGCTCCTCTGCATCGGCTCCTCGCTCGAGGTCCACCCCGTCGCGGGACTCCCCCGCCTCACCTGGGAGGCCCGGGGAAGGGTGGCGATCATCACCCAGGGGCCCACGCCGCTCGATGGCCTCGCCGACGTACGCCTGAACGGGGACGTCGTCGTCGAGCTGGTCGCGCTTGCTGCGGCTCTCGGCGCGGATCTCGCCTAGCCGCCCCCGGGCCTGGACGTGGCCAAACGGGTTCGGCGCGAGTCCGGGGCCGGGAGGCTGGCGCGCGCGACGCGGGGGCTAGGGGCGGATGAACGTGTCGGGGTCCGGGCCGGTCCGCCGGCCGGCGTCGAGCGCCTCGATCCCCGCCATCTCCTCCTCGCTGAGCTCGAAGTCGAAGACGTCGAGGTTCTCGCGGATGCGCTCGGGCGTGACGGACTTCGGGATGACAACGTTGCCGAGTTGGAGGTGCCAGCGGATGACCACCTGGCCGGGGGTGCGGGAGTGGGCCTCGGCGATGGCGAGGATCGCCGGGTCGGCGAGCACGGCTCCCTGGGCGAGCGGGCTCCAGGCCTCGGTGACGATGCCGAGCTCGTCGTGCTCGTGTCGTAGGCCCACCTGCTGGAAATAGGGGTGGAGCTCGACCTGGTTGATCGCCGGGGTGACGCCCGTCGCGGCGATTATCCGCTCGAGGTGAGGGGGCTTGAAGTTCGATACCCCGATCGAGCGCACCCGCCCCTCCGCCTGGAGGTCGATGAACGCCCGCCACGTCTCCACGTAGCGATCGTGCGCCGGCACCGGCCAGTGGATGAGATAGAGATCGATGTGGTCGAGCTCGAGTCGCTGTTGGCTCGCCTCGAACGCCCCCCGTGCCTCCTCGTAGCCGTGGTCGTCGTTGAAGCACTTGGTCGTGACGAAGACCTCGCTCCGCTCCAGCCCGGCCGCGTGGATGGCCTGGCCCACGGCGGCCTCGTTGCGGTAGGCCGCGGCCGTGTCGATGTGGCGATAGCCGGCCGACAGAGCCGTCGCGACGACCTCCGCGGTGGCCGCCGGCGGGACCTGGAAGACCCCGAAGCCGAGCTGGGGGATCTCCTCGCCGCGACCGAGGGACACGCCGGGGACGCGATCGCTCATCGTGCTCATCGACCCGCTAGATGCCCCGCCGCAGCAGCTCTAACCCGTGTTCCCCGCATGCCCGCCTCAGCGCCCCGCGAGCTGGAGCTGGCGGTCGGGATCGATCCCCCATCGCGCCGCGACGGCCGCGAGGCGATCGTCGATCGCCCAGCGGTCAGGGCGAGCGGGTCCGACATGTTCCGGGCTCGCTCCCTTCAGCGTCATGCACCCCTCGTTCGCCCCGATCGCGGAGATCTCGGCGACCTCCTCCCCGCTGAGCGGGGCGGTGCCCGCCAGGGCCGCCAGCTCCGACCGCTTCTCCTCGACCGCTCGCGCACCCGGACCGCTCTCCTGGATCAGCGTGGGGGCCACGCAGCGGACGCCCGGCTGGGCGAGATTCCAACGGCAGGCGAGCTGGAGCATCGTCAGGCCGTGACGCTCCGCGTACGGGCGCATGCGCTCCAGTCGGCTGCGACCCTCCAGGACCCATCCCTCGGGACGGAAGCGCCGATGGTCGTGCTCGGAGAAGCTGTGGCCGGGGAGGACGTCGTCGTGGAACAGTCCTCCGTAGTCCACCACGCGGGTGATCACGCCGACATCGTGCGCCTGCGCCGCGTCCAGCACGAGCTGTCCGGGCCAGGGCTCGAGCGGGCCGAGGATCAGCATCGCCCAATCGATCCGCTCGGCGAAGCGTTCGAGACAGTCGATCACATCGAGGGTGAAGCCATTGGCGGGTCCTGGCGCGACGCCGAGCGCTCGCACGAGTCCGTCCTCGCGGACGGACTCCATCCCATCCCAGACGGCCTCGCTGGAGTAGCCGGTGCTGTCGGGGTTGTGGAGGAGGAGCAGGTCGAAGTGATCCACCCCGCAGCGCTCGAGGCTCCGCTCCGTGGCCATCCGGATGTACTCCCCGTAGCCGTCCTCGCCGCGGAGGCTCGCGTCCGTGAAGCGGGGAAAGCCCTTCGCGCCGTCGCGCTCACCGGTATAGAAGTCGTGGCCGATGGCCCCCACGAGGCAGTAGGACGCGCGGTCCACGCCCGCCAGGGATCGCCCCAGCGCGCGGTCCGCCTCGCCCTCGCCGTAGACGTCGGCGGTGATGACCGTGTCGATGCCCCCGCCCGGGCGCAGGAGCGCGCTCAGGCGCTCCTCCTCGAGGGGCTCGCCGTAGTGCATGAAACGGCCCCCGCTCCAGGTGCCGATGGCTGTCATCGTCGGTTCCATCCTCACCCCAGACTAAAGCCGCCGGCCGTCCGCGCGCGGAGCGTCGCTTCGAGTCTCCCAAGCGCGTGCTCGAGGACATCTCCGTCGGGGGTCTCCTCGAGCGCCGTCCCGGCCTGGGTGGCGACCTGGGGGTGAAGCTGCTGGAGCTCCGCGATCCGGATCGCGAGGTCCTGGCGGTTCTCCCTGCGAAGCTCCGCGAGCGCCGCCGCGTAGGCCCCGTCGAGCTCGATCGCGGCATGGACGAGGCGGCCCTGGTCGAGGTCGAGGCGGGCGCGCAGGGCGAGCTCCTCGCAGAGGAGCGCCCGGCTGCGCCCCCCGAGGAGGGCGGCGAGGCGCTCCTGGGGGCGGAGGACCGTGGAGCGGTCCCGCCGTCGACGGGAGGGGCTCCCGCGCCGGGGGGCCGGGGGCCAGGGCAGCTCGCGGGCGTGGCTCCAGTCACCGTCCGCAACCTCCTCCCCCTCGCCCCACCCGGCCCTGATGACGAGGGCCTGAGAGGGGGAGACCTCGCTGAGGTAGGGGTCCGCGGTGGCGATGCGGTGGTCGTGGATGACGCGGTTGAGGACGGCCGTCGTCGCCGTGACCTCCCGCTCGCGGTCGAGCCCGCCGAGCCACGCCCGGGCCTGATGCTCGGCAGAGACGGGCACCGGGTCGATCACCGTGGCTCGCGTCGTGCTCACGGCCGCCGGCTCGGCCGAGGCGGGGCGCCCGCGCCGCCTCACCCAGCGCGCACGCAGCGTCGTCCGCGGCGCCATCCCCGGGCTCGGGTGCCCGCTCGCGCGGCCCGCCGAGAGCGTGCCGATCACAACCACGTGCTCCGCCTCGCCCTCCTCGCCGCCGCGGAGCAGATAACGCCCCTCCGCGGGCCCGAGAACCCAGGGGAACTCCATCTGGATGAACACGAACAGCTGCTCGGCCACGTTCGCACCGTATCCTTCCCGGAGGCGCTCCACTCGCGAGTCGCGAGCCGCGGCCAGGTGTGTCCGAGCCAGAGGAGAAAAGGATGTCCGACCCGAGCAACCCCGCCAGGAGCCTGCGCGAGCGTCTCGGTGGGGGCACGGAGGACCGGCTCGGGCGAGCCCTCACGGAGCTGCTTGAGAACCCGATCCTCACGGGCGCGATCGGACGGGCGTTCGACGCCCGGGAGAAGGCCTCCCAGGCTCAGGAGGTCGCCCTCGGGGCCCTCAACATCCCCTCGGCGGCGGACATCGAACGGCTCACCCGGCGCCTGCGCGCGGTGTCCCATCGCCTGGAGGGGATCGAGGATGGGGTCGACCGGCTCGACCGCGCATTGGCCCCCAGTGGCGTGGAGGCGCGCCTGTCGGAGATCGAGTCCCAGCTCCGGGCACTCACGGAGAAGGTCTCCGAGGCCCTCTCGAGCCCCGCCGCCTCGCCGTCCCCCGCACCGCCTGCGGCCGCGCCCCCGAAGGCGCCCGCTGCGCGCAAGCGGGCAGCCCCCGCGAAGGCCAAGCCCGCGGCCCGGAAGGCGCGCTCAGGCTGACAGCGCCTGGATCGCCGCGGCGCCCATCCGCTCCGCGGCCTGCTCGAGGGCGCCGTCGGCGATCCGTGTCCGCCCCGCCGAGCCCTCGAAGGTGTCCGAGACGGTGAGGATGCAGGCCACGGCCACGCCCGCGCGTGCGCCGAGGGCGAACAGCGTTGCGGCCTCCATCTCCACGGCGATGGCGTCCTCGGGATGGGCTCGGGAGACGTCCTCGTAGAACAGGTCCACGCTTACGATCGCTCCCACACGGGCGTCCGGGGCGCGGGCGGTGAGCGCCTCCACGAGGGTTGGATCCGCGGGGAGGCGCTCGACGGAGGCGAGCGCGCGCGAGGTGCCGTCGCCGGCGATCGCCTCTCGCGCGATCACCAGCTCACCCAGCTCCACCCCTGCTGCCAGGCCGCCGCACGTCCCCACCCTGATCGCCCGTCGGGCTCCGAGGGCGATCAGCTCCGTCAGGACGATCGCCGCGGACGGTCCTCCCATGCCGGTCGCCTGGATCGTCAGGGGCTCGCCGTCGGGGGCCGCGCCGGTGTAGCCCCAGAGGCCGCGATGGTGGTTGAACATGCGGGGCTCCTCGAGGAGGGCCTGGGCGAGGCCGAGCGCGCGACCGGGGTCGCCCGGGAGGAGCACCCGCTCCGCCAGCGGCGCCGTCGGGCGGAGGTGGACGGGCGTGATCGTGCTCACCGGGGCGACTCTAGTGGCCGTTCGGAAGTGATCGCTCTGCAGCCCACTTAGACTCACAGGCCCATGGGAACGCGTCCCCGATGGCTGTCTGAGTGACCCCGCCCGGAGATGATCGCCAGGGCGACCCCCGCGAGCTGACCCTTGCACAGGTCGCCCGCCGGGTGGGCGTGACGCCCGCGACGATCCGTCGGTGGGTGGAGAGAGGGCTCGTCCCCGGCTTCGACGGACGCTGGACGACGTCCGCGGTGGCCTACCTGAGGGTGGTCTCGCGGCTGCGCGAGAGGGGACACAGCCTCGAGGAGATCAAGCGCGCGAGCGACAGCGGCCAGCTCGCGATCGGGCCGATCGAGGATTTCCTTCGCAACGCCGCCGGGGGGCACACGCTCGAGGACGCCGAGCGCGAGAGCGGGCTCGACGGGGAGCTCATCGAACGCATCTACGCCAGCATGGGCCTCGGGCCGGTGCCCCCGGACGGGATCACCGACGAGGACATCCAGATCATGAAATACGCCGCCGCGGTCCTCGCGGCGGGCTTCCCGCAGGCGGCCTTCCTCCAGCTGATGCGCGTCTACGGCCAGGTGATCGCCCAGATCGCCGACGCCGAGGTCCGGCTCATCCATCTCTACGTCCATGAGCCCCTGATGCGGGCGGGGGCCTCGAGCGTCGAGATCGCGGAGGAGCTCGAGGAGCTCACCCGTGCCGTCCTCCCCTTCGCCTCCCCCTTCATGAACTACCTCCACGGGCGCCTCGTCTCGCACTTCGTCGAGCAGGACATGATCGGCCACATGGAGGCCGACCTCGCCGAGGAGGCCCTCGAGGAGGGCCGCCTGAGGGTTGCGATCGCCTTCGCCGACCTCGCGGGCTATTCCCGGCTGACGGTCGAGCAGGGGGACGAGGCGGCCGTCGACACGGTCGAGCGCTTCGTCGAGGCGGCAACCGAGAGCCTCCCCGTCGACGCTCGCCTGATCAAGACGCTCGGGGACGAGGTGATGGTCGTCGGCTCCGACCCCGCCGCTCTGACGGAGTGGGCCGTCCGGCTCCAGGTCCAGCTCGGCTCCAACGGCCCCCCGCCGAGGATCGGCATCCACTACGGCGAGGCCATCTACCGGGACGGGGACTACTTCGGCCGCGAGGTCAACCAGGCGGCGCGGGTGGTCGCGCGGGCGAGCGGGGGGGAGGTGCTGGTGACGCGACCCGTGGTCGACCACGCCGACGGCCTCGACGGGCTCGCCTTCGATCGCATCGGGGAGGTCCGCCTGAAGGGCTTCTCCGAGCCCACCGAGCTGTTCATCGCCTCGGCGCGGGCCGCCTAGCGGTGGCCGCCGACGAGCTCCGCCGGGCGGTCCGCGAGGGTGGCCTGCTGGCGCCCGGGGTGCCCGTCGTGGCGATGCTCTCCGGCGGACGCGATTCGACCTGCCTGCTCGACGTCGCCGTCGCCCTCCTCGGCTCCGAGCAGGTGCTCGCGCTCCATGTCAACTACGGTCTGCGCGAGGCCGCCGATCGCGAGCAGGGCCACTGCCAGGCGCTCTGCGAGCGGATGGGCGTGGAGCTCGCGCTCCGCGACGCCGGCGGGGGCCCCGTCGAGGGGAACCTGCAGGCATGGGCGAGGGAGCTTCGCTACGCGGCGGCAAGGGCGCTCCGCGAGGAGCGCGGAGGCGTGATCGCCAGCGGGCACACCGCGAGCGATCAGGTGGAGACGATCCTCTACCGCCTCGCCGCCTCCCCGGGGCGGAGGGCCCTCCTGGGGATGGCAGCGCGCGAGGGCACGCTCGTCCGCCCGCTCCTCGAGGTCGGGCGGGATCAGACGGGGGACTACTGCCGCGAGCGCGGCCTGGAGTGGTGCGAGGACGAGAGCAACCTCGATCCCCGATATGCGCGGGCTCGCGTTCGGAGCGGCCTGCTTCCGGCGCTGGCGGCGGTACACCCGGCGGCGGAGGCCAACGTCGCGCGCACCGCGCTGCTCCTCCGCGAGGAGACGGAGCTGCTCGATAGCCTCGTGGACGGCGAGCTCGCGGGCGGGCGGGAGATCGCCCTCGAGCGCCTGGGGGCGATGCCGGCGGGGCTCGCGCGGCTCGTCCTCGTGCGGATGGCCGAGGATTGCGCCGGGGCCGGAGGATATGTGCCGCAGGCGGGGGACCGTGTCGCGGAGATCCTCGCGCTCGCCGCCCGGGGAGGGCGGGCGGAGCTGCACATCGGGGGACAGGTGGGCGCGGTGATCTCGGACGGGCGCCTGTCGATGGTGAGGCTCCCGCCGCGGGGCTGAGAGCAGCGGGGGCCTCCTGCCCCCGAGGCCGGGGCTAGACTCACGGGCGTGGCCACCACCCGCCCGCGCGCTACAGGCGAGCCCGAACTGGGCGAGGTGCTCGTCAGCGCCGCCGAGCTCCAGCGGCGGGTGGAGGAGCTGGGAGAGGAAATCTCCCGCGACTACGCGGGTCGCTCGCTGCTCCTCGTGGGGGTGCTGAAGGGGGCGGTGTTCTTCCTAAGCGACCTCATGCGCTACATCGACGTCCCCGTCGAGGTCGACTTCATGGCCGTCGCCTCCTACGGCTCGGCGACGGACTCCTCGGGGGTGGTGCGGATCCTCAAGGACCTCGATGCGGCGATCGAAGGGCGGGACGTGCTGATCGTCGAGGACATCGTCGACTCGGGCCTCACGTTGCAGTACCTGATGCGGAACCTCGGCTCGCGCAACCCGGCCACGCTCGAGGTGTGCGCGCTGCTGACGAAGCCGGGGCGACGGAAGGTCGATCTCCCGACCCGTTACGTCGGCTTCGAGATCGCCGATCGGTTCGTCGTGGGGTACGGGCTGGACTACGCCGAGCGCTATCGCAACCTGCCCTTCGTGGCCCACCTGGCGAGCTAGATCGGCGGCTCTCGGCCGGCCTCAACCCGCTGGAAATGGGGGTTTCCTCTGGTAGGCTAGGGACCCCCTGTCATCCACTTCAGAACGTGTCAGGGGCCTTCGGATCTCGCCATGAGCCGTTTCTTCAAGAGCGCCGCTTTCCCGATCCTCATCGTCGTGGTGTTGGCGTTTCTGGCCGTGAAACTGGTCAACCCAGGTTCCACGAACCACAAAAGCCACAGCTACGAGACGCTGGTCTCGCAGGAGCTTCCCAAAGACGAAGTCCAGTCTGTGATCTTCAAGAACAAGGGGAAAGCCCTCGAAGTCAAATACAAGAACAAAGAATCGGCGGAATTCGGCTACATCGATCAGGCGGCCCCGGAACTGATCAAAGAACTCCGCGCGGCCGGCGTGAGCTACAACATCGAATCGGAAAAGAGCAGCGCGCTGCTGAGCCTGCTCACCTACATCATCCCCTTCGTCCTCTTCTTCGGCTTCTGGATCTCCTGATGAACCAGGTCCAGGGCGGGGGCTCGAAAGTGATGTCCTTCGGGAAGTCCCGCGCGAAGCGAATGTCGGCGGACTCGCCCAAGATCACCTTCCGTGACGTCGCCGGGGTCGACGAGGCGGTTGAGGAGCTTCATGAGATCAAGGAATTCCTCGAGAATCCGAAGAAGTTCCAGGCGCTGGGGGCGAGGATCCCAACGGGGGTGCTCCTCTACGGTCCACCGGGGACGGGCAAGACGCTGCTCGCGCGGGCCGTGGCCGGCGAGGCCGGCGTGCCGTTCTTCTCGATCTCGGGGTCGGACTTCGTCGAGATGTTCGTCGGGGTCGGCGCCTCGCGCGTGCGTGACCTCTTCGAGCAGGCCAAGCAGAACAGCCCCTGCATCATCTTCATGGACGAGATCGACGCCGTCGGCCGCCACCGCGGGGCCGGGCTCGGCGGCGGTCACGACGAGCGGGAGCAGACGCTGAACCAGCTCCTGGTGGAGATGGACGGGTTCGAGGCGAAGGACAACATCATCATGATCGCCGCCACCAACCGCCCCGACATCCTCGACCCGGCGCTCTTGCGCCCGGGACGCTTCGACCGCCAGATCGCCGTCGATCGCCCGGATCGGAAGGGGCGGGCGAAGATCCTCGAGGTTCACACCCGGGGGAAGCCCCTCGCGAAGGTGATCGATATCGACGCGCTTGCCGGGCAGACCCCGGGCTTCACCGGAGCGGACCTCTCGAACCTGATCAACGAGGCGGCCCTCCTGTCGGCTCGGACGGGCAAGCGGGAGATCGGCCAGGAAGAGCTCGAGGAGGGGATCATGAGGGTGATCGCCGGCCCCGAGAAGAAGACGCGGGTGATGAGCGAGAAAGAGCGTCGGATCACCGCCTTCCACGAGATGGGCCACGCGCTCGTCGGCCACTTCCTCGAGCACAGCGATCCGGTCCACAAGATCTCCGTGATCTCCCGCGGGCAGGCCCTCGGATACACGATCTCGATGCCCCAGGAGGACCGCTTTCTGACCACGCGGGCCGAGCTCGAGGACGCGATGGCGATGACGCTCGGCGGTCGCGCCGCCGAGGAGATCGTCTTCGGGGAGATCACCACGGGCGCCTCCAACGACATCGAGAAGGTCACCGCGACGGCCAAGCAGATGGTGATGCGCTTCGGGATGAGCCAGAAACTCGGCCCGCGGGTCTTCGGCCACGATCACGGACAGCCCTTCCTCGGCCGGGAGTTCTCCACGGAGCCGGACTACTCCGACGAGATCGCCCGCGAGATCGACGACGAGGTCCGCAGGATCATCGAGGTGGCCCATCAGCGTGCGCGGAGCATCCTCACCGAGCATCACCACGACCTCACGAAGATCTCCGAGATCCTCGTCAAGCGGGAGACGATCGAGAAGGAGGAGTTCCTCGCCCTGCTCGACGGCAAGAGCGAGGTGGACGTGTTCGGCGCCGAGGAAACCACCCCCGAGCTTCCCCCCGCCCCGCCCACGGCCGTCGACCGAACCGAACGCGAGCCTCCCCGCACGATCCCCCGCCCCGGCTTGGCCGGCGGCACCGCGGAGATGCGCGCCCACGATCCCGGGCGCCCCGACCGCAGCTGACAGAGCGGCGGTGGGTTCAGCTGATGGCGCGCGGCTATCGGCTGATGGGCATCGTGAACGTCACCCCCGACTCGTTCTCCGACGGCGGTCGCTTCCTCGACGCCTCGCTCGCCATCGCCCATGGCCGCCTGCTCGCCGCCGACGGCGCCGACGTGCTCGACGTGGGGGGGGAGTCCACGCGCCCCGGCGCCCACCCGGTGGCCGAGGACGAGGAGCTCCGCAGGGTGATCCCCGTGGTCGAGGGTCTGCGAGGAGAGGCAGGCGGGACGCAGATCTCGATCGATACCTCCACGGCGGCCGTCGCCCGCGCCGCGCTGTCCGCCGGGGCGAGCCTCGTCAACGACGTCACCGCCCTCCGCGGCGACGGGGAGATGGCAGGCGTGGTCGCGGGCAGCGGCGCGGAGTGCTGCCTGATGCACATGCGGGGTGAGCCGAGGACGATGCAGCAGGCCCCTCGCTACGAGGACGTCGTCGACGAGGTGCGCGCCTTCCTCGAGGAGAGGATGGGGTTCGCGGTCGGCGAGGGGGTGGCGGAGGAGCGGATCCTGCTCGACCCGGGGATCGGCTTCGGGAAGAGCGAGCTCCACAACCTGGAGCTCATCCGACGCCTCGGCGAGCTCGCCTCACTGGGGCGGCCGATCGTGTTCGGCAGCTCGCGGAAGACGTTCCTCGGCCGCGTGATCGCCCGCGCTCGCGGCCTCGAGGATGCGGTCTCGACGGAGGAGCGGACGGCGGGGACGGTGGCGAGCAACGTGATGGCCTTCGAGCGCGGCGCGAGCGTGTTCCGCGTCCACGAGGTCGCTCCCCTGCGGGATGCGCTCGCCGTGGCGGCTGCTACGTTGGGCTCGAGATGGACCCCGGGGACGACGGCGAGGATCTAGAGGACGAGGACGGGGAGCCCGACGAGGAGCGCGATGGCGCCGAGTCGGTCACGATCGAGATCACGGGCCTGTCCCTCTACACCCACCACGGGGTGAGCGAGGCCGAGCGCGAGGTCGGCCAGCGTCTCGTGATCGACATGCGTCTCGACGTCGGCGAGACCGACGCCACCGTCACCGATTCGATCAACGACACCGTCGACTACGACGAGGTCTGCCAGCTCGTCGCCCTGATCGCACAGCAGCGCTCCCACAAGACCCTCGAGCGGCTCTGCAGCACGATCGCCGACAGGCTCCTCGCCGACTTCGACCTCGAAGGCGTGTGGGTCAAGGCCGCCAAGCCCGAGCCGCCGATCGCGCTCACCGTCGACGAGGTCTCCGTGGAGGTGTGGAGGGAAGCCGAGGGGTAGTCTCAGGGGGGCAACCACGAGAAGGAGATGGCGAGATGAGAGGACTGCTCGAGTGCCCGTCACGGCGGGAGCGATCATGAGCGCGGCAGGGGCGACGACGAGCGTGGCCGCCCGCTTCCGCGAGGCCGTCGAGGCGCACGACCTCGAGGCCGCCCGCGAGCTCCTCTCCCCGGAGATCGTCTTCCACAGCCCTGTCACCTTCCACCCGTTCCTCGGCCGCGAGACCGTCGCCAGCCTGCTCGCCCTCGTGGCGGACACCTTCGAGGACTTCCGCTACACCGACGAGCTCCACGCCGACGGCGCCGACGCGCTCATCTTCCGCGCGAGCGTCGCAGGGCGGGAGCTCGAGGGGATCGACCTGCTCCGCATCGACGAGGACGGCCTCATCTCCGACTTCACGGTGATGATCCGTCCGGTCTCCGCGCTGCTCCCCTTCGCGGAGGCGATGGGCGAGAAGGCGGCGAAGGCGGGGCTCCAGACCACGCGCGTGTGAGTGCCCGAGAGCCGCGCGTGGGCGCCGCCCGGGGGGGCGCGTCGGCGAGGGCTTGCAGCGGCTCGGGGAGGCAGCGCGCGCCGGGGTTGCTCGGCCTCGGCTCCAACGTCGGCGACCGTCGCGCCCACCTCCAGGCCGCCGTCGAGGCGCTCGCCGCGGCGGGCGTCGCCCTCGAGGCCTCCTCCAGCACCTATGACACCGACCCGGTGGGCGAGGTCCCCCACCAGGCGAGCTTCCTCAACGCCTGCCTCCTCATCTCGACCACCCTCGCCCCCCTCGCCCTCCTCGACACCGTCAAGCGCCTCGAGCTCGATCTCGGCCGCGCCCCCGCCGTCCGCCACGGCCCGCGGATCATCGACATCGACATCCTCCTCCTCGGCGACGCCCGCGTCGATCACGAGCGGATGAGCCTTCCCCACCCCGAGCTCCTCCGCCGCCGCTTCGTCCTCATCCCCGCGCTGGAGCTCGACCTCGAGCTCCGCGCCCCCGACGGCACCTCCCTCGCCGATGCCCTCGCCGGGCTCGACCTCGCCGAGGGCGTCCGCTGGGCCGGGCCTCCGCTCCGGCTGCCGCCGGGCTAGCTGTAAGACCCGAGCAGGTTGTTCGTGCGGGTGATGGGTGTCTGGCGCCCGATGGCTTGGTGTGGTCTTCGATGGTTGTAGGTCCATAGCCAGCCGTCAAGGGCTGCTGTGCGCTCGTGGCTGTTTCGGTAGATGGCGCCGTAGGCCAGCCGCCGAGGAGGGTGCGGATGAACCGCTCGGCCTTCCCGTTTGTTTGAGGCCGGTAGGGCCTGGTGCGGATGTGGCGGATGCCGAGTGTCCTGCAGGCGATCGCGTGCACCGCGGAGCGGTAAGCGGAGCCGTTGTCGGTCAGCAGTTCCTGGACCTTCATGCCGTGGCGCTCGAAGAACGTGATCGCTCGGCGCAGGAACCCGATTGCTGTTGTGGCCTTCTCGTCGCGGAGGACCTCGGCGTAGGCCAGGCGAGTGGCGTCATCGATCGCGATGTGTACGAACTCCCAGCCGACCTGCCTGCGTCGTCGCCCGGCAGCGTCGGTCTTGTCCGGGTTGCTGCGTTTATGACCATGGATGCGGTGCCCAGCGCCGCCCTGAATGCGCCCAAGCTTCTTGACGTCGATATGGATCAGCTCCCCGGCGACGCTGCGTTCGTAACGCTCAGCCGGCTCGAGACCCAAGCGACCCAAGCGACCCATCCCGATCCGCGTCAGGATCCCCGACACGGTTGAGACGGGCCGATCGAGAACCTCGGCGATCTCAGGGCCCGTGAACCGCAGACGCCTAAGCGCAGCGATCGCTCCAACCAGCTGCTCGCTGCTGCGGTTCGCCACAAACAGCGGCGCCGAGGAGCGATCCAACAGGCCGGCAGTCCCTTCAGCGCGATAACGCGCGCGACCCACTTTCCCGCCGTGCGGGGGCTGACCTCCGCAGCCAGCGCGGCCGCGCTCACCGACCAGCCCTGATCGATAACACGACGAACCATCCGCTCGCGCTGCCTAAATGACAGCGCAGCATTAGCGTGCAGCTTCATCCGGTTTCTCCTTGGTGCTGGGGCTTTGACACCACCAGCCTCCAAGGAGGACCGGATGAACAACGTACTCAGGTTCTACAGCTAGCGCGCCGCCCACGTGGCGAGGGCCCGGCCTACGTGGCGACGGCCCGGCGCTCGTTCCAGCTCGCCAGCCGCAGCAGGGTCGCCGCATCGATGTCCCGGCCGGCGACCACGCAGAGACGACCCGAGCGCAGCCACGCGACCGTCGTGACGCCTCCAATCTGATAGATGCGGTACGGGGTGCCCCCGCGATTGGCCACGATCCCGCCCGAGAGCTCGATCGGGGGGGTTCCGCCGACGATCGCGTAGCCGATCCGCCGCCCCGCGCGGTCGGCATAGAAGACCGTCATCACCCTTCGTCCCCCCACGACGTCGCTCCGCGCGCCCACGGAGCGCCAGCCGAAGGCGCCTTCCCAGTAGGGGAAGGCCACCCCGTCGACGGACGCGTCGAGCTCCCCGCGGGCGCGGGGGCTCTCACCCGGGGCGTTCCTCCTCGCCGCCGTCAGCGTCAGCACGGCCGCCTGTCGGAAGGTGCTCGCCTGCGACTCGACCGTCGTGCGATTTCCGCCGCCGCCGCCGCTGCCCCCGAGGACGACGGCGAGGGCGATCACGGCCGCCGCCGCCAGGGCGACCGCAGCGGCGAGGGGGGAGGCGAGCCGGCCGCGGCGGCGGAAGGGAGTCCTCCGCGAGGGCGCCGGCGCCTCGGCGACCATCGCGCCGATCCGCGCGTGGAGGCTGGGAGGAGCGACCTCGTCGATCGCGCGGACGAAGTCGATCAGCTCGGATTCGCTCTCTGGGTGGCGCTCGGTCATGGTGTTCCCCCGCCAGAGAAGACTCCGCCGGCGTCCGTCCCTTCCCTCCCCACCCTCGCGACCTCCGCCGCCGTCGCCGCCGACTCCGGCTGGCGCTCCGGGGAATCCGCGGCGGCCGACCCCTCCGCGGCCGCCTCGGGCTGGCGATCTGGGGTGTCCGCGGAGGCCGACCCCTTCCCCGTGCCCTCCTGGAGGAGCCTCGCGGCGACCTGCTTGCGGGCACGGAAGAGCCTCGTCGTGATCGTCGCCTCGCGCGTTCGCAGCGCGCGGGCTGCCTCGCGGTAGGAGAGCCCGAGCACGTCCACCGCCACGAGCGCGAGTCGGAAGTCCTCCGGGAGCGCGGAGATCGTCGCGTAGACCTCACTCACCTCGAGCGCCCTCTCCGGCTGGCCCATCGGGCGTGGATCCGCCGCGACGACGTCCTCGAGAGTGGCCACCGTCACCGGCCGCCTGGAGGCCGTTCGGCGGCCCGTGAGGAAGGTGTTCTTGAGGACCCGCATCAGGTAGTAGAGCTCCTCGTCACCGTGGATCACACGCGGCTTGGCGAGCACCCGCGCAAACGTCTCCTGAACGAGATCCTCGGCATCCTCCCGCGAGCCGCAGAGAGCCCACGCGGCACGATAGAGACGGTCCACGTGCTTGGTGAGGGCCTGTGGGTCCAGTGTGCCCATGTGGTTCCGGAGCCGTGCCTGCCCGCCAGCAGGCCGCGCCTTCCTCCGCTCGACTGTAGCGCCGCGGGGGAGAGGCCCGCGCTTCTCCCCGCCCGTCCCCCTCCGCCCGATGGCCCTCTCAGGCCCGCTCGTGCTCGCGCTCGCCGCTCGCCGCGGCGATCCACTCGCCGGGGAGCACACCGGGCGGGACTTCGCCGACGAGCGCGGGGAAGTACCTCACCAGCGCCGCCGCCGCCCGCCCCTCGATCAGGGGGCGGACGTCCCCGATGCTCATCAGCAGGCGGAGCGAGCTGCCGATCTGGAGGTCGGCGGCATTGGGCCTGTCCCCCCCGAGGAGCCCCTCCTCGATCCAACCGTCGATCCGATCGAGCTGGCTGGGCAGCGCTGCGATGTCCTCGCGGACGCTCTCCTCGCGGGCGCGATTCAACAGCGCCATCCCCCGCGCCGTGGGGATCAGCGCCGGGCGGAGCATCCAGGTCGGGAGGGGGAGCTTCGCCGGTCCCGCATAGCTCTCCATCACCCTCGGACTGCGCACGAAGGAGGCGTCGATGATCCTTCGCGCGACGCCCTGGAGCACCTCGTCGCCCCATCTCTCCGCCTCGAGCACACGCGCATAGCGCTCGTCGCCCGGCGGGGGCAGCAGCGGCGGCTCCGGGGCGATCGCGTCGAGGTGGCGGAAGATCGCCCGCGAGCCCAAGAGGCGCTCCTCGCCGATCCGCATCCCGGGCACGGTCCTCCCTCCATAGCGCAGCGGTCCCACCACCAGCTGGCTCAGCGGGAGGAGGTCCACGCGGCGGAACTCGATCCCCTTCAGCGACATCGCCGCTTCGACCGCCGCGCACGGGTGAGAGGCGGGAAGCACGTATAGGCGGGGAGCGTCCGCGGCCATCCTCCCGCCGAGCATAATGATCGGCCATGCTCCTCGCCGTCGACGTCGGCAACACCCAGACCCACTTCGGGGCATTCCGCGGGGATCAGCTCCTGGAGCATTGGCGCTTCGCCACCGTTCGCCAGTCCACCGCCGACGAGCTCGCCGCCGCCCTCCAGAACCTCCTCGGCCTCCGCGGCCACAGCTTCGCGGACCTCTCCGCCTCGATCGTCTCCTCGACCGTCCCCCAGCTCGAGCCCGAGTGGACCACCGTCGCCACCCGCTATCTCGGCCATGAGATGCTCGCCGTCGGCCCGGGGACGAAAACGGGGATGGCCATCCGCTACGACAACCCCCGCGAGATCGGCGCCGACCGCCTCGTCAACGCCGTCGCCCTCCGCGCGCGCTTCAGCGACCTCGCCGTCTGCGTGGACTTCGGGACGGCCACCACATTCGATGTCGTCTCCGCCGGCGGGGAGTACCTCGGAGGCTCCCTCATGACCGGCATCGAGATATCCCTCGAAGCCCTCTCCGAACGCGGCGCCCGCCTACCCAAGATCGACCTCGCTCCCCCGAGGAGCGTGATCGGGAAGAACACCGTCGATGCCATCCGCTCGGGCGTCGTCTACGGCTACGCGGGAGCCATCGACGCGATTCTCCGCCGCATCTACGACGAGCTCGGCGAGCGCGCGGAGGTCGTCGCGACGGGCGGGCTCGCGGGGCTCGTGGTGCCCTACTCGGAGGAGATCGACCGGGTGGACGACATGCTCACCCTCACCGGCCTCCGCCTCCTCCACGAACGCAACAGCTGACCCCGCCCGCGGGCTGCGGTGGGGCTCGCCCTCAGCGGCGGCGGTGCTTCTTCGGCGGGACCCACCGAACGGCCACCTTCCTCACCTCCGACGCCGCCAGCTCGCCGGGCTCGGTGAAGGTGATCGTCAGCGTGAGCTCCAACTTCTTCAGCCTCCTCAACAACCCCAGCGCCCGCTTCGTGGGCTTCACCACGACGCTCACGTTCCCCCCCGAGATCCCCGTGTGCGTCGAGTTCCCGTAGGTGACCATTTCGGTTCTCCGGATCACGCGCCGCCTCCCGTGCCTGCGCTCGATCACCTTCCGCCGCAGCGCGAACCTCGCCACCACCGACAGCCGCCCCGCGGGGAGCCCCCGGAAGGCGACCACGACGGTTCCCCTCGACCCACGTGTGACGGTCGGCGAGACGAGCGTCGAGACCCGTGCCCCCTCGGCCAGCGCGACACATTCCCTCAGCCCTCCCAGCAGGCGGGTCCCCCCGGGCGCCTCCGCGGCTCCGATGTCCACCCTTGCGGGGCCCACCGTCGGGCCCGCGCAACTCCCCCCGAGCGTCCCCGAGACGATCCTCGCATCGCCGTAGAAGTCCTTCGTGAGGGCTTCCGGGACGAGCGCGTTGGAGCCCACGTCGATCGTCGGGCTGGTGGAGCTCTCGTGGACGTCCACCGACCCCCCGTTCCCTTCGTCGGCGAGGTGCGCCTCGGCGCAGAAGTTCCCCTCCCCCTGGATCGGCGCCGCCGCGGGCGCGCCTTCATAGCAGACGTCGCTGTAGGAGCCCGTGGCCGAGCCCCCCGGTCCGTAGAAGCCCCCGAGCCCCGTCCCCCCCGGATTGTCCGCCACGATCGAGTTCTCGATCTGGATCTCGTCTTCGCCGTCCCCTTCGATCCCCGCCACGCCCCCTCCGCTGATGGAGTTCTCCGTCACGGTCGAGTCGAGCAGCCGCAGGTGGTTGTGTCCTTCGCCCTCCCTGCACCCGATGTAGAATCCCTCCGCCGCCGTCCAGTTCGCGGTTCCCGCCTCCGATCGAGTTCCCCACGACGACCGCGTCCTCCAGCGTGCTTTCCGTCTCCTTCGGTTCATCGCAGCTGCTGTTGAGGATGCCGAGCCCGCCCCCCCAGCTCCACCCCCCCGTCGTCGTCCCCGCGATCGGGCTCCGGGAGAAGCGATCCCCGACGCTCGTCAGGCTCACCCCCTGAACCCACTCGCCCCCTCCCCCGTAGTCACCCGCCGCGGGCCCCACCACGCGGTCGGAATCGAACACGTTCCCGCTCTGGTAGAGCGCGGAGATGCCTTCGCTCGTGAAGCTCCGGAACGCGAACCCACCGCCCACCGCGTTCGCTTTCCCCTGCACTTCCAGCCTGTCCCCTTCGAAGGTGTTCCCCTCGACGTAGCTACCCCGCACGCAGTCGATCGATGCGACCGCGCCCGCGCCCACGCTTTCCCCGACGTCGCCCCCGAGCGCCGCGTCGCCCTCGAAGCTCGAGCCGGTGAGCGTCAGCGCCGCCGGTTCCCCCGCGCCGCATTTCCCGTCGAAGGGCGTGATTTCGATCGCCGCCCCGCCCCCCGAGGCCGGGTTCGTGGGCTGCGCCGCCGTGTCCTCCAGGAAGCTGTCCCCGCTCAGCGTGAGCTCCCGTGCCCGCACGAACAGGCCGCCCCCCTCACCCCCGCTCGCCGTCCCGTGCTCGAAGGTGAGGTTGCTGATCGTCATCGCCCCTACTTCTTCCCCCGCCCCGCTCGGGCTCGAGAGCAGCGTCCCGCTCGTCCCTTCCCCGTCCAGACCCGACGTCGTCCCCGGCGCCCCTTCGAGGGTGAAGCTCGCCCCTGCCGGGAGTTTCACGTTGGCGGCCTCGCACATCCCCGTCAGCTGGACCGTCTCCCCAGGCCCCGCAGCCATCAGCTCGGACTGGAGGTTCGCGCACGTCGCCCCCACCGTTCCCCCCTCCGCGCTCCCAGCCGCCGCCCCCGTCGCGAGCGCCGCCGCGAGGAGCACACCCGCCACGGTCCACCGCGACCCTCTCCCTTGCACTCTCCGATCGCCTCCCTGCAAGCAACCCATCCTAGAGGCGCCGGAGGCGCCCCTCCTCAACACCCATAATGACGCTCATGTCCTCCGAGGACCCACTCCGGGAGAGCTGGCAGCTGGGCGACCTCCGCGTTCGCAATCGCGTCCTCCTCGCCCCGCTCGCCGGCATCGGCAACTGGTTCGTCCGCCTCCAGGCCAAGCGCTATGGCGCGGGGATGGCCGTCTCGGAGATGATCTCCTCGCACGCCATCCACCACCGCAACCGCCGCACCTGCGAGGAGATGCTCGTGATCGACCCCCGCGAGCGCGACGGCGGGCCCGTGGCGCTCCAGCTGTTCGGCGAACACCCCCCCGTGATGCGCTCCGCCGCCGCCTTCGTCGCCGCCCGCGGCGCCGACGCCATCGACATCAACATGGGCTGCCCCGTGCCGAAGGTCCGAAAGACGGGCGCCGGCGCGGCCCTCCTCGCGGACCCCGACCGCGCCGTCGCCGTCGCCCGCGCCGCGGTCGAAGGCGCCCGCGAAGGCGCCCCCGGGCGTTCCCTCCCCGTCACCGTCAAGCTCCGCTCCGGCCTCACCCCCGGCGACGAGAGCGGCTATCACCTCGCCCATCGCCTCGTCCTCGAGGCCTCCGTCGCGGCAATCGCCTTCCACCCCCGCTCGGCATCCGTCCACCACAAAGGCCACCCCGACTACGACCTCGCCGCTCGTCTCGTCGCCACCCTCCCCGCCCCCGTCATCCTCACCGGCGGCCTCCACGACGCGCCTGCCGTCCGCCACGCCTTCAACGCAACCGGCGCCGCCGCCGTGATGCTCGCCCGCGGCGCCCTCGGCAACCCCTGGCTCTTCGCCCACCTCACCACCGGCGCCCACCCCGAGCCCACCCCCGACGAGGTCCGCCGCGAGCTCCACTGGACGATCGACCGCGCCGTCGAGCACCTCGGCGAGGACCGCGCCACGCGCTACCTCCGCAAGTTCTACCCCTGGTACGTCCCACGCCTCGCCCTCCCCCCGCCCGCCTCTCGCCGACTCCAGGAATCCCTCCAGAGCGCCCCCACGCTGGAGCTCGCCAGGCACCTCCTCGACCTCGACTCCCGCCCCCTCGCCGTGACCCTCTGAGCGCCCCGGGAGCGCCTTCGCCCCTCGCTATACTGCTGCGCTCGCCAGAGCCATTTCCGGCGCTCCCTCCCCGCTTGCCGCGGGGTTTTCTCTGCGCACACCGAACCACCGAAACCGCGATCGAGGCTCCCATGCCGAAGGACGTCATCCTCACCCCGGAAGGCCTCAAGAAGCTCAAGGACGAGCTCGAGCTCCTCTCCACCGAGAAGCGCCGCGAGGTCGCCGAACGGATCAAGGAGGCACGCGAGTTCGGCGACATCTCCGAGAACTCGGAGTACGACGACGCCAAGAACGAGCAGGCCATGATCGAGAGTCGCATCGCCCAGCTCCAGGAGAAGCTCCGCATGGCCACCGTCATCCAGGCGAAGGACCTCTCCACGGACGTCGTCCAGGTCGGCTCCGTCGTCCACGTCAAGGACGAGAAGACCGGCAAATCCGTCCGTTACACCATCGTCGGCTCCGCCGAGGCCAAGCCCGACGAACACAAGCTCTCCAACGAGTCTCCCGTCGGCCGCGCCCTCCTCGGGCGCAAACGCAACGAGACCATCGCGGTGAAGGTCCCCCGCGGCCCCGCCCGCAAGCTCAAGATCACCAAGATCGACGTCGGCCTCCAGTAGGCTCGCCGCGATGAGCGGAAGCGAGCACGGGGAGCCCGGCGAGGGTGGTCCCTCCGATCGCCCCCACGCCCCCCACGGCCTCCCCGAGCTGATCGCCGAGCGCCGCGCCAAGCGCGACAGGCTCGCCGAGCAGGATCCCACCTCCTTCCCCTACTCCTTCCCCTCCTCGGAGCCCATCTCCGCGATCCTCTCCGCTTACGACCACCTCGCCCCCGGCGATGAAACCGACGAGCACCATCGCGTCGCCGGCCGCATCGCCGCCCGCCGAGGCGCCGGCAAGGCCGCCTTCCTCGATCTCGTCGACCGCACCGGCAAGATCCAGCTCCACGCCCGCCTCGACATCCTCGGCAAGGAGCCCTTCGAGCGCCTCCTCTCCCTCGATCTCGGCGACATCATCGGCGTCGACGGCTCCGCCATGCGCAGCCGCCACGGCGAGGTCTCCCTCCGCGTCCACTCCTTCGAGATCCTCTCCAAGGCCCTCCGCCCGCCCCCCGACAAGCATCACGGCCTCTCCGACGTCGAGACCCGCTACCGCCACCGCGAGCTCGACCTCATCGCCAGCGAGGCCGCCCGCAAGCTCTTCATCGACCGCGCCCACATCATCTCCGCCGTCCGCTCCTACCTCGACGAGAACGCCTTCCTGGAGGTCGAGACCCCCGTCCTCCAGCCCCTCTACGGCGGCGCCATCGCCCGCCCCTTCACCACCCACCACAACGCCCTCGACCGCGACCTCTACCTCCGCATCGCCACCGAGCTCTACCTCAAGCGACTCATCGTCGGCGGCCTCGAGCGCGTCTACGAGCTCGGCAAGGACTTCCGCAACGAGGGCATCTCCCACAAGCACAACCCCGAGTTCACCATGGTCGAGTGGTACGAGGCCTATGCCGACTACGACATCGCCGCCGCCCGCCTCGAAGACGTCGTCCGCGCCGCCGCCCGCGCCGTCTCCTACGCGGGCGAGCTCGATTTCTCCGCCCCCTGGCCCAGGATCGCCTTCCGCGAGGCGATCTCCCTCCACGCTCACATCGATCTCGCCGACAACCCCACCGCCGAGACCCTCGCCGCCGCCATCCATCAGCGATCACTCGGCCTGAGAACCGAGGGCCTCTCCTGGGGCGAGCTCGTCGACGACCTCCTCTCGAAGTTCGTCGAGCCCAACCTCCTCCAGCCCACCTTCGTCATCGACTACCCCGTCGAGCTCTCCCCCCTCGCCCGCCACCACCGCTCCCTCCCCGGCCTCGTCGAGCGCTGGGAGGCCTTCGCCGGCGGCGTCGAGATCGCCAACGCCTTCACCGAGCTCATCGACCCCGACGTCCAGCGTGCCCGCTTCGCCGCTCAGGAGCGTCACCCTGTTGAGGGCGAGACCCCCGCTGGCGCCCCCCCCGCCGAGGCCCTCCCCGCCGCGATGCCCTACGACGAGGCCTTCATCGAGGCCCTCGAGTACGGCATGCCTCCAACCGGCGGCGTTGGCCTGGGCATCGACCGCCTCGTCATGCTCCTCACGGGCCGCGACTCCATCCGCGAGGTCGTCCTCTTCCCCGCGATGCGCGACTGAGCCCTTGGGCTCGCTCTCTCTCGGGGCGGGGGCCTCTTCGACCCCGGGGGTGCGCGCCGCCGACGTCGCCGCGCCGTTGCCGTGGGTCTCGTAATCCGCGCGGAGGAGGTACGCGTCTCGAGGCCCGAGGGGGGTGTTGTGTGTCTCCAAACGCTTGCCCCGCGCGCCCGCGCGCGTACGCGCGCGGGCCTCGCCTTCGCGGACAGAGAACCCCCCTGGCCCATCCCCGCAGCCGTAGGAGCACCATCGCCCCCGAGGCGCCCTCCCCGGGGGCGGCCCAACCGAGGATCAAGGCCGGCGGGGGGCCTGCCGATGACCTCGATAGGGCAGGTTGGGCGGTTGGTAGACTGCTCACGAGGCGTCGTCTGGACCACCAAAAGACCCTTGGGGCGTAGCCCCGCAGGAAGGATCAGGACATGTTCGAGCGATTCACAGAACGGGCCCGCCAGGTGGTCGTTCTCGCGCAGGAGGAGGCGCGGACGCTCAAGCACAACTACATCGGCACGGAGCACATCCTTCTCGGCCTGCTCCGCGAGGAGGAGGGTCTGGCCGCGCGGGTGCTCGAGAGCCTCGACATCACCGTCGAGCGCGTTCGCGCCCAGGTGGTCCGCATCGTGGGATCCGGCGAGGAGGTCACCTCCGGCCAGATCCCCTTCACCCCCCGCGCCAAGAAGGTCCTCGAGCTCGCCCTCCGGGAGGCCCTGAGCCTGGGGCACAACTACATCGGCACCGAGCACATCCTCCTCGGCCTCGTCCGCGAGAACGAGGGCGTCGCGGCGCGCATCCTCCTCGACTTCGACGCCGACTCGGAGAAGATCCGCAACGAGGTCATCCGCATGCTCTCCGGGCCGGGCGGCCGGCGCCAGGGACAGTCCGCGAGCGCCGGCGCAGGCGCCGGGGCGACGCAGGGGGAGGGGAAGAAGTCCTCCAAGCTCCTCGACCAGTTCGGCCGCAACCTCACGAAGCTCGCCTCGGAGGGCAAGCTCGACCCCTGCGTGGGCCGGGAGACCGAGATCGAGCGGATCATGCAGATCCTCTCCCGCCGCACGAAGAACAACCCCGTTCTCGTCGGCGAGCCCGGTGTGGGCAAGACGGCCGTCGTCGAGGGCCTCGCCCAGCGGATCACGAGCTCCGAGGTGCCCGAGCTGCTGAAGAACAAGCAGATCTACACGCTCGATCTCGCTGCCCTCGTCGCCGGCTCCAAGTACAGGGGGGAGTTCGAGGAGCGGCTGAAGAAGGTGATGAAGGAGATCACCCAGCGCGGGGACATCATCCTGTTCATCGACGAGCTCCACAACCTCGTCGGCGCGGGCGCCGCCGAGGGCGCGATCGACGCTGCATCGATCCTCAAGCCCGCACTCGCCCGCGGTGAGCTCCAGACCATTGGGGCGACCACCCTCGACGAGTACCGCAAGTACCTCGAGCGCGACTCCGCCCTCGAGCGCCGCTTCCAGCAGATTCGCGTGGAGGAGCCCACGATCGACCAGACGGTCGAGATCCTCCGCGGGCTCCGCGACCGCTACGAGCAGCACCACAAGGTCCAGATCACCGACGAGGCCCTCCGCGCCGCCGGAGAACTGGCCAGCCGCTACATCTCCGACCGCTTCCTCCCCGACAAGGCCATCGATCTGATCGATGAGGCTGCCTCGCGGATGCGGATCAAGTCGATGACCTCGCCGCCCGCCAACCGCGAGCTCGAGAACGAAGTCGAGAGCACCCGCCGCGAAAAGGAGGCCTCGATCGAGGCCCAGGAGTTCGAGAAGGCGGCTGCGCTGCGAGACAAGGAGCGCAAGCTCACGAACAAGAAACGCGAGCTCGAGCAGGCGTGGGAATCGGGCGAGGCGGGCGAGCGGCCAGCGATCGGCGAGGAGGAGATCGCGGACATCGTCTCCATGTGGACGGGAATCCCCGTCTTCAAGCTCACCGAGGCCGAGACCCAGAAGCTGATGAGGATGGAGGACGAACTCCACAAGCGCGTAATCGGCCAGCACCCCGCGATCGAGGTCATCTCGAAGGCCATCCGCCGTTCCCGCGCGGGCCTCAAGGACCCCAAGCGGCCGACCGGCTCGTTCATCTTCCTCGGACCCTCCGGAGTCGGCAAGACGGAGCTCGCGCGAACCCTCGCGGAGTTCCTCTTCGGCGACGACGAAGCCCTCATCCGGATCGACATGTCCGAGTACATGGAGAAGCACGCCGTCTCCCGCCTCGTCGGCTCGCCCCCCGGCTACATCGGCTACGACGAGGGAGGCCAGCTCACGGAGGCCGTCCGCCGCAAGCCCTACAGCGTGCTCCTCCTCGACGAGATCGAGAAGGCGCATCCCGACGTCTTCAACATCCTCCTCCAGATCCTCGAGGACGGACGGCTGACGGACGCCCAGGGCCGCACCGTCGACTTCCGTCACGCGATCGTCATCATGACCTCGAACATCGGCGCCGCGGAGATCGCGCGGAACACCCCGCTGGGATTCGCCGTCTCCGATGATGAGACGGGGATCACCTACGACGACATGAAGAACCGCATCATGGGCGAGCTGAAGAAAGTCTTCCGCCCCGAGTTCCTCAACCGGATCGACGACGTGATCGTCTTCCACAAGCTCCAGAAGGAGGAGATCAAGCAGATCGTGGAGCTCCTCCTCCTCCGCATTCGCGAGTCGATGGCCGAGCGGGAGCTCCAGCTCGAGCTCACCGAGCCGGCCAAGGATCTCCTCGTCGAAAAGGGCTGGGACCCGGCGATGGGCGCTCGTCCCCTCCGTCGCGCCATCCAGCGCTACATCGAGGACCCGCTCGCGGACTTCGTCCTTCGTGAGCAGCTCACCCCCGGAGCCACCGTCGTCGTCGACCCGGCTCCCGAGGAGGAAGGCGGCGAGGTGCGACTCTCGATCGTCAAGCCGAAGAAGCAGAAGACGCCCGTGGGCGTCGGCGCCGAAGGCTCAGCCGACGACGGCGAGGAGCTCGCCGAGGGCGGCGACGACCAGCCCGACGGCGAGCCCCCTGTAGAGCCCTAGGAGGCCTCCTAGGGCCCTGAGCGGGGCCGTCCTGGGCTGTGCGTAGGCTGGCCTGCCATGGCCAGGCCAACCACCATCCACGTCTGCTCGGACTGTGGAGCTCAATCGGCCCAGTGGCGGGGGCAGTGCCCGGGATGCGGCTCGTGGAACACGCTCGTCGAGGAGCCTGCGCCGGGCCCCCGCGCGCGGGGTCCAGCGCGCGGACCCGCGCGGACGTCCGCGGCGCCCCGCCCGCTCGCCGAGATCGGCGCCGGGCCGACGGGGCGGATGTCCACGGGCATCGGTGAGCTCGACCGCGTTCTCGGAGGCGGGATCGTGCCCGGCTCGCTCGTCCTCCTCGGCGGCTCACCGGGGATCGGCAAGTCGACCCTCACGAACATGGTCCTCGGCCACCTCCAGGCCGCGGGCAGGAGCACGCTCTACGTCAGCGGGGAGGAGTCCGTCGAGCAGGTCCGCCTCCGCGCCGAGCGTCTCCTCATCCCCTCGCCCCACTCCGCAGCCCACGGCGTGAGCCCCGCCCTTGCGGTGCCCGTGCTCGCCGAGACGGAGCTCGAGCCCCTGCTCGCGACGCTCGCAGAGCTGCGACCGGACGTCTGCGTGATCGACTCCGTCCAGACCCTCCGCTCGACCGACCTCTCGGGCGCGCCCGGCTCCGTCGGTCAGGTTCGGGAGGTCGCTGCGAGGATCATGGAGCTCGCCAAGTCGGCCGCCATCGCTGTGATCCTCGTCGGCCACGTCACCAAGGATGGGGCGCTCGCCGGGCCCCGCGTGCTCGAGCACCTCGTCGACTGCGTCCTCCAGTTCGAGGGCGAGCGCGAGCGCCCCTATCGGGAGCTGAGGGCGCTCAAGAACCGCTTCGGCTCGACCAACGAGGCAGGCCTCTTCGAGATGCGCCAGGGGGGCCTCGTCGAGGTCCTCGACGCCTCTGCCCGCTTCGTCGCCGGAGCCACCCGCGCTCCGGGGAGCGTCGTGCTGGCCGCGATGGAGGGCTCGAGGCCGCTCCTCGTCGAGGTCCAGGCGCTCGTCGCCCCATCGGAGCTCGAGCAGCCCCGGAGGATCGCCTCCGGGCTCGATCGCAACCGCCTCGCCCTCGTCCTCGCGATCCTCGCCCGCCACGGGCGGCTCTCCACGGGCTCCTCCGACGTGTTCGTCAACGTCGTCGGGGGCGTCCGCGTGGATGAGCCCGGATGTGACCTTGCGGTCGCCCTCGCCGTGGCCAGCGCGAGCCGCGGCCTCGCGGTTGCCGCCGCCGGGGCGCCCTCCGCCCGGGCCTGCTTCGGCGAGCTCGGCCTCACCGGTGAGATCCGTTGGGTGGGCCACCCCGAGAGGCGCCTCGAAGAGGCCTCCAGACACGGCCTCGCCGGGGTGATCGCGCCGGTGGGGAGCGGTGAGGGGGCCGCCGAGGCGGCCACCCTCAGGCAGGCCCTCGCGCTGGCCCTCCCCTCCTCGCCGCCACAGGGACGAGAGCCCGTGATCGCCCGGCGGGGCGGCCCCGCCGTGCTCAGCGCGGCCGACTGACCGCCTCGAAGCCCTCCGCTTGGGTCGCTAAAGGATTTGTAAATGTCCTAGAATCAGGGATCGTGGTACCCCGATCCGGCGAAGATCCAGACAATGCACTAAAGCCGGATCCGGGACTCATGAGGGCGCTGGAGATGATCGCGCCCGGGACGTCCCTGCGGGAGGGCATCGACAGCATCCTCCACGCGCGCACGGGCGGCCTGATCGTGATCGGCGAGCCCGAAGACCTCAGCTTCCTGAACTCCGGGGGGATCCGCCTGGACATCGACTACAGCCCCGCGTTCCTCTACCAGATCGCGAAGATGGACGGGGCGATCATCCTCAACGCGAACGCCACGAAGATCACGATGGCGAACGTCCAGCTGATGCCCGACCCGACGATCCTCTCCCACGAGACCGGCACCCGGCACCGCACCGCCGAGCGCGTCTCCAAGCAGACCGACGCCCTCGTGATCGCCGTCTCCCAGCGCAGGGAGGTGGTCTCGGTGTACGTCGACGGGGTCAAGTACATCCTCGAGGACATCCCCGTGGTGCTCGCCAAGGCGAACCAGGCCCTCGCCACACTCGACAAGTTCCGCACCCGCCTCGATCAGGTCTCCACGCGGCTCACCGCGCTGGAGTTCGAGGGCGGGACCACCCTCCACGACGTCCTCACCGTGCTCCAGCGCTCGGAGCTGGCCACGAGGATGGCCGTCGAGATCGAGCGCTACATCGTCGAGCTCGGCAGCGAGGGCAGGCTGATCGAGATGCAGCTCGAGGAGACGATGATCGGAGCCGCCGCAGAGAAGGCGGCGCTCGTGCGAGACTATCTCTCTGACTACTCCGACGAGGCCTTCACCACGGCGCTCGAGGAGGTCGGCAGGCAGGCTCATCAGGACCTCCTCGACTTCGGCCGCCTCGCCGAGCTTCTTGGTTATGACCGCAAGCTGAACACCCTCGACTACCCCGTCGCTCCGCGCGGCTACAGGGTCCTGGGGAGGATTCCCCGCCTCCCGCGGATCGTCGTCTCCCAGATCGTGGCCGAGTTCGGCGGGCTGGACGAGCTGCTGGCGGCGACGGACGCCGAGCTCGAGGCGGTGGAGGGGGTGGGGGAGATCAGGGCGAAGGACATCCGCGAGGGCCTTCGCCGGCTGCAGGAGCTGAACCTCGTGGACCGCTACCTACAGACTTGAACCAAGGCCGCCGCAGGGTCGGTCGAGAACGAAGGAGGACACCATTCCGGCACAAGCAACCGAAGTAGCAGGGCTGACGGAGGAGACGGAGGTCACGAGGGAGGTCGAATACATCGAGTTCGAGCTCGGCGATCACGTCGTCTATCCCCATCACGGGGCGGGGAAGGTGATGAAGAAGGAGGACATGGAGATCCTCGGGGAAACCCGCGAGTACCTCACCATCAAGATCCTCCACAACGACATGACCGTGCGGGTTCCCACGGAGAACGCCGCCCTGGCGGGCCTCCGACGGGTGATCGACGAAGAGACCGTCAAGAAAGTCCTCGACGTGCTCCGCGACGAAGTCTCCGAGATGCCGAAGAACTGGAACCGCCGCTTCAAGCACAACCGGGACAAGATCAAGACAGGCGACATCTACGAGCTGGCCGAGGTGGTCCGCAACCTGTCCCTCCGCGAGAGCGAGAAGGGCCTCTCGACCGGGGAGAAGCAGATGTTCACACGCACGAAGAAGATCCTCGCCTCCGAGCTGATGTATGCGCTCGACAAGGACGAGGAGGAGGCCGAGAGCTATCTCGACGAGCTCCTCGCCGACTCGGCCAACACCCAGCTGGAAGTCGCCGGCGCCAAGTAACGAGGCTCTCGCGCACGCGGCACGATCCGCCGCGTTCATGTTGCCGCGTGCGCGAGAACCCCAGTCGAGATGACCGTCGCGCTGATCGTCGCCGCAGGCAGCGGCGAGCGCCTGGGCGCGGGTAGGCCGAAGGCGCTCGTCGAGCTCGCCGGGCGGCCGATGTTGGAGTGGAGCGTGGATGCCCTCCGCGCCGTCCCCTCCATCTCCGAGATCATCATC
This sequence comes from uncultured Solirubrobacteraceae bacterium, assembly GCA_963720215.1. Lineage (GTDB taxonomy): Bacteria > Actinomycetota > Thermoleophilia > Solirubrobacterales > Solirubrobacteraceae > Palsa-744. The sequence goes on from CAVREV010000004.1 coordinate 497,378, forward strand.
GCCCTCCCTCCCGACGTCACCCCGCCCCCGGGCGTCATCGCGGTGGCCGGCGGGAGCGTCCGCTCGGAGTCCGTTCGCCTCGCCCTCGCAGCGGCCGGCCCCGGCGACCCGGTCCTCGTCCACGATGCCGCTCGCCCGCTCCTCACGGCCGACCTCGCCGAAGCCGTCATCGCAGCCCTCCAGAACGACCCCGAGGCGGCGGCGGCGATCGCGGCGAGTCCCGTCACGGACACCATCAAGCGCGTGGACTCCCACGGGGGGGTCATCCAGACGCTGGATCGGAGCGAGCTGTGGGCGGTGCAGACCCCCCAGGTGTTCCGCCGCGATGCCCTCGCCCGGGCCCTCCAGGCCTCGGCCGAGGACCTCGCCGGCGCGACCGACGATGCCTGGCTGATCGAGCGGGAGGGGGGGAGGGTGATCGTCGTGGAGGCCCCCCTGAGAACCTCAAGGTGACCACGCCGCGTGACCTTCGCGTCGCCGAGCTCCTCCTCTCCGAGCGCGCCGCCGATCGTGCTTGAATCGCCCGCGGGGATGCTCACCGACTACCACCTCCACCTCCGTCCGGATGGCCTGGACGATCTCGTCCGGGACTTCCACACGCCCGAGAACGTCGCCCGCTACCGAGAGGTCGCCGCCGCGCGGGGCATCGCCGAGGTGGGCGTCTCAGAACACATCTACCGTTTCACCCAGTCCCTCGACCTCTGGCGTCACCCCTTCTGGGAGCGCTACGCCCACGACGACCTCGACGAGTACTGTGCCTTCGTCCGCGAGCGCACCGATCTCCGCCTCGGCATCGAGGCGGACTTCGTCCCGGGTGCCGAGGATCGCACCGCCGCGCTCCTCGCCGAGCGCGACTTCGACTACGTGATCGGCTCCGTCCACTTCATCCGCGACGGTGCCGTCGACATGGACGATTACAGCGTCTGGGACAGCGGCCGCCCCGTCGAGGAGATCTGGCGTCGCTACTTCGAGACGGTCGGCGAGTCGGCCGCGAGCGGCCTCTTCGACGTGATCGCCCACCCCGACCTCGTGAAGTACTGGGGCGGGCGGGATCGTCACCAGCGGACCCCCAAGGGTGATCTTCGCCCCTACTACGAGCTCGCCGTCGAGTCCATCGCCGAGTCGGGCGCGGCGGTCGAGGTCTCGACGGCCGGGCTGCGGAAGCCCGCGGGTGAGATCTACCCTGCGCCCGCCTTCCTGGAGCTGTGCCTGGAGGCGGGCGTCCCCGTCGCCCTCTCCAGTGACGCCCATCGCCCCGAGGACCTCGGCTCCGGCTACGAGCAGGCGCTCGCGCTCCTCGCCGGGCTGGGAGTGGAGGAGCTCTCGCTGTTCGTCGCCCGGGAGCGCCGTCCAGTGCCGATCGCCGCCGCCGCGAGCGGGCTTGGCGAGCCGCGATGAACCTCGTCGGGATCGGCTACGACTCCCATCGCCTGGTCGCGGGCAGGAGGCTCGTCCTCGGCGGTGTCGAGATCCCCGCCGATGAGGGTCTCCTGGGGCACTCCGATGCGGACGTCCTCACCCATGCCATCATCGACGCCCTCCTCGGAGGAGCGGGCCTCGGGGACATCGGCGAGCACTTCCCCGACAGCGAGGAGCGATGGCGCGATGCGGATTCCCTCGAGCTGCTCCGCGAGGTCGTCGCGATCGTCTCCGCCGCCGGCCTCCAGCTGGTCAACGTCGACTCCACAGTCGTGATCGAGCGCATTCATCTCGCGCCCCACCGCGCGGCCATCCGCGCGCGGCTCGCCGAGGCGCTCGCGATCGCCCCCGAGCGAGTGTCCGTGAAGGCGACGAGGGGGGAGGGGATGGGCTTCGTGGGCCGCGCCGAGGGCGCCGCGGCGATCGCCGTAGCGAGCCTTCGAGGCGCCCTGTGAGCCGTATCGCCCGATCGCTAGGGTTGGCGCCGCGATGCGGGAGATAACCCTTCATGACACCGCCACCGGCGAGCTCGTCCCGCTGCGCCCCAGGGACCCCGGCCGCGTCGGCATCTATGCCTGCGGCCCCACCGTCTACAGCCGCATCCACATCGGCAACGCCAGGCCCTTCGTCGTCTTCAGCCTGCTCAAGCGATTCCTCGCCCACGAGGGCTACGAGGTTAACCTCGTGATCAACATCACCGACGTCAACGACAAGATCTACGACGCGGCCCGCCTCCAGAGCCTCCCGAGCGCGGAGCTCGCCGCCGAGATGACCTCGAGATATCGCGCCGACACCGATGCCCTCGGCCTCGACCGTCCCGACCACGAGCCCCTCGCATCGGAGACCATCGGCCCGATCGTCGATCACATCGCCGACCTCGTGAGCTCGGACCACGCCTATGCCGTCGGCGGGGATGTCTACTTCCGCGTGCGTTCGGACGAGCGCTACGGGATGCTCTCCCACCGTCGCCTCGACGACATGGATCAGGGGGAGGGAGTCGAGGGGAGCGGCCTCAAGGAGGATCCACTCGACTTCGCCCTCTGGAAGGCCCACAAGCCCGGCGAGGACACCGTCTGGGAGTCTCCCTGGGGACCCGGTCGCCCAGGCTGGCACATCGAGTGCTCGGCGATGGCCGAGCAGCTTCTCGGCGTCGGCTTCGACATTCACGGCGGAGGCTCCGATCTCGTCTTCCCCCACCACGAGAACGAGGCCGCACAGACCCGCGCGGCGCGCGCCTCGGAGCTCGCGCGCCTGTGGATGCACAACGGCATGATCCAGCTCACGGGGGAGAAGATGGCGAAGTCGGCGGGGAACATCGCCCTCCTCCACGAGGTCATCGAGGCACACGGACGCGAGGCCGTGGTGATGTACCTCGTGGGGGGCCACTACCGTCAGCCCCTCGCCTTCTCCGAGGAGGAGCTCGAGGCCGCCGACGCTGGCGTCGCTCGCATCCGCGAGGCCCTCCGACGGCTGGAGCCCGGAGTGGAGAGCCCGGCGGACATGCATCCCCACCGCGACGCCTTCTTCGAGGCCCTCGCCAAGGACTTCAACACCCCCGCCGCCCTCGCCTCGATGTTCGCCTGGATCCGCGAGGCGAACCGCCGCGGGAGCGGTGTCGGCGACGGCGATCTCCGCGAGATGCTCGAGATGATCGGCCTCGGCGACCTCGCCCCCGTCCGCGACGCTGCCCTCTCGGACGCCACCGATCCCCAGGTTCGCGCGCTCTTCGAGCGCCGCCAGGCAGCCCGTGCCGCACGCGACTTCGCCGCGGCGGATGCCGCGAGGGGGGAGCTCGCCGCGATCGGCTGGGAGATCCGCGACGGCCCCGACGGCTCGGAGCTGATCCCGTCCTCGGGCCGGTGATCCTCTACGGGCGCAATCCCGTCCGCGAGGCGCTCCGGGGCCGGCGGCGGGAGAGCGTCGGAGAGGTGTGGGTGACGGCGAGCGCCGCCCGCGAGCCCTGGCTGTCGGGTGCCCGCCTGCGCGTGGCCGCCGCCGAGGAGATCGAGCGCCGGTGCGGATCCCCCTCCAACCAGGGGATCTGCGCCGAGGCGGGCTCCTACCCGTATGTGGACGACGCCGAAATCCTCGCCGGCGCGAGTCCCCTGATCGTCGCCCTCGACCAGATCCAGGATCCCCAGAACCTCGGGTCGATCGCACGCACGGCGGAGTGCGCCGGCGCGGACGCCGTCGTCATCCCCGAGCGGCGCGCCGCCGAGATCACACCCGCGGTCTGCAAGGCCTCGGCGGGGGCCGTCGAGCATCTCCCCGTCGCCCGCGTACGCAACCTCGCGGACTTCCTCGCCCTCGCCCGCGAGCATGGCTGCTGGTCCTATGGGGCGAGCGCCGCGGGCTCCGAGGGGCGCGCCGCGGTGCCCTACGACAGGCCCGACTACAGCGAGGGCGGCGTCGTCCTCGTCCTCGGCAGTGAGGGCAGCGGCCTCCGTCCTCGTGTGGCGAAGGCCTGCGACGAGCTCATCGCCCTTCCCCTCCGCGGGCGGATGGAGTCCCTCGGCGTCAGCGCCGCCGCCGCGGCAGCGCTGTACGAGATCTTGCAACATCGCCGTCCCAGCTCTTGACAGGGGCACATAACTGTGCGAGTCTCGCGCCCACATAACGCTGTACCTAAGGTTTAGGAACCTTGGGAATTGAATAGCTTTGGCGCCAGGGGAGGAGTGCGCCACTGAGCAAATTCGACCTGTTCCTGCGGGGAGGGTCGAAGAAAGGACTGCTCGTGGCTCGAATCTTCAGTAACCCTAACTCTGATCCTAAGGTTGAGGATGTCTTCCTGATCGCCCTCGCGAAGCAGGGCGACCGCAATGCATACGACCGCCTCGTCCGCCGCTACTACGGCTTCGTCCGCCTGAAGGCCTCCTCTTACTTCCTCGCCGGGGGGGACGCCGACGATCTCATCCAGGAGGGACTCGTGGGCCTCTACAAGGCCATCCGCGACTTCCGCACCGATCGCGAGTCGAGCTTCCGCAACTTCGCCGAGCTCTGCATCACCCGCCAGATCATCACCGCCGTGAAGACCGCCACGCGCAACAAGCACACCCCCCTCAACCAGTACGTCTCCTTCTCCTCGACACCCGCGGGGGCGGGCGACGACGTCCCCACCCTCGACCAGATGCTCCCCGGTTCGACCGTCCACGACCCCGTCAACCAGGTCATCTCCAGCGAGGAGCTCCGCTCGCTCGTGGGCTGTCTCTCCACGGCTCTCTCCGAGCTCGAGGGGAGGGTGCTCTCGCTGTACCTCGACGGCTACTCCTACGAGCAGGTCGGCGAGCGCCTCACCTGCGATACGAAGACCGTGGACAACGCCCTCCAGCGCGTCAAGCGCAAGGTCGGCGCCCACCTACAGTCTCGCGCCGTGGCCGCCTGAGAGCGCCCCGCCGCTCCCGCCGTTCGCGGCGGGGAGGGCGCGGCGATCCACTCTCGCGGCGGCCCTGGAAGATGGTTGATTCCACGGCGATCTGCCGAGCCATCAAGCGGCGGTGGCCGCCCCGAAGGGCGGCCACCGCGCTTTCTGGGGTGTGGAGGGTACCCCTGGGGACCGTTGTGGTCCTCAGTGAGGCAGCGAGCCCCCTTTGACGGGACGGAGCGACCCGAGCGGCGCGGGGGTCACTTCGATCGTCACGGCCGGGCTCGCCACGGCCTGGTTCGTCGGGTCGCCGGGAACGCGGATCCTGTAGACCTGGTTGCCCGTCCCGAACAGGTAGTGCGTGAGCGTGAACGTCCCGACGGAGCCGGGGCCTCCGCTCGCGACCACCGGGGCGAGGTCGACGACGTGGAATCCGCCACCGGAGAGGTTCTCCCGCTCCAGGTAGACGAACTTCCCGTTCACTCCCGGCGTCACAGTCCCCGACCAGGTCAACGGCTGGCCGGACTGGACTTTGGTCGCCGAGACACCCGCCTCGAGGATGTATTTGACGCCCTGGAAGAGGACCGCGCTCGATCGCACGACGGCGCTCGTCACCCGGTACTGCATGTTCGCCGTGGCCGCCGGGATGACGAAGTCGTATTTCCCGTTGGATTCGGTCATCGCTTCACCCACTTTTGTGAAGGGGGTTCCCGCGGTGCGGCCGAGGAGCTCCACTTTCTGGCTTCCCCCGCTCCCTGCGGCGCTCGTCGGGGCGAGCACCCCGCTGATCGTCACGGGGTTGCCGTAGGAGATGGGGTTGGCCGAGGAGTTGATCGTCAGGCGGCGGTTCTCGGCCTGGGAGATCTCGTAGGAGAGCGTGTTCGAGAGGCCACGCACGGTGAACTTTCCGTGCGGGCGGACGACCACTCGCAGGTTCGCGTCGCCGGGCACACCGAACACGTGCGTGATCGCGTAGGTGCCGTTGCGCTGGACGAGGTTCCCGATCTGGATCGTGTGCCATTCTTCGACCGCCGTGGCCTGCTCGCGCTGGAGGACCACTTCGGCCCCGGCGTCGAGGGGGCTGACGGCGCCGATGAACGTCTGCCGGTTCGCGAAGCCGGTGATCAGCGGCGTTCCTTCAGCGGCTCCGTTCACCGTCACGACCGGCGCGACCCTCACAGCCCTGCTCGGGCTCCGTGCGCCATCGGCCACGCCGTAGAAGACGGTGTCGGCGGTGGGGGGCGTGGGCGGGAACTCGAACGCGCCGCCGGCGCCCGAGGTGGTGGTGCCCGCGACCACGAAGCCGGGGGTGCCCGCTGTGTGCTGATAGATCGTCACGGTCTGACCGGCGCCTTCGCCGCCGGGGCAGAGCAGCGCGCCGAACGCTTCGACCTTTTCGCCCTCCGTCACACGGTGTGGTTCGACGAACAGGGTCAGGTGGCAGCCGCTGAGGTTGTGATGGGGATTCACGTGCGGATGGATCCGCGCGATGGCAGCGGCGGGAGCCAGCGCCAGCAGCGTTGCCGCGGCCGCGACGGCCGTCGTCAACTTGGTTGATCGCATCGTTTGCCTTCTCCTTGTGCAGAGGAATTGGGGATGAATCGCGTCTGTCTTGCCTCTCCACCCCCATGAACCCACCGCCCGTCCGATCGATGCGGTCTGCAAGCCGCGCTGCGCCGCCCACCCCGGGGAGACCGGGCCGCTGAAGGGCGCGCGCCCTTCAGCGGCGGGAGCTGCCCAGCGAGAGCGTGCTCAGCGAGGCGGCCCCGTCGACGGCGATCGACTGGCCGCTCACCTGGGCGGCCTCCTCGCTGGCGAGGTAGGCGACCGCCGATGCGATCTCCGCGGGCTCCACGAGGCGCCCGGCGGGGAGCGAGGCGAGCGCCCGCTCTCTCACCTCCTCCGGCATCCCCAGCACCGCCTCCGTCGCCACCAGCCCGGGGAGGACGGCGTTCACCGTTATCCCAAGCGCGGCGTTCTCGCTCGCGAGCGTGCGCACCATTCCGAGCTGGCCCGCCTTCGAGGCGGCGTAGGCGACCTGTCCGGGGAGCCCGGCGATGGCCGCCACGCTGGAGATCACCACGATGCGCCCATGGCGGCGTTCGCGCATCCCCCCGATGCAGGCCTGGATCGTCCGGAAGGCCCCGGTGAGGTTGACGTCGATGTCCCGCCGCCACTGCTCCTCGCTCATCCGATGGGCGGGCGCCACCGTCGTCGTGAGGCCCGCGTTGGCGACGCACACGTCGATCTCCCCCAGCGGCGGGAACTCGTCGCGAGCCACGTCGAGCGTGATGTCCGCCTCCTCGAGGAGGTCGAGCGTGAGAACCTCCATGCCGTCGGCTCGCAGCCGCTGCAGCGATCGCGGCGCCGATACCGCGCCCGCCACCGCTCACCAGTGCCCGGCGCCGCTCGGTCAAGATTCGCTTCCGATCATCATCGAAGGAGGGAAGATGACAGACAGATGGTTTTCAGAGGAGGAGCTCGCCGAGCTCTCCCGCCCGACGATGGACCGTGCGATCGAGGCGATCGACGCCGGCGACCTCGAGCTGGCGAGGCGCCTCTGCAGCGAGATGCGCCACGAGTGGCAGATGCTCCACGACCTGATGGCCTCCGGCGTGCTCGACCTCGTCTCCTTCATCCAGCAGCGCCTCGGCGACGACGGCGTCGCGGAGGCCTGGACGGAGAGCATGGGCCGCGGCTGGCGCCGACACCACGGCGCGATCGAGTCGCTCGAGCGCCGCGATCTCGTCCCTCTGCTCGCCGCGACCTGGCGGGCGCACTCCTGCTCCGGCGTCGGCCCCAGCCCCGCCAGCTTCACCATCAGCGAGGACGAGGAGAAGGTCACGTTCTCGATGCACCCCTGCGGGTCCGGTCAGCGGCTTGTCCTCAACGGCGCCTACGAGGGCCTTCCCGAGGGCGGCGGCACGCGCGAGGCGCATGACTGGTCCTTCGGGCGGAAGGGCCTTCCCCTCTACTGCACCCACTGCAGCTTCATGAACGAGTCTCTCCCGATCCAGTGGTCGGGATACCCCCTGTATCCCTGCGAGCCCCCCGGCGACTACACCAAGGACCCCTGCGTGTGGCACTGGTACAAGGACCCCGACGCGATCCCCGAGGACCACTGGGCTCGCTACGGAGCCGTCAAGCCGAGCCAGCCGACGGCGGATCGACCGTGATCACGTTCGCGGGATCGGGCCGTTCGTGGGGGGGCGCCTGGCTGTAGTCGGCGAACGGGCCGTCCCTCCTCGCCACCGCGCCCCCCACCCCCTCCCGCTCGGCGAGCTCGATGAAGGAGTGCGCATCGGGCGTGTTGCGCATCAGCCCGTCGAGCACCGGGCCGAGCAGCTGCGTGGAGGCGAGACCCATGTTCTCGTAGGCCTGGTTGACGATCAGCTTCATCGCCGCCAGCTGCGAGCGCGGGGATCGACGCGAGCTCATGCGCGCGGCGAGCCACCTCCTCCTCGAGCCTTGCGAAGGGGACCGCCGCGTTGATCAGCCCGGCCTCCACGGCCTCGCTCCCCGAGAGGGGCCGTCCGCTGAGGGCGTGCTCCTTCGCCCTCGTGAGTCCGAGCCGGTAGAGCCACATGCCCGTGAGGTAGCAGCCCCACATGCGCGAGTAGGGGGTGCCGATGCGGGCGTCCTCGCTTGCGATGACGATGTCGGCGCAGAGCGCCATGTCGCTCCCGCCCCCCACACACCAGCCGTGAACCTGGGCGATCACGGGCTTGGGCGAGCGCCACAGGCTCATGAAGCGAGGCACCGCCCCGCGGCTCCGGGCGGTCGCGACGGCGAAGTCCTTGCCGGGGTCCCACCTTCCGTCGGTCGTGAGCTCACCGTCCCAGTGATGGAACCCCTCCCCGAAGTCGAACCCGGCGCAGAACGCGCGACCGGCGCCCCTGAGGACGATCACGCGAACCTCCTCGTCGGCGTCCGCGCGATGGACGGCCTCCTCGAGCTCCTCCGGCATCGGCGGGACGATCGTGTTGAGCCGCTCGGGCCGGTTCAGCGTGATCGTCCCCACGCCGTCGGCCCTGTCGTACAGAAGCGTCTGGAAGGACATCGCTGGCTCTCCTCTCGCCGGGTCACAGCCGCTCCCGCCCGCGGGAGCTTCTCGCGGGCGGTCGCGCTCGGGCGGCGATCGTAGTGCTCAGACTCGCCCCGATGCGGCGTCCACGAGACGCCCGAGGCGGGAGGGACGGCCGCTGCGGGACTCGAGCTGGTCCGCCCGCCGATAGAGGCCATAGGTCGCGTGGATCGCTCCCCATCGCAGCGGCTCGGGCTCCCATCGCCGCGGCGAGCGGCCCACCCACGCCAGCTCTGTCAAGGGGGAGCCCTCCCCGAGGATCAGGTCGCGGAGGATCCGTCCCGCGAGGTTCGCCGCCGCGACACCCTCGCCGACGTAGCCTCCCGCCCGGGCGATTCCCGTGCGGGGATCCGCGTCCACCGAGACGCACCAGTCGCGCGGCACCCCGAGGACGCCCGACCAGGCATGATCGATCGCGACCGTCGCCGTCGCCGGGAACATCGCCCGCAGCCGCCTCTTCAGAGCGAGTATCGTCGCCGCCGCCGTCTCCCCGCGGCCATCGCTGCGGGAGGCGAAGCGGTAGGGCACGCCCCTCCCCCCGATCGCGATACGGCCGTCCGCCGTCCGCTGGAGGTAGGCATAGACGTGGGCGCCGTCGCTGAGCACCTCCCCGCGCTCCCACCCGATCCCCTCCCACACATCCCCGGGGAGCGGCTCGGTGACGATCATCGAGCTGTTCACCGGTGCCAGCGCCCGTCGCAGGCCCCGCAGAGACGCCGTGTACCCCTCCGTCGCCCGCACCACCCAGCGCGCGCGCAGGGCCCCGACCGCCGTGATCGCCGCGCCGGGCGGATCTCCGTGACGGGGGTGCCCTCGTGGATCCTCACCCCCAGCTCCTCCACAGCAGCCGCGAGCCCGGCGACGAGCTTTGCCGGATGGACCCTGGCGACGTGGGGGGAGAAGCTCCCTCCGCGGGCCCCGGCCACGCGCAGCCTCTCCGTGAGCTCGTCCCGATCCAGCTCGCGGAGGTCCTCCTCGGTCAGCCCGAGCGAGCGCAGATCGGCGATCGCCGCCCGCATCCGCTCCAACTGGGCGTTCCCGAGCGCGACCTCGATGTGACCGCCGCAGAGGAGGTCGGCGTCGATTCGATGCTCGGCGATCACGCGGGCGATCTCCCCGACGGTGTCGAACATCGCCCTCTGGAGGGCCAGGTAGGCGCCGGGAGCCGCCCCCCGCGCGTATGCGCGGGGCGGCCCGGAGAAGAACCCCGAGACCCATCCCCCGTTGCGTCCCGAGGCCCCGAAGCCAACGACCTCCCTCTCGAGCACCACCACCTCCAGGTCGGGGCGGGCGCGCTTGAGGTAGTAGGCGGTCCACAGCCCGGTGTAGCCCCCGCCGACGATCGCCACGTCGGCCTCTCCCGCCCCCGCGAGGGGCTCTCGCCGGCGGACCTCTCCACCGAGCGAGCGCCACCAGAAGCCGAGCTCGCCGGTGCGCATGCCGGCGAAGCCTAATCATCCGGCCGCCCTCGCCGCCGATCGCGGCCCTCGCGGGGGGACCATCGGGGTATCATCGGGCTGGCCGGTCGGCCCATCGGGCCAGCCTGCAGGCAGTGGGGTGAATCGCGAGCAGGGAGGAGGCCGGATGGAGGCCGCAGTCAAAGAGACGGCGACTCGAGAGATGCCCGCCGCGGCCAGCGCGGCGACGATCGCCGAGGCGTTTCGAATCACGGCCGCCGAGCGTGCCGATGAGGTTGCGATCCGGACCAGGGGGGACGCCTTCACGATCACCTGGGCAGGGTTGCGCGACCGCGTCGACGCGCTCGCGGGGGGCCTTGCCGAGCTGGGCCTTCGCCGCGGCGCCACGCTCGCGCTGATGCTCTCCAACCGCCCCGAGTTCCACATCTGCGACCTCGCGGGGATGATGCTCGGCGCGACGCCCTTCTCGATCTACAACACCTACACCCCCGAGCAGATCCGCTATCTCGTCGACGACGCCGAAGCCGCCATCCTGATCTGCGAGCAGCAGTACCTCCCGCAGGTGCTCGAGGCTCGCAAGCAGCTCCCCGCGCTCGCCCACCTGATCGTCGTCGATGGCGAGCCCCCCGAGGGGGCCCTCTCGCTGGCCGATGTCGAAGCCCTCGCACCCCGGGTTCGACGTCGAGGGCTCGGTCGCCCTGATCGAGCCCTCGGACGTGCTCACGCTGATCTACACCTCCGGCACGACGGGCCCGCCGAAGGGCGTCCAGCTGATCCACCGGAACCTCCTCGCGTCGGTGGAGTGCCTGGACGAGCTGATCGTCTTCCCTCGCGACGGTCGCGTCATCTCCTGGCTGCCGAGCGCGCACGTCGCCGAGCGCAACGCCCACCACTATCTCCCGATCGTCTTCGGCCTTCAGATCACCTGCTGCGACGATCCCCGCGAGGTGCTCTCCTATCTCCCCGAAGTGCGACCCAGCTGGTTCTTCGCCGTGCCCCGTATCTGGGAGAAGCTGAAGTCGGGCCTGGAGACGATGATGGCCGGGCAGCCCGAGGAGCAGCGCGCGAGCATGCAGGCGGCCCTCGACGCCGCGATCACGAAGGTTCGACTCGAGCAGCGCGGGGAAGAGGTGCCGAGCGAGCTCGCCGAGCAGGTCGCGAAGGCCGACGCCGAGGTCTTCTCGGGCCTGCGCACGATGCTGGGCCTCGATCAGGTCGAGGCGATCAACGTCGGCGCCGCCCCAACGCCCGTCGAGGTGCTCGAGTTCTTCCACGCGATCGGCCTTCCCCTCGCGGAGCTCTGGGGGATGAGCGAGACGTGCGGCGCCGGCACCGTCAACCCCCCCGGTGCGATCAAGATCGGGACCGTCGGCCCGCCCTCGCCCGGGGTGCAGATCAGGCTGGACGGAGACGGCGAGGTGCTGATCAAGTCCGAAGTCGTGATGCTCGGCTATCGCAACCTGCCGGAGAAGACCGCCGAGGCCTTCACCGACGATGGCTGGCTGCGCACGGGGGACATCGGGGTGATCGACGAGGACGGCTATCTGAAGATCGTCGACCGCAAGAAGGAGCTCATCATCAACGCCGCCGGCAAGAACATGTCTCCGGCGAACATCGAGGCGACGCTGAAGACCTCCTCGCCGATCATCGGCCAGGCCTGCTGCATCGGGGATCGCCGCCCCTACAACACGGCGCTGATCGTCCTCGATGCCGACTTCGCGCCGGCATGGGCCGCGAAAGAGGGCATCGCGGACGGCTCGCTCGAGAGCCTCGCCGGGGACGAGCGGGTCCGTGCGGCGGTGCAGGCCGGGGTCGATTCCGCCAACGACAAGCTCGCCCGCGTCGAACAGATCAAGCGCTTCGCGATCGTCTCCGGCGACTGGCTTCCCGGCGGCGATGAGCTGACGCCGACGATGAAGCTCAAGCGCAAGCCGATCGCCGAGAAGTACGAGGGGATGATCGAGGGGATGTACGCCGGCTGAGCGCGACTGCGGCGGCGGATAGACTCGCGGCGTGCGCTTCGCCATCACCGTCCACGCCGGCTTCGGCGCCCCGCCCGACGCGCTCGCGCTCCTGTGGGAGCGCATCGACAAGCGGCACGAGGACACGAGCTTTCGGATCGGCGCGACCGAGATCACGGCGATCTGGGGCGAGGACGCGCCCGTCTCGATGGAAAGCGACGAACGTTCGGAGATCGGCAGGCGGGCCGTGCTGGACGTCGTCACGGAAGCCTGCGAACGCTCCCCGGGCCTGAAGTTCGACTGGTTCGCCGTCGCCCCCCGCGGCCGCTAGCAGCTGGCGGCCGGCCGACCGCCGTCCCCGCAGCAGCGGGAAGATGCCCCCCGCAGCGTCCTCAGCGCGACTGGCCACGCGGGGGCGAGGGGGAAGCTTCACGAGGCCGATGAAGAACTCGTCGATCTGGTGAACGATGCTCGTGAAGCGGGCGAAATCGACGGGCTTGGTGATGTAGGCGTTGACGTTGAGGCTGTAGGCCTTCACGACGTCCTCCTCGGCCTCCGAGGTCGTCAGCACCACGACCGGGATCGACCTCAACGCCGTGTCCCCCTTGATCTCCGCCAGCACCTCGATGCCGCTCTTCCGGGGAAGGTTGAGGTCGAGGAGGATCAGGTCGGGGTAGGGCGCGTCGCGGTACTCGCCCTCCCCGCGTACATATTCGATCGCCTGCACCCCGTCGTTGACGACCGCGAGGATGTTCCCGACCTTGTGCTCGTCGAAGGCCTCCTGTACGAGGAGCACGTCGCCGGGGTCGTCATCGACAAGCAGCACTGAGATCAGCTCGGCCTCCACGGCTCCTCCTCCTTGTTCCCCTCCGCCACCGGGAGGGTGAATCGAAACTCGGCACCTGGGTGGTGCTCGGTGGCCAGCCACATTCGCCCCCCATGATGCTCCACTATCTTGCGACACATCGCCAGCCCGATGCCCGTCCCGGGGTAGGTCTCCTTGGAGTGGAGCCGCTGGAAGATGACGAAGATCTTTTCCGCGTACTGCGCCTCCACGCCGATGCCGTTGTCCGTGGCGCTGATCTCCCAATGCCCGCCGTCCCGGTGGGCCTGGAAGCGCACGACCGGCGGCTCGCTTCCGCGGAACTTGACCGCGTTGGTGATCAGGTTTCCGAACAGGGAGACGAGCAGGCTTCGCTCCCCCGCAACGACGGGGAGCTCATCGGCGAGGACCGTCGCGCCGCTCCCCTCGATCAGCTCGCTGAGCGAGGACACCGCCTGGCTCAGCACCCCGTCGAGCGGAACCGCCTCGTGCGGCGTCGCCGCCCGGCCCACGCGTGAGAAGGCGAGGAGGTCGTTGATCAGCGCCTGCATCCGCTTGGCGCCGTCGACGGCGAACTCGATGTACTGGTCCGCCCGCTCGTCGAGCTGCCCCTCGTAGCGGCGCTGGAGCGCCTGGCAGAAGCTCGCCACCTTTCGCAGCGGCTCCTGGAGGTCGTGGGAGGCGACGTAGGCGAACTGCTCGAGCTCGAGGTTCGATCGCTCCAGCTCGAGTGCCTGGACCTCCAGCCTGCCGCGGGCCTCCCGCGTCGTCTCGAGGTCCCGGACTATGCGCTGACGCATCGTCTCGACCCCGACGCCCAGATCGACGATCTCGCGCGGGCCCGATGGGATGGTCACGGGTGGGCGAACTCGCCGGCGGCAACCCGCGCGGTCTCCGTCCCGAGCGCTTCGAGGGGGCGGCTCACGATCCGCCGGAGCAGCAGTCCCGAGGCGAGCACGCTGCCGATGATGAGCGCGGCGGCGAGGTAGAGGACCACGTCGAGCAGCCGTGCGTCGGAGACCAGCCGCGCCCGCGCGCGGCCGAGGTTCGCGTCCAGATCGCTCCGCAGATCGCCCAGCGAGGCACGGATCCCGTCGAAGAGATGCCTTCCGGCGAGGGGGGCGCGGGGGGGCCGGGAGGCCGCCACGCTGGCCAGCTCCGGGGCGGTGTACCCGACTTGCCACGAGCGCACCCTCGCGCGGACGCGGCCGAGGTCGGCTGAGAGCTTGGAGCCGCCTTCGCGGTCGCGGTGTTCCAGTTCCCGGTAGGCCGCGGCGGCCGCCGCGCGACCGCTGTGGTAGGGCTCGAGCGAGCCGGGGTTTCGGCTGATCTGATAGCCCCGCACCCCCGTCTCCTGGTTGACGAGGGCCGTTTCCAGCTCCAGGGCGGCGATCAGCGCGGGCTCGACCTGATCGAGGACCACGGCGCGCTGGTGGTCGAGGCGATGATTGGCCACCAGCCCGAGCACCACACCGGCTGCCGCGAAGGTGAGGAGCAGGCCGATCGTCACTCCCAACCACTGCCCGACCCGGAGCCGCGGGAGCAAGCCCGCCTCCGGCGGGGTCGGGGGTGCGCTCACGCCGCCGTCGTTCTCTCCGCGCTCGAGCCCACGAGCAGCATCGCCACGTCGTCGCTGAGTTCGCCCCCGTTGAGCTCTTCGGCGCGCGCGATCAGCTCGTCCAGCAGGCGCTCCGGCCGCTCGGCCCAGTCCGGGTGGGACGCGAGGTGCTCGCTGATCAGGCCCATCAGCCCGACCGTATCCAGGCGCTCCGGCCCGGGTCCGACGCGCCCCTCGGTGATCCCGTCGGTGTAGAGGAGGATCGCCCACCCGGGGGGGAGCTCCTGCGTCGCCTCCGTCCATCCGGGCGTGAAGCGGCCCGTGAGAAGGCCCAGCGCGGGCCCGGCGGCGTCGTGCTTCAGGAGCGAGACCGAGCCTCCCTGGATCAGGATCGGGGCGGGGTGTCCGGCGAGCATCAGCCCGAGGGAGCCGGCGATCGGGTCGATCTCGAGCGTGCAGAGCGTGACGAACAGGTGGGGGATGTCGCGTTCGTGATCGAGTACGCGCTCGAGCACGCGGATGGCCTGCTCGCCGTCCGCGCCCGCGACGGCGAGCGCCCTCCAGGCGGCACGCAGGCAGACCCCGATCGCGGCCTCGTCGGGGCCGTGGCCGCAGACGTCCCCGACGAGCACCCGGAGGCGGCCGTCGGGACCCTCCGCGGCGTCGAAGAAGTCCCCTCCCAGGAGCGCCCGGTTGCGCCCGGCGCGGTAGCGCGAGGCGATCCAGATCGCCGGGTCCTCCACCAGGGGACGGGGAGCGAGGCCTCGTTCGAGTCGGGTCACCTCCCGCGATTGGGCCTCCGCCAGGCGGAGCTGCTGCTGAGCGTCCGCAGCCTGGCGCCGCCCGATCGCATAGCGGATCGATCGCGAGAGCTGATCCCCGTCGACCTCGCCCTTGACGAGGAAGTCCTGCGCCCCGGCACGCACCGCCCTCGCCCCGGCGCCCTCCTCGTGGAGCCCCGTGAGCACTATCAACGGCGTATCGGGGGCCCGCGCCCTGATCCCCACAACCGTGTCGAGGCCCTCCGCGTCCGGGAGCCTCAGGTCGAGGACGATGCAGTCGGTGGTCCTGTCGAGCCGCTCGAGCGCGTCGGCGTAGGTGCGCGTGCGGGCGATCAGCGTCCCGGGGAGGGCTTCGGCGAGCAGCTCGTCGAAGAGCAGCGCGTCACCGTCGTCGTCCTCGACCAGCAGCACCTTGATCGCGCCGCGGCCGATCGCGACGGGCGCGCCGGCAAGAGGCGGGGGCCCGGCGTCTTGATCGTCTGTGCTGGGGCTGGGCGCCATGGCCGCATTGGGATCGTATCGGCCGGCCTGTCGTCCACCCCCCGGCTATCGTCGGATGGGCGAGGCCGCGACAATCGCGACTTCGCGCCAAGATTGGGACAGATGGGGGATTCGTTCACCTGTGAGCAGTGCCAGACGGCCAACCCCATCGGGGCGGCCTTCTGCATGCGGGTGCGGAGCGGCGCTCACACAGAGCTGCCCCGCCTGCGGCGTTCGCCGCGCCCGCCGGCGCGCGCTTCTGCAACTCGTGCGGCTCGACGCTTGAGAGGGGGCGCGGCTGCGCCGGTCGACGAGGCCCCCGACGCGAGCGAGCAGCGCCGCACGGTGACGGTCCTGTTCGCGGACCTCTCCGGCTACACGGCCGTGGCGGAGCGACTGGACCACGAGACAGTCAAGACGGCTCATGGAGCGGTGCCTGACGCGGTTCGCCGCCGAGGTGGAGCGGTTCGGTGGACGGGTGGACAAGTTCATCGGCGACAACGTCATGGCGGTGTTCGGCGCGCCGGTGGCGCACGAGGACGACGCGGACCGCGCGCTGTCTGGCGGCCTTCGGGATGCAGGCCGCGATGGCGGAGCTGAACCGGGGGCTCGGACCTGAGTTCGGCCTCGAGCTCGCGCTTGCGCATCGGCGTCAACACGGGGGAGGTGCTCGCGGGGCGGGTCGGCGAGGCCTACACGGTGATGGGCGACGCGGTGAACGTCGCCGCGCGTCTGCAGTCGGCGGCTCCCGTGGGAGGCATCTTCGTGGGCGAGCGCACCCAGCGGATCAGCGGCTCGCGCGATCGACTTCACGCGAGCTCGAGCCGCTCACGCTGAAAGGAAAGGCGGAGCCGGTGCGCGGCATGGGAGGCGGTCGAGCTGCGGAAGGCGGATCGCCCCGGCCTGCGCCACGCCCCGGCAACGCCGCTGATCGGACGCGAGGAGGAGCTGCGCTGCTGGAGCGACACTGTCGAACGCGTCGAGCGGGACGGCGCGCCGCATCTCGTGACGGTCGTCGGCCAGGCCGGAGTGGGCAAGTCGCGGCTGCTGCACGAGCTCGAGCGCGGCTCGAGCGGGCAGTCGCCGCCGGTGCGCGTTCGGCGCGGGCGCTGCCTGGCGTTCGGATCAGGGGTGGTCTACTGGCCGCTGGCGGAGATGCTCCGCGGCAGAGTGCGGCATCGGCGAAGGGCGACGACGGGGCGCTGGTCCGCGCGAAGCTCGACGCGAGCGTCTCGGGCCGCTGCTCGCCGAGCGGGAGGGCGGCCGAGCAGGTCGAGCGGCGGATCGCGCCGCTCGCGCGCCTGCTGGGCGCGGGCGATCCGCCGGGGCGAGCTCGTCGATGAGCACGGAGGATCAGCAGAGCGCGCGCGAGAGCTTCTTCGGTGCCGTCCGCGCGGTGCTCGAGGCGCTGGCACAGGAGCACGCCGCTCGTGCTCGCCTGGGAGGACATCCACTGGGCCGACGAGGGCACGCTCGACCTGATCGACTACCTCTCGCGGTGGCTCCGCGCGCCGGTGCTGCAGCTCTGCCTGGCGCGCGACGAGCTGCTCGAGCGGCGGCCCGAGTGGAGCACGCATGCAGGCGCACCGTCACGGCTACGTTCCTCGAACCGCTCGGGCCGACGCGACGCCGCGCGAGCTGATCGAGGCGCTGCTGCGAGCGCTCGGGCGCGGAGGTCGACCTGCCGGGGGCGCTCGCCGAGCGCTCGGGCGGCAACCCGCTGTTCGCCGAGGCGATGGTGCAGCGGATCACCGAGGACGGCGGGGCCAGCGCAGAGGAGCTGCCCGACACGGTGCAGGGGCTGCTGGCGGCGCGGCTCGATTCGCTCGAGCCGTTCGAGCGCCAGCTCGTCTCCCACGCCGCGGTGCTCGGCCGGACGTTCTGGGAGAGCGCGCTCGAGCCCGTCGCGCTGGCCGCCGGCGAGGAGCTCGAGGCGGCGCTCGCGGCGCTGCGCGAGAAGGACATCCTGATCCCGGGCGACGGCGGCCGCGCAGGCCGGCGAGCGCGAGCTCGCGTTCAAGCACGTGCTGATCCGAGACGTCGCCTACGAGATGCTCCCGAAGGCCGCGCGCGCCCGAAAGCACGCCGAGGTCGGCGCGTTCATCGAGCAGCGCGCGGGCGGCCGCGGCGAGGGGACGGTCGGCGCTCGTCGCCGAGCACTACGCGCGCGCTGCGGCCTTCGCCGCCGAAGCGCATCTGCCGGCGGCGGAGCTTGCGCGAGATGCGGGCGCGGGCGCTCGAGTACGGAGAGGCGGCCGGCGACGCCGCCGCGGCGCTGTACTCCAACCGCGAAGCACTCGCCCACTACGAGGCGGCGGCGGCGCTCGCGGGCGACGAACGAGGAGCGCCGCGCAGCGGATCGCCGAGAAGCGCGGCGACGTCTCGCTGCGCCTCGGGCGGGTCGAGCCGGCGATCGAGCTGTGGGAACGGCTGCCTCGGCTTCCACGGCGAGCAGGGCGATCTGGAGCACGTCGCCGAGCTGCACCGCAAGGTCGGCGCGGCGCTCGCGCACAAGGGCGAGCGCAAGCGCGCGATCGAGCACCACCAGCAGGGGATCAACCTGATCAAGGACAGCGAGCCCTCGCTGACGCTCGTCCGCCTGTACGAGGAGGCGGCCTGGCTGTACATGCAGGTCGGCGACAACATGCTCGCGATCTACGCCTCCGAGAAGGCGCTGCGCCTGGCGGAGGGCCTCGGCGAGCCGCGCGCGGCGAGCCGCGCGCACGGCATCTTCGGGCGCGTGTTCGGACGGATCGGCGACGCGCGCCAAGGCGCGCGAGAATCTCGAGCGAGCCGTCGAGCTGGCACGCGAGTCCGACGCGGGCGAGACGGTGCTGGCGCTGCTCGCGCTGGGCAACAACCTCGAGCACGCCGAGGGCGATTACGCGGCGCCGGCGAGCACTACGCCGAGGCGCTCGCGCTGGCCGAGCGGATCGGCGACGTCCCGGCCCAGATCGAGCTGCAGTCGGCGCTCGGCGAGCTCGGCCTATCTACCGCTGCGACTGGGCGGAGGTCGCACGCGAGCGACCGACGCGAGCGCCGAGCTCGCCGAACGCGAGGGGCTCGTCGGGCAAGCTGTGCCTGTCGAACAACCTGCGCGGCCGGCTGCGCTGGCGCGACGGCGACTGGGAGGAGTCCGCGCGGCTGTTCCTCAACGCGAAGCGAGCTGGCCGAGCAGGTCGGCTGGTCGGAGGTCGCGCTCAGCGCGCTCACGGGTCTCGCGGTCGACGCTGCGCGACCGCGGCGAGCTGCCGGCGGCGCCGAGGCCGCGCTGGACGAAGCGCTCGCCGGTCTGCGAGCGAGCCGGCCTGGTGCCGCAGTCGATCCAGGTCTACGCGGCGCTCGCGCTCATGCGCGCGCTCGCCGAGCAGCCCGAGCTCGGCCCGAGAGGCCGCGGCGCACGCGCGAGCGAGATCTCCAGCGGGTCCACGACCCGGCCGGTCAGGCTGCGGCGCTCGAGGCGGCGGGCCTCGTCGGGCAGAGCTTCCGGAGGCCGATGGAGACGCTCCGGGCCGGCACGCGCCGGCTGGGAGCGCCTGGGCGGCCGCTCGACGTCGCGCGCTGCGAACTGCTCGTCGGGCGTCGACTGGCCGAGCAGCGGCGCGAGGACGGGGCCGACGTGCTCGAGCAGGCCGCCGCCCTGTTCGATCAGCTCGGGCTCGACCACCTCGCCGCGCGCTCGCGTCAGCTGGCGGTGAACGGCGTGGGCAGCCGCTGAGGGGCCCTTCCCTCGTCAGCTTGCCCGCTCACCGCGGGGCTATGATCTCCGATGGTCGGCCGCGAGGGCCCGCCGGGACCTGGGGGATGGGAATGTTCAGCTCGATCTTGGTCGGGACCGACGGCTCCGAGACGGCGACGGAGGCGGTCCGTGAGGCGATCGCGATGGCGAAGGCGCTCGGCGCCTCGCTGGAGATCGTCACCGCCTACGCTCCCGCCGACCAGCGTCGGCTTCGCAGCGCGCGGCGCGAAGCGCCCGAGGACATTCAGTGGGAGATCAACCCCGACCAGGAAGTCGCCGCGACGCTCTCCGAAGCCGCCGAGATCGCCGCGGCGTCCGGGGTGAAGGTGAACACGCACGCGCTCGCGGAAGATCCCCGCCGGCGCGCTCCTGGACGTCGCCGAGGAGCGTGGCGTCGACCTGATGATCGTCGGCAACAAGGGGATGAGCGGGACGAAGCGGTTCCTGCTGGGATCGGTGCCGAACAAGATCTCCCATCACGCCCCCTGCTCGGTGCTCATCGTCCAGACGACCTGAGGCTCGTGCGCTCGCCCAGGACGGGGGGTCGGGCGATCGACGGTGGCCCGTCAGCGAACGACCTGCGTCTGGACCTTTCCGCAAATCTCACATTTGCGCTCCAGTATGTACCCTTTGGCGCTCCCTTTTCCCCACGCGCGATCCCAGGCGCTCCACCGATGCCTGTGCCAGAGCCTCACCTCAGCGCCACCAACTGGGCTCCGGGCGGGAGGGGAGTGGAGGAAATCGCTGCTTCGAACATCTCGGGAAGCCTACCCGCGCACCCCGCGGTAGGGTGCACGTCATCGGCGCGTCGCTGGTCGTATCCCGTCGGTCCGCTTCCACCGTCATCGCGAAAGTAGAGAAGACATGGATCCCGATCACCTGAAGGCCATTCCCCTGTTCTCGTCCCTGTCCGAGAAGGCGCTCGACACGGTGGCGGTGTTCGCGAGCGAGACGTCGGTGTCCGCAGGGAAGAGGCTGGTACACGAGGGGGATTACCCTACGATCTGATCGTCATCGAAAGCGGCACGGCCGACGTGATCAAAGGCGGCGAGGTGATCGGGTCGCTCGGCCCGGGGGACGTCTTCGGAGAGATGGGGGTGCTCGCGGGCGCCAAGCGCATGGCGGACGTCGTGGCGACCTCCCCGATGCGGCTCATCACCCTCAGCAAGTGGGACGTCAAACGCATCTCCGCCGAGGTGGGCGGCCAGCTGCAATCGCTGATCGAGGAGCGCCAGCAGCTCGACGACGGCCGCTCCAGCCTTCCTCGTCGCGCCGGTCGGTGCGGCGCTCACGGATCAGGCGGGTGCCGATGGTGTCGCTGGCTGCGGTCGTCAGCCAGATGATCAGCGTCGCGAAGACGTAGGTCTGGAAGCCGTGGACGGTTAGTCCGCTGATGATCACGTCGACGATGATCAGAGACACGATCGTCGCCGCCAGGGCGAGCAGGCCGGCGAGCGCCACGGAGGGCTGGCGGACGAGGACCCGGAGCGCCATGACCTGGACGACGAGATGGACGACCCAGAAGACGAGTGTCGCCTCCACGAGGGCGGCCGCATCGATGGACAACCTGCTGAGGACCGCGGATGAGAGCAGCAGCCCGAGCGCGATCCCGATGAGCGAGCAGCCGAAGCGGATTCCCCAGCGGGCGAGCATACGCCGCTGACCCTAGCGGAGCGGGCGCGGGCGCCGACCTGTGGGGATCGGCTGCCCAGGAGCCGCGAGGGCAGCCTCCTCGGGGGGCCTTCGGCGAAGCCGCGCCGGCCGTCAAGCCGAAGCCAAAGGCGAGCAGCGACCAGAGGCCGCGCATCTCGCCGTGGCAGGTCGAGCAAGTACGGGCCGTTCTGGACGCCGAGAGTGCGCTACGGGTCTCTCGGTGCTGGCCTACAGCTCTGTGCGGCCCTCAGAGGCCCTAGCGCTCGCGTGGCGGCACGTAGGGGCCAACCACCCTGCGCGTCGAGCGGTCGATCGACAACGACGGCACGATCAAGGGCACCAAGACCGCCAAGAACCGCAGCGTGCGGCTGCTCGCGCCGCTCTCGGCCGACTTCAAGGCATGGCGATCTGCGCACCCGGCCGGCGACAACGCGCTGATCTTCGGCCGCTGGGGCAAGACCCGGCAGCGGAACAGGCCGGCGTGCCGATCAGCCGGCCATGCGCCCTCGACTGTCCCGTCGATCTAACGAGGCCGATGGGCGAAGCGCCCATCGCGACAGTCGCACAGCTAGAGCGTGCGACGATCGGCGAGCGGACGCGCGACAAGCTGGCGGAGAGGCGGGCGCAGGGAGTGAAACTCGGGAGACCGCGGAAGCTGCCAAACGAGGTTCGTGAGCGCATCCACACCGAACGTGACGCGGGGAAGTCCTTACGGGCAATTGCCGACGCGCTCAACGGCGACCAAGTCCCGACTGCGCGTGGTGGAAAAATGCGTGGGTGGCGTGAGCGCGTGACCCGTCGATCGCCTTCGGGCTCGCATGCGGGTGCGTCCCCACCCAGGGGGCGAGGCGTCGTGGCGGTCGCTCGGTGCATCGCCGGCTTCTGAAGACGACTTGGGCGCGTCGCTCGGCGAAACCATCTTCGTCTTTGACGGGCCTTGACGTTTGGTTGGTTCCGGTAGGTTTGACCGACTGGCTCGGCGCGTCTCCACGCGGGCGCGCCGAGGGGAGCGTAGGAGGGGGTTTACCATGACTATTAGGCGTTTGGGGATGATGCTGGTGAGCGTCGTCGCAATCTATGCGGTGTCTGTCTCTGTTGCGGCCGCGGCGGAAGTCGCCGAATTCGGAGAATGCGTCAAGGTCAAGACCGGTGGTGAATATTCGAACGGCTCGTGCACGAAGAGCAACGAAACGGGGACTGGCAAATATAACTGGGTGGACAGCCCGGGCAGCGAACCCGTCTTCGCCGCCGTGAGTACCTCGCCGACTCTGCTTGCTACTGGCACGGTTTCAAAGCGGGAGCACAACCCCAAACCGATAGCCGATGGCGTAACGTGTGCCGCCAACTCGATGAGCGGAGACTACACGGGACCGACGACCTTGGCCGTTGGGGTCGTTTTCACTGGGTGCGAAACCACAAAGGAAACGTGTTACTTGACCGGGTGCGAAACGGAACAACTGACGTGCCAAAGCGATGCGGAAGACCCGGGTGTAATCACGACGGGCGAACTTGAAGGAACGCTTGGGATGATAAGTGCCGGCAAACCTGGGGTTGAATTCCGCCCCTCCGGCTTCGTAGCGCCGCAGCTGGCGGGCTTTGCCTGCGGTTCAGGTGAAGCTGGCTTTTCAGCGACGCTCAGCGGCGCGGCGATCGCAAAGATTGGACCCGTCAATCGGCCAGAATTTACGCTGACGTTCCGACAGCACTCAGCCCAACAGATACCCACAAGCTTCGAGGAAGGGCCAAGCGCAAGCCTTTCTATGAACGTCGTTTTCCCCAGCCACGAAGAACACGTTCAAGTCGGTATCGCAGTGTCTGACCAGGCACAAACCAGCGAGCACCCGAGTAAACCAGTGGTCAGAGTGAAAAAGTAGGGACGATCACGCGGCGAACCGTCGGGTCGTCGATCCACCGTCACTAGCGCCAGAGGTGCAGCGACAGCAGGGGACATGTCCCCGGCCGGTGCCGGGGACATGTCGAGGAGGCGCTTACCACCCTCGACGCTCTTGCGGTAGCGGAGTCTCAGCTCACTTGCACCAACACGAGCGTGCGCGCGGAGGCGAGGGGGTGGACGCATGCGAGCTGGCGAGAACGGCGGGAGAAGTTCTTTCACGGCGGCTCCGGGCCCAACAGCGGGTGGGGGTGGCGGACGGCCACCTAGTTAGACCCGACTCTCGCCGGGTCAGCTAGCATCAGTTGCCACCAGGAGACGCTGTGTGACCGACGTCACACACCTGGCGGTTGTCGCGGGGGATCATTCCGCTTGGATCGTGAGCCCCCTCTGGTTCCCGAATCCCTCCTCGGAAGTGGCCCGCCTTGAGGGAGGCGGGTCTTTTTATTCCCCCTCCGCCGTACGGGGGCCGCGATTTGCGGCCGCATCGGGTAGAGTTCGGCCGACCCGGACGCGTGCCGGGGCGCATTCTGGAGGAGGTAGCCCTCGTGCACTGCGGGGGCTACTTGCGTTGTGGGGCGCTACGGGCTGACCGTTGGATTTTCCGCGTTCGCTGGCCGCGGTTGGGCGGCGGCAGCTCGCGCAGGGCCGAGCCGCACAGACAGTTGTCAGCTGCCCACGCCCACGACGCGAATCTGACTGCCGGCCACGACACACCGACTTTCGCCAGTGTCAGAGCCGAAGCCGGAGACGGGACTCGAACCCGTGACCCCCTGTTTACAAGACAGGCGCTCTACCAGCTGAGCTACTCCGGCGGGACGGTTGAGAAGCGTCTCTCGAGGACTGTAACGGGGCCATCTCCGGCGGTGTACCTGGGGCATGGAGCCGTCCGATCCGCCGCTGGAGAAGCTCGCGCTCGCGGGGAAGGGTGAGGCCGCCGGAGACGCGGACAGCGGGCATCCGGGGACCGACCTCGGGAGCTTCCGCGAGCATGCACTCGAGAAGGGCGTGAACCCGATCATCTACTGGACGCTGCGGGCGATCCTCGTGCCGGCGTTCCTGATCTACCTGCGGATGGAGCGAGTCGGGCGGGAGCATCTTCCGCGGAGCGGGCCCCTGCTGCTCGCCTCCAACCACCGAAGCTTCCTCGACCCCTTCCTCATCGGCACGCTCGTGCGGCGGCCCGTCTACTACATGGCGAAGAGGGAGCTGTTCGAAAAGCGCTGGCAGGCCTGGATCCTGAACGCGCTCGGGGCGTTCCCCGTGGACAGGGGGGCGGGGGATCGCGGGGCGATGGACACCGCGAGGAGGATCCTCGAGAGGGGGGACTGCGTGGTGGTCTTCCCAGAGGGCACGCGCCGGCGGCGAGGACCCCTCGGGGACCCCCGGCGAGGGGTGGGGAGGCTCGCGCTGGAAACCGGAGCGCCGGTGGCGCCGGTCGCGGTCGCGGGCTCCGATCAGGTGCGCCGAGGCTGGCGCATCCGCCCCCGGAAGGTTCGCCTGCGGGTGGGCCGTCCGCTGCTCTTCCCGACGATGGAGGAGTCCTCGCCCGCCGTCGCCGCCGCCGTGACCGCGCGGGTGTGGACCTGTGTGAACCTCCAGTGGGAGTGGCTCGGCGGGGAGAAGGCCCCCCGCCGAGGAGGTCGAGGGGGGGAGCGTCGCGGGTGAGGTCTCGCGCGCCGCGTAGACCGTCCGGAGGCGGCTCCCGGATAGTGTGCGATGAGTGGGCGAGGAGAGCATCGGGAAGTCCAAGGCGGAGCTCGACGGGGAGTTCAGCGAGCTGTATCGGGCCCACCTGAAAGACGTCTACAGCTACTCCTACTACCGCGTGGGCAATCACCACGACGCGGAGGACCTCACGGAGCAGACCTTCCTCCAGGCCTATCGCCACTTCGAGCGCGCGCAGAGGGAATCGAACGGACGGCCGCTGCGGCCGTGGCTGATACGGATCGCGCACAACCTCGCCGCGAACCTCTATCGGGACCGCTCCCGCAAGCCGGCCTCGCCGATCGACGAGACGACGACGATCCCCGCGGCGCACACGACGGAGCAGCTGGTCGAGGGGAGGGACGAGCTCAAGCGCATCCTCGAGGGGGTGCAGATGCTCCCGGACGACCGTCGCGAGGCGCTCATCATGCGGTTCGCCCTGGGGATGGACAACCGCGAGATCGCACGGGCGCTCGGGCGCTCGGACGGGGCCACGAAGGTGCTGATCCATCGCGCGATAAGACAGCTGGAGGAGCTCGTGGGAGATCGCGGTGGGGCCGTCGGGGCGGGGCCGGCCGGCGAGGACGGCGGGGCGGGGGAAGCGGTGCTCAGCGATGAGTGAGGCGGCGACGAACTTCGAGGGGCTGCTCCGCGAAGCGCTCGCCCCCGTGGAGCCTCCCGAGGATCTCGTCGAGCGGCTCGAGGCGACGCTGACGAGCATCACGGAGATGGCGGCGGACGAGCTGGAGGCGTGGGAGCTGACGGCGATGCGGGACCCGCGGAACTGGGCGCGGCCCGCGGCGGCGTTGATCCTGGGGGGCACGGCGGGAGCTGCGCTGGTGGTATTGAGGGCGCGTCGGCGGGCTCAGAGCGAGACGGGGGGAGTGCTCGCCGTGAGGGACGCGGCGGGGCGGACGATGCGGGACCTCGAACGCGAGACACGCAGGCTGCTCGGCGACCGCTGAGGGAGAGCGGCGGCGGTTGGCCCGACGGCGCGGCCGTCGGGATGGGATGGCGGCGGTGAGGAGATCGAGGGCGGGGGGTGGGACGGCGGCTAGGCTCTCCTTCCCAGATGGCCACCTGCTACCGCCACCCCTCACGCGAGACGGGCGTCTCGTGCTCCAACTGCGGCCGGCCGATCTGTCCCGATTGCATGACGACGACGCCCGTGGGGATGCGCTGCCCGGAGTGCTCGCGGGAGCGGACCGTCGTGAAGACGCTCCGAAACTCGGTCCGTCGGCCCGAGGTGACGCTCGCGCTGATCGGGATCAACGTCGCGGCGTTCATCGCCGAGGGGAACATCTCGATCAGCGGGGAGCCGAGCAGCGAAATCTACGTCAAGGGTGCTCTGCTGGGGAGCAACCCGGCGCTCCCCGGTGAAGGGGTCGCCCATGGGCAGTGGTGGAGGCTCGTCACGAGCGGCTTCCTCCACGAGAACCTCATTCACATCGGCTTCAACATGTATGTGCTCTACATCCTCGGGAGCATGCTCGAGCCCGCCCTCGGTCGGGTGCGCTTCGCGACGATCTATCTGGTGTCGCTCCTGACGGGGTCCCTGGGCGCGCTGCTGGTGACGCCCCACGGGCTGACCGTGGGTGCCTCCGGAGCCGTGTTCGGGGTGATGGGAGCGGCGGCGGTGGAGATGCGCGCGCGGCAGATCCCGGTGATGGCGAGCGGGGTGGGGGGGCTGATCCTGCTCAACCTCGTGATCAGCTTCACGCTCCCGGGGATCTCCTGGGGGGGACACATCGGGGGGTTGATCGGGGGGACGGTTGCGGCCTTGGTGCTGCGCCTCGGCGATCGCATGCGAGCGCCCGCGCTCGCGCTCGCGGGCTGCGCCGCGATCGGGCTGGGTGCGGCCGCGGGGGCGATCGCCTCGGCACACGCGAACGACCTCTCAGCACCCGCGGGCACGCTCCAGCTCGGGCCGGCGCCCCCGGAAGGCTGACTCAGGCCCGCGGCGGCGCGCCCAGGTCCACCTCGAGGGCCCGCGCGGTCGCCGGCTCGGGGGCGCGGTCGGGGTGGAGGACGTGGGCGAGGAGCTCGAGGCCGTCGATCAGGCGGGGCCCTGGCCGGCTGAAGTAGGCGGAGGCGTTGACGGCCACCACGCGGCTCGCTCCGAGCGAGGCGAGGGGGTCGGCGAAGGTGAGGGCCTCGGCGTGGGCGCGCTCGGCGTCATATCCGCAGGGCATCACGATGAGGACCTCCGGAGCGGCCTCCTGCAGGCGCTCCCAGGTGACCACCTCGGAGCTCTCTCCGGCGAGGCCGAGGACGTCATCGCCGCCCGCGATCTCGATCAGCTGGGGAGTCCAGTGGCCGGCGACGTAGGGCGGGTCGAGCCACTCGATGGCGGCCACGCGGGGGCGGGGAGCAGCGCGGACGGCGAGGCGGACGGCGTCGATGCGGGAGGAGGTCCGCTCGAGGAGGTCCACGGCCGCGCCGCGCGAGTTCGTCGCCTCGGCGACCGTGCGGAGATCGGCGAGGGTCTCTCCGAGGGTCTTCGGGTCGAGGGCGATGACGCGGGGCCGGGAGGGGATCAGCGCGGCGAGCTCGGCGACCTCCTCGTAGGAGACGGCGCAGACGGGACAGAGTGCCTGGGTGACGATCAGATCGGGCTCGCAGCCCCCCGAGGGCATCGCGATCGAGCTCGTAGATCGCCTCGCCCGCGAGCGTCCGCTCGCGGACGGCCGCGTCGATCTCCCCGGCGGAGAGCCCGGGTGGAAGCACGTCGCGGGTGACGCGCTGCGCGTTGGAGGGCCTCGGGCGGGTGGTCGCACTCGTGCGTCGACGGCGACCACCTGGGGGCCGAGGCCGAGGGCGAAGAGCAGCTCGGTGGCGTGGGGGACGAGGCTGACGATGCGCATCCCTGGACTGTACGACGGGACCGCTCGATCGAGCTACCCTCGAGGGCGGATGGCAATGCTGTCGCGATAGGAGGTGGAGCAGCGCCTCGGCGAGGCTCCGCGAGTGGCGGCGCGGCGAGGGCGTCCTCGATCGTCCGCGAGTCTGACCTTCGGGGACTTCGCCGCGGGCGATCGCCTTCGTCGAACGCGTGGCCGACGCTCGCGGAGGCCGCGAACCACCACCCCGACATCCTCCTCCACGGCTGGAACAAGGTGCGCCTGACGCTCTCCACCCACTCCGCAGGGCGGGCTCACCGACGCCGACTTCCGGCTCGCCGCGCGAGATCGATCGCCTCGTCTGAGGGCGCGACGCGGCCGGGTCGACCTTCCGACCCTCCGCCTTGCTACCTTTGACGGGTCCCAGGCGCGATGAACGACGACGAAGATCCTCCCCGAAGTAGCGTGGCCCAGCGGGCGCCTCCGCTCGGTCACCGGCGCTCGGCGGGCAGGGGCGCACGCGGTCCGCGGCCAGGGATCGTTGGCCCCGCGTGAACGGCCTCAAGCTCATCCTCGCGGCGCTGCTCGATCGCGATCAACGCGTTCTTCGTGATCGCCGAGTACGCCCTCGTGCGCTCGCGCCGGGCGCGTCTGGAGCGCTGCGGGACGAAGGCGCCAAGGGGGCGGGGCTCGCGCTCGAGCAGCTGGGGAACGTCAACGAGTACATCTCCGCGGTCCAGATCGGCGTGACGATGACCTCGATCGGCATCGGCGCCCTCGGCCAGCCGGCGCTCGCCGTCGCTGCTCAAAGGCGCCCTCGGGAACACGCCTCAGCCAGGTGTCGCGGTCGCGATCTGCGGCGGTGCTCGCCTTCCTCATGATCGCCTCCAGCCCAGCTGGTGGCCGGGGAGATGGTGCCGAAGTTCTACGCGATCGATCGCGCCGAGGCGGTGGCCCGCCGGGTGGCCCGCCCGCTGCGGGCGTTCAGCGTGCTGTTCCGCCCGTTCATCGTCGTGCCTCACCGCCGTCTCCGACCGGATCCTGCGGCTGCTCGGGGTGGACATGGGCGCCGAGCGCCGCGGGGGCTCACCGGAGGAGCTCAAGCAGCTGATCGCCGAGTCCCACGCGGGCGGGCACATCGACCCGGGCGAGGCGGGGATGCTCACGGGCGTCTTCCACCTGCACGAACAGGAGGCCCGTCAGGTGATGACGCCGATCCCCGCCGTGGTGACGATCGACGTCTCCCAGGACGTGGAGAGGGCGCTGCGGCTGTGCGTCTCCAGCGGCCACACGCGGCTGGTGGTGACCGAGGAGGAAGACCGGGACCGCGTGCGCGGGCTCGTGCACGTCGAGCGCGCTCGTGCGCCAGCTGATGGCAGGAGGGGCCCACGCGCCGGTGGAGCCGCTCGTCAACGAGGCCCTGATCGTGCCCGAGACGAAGCCCCTCGACGACCTGCTCGCCGACCTCCAGCGCGAGCGGGCCTCGATGGCGGTGGTCGTCGACGAGTACGGGCGGGTCGTCGGGGTCGTGACGGTCGAGGACATCATCGAGGAGGTGGTCGGCGAGATCAGACGACGAGACCGACCCCGCCTCCGGGGAGAGTCCGGAGACTCGCCGACGGCGACTGGTTCGTGCGCGGCCACGTCGCGGTGACCGACCTCGCCGACTACGGCCTCGACCTGCCCGTCGACAGCGACGCCTACAACTCCGTCGGAGGGCTTCGTCTTCGCCGAGCTCGGCCGGCTGCCCCGCCGCGGGGACGCGATCAACGCGGACGGCTACTCGATCCGGGTGGAGTCGGTCCGTGACAACCGCATCGAGGCGGTGCGGATACGCGAGCGGCGGCCGATCGCGCGCGAGGAGGCACGGGAGCGCGGAGGAGTCGCCGCAGGGCGGGGGGCGTCCCGGTGGCCGTCGGGCTGCATTCGGCGGGGGCGCGAGGGAGGCGGTGAGGCGTTAAACACGTCCGGCCCGCGGGGGGAGCGGACCGGATCGTGTGCACTGGGAGGAGGCGGGTGTGCGATGCGACCTTTGGGTCGCATAGAGCAGTATTACCAGCTTGATGAACGCCAGCTAAAACTGGTCTGAATCGTGGATAAATGTTTCGGGCGGGGCGGGAGGGGGGTGTCAGTAGCAGTGGAAGCCCCGCCCGCTCTTGCGTCCGAGGGCGCCCTCGGCGACGAGCTCGCTGCACGCGCGGAGGGATCGGTCTCGCCGATCGTCTCCCCGATCGCCTTGGAGACGTCGAGGCCGACGAGGTCGAGCAGGGCGAGGGGGCCCATCGGGTGGCCCGCGCCGAGACGCATGCAGGTGTCCACGTCGGCCGGGTCCATGCCGGTCTCTTCGACGAGCCGGACGGCGCTGAAGAGGTAAGGGAAGAGGAGGCGGTTAACGACGAAGCCGGGGATGTCGGGGACCTCGACGGGCGTCTTCTCGAAGGTCTCGCAGAGGGCGAGGGCCCGCCGGCGGGTGTCCTCGCTAGGCCGTCGCGGGGAAGATGAGCTCGACGAGCTCCATCTTCGTGACGGGGTTGAAGACGTGGAGGCCGAGGAAGCGGTCGGGACGGCCGCTGGCCTCCGCGAGGCGCTCCACGGAGAGCGAGGAGGTGGTGCTCGCGAGGATCGCGTCGGGGGCGAGGATGCGGTCGAGCTCGCCGAGGAGGGAGGCCTTCGCGTCGTGGTCCTCCACCACGGCCTCCACGACGAAGGTGGCCGTGGGCCAGGGCGGAGGGGTCGGTGACGATCTGCGACGTGCTCGGGGTCGATCTCCGCGCCGAGGCGGCTGAGGGTCCTCTCGACGGTCTCGCGGGCGCGGTCGGCCGAGCTCTCGCGAGCGAGCCAGCAGCAGGACGGGCGCGTGGTGGGCCGCGGTGGCGGCGAGGCCGCAGGCGATCGCGCCGCTCCCCGCCACCGCCAGGCGGGTTGCTCACGGTTGAGCCTGTCGTGTCGGGGGCACGGAGGAGCGCGCTCGAGAAATTGATTGACCAGTCAATCTACACGCCGAGGCGATAGAGTAGGGGGTGCAGGGCCCGGGCATCTTCTCAGAAGCGCCCCGAACCGCGGGGAGCGCCCCGGTTCCCTCTCCAATAACGCTGGGCAACACACCGTAGGAGGACTCCTGACATGAGGCAACCAGAGGGCCGCGAAGTCGTCATCGTCGAGGCCGTGCGCACGCCGATCGGGCGGGGGCACAGGGAGAAGGGCTACTACAAGGACACCCACCCGAACGCGCTGCTCGCGAAGTGCTACACGGAGGTGATCGAGCGCTCCGGGATCGACGCGGCGCGAGGTCGAGGACGTGATCGCGGGCTGCGTGCAGCAGTTCGGGGAGCAGGGCTTCAACATCGCGCGCAACGCCTGGCTGCAGGCGGGACTGCCGATCGAGACGCCGGGGACGACCGTGGACCGCCAGTGCGGCTCCGCCCAGCAGGCCGTCAACTTCTCCGCGGCGCTGATCGCCGCCGGGCGTCCACGACGCGATGATCGGCTCAGGGGTGGAGCACATGGGCCACCTCCCCTTCGCCGCCGGGATGAAGACCCAGGAGGACTTCGGTTACGCGTTCACGCCCGAGCTGATGGCCAAGCACAACATCGTGGGCCAGGGGCTCGGCGCGGAGATGATCGCCGACCAGTGGGAGATCCCCCGCTCCGAGCTCGACGAGCTCGCCGTGCGCTCCCATCGACTCGCCCGCGCAGGCCACCGAGGAGGGGCGCTTCGAGCGCGAGATCGTGCCGATGGAGGTGAACGGGGAGTACCTACGTGACCGACCAGGGGATCCGCCCGGACACGAGCCTCGAGGCGCTCTCCCAGCTGAAGCCGGCGTTCAAGCCCGATGGGAAGATCACGGCGGGGAACGCCTCCCAGATCTCCGACGGGGCGGCCGCCGTGCTGCTGATGTCGGCTGAGAAGGCGAAGCGAGCTCGGGGTGACCCCGCGGGCGCGCATCGTCGATCAGACGACGGTCGGCTGCGACCCGGTGAAAATGCTCGAGGGGCCGATTCCGGCGACGAGGAAGATCCTCGAGCGCAACGGGATGAAGATCGATGACATCGACCTGATCGAGATCAACGAGGCGTTCGCCCCGGTTGTGGCCGCCTGGCGGCGGGAGCTCAGCCCGGACATGGACCGCGTGAACGTGAACGGTGGCGCGATGGCGCTCGGGCATCCGCTCGGCTCGACGGGTGCCCGTCTGATCACGACGCTCCTCCACGAGCTCGAGCGCTCCGACAAGGAGATCGGCTTCGTGACGATGTGCTGCGGCGGGGGTCTCGGCACGGCGACTTTGATCCAGCGGGTCTGAGGACTCGAGGGGGCCGGCCCGCTGGGGCCGGCCTCGCGGGGTCGCCGGGTTGCGCTCCTCGGCGTTGGGGAGCAGCGGGAGGTTCTCCGAATGGGGCCCCCGCGCGTGCCGGGCCCCCGCGCGTGCCCGCGTGCGCGCGCGCGGGGAAGACTTTTGGGCACGGACAACGAGCGAGCCCTCAGCGGCCGCCCGCGGCCGTCCGGACAGGAAGCGGGGGAGAGGAGCCCCGCCGGAGCGAGCCCTCAGCCGCTCGGGCCGCCCCCCGTCCAGCTGACGGGGGCGGGGGCGAGCGCGAGCAGCGCCGTCCAGGTGGCCGCTTCGGCGACGCCGGTCGGGGCGATGGAGTGGGCCGTCTGGAAGCTCTCAGGTTCGCCTGGGTGGAGGAGCCGAAGATGCCCGTGATTTCCTGGGTGGGGATCGCGGCGGAGAGATGCTCCTGGAGCCAGAGGACCTGGTCGCCCTTGGCTCCCTTTGAGAGTTCGGGCCATTCGCTGTTCGGGGTGACGGTGGTGAGCGGCGCGAGGGGTGCTGCGAGCGCGGCCCAGTCGGCGGCGGGGGTTTCCTGCCAGTCCCAGTAGGAGGTTCCGGTGGCGCCGTAGTCGACGGCCTCCTCGCGGAAGCGGAGGAGTTCTGCCCCGCTCACCCCGCCGTAGGTCTGGCCGAGGGGGAAGATGGGACGGGCGTAGATGCGGTTGGCGATGTAGGTGTTGGCGTAGACCGTGTCGACGGACTGGCCGATCGTCTTCCAGTACATCTGGGGCGCGTTGTACTGGGCGCCGCCCGGGCCGAGGAAGACGGAATAGGGCTCGGAGGGGTGGTAGGAGACGTAGGGGAAGGAGGCGAGCGCGATGGGATAGCTCGGGCCGACGCTCGCGCGGAGGTCGGCGATGTAGGTCTGGGCGGCCGCGTAGCGGCCTTCGTACTCGGCCTCGGCGTCGATGACGAGGCAGTCGGCGCCGTTCGCGGCGGCCTCGGCGCCGAGGGCGGCCTCGCCGGCGGGGTTCGTGCCGTAGACGTACTGCCAGGCGCAGACCCGGAGGCCGTTGGCATGGAGTTCGGCGACGAGCTGGGAGGAGAACTGGGTCCAGTAGTTCGTGGAGCCGTCGGAGCTCTTGACGAACAGAGTGGTGACCCCGGCGGCGTGGGCCTGGGCGACGATCGAGGCGACGCTCCCGCCGTCGGACCTGCTCACGTACCAGATCCACATGCCCTGGCCTTCGAAGGGGCTGCCGGTGGCGGGGGGATCGCTCGCGGGGGCCACGTAGGGCGGCGCGGGTGGGTGGAGGGCGTGGTTGAAGATCGTGATGGGCCCGACCGACCCCGTGTGCCGGGTGTGGTTGATGAGGACCATGACCCGACCGGAGTGGGCGGTCTTGGGGACCTCGACGATCAGGCCGGAGCGGGTCTGGCGGAGGTGGGAGGAGGGACCGACACGACTGACGGGAGCTCCAGGGCGGTTCGGGAAGACGACAACCATCCCGGCCTTCAGGCCGGTCCCGCTGAGCATCAGGGTGCCGTGGACGGAGACCTGGTGGGGGTTGCCGCTGCAATGGATCGCGGGGACGCAGGCGACGGTGGAGATGCGGACGGTGGGGAGGGCCACCTTGCGGGTGCTCGCCCCGCCGGTCCGCCCGCCGTTGGTGGGGGCGGGCGAGGCCCCGCCCGCGGACGTGCCGCCGACGTTCGCCGCCAGGGCGGGCGCGGCGAGCAGGAGGAGGAGCGCGAGCGCGAGCGCGCAGGCGAGGACCATCTCACCGGCTGACTTGTGCGGACGCGCTGTCGCCAAGATCAAACGAACCCTCCTCGCCCTCGGGCGCCCCGTCGGTCGAGCGGCCCTTCCTGGCCCGATCGGCGCCCTGCGACGTTAGCGGTTTTGCTAGGCGAAACGTAGGAGCGGCACGTAAGTTGCGCTCAGACCCAGCGAAAGCCGCGCTCGGCGGGGGCGGGGGAGAGCGGGCTCGTGGGAAGTCCCGTGGGCGTCGCCGGGAGGTTGAAGCCCGTCGGGGCGACGTCGTTGGGGGCGTCGGGATGGAAGATCGAGGCGAGGTACTGGTTCTGTCCGCGACCCACCCCGAGCTCGAACTGCCCGCCGCCGTAGTTGCCGATGTGGTGCGCGGCGGAGTAGTCGTAAGCGTCGAGGAGGCTCCGGAGGCCACCGAGGCGAGAGGGCTTGATGTTGACCATATGGGGCGGGTAGGGGAGGGCCTCGATGTCTGCGATCGAGTGGATCGGAGCATCCCAGCTGAAGCGCTCGCGGTGGGGGGCGAGCACGGCGTCGGTCTCGGGAGTGAGGTTGGGGTCCTCGATCCAGGCGTCGGGGAAGGCCTCGGCGACGCGGCGATAGAGGAGCGGGTCCGCGGGCTGGTCGACGATCGAGCCGGAGTAGAGGCCCTTGAAGTCAACCGAGTCGACCGCGCCGGTGCCGACGAGCTCGGCGATGAGCGCCTCGTCCCAGGAGCTCGTGGGGTCGAGCTTGAAGCGGAGCCCCGGGTAGGGATCCAGCCGCTGGCGAAGGGGGGCGAGCGTCGGGGGCTCGCCGAGGCGGAGCGAGACGACGAAGCGGACCGGCTGGGGGGTTCGGGCGAGGACCCCGTGGAGGGTCTCTCCGGCCTGGCGGAGGGCGAGGTCCAACGCGGCGGACTCGTAGGCCCAGGTGCGGTAGCGGGCGGAGACCTCCCGCTGTGGCGGCCGCGGGAAGAGCTCGAGCGTGGGGAGATACTCGGAGAAGGAGCCCAGCGTGAAGCGTCCCGCGAGCGGGAGCACGGGGCCGGCCTCCTGGAGGATCTCGATGGTCGACGGCGTCGTAGGTGACGTCCTCGCCGATCCCCTCCTCGCCGCCGCCGCGGAGATGGATGAGCGTGCTGCGGCGTTCGAAGTCGCTCGAGACCTGTGCGACGAGGGGCTCGAGCTCATAGGCCTCGATCTCCAGCGGGACGCCCGCGAGGGTCTCCCAGGTGCTCATCCGCCGGCCTCCTCCTCGAGGCGGCTGACGAGCTCGTCGAGGTGGAGCTCCTGGAGCGCGTCCCCCACCGCGCGCAGCTCCGCGGCGCAGCGCTCGATCAGCACCTTGCCCTCGCCGAGGAGCTGGAGCGTCTCCTGGAGGCTCGCCTCGCCCGAGTCGAGCCGGCGGATGATCTCCTCCACGCGGGCGGCCGCCGCCTCATAGCTCGCGGCGGGCAGGTCGTTCCCGGGGGGCGCGAGACCCGTCGCGGAGGGGTCGCCCGCCGGGGGGACTGGATCGCCCGTCGTGACAGCCTCGCCGGTCGCGATCGCCTCGCCGGCCCGCTCATCCATCGAGCTCATCGCCCCCGCACCTCCGCCCCGAGGGTGCCGTCGGCGAAGCGCAGGCGGAGCTCGCCGGCGGCGGCGGCCTGCTCGGCGCTGGCGAGGGGGTCGCCGGCGGGGGAGGCGACGAGCGCGTAGCCCCGCTCGAGCGTTCGCTGGGGGTCGTGGCCGGCGAGCGCGAGGCGCAGTTGGGCGAGCTCCCGGGGTCGCCGCTCGAGAAGGTCGGGGAGCGCGGAAGAGACCTTGCGCTCGAGCACGATCGCCCGCCGGATCGTGAGCCGCTGCTCGGAGTCGAGGCGGCGGCGAGCGGCGGCGCGGAGCTCGCGGAGGTGCTGGTGGAGGCGGCGTTGCTGGCGGTCGAGATGGGCGGCGGGAGCGCGGGAGAGCGATGCGAGCAGGCGCGCCCGCTCGAGCACGGCGCGGCGGCCATGGTCGCGCAGGCGGCGCGAGGTCTCCGCCGTCCGACGCCGGGGGAGGAGCGCCCGGCGGGCGTGGTCGGCGAGGCGCCGGGCGGATTCCGTCTGCTCGCTCCTGGCGAGCCCGCAGTCGATCCCGACGGCGGCCTCGGCGGCGTGGGTGGGGGTCGAGCAGCTGAACGCCGCGACGTCGTCCAGGAGGGTGCGATCGGTGTGGTGGCCGACCGAGGCGATCACCGGGAGGCCGAGGAGGGCGACGGTACGGCAGAGGGTCTCGTCGCAGAAGCAGAGCAGGTCGGCGAGAGAGCCTCCCCCGCGCGCCACGATCACCACCTCGACGTCCCCGAGGGCGGCCAGGTCGCCGAGCGCGCGGACGATCGCGGGCGCGGCGTGGCGGTCCTGGACGGGGGCGAAGGCCCACACCAGGCGGCCCGCCCAGCCGCGTCGCTGGAGCCCGGCGAGGATGTCGTCGCGGGCCTTGCCGCCCTCGCCGGTGATGACGCCGATCGAACGCGGCAGCAGCGGCCGCCGAAGCAGCTTCTGACGTTCGAGGAGGCCCTCGCCGTCGAGCTGCTTGCGCAGCCGGTCGATCCTCGCCAGCAGGTCGCCCTCCCCGGCGACGCGGAGGTCGGCGACGGCGAAGGAGAAGCCGGGGGAGGAGGTGCTGCTGCCGGGGTAGTAGTCGCAGCCGCCCGCCACCACCACCTCGACGCCCTCGGCGGGCGAGGTGGCGCCGGCGCGGGCGAGGATCGCCTCCCAGTCGTTGCGCCAGGCGGCGCAGGGGATCGCGCCTCCGGCGTCGCGCAGCTCGAAGTACACCCGCGCGCGGGCGGCTCGCAGGTTGACGATCTCGCCCATCAGCTGCACCCGTGCGAAGGAGCGGAGCCTCGCGCGGAGGGCGGCCGTGTACTCGCCGACGGGGTAGGGGCCCGGAAGTGAGCTCCCTGGAATACCCCTGTCGGAGGGCGTTTGGGGGGATTGCGAGGCCATCAACCTGAGCATAGGCGCTAGCATCGACGGCGATGCGCCGCAGCCAGAACCGCCACGGCTCCTGACGCCGTGGCCCGGCGCAATCCAGGGGCTGGTCGTTCCCGCAAGCGCCGTTCGTCCTCGGCGTCGGCGGGCGCGGCGGTGAGGCCCGAGGAGCGACCCGCCGCGCGGGCGCCGCGTGCCGCCTCCCCGGCGTCGGGAGGGCGCGGGTGGCGGGACCCGCAGTCCCTGGGCGAGCGTCCCCAACCGCCCTGGTACCCGCTCCCGCTCGCGGAGATCCTGATCCTCGTGGGGGGCGTCGCGACGATCATCGGCTGGGCCCGCGGCGAAGCCGGCCACACCACCCTCTACGCCGGTCTGGCGGCGGTGGCGCTCGGCACGCTCGAGATCACGATCCGCGAGCACTTCTCCGGCTACCGCTCGCACACGATCCTGCTCTCGATCCTGCCCGCGCTCGTCTTCCACACGGTCGTCATCCTGATCCTCGTCCCCTTCGTCCGCGTGCCGAGGGGGGTCAACGTCGCGCTCCTGATCCCCGACGTGGCGATCTTCGCGGTGTGCTTCAAATACCTCCGCGATCGCTTCGAGGTCGCGCGCCGCGAGCGCCGCTTCGCCTCCGGGCGCTGACGGGCGCGCGCGCTCAGGCGGGGCGCTCGACCTCGGAGAGGCTCAGCGAGGGGAGGGGCCGCTCGCCCTCGTTGGCTCCCTCGCCGCGGGTCTCGCCGTCGAAGCCGAGCCGTTCCAGGCGGGCGATCTCCCGCTCGCCTTCGCCGCGGGCGGGGTTGCCCGGGGGCAGGTCGGCGATCAACTCGGCGATGCGGTTGCGCAGCTGGAGCGCGAAGTGGGGGGTGGAGGCGCCCATCAGCTGTCGGACGTCCTCGACGGTGACCTCGTGGGTGTGCTCGGTGCGGCGGGGGTCCTCGGCCTGGCTCATCGCGTCCTCTCTCGGTTATTCGGTTTGTGACGCGGAAGCTTCTTCGCCGGATGAGGACTGCTTGCGCGGGCTGATCTCGAGCAGCGAATCGATTTCGGCCTGGGCCGCCGAGGAGATCGCCGTCTCATCGCCGATCAGCCAGCCGTGATTGTAGACCCCGCGCACGGGCCGGAACTGGGGCGCGGAGGTGTAGGCGGGCTGGATGTCGCCGAGGTAGGTGGCCAGCTCGGAGGGGATTTCCCCGGGGGTTTCCATCAGCAGCAGCGGGCCGTAGTTGCCGGTGGCGGACAGCAGCGCCGCCGCCGGGGCGTCGAGCGGGCGGGTGGAGTTCGCGATCACGAGCCCGTGGCCGGGTTCTTTGATCCCCCAGCCGAAGCTTCCGTCGGTGAAGCGCGACACCGCGATCGCATTCGCCGCCGGCGTCGTCCCTTCTTCGGCGTTCGGCCCGATCGGCGTGACATGGCCCAGGCGGCGGAGCTCGGCGAGCGTCTGGGGGCCGGCATAGGAGGGGTCCAGGAGGTAGATCGCCGGATGGCTGCAACCCGGCGAGAGCGCCCGCGGTCGCGTCCGGGACCCGCGCGGAGGTCACATAGAGGATCGGCGCGCCGCTCTCCGCGGACAGGCCGGCGGCGGGCATCTGCAGCGCGCGGGGGGCCTCGGCCGGAACGACGATCACCTGCCGCGGAGCGCTCCCCCCGTCGGCGAGCACGAGCAGGCGCTCGATCGCGACGGCCGTCACGGCCGGGTCGGTGGCCACCGGAAGGGGGCGGCTCGCGAGGCCGCCGGGGAGCGTCGCCGGGGTCCCGATCATCAGCACCTGGGCGCCCCCCAGCTGGGCGAGCCCGGTGGGGTGCATCGCATGAGGCTTTCGCTGCTGACTTCGGGCAGCGAGCTCCCTTCGGCGTAGAGGAGCGGCGCGCCGGTCGGGGCGCTCGCGAGCGAGGAGGCCGCGAGCGCGGCGTACCAGTCGGCGGCCTGGACGAGCGTCACGATCGCCGGGCGGGACTGGGTGGTGAGGCCCGGGTAGACGACGCGGGCCACCGCGGCGGCGTCGCCCGCGCTGTCCGCACCGCCGACCCGAGAGGTGTTCCGGGTGATCACGCTGACGGTCCCGGCGGCCGCGACCGGGGCGAGCTTGCGCGAGGGACCGCCCGCGGCGGCGTGTTCCCCGCCGCCCGCCTTGCCGCAGCCGGCGATCACGAGCAGCGCGGCGATCGCGATCGCGGCGACGGCGGCTCGCCGGCGGATGATCTCCATGGCGCCACCCTATCGTCGCCGTCGGAGCCCGATCACGGCCCCGTCGCGAACGGCCGGAATCCCCCCGGACGCGCGCGAAAACCCCGGAATTTGGAGGGCGAACGCGGTCGCGACCCTGCAGGAGCCGCAAGCGTCCTTGCAGTTTGCTAGCGTGCCGCCCCGAAAGCCGAGTCTTCGACCAGATGTCGAGGAACGGGGGACCCAGGTTGTTGGGGCGAATTCCACGGCGCATCCGTGGAAAGCGCAGGCTCTTTCAGCGCTAGCCCGTCAGCTAACCCCGCAGGCCCACGAAAGAGGTTGTGCTTTGCGGTTGCGTTTTCTCAGTGCAGTCACCTGCAATCTGGCGATGGTGGCCGTCTTCGCCCTCTCCGCCCTCGCCAACGGTCCGGGCGGATCGTCGGCACCCACCACCACTCCGAGTAGCGCTCCCGCTACCACCCAGCCCAAACTCCATCTCTTTCCCGGTTACGGCGAAGTCCCGGTCGATTGTCTACAAGGGCCCGGTGTACGAAGAGACGCCCACCGGCGAAGTGGTGCCGTTCGTACCGCCGACGACGGTCACGACCGCCGCTCCACGGTCAGCGCGACGCCGCCACCGACGCCACCGGCGGGGCCGCGCCGTCTCCGCCCCCTCGCCGCGGCGAGCACCGCGCCCACGATCTCCCTGACGGGGAACGACGGCCCGGCGCACGCCCGAGCTGCTCGTCCCCGGGCCCACCGCCCGCTATGTCAATGGGCTGGCCGCCGCGCCCGATGCCGCCCCCGCCGGCGATCCAGGAGATCATCTGGGCCGGCAACGAACTGATCGGCCTGCCCTACATCTACGGTGGCGGCCACGCCTCGTTCATCTCGCCGGGCTATGACTGCTCCGGCACCGTCTCCTACGCGCTCCACGGAGCGGACCTGCTCAGCCACGCCCGAGGACTCCTCCGAATTCGATGATCTGGGGCTCGCACGGGATGGGTCGCTGGGTGGCGATCTTCTCCGAACCCGGACACGCCTACATGACGGTCGCGGGGCTGCGGCTGGACACCAGCCCGGCGAACGACCCGTCGAACCTGCAGGGACCCCGCTGGCGTCCGCTCCGTCCCGCCAACGCAGGCTTCATCGTTCGCCACCCGCTCGGCCTCTGAGAGGGCCGAGTGGGGGCCCGGGCCGGCGCCGTCGGCTAGGCTAGGAGGCGTTGGCCGAGCACCGCCGGTCGTCCCTGCAACTGCAATAGGAGGATCACATGGCCGGCTTGGGCGGGCGCATGTCCACCGTCGTCAAGGCGAAGGTCTCCAGGCTGCTGGATCGCGCCGAAGATCCGGCCGAGACCCTCGACTACAGCTACCAGAAGCAGGTCGAACAGCTTCAGAACGTCAAGAAGGGCATCGCCGACGTCGTGACGGCCAAGAAGCGCCTGCAGATGCAGGAGAACTCGCTTCAGCAGAGCGTCGTCAAGCTCGACACCCAGGCCCGCCAGGCGCTCGCCGGGCGGCAACGAGGAGCTCGCGCGGAGCGCCCTCGAACGGAAGAACGTCGCCCAGACGGAGCTCCAGGGGCTCGATACACAGGTGACGGAACTCGAGTCCCAACAGCAGAAGCTGACGGACTCCGAGCAGAAACTGCGCGCCAAGATCGAAGCCTTCCGCACCAAGAAGGAGGTCATCAAGGCGCAGTACTCGGCGGCCGAGGCCCAGGTGCGGATCTCCGAGGCGGCGACGGGCGTCGGCGAGCAGATGGCGGACGTCGGGCTGGCGATGCAGCGCGCGGTCGACAAGACCGAAAACATGAGCGCGCGCGCCGATGCGGTCTCCGAGCTCGAAGCGGCGGGGACCTTCGACGACATCACCCCGCTCGGCAGCGGGGAAGACGACATCGACCGTCAGCTCAAGCAGCTCTCCAGCCAGCCCGCCGTCGACGACGAGCTGGCGAAGATGAAGGGGAACTCGGCGCGCCGAGCGAGGCGGCCCAGCTCGCCGCGCCGGGCCAGGCGCCGAGCGGCCGCGGCGAGAGCGGCAGCCGGGGAGGGCGATCAGTCATGATCGTGCGCATCTCCGGGGAGGACCAGTACGAGCTCCCCGATGCCGACACCGGCGCCCTGAACGAGCTCGAGCGATCGGTGAAGGGCGATCGTGGACCGCGGCGAGGGGAGCACCTTCGACGGTGCCTACGCGAAGCTCCTCGAGTTCGTCCGCACGCACGGCACGCGCGTTCCCGACGACTGATCTCCAGAGAGCTCGGACGTGATCCTCCCCCCGGCCGACATCGAGCTTCGAGGAGGCGGGGCAGGGAGTTCACCGGCGAGGGCCTGATCCCGGACTAGGGGAGCGGCTCGCGCGCTCAGATCGGGATCCCCCACAGCGGGAACCACCGCTCGAGTTCGGGCTCGATCGGCATCTCTGCGCCCATCTGCGCCTTCAGCTGCAGCTCCCGCTCGGTCTGGCGCTCCTGCGCGGTTGTGGGGGTCCGGGCACGAACGGGTACCAGAAGCCGCGCTTGTAGTTGTAGATGAAGTAGATCGCCCGCTCGCCCGCGTCCGCGAAGGCGAACACCGCGCAGAGCAGCCGCTCGCCGTGGCCCGCGGTCTCGATCGAGTCCGGACACGGCGTTGATCCCGACGGCGAGATCTTCCACGCTGGGGTCCCCTCGTTGTGAGAGGACCATCCAGCGGTAGCCGTAGCTGTCGTCCTGCGTGGCGACGCTCGTGCCGCTCTCCCCGCCCGTCGCCTTCACCACTTCCTCCATGTCGCGGAGCGTCGCTTCGAACTCGCTCGTGGCGAGCGCCTGGAAGACGATCGCGGCCTTCCCCGCCGGCTTGATCTGGTGCTCGGCCTCGAGCGTGACGTAGGCCGTGGAGATCGCGAACAGGCGGTCGGGGGCCGGCCCTTTGACCGCGTGGCGGCCGGTGAGGATGTCGCGGAGGCCCACCGCTCAGGCGCGTGCCCTGGAGCTGCGACTCGAGCCGCTCCAGCGCGGCCAGGCGCTGCCTCGAGCGGAGGATGGTCGGCGAAGATGTTCATCAGCGACTTCTTCGTCCGGGCGGGGAGGATGAAGAACGCGCTCATCCCCTCCGTCCGCCGGAGGTCCTGGGAAGGAATCCGCTCCATCGTCCCGCTGATCTTCAGCAGCGCCGAGGCGAGCGCGCTCGGGCGCCCGGTGAGCACCGCCGAGCCGCGGTCGGCGGCGAACTCGCGGTAGCGCGAGAGCGCCCGTAGGAGCAGGAACGAGAGCGCATAGACGAGCGCGGAGACGAGCAGGACGATCATGATGTCCTCCTCCTCTTCCTGCCCGCGGCCGTAGCCGCCCCCGAAGCCACCGCCGAAGAACAGGGCGAACTGCGCGATCATCGAAGCGAGCGTGGCGAAGAAGCTCGCCAGCGTCATCACGAGCACGTCGCGATTGATCACGTGGGTCAGCTCGTGTGCCATCACCCCTTCGAGCTCGGCCGGCGAGAGCAGTTCGAGGATGCCCCGGGTCGCGCAGACGGTCGTCGCCTTCTTCGATTTGCCCATCGCGCAGGCGTTCGGCATCGAGGTCTCGATCACGCCCACCCGCGGCTTCGGGAGGTCGGCCTGGACGCAGAGCCGCTCGATGATCCCGTGCAGCTCCGGCTCCTCGGCCGGGGTCACCTCTTTGACCCCCATCGTCGCCAGGGCGATGCGGTCCGATCCGAAGAGCTGCAACAGCAGCAGCACCACCGCCACCACCACGATCAACCCGGCGCCCGCACCGGCCGCGAAGAGCACGCCGATGAAGACGACGTAGACGGCCTGAGCAGGAACATCGTCAGCAACATCCGGGCCTGCAGGCCGGTGTCCCTTCCGAAGCTCGATCGGCGCGAGGGCCATGGGCTGATTCTCGCAGAAGGACATACCGGTGCCCTAAAGTGCGCCGCCACGAGATGTCCTCCGCGGGAGCGCAATGAAGCCCGAAATCGTCGTCCTCGGCATCGGGTTGAAGACGTTCGGAATGACGTTCGCACTCGCCTTCATCGCCTGCGGGGCGCTGTTGGCGAGGCGCCTGCGCGAGCTGAGCCTGCCTGTCGACTGGTCCTATGAGATCGTCTTCGCGGCGCTCCTCGGCGGGCTCGTCGGCGCGCGCGCCTACTACCTCGTCGAGCACGTCGAACAGGCCCGCCACGACCTCCTGGGGTCGGCCTTCTCCGGCTCCGGCCTGGTGTGGTACGGGGGCGCCCTCGGTGGTGCGGCGGGGGTGCTGGGATGGATGCGCTGGCGCCACGCGCTTGAGCTGCGATGCTCGACGTGTGCGCGATCGCGCTCGCCCTGGGGTACGCGATCGGGCGGATCGGCTGCCAGGTGGCGGGCGACGGCGACTACGGCATCCGCTCGAGCCTGCCCTGGGCGATGGGCTACCCGCACGGGACCCTTCCCACGCCGCCGGGCGTGCGCGTGCAGCCCACGCCGATCTATGAGACCGTCGCGATGTCCCTCCTGGCCTACGGGCTGTGGCGGATCCGCGACCGGGTGCGCCCCGGGGTGGTGTTCGCGCTGTACCTCCTCGGGAGCGGCCTCGAGCGGTTCCTCGTCGAGTTCATCCGCCGCAACCCCGAGGTGGCCGTCGGCCTGACCTCCCCGCAGCTGGAGAGCATCGCGGCGATGGCGGCCGGGCTGGTGTGGCTGGGTCTGCGTCCTGCGGCACGGGCTGGCCTCGAGGGCCTTCGGCCCGACGAGCGCCTGACGCTGCGGGGATAAT
Source organism: uncultured Solirubrobacteraceae bacterium (assembly GCA_963720215.1). Lineage (GTDB taxonomy): Bacteria > Actinomycetota > Thermoleophilia > Solirubrobacterales > Solirubrobacteraceae > Palsa-744. The sequence goes on from CAVREV010000004.1 coordinate 540,975, forward strand.
CACGGCGATGGCCACCGGCACGTCACTGTCCAGCGTCTTCCCCCTCGGCAGCCGTCTCGAACAGCGGGGCCGCCTCGAGGTCGGCGGCTGCGACACGATCGAGCTCGCGCGCGAGTTCGGCACGCCCGCCTACGTCGTCGCCGAGGACGACCTCCGCGCGCGGGCACGTGCCTTTCTCGCCGCCGGACGCGCCGGCGGGCACGACGACTTCCATGTCGTCTTCGCCTCCAAGGCCTTTCCCTGCACGGCCGTGCTGAAGCTGTTCGCCGAGGAGGGACTGTGGTGCGACGCGGCCTCCGGCGGGGAGCTCCACCTCGCGCTCGCGCGCCGGCTTCCCCCGAGCGGACCGTCCTTCACGGCAACGCCAAGTCCGAGGCCGAGCTGCGGATGGCCCTGCGTCACCGCGTCGGGGCGATCGTGATCGACAACTTCGACGAGATCGATAGGCTACTGGCGCTCGCGGCCGACGGCGCGCTCGCCGACCGCGGCCCCCAGCCGGTGCTCCTGCGCGTCACCCCCGACGTGCGCGGCGAGACCCACGAGAAGATCTCGACCGGGCAGGCCGACTCGAAGTTCGGGCTCGGCATGGACGACGCCCCGCGCGCGATCGCGATGCTCGCCGAGGCCACCGCGGCTCGAGCTGCGGGGACTGCACGCGCACATCGGCTCGCAGCTGCTCGATCTCGAGCCGTTCCGCCGCGAGGTCGCGGGTCTGGCCACGCTCGGGGAGTTCCCGGTGTGGGACCTCGGCGGCGGGCTCGGCGTGCGCTACACCGAGGCCCAGTCCGAGCCGCCGTCGATCGAGGACTATGTCGCCGCCCTGTCGAGGCCGCGCAAGCCGCCGGCATGGGGCCCGGACGGCGTCTGATGGTCGAGCCCGGACGGGCGCTCTGCGCCAACGCGCCGTGACGCTCTACACGGTCCAGAGCGTCAAGCAGAACGTCTCCCGCTGGGTGGCCGTCGACGGGGGCATGTCGGACAACCTCCGCCCGATGCTCTACGGGGCGGCCTACGAGGCCCATGTGGCCGACCGCTTCGGCGGCTCCACCGAGTGCGTCCTCGCGGGCAAGCACTGCGAGTCGGGCGACGTGATTCGCGGGGCCCGTCGTGCTCGCCGACCCTCGCCCCGGCGACGTCGTCGTCACGCCGGCGACGGGGGCGTATGGGTTCGCGATGGCGAACAACTACAACGGCGTGCCTCGTCCGCCCGTGATCTTCTGCCGGGAGGGGATCGCTCGCGAGGTCGTCAGGCGCGAGAGCTTCGAGGATCTGACGGCGCGCGATGTCGGCTAGCGGGGCGGCTGCCGCCGCCGTGCCGCCGTTTCGCGTCGGCCTGCTCGGCCACGGGACCGTCGGTGGCGAGTTCGAGGACCTGCTCTCCGAGCGCGCGGAGGAGATCGAGCGCTTCAACGGGCGCCGCCCCGAGATCAGCGGCGTGCTCACCCGCTCGCGGGGCGACTTCGCGGAGATCCTCGAGGGCGCCGACATCCTCGTCGAGCTGATCGGCGGACTGGAACCCGCCCGCGAGTACCTGCTCCGCGCGATGCGCTCGGGCAAGAGCGTCGTCAGCGCGAACAAGCAGCTCCTCTCCCAGCACGGCGAGGAGCTGTTCGAGACCGCCCGCGAGTACGACGTCAGGCTCCGCTTCGAGGCGGCCGTCGCAGGCGCCGTACCAGTCGTGCGCGTGCTCGAGGAGTCGCTCTCGGCGACGCCGATCGAGCGCGTTCACGGGATCGTCAACGGCACGACCAACTACATCCTCACCGAGATGGCCCACGGGAGCAGCTACGCGGAGGCGCTCGCGGAGGCGCAGCGGCGGGGGTTTGCCGAGGCCGACCCGAGCGATGACGTCAGCGGGCGCGACGCCGCGGCGAAGATGGCGATCCTCGCGCGTCTGGCCTTCGGCAGCCCGGTTCACCTCGAGGACGTGCGCTTCGAGGGCATCGAGCACCTCCAGCTGGACGATCTCGAATATGCCAAGGAGCTCGGCCTCGGCCTGAAGCTGATCGGCACCGCCGAGCGGCGCGGGGGAGGCCTCTCCGTGCGGGTCCACCCGACCTTCCTCTACGCCGGCCACCCCCTCGCGTCGGTGTCGGGGTCCTTCAACGCGGTCACGGTCGAGTCCGGCACGATCACCGAGATCACACTCTCGGGCCCGGGTGCCGGAGGGCGCCAGACAGCCAGCGCGGTCCTCGGCGACGTCGTCAGCGTGATGACCGGCGGCGCCCGCCCGCCCGCCCCGCCGCTCCCGCTGACGTTGATAACCGACGTGGAGAGCGCCTACTACCTCCACTTCGACGTCGCCGACGAGCCCGGGGTGCTCGCGGCCGTGACGCGGGTCCTGGGAGAGCAGGAGGTCTCGATAAAGTCCGTCGTCCAGCGGGGGACGGGTGAGGGCGCGCGGCTGGTGATGGTCACTCACCCCGTGTTCGAGTCGAGCCTGCGGCGGGCGATGGAGCTCGTGGGCGCGTTCGACTTCGTCCGCTCGCCCCCGAGGACGATCCGCGTGATCGAAGAGGAGTTCGTATGAGTGCAGGAGAGCGATGATCGGCGCCCACGTCCCACTGATCGAGCGCTACCGCGACCACCTTCCCTTCGGCGAGGAGGACCGCATCGTCAGCCTCCAGGAGGGCTCCACGCCCGTCCTGAGGGCACCCGTGCTGTCCGAGATCCTGGGCGTGAGCGTGCGGCTGAAGCTCGAGGGGGCGAACCCGACGGGCTCGTTCAAGGATCGCGGGATGACCTGCGCGGTGAGCGCCGCGGTGCGCGAAGGTGCGAAGGCGGTGATCTGCGCCTCGACCGGCAACACCGCCGCGAGCGCCGCGGCCTACGCCGCGCGGGCGGGGATCACCTGTGCGGTGATCGTCCCGGAGGGGAAGATCGCACAGGGGAAGATGGCCCAGACGCTCGCGCACGGAGCGCGGGTGATCTCGCTTGCGGGGAACTTCGACCAGGCGCTCGTGCTCGTCCGCGAGCTCACCGACAGCCACCCGATCGTGCTGGTGAACTCGGTCAACGAGTACCGCATCGAAGGCCAGAAGACCGCTGCGTTCGAGCTCCACGAGTCGCTCGAAGGGACGCTCGACCTGCTCTGCATACCGGTCGGGAACGCGGGCAACATCACCTCCTACTGGCGGGGCTTCCGCGAGATGGGCGCTGCCCCGCGGCTGTTCGGCTTCCAGGCCGAGGGCGCCGCCCCGCTGGTGCTGGGACACGCGATCGAGCATCCCGAAACGGTCGCCAGCGCGATCCGCATCGGCAACCCCGTCCGTTGGGAGGACGCGATGGCGGCGGCGACCGACTCGCGCGGCTCGATCCGCTCGGTCTCCGACAAGGAGATCCTCGACGCCTACCGCCTCCTCGCCGCCCGCGAAGGGATGTTCTGCGAGCCGGCGTCCGCGGCGTCGGTTGCCGGGCTGCTGAAGTACGGGCCCGACGGCGCAGAGGTCATCGTCTGCGTGCTCACCGGGCGCGGCCTGAAGGACCCCGAGACCGCGATCGCCCACAACGACGGGAAGATCATCCAGTGCGTGCCCGAGCGGGGCGCACTGGAGGAGGCGGTCCTGGGTGATCCGTAGGCGGCTGGTGCGGGTGCCGGCCTCTTCGGCGAACCTCGGCCCCGGCTTCGACTGCATGGCGGCGGCCGTCACGCTCCACCTCGAGCTGGAGGTGGAGGAGACGGGGAGCTTCGCGGTGGAGTCCGAGCTGCCGATCGCCCACGGCCGTGAGAATCTCTGCGTTCGGGCCTTTGAGCGGCTCCATCCGGCCGACGGGATCACCTTCAGGATCCGCTCGGACATCCCCCTCGCGGGGGGGCTCGGCTCGAGCGCCGCCGCGATCGTCGCCGGGCTGATGGCGGCCGACCACATGTTCGAGCTCGATGCCGACGTGCTCGCGCTCGCAACCGAGCTCGAGGGTCATCCCGACAATGTCGCCGCTGCGATCCTCGGCGGGTTCGTCATCTGCGCCGACGGTGTGGCCACGCGCTTCGAGCCGCCGACGGGCCTCGAGGCGCTCGCGGTCGTGCCCGACCGGGCGGTCCGCACGCGGACGGCGCGCGCCGCCCTGCCCGCGCAGGTCCCGCTCAAGGACGCCGTCTTCAACGTCGCCCACGCTGCCACGTTGACCTTGGGCCTTGCCCGCGGCGACTGGGACCTGCTGGCGCGCGGGCTGCAGGACCGGCTCCACCAGCCGGCCCGCTCGCGCCTGTTCCCGCGCTCCTACGAGCTCGTCTCGCGCGCGAGGGAGCTCGGGGCGCTGGGGGCGACGATCTCCGGCGCGGGGCCCACGGTCCTCGTGTGGTGCTTCTACGAGCACACCGGCGCGGTCGCCGAGGCGCTGGCCGCCGAGCTCGACGGCTGGGCGAGCCTCCTACGCGCTTCGTTCGAGTCGCAGGGGGCCTACGTGGTCGAGCTCTGAGCGAGCTCGGCCACGCGCGGCCGGGCGGCCGCGAGGCCGGGGAGTCGCCCCACGACCTCCTCGGCGAGGGCGACGTAGTCGGCGCCGAGGTCGGGCCGGTGGTCGAGGATCGAGCGGGCGCGCTCGGCCGACTCCGCGTAGGCGATCGAGGAGCGTATGACGGTGGCGAAGACCTGGTCCCCGAAGCGCTCCCTCAACGACTGGAGCGCCTCACGGGAGTGGACCGTGCGCATGTCGGCGAGGTTCAGGAGCACGCCGAGCAGGGACAGCTTCGGGTTCAGGCTGTCGCGGGCCAGCTCCACGACCTCCATCGCCTGCTCGACGCCCTGGAGTGCGAAGTACTGGGCCTCGGCGGTCACGAGCGCGTGGTCGGCGGCGGCGAGGGCGTTCACCGTCAGCAGGCCGAGCGACGGCGGGCAGTCGATCAGCACCAGCTCGTACTCCTGTCCCGTGCGCACCCCGCGGAGCGCGCGGCGGAGGGTCAGCTCGCGGCCCATCTTGCCGCCCAGCATCAGCTCCGCCTCGGCGAGGCTGAGGTTGGCGGGGATGATGTCGTCGTGGACGGCCTCTGATGCCGTCGCGCTTCCGGCGAGGACCTCGGCGATCGTCGGCGAGGCGTCGGGAGGAATGTCGAAGTAGTCCGAGAGGTTCCCCTGCGGGTCCAGGTCGACCGTCAACGTGGAGACGCCGCTGCGCCTGAGCACGTCGGCCAGGGTGCGCACCGTGGTGGTCTTCCCGGTGCCGCCCTTCTGCGAGAGAACCGCGATCGTCTCAGCCATCGACGCGATACTACGCACACCGTCCGCTCGCCGCCCCGCCCACGCGGGGGAGGGTCAGCTCTGCTGGAGCGACGTGGGGTCCGACCCCGTCAGCGATGTCGGATCGCTGCTCGGGGCGACGCTCACGAACAGCAGGCGGTAGCGCCCGACGACGATCTCGTCGCCGTCCTGGAGCGCCCTGCCGTCCACGCGCGCCCCATTGACGAACACGCCGTTGAGGCTGCGGTCGTCCAGCAGCCGCACCCCGTCCGCATGGCGGACGATGAGCGCATGGCGGCGTGAGACGGTGGGGTCGTCGAAGCGCACGTCGGCGGCGAGGCTGCGGCCGATCCGCGTCCACTCGCGCGTGAGGGGGATGCGCTGCAGGCGGTCTCCCTCCTCGAAGCAGAGGTACTCGCCGGGCTCGACCAGCTCGCTGCGCGCCTGCGCCAGCCGCTCGCCGCGCCCGGGCGCCGGGGGCTCGAACAGGACCGGCTCCTCGATCTCGCTCCCGGCTATCCGCTCCGTCGCGCTGACGCCGCGATCGGGGCTGCCGAAGAGGGAGGCGCGGACGAACTCGCTCCCCCCGCAGCTGGGGCAGGCGGTGAGCGTGTCCGACCCGGAGAGCGTCAGCGTGTAGTCACACTTGCAGCACCGAAAGGACCCCGCCCCGACAAAGGTGCCCGATGTGAGTGATTCCATGCTGCGCTCCTCCCGCTCTCTCCCTGCCACCGGGGGAATCGTTCCTCGCCGAGGGGCACTCGTGCCGATCATAACAATGCTGTCAATGACGTTCCCGTGGCTCTGAACAACAACATCTAGCAGGTCGAGGCGCGCTTCCGCGGGTCCGAAAAAGAACCCCGGGGGCCCTCGTGAGCGATCGCTCGCGACGTCGGTGGGCGTGCAGGAGGCGGGCGCCGGGCGGCGAATCCGATTGATCATGGCCGCGGCGGGCATCGACATCGAGGGGCTTCTCCTGCGCCGCGGCGTGGATGATCTGGAGTCGGACCGCGACCGCTGCTGCGACTGCGGACGAACGCCGCTGATCGGGGAGGAGATACACCTCTACCCAGGTACTCACGGCCTGCTTCGCCGTGGCCGCGAGACGCGGATCGTCTGCGAGCTCTGCCGCCTGCTCCGCCGTGAGCCGCCGCTCGCGAGCGAGGTCGTGCGCCACTGCGAGCGCGGGCAGGCCGTCCGCGTGACTGCTCGCGCCCTTTAGCCACCTCGGCGTCGTCCCTCGGGAGCGGGCTTATAGACTTCCGCGCGCCGTGAACCTCAGCGTCTCGATCCTCGTCTCGGCCCCTCGGGAGCTCGTCTTCGACTACCTCCAGGACATCGCCAACCACCCGCAGTTCACCGATCACTACCTCGTCGACTGGCATCTCACGAGGATCGACCCGGTGGGGCTGGGGGCGGGGGCCCGCTTCCGCGTCAAGGCTCCGGCGAACCGCTACAGCTGGGCCGACGTGACATTCGCCGAGGTCGAGCGGCCGCACCGGATCGTGGAGGTGGGTCGTACGGGCAAGAACAACCGCGTGCGCACGCTCGGCGTGTACGAGCTCGCGCTCGCGGCGGGCGGGGCCACGCGCGTGAGCTTCACCATGGAAACGTTCCCCGCCACGTTCGCCGACCGGCTCACGGAGGCCTTCGGCGCGCGCTCCTGGACCCGCCGCAAGACCCGACGGGCGCTGCATCGCCTGCGGGCGATCCTGGAGGGCGAGGACCGCCCGGGGGCCACTCCGGCCGATGCGGCCCGGCGTGTGACGGTTGCCGGCGGATAGACTGCCGCGTCGCATGCTCCGCCCTCCCCGCAAGCTGCTCCCGGTGCTCCTTGCCGTGCTGGCCGCGCTGCTGCTGAGCGCCTGCGGAGACTCCCACACGAAGGTCACCACCGGCACGTATGCGGGTGAGTCCGGCGCCAACGCTCCCTACCTCAACGTCGGGCCGCTCATCTACCAGGTTCAGCTCTCGCGGGAGCTGAACCCCTACAACACCGAAGACGCCACCTACCTCGAAGGCCTCACGCCCGCCCAGCGGAAGCTCGAAACCGGCGAGGAGTGGTTCGGGGTGTTCATCCAGATCTTCAACAACGGCTCCCGGTCTGAGCCGACGGCGACCTCGTTCACGGTCAGCGACACCCAGCGGAACGTCTACGAACCGATCGTCCCCGGCCCAACCAACGCCTATGCCTTCCGCCCCGGCCTGGTGCCGGCGGGCGCGCGGGTTCCCGCACTCGACACGCCGCCCTCGAACGGTCCCACGCAGGGGGTCCTCCTGCTCTACAAGATCCAGATCGTCTCGCTCGACAACCGCCCTCTGGAGCTGAAGATCACCGACCCCACCGACGCGGCGGAGTCGGCGAGCGCCGAGCTCGACGTGTAGGCGCCGAGGACGCCCGGGCGGCCGGACGTCTCCCGGGGCGAGCTCAGAGCCCGGCGCGGAGGCCCGCCTCGAGCACTTCACGCGCCACCGGCGCCGCCGTCGCCCCGCCGGCGCCGTCTTTGACCAGCAGCACGCACACCGCCAGCCGTGGATGGGCGGCGGGTGCGAAGGCGGCGAACCAGGCGTCCGTGTTGCTCGCTTCGCTTTCCCCCGAGCAGCCTTCCTTGTCCCCCGTTTCCGTCGAGCCCGATTCCGGGGGGGCCTGGGTGGACGGGCAGGCCGACTTCAATTCCGCCGTCCCCGTCTTGCCGGCGACGAGCACACCGGGGATCGCCGCCGCCGTACCCGTCCCTTCGCGTACCACCCCGATCATCAGCCGGCGAACCGTCGCGGCGACCGCTGTGCTGCTCGCGCTGGCGAGGAAGGTCGGCGGGTGGCCGACGAGCAGCGTGGGCCGTGGGCGACGGCCGCCGTCGGCGATGGTGGCCGCGACGGTGAGCATCTGCAGCGGCGTGGCCAGCACCTCGCCCTGCCCGATCGCGGTCGAGCCGACGTCGAGTTCGCCCTGGATGTCGCCGGCCGGCGGGATCGTGCTCTCCGCTGCGCCCGGGATCCCGGGTTCGTGGTTGAAGCCATAGGCTTCGGCGGTCGCCACCAGGCGGCTCGCGCCGAGCTTGACGCCCAACGGTGTGAAGACCGAATTGCAGGAGACGGCGAAGGCGTTCGCGAGCGAGCCGCCGCATTCCTCCCCGTTGGCGTTGCTGAGGGTGACGCCATCGAGGGTCGCGTGCGTGGCGTAGGGGAACTCGGTGTGGGGGTTGGCGATGCCGGCCGCGAGCACCCCCGTCAGGGTCACCATCTTGAATGTCGAGCCCGGCGGCTGGAGCCCGTCCAGCCCGATGCCCGCAACGGCGAGGATCTCCCCCGTGGAGGGGTCCATCGCGACGATCCCTCCGAGCTGACCCCCGAGCGCTTCCACCGCGGTCCTCTGCAGGGTGGGGGACACCGACGTCCGCAGCGGTGGGGCGGCGCGGGGAATCGAGGCCGCGAGCACGCGCCCACCGGCGAGGAGCTCGCCGCCGGGCGTCCCCCGGAGCCGTTGGTCGAGTGCCAGCTCGAGTCCGCTCAGGCCGACGAGGCCGTTCGCCGGGATCCCTTCGGCTTCCAGCGCGCGGCGCCGGGCGGCCGGCACCGGGCCGACCTGTCCGACGACGGCATCGGCGAGGCTCCCGAGGGGGGAGGAGCGCGTTTCTTCGCCCGCAGAGGCCTCCGCGGGGCCGGTGGGGCCTTCGGCGAGCACGCTTCCGTCGCGTGCGAGGAGCGTCGCGCGCATCGGAAGCGCGGTCCGACGGGTGAGCGTCTCGCCGGGGAGCAGCCCGGGGAAGGTCGCCGAGCGCGACCAGGCCACGCCCGGGGAGCCTTCCTGTTCGCCGAGCTTCAGCGTGAACTCGAGGGGGAGGGCGCCGAACAGCCTCGTCGAGACCCGCACCGGAACCTCCACCTGGCCCCCCGCCTCCGAGCGGGCCGAGCCGGCAACCCGCATCGAGACGGCCGTCGCGAGCGTGAGCGCCTGCTCGTAGGCGGCCCTGAATGCGGACGGGGTGACGCGCGCTCGCGACGCCGCGTCGAGGTCCGCGTACATCTTCGCGTAGTCGCCCCGCGTCCACGCTCGAACGTAACCGGCAGCGAGCGAGTCATCCGCGGATCCGCCCCGATGCGCGCCCACGATCGCGCCGACCGCGAACGCGACTGCGGCCAGGGCGAGCACTGGGCGCGCGCGCGCCAGACGCGGGTGGCGATTCTCAGTCAAGGAGCTTGTAGAACATGACAGGTGACCCAGTTGGACTGGATGATCGTCGCCTTCGCCGGGCTCCTCGCTCTGTTCGGCTACAGGCAGGGTTTCATAATGGGAGTGCTGTCGTTCGGCGGCTTCGCGGTCGGAGCCTTCATCGGCACTCGCCTCGGCCCGCTCGTGCTTGCCCAGGGCTCGGCCTCCCCGTACGCGCCGGCGTTCGGCCTCGTCGGCGCGCTGATCGCCGGCGCCGTCTTCGCGAGCGGCTTCGAGGGGATCGGGCTGCGTCTGCGGCGCACGCTCGTGATCCCCGGCCTGGGCCTCCTCGACGGCGTGCTGGGAGCGCTCCTCGGTGCGGCCCTCGGGCTCGGGATCGTCTGGATACTCGCGGCCGTCGCAGCCCAGACGCCGGGCCAGGAACGCCTGCGCGCCGACATCCAGCAGTCGGCGATCCTGCGCAAGCTCAACGAGGTGCTCCCGCCCTCCGGCGCGATCCTGAACGCGCTCGCCCGCCTCGACCCGCTCCCTTCGATCTCCGGGCCGACCCCCGACGTCGCCGCCCCCGAGCCGGGCATCGCGCGACTGCCCGCGGTGAGGGGAGCCTCGCAGAGCGTGGTCCGCGTGCTCGGAACGGCCTGCGGACTGGCGATCGAGGGCTCGGGCTGGGTGGCGGCCCCCGGCCTCGTGATCACCAACGCTCACGTCATCGCCGGGGAGGACGACACGACCGTGGAGGTGGGGGGGAGCTCGCCGAACCTCCCGGCGGAAGCGGTGGGGTTCGACCCGAACGTCGACATCGCCGTGCTCCGCGTCCCGGAACTGCAGCTGCCCTCGCTGTCGTTCGCTCCGAGTGCTTCCTCGGGGACGGCGGGGGCGATCCTCGGCTACCCCGAGGACGGTCCCTACGACGTGCAGCCCGGGCGGATCGGACGGACGCAGACGGTGATCACCCAGAACGCCTACGGCCAGGGCCCCGTCTCGCGGCTGCTGACGCCCCTGCGGGGCGTGGTGCGCCCGGGGAACTCCGGCGGGCCGCTCGTGGACCTCAGCGGGAATGTGCTCACGACCGTCTTCGCCGGCACCGTCAACGCGCGCCCGCGGGGGGGCTACGGCGTGGCCAACGAAACCGTCCGCGCAGTGCTCGCCGGGGCCGAGGCCAGGGCCGCGCATGGGGCGAGCGTGAGCACGGAAGGGTGCACCTCGGGCTGAGCGGCGAGCGGCGGCGGGGCGTCCACCGCCGCCGCCTCCTCCGGACGGGCACCCGCTACGCTGACCGCGATGTCGAAGACCCTGCTGATCGCCGAGAAGCCCTCCGTCGGGGCGGACCTCGCGCGCGTGCTCCCGGGGCCGTTCAAGAAGCAGGACGGACGGCTCGAGGGCCCCGACCACGTGATCACGTGGGCCGTCGGCCATCTCGTTCAGCTCGCCGAGCCGGAGGCCTACGACGCTCGCTTCAAGAGCTGGCGGATGGCGGACCTGCCGATCGTGCCCGATCGCTTCAAGCTCGTCGTCCGCGACGAGCGCTCGCGCAAGCAGATGTCCGTGGTCGGCAAAGAGCTCGCCCGAGATGACGTCGACGTCGTCGTCAACGCCTGCGATGCCGGTCGCGAGGGCGAGCTGATCTTCGCCTACCTGTACGAGAAGGCGAAAGCGAAGAAGCCGGTGAAACGGCTATGGCTGAACTCGATGACCGCCTCCGCGATGCGGACCGCGCTCGACTCGCTGCGCCCCGGCGAGGACTTCGAGCGGCTCGAGGAGGCCGCGCGCTCGCGCTCGGAGGCCGACTGGATCGTCGGGATGAACGCCACCCGCGCCGCCACCATCCGCCTGCGGAGCTCCTTCGACGGCGCGGTCTCACTCGGCCGCGTGCAGACGCCCACGCTCGCGATCATCGCCCGCAGGGAGGAGGAGATCCGGGCCTTCCAGCCGGAGCCCTACTGGCTCGTCGACGCCACCTTCCGCGCCGAGGGGGAGCTCGAGGGGGACCCGGGAGAGCGCGCCTACGCCGGCCACTACCAGGCTCCGGCGGGGAGCCCGGGCTCGACCAAGGGCCCCCGCCTGGGCACCGAGGAGGAGGCCGTCGCGATCGTCGCGGCATGCCTGGACCGCGGCGGGACGATCACCAAGCTCGAGAAGAAGGAGCAGCGCGAGAAAGCGCCGATGCTCTACGACCTGACGACGCTCCAGCGCGAGGCGAACACGCGCTATGGCTTCTCGGCGAAACGCACCCTGGCGGCGGCCCAGCGACTCTACGAGGAGCACAAGGCGCTCACCTATCCGCGCACCAACTCGCGCTACCTCCCCACGGACATGATCCCGGAGATAAAGCCGATCGCCGAGCTCGTGGGCGCGCAGGGCGAGTACCGCAAGGGCGCCGAGTACGTCCTCGGGCTCGACGTGCTCCCGCTCGCGAGGGTGGTCAACGACGAGAAGGTCACCGATCACCACGCGATCATCCCCACGCGTTCGGAGCATCCCGTCGAGAAGATGGGGTCCGACGACCGCCGTATCTACGACATGGCGGTGCGGCGCTTCCTCGCCATCTTCCACCCCGAGGCCGTGTTCGAGAACACCCGCGTCGAGACGACCGTCGTCGGCGCGGAGGGCGGCGAGCACCTGTTCCGCACGCGCGGCAGGCTGCTCCTGGTACCGGGCTGGCGGGGCGTCTACGACGAGGTCTCCGCCGACGCACGCCTCGACGGCGAGGGGAAGGGCGAGGAGGACGAGGCCGCAGAGCAGCAGCTGCCGCGCCTGCTGGCCGAGGAGGCGGTGCGGACGCTCGCGGTGGAGAGCGCGCGCAAGGAAACGAAACCACCCCGCCGCTACAGCGACGCCTCGCTCCTCGGGGCGATGGAGACGGCGGGCAAGCTCGTCGACGACGACGAGCTGCGCGAGGCGATGAAGGACTCGGGGATCGGCACGCCGGCGACCCGCGCGGCGATCATGGAGCGTCTGATCACGGTCGGCTACGTGGAGCGTGACGGGCGCGCGCTGGTCGCAACGGAGAAGGGCCTCAACGTGATCAGGCTGCTCGGCGAGCACGCCCTCACCTCGCCGGGGCTGACAGGGAGCTGGGAGCAGCGGCTGGGAAGGATCGAGAGCGGGGAGGACTCGCGCAAGGGCTTCATGAGCGACATCGCCGAGTTCGCCGGCGAAACGGTGAAAGAGCTCGACGAGGTGCTGAAGGACGTCCGTATCCCACGCGCCCGCCTCGGGCCCTGCCCGGTGTGCGGTCACGAGATCGTGGAGAACCGCAAGGGCTACTCCTGCTGGGCGCGGGAGGACCCGGGCTGCGGCTTCGTGATCTGGAAGGCGAAAGCGGGCAAGCAACTGCCGATGGCCGTTGCCAGGGAGCTGATCCGGCAGGGCTACACCTCCCGGCCCGTCACGGGCTTCCGCGGTCGCAGCGGGCGGAGCTTCCGGGCGCGGCTCGCCCTCAGCCAGACCGATGAGGGGAAATGGCGCGTGGAGTTCGACGAGCCCTGGGCTCGCGAGGGGGCCAAGCCGCCGGACGCCGAGGCGGACGCGGGCGCCGAGGCGGCCACGGCCGTCGCCCAGGCCTCGGCCGCGTAGCGACCCGGCGCACGACCCGGGTGCCGAGGCGGCCACGGCCGTCGCCCAGGCCTCGGCCGCGTAGCGACCCGGCACACGAGCGGGCCGACCTTCCCCGGGCGAGCAGTCGCGGCCTGGCGCGTCATGCCGGTGCGGGAGGATGGGCAGGATGGGAATCAGGCTGATCACCGGGCCGGCGAACGCCGGGAAGGCACGCGTGGTGATGGCGGCCGTGGACCGCCATCTGGCGCACGGTGAGCGACCGCTGCTGATCGTGCCCACGCGGGCCGATGTCGAGCACTACGCGCGCGAGCTGGCGGGGGATGGCGCGGCGATGGGGGTGCGCGTGGAGGTCTTCAAGGGGCTCACCGCGGAGGTGGCGCGGCGAGCCGGGGTCGGGGGTGCGGTGATCGAGGAGCTCGCCCGCGAGCAGCTGATCACCGCCCTCGCCGCCCGCGCCGGGGCGGCCTACGCCGCCCCGGGATTCGTCGCCGCGCTCGGGGAGCTGTTCGCGGAGCTGCAGGGGCGCCGGGTGACGCCCGGCCGTCTCAACGTGGCGCTCGGGAGCTGGGCCGCTGCCGACGGAGAGGACCCTGTGCACATGCTGCTGGGGCGCCTCTACGGCGAGTATCGCGCGGCGCTGGAGCGTCTCGGCCGGATGGACCCCGAGCAGCGGACGATCGTCGCGCTCGACGAGCTGCGCCGGCGGCCGGCGCTGTGGGGGCGCACGCCGGTGCTCCTCTACGGCTTCGACGATCTCACCCGGCTGCAGCTCGACGCGATCGAGACCCTCGGGCGGATCGTCGACGCCGAGGTGAGCGTCGCGCTCGCCTACGAGCCCGGCCGGACCGCCTTCGCGGGGCGCGCAGCCACCTTCCAGGAGCTGGCCCCCCTCGCCGAGGAGGTGCGTGAGCTGGCCCCGCGCGCCGAGCACTATCTGCTGCAGGCGCGTGCCGCGCTGGCCCACCTCGAGCGCTCGCTGTTCGAGCCCCAGGGTGGCACGGTGGCGGCCGGCGAGGCGGTGTTGCTGCTGGAGGGCGGGGGCGAACGCGCCGAGCTGGAGCTCGTGGCCCGGGAGATCGCCGCGCTGATCCGCCGGGGGGTGCCGGCCGAGGAGATCGCCGTGATGACCCGCTCGGGGCAGGTCGGGGAGGAGCTGCTCGCCGAGGTCTTCGCCGCCGCCTCGGTGCCCGTCGCGCCGAGGTCGGCGAGCCGTTTCGCCGACAGCGCCGTGGGGCGGGCGCTGATCGGGATGCTCCGCTGTGCCGGAGCCGGAGCCGGAGCCGGAGCCGGAGCCGGAGCGGGAGCCGGCCAGGCCTCGGCCGAGGCGACGCTCGAGGACCTGCTGGCGTGGCTGAGGGCGCCAGGGCTGCTCGAGCGTCCGGTGCTCGCCGACCGCCTGGAGCTCGGCGGCGCGCAGGAAGGGGATCGGTGACGCGGCGCGCGCGCGTGCCCTGTGGGAGGAGCGAAACTGGCCCCTGGAGGCTCTCGATCGACTCGCCGGCGACGCGCGACGGGGCCCCTCGGCCCTGATCGAGCGAGCTTCGCGGGAGCTGACGCGTCTGTTCGCCGGCCCCCGTCGGGGACGGGCGAGCGTGCTCGCCCCGGGCGAGCTCCAGGACGCGCGCGCGCTCGCCTGCGGCCGGCGCGCCCTCTCGCAGCTGCGAGAGCTAGCGCGCGAGGCCCCCGAGCTCGTGCCATCCCGCCCCGAGGAGCTCGCCCGGGCGCTGGCCCCGGTGGAGCTGTGGCCCGAACGGGGGCCGGTGCCGGGCGCGGTCGCCGTCGTCGATCCGCTCGCCCTGCGCGCGCGACGGGTCCGCGCGCTGTTCGTCTGCGGGATGCAGGAGGGGGTCTTCCCCGCCCGCGCGAGGCCCCATCCGCTGTTCGCCGAGGAGGAGCGGGGCCGGCTCGCCCAGGCCAGCGGCCTGCTCCTGGACCGCCAGCCGGACCAGCTCGCCGCCGAGCGCTACCTCTTCTACGCGGCCGTGTCCCGCCCCGAGGAGCAGCTCGTGCTGAGCTGGCACGTCGGCGACGACGACGGCCAGCCGACCTCCCGCTCGCTGTTCGTCGACGACGTCTGCGACCTGTTCGGCGGCGAGGACCTGTTGGCCCAGCGCCGGCGGCGTGCGCTCGGCGCGGTCGATGCACCGCCGGCGGCGGCCGCTCCGGTGGTGGCGCGCCGCGGGCCGCACACGCTTCGCGACGAGCGACTCCTCGGCGAGCTGCGCGAGCGGGTCTGGTCGGCCTCCTCGCTCGAGCGATGGCTCGGCTGCCCCGTCGCCTGGTACGTGGAGCGTATGCTCGCCCCCGCCGACTTCGAGCCCGAGGCCGAGCCGCTCGCGCGGGGGGGTCTGGCGCATGACGCCCTCCGCGACACGCTCGAGGGCCTCCGAGCCGCGACGGGGAGCGCGCGCGTGACGGAGGCCGCGCTGCCGCTCGCACTCGAGTTGCTGAGAGCCTCGCTGCTGGAGCACGAAGGCTCGCGCCCGCTGTCGAGCTCTCCTGCGCGTCGAGCGGCGATCGCGCGACGGCTGCGCGCAGACCTCGAGCGCTTCCTCGAGCACGTGGCCTCCAGCGAGGGCGGGCTCGAGCCGGCCGAGCTCGAGCTCGGGTTCGGCTTTCGCGTGGGTGACCCCGGCGGCGAGGACGCCACCCTGCCGCCGCTGGAGCTCGGCGGCGGGGTGCAGATCAAGGGGCGGATCGACCGCATCGATGCGACGCCCGAGGGCGACGGGGTGGTCGTCGACTACAAGAGCAGCAAGGTCGTCCCCGCGGCGCGCTGGCGACCCGATGGCAGCCTTCAGGTGGCGCTCTACATGCTCGCCGTGGAACAGCTTCTCGGGCGGACGGTGCGGGGTGGGCTGTATCAGCCGCTGTCGGGGAAGCTACAGCCGCGCGGGGTGGTGGAGGAGGAGGCCGAGCTCCCGCTGCCGACCGCCGCGAACGACGTGCTGCCGCGGTCGGAGATGGTCGACCTGCTGGCCTGGGCAGGCGAGACGGCACGAGCGATCGTGAGCGAGGCCAGGGGCGGCGAGCTGCGGGCGCGGCCCGCCAGCTGCGCCTACCGGGGCGGTTGCATGTTCCCCTCGATCTGCCGCTGCGAGCGATGAGCGAGACCGCGCTCGCCGGACCCGGAGCGGACGACGGGACGGGCATGCCGTCGCTCACGGACGAGCAGGAGGCGGCCGTCGGCCGGCGCGTCGGGGCGCTCGCGCTGTCGGCGGCGGCCGGCAGCGGCAAGACCTCGGTGCTCGTGGAGCGATTCGTGCGTGCGATCGCCGAGGACGGCCTCGCGCCCGGGCGGATGCTCGCGATCACCTTCACCGAGCGCGCCGCCGGCGAGCTGCGCGCGCGGGTGCGCGAGCGCCTGCTCGCGCTCTCTCGACGTGAGGACGCGCGCGACACGGAGGCGGCCTTCGTGGGCACCTTCCACGGCTTCTGCGCGCGCCTCCTCCGCGCCCACCCGCTCGAGGCGGGTGTCGATCCGGCATTCGAGATCCTCGACGAGGGGCTCGCAACACGGCTGCGGGAGGCCGCCTTCGAGGCCGCTCTCGACGGCTTCCTCGCTGCCGGTCGCCCCGAGGCCGTCGACCTGCTCGCGGCCTACCGGGTCGAGCGCATGCGCACCGTCGTGCTCGCCGTCCACGCCGAGCTGCGCACGCGCGGTCAGAATCCGACCGCGGCTCCCCGACGCGACGGCGCGGATATCGCCTGAGCGGCCGCGGGACGGCGAAGCGGCGGCCGCCTGCCGGCTGATCGGCGAGCTGCTGGAGCGGTTCGACGCTGCCTACGAGGAGCGCAAGCTCGTGCGGGGAGCACTGGACTTCGACGACCTCGAGCTGAGGGCCGCCGCGCTGCTGGTGGAGCGGGAGCACGTCCGTCGCGCGTGGTCGGAGCGCTTCGAGCTCCTGATGGTGGACGAGTTCCAGGACACGAACCCCCGCCAGCTTCAAATCCTGAGCGCGCTCGACCGCGGGAGCCTGTTCACGGTCGGGGACGAGTTCCAGTCGATATACGGCTTCCGCCACGCCGACGTGCGCCTGTTCCGCGAGCGGCGGGACGCGCTCGCGGCGAGCGGGGCGAGCCTCGCCCTGACGAGGAACTTCCGCAGTCGGGCCCCGCTGCTTGATGTCGTGAACCACCTCTTCGGCGAGCGCTTCCCCGGCTACGCGCCGCTGTGCGCCGGCCTCGAGCCGCCCGTCGGGGACGGCTCGGCGGAGGTCGAGCTGCTGCTGACCGATCAGGCTGGCTGGGATGTGAGCGGCGGCGCAGCCGCCGGCGGCCAACCATGGCGCCGGGCGGAGGCGACAGCGCTCGCCGGGCGGATCTGCGAGATGATCGCCGACGGCCTTGCACGGCCCGGCGAGATCGTGGTGCTGCTGCGCGCAACCGGCGACCTCGATGTCTTCGAGGGCGCGCTCGCGGCCCGCGGCCTGCGGACGCTGGCGGTGGTCGGCGCGTTCTGGAACCAGCAACAGGTCGTCGACCTCGTCTCCTACCTGCGCGCGCTGGCGAACCCGCTCGACGACCTCGCCCTGCTGTCGGCGCTCGCCTCGCCGCTGGCGGGCTGCTCGCTGGACGGCCTCGCGCTGCTCGCCCGTGCCGCCCACGAGCGCTCAGCCAGCGTGTGGGAGGCGCTCGTCCCGCAGGACGGCGAGCCGCTCGCGGCCGCCGACGCCGGGGCGGCCGCGCGGCTGCGCGACCTGCTGGAGCGCGAGCGGGCCGGCGCCCACGCGCGCAGCGTCTCCCAGCTGATCGAGCGGGTGATCTCCGCCTGCGCCTACGACGAGCACGTCCGCGGCCTCGATCGGGCCGAGCGGCGCCTGGCGGACGTCCACAAGCTGCTGCGACTCGCGCGACGCTTCGAGGCCTCCGAGGGGCGCGGCCTGCGGGGCTTCCTGGACCACGTCGAGCACCTCCAACGGGCCGGGGCGAGCGAGCCCGATGCCCCCGTCGAGGGCGTCGAGCCGGACGCGGTGCGGCTGATGACCACCCACGCGGCGAAGGGCCTCGAGTTCCCCGTCGTGTGCGTCGCAGACCTCGGCCGACAGCCGAACAACCAGCCACCGACGATGCTCCTCGACGGCGAGCGCATCGGGCTGCGCCTGGTCGCGCTCGACGGCACCTCGGAGCCCGCGCTCGACTACGAGCAGCTCGCCTCCTCGCGTGCGCTCGAGGAAGCGCAGGAGGAGGACCGCATCCTGTACGTCGCGATGACCCGCGCGCGGCGGCGGCTGCTGCTGAGCGGGGCCGCTGACTTCGGCCGCTGGCCGGGCCCGGAGCGCTCGCCGATCGCGTGGCTGGCGCCGGCGCTCGTCGCGGACCTTCCCGATCTGCTCCAGATGGGCGGGCGCGGCGCGAGCGTGGCGGTGGGAGAGGCCGAGGTCGCGCTCGACTGCCGCTTCCAACGCCCCCGGGACGCCGCCGAGCCGGCCGCGGAGGCCGACCCCCCGCCGCAGGCCCCTCCCCCGGCGCCGATGCCCCCGCCGCGGAGCGAGCCTCGAGAGGAGCGCGAGGGGCTCGGCGTGGGCGCCCTCAGCTACAGCTCGCTGAGCGAGCTCCAGCGCTGCGGCTACCGCTTCTACCTCGAACGCGTGCTCGGCCTGCCCGAGAACCGCGAGGCCGCTCGCGGCGGCCAGGGCGGAGTGGACGCCCGCAGCCGGGGCACGCTCGTGCACGCACTGATGGAGGCGGTCGATCTCGCCGAGCCCCGGCCCCCGGACGCGGCGGCCGTGGCGCAGGCGGCGGCGCGGCTCGGCGTGGCGATCGCAGCCTCGGAGCGCGAGGGGATCGCCGAGCTGCTCGCGCGGTCCCTGGGGTCGGTCGCTGCCGCCGGCTTCTCGCGCGCGCGGGAGGTCGGGCGGGAGCATCCCTTCACCTTCTCCCTCGGGGCCGAGGGGGCGCTGGTCACCGGCGTCATCGACCTCCTCGCCGTCGCGGCCGACGGGAGCAGCCTCGTGCTCGACTACAAGAGCGACCGCCTGGAGGCCGACGCCGACCTGTCGGCGCTCGTCGAGCGTGAGTACGGGATCCAGAGGACGATCTACGCGCTCGCCGTCCTTCGCACGGGGGCGCCCGCCGTCGATGTCGTGCACTGGTTCCTGGAGCGTCCCGAGGAACCCGTATCGGCCCGCTACGACGCCGCCGACGCGCCCGAGCTCGAAGCGTCGCTGGCGCTGCTCGCCGGGCGCCTCCGCGAGCGCGCGTTCGCCGTCAGCGAGGTTCCCCACCGGGCGCTCTGCCAGACCTGTCCGGGGCGGGGAGGGCTGTGCTCTTGGGAGGAGGGGATGACGATGCGGGAGCGGCCGGGGGAGTCCGGCCGAGACGCCGCCGAGGGGCCGCTTACGCTGTTCTAGAGGACGGCCCCCCGGGCCATAAATTCCCCTCCGTCCCAGGGTTGCGGGCCTGCTGCGCTGATACGATTTCGGCTCCGCCTCGGTGCCAGCTGACCGTGCAATCGGGCAGCGCCGCCCCCAAGGAGCACTCACATGCCCACGCACAGCAAGCAGCCGCCACAGGCCGTCGGACTGTACGACCCCCGCTACGAGCACGATGCGTGCGGGGTCGGGATGGTGGCGCGGCTCGACAACCAGCCCACGCACGAGGTGGTCATCCGGGCGATCACGGCGCTCGAGAATCTCGAGCATCGCGGTGCCACCGGCGCGGACCCCTGCACCGGGGACGGTGCCGGGATCCTGATGCAGATGCCGCATGAGCTGCTCCGGGGCGAGGTCAGCTTCGAGTTGCCCGAGCCGGGGCGCTATGGCGTGCTGATGTGCTTCCTGCCCAGCGAGGCGGCCGCGCGCGGCCGCCTGGAGGCGCTGCTCGAGCGTGCCGTGGTCGCGGAGGGGCAGGAGCTGCTGGGCTGGCGGGACGTACCCGTGGACGCCGCCCAGACGGGCCGAGTCGCCGGCGCCTGCCGGCCCGTCATCCGCCAGCTGTTCGTGGGCGCGGCGGGCATCTGCGCCGATGACCAGGACGCCTTCGAGCGCAAGCTCTACGTGATCCGGCGCCTGTGCGAGCTGACGGCCGAGGAGCCGGGCCTATATGTCACTTCGAGCTCCTCGCGGACGATCAACTACAAGGGCATGCTGATCAGCTTCCAGCTCGCCGCCTTCTACGCCGACCTCCGCGACGAGCGCTGCAAGAGCGCGCTCGCGCTCGTGCACTCCCGCTTCTCCACGAACACGTTCCCGAGCTGGGAGCTCGCGCATCCCTACCGCGTGATCTGCCACAACGGCGAGATCAACACCGTGATGGGCAACGTCAACTGGATGCGCGCCCGCGAGAGCCAGCTGAGCAGCGAGCTGTTCGGCGAGGACCTCGCGAAGATCCTGCCCGTCGTCAGCGCCGGGAACTCCGATTCGGCGACCTTCGACAACGTCCTCGAGCTGCTGATGCTCGCCGGGCGCTCGCTGCCGCACGCGGCGATGATGATGATCCCGGAGGCCTACCGCGACCGCGACGACCTGCCCGACCACCTGAAGGGCTTCTACGCCTTCCACTCCTGCCTGATGGAGCCCTGGGACGGCCCCGCCTCGGTCGCGTTCACAGACGGGCGAGTGGTGGGGGCGACGCTCGACCGCAACGGGCTGCGACCGGGGCGGTGGGTCGAGACGACCGACGGCCACGTGGTGCTCGGGTCAGAGTCGGGGCTGCTCGACATCCCGCCCGCGGAGGTACGCCGGCTCGGGCGGCTGCAGCCGGGGAAGCTGTTCCTCGTCGACCTCGAGCAGGGGCGGATCGTCGAGGACGAGGAGGTCAAGCGGGTCGTCTCCACGCAACGGCCCTACGGCGAGTGGTACGCGCGCAACGCCGTCCACCTGTCCGACCTGCCGCCCTCCGAGCAGGTGACGATCTCCCGCCAGCCCTTGCAGCGGCGGCAGCTGGCGTTCGGGTACACGCAGGAGGATTCTGCGGGTGCTGCTGGGGCCGATGGCCGCCGAGGGGGCCGAGCCGGTGGGATCGATGGGCAACGACCTCTCCCTCGCGGTGCTCTCCGATCAGGCGCCGCCGCTGTTCTCCTACTTCAAGCAGCTCTTCGCCCAGGTCACCAACCCTCCGATCGACCCGATCCGGGAGGAGATCGTGATGAGCCTGGCGACGAGCCTGGGGAGCGAGCAGAACCTCTTCGACGAGACCCCCGAGCACGCCCACAAGCTCCTGCTGGAGCAGCCGATCCTGCTCAACCGCGAGCTGGAGACGTTGCGGAACGTCGAGCACGACGTCTACTCGGCGATGACGATCGGGATCACTTGGCCGGCGGCGGAGGGGCCGGCCGGGATGGCGCGGGCGCTGGAGCGGGTGTGCGCACGGGCGCACGAGGCGATCGCCTCCGGGATCAACATCATCATCCTCTCCGACCGGGACATCGGGCCCGAGCAGGTGCCGATTCCCTCGCTCCTGGCGGTCGCCGCCGTCCAGCACCATCTCGTGCTCGAGGGGACGAGGCTGCGGGCGGGGATCATCCTCGAGTCCGGCGAGCCCCGCGAGGTGCATCACTTCGCGACGCTGATCGGCTACGGGGTCAGCGCGATCAACCCCTATGTGGTGCTCGAGACG
This sequence comes from uncultured Solirubrobacteraceae bacterium, assembly GCA_963720215.1. Lineage (GTDB taxonomy): Bacteria > Actinomycetota > Thermoleophilia > Solirubrobacterales > Solirubrobacteraceae > Palsa-744. The sequence continues at coordinate 562,443 of CAVREV010000004.1, forward strand.
CTCGACGAGATGGTCATCGAGGGCCGCATCCGCTACCCCGGGGAGGAGGAGCGGGACGCGCTGGCGCCGGCCTCCGTCGAGGACCTCGAGGAGCGGCTCGAGCGCGCCGCCCAGAACTACGTGAAGGCCGTCGGGAAAGGGCTCCTGAAGACGATCTCCAAGATGGGGATCTCGACGATCCAGTCCTACCGCGGGGCCCAGATCTTCGAGGCCGTGGGGCTCGAGCGGGGGCTCGTGGATCGCCACTTCACGGGCACCGCCTCGCGCATCGGTGGGATCGGCGAGGAGGTGCTGGCGACCGAGGCGCTGGAGCGCCATGCGCGCGCCTACCCGAGCGCCCGCATGGAGCTGCTCCCCGTCGGTGGCATCTATGCCTGGCGGCGCGACGGCGAGCATCACATGTGGAACCCGGAGACGATCGCGCTCGTGCAACATGCCGTGCGGGCGGCCAACGGCGACGTCGCGGCGGCGCTGACGGGCGACGAGGAGGCCAAGCGGATCGTCCGCGAGAGCGACGCGTTCGCCAGGTATCGCGAGTACGCGCGGACGATCAACGAGGACGCGGCGCGACGGGCGACGCTGCGCGGCCTGCTGGAAATCGGGACCGGGCCGGGCGCGGGCGGCCAGCCGATCCCCCTCGAGGAGGTCGAGCCAGCCAGCGCGATCGTGCGCCGATTCTGCACCGGGGCGATGAGCCTCGGGTCGATCTCGCGGGAGGCGCACGAGACGCTGGCGATCGCGATGAACCGCCTCGGCGGGCGCTCGAACACGGGCGAGGGCGGCGAGGACCCCAGCCGCTTCGTCCCCGACGGCAACGGCGACCGGCGCCGCTCGGCGATCAAGCAGGTCGCCTCGGGGCGCTTCGGGGTGACGATCCACTACCTCGTCAACGCGGACGAGCTCCAGATCAAGATGGCCCAGGGTGCCAAGCCCGGCGAGGGAGGGCAGCTCCCGGGGCACAAGGTCGACGAGTACATCGGCTCGATCCGCCACACGACCCCGGGCGTCGGGTTGATCTCCCCGCCGCCGCACCACGACATCTACTCGATCGAGGACCTCAAGCAGCTGATCTACGACCTCCGCTGTGCGAATCCCGCAGCGCCCGGCCACCGCGGCGCGCAGGTCTCGGTGAAGCTCGTCGCGGAGGTCGGCGTGGGGACGGTCGCGGCGGGGGTATCGAAGGCGAACGCGGACCGCGTGCTGATCTCCGGGCACGACGGGGGCACGGGCGCCTCGCCGCTGTCCTCGATCCAGGCGGCGGGCGTGCCGTGGGAGATCGGCCTCGCCGAGACGCAGCAGACGCTGATGCTCAACGACCTTCGCTCGCGCATCGTCGTACAGACCGACGGGCAGTTGAAGACCGGTCGCGACGTCGTGATCGCGGCGATGCTCGGGGCCGACGAGATGGGCTTCTCGACCGCTCCCCTGATCGCCACGGGCTGCATCATGATGCGGGCCTGCCACCTGAACACCTGCCCGGTGGGGATCGCGACCCAGGACCCCGAGCTCCGGCGCCGCTTCAAGGGCACCCCCGAGCACGTCGTCAACTTCTTCTTCTTCGTCGCCGAAGAGGTGCGGGAGATCCTCGCCTCGCTCGGGCTGCGGACGCTCGACGAGGCGATCGGCCGGGTCGATCTGCTCGGGACCGGCGCGGCGATCGAGCACTGGAAGGCGCGGGGGGTCGACCTCACCCACATCCTCGCCCGGGCGCCCGTCGCCGAGGGTGCGCCGCGGCATCGCGTGGAGCCGCCGCCGGCGGTGCTGGGGGACGCTCTCGACTGGGAGATCGTCAGCGGCGCGACGGCCGCGCTGGAGCGCGAGGAGCCGGTCGCGCTGCGCTTCCCGATCCGCAACCGCAACCGCTGCGTGGGCGGGATCCTCTCCAGCCACGTAGCCCGGCTGCATGGCGCGAAGGGCCTGGCGGAGGACACGATCACGGTCGAGTTCGAGGGCTCGGCGGGCCAGAGCTTCGGCGGCTGGCTGGCGCCGGGGATCACGTTCACGCTCAACGGCGACGCCCAGGACTACGCCGGCAAGGGGCTCTCCGGAGGGGTGTTCGCGATCAGGCCGAGGGACGGCATGGGGGAGCACTTCAAGGCCGAGGAGAACGTCATCGTCGGCAACACCGTGCTGTACGGAGCGACCGCCGGCCGGGCCTTCTTCCGCGGCCTCGCGGGCGAGCGGTTCGCGGTGCGGAACTCGGGCGCGTGGGCCGTCGTCGAGGGCATCGGGGACCACGGCTGCGAGTACATGACGGGTGGCCGCGTGGTCGTGCTGGGGCCCACGGGGCGGAACTTCGCGGCCGGGATGAGCGGCGGGGTGGCCTACGTGCTCGACGAGGAGGGCGCGTTCTCCGAGCGCTGCAACATGGGGATGGTCGGCTTCGAAGGGCTCTCGGACCTCGACGCGATCGAGCTGCGGGCGATGATCGAAGAGCACCAGCGGCGGACCTCCTCGCCGGTGGCCGCGCGGGTGCTCGCGGGCTGGGGCGACCTGCTCGCGGCGGGGGCGTTCGTGAAGGTGATGCCTCACGACTACAAGCGCGTGCTCCGAGAGCGCGCGAAGGAGGAGGAGATGCGCACGCTGGCCGCCTCCAACGGCCAGGCGCCCACCCGTCCGCTGGGCGCGGTCGCCGAGACGGGCGGCTGATGGGCAAGCTCGGCGCCTTCCTGCAGATCGAGCGGCAGGGCATCCCCCAGCGCGACCCGGCCGAGCGGGTGGGGGACTACCGCGAGTTCCAGCTCCCGCGGGCTGTGGGCGAGCTGCGCGAGCAGGGGGCCCGGTGCATGGACTGCGGGGTGCCCTTCTGCCACAACGGCTGTCCCCTCGGGAACCTCATCCCGGACTGGAACGACCTCGTCTACCGGGACCGCTTTCGGGACGCGATCGCCCAGCTCCATGCGACGAACAACTTCCCGGAGTTCACGGGCCGGCTCTGTCCCGCTCCGTGCGAGGCGGCGTGCGTGCTCGAGATCCGAGAGGGCGACGCGGTGACGATCAAACAGATCGAGAAGGCGATCGTGGATCGCGCCTGGGAGGAGGGGTGGATCGTCCCCGAGCCCCCCCGTGGCGAGACCGGCCGGACGGTCGCCGTGGTGGGGTCCGGGCCGGCGGGGATGGCCGCGGCGCAGCAGCTGCGGCGGGCCGGCCATGGGGTGACGCTGTTCGAGCGCGACGAGGCCATCGGCGGGCTCGTGCGCTTCGGCGTGCCGGACTTCAAGATCGAGAAGGCCCTCGTCGAGCGGCGGGCGGAGCAGATGCTGGCCGAGGGAGTGGACGTTCGCTGCGGGGTGGACGTCGGGCATGAGATCACGGTCGCCGAGCTGCGCGAGCGCTTCGACGCGGTCGTCCTGGCGACCGGGTCCCGCGTGCCACGCGACCTGGTCGTCCCCGGGAGGGAGCTCGAGGGGGTGCACTTCGCGATGGACTACCTCTACCAGCGCAATCGCTGGGTGGCCCGCGAGCATGGCCCGCCGCCGAGCATGCCCCAGCCGCCCCTCGAGCGGGAGATCACCGCGCGGGAGAAGGACGTCGTGGTGATCGGCGGCGGCGACACCGGCGCGGACTGCGTCGGCAACGCCGTCCGTGAGGGCGCCCGCTCGATCGTCCAGCTCGAGCTGCTCTCCGAGCCTCCGGAGCGGAGGCCCGATGACCGGACGCCCTGGCCGGAGTGGCCGTTGAAGTACCGCCTCAGCTACGCGATGGAGGAGGCCCTGAGGCTGGGGTCGGGCGAGCAGGACTACTCGGTGACGACGACGCGCTTCGCGGATGGGGGTGACGGGCGGGTGGCCTCGCTGCAGATCGCCTCGGCGGCACCCGAGCCGCCGTTCGCTGCGATCCCCGGCAGCGAGCGGGAGCTGCCGGCGCAGCTGGTGCTGCTGGCGATGGGATTCCTGCACCCCGAGCAGCCGCTCCTGGAGGAGCTCGGAGTGGAGCGGGACGGGCGCGGGAACGTGAGCACGGCGCGCCCCTACGTGACCTCGGCGCCGGGGGTGTTCGCCGCGGGAGACGCCCGCCGGGGCCAGTCGCTGATCGTCTGGGCGATCAACGAGGGACGCCAGTGCGCCCGGACCGTCGACCGCTACCTCGCGGGGGGCGGCGGCGAAAACGGCCTTGCCGTCGACGGCGGCCTTCCCGGCCAGGGCGACGCCGACGAAGGCCCCGAGGGGCCGCCCCGGCACGCCGGGCCCGGGATCTCGGCCGGCTAGCAGGCTCGCCCGCCGGTCCGCGCCTTTCCTCTACGCTTGAGCGCGATGGCTGACAGCGGCGTCGGGCGGGAGAGATCAGGGGCGCGCTCCGCGCGCCCGCGGCTGCCGCGTGTATGCGTGATCGGCGCCGGATCATCCGGAATCGCGGTGGCGAAGGCGCTGCACGAGCGGGGGATCGCCTTCGACTGCTTCGAGAAGTCCGACCGCGTGGGCGGGAACTGGGTGTTCGAAAACCGGAACGGGATGTCGGCGGCCTACAGGGACCTGTTCATCAACACCTCGCGCCCGCGGATGGCCTACTCGGACTACCCGATGCCCGAGTCCTACCCGGACTTCCCCCATCACACCCAGATCGCCGCCTACTTCGACGCCTACGTGGACCACTTCGGCTTCCGCGACCGGATCGCCTTCGAGACCGGCGTCGAGCAGGCCACGCGCGATGAGGAGGGCGTGTGGACGATCGAGCTCGAGGGGGGCGAGGCCAGGGAATACGACGTGCTGATCGTCGCCAACGGCCACCACTGGGACCCGCGCTGGCCAGAACCCGCGTTCCCCGGCAGCGAGCAGTTCGAGGGACTGCAGCTCCACGCCCACTCCTACGTCGAGAACTCGATCTTCGCGGGCCGCCGCGTGGTGGTGCTCGGGATGGGGAACTCGGCGATGGACATCGCGGTCGAGGCCTCCTACGTCGCCGAGAGCACCTACCTGGCGGCGCGCCAGGGCGTGTGGATCGTGCCGAAGTACATATTCGGCAAACCCGTCGACCAGCTCCGCAACGACCCCCGCCTGCCGTTCAAGCTTCGTCAGCGGGTCACCCAGAGGCTCCTGCTCAGCTACGCCGGCCCACCCGAGCGGTACGGGCTGCCGAAGCCGAACCATCGCTTCGGCGAGGCCCACCCGACCGTCTCCGGGCGCATCCTCGACCGCATCCAGCACGGCACCATCACCCCGAAGGCGAACATCGAGTCGCTCTCCGCGGGAGGGGTCCGGTTCACGGACGGCAGCTCGGTGGAGGCCGACGTGGTGGTGTACTGCACGGGCTACAAGATCACCTTCCCGTTCTTCGAGAAGGACTTCATCTCGGCCCCCGAGAACCGCATCGAGCTTTTCCGCCGGGTCGTCCACCCCGACATCCCCAACGTGTTCTTCGCCGGACTCCTCCAGCCGCTGGGAGCGATCATGCCGCTCGCCGAGGCTCAGGGGGCATGGCTGGGGACTCCTCATCGGCGACTACGCGCTCCCCAGCGACAGCGCGATGCGAGCGGAGATCGCCGCCGACAGGGAAGCGATGGAGGCCCGCTACGTCGCATCGAAGCGGCACACGATCCAGGTCGACTACGACGACTACCTCTACGAGCTCGCCAAGGAGCGCCGAGCGGGCGCCGAGCGGGCACGAGCGAACGGCTACCGCCCACCAGCAGCATGCCTACCTTCTGCCGCCACAATCGCTTCCTAGAGCGCTGCCCGATCTGCAGCAAGGTGCTGCAGGAACCGAAGGCGACACGATCGGGGCGGTCGGGAGGCGGCAGGAGCGGCGCGGCGCGCACGGCCTCGCCGTCCCGCCAGACCCGCTCCGTCGGGCTGCGCGTGCGGCACGAGACGCGAGCCGTCGACGACGGCTACCGCTCCGACCTCGTCCCCGGCCTGCGCGCATCCGCCGACGCTGAGCGCCTGGCCGCTGAGATCGCCTTTGCGAGCGGGCGGCTGCTCGCGCTGGCGGCAGACCCGCCGGACCTCTACGCCACCGCCCGTGGGCTCGCGGTGGAGGACCTCGAGCGAGCAACCTGGATCTGCTTCCTGATCGCCTATCTCTGCCCTCTGCCCAACGGAGACCCGTTCGCCGGCATCCGCGCGGCGGTCGACCTCGCCCCGGACGCGCCGGCGGGGCAGCTCCCGGACCTGACGGACATCCCGACGGGGCCCCGCAGCTCCCACGAGGCGGCCCGCGGGGGGAGACGCTCAGCGCCTACCGCGCCTGGGTGGAGCGGGGCGGCACGGCAACGGCCTCCTCCTCCCAGGGGGGGACCCCCAGCCAGGCCGCGGCGTTCACGGGCGACTCGGGGTGGACCGGCGAACGGCGGTTCGAGCGCATATTCGAGCGGCTCGCCCTACCCGGGTTCGGCCGCGCGGGTCGCTATGAGCTGCTGCTGGTGCTCGGGCGGCTGGGCCTGTATGAGCTGCGGCCGGACGCCCTCCACCTCGCGGGTGCAGGCACCACGGATGAGACCACGCTCGCCGCCAAGCGGGTCTTCGGGATCGGCGATCCACTGCTGCTCGAGCGCCGCGCGAGGGCCCTCGCGGAGGCGATGGACGTTCCGCTGGAGGCGCTCGACCTGGCGCTCGCGAACTGGTCCGCAGGCGAGCGCGCCACGCTCGGGCTGCCCGATGCCGCCGACGAAGGGGCGCTGCTGCGGGCCACCGAGACGCTCGGCTGCTGAGCCGCGCGGACGTCCGCCGGCTCGCACAAGTTGCTGTCCACACCGGCACCTACAGTCCAGCTTGTCTGTTGTCCCCCCGTCCCAGGGAGCCCGCGATGCCACTGTGCTTCATCGAGCCTCAGGATGCGATCAGAGTGATAGCCGAGTCGGTCGGCCGCGAGGCGCGTCGCCAGCTGGTGGGGGAGGTCGTGCGCGCGTGGGTCGACGACATACCCGACCAGGAACTCTCAGCCCACTACGCGAAGGCGATCGCCGACCTGGATGAGGACGATCTGCACCTGCTCGCCGCCTGGCATGCCTCGCTCGAGGTCGGCCAGCCGATCCCGAACACGGAGTTCCTCGTGGGCGTCTTCCCCAGCCTCGGGGAGAACCGCCGCGAGGCCCTGAAGATCGCCGCGGGCTTCCGCGGCGAGGAAGCCTTCCAGGCCGGGGTGGCGGAGGACCAGGCGCTCGACACGGTGCTCCCGCGGCTGTCCCGGGAGCGCGCCGCGGAGCTCGCGAACGATTGCATCGCGCTGTATATGTGGGATCGCCTCGGCTGCGACAACTAGCGGGGCGTGGGCGCGGTGCGGGAGGGGGGCCTCGTTCGCTCGTTTGCGGAGCAAACTTCGCTCGGTGCGTCCTTCTCCCGCTTGGCCCACGCCCCGCTAGGGGCGGGCGGTAGGGGCGGCGCGGTTTGGCCTACGACCCGCCGGGGCAGGGACGGCGCGGGAGGGGGGCCTCGTTCGCTCGTTTGCGGAGCAAACTTCGCTCGGTGCGTCCTTCTCCCGCTTGGCCCACGCCCCGCTAGGGGCGGGCGGTAGGGGCGGCGCGGTTTGGCCTACGACCCGCCGGGGCAGGGACGGCGCGGGAGGGGGGCCCTCCCGCGCTCGTTTGCGTGGCGGTGCTAGTGGGTGCGCGCCGAGAAGCTTGTGACGCCGCCGCAGGGGGTGGCCTGGGTGTTGATCGTGCCGCTGACGGACTTGCCTGAGAAGTGACCGCTGACCACCTGGACGATCGGGGGGAGGCCCGGTCCGGGCTCGAAACGCTCGTTGATCGATGCCTTGAAGGAGCCGGAGCTCGAGATGCGGGCGGGCTTCGTGGTCTGGACCTTCAGTGCTTTCGTCGTGTTGCAGTAGAGCACCGCATAGGAGGACGTGAAGCGTACGGTCACCGAGCGTCCGTTGCCGGCCACCTTCAGGACGATGTTGCCGCCGGCGTGGAGCGGGATCAGATGGTGGCGTTCGCTGGTGCCTTTGGAGGCGACCGCTCCTTCGTAGGTCTTGCCCTTCAGCGGCCCGGACGCGAGCGCCGCGGCCGTGACGGTGAGCGTCAACGCGAGTGCGACTGCCAGCGTGCGATTTGCCCTGTTTCTCATGGATCCCTTCCGTGTCTCGTTTGCGACAACTCCCCGGCGTTGCCGGCGGGGGGTGGGCGGTCAGTATCACAGACGCCCCCCGCGCGTGAGCCGGTTCAATTGCGCGTGGCAACCGAAGCGGTCCCGTCGCCGGGCTTGGCAGGGGGTCGTTCGACGGGCGCGGCCGAAGTCCTGCAAGGACGTCTGCAGCCGCCCGTTCCTGCTTGCATTCCAGCCCGTTGGGCGTATCATCGGGGCGAAGCAAATCGCGGGCACCACTGGAACGGGTGCGCCCGCGGGGCGATACATCTGGGGGGCACGAGCCCCGTGTTTTTGGGCAGGCGCACGTGGAGACGTTGCGGCCTGGATGGATGGGGACATGGCGTCGAAATCGCGACGGAATGCGCGCACAGGCCTACTAACGATCCTCACAGCGGCCGCGCTGGGAGGGGTCGCCGCCCCCGCGGGCGCGGCCCCGACGCTCGTGATGCAGAAGCCGGCCACGGGCGAAACGACCGGGCCGGTGCCAACGTTCAGCGGCGCCAGCACCGACGACCTCGACCCGGTCAGGGTGCTCGTCCACGAAGGCTCCGACAACTCGGGCGCGACCGTCCGAACGCCGGAAGCGACCCCCGAACTCTCCGGGCACTGGACCACTGCCGGGCTCCCCTTCGAAGGCCTCCCGGCGGGAACCTACACCGCCGAAGCCGAACAGACCGAACTCGCCATCCTCCCGGCCCTCGGCGAAACCACGACCACGGAACCGCCCGTCACCTTCACGGTCGACACGAGCCCGCCGCACGTGACGATCGTCGGGCCGAAATCGCCGAGCGGCGACAGGACCCCGTCCTTCTCGGGAGAAGCCAGCGAAGCCGGGGAAGTCGTCGTGCACGTCCTCGAAGGGACCAAACAGGTCGAGACGGCGACGGCGATGGTCAAGGACGGCGAATGGTCCGCGACGCTCGCGACCGACCTGAAGTCGGGGAAGAACACGTTCACGGCGTTCGCAACCGAGGCGAGCGGCCTCGGCAACAAAGAAGGCGAAAGCTCGCCGGTGAGCTTCGAGGTGGATACCGAAAAGTCGACCGTGACGATCGTTGCGCCGCCGTCGCCGTCGAAAGACCAGATGCCGTCGTTCAAAGGAACCGCGAGCGAAGCCGGGAAGTCGTCGTCCACGTGCTCGAAGGCGGCAAACAGGTCGAGACGGCCTCGGGGACGGTCAAAGACGGCGAATGGTCGGCGACGCTGGCGACCGACCTGAAATCCGGGAAGAACACCTTTACGGCGTTCGCGACCGAGAAAAGCAGCATCGGCAACGAAGAAGGCGAAAGCGAACCGGTGCCCTTCGAAGTCGACACCCTCGCACCGTCGGTCACGATCGTTGGGCCGCCGAGCCGGTCGAAAGAAACGAAGCCGGGGTTCTCGGGGACGGCGAGCGAAGACGGCGAAGTCGTCGTCCACGTCCTCGAAGGGGGCACACAGGTCGAGACGGCGTCCGGGAACGTGAGCAACGGAAAATGGTCGGCGACGCTCGCGACCGATCTGAAGTCGGGGAAGAACACGTTCACGGCGTTTGCCACCGAGAAAAGCGGGCTCGGGAACGAAGAAGGCGAAAGCTCGACGGTGTCCTTCGAAGTCGACACGCTCGCCCCCTCGCTCACGATCGTTGGGCCGCCGAGCCGGTCGAAAGAAACGAAGCCGGGGTTCTCGGGGACGGCGAGCGAAGACGGCGAAGTCGTCGTCCACGTCCTCGAAGGGGGCACACAGGTCGAGACCGCGTCCGGGAACGTGAGCAACGGAAAATGGTCGGCGACGCTCACGACGGCGCTGAAATCCGGGAAGACCACCTTCACCGCCTTCGCGACCGAGAAAAGCGGCCTCGGCAACGGCGAAGGCGAAAGCGGCACCGTGTCCTTCGAAGTCAACACCGAACGGCCGGTCGTGATGATGGTTCCTCCGCCCTCGCCGTCGAAAAACACGATGCCGTCGTTCTCGGGGACGGCGAGCGAAGCCGGGGAAGTGGTCGTCCACGTCCTCGAAGCGGGCAAACAGGTCCAGACGGCGTCCGGGACCGTCAAAGAAGGCAAATGGAACGCGACGCTCGGCACGCCGCTGTCAGGCGGGAAACGGGTCTTCACGGCCTATGCGATCGAGAAAAGCAGCCTCGGCAACGAAGAAGGCGAAAGCATCGAACGGAGCTTCGAAGTCGACACGCTGGCCCCGTCGGTCACGATCGTCGCTCCGCCGAGCCCGTCGAAAAACCAGCTGCCGCCGTTCTCGGGGACGGCGAGCGAACCCGGGGAAGTGGTCGTCCACGTGCTCGAAGCGGGCAAACAGGTTGAGACGGCGTCGGGGACGGTCAAAGAAGGGAAATGGTCGGCGACGCTGGCGACGGCGCTGAAGTCGGGAAAGACCACCTTCACGGCGTTCGCCACCGAGGTGAGCGGCCTCGAAAACGAAGAAGGCGAAAGTGGCACCGTGTCCTTCGAAGTCGACACGCTGGCCCCGTCGGTCACGATCGTCGGGCCGAAATCGCCGACGGGCGAACGCGACCCCGGGCTTCAGCGGGACGGCGAGCGAAGCCGGGGAAGTGGTCGTCCACGTCCTCGAAGCGGGCAAACAGGTTGAGACGGCTTCGGGGACGGTCAAAGAAGGGAAATGGTCGGCGACGCTGGCGACGGCGTTGAAGTCGGGGAAGAACACCTTCACGGCGTTAGCGACCGAGAAAAGCGGGCTCGGCAACGCGGAAGGCGAAAGCGCGACCGTGTCCTTCGAACTGGACACCGAAGGGCCGACCGTGACGATCGTTGGGCCGACCATCGCCTTCGAAAGACCAGACGCCTTCGTTCTCGGGGACGGCGAGCGAAGCCGGGGAAGTGGTCGTCCACGTGCTCGAAGCGGGCAAACAGGTCGAGACAGCGACGGGGACGGTCAAAGAAGGGAAATGGTCGGCGACGGCTGGCGACCGCCCTGAAGTCGGGGAAGACCACGTTCACGGCGTATCGCGACCGAGAAAAGCGGGCTGGGCAGCGAAGAAGGCGAAAGCGGGACGGTGTACTTCGAAGTCGACACGCTGGCGCCGTCGGTGACGATCGTTGGGCCGCCGTCGCCGTCGAAGAACACAGATGCCGTCGTTCTCGGGGACCGCAAACGAAGCGGGCGAAGTGGTGGTGCACGTGCTTCGAAGCGGCGCAAACGAAGGGCGAGACGGCGTCGAGGACGGTCGAGGGAGGGAAATGGTCGGCGACGCTGAGCACAGCCCTGACGTCGCGGGAAGACCACGTTCACGGCGTATCGCACCGAGAAGAGCGGGCTGGGCAACGGCGAAGGCGAAAGCGGGACGCGTGGCCTTCGAAGTCGACACGCTGGCCGCCGTCGGTGACGATCGTGGCGCCGAAATCGCCATCCAAGAACCAGACGCCGTCGTTCGTCAGGGACGGCGAGCGAAGCCGGCGAAGTGGTCGTCCACGTGCTCGAAGGGGGCACACAGGTCGAGACGGCTTCGGGGACGGTCAAAGAAGGGAAATGGTCGGCGACACTGGCCACTGCGCTGAAGTCGGGAAAACACCGTTCACGGCGTTTGCGACGGAGAAAAGCGGGCTGGGGAACGAAGAAGGCGAAAGCTCGACCGTGTCCTTCGAAGTCGACACCCTCTCCCCGTCGGTCACGATCGTTGGGCCACCCTCGCCGTCGAAAAACACAGATGCCGTCGTTCTCGGGCGGCGCGAGCGAAGCCGGCGAAGTCGTCGTGCACGTCTTCGAAGGGTCCACCGAAGTCGCCAAAGCGGGCGGGACCGTCAAAGAAGGGAAATGGTCGGCGACGCTCACGACCGCGCTGAAGGCGGGGAAAAACACCTTCACGGCCTACGCGACCGAGAAAAGCGCCCTCGAAAACGAACAGGGGATCACCGCTCCGATCAGCTTCGAAGTCAACACCGAAAGCCCCGCTGTGACGATCGGGGCGCCGCCGTCGCCCTCGAAAGACAGGACGCCGTCGTTCTCGGGGACGGCGAGCGAAGCCGGGGAAGTGGTCGTGCACGTCCTGGAAGCGGGCACGCAGGTTGAGACGGCTTCGGGGACTGTCAAAGAAGGGAAATGGTCGGCGACGCTGGCGACGGCGTTGAAGTCGGGGAAGACCGCGTTCACCGCGTTCGCAACCGAGAAAAGCGGGCTGGGCAACGGCGAAGGCGAAAGCGGGAGCGTGTCCTTCGAAGTCGACACGCTCGCCCCGACGGTCACGATCGTGGCACCGACTTCCCCGTCGAAGAACCAGACGCCGACGTTAAGGGAACCGCGAGCGAAGGCGGCGAAGTGGTCGTCCACGTCCTCGAAGGGGGCACGCAGGTTGAGACGGCTTCGGGGACGGTCAAAGAAGGGAAATGGTCGGCGACGCTCGCCACGGCGCTGAAGGCGGGCAAAAACACCTTCACGGCTTTCGCCACCGAGAAAAGCGGGCTGGGCAATGAAGAAGGCGAAAGCTCGAGCGTGTCCTTCGAAGTCGACACGCTCGCGCCGTCGGTCACGATCGTTGGGCCGCCTTCGCCGTCGAAAAACCAGATGCCGTCGTTCTCGGGGACGGCGGGCGAAGCCGGCGAAGTCGTCGTCCACGTGCTCGAAGCGGGCAAACAGGTCGAGACGGCGTCGGGGACGGTCAAAGAAGGTAAATGGTCGGCGACGCTGGCGACGGCGTTGAAAACCGGGAAGACCACCTTCACGGCTTACGCCACCGAGGCGAGCGGTCTCGACAACGAAGAAGGCAAAAGCTCGACCGTCACCTTCGAAGTCAACACCGAACCCCCCGCGTTGACGATCGTGGCGCCGCCCTCGCCGTCGAAAAACCAGATGCCTTCCTTCTCGGGGACGGCGAGCGAAGCGGGCGAAGTGGTCGTCCACGTGCTCGAAGGCGGCAAACAGGTCGAGACGGCCTCGGGGGCTGTCAAAGAAGGGAAATGGTCGGCGACGCTTGGGACCGCCCTGAAGGCGGGCAAGACCACCTTCACCGCGTTTGCCACCGAGAAAAGCGGCCTGGGCAACGGGGAAGGCGAAAGCCTGCCGGTCTCGTTCGAAGTCAATACGGAAGCTCCCGTCGTGACGATCGCGGCGCCGGCCTCGCCGTCGAAAGTCCAGACCCCGACGTTCAAAGGAACCGCGAGCGAAGCCGGGGAAGTGGTCGTGCACGTGCTCGAAGCCGGCAAACAGGTTGAGACGGCAGCGGGTACGGTCAAAGAAGGGAAATGGTCGGCGACGCTCGCAACGGCGTTGAAGTCGGGCAAAAACACGTTCACGGCGTTCGCCACCGAGGTGAGCGGGCTGGGCAATGAAGAAGGCGAAAGCGGGACGGTTTCCTTCGAAGTCGACACGCTTGCACCGACGGTCACGATCGTGGCGCCGGCGTCGCCTTCGAAAGTCCAGACGCCTTCGTTCTCGGGGACGGCGAGCGAAGCGGGCGAAGTGGTCGTGCACGTGCTGGAAGCGGGCAAACAGGTTGAGACGGCCTCCGGGACGGTCAAAGAAGGGAAATGGTCGGCGACGCTGGCGACGGCGTTGAAATCAGGCAAAAACACGTTCACGGCATTCGCGACCGAGAAAAGCGGGCTCGGGAACGCGGAAGGCGAAAGCGGGACCGTGACCTTCGAAGTCAACACGCTGCCGCCGGCGGTGACGATCGTGGCGCCGCCGTCTCCGTCGAAGAACCAGATGCCGTCGTTCTCGGGGACGGCGAGCGAAGCGGGCGAAGTCGTCGTCCACGTCCTCGAAGGAACAAAGGCCGTCGAGACGGCGTCGGGGACGGTCAAAGAAGGGAAATGGTCCGCGACGCTCGCGACCGCGTTGAAGACGGGGAAGAATACGTTCACGGCGTTCGCCACCGAGAAAAGCGGCCTCGGCAACGCGGAAGGCGAAAGCCTGACCGTGAGCTTCGAAGTCAACACCGAACCCCCCGTCGTGACGATCGTCGGGCCGAAATCCCCGTCGAACGTCCAGACGCCTTCGTTCTCCGGGACGGCGAGCGAAGCGGGCGAAGTAGTCGTCCACGTCCTCGAAGCGGGCAAACCGGTCGAGACGGCCTCCGGGACGGTCGAAGAAGGAAAATGGTCGGCGACGCTGGCGACGGCGTTGAAGTCGGGCAAAAACACGTTCACGGCGTTGGCGACCGAGAAAAGCGGGCTCGGGAACGAAGAAGGCAAGAGCTCGGAAGTATCGTTCGTGGTCAACACCGAACCTCCGGTCGTGACGATCGTCGCTCCCCCCACCCCGACGAACAACACGAACCCTCCGTTCTCCGGCACGGCCAGCGAAGAAACCGAAGTCGAAGTGCACGTCTTCGTAGGGACGAGCGAAGTCGACAGCGGCAAGACGACCGCGTCCGGGGGCAAATGGTCGCTAATGCTCGCCAAACTGCTGCCGAGCGGGAAAAACAGGTTCACGGCCGACGCGACCGAGAAGAGCGGCCTCGGCAACGCCGAAGGAAAGAGCACGCCGGCGATCTCCTTCGAAGTCAACACCGAACCTCCCGCCGTGCTGCTCGAATCGCCGGCCCTGGTCTCGAGCAACCAGTCGCCCTCGTTCGCCGGGACGGCGAGCGAAACGCTGCCCGTTACCGTCGAAGTCTTCAAGAGCCCGAAGGTCGAAGGCAGCAAAGCCGTCGCCAAGATCGTCGCGACCGTGAGCGCGGGACACTTCAAAACGAGCCCGATCCCGAGCGAACTGCTGGAAGGGCAGTACGTCGCCAGCGCGACCGAGGCGAGCTCGCTCGGGAACGGCCCGGGCAGAGCAACGCCGTGACCTTCGAAGTCAACCTGAAAGCTCCCACGGTCGTGCTGACGCGGCCGACGTCTCCCTCGCACGACGTCGAACCATCGTTCTCGGGCACGGTCTCGGGCCCGTCCGGCGAAACGGTCACTGTGCTGGTCTACCCAGGGACCCTCGACGAAGGGGAAACCGTCGGGCGGGTCACGGCGACGCTCAAAGCCGGAAGCTGGAAATCGGCGCCGTTCACGCCCGCTCTAGCGAGCGGCGATCACACGTTCACGGCTGTGGCCACCGTGCCGAGCTCGATCGGGAACGGGACGGGTAAGAGCGCGCCGGAGACCTTCGTCGTCAACAGCGAAGCGCCGACGGTCACACTGAGGCAGCCGAAGACGCCCTCCAACGAAGCCACCCCGACCTTCAGCGGCACGGCGAGCGAAAAGACGCCTGTCGTCGTGTCGATCTACGCTGGTCCGACGGCCACCGGGACCGTGGTCGCGAAAGCGACGGCGGCGGGAACCGAAGGGGAATGGAGCTCGCCCTCACTCTCCACCTCGCTCGAAGACGGGGAATACACCGCCGTGGCGACGCAGGAAAGCGCCATCGGGAACGGGACCGGGAGCAGCTCGCCGGTGTCCTTCACCGTCGACACGAAGCCGCCGAGGGTGACGCTCAACGGCCTCCCCTCGCCGAGCAGCGATCGCAGGCCCGCGTTCTCAGGGACCGCCAGCGAAGGCGACCCCGTGACGTTGTCGATCTACAAGGGAGGCACGGCGACCGGCACCCCGGTTCTCATTCTGCCGCCGGCCGAAGTGTCCGGGGGCGAATGGTTCTCCGCCAACGTCCCCGAAGCGCTCGAATTCGGCGAGTACACGGCCGTCGCGAGCGAGCCGAGCTCGCTTGGCAACGACCCCGGCGTCAGCCAGCCGGTGACCTTCGTCGTCGAACAGATCCCGCCGGGCGCGGTCACCGAAGGATCGAACGGAATCAGCCGCACCTACGCGACGCTCTACGCGGCCGTCAACCCGGTCGGCGGACCCGTCAGCGCCTGCAACATCGAAGTCGGCACGACGTCCTCCTACGGGCGCTCGATCGGCTGCGGCTTCGTCTCGGGGGCATTGTCCTTCCCGGCGCAGGCGACGGGCTTCGTGCCCGTGTTCATCCGCATCTACACGCTCACGCCGGGCACCGTCTACCACTACCGCGTGGTCGCCACGGGAGAAGGCGGGACGGGTGTCGGCACCGACAAGACGTTCGTGACCCTGCCGCCGCTGACCCCGCCCGTCGAAACGAAAGTGCCGACCGAAACCGGCATGACGGGCGTCGCGGCGTTGTTCGCCGCCCAGCTGAAGCCCAGCGGAAAGGGCGCGCGGATCGGCGCGATCCTCAAGGCCGGCCTGTTCAAGTCAGCGCTTCAAGGCGCCTGAGGCGGGCACGGCGACGATCAAGTGGTACTACCTCCCGCCGGGTGCCAAACTCAGCGGGAAGAGCGCCAAGAAGAAGAAAACGCCACCTCCCGTGCTGGTCGCAACCGGGAAGGTCAGCTACAGCGCAGCGGGGACCGAGACCGTGAAGATCCGCCTCACCGCTGCCGGGCGGCACCTGCTCGCCCACGCCAAGCGCATTCGCTTGACGGCGACGTGCGCGTTCCAGCCGTCCGGCGGCGCCGCCGTGAGCACCTCCGGCACCTTCCAGCTCAAGCGCTGAGGCCCGCCTCGACCCGCGCACGGGCGCGGCTCCGGGCGGCTCAAGACGGAGCCCGCGTTGAGGAGCCGCGCACCACAAAACGGGCCGCCGACCAACGGTGGCCGGCCCGTCTAATACCCGCCCTGGGCGCTCCATAAACCTGCAAGATGGAGAAAACCCCTGCAAAGGAGCGAAGAACGACCCCCCAAAACCCGCAAATTGCGGGTTTTTCGATTTCCCCTCGCGCGCGGGTCTGTGGTATCCATCCTTTACAAGCCCGCGGGGGGTCGCTCGGAGAAGAAGGGCGGAGGATCCTCCGGAGTGCTGCTTCGCGATTCGCTGGAGCAGTGGGTACAAACACTCCACTGGAGGAATGTCATGGACAGACGTAATCTAGGAGCGGGCCTGATGGTCCTCGCGAGCAGCATGTTGCTGCTCGCGGGAACCGCCTCGGCGCACGGGGCGGTGCAGGCGACGACCTCGGGTCAGCGCTGCACCGTGGAATCGCTGCCGTCGTTCGTAGCGCAGGGCGAGTTCGGCAACGCCGCCTCGGTCGGCGACGTGATCGAAGTCTCCTGCAACCCGTACACCTACGGGACCGACCAGGAGGTCACGATCACGGCCTCGCAGCTCAACAGCCGCTGCAACAACATCACGTGGTACACGCCGAACGATACGAGAACGAGGCCAGCGAGAGCTACGGGCAGAGCGTGAGCCTGCATCTCGATGCCGATGGCAACGCGAACGTCGGCCTGATCGCTGGGCCGGACTGCTTCGCCGGGGAAAGCCTGATCACCCTGGACGAGAACGAATCGCCTTATGAAACGTTCACGACGTCGTTCACGGTGCTCCCTCCGGTCAACACGACTCAGGGTGTGTACTCGCTCCCGTCCTCTCAGGTCGAGGACGCCGAATCGAGCGCCGTTGTGACGCTCGTGCAGGCGGAGTTCGCGGGTGGCTCGGAGAGCTACGTGAGGATCGGTCCGAACAGCTCTACGACCGCTGCGCCGACGGTGGGTCAATCTGATCCCCGGCAGCTCCAGCGAGGACCCCTCGGGGTACGTGGAGAACGGGTACTCGGATGAAACCGAGATCCGGCTCGACAACAACGGCAACGGCTTTGCCCTTGTTCTCGGTGACGATTCGTGCGACGAAGGCGTCTCGTTGATCGAAGCGGACCTCACCGAAGCTCCGTTCACGACCGAAACGACGACGTTCAACGTCGAATCGCCTCGGCCGGAAAGGTTCGCAGGCTAGTAGTTCAAAGCAGACCGTCGATCAGCCCAGCTGATCCGACCGAGGGCCCCGGGAAGCGACTTCCCGGGGCCCTCTTTATTTACGTTCTCGTGAGGTGACTCAGATAGCCTGCTCCAGCTTGACACAGGGTGGGGCTGCCGCTAAGGTCGGTGGCCCTCTTCGGAGGTCTTCACATGCGTACGAGGGACGGCCAAGGAGAGAAACTGTTGCGTCTTCCCCGCTTTGCATCGCTTGGGTCGGGAGGCCGGCGGCGTGTCCTCTCACTCCTGACACTCGCCGTTTGTGTCAGCGCCGGCATCGGTGCGGCGATCGCGTTCGCGAAGCCGGAATACACACTCCGGCCAAGGGTGGAGTCCATCGGCCAGCCTCACGTGGGCGGCAACCTCGAATGCAGAAACGGCGACTGGAAGCCCGGCCCCACGGAATTCGAATACCAGTGGGTCGTCGAAGGGACCGAACTCGGGTTCAAGGGACAGAAGCAGAGCATTCTGGCGACGCAGCTCACCGTGAAGAAGGAATACGAAAACAAGGAAATCTGGTGCGAAGTCAGGGCGACGGTCAAAGGTGAATCGGAAGTCGCGGAATCCGAAAACAGCATCTGCGTGACGCAATCGGGGCCATGCAAACACGAACCGCCGCCCGTGCCTCCCGTCAACAAAGAAAAGCCGAAGGTGTCGGGCAAAGGCGCGGTCGGCGAAACGCTCGCCTGCTCTCAGGGGACCTGGACCGGTACGCAGCCGATCAGCTACGCCTACAAGTGGTTCCGCGGCAAAGAAGAACCGATCAGCGGCGCGACGATGAACCAGTACAAAGTGGTGGAAGAAGACGAAGGCCACAAAATCTCCTGCCTGGTGATCGCCACGAACACAGGCGGTGGAGAAGGCCGGGCGGAAAGTGAAAACAGCATCGCGATCCCGGAAACGCCACCGAAAAACACGAAAGCCCCTGAAGTGGTCGGCGTCACCTATTCGGTCAATGAAACGCTCGAATGCCACAAGGGGACGTGGACCGGGACGCAGCCGATCAAGTACACGTACAAGTGGTTCCGCAACGGCGCCGAAATCAAAGCAGCGACGGAAAGCGTCTACGTGGTCCAACCGGCTGATGAAGGTCAGAAAATCTCCTGCGAAGTCACCGGGGAAAACAAACAGGGCAAAGTCGCAGCCTCGAGTGCCGCGGTCACGATTGCCGGGGCGCTGAAGAGCACGGGGGCCCCCGTGATAACGCCCGGCTCGGCGAAAGTGGGGACTACCCTCACCTGCTCGGAAGGCAGCTGGAATGAGCCCGTCTCCGAACTGAAACTGAAATACGAATGGCTGCGCGAAAGCGAACCGATCAGCGGCGTGACGACGAACCAGTACAAAGTCCAGAGCGTCGACACCAAGCACCTGCTGTACTGCCGCGTGTTCGCGACCAACCCGGGCAAAGAAGAAGCCCACTCGGCGGTGAGCTCGCCGGTGTCGATTCCCGGAACGGGGGCACCGGTCGAAAAGACGCCGCCGGAAGTGCAGGGGACGCCGGCTTTGGGCAAAACGCTGACGTGCGTGGAAGGCACGTGGACGAACGGCCCGACCTCCTACGTGTTCCAGTGGCTGCGAGAAGGCGCTGCGATCGGATCGGCGACCGAACGGGAATACGTCGTCAAGACCGCTGATGAGGGTCACAAGGTCTCCTGCCAGGTGATCGCCGAGAACTCCGAAGGGCCAAGCGAACCGGCGGATAGCGCCGAAGTGCGCGTGAGCGGGGAAAGGCCGAGCTCGACGACACCGCCGACGATCGAGGGCGGCACGCCGACGCCGCGCGTCGGCGAATCGCTCACCTGCCTGCATGGCGAATGGAAAGGTGTGCCGACGCCGACGTTCACCTACAAATGGCTCCGTGAAGGCACCGAAGTCGCCGCGACGGTCTCCTACACCATCGTCAGCGCCGATCGCGGCCACGAACTTGCCTGCGTCGTCACTGCGACGAACGTCGAAGCGCCGGGCGGGGTGTCGGCCACCAGCAACGGCCTCTATGTCCCTGGGGTCTTGCCCGAACCCCCGGTGGAAGGCCCGAAGAATCTCGGGCACAGGGGAAGTCCACCAGACGCTCACGTGCTCCGAAGGCACCTGGACGGGCCAGCCGGCGCCGACGTTCGAATTTCAATGGCTCCGCGGCGGCAAGCCTGTCCCATCTGCGACGACCGCGAAATTCACCGTGGGGACCGGGGATCGCGGCTACGCGATCGCCTGCCAGGTCACGGGAAGCAACCGCGAAGGACACGTCTCGGCCGTGAGCAGGCCCGTGCTGATTCCCGGAACCCCGCCCGAGGACCTCGAACAGCCATTCATCCTCGGCTCGGGGACCGTCGGCGTGACGCTGAAATGCGAATACGGCAAGTGGGAAGGTAAGCCGCCGCCGGTCTTCACCTATCAGTGGTACCGCGACGGCTCGCCAATCGGGTCCGCGACCGAAGAAACCTATACCGTCGAATCAGCGGACGGCGGTCACGTGCTCTCCTGCAATGTGACGGGCACGAACCCTGAAGGAAGCCTCGAACAGGAAAGCGACAATGCGGTCCAGGTCAAGGCGTCGTCGGTGACCCCGAAAACGGAAACGCCGGGTGGCGGCCCGGGTGTTACGCCGAAAGTGGTGGTACCGCAGCCGGGCGTGATCCTCGCGGATTCTCAAGCGCCAGCTCCAGCCGGACTTCGCCGAAGCCCACCTCCATCGCGTCGCGAAGATCGGGAGCTTCTGGTTCGGCTTCACGCCCCCGGCGGCGGGCACGCTCGAAGTCGGCTGGTACCAGGTGACCAAGGGCGCGCACGGCGCCAAGAGCAAGCAGGTCCTCGTGGCCCACTCGAGCAACGCCTTCAAGGCGACGGCGCTGAAGAAATCGAGCATCAGGCTCCGCGTGACCGGGCTCGGTCACCAGGCCTTGAGGGGCAGGAGGAGCATCAAGCTCACCGTCAAAGCGACCTTCAGGATCGCTAACGACAAGCCCGTCACCTGGACTGAGACGTTCGTCCTCCGCGGCTGAGGCGGAACGGCCGGGGGCCGCAACGGAGCGGGTCAAGCCCGGGCCACTCTGCTCAGCGGGAGGAGCGGAGCGTCACGATCGTCTCCGACGTGAGCGCGCTTCCGCTCACGAGGCCCGAGCGCACCGCCGCCCGCGCGCGCAGCGCGTGCGAGCGACCGAGCAGGCGGGCGGCACGCGCGGAGAGCCGCAGGGCGATCGCCGTCGTGGCGCCGCTGCGAATCGCGAAGGATGCGTCGGCCAGCGTGAGGATGCGCCGCGCCCGCGGATGGCCCGGCGTGGGGAGCGGGGTGAGCGTCCGCAGCGTGATCGTCCCCGCGCAGCGCTCCACCGCGGCCGGGCAGCTCAACCTCACCCGGATTTCATGTCCGCGGCCGGCCACGAGCGCGGTCCCCACGAGCCTCGCCGCACCGTCGCCCAGCGGGTCTTCGCTCGTCGTTTCCCCGCCGCCCGGTCCCCCACCGGGCAGGACGGCTCCCGGCAGGGAGGAGGCCACCGGTGTCGAGAATTCCTCGATCGCGCCTTCGCTCGAGCCCCCCGCGTTGGCGGCGATGATCCTGTAGGCGTGGCGCGTTCCGGGCCTCAGCCCGGACACGATCGCCGAGACTTTCACCGGGCCGCCATCCGCGGCGGGCACGGACGAGCACGGCACCAGCGTTTCCGCGCTGTCGAATTCGAACACGCACGAGGTCGCCTGGCCGCCGTTGAGCGCCACCGTCGCGTTCACCGTCGCCGAGGTGGCCGTCAGGCCGGATGGCGCTTCCGTGAGGACCGTCGGCGGTTCGGGGAGCAGCCCGACCGTGACATCGCTCCCGTAGGACGTGCCCCATTCGTCCGTTGCGGCCAGCCGGTAGTGATAGGTGCCCTGCAGTGCCAGCCCGCCCACCCCCGCCGAGACCGCCACCGGGGCAGTGCCGCTCCCGGGCGAGGGTTCGCACGGTGCGTTGGACCCGTAGGACGTGCTCGGCCCGTATTCGAACCTGCAGTGGCTCACCGCCACCCCCCCCGGATCGACCTCCCCGTTCATCCTCATCGAGGACTGCCTCACGTTCGAGGCCGGCCCGCTGGAGACGGCCGGCGGTTCCCCGAGCGTGGTGAAGATGCTGTCGGTCCCCGCGCTCGAGCCGCCTTTGAAACCCGCCGCGAGGGCTCCTGTTCCGCCGTCGTAGGAGACGCGTAGCCGGAAGTGGTAGCCGGTGGAAGGGCTCAGGCCCGTGACCACCGCGGAGACCCCCACCGGGGTCGACACCGGCCCCGGGGGCGGCGAGCACGCGATGCTCGAGCCATACGAGGGTGTGGGCCCGTATTCGAAGTCGCATTTGCCCACTTCGCCGCCGTGCGGGTCCACCGTCCCTTGGAGCGTCCCTCCCGTGCTCGTCATCGAGCCCGCCGTCCCGGTCACGGGCGTCGGCGGCGGCAGTTCAGGCGCCCCACGGAGGCCCCCCAGCCCGGTCGGACCGTCGTAGCCGAAGCCCGCCTGGCAGAGATAGTTCCCGCAGCGGCCGTTGAGCCCGCTGACGACGTCGTTGAAGCCTTCCCCGCCGGCCGCCTCGAGGTAGAGGGCCTCCGCGCCTTCGAACGACCGCGTGTAGGAGTTCGACAGCGCCATCGCCGCGGCGACGATCGGCGCCGACACGCTCGTCCCCCCGAGGAGCAACCACGACGGGGACGATTCCTGGCTGTCGTAGACCGAGACAGGAGTGTTCGGGTCGGCGACGGCGGCGACGTCGTTCGTCGTCCTGAACGTGCACCCCACATCGCTCTGCCAGCTCGGCTTCGCTTCTTTGCTGCAGCCGCTACCCGTGCCCGAGGATTCGCCTCCTGCTTCATCCCCCCACGCCGTTTCCGCCCAGCCATGAGCAACCGGGCTGAGCGTCGTGCCGCCCACCGCGATCACCCCGGGGTAGGACGCGGGCGAGACCACCCCATAGTCGCTGTCTCCGCCGGCGGCGGCGATCGGGATGCCCGGGTGGTCGTAGGCGGCCGCCTCCGCGGGCGCTTCCCCTTCGGCGAAGCTGTCGCTGATCTCGGTCGCCCCCAGCGCCACCGCCTTGTTCTCCGCCGCCGCGAGGTCTCTGCTTTCGGTGCTCTTCGCCTCGACGAGGAGGATGTGGCAGTTCGGGCAGATCGCCGAGACCATGTCGAGGTCGAGGGAGACCTCCGTCGCCCATTTCCTGTTCGATTCCGGATGTTCGCTCAGGTCGACCTGCGTGAAGCACCCGTCGGCCGAGGTGCAGGGGGGGACTTTTTCTTCGGAGCGATAGACCCCCATGTCTGATTCCGCCTTCGGGTCGTTGTAGGCGTCGACGATCGCCACCGTCTCACCGGACCCGGCGGACACCGAGGCCAGGTCGTAGGCGCTGCGGAGGTCTTCGGGCGAGAAGCCCCCTTTGACGCCCGTCCCGGAGAGCGCCGGGCTCGCTTCCTCCTCCGGGCCGGCCGTGATCGCCCCCGCGGCGACAGGCCCGCGCCGGTCGGGCCCGCGGGTGGGGTCCTCGATCAGCGTGCACTGCTCCCGATGGTGGGTCGGCGGACAGACGAAGTAGGGCGAGCTGCTGGAGGGGCCGGAGGCGATCCGCCGCCAGCGGGCGCTCGCCGCCTGGGGTCCGACCGCCGCCAGCAGTCCGAGCGCGATCGTCGCCGTCGCGAGCACGTGCAGCCCGCGGCGCCGTCTGATCGGTCCTCCACCGGGCCCGCCGTGCTGCAAAGGCCTCACCTCATCGTCCCCCAGTCGTCCCTGACGTCGGCTCCGATCTCTCCCATGGCCCCGTCCGATCGGACCCAGAGAGCCTACCAAGAGCCCCCCGCTCCGACAACCGACGAGGCCCCCCTGTCGGGCCTCGTCGGCGAGCCCCAGGGACTAGTTGATCTCGATGAAGAACGGCGCGTTCTTCGTTTCCGGCGGCGCTTTCACGAGCGACCACGTTTCCACCGTGATCTGCGTGCCGGACGCGCAGAGATGTTCTTTTTCGACATATTTGCTCTTCCCGAGGCTCGCTGCGGCTGCGAACACCGTCGATTCCGACGCGGCGGTGTCGGCGGTCACGGTCACGTTGTGCGGGGCGGATGACAGGCCCGAGATGCAGTAGACGCCTTCTCCGGCTTTGCCCGCCGGGTTTTCGATCGTGGCCCCGGTGAAGCCCTTGCTGTCCGCTTCAGGTTCCACGGCCCCGGCGGCGCTCACGTGGGCGTAGGCCACCGCGCTCCCGCCGGCTTCGCCTTTTTCGCCCTTTTCGCCCTTTTCGCCTTGTTCGCCTTCTTTGCCTTGTTCGCCGGGTTCACCGCGTTCGCCTTTTTCGCTGCCGCCTCCGCCGCTTTTACCGGTCAGACCCGTTTTGCCCGGAAGGCCTTCCTTACCGGCGGCACCTTCTTTACCCGCGGCGCCTTCTTTGCCCGCGGGACCCGTGGCGCCGGCCGGCCCCTTCGCGCCTTTCAGCTGCTTCAGCACGCTGGGCTTGATCTGGTGGGTGGAGGTGATGATGTAGTGGCTCGCGGCGACGCTCGTACCCGTCAGGGCGACGAACAGGGCCAGCCACGCGACGATGTTCTGTCTGACGGTCTTGACGATACGAGCGAACATTTCTGACTCCTCAACGATCCTTGTTTTGCGCGATCCGTGTTTTCCCTGCAAATCTTTACAGATCGACGTGGCCGTGTGCGAAGGTTGCAGGACGGCTGTCGGGGCGGGCTAGACTGGCCTGATGGACGAGCCCACGATCCCGCTCCCAGGCGCCGACGCGACTGCCGGCGGCCAGGTGCCGAGCGAGGAAGACGTGATGGACGCCCTCGCCAACGTGATCGACCCGGAGCTCGGCCTCGACTTCGTCGAGCTCGGCCTGATCTACGCCGTCGAGGTCGCCGAGGGGCACGTCAAGGTGACCTTCACGCTCACCACCCCCGGCTGTCCCATCGGACCCCAGGTCACCGAGCAGATCGAGGAATTCGTCGGCGAGATCGACGGCGTGCGCACGATCGAGTCCCAGATGGTCTTCACGCCCCCGTGGTCCCCGGAGATGATGAGCGAGGACGCGAAGTTCGCCCTCGGCTACTAGCTCGTCCCCCGGCAGGCACCGCAGCGTCCCCCGACGTCATACGATCCCAACCCGCCCGGAGGCGCTCAGGCGGGTACGGCGCTCTCGCGTGCGAGGGCGAGCATCGTCGCGAGTTCCTCGGCCAGGCTCTCCCCGATCGCCTCGATGTCCGGGAGGGCGTCGAAGTCCCCCAGCAAGCCGAAGTTGAGCTGGCCGTTGTAGGACATGATCGCGATCGCGAGCGCGTGGTTTTCCGGCAGGAACGCCACCGGGATCGCCTGGATCATCTCCCGCCCGAGCACATACAGCGGGAACTGCGGCCCCGGGACGTTCGTCACGATCAGGTTGAACAGCCGCGTGGAGAAGTTCAGCCGCGAGGCCTGCGCGAGGATCGTCGGCGGCGCGAAGCTCTGCGCGCCCGAGATCACCTCGGCCCCGAGCGCCTGCTTGGACTCCTTCAGCCCCGCCATCGCCTGGCTGACGAAGCGCAGCCGGTCGATCGGGTCGGAGATGTAGACCGGCAGCGGCCCCCGCATCACCACGATCCGGTTCCCTCCGTGGTGGTGCTCCCCCTCGCTCCGCACCGACACCGGCACCAGCGCACGCATCTCCACTCCCGACGTCCGCCTCCCCCGAGAGATCAGGAAGGTGCGCAGCGCTCCCGCCACCACCGCCAGCACCACATCGTTCACCGTCCCGCCGAAGGCGTTCTTCACGGCCTTGAAGTCCTCCAGCTCGGCCGCCACCGCCACGAACCGCCGGTGCGGCCCGATCGGCACGTTCAACGGCGTTTCCGGCGCCGGGTTCAAGCCGGCCCAGATGATCTCCCCGACGCCCTCCGCAGCTTCCCTCGCCCGCGTGAGCGCCCTCTCGGGATGGGTCAGCGCGTCAATCGCCCCATCCACCAGCGTCGCCCCGGCCCGCACCGCCCCGACGAGTCCCGCCGACAGCAGCGACACCGTCCCCGGCTCGCTGTGCGGTTTCCACGCCCTCCCGCTGTTCGTCAGCGGCGGCGGGTCCGGAGAGAGGTCGAACAGCACCGTCGCCAGGTCCACCCCGGCGATCCCGTCTATCAGCGAGTGGTGCGTCTTCGTGATCAGCGCGAAACGGTCATCCTCGAGGCCCTCGATCAGCCACATCTCCCACAGCGGCTTCGAGCGGTCGAGCTGCTGGCTGAAGATCCTCGCCGTCAGATCCTGGAGCTGCTCCCAGCCCCCGGGCGCCGGCAGAGCCGTGTGCCGGACGTGGTAGTCGAGGTTGAAGCTCGGGTCATCCACCCACACCGGCCGCCCGCTGTCGATCGCCGTGTAGGCGAGCTTGTGCCGGTAGCGCGGCACGAGATGCAGCCGCCGGCGGATCTGTTCGAGGAACTCCTCCATCGTCGGCGGAGGCCCCTCGACGATCGTCAGCCCCCCGATGTGCATGTGCGATACAGGGCCCTCCTGATGGAGGAAGGAGGCGTCCACTGGGGTCAGCCGATCGAGATGCCGCTGGGCCATCCCCGCGTAGCCTACCTTGACGGCCCCTACAATGGCAGCGGTGTCCAACACCGTCGAGAAGCTCGTCCTCGCAGCTCCCCGTGGCTACTGCGCAGGCGTGGACCGCGCCGTCCAGACAGTCGAACGCGCGCTCGCCATCCATGGCGCGCCCGTCTACGTCCGCAAGGAGATCGTCCACAACAAGCACGTCGTCGAGCAGCTTCGCGAGCGCGGCGCCATCTTCGTCGAGGAGCACACCGAGGTGCCCGAGGGGGCGGTCTGCGTCTTCTCCGCACATGGCATCGCCCCAAGCGTCCGCGCCGGCTCCCTCGCCCGCGGCCTCCGCACCATCGACGCCACCTGCCCCCTCGTCACGAAGGTTCACCGCGAGGCCGTCCGCTTCGCCGAGAACGGCTACACGATCGTCCTCGTCGGCCACGACGGCCACGAGGAGGTCGAAGGCACGATGGGGGAGGCCCCCGACCGGATCGTCCTCGTCCAGAGCGAGGAGGACGTCGATCACCTCGACATCGACGACCCCCACCGCGTCGCCTACATCACCCAGACAACCCTTGCCGTCGACGAAACCACCTCCATCATCGCTCGCCTGAAGGAGCGCTTCCCGAACATCGTCGGCCCCCGCACCGACGACATCTGCTACGCCACCACCAACCGCCAGGCCGCCGTCAAGCAGATGGCGGGGAGCTGCGACCTGATGCTCGTCATCGGCTCCGGGAACTCCTCCAACTCCCTCCGCCTCGTCGAGGTCGCCCGCGACTGCGGCACCGCGGCCCACCTCATCGACAACGCCGGCGAAGTCCTCGAGGAGTGGCTCGACGGCGTTCGCGTCGTCGGCGTCTCCTCCGGCGCGAGCGCCCCGGAGAACCTCGTCTCCGAGCTCGTCCAGCTCTTCCGCGACCGCGGCGTCGACGACATCTCGGAGTTCGACGTCATCCGCGAGGACGTCCGCTTCATGCTCCCCAAGCCCATCCGCGATGCCCTCGGAGCCCCCACCCCCGAGGGCGTGGTCGGGCCCTCCTGAGCGACCACCCGCCCCCCGGCCGCCCCCCGCTCGCGCCCGACCCCCCGGCCCACCTCACCGCCCCGCGCCCCCGATGCGCACCCTGATCGTCTCCGACCTCCACCTCGGAAGCCTCTCCGCGTCCGACCTCCTCCGCCGCCCCCCGCTCCGCGCTCCCTTCCTCGCCGCCGCCGCCGAGGCCGATCGCGTCGTTCTCCTCGGCGACGTCCTCGAGCTCCGCCACGGCCCCATCCGGGAGTCCCTCCACGCCTCCCGCCCATTCTTCGAGGAGCTCGCCGGGGCGCTCCAGCCCGGCGCCGAGATCGTCCTCGTCGCCGGCAACCACGACCACGCCCTCATCGAACCCTGGCTCGCCCGCCGCGGTGAAGACGCCGAGCCGCCCCCCTTGGGGCTCGAGCAGCTGCTCTCCCCCCAGGACGCCTCCCCCGCATATGCCCGCATCGCCGCCTGGGCCGCACCGGCCCGCGTCCTCATCGCCTACCCCGGCCTGTGGGTCCGTGACGACGTCTACGCCACCCACGGCCACTACCTCGACTCCCACCTCACCATCCCCACCCTCGAGCGCCTCAGCGTCGGCGCCATGAGCCGCGTGCTGGGACGTCACCCGAGCACCTTCCACGCGTCGACGATTACGAGGCCGCCGGCGCCCCCGTCTTCGCGTGGCGCGACGCCGTCGCCCGCGACGCCCACACCGGCAACGCCCTCAACGGCATCGCCACCGTCAGTGCCTGGCGCGCCCTCGGCGGCGGTGGCTCCGCCCGGGGGCACGCCTCCGCCCGGGGGCACGCCTCCGCCGGGGGCACGCCTCCGCTGACGGGCGAGCCCCGGCGCGCCCCTCCGGCGTCGCGGGGCGATGGGAGCGCGTTCGCGCCGACGCCCGCCGTCGTCTCCGCCGCCGCGCCCTCGTCGCCGCGTTCCCTCTCGCCGTCTCGGCCCTCAACCGCGCCGGTCTCGGCCCCCTCCGCGCCGACATCTCCTCCGATGAGCTCCGCCGAGCGGGCCTCCTCGCGATGGGTGAGGTCGCCGCCCGTCTCGCCCTCGCCGACGCCCACGTCGTCTTCGGCCACACCCACCGGACCGGCCCCCTCCCCGGCGACCCCCTCGAGGAATGGCGCGGCCGCGACGGCGCGCGACTCCTCAACACCGGCAGCTGGACCTACGCGAGCATCTTCCTCCAGGCCGCCTCTCCCGGGAGCCCCTATTGGCCCGGCGGCTGCGTAATCGTCGAGGATGCTGCTCCTCCCCGCGTGGAGATCCTTCTCCGGGATCGCACCATCGAGCAAATCCGCCCGTCTCGCCCCGCGGTCTCCCCCCGCGCCTGAATCGCCCTGCCCGGGGGGGTTGGCTGTCTGCGGACGGGCCCCCCGCGTGCGCGCGCGAGGGCGGGGGCGTCGGGTGTCTGCGAACGCGGCCCCCGCGTGCGCGCGCGAGGGCGTCTGGGTTGGCGGGGGTGTTGGGTGTCTGCGAAGGGGGGCCCCCGGGTGCGCGCGCGAGGGCGGGGGCGTCGGGTGTCTGCGAACGCGGCCCCCGCGTGCGCGCGCGAGGGCGTCTGGGTTGTCGGGGCTGTTGGGTGTCCGCAAACGGGGCCCTCGCGTGCGCGCCCCCGCGTGCGCGCGTGCGCGGGGCCTCTTTTCAGGCCACCCCGGGGGTGAAGCACGTGGCCAGGCACCTCGCCCCGCCCTCGACCTCGATCGCGAGGGTTCCCTCGCGGTGGGCCTCGTGCTCGATCAGCGGGTAGGCCCCCGGGTGGGTCACCTCGACCACCCCCACCTCGTCCCCGGCGGTGGCTCGAACGATCCCTTCTCCGTCGAGCACCGCCCAGATCCCCTCCGGCCGCATAGGGGCCGTTGTAGGCGCCGGGCTGATCCGCCGTCTGCGCCGCCACGTGCGCACCTGTGGCGTCCTCGGGGCGAAGCGCCCTCATCGGCTCCCGCTCGACCCCCAGCAGCTCCTGAATCGCCAACTCGGTCTGCATGTAGGCGCCCTCGCCGTAGTGGTACTCGAACAGCCTCCCCCGCCCATCGAACAGGTAGCGCGCCGGCCACCCCTCGTTCTCGTAGTCCCGCCACAGCTCCATCTCGCTGTCGATCAGGACCGGGTAGGCGATCTCGAGCCTCGCCACGGCATCCCTCACTGCCCGCTCCTCACGCCCGGCATCGAAACCCGGGCAGTGCACGCCGATCACCCTCAGCCCCTCATCCCCGTAGCGCTCGTACCACCCCTTCACGTAGGGAAGCGTCCGTATCGAGTTGGGCCGGCAGAAGTCCCAGAACTCCACCAGCATCGGCCTACCCCGCTGGATCGTCCCCTGGGGGCCCGTCGCGTTCACCCACGGCAGCTTCGTCGGAAAAAGCGGCGCGGCGATCGTCTCGACCGGAGCCCTAGTCACGACCCCGCCGCTGCGACGCAGGGAGCGTGGCGTGCTCTGCACGCGAACGACTGAGGACGCCGCCGGGCAGACGCGGGAGGGCTGCGAGGGTCAAGCGGGGCAAGGACGCAGGCGCTCTCCGCGTCATGTGCCGCGGAGAACCGCCGGTCCACATGCCGGTCCAAGCCTCCTGGGCGTCGAGGGGCAAGCCTCGCAAGGACGCAGGGAGTGAGGTGTGCGGTCGCACACGAACGACCGAGGACGCCGCGAGGCGCCGCCCATCGACGCCCAGGTCAGCCGATGGAGCCGACCATCTCGAGCTGAATCAACCTGTTCAGCTCGACCGCGTACTCCATCGGGAGCTCCTTCGTGACCGGCTCGATGAAGCCGTTCACGATCATCGCCGCCGCCTCGTCCTCGGTGAAGCCCCGGGAGCCCATGTAGAAGAGCTGATCGTCGGAAATCCGCCCCACGGTCGCCTCGTGGGCGACCGTCACGTTCGGATTCTGGATCTGGATGTCGGGCCAGGTGTCCGAGCGGGATTCCCCGTCCATCATCAGCCCGTCGCACTGCACCCGCGCTTTCGACCCGGCGGAGTTGTGGCCCATCTTCACGAGGCCTCGGTAGCCCATGATCCCCCCGTCCTTGGAGATCGACTTGGCGAGGATGTTCGAGGTGGTGTTCGGTGCGAGGTGGACCACCTTCGCGCCCGTGTCCTTGTGGACGCCTTTGCCTGCCACGCCGACGTTGAGGTGGTCGGCGCGGGCTCCCTCGCCCATCAGGAACGAGCCCGGGTAGAGCATCACGTACTTCGCGCCCATCGACCCCCCCACCCACTCGACGGTCCCCTCGGCGTCGACGATCGCACGCTTGGTGTTCAGGTTGTAGACGTCCTTGGACCAGTTCTGGACGGTCGTGTAACGGGCCTTCGCCCCCTCGTGGACGAAGATCTCCACGACCGCGGAGTGCATCGAGTTGACGCTGTAGGTCTGCGCCGTGCAGCCCTCGATGTAGTTCACCTCGGCGCCCTCGTCCGCGACGATGAGCGTGTGCTCGAAGGTGCCCTCGCCCGCTCCCTCCATGCGGAAGTAGGACTGGAGCGGGAGGTCGCACTTGACGCCCTGGGGGACGTCGCAGAACGCTCCGCCCGACCACACCGCCCCGTGGAGCGCCGAGAACTTGTTGTCCTGCGGGGGGACGCACTTGTTCATGA
>CAVREV010000005.1:0-324687 GCA_963720215.1 uncultured Solirubrobacteraceae bacterium
TCCCGATCGCGGCCCTGTGGGCCCGGTGATACCCGTTTTCAGCCGCCGCTTATCGATGGCGGCTGATGTGGCTTCTGTGCAGTTTTCAAGGACCGTGAAGAGGCTTGAACGCCGTCCGGGCTCGCATCTGTCGGCGACGTCGTGAGGACGTACCACAGCGATCCCGGCGGGCGCCGGTCTCTCAAAACTCAACAGCATGCTGGACCTTTGCGGCCGTGTTCCGTGTCCGCCCCAAGTAGGAAGGGGCGGACGCCGTCAACGCGGCCGTCCAGCCAGGTTCGGTCGACATGCTAGGCCCGATCCTTATCGCGGGCCGTCGCGCTGTGACGCACGACGATCCCGTGGGCCCAAATGGCCCTGGATCGGGGCACCGCTTGGTGCTCCCTAGAAAGGAGGTGATCCAGCCGCAGCTTCCGCTACGGCTACCTTGTTACGACTTCACCCCAGTCACGAGCCCCACCTTCGACGGCTCCCTCCCGTGCGGGTTAGGCCACCGGCTTCGGGTGTTGCTCACTCCCGTGGTGTGACGGGCGGTGTGTACAAGGCCCGGGAACGTATTCACCGCGGCAATGCTGATCCGCGATTACTAGCAACTCCGCCTTCATGCAGGCGAATTTCAGCCTGCAATCCGAACCGAGACGCACTTTAAGGGATTCGCTCCACCTCGCGGTATCGCAGCCCTCTGTATGCGCCAATGTAGCACGTGTGTAGCCCTGAACATAAGGGGCATGAGGACTTGACGTCATCCCCACCTTCCTCCGGTTTGTCACCGGCAGTCTCGCATGAGTCCCCAACTAAATGCTGGCAACATGCGACGGGGGTTGCGCTCGTTGCGGGACTTAACCCAACATCTCACGACACGAGCTGACGACAGCCATGCACCACCTGTGAAAGTGCCCCGAAGGGAAGGTGTGTTTCCACACCGGTCACTCACATGTCAAGCCCAGGTAAGGTTCTTCGCGTCGCGTCGAATTAAACCACATGCTCCGCTGCTTGTGCGGGCCCCCGTCAATTCCTTTGAGTTTTAGCCTTGCGGCCGTACTCCCCAGGCGGGCAACTTAATGCGTTAGCTTCGACACGGGGGGAGTCGACACCCCCCACATCTAGTTGCCATCGTTTACAGCGTGGACTACCAGGGTATCTAATCCTGTTTGCTCCCCACGCTTTCGCGTCTCAGCGTCAGTCACGTCCCAGCGAGCTGCCTTCGCCATTGGTGTTCCTCCTGATATCTGCGCATTTCACCGCTACACCAGGAATTCCACTCGCCCCTTCCGGACTCTAGCCCGACAGTATCCACCGGCATTCCAGGGTTGAGCCCTGGACTTTCACAGCGGACTAATCGGGCCGCCTACACGCTCTTTACGCCCAATAATTCCGGACAACGCTTGCACCCTACGTATTACCGCGGCTGCTGGCACGTAGTTAGCCGGTGCTTCTTGTGAAGGTACCGTCACTCCAGCCGACTATTCATCGGCGAAGCTTCGTCCCAACTGAAAGGGGTTTACAACCCGAAAGCCTTCTTCCCCCACGCGGCGTTGCTGCGTCACGCTTTCGCGCATTGCGCAAGATTCCCCACTGCTGCCTCCCGTAGGAGTCTGGGCCGTGTCTCAGTCCCAGTGTGGCTGATCGTCCTCTCAGACCAGCTACCCATCGAAGCCTTGGTGAGCCGTTACCTCACCAACAAGCTAATGGGCCGCGGGCCCATCTCGATGCGGAGGCCGAAGCTTCCTTTCCCCTTGCGGGCACATCCGGTATTAGCCCGAGTTTCCTCGGGTTGTCCCGGTCATCGAGGCAGGTAACCCACGTGTTACTCACCCGTTCGCGGCTCTGCCCCAGGGCAAGCCCTGGTTCGTCGCTCCACTTGCATGTGTTAAGCACGCCGCCAGCGTTCGTCCTGAGCCAGGATCAAACTCTCCGTGAAGAACTTCACGAAAAGCTGTCATGGGTTGCCGTAGGCCGGTGGACGCAGAACGTCCGACGACCTGCGACGGGCCGGGGGCCCATACACGTGGCCCCCGATCCATGACGGGGTACTTCCCTACTTGACTCTTTGACCACCACGCGACCGCAAGAAGCGGACCCCGTGGCGGGTCGAACCTGGACGCACACCGCGATCTCGACGAGACCGCAGATGCGCATGCTGTTGAGTTTTCAAAGACCGCCGAGCCTCGCCGAAAGGGCTTCCTTCTGGAGGAGGACCGAACCGACCCAGCGCCCAGGGGCGCCTGCGGGCCGACCGGGGAGTATAGCGCGCGGCGGGGGCGCCGTGGCTCAGGCGGCCCGTAGGCGGCGATAGCGGCGCTTGCCCACGCGCAGCAGCCGTCCCTCGGCACGCTCGGGCGAAACGTCGTGCTCGCCCGGCGCGAGCGGCTCCCCGTCGAGCGACACGGCGCCCTGGTCGATCAGGCGGCGGGCCTCCGAGCGCGAGAGCCCGAACTCGCGCTCGATCAGCCCGGGCAGGTGCAGGGGCAGCTCCCCCGCGGGAAAGCTCGCCTCGGCCACCTCCTCGGGCGGACGCCCCTGGACGACCTCCCGGTCGAAGCGCTCGGCCGCCGCCGCGGCCGCCTCCGGGGAGTGGAGCCAGCTGACGAGCTCGCGCGCGAGCTCGTGCTTGGCGTCCCGCGCCGAGAGCCCCTCGCCGCTGGCGCCCGCTCCATCGGCGTCGCCCCGGGCGCGGGGGTCGAGAAGCAGCCGGCGGTACTCCCCCACCACCTCGTCGGGCACGCTCATCGTCTTCCCATACATCTCCTCGGGTGAATCCGTCACACCGATGTGGTTCCCGAGCGACTTGGACATCTTCCGGTGGCCGTCCCTCCCGACGAGGATCGGCATCGTCATGATCGCCTGCTCGGGCTGGCCGTAGGCCCGCTGGATGTCCCGGCCGAGGAGCAGGTTGAACTTCTGGTCGGTCCCCCAGCTCCAGGTCGGAGCGCACGGCAACCGAGTCATAGCCCTGCAGGAGGGGGTAGAGGAGCTCGAGCATCGAGATCGGCTCCCGGCCGGCCCACCGCTTGGCGAAGTCCTCACGCTCGAGGAGCTGGGCGACAGTGGTCGTTCGCACGAGCCCGAGCAGGTCCGCCATCGGCATGTCCAGCCACTCGCTGTTCCGCCGCACCTCCAGACGCTCGGCATCGAGGATCTTCAGCGCCTGCTCCTGGAACGTGGCCGCGTTCTCGTCGATCTCCTCGGCGGTGAGCATCGGGCGCAGGCTCGAGCGCCCCGAGGGGTCCCCCACGCGCGCCGTGTAGTCACCGATGATGAGAACCACGCGGTGGCCCGCGTCCTGGAACTCCCGCAGCTTCCCCAGCACGACGGCGTGGCCGAGATGGATGTCGGGGGCCGTCGGGTCGATCCCGAGCTTCACCCGCAGGGGCCTCTCCTCCGACTCGGCCCGTGCGAGCTTGCGCGCGAGCTCGCCCTCGGGAAGGCTGTCGACGGCGTTGGCAGCCAACGCGGCGGCGCGTCCCCTGGCCTCCTCGACGGCCGCATCTATCGGGTTCGGCATGCAGGCGCCAATGCTAGACTCTCGCCCTCCTCCGAGAGGTCCGACCGTGCCTGTCCCACCGCGGCACCTCCCGCTCGGAGCCGGACCCTGCCGACGCCCGGAGGGGTTCTCACGCTGCCGATGAGCGACGACCGCCCCTTCGAGACGACACCCGCGCCGAAGCCGCGGCTGAAGCTCTTCCGACTCCTCGCCATCCTCGTCGCGCTCGTTCTCCTCGGGCTCGTCTCCTTCGCCTTCGGGGTGTTCGTCTCGATCGCCTCGGACCTCCCCTCGCTCACCCGCTTCTCCCAGATCAAGGACGCCTCCAGCTCGGACCTCCTGGACGCCTTCGGCCATCCCATCGCGGTCCTCAGCCAGCAGAACCGCGTGATCGTCAAGCCGCGTCGAGATCCCCCTGATCGTCAAGCAGGCCGTGATCTCGATCGAGGACAAGCGCTTCTACACGAACTCAGGCATCGATCTCCGGGGGATCGCGCGGGCGCTGTGGGAAGACGTCCGCCACCGCGCAAGCGTCCAGGGGGCCTCGACGATCGAGCAGCAGTTCATCAAGAACGCCCTCCAGGCCCAATCCCATCGGACGATCCTGGAGAAGCTCCGCGAGGCGGCCCTCGCCTACCAGCTGTCCCACAAGTGGACGAAGGAAAAGATAATCACCGCCTACCTCAACACGATCTACTTCGGCAACGGCGCCTACGGCATCGAGGCGGCCGCGCAGACCTACTTCGGCCAGGAAGTCAACCACCAGGGCTGCGGGACCCCGGGCCAGCCCCTCTGTGTGGAACAGCTCAAACCGTGGGAGGCGGCACTGCTGGCGGGGATCATCCAGTCGCCCAGCGGCGACGACCCCGCCCTCCACCCCATCGCCGCCCGCGAACGCCGCAACCTCGTCCTCCGCGAGATGCTCGAACAGGGCTACATAACCAAGCCGATCTACGAAATGAGCGTCGGTCAGGCCCTCCCCTCGCCGAAGGAGATCCAGCCGCCACACGAACCCACCGTCAACGGTGTCGACGCCGGCTACTTCACGAGTTGGGTCGAGCAGCAGATCATCGAACGCTACGGCCAGCGCGCCTTCTATGGCGGGCTCCGCATCAAGACCACGCTGGACCTCGAACTCCAGCGAGCCGCCGAACAGGCCATCGACAGCTATCTCCCCGGGCCCGAAGGCCCGTCATCGGCGATGGTCGTCATCGAAAACTCCACCGGAGAGGTCCGCGCGATGGTCGGCGGGCGCAACTACGACGAAACGCCCTTCAACCTCGCGACTGAGGGCGAGCGCCAGCCGGGGTCCTCGTTCAAGGCCTTCGACCTCGCCGCTGCACTCGAGGAGGGGATATCGCCCTACTCCGAGTGGCCATCCCGGGAGAAGACCTTCTACGTCCACGGGCCGGGAGGGTTGGAAAAGTTCGTCGTCCACAACGACGAAGGCGCCTACTC
This sequence comes from uncultured Solirubrobacteraceae bacterium, assembly GCA_963720215.1. GTDB lineage: Bacteria > Actinomycetota > Thermoleophilia > Solirubrobacterales > Solirubrobacteraceae > Palsa-744. The sequence goes on from CAVREV010000005.1 coordinate 4,943, forward strand.
GGGAACGAACACCCTCACCGGCGCCACCGCCTTCTCCGACAACTCCATCTACGCCGAAGTGGGCCTCAAGGTGGGCACGACGCGGATCGCCGCGCTCGCCCACCGCATGGGGATCACCACGCCGCTCTCCACCAACGCCGCCATGACCATCGGCGGGCTCACCGTCGGCGTGACCCCCATCGACATGGCCCACGCCTACGAGACGATCGCCCACGGCGGCCGCCTCGTCACGGGAACGATGGCCGAAGACAACCAGCCCGTCGGCATCCAGGAAGTCTCCGCCCATGAAGGCGGCCCTCTCCGAAACGGATCCCGCGTCGAACGAAACCGCGTCCTCACCCACCCCGTCATTCCCTCCTCCGTCGCCGAAACCGAGACCTCGATGCTCGAAGCCGTCGTCCAGTACGGCACCGGCAAGGCCGCCGCCCTCGGCCAGTTCGCCGCCGGGAAGACGGGTACCACCTCGAACTACGGAGACGCCTGGTTCGTCGGCTGGGACTCGAAGTTCACCGTCGCGGTCTGGGTCGGCTTCCCCAACAAGCTCGTCCCCATGACCAACGACTTCGAGGACGGCCCCGTCCTCGGCGGCACCTACCCCGCGCTCATCTGGCACGCCTTCCAGGTTGCCGCCATCCAGCTCGAAAAGGCCCGCGCGGAAAGCTCCTCGAACCACTCCTCCAACTCCACCTCCGGGGAGGGGTCCTCGGGATCGAGCTCCGCCTCCGAAGCCTCCGGTGGCACTCCCGCCACGACGGTCCCGGCAGGCCAGGGCGCCAAGCAGGCCCCATCGACCAAGACCCCGGCGCAGACCGGTGGCGGGCAATCTCCCGGCACCCAGACCGCTGCTCCCCCCGCCACCGAACACCAGCCCGCACAGCCGACTCCCGCGGCCCCCGCCCCGAGCACCCCGCCGGCGCCCTCCGAACCGGCGCCCACGGGGGCGGAAAGCTCGAAGACGGGCGGGGTCTCCCCCACCGGTTGAGCGCCATTCCCCCGCAGGACCCCGCAGGCGTCCCCCGCGCGCGGGCGCACGCGTACGCGCGGGCAGCCCCGCCGGAGACACCCACACCCCACAGGCCTCCCCCGCGCGCGGGCGCACGCGTACGCGCGGGCAGCCCCGCCGGAGACACCCACACCCCACAGGCCTCCCCCGCGCGCGGGCGCACGCGTACGCGCGGGCAGCCCCGCCGAGACACACACCCCCCACCCCCACCACACGCCTCGCCCGCGCGCGGGCGCACGCGTGCGCGCGGGGAGCCCCGCCAGAGACACATACCCCCCCACACCGCACGGCCGGACGGCCACAGGGCAGCAGGCGCCAGGAACGAGCCAGCGGCCCCCGCCCACCTAGCCAGGCGCGGCAGAGGCGCCGGCAGGCGAATGGAGGCGGGGGCGGGAGACGTGAGGGCAGTCGGCGAAGGCGAAGCGCCAGGGAAGGTCAGGAGCCTGGGTGATGCCCACACGGGGCCCGGCGAGGATCTCCGGAAGGTCACGCCCGCCGCTGGGCTCGGCCACGAGGATGGGCCCGCGGGCGAGGTCGGATGCGTTGTCGGCGAGGGTCACCCCGAGCGCCTGGGTGAGCTTGCCCGGGCCGGAGCAGAGCTCCAGGTCGGACACGGGGCGGCCGGCAGCCTCGGCGCGGCGGGCGCGCATCGCGGCGATCCCCGCGGTGGGGGCGAGGGCGCGGATGAGGACCGCCGCACCGACGCCCTCGGGCTCACAGACAGCGTTGAGGAGCGCGTGGATGCCGTAGGAGCGGTAGACGTAGGCGACGCCCGGCGGGCCGAAGAGGACGCGGGTGCGGGGGGTGAGGCCGACGAAGGCGTGGCACGCGGGCTCGGACTCGTGGTAGGCCTCCGTCTCGACGATGATCCCTTCCGATGAGCCGTGGGCGAGGCGGCAGCCGAGGAGCGCGCGAGCGACGTCGAGGACGGGCCGCGCGTAGAAGTCAGCCGTGAGGGGGGTCATCGAGGACGGTTCGGGCGAGCTCGAGCTGCTCGGCGACACGGGCGGAGGAGGTGGAGCCCTCGGACAGCTTCGACTCCAGCCAGGAGCCCTGGGAGAGGACCTCGCGAAGCTCGCCGGCGTGGTCGGCGAGGACGGAGCTGTGGGCGGCTAGCTCCTCGTCGCTGAGAGCTGACAGCGGGCGGCCCGCGTCGAGAGCCGCGCGGACGAGCCCGGCGACGACGCCGTGGGCCTCGCGAAAGGGAAGGCCGAGGCGGACGAGGAGATCGGCGACGTCGGTCGCCGCGATCATCTCGTCGGAGGCGGCCTCGGCGAGACGGTCGCGGTCGAAGCGCACGGCGGCGACCATCCCGGTTGCCGCGGCGAGGGACAGCTCGAGGGTGTCGGCGGCGTCGAAGATGTGCTCCTTGTCCTCCTGGAGGTCCTTGTTGTAGGTGAGGGGGAGGGCGTGGATGACGCCGTGGAGGGCGGCGAGATGGGCGACCACGCGGGGGGCCTTCCCGCGGAGCAGCTCGGCCGCGTCGGGGTTCTTCTTCTGGGGCATGATGGAGGAGCCCGAGGTCCACGCGTCGGGGAGCTCGCAGAAGGCGAACTCGGCGCTCGACCAGAGGACGAGCTCGGCGCCGAGGCGGGAGAGATGGGTGGCGCAGGTGGCGGCCGCGGAGAGGTAGTCGAGGATGAAGTCCCGGCCGGATACCGCGTCGATCGAGTTCGGGATCACCTCGGCGAAGCCGAGCTCGCGGGCGAGGAAGGCGCGGTCGGTGTCGAAGTTCACCCCCGCGAGGGCGCCCGCGCCGAGGGGCAGGCGCGCGGACTCCCGCTCGGCGAAGGCGAAGCGCGAGCGGTCGCGGTCGAGCATCCAGAAGTAGGCGAGGAGGTGGTGGGCGAGGTAGACGGGCTGGGCACGCTGGAGGTGGGTGTAGCCGGGCATGGGCCAGTCGCGGTGCTCCTCCGCGCGGAGGAGGAGCTCGCGCATCATCGAGGTGACGGCGGCGCGCGCGGCGGCGGAGCGCTCGCGGGTGTAGAGGGCCAGATCGGTGACGACCTGGTCGTTGCGGGAGCGGGCCGTGTGCAGCCTCCCCCCACCGGCCCCGTGAGCTCGGTGAGGCGACGCTCCACCGCCATGTGGATGTCCTCGTCGTGCTCGTCGAAGGGAAAGCGACCCTCCTCGAGCTCACGGGCGACGAGGTCGAGGCCCTCGAGGAGCGCGTCGCGATCCTCGGCGGTGATGATGTCCCGCTCGGCGAGCATGCGGGCGTGGGCGCGCGACTGGGCGATGTCCTGGGGCCAGAGGCGCTGGTCGAAGGCGATGGAGGAGTTCAGCCGCCGGAAGTCCGGATGCTGGGGGTCCTGGAAGCGGGACACGGCGGTAGTTTAGGTAGTGGGCGGATCGCCCCCTCTCGGGGCGGCGTCCGCGGGCGCTCAGCGGGAGAGGAGCGAGAGGAGCTCCTCGGAGACCCGCGCGACCTGCCCCTCGCTCATCTCGGGGAAGAAGGGGAGGGCGAGGGAGCGCGCGGCGACGCGCTCGCAGACCGGGAACTCGCCCTCGCGGTGGGCGAAGCGGTCGCGGTAGAAGCTCATGAGATGGATCGCGGGGAGATAGGGCTTGCTCTGGATGCCCTTCAGCGCGAGCGCGCGAACGGTCTCGTCGCGATCGACCTCGGGAGGGAGCTGGACGACGAAGACGAACCACCCGCGCTGGTTCCCACCCTGATCCTCACAGGGGAGCTCGAGCCCCTCCACCCCCGCGAGGGCTTCGCGGTAGCGGACAGCGACGGCCGCGCGGGCCTCGAGCATCGCGGGAAGACGATCGAGTTGCGCGAGGCCGAGCGCGCAGGCGATGTCGGAGAGGCGGTAGTTGAAGCCGAGGCGGTCGTGATCCAGCCAGCCCATGTCGGGGGCCCGTCCCTGGTTGCGCTCGCTGGCGATGCGGTCTCTGTGGGCGGGGTCTGAGAGGCTCACCATGCCCCCCTCGCCGGTGGTGAGCTGCTTGTTGGCGTAGAAGCCGAAGACGGCGGGGGAGCCACGCCCACCGACGGGGGTCCCGTCGGAGTGGTGCGCGCCGAGGGCCTCGCAGGCGTCCTCGACGATGGCCAGGCCGCGGCGCTCGGCGATGTGCTCGAAGGCGGGCATGTCGGCGGGGTAGCCGAAGATGTGGACGGGGAGGAGCGCCTGCGTGCGCTCGCTCACGGCCGCGGCGGCCGCGTCGGGGTCGAGGTTGAGGGTGAGGGGGTCGATGTCCGCGAAGACCGGACGGGCACCCTCGTAGATGACGGCGTTGGCGGAGGCGACGAAGGAGAAGGGGCTCGTGATGACCTCCTCTCCCTCCCCCACGCCGACGGCGCGGAGGGCGAGGTGGAGGCCGGCGGTGCCGCTGCTCACCGCGGCGGCCATCGGCGCGGAGACGGCCTCGGCGAACCGCCGCTCGAACTCCTCCACGCGCGGGCCGAGGGAGAGCTGGCCTGAGCGGAGCACCTCGAGTACCGCCTTCTCCTCCGCCTCGCCGATGACGGGGCGGGCGAGGGGGACGACGGGTCGGGGGGACGGGGCGTGGGAGCCCTGGGAGCGGACAGGGGCCGGAGGGGCGGGCTCGCCCGTGTGGAGCTCCGGGGGCGCCATCAGACCCTGCCGGGGGTGCCCGAAGGGGTGCGCTCGGCGGGCGGGTTCCCGCCGGGGCGGGACTTGCCGGGAAGCATCCCGTATTCCCAGGAGTCCACGAGGGCGTCCCAGGAGGCCGCGATGACGTTCTCCGATACGCCGATCGAGCCCCACACGGCGTGGCCGTCGGTGGCGTCGATGAGCACGCGGGTGACCGCCCCCGTGCCCTTCGCCTCGTCGAGGATGCGCACCTTGAAGTTCACGAGCTCGATGTCGCGGAGGTGGGGGTGGATCTCCCCGACGGCATCCCTGAGGGCGTTGTCGAGTGCGTTCACCGGGCCGTTCCCCTCGGCGCTGCAGAAGTAGCGCTCGCCGCCGAGCCAGAGCTTGATCGTGGCCTCCGTCTCGATTTTCCCGTCTACGCGCTTCTCGACGAGCACGCGCCAGGACTCCACGCGGAAGAGCGGCTCCCAGGAGCCGGCCTCCTTGCGCATGAGCAGCTCGAAGGAGCCGTCGGCGGCCTCGAACTGGAAGCCCTCGTGCTCGAGCTCCTTCACCCGCTCCACGACCCGCCCGGCGAAGCCGTCCTGCTGGGTGGGGTCCGCGGGGGCGATGCCCGCGGCGAGGGCCTTCTCGACGATGGTTCCCTTCCCGGAGAGCTCGGAGATGAGGACGTCGCGGCTGTTGCCCACGGCGGCGGGGTCGACGTGCTCGAAGGTGCGCGCGTCGGCGCGGACGCCGGCGGCGTGGAGGCCGGCCTTGTGGGCGAAGGCGTGCTTGCCGACGTATGGCTGGGCGGGGTTGGGGACGCGGTTGAGTAGCTCGTCGAGGAAGTGGGCGGTCTCGGTGAGGCGAGCGAGGCGATCCGGGGGGAGGACCTCCGCCCCCATCTTCAGCTGGAGGTCGGCGATGATCGTGACGAGGTTCGCGTTGCCCGTCCGCTCGCCGATCCCGTTGATCGTCCCCTGGACCTGGGTGGCGCCGCATTCGACGGCGGTGAGGGTGTTCGCGACCGCGCAGCCGGAGTCGTCGTGGGTGTGGATCCCGATGGAAAAGCGGGAAGTGCTTCTGAGACGACGGCGAGGGCGGTGCGGATCTGCGGGGGGAGGGAGCCGCCGTTGGTGTCGCAGAGGACGACCCGCTCGGCGCCCGCGTCGGCGGCCACGCGGAGGCAGTCGAGGGCGTAGCCGGGGTCGAGGGCGAAGCCGTCGAAGAAATGCTCGGCGTCGAGGAGGACGCGCTTGCCGGCCTCGCGGAGGAAGGCGACGGACTCGGAGATCATCGCGAGGTTCTCCTCGCGAGAGACCCTCACGACCTTCTCCACGTGGAGGAGGGAGGCCTTGCCGACGATGGTGCAGACGGGGGCGAAGGAGGCGGCGAGGATACCCAGCCCCTCGTCCTCCGCCGCCGCCGTCTCACGCCGGCGGGTCATCCCGAAGGCGACGACCTCGGCGACGGCGAGGTGCTCGGTGGCGAGGAGGGCGAAGAGCTCCTGCTCCTTCGGGTTCGAGGAGGGGAAGCCCGCCTCGATCATGTGCACGCCGAGGTCGTCGAGGGCGTGGACGACGCGGACCTTCTCCTCCGCCGTGAGCGTCAGCCCGCCGCCGCCCATACCGTCACGGAGGGTGGCGTCGTATAGCTGTATGTCAGCCACGGGTCTAGCCCGCTGCCGTGGTATGAGCGCCGGCGGAGAGAGAGGCGTTGCCGGTGGGCGTCTCCAACGCCGTCATGGGGACCACGTCGAGCCACTCGCGGTAGCTCTCCGTGCGCCCGTGGATGGCGTCGTCGAAGGCGGTCTGGAGGACGCGGGTGACCTCTCCGGGGCGGCCGCCGCCGACCTTGTGGTCGTCGATCTCCGCGACGGGGACGAGCTCGGCGGCGGTGCCGCTCATGAAGACCTCGTCGGCGAGGTACATCTCGGCGCGGGCGACGTTCCGCTCGACGACCGTGTAGCCGAGGTCGCGGGCGATCTGGATGATGGAGCGGCGGGTGATGCCGTCGAGGATCGAGTTGTGCTGGCCCGGTGTGGCGATCTCGCCGTCGCGGACGATGTAGATGTTCTCTCCGGTGCCCTCGCAGACGTGGCCGTGATCGTCGAGGAGGATGGCCTCCTCGTAGCCCGCCTTCAACGACTCGACCTTCGCGAGGACGCTGTTGAGGTACTGACCGGAGGCCTTCGCGTGGGGGATGAGGGAGTCGGGGCTGATGCGCCGCCAGGAGGAGACCTTGGCGCGGACGCCGTTGCTCTTGCCGTCCTCGCCGAGGTAGGCCCCCCACTCCCAGCAGGCGATGGTGACGTCGACGGGAGCCTCGAGCGGGTTCAGTCCCATCTGGCCGTAGCCCCGGTTGACGATCGGGCGGATGTAGCAGTTGCGAAGTCCGTTGCGAGAGACGAGCTCGAGGGTGGCCGCGCGGAGCTCCTCGGGGGAGTAGGGCACGGGCATGTAGTAGAGCCCGGCGGAGCGGATGAGACGGTCGATGTGCTCCGCGTTGCGGAAGACGGCGGGGCCGAGGTCGCCGTCGTAGCAGCGCATGCTGTCGAAGACGCCCGTGCCGTAGTGGAGGCCGTGGGTGAGGACGTGGACACGAGCGTCCTCCCACGGGACGAATGATCCGTTCATCCAGATGAGGTCGGTCGGCTCCACGTTCACCAAGGCTCCTATTCGATGTTTGCGAGTACTGCCCTCGTCGCCTCCTCCGTCCCCGCATCCCCGCCGAGGTCGAGGGTGCGAAGGCCCCCGTCAAGCGCTCCCTGCACAGCCGATTCTACAGCCGCCGCCTCGCTTGCCAAAGAGAGGCCGTGACGGAGGAGGAGAGCGACCGAGAGGAACATCGCGAGGGGGTTCGCCGCTCCGGTCCCGGCGATGTCCGGCGCGGAGCCGTGGACGGGCTCGAACAGGCCCGGGCCCTCGCCCCCGAGAGAGGCGCTGGGGAGCATGCCGATCGAGCCGCTGAGCATGGCGGCCTCGTCGGAGAGGATGTCCCCGAACATGTTCTCCGTGAGGATCGTGTCGAAGTCCCGCGGGGTGGCGACGAGCTGCATGGCGGCGTTGTCAACGAGGACGTGCTCGAGGGCGACGTGGGGGAACTCGCGGGAGTGGACCCCGCTGACGACCTCGCGCCAGAGGCGTGAGGTCTCGAGTACGTTGGCCTTGTCCACGCTCGTCACCTTCGAGCGAGCCGCCGTGAAGGCCGTGCGGGCGATCCGTTCGATCTCCGCGGAGGTGTAGGAGCAGACGTCGGAGGCGCTGTCCGCGGTGCGGGTCTTCTCCCCGAAGTAGATCCCCCCGGTGAGCTCGCGGACGACGAGCAGATCGACGCCCTCGATCCGCCCCCGTCGCAGGGGAGAGGAGTCATAGAGGGCCGGGAAGGGTCGGACGGGGCGGAGGTTGGCATACAGTCCGAGTCCCTTCCGCAGCCCCAGGAGGCCCTGCTCGGGACGCGGGCGGGATGGGTCGGTGGTATCCCAGCGGGGACCCCCGACGGCGGCCAGGAGGACCGCATCGGCCGTCCTGCAGGTCTCGAGGACCTCATCGGTGAGGGCGACGCCGTGGGCGTCGATGGAGGCTCCCCCGAAGAGCTCCTCGTCGAACTCGAAATCCCCGAGGAGGCCGAGGAGCTCGAGCGCCGGGGCCATGATCTCAGGGCCGATCCCGTCGCCGGGAAGGGTGACTATGCGAGCAGCCATCGGGGGGCGGGAATCTATCGCCCGCCGTCCCCATCGGCTGTCCCGCCGCCGCCTCCCCGCGGCGGCGGGACCGATGAGAGAACCGCGGGGTCAGACCTTCGGAGCCACGGCGGTACCGCCCGGGAGCGAGCGGATGGCAGCCCAGAAGGTGCTCCGGGCAGTGTTGATGTCGCTCCCGTAGCCACGCCTGATCGTGTGCTCCTGGGCCTCGAGCGACTTGATCGTCGCCTGGGCGTGGGTGCGGGTCTGCACGCACGCGCTCTCCGTCGCGGCGGGAGGCACGTTGCAGAGGGCGCCCGCCGCGGGAGTGGCAGCGGCGATCTCCACCTTGAGGGGAGCCTCCTGCGCGATCAGGGTACGGGCCGTGGTGAAGCTGCTTTCGAGGGCCGCGCAATCGGCGAGCACCTGGGGAGCGTCGGGACGGAGGGCACGAGGGCCCTTGCCCTTGGCCACGTTCGCGCAGATGCGCGACGCGAGCGAGTACGTGCTCGCGAAGGTCGGCGATGCGCTGGCGGTGGATGCTGTGACTGAGGCGGTGCCGGCAAGCGAAGCTGCCACCGCCACGCCTGCGAAGAGGCGCCTGGGAGTCATGATTCCTCCTTCTCGTTGGAGTCGGGGGCTAGGTACAGCTACCCCACTCCAACCGACGGGAACCTCAAAGGTTGCTCTTTTGCCGTAATTCCGATTGTCGGACTCGCGCGCGCATGCGCACGCACGCGCGGGGAACCTCTTCGGAGACACACAACGCCCCCCTTTCGGAGACACCCAACGCCCCCGCTCAAGGAGACACAGCGGGGGGCCCACCACGCAAAGCAAAAGGCAGGGCCCCCCAACCCACCCACGACCTCCCCCCTCGATCGGGAGACCGCCGAAGCCCCTACATGGCGGTGGTGACGGGGCCGGCGCGCTCGCGGTCGCGCTCGTAGGCGGCGATGGAGTCCTCAGCGTGGAGGGTGACGCCGATGTCGTCGAGGCCGTTGAGGAGGCGGCGGCGGATCTCGTGGTCGATCTCGAAGGGAACTTCGCGACCCTCGAAGCGGACCTCCTGGGCCTCGAGATCGATCTCGGCGGTGGCGCAGTGGGCGAGGGCGTGGCAGTCCTCCGGGGAGAGGACGACGGGAAGGAGGCCGATCTTGGTGCAATTGGAGTAGAAGATGTCGGCGAAGCTGGGGGCAACGAGGGCGCGGAAGCCGTAGTCCTGGAGCCCCCAGGGAGCGTGCTCGCGGGATGAGCCGCAGCCGAAGTTCTCGCCGGCGACGAGGATGGGGTTGGGGGGAAGCTCCCAGCCGGGCTCCTTCGCCCAGTCGAAGAAGAGGAACTCCCCGAAGCCGGTGCGCTCGACGCGCTTGAGGAACTGCTTCGGCATGATCTGATCGGTGTCGACGTTGGAGCGGTCGAGGTGGGTGACGGGGCCGGCGATGACGGTGACGGGTTCCATCTAGCTCCCTTCCGCGGGCTTGACGGCGGCGTAGACGGCGCCCTCGGCCCATTTGAAGTGCAGTTCCACGTCCTCGAAGCCGGCCGAGCGGAGCCACTCGAGCTGGAGGTCGGCGCTGTCGGGGCGGTCGTCGGGGCTGTCGGAGAGGATCTCCGCGGCGACCTCCTCGTCGCTGCGGGGACCTCCGCGGCGGCGTTCGGCGGCGATGGCATTGGCGGTGATGCGCTCGTCGAAGATGCCGGTGAGGAGGGGGAGAACGGTGACGACGTCCATGTTGATGAAGATGGCGCCCGGGGCGAGGATGTCGTAGAGCTCGGAGAAGAGGGCGGCCTTGCGGGCGGAGGGCAGGTGGTGGATGGCGAAGGAGGAGAGGGCGGCGGCGTAGGGCGGGCCCGCGGGGAGGGCCTCCTGCCAACTCGGCGCGGAGAGGTCGGCATGGACGGCCTGCCAGCGCCCCACGGCCGGCTCGCCGAGGCGGCGCTCGGCGCGGGCGAGCATCGGCTCGGAGATGTCGACGAGGACGGGGCGGGCGGAGGGGTGGACCGAGAGGGCGAGGGCGGACATGGCGCCATCGCCGGCGCCGAGGTCGAGGAAGGGACCCGCGGGAATGGGGTGGCGGGAGAGGAGCTCCCGGATGAGGTCTTCCTGGGCGTCGAGGAGGGGGAGGAGGGTTGAGCGGTCCTCGAGGAAGGAGTGGGCGAGCTCGGGGCGCTGCCAGTGGGAGCCGGGAGGGGTGGTGCTCATCGCCAGGTGCGGATGTCGACGAAGTGGCCGGCGATGGCGGCGGCGGCGGCCATCTGGGGGGTGACCAGGTGGGTGCGTCCGCCGCGGCCCTGGCGGCCCTCGAAGTTGCGGTTGGAGGTCGAGGCGCAGCGCTCGCCGGGCGCGAGGATGTCGGGGTTCATGCCGAGGCACATCGAGCAGCCCGCGCTCGCGCCAGTCGAAGCCGGCGTCGCGGAAGACGTCGTCCAGACCCTCGGCCTCGGCCTGGGCCTTCACCAGCCCGGAGCCCGGCACGACCATCGCGTTGACGTGCGGCGGCGACCTGGCGGCCGGTCGACGACCTCGGCGGCGGCGCGCAGGTCCTCGATGCGGCAGTTGGTGCAGGAGCCGATGAAGACGCGGTCGACGCGGGATCTCCTGCGATCGGCGGGCCGGGCTCGAGGCCCATGTAGTCGAGGGCCGTTCGGCGGCCTCGCGGTCGGCGGGCGTCGTCGAAGTCGTCGGGGTCGGGAACGGCGTCGGTGACGGGCCGACCGTCCCCGGGCTGGTGCCCCAGGTGACCTGGGGGAGATGGCGTCGGCGTCGATCGTGACTCGCGGTCGAAGACGGCGTCCGCGTCGGCTGGAGAGCTCCGCCAGTAGGCCGCAGCGGCCAGCTCCCAGGCTCCGCCCTTCGGCGCGGCCGGGCGGCCCCATGAAGTAGGCGAAGGTGGTCTCGTCGGGGGCGATCATGCCCGGCGCGGCGCCGCCCTCGATGGTCATGTTGCAGAGGGTCATGCGGCCTTCCATCGAGAGGGCCTCGATCGGCCTCGCCGGCGTACTCGATGACGTGGCCGGTGCCGCCCGCCGATGCCGATGCCGGCCGATGATGGCGAGGGCGAGGTCCTTGGCGCTGACGCCGAAGCCGAGCGGCGCCCGACGAAGATGGATGCGCATGTGCTTGGGCTTCTGCTGGCGCAGGGACTGGGTGGCCAGCACGTGCTCGACCTCGCTGGTGCCGATGCCGAAGGCCAGGGCGCCGAAGGCGCCGTGGGTGGAGGTGTGGGAGTCGCCGCAGACGATCGTCATGCCGGGCTGGGTGAGGCCCTGCTCGGGGCCGATCACGTGGACGATGCCCTGGCGGTCGGAGCCCAGGGAGTAGACGTCGATGCCGAACTCGGCGCAGTTGCGCTCGAGGGTTTCGAACTGCACGCGGGAGAGCTCGTCCTCGATGCGCGCGGCGACGGGCGCGTGCCGTCGGTGGGGGCGTTGTGGTCGGCGATGGCGAGGGTGCGGTCGGGGCGGCGGACCTTCCGGCAGGCCAGGCGGAGCCCGTCGAAGGCCTGCGGGCTGGTGACCTCGTGGACGAGATGGAGGTCGATGTAGATCAGCCCGGAGCCGGCCCCGCCCACCTCGTGGGACTCCCAGATTTCTCGAACATCGTCTTGGGCATCGTCGTGACTCTCCTGCTCGTGGCGTTGACTTGATTTCTATGGGGACCCCTCACGGGGTCCGGGAGGGGTCGCGTGGTGGGCCATCTAGCTCCGCCTCAGTCCCGCGGAGACGACCGCCAGGAGGGAGGCCTCGCCGTCGGTGGGGTTCTCGAAGCGGTGGGGAAGGTCGGCGTCGAAGGTGACGCAGTCGCCGGCGTGGAGCTCGTGGCGACGTCCGTCGCAGACGAGGACGAGGGTGCCGAGCTGCGACGAGGGCGGTCTCGCGGCTCCCGGGCTCGTGGATCGGGGGGTCGTCGGGGGCGCCGGTGGAGCCGCCGGGGGCGAGGACGTGGGTGGAGAGCTCGGCGCGCTGGCCCGGCTGGGGGGAGGTGAGGACCTCGAAGCTGTGGCCGCGGCGGCGGTTGCCCCCGCGGCGGCGCTCGGAGGCGCGGACGACGGTGACGGCGCCCTGCTCGTCGAGGCGGAGGAGCTGGGAGAGGCGGAGGTCCAGGCCGGAGGCGATGCGGGTGGCGACGGTGAGCGTCGGGCTGGTCTCCCCTCGCTCGACCTGTGAGAGCATCGGCGCGCTCACGCCGCTGCGGGCGGCGAGGTCGCGGAGGGACAGGCTGGAGGCCTCGCGGAGGGCCTTCACGCGGGCGCCGATGACGGCGGGGTCGAGCGCGTCGAGGGGCGCGGCGGGGAGCCCTCCCCCACCGTTCTCCCGCCCGTCCGCCAGCTTGGTCGCCGCCATACGTGCGTACGCTATCACAGACGCTCGTCCCTCGAGAGGGTGTCGTGGAATACGCTGCGGCGATGTCGGGTCACCCCCAGGGGACGGTGCCGCGGGCGCTCGTGTGGGCGACGGAGATCGACGTACTGCCCGAGGACCGGGTGGTCGAGCGGCGGGAGGGGCGGCTGGTGGTGCGCTCGCCGGGGCATCCCCACCACTACTGGGGAAACCTGCTCATCTTCGACGGCGCGCCGGGGGCCGGCGACGGGGAGCGGTGGGAGGAGGCGTTCGCGGTGGACTTCGCCGACGAGCCGCAGGTGCGCCACCAGACTTTCGCCTGGGGATCGGACCGACGGCGTCCTCGGGGCGGCCGAGGAGGAGTTCGTGGCGAGGGGCTATGAGATCGAGCGGATGGTGGGGCTCGTGGCCCGCCGGGAGGAGCTCGAGGAGCACGGGCGGGCGAACGGGGAGGTGCTCGTGCGGGCGCTCGATCCTGCGGGCGACGCCGATGAGAGCCTCTGGGAGGAGGTGGTGGAGCTTCAGGTGGACTCCCGTGATGAGCGCTTCCGGGAGGATGTCTACCGCCGCTTCGTGGGGAGCCGCCTGAGCGACCTGCGCGTCCTCTTCGGAGCCGGTCGGGGCGCCTGGTACGTCGCGCTCGGGGGCTCCGGTGAGGAGGTTTGGGGGAGCTGCGGGGTGGTGGTGAGCGACGGGCGGGGGCGCTTCCAGGCGGTGGACACGCTGGCGAGCCACCGGCGGGAGGGGGTCTGCTCGCGGCTCGTGGTCGAGGCCGCCAGGCGGAGCGGGGCGGCGCAGCTGGTGATCTGTGCGGACCCGACTACCACGCCCTCGGGCTCTACGAATCGCTGGGCTTCCGCCCGCGGGAGCGGACGGCGGGGGTCTCTCGGCAGCCGCCGGAGGATCGCTAGCGGGCCGCCCCGGCAGGGGCTGCCGGCAGCTGCCGGAGGATCGCTGGCAGGGCGCCCCGGCGGGCCGCCCCGGCGGGCGGCCGCTCGGGCTCACGTGCGGGGGATCATTCGATCAGGTTCAGGGGGCCGTTCGGGGTGCCGTTCCCCGTCGGCCCGTCATAGCCCCGCTGGGCGTGGCAGAGGTATTTCACGCTCGCGGGGCATTTCCCGTTGGTCCCCGTGGTGACGTCGAAGAGCGTCGATGGGTCCTCGTAGAAAGCCTCCCCGCCAGGGAGCGAGCGGGCGAAGGCGCTGGCGTGGGCCTCGATGCCGGCCACCAGGGGCGAGGCGACGCTCGTCCCGCAGACGTCGCCCCAGCCCCCTTCGAGGCTGTTGTATACGGACACCGGGGTCGAGCAGGCGGCGACGGCGGCGACATCGTTGTCGGTGCGGCCCGCGCAGCCCGTGTCCTCCTGCCAGGAGGGCTTGCTCTGGAGCGTGCAGCCACTCCCGCTCCCCACGCCGAGACCCGGTTCACCCCACACCCGCTCGCTGTAGCCGCGGGCGTTCTTCGAGTGGTGGAGCGCCGTCCCGCCGACGGCGGCGACGTCGGGCTGGTCGGCGGGATAGCTCGGCGAGAGGGCGCCCTCGTAGGCGTTGTCCCAGCCGTAGTCCCCGGAGGAGACGGAGACGAACAGGCCCGGCTGGTCGTAGTCGGGTGCTGCGGCGGCGCATTCGCTGGTGCAGGTTTCTTCGGGAAGGCCGTAGCTGTTGGAGATCTCGGTGGCGCCCATCTTCGCCGCGCGGCTCACCGCCGCGCCCAGCGCCTTCCAGCTTTCGCCTTCGGCGTCGACGAGCATGATGTGACATTCGGGGCAGGCGACGGATGCCATGGCGAGGTCGAGGGACTCCTCGAGTTCCCAGCCGGTGCCGACGGTGTAGTGGGGAGCGGCGCCGTGGCTGTTGACCATCGTCAGGCAGCCGCCGCTGCTCGTGCAGGCGGGGATGGAGTAGTGGGAGCGGTATTTCGCGAGGTCTTTTTCGGCTGCCTTGTAGGCGAAGCCCTCGACGAGGGCGATCGTCTGGCCGGCGCCGCCCGTGGCGGGGACGTTGTAGGCGGCGCGGAGTTCTGCGGGGTCATAGCCCCCTTCTTCGCCGCCCCCTTCGGGTTTCCCGAGGGCGAAGACGGGCGCGAGGGCCGCCGCGGAGGAGGATGGGTGGGGGTCGACGATCGCGTCGCAGAGCCCTCGCGGGCAGGCCCAGTGGGGCTCGACGGCCGAGGGCGTGTCCGAGACGCCCTCCGCGCTCGGGCGCAGCGGAGCGGCGAGGGCGGCGGCGGGAGCGAGGACGCTCGCGGCGAGCAGCGCGAGGAACAGCGGCAGCGAGATCGGCAGACGGCTCATCCTTGACTCCATTCCCTCGAGTGCGTTCTCAACCTCCGAGAGGGTAGCCGTTCTTCTCCGCCCCGCTCGCGGTTCCGGACGAGCGGACGGGGGCGGGCTCAGGCCTCCACGGCGAACACCCGCCACGGCTCCGACAGGCCCCGCAGGAGCCGCTCGCCGCGGCTGCTCAGCGGGAAGGGCGAGCCCAGGGAGAGGTCGCGGACGGTGCCGCTCGCGAGCACCTCGTCGGGCTCGGCGAGGGCGGCGATGCGCGCGGCGATGTGGATGGCGATGCCGCCGACGTCACCGTCGGCGAGGAGCTCGCACTCGCCGGTGTGGAGCCCCGCCCGCACCTCCAGGCCGAGCTCGGCGAGGCCCTCTCTTATCCCAACGGCGCAGCCGATGGCGGAGCTCGGACGCTCGAAGAGGGCCATCGCGCCGTCCCCGAGGGACTTCACCACGCGGCCACGGTGACGGCGGACCTGATCGCCGACGAGCCCGTGGTGGGCTTCCAGGAGCGCCCCCCAGGCGGCGTCCCCGAGGCGGGTGGCGAGCTCGGTGGAGGCGACGATGTCGGTGAAGAGAACGGTGGCGAGGACTCGCTCGCGGGCGTGGCGGGGCCCGCACTCCTCGCCTCGCCTCGCGCGCTCGCGCGCGGGGGTCGCAAGGGGAACTCCGAGGGCCCCCTCGGCATCCTCGATCGTGGCGGTGAACGACGGGACGAACACACCAGATGAACGCCGCCGAGGGCGGGAACGTGAGACGCCAGAGCCCGGCGCGGAAAGGGGGCCGCGGGCAAACCCCGGGGCGCGAAGCCGGCGGGCCCGGCGCGGGGCGGGCCTCGCCGGGCCCGCCCGCACGCCGGGGGACCACTCAGCTGCCGGCCGTCTCGGGGAGACCGATCGCGTCGCTCGCCTGGGAGCGGGCGACGGCGACGGACAGCGCGCGGACGTAGGCGCGGGCGGCGGCGTCGATGATGTCCGTCGAGACGCCCTGGCCGGCGCCCGTGAAGCCGGCGACCTCGAGCACGACGGAGACCTCGCCGAGGGCGTCCTGGCCCTCGGTGACGGCGCCGATGGTGAAGTCGCTGAGCTCGCCTCGACGCCGCTGGCGGCGTTATCGCCTGGAAGACCGCGTCGATCGGGCCGTCGCCGATGAAGCGCCCGGTGGCGTGGTGCCGTCGGGGAGCGTCACGCGAGACACGTGCGTGCGGCGGGCGGAGCGAGGAGGCCTCGACCTCGAACCAGTCCAGCGCGTAGCCGTCCTGGTCCTCAGTCGCGGAGCTCGTCGGTGACGAGCGCCTCGAGATCCATCGCGGTGACCTGCTTCTTGCGGTCGGCGATCTCCTTGAAGCGCTTGAAGGCCGTGTTCAGCGTCTGGCCGTCGAGCTCGAAGCCCATCTCCTCGAGGGCTTTGCGCAGGGCGTGGCGGCCGGAGTGCTTGCCGAGCACGATCGAGTTGCTGCGCAGGCCAACGGTGGTGGCGTCCATGATCTCGTAGGTGGTGCGCTCCTTCAGCACGCCGTCCTGGTGGATGCCGGCCTCGTGCGCGAACGCGTTGCGGCCCGACGATCGCCTTGTTCGGCTGCACCTGGTAGCCCGTCAGGCGCGAGACCAGCCGGCTCGTGCGGGCGATCTCGGTCGTCTCGACGCCCGGTCCACAGCCCGAGGCGCGGCTCGCGGGTGTGCAGCAGCATCACGACCTCCTCCAGCGAGGCGTTGCCGGCGCGCTCGCCGATGCCGTTGATCGCGCACTCGACCTGCCGGCAGCCGGCTTCCAGCCCGGCCAGCGAGTTCGCGACGGCGAGCCCCAGGTCGTCGTGGCAGTGGACCGAGACGACCACGTCTGCGCAGGCCGGGCACGAGCGCGTAGAGCTGCTCGAACATCGCGCGGTACTCGCCGGGCATCGTGTAGCCGACGGTGTCGGGGACGTTGATCGTGGTGGCGCCCTCCTCGAGCGCGATCTGGATCACCTCGGCCATGTACTCGATGTCCGAGCGCGAGCCGTCCTCGGGCGAGAACTCGACATCGTCGACGTACTCCGCGCCTGGGCGACCGCGGCGCGGGCCTGGCCGATGACATCCTCGCGCGTGGTCTGAAGCTTGCGCTCGATGTGGACGTCGCTGGTGGCGATGAAGATGTGGATGCGCGGGCGCTCGCGCGTCGCGCACGGCGTTCCACGCCGCCTCGATGTCCTGCTTGCTGGTGCGCGCCAGCCCGCAGATCACCGGGCCCTTCGACCTCCCGCGCGATCGCCTGGACCGACTCGAAGTCGCCTGGGGAGGTGATCGGGAAGCCGGCCTCGATCACATCCACGCCCAGGCGCGCGAGCTGCTGGGCGATCTCCAGCTTTTCCTGGCGGTTGAGCGAGATCCCCGGCGACTGCTCCCCGTCGCGCAGGGTCGTGTCGAAGATCAGTACGCGGTCGCCGCGGTCGTCGGTCGTGCGTGCTCCATCGGTGTGGGTGCTCATGTCGTTCGTGCTCCTTCTCTATCTCGCTTGCTGTTCCTCTCGCGTGGGTATGCGGCTACGCGGCCGCCACGCGCTATTCCCCCCGGAGGGGGAGCAGGAGAAGGGCGAGAAGCGAGAAGCTGGAAACGACATCCAGAGCGCAGCGCGTCGAGCACCGGCGCGGTGCGAGCGGCCGCCTACGGCGTGAGCACGACCTTGCCGACGTTCCGCCGCTCGACGATCATCGTCTGCGCCGCGCCCGGCGTCCGTCGAAGGCGAACGCGCCGGCGACGACGGGGACGATCGTGCCGTCGGCGAGCATCTCCTGGAGCGGCTCGATCCAGGGGCGCAGCGTGCCGCGGTCCTTCCACAGCGTGAGCATGTTCAGCCCGATCACGGCCTTGGATTCCTGCATCTGCTTGATCATGTTGAAGCGCGGCATGCGCAGCGACCGCTTGAGCGCCGTGGGGATGCTTTTGCCGCTCGCCGGAGACGACGCGAGGAGGCGCCGAAGGCGACGAGCCGCCCGCCCGGCGCAGCAGCGAGTAGCTCGTGCCGGAAGCTCTTGCCGCCGACCGCGTCGAGGATCACGTCGAAGTGCCCGCAGCCCACGCTCCCAGCCCGGGCTCGTGTAGTCGAGCGCGCGGTCCACGCCGAGCTCGCGGATGCGCTCGTGCTTGCCGGGGGAGGCGGTGCCGTAGACCTCGGCGCCGACGCGCTTGGCGATCTGCGTGGCCGCGATGCCGACGCCGCCTCCGGCGGAGTGGATCAGCACGCGCTCCCCCGGCTGCAGATTGCCGTAGCCGACCAGGCCGGCCCAGGCGGTGGCGTAGTTGACGGGGATCGCGGCCCCCTGCTCGAAGGTGAGCGCTCGGGCAGCGCGACGACGTCGTCCGGCGGGGACCACCACCTGGGAAGCGTAGCCGCCGAACTGGGTGCCGGCGAGGACGCGCTCGCCGGCGTGCACGCCGCGACCCCCTCCCCGACCTCGAGGACCGTGCCCGCGACCTCGTAGCCGACGACGCAGGGGGTCTTCGGGCGCGTCCTGGTAGAGGCCCATGCGCGCCATCACGTCGGCGAAGTTGATCCCGGCGCGCGGCGACCTCGATGCGCACCTGCCCCGCACCGAGCGACGGGTCGGGGCGCTCCTGCACCTGGAGCACCTCCGGGCCCGCCGTGCTTGGTGATCACGACCGCGCGCATGCCGGCGTACACCCTACCCGATGGCGGCGCCCCGCCGCGGCGGCCGCGGGCACGCCTCAGCCGAGGTCGACGGACCAGCCGTCGACGAAGCCCTCGGAGGCGACGATCTCGGCGACGACGCCGGCTCGGGGACGGGCGCGTCGGTCGTGACGACCATCGCGGCCAGCCGCTGGGCGCCCTCGCCGCGGCTTCCGTCGGGGGTGTGGCCGACGGCGGCGGAGGAGATGTTGATGCCGTGGGCGCCGAAGATCGTGCCCACGCGGCCGATCATGCCCGGGTACGTCCTCGTAGCGGAAGACCGTCACGTAGGGCTCGAGCTCGATCGTGAGGCGGCGGCCCTGCACCTCGACGAGGTGCGGGCATGCGGCTCGGGCCGATGCCCGGTCCGGCGACCGCGACGCGCTCGCCGCCGGCGACCACCGTCACGCGGATCAGCTCGTTGAAGTCCTCCGCCTCGGAGACGGCCTTCTCCTCGAAGACGATCCCGCGCTGGCTGCGCCATGGTGGGCGCGTTGACGAGGTTGACCTGCTCCTCGGTGCGGCCCTGCAGCGCCCCGACGATCACCGCCAGGCCGAGCAGGCGCGTGTCGAACTCGGCGATCCGCCCGAGGAAGGCGGCCTCGATGCGCTCGACGGAGCTGCCCTCGGCGAGCTCCATCGCGAGCTGGCCGAGCTGCTTGGCGAGCGGCAGGAAGGGGCCGAGCATCTCCATGTCCTCGGCGCCGATCGCGGGGATGTTCACCGCGGTCGAGACGACGCCGCCGGTGAGCGCCGCGACGACCTGCTCGGCGCTCTGGTAGCCGGCGCGGTCGGTGGCCTCCGCGGTCGAGGCCCCAGGTGGGGGGTGACGACGACGTTCGTCGTAGCCGAACAGCGGGCTCTCGGTCATCGGCTCGCTCGGGAACACGTCGAGCGCCGCGCCGGCGACCTTGCCGGAGTCGAGCGCGTCGCTGCAGCGCCTGCTTCGTCGATCAGCCCGCCGCGCGCGACGTTCAGCACCCGCACGCCGTCGCGCATCGCCGCGAACGCCTCGGCGTCGAGGAAGCCCTCGCGTCTCGGGCGTCTTCGGCAGGTGGACCGTGATGAAGTCGGCCTGCGCGTAGATGTCCTCCGGACGCTGTCGGCCTTCTCCACGCCGAGCTCGCGATAGCGCTCGGCGCTGACGAACGGGTCGAACGCGAGCACGCGCATCCCGAAGCCGCGCGCGCGCTGCGCGACGAGCTGGCCGATGCGCCCGAAGCCGAGCACGCCGAGCGTCTTCTCGTAGAGCTCGACGCCGGAGAACTTCGAGCGCTCCCAGCGCCCGTCGATCAGCGGAGGCGTGGGCCTGCGGGACGTTGCGCGCGAGCGCGAGCAGCAGCGCCATCGTGTGCTCGGCCGCGGTGACGACGTTGGACTCGGGCGCGTTGGCGACGACGATCCCGCGCCGCGTCGCGGCCGGCGACGTCGACGTTGTCGACGCCGACGCCCGGCGCGTCCGATCACCGCGCAGCCGCTCGGCCCGCTCGATCAGCTCGGCGGTCATCTTCGTCGCCGAGCGGATCAGGATGCCGTCGTAGGCGCCGATCCGCTCGCGCCAGCTCCTCGTCGGCCCAGTCGATCCCGAGGTCGACGTCGAAGTGCTCGCGCAGCAGCGCCACGCCCGAGTCGCCGATCTTCTCCTTGACGAGCACCTTGCGCGCCGCCCCTCGCGGGCGCTCCACTGCGGCGCATCGCGTCCTCTCGAGGACCCAGTCGATGCAGCGCGGTCAGCGCCTGCACGTCGGCGGTGTCGACCGCGGGGAACATGCCGATGCGCAGCTGGTTGCGCCCGAGCTTGCGGTAGGGCTCGACGTCGACGATCCCGTTCGCGCGCAGCGTCGCGGCGACGCGCGGCGGCGTCGACGGAGTCGTCGAAGTCGATCGTGCCGACGACCAGCGAGCGGTTCGCCGGCTCGGCCACGAACGGCGTCGCGAGCGCTGCGCCTCGGCCCAGCCGTAGAGGTGCTCGGAGCGAGGCGCGGTGCGCGCGACGCACCAGTCCAGCCCGCCCCGGCGAGCATCCAGTCGATCTGGTCGGCGAGCAGGAACAGCGTGGCGACGGCGGGCGTGTTGTAGGTCTGGTCCTTGAGCGAGTTCTCGAGCGCGGTCGTCAGCGAGAGGAACTCCGGGATCCAGCGATCCGACGCGTGCGAGCTCTGCCGATCCGCTCCTGCGCCGCAGGGCTGAGCAGCGCCAGCCACAGGCCGCCGTCGGAGCCGAAGCTCTTCTGCGGCGCGAAGTAGTAGGCGTCGGCCTGGTCGAGCGTCGAGGGGCAGCCCGCCCGCGCCCGAGGTGGCGTCGATCAGCGACGAGCGCGTCGCCGGCGCCCGCCGGGGCGCGAGCACGGGAACCATCACGCCGGTCGAGGTCTCGTTGTGCGCCCAGGCGACGACGTCGGCGCCGGCGTCCTCGACCGCCGGGCCGATCGCCCGCCGGGTCGGGCGCGGCGCCGGGCTCGGCGGCGATGACCGAGCGGCTCGCCGAGGAAGGGCGCGCCCGTCGGTGACCGTCGGCGAACTTCGCGGAGAACTCGCCGTAGGTGAGGTGCGCGGCGCGCTCTCGCACGAGGCCGAACGCGGCCGCGTCCCAGAAGGCGGTGGCGCCGCCGTTGCCGAGCGCGACCTCGTAGCCGTCGGGCAGCGCGAACAGCTCGCGCAGGCCCGCGCGGATCTCGCCGACGAGCGCCTTGACGGGCTTCTGGCGGTGGGAGGTGCCCATCACGCGCCGCCCCGTCGGCCGGCCAGCGCGGCGAGCGCCTCCGGGCGGACCTTCGAGGGGCCGCAGCCGAAGCGGCCGTCGCGCGGGCTTCAGCTCGTCGGGGATGGTCAGCGTCTGTGTGTGCTGCGGTGCTCGTCGTCATGTGGGCTCCTCGCTCCTTCGGACCTCGGGGTTGTCGATTATCTGAGGTGCCCAGGCGCGCGGCGGTGCTGATCCGTCGCTCCCCGGTGGTGAACTCCACCCGAGCGCCAGTCGCGACGAGGTCGGCGAGTGTAGCGAACGCGCGGGCTCGGCCGTCGATCGCCGCGCACGGTCGCCGCGCGCCGGAGTCGGTCAGCCGACGAGCGGCTCGCGCTGCGAGCGCTCGCAGCGCTCCAGCCGGCGCGGAGGCGCGCCCGGCGCGACGCCGGCTCGGGGCCGGTCGGCTCGCCGTGAGCAGGCAGCACTCGGGCGCGGGCCCGAGCACCAGCTGGCAGCGCCACAGTCGCGTCGCGCGGGGTCCATCCCGTCGCCGAGCAGCTCGGCGATCGACGGATCGCTGCTGCCCCGCGGCCGCGACACCCAGATCGCCGGGACCGTCGGCACGCCGGGCGATGGGCTGCCCTCGAGCAGCCGGTAGACGCCGCCGGTGCCCGCGCCCGTCGCTCGCGCGGCGCGCGTCGTGGGCGCTGCGGTGCCCGCGCGAGACCGCGCGCCTCGTCGAGCACGCCGAGCGCGGTGAAGTCCTCGAGCAGGTACCAGTCCTCGTAGCCCGGCCCCCCGTCCCCCGAGCCACGGGAGCTCGCGGCACGCGCAGCGCCGACCCGCGCAGAACCCGACCGGCGGGCGGCGCGCGAGCGAGCGGTGGAAGCGACGAGCGGGCCTGCTCGTAGGCCTCCGCGTGCGACGCCGCGGCCGCGGGCGGTGCCAGAAGACGTAGGCGAGCACGGCGGGCCAGATGCCGTGCTCGCCATCAGAACGCGGGCTTGATCCAGTCCATGTGCGAGCGCAGCTCCTCGCCGACGTGCTCGATCTGGGTGTCGGCCTGCTCGGCGCGCATGCGCTTGAAGTTCTCCTGGCCGGCGCGGTTCTCGGCGATCCACTCGCGGGCGAAGTCGCCCGACTGGATCTCCTGCGAGGATCTTCTTCATGTTCTCGCGCGTCTGCGTCGGTGATCACGCGCTTGCCGCGCGTGTAGTCGCCGTACTCGGCCGTGTTGGAGATCGAGAAGCGCATCCCGGCGAGGCCCTTCTCGTACATCAGGTCGGCGATCAGCTTGAGCTCGTGCAGGCACTCGAAGTAGGCCATCTCGGGGTCGTAGCCGGCCTCGACGAGCGTCTCGAAGCCGGCCTGGACGAGCTCGGAGGCGCCGCCGCAGAGGACGGCCTGCTCGCCGAAGAGGTCGGTCTCGGTCTCGTCCTTGAAGGTCGTCTCGATCACGCCGCCGCGGGTGCAGCCGATGCCCTTCGCGTAGGCGAGCGCGAGCGCGCGCGCGTTGCCGGTGGCGTCCTGCTCGACCGCGACCAGGCCGGGCACGCCGCTGCCTTCGGTGAACTGGCGGCGGACGAGGTGGCCGGGGCCCTTCGGCGCGACCATGCCGACGTCGACGCCCGGCGGGCGGCTCGACCTCGCCGTAGTGGATCGAGAAGCCGTGGCCGAACAGGATCATGTTGCCCTCGGCGATCCCGTCGCGGATCTCCTCCTCCCAGACCTCGTGGTGGAGCTCGTCGGGCAGCAGGATCATCACGAGGTCGCCGCGGCTCGGCGGCCTCGACGACGGCAGGTCACCTCGAGGCCCTGCTCGCGCGCCTTCGCGACCGAGGCGGAGCCTCGCGCGAGGCCGACGACGACGTCGACCCCGCGAGTCCTTGAGGTTGAGCGCGTGGGCGTGGCCCTGGGAGCCGTAGCCGATGATGGCGACGGTCTTGCCGTCGAGGAGCGTGAGGTCAGCGTCGTCGTCGTAGATCATGCGCGGCAGGCTATCCGAGACTCGCGCCGCGAGCCGTCGCGGCCCGCGCGCGCCGCGCCGTCAGGCGCTCGCGCGACGGCGACGAGCGTGCGCCCGGGCAGCGCGAGCGTGCCGTCGGCGGCGGTGTACGGGGCGAAGCCGCTCCCGCAGCGCGGCCTGGATCTCCGCGATCGCCTCCGCGGGCTGCGAGAGGACGGCGTCGTGGAAGGCGCGGCGAGAGGTCGAGCGTCAGTCTCCCACAGCTCCTCGAAGCTCGGGTGCCTGCGCGGCAGCTCGACGCCTCGATCGCGATCTCGGCGAAGCCCGCTCCTGCCAGCAGCTCGCGCACGCGATCCGGGTCGCCGAGCGCGAACGGGCCCGGCCGGCGCCGGCGCCGGGCGGCTCGCCGAGGCCGCGCTCGACGCAGCTCGCGCCGCCGGGGAGCAGCGCCCACGGGTTGGCCGTCGATCGCGTCCCACACCGCGAGCGCCGAGCCGCCCGCCCGGGCGCAGCACGCGGCGCGTCTCGGCGAGCGCCGCGGCGCGGGTCGGCCATCAGCATGTAGCCCCAGCGGCAGAGCACCGACGTCGACGCTCGCCAGCGGCAGGTCGATCCATTCGGCGTTGAGCACGCTGGAACTCGACGTTCGCGAGCCCGAGCTCGGACGCCCGCGCGCGCGCTCCCGCGAGCATCGCCTCGGCCTGGTCGGAGATGACGACGCCGCCGATCGGCGCGACCAGCTCGGCGGCGAGCATGCCGGTCTCGCCGAGCCCCGCCGCGAGCTCGAGCACCCGCTCGCCGGGCTGGGGAGCGACGGCGGCGAGCATCCAGTGCGACACCGGCGTCGCGTCCAGCTGACGCACGCATCGGTGCGCTGCCGGCTGACCCAGCCGGCGGCGGCGTCCTCCCAGCCGCGAGGCTGCGCTCGCGGTGGGCCTCGGCGTCGAAGCTCATGCCAGCTCCCTGCGGAGGAGCTTGCCCGAGGCGCGTCCGCGGGAGCGGCTCGCGCGCTGAGGATCGATCTGCTTCGGGACCTTGTAGGGCGCGAGCGCGCCCGGCGCAGTGCGCGCGGAGGGCCGTCGCCAGTCGGCGGGCGCCCGCGCGGGGGACGACGATCGCAGGCGACGGCCTCCCCCCAGCGGTCGTCGGGCGGCCGAGCACCGCCGCCTCGCAGCACCTGCGGGTGCGCCTCGAGCACCGCCTCGACCTCGGTCGGCGCGACGTTCTCGCCGCCGCTGACGATCGTGTCGGCCTTGCGCCCGATGCACCTGCAGGCGGCCGCGCTCGTCGAGGCGCGCCGAGATCGCCGTGTGCAGCCAGCCGTCCTGCCGCGATCGGCCGGCGCGCGACGGTCGGCCCGGCGCAACAGGATCTCGCCGTCGGCGGCGATCTGCACGCGCGTGCAGAACAGCGGCGGCCCGCCGCCGTCGAGCGCTCGGGCGCCGATCGCCGCCAGCGGGGAGCGTGGTGGCCTGCGAGCAGCTCTCGGTGAGGCCGTAGGTGAGGCTGACGGGCACGCCGGCCGCATGGGCGCGCGCGAGCAGGGCCGCCGGGACCGGGCCGCCGCCGGTGAGCGCGCAGCGCAGCGCCGGCGGGTCGCGCGAGGCCCGCCTCGAGCAGGCGCGTCGAGCGTCGTCGCGACGAGGCTCACGAGCGTCACTCCCGCCCTGGAGCGCAGCGCGTGCACGCGCGGTCGGTCTCGAAGCGCTCGTGGACGACCGCCGTGGTCGCGTAGATCGCCGAGCGGAGCAGGATCGAGAGGCCGCCGACGTGCGACGAGCGGCAAGCGCGCACAGCCAGCGCTCCCGCGGATCGAGGCCGAGCGCGACTGCCGAGCCGAGGGCGCTCCAGAGGAAGTTGCCGTAGCGTCAGCTCGACCGGGCGCGGGGCAGCGGTCGTGCCGGAGGTGTGGATCGACCAGCGGCGGAGCGCCCAGGTCGTGACGTCGCGGCCGAGGCCCCGCGCGCCCGCCGTGCCCCCCGGGCAGCGGCTCTTCGACGAGCACCGTGACGCCGGCGCGATCTGCTCGCGCTCGCTCGCGGGCAGGCGCAGTCGACGGGCACGGCAACCGCGCCGAGCAGCAGGCAGGCGTGCAGCGCCTGCGCGAAGGCCAGGCCCGCGGGCAGCGCGATCGCGACCTGCTCACCGGCCGCGACGCCCCGGGCCGCGAGCTCCCGCGCGCCGGCCTCGGCATGGGCCGCGCAGCTCGCCGTAGGACCAGCTCCCGGCGGGGGTCTGCCAGGGCGATCCGCTCGGGTGCCCGCCGGCCGCGCGCGCGAGCCATGCCTCGACGACCATGCCGCACAGGCTAGCCTTCCCGCCGATGAGCACGATCTGGAACGACACGACGATCGCCGGCGAGCCCCTCACGGACATCCGCTATGAGAAGTCGACGCGGAGCCGGGATCGCGAAGATCACGATCGCGCGGCCCGAGGTGCGCAACGCCTTCCGCCCGCGCACCGTGATCGAGATGTCGCGGGCCTTCGAGCGACGCGCGCGAGGACAGCTCCGTGGGGGTGATCGTGCTCACCGGCGAGGGCCCCGACGCGTTCTGCTCCGGCGGCGACCAGCGCGTTCGCGGCGACAGCGGCTACGTAGGACGAGGGCGCGGCGCGCACGGTGGGGCGCTTCCACGTCACCGACCTGCACGTGCAGATCCGCCGGCTGCCGAAGCCGGTCGTGGCGATGGTCGCCGGGCTACGCGATCGGGGGCGGCCACGTGCTGCACCTCGTCTGCGACCTGACGATCGCCGCCGACAACGCCCGCTTCGGCCAGGTGGGCCCGCGCGTGGGCTCGTTCGACGGCGGCTTCGGGGCGAGCCTGCTGGCGAACCTGGTCGGGCCGAAGAAGGCGAAGGAGATCTGGTTCCTGTGCCGCCAGTACTACGCCGCCGAGGCGCTCGAGATGGGGCTCGTCAACACGGTCGTGCCGCTCGAGCGGCTGGAGGAGGAGACGGTGGGGTGGTGCCGGGAGATGCTCGCCGCTCTCGCCCTTCGCCCTGCGACTGCTGAAGGCGAGCTTCAACGCGGCCGAGGACGGCCTCGCGGGCATCCAGCAGCTCGCCCACGACACGAACCTGCTCTTCTACGAAAGCGAGGAGGCCCAGGAGGGACGGGACGCCTACATCGAGAAGCGCCCGCCGGACTTCTCCCGTTCCCCAGGCGGGCCTAGATGGCTGCGCCTGCGCACCCCGGAAGCGGCGCGTCGCCGTGGACTCGACCATCTAGGTGGGCGCCGTGAGGATCTGGGTGATGGCCGCGCGGGTGCGGACGCTGCCGGCCGCGGTCGCGCCCGTGCTCGTCGGCACCTCGCTCGCGCTCGGCGACGGGCCACTTCCACGCGCTGGCCTTCGTCGCCGCGCTGCTCGGGGCGCTGTTCATCCAGGTGGGCACGAACCTCTCAAACGACTACTCCGACGCCCGCCGGGGGGCCGACACGGAGGACCGCCTGGGCCCGGTCCGGGTGACCGCGGGCGGGCTCGTCCCGCCGAGCCAGGTGCTGATCGCGACCTACGTCACGTTCGGCCTGGCGGTGCCTGCGGCGTCTACCTGATCGCCGTCGCGGGCTGGGTGCTGCTGGCGATCGGCGCCGCCTCGATCCTCGCCGGCGTGCTCTACACGGGCGGCCCGCCGCCCGTACGGCTACGAGGGCCTCGGGGAGCTGTTCGTGTTCCTCTTCTTCGGCATCGTCGCCGTCGCCGGCTCCTACTTCGTGCAGGTCCAGCAGCTCCCCTGGGAGGCGTTCGTCTGCGCGATCCCCGTCGGGCTGCTCGCGAGCGCGATCCTCGTCGTCAACAACGTCCGCGATCATCGAGACCGACCGCCGCGCGGGCAAGCGCACGCTCGCGGTGAGGCTCGGCCGGGAGCGCACGCGGGCGCTCTACGCGGCGATGCTCATCGTCGCCTTCCTCGCCGCCCCGCTCCCCTGGGTGCTCGGCTCGATGACCGCCTGGCTGCTGCTCCCGTGGCTCGCCGCACCGCTCGCCGTGGCCGTCGCGAAGGTCGTGCGGACGCACAGCGACGGTCCCGCCCTGAACGGCGCGCTCGCCCGCACGGGCGCGCTGCAGCTCGTCTTCTGCGTGCTGTTCGCCGCCGGGATCCTCGCCAGCGGCGGAATCGCCTCGTGAAGCTCGAGCTGACGCGCCAGACGCTGCGGCTGGCCCGTCCGCTGCGGACCGCCTACGGCGAGGTCGAGGAGCGGGAGCTGGCGATCCTCGAGCTCAGCGACGCGGACGGGGTGAGCGGCTTCGGCGAGGCGGCTCCCCTGCCGGAGTACGAGGGTCCCGACGTCGAGGTGGTGCTCGCCGCGCTCGCCGCCTACGCACCCGCGCTGGAGGCCTGGGACGGGGAGGGCGGGGCGCGCGTGATCGAGGCCTGCCGCGCCGTCGCGGACGTCCCGGCGGCGCTGTCGGCGGTGGAGATGGCGCTGTGGGACCGAGCGGGCCGGCGGGCGGAGAAGCCCGTCGCGGCGCTCCTCAGCGAGGACCATGCGGCGAGCGTCACCGTCAACGCGACCCTGTCCGCGCTCGATCGCGCGGGTGCCGCGGAGGAGGCCGCGGAGGCCGCCCGCGCGGGGTTCTCCTGCGTGAAGGTGAAGGTCGGCGTGGGCGATGACGCGGGCCGGCTCGCGGCGGTCCGTGCGGGGGCCGGCCCGGCGATGGGGCTGCGGCTGGACGCGAACGGGGCCTGGGACGTGGAGGAGGCGGTGCGGGCGATCGAGGCCCTCTCCCCCACCGGCCTGGAGCTCGTCGAGGAGCCCACCCACGGCCTGCGCGCCGTGCGCGAGGTGCGGGAGCGGGTGGCCGTGCGGATCGCGATCGACGAGACGGCGGGGGAGCCGGGCGCGCTCGGCGCCGGCGTCGCCGACGCCGTCTGCCTGAAGGTGGCCCGCTGCGGGGGCATCGGCGCGCTGCTCGCCGCCGCGGCCCTCGTGAGGGCCTCCGGCGCCGAGGTCTATCTCGCCTCCACCCTCGACGGGCCCCTCGGCGTCGCCGCGGCCCTCCATGCCGCCGCGGCGCTCGCCTCGCGCGGCCCGCTCCCCCCGTGCGGCCTCGCGACGCTCGCGATGTTCGAGGGGATCGAGGACCCGCTCCGGCCCAGCGAAGGGGAGATCGCGCTGCCGAGCTCGCCCGGCCTCGGCGTGGAGCCGTTCGGCTAGCGCAGGTCCCGGTCCGGGTCGGCGGTCGGCATTCCCGGTCGCCGGTCGGCGGGCCGCCGCCCCCGGTCGGCGGTCGCGTGTCGCCGGTCTGTGGTCGCCGCTCGCCTGTCGGCGGAAGGCTCTCCGCGGGCGGGTCAGGCGAGAGCCGAGACGACGCCGGCGGGGTCTTCGAGCGGGAGGCCGTGGCCGCCCGGGAGGATCACGAGGCGGCAGTGAGGGACGATCCCGGCGAGGCGCTTCCCGATCGCCACGAACTTCGCGTCACGATCCCCCGCGAGGAAGCTCAGCGGGATCGAGAGCTCGCCGAGGCGGCCCCACATCGGCTCCATCTCGCCCGGACCGAGGCCCCGCAGGACGGCGGCGAGCGCCAGTGGGTCGTTTCGTCGCTGGTCCGCCCGGGCCAGGGCGCCGACCTCGGGGGGGTCCTCCGCGAACAGCGGCTGGGTGCGCCAGCGCTCGATGAACTCCTCGAACGGTCGCCTTTCGAGATTCTCGGCGAGGAGCTCGTCGGCAGCCCGCCGCGCGGCCCTCTCCCCCCCGTCCTCGATCCCCGGGTTGCAGGCGATGAGCGTCAGCCGCGAGACGCGCTCGGGGGCGGCGAGGGCGAGCTGAAGTGCGAGCCTCCCGCCCATCGAGTAGCCGCACAGGGCAAAGCGCTCGGGGGCGGCGGCGAGGACGTGCTCGACACAGCGCTCGAAGGTGATCGGGGGCGGATGGGAGGACTCGGAGCCGTGGCCCGGGATGTCGAGTGCCAGCGGCCGATAGCGTGCGGGGTCGAGCAGCGCGAGAACCCCGTCCCATGCCCGGCGAGTGCCGCTGAAGCCGTGGAGGAGGACGATCGTCTCGGGCACGGCCGCATCGTATGACCCCGACCACCGACACCTACCTGCTGCTGCGGGCCTTCGCGGACGAGCTCGCCCGCTGCGGGATGCGGGCGGCGTGCACCTCCCCCGGCTCGCGGAGCGCCCCGCTCGTGCTGTCACTCGCGCGCGAGCCTCGCCTGCGCTGCCACTCCCACATCGACGAGCGCTGCGCGGGCTTCTTCGCGCTCGGGCTGGCGAAGGCCTCGGGCCTGCCCGTCGCGGTGGCCTGCACGTCGGGAAGCGCCGTCGCCGAGCTCCTGCCGGCCGCGATCGAGGCGCACGAGGCACGGGTGCCGCTGCTGCTGCTCAGCGCCGACCGCCCGGCCGAGCTGCGCGAGAACGGGGCGGGACAGGCGATCGACCAACTGAAGATCTTCGGCGACGCCGCGAAGTGGTTCTTCGAGGTCTCCGTCCACGGGGCCTCGCCCGCCGCGCTCCGCTGGATCCGCACGCTCGCCTGCCGGGCCTACTGGACGGCGCTCGAGGGCCGTCCCGGCCCGGTCCACCTGAATTTCCCCCTACGCGAGCCCCTCGTCACCGACGAGCCTCTCCCGGCGGACGCGAGCGGGCGCCCCGACGGGGCTCCCTACGTGGCCCGTCGGCCCCTCCCGCGATCCTCGATCGGCGAGCTGAGGGACCTCGTCGCGGCGGCCCGCCGCGGGGTCCTGATCGCCGGCCGCGACGAGCGTCCCACCCCGCTCGGCGGGCCCGCCGCGGCGTTCGCGGCGGCCGCCGGCTGGCCGCTGCTCGCCGACCCGATGTCGGGGGCGCGCCGCGGGGAGGCCGCCGTCGCCCACTACGACGCGCTCCTCCGCGACGAGACGTTCGCGGAGGAGATGCGACCCGACCTCGTCCTGCGGGTGGGCGACCTCCCCGTCTCCAAGCCCCTGCGGATGTGGCTGGCGGGGCTGGAGGACGTGATCCAGGTTGCGCTCGATCCGGAGGGCGCGTGGCAGGACCCCGACTCGCGCCTGGCGCAGTCCCTCCCCCAGGACCCCGCCCGCACGCTCGCGCGGCTGACCGCGGCCGGCGTGGAGGCATCCCCCGATGGAGACTGGCTGGCGTCGTGGCGGAGCGCCGACGAGCGCGCCGCCGAGGCGATTCTCGGGGTGCTCGCGCGTGAGGGCCTGTGCGAGCCCGCGGTGGCGGCCGAGCTCGGGGTGCTGCTCCCGGCCAACGCCACCCTGTTCGTCGCCTCCTCAATGCCCGTTCGCGACATCGAGACGTTCTGGCCCGTGCGGGGGGATCCCCCGCGGGTGCTCTGCAACCGGGGTGCGAACGGCATCGACGGGACCGTCTCCTCGGCCTTCGGCGCCGCCGCGGCCGCCGAGCAGCCCGCCGTCCCGCTGCAGGGCACACCGGCGAGCGAGGGCCCGGTCCTGCTCCTGATCGGCGACGTCGCCCTCGCCCACGACCTCGGCGGGCTGATCGCCGCGCGGCGGCTGGAGCTCGAGCTGAAGATCGTGCTGATCGACAACGGCGGCGGGGGCATCTTCGACTTCCTCCCCGTGGCCTCCTCGACGCTCGCACGCGACCCCGAGGACCTCTACAGCCGCCATGTCGCCACGCCCACGGGCCTCGACTTCGCCGCGGCCGCCGCCCTCTACGGGCTCGCCCACGAGCGCGCGGAGGACGTCCCGTCGTTCCGCGAGGCGCTCGAGCGAATGCTCGCCCGGCCCGGCTCGGCGATCCTCGAGGTGGGGGGCGACCGCGCGGCCAACGTCGCGCTCCATCGCGGCGTGTGGAGCGCGGTCACGGCCGCGATCCGCAACTGAGCGCTGCCGCTCTGTCGCTCTCGCGTCCTCTCAGCCGGCCAGCAGCGGGAGGAGCGCCTCGAGCTTGACCTCAGTCTCGGCGAGCTCGCGCGCCGGGTCGGACTCGCGGACGATCCCGTTGCCCGCAAAGCAGCGGGCGACGCGGTCGCAGAGGAGGGCGCAGCGGAGCGCCACGCAGAACTCCCCGTCTCCGGTCGCGTCCACCCAGCCCACGGGTCCGGAGTACCACCCGCGGTCGAGCCCCTCGAGCGCCGGGATCAGGGGCGCGGCCGCCGCCAGCGGCTCGCCGCCCACGGCCGGGGTGGGATGCATCAGGCCCGCCAGCGCGAGCGCGTCCAACGGCTCGGCGAGCTGGGCGCGGATCGGCGTCGCGAGATGCTGGATGTTCGCAATCTGAACGAGGCGGGGCTCCGGGGCGGCCGTCACCCAGACGGAGTGCGGCCTCAGCATCCTCGCGATCCTCCGCGCGACGATCGCGTGCTCCTCGCGATAGCTCGGGTCGCGCAGGAGCTGCTCGCCGAGATGGTCGTCGACGGCGGGATCCGCGCTCCGCCGTGTCGACCCCGCGAGCGCGAGCGTGCTCAGCCGCTGGCCCTCGCGGCGGAGGAGCAGCTCGGGGCTCGCCGCCACGAGCGTCGCCTCGCCGCGACCGACGCAGAAGACGAAACAGGAGGGGAACGCCTCGCGCAGCACCCCGAAGACGGCCGCCGGGTCGTGGGCCCTGGGAGCGTGGACCTGGACTTCCCGCGCGAGGACGATCTTCTCCAGCTCCCCCCCGGCGATCAGCTCGACCGCGCGCGCGACGGCGTGCTCGTAGTGCTCGGGGGGCATCGCGCTGACGACCCGATGGGTCCCCGTGGGCGCCGGGTCCAGCAGCGGCAGCCCGCCGCGGGCCGCGGCGGGCGAGGGCAGCTCGGAGAGGCGCTGCTGGAGTCGCGCAGCGAGCTCCTCCGGGACGTCGTCGGGGGCGGCGAGCACGGCGAGCGTCAGCGCCGCCGCCCCCCGCCCGCGCGCGATGAGCAGCTCGGGGACGATCAACGAGGCCGGCGCGAAGCCCTCCCAGTGGGGCGAGGAGCCCCCGCCGGGTGCGAAGGCGAACCCGCCCATCGCCACCGGGCCGGCGTGGGGAAGCGGGGCGCGCGGCTGCTCGACCACAGCCTCGCCCGCGAGCGCTCGCCAGCGCTCGCCGACCGCGGCGAAGCGCCCCTCGCCGCGGTCCTCGACGACGACGGCCTCGCCCAGCCCGGCGAGCGCCGCGCGGTTGCGATCGGGCTGCTCGAGCACGAACCACGGCTCGCCCGGCCGCCGCGCCGCGCATGCCAGGGCGGCGGGGTCGACGTTCTCGGCGAGCTCCACTGAGAACGTCGCCAGGACGCTCTCGCCTCGGCGGCGCGCGCGAGCGACGGCGGTGCTCAGCGTGGCATGCAGGCGCTCCCCGTCGACTTCGGCAAGCTGCGAACGCTGGCCGGCACGGAGCGCCAACTAGGTCTCGCTGCGACCTCGCGAGATCGCGATCTCGCCGGTGCGCATCATCTCGATCAGCCCGAAGGGCCTCACCATCGTCTCGAACGCGGCGATCTTGTCCGTGGTGCCGGTGATCTCGATGATGACGGCCCGCTTCGTCACGTCGACGACCTTGCCGCGAAAGATCTCCGCGATCTGCATCAGCTCGCCGCGCTGCACCCCGTCGGCGGTCACCTTGAACAGCGCGAGCTCCCGCGCGACGGTGTCCCGCGGCTCGAGGTCGCGGATCTTGAGCACGTTGACGAGCTTGTGGAGCTGCTTCGTCACCTGGTCGATCGGATGCAGCGCCCCATCCACGGTGAGCGTCACCCGCGAGACCTGAGCGTCCTCGGTCGGGCCGACCGTGAGCGTGTCGATGTTGAACCCCCGGCGCGCGAACAGGCCCGCGATGCGGGTGAGCACGCCGGACTTGTTTTCGACGAGGATCGAGAGCACGTGCTTGCGCCCCGTGCGCATGTTCGTGGCGGCCTCGAGCTCCTCGAGGCTGAGCGGCTGCTTGGTCCCGGGTTCTCCCATCGCCGCGCTCACCCGACCATCTCGCGGGCGGCGGAGCCGGCGGGGATCATCGGGTAGGTGTTCTCCTCCCGGGTCACCCGCACGTCCACGAGCACGGGTCCGTCGGTGGCGATCGCCCGGCGCATGTCCTCAACCAGCGTGCGCTTGTCCTCCAGGCGCATGCCCGTCACCCCGTAGGCCTCGGCGAGCTTCACGAAGTCCGGGAAGCGACCCATGTCGACGTGGCTGTAGCGCCGGTCCCAGAACAGCTCCTGCCACTGCCGCACCATCCCGAGATAGCCGTTGTTCATGATGAACACCTTGATCGGGATCTCGTTCTCGGCGCACGTCGCGAGCTCCTGCGCGTTCATCTGCACGGACCCGTCCCCGGCGACGCAGCAGACGACCTGATCGGCGCAGCCCACCTGCGCGCCCATCGCCGCCGGCAGGCCGAAGCCCATCGTGCCCAGGCCGCCGCTGTTGATCCAGCGGCGCGGGGCGGGGAAGTCGTAGTACTGCGCCGTCCACATCTGGTGCTGGCCGACATCGCTGGTGATGATCGCCTGCCCCCCGGTGGCCTCGTAGAGCGCCTGGATCATGTACTGGGGCTTGATCTCGTTGTCGCTGGAGTCTTCGTAGCCGAGCGGATGCTTGGCCCGCCAGCCTTCGATCCGCTGCCACCACCCGGACAGCCGCACGGGGTCGGCCCCGATCGCGCGGTACTCGACGACGAGCTTCGCGAGCACGTGCTTGGCGTCGCCCACGATCGGGATGTGAGCGGGGACGTTCTTGGAGATCTCGGCCGGGTCGACGTCGATGTGGATGAACTTCGCCCGCGGGGCGAACTCCGACAGCTTGCCGGTGATGCGGTCGTCGAAGCGGGCGCCGACGGCGCAGATCAGGTCGGCCTCGTCCATCGCGTAGTTGGCGGCGCGGGTGCCGTGCATGCCCAGCATCCCCAGCCACTGGGGGTGAGGCGCGGGGAACGCGCCGAGGCCCATCAACGTGCACGTCACGGGGAAGCGATCGCTGGTCGCGAACTCGATCAACTCCTCGGATGCGTCCGCGTTGACGACCCCGCCGCCGGCGTAGATCACCGGCCGCTGCGCCGCGGCGAGCGCCTTCGCCGCCTGGCGGATCTGCTTCTGGTTGCCCTCCGTCCGCGGCTGGTAGCCGGGGAGGCGAACGTCCGAGACGGGCTCGTAGTCGATCTCCGCGCGCGAGAGGTCCATCGGGATGTCCACGAGCACGGGCCCGGGACGCCCCGAGCGGGCGATGTGGAAGGCCTCGTGGATCGCCCGCGGGATCTCCTGGGGCGCCTGGATCATGAACGAGTGCTTCACCACGGGCATCGTGATGCCGATCGTGTCGGCCTCCTGGAAGCCGTCCGTCCCGAGCAGCTCGGTGCGGACCTGGCCGGTGATGAAGACGACCGGCACGGAGTCCATCATCGCGTCGCAGATCGGCGTGATCAGGTTGGTGGCGCCGGGGCCGCTGGTGGCGAACGACACCCCCACTTTCCCCGTCGCCTTCGCATAGCCCTCGGCGGCATGGCCCCCGCCGGCCTCGTGGCGGACGAGGATGTGGCGGATGCCCCCGTCGACGAACGCGTCGTAGGTGGGGAGGTTGGCTCCGCCGGGCAGGCCGAAGACGACGTCCACGCCCTCCGCCTTCAGACATTCCATCAGGGCATCAACAGCCCGCATCGCTCCGACCTCCTCTCCTCATCGCCGTCAAAAAAGCCAGTGTACCAGCGGGTTTCGGCGCGCTTTCAGGCCGATCCGATGGCGATGCCGATCGCCAGCACGATCAGCCCGCCGACCGTGACGACGAGCAGCGAGGAGCGCATCGAGACATCGAGGAAGCGTTTCCGCACCCAGGAGATCGTCAGCAGCTCGACCGCCACCACGCCCCCGGCCACGATCAGCGCCGTGTGGACGTCGGAGATGAGGAACGGGAGCGTGTGGAAGATCCCCCCGAGCGCGGTCATCCCACCGGTGATCGACCCACGGACGACGGCCGAGCCGCGCCCGGTCTCCTCGCCCGTGTCGGACAGCGCCTCCGACCATCCCATGCTGACGCCCGCGCCGAGGGCGACGGAGAAGCCCACCAGCAGCGCCGTGTGCGAGCTGGAGGCGATCGCCGCGGCGAAGATCGGCGCGATCGAGGAGACGGTCCCGTCGATCATCCCCACGAGCGCGGGCTGGACCACCCGCAGCACGAACTCCGTCTCGTCGGCAAAGCCCGCGCGATGGATCAGCCGCGCGATCAGCGACCTGTCCGGAGCCCCCACCGCTGTGTTCACCTCGCTGCTCACCCTGGCGACAGCGTAGGCGAAGATCCCTGTTAGGGCGGCCGAAATCGGGCCTCGGGGACGATTCTGGCGCTCGGCGCGAAGGGCCGCTCAGGCGGTCGGGGGCCGCTCAGACGCTCGGCGCGAAGGGCCGCTCAGGCCGTCGGAGCGGGGGGCCGCTCCCAGGACGCGGGTGTGATCGCCACCTCCGGGAAGTCGAGCTCGGTGCCGCAGCGCGTGCAGAGCGCGTCGTAGATCTTCGTCACCCGGCCGCAGGTGGGACAGGCGCGGCGGAGCTCGTCGTGCTCGAAGCGGTAGGCGATCGCCGTCAGCAGCCCGATGACGGGGATCAGCGCCGAGATCAGGAACCAGAGCAGGAACGAGCTGCCCTTGATCTTCCCCACGATCCCCCCGGCCAAGCCGAAGCTGACCGCGATCACGACGTAGGGCATCGACGCGCCCCTAGAGAAGCACGCGCAGCGCCCAGATCACGGCCAGGACCGCCGCGATCAGGATCACCGTGCTGAACAGGAACGAGAGGATCCCGACGACGAAGTGGAGCAGCAGCCAGGCGGCGATCAGAAGGACGATCGCGGCCACGACCATGCTGCCGAACGAACGTGACGAGGATGGTGAGGATGAGTTCATAGAAGGAGGGTACCGCCTGCGGCCCATCCCCACCAGGGCAGCAGCTCGGCCGGACAGGGGGATCACGACCCCTGCCCGGCCGTCTGCCGCTCGCGCCGGCCGAGGGAAGCCGGCACAGCTTTGAGGAGGTGGTTCTACCTTCCTGCGGACCGACCCTCCCCGCGAGGGGCCTCGGCCGCTACGCCTGTGCCACCCAGGCGCGAACCACAGCGACCCGAGCCCTGCCCGAGGCTGGTCAGCTGATAGCGGCGGATTCGCCCACCCTGGCTCGTCCTCTCCGCCGAGTCCTCGGGCAGCAGGATGAACCGCCGAGGAGATGATGAGACGCTTGCGTTTGCTGCTAACCGGTTCATGGCGAGCATATTGGCGAAGCGACGCCCCGATGCCTTTGGCCCGGCGTCCAAAATGTCGCGGCCGCGTGTCTCTGCTTTGACGGCGCCCCTCAGACGCCGAGCTGGGCCTCGATCAGCCGCGCCACCTCGCCCCCGTCCGCCCGCCCCTTCGTCTCCCTCATCACGTACCCGACGATCGGCCCGCTCGCCTTCGCGTTCCCCTGGCGCACCCGCTCCGCCGCGTCCCCGTTGGCCGCGATCGCCGCGGCCACGATCCCGGCGAGCTCCTCGCCGCCATCGATCGCCGCCAGGTCCTCCGCGGCGACGATCGCGGCGGGGTCCCCGCCCTCGGCGACGAGCCGGTCGAGCACGGTGCGCGCCGCCCCCACGCTCACCTCGCGCGCGCCGAGCATCCCCACGAGCGCCGCCAGCGCAGCGGGCGCCACGCGCGAGTCCAGCGGCGGCTGCCCGTCCGGCAGCCGCACGAGCAGCTCGCCGGTCACCCAGTTGGCCAGAGGCTGCGCCGCCGGGGGCGGATCGGCGGCGGCGAGCGCGGCCTCGAAGTAGTCACCCAGCTCGCCCCGGAAGGCGAGCGTCCGCGCGCTCTCCTCGCTCAGCCCCTGATCGCGCGCGAGCCGCTCCGCGCGCTCGGCGGGGAGCTCGCTCATCGCCGCCCGCGCCTCGGCGAGCATCTCCTCCTCGATCCCCACCGGGATCAGGTCGGGCTCGGGGAAGTAGCGGTAGTCGTGCGCCTCCTCCTTCGATCGCAGCGAGGTGATCGCGCCGGAGCCCGGATCGAAGTGGAGCGTCTCCTGGACGACCTCCCCGCCGGACTCCAGGAGCTTGCGCTGGCGCTCGATCTCCGCTCGGATGCCCCGTTCGATGAAGCGGAAGGAGTTCATGTTCTTCAGCTCCGTCTTCACCCCCAGGCGATCGCTCCCCGCCTCCCGCAGCGAGATGTTCGCGTCGCAGCGCAGTGAGCCCTCCTCCATGTTCACGTCGCTCACCCCGAGCTGGCGGAGCGTGCTCCGCAGCAGCCGCAGCCACTCCCCCGCCTGCTCGGGGGAGCGGATGTCGGGCTCGGTGACGATCTCCGCGAGCGGGGTCCCGCCGCGGTTGAAGTCGACGATGCTCGCGTCCGAGCCGTGAATCCGCCCGCTGGCGCCCACGTGGATCAGCTTGGCGGCGTCCTCCTCGAGGTGGACGCGGTGGATGCGCACCTCGCCGAGCCGTCCCCCGCGACAGAGAGGCTCGTCGTACTGGGAGATTTGGTAGCCCTTCGGAAGGTCCGGGTAGAAGTAGTTCTTGCGGTGGAAGATCGACCGCGGGGCCAGATCGCAGCCGAGCGCCAGGCCGATCATCAGCCCGAGCTGGACCGCGCGGGCGTTCGCCACCGGGAGGCTCCCCGGGAGCCCCAGACAGACGGGGCAGGTGTGGGTGTTGGGCGGGTCCCCGAAGGACAGCTCGCAGCCGCAGAACATCTTCGTCCGCGTCGCCAGCTGGACGTGGATCTCAAGCCCGATGACGGCCTCCAACTCACCCACGGGCGGCCGTCCCGTCGAAGGCGATCGCGAGCTCGAGCGCGTGGGCGACGTCGAGCAGGCGACTCTCGCTGAACGCCGGACCGGCGATCTGCAGGCCGACGGGCAGCCCCTCGGAGAGCCCGCTGGGGATCGAGATCGCGGGGATCCCCGCCAGCGACATCGGCACCGTGCAGTAGTCGTTGAGGTACATCGCCAGCGGGTCCGCCGTCTTCTCCCCGAGCGCGAACGCGACCGTCGGGGCGGTCGGGGTGAGGATGAAGTCGACGCTCGCGAACGCGCTCGCGAAGTCCTCGGAGATCTTCGTCCGCACGCGCTGGGCGCGACCGTAGTAGGCGTCGTAGTAGCCGGAGGAGAGCGCGTAGGTGCCGAGCATGATCCGCCGCTTGACCTCGGCGCCGAAGCCGTCGTGGCGGGTGCGCGTGTACATCTCCATCAGGTCCCCAGCGGGCTCTGCCCGCATCCCGTAGCGCACCCCGTCGAAGCGCGCGAGGTTGCTCGAGGCCTCCGCCGGGGCGAGGACGTAGTAGGCCGAGAGCGCGTGGGGCGCGTGCGGGAGGGCGATCTCGCGCACCTCCGCGCCGAGCTCCCTAGCCCGCTCCACCGCGGCCTGGAAGCTCGCCAGCACGCCCGGCTGGATGCCCTCTCCGGTGAGCTCTCCCGGCAGGCCCAGGCGGACGCCGTCGAGGCGCTCGCCGCTCGGTGGGGAGATCTCCCCGGGGAACTCCAGCGAGGTCGCATCGCAGGGGTCCCGCCCCACCATCCGGGCCAGCATCAGCGCCGCATCGCCGACGTCGCGGGTGAGGGGTCCCGCCTGATCGAGCGAGGAGGCGAAGGCGATCATCCCGTAGCGCGAGACGGCCCCGTAGGTGGGTTTCAGACCGACGATCCCGCACATCGCCGCCGGCTGGCGGATCGAGCCGCCCGTGTCCGTGCCGAGCGCCCAGGGGGCCAGGCCGGCCGCCACGGCGGCGGCGCTTCCGCCGGAGGAGCCCCCGGGGACCCGCCCGCGGTCCCAGGGATTTCGCACGGGGCCGAAGGCCGAGTTCTCGTTCGAGGAGCCCATCGCGAACTCGTCCTGGTTGGTCTTCGCCAGCAGCGGCGCCCCCGCCGCGGCGAGCCGCTCGACGACCGTCGCGGTGTACGGCGGCAGATACCCCTCGAGGATCCTCGACCCCGACTGGCTCGGCACGCCGCGCGTGCAGAAGAGATCCTTGACGGCCAACGGGACCCCTCCGAGGGGGGTGCCCGCGGGGACCGCGGGGGCCTCCTCGGCCACCCACGTGAAGCAGTTGAGCCCGTCCTCGCCCGCCAGCAGGTCCGCGGCGGCGCGCTCGCGGTAGGCCTCGAACAGCTCCCCCGCCGACAGCTCCCCGGCGGCGAGCGCGCGCGAGGCGGCCCGTGCGCCCAGCTCGAGGATCGCCGTGGAATCAACCATCTAGGCCTGGGGGCTGGGGACGAGGAAGCCCTCGTCACTGACGGCCGGTGCGTTGGCGAGGGCCACCTCGCGCGGCAGCGACGGTCGCGGCTCATCCGCCCGTAGCGCCCCGCTCAGCTCGACCACGTGCGAGGTGGGCTCCACCCCCTCGAGGTCGAGCTCGGCGATCCGGGCGACGTGGTCGAGCACGGCCGAGAGCTCGCGCGCCATCGGCTCGATCTCCTCCTCCTGGAGGGCGAGCCGCGCCAGCCGGGCGACATGAAGGACCTCATCGCGCTCGATCACGTGGCGGCATTCTAGGGCCGCTTAGGGGCGCGGGCGCGGCTCGGGCGTGGCGGGCGGGTA
The DNA here is from genome assembly GCA_963720215.1 of uncultured Solirubrobacteraceae bacterium. GTDB lineage: Bacteria > Actinomycetota > Thermoleophilia > Solirubrobacterales > Solirubrobacteraceae > Palsa-744. The sequence continues at coordinate 44,519 of CAVREV010000005.1, forward strand.
CAGCGAGGGGCGTTCGTCGCGGATCACGATCCAGGCCCCCATCAGGATCAGCACCGACCCCGCGAGCGCGAGCCAGGGGCCGGCGCAGAGCGAGGTCGCGTGATCGGGCCGCTCGAGCACGCGGACCGCCGCGGCGATCACCGCGAACAGCCCCAGCGGCACGCACCACACGGCAGCCGCCACCGGCAGCGCGGCCGAGCGCTCGGTGAGCGCGCTGACGATCATCGCCAGGGCGGCGCACAGCGCGGCGAGCAGCAGGACGATCGTCGGGCCGAACGTGTCCCACGCATCCAACGTCCCGATCGGGCTTTCATACCAGGGCCGCGTGAACGCGACGATCAGGCAGACGCAGCCCGCGAGCGCGAGCAGCTCACCGAGGCGCAGCTGACGCCACCTCATCGCCCGCCCTCGCCCCGCGCCACCCCTGCCGCGAGGCTCTCCTCGGCGAGCAGCGAGCGGACGTTCTCCTGGTAGCGAGCCGCTCGCAGGGTGTTGACGAGCAGCATCGCGATCGTCATCGGCCCGACCCCGCCGGGGACGGGGCTGATCGCCGAGGCGACCTCGCTCGCGGCGGCGAAGTCGACGTCGCCGACGAGCCCGCTCTTGTTCCCCGCCTCCTCGGGCGTGAGCCGGTTCATCCCGACGTCTATCACCACGGCGCCGGGCTTTATGAAGTCGCCCTTGATCAGCCTCGCCCGCCCGACGGCCGCGATCAGCACGTCGGCGCGCGCGCACACTCCCCGGAGGTCGCGAGTGCGGGAGTGGCAGGTGGTGACGGTCGCGTTCTCCCCCAGCAGCATCTGCGCCATCGGCTTCCCAAACAGGTTCGACCGCCCGACGATCACGGCTTCCGAGCCCTCCAGCTCGACGCCGACGTCGTGGAGCATCTCCATCACGCCGGCCGGCGTGCAGGGCCGCAGCCCCGCCTGTCCGAGGGAGAGCAGCCCGACGTTCACAGGGGTCAACCCGTCGACGTCCTTCTCGGGCGGGATCAGCCCCGTGAGGGAGGGGCCGTCGAGATGCTCGGGCAGCGGCAGCTGCAGCAGGATTCCGCTCACCGAGCGGTCGCTTCCGAGCGCCTCCAGCTCTCCCGCCACATCATCCGCGGAGGCGTCCGCGGGCAGGCGCCTGTCGAACGGCGCCATCCCCACCTCCCGGCAGGCGCGCTGCTTGCCCCCGACATACACCGCCGAGGCCGGGTCATCGCCGACGAGCACCGTCGCAAGGCCGGGCGTGAGGCCGGTCTGGGCGCGGAACTCCTCGACCTCGCCCGCGACCTCCCCCCGCACGCGAGCGGCGATCGCCTTGCCGTCGATGAGGTTCGCCCCGCCCATCATCCAGATGCTACGTCCTCGCGCCTCTCCTGATCCCCCGATCCTCCATCTAGCGCCGACTCACGGGCGCGTACTCCGCCATCAGCTTCCGTTCCGAGCCGTCCCCCGCGAAGCGCACCACGATCACCCCGCCGGGCTCCACCCCGGTCACCACCCCGTCGCCGAAGGCCGCGTGGACCACGTCCTCGCCGAGGGCGAAGCCCGCCGCGGGCGAGGTCGCCGCGGAACCTGCCGCGCGCGCCCAGCCGCCGCCGTTGGCGCCACCTCCCTCGAGCGTCCACGTCGGCGCGGCCGTGCGTTGCCCGGGCCGCATCACGCTCAGCGCCGGCTCGTCCAGCAGGTCGGGGGGAATCTCGTCGAGGAAGCGGCTCCGCAGCCCGTAGGCCTGCGCTCCGAACAGCGTCCGCCGCCGCGCGTAGGTGAGATACAGCCGCCGCATCGCCCGCGTCACCCCGACGTAGAACAGCCTCCTCTCCTCCTCCAGGCCCCCCTCGTCGATCGCCCGCGAGTGCGGGAAGACCCCGTCCTCGCAGCCGCTGATGAACACCGTCGGGTACTCAAGCCCCTTGGCGTTGTGCAGCGTCATCAGCGTCACCAGCCCCTCGTCCTCGCTCCGCTCGTCCGCGTCGGCCACGAGCGCGACCTGCTGGAGGAACAGCTCGAGCGTCCCCTCCCCCGCGCCCGCCGCCCCGTCGAACTCCCGCCCCACCTGGACTAGCTGCTCGAGGTTCTCGAGCCGCCCCTGCGCCTCGATCGTCCGCTCGGCCTCGAGCGCCTCGACGTAGCCGCTCTGCGCGAGCACGGCTTCCAGCAGCTCGCCGATCGGGGCCGCCGCGCCGGCGCGATCCGCCTCCTGCCCGCCGCCCCCCGCCGCGTCCTCCGCCGGCCCGCTCGGCGCGCTCGCGCGATCCCCGGCCTCTGCCGGGGCCACCCCCGCGAGCGCCCGCAGCTCGGCCATCGTCGCCATGAACCGTCCCAGCGCCTTCACCGCCGCGGCTCCCAGGCCGGGTACCCGCTCCGGCTCGGCGGCCGCCTCCCACACGGACATCCCGACGCTCGCTGCGAACGAGGTCACGCGCGCGAGCGACTTCGCCCCGATGCCCCTCCGCGGCGAGTTCGCCACGCGGGTGAAGCTCACCACGTCGAACGGGTTCACCAGCAGCGACAGGTATCCCACGGCGTCCTTCACCTCGGCCCGCTCGTAGAACTTCGTCCCCCCGATCACCTGGTAGGCGATCTCCCGCCGCACGAGCGCATCCTCGATCACGCGGGACATCGCATTGGTGCGATAGAGCACCGCGATCTCCGCCCGCGAGGCCCCCTCGTCGAGCAGCCTCTCGATTTCCCCGACGACGAAGCGGGCCTCCGCGTGCTCGTCGTCGAGCCCCCGCAGCTGGATCTGCTCGCCCCGGCCGAGCTCGCTCCAGAGCCGCTTCGCGATCCCCCCGCGGTTGTTCGCGATCACCGCGTTCGCCGCCGCCAGGATCGTCTCCGTCGAGCGGTAGTTCTGCTCGAGCTTCACCACCCGCGCGTCGGGGAAGTCGTCCTGGAAGTCGAGGATGTTGCGGATGTCAGCCGAGCGGAAGGAGTAGATCGACTGGGCGTCGTCTCCCACCACGGCGAGGTTGCGGTGGCCGACGGGCCCGGCGTAGCTGGGGCGCCCCGCCGGCCCCTCCCCCGGGCCCTCCCGTCCACCCCCCACGAGCAGCTGCAGCAGCCGGTACTGGGCGTGGTTGGTGTCCTGGTACTCGTCCACGAGCACCTGCCGGAAGGTCGTCGAGTAGCGCTCGCGGACGTCCTCGAAAAGCTCGAACAGGTTCACCGTCCGGAACAGCAGGTCGTCGAAGTCCATCGCGTTCATCCGGTGGAAATCCCGCTCGTAGACCTCGTAGACGTCCGCCACCATCTCCTCGAACGGCGAGGCCACCCCGTCGCGGTAGCTCCCCGCGTCCTGGAGGCGGTTCTTCAGCGCGGAGATCTGGTTCTGGATCGCAGCGGGGGTGAACCGCTTCGGGTCCACACCCACGCCGTCGGCGCTCCTCTTCACCAGCCGCCGCGAGTCGGCCTGGTCGTAGATGGTGAACTGGCGGGTGTAGCCGAGCCGGGCCGCCTCGGCGCGGAGGATCCGCGCGCAGGCGGCGTGGAAGGTCATCAGCCACATTCCCCGTGCCCCGTGCCCGAGCAGCCTCCGCACGCGATCCCTCATCTCCCCGGCGGCCTTGTTGGTGAAGGTGATCGCGAGGATCTCCCCCGCCTGCGCCTGGTCGGTCGCGATCAGGTAGGCGATCCGGTGGACGAGCACCCGCGTCTTCCCGCTCCCCGCCCCCGCGAGGATCAGCAGCGGGCCCTCACCATGCGTGACGGCCTCCCGCTGGGGCTCGTTGAGGTCCTCGAGGAGCTCCTGGAGGTATTCCTGGTGGGGGTTCTCCATCCCCACCCAGAATAGATGCGCCCTCGGCGGGCGCGGGCCTAGCCGCCGGCGGGGTTGGTGCCGCGGACGGGACGCAGCGGACGCACCTCGGCGGCCACGCTCGCCTCTCCGTCGGAGAGCTCACCCACGAGCCGTTCGAGCGCGCCGATGCGACTCGAGAGCGCCTGGATGGCCTCGGCGATCGGGTCGGGCAGGTGAATCCAGTCGGCGTCCGGCCCCTCCACCCGGCGGCCGTCCACGCGCACCGGGTGGCCCGGGTTGCCCACCACGGTGGAGTGCGGGGGGACGTCGGTGATGACGACGCTGTTGGCCCCGATCTTCGCCCCGTGGCCGATCGTGATCGGTCCCAGGAGCTTCGCTCCGGAGCCGATCGTGACGTTGTCCTCCACCGTCGGGTGGCGCTTGCCCGTCGCGAATCCCGTCCCCCCCAGCGTCACCCCCTGGTAGAGCGTGACGTCGTTGCCGATGTCCGCCGTCTCCCCGATCACCACCCCGGCGCCGTGGTCGATGAACAGCCCCTCCCCGATCCGCGCCGAGGGATGGATCTCGATCCCCGTGACGGCTCGCGCGAACATCGAGATCACCCGCGGCAGGACCGGCATCCCGGAGACCTGCAGCCCGTGCGCCACGCGATGCGCCAGCAGCGCGTGGATCCCCGGCCACGTCGCCAGGATCTCCCCGGTGCCGGCCTCCCGCGCGGCCGGATCGCGGTCCCGTGTGGCGCGAACGTCGCGGCGAATCTCTCCCAGCACCCGTGCGAACGACGTGGGACCGGCCATGCCCAACAGCCTAGCGGGCACGTCCGCGAATTCGGGAGCGCCGACCGCCTCGCCCCGCCCCGCGCGCCCCCCGAGGGCGCGCCCATCAAACGAGCCTCTAGACCTCCGGCGCGAAGAACGCCTGGGAGATGTACCGCTCGCCGCTGTCCGGCATCACCACCACGATCCGCTTGCCGCTGCATTCGGGGCGGGCCGCCACCTGCAGCGCCGCCCACAGCGCCGCTCCGCAGGAGATCCCGGCGAGGACCCCCGCGCGGCGCGCGCATCGCCACGCGGTCTGGATCGCGTCGTCGTCGCTCACCGCGATCACCTCGTCGATCAGCTCGCGGTTCAGCACCGGCGGGACGAAGCCCGCGCCGATCCCCTGGATGCGATGCGGGCCGGGCGCCCCGCCGGAGAGCACCGCGGACCCGCTCGGCTCGACCGCGACGATCCGCAGCGACGGGTTCACCCGCGCGCGCAGGTACTCCCCCGTGCCCGTGATCGTCCCCCCCGTCCCCACCCCGGCGACGAGCACGTCGAGACGACCCTCGAGCGCCCGCTCGATCTCCGGGCCCGTCGTCCTGCGATGCGCCTCCGGGTTCGCCGGGTTGGAGAACTGGTCGGGTAGGAACACATCCTCGCTCCGCGCCATCGCCTGCGCGGCCGCGACCGCCTCCCCCATCCCCCCGAGCGACTCCGTGATCTCCACCCGAGCCCCATAGAGCCGCAGCAGGCTCTCCCGCTCGCGGCTCATCCCCTGCGGCAACGTCAACACGAGGTCATATCCCTTCGCCGCGCAGACGAACGCGAGCGCGATCCCCGTGTTCCCGCTCGTGGCCTCCACGATCGTCGTCCGACCAGGCTCGATCCGCCCCTCCGCCTCGGCCGCCTCGATCATCGCGACGCCGATCCGGTCCTTGACGCTCCCCCCGGGGTTGAACGCCTCGAGCTTCGCGAACAGCTCCACCCCGCTCTCCGCCCCTGGGCTACCCTCGAGCAGCCGCCCGAGCGACACCATCGGCGTCCCCCCGACCAGTTCGGCAATGTTGATCGGGATTACACCCATAGGCTCCCGACAATAGTCGAGAGGCCCTCCCCGCCGCTCTACTCCGCGAGCCCGCCTAGCCCTTCTTCGTGACGGTCTTCTTCGCCGGGAGCTGCGCCCGCAGCCGCACGCTCGCGGCCTTCGCGCTCGGCACCCCGCTGATCAGCAGCGTCGCCTTAACGCCCCCCCGCGCGCCCACGAGCAGCTTTCCTCCCGCCTTCGTGAGCGTGACTCGCACCGTGTAGCGCCTGCCGCCCACCACGTTGAAGCCCGCGATTCCGATCGTCCTCAGCTTCGTCACCGTGCTCGTCCGCCCGTGCTTCTTCACCTTCACCCTAACCTTCACCTCGAGCCTGAGGCGACCCCTGCAGGACCCGCTGCCCGCCCATACTCACTTTCACGAGCGCGCGCTTCCGCGCCTGCACGGGGATCGTCCGGCTGAGAAGCGTCACCCGGCAACCTTTCACCGGCCCGTATGCCAGCGCGCCCACGCCCGCGAGGGGAGGCTGGAAGAGGAACCACTCGCCCGCCCCGCTCGTCCCCGTCCCCGTCGGCCCGCTCACGTGCACGGGTACTTCCCCTTCGCCCTCTGCCCCCGTCACCGCCGTAATTTCCGTGGCGGAGACAACGCTGAACCTCGCAGCGCTCACTCCCCCGAACGCGACCGAGGTGGCCCCCTGAAGGTTCCTTCCGGTGATCGTCACCAGGGTTCCCCCGGTCGTGGGCCCCTGACGCGGCGCGATCGCCACGATCACCGGAGAGGTCGACTTCCCGGGAGGCTTCGCCGCTCCCTGATATTCGAAGTGCGCGCAACTCGACCCGCCGTTGCTCTGCCCTTCGGGCGTCGTCACCGTCACGCACACGCTTCCGGGTACGTGCGCGGGCGAGGTCGCGGTGATCGAACCGTCGGCGTTCCGGCTGAACGTCGCCACGCTTTCCCCGAAGTCGACCGCCGACGCCCCCGCGAGCCGTTCACCCTCGATCGTCACCACCGTCCCCCCCGCCGCGGGCCCCGACGACGGCTCCACCGAGTTCACCACGGGGAGCGTCCCCCGCTGGCCGAACACCCACGCCGCCCCCGCTTCGTGGTGCTCGCTCGGCGCGCCCACGATCGCCTCCCCTCCGTCCGTCCGCAGCCCCACGCTGGAGCCGAAGCGTGCTTTCCCGCCCGACCCTTCGGAGCTCACGAGCTTCTGCACCGACGACCAGCCCCCTTCCCCGGAGCTTTCCAGCAGCCATGCCGCCCCGGTCCCCCCGCCGTCTCGCGGCGCGCCCACGAGGGCGAGGTCGCCGTCGCCGTCGAGCGCCACGCTGTAGCCGAACAGCCTCCCTTCGCTCGCGCGTTCGACCGGCCCCTCGCCGTCCGTCAGCTTCGGCCCCTCCTGAACCCAGCCCCCGCCTCCTTCGGCCGGGACGAACCCCCACGCCGCCCCGATGTCCTCGTCGTCAAAGGGACCGCCGACGAGCGCCGTGCTCCCATCCTGGGCGAGCGCCACGCTGTAGCCGAAATGGGCGTCCCCCACCTCTTCCCCGCCCGTCAGCTTTCCTCCCACCTGCGACCAGCTGTTCGAGGCCGAGCGCGTGAACACCCACGCTGCACCGCGATAGCCCGCGTCGGCGGGCCCACCCACGATCAGCGTGCTCCCGTCGCTGGACAGCGCCATGTTGACCCCGAAGTGGGCTTCGCCGACCTGTTCTCCCCCGGTCATCGAGGAACCCTGCTCGCTCCACGTCTGTTCTTCCCCTTCGCCTCCCGAGCGCACATACACCCATGCCGCCCCATGCCCGTCGAAGATCGCCGTCGCGCCGATCGCCGCCGTGCGCCCGTCCGCCGACAGGGCCACCCCGCGCCCGAAGCGCCCTTCCGCGTCCGGCTCCGGCGTATGGAGCGTCGTCTGCAGCGACCATTCCGCTTCCCCGCCCCCCGAGGCCGGCTTCCGCACGAAGAACCACGCGGCGCCCCTGTCGTGCGCCTGCCGGGGCCCGCCGACGAGGGCCGTGTTCCCATCCCCCGACAGCGCCACGCTGCGCCCGAAGGCACAGATGTCTTCATCGCCTTCTTCGCACGTCCCCCCTTCTTCCGCTTCTTCGGGCGTGGTCAGCGTCGCCTGCTCCGTCCAAGTGCCTTCGCTGGAGCGCGTGAACACCCATGCCGCGCCCGTGAAGTGCCCGTAGTCGGGCGCGCCCACAATCGCGGTGGCGCCGTTTGAGGACACCGCCACGCTGTATCCCAGCCTGCTCCCCGCCGGCGGCTCGTCCATCGCCTCGGGGATCTGCCCCCCCTCCTGTTCCAGCCGCCTCCCTTCCGGGAGCAGTGCCTCGTCCTGTGCCACCATCGGGTCGATCTCCAGCGGGTAGCTCGCCCCGCGGTCCTCCACCCTCATGATCAGCCGACCTCCCTCCACTCCGAGCGAGGTCCCGAGCACGTGCCCGCGTGCGTCCCTGGCGAACAGGCCTCCATAGGTGAGCGCGAGGGCGCCCGAGCGATCGATCCTCACACTCCGGCCTCCGTCCCCGAGCGTGAGCCCGTCCGCGCCGGCGACGCCCACGGCGAGGGTCAGCTCGCCGCCGGCCCCGTCGAGGTGCGCGGGGGGTCGTGCGAGCGTGAAGCCCTGGTCGATGCCGAGCGGCCCGTTCGCGTACCACTCCGTGACACCGGGATGGGCGTAGCTGACGCGGCTCCCCTTCAGCTTCGCCGCGGCGCTCCCCACAGGCGTGAGCGCCGAGCCGTAGCCGATCGAGCTGAGCCTCATCGTCACGCTCGATCCGCCCGAGGAGCCGAGCGTCACCCCTGAGGGGCCGAACGTCGCCTCCAGCCCCTGCGCGGGGTTCCTCGCCGCGAGGCTTCCACCGCCCGCCTCCGCTATCCGGTAGGCGGGCAGTTCCGCCCCGAGCGCGTCCGAGACCGCCGCCTGGGCCGCGAGCGGCAGACGCGAGAGCTCACCCGCGCTGAGCGCCCGGCCGGGAGCGACCGCCGAGGACCGCCCCGCGAGGCTCTCGAGCTGGGCGAGGCCGGCGGCGAGAAGCACGCACAGGACAGCCAGAGCCAGCCCCCGGCGACGGGGTAGGCAGAAGCGGCGCAGCGATAGGGTGCGCTCACTCACCTGACGTCCGATCTCCGACAGACCATCCTGGTCTCACTCCTGGGGCACCTCCATAGCCGCGGCCTCATCTCTATCTCCTGGCCACCGCCCTGGTACCCCCTCCGGATGAAGCGGATGGCCGTCCTCTGCCCCCAAGGCTGACAACAGTGACCCCTAAAGTCAAGCCACGCCGGGAATCACCGACAGCTGTCCCAGCCCGTCCCCCGCCTTTGCTCCAGCCGTCGCAAGCCCCCCGCCGGCGGACATCGGCGAGCCCGCCGCGACCCGTCAAGGGGTCCCCCGCCCCTAGCCCCAGCCGCCCCTCCCGAGCCGCCCCTCGAGCACTCCGAGCGTCCCCGCCGCGATCCTCGCGCACCCCTCCACCGACCCCCAGTCGATCTCATCGACCGTGTCGCTGGGATGGTGATAGTGGGGGAAGTACCCCGGCCCCATCGACAGCAGCGAGGCCGCCGGGAGGCCCCGATGCACGGCGAGGATCGGGTCCGTCCAGGCTCCGATCCGCCACCTCTGCGGCGCTTCCACCCCCGCGCTCGCCGCCCCCTCCTCGACGATCGCGATATCCCGCTCGTGGTACCCCTGTTCGCGCATCGCCCCCTCCCCTTCGCAGACGATCGCCCGCCCGGCCCCGAGGGTGTCGAGCCCGAGGACGAAGCGGGGATGCTGGAGCAGCTCGCTCGCATGCGCGTCCAGGAACGCACCCATCCCCCCCATCCCCGCCTCCTCGCTCCCCGTCAGCGCGATCACCACCTCGACGTGCGCGAGCGGCTCCGCCAGCAGCGCCCTCGTCAGCTCGAGGCAGACCCCCACCCCGCTCGCGTTGTCACACGCCCCTGGCACCGTCTCGCTCCGGGCCACATCGAGGTCGAGGAGCGCCGAGAGCGCGAGCATCGAGCCGCCGAGCCCGCGCGCGAGCCGGCCCGCGCGCCGCGCACGGCCGCGGCCGCGGCTGTGTGAGAGCAGCGAGCCGCCGATCACGAGCGTGAAGGCGAGCTCGATCGGGCCCATGAACGGGTCCACGCGGCGGCGTGCGAGGTGGCGCCCGGCCCCCGCCGCGACCACCCGCGGATGCCACACGAGGCCCGTGTTCGCCGCGTCGTGATGGGCCACGAGGACGACCGTCCCCCGCCGCTTCCCATGCGCGGGCACCCGCGCGACCACGTTCGCGCCCCCGCCCGCCGGGAGCAGCCAGCGGAGCCACTGCGAGCGGCCGCTCACCTCCCTCTCGTAGGACCGCAGCGTTGCCAGCGCGAACGCCGCCCCTCGCGCCCCCCCTCGCGCGGCCGCGAGCATCCCCGCGAGGTCGTGCAGGCCGTGCGCCAAGGCGTACGTGTGCTGGTAGCGGTAGGGCTGGAGCTGGACGTCCGCCGCACCCATCTCCCGCAGCCGCTCCCCCAGCCAGCCCGCCGAGCGGAGCTCTCCGGGGCGCGCCGAGGAGCGCGCGATGTTCGCGAGGACCGCCACGTCCTCACGGATCGCCTCGAGATCCGGCTCGTGGGCGGCGATCCCACCGCCGCTCATCCGAGCGCTGCCAGGACCGCCTCGGCGGCCGCCTCGCCCGAGCGCACCGCACCGTCCATGTAGCCGTTCCACGTCGTCGCCGTCTCCGCCCCTGCCCAGTGGATCGGCCCGATCGGCGCGCGGAGGGCGGGGCCGAGCGAGACCCAGCCCCCCGGCGGCATCACACAGCCGTAACAGCCACGGGTCCACTCCTCATCGGCCCACACCTGCTCGACGTACCCCTCGGGCTGCCCCGCTCTCGCCCCGAAGACCCTCCGGAAGCACCCCACCACCGCCTCCCTCCTCGCCGCCTCCGTCCATGCGGCGAGCTCTCGGGCCTGGCGCCCCTCGAGGAACCCCAGCAGCACCCCCGGGGTGCCCTCCGGGGGGGAGTTGTCGAACATCACCTTCACGGGCCCATCGACGCTCGTCACCTGCCCGCTGAGGCCCTCACGACGCCAGAACGGCTCGTCGTAGATGGCCATGCACTTGATTACGCTCCCCTGATACATCCGCTGGGTGAGCTGATCGCGCATGGCCGGCAGCGGCGGGTCGTAGCTGATGCGCGCGCAGAGCGTCGGAGGGACCGCCACAATGGCCGCTCGCGCGGCCGCGACGCCGCGATCGCTGTACACGCGCACGCCCTCCTCCCCGTGCTCGATCCGGCGCACCGGCGACCCCAGCTCGACGCAATCCCCGAGCCGCTCGGCGAGCCGCAGCGCGATCAGCTGGGAGCCCCCCACGAAGCGATCCTGCTGCGCGCCCCCCTCGGTCCCGATGAGGTCATCGAAGCCCCCGGCCGAGCGCGTGTAGAAGAGGACATGCAGGAGAGACACGTCGGCGGGGTGGGCCGCCCAGACCGCCTCCACCGCGAGCTGGAAGAGGGCCCGTGCGGCTTTCGTGGCGGTGTTCCTCCTGATCCACGTCCACGCCGTCTGTCCGTCCCACTCCTCCGCCCGCCTCGCCCTCCACGGCGCCTCCGGCGGCACGCTCCTCGCCATCCGATCCAGGCGCAGCTGCGCCTGGCCGATGTCGGCGAGGACGAGCGGGTTGATCCGCGGGATCGCCCCCCGGTAGCGCCGCACGCGGCCCTCGAGCTCCACGAGGTTCTCTCCCTGGGCGTACGTCGGGAAGGTCTCGATCCCGAGCTCCCCCGCGAGCGCGAGCACGCGCCTCTGCGTGGGTCCCGCCCACTGCCCCCCGATCTCCACCACCTTCCCCTCGCCGATCTCGACGTTCAGCAACCTCCCCCCGACGCGCTCCCTCGCCTCCATCACGACGGCTCTCCGGCCGCCCGCGATCACGTTCCTCGCGGCCACCAGCCCCGCCAGGCCCGCCCCCACGACGACGACGTCCGCCTCGAGCTCACCAGACCCCATCGCGGGCGATCATATTGGGGGCGGGCTTGCGCGGGGCGGGCTTGCGCGGGGGGGCTGTGTGTCCCCGAAGTCTTGCCCCGCGTGCACGCGGGGGCGCGCGTGCACGCACGCGGGGCTCGTCTTTGGAGAGAGACGCGCCGCCCGCGTCAAAGCGGCCCAGCGGGCGGGCCGGGGCGACGATGCCTCAGGGATGTGGCTAGCCGCAGGAGAGGTGCCAGGCGTGGGCCATCGCCCGGGGCAGCTCTCCGGGTTCGCAGATCCCACCCACGCCGAGCTCCGCCCAGGGGTGTCCCGGCCGTCGGCGGAAGATGGGGCTGTGGTCCTGGAGGGTGATCTGCTCCTGTTCGCTGAGCTGCTGACCCGCGGCGGGCGTCGGCAGGCCCCAGGCGTAATGCGTGGTCCCGCAGCGGCCGTATTTGATCCGTTCGTGGATCACCACCTTCACCGTACGTGGAAGCACCGATACGCGACGGTAGGTGGCAATCATTTCCGAGCGGAGGTTAAGGCCGACGCGAAGGGCCCGGCAATGCTCCGAAGCTCCCACGGCGAGGGGGGTGCGGGCCGGTGCGCCGGACGGCGCTGCGATGGCGATGGCCGTGGAGATCAGCACGAGCGTGCGGGCCGCGCGTTTCCTGTCAAGCCGCACCCATGACACCCCGCCGGGCCTCCCGGGCGATACCGCCGCGTATCGCGTGGAGGTGAGCTCCTAGGCTGGAGCGATGGACGTGACCGTAGGAGTCGCCGGCGATGGCGACGTTGGCGCGATCGCCTCGCTCCGGACGCTCTGGGCTGCTGCCGGAGAGGATCCCGATCTGGTGAGGCGGATGGGCGCCTGGCTCGACGAGGACGGCGACCGTCGGACGACCTGGCTCGCCTGGCTGGGCGAGGAACCCGTCGGGATGGTGTCCCTGTTCGAGTACCGACGGATGCCCCGTCCGGGGCGGCCGGACTCGAGATGGGGCTACGTCGGCAACATGTTCGTCCGAGAGGGCCTGCGCAACCGGGGCATCGGCTCCGCGCTGATGACGGCCCTCATCGCCGCCGCCGAGGAGCGGTCCTACGCGCGGCTCGTCCTCTCGCCGAGCGCGGCGGCGATCCCGTTCTTCCAACGCGCCGGCTTCCTCGTCGCCGATAGCGCTCCCGATGGGCTCCTACTCGTGCGTGCAGGGAGCCCCGTCGAGTCTCTCCAGGCGTCCCTCAGCCCGTCGGGTCAGCATCCTTGAACGCCTCGCCGCGGTCGGTGTAGAACTCCGCGCGGGCGATCCGCCCGTCGCGAACGGTCCAGATGGCGGCGGGCGCTTCCTTGACCTCCAGGGTGCTCCCGTGGAGGCGCCCGTAGGAGTGATTGAGCACGAGAACTCGCTCGCCGAGATCGATGGCCTCCTCCAGGTCCGTCCGATAGGTGGCCCACGGCTCCAACCAATCCAGCCACAGGGACCTCATCCCGGCCATCCCCCGCCCGGAGCGCTCGACGCCGACGGTGGTGGTGGCGCTCTCGAAGGCCGCGTGGTAGAACGGCAGGGACGCCTCGGTGAAGGCTCCCCAGCGGCGATCGTCCCGGAACAGTCGCGCCAGGTCGACGTCGGGCCCCGGGGCCAACCTCACGAGGAGCTCGACGTTCTCCTGCGACATCTCCCAGGCGGACGGCCGCGCGGGGCGCTACCGCGAGACGTACTCGTGGACGGGAAACTCGATGATGTCCGGGCGCACCGAGCTTTCAGCCGCGCCGACCGCGGCGGCGATGCGCTCGGCTGCGAACGCGTGGAAAAGCGCGCGCGTCTCCCAGACGTCGCGAACACGCCACCCTCCCTCCAGGGGACCCGACCAGGAGAAGAGGAGGCCGTCCGGATGGTTTCCCCGTGCGTCGATCGCCGCGTCAATCCGGTCGAACTCGCCGGCCTCCACCCCTGCCAGATAGATATCAAGTCCTACGGCCACCTCGTCGGCCCCTCTCGTGGATTCCCGAAGGGCGGGAGTCTATGCGGCCCGAGGCTCGCGGGTTCGGAGCGGTCTCGCGCGGAGATGTGACCTCGCTCACAGCGGCCGCGGCGTCAGGGGCGTAGGGTGGGAGAGCTTCACCGGTGGGGACCTCCGTCCTAGCGACGAGCAGCGGGCGGCCCACCTCAATCCTGAACGTGAGGAGCGAGGCGACCCGCCCGTTTTGCATCGCATCCAGCCGCCCGGCATCGGCCCCCCGGATCGGGGATCGCCGTGATGGCCGTGCGGCGGATCGCGGTGCCGCGTGGCAGCACGGTCAGTTGGCCGTGCGCGCGCCCCGAGCCGGCCGAAATCCCTGCGGGCGACATCTCGGGCCGCCCGCCCGTACGAAGGGGGACGTGTGAGATCGTTGAAGACGCTTCAGAAAGTCGGGATGGGGTTTGGCCGCAGGCGGATGAAGAACATGCCACACAAGGCCAGCGTGGTCGCGGGAACGGTCAGCGTGCTCGCGGCGCTGGCGCTCTCCGCCCCACCCGCGCAGGCGGCGGGCTCGGCGTGCGAGGTACATTCGCTACCCTCGTTCACCAACCAGGGAGAGTTCGGCGAAGTCTCCACCGTCGCAGACATCGTCGAAGTCAAATGCGAAACGGGCTACGCTTCGCACACGGTCGAGCTGAGTTCGACTCAGCTCTACAGCGAATGTGACGACCATCTGACCTGGTCCACAGCCTCCGCGTTCGTGGCGACCAAAGGCCCATCGATCTCGAAAGTGACAGTGGACTCCGACGGAAACGCGACCGTCGCCCTGTGGGCCGGCCCAGACTGCGTGCCCGGGGAACGCGCTATCAACCTTTCCGAGGAAGACTCGCCATATCAGACGGCGTCGACAACCTTCGAGGTTCTGCCGGCGCAGCCGTCACCTGAAGGCGACGCCGCGATTCCTGGCAGCGAGCTCGAGAGCGCGTCGTCGCACAGCATCGCCACGGTCATCCAGGTCGAGTTCCCCGACATATATTCCGAGGACGCTGTCCGGGTGAGATCCGAGCAGCTGTTCGAGCTCTGTGGCAGCGGCACCCACCTGACCTGGGTCGGGCAGGACGGCACCGCGCTGTCCGGCCACGAAGAAGTGACGGTCAAACTCGACAACGACGCCAACGCCTTCGTAACCGTCCTCGGGACCGACTGCTCGACCGGCTCGGGCGCTGTCGAGGCCGACCTGGAAGTGTCGCCATACCAGACCTACGACACGACCTTCGAGGTAGAGCCAGCCGAGGTGGTCTCTCCGCCGACGGCAGTGATCAAATCTCCGGTCGGCGGCAAAACCTACCACGTGGGCGAGGTGGTCAAGACCAAGTTCTCCTGCAGCGAAGGCTCGAACGGGACCGGCCTGGAATCCTGCACCGACTCCAACGGCGGGTCCGGCTCAACGGGAGCGCTCTACACCGCGGCGAGCGGTATCTACTACTACACCGTCACCGCCAAGAGCAAGGACGGGTGGACCGGGCCCACGCAGATCGAGTACGCGGTCGGCCCGAAAGGCTCGACGGTCTTCAACTACTGCGGGACGTACACCGGATGCGAATACGCATTTGTGACCGATACGGCCGCAAAAACGTGGGAACTCCCCGCCTTCGGCGTGTGGGGGACGATCGAGAAAGTTCGAGTCGGGAAAGTGACATATACCGATTTCCCGATCGAAACCGCGGGTTACGAAGGTTGCGTGCTCACCTCGGTGAAGACGCCCACGGGCTATAACTCGCCGGGCGAACAGGGCAACCTGGAATGCGGCGGAGCAATTTACGAAACGTGGTTCGCGTATAAACTGTAACCCCATCATTCGCACACCTGGCCCCATCCTACCGGGATGGGGCGAGGTGGCGGCGGTGTCGCGATGCGCTCGCAGGGTCTCAGTCCCGCAAAAAGGGCCGCGGCGAATTCCGGGCCAGGCTAAATGTGGTACATGCCGACAATCCGGCTCTAGCACGCCGATCCCGCGGGCTGAGCCACAGCCTGCGCCACATTCTCCTCCCCCTGCCGAGCGAAGAACGCGTCGAGCAGCCCCGACGCCTCGCCCTCGTTCCCGGGCAGGAGATGCCCGTACAGGTCGAGCGTGATCGCGATGTTCGCGTGGCCCATGTACGTGCTCAGCGCCTTCGCGTTCACACCCGCACTAATCGCGTAGCTCGCGAACGTGTGTCGGGCCTCATGCAACGTCAACGACGGCAGCCCAGCCGCCTCCCAGGGCTCCCGCGCGCGGTCGGTCGCGCGCGTCACCCAGCGGTGTCCCTGCTCGAACACCTGCACGCCATCGTGG
Organism: uncultured Solirubrobacteraceae bacterium; assembly: GCA_963720215.1. Taxonomy (GTDB): domain Bacteria; phylum Actinomycetota; class Thermoleophilia; order Solirubrobacterales; family Solirubrobacteraceae; genus Palsa-744. The sequence goes on from CAVREV010000005.1 coordinate 60,322, forward strand.
ACGAGTAGGTGTTGGTCTAGCCGGTCGCGGAGGATTGCGGCTATCGGCACCTTGCGTTTACCCTGGCGGGACTTCGGCGCGACCGGCCCCTCGATGCAGTCCCAGCCTCGCTCGACCCGGAGGACCCCGGTCGCCAGGTCGACGTCCTCGCGACGTAGCCCGATCAGCTCACCACGGCGCAGGCCCGCATAGAACGCGACAGCCCACAGGGCTCGATCGGCGCCGTCGAGAGCAGCGATCATCGCCTCGGCATCAGCCGGCGTGACGACGCGCTTAGGCGCGGATTCTGACGGCCGGCTTTTCAACCCCGGTCGTCGGGTTGCTACGTGCCTCGCCGCGCGCAACGGCGCGGCGGTACAGCGCCTTCAGTGGAGTGATCGCGGAGTCGATCGTTGCCGGGGACAGGCCAGCGGACACGAGGTCGTCCACGACCTTCTGCACGTCTTTAGTGGTGACTTCCTCCAGCCGCAGGTGCTCAAGCGGTGGCAGGATGCGGAGTCGCAGGTTCCGCTCGTACCCGCGGATCGCGGCTGGCTTGTAGCGGTCGCCGCTTCGGTTGGTGATCGTCCCTGCGCGCAGGCCGTCCAGCCAGGCGTCTACAGCGTCGCCCAGGGAGGCGCCGCGCTCGGCGCTCAGCGTGCCGGCGCGAAGGGCCACACGGGACTCCTCGCGCCACTGCCGGGCCCCCGTCTTTGTCGTGAACGCCCGGGTGATCCGCTTGCCCGTCGAGGCGTCCCAGACGTTCGCCTCGAACGTGGGCGTACACCTACACTGCGCCCCCCTGTCCGCGAATCGAGGACAAGCCCGCGCGTGGCGCGGTCTGATACCTGTTTCGGTGCTCATCGAGGCTCCTTTCTCGCTGGGCCATGCCCCCCGGCTGTTTCCGCAGCGCGGGGGGCGCAATGTACCCAGGGAGAATACTCCGTCAGGAAACCGCCCGCTCGGCCTGCTCGGACGCCCACCGCTCCAGCTCGGCGACCGGCACGAGCCGCATGCGCCCGCGGCGGATCATGGGGATGGTGGGTTGCACGTGACGCTCGAATGAGTCGAGGCCCATCCCGAGCGCCGCGGCAGCCTCTTCCCGCGTAAGGGCGACGCGCGGAACGGGCGCCTTAGGCGGCGGCGCCACTGGCCCTCTGTTCGTCCTCGATTCCAATCTCGCACTCCCACCAGAAGTCAAGCGCCTGGTATGCGTCGCTGAGACGATCCCGCGAGGCCCGCAAATGCTCCTCCCCGCGCTCCAACCGCTCGCGCTTGCCGCGCCGCTGGTCGGCGTCCTCGCCATGACTGTCGTTATGTGCGGTTATTGCCGCCATCGCATCCCTCAGCTCGGCTTCCAGCTTGTACAGGTGGGCAACCGCGGCGGCCATCGAGATCTTCGGACGGCTCCACGCGCGGGCCGCCGGCAAAGCGAAGTGCGAGCCGCAGCTGCAGCTCCCAATGATCTAGCTCGATCTCGGCGGCCGTCCTGTGCTCGTGGGTCGGTGATGCGATTGGGTTCATAGCGCTCCTCGCTCGTGGGAATAAACGGGCGGCCCGCAGGGGCCGCCCAACTGCATCTCTTAGGGGTGTGGTGTTGCTCGTCAGCGATCCCGCTGCTCAGCCCAATCCCGCGCGGTTGCACGATTGGGGGGTTTCTGACCCCCTACTACTAGGAGGGGCTAGCGAAACGGCTAGCGAAACTCTGGCTTGAGGCGCGCCGAGGGCGCGTGCTACCGAAAGGTCGGTCTTGGAGCACACAGCCATGTGGAGGCGAAAGCCGTAGAAGCCGCCGCCCTTCCGCGTGGACACGGCGGAGCGGTGTCCCCACGACGCGTCGGGGTCGGAGAACTCGTCATCGGAGCGTTCCCGTCCGCCCTTGGAGACGAACCGCTGACCGTTCGCATACCATCTGGCGCCTCCACGACAGAACAAGGGAGGTCCGGGATGATTCATGTCTACGGGGAGGGCAAGCCCGGCGATCTGGCGAGCCGAATCCTGCATCACGCCCGCGACGTCAGTGAGCCCGCGTTCGCGATTGCCGCGGGACTCTGGGCGCACCAAGTCCACCGGGACGAAGGGCGACATCACCAGATGCACGTCGGTTCGGGCGCTGACGGATGGGCGCTCTACCTGGACAACCGCCGGAGCTTCGCCTTCCGTGGTCAGCCCCATACCGGCTACGACCGGATCGACGTACATGTGGACTCCGTGAGGCCGCTCGGCCCGGTCGCGCTGTCCATCCATACCCCGAAGGACACCGAGGAGCTATGGGACCTGCTTGACGCGGCCCTGGCTGCCTGATCCGCCGAGCATTGGGGTAAAACCGACGGAGAAATGGGGTAGCAATGACGCGAGCAGACCTACAACCCCGCACCAACACTGGGCTAGCGAGTTTCGCTAGACCCTCCTAGGAGGGTTTGGCGAAACGAGTGGCGAAACTCGGCGGTCATCCGCTTGCCCCGCATTCAGTGTGTTCGACCGCTTCCTCTGCGGCGGCTTCGTGGTCATGCAGCGCAATCGCTAGCCACGAGTACTTGTCGTCGGGTTCTCCTTCCTTCCCATAGATCGCTTCCAGCACACAGTTTCTGTATTCCAGCGACACTTCTTCTCCCGCTTTGGAGGGATGCGTGTTAAGGAGCGTCATCAGTGCCTTTGCACCTCCGTCAGCTTCACCGCCATAGCCATAGCCTGGTTCTATACCAGCGTTGCTTAGTTCCGTTTCCGAGGGTGCCTTGTTGGGGTCGGAGGGCTTCCACAGCGGCTTTGTGCCTTCGCTGGCTATAGGTGCGCTCGGGGTTGTTGCGGCAGCTTCGTGGGACGCCGGTTTAGACGCCTCGATAATGGCGATGACGAGGATCACACTTGCGACCATGCCGATGACCCCTATAACGATTCCCGCAGTTGCGAAGCCGCGACCGGTCTTGCGGCCGCCCGACTGGTCGATCTGGCGCCGGGCATGGATGCCCAACGGGATTGCGGCGATCCAGAGGTCAAGCAGCGAGCAGAGGAACGCGGCAACGGCGACACCGCTGGTGCTCGTTTCCCCGGGGGCGACGGGCGCAGGCGTCCCATCGAAGCGATAGCCGCAGAAGCGGCAGACGAGCGCTGCGCCCTGGACATGCTCCGCGCATTGAGGGCACGTCTTGGTCCCATCCTCGTTCAACTGCGGCTCGTTCATCGCGCGTCAGGCTACTCCGGTGGCGCTCATTGATCCTCTATGGCGTCGATTACGCGCTGCAACCCGTCGAGCCGCCGTCGCAGCGGCTCCCGTAGAGGCCGATGAGCGCGACTCCCGCGAAGACGTAAACCGGCCAAACGGGCTCATGGGAAGTAGCTGGCCCCTCGGGGGCATCCCCGAGCGCCCCTCCGGACGTAGGCTGAGGGGATGGGATTGGCGGGGTTGCGCCACCATCGGCGCTTTCCGCTCCTGCGGGGCGCGGGCCTACGGTCCCGCCGCACGTTGGGCGGCACGGGAGGCGAGGTCTTGATAGCTGCGATGTGTGCGCTCGTTACTGCGGTCTTGCAGGGCTTGTTGGGCTCCCTGTCCGTCGGGAGTCTGGCGCTGGCCGCTACGCTGGGGGCCGCAGGTGGCCTGCTGCTGGTCCGGGGCAGCGCGTCGGCCGTGGAGCTTGTGCGCTACTCCCGATCAGGGGGCATGAACAAGGATTGGAAGGCGCTTCCGGGGCGAGTGAGCGATGCCGGGGTGTGGTTCCGGCTGGTCTGCACGGCCCCTCGCGCGGCCTTTGACCCGGTTTCGACGCTCGGATATATGGACGTTCTGATTACAGGCTCCAACGGAGAGAGCGTGCGCGTTCTCAGCGACGCTCTTGACCGATTCGGTGATCGCGTCCTCGCGCCCTGCCCATTCGCCGATGAGGGGGAGTACGAAGTTCGCTGGTACGCCTCCACCAAAGGCGAAAAGCTCTACGAGGTCACTCGGGCCAAGTTCCCTCGCCTCGACCGTCCGGGGGGACCAGCGGCATGAGCCCCACGCCCAGCCCTGCGAGCGTAAGATTCAGGCATGGGGTTCATGCGCAAGGCGCTGTTCCTGGGAACCGGGGGACTGTCCGGTGCGGCGGGGGTGCGGGCGAACTCGAAGAAGGAGCGCACCGCGAAAGCTGCCGAAAAGCAGGTGCAACTGCTGAGGGGGAGTCAGCAGCCGACGCGGGCCACAAGGCCCTCTGCGCAGCCCTCATCGGCTGTCAAGAAGGGGTTGAAGCCGAAGACTTGGAAGGACGACGCGGCCTATGCCTGCCTTTGCGCCCTCTTCGGCGTGCTGGTCGCGCAGGGCAACACCGCCGGGGTGGTCATAGGATGCCTGCTCGGCATCGGCGCCCTCGTATTCGCGGTGCGCGCCTATCGCCATCATCCCCGGCAGCGCTCCCGACGGGAAGGGGAGCCGGTTCCTGTGACGGGCACGATAGGCGTCCCGGCGCCGAGCGAGGCAGTCAAGCAAGACGCTCCGGACAAGCCCAACGCGGTCAGCGGCAGGCGCGAGCTTGCCGCGAACGTGGCGCAGGTTCCGACGACTGCGGCCGTTGGCTCGACTGCGGGTGAGATCGAACGGCTCGCGGACCTGCACGGGTGCGGCGTGTTGACCGATGAGGAGTTTGCTGCCGCGAAGTCGAAAATGATTGAGCGCATGTAGGTCCTCGGGGAGGGAGATGGAAGAGACTTTGTCCGATGCAGGTGGGGCGCTTGGAAGTATGGTGCCGATGCGGCTTGCCGTAGGCGGTACAAGGAAGCGCCTGCCGAAGTCGGTGGCCGACGAAAACCACGAGCGCGTGGCCAAGCAAGCCGGCGAGTGGCAGCAGACGGCAGGAAACGCAAGGTCCTGGGAGCTGGGTGCGGTGGTCCGGGGAACGGACAGGGATAGGTGCTACGAGCTTGTGGGCCTAATGGCGTCGGCCGGTGAGCAGCTAGTAGAAGACCTACTTGCCGATCCGCTCCTCTACAAGCCCCACGATCCGCGCGCCTTCCGCCTTCGTAGCGAGAACGTGCTCGCGCAGGCTTGAGGTCCAATCGGCGATGTGGAGGGGCTCGGGATTACCGGGCAGCTCTCAAAGACGCTGTGCTCGACCAACCCCTGCGAGTCGATGATCGAGATCGTTCGCCACACCCAGCGCAACGTGAAGCGCTGGCGAGACGGCGACATGCGCAAGCACTGGACCGCCGCAGGGATGCTCGCCGCCGAGCAGCAATTCCGACGCATCATCGGCTACCGCCATCTCGCGACGCTCGTGATCGCGATCGAACGTCACACCATCCTCGCCGCCGAGAAGAACCACGACCGTGAGGAGAACCGCGAACTCGTTATCATGTGAGTGTCAACCAGGGGATCGCCGTCGAAGTTCTACGACGATCGAGACATCCTCAGCCGCCTTCGCGAGAATCCGCCAGTGACGGCAAGATCGGCGCGTCATCCGGTAGCACCTCGCCCAGCACTAGCCGCAGCGGGCGGCCGCGGTGCGTCTCAAGGTTCACTAGATAGCCCTGCTCGATCGCGTCCGCCACCCGGCGGGAGGAGCTTGACTTGTCCAGCTCAAGCCGACGCGCTACTTCATCGTTTGTGACCGTCGCCGGCGAGCCGAGCAGATCCTCGGAGCGATCCCCGCCAAGCGCCCCCACCGCCTCGACCGCCTCGCGCGTCTCGGGCTTGACGCTGGTAGCGACGCCCGCCGCCACCACGGGCCCCACGATCTCACGTACCGCCTCGTAATCCTGCAGCGTGGCGCGCAACCTGCCGCGGCTGTCCGTCTCGCGCTTGGCCCGGTGGAGCAGCGCGTGCGCCTGGACCAACGTAAGGACCGTGATGAAATCCCGGCGCAGCCGAACCGCCCGCGGCGGGACGAGCGAAGCGAGCGCCGGACCGTAGGGCACCACGACCTTGCGCGGGCCGCCCTCCAGCCAGCCCTGCAGCACGTGCCAGGGCGCAAAGTCGACCGGCTCAACCTCACCCCCAGCCGCCGCAAACCCCCAGGCCTCGAAGACGGAGCGTGTCTGCTCCTGGGTATCGGGGACCGTCAGCGAGAGCAGCCGCGTCTCGTTCTCCGGGTGGAGTTTCAGCGCCGTGGTGGTCGTTATCAGCCCTGTCGGCCCTGGGCGGTCGATCGTCTTCGGACGCATCCCGTCCTTGGTCTTCTCTACCGTCGTGTAGCGGATCCGGCCCTCGCTGAGCAGTGTGCGCAGAAGCGCCGACGCCAACTCCCCAGCGATCCCGTCCGCCTCGTACACGAGCAGCATGCGATGCACTAGAGGGGTCGTGTCGTACACGAGCGCGTGCTCGCTCATGGCGGTGAGCGCGTGGTATGCCGACGCCGGGAAGAACGCGAGTGTCTGTTTGACCACCCAGGACTTGCCGGCGCCAGAAGGCGCCTTGACGACCACGGAGACGGGTCTGTCGAGCAGCCGCGACACCGCCGCCAGGTAGAGGATCTTCGCCGTGGGCCAAACCGCGCCCACGAGCCCCACCTGGCCGAGCTGGGCCCCCAGGGAGTCAAGGATGGAGTCGGCGGCCGCGAGGTCGCGGCACTCGTCGGGCACTTGCACCTACGGCACCTCTCAGTGGTCGTGTAGGGGGTCAGAAACCGCCCAAACGTGCAACCGTTCGGCGGAACGCACCCGGAAAGCACCCCTCCCGCGAGGTCAAATGGTCTGCTCTCCGGTCCAATTAGGCTTTGCGACGTCGATCTCGGGCAAAAACCGCTGGAAATCGGCAGTTTTCGTAAGCGGTGTTACACGGGTGTACGTGATCGCGTACGCCGCTAGAAGATACCCCCCCTACCTTGTGAGGAATGCCAGAGCGCGCTGTGGACCAGACTGCTCGTCCTTGCCTAGGTGCTCGGGGGTGCTACCGCCAGAGTCGGCGCCAAACACCCGCGCGGCGGCCGGTTGGCCGCCTGGCTGTGGGCATGCGCTGCCCACAGGAGAAGAGTAGCAAAGTGGGACGGGGTGTTGTGGACGGGGTGTTGTTCTTAGGCCTGCAGAAGTCGGCGGGCCGTTTCGCGCGGGATGCCCGTTTGCATCTGGATCTCGCGCAATGCCAGCCCGCGTGCTCTTAGCTGCGCCGCCAGTTCGATCTGTGCCGCCGGGTGCCTGCTTTTGCAGGCCTGCGCCACGTCGACGTGGACCGTCGCGCCGGACGTCTCGCCGTATTCCCACGTCAGCTCGCCCGGCTTGAGCGGGTCGCCCAGGTCGCGTTCGAGCCCGGCAAGCCGCACCGCTAGATCGAGGGGTCCGTATTCGCCGGTCAGCCTCTCGACGTAGGCATCGAAGATCCGGGCGGTTCCGCGCCGGCGCGGTGTTGCTGCCGCCGGCGCCGAGGGCCAACTGGACGTCAAATCCCGGGGTGCCCGTGCGGCCGCGCGGGCGCGGCGAGCCTTCGGGTGCATGGCGAGCGCCTGGTCGGCCTTCATTCGCAGACCATCCCGCGGGCGGGGCCGATCGACTCCGCACGTGCGGAGGAACGCTTCCACGTCCGGCTTCTCGGCTACGCCCATACGCACATTCTAATCGGGCCGTGGGAGCTTGCCTGCGCCACAGTTGCGCCACAGTCGGATGCCCAGCGGTGCGGTTCTGAGCCCCCCGTCAGCGGTTGAAAACGGCTCTAGCAAGCCAAACGGCCAGTAGTCGCAGGCGGCAAATTAGATGTGGTACATGCTCGCACCGGCGTCGCGCATCTCGCGCTCGATGACGTCGGCGATGGTGGTCTCCGAGAGGACCTTGCGGGCGGCATCGGCGGCCTCAGCGAAGATCCCCTCAGAGTCCCGGCCGAGCGGGCCGTCCAGCAGCTCGACGACTTCCAGCACGGTGACGCTGCTGGCCGGGCGGGCGAAGCGGTAGCCGCCCTTCACGCCGCGCTGGGAGCTGACCACGCCGGCACGTCGGAGCACGGCGAAGAGCTGCTCGAGGAACTGCACGGGCACCCCACGGCGGCGGGCGAGCTCGCCGATCGGGACGGGCTCCGCGCCGGAGCTCCGGCCGAGCTCCGCGAGGGCGAGGACGGCGTAGGGGGACTTGGTGGTGATCGAGAGCATCGCGTTTGGTCGGCTGAGGCGATCGTAGTGGCCGCGCGCCACCACGGTCGGATACACCATTGGCCGGGTCCCGCCGGAGCCCAATTCGCCCGCCCCGCCCGTCCCCCTCGGACAGCCGCGCGAGCCGCGCCTAGAGCCAGCCGCGCTCGGTGGCGATGAGAACCGCCTGGGCGCGGTCGACGGCGCCGAGCTTGCCGTAGATGTTGTGGAGGTGGGTGCGGACGGTGCTGGTGGAGAGTGTGAGCTCGTGGGCGATCTGCTTGTAGACCTTCCCTTCGGCCAGCCGCTGCAGCACGCCGAGCTCGCGGCCGGAGAGCGGGCAGGGGTCCACGTGGCGCTGGCGCTGGGTGGCCGCGCCGGGCAGTTCGTAGAGCACGCGGCGGAGCTCTTCGGGGCCGAGGCCCACGGCGCGGGCGCTGTGGAGCATCTCGCTCGGGGAGACCCGCGCACCCTGGACGTAGTGGGCGAGCATGTCCGCGAGGCGGATGAAGGCTGCCTCGTCGTCGCCCTCGGGGTCGTGGTGATGCTCGATCGGACCGGCGAGCGACGCGGGGAGGCCCCAGCGGCGGATGAGCACGCCGCCGACGAGGGCGTGGTCCACGCCCAGCTCGCGCCGCTCCGAGTGGATGCGCTCCTCGGGGGTGCGCGCGAGGCGGTGCACCTGGGCGGGGTAGCCGGGGTAGGCGTGGATCAGGACGAGCTTGCCCACGTCGTGGAGGAGACTCGTCACGGTGAGACGGTCGCGGTTCTCGTAGCCGACCTCGGCGGCGATCCGATCGGCCGCGTGCTGGGTCGCCAGAGCGTGCAGGCGGAAGCGCTCGGGCGCCGAGTCCCACACGCTGGCCCGCTCGAAGAAGTCGAACGTGCGAACGCGGTTGGCGAGCGCCTGGACGGTCTGGGGGCGGAGGAACTCGACGGCTGAGACCGCGGTGTCGATCCGCCCGCGGCCGTCCTGGCTCGTGTTCGCGAGACGGAGCACGGCGATGATGAGCGCGACGTCGGACTCGACGGCGGCGACGACGTCGGCTGTGGCGACGTGATCCTTGGCGATCACGGAGAGAAGTCTGTTGCGGGACTCCGCGAGCGCGGGGAAGGCCTCGAGCGCCTCGAAGGCCATCGTCAGGCGGCGCCCGTGTCCCTCGTTCTGATGGCGCTCGGCGGAGGGGGCCGCGGAGGAGCCTCGCGGCCGGGTCTCGGCGGCGGTTGCGCGACGCGTCTTGCTCTGATCCTTCAGCTTTTTGGCCGCGGCGGTTGCGGGCATTGGGTTGACTGGCCCCTTCCTTGGGTTAGCCGACATCGTTGCCGGGTGATTCCTGGTTTCGAGGTCATATCGGCAGCGCGCCGAGGAGAATTGAGCCTCAGTCTGGATTGCCCGCCGGCGCTGACCCCTCGCCGGTGGGCGGCCCGTCGAGCGCGCGGTCGATCCGCGCAAGCGCCTCGTCGCGTCCGAGCAGCGCGAGGCTCTCGAATATCCCGGGCGAGATCGTCCTCCCGGTGAGGGCAACGCGAAGCGGCTGGTAGACCTCCCGCGGCTTGACCCCGAGACGTTCCACGAGCCCGCTGAGTGCGCTCTCGAGGTCCCGCTCCGCGAACGAGGGAGCCTCCGCGAGGGCCGTGCGGGCCTGCGCGAGCACACCGAGCCCGCTTGCTCCGAGCCACCGCTCGCGTGCCTGCTCGTCATCGACTGGTCCGTCGATGAGGGCGCCCGCCAGGGGCCAGAAGTCGGCCAGGGTGTGGATCTTCTCCTGACTGATCCTCGCCGCCTCGCCGAGGCCGCTCCGGCCCGTGAATCGTTCCAGCCTCCCCGCCAGATCCTCGGGCGCCAGCGACCGGATGTAGACGCCGTTGAGCCACTGCAGCTTGACCTCGTCGAAGCGAGCCGGATTGCGGCTCACGCGGTCGAGGGTGAAGCGCTCGATCAGCTCGGCGGTGGAGAGCACCGTCGCGTCGTCCCCGGCGCCCCATCCGAGCAGTGCGAGGTAGTTCCGCACGGCCTCCGGGAGGTAGCCGGCGTCGCGGAGCTCCTGCACCGAGGCGGCCCCGTGGCGCTTGGAGAGCTTCTTCCCGTCCGGCCCGTGGAGGAGGGGAAGGTGGGCGTAGCGGGGAAGCGGCGCATCCGTCAGGCCGACCGCGCGCGCGGCCTCCAGCACGAGGACCTGCTTGGGAGTGTTCGAGACGTGGTCCTCCCCCCGCACCACGTGGGTGATCCCGGCGTCGAGGTCGTCGATCGCGACGGCGAAGTTGTAGAGCACCGAGCCGTCCGCCCGGGCGATCACCGGATCGTCCATGTGGACGTGCTCGAAGGTCACCGGCCCGCGGATCACGTCGTCGACGACCGTGGCCCCCTCGGCGGGTACGCGGAGCCGCACAGCGCCTTCCCCCTCGTCCTCCCCCCGGAAGCCCTGCTCGTGGCCGTGGGCCTCCTTGTAGGCCTTCACGTCCTCCGCGGTCGCGTTGCTGCGATAGGCATGGCCGCCCTCGAGCAACGCCGCGAGCGCCTCCCCGTGGCGGCCCGCGCGCTCGCTCTGGAGGATCGGCCCCTCGTCCCAGTCGAGCTCCAGCCAGCTCAGCGCGTCGAGGATCTGGGCGACGTTCTCGGGGGTCGAGCGCTCACGATCGGTGTCCTCGATGCGGAGCACGAGGCTCCCCCGGGAGTGGCGCGCGAGCAGCCAGTTGAACAGCGCGGTGCGGGCCCCCCCGATGTGGAGCGCGCCCGTCGGCGAGGGCGCGAAGCGCACCCTCATGAGTTGTCACCGCCGGCGAGCACCGGCCCATCCTGCCACCTCGCAGCCGCGATAATCCCCGTCGATGCTCATCGGCGCGCACGTCTCTCCCGCGGGAGGGCTCCCGAAGGCCGTCGCAAGGGGGGTGGAGCGAGGTTGCCGCTCGATCCAGATCTTCAACCAGTCCCCCCGGATGTGGAAAGCGAGCAGCTACCGCGATGAGGACGTGGCGGCCTTCCGCGAGGCGATCGCCGCCGGCCCGATCGACGCGGTCGTCATCCACGCCGTCTACCTCCTCAACTGCGCCAGCGAGGACCGTGACATCCGCGCGAAATCACTCGCCTCGCTCACCCACTCGCTCCGCACGGGGAGCGCGATCGGGGCCGCGGGCGTGATCCTTCACCCGGGTTCGGCCAAGGGCGGCGATGTGGCCCCGGCGATCGCCCGCGCGGGGAAGACCATCGGGGAGGCCCTCTCCGACAGCGAGGGCTGCGAGCTCCACCTCGAGAACACGGCCGGCGCCGGCGGCACGCTGGGGCGCTCCCTCGCCGAGCTCGCCGCCCTGATCGACGCGGCCGGTGGCGGGCGGCGGCTGGGCGTCTGCCTGGACTCCTGCCACCTGTTCGCCTCCGGCTATGACATCCGCACCCCCCGGGGGATGAACTCCGTCCTGCGCCAGGCGCGCCGCGAGCTCGGCGCCGGGCGCGTTCGCTCGCTCCACCTCAACGACTCCCAGACCCCGCTCGCCTCCAACCGCGACCGCCACGCGAACATCGGCCGCGGGGAGCTCGGCGAGGAGGGCTGCGCGGCGTTCCTCTCCGCGCCCGGCATCCAGCGGCTGCCCTGCATCCTCGAGACCCCCGGAGAGAACAGAGAAGGACCCTCCCGCGCCGAAGTTGCCTTCGCCGGGACCCTCCGCGAGCGCGGCCTCGCCGCCCGCTCGCGCAGGCGGCCCCCCTCCGCCCGCGACTAGCATCACGGCGCGAGCAGGCGCGGCGCCACCGCCGCCCGCCGCTCCTCGGCGGCCTCAGCCCGTCGCGGCGCTCGCCGCGGAGCGGAGCGGCGTGAGCGCGTTCTCGAGCTCGGCGCGAAGCGTCGGGGTGTGGGCGACGCGATAGCCCTCTCCGAGCCGCACCCGCTTGACTCCCGCACTGGTGTCGATGTCGATCACCACCTCCGCCGGGCCGGGGAAGTCCTCGATCGCGTGCCTGAGCCCCTCGATCGCCCCGGCCGAGAGATCCCCGGCGCTGACCCGCAGATGGACCGGGCGCGCCTGCGCGCTCGCCGCGGCCTCCGCCGCCTGAGCCTTCGCGCGCGCGCGCTCGATCTCCTCCTCGCTGGGGGCGAAGCGCTCGACGGACTGCACCACCACGCACGTGCTCCCCGCTTCCTTGTGATCGACCCGCCCCTTCACGAGCACGATCTCATCGGCGACGAGCGCCCCCTCGTGCTCGGCGAGCGCCTTGCCGAACACGAGCAGCTCGACAGCCCCCGCAAGGTCGTCGAGCGTGGCGAACATCATGTGGTCCCCGTTGCGCGTGCGGATGCGCTTGGTCTCGGTGATGATCCCCCCGACCGTCACGAGGTCCTTGTCGCGGCGGTCGCCGAGCGCCGCCAGCGGGCAATCCACCCGAGCGCGCAGCACCTCCCGCATCGGCTTCAGCGGATGGGCGGAAACGAACAGCCCGATCGCTTCCTTCTCTGCCGCCAGCAGCTCGGCCTGCTCGAACTCCTCGCCGGGGATCGGGAGATGAACCGGCGCGTGTAGCCCGCCCTGCGCGGGTCCCCCCGGGGCCGGCACTGCGGGGTCATCGGCGAGATCGAAGATCGAGCCCTGCCCGATGAGCGCGTCCTGCTGGACTTTCTGTCCTTTCGCCTGCGCCTGCTCGAGCACGCTCAGCATCCCCCTCCGGGTCGCCCCCGTCGAGCCGAGCGCCCCGCACTTGATCAGCGCCTCGATCGCCTTCTTGTTCACCGTGCGGTTGTCCACCCGCTCGCAGAAGTCCCACAGCGAGGCGAACTCCCCGCCCTCGCTCCGCGCTCGCTTGATCGCCTCGACGGCCTGGTGGCCGACGCCCTTCACGGCGTCGAGCCCGAAGCGGATGTTCCCCTCCACGACTGTGAACTCGTGATCGGAGAGGTTCACGTCCGGCGGCAGGATCTCGATTCCCATCTCCTCGCAGCGGGCGACGAAGAACGGCACCTTGTCCTTCGTGGACATCACCGAGGAGATCAGCGCCGCCATGTACTCCGCGGGGTGATTCGCCTTCAGCCACGCCGTCCGGTAGGCGATCAGCCCGTAGCAGGCGGCGTGGGACTTGTTAAACGAGTAGTCCGCCGACCGTTCGTTCGTCTGCCACAGGAACTCGATCACCTCGGCGCTCGTGCCCGAAGCGCGGCAGCCCTGGACGAACTCCGGCTTCAGCGCCGCCATCGCGGCTCGGTTCTTCTTTCCGATCGCCTTCCTCAGGTCGTCCGCCTTCGCGCCGGAGAACCCCGCCAGCTCCTTGGAGATCTGCATCGCCTGCTCCTGGTAGAGGATCACTCCCTTGGAGCTCTCGAGGATCGGCCTCAGGCGCGCGTCCGCATAGGAGATCGCCTCGGGGTGGTGCTTCCCCTTCGCGTACACGGGAATCTGATCCATCGCCCCGGGCCGATAGAGCGCATTCAGCGCGACGAGGTCGTTGAACTCGTCGGGGCGGACCTTCTTCAGCGCCTCCCTCATCCCCTCCGACTCGAACTGGAACACCCCCGTGGAATCCCCCCGGGCGAGCATCTCGTAGGTCGCCGGGTCATCCAGCGGCACCCGCTCCCAGTCGGGGCGCTCCCCGCTGGAGCGCTCGATGATGTCGAGCGCGTCCTCGATCACGTCGAGGTTGCGCAGCCCGAGGAAGTCCATCTTCAAGATGCCGATCTCCTCGATCGGTTTCATCGAGAACTGGGTGACGGTGCGGAAGGCCCGCTCTCCGTTCTCGTCCGCGCCCGCGTCCGCCAGCTGCAGCGGCACGATGTCCGTCAGCGGCCGGTCGGCGATCACGACCGCGGCGGCGTGGATCGAGGAGTTGCGCACGATCCCCTCCAGGCCCTTCGCCACGTCGACGATCCGCCGCGCATCGGGCTCCTCGTCGTAGGCCTTCCGCAGCGGTTCGCCCGGCTTCAGGCAATCCTCGAACGAGGGCGCCCGCCCCATGATCGGGTCGGGGATCAGCTTCGCGAGGCGATCCCCGCTGCCGTAGTCGAAGCCGAGCACCCGCGCCGCGTCCCGCGTGGCCGCGCGCGGGAACATCTTCCCGAAGGTGACGATCTGGGCGACCGACTCGCGGCCGTACTTCTCGGTCACGTAGCGCATCACCCGCTCGCGTCCCCGCACCGAGAAGTCGATGTCGATGTCCGGCATCGACACCCGCTCAGGGTTCAGGAAGCGCTCGAACAGGAGGTCGTAGGCGAGCGGATCAACGTCGGTAATCGCCAGGCAGTAGGACACGATCGACCCGGCCGCCGACCCGCGCCCGGGGCCGACCGCGATGCCGTTCTCCTTGGCGAAGCGGACGAAGTCCCACACGATCAGGAAATAGGCGTTGAAGCCCATCCGATCGATCACGTCGAGCTCCATCTCCATCCGCTCGACCGCCTCCGCGGAGGCCGGCTCGCCGTAGCGCATCGCACGCCCCTCGAGCACGCGCGCGCGCAGGTACTCCCGCTCGGGGCTCCCGTCGGGGGTGGGATAGCTGGGGATGAGCTGCTTGCCGAGCTCGAGCTCCACCGAGCAGCGCTCGGCGATCTCCAGCGTGCTCGCGATCGCCTCCGGCCACTCGGCGAACGCGTCGGCCATTTCGGGGCTGTCGCGGAGATAGAACTCATTCGTTTCGAACGTCAGCTTGGGGGCGGCGATCGTGCTCTTCGTCTGCACGCAGAGCAGCGCCGTGTGGTGTTCGTAGTCCTCCCTCCGCAGGTAGTGCACATCGCCGGTCCCGACGAGCCGCCCCCCCAGCTCGCCAGCGATCCGCACGATCCCCTCGTTGCACTTCTCCTGCGCCGCCAGCCCGTTCTTCTGGACCTCGAAGTAGACGTTCTCACCGCCGAAGATCCCCAGCAGAATCCTCCGCGTGGGCGCGCGCATCCCCGGGGCGGTCGTCGAGCAGCCGCTGGCAGAAGCGCGAGGCCAGGCATCCGGTGAGCGCGATCACGCCCTCGGAGTGGCCCGCGACCTGGTCGAGGTCGACGGTGGGCTTGCCCCGCTGGAGACCCTCCAGGAAACCCGCCGAGGAGAGCTTCACGAGGTTGCGGTAGCCGACGTCGTCGGCGGCGAGCAGGGTGAGGTGGTTGCGCTCGGTGCGACCCGTCGCGGTGTGGTCCTCGACGAGGTAGATCTCGCAGCCGATGATCGGCTTGACATCGTGCTTGCGGCAGGCGTTGTAGAGCTCGACCGCGCCGTTCATCACGCCGTGATCGGTGAGCCCGAGGGCGGGCTGGTCGAAGGCTGCGGCTCGGGCGGCGAGGTCCTCGATGCGACAGGCCCCGTCGAGCAGCGAGTACTCGGAATGCACGTGTAGATGTGCGCAGCAGGACATGCTCACCGGCCCTCCATGCTAGGCGTCGCGGCGGACGGGGCTCAGCGCGAGCGTCGCTGTTTGCGTCTCATTCGCCAGCGCCCCACGAGCGACATGCTGTGCTTGTGGGGGGGCCGCTGGAGGGGCGCGACGGGCGCCTCCTCGGGCGCCACCGGAGCGGCCTCCGCGCGCGCCCGCAGGCGCTCCACGGCGGCCGCGAGCGCCTCCGCCATCTCCTCGCCCTTCATCTGGGCGGTGGGCGAGAGCTCCCGCGGGGCCGGCGCAGGCCAGTGCAGCGGCGCGAGCGCCCCGGGGGCGGCCGAGCCGGCGCTCGCCCCACCCTGGAAGGCGCCCCCGACCATCCCCGAGACCGCCGCCGGGACGGAGGGCGGTGGGGCGGGAGGCGGGGCCGGGCCGGGCTCGAAGCGCGGCGCGGCGGGAGGGACGGTCCAGGCGGGCGGGGCAGCCCAGGCGGGCGGGACGGCCGGAGGCGGCGGCGGCGCAAGCCGCGCGGCGAGGTCCCCGCTGAGCTGCGAGACGATCCCCTTCAGCTCGGCGACGATCGCCTCGATCGAGCGGTGGCCGTCGCGGATGCTCTCGAGCAGCCGCTCGCCCCGCTCGCGCGCGCTCCTCTCGGCCTCCAGGCCCAGCCGCATGTCGTCCGCGTGGAGCTCGAGCTGGGTGACCCGCGTCTGCAGCTCGCCGTCGGCACGGCGGATCGAGCTGCGCTCGGCGGCCGTGATCTGCTCGGCGCCGGCGAGCTGGCGTTCGAGTGCGCGCAGACGCGCGGACAGCTCGCTGGTCTCGCGCTCGTTGGCGCTCAGCCGCCGCGTGAGCTCCTCCAGCTCGGCCCGGCTGTCCCGGTCCAGCCCCTCGAGGCGCTCCTCGGCCTCGACGCGGAGCTGCTGCTCGGCGTACTCCCGCTGCTTGACCCTCCGGAGATCGTGTTCGCGCTCGAGCGCCACCGTGCGCTCGGCCTCGATCAGGTCGCCGAGCCGGCGCCGCTCCTCCTCGGCCTCGCGCAGGCGCTGTTGAAGGCTCGTGACGTGGACTTCCAGCGTCTGCACCGTCGCTTCCGCCGCCTCGGCCCGTCGTGTGAGGGCGATCTCGCCGCTCTCCGTCGCGCGCCGGTGGCGACGTTCGGCGAAGCGGTCGTCCTCGCGGCGCCCGCCGGGAGCGTCCTCGTGCCCTCCCCGCTCGCCGCCGGGCGTGTGGTGCTCTTCGGCCATCACCGTCCTTCCACGGTAGGGCCAGCGCCGGACGGCGCCCACAGCCGGCGCCTCAGTCTCGCGCTCGCCACACAAGCGTCGCGACGGCCGCGAGGCCGCTGCCGACGGCGCCGACGGCGCGGATGAGCCTCAGGCGCGAGCGGTAGCGGTAGCGGAGGTACCACATCGCCACACGCCAGACGGCGAAGCCGAGCAGGCGATAGCGCTTGGACCCCATCTTCCGATGCTACCCGGGGGGGCGCTCGTTACGCAGACGCCAGGCCATCCGCGACTGCAGCGTCCACAGCTCGATGAAGCCGGGGGCGGCGGTCTGCGAGAACAGCCCTCCGGACTGCGCGAAGGAGGCCAGCGAGGCGTCGTAGACGGCGTTGGAGGAGGCGCGCGTGACGACGCGGGCGTGGCCCTTGTAGAGCTTGACCCCGATCGTCCCCGTGACCTGCTCGTTGACCTTCTCCATGTAGGCGTCGAGGTCCCCCCGCAGCGGCTCCCACCACAGGCCCGCGTAGACGAGGTAGGCCCACTGGCGGTCGAGACCGGGCTTGAACTCGTTCTGGTGGATCGTCGAGACGAGCCGCTCGAGCTCGTGATGGGCGGGAAGGATGACCGCGGCGGCCGGCACCTCGTAGATGTCGCGCACCTTCAGCCCCACGATCCGATCCTCGATGTGGTCGACGATCCCGACCCCGTGGCGGGCGGCGATCGCCGCGGTGGCTTCGATCAGCTCGACTAGCTCCATCCGCTCCCCGTCGAGCGAGACTGGAAGCCCCTGCTCGAATCCGAGCTCGACGACGACCGACTCCTCCGGCGCGCGCTCCGGCGGGGTCACGAGCTGGAAGACGTCTTCGTCGGGCGCGTGCCCGAGGTCCTCGATCCAGCGTCCCTCCGAGGAGCGCCCCCAGAGGTTGTCGTCGATCGAGTAGGGCGCCGCCTCGGTTCCCCCCTTGACGGGGATTCCGTGCTCGCGCGCATAGGCGATCTCCTCCTCGCGGCCCATCGCCCAGGAGCGCACGGGCGCGATCACCTTCAGCTCCGGCGCGAGCGCGGCGATCGTGCCCTCGATGCGGACCTGGTCGTTGCCCTTGCCCGTGCATCCGTGGGCGATCGTGTCGCAGCCCTGGGCGCGGGCCTGGGCGACGGCGAGCTTGGCGATGAGCGGCCGTCCGAGCGCAGTGAAGAGGGGATATCCGCCGCCGTAGAGGGCGTTCGCGCGGATCGCCGGGGCGATGTACTCGGCGGCGAACTCGGCTCTCGCGTCGACGACGTGGCAGTCGAGCGCGCCGAGGCGGAGGGCCTTCCCGCGGATCACCTCGTAGTCCTCCCCCGGCTGTCCGAGGTTGACCGTCAGGCAGACCACCTCGGCGTGGTACTCGTCCTGGATCCACTTCAGCATCACGCTCGTGTCGAGGCCCCCGGAGTAGAGCAGGAGCACGCGCCGAACCTCCTCGGGATCGGCCTCGTAGGAGGCCGTTCGGGCGGTCGAGATCGGGCTGCGCTCGCTCACGGTCGGGGAAGGCTATCCGAGCCGGGTTCGTTCCATCAGGGCGTATCGCGGGGCGCTCTCGCTGAAGCCCACCTTCGCGTAGAGGCCCTGGGCGTCGGCGGTGTGGAGCATCCAGCGGACCCCCGGCCCGCCCTCCCCCGTCACCAGCTCCCTCACCATCGCGAGCCCGAGGCCGCGACCGCGGTACGGGGAGAGGACATACACGTCGGCGATGTAGCCGATCGTCGCGCCATCGGAGATCGCCCGCGCGAAGCCCACCTGGTCGGCGCCGTGGTAGAGGCCGAGCACGCGCCGCGAGCCCGCCACGGATCGCCCCACGAGCGCCCGCTCGCGCCCCCGTCCCCAGTAGGACTCGCCGCTGATGTAGGCGTGGACGGCATCCAGGTCGATCCGCGCGGGGTCGTCGTCGAGCTCGATCCCGTCGCCCAGCGCCCGCCGCACGGCTCAGCCCTCCAGGGCGGCGCCCAGCCGCGCGACGCCCTCCTCGAGCTCGCCCTCGGAGAGCGTCAGCGGCGGCAGCAGCCGGATGGTCGCCGGACCCGTCGCGTTGAGGACGAGGCGCTCGGCCAGGAGCGCCTGCCGGACCACCCCGGGGGCGTCCACGTCGAGGTCGCAGGCGAGCATCAGCCCGCGCCCCCGCACCGCGCTGACGTGCGGCAGCCCCGCGAGGCGGGCGGCGAGCAGCTCGCCGAGCCCGCGCACGCGCGCGAGCAGCTCCGCGTCGTCGGTGAGCTCCAGCGCGACGAGCGCCGCCGAGGCGATGACGGGCCCGCCGGCGAACGTCGAGCCATGGTCGCCCGCGACGAGCACGTCGGCGAGACGCTCGCCGGTGACGAGCGCCCCGATCGGAAGCCCGCCGCCGAGGGCCTTCGCGACGGTGATCGCGTCCGGGCGGACGCCCGCGCGCTCGTATGCCCACAGGGTCCCCGTCCGCCCCATCCCCGTCTGGATCTCGTCGAAGATGAGCGCGGCGCCGTGCTCGTCGCAGGAGGCTCGCGCGGCGGCGAGGAGCTCGTCGGGGAGGACGTGGACGCCGGTCTCCCCCTGGATCGGCTCGAGCAGGACGGCCGCGGTCTGTCCGTCGACGGCCGCCGCGAGCGCCTCCGCGTCGGCGGCCACCGCGCGAAAGCCCGGGACGAGCGGCGCGAAGGGCGCCTGCTTGGCCTCCTGCGGGGTCGCCGAGAGCGCACCGTAGGTGCGCCCGTGGAAGGCCCCGTGGAGAACCACCACGTCGCCCCCCGGCTTCGCCTTCCGCGCCAGCTTCAGCGCGGCCTCGACGGCCTCCGCGCCGGAGTTCCCGAAGAAGACCTTCCCGCCCAGGCTCGACTCGCTCAGCCGCTCGGCGAGCCTCATCGCGGGCTCGGTGTAGAAGAGGTTGCCAGTGTGCATCAACCGCCCCACCTGCTCCCTCACGGCCTCCACCACCCGCGGGTGGCAGTGCCCGAGGCTCGTCACGGAGATGCCGCAGAGGAAATCGAGGTACTCGTTCCCCTCGTCGTCCCACAGCCGCGTCCCCTCGCCGCGGACGAACTCCACGGGCATGCGCGCGTAGGAGCCGATGACGCTTGCGCGCTCGAGCTCCTGGAGCTCGGCGAGGCTCACCGCCGCGCCCGCCGATCGACGCTCACGGGGTGGCCTCGATCTTCGTCCCGATGCCGTCATCCGTGAACAGCTCCAGCAGCAGCGAATGGGCGAGGCGGCCGTCGAGGATGTGGGCGGCGCCGACGCCGCTGTCGATCGCCGCCAGGCAGGCCTCGAGCTTCGGGCGCATACCCCCGTCGAGCGCCGGGAGCGCCTCGCGGACCTCGCCCGCCCCGGCCTGCCGCATCAGCGTCGAGGGGTCCGACGGGTCGGCGAGCCAGCCGGGGACGTCGGTGAGGAAGACCACCTTGTAGGCCCCGAGCGCGCACGCGACGGCGCCGGCGGCCTCGTCGGCGTTGACGTTGTAGGAGTTGCCGTCCCGGTCCGCCCCGACGGAGGCGATCACGGGGATGTAGTCGCTGGCGACGTGCTCGATCACGTCCGCGTTGACCCGCTCGATGCGTCCGACGAAGCCGATGTCCTCGCCGCCGGGGGCGCTTCGGCGGGTGACGCGGAACAGCGCCCCGTCATCCCCGCAGAGGCCCACGGCCGGCTGGCCGTGGCGGTTCAGCCGCAGGACGATCTCCTTGTTCACCTTGCCGACGAGCACCATCTTGGCGACCTCGACCGTGTCCTCGTCGGACACCCGCAGCCCGCCGACGAACGACACGGGGAGCCCGAGCCGCTCCATGTAGGCGGTGATCTCGGGCCCGCCCCCATGCACGACGATCGGGTTCAGCCCGACGTACTTCAACAGCACGACGTCCCGCGCGAACTCCTCCCTCAGGGAGGGGTCCTCCATCGCCGCCCCTCCGTACTTGATCACCACAGTCTTCCCGTGGAACTGCCTGATGTAGGGGAGCGCCTCGAGCAGCGTGCCGACGTCACGCATGAGCGTCCCTCCGGCGAGCAAGAACGCCTCGTCCGGCAGCCACAGGCGCGTGCGGGGTCATGTCGTGTAGTCCGCGTTGACGGAGACGTACTCGCGGGAGAGGTCGGAGAAGAACACCTCGGTCTCGGCTCCCTCGCCGGGCAGGGTGACCTCGTACTCGACCTCGGGGCCCTGGACGGCGCGGGCGAGGGCCTGCTCGTCATACGGGAGGGCGGCTCCCTCGACGCAGACGCGGATGCCCTCGATAGAAACGCCCATGGGCAGTGGTGCGGTGCCGGGGAGCGCGCCGCCGACGGCCTGAACGATGCGCCCCCAGTTCGGGTCCCCCCCGTGCAGTGCGGCCTTCACGAGCGGGGAGTTGGCGACCGCGCGGGCGGCGGTCTCGACGTTCTCCCCGTGCCCACCGCTGACGACCACGCGGGCGAGTCGGCCGGCGCCCTCGCCGTCGGCGACCATCAGGATCGCGAGCTGGCGGAGAAGCGCGTCGAGGGCCTCACCGAAGCGGAGCTCCGCCTCACCCTCGGGCGGGACCTCCACGCCGCTGGCTCCCGAGCAGAGGAGCAGGGCCGTGTCGTTCGTGGAGAGCTGGCCGTCGACGGTGCAGCGGTCGAAGGAGCGCTTGACGCATACGCCGAGGAGCAGGTCGGCGGTGGCCGCGGAGAGGGCCGCGTCGGTCTCGACGAAGCAGAGCATCGTGGCGAACCTCGGGGAGATCATCCCCGCGCCCTTGCATTGAGCGCTGAGGCGGACGCTCCCGGTGGGGAGCTCGACCTCGAGGCTGGCCCGCTTCTCGAACCTGTCCGTCGTCTCGATCGCCCCCTGGAGCGCCGCGTCGCCGTCGTCGGCTAGCTCGCGCTGGGCCTGGAGGATGCCCTTGAGGACGTTCTCCACGGGGAGGTATTGGCTGATCCCGCCGGTCGAGGCGAGGGCGACCTCCTCGGGGAGCACCCCCGTTGCCTGAGCCGCCGCTCCCTGGGTCTTGGCGGCGTCTTCGAGGCCGCGGCGGCCGGTGGCCGCGTTGGCGCAGCCGGAGTTGACGAGCACGACGCGGAGCCCGTCGAGGCGACAGCGCTCGCGGCTCAGCAGCACTGGCGCCGCCGCGGCGCCGGAGTCGGTGAAGCGGGCCGCGCTCGTCGGGCTCTCCCCGTCGCAGACCAGCAGCCCGACGTCCGGCCTGCCACTCGCCTTGATTCCCGCCGCCACCCCGGCCGCGCGGAACCCCCGGGCAGGCCGGCCCCGGTGGGTAGCTCGCTGACGTGCTCGGGCCTGCTCACCCAGCGAGAGCGGAAGAAGGCGGAGGCGCTCATTCCAGGCCCTCCCCCTCCGGGAGGGCGAACATCAGGTTGAGGTTCTGGACGGCCTGCGAGGAGGTTCCCTTCCAGAGGTTGTCGATCGCGGAGAAGACGAGCACCTTGCCGGTGTGGGCGTCGCTGGCGGCGAACAGGCGGCAGAAGTTCGTCTCGCGCACCTCCCGCACTCCCGGAGGAGCCTCCACGACCTCGACGAAGGGCTCATCGGCGTATGCGCCCGCGTACAGCTCGGCGAGCTCCCCGGCGGGGACGCTCCGGGTGGTGGTGACGTAGCAGCTGGCCATCTCCCCCTGGTCGAGCGGGACGAGGCTCGCCTGGAACTGGACGGGGAGGGCCGGATGGGTGGGCATGAGCTCGTCGAGCTGCTCCTCGATCTCCGGCGTGTGGCGGTGTTCGGCCACCTTGTAGGGGACGATGTTCTCCCCCGCCATCGACAGATGGGTGGTCTCGTCGAAGGCGCGCCCCGCACCGCTGATGCCTTGCTTGGCGTCGATCACGACGTCGGCGATCAGCCCGGCGCGGGCCAGGGGGGCGAGGGCGAGCAGCGAGGCGGTGGGATAGCAGCCGGGGTTGGCCACGATGTCGGCCCCGGCGATCTGCTCGCGATGGAGCTCGCTGAGCCCGTAGACGGCCTCCTGGAGCAGCTCCGGGCGGGGGTGCTCCCCGTACCAGCGCTCGTATGTCTCGCGCGAGCGCAGGCGGAAGTCCGCGCTCAGATCGACGATGCGGACGCCTCGCTCGCGGAACGCGGCGACGGTGGGGGCGGCGGCGGCGTGCGGGTAGGCGACGACGGCGGCGTCGTGCTCGGGGAGCTCGTCGAGGTCGAGCTCGCGGATGGGCAGGGGGACGCGATAGCGGGGATAGAGCTCGGCGAGCGTGCGACCGACCTCCGAGCGGCCCGTCACGGCGAGGAGCTCGAAGCGGGGGTGCCTCCAGAGGAGCTGGGCGGCGAGCGCTCCCGCGAAGCCGGTGGCGCCGGCGACGACCACCTTCGGGCCGTTCGCATCGTGTGGCTGGGTGTGCGGGTCAGCCACCGCGGAGCTCACCTCCGAGCTCGGCGACGGCGGCGACGACGGACTCGCGGACGGGGGCGATGTCCTCGTCGGTGAGCGTCCCCTCCAGCGAGCGGAAGGTGAGGGCGAGGCCGAGCGAGCGCCGCCCCGAGCCCACCTGCTCGCCGGAGTACACGTCGAACACATCCGCCCGCTCGAGCTCGCCCCCGCCCGCCGCGCGGACCCGCGCGAGGAGCGCCGCCGCGGGGATGTCCTCGGGCAGCGTCACGGCGAGATCCTGGCGCAGCGGTGGGAACTGGCCGAAGGCGCTGAAGGTGAGCTGCTCGGGCGCGGCGCGTGCGAGCAGCCCGAGGTCGATGGCGAAGGTCGCGCTCCGCGCCAGGTCCCACTCGCCGGCGACGAGCGGGTGGACCTCGCCGAGAAAGCCGAGCGTGAGCTCCTCGCCGGCGACGCGGGCGAGGACGGCGGCGGTGCGGCCCGGGTGGAGGAAGGGCCAGCTGCGGGGCTCGACGGACCAGTCGACGTGGAAGCGCTCGAGCAGCCCTTCGAGGAGGGCCTTCGCCGAGAAGAAGTCCGCCTCGACGTCACCGCCGCGCCAGGAGCGGGGCTCGAGGCGGCCGGAGAGGAGCACGCCGAGGGCGTGATGCTCATCGGGAAGCAGACCCCGCGGGCGCGCGGGCGCGCCCGCGGGGGCCGTCTCGCGGTAGACGGTCCCCGACTCGAAGATCGCCACCTCCGGGCCGTTGCGGGCGACGTTGTGGCGGGCGATGGCCAGCAGCGAGCCGAGCAGTGTGGGGCGCATGATGGACTGGCCATCGGAGAGGGGGTTCTCGAGCGCGACGACGTTCCTCATCGGGTGATCGGCCGGCAGCCGGAGACGGTCCAGGAGGGCGGGCTCGGCGAAGCTCCAGCCGACCACCTCGTGGAGGCCCCGCCCGGCGAGGGCGTCCTCGGCCCAGCGGCGAACGCGCTGGCCGTGGGTGAGCCGCCCGGCGGCGCCGCGGCGGGCGGGGAGGGTCGCGGGGAGGCGTTCGAGGCCGTCGATCCGGGCCACCTCCTCGATCAGGTCGATCTCGCGGGTGACATCCTCGCGGCGGAGGGCCGGGACCTCGACGTCGAGGCCGTCCTCCGCAGGGCTGGTGGTGAAGTCGAGCGCCGCGAGGATCTCCGCCTGCCGCTCGCGGCCCACCTCGACGCCGAGGATCGAGCGGACGCGCTGCTGGCGCAGGCGGATGCGGGGGAGCGCGGCGGGCGGCTCGCCGACATCGATCGTCCCGGGAAGCATCTCCGCGGAGCAGAGCTCGACCATCAGCCGGCTCGCGACGGCCTGCGCGTAAAGGGTCTGCTCGGGCTGGAGCCCCTTCTCGAAGCGCCCGGATGCCTCGCTCCGCAGGCCGAGGGCCCAGGAGGTGCGGTGGATGTTCGGGCCGCTCCAGCTCGCCACCTCCATCAGCACCCTCCGCGTCGAGGGCTCCACCTCCGAGCGCGCCCCACCCATCACCCCGGCGATCGACGTGGGGCCCTCGGCGTCCTCGATCAGGACCATCTCCTGATCGAGCGTGCGGGTCTGCCCGTCGAGCGTCTCCACCTGCTCCCCGGGGCCGGCGCGACGGACGGTGAGGGTGGCGCCGGCGATGCGGTCGAGGTCGAAGGCGTGGAGGGGCTGGCCGGTGAGGAGCATCACGTAGTTGGTGATGTCGACGACGTTGTTGATCGGCCGCTGGCCGGCCGCGTGGAGCCTTGCGGCGAGCCACAGGGGCGAGGGGCCGATGGTGACCTCCTCGAAGACCCTCGCGGTGAAGCGGGGGCAGAGGTCGGGGCACTCGACCCGCACCGCCGCTCCGGCGAGCGCGCCGGCGGAGCCCGGGTCCAGCGCCCAGGGCGGCGCCGCGAGCGGGGCGGTCGTGGCCGCGTGGAGCTCCCGCGCGACGCCGTACACGCCGAGGCAGTCGGGTCGGTTGGGGGTGATCTCGAGCTCGAGCACGTCCGTGGCGATCGGGAGGACGTCGGCGAGCGGCGTCCCCGGGGCGAGCTCCGCGTCGAGGGCGAGGTCGTCGAGCACGAGGATCCCGTCGGCCTCGTCGGCGAGCTCGAGCTCGCTCGCGCTGAGGATCATCCCTTCCGAGAGCACCCCGCGGAGCTTCGCCTCGCCGAGCCGCCGCCCGCCCGGCATCACGGCTCCGGGCCTCGCCACGGCGACGGTCTGCCCGGCGGCGACGTTGGGCGCCCCGCAGACGATCCTCGCCGGCTCGCCGCCGCCGCCGACATCCACCTCGCAGACCTTGAGCCGGTCGGCGTTCGGGTGCTGCTCGGCCGAGAGCACGCGCCCGACGAGGAAGCCCTCGGCGGAGGCCACCCCGAGGTGGTGGACGGCCTCGACCTTCGTCCCCGTCATCGTGAGCCGCTCCTCGATCGCGTCCACGCCGAGGTGCGGGTCGCAGTATTCGCGGAGCCAGGGCAGGGGAACGCGCATCAGAACTGCTCCAGCAGGCGGAGGTCGTTCTCGAAGTACATCCGCAGATCGGGGACGCCGTGCTTGAGCATCGCGATGCGCTCCACGCCGAGCCCCCAGGCGAAGCCCTGGACCTTCTCGGGGTCGTAGCCGGGGGCGTTCGCGCTCGTGGTGGGCACGTGGGCGAACACGTTCGGGTCCACCTCGCCGGCGCCGAGCACCTCGAGCCAGCCCTCCCCCTTGCAGAGCGGGCAGCGGGAGCCATCGCGGAGGAAGCCCTCGCCGGAGCAGTGGAAGCAGGACACGTCCACCTCGACGCTCGGCTCGGTGAAGGGGAAGAAATGGGGCCGGAGGCGCACGTCGCGGTGCTCGCCGAAGACGGCGCGGGCGAACGACAGGAGGGTGCCCTTGAGGTCCGCGAGGGTGATGTCCTCATCGACGGCGAGGCCCTCGATCTGGTGGAACTGGGGTGTGTGGGTGGCGTCGCTGTCGAGCCGGTAGACGCGCCCCGGGATGACCACGTAGAGGGGCGGAGGGTGTGCCTCCATCGCCCTCACCTGCATCGGCGAGGTGTGGGTGCGCAGGACGAGGTCCTCGGAGACGTAGAACGTGTCCGTTCGAGCCCGCGCGGGGTGTGTGGGGGCGTGGTTGAGGGCGTCGAAGTTGTAGTGGACGGTCTCCACCTCCGGGCCTTCCATCACGGTGAAGCCGAGCCCGAGGAAGATGTCCTCGAGCTCTCGCCTCGTGCTCGTGAGCAGGTGCAGCCGTCCGATCGGCTCGGGCGGGGCCCCGGGAAGGGTGATGTCGAGGGTGTCGCTCTCGAGCTGCTCCTCGAGCTCCCCGGCGGCGAGTGCGGCGGCGCGTTCGCCGATCTGGGCCTCGAGAGCCTGGCGGGCACGGTTGGCGGCGCCGCCGACCTCCCCCCGCTGAGCGGGCTCGAGGGCGGCGACGCCGCGGAGCATCTGGGGCAGCTCGGCCCGCCGCCCGAGGTAGCGCACGCGGAGCTCTTCGAGCTCATCGCTCGAGCCCGCCGCCGCGATCGCCGCCGACGCCTCGCCGCGGAGCTCCTCGATCCGTTCGATCATGCCGGCGGGACCCTAGATGGTCGGCGGGTCATCTCGTAGAGAGCCATCGTCGCCGCCATCGCGGCGTTCAGCGACTCCGATGCGATCGTGGATCCGGGCACCCGCTCGCACGCCTGGAGGACCTCGTCGGGGAGGCCCTCGCGCTCGGCGCCGACGAGGAGGGTGATCGGCCGCGCCCCTCCCGATGCGGCCTGCTCGAGGGGCTCGGGGGCGGAGGCCACGAGCGCGATCCGCTCACCGGGGAGCTCGCCCGGCGAATCGACCCGCGCGAGCCCGATCGCGAAGATCGCCCCCATGCTCGCCCGCACCGCCTTCGGCGAGTGGGGGTCCGCGCAGCCCGGCCCGAGCGCCACGCAGGAGGCGCCGAAGGCGTGCGCGCTGCGCACCACCGTGCCCACGTTCCCCGGATCGGCGACGCCGTGGAGGTAGACGCAGAGCGGGCCGACGGGCTTCTCCCAGTGCTGCTCGTAGACGGCGAGCACGCGCGTGCCGGACCCGAGCGTGGACACGCTTGCGAGGGCCTCGGCGCCGACGTCCTGGAAGGCGCTCCCGCCGAGGGCGCTCCCCTCCAGGCGATAGCCCTCCAGCGCCCTCCGCCCGGCGAGCTGGGCCGCGCCGATGAGGTCCTCGCCCTCGGCGACGAACAGCCCCCTCCGCGCCCGCTCGCGCTTGCCGGCGAGGCGACGGAGGGCCTTCAGACGGGGGTTCTGCGTGGATGCGATCCGGCTCATCTTGGTTTCCGATCTGCGCTTTCGTGTCTCGTTGGGGGTGGTTGGAGAAACAAAAAGGGCGCCGTCCCTTTCAGGAGCGACGCCCGGGAGGCTGTCGATGTCGGTCTGCCGAGACCGCCGGCGAGCGATGTAGGTGGCCGACGCCTCGCGGGCGACGTCGACGAAACGTCGAAAGGTCTCGGCGTCGCGGACGGCGATGTCGGCGAGGATCTTCCTGTCGACCTCCACGCCGGCGACGCTGAGGCCGTGCATGAACTGCGAGTAGCTCATCCCGTTGATCCGCGCGGCGGCGTTGATGCGGGTGATCCACAGCCTGCGAAAGTCCCGCTTGCGGTTCCGCCGGTCGCGATAGGCGTAGGCGTCCGCCTTCATCAGCGCCTCCTTGGCCCGCGGTAGTTGCAGTGCGCCTCCCCCGGAAGCCCTTCGTCAGCGCGAGCGTCGCCCGGCGCTTCTTCCGCGCGTTGACGGCTCCGCTTGACGCGCGTCATTTCCCACCCCCAACATCCGCTTGATCCGCGGGACGTCGTGGTCGGCTGATCTTCGGCTGCCTGAGCGAGCGCTTCCGTTTCGGGGACTTGTTCTCGAGCATGTGGCTCGTGAACGCATGCCGCGCCCGCACCTTCCCGCCGCCAGTCACCTTGAAGCGCTTCTTCGCGCCGGAATGGGTCTTCATCTTCGGCATATGGCCGTTGATTATGGCACGGCGCGTGCCGGCGGTCCCGGCCTCCGACGCCTGCGCGTCTGCGATCGCCTCCGGGGACGGTGCGATCGCGGGTCCGTCGCCGCCCTCGCCGGGCTCCACCGAAGGGGTCTCGCCGACGCCGTCCAGGGGCGGCCCAGCGGAGCTGATCGCGGGGGTCTCCCCCGTCTCGCCCGTGGGCGCCTCGCCCGCGGGGATGCCATCGGAGGCGCCCTCCAGGCGACGCCGTCGGCGCCGATCCGCCCCGCGAGGACGGCCTTGGAGGGGCCGAGCATCATCGTCATGTTCCGCCCTTCCTGCATCGGCCGCTGCTCCACCACGCCCAGCTCGGCGAGCTCCTCGGCGAGCCGGTCGAGGATCGCGGTCCCCCGCTCGGGATGGGTGACCTCGCGGCCGCGGAACATGATCGTCACCTTCACCTTGTCCTTGTGGAGCAGGAAGCGCTCCACGTGGTGCTTCTTGGTGTCGTAGTCGTGCTCGGCGATCTTCGGGCGGAACTTGATCTCACGGACGGTGATCTGCTGCTGGTGCTTGCGCGCCTGCTTGAGCTTCTGTGCCTGCTCGTACTTGTACTTGGAGTAGTCGAGCACCCGGCAGACGGGGGGTCGCGCCTCGGGGGCGACCTCGACGAGGTCGAGTTCGCGCTCCTGGGCGAAGCTGGAGCGCATCGGCGGTCTTGAGCACGCCGACCTGCTTGCCCTCGTCATCGATCAGCCGGACCTCGGGAACGCGAATGCGCTCGTTGATCCTGGTGGTGTCCCGCTCGGGCGGGCGCCGGTCGAACCTGCTGGGTACCGGCACTAGCTTTGGGCGCCGTGCGTCAAGCGGTGCTAGGCGGGGCGCTCTGAGGATTTCCCGGGCTGCAATGCGGGTCGAGTATAGCTCCCCCCGGAGCCGCTCGACGAACTTCTCCAGCTCGACGCTCTCGGTCTCGCGCGCGTGCTCCCCCCCGGCGCGAGAGCGAACGGACACGGACGCCTCGCCGGCCTCCCGCTCGCCGACGACGAGCATGTAGTGGATCTTCCGCAGCTCGGCGTCGCGGATCTTGCGCCCCACCGACTCGCTCCGCCCATCGAGCTCGACGCGGAGGCCCGCATCGCCAGCCGCTCGCGGACGCTCTCGCCGTAGTCGTTGAAGCGGTCGCAGACGGGGAGCACGATCGCCTGGACCGGCGTGAGCCACAGCGGGAACTCGCCGCCGTAATGCTCGATGCAGGATGCCGATGAACCGCTCGAATGAGCCGAGCAGCGCGCGGTGGATCATCACGGGACGGTGCTCGGCGTTGTCCGCGCCCGCGTAGCTCAGCTCGAAGCGCTCGGGCATCGAGTAGTCGAGCTGGACGGTCCCGAGCTGCCACGAGCGCCCGATCGAGTCGGTCATGTGGAGATCGATCTTGGGGCCGTAGAAGGCGCCGTCGCCCGGGTTCAGCTCGTAGTCGAGGCCCTCCTCCGCGAGCGCGCCCGCGAGCGCCGCCTCGGCCCGGTCCCACATCTCGTCGCTCCCGATGCGCTTCTCGGGACGCGTGGAGAGCTCCAGACGCGGCTCGAAGCCGAACAGGTCGTAGAGGTGGAAGCCGAAGCGCAGGCAGCGCACGACCTCCTCCTGGAGCTGCTCGTCGGTGCAGAAGATATGGGCGTCGTCCTGGGTGATGTGGCGCACGCGCAGCAGCCCGTGCAGGACCCCGGAGGGCTCGTGGCGGTGGACGAGGCCCGGCCTCCGAGTAGCGGATTGGCAGATCGCGATAGGAGCGGCGCGCGTCCTTGTAGATCTGGATGTGGGCCGGGCAGTTCATCGGCTTCAGCCCCATCGGGCGGGCCTCGACCTCGGTGAAGTACATGTGGTCCTGGTACTTGTCCCAGTGGCCGGACTGCTTCAACAGCTCGACGTCGTAGAGGATCGGGGTTTTGACCTCGCGGTAACCGCGCGCGAGGTTCTCGCTGCGCCAGAGGTCGGTGAGGGCGTTCCAGATCGTCATCCCCGCGGGCTTCCAGAAGGGGCTCCCGGGCGAGAGCTCGGAGAACATGAAGAGGCCGAGCTCCCGCCCCAGCTTGCGATGGTCGCGCGCGCGGGCCTGCTCGAGGCGCTCGAGGTACTCGGCGAGCTCGTTCTTGCTGAAGAAGGCCGTCCCGTAGATCCGGGTGAGCATCGTCCGCGCGGAGTCCCCCCGCCAGTAGGCGCCGGCGACGGACTGCAGCTTGAAGGCGCCGACGGTGGCGGTGCTCGGGCGCGTGGGGACCGCGGCAGAGGTCGGTGAAGGGGCCGTTGGTGTAGAGCGAGACGGTCTCCAGCGGGTCGCTCCGTTGGATCCGAGGCCGCCGCGACGAGATCGTCGATCAGCTCCACCTTGTAGTCCTGGCCTTCGGCGGGGAACCGCTCGCGGGCCTCGCCACGGGCAGATCGGCGCGCTCGAAGGCCTCGCCCGCCTTCACGTGGTCGCGCATGCGCGCTTCGATCGCCGGGAAGTCCTGCTCCGAGAGGGAGGACCCCGGCGGGGAACTCGAAGTCGTAGTAGAAGCCGTTCTCGATCGCCGGCCCGATCGAGATCTTCACTCCCTGGTAGAGCTCCAGGACGGACTCGCCAGCACATGGGCCGCGTCGTGGCGGATCAGGGCGAGTGCCTGCTCGCCGATGCGCTCGGTGACGATCGCCACGTGGGCGCCGTCGGGCAGCGGGCGGGCGAGGTCGCGCACCTGCGCCGCTCGCCCGCCTCCGGATGGCCGACCTCGAGGGCGAGCGCAGCCCGCGCCAGGCCCGGGCCGATCGCCGCCGCGGCGTCGGCACCGCTGGCGCCGTCGGGCAGCTCGAGAGGCTTCCCGTCGGGGAGGGTACGGTGATGCCCATCGAGCCCTGCAGGCTACGGGACCGGTCAGGCGAGCTCGCCAGAGGGCGTCGTCTCCGACGGCCGTCCGTCGCGCCGCCACCGTAGCCCGCCAGCTCGACCAGCGCCCGCTCGGCGGCGGCCGATCGGCGGGGACGTTGTTGTGGGCCATGATCGCCGCGACCTCCGCCGTGACGAGGCCGGCGGGGAAGGCGTCGAGCGCCTCGCGGGGGTCGTCGGCGGGTCCGCGGCGCTCGAGCGTCGAGTCGAGGTTGGCGATCAGCACGTCGTATGCCTCCAGCGGCTGGAAGCCCCCGGCCTCGAGCCGCCGCCCCTGCTCGTCGCGGAAGATCAGCGAGGGCGCCGAGTAGCGAATCGGGCCGTCCGTCTGGCGCGCCTTGCCCTGGAAGTCGGTCGCGGAGCCCGCGGCCGTCGCGCGTGAGCTGGCGGTCCTCCTCGTAGGCCGCGAGCGTCCCCGCGGTCGTCGATCGCACCCACGACGCTGGCGACGTCGAGCCCGGAGACCCGCTCCAGTGCGGCGGCGATGTCCTCGTCCCGGTCGAGCACGAGCGTGGTCGTGAACCAGCCGAACTGGAGCGCCCGAAGGACCTGTCCTCGCGCCCGGGGAAGAGCAGGCGCGTGGCGACGATCGCGCGGCAGGCCCGCGACGGTCGCGGCGATGCGCTCGCGGGGGAGCGGACAGGAAGGGCATGCCGTAGCGGCGGAAGCGGAGGTTTCCGAGAACCATCCGCGTGGTCGTGTAGCCGTTGTCTTCGTAGCGTTTCGGGCCCTCGGTGAGGCCGATCGTGACGAGTCGCCACTCGAGCTGCTCGCCGTAGCGCCAGCGGAGGATCGCCAGCGACGGGGCGGCGGAGTAGGCGAAGGGGCAGCCCGGGTCGGTGAAGTGCGTAACGCTGATTCGTCCCACTCCCCGCCATCATTGCACGTACAACCAGTCTTCCCGGGACCGGACCGCCAGGCCGGCATCGGAGCGGCTCGGCGGGGCTGCCGCCCCGCGGCGAATGGGAGACAAGGGCTGCAGACGGTCGTCTGCATCTGCGAGGATCGGCGGATGCGCGGGGACGAGGCCGCAATCTCCCTCACCCTCTCCCCCGCCCAGGTACGCGAGGTGATGAGGGCGGCCACGTCCGCCGCATCTCCCTCGATGGCGGTGATGCTCACCGGGCTCGTCCGCCCGGCGAGCACGACGGGCGAGGACGGGCGCCTGTCGCGGTCGCTCCTCCGCGGGCTCGCCCTCCTCGCGACGGTCGCCTCCAGCGGGCGGGATCGGGGCATCGTCGAGCTGGCGGAGGAGCTCCAGATGAGCCCGAGCACCGCCCATCGCTACGCCCAGACCCTGATCGAGGTTGGCCTCCTCGAACGCTCCCCCCGGACACGCCGCTATCGCCTCACGGCGAAGCCCCCCGCTGCCCCCCGTCGCCGACGGGAGGCCAGCGACGGGTCAGCTCAGCTGAGCGGAGCGCAGGAGGTCAGGCCGAAGGGGTGAGCAACGCGGGCGAAGTCGGCGAAGGGGTCGCCGACGACGAGCGACGGGTGCGCCTGAAGGTTGGCGAGGTCGGCCTCCACCATCGCCAGCATTTTCGCTATCGCGGCCTGATCGCCCGCGGGGGCGCCAAGGGCTGTGATCTGGCGGATCTGAGACTGGATCGCCGGTACGTAGGTGCCCCTCACGATCGCCGCGAGCTCCCCGGTGGAGTGGAGCTCGGCGAGCTTCGCCGTCGCTTCGCTCAGGAGCGGGTCGGCCTTCGCGCAGATCGCGTTCGCGTCCGTGATGAAGGCGGTCTTGGTGATCGCCGGGGGCGCGGCCGCAACGGTTTTCGTGGTCGTGCTCGTGCTCCCGGAGCCTCCACAGGCGCTCGCTCCGAGACCCAGCGCGAGGGCGCCTGCGAGCAGACCGCGCCTCGCGCCGATGGCTGCGATGGCGGGGAGTCCCATCTCGGTCAGGGTGCTGCTCGGCGATCGGCGCATCTGGGTCCTCCGAGTTCGATGGACCGCTGGGAGTCGGGTCCGATGGCTGGGGTT
This sequence comes from uncultured Solirubrobacteraceae bacterium, assembly GCA_963720215.1. GTDB lineage: Bacteria > Actinomycetota > Thermoleophilia > Solirubrobacterales > Solirubrobacteraceae > Palsa-744. The sequence goes on from CAVREV010000005.1 coordinate 92,968, forward strand.
TCGGCCCTCCCCTCTCGCCTCATGAGGGCTGCAAGGGCCCCACCAGCGAAATGACCACCGAACGGGCCGGACGTCCCCCGCGGCGCTCCCCGCGCGGGCGTACGTCCCCCGCGGCGCTCCCCGCGCGGCCGGACGTCCCCCGCGGCGCTCCCCGCGCGGGCGTACGTACACGCGCGCGGGGGACGCTTTCGGAGTCCTCCGCCCCCTCCCCGCCGTCCTGCGGGCCCACACGCACGCGCGCGAGGCGCGTCGCGGCAAGGCGGCAGGACGGCCTGCAAGCTGACGGTCGCTTGTTCAGGCGCGGGCGGCGGAGGCCGATCTGGGCGACATGTCGTCGGTGATCCGTCCATATGCGCGCCCGTTTGGCACAGCGAGGGACGCGGACGATCGATCAGGGCGGGAAGACCGCCGTGTGCAGGCCGGGAGCACGAGAGCTGACGATGCCTGAGAACGATCGCGAACATCCCGAGCAGAACCCTGCACCCGCGAATGCGGAGGCGCCGGCAGTGAAGGGCGCCGAGGAGGACGGCGGGGACGCCGCACGTGATCCCAAGGACGGCCGCGGAGAGGTCGCCGTGGGGGGTGCCGCGGGCGCGGGCTCCTCGCGGGCGCCGATCGGACGGCGGGCCTCGTGGGTGCTGGCGGGGCTGGTGGTGTTCGTCGTCGGAATCGTGGTCTCGGTGCTCGGGGCCACCTCCGTTGCCCACACGGACGCCAAGAACAGCCGCGCGACGATCGCTCGGAACGCCTCCGCCGTGGCAGCCGGTGCCACCGCCGGGATCCAGCACGACGAAGACCTCACCGTCGGCGGCGCCACCTACAGCGCCGGCAAGCCCGACGCCACGCCCGCCGAATTCGCGCGCTGGGCGCACTGGGCGCGGATGCTGAAGCGCTACCCCGAGCTCGAAAGCCTTGGCCTGATCGCCTTCGTGCGCCCACCGCAGCTTCCGGCCTTCCAGGCGCGGCTCAGCGGTCGACCGCTGCCCGCAGCCAAGCCCGCGTCGAGCGCGACGACGGCGACGACGGCGAGCGCCGGCGCGCCCGCGCTCCACATCGTCCCCGCGAGCGCCCACCACTACTACTGCCTCACGGCCGCCGAACTCGTCCGCAACCCGGGCTCGGCTCCGGCAGCCGGGACGGACTACTGCGCAACGTCCCACGCGCTCCTCCACGCCCGCGACACCGGCCTCCCGCTCTACACGATGGTCCACACGGGGCGCGGCGAGGGCCTCTCGGTCGTAGTGCCCGTCTACCGCGGGAACCTCACCCCCGTCACCGTCGCCGGCCGCAGGGCGGCGTTCGTGGGGTGGCTCCACGAGGTGCTCCTCCCCGGCGTGGTTCTCCAGTCGGCGCTCGGCACGCACGGCGACTACGCCGTCACGATCGCCTACGCCTCGCGCACCTCCGCCGTCCGCTACGCCGCGGGCGACTCCCTCGCGAACGGGCGGAGCACGCTCGGCGCGCTCGGCAGCGGCTGGACGGTGCGGACGGTCGGCCCGTCCGTCAGCACGGGCGTCCTCGACGACTCCAGCGCCCTCACGCTGCTCGTCTCCGGGGTGATCCTCAGCGGCCTCCTCGCGCTCCTCCTGCTCAATCTCGGCACCGCGCCCCCGACGGCGGGCGGCGCCCCGAAGGCCGCCCCGGCGGCGCCTCCCGCCGCACCGGCGACCCCCCACGACGACCTCTACGACGCCCTCACCGGGCTGCCCAACCGCGGCCTCACGCTCGATCGGGCCGGAGCGCATGCTCGCTCGCGCGGGCCGTCAGTCGGGAATGCTCGCGGGCTCTGTTCGTCGACATCGACTGGTTCAAGGACGTCAACGAGAAGCTCGGCCGGGGCGCCGGCGACCAGCTGCTCGAAGATCGTCGCCGAACGCCTCGAGGGCGTCGTCCGCGCGACAGGACACCGTCGGCCGCCTCGGCGGCGACGAGTTCGTCGTGCTCGTCGAATCGGCCGCCCGCGGCGATGCGGCTGGACGACGCTCGCCCGCCGCGATCATCGAGTCGCTTCACAAGCCCGTCGACGTCGAGGGGTTCGGACCGAGCTTCTTCCTCACCGCGAGCATCGGCGTCGCCTTCGGCCGCTACGCAGCCCCCGAGGATCTGCTGCGCGACGCCCACTCGCGCTCACCGCAGCGAAGGCCGCCGGCAAGGACCGCTACACGCTCTTCAACGCCAACATGCGCTCGGTCATCGAGGGACGGGGCGTGCTCGAGGTCGAACTCAACGCCGCCCTCGCCGGCAGCGACAGTTCTCGCTCCTCTACCAGCCCGTCTACGACCTCGCCGACGGACGGGTCGTCGGCGCTCGAGGCGCTCGTCCGCTGGCAGCACCCCAACCAGGGCGCGATCGGTCCCGACGACTTCATCCCGCTCGGCCGAGGAGACGGGCCTGATCGTCCCGATCGGCCGCTGGGCGCTCGAAGAGGCCTGCGCGCGGGCCGCCGCCTGGAACGTCGCCGGCCACCGCGTCGCGATCGCCGTGAAGGTCTCCGCCAACCAGCTCAACCGCGAAGGCTTCGTCACGGACGTGCGCCGGGCGCTGCAGCAGTCGGGCATCGAGCCCTTCGCAGCTCGCCCTCGAGATGGCCGAGGCCGCCGTGATGCGCGACGTCGAGGGCTCGGCGACACGCCTCGACGAACTGGCGGCGCTCGGCGTGAAGATCGCCATCGACGACTTCGGCAGCAGCGGCTACGCCTACCGCTCCGACCTCCGCCGCCTGCCGCTCAGCTGCCTGAAGGTCGACAAGGCCTCCCTCGCGGCCACCGAGGACGAGGACTACCGCAGCTGGCTGCTGGAGGCGATCCTGATCGTCGGCCGGGACCTCTCCCTGAGCGTGATCGCGAAGGGGATCGAGTCCTACGAGCAGGTCACCACGCTCCAGGGGATGGGCTGCACGATGGCCCAGGGCTCCTTCATGGGGTCGCCCGCCGAGGCCAGCCAGGTGCCCGGGCTGTTCGAGAGCACTCTCCCCGTCGCGCCCAGCGGCGGCGAGTCCCCCATCCGCGACCCGCTCTCCTAGCCTCCCGCCGCGGCCCGCCGGCCAGAGGCGCGTGGCTCTAGAGTGCCACCCTTGCGCCGCCGCGAGCTCCTTGGAGCGATCCTCGCCCTCCCCCTCGCCGCCTGCTGCTCCGGGTGCCTGTCCTCGGGACCCGCCACGACCGCCCGGAGTGGGACGGCTTCGACATCGCAGGCCCTCGCCCAGCAGCGATTCGTGGAGGCGGCGAACGCGATCTGCCAGACCCTCGAGATCCAGGAGGCTCCGATCCGGCATCGCTCGGAAGAGCTCGGCGGGGCGAACCCCTCCGCGCACACCGAATTCGCCCTGCTGTCGCGCGAAACGGTGAAGCTCGCCCGCGCGGCCGACGGACGGCTCGCGGCGCTCCCGCGGCCGCCCGCGCTGGCGCACGCGATCGCCACGCTCCTCGCCGGGTATGCGGCCGAGGCCGAAGACGTGAGCGAGCTGGCCCAGTCGCTCGAAGACAGCCAGCCGGCGCTCCAGCAGACGGCGACGGGCTCGCTCAACCGCGCCGTCGTCAACGACCGTGCCCGGGCCAAGGCCCTGGGGCTGAAGGCGTGCGTCGGCGAATGATCCCCGCCGGGCCCTCTCGCCCGCTCGGGCGGAGATCAGCTCCCGCCCCGGCAACGCCTCGCCCGGCGCGTGGGGCGTGATCGCGGCCTACGCGATGGTGTGTGCCGCCACGCAGATCCTGTGGCTGACCTATGCGGCGATCACAACGGAAACGGCACGCCGCTACGGCGTGTCGGTCGGGGCGGTGGGCTGGCTCGCGGAGATCTTCCCGTTGATGTACGTCGTGCTGGCGATCCCGGGGGGAATCCTCCTCGACCGCTGGTTTCGCCCCTCGCTCACCGCCGGCGGGGCGCTCGTCGCGCTCGGAGCCCTCGTGCGCCTCGGCGGGGAAACGTTCGCCTGGGCGCTCGCCGGCCAGCTCCTCGTCGCCACCGCCCAGCCCGTCGTGCTGAGCGCCGTCGGGAAGCTCGCCGGGGAGTACCTCCCACCCCACCAGCGTGCGACCGGCATCGCCGTCGGCTCCGCGGGGAACTTCGTCGGGATGCTGATCGCGCTGATACTCGGGCCCACCCTCGGCGGACACGGCCAGCTCGAGCGGCTGCTCGCCGTCGAGGCCGTCCTCGCGGTGATCTCGGCGGTGGCGCTCGCCTTCGCCCTCCGTCGTCCGGGGGACCCGAGCCGCGAGCACGCCGCGATCGAGGGGAGCACGGCGCGCACCCTGTGGGCGCTGCCGACGATGCGCAACCTCTGCGGTCTCGTGTTCATCGGCTTCGGCCTGTTCGTCGCGCTCGCCACCTGGCTGCAGACGCTCCTCGCCCCGGCCGGCATCTCCGAAGCGACCGCCGGGGCGCTGCTCGTGGGGATGGTGGTGGCGGGCATCGCCGGCTGCGCCTTCATCCCGCCGCTGGTCGAGCGCCGGGGCGCCGAGCGCGCCTTCATGCGCACGGCCGTGATCGTCGGCTGCCTGGGATGCGTCGTCCTCGCCCTCACCTCCTGGATCGGGGCGATCGCGGCGGCGATGGTCGCGATGGGCCTCGTGCTGCTTCCGGCCCTTCCCGTCATCCTCACCGTCGCCGAGCGCCTCGCCGGACCCGCCGCGGGGACCGCCGGGGCGATCGTCTGGATGGCCGGGAACCTCGGCGGGCTGGTCGTCGCGCTGCTCGTCCAGCTCGTCGTCCACGAGCCCGTCGCCGCGTTCCTGACGATGGCCGTCGTCGGGCTCGTCGGCCTGCCGCTCGCGACACGATTCACGGCTCCGGCACCCGCGGGCCAGGCCGCCCAGCCGGCGTAGCGGGCCTCGCCCGAGCCGCTCCCCGGACCTCTCCGAGCGGGCGGCCGACGCCGGGCGAATCGACGGCCCGGCTCAGCCGGGAGGGATGCGACCGGCGAGCCCCACGATCACGCCCGCGAGCTCCTCGGGGGCGTCCTCCTGGCAGAAGTGGGCGGCGTTCTCGACCGTCACGTGGGGCTGATCCGCCGCGCCGGGGATCAGCTTCCTCAGCACCCGATCCCCTCCTGCGGTGATCGGATCGCTGTCGCCGAAGGCGCAGACGAAGGGCTTCTCCCAGCGCACGAGCGACTCCCACGCGGCGCGATTCGCCGGCGCCTCGGGATCATCCGGGGAGATCGGCACGAGCGAGGGAAACATCCGTGCGCCGGCCTTGAAGCGCTCGTCGGGGAAGGGGGCGTCGTAGGCCGCGATCTCATCCGGCGAGAGTGTCCGCACGGTCCCGTTCTCGACGATCCTCCCGACCTCGAAGCCGGGCGAGGTGCGGGAGAACTCGCGCCACGCCCGGAACGCGTCCCCGGGGTCGTGGTCGCCGGTGGGGAGCATCGTGTTCGAGGCCACCGCCCCGACGAACCGCTCGGGGTGCTCGGCGAGCAGGCGCAGCCCCAGCAGCCCGCCCCAGTCCTGGCAGAAGAGCAGCGCGTCGTCGAGATCGAGGTGGCCGACGACGAGGTCCGTCAGCCAGCTGAGGTGGCGGGCGTAGCTGTAGTCCTCCTGCTCAGCCGGCTTGTCTGAGCGGCCGAAGCCGATCAGGTCGGGGGCGATCACGCGCAGCCCGGCGGACAGCATCGGCGGGATCATCTTCCGGTAGAGGTAGGACCAGGACGGCTCGCCGTGCAGGAGCAGCACCGGCCGGCCCTCCGCCGGGCCCTCCTCGACGTAGGCCATCCGCACCCTTGCCCCGCCCGTCCCGACGTCGGCGTAGCGGGGCTCCCAGCCCCATCCCGGAAGGCCCTCGAAGCGATCGTCCGGGGTACGCAGGACCTCCATCGTGGGCCCCGCGGCGGCGCTCATCGACCAGCCGGCGTCAGCCGCACGGGGAGCGTCTTGAGCTGGTTGACGAACATCGCCTGCGCGGCCGCCGGCGTGCCGGCGAGAGCGATCTCGGGATAGCGCCTGAGCGTCTCCTCGATCATCACCCTCAGCTCCAGCCGCGCGAGCGCGGTCCCGAGGCAGAAGTGGCGACCGCCCGCGCCGAAGGCCTGGTGCTCGGGGTTGCGGTGAATGTCGAAGCGATCGGCGTCCTCGTAGATCGTCTCGTCGCGGTTCGAGGAGACGTACCACATCACCACCTTCTCGCCCTTGCGAATCGGCTTGCCCCCGAGCTCCGCGTCGTGGGTTGCGGTGCGGCGGAAGTGGGCGAAGGCGGGGAACATCCGCAGCGCCTCCTCGACCGCGCCGGGGATCAGCGAGGGGTCCTCGACCAGCTCTCGCATTTGCTCCGGGCTCTCCATCAAGGCGCGCATCCCGCTGCTGTAGGTCGCCTTCGTGCTGTCGTTTCCGGCGGCCATCAACAGGAAGAAACCCATCACGATCTCCGTCTCGTCCAGTTTTTCGCCGTCGACCTCCGCGTGGACGAGCACGCTCGTGAGGTCATCGGTCGGGTTCGCCTGGCGATCGGCGATCAGTTTGCGACAGCGCTCGAACATCTCGGGGATGTCCTTCCCGAGCACCCCCTCGATGCCTTCGGGCGCGAGGTCGGGGTCGTCGGGCGCCAGCGCGGAGTTCATGATCCGTGCCCAGATCGCATCTTCCTCGGGCGAGAGGCCCATGAAGCTGCTGATCACCCGCGAGACCACCGGCTGGGCGACCTCGGAGACGAGGTCGCAGCTCTCGCGACCCTCCAGTCGGCCGAGCACCTCGCAGACGATCTCCCGGATGCGATCCTCGTGGTCGGCGATCCGCTTCGGGGTGAAGCCCCGTTGGAAGAGCGACTTCACGCGGTCGTGCTTGGGGGGGTCCATCCCGATGAACATCGCCCGGGCGAGCTCGAGCGGGAAGATCTCCGCGAACACCGTCACCCCGCCGAGCTCGCTGGAGTAGGTCTCCCAGTCGCGGCTGACGGTATGCACGTCCTCGGCCGTCGTGACCGACCAGAAGCCCGCCTCGGAAGGGTACTGCTCGATCTGCCCCGTCCAGTGAACTGGGCACTTGGAGCGCATCTCCTTGAACACCTCGTAGGGCGGGCCCTCCTCCCACAGCTCCCCCGCCGCCAGCTCCACGCCCTCGATCTCGGTTCCCGTGCCCGCCATCACGATCCTCCCCTGTAGCTCGTACCCTGCGCTGATTGTCCCGCTTGGGCGGTGCGGACGCAGGGACGTGGCCATCGGCGCGCACCCCTCGTCGCTGCTTCCCCTCCTCGCCTGCCCCGGCAGGCAGCCCCAGAGCCGCCGCCACGGCGGCGTCAACCGCGACCGATCAGGAGCTCCTCGTCGCGTCTCACTTTGAGGTGGGCCGCCGCCGAGCCGCGGTTCACGGCGAGCGCCGACATCTCCAGCGCGTCCTTGTAGAGGAGCAGCTCCCCTGGGGGCACGTCGGCGAACGTCGAGGCGTATCGTCCGCTGTAGACCCGTCCCGCGACCTCCACCGAGACCGCCTCCCCGAGCTCCACCCCCACGTCCTCGAGCTGCTCCGGGGAGGCGTCGAGGATCACGTTCCCGAAGTGGTCGGAGCGGAGCATGTGGGCGGCGAGGACGTCATCCAGGACGGTCGCCGTGGGGAGCGCCAAGCGCCGCAGCTCGCCCGGATCGAGGGCCTCGCCGACGTCGCCGAGGGCCTCCCCGGCCGCCAGCGCCGCGGCCACCGGCGAGAAGATGTCGCGACCGTGGAAGGTCGCCGAGACCGGCTCGCGGCGCTCTCGCGAGCGGCCGATGTCCACGACCTCGACGGCTCCCCCGAGGCGCTCGGCGGCGGGCCACAGGAGGCCGTTGTCGGGTCCCACGAGCAGGCGGTCTTCGCTTGCCGTCCGCACCGCCACCCCGCGCCGGGGCGCCCGCGAGCTGCCGATCGCGGGGTCGACGATCGCCAGGTGGACCCCCGGGGGCATGTGCCCGAGCGCGTCCCGCAGCACGAGCGCCCCTTCGCGCACGTCGTGGCGGGGAATCGTGTGGGAGATGTCGATCACCCGCGCCGAGGGACACCGCCGCGCGATCACGCCGTGGCAGACGCCCACGAACTCGTCGGCCTGGCCGTAGTCGGAGATGAACGTGATCAGGAGGCTGTCCACGGGCGCCATTGCTATCACGCGCCCGTGACACGATCGGCGCGCGCCCCCCGCGCAAGCTCGCCCGTAGCCCCCGAGAGACCCGCCCGGGCCGGGTCGCCCTCGCCACCGCACAGCGCGCCGCCGCCCGGCCCCCGGCGCCTAGACCGTCGAGTCGATCTCGACCTTTTCTTCGTTCGTCTGCGTCAGCGCGAGCTTCAGCCCCGCCTGTTCGAAGGGCCCCCCGGCGAGCGAGACTTCGAGCACGTCCCTGGGCCCGCCGCTGAACGATTCGGGTTTCTGCTTGCCTTTGCCCTCGTTGAATTTCAGCGGGGCGGTGAGAGACATCAGATTCGCGCGCACCGGCGCGATCACCGAGCCACGCACCACCGCCGCGCTCGTTCCACAGGTGAATTCCAGCAGCGGGCCTCCGTGCGCGACTGGGGACAGGTCGAGGCCGATTTTGTTCTTGGTGGCGCTCGTGCCGAGTTTTTCGACCCCCAGCGTTCCTTCCAGCGGCGAGGAGACGACCTCTCCGGCGGGCGCCCCACCGCTCTCACAGTGTTCACCCGAGCGTTCACAGCCGGTCAACGTGAGCACTAGGCCACTCAGCTGCCGCTCGCCCTCGTGCGCGCCGACCGCCGAGGCACCCGTGCAGAGCATCTTCCACCCTTTCACCGTTTCCACGCTCGGGGCTCCGGAGGTCAGTTTGGCCGTCAGCCCGCCGGCGATCACCCCCGCCTCCCATTCGTAGTCGGCGGCGCCCCCGGTGGTCGTGCAGGCACCGCTCGCGAAGGCTCCTGCTCCTCTTGTCACTTTCACACAGCGCCCGTATTCGGGCGGTTCGGCAGCCGTCGCGAACACGGAGGCGGAGCCGATGCAGGCTTTGTCGCAGGGGGAGCCGACGATCGCCGTGCTGCCGGCTGCGGACAGGGCGACGCTCCAGCCGAACTCTTCCCGGTTGCTCGTTTCGGCGCTTCCCGTCAGCTTCCCGCCCGACTCCCGCCAACTCGCCCCGGAGCGCGAGAAGGCCCATGCAGCGCCGTGAAAGGTGTCATCGACGCGGCCCCCGAGAAGCGCCGAGCTGCCATCGGCCGACAGCGCCGAGCTGTACCCGAGTTCACCTTCGCCGATCTCTTCTTCGCCGGTCAACGGCGAGCCCTGCTCCGCCCAGGTCGAACCCGTTCGCGTGTACACCCACGCCGCACCCGCGTAGCCGTCGGCGTGAGGGGCGCCGATCACCGCCGTGCCGCCGCCGGCGCTGAGCGCCACGCTGTAGCCGAACCAGGTGTATTCGCTGGACCCCAGTGCCGTCAGCGCCCCACCCTGCTTGCTCCAGCTGCTCCCCGCGCGGGTGAACGCCCACGCCGCGCCGATCCCCCCGCCGAGGCCCCATTCGCCGACGAGCGCGGTCGTGCCTTCCGAGGACAGCGCGACACTCCAGCCGAAGAAGCCCTCTTCGCCGCCTCCGGTGAGCTTCGAGCCCTCCTGGACCCACGTCGAGCCGGTGCGGGTGAACACCCACGCCGCCCCTCGGTGTTCGTTGTCGTTGTAGCCCCCGACCATCGCGAGGTCGCCGTCGGCGGAGAGCGCGACGCTCTTCCCGAAGAACGCGTTCCCGCTCTCGCCCGCGCCGGTCAGCTTCGACCCCTGCTCGGTCCACGTCGAGCCCGAGCGGGTGAACACCCACGCCGCCCCCACCTGTTCATCGTCGGAGGGGCCGCCGATCAGCGCCGTGTTCCCGTCCGCGGAGATGGCCACGCTTTCGCCGAACCAGGACTCCCCCTGGGTGCCGCTACCCGTCAGCTTCGCCTGCTGCGTCCACGTCGAGCCCGAGCGCGTGAACACGAACGCCGACCCCGTGTATTCATCGTCGGCCGGCGCACCGATCAGCGCCGTGCTCCCGTCGGCCGAGAGCGCCACGCTCATCCCGACGTACCCATATGGTCCGCCGAGCCCGCTCGCGGTGAGCTTTTCGCCCTTGTGGACGAACGGATCGACCCGCACCGGGTAGGACGCGCCGCGGGCGTCGATCTCGATCAGGAGATGGCCCTCGCGGAGCGCCAGCCTGCTCGCCAGCGGGCGGCCGTCGGCGTCGCTGGCGCGCAGCCCGCTGTATCCGATCGTCGGTCCTCCCGGCGCGGAGAAGCTCACGCTCGCCCCGTCCGCGCCGAGCCCTGCACGCGCGTCGCCCCCGAGGCGCATCGAAAGCGTCAGCGCTCCCCGTCGCGCACCGGCCGGGGGCCGTTGGATCGTGAAGCCCTGCTCGAGCCCGAGCGGGCCGTTCGCGTACCACTCGCTGAGCCCGTCCCGCGCGTAGGAGACGCGGTTGCCGCTCGCCTGGGGGCGCGCGGCGCCGACGGGCGCCAGGGCCCGGCCGAAGCCCGTCGCGCTCAGCCCCAGGGCCACGCTCGTCCGCCCGGAGCTGATCGAGACCCCCTCTCCGGTGAAGCCGATGCGGGAGATCCTGAGGTGGGTCGAAGGCTCTGAGCCCGCTCCCGCCCGCGGCGGTCACGCGGTAGGCAGCGGAGTCGGCGCCGAGGGCCGCCGAGATCGCCCCTCGCGCGCCCTGGGGAAGGCTCAGCAGGCCGGCGTGTCGGACCGGGGTTCGCCCCACCCGGACCCCGGGCGAGGACGGCCACGGGGCGAGCACGAGGACGATCGCGATTCCCACGCCCAGCACCGCCGCCGACGGCCGCAGCGCCGCCGGGCGGCGGCTGGGCAGCGGGATGGGAACGGACGCGACGCTCAAAGCTCCTCCACCGGCGCCGCACGATATCTCCCCCTCCTCGGCCGATCCCCCATTCGTCCACTCGCGCGCCGCGACCACGGGCCGGGCGCCCGATTCGGAGCGTCCCGGGAGGCGGATCGAGGTGTAGGACGATCGGCCAGGAGCCGTCGGAAAGTGCGCCGAGGCGAAGCAGGAAGCCGATACCCCACCGACATGGGGGTGCCGCCGATGAACATTCGGGCAAGGCTCGGCCTGCTCGCCGCGATCGTCCTCCTGGCCGTCGCCGTGCTCCTCGCAGGAGGCTCCGCGGGAGGGGGGGTGAGCCCGGTCGCCGAGGCCGCCGAGGCCACGAGCCACCAGCACGGCGCCCAGGTCGCGATCTCGGGCTCGATCGACCTCGGCCAGGCGAGCGGTCCGATATCGCTCTCCGGCGGCGGCTACTTCAACTTCGGCTCCACCGAAGGCGAGCTGACGATGGCGATGAACGGCCTCCCCGAAGGCATCGGCGTCACCTCCAACGGGCTCAGCATCACCGAGCTGTTCAAGTCCGGCTCCCTGTACATGTCCTCGCCAGCCTTCGACGGCAAGCTCCCCGGTGGGGCCCGGTGGATGAAGCTCGACCTGAGCGCCTTCGAGCAGGCGGTCGGCGTGAACCCCACCTCGCTCACCAGCGGCGACTCGAACCCGGAGGAGTACCTGAAGCTGCTCACGGCCGGCGGCGCGACCTTCTCGACGGCCGGCGAGGAAGTGCTGCGCGGCGTTCGCACGACCCGTTACAACGGCACCATCGACCTGCTCAAGGCGGCCGAAGCGGAGGCGAGCAACCCTGCCCTCGCGCGCAGCGCCTACGCCGCGATCGCCAACCAGACGGGCCTCCACTCGATACCGATGAGCGTCTGGGTCGACGGACACGGCCTCGTTCGCAAGCTCGCGATGGACATGGCGCTCGACGCCGGCGGGGCAGCCGTGACGATGGACTTCGGCGCGGAATACTTCAGCTTCGGGCCGACCCCCACGGTCCACCCCCCGGCCGACTCAGAAGTCTTCGACGCGACCCAACAGGCCCTCGCGCAGATTCCTCACGCGGGCTGAGGCGCCCCCCCGCTCAGGAGCCGCCGGCGGCGTCAGCGGCCGAGCGCGGCGAAATGGGCGTCCGCCTCTGCCCAGCGGTCGCCGGCGCCGGCGAGCCGCCGCGCGCCGATCCCGTCCGTCGCCGCCCGAGGCGCCAGGCGCTCGCGCGCGCCGGCGAGAAGCCTGGCGGCCACGTCCGCCGTCACGCCGAGCCGCTCTGCCAGGCCGGCCTCGCCGTGCGCGCGGGCGAGCTCGAGGAGCATGTGGTCGCGCTCGCGCCGCATCTCCTGCTTCTGACCCTCACGGACGAACGCGGCCACGACCGCAGACCCGGAGTCCGGGTCTCCGCCGACGGCCACGGGAACACCCTCCTCACGGTCGGGATGATCGGCACCGTGCATGTCTCCCAGTATGGGCAGTTCGTCGGACGGGTGATCGCCGGAGCCCGCTGTTTGGAGACAATCGGGCGGCGGCTCAGCCTGCGAGCGCGCCGGTGACGCGCTCAGCACGCAGCGACGCCTCGAGCTCGAAGCGCGCGTCGGGCTCATCGAGCGCCGCGCCGAACAGGTCGCGGAGCTGGGCGACTCGGTAACGGACGGTCTGGGGGTGGACGTTCAGCGCGCTCGCCATCAGCTGAGTGCTGGCGCGATGTTCGAGGTAGGCGGCAAGCGTGAGGGTCATCCGCTCACGTCCCCGCGGGGTCAGGCCGCCCAGCGGGTCCAGCCGTCGGGCGGCGAGTTCGCGGAGCGGGTCGCGGGCCTCGACGATGGCGATCGTGGCGAGGAGGTCGCGGGCGAGATGAAGGCCCGCGGGGAGCGAGGCGAGCTCGATTGACGTCAGACCTGATCGCGCGCGCTCCCACGAGGCGACCACCAGGCCCGGCTCGCGAGCCGGGCCGAGACAGGCCGCGCGGGTTCCACAGGCGCGCTCGATCGCCGCCAGCCGCCCCGGTGCGCCGGGGTCGGGCACGAGGATGGCGCCCCGCTCCTGATGGCCCCCCGCGAGCAGCCCGGGGGCGACCGCGGCCAGCCGGCGGGACAGCGCGTCCAGAATCTGCGGCGTGACAGGCGATCGCCGCGAGCGAGCCCGGGAGGCGCCAGTCCGCCTCGGCAGCGGCCGCCCGCAGCTCGGTGCGCTCGGGGGAACTGCTGAGGAGCAGCGCGAGCACGCGCTGGCGCCGTCGGTCGCGCTCGCCGGCGGCCTCCTGCTGGGCGGAGGCGTATCCCTCGACCGAGGCGGCGGCAAGCTGATCGATGTAGGCGAAGATCGAGTCGGCCAGCGCGCAGAGAACCTGCGAGGAGAGGCCGGCGGCGAGGCCGGAGCGGGCCACGCGGCTCCAGGTCACCCGCGCGCCGATCCGATAGGCGGCCTGGAGCGCGTCGAGGCTGCGCCCGGCGCGCATCTCGCCGCGGCCCAGCGTCACGTAGACGGCGAGGTCGAGCGCCCGCGCATCCTCCGGCGCGGCGACGAGCGTGGCGAACTGGCGCAGCGCGTCGTCCACGCCAAGCCTGATGGCGCGTCCGAACTCGCCCTGGAGCGGCCGCGCGTAGACGGGTACCTCCTGTCCGATCACCGCGAGGATCTCCTCACGCAGCGCGGGCACCTCGGGGGCGAGCAGAGAGGCCGTCTCCGGCGGGAGGGCCCGCCACGGCCGCCTGTCGAAAGTACTCACCTCCATGACAAGAACTTCCTCATGATCGTGTGCCCGAGGCGAAGATACTATGCGAACTCGAGCGATACGGTCCCGGGATGGACGATCGCGACCTGGCCCTCCCCATGTCAGCGACGGAGCGCTATGTGAGCCGGGCCGCGATCGTCCTCCCCGCTTTTGCCTTCGTCGCCTCGTCGGCGCCCGTGCCGGCGGCAGGCCGAGAGGCTCGCGCGTGAGCCGGGCTGAGGGCGGCCAGAGCGGGGTCTGCTTCCCCCAGGCGGGCGGCGTGCGGTCGACGACGCCGGTCGCCCGCGGGATCCTGGGCGACGCCGCCCGCGTGAGCGACCCGTCGCTCGCCGAGCGGATCGAGGCGGCTGGTGACTGGCGCAGCGATTACATCCCCCTGCTCCGCGACCTCACGGCAGCCTCGGGAGCGAGCGCGGAGGCCTCCGTCGGGATTGCCGAGGCGGGGCTGCTCTCGGCCCACCGGCGGATGGTCTTCCAAACGCCCGACGGCGCCGCCACGAGCCTCGATGATGTGTTCGAGGGCGGCACCGGGGAGCGGCTTCGCGAGAAGGAAGATCCGCGGTGAGGGGCAGCCCGCGACGGAGCTGACGATCCCCTACGGGCGGCGTGAGCTGAGGGGCTCGGAGCTCACCGGACAGCTCCGGGAGTGGGTCGACGACGGCGTCGTCGAGCCCTCCTGCGCGGGCGCCGTCGAGATGGTGATGGAGCATCCGGAGTGGTTGCCGCTGCGCGGGCAGCGGATCGTCCTGATCGGTGCCGGGGCGGAGATGTCGCCGCTCGAGCCCCTGTCGTCCTGGGGCGCCGACGTGGTCGCGATCGATCGCCCGATCGAGGGGATCTCACAGCGGATCGAGACGCTCGCCCGCCGCGGCGCGGGCCGCACTACGATCCCGCTCGCGGATGGCGATCGGCCCGGCCTCGACATCGTCCATTCCCCGGCGCAGGCCCGCGACTGGATCGCGGGCCTGGCTGCCGGTGAGGAGCTCGTGTTGGGGATGTACGCATACGCCGACAGCGGAATGCACGTCCGCGTGAGCGTCGCCGCGGACATGATCGCGAGCGACCTACTCGCCCGCCGCCCGCAGACGGCGCTCGCCTTCCTCGGCACCCCCACGGACGCCTATCTCGTGCCTGAGGAGGTCGTGGAGGAGTCGCGTCGCGCCTACGCCGCGCGGAGGGTGCGCCGGGTGCTCCAGGGGCCTCTGCGCCTCGCCTCGGCGGGGCGGCTGTTCGCACCGGCCTATACGGGCGGGAGCACCATCGCCGATGTGCTCGTCAGCCAGCAGGGACCGAACTACGCGATCGCGAAGCGAATCCAGCGCTGGCGCGGGGTACTCGCTTCGACGCGCGGGTCGATCGTGTCCTTCAACGTCGCCCCGCCGACCTTGACGCGCTCGGTGACGAAGAACCGCCTGCTCGCGGCCGCCTACGCCGGGGCGGGGCGCTTCGGGATCGAGGTCTTCCCTCCCCCGACGGCTCGCGCTCTGATGGCCGCGCTGCTCGTCCACGACCTCAACATCACTCTCGAGCGCGGCCACCCCGAGGGGTTGTTCAGCGATGGGGCCGCTCACGGAGGTCTCTGGCGGGCGCCATACGACCCTCGCTCGGTGCTCGGAATCGCGGCCCTCTCGGGCCTCCACGCCACGCTCCGCCGCTGAGGAGCTCGGGCGTGACCGGCTGCGTGGTAGCCCACGCAGCGCGGTCACCCACGCGGCCACTCTAACCCGGGCGACCGCGACCGAACAAGCCCAAATCCCCCCGCCCACGCCAAGAAAAGCCCGCAACTAGCGAGGATTTCATCTCGCTTGGGTTGTGTAACGGGTACGCAGCGCGTCCAGCCTGTCAAGGGTGGCGGCTCCGCACGCGGCGCGGACGGGCGACGGGTCGGGGAGCTAGGCGACCGGCTGTGGGTCCGCAGCGGGGCTGCTCGGGTCTATGAGGATCTTCGCGTGGGCCTCCGGGTCGGCGAGCGCGGCGAAGGCCGCGCCGACGCCGTCGAGGCCGACGGCGCCCGTGATCAGGGCGCTCGGGTCGACCTTCCCGTCGGCGAGCATGTGGAGCGTGTCGCGGAACTCGAGGGGCGTGTAGCCGAGCACGAAGCGCAGGTCGATCTCCTTGTTGATCGCCATCGCCGGCGTGATCTGGTCGGCGCCGACGCAGACGCCGACGACGACGACGCGCGAGAAGAGGGGTGCGCCGTCGATGATGCTCTCGATCACCCCGGGCATGCCCACGCACTCGAAGATGACGGGATGCTTGGGCCCGGCGCCGAGGGCTTCGGCCAGGCGCCAGACGTGCCACCAGGCGACGGGGAGGCGCCCGAGGCGCTCGCGCGTGCCGACGGCTAGCTCGAACGCGGCCGGGGCGTCGTTGAGGTGACCGCGGCCTTCCCGGGCGGTATAGGGGGAGTCCTGGGAGGGGTCGACGACGACGTCCGCGCCGCAGGCCCGGGCGAGCGCGCGCCGACCCGGGGAGTAGTCGCTGGCCACGACGGTGCTCACGCCGTTGGCCTTCAGGAGCAGGATCACCGACAGGCCGACGGGTCCGCAGCCCACGACGACCGCCACCGTGCGCTTGCCGACCTCGCCCCGTCGGACGGCGTGCCACGCGACGGCCATCGGCTCGGTCAGCGCGGCGACGTCCGGTCGCAGGCCGTTGGGCACGGGCATCATCAGGGACTCCTCCACGAGCGTCTGCTCGGCGTAGGCCCCCGGGGCGGCCGCCGAGAGCCCGACGGTGTCCACGCCGTTGGGGCCTCGGAGGAGCGGGAGGGCGACGACGTGGGTGCCGGTGGGCGAGCTGCGCTCGCACCCGGGCCCGTGCTCGGCGACCCGGCCGGTGAACTCGTGGCCGAAGACGATCGACTCGCTCGAGCGGGCGAAGCGGTCGTATCCGAGCCGCTGGGCGAGGTCGGCCCACGCGTCGCAGCCGTGGCGGGCGTGAAGGTCCGAGCCGCAGATCCCGCAGCGGAGGACCTCGATGCGCACCTGGCCCTTGCCCGGAGCGGGTTCGGGTCGCTCGACGACCTCGAGCTCCGCGGCCTTGCAGGCCACGGCCCTCATCCGGCGCGCCTGCCCTGGAGGACGCTCCTCACGCGCCGATTATCGCACCGCCGCTCCCGCGCCGTCCGCCTGCCCCGGCGAAACCTCGGCTCGGAGACCAGTTGAACCCCGCTCCCGCTTGGGACGACAGCGGTTGCCCGTTTCGGGCGGCGTTCTCGGCGCCTCGGACGACAGTCGTGTATGGGGCTCTGTCCGAAGCCTAGATCGTTCGTCGAACTCCGCTCGCCGAGGACCCCTCGAGGTGCATTCTTCACCGGCGGCGTGCCCGACGAGGCCGGTCTCGGACCGGCGCGGGTGGCACCCCGACATCGGCGACATCAGGCAAGGACGAGTCAGGGAAGGATTTACATGCGACGGTTCCAACGGCACGACCATTCAGAGGACCCCTCATCGGAGGGTCCGGTGCGCACTCGGATCGTCCAGGTGCACGGCGGCGACGGCGAGCAGGCACAGCGCAGCCGAGAGGAACCGCAGCTGTTCACGAGACGGGTGAGCGTCGATCCCTACGCCGCCTGGCTCGAGCAACGGCGCGCCGAACGAGACGATCACGAGGCCTCGCACGTGCGCTGGGTCTACCGCTACCGCGGCGTCGGCACCACGCAGTCCGAGCCAGCTCGCGACGCGGTTCGCGCGTAGGCGCTCGGGCAGCTCCCACTGAGGTTCGCCGGCCTGGGCCGCGCGCCGGCTCGCACTCCCGCGCGCCCGAGGCCTCCCTCGCGCGCGCGGGACCGTTATGGTGCTCGCAAGATGCGGGTCATCCACCGAGAGAACGCCGGCCGGCCGATACGCGTGGCCTGGACGCTCGAGGAGCTCGAGGAGCCATATGAGCTGACGACGATGACGCGCGAGGAGAGCACCGGAGAGGATCATCTCGCGCGCCATCCCCTCGGCCGCGTGCCCGTGCTCGAAAGCAACGACGGCTTCGTGTTCGAGTCCGCGGCCATCTGCCTGTACCTCGCCGACCTCCGTCCGGAGGCCGGTCTCGTCCCCGAGATCGGCAGCCACGACCGGGCGCTCGTCTACCAGTGGACGGTCTTCTCGCCCGCCGAGATCGAGCCGCCGCTGATCGAGGCTGCGACCTACGCGCGCGATGACCCCGAACGTGCGGCGCTCGCGCGTGACCGGGCGAAGGCGGCCGCGGGTGCCGTGGCCGGTGCCCTCGACGGCAACGACTTCCTCGTTGGCAACCGCTTCTCGATCGCCGACGTGCTCGTCGGCTCGGCGCTCTCGTGGCCGATTCGCGCCGGCTTCGCGAAGATGGTGCCGGAAAGCATCTGGGCGTACGTCGAGCGCCTCTCCGAGCGGCCCGCCTATAAGCGCGCGGACGCTCGCATGTCAGCCTGAGCCTCCGCCCGGGCACCGAGACGGGCCTGATCGCCCTCCGGCACCCGACCGTCCGCTCGGCTGCGATCCGGCTGGGACGCCTACGAGCGGCGAGGCGTCGAGACCGGGCGCGAGGGACGCCCGATCTCGACGCTCGGGCCTAGAACACCACCTGGAACGTGCTGCTTTCGTTGATCAGCACCGTGCCGTCGTTTGCGGTGGTCCCATGGAACGTGAATTTGCCCGGTATGTCGCCGGGCTGTTTGTCCGATTCCACCTTGATCGCGGCTTCGGTCTGTCCTTCCACCTTCGCCCCGGACGCGCTCGACTCTGACGCTGAGAGCTGTCCGTCGGTCTGGTAGATGTCGATGCCGACCAGTCCGGTCCCGTTGATCGTGTCCGCGCTGAACGACGCCTTGCCTTCTTCGAGCTCGATGCCCTCGTAGCGGTTGCTCGTCAGGACATCTTTCGCAGCGGTCACTTCGGGGGTGCTGGACAGCGCCGACCTACCGGAGGCGTAGTAGACGCCGAGATCGTTTTCCTTGACGGTCGAGCTCGTCAGCCTGGAGCCCGGGGCCGCCTGGTAGAACAGCACGCCGGAAGCCTGTTCCGGTGTGCCCGGCGAGCAGACGCCCACGTATTCGCACTCGTTCCCCGAGACCGTCGTCGTGGTGATTGTTCCCTTGCCGCCGAAGGCGACCTGGATTCCGTTCTGGGCGATGTCCGGGGACGGACCTTCACCGGTGACCGTCGAGCCGGTCACCGTCATCGTCGATCCGATGCCGGCCACCGTCGGACCGTTCTTCTCGTAGCCGCTGACGGTCACCGCTTTCAGTTTCGCGTTGCCGACCTCTTCCGGTTCGATCGAGCCGACCTCCACCGCGACCCCGTGCTGGCAGCCCCTGTAGTCGGCGAGGCTCGTGCTCGCCCCGTCGATCGTGTCGCCGGTCGCCGTCAAGGTCGCGTCATCCCCCACGAAGACCCCGTAGAGACCTTTGCCGCAGGTTTCGAGCGGCACGACGGCGTCGATGTCGAGGTTCAGAAGTGTGACCGCTTCCGGCGTGCAGACGGAGATCTCGTCGATCTGTTCGAGCCCGTCCATCGTGTCGCAGAGGGTCTGCGAGTCGCTCGGGCTTGCGGGCATCGCGAGCGTCACCGTGCCGATCCCGTTGATCGCTTCCACTTTGACGCCCTTCTTGATTTCGATCTGTTCGGTATACGTCCCCGGACAGACCGCGATCCGCGATCCGCTGGCGGCGACGATCAGAGCCGCTTTGACGCTCGCGTAGCCCGGTTGCGCGCAGCTTTTCCCGTTCGTCACGACCTGAGCGGAGTTCGACACGTACAGCGTCGCAGCGGAGGCGTTCGCGGCGGCCGCGAGCGCGAGCAGCGCGCACACCGAGCCGGCGAGCGCGACCGCGCGGAAACGACGTCGTCCTTGCATTATCTCCCTTGCCTTTCGAGCTGGTGGTTTCCAAGGCGCCACCAAGCGAAACGACTATCGCGGCCCACTGGTCCACGCTTCCGACCCGCGCGGCTGCCGATCCCCCCGGCACGTGGCGCGATTCAATCAGCGCCGCCTGGGGCTGTCAACCTCGGGGGCCATAGGAATAAAGTCGCCATCATTGGCGGCGCTGATGGTCGGATCCGGGCCCATTCGGACCCTGGATCCGCTCAACTCGGAAACGGCGCCATGTGAACGGCGAGGGGAACGCCGCAGCGGACGAGGAGGCCGAAGCGGCCCCGGGGAACGGCGGCTGCCTCGGCGCGCATCAGCTCGACGAGCGCCCGCTTGAAGTCGACCCGCGGGTGACGGCGGAGCACCTCCTCGACGTTCGCCGGAGCCACGTCCCAGATCCGCAGACCGGCGCCGTCGACCATCGCCCCCCATTGCAGGTAACGGCCGAGCGGCCCGTCAGAGTCGAGCCGGACCCCGGGCGTCGTATGCACGCAGACGGCGTCCGCGAGCAGCTCGGCGCGGTCGTCGGAGACGCCGGCCGCGCTCGCGCATGCCAGCACGCGGTCCGCGCTCGCGAGCGTGAAGTCCCTGCCGGGTGCGGGTTGAGCGATTCCGTGGTCGTGGACGAGGGCGCCGCAGTAGAACAGCTCCAGATCGAGGTCGCTGCCGTCCACGGCGGCAAGCGCGCGCCCGAACAGCCACGTCCGGTAGGAATGGCCGACGATCGCCGCGGGCTGCTCCGCGCACGCCTGCTCGGCCTCGCGGGCGAGCAGCGAATCGGGGGCCTCGAACGTCTTCACGTCGACGTTCCTCGCGCCCGCGGGAAGCCGTCCGAGCGCCAGCTTCACCCGCCCGATCACGTTCTCCCATTGGCCGAGCGCGATCGCCGCGAGCAATCGCCGACGCTCGCCCGCGGTGAGCGTCCCGCCGGTGCGTCGCGCCCATTCCAGACCGCCGAGACGTTCCGGACCAGGAGCCCGCCGGAGCTCGCTCCGCTCATCCTGAGGGCTCGGACATCGGCCGATCATACGCACGCGGGGGACCCGGCCTACGAGCGCGGAGGGACCCGGCAATCGAGGGTCGCCCGCGGTGGTCATCTTGGACGTCCGGCCAAGGCCTCAGCGTTGGATTCTCGCAAAGACTCTGACCCAAATGCCTGCACCGGTGAGCCTGTCGCCCCCAAATTCCGAGCGCTGCCAGGAGTGGATCGGCCACGTGATCGTCTGCGGCCTGAACGCCGTCGCGCTGCGCACGGTCGAGCAGCTGCATCTCGCCGGCGCACGTGTCGTCGTTCTCGGTGACGGGGCCGAGGAGGGCCTCGCCCGCGTCGTCCGCGGCTGGGGCATTCCGCTGCTGGCGCGCAGCGCCCACCTGAGCGATCCCTTCTTCGAGGCCGGCATCCGAGGGGCCTCGGCGGTCGTCTGCGCCGAGGACTCCGACCTGCGCACGCTGGAGACGGTGCTGCTGATCCGCGACCTGCGTCCAGACGTCCGCGTCATCGCCGACCTCGACAACCCCGCGGTGGCGGCCGGCCTCGAGGAGGTCCTCGACTCGGTGGCCGTGCTGGACGTCGCGGGGCTGTTCGCGCCGGCCGTCGTGGAAGTGTGCGTCGGGCGGAGCTCGCGCGAGATCCGGCTCGGCGGCACGCCGTTCGTGGTCGCCGAGGCGACGGCACGGGAGGCGCGAACGCTGCGCGAGCTCTACGGGAGCCTCGCCCCCGTCGGGGTCGTCACCGACGCCGACGACGAGCTGATCGCCTGCCCCGGGCGCGACCAGCCGATCGCCGTCGGCGATCGCGTCACGCTGCTCGGCACGCCTGAGGAGATCGCGACCGCGGGGCTCTCCTCACGGAAGGGCCGCTCGCGCGACCGATCGGGTATCTCCCGCCGCCTCAGCCGAGCCTCTGCACGCGTTTCGCGGGTGGTGGCCGCAGACGTGGACCGGCCGTTGCGGATCGCGCTCGCGCTCGGGCTCGCGCTGCTCGTGGTCTCGACGCTCGTACTCCATTTCGGCTACCGCCGCGCGGGAGGCCAGTCACACCTCCCGCTCCTGGATGCGGTCTACTTCACGGTGGAGACGGTCGCCACCGTGGGCTTCGGCGACTTCTCCTTCTCCGGGCAGTCCACCTGGATCGAGGTCTTCGGCGTGCTGCTGATCATCAGCGGCACAACGCTGGTCACCACGCTGTTCGCGCTGCTCACCAACGCCCTCGTCAGCAGGCGGCTCGCTCAGTCCCTCGGCCATGGCCGGATACCGGGCATGGAGGGTCACGTCGTGCTCGTCGGCCTCGGCGCCGTTGGGATGCAGGTTCTGGAGGGGTTGCGCGCCGAGGGCCAGGAGGTGGTGGTGATCGAGCGGATGGAGAGCAATCGCTATCTCGGCCAGGCGCGCGCGATGGGGGTGCCGCTCGTGCTGGGAGACGCGACGCTGGCGGGGACGCTCGCCGAGGTCAACCTCTCGAGCGCCGCCGCGGTCGCGATTCTCACCTCCGACGACCTCACGAACATCGAGACGGGCCTGGCGGTGAGGGATCGGCTGGGCGCCCGCTGGACGGAGGTCCCCGTCGTGCTGCGCGTCTTCGATCGCCAGCTCGGGCACCGGGTCGAGCAGAGCTTCGGCTTCCGCCACGTGTGGTCCACGTCGGCGATCGCCGCGCCCTGGTTCGTCGGAGCGGCGCTCGGCCTCGACGTTCTCTTCACCTTCTACGTCGGCAACAGCCCCTTCCTGCTCGCCCACCTGCGCGTGAGTGAGCGAGGCGGCCTCGACGGGCTGGCGATGCGCGAACTCCCGGGCCAGATCCGCGTCGCGGCGATCCGCCGCGCCGGCGGGGATGGCGATCTCGAGCACCCACCGAGGCGCGACACGCGCCTGGCGGCCGAGGACGACGCCTATCTCGTGGGCCCCTACGCGGAGCTGCTGGAGGTGCTGCGCCACGATCGCGAGGGCGCTCGACCTTCACCCGAGCGGGCCTGAAGATCGCTCCGGCGGTATGCTCCCGGGCAAGGCCCTGTCTTCTGGGGGGAACTCGGTTTTGGGGGAGGATCACAATGGGACGGAAAGTGCGCCCTGCAATCGTTTGCGGCACGGTGGTCGCGTTTCTGGCGCTTGCCGGGCCGGCTTGGGGCTCTTCGAAGCTCGTATGCAGCTCTGGATGCCCGTTCACGAGCATTCAGACGGCTGTCGACAACGTGACGGCGGGCACGACGATCACGATCGGCCCGGGCAACTACTACGAAAACGTCGTCGTGAACAAGTCGGTCACGCTGTCGGGGTCCGGACTGGCCACGGTGATCTACCCGGCGAGCGCGATGCCGGAATGCTCTCCGGGTTCGCTCTGCGGAGGCGCCGCGAGCAACATCATCCTGGTCGAGGCGAACAACGTGACGATCACGAAACTGCGACTAGAGGGCGATAACCCGAACCTGACGAGCGGCGTCACACGGGGCGGCGCCGAAATCGATGCCCGCAACGGGATCATCGTCAACTACGAACTGGGCACGTTCAACAACCTCACCGTCAGCTTCGTGAAAGTCTCCGACGTCTTCCTCCGGGGCATCTACGCTTCGTCGGGCGGGACCTTCGCCTTCAACCACGACAAGGTCGAAAACGTCCAGGGCAACGAATCGTCGATCGGGATGTTCAACTACGAAGGCGCGGGTGAAATGACGCACAACCGTGTCACCAGCGCGAACGACGCGATCTCGGCGAACTGGTCCAAAGGAACAAAATTCATCGACAACGTCATTCTGAAATCGGGTAGCGGTGTGCACACCGACAACAACGGTGGCGCGGGCGGCGTCGCCGACCTGATCAAGGGGAACGCGGTCCGTGAATGCAGCATCAACGGCTACGGGATCTTCGTCTTCGTCCCCTACGTCTCGGCGACCGTCGAATCGAACAGGATCTTGGGCTGCTCGGTCGGCCTTGCCGTGTTCGGCGGCGCGGTCGCAGGCCAGGGCCCGACGTTCACGGCCAATATCGTCAACGGTACGGGAGCCGCGACGTCCGGCGGCGGCACCTACGGCGCGTACCTGACGACCGACCAGCTCGGATACGCCTTCGGCGAAGTCACGGCGACGCTCACCGGCAACACCCTCTCGCACTTCACGACGGGGATGCTCGTGACGCAGACCAGCCCGACCGAAGGGCAGCCGGCCGGAGGCCAGGCGAACGTCACCGCCTCCCCCAACGACTCATTCGTGGCCAACGGGACGGGCGCGAACGGGGAAGCGGGCACGAGAGTCGCAGCCCAGAACGACTGGTGGGGCTGCACCCGCGGGCCGAACATGGGCGGCACCTGCAACACCGCCGTCGGGACGGTCGAATTCACACCGTGGCTGACGGCGAAACCGTAGTCGCGGGGGCGGGCGCCAGCCCGCTCTAGTCGTCGATCAGGCGGGGGCCCTGCGGTGGGCCCCCGCCGGATGGGCGCCCCCAGCGGCGGAGGGCGCCACTCCCTCTCACCCAGTCACGGCGTCGCGACGGGGGCCGGCGGGGGGACGGTGAAGATCGACTGAAGCTGTAGATAGGGGGCGAGGCCCTCGGGGCCGAGCTCCCTGCCGAGCCCGCTTCCCTTCACGCCCCCGAACGGCGCCGCCGGATCGAGGGCATAGTGGTTGACGCCGATGCTCCCGGTCTGCACCCGCGCTGCCACGACCGCGCCGTTGTCCGGATCGCTGGTCCAGACGCTGCCCCCGAGGCCGTAGTCGGAGTCGTTCGCGATCGCGACGGCGTCGTCGACGCCGTCGTAGGGGATGATCGCGAGGACGGGGCCGAAGATCTCCTCGCGGGCGATCGTCTGGCTGTTGTCGACGTCGGCGAAGATCGTCGGCTGGACGAACCAACCGCGGTCCAACGCCTCCGGGCGACCGCCGCCGGCGACCACGCGCGCCCCCTCCGCCCGCCCCTTCTCGATGTAGGTCTCGACTCGATCTCGCTGGCGGGCGCTCGCGAGCGGTCCGATCTGCGTCGCGGGATCCATTGAGTCACCGACCTGGAGGGCGTTCGCCAGGCCGGAGAAGACGGCGAGCATCTCGTCGTATCTCGCCCGCGGGGCGAGCACACGGGTGCCGAGGTAGCAGGTCTGCCCGTTGTTCATCAGCGTCGCCGCGAACAGCGCCTCGGCGGCCTCGGAGAGGTCGGCGTCGTCGAGGATGATCGCGGCGGACTTCCCCCCGAGCTCCAGCGTCACGGGGCGAAGCAGCTCCCCGCATCGGCGCGCGATGCTCCGCCCGGCGGCCGTCGAGCCGGTGAATGCGACCTTGTCCACACCGGGGTGTTCGACGAGGTAGGCGCCGACCTCGCGGCCGGCGGGAACGATGTTGACGACCCCCCGAGGCAGCGCGGCCTCGGCGACCGCCTCGGCGAGGAGCAGGCTGTCGAGCACGGTCTCGGGGCTCGGCTTGATCACAACCGTGCAGCCGGCCGCCAGCAGCGGCCCCAGCTTGAACATCGCGAGGCTCTGGGGGAAGTTCCACGGAACGATCGCGGCGACGACGCCGACGGGCTTGCGGCTGACGTGGATCGTGCCGCCGAGCAGGCCCTGGCGATCTTCCTCGAGCGGCGTCATGCGGATCATCCCGGCGTAGTAGCGGGCGAGCGCGGCCGGGTAGACCCCCTCGACCGCCAGCGCGAGCGAGATCGGCATGCCGTTCTGCATCGAGACGCGCCGGGCGGTCTCCTCGCCGCGGGCTTCGAGTGCGGTCGCGAGACGCTCGATCGCCTCCGCGCGCTCGTCGGCGGACCAGGATGACCACCCGGCGGGGTCATGGGAGGCAGCCCGCGCCGCGGCGACCGCTGCGTCGATGTCGGCGTTCGTTCCCTCCGGCACCGAGCCGATGGGCTCCTCGGTGCTCGCCGCGATGACCTCGATCCGGTCCTTCCCGAGCGGCCGAACCCAGTCGCCGCCGATGAACAGCTCGTCGCTGTCGATGCTCGTCTGCATGGTGCTCATCGCGAGTCTCCTATGTAGCGCGCGACGACGACCGCCCGATCCCAGCGCCGAATCTGGTCACCCCGTCGCTGACGCTGCCGACTCTACCTGCGGGCCTTCCCAGCGGTCAACGCCGGCCCGGGGCTAGCGTCTGAACAGCTCGTATCCCACCTTCCGCAGCTGGACCTCCTCGCTGCCCTCGGTGATGCGATAACGGCGGTGATGACGGTAGATGTGCTCGAAGGGCATGTGGCGGGTGTAGCCCATCCCGCCACACGTCTGCATCGCCCGGTCCGCGGCCTCGCAGGCGAGGCGGTTTGCGCGGTAGTTGGCCATCGCGACGAGATGGGTGACCTCCATGTGATGACGGCGATCGAGCTCCGCGGCGGTGCGGCGTACGAGCCCCCGCACCATCTCGCATTCCGTCCACAGCTCGGCGAGTGGGAACTGGATGCCCTGATTCATCCACAGGGGCCTTCCGAGCACCGTGCGCTCGCGCGCCCACCTGACGGCCTCCTCGATGCAGTAGGCGGCTGCGCCGACGCTGGAGGCGGCCTGGCGGATGCGGTTCTCATGGACGAAGCGCTGCGCCAGCGCGAGACCCCGATCGAGGTCGCCGAGGATCGCCTGATCGCCGACGCGCACCTCTCGCAGCGAGACCTCGGCGTGGTCGGTGGGCATGTTGAACGTCCACCAGTAGAAATCGATGCTCAGGCCGGGAGACTCGCGCGGGACGATGAAGGCCGTGATGCCGGTGGCCTCGCCGGGCGAGCCCGACGTGCGCGCGAAGACGAGGTCGTGGCTCGCGCGGTGCATGCCCGTGTTGAAGCGCTTGTGTCCGTCGATCACCCATTCCTCGCCATCGCGCCGGGCGGTCGTCTCGAGGTAGGTGGCGTCGGAGCCGTGGTTTGGCTCGGTCAGCCCGAAGGCCAGGCCGACCTCCCTGGCAAGGGCGCCGTCGACGAACAGGCGTCGCTGCTCCTCGTTGCCGAACTCGTGCGCGAGCATCACCGTCGGGAGGTTCCCGATCATCGAGACCTCGCTCTGCGGGTCGTTGTGGAGACCGATGCCGAGGCGATTCATGTGCTCGCGGGCGTAGGCCATCGCGAGGTTGGTTCCATCGCGGCCGCCGAGCTCGCGGGGAAGCGCGTAGCGCCACAGGCCCGCCCTGTCCGCCCGCGAGACCATCTCCTCGAGCAGCCCCTCCCACTCCGTGCTGGGAAGGCCGTCGCGCTCGAAGTCGGTGCGGGAGTACTCGCGGCGATGGTCGAAGAAGCGGGCGTTGTCGCCCTCTTCTTCAAGCGGCCGGACCTCCGCGGCGATGAACGCGTCGATCTCCTCGAGCAGCTCGGCGATCTCTGCCGGCGGAATCCCCTGTCACGGCTCCTCCTTCTTCGGGGGCATCGCTCACGGGCTGAGGTATCGGGGGTTGGCAACCTCCAGCTTCGCGCGCACGATCATACGCAGCGAGGAGAACACCTCGGCCTCCCTCCCGACCATCTCGCCGCCGGCGATCGCCGCGGCGAGATCGGCTTCGCCGGAGACGCCGAGGCGCTCACCCACCGCCGCCGCCAGCGCGGCGTGACGCTCGGCCTGCTGGAGCTCCCGCGCGACGATCCCGAGCGCGCGCATCGTCACCCGCAGCTGGAACGCGGCGCGGCCATCGACGCCCGGCAGCACCTCGTC
The DNA here is from genome assembly GCA_963720215.1 of uncultured Solirubrobacteraceae bacterium. Taxonomy (GTDB): domain Bacteria; phylum Actinomycetota; class Thermoleophilia; order Solirubrobacterales; family Solirubrobacteraceae; genus Palsa-744. Next base: position 119,932 of record CAVREV010000005.1, read on the forward strand.
GCCGAGCGCCCCGCGCGCCGCCTCGATCAGCTCGAGCATCGTCGGGCGGTCGTGCAGCTGCAGCAGCGGCGGCAGGGATACGGTCGCAGGCGCTTCGGGGGCGGCGCCGTCCGGATCGAGCATCTCGAGCAGATCCCACTCGACCTCGCATGCCCGGCGACCGATCACGGGATGCTCGACCGAGGCGATCGTCCCCGAGAGGTGCTGGTGGGCCTGCATCACGCAGATCACGCCCCAGCGGAGCGTCCCCGCGAGCTCCCACCAGGCCATCTCCGCGGGGTCGACCGCGACCGCCGCGTGGCGTTCGTAGGCGGCTCGCAGCTGCTCGCGCGAGCCGAGCCCCGCCGCGGGGAGATCCCGGCGGGAGAAGCGCCAGGCGGGTACGCACAGCCAGCCGAGGATCCTCGACGGGATCGCCGATGTGTGCCAGCTCCCAGTCGAGCACGCCGGTGACGCCCGACTCGCCGACCATCAGGTTGCCGATCCGGAAGTCGCCGTGGACCAGCGTGCGCCGCCCAGCAGCCGGCCGCGAGCGTAGCGCCCGGAAGGCGAGCTCGAAGGTCGCGTGGGGCTCGCCGAGCCGTTCATATTGGGCCCGCAGCTGGGAGATCGGGTCCTCGACGTCCGGTGCGAGCAGCGGATCGGCGGGCATCCGGTGAACCGATGCGAGCGCCGCGGCGATGCTCTCGATCAGCGCCTCCGCCGGCGGGACTCCGCGGCCGGCGAGGATCGTGCCGGGGTCGGTCGTGCCGGGGAGCGCCTTCGCCACGACCCACCCCTTGCCGAGGACGTCGTCATCGGAGCCGGCGGCGAGGATCGCCGCCACCGGGACGCCGGCGCTGGCCGCCGCGCTCAGCAGCGCTGCTTGGGACGGCGGCGCCCCGTGTGCGGCGTGGTTTTCGAGCTGGGCGACGAGCTGCCCGAGTGAGGCGGTGGCGAACGCGAACGTCTCCCGCGAGGCGCCACCGCTCAGCTGGCGGAGCTCACCATCGATTGGCTCCCCGAGGACCTCGGCGAGTCTCTTTGAGAGCGCCTCCAGCGAGCGAGCGGTGGCATCCACGACGCCCAGTATGGGCAAGCGATCGCGGCGGGCGTCGCGCGCCCGCGCGACGCGATGCGTTAGAAATGTTCCTGGCGCGACGGCCCAAGAGGGGGCCGCCGGAAACTACCTTGGGGGTCAGGGCGATGACGCAGGCAGAGACGGCTAGCGAGCTTCACTTCGAGCCCCCCGGACCCGGCTCCTGGAAACTGGATGCGGTTCACTTCCCGCGTCCGGTGACGCGCTACTGGGCGGAGACGCACCCGGAGCCCTTCAGGCGGGGCTTCAGCGACTTCACCAGCTTCTACGGGATGGTGATCGACGGGCTCGACACGGCCTACCCCAACGGCTTCTCCTACACGATGATGAGGCCCGCGGCCGCGGAGGAGGTTCCGGCGCGGCTCGCGCGCGCGGAGGAGGTCTTCCAGGGTCGGCTCTGGCGGGAGCAGCTTCGCGAATGGGACGAGGTCGCCAAGCCCGCCGCGATCGCCGCCCACCGCGCGATCCAGGCGGTCGACCCCGACGAGCTCGACGATGGGGAGCTCGCGGCGTACCTCACGCGCTGCCACGAGCACCACATGGCGATGATCACGCAGCACATGCGCTTCACGGCCGCGGCGATGATCCCCACCGGTGACTTCCTCGCCCACGTGGGAGCCTGGAGCGGCCTCCCCTCCTCCGACCTGCTCGCCCTGCTTCGCGGCGCGGCGCCCGTGTCCGCCGGAGCCTCCGGCGAGCTCGAGCGATTCGTCGCCGCCACCGCCGGCGACGGGAGGGCTCGCGAGCTTCTCGAGTCCGAGGATGACGCCGGCCGCGCGCTCGAGGAGCTGAGGGCGCTCGACGGCGACGCGGGCGAGGCCGTGAGCGCGTACCTCGACCTGGTTGGCTGGCGGCTGCTCGACGGATTCGACATCTCGGGGCCGTGCGCGCTCGAGCTGCCCGACGTGCTCCTGAGGGCGATGCGGATCGCCGCGATGGGCAGGGACGAGGGGACCTCGAAGGTCGACGAGCTGACCGCCGGGGTCCGCAACAGCGTGCCCGAGGAGCACCGCGACTCCTTCGACGAGCTGCTCGGGGAGGCGCGCCTGATGTACCGCGTGCGCGATGAGCGGGGCGTCTTCAGCGACATCTGGGCCTCGGGGCTGATGCGCCGTGCGGCCCTCGCCGCCGGGCGTCGGCTGGCCCGCGGCGGGCGCGTCGACGACCCGGTCCTGCTGATCGACGCGACCGTCGAGGAGATGCGTGGGCTGCTCTCCGGCGCCGACGCGCCCACCGCCGAGGAGCTCGCGGCACGGGCCGACTACCGCGCCACGCACACCGCCAAGGACGCACCACCGTTCCTCGGCGAAGAGCCCTCCCCGCCGCCCGACCCTTCCGGCCTGCCGCCGGCGGCCGCGCGGATGATGGTTGCGATGGGGATCGCCATGGGGGAAATGTTCGCCGGCTCGGAGGAGGAGCACGAGGAGCAGGTCCTGCGTGGGCTCGCCGCGAGCCGCGGCGTCTACGAGGGCCCGGCCCGTCGCGTCGCCGGGCCGACGGAGTTCGACCGCATCCAGCGGGGCGACGTGCTCGTGACGGAGTCCACGAGCGAGGCGTTCAACATCCTCCTCCCGCTCCTCGGGGCGATCGTCACCGACAGCGGCGGCCTGCTCTCCCACTCAGCGATCGTCGCGCGCGAGTACGGGATTCCGGGTGTCGTCGGGACGCGCGAGGCAACCGACCGGATCGCCGACGGGGCCCGCTTGCGCGTCGACGGCGATGCTGGAGAGGTGACGGTGCTGGGGTGAGCGGGGTCGTCCCGCTCGTCGATGCCGAGGACACGTCGCAGTTCGGGTCCAAGGCTGTCGGGCTGGGGCAGGCATTGCGCGACGGGCTGCCGGTACCCCCCGGGATCGCGCTCGCCGGCTCCGTGGTCGACGCCGTCGCGGGGCGGGACGAGGGCGTGATCGCGCAGGTCGCCGAGTCTGTTCGTCCGCTGCCGGGCCCGCTGGCCGTGCGCTCCTCCGCCGTCGACGAGGACGGCGCCGAGGCGAGCTTCGCCGGACAGCATCTGACGCTCCTGAACATCACGGGCACCGATGATCTGACATCCGCGCTGAGCGAGATCTGGTGGTCGGCGAACTCCGACTCGGCGATCACCTACCGCCAACGCGTCGGCCTGTTCACCCGTCCCAGCATCGGCGTCGTCGTCCAGGTGCTAGTCAACCCGACGACGGCCGGGGTGATGTTCACGCAGAACCCCATGAGCGGCGCGGACGAGCTGGTGATCGAGGCCAGCTGGGGCCTCGGCGAGGCGGTCGTGGCCGGCCGGGTGATCCCCGACCACTACCGCGTCGCGCGCGACGGCGCCGTTCTCGAACGCATCGCGGGGCGCAAGAGCGTCGTGTTCCGCTCGCTCCCCGAGGGCGGGACGATCGAGGAGGAGGTCGCGCCCGAGCTGGCAGAGCGACTGTGTCTCGACGACGACGAGCTCGCCGAGCTGAGCGGTCTCGCCGATCGTTGCGAGCAGGTCTACGGCCCCGCACGAGACATCGAGTGGGCGATCGCGGACGGGACCCTCTACCTGCTCCAGTGCCGCGCGGTGACGAGGGCGGGACCGTGAGCGGCGCCCCGATCGAGGTGCTCCACCGTGTGCCGCTGTTCGCGGATCTGAGCGAGGACGAGCTCGCGCGGATCGCGAGCGTGTTCAAGGAGCGGCGCTTCGCCGAGGGGGAGACGGTGATCCAGCAGGGGTCGGGCGCGGCGGCCTTCTTCGTGATCGACTCCGGCCAGGCGACGGTGTTCGTCGACGGGCACGAGCACAGGGTGCTGGAGGCGGGGGACTACTTCGGTGAGATGGCTCTGATCGACGCCGGCATCCGTACCGCGACCGTCACCGCCTCCAGCGAGCTCGTCTGCTCGGGGGTCACCTTCTGGGACTTCCAGCCGATCGTGGAGGAGAACGGCGTCGTCGGCTGGAAGCTGCTCCAGTCGCTGATCGCGATCTATCGCTCGGAGCGGCAGGGCTAGAGCGCCGCGCGCCTGCTAGCGTGGGCGCCTCAGGTTGGGCGATGCGCCCAACGACGCAGTGCCAGCGCTCGTAGCCTTTGCTCAGCAATCTCCGCGTTCGCAGCACTATCGACGCCGGAGGAAGACAATGGCTACAGGAACAGTGAAGTGGTTCAGCGATGAGAAGGGCTTCGGGTTCATCACACCCGACGACCAGTCGAAGGACCTGTTCGTCCATCACAGCGCGATCGTCGGTGAGGGCTATCGCTCGCTCGCCGAGGGCGCGAAGGTCACCTATGACGCCGAACCGGGCGACAAGGGACCGAAGGCCGCGAACGTGACGCCGGCCTAGCACGATCGCCCCGCCGGACGTCCACGAGGAGGGATGAGAGATGGCCTCGAGTGGCAAGAAGAGGACGACGATGGCGAAGATCACCCGTGAAGGCCGGCTCCGAGAGCGCCGGCTGGACAAGCAGGCCAGGAAGGAAGCCCGCAAGCTGGCCGCCGCAGCCGGCCCCCAGCCGGACGAGGAGACGGCGCTCGCGACGGCGGAGGGGTCCGAGGCGATCGACGCCCTCGAGCCGGCGCTGGACGAGGCCGCTCAGCCGGCCGCCGACGCCTGAGCTTTGCGGCGGCCGCGCCCGGCCCCGTCATGGCTCCAACCCGGCGGCTGTGAGCGCCTCGGCCGGGTCGAGGTGGGCACGCAGGCGCCAGATTCCGCCGACCGCGGAGATCCCCTGAGACAACGACGCGCCCCCCGCCCGGGTAGGGTCCAGCGGGGGGATGGCCATCGCGGGGGGGAGACTCAGCCGGGTACTCGCCGGCGTGACGGAGAACAGATCGCTCTCCCGGCTGCTGGTCGCCTACATGCTGATGATCGCCGCCGAGTTCGGCCAATGGCTGGCGCTGATCGTCTACGCCTACGCGCGCGGGGGTGCCGCCGCGGCGGGGTTCGTGGTGCTCCTGCAGCTGCTCCCGTCGATGTTCCTGGCCCCGTTCCTCACCGCCCGCCTCGCCCGGCTCGGCGCGGGACGGCTGCTCGCCCTCGCCTACGCGGCCGCGACCATCAGCCTGGGACTCTGCGGGGGCGCGATCCTCGGGGGGTTGCCAACGGCGGTCGTGTACGGCACCGCGATCTGCTTCTCCCTCTCCGTCAGCGTCAGCAGGCCGCTCCACTACGTGCTCATGCCGCTCGTCGTGCGCCACCCCGACGAGCTCACGGCCGCCAACGTCGCGACGAGCTGGGGGGAAGGCGTCGGCGGACTCGCCGGTCCGGCGCTCGCCGGACTGCTGATCAGCCTCGACGGTCCCGGCCTCGCCTGCCTGGCGCTCGCCGCCGCGTGCGCGGCCGCCCCACTTCTCGCCGCCCTGGGACCCCTCCGTACCGACGCAGCAGCCGAGGAGGAGCAGGAGGACAGCCTCTCGGACCTGTTCGCCGCGGCGCGGGTGATCGTCTCGCAGCCGAACACCCGCGCCCTGATCCTGTTCCCGGCGGGGACGGCCGCGATCGAGGGGGCGATCGACCTCCTCGTCGTGATCCTCGCCGTGCAAATCCTCGCGATCGGCCCCGGGGCGGCGGGCTACCTCAGCGCCGCCTTCGGTGTCGGCGGTCTGATCGGGGGTGCCTGCGCGGTGCTGCTCGTCGGCCGGCGCCTCGCCGTCCCCCTGGCCGCGGCGGTGCTCGTGGGCGCTCTCGCGTTCGCCGCGCTGGCGCTCGTCTCCACCGTGCTCCTCGCCGTGCTCCTGCTGCTGACCGTCGGAGCGGCCCGGTCGGTGCAGAGCGTCGCCGCGCAGACCCTGCTGCAGCGCTCCACCCCGCTGGAGGTGGTGGTGTGCGCGTTCGCCCTGATCGAGTCGATGCGCGACGTCGGGATGCTCCTCGGCGCGCTCAGCGTCCCCGTGCTGATCGCGATCGGCGGCTCGAAGGCCGCCTTCATCGGGACGGCCTGCCTGACGCCGCTCGCGGTGCTCGCGACCGGTCGTCGCGTCCGTCGGATCGACCGCGAGGCCTCGATCCCCGTCGTGGAGATGGGCGTGCTGCGTAACCTCGGGCTGTTCTCCGCCCTGCCGGCCGCGCCCCTCGAAACGCTCGCGCGCGAGGCTCGCTACGAGACGGCCCGCCCCGGCGAGGCGATCATCCGCGAGGGGGAGGCCGGCGAGAGCTACTACGCGATCACCCACGGGGCCGTGCTCGTCACCAAAGAGGGTCGGGAGAGGAGGCGGATGGGACCGGGAGAGGGCTTTGGGGAGATAGCGCTCCTCCATCCCGTCAGACGGACGGCAACGGTGAGCGCGACGGCCGAGACGTCGCTGCTGAGCATCGGCCGCGAAGCGTTCCTCGCCGCGATGCACGCGAGCCCGAAGACCGCCGCGGCCGCGGAGCGAATCGCATCCGGGCTGATGAACCAGCAGGGCTGACGCCGCCGCGACCGGGGCCGGCATCAGGCGCCGACGCGACTAGACTCCCCCACCATGGCCGAGCCCGGCGCCACCGTCCTCGTAACCGGGGGAACGGGATTTCTCGGGGGATGGTGCAACGCCGAGCTGCTCCGCCGCGGGTTCGCGGTGCGCACGACCGTCCGCGACCGGCGGCGGGCCGACGAGGTGCGCGCCGCGGTGGCCGCCGCGGGAGTCGACGGGGGCGAGCGCCTGTCGATCCTCCCCGCCGACCTCGGCGCCGACGATGGCTGGGACGATGCGGTCGCGGGATGCGACTACGTGCTGCACGTCGCCTCGCCGTTCCCGCCGGTTCAGCCGAAAGACCCTGACGACCTGATCGTGCCCGCGCGAGACGGCGCTCTACGTGTCCTGAGCGCGAGCTTGCAGGCCGGCGTGAAGCGCGTGGTGCTGACGTCGTCGGTCGCGGCGGTTCGCCATGGCCGGCCCGCTTCGAAGGACGCCCCTTACGACGAGGCCGACTGGACGGACCCCGACGACACGCGAAGGACCCCCTACACCCGCTCCAAGGCCGCCGCCGAGCGCGCCGCCTGGGATCACGCCCGGGGGGCGGGCGCCGAGAGCCGTCTCGCGACGGTGAACCCGGGCGCGATCATCGGCCCGGTCCTCAGCGCCGACCGCTCCTACTCCCTCCAGGCGATCGAGCGGCTGCTCAACGGGATGCCCGCGACGCCCCGCCTCGGCTTCACCTTCGTCGACGTCCGGGATGTCGCCGACCTCCACATCCGCGCGATGACCGCCCCGGAGGCCGGCGGCGAGCGCTTCCTCGCCGTCGACCGCTTCCTCTGGATGCAGGACGTCGGGCGGATCCTGCGCGAACGCCTCGGCGCGGCCGCCGCCAAGGTTCCCACGCGCGTCGCGCCGAACCTCCTGATCCGCGCGATGGCCCTCTTCGACCCGAGCGTCCGCCCGATCGTCGAGGACCTCGGGCAGGCGCCGATCTACACCGCGGAGAAGGCGAGGTCCACGCTCGGCTGGGAGACGCGGCCGATCGAGGACTCGATCGGCGAGACCGCCGAGAGCCTCATCGAGCGGGGCCTCGCGGGCCCCGGAGCGGGCTGAGGGACACAGAACCCGTCCGCCGGTCTCCGGCGCGCGCGGTTCGGTCAACGCGAGCCGGTTCGATCGACACCAGAGACTCCGTGACGGCCGGGCCTCCCTGCCCGTGAGTGACTCCCATGTCTCCGCCCGGAGTGACGAGCGGCGCTCGGAGGGCCCGCTCGTGTGGGACAAGCTAGCGACCGCGACGGACGGCAACCGATCGCGCCGGCGACCGGGGCGCCGCCGCCAGCCCGGAGGCGGCCCGGGCAGGTCGATGGGAGCCGCCTCAGACGCCGTTGACCGGCTCGACGCGGAACCCTCGGTTCCCCTGGTAGAGGAAGGTGGCGGTCTGGGTGTTCAGGGTCCAGTTCGTCGGCGGGATGCGATTGCCGGCGAGGAAGCTCGTGAAGCGGTTAGCGACCTCCACGCAGCCGATATCACCGAGCGCGTACAGGTAGTACCTCCCGGCCGGCACCTTGAGCGAGTCGATCTGATCGCTGTGGCGGACCTGGAAGGTGCCCGGGCAGGTGAAGCCCTGGGTGCGACCACCGCCTGCCGTGGAGCCGCCGGCGTTGATGATGCGGAAGCCGACGGCGCCACGCGAGAAGCTCGCGGCGGCGGCGTTCAGCGTCCACCGGGAGGGGAGCGGCGTGCGGTAGCTGCCTCGTAGGAAGATCGAGAAGTAGCGATATGCCGACGCGCAGCTCAACGATGAGCCGGGAGTGAGGAGCTGCACGGCGTAGTTGCCGGCGGGAAGTCTCAGGTTGAGGATGCGGTCGGCGGAGGGGAGCGTGAATGCGCCCGGGCAGATTTCCCCGCCCGCAGGCACCGGCAGCGGCGGCCGCGACCGCGAGGGTCCGACGGTGAAGCCCACTTCGCCGGTGCCTTGGCGAAAGCCGCTGCCGCTCACCTTCCAGCCGCCAGGGAGAACGCCGTCCCAGTCTTGGAGGAATCGGTTGAACAGGCTGGCGGCCTGCTGGCAGCCGAGGCCCCCCGCAGTGGTGATCGTGTACGGGCCGGCCGGAAGCTTCAGCGACCCGATCCGATCGCTGTTGAGGACCTGGAACGTCCCGGTGCAGGTGCCCGCGCTCGCAGATGCGGCGCCGTCGAGCATCGCCGCGAAGATCGCGCACACGGCGACGACTGCGATGAGGCGATCACGCGGGCGGATGGTCGCGATCATAGTTCGCACACGCGGCTCGCTGCCTCCCTCTCGTCGTGCCGTTGCCCAGGCCCACGGCCGCCGCGGCGTCCTCTTCAGAGCGTGTGATCGATCCAGACGTTCGGCTCCCAGTAGCTCCCCGAGTCGCCCTCGCGATCGATCGCGACGGTGGAGAGCCCGCCGGGGAACCAGTAGTCGCCCGTCTCGGGGAATGCGATGCCGGTCCAGCCCTCCCATTCGGCCACGGTCCCGGTGATCTGGATCGATCGCGGCTCGGGCAGCAGGACGCGCCCCCCGAGGCGCTCGTGGACGCGCATCCAGGGATCGAAGGGGAGGCCGTCGGGCCGCCGCCAGGCGGCGTACCGCGCGATCGGCACGAGCGGGTAGCGCTCCTTCCAGTTCGGCCGCACCGGAGCGATCACGCCGCCGAGGCCGTGGCGGCGGGCCAGCTCGCGCATCGCCCCGACCGCAGCCGCGCTGATGCCGTGGCCGTGCAGGTGAGCGGGGATCGCGATCACGATCGCGCAGAGGGCATTCGCTCCCTCCTCATCGAAGCCTCGCACGATCGCCCCATCGAGCCCCGCCGGGAGATCGCCGGGACTGCCATCCCAGCGGACGGGGAGCGATTCACCGCGGGCGATGATCTCATCGGTGTCGCTGAGGATGCAGAACTGGAACTCCGGCCGCTCCTTGCCGAGCCGGCTCCAGTAGGCGTTGAGGGTGTCGCCGTGGTAGTTGTACTCGGGAAACGCCTCGCCGGTCGCCTCCCACGCCCGCCCGTCGAGGTCCGGCCGTTCGGCGAAGCTCACAATCCTCCCCCCGCCCGGCCCGACGCGCCCTCCGGTGCTCGATCCCGCAGACATCGCCCGCTGAGTATGCCGTCACGCGGCGGGCCTGGCGACGCCGCATTGATCTCCGTGCCCGACCGCGAAGCGCCGCGCGCGCGCGCGGTCTACGGTAGGAGCCCACAGACGCCTCGACCGAAGGACAAGGAAGGGAGTGCTTGATGGCACAGCAGGCCGGTCCAACTGAAGTGCTCGAGACGCATCCGGCCAGCCGGCTGTATCGCGTGTTCACCGGGCTGTTCGTGTTCGGTCCGCCCGCCCTGCTGGTGGCTGCCTTCCGGAAGCGCTGGCTGATGGCGACGCCCGCGAACCGCCGCATCTTCGTCGCCTCCTACGCCCTGAGCGGGTTCGGGATCACGGCGGGCTACCACCGGCTGTTCACCCACCGCAGCTTCAAGACCTACCCGCTGATCCGGGCCATCTTCGCCGTCCTCGGCTCGACGGCGATCCAGGGCTCGGTTCCGGACTGGGTGGCGGACCATCGCAAGCATCACGCCTACGCGGACGAAGAGGGCGATCCACACAGCCCCCACGTCGGTCACGCGGGCGGCCCGCTCAGGGGCTTCGTCCACGCCCACTTCGGCTGGCTGTTCGCGGACGACAAGGCGTCGCGACAGCGGTATGTCCCCGACCTGCTGGACGATCCCGCGGTGATGGCCGTGCACCGTCGCTTCCCCCTGATCGTGATGGTGAGCTACTTCGTGGCGCCGTTTACGGCCGGGCTGATCGCCACGAGGAAGCTCCGCGGCGGTCTCGGAGGGTTCCTCTGGGGGGGCGCGATGCGGGTGTTCTTCGTGCACCACGCCACCTGGGCGGTGAACTCGGTCTGCCACCTGTGGGGCAGGCGCCCGTTCGAGACTCGAGACGAGAGTCGCAACAACGCGCTCGTGGCGGTGGTGGGGCTCGGCGAGGGCAACCACCACAACCACCACGCCTTCCCCCGATCGGCCAGACACGGCTTGGAGCCGTGGCAGTTCGATCCGACGTGGTGGCTCATCTGGACGATGGAGAAGACGGGCTTGGCGTGGGATGTGCAGCGGGTGACCCCGGCGGAGATGGAGCTGAAGCGAGCGGCGCAGCACACGGAGCTCGACTCCGCGCCCAAGTCCCCCGTGAACGTCTGAGGAGAAGCGGCCCATGGCTTCGACGGCCGCCTTGAGCACGCCCGCTGCCGGCGCCCCCCTCGCCTCCAGCACGATCGAGCGGCGCGAGCTTCGCGGGGACGACGTCCGGATCGAGATCAAGTACTGCGGGATCTGCCACAGCGACGTCCACCAGGCCCGTGACGAGTGGGGCGGGGCGATCTTCCCGATGGTGCCCGGCCACGAGATCGCCGGCGTCGTCGCTGCCGTCGGCCCAGACGTGAAGCGCTTCGCGGTGGGCGAGCGGGTGGGAGTCGGCTGCATGGTGGACTCCTGCGAGTGAGTGCGAGTACTGCCGGGCCGGCGAGGAGCAGTTCTGCGTCAAGGGCAATGTCCAGACCTACAACGGGCGCCACTACGACGGCGAGCCGACATACGGCGGCTACAGCCGGCAGATCGTCGTCAAGGACCGCTTCGTCGTCAGAATCCCGGACAGCATCGAGCTGCAGGACGCTGCGCCGCTGCTGTGCGCCGGCATCACCACGTACGTGCCGCTGAAGCATTGGAAGGTCGGCGCCGGCACGAAGGTGGCGGTCGTCGGCATGGGCGGCCTTGGCCACGTCGGCGTGCAGATAGCGGCGGCGATGGGCGCGGAGGTGACGGTCCTCAGCCAGACCCTGAGCAAGAAGGAGGACGGCCTGCGCTTCGGCGCCAAGTCGACTACTACGCGACCTCCGATCGGGAGACCTTCAGGGCGCTGGCGGCGAGCTTCGACCTGATCCTCAACACGGTCTCGGCGGAGATCGACATCGACAGGTACATGCGACTGCTGCGCGTCGACGGCACGCTCGTCACCGTCGGTGCGCCGCCGGCGCCCTATCAGGTCCACGCCTTCGCGCTCATCGGCGGTCGCCGCAGCCTCGCCGGCTCGGCGATCGGCGGCCTCCCCGACACCCAGGAGATGCTCGACTTCTGCGCCGAGCACGATGTCAGGCCCGTGATCGAGCTGATCCCCGCCGCCGACGTCAACGGAGCCTACGACCGCGTGGTGAGCAGCGACGTGCGCTATCGCTTCGTGATCGACGTCGCCACGATCGCTTAGGCGCCCCTTCGGCCGGTCGGAGGAGGTAGTAGTACGATCGCGCCACTAGTTGCTGATCGGATCCTGGAGCGAAGACGAGTTGCCGGACGAGGAGCAGACACGCCGCCACGACGGGATCGAGCGCGTCGCAGACATGGTCGGCGACCGCTGGCGATCCTTGTCCTGCGTGAGGCGTTCTACGGCGTGCGCCGGTACGGCGAGATGGCTCGCAACCTCGGCATCGCCCGCAACGTGCTCGCCGCGAGGCTCAAGGCCCTGGTCGCCGACGGCCTGCTCGAGCGCCGGCGCTACCGCAGAGATCCCGACTGGTATGAGTACGTCCTGACGGAGTCCGGACGCGACCTCTACGGCACGGTCCTCGCGATGCTCCACTGGGCAGACCGTCACGTGCCGGCGAGCGGGGATCGCCGGCTCCGCCTGCGCCATCTGCCGTGTGGAGGGCACACCCACGCCGAGGTCGTCTGCGGCGTCTGCGGCAAGGCGCTGGATCCCCGAGAGGTCGAAGCCGAAGTCGTCGCCGCGACGGGGTGGTTACCGCCGGTTAACTACTTCGCGCGCCTCGAACTATCGATGCGCCGGGTCCGTTCCCCTGTGCTACCACTTGCGGCATCCGCGGAGACTCGTGTTCCCGCGGGCCCGAGTGAACAGTCCCACACGCCACGAGCACTGGAGCGCCCAAGATGAGCGAGCATGTGTCCGCATCAGGCAAGCTGATCGTCACCCGCGAGGGCCCGATCACCACTGTCACCCTAAACCGGCCCGAGTGCACAACGCGCTCGACATCGAGCTGTCGGCCGAGCTCAACGCGGCGGTGAAAGATGTGAACGTCGACCGCGAGTGCCGGATCTTCGTGATCCGCGGAGCCGGCGAGACCTTCTGCGCGGGTGACGACCTGAAGGAGTTCAACACCTGGACCAACGGAGGCCAGGACATCGGCATGTGGCAGGTCCGCCAGTATCAGCAGACGGCGAATCTGATCGACAACCTGGTGCCCGTGACGATCGCGGCGGTCGACGGCGTGTGCACGGGCAAAGGGCTCGAGCTGACACTCTGCTGCGACTTCGTGATCGCCACCGACCGGTCGCGTTGGGGGATGCCGGAGATCAACTGGGCGATCACTCCCGGCTGGGGCGGGACGGGGCGCTTGAGCAAGTTCGCCGGTCGGCGCAAGGCGAAGGAGTGGAACCTGCTCGGCGCGCTCTTCAGCGCCGAGATCGCCGAGCGGAACAACCTCGTCAACCGCATCTGCCGGCCCGAGTCCCTCGAAGACGAGCTCGACGGCCTGATCGAGGTGCTCCTCGACAAGAGCCCCGGCTCGCTCAACTGCACGAAGTACTTCCTCGACAAGGGCGCCGATCTCGATAACGCCTCGAGCCTGATATTCGAGGGGGCCCTTCCCCGCGAGACCTTCGGCGAGGGCGTGGCCGCCTTCGTCGAGAAGGACACACGCGACCAGCGCCGCCGGCTCGTGATGGGCTTCTGGCAGGACTGCGTCGCCGCGCCGGTGGCGGCCCGGCTACACCGTCTTGACGAGCCCGCCGTCGATCACCCAGTTCGCGCCGGTGACGTTCGCCAGACGCGGTGAGGCGAGCAGCGCGACGATCGTGGCAACCTCTCGAGGCGTGGTGAACCTCCCGGTCGGCATGCTCGCAGCCATCTGCTCGCGCACGGCCTCCGCGCCTGCGCCGCTCGCCCCGCCGACGGTCTCGGCGACGCCGTGCTCGCCCAGCCACAGGTCCGTCGCGACCGGCCCGGGAGAGACGCTCGTGACGCGGATCCCACTTGGTCCGAGCTCCTGCGAGAGCGCCTTGGCGAGGTTGACGAGCGCCGCCTTCGCCGCACCGTAGTCGACGACGCCGCCGTCGGGCTGGAAGAAGGAGTTCACCGAGGCGACGTTGACGACGGTGCCCTCGCCGCGCTTGATCATGTCTGCGACCGCAGCACGCGTGGCACGCAGCGCGGCAAAGAAGTTGAGGCGAAACGAGTCCTCGAAATCGGCATCGCCGAGGCTGAGGAATCCGTCGAGGCGGACGTGCGCGGCGCCGACGTTGTTGACGAGGATATCGACGCGGCCCAGGTCGTCGATCGCGCGCGCGACCAGCCGCCCGGGTCCATCGGCATCGGCGAGGTCGACGGCCACCGCGGTCACCCCGTCGATCCCGTCCAGGCCGTAGACGTGGCGGGCCCCCGCCACGACCTTCGCTCCCTCGGCTGCCAACTCGCGGACGACCTCCAGGCCGATCCCCTTGCTCGCTCCCGTCACCACCGCGACCTTGTTCGACAGGTCGAATCCATCGGCGCAGACTACCGGCCGACGGGACTCCCCACCTCGTTTGCCCACCCTCTCCAGGTGTGAGATCATCGGCCGCAAGCGCCAAGGGACGCCTCCTCACCGGGAGGCCCACAAGGAGGTTCGATGATCACCGGCCCAGCCACCCGCGCAGCGACCGCAGGCCTTGCTTCGCTGGCTCTCGTCCTGATCTCGATCGCGCTCACCGGCGCCGCCGCCGCGGCCGGAGCCGAGAGCGTCGTCGCCCTCCCGGACAGCGCGCCACCGGCCCTGCCACGGCAGGCCGTGCGTCCAACCACGGCCTCCACTCCGGTCGAATTCGACGTCGCCCTGCAGCTGCGGGATCCCGCCGGCGCGGCCGCGCTCGAGCGGGCGGTCTCCGACCCCACGAGCGCGAGCTACCGACGGTTCCTCACGGCCGCCCAGTGGGAGGCGCGCTTCTCCCCCGCGAGTCCTCCGTGGAAGCGGTCACGAGCTGGCTGCGCTCGCAGGGCATCAGCGTCGACGGCGTATCGGCCGATCGGATGACGGTCGAAGCGAGCGCCTCGGCGTCGGTGCTCGAGCAGGCGCTCCACACGAACCTCGCCGAGTACTCGGTGGACGGGCGCCTCCTCCGCCTGGCCTCCGGCCCGCTGTCGGTGCCCGCGAGCCTGACGGGCACCGTCCTCGCCATCTCCGGGGTCGACCAGAAGATCTTCAAGCCCGCCGGCTTCGGCAAGCCCGGCAGAGAGACGGCCTCGAAGATCGCCGCCGAACCGAGCGCGCGCCCGGCCAAGCAGACGATCGAAGCGCCCGAATGGCCGCTCACACCCGAGCCCTGCTCGGGCTTCTGGGGCGAAAAGCTCGACACGACAGACCCGTCGCTTCCACGGCTATCCGAGCCCGCTGCCCTACGGCGCGTGCGGCTACGTGCCCGCGCAGCTCCAGGGCGCATACGGCCTCAGCGAACCGATCGCTCATGGGGATGACGGCTCGGGGGATCACCGTGGCGATCGTCGACGCCTACGCCTCGTCGACCCTCTACCACGACGTGCACGAGTGGAGCGAACACAACGACCCCGGTGAGATCCTCGGCTCGAGCCACTTCACGGAGGACGTCGCCAAGCACTTCAACGAAGTCGAGGCCTGCGAAGCGAGCGGCTGGTCGATCGAGCAGACGCTCGACGTCGAGTCCGTCCACTCGACAGCACCCGGTGCGCACATCCTGTTCGTCGGTACCAAGAACTGCGAAGCCTCCCTCTACAAGGCGATCCAGACGCTGGTCGACGAACACCTCGCCGATGTGATCAGCAACTCCTGGACCGGCTATGGCTATGAACAGACGACCCCCGCGGCCGAAAACGCAGCCTTCGACAACGTCCTGCTGATGGCCGCGGGAACGGGCGTTGGCGTGCAGTTCTCGGCCGGCGACGAAGGGGATGACTTCAGCGTGCAGGGCAACTACGCCCCCAGTACCCACCCGAGAGCCCATACGCGACCGGGGTCGGCGGCACGAGCGTCGAGATCGACGCGGAGAACCAGCGCAGCGAAGAGCTCGGCTGGTCCAACTCGATCGCGGCGCTCTGCGACGAAGTCGTAGCCGAACACGAAGAAGCCGTCGAGCTGCTCGTGGAACACCCGATCGGATGCGACAGCAAGCTCTACGGCAAGTGGCTTCCGCGCCCGCCCGGCGGCTACTGGGCCGGCGGAGGGGGAGGGACGAGCTTCGAATACCCCGAGCCCTACTATCAGGCGGGGGTCGTGCCGCGCTCGATCGCCGACCGCCACCGGGCCGTCACCGGTATCGCCAACCGCGTCGTACCCGACATCTCCTACGACGCCGACCCGTTCACGGGCCTGAAAGAGGGCGAGACGCTCACAGAGCCCGGCGGGGAAGAGTACGAGGAATTCCCCATTGGCGGAACGAGTCTCGCCTCTCCCCTGCTCGCGGGCGAGCTCGCGGACGCCGACCAGGCAGCGGGCGGCTCGCTCGGGTTCATCAACCCGCTCCTCTATCACCTCGACGCCTCACCCACGACCGCCGCGGGGGCCTTCTATGACATCCTCCCGCCGAAGGAAAAAGAGGCCTACGCAAGCGCCAACTACGTCAACAACGACAACGAAGACGAAGGCCTCTTCACCACGATTCGCACGCTCGGCTATGAAGGGCGAGAGACCTTCTGTCTCACCGAAGGCGGCGAATGCATCGCGCACAAGATCACGCTCAAAGCGGCCAAGGGCTATGACTCGATGACGGGCATCGGCTCCCCCGGGCCGGAATTCATCAAGGATGCCTCGACGCCGTAGCGGGACGCCCTGACGCGTCGCATCCGAGCGGCAGCCCGACCTGCGACGGCGGCATCCTCCAGAATCGACGGTTCCGGGCCACGTGAGCGTGGCCGCGCACGACCAACCATGGGGGACTCATGATCATCATCGCCGTCACGCGAGGCGCGAGGGGCCTGTTCGTGCTCGCGCTCGCGCTCCCACTGCTGGCGACCCTGGCGGCCCAGACCGCCCGGGCCGCCACGATCCACGCTTGCGTGAAGCCCAAGAGCGGTGCGACGCGGATCGTCTCCGCGAAGGCCAAGTGCCACCACGGCGAGCAGAAGCTCGCGTGGAGCACCACCGGCTCGCCGGGCCCGGCAGGACCGCCCGGTCAAGCAGGACTTCAGGGCGCCGAAGGCAAAGCCGGTGCGAACGGCGCTGGTGCCGTCTTCTCCGCGGGCAGCGGTGAAACCGAACTGGAAGAAGGGGAAGCGGCAAGCCTCGCGACGAAGACGGTCCCGCCGGGGAGCTACATGGTGTGGGGGAAGACCTTCCTGTTCGCCAATGCGGATAAAGAAGGAATCGAGGGCACGGTCTGCTACCTCAGCGACAGCCCCGGCCTCACCAACACCGGGGGCACTGCCGGCCTCATAGACGTCGGGGAGTGGGAGGGCGAGCTCGGCAAACTCGAACCCGACAGCTTCTTCACCGCCTCCTCGATCCCCCTGCAGGCGACGCTCACCAGCTCGGTCACCAGCACCCTGTCCGTCAACTGCGGCACGGAGGACACCGACCCCGGGGTCGTGGTCAAGAGCTACGTGACGCAGCTGCAGGCCCTGGCCGTGACATCGATCGGCTGAGCCTCGCCGGCCGCATTCACGGTCGCGGCGCCTGCGCCGCTGCGAGGTCGCGCTCGGCGAGCCAGCTGGTGCAGGCGCTCGCCGAGCGGCGCAGGTGCTCGCGCTGCCCCGCGCCGATGTAGTAGTGGTTGGCGCCGTCGATCGTCAGCGCCGTCTTGTCCGCACTGGCGAGCGCGTCGTAGAGCGCGTGCGTGTAGCTCGGCGTGACGACGTTGTCGGCGCTGTTGGAGACGACGAGCGCGGGGATCGTCACCTCGGCGCTCGCGCGCACGCCGTCGGCGTTCGCGTCGTCGATGCTCCACTGGGACAGCCAGCTGCGCAACGTGGAGAAGCGGGCGAGGCCCACGGGGCCGTTGTTGACGACGCGGGGGTCCCCGAGGAAGGAGACCCCGGGCTCGCGGTCGTTGGGGTCGATGCTCGGGTCGAGCACACGCGGGTCCGCGAGCGTGCCCGGCACGACGAACGCGTGCTCGTCCGCCGGTCGTCCTTCGGCGCGGAGCGCCTCCAGGCGCTGCTTGACCTCGGCCGTGATGCGCCGCACGCGCGCGGCCTGCGCCCGACGAAAGCGCTCGAGGAAGTCGTCGTGGTAGGGCGGCTGGTTCGGGTTCGAGGCGTCGTAGAGGTCGAGCTCGGCCTCGCGCGCGCCGCTCCCCTCGGCGAGGATCGACGGGTCGATGCAGTCACACAGGACCCGGTGGCGGCTGGGGTGGGCAGCCACGAGCAGCAGCGCGTCGGCGGGGATGAGCTCCTCCGCGGTCAGGTCCGGGGGATCGCCGGCGGGCGTGGCGGTGACGGTGGGGCTCCTCGCCTGCTGTTGGTAGAAGAGCGCGAGCGCGCCTCCCCCGCTCCAGCCGCCGAGGACGATGCGCTCGTAGCCGAGCTTCTCGCGCGCGTGACGCACCCCGGCGGCGAGATCGAGGACGACCTTCTCCATGATCAGCGCCGCATCACCGCCGCGATAGCGGCTGTTCGACATAAATCACGTGGTTGCCGCACTTGGCGAGCTCGGTCACCATCGGCAGGTACGCCCCTCCGCCGACCGGATGGCTGAAGATCAGCGCCGTGTCGGAGGGCAGCCCCCGGGGAACGATCTGGTAGCACTCGAGGAACACCATTCCCTCCATGCCGCCGTATGTGTCCTTGAAGGCGGCCCGTTCCGCGTAGCCGACGCCGAACGCGCGCCGCTCGATCTCATGGCGACCCACGAAGCGCTCAGGTCGCGAGGGCGACGCCCGCCCGCAGCTGCTCCGTCGTCGGCACGGGCGTGAGCGACCATTCGTAGAGCTGGCGGCGCTCCTCCAGCCACGGCGGCAGCTGAAGCTCATCGCCCATGCGGGCGCCCTCGGGCTCACCGACGGCAAAGCCCGGCCCACCGTGCTCGGCGATCTCGAACAGCACGCCGCCCGGCTCGGTGAAGTACACCGAGCGGAAGAAGTGGCGGTCGATCACGCCCGTCGCGTCGGGGCAGAGGGGGCTTCACCCGCTCGCTCCACCCCTCGATGTCCTGCGGCAGGCAACCCCAGGCGACGTGCTGCACGCCGCCACCGCCGAAGCTGCGGCGTTTCTCGGCGGCGGGTCCGCGCGAACGATCTGGCGGGCCCGCCCGCGAACCTCACAGCGGTCGCCGCCGTCCGACGCTCTGCCATCCCGAGCACGTCCGTGAGGAACGCCGCGCTCGCGTCGTCGTCGGTGGCGAGGCTGAACGGCGTCGAGGCCCTGGAGGGCGTGCCCGACGGGGACCTCGGGCGATTCCGCCGATGAGCGGGGGATCCGTGCTGTGGACGACGGCGAGCCGGTGGCTCAGGCCCTCGTGGTCGGCGAAGTCGAGCGTGCCCTCGCCGCGCTGGGTCTCGAGCGCCGCACCTGCGAGGCGCTCCTCCCAGAAGTCGAGCGCGCCCTCCCCCGACGCGCCAGACGATCGGTGCACGTTCCCGGCGCCCGCGCGGCCGCCGGGCCGGCCGCGGTACTCGAAGAAGCTGATGTTGTTCCCGTAGCAGGCGCGCTCGTCGCCGTAGAAGATGTGGTAGGTCGTCTTGTCGACCTGGTTCACCGTCTTCTTCACGATCCGCAGGCCGAGCACCCGCACGTAGAAGTCGGCATTGCTCGGGCGCGTCCGCCGTCACGCATGTGACGTGGTGAATGCCCTCGAGTCTCATCCTGCGCACGTCCTCCCCACTCGCCGAAAGCCTAACCTAGCGACTCGGCCCGCCGCGCGTCCGCGACGGGCCGATCGGGCCTCATGGTGACGGCAGACGCTACTCGCGGTGGCGCTCGCCGAGGGCGTTCCACTCGGAGACGTCGAACAGCTCGAAGAGGCTCGGGGGGTCGCCAAGCGGGGCAAACCCACCCCCTCCCGGCGAGCGAGCTGAGCGTCTCGCCGGCGGCATTCGCGGCCGCGAGGACAGCCGCGAGGGGGTGAATCGCCACGCGGAAGCCGAGCGCAGCCAACCGCTGTGAGGGGATCTCCGGGGTGCGCCCGCCGGGGACGACGTTGAACAGCAGCGGGGCATCCATCTCCGCCGCGATCCGCTCCACCTCGCCGACGCTCTCGGGCGCCTCGACGAAGATCACGTCCGCACCGATCTCCGCGTAGCGGCGCGCGCGGGCGATGGCCTCGTCGAGCCCGAGCGGGGCGCGGGCGTCGGTTCGAGCGATCACCACCGTGTCGGGGTCCGAGCGCGTCTCGAGCGCCGCCTGGAGCATCGGCGCGAACTGCTCGGCGTCGATCACCTCCTTGCCCGCGAGGTGGCCGCAGCGCTTGGGGAAGACCTGATCCTCGAGCTGGATCGCGGCGACACCGGCGGACTCGTATTCGCGGACGGTTCGCACGACGTTGATCGCGGAGCCGTAGCCGGTGTCGGCGTCGGCGATGAGCGGCACGTCGAGCATCCCCGCGAGCATGCGCGCGCTGCGGGCCATCTCGGTGAGCGTCACCAGGCCGACGTCCGGGAGGCCGAAGGCGGACGCCGACACGCCCGCACCGGTCATGTACGCCGCCTGGAAACCCACGCTCTTGACGAGCGCCGCCGAGACCCCGTCGTAGACCCCCGGGGCGACGATCAGCCCCTCGCCGTCCAGGAGCTCGCGCAGCCGGCGCGCGCCGCTCACATGCGCACCTCTCTCACCTCGGGTCCCGCAGGGCGCATCGACGGCGAGTATAGGTCCCGCGCCGCGGAGGGCACCCACCCCTCCACCCGCAGTTGTGAACGGCCCGCTCGAGGTGTAATGAACGGGGAGCTGGCGGACACTAACCACGCATGACCGCTCAACAGCGCTTCGACGGGCCATCACCCCCACGGCGGGGTCCTCCACATCGTCACCGAATCCGAAAACATCGTCAACGGACAGGCGAGCTCCACCACCCACGACGAGATCTGGACGGCCCCGAACCCACGCAGGCTGAGGTCCCTGATCACGTTGAGGTCGGGGGGCGAAACCAACGAACTCGAAGGAGCGATCGTCAGCCTGAGCCCACCCCGCACGGAGAGCTGGTCTCCGAGCCAGCCCGACACGATCCGCGAAAGCCAGCAGCCGATCGCCCAAGAGCAACAGACGCCGACGTCCTTTCTCCGCAACGCCTACCAGGACGGCCGCCTGAAGGTGCTCGGGCGGGAAGAAGTGGATGGACGGTCCCCGTGGCATCTCAGCATCCTCCCGGACTCCACCCGCGCCCCGGAAGCGCTTAACGGATCGCCGATCCCGAACACGACGGTGACGGTCGACGCGAGCACCTTCGTACCGATCGAAAGCCTCGACTACTCGGTCAGCTCGGCAAGCGGCAAACCGACCCTCGAGACCACCAGGGTGCGCTACCTCACCTACGAGGAACTGCCCCTGAGCTCGGCCAGCCTGTCCCTGCTGAGCCTCGCAGCCCACCCCGGCGCGAAGGTCGTCAAGGAAGGCGCTCCCAGCGAAGGCTAGGCAGGGGCCCACGGCCGCGCCCCGTCGACCGCGGGCGCGGCCCCAGGCACGGCGAGCTGTCGCCCACGGCGGCCGCGATCGCCGGCTTGCCTGGGCCATGCGGCCGATGGCGAGCATGCGGCCGACAGAAATTCCCGGTAGGTGCGGCAAAGGCCGCACCCGCGCGCCCCGGTGCAGATTGTCGTTCGCTACGCTGCGCCGGTGAGCAAATCAAAGTGGATGGACCAGCAGGTCGACGACGCGCTACTCACCGTCTCCACCGTGACGGGGCTCCTCTACGCGCGTCGGCGCGCTCGGAGGATCTGCCGAAGGTGATAGTCGGGGGAGTGATCGTGGCCGCAGTGGGCACCGCAGCCGCAGCGGCCGCAGCCGCTGCCGCCGGCATCGGTGTCGTCGGCGCGGGAGCCGCAGGCACCGCCTGGTATCGCCAGAAAAAGAAAGCCCCCGAAGCGGGATGGCCAGCGCCGGGCCGCACAGGGAGCAGCTTCGTCGACTCAGACCCGCGGCAGCCTGTCCGCACCGCTTCCGAGTAGCTCTCCGCGGAGACGGATCGCGGCGGCCGGGCCGCCTCGGGGTCATCGGGGTCGTCTAGGTCATCGGGGTCGAAGGCGCGTCGGCCGGCGTCGTTGACTCGATCAGCCGGTTGATCGCGAGCGCCAGCTCGGGACCTGCGTCCTCCTGGAGGAAGTGCCCCGCGTGGGGCGTGGCATGAGGCTGTCCCTTCGCGCCGGGCACGTGATCCTGGAATAGGCGCTCGCCTCCCCGCATGATCGGGTCGCGGTCGCTGAAGAGGGTGAGGAGGGGCTTCTCCCAGCGGCCGAGCGCTTCCCACGCCCTGCGGTTGGCCGGTATCGCCGGGTCGCCGGCCGAGATCGGGACCAGGCGCGGAAACGCGCGCGCACCGGCCTGGTGGACGGAGGAGGGAAACGGGGCGTCGTATGCGCGTCGCTCGCACGGCGTGAGCGTCCTCAGGCAGCCCGCGTTGACGATGCGGCTCACCGGGAGCACCGGGCTGTAGCTCGCGAACGTGCGCCATGCGAGGAACGCCAGCATGTTCGGCAGCGGTGGCCGCGAGCCGGGATCGGCGATCGGCAGGACGCCGTTGCCCACCACGATGCGCGCGAAGCGGTCGCTCTGCTCCGCCGCCACCCGCAGGCCGATCAGCGATCCCCAGTCCTGACAGAAGAGCGTGATATCGCGCAGATCCAGATTCTCGACGAAAGCCGTGAGCCAGTTCACGTGGCGCTGGTAGGTGTACTCGCCCCGATCGGTCGGCTTGTCGGACTTCCCGAAGCCGACGAGGTCGGGTGCGATGACGCGGTGGCCCGCGGTCGCACAGACGGGGATCATATGGCGATAGAGGTAGGACCACGTGGGCTCGCCGTGAAGCATCAGCACCGGCGCCGCGGACGGGTCGCCCTCATCGAGGTAGTGCATGCGGAGGGTGTCCACGTCGATGTGGTGCTCGGCAAATGGATAGTCCTCGAGGTCTGCGAATCGGTCCTCGGGCGTGCGGACTGTGTTCATCAGATCGTCCCCTTCGATGTGGGCTCCTCGGCCTTCGAAGGAGTATCCCGCAGCGGCGGAGCGGCCCGCGTCCTCCCCGCGTGTCCCCTCAGGCGTGTAGGACAACACGGCGGGTGAGCGTCACCGCCGCGCCGTGCAGCGGGGTGAGCGTGATCCTCACCGTCAACGCCAGGTGGCGCCGGCGGCGCAGCGAGGCCTTCGCCCGGGGGCTCAGGGGCACGGAGAAGGAAAACGTCCCCGCCCTCACCGACGAGCGCCGCAACCGCCCTACGCGGACCTGCGCGGAGGCCCCCGCCCGGGCGAGGGAGGCGCCGGCGGCAAACACACTCAGTTCGAGCCGCCCGCCCGAGCCGGCCGGGGACACGCCGATCGAGCCCCGGACGGTCGATCCGCGCTGGCTGGCTGCGACCTTGATCGCGCTCGATCCTCCGTCCAAAGGCGAGCCGTTGCCCTGGCTCGACCCGCTCGGCGGCGTCGAGGTGGGGGTCGTCTGGGTCGTGGTCGGCGTCGTGTAGGTGGTAGTCGTGGTGGGGGTCGTGCCCCCGGCGGCACTTTCCACGACGATTTCGTACCTCGTGTAGTTCTCCCCCGGCCCACCGTTGAAGAGGGTCGAGCTTTCGAACGTGTAGGTGCCGGGCTGTTCGAATCTGCATTTCCCTTCCCAGGGGGTTTGCGGCGATGTCGGGCTCACGGGCACGCCGGGGGAGCAAGCCGGCGCGCTGCCCATCCAGGCGATGTTCGCCTTCGTGCCGGTGTTGTCCGTGAACGTGACTTCCCCGCCCGCCGCGATCGTGACCCGGCTCGCGGGCGTCGGCTTGGAGCCGGAGCCGGGGACTGCCCAGCACGGCCAGTCGTTCTCGACGCAGTTCTCGTTGACTTCGAGCTTTGCTTCGGAGGTCGTGGCAGCCAGAGCGGGCAACACGACCACCGCCGCTCCCGCGAGTGCGGCGAGGACGAACAGCAGGAACGTGGACGGTCTCATCGCTAACCCACCTTTGTCGCCGGGATGTATGTGTCGCGGCCGCATGGAGCCCCGCGTCGCGCGGCGGCACCCCGGCTCGTCGTCTCCCAAAGACCCCCACGCCGGCAGATCCTTCCCGCCGTTCGCCGGAGCTGGAGAATCGGGCGATGGGAGGAGCTCGGCGATCGATCGAGGGGGCGCCGTCCCCGCCGTCGAACGTCTGGCCGAAGGGCCGCCCTAAATGCGATCGCGGGCAAGCACGAGGTATGCAAAGCCGAGGACGCCGCGATAGACCGTCACATACTCGCGGAGCTGATCGTCGATCTCGCTGCGGAGCTGCGCGGCGCGCCTGTCGTCGGGGTGCTCGATCAGCCATTCCTGGCGCCCGGCTCGCCAGGTCGCCTCGAAGTCGTCCCACTCACGCTGATCGGCCGTGCTCAGGTGAAGGACGCGCCAGCCCGCCCCACAGGCGCGCTCGACGACGGTCTCCAGGGAGAAGACCTCGCCCTCAAAAAGGGAGGCAGCGGCGGAAGTCGGCGGCTTCTCCCAACAGCCGTCGCCGAACAGCAGCCTGCCTCCGGGCGCCACCAGGTCGGCCAGGGCGACGAGGGCGTTCTCGGTTCCTCCCCAGGCGTGCGAGGCGCCGATGGAGAGGACTCGATCGGCGGGCTCGCTCCACGCCGCCGCCTCCCCCTCCGTGAACGTCACCCGGCGAGCGAGCCCGCGGGCGGCGGCGAGCGCCCGTCCGCGCTCCAGCGCACGCACGTCGGTGTCCACCCCGATCCCCGTCGTCTCACCACCGCCCGTTTCCACAGCTCGCAGGAGGAGCTCTCCCCAGCCGCAGCCGAGGTCGGCGATGCGGTCCACCGAGGAGACGCCCAAGCGCTCGAGGAGCAGAGCTGCGTGCTCCTGCGACAGCGGCGTTTTCCAGCGCATGCTGGCGTAACGGACCGCCTCGGGATTCCGGGTCTCCGATCACGGACGAGAATGGCCGTTGATCGTCAATTCGAGGTAATGGATCGTCGTTGGAGTTTCGAAGTGCTGCGGCATCTGAATGCTCCCCGGGGCGAAGGGGCGTATTGCCCTCCCCCTTCTTGGCCGCGTCCCCGGACCGGACGTGGATGAGCGGACGCTACTCCTCGCGGCCGCTCCCGTGCCGCCCCTGGCGGAGGGAGGGATGGCGCTCCCGACGCCGGCCAGGGGCAGAGCGCAGGGCCGCTAGTCATCCCTCCGGCGTGCCCGGCGCAGAAGCGGCCGGAGCCACCAGGCGGCAAACCCGAGCAGCACCACGAGACAGGCGCCCCCGTCGCCGAGATGATGTCCGTGTTCGAGAGCGCTGCCAAGCGAGATCCCGAATAAGAGGCTAGACGCGGTTGACAAGGCCGTGCCTAAGCGTTTTCGCTATCAACCCATAGACACCACCTATGGCAATCCGCTCGTGGCCGGCGAGGCCCGTGCGGCCGCCGAAGGTGTCGCGCGGAAACGGATGGGGATGCTAGACCGAGATCAGCGGCCCCGTGACCACATCGTCGGCGGGTGGAGCGTAGGGTCCGGGCTTGGGCGCGGGGGCTCCGCCCGGGAAAGCGAGCCGGAGGATCGTGCGCTGGACGCTGCCCAGCTGCTTGCCGAAGCGGCCGCTGTTGTAGGGGAGGCCGTAGCGCTCGCAGATGTCCCTGACCTTGGGAGCGATCTCGGCGTAGCGGCTCGAGGGCATGTCGGGGAAGATGTGATGCTCCACCTGGTATCCGAGATTGCCGGAGAGCACGTGGAAGATCGGCGATCCCTCGATGTTCGCGGCTCCGAGGAGCTGGCGGATGTAGAACCCACCACGGGTCTCATCCTCGACCTCCCCCGGACTGAACGTGTAGGTCTGGTCGGGGAAGTGGCCGCAGAAGATGATCGCGTAGGACCAGACGTTGCGGATCACGTTGGCGGTGAAGTTCGCGGCGAGGGTACGTTTGAAGCCCCGCGGGCCCGATAGCGCGGGGAAGGCGAGGTAGTCCTTGGCGATCTGCCGCCAGGCCTTACGACCGATGCCGCGCATCTCCTCGCGCAGCTGGCGGGTGCTCTTCTCCCCCGACTTGATCGCGTCGAGGTCGAGGTCGTGGAACGCGACGCCCCACTCGAAGAAAGCCGCGAGCAGCAGGTTGTAGACCGGCTGGAGCAGGTAGACCGGGTGCCACGTCTGGTGGGGGTCGATTCGCATGATCTCGTAGCCGAGGTCTTTGTCCTTCCCGCGGATGTTGGTGAAGGTGTGGTGGACGTAGTTATGGGAGTGCTTCCACGCCTCGGAGGTCGATGCCGTGTCCCAGTCCCAGGTGGTGGAGTTGATGCGGGGGTCCTGCATCCAGTCCCACTGTCCGTGGAGGACGTTGTGCCCGATCTCCATGTTCTCGATGATCTTCGCGATGCCCAGCACGCTCGTGCCGAGCAGCCACGCGGGCTTGTAGCGCGAGCCGAGCAGGATCGCCCGGGACAGCAGGGCGAGCTGGCGGTGGAGGGCGATGATGCTGCGGATGTAGTGGGCGTCGCGATCGCCGAGACTGTTGAAGACTTCGTCGTGGATCGCGTCGAGCTCCCCGGCGATCGCTTCGATCTGCTCGTCTGAGAGCCGCGCAAGCGGGCTCTCGATCATCGGTTCCTTCATCGCGGTCTCCTATAGCTCGATCGTGACAGGCCCGTCCGGGCAGTTGATGCACGTGCGGATCTCCGTGCCCGCATGGGTGAGCTCGCCGGTGCGCAGATCGCGCACCGAGCCGTGCTTGAGCTCGCCCACGCACGTGTGGCAGATGCCCATGCGACAGCCGTAGGGCAGTTTGGCACCCGCCTCCTCGCCGGCGAGGAGGATCGGCGTGATCCCGTCGCAGTCGGCGGCGACGCCGGTCCGCGCGAACTCGATCGTTCCGCCGCGGCCTGTGGCCGCGCCGAGAACGAGGTGCTCGAAGGACTCGACGTGCAGTCGGTTGGCCAGCCCGTCGGCGTCGAAGCGCTCCCGGAGTGCCTCGAGCATGCCGCCGGGACCGCATGCGTAGGTCTCGCGCTCGCGCCAGTCGGGGCACACCTCGTCAAGGCTCTCGGGCTCTACTCGGCCTTCCTCGCTCGTCATTCGCTGGGTGATCCTGTAGCTGCCGTGGCGGCCTGCGAGCCCAGCGAGATCCTCGGCGAAGATCGCCTCCGGCGACGTGCGCGCAGAGTGGAGGTGGACGACGTCGGGCACAGCGTGCCGGCGGTCCAGAGCCCGCAGCATCGACATCACCGGCGTGATCCCGCTGCCGGCCGTCAGGAAGAGCAGCTTCTCCGGCGGTGGCTCGCGGAGCGTGAATTCGCCCTCGACCTCGCCCAGCGTGACGATCGCGCCGGTTGCCTGGGTCGAGTGGAGGAAACGTGAAACGACGCCGTCGGGTGTGCGCTTGACGGTGATCGTGACCTGTCCGTCGGGCCGAGCAGCGTCGCTGCTCAAGGAGTAGGCCCGCCAGTGGCGCTTACCCTGGATGTCGAATCCGATCCGCAGATACTGACCGGCCCGGTGACCGCGCCAACGGAAGCCCGGAGTGATGAACACGGTGACCGCGTCGTCGGTCTCTCGGTGCACTCGCTCGATTCGCCCCCTCAGCTCCTTCGTCGACCACAGCGGGGAGATCAGTTCGAGGTAGTCATCGAGCTGCAGCGGCCACGTGAAGTACTCGAGCCCGCGGAGCGCCAGTTCGGCGATTCGCGGCATCTGGACCTGCGCCCCACGTTCCGGCATGCCACTGGTCTCCTCGACTTGGACGTGCGCTGAGCTATCGAACCACTGTGAAGCTGAGCCGTGCGGGCGCCGAACGCTGCCCGACGGAAGGCGATTCTATGCCGATCACACCCCGAGGACGTGGAAGCGTGTGGGGAGGCTCATGAGGTCCACGGGGGCTGCCGTCCTTCTCGCTGCCGTGATGGCCGCCGCGGCGACTGCGAGCTATGCAAGCTCTGAACGGCACATCGAACGAGGAAGACCGGCACGTGGTCACCTCTATCTCCCGGGAGGCAAGCCGCCTGGACCCGTCCAGTGGGAGGTCATCGTCCGCAAGGGCACTCCGGCAGCGATCGTGAAGCTCGGCGAAGCGCTACCTTGCGGCCCTGCTGGCGCCGGCGGCGCTCTCGCAGTAGCACCCGCGTCGGCGTCGGCAAGCCGATCGCGTCGGGATGGGCGAGCCGTTACACACTGATCGCTGCGAGGGCGGCGAGGATGTCGACGACCTCCGTGCGCGCGGTGTAGTCGGCGTGGGTGTCGGCGAAGCGCACGATGCGGTCTGAGTCGACGATCAAGACTGTGGGCATCGGCAGGTCGGTGGAGCGCGAGGCGTTGAACTTCCTCAGGTCGAGCCCGAGCTCGCGCTGCGCGGCGAGGACATCGTCCGCAGGCTCGAACGCGATCCCGAGACTGCGTGCTGTCTGGGCTCCTGCGTCCGACAGGACGGTAAAGGCGAGCTCGGCCTTTTCCTTTGTACGAAGCGACTTGTCCGGGCTCTGCGGGCTGACGGCGACGAGCCGAGCGCTGTAGCGATCGAGCTCCGGTAGCAGCTCTGCCTGGTAGGCGCGCAGAGCGAGGTTGCAGTAGGGGCACCAGCCACCGCGGTAGAAGACGATCACCGCGGGTCCGTCAGCCACCAGCTCGCCGAGGGATACAAGGGAGCCGTTGACGTCCGGGAGCGTGAAGTCGGCGAGCTCGTCGCCCGCGGTGATGATCCCGGCGGGCTCCCCGCGGTCACGCCATCCCCGCTGCTCATCGCTAAAGACCCGAGCGAGCTCGGCCGGCAGGTGGGTAGCAGAGGCGGCCGAAACCTCAGCCGCCTGCTCGGTGATGGTGCTCATGTGCTCTCCCTCGCGTCGCGGTCGTCCGGGCGGTGTGCGTCGTTCATGAACCCACACCGTTGCACGGGAACACTCCAGGCCCACGTGAACTGTGCCCGGCCTAAGATTGACCGGTGCCCGCGTCTGACTACGATCTTGCGTCGGCCGGCCGCGCCATCGCCGAGCCGGCTCGCGCGGCGATGTTGCTGCGGATGATGGACGGCCAGGCCCATACTGCCAGGGACCTCGCTGCCGCCGCGCGGCTGCGCCCGTCGGCGGCCACGGCGCATCTTCGCCGGTTGGTCGACGCTCGGCTCGTCTCCGTCACCGCTTCCGGCCGCCAGAAGCTCCACACCCTCGCCTCCCCGGAGGTGGCAGCCGCAATCGAGGCGCTGGCAGCTATCTCCCCCCTGCTCCCAGTGGAGTCGCTCCGGGCCGCGCAAACCGGCACTCAGCTTCAGGTCGCTCGCGCCTGTTACAGCCATCTGGGAGGGGCCCTATCGGTGGCCATCGGCGACCGTCTCGCCGCCGACGGCATAGTCGACCCGCTCGTAGGTGGCGAGGCCAGCCACGTCCGCACCCTCGACCACCCGCTCCTCAGCGCCCTGGGCATCACCGAGCTGCCGGCCGGTTCGGGCCCGGCCGCTCGCGGATGCCTGGACTCGACCGAGGGCGCCCCCCACCTGGCCGGCCGCCTCGGCTCCGCGATCCTCTCGGCGCTGCTCGACCAGAAGTGGCTTCTTCGCCGCCCGAAAGATCGCGCCCTGAACATCGCCGATCTCGGCAACGCCCGCCTCGACGAACTGGGCCTCACCCTTGGCGCCCGCGGCAGCCGCGCCGCGTAGGGTCGATCGATCGCACGCCCAGACACGGCGGCGAGCCATCAGATCGCGGCCGACGTCCGGCAGCGCGGCTACGGGAGGGATGCCTCCCAGCGTGAGACGGTGTACGGGACGCCGACGGGACCTCCGACCATGAAGATCGTCGTGTCGTCGGCAGTTGCCCGGGCGGCGCGGAGCAACGCCGGATCGCGCACAAAGACGATCGTCCCGGCCGGCGCGTCGATCTCCTCGCCGTCGACCGTGAAGAGCGCGTGCCCGGTCATCACGGCAAAGAGCTCCTGGTGGCCGTTCGTCTGGTTCTCCTCGTCGTCGGCCTCGTGATGCTCCTCGATCATTTCGTCGCCAGCGTTTCCGCTCGCGGCGTTGACGCCGAACGCCCGGACATCAAAATGGCGACGGAGGAGATGGAACGCGCCGTCGTTGATTTCCGGGTTCCTGGGGTCGACCTGGGCCAAGGTGTTCACATCGGCCAGGTGGATAGAGCCGTAGGGTGCAGTGCGGGGATCGCTCATGATGCCGATGCTGCCACATTCGCGCTCACGCGTCGTACGCGTGGGCCGTCATCTTAGAAATGGGCGATACTGCGCTCGAACCCCTACAGGGGCTCACACTATGCGGTTACGCCCATGTTTCCTGGCGATGGGTCACCAGCGCGGACCCTGATGTGGGGCTCCGCCGGACACCTAGCTAGCGCTAGCCAAAGGCCCCCGGACCGTCTGGCGGCCGTCGTGATCTGCTCCCGGGAGCGCCGCTGATGGCGTTGCACTCTGAGATCCTCACGCGCTGACGAGATCCCAACGAGACGCCAACGGTAGGCCAACGGCCTGGCGGGATGATGCGCCCATGAGCAACGCGATCGTGGACCCCGACAAGACTCACACTGAATATGCAACCGCCCCTGTCAATGGCATCGAGTTGCATTACGCCCGGGCGGGGGCCGGGCCGCTGATCGTCTTCCTTCACGGCTTCCCCCAGTTCCACTACGCCTTCCGCAATCAGCTGGGAGCGTTCAGCGCCGACCATCTCGCTGTCGCCCCCGATCAGCGTGGCTACAACCTCTCGTCGAAGCCGGAGGCCGTTCACAGCTACGGGGTCTGGCCGGCGGTCGAGGATATCCGCGGACCCTCGTCGAGCACCTCGGCTACGACCGCTTCGTACTCGTCGGCCACGACTGGGGCAGCCTAGTGGCGTGGTCATTTGCGCTCCACTATCCCGAGATGCTTCGGGCGCTGATCAGCCTCGGCGGTGCCCATCCCGGTGTACTCGATCGTGCTCAACGGGAGGACGATGAGCAGATCCAGGCCAGCCAGTATCTCCTCGGTCTGCGTCGCCCGGATGCGATCAAGGCGATCGCTGCGAACGACTTCGCCGCGCTCGAGCAGGCGCTCGATCTCCCCTTCTTCTCGGAGGAGGATCGCGAGGCGTACCGGCGCTCGTGGCGTGTGCCGCGGGCGATCGAGTCGGCGTTGCACTGGTACGAGGTCGAGGGGATCGCGCCACCGGATCGAGACGGCACGCCCGGCCGCGGCAACTACTCCCCAGACGTGGCGCCACTATTTGTCGATGTCCCGACGATGCTCATCTACCCGGAGGCAGACCCATACGTCAGGCCCGCCTCCCATGCGGGCCTCGAGCATTACGTTCGCAACCTGACGGTCCGGCCGGTAGAGGGCGGGACGCACTGGATCGCCGAGCAACACCCCGAGCTCGTCAATCGCTACATCCGCGAGTTTCTGGCCGCTCAGGGTCTCGCGCCCGGCTGAGCGACCGTCGCTCGCCTCGACGCCTCGGGGACGGTGCGAGGCGAGCTTGTTCATCCCAGTCGCTACCACCACCGCATCGGGGGCGTAGAAGCTCATCACGGCATCGCAGTCCCGTGCGTTCGTCGCGTCAACGCCCCGCTGCACACGCTCGACCAGGTCGGAGGTCGTGGACTCCTCAGACATCACGCACAGAACCATCTCGGCTGGCGCCGTGCGGCCTCGAACACTCTGCGGGGGGCATTGGGGCAGAGTTGCGGCAGCGATGACTCCTCCACGACGAGACCCGTGGCGAAAATGGAACCACGAACGGAACCACGGGCCCCTCGAAAACGCGAAACGCCCCATAAACACGGGGCGCATGGCGATGGGCGATACTGGTCGAAGGAGTGCGAAACTTGGCTTGCTAGAGCGGATGGCGGCGTCAGCTGCGAACGTCGCTGCGAACGCGGGGGCCGCACGAGGGTGCGGCCGGATCGGCCGGCTCGGTTCCATGCTTTTGAGGCGTTGCCCTGGCAGCGCTGCGTGTCCGAGGTGTTCTGGAGGCCGTGGGGGAGCGAGATCGTGGAGTTCGGAGCGATCGACCGCTTGATCACCCGCCTCGCGAGAAAGTGCGGTAACTGGACGGCAGTTCGCGTGGCGCGGGGTCGCGGACGCATCATGGCCACTTCACAGCTCGCTCTACCGACGCCTCTGGTGGCGCTACCAAGGCGAAGACCAGACAATTCCTCCAAACGCGGCCGCGCTTCATGACGCCGAGACGGAAGTCCTGCGACGGGTGTCCGTAGCGTTCCATGACGAGCGCCCGCCGTCGCGAGGACGCCTGTGCGGGTGGCCCACTCTCATGGTGCTCTATCGATTCCGCGTCTCGGGCCCCCTCTACGTGCCCCGAGCCAGACGGTTCGCGCGGGTCAGCTTCGCCGGACCGCGGCCCAGGGTTGCGCGGAAGTCCCGCGAGAGATGCGCCTGGTCTGCGTACCCGAGCTCGGCTGCGATTCGGGCAAGTCCGTCGCCGGCGCCCTCGACGATCAGATCGACGGCCTGCTGGCGGCGGTAGCGCTGAAGGACCTGCTTGGGGCTCACGCCTATGTGCCGGGCAAAGAGCCGTTGCAGCGTGCGAGGAGAGACCGCGAACTGCCGAGCGAATCGCGCGACTTGAGTCTCGGACCCCACGGTGCGCATCGCTGCGGCGATTTCCATCGCGAGCTCGCGCTGCGGGTCGGGCGCTGCGCGATGTCGGCGTACGAAAGCGGCAACCGCGTCAATCGCAGCCGCAACGTCCGGGGCCGCCAAGAGGTCCGCATCGAGCTGTTCGCCGACAGGGCCAAACGCCTCGGGGAGGGTCAGAACTTTGCCGCTCAGCTGCGACACCGGGCCTGGCCACAGACCGGAGAACCCTCCCGGACGGAACTTAGTGCCGATCACCATGCCAGAGCCCTCGAGCACATGCACCGCATAGCCCGTCCCGACTCCATAGAGGAGGCGACGGCCGGGCTCGACCGTGAGATTGACGCAGGGGTCTGGGAGCACCTCGCGGCTAATCGGTGCCGCGCCGGGGTTATCCCAGGCAACAATCCAGTGCTGCTCCACCAAGTCGGCTATCGACGGATCCGGCGCAATCCGCGCCATCCCGGTCACCCGCGCAGCCGAGCCCGGAGTAATGATCTCACTTGCCATCTTGTCGCATTTTTCCAAGACGGATCCCCGCGTGCGCGACATGATCTCAGCATGAACTTTGAACGGACTGACTTCGTTTCGATCCCGGTTGCCGACATGGACCGGGCCAAGGCCTTCTACCGCGACATCCTGTCTCTACACAGTTCCAACTGGAACGAGAGCTGGCCGGAGATCGAGACCGGCAACGTCTCGCTCTACCTCGTCGACCCGACTGGTATGGGCACCCAGTTCGCGCCGCACCTTGCGCCGATCGCCCTACGCGTCCCAGACGTTGCCGGGATGAGGAGGGAACTAGAAGAGCGCGGCGTCGAGTTCACGGGCGACCACGACACCGGCGTCTGCAACATGGCTTTCTTCAGCGATTCTGAGGGCAACGCTCTCATGTTGCACCGCCGCTACGCGCCGGCGCAATAGGGCGACGTTCGAGGCGATTCTGACGCCACGGGGAGCTCTCGCTACCGCCCAGCGGACGCTCCCTCGGATGCTTCTCGCGCTGGAGAGCGGACCGTAGCGTTGCGCGGGGCCCCACCTGCCGCGGAAACCGACGGGAGATGCGCGCTCGGCACTGTGCCTGCCCGATAACGACGCGGGGCGCGCCCGGGGCGACAGTCGCAGCGGGCTAGCGCCGGTTCGAGCGGGAACCGTCCCGACCTGATCCGAGTGCTCTCCCGCTACGGCTCACAGGTTGTGGTTGACGGCCTCCACATTGTGACCGTCCGGATCGAGCACGAAGGCGCCGTAGTAGCCCGGGTGGTAGATGGCGCGCTCGCCGGGGATGCCGTGGTCCTCGTACCCCTCGGCGAGCGCGGCGGCATGGAAGGCCCTCACGCTGGCGTCGGCATCCGCCGCGAAGGCGAGGTGCACATGCTCGGTGAGTGGGTGCTCGTCGCGCACGAGCGAGAAGCTGTAGTCGTCGCCTCGGAACCGCACGCGGCCCGGGATGTCGAGCGCCAAGCGGAGGCCGGCGTGAGGCGCAACCGTCATGTAGAAGCGCCGCGACACGAGCGGGTCCCGGACGCGGAGCCACAGGTGGTCGATGCGGCCGTCAGGCACGGGGCGCCCGCTGTTGTAGTGGACCGCCTCGACACTGTTGCCGTCCGGATCGAGCAGAAAGCCGCCGTAGTAGTCAGGGGCGTAGACCGTGCGCGGCCCGGGCGCGCCATCGTCTGTGTAGCCGGCGTCGATCCCCGCCTGCCAGAAGGCGTCGACGGCCGCGCGATCCGGTGCGCGGAAGCCGACGTGCAGGCCACGCGTCACAGGGTGCTCGCGGTCCGCGGAGCCGATCCACCAGTCCTCCCACCCGACCATGTCGGGGCCCGCGTAGCTCGGCTCGACGCCCAACACGGCCAGAACGGTGCGGTAGAAGCGCTCCGAGGTGGCAAGGTGAGACACAGCGATCCCCACATGGTCGAACATCGCGCCGAGGCTACCTCACCGGTCTTGTCGACCTCGACTGCGCTCATGGCCCGGGACGGGCGGTCGTGCACCGTCCGGCACACCAGCAATCGTGTAGTCGGCAAAGCGGTAGTCGGAGCCGGAGGCCGCTGCGTTACCTCGGTCCGACCGACGTCGTCCGGCCGAGATCACCGCAGTTTTGGACCGGCCGCTCACTGGCTGAGATTGGGCTTGCGGCCGGGGGCTAAATGCCCCAGCTGATGATCCGGGTCGCGATCATACGGATGATCGGACCGGGCACCGGCGAGGTGGAGTCTCCAGGATCGAGGATCGCTTCGGCGCGCCCGCGGAGATCGAGACACCGGACCACCCATGGCTCGAGGGAAGCGATGTCGTCGATCACGAATGCTGCGCGACCGTTCTCGGCGACGTTGCGAAACTTGCGGCTGCTCGCCATGTCGCGACCTCCGATGTCGATCGCGTCGTGCGCCGCGTTGTAGTAGAAGGCGACCGGGTTGACCTGCAGCGTGCAATCGGGCTGTTGAGTAGCGAGGCGGCCTAGGGGCTGTTCGGTCATGTAGCGGATCTCGCCGAGGGTGAAGCGCTCGCTCATGTCGTGAGCACAAGCTTTCCGCGCACGTGTCCGGCTTCGACGACACGGTGCGCCTCGGGAGCTTCTTGCAGCGGGTAGGCCTGTTGGATCTCGATCTGCAGCCGGCCGGCCTCATATAACTCGGCTAGCTCGGCGAGTTGAGCTGCGGAGCGCTCTGTACTGAGTCGCCGGATGCCGAGCTCCGCCGCCGTGGGACTGAACGCGACTGTCGCCACGCAGTCGCTGTCGTTCACCAACTGCAACGACGTTTCAAGGGCCTCATCACTGCCCGAGGCATCGAGAGCAACGTCGACGCCGTCGGGCGCGAGGGCACGAGCTCGCTCTGCCAACCCGGGTCCGTACTCGATCGGCTCAGCGCCCAGTGATGCCAGGTAGCTGTGATTGCGCGGGCTGGCAGTCGCGATCACACGCGCCCCGCGCAGCCGGGCGATCTGCACCGCGAAGCTTCCGACGCCGCCCGCGCCAGCGTGGATCAGGACGGTCTCACCGGCGCCCACGGCAAGTGCCCGCAGAGCAGTCATCGCTGTCTGCCCCGACGCCGAGAGCACACCGGCCTTCTCCCAGGTCATCGACCGCGGCTTAACGGTCATCTGCCCCTCGGGCACGACGACGTGCTCCCCGTAGCAGAGCGGAGCCGAAGACCAGCCGCACACCTCCATGCCAGGCGCGACGTTGCTGACCTCCTCCCCCACCGCCTCCACCAGCCCGGCAAACTCGTTGCCCACCCGCTGGGGAAAGCTGGCCGGCATCCATTGGGCGGCGCGCCCGCTACGGAAGAGACAGTCGAAAGGCTGGACACCGGCGGCGAAGACTCGTACGCGCACCTCCCCTACGCCCGGCACACCAGCGGGGACGTCAGCAACCTCAAGCGTCTGCGGCCCTCCATAGCGGTGAAAGATGACCGCTCGACTCATCGCTCTCCCCCGCCAGCAATGGGCGACGAGGCGAGCAGCCGCGGCAACTGCTCGGTGACACGACGCCGGTAGCCGCGCCAGGGCTCGCCTTCGCCAAAGATCGTCTCGACGACGCCGGGCATGAGGATTGGGGCGAACGCCAGGAGATACCCGAGCAGCACCACCAGCTCAGCATCCACATCGGAGCGGAGCTCGCCTTCGCGCTGACGCTCGCGTGTGCGGTTCACCGACTCGCGCTGACGCTCGGCTTGCGCCAACACGAGGCTCGACTCAGGATCGGGCCCGTCCCCGAGCGCCTGCCAGGCGAGAAGTCGCGCCCAGCTGGGGTTCGCAAGCGTCGCCTCGATGTAGGCGGTCGTCCTGTCGACGAAGCTCGCACTTGAGGGCGGAATCTGCGCATCGAGCGCAGCCCAACGCTCGCGAAGCGCGTTGAGCAGCCCCTCCTTGCCCCCGAAGTGGTAGCTGATCAGCTGAGCGTTCACGCCTGCCCGCTGTGCGATCGCCGCGGTGCGCGCGCCCGAATAGCCGTGGGCCGCGAACTCCTCGACCGCAGCGTCCAGGATTCGCTCTGATCGTGAACCCGGGTCGGATGCTGTGGTGGGTTTCGTCGCGCTTTCGGTCACCGCAGGAGCCACTGTATCATTCAATCAGATGAATGGATCGGTCTGCGGCGACGGCCGATCCGCCGTCTGCGCGGCCGGACTCGTCGTCGACCGGCTGTGGGATCAAGTCGCTCAATCGACCTGGGCTCTGCCCTGGATGTGAGTCATGACGGAGCGCCCGACGAACGGACGCTCTCGCTTGCGTACGAGAGTGTGATCACCCCGTTGCCACCCTGCAGCGCCGACAGCAGCTCAAGGTTGACGCGCCGCCCAGCCCGAAAGAGAGGCTCGCCAACGCCCAGCATCACCGGGGAAATTTTCAGCTTGAGTTCGTCCACGAGCCCGCCCTCGAGGAGCGTCTGAGCGAGCTGGCCGTAGCCATAGAGCATCAGAATCCCCGTCGCCATCTCCCTTGAGGCGGTTGGTTTCCGCGACGGGTCACCGGAGATGACGATTGAACTGTTCCAGTCGGCCGACTGCAGGGTCGACGAGAACACGTACTTGGGCATCTCGTTGATCCGGCTGAGGTACGGACCTTCGGGGGTCGACCAACGCGGAGCAAAATACTCGTAAGTCCCTCGTCCCATCAACATCGCGTCGCTGCGGAGTAGTGCCTGAAGCGATTCCGCCGTGCTCTGTTCGTCGAAGTACTCGGAGGCCCACTGTGGGTCGCCGTTGATGCCGTCGGCTGTGAGGAGAGAAGAAACGATGAGTCTGCGCAAGGTGCCTCCAACGGCTCACGCGGCGCGACGTGCGCCACAAATGGCGGAGCGGGTTACGAGTCCGCGGCTCCGTATAGGCATACGACGCAGCACCGAACACGACTTGGACCAGTGATCTGGCCCGCCTCGAGATCCCCGGCGCCTTCAAAGCGGTCATCACCGTCGCCGACTTATTTCTCGCCCCCGACGAGCGGACCGGCGCGCGCTGTCGCCAGGCGCGTCGGTTCGACCACGAGGCAAGCGCTCGGCCGGGGCCCTCCTGGGCGTGACTTTCGCTTTGATCTCAGATGCCAGCTGTGGCCGCCGGCGCCGACGTCGGGTTCGGCGGTGCTGGCCGCGGCCCGGCTCCGGGAGCGGTGTCCAAATGCGCGGTGGCGCTGCGTCGTATTGGCAGAGTCGATAAGGAGTGATCATGTCCCAGTACATGCTTTTGCTGTATGTGAACGAGGTCGAGGGCGAGGAGCTCGCGGAGCGCGAGGCGGAGATCCCGACGATGTGGTTCGAGCTGAACCGACATCTAGAGGAGGCCGGTCTGTCGGTTGCGACCGGCCGCCTGTATCCCACCACCACGGCGACGACCGTGAGCGCGATCTCCGGCGAGATGGAGCTCACCGACGGTCCGTTCGCGATCACCAAGGAGGCGCTTGCCGGCTACTGCCTGATCGAGGCCGAGAATCTCGATCAGGCTCTGGGCGTGGCCGAGCGGATCCCGCTGGTCCGATACGGGCGCGTCGAGGTCCGTCCTGTCATGGGTGCGGCCGGTTGAGCGGTCCCACTGCGGATGCGGTTGTTCGTGCGTTTCGCGACGAGCGGTCGGCCGTGCTGGCGACTCTGATCCGTCATGTGGGAGATTTTCAGCTGGCTGAGGACGCCGTGCAGGACGCCTATGCGGCTGCGCTCACGACCTGGCCGCGCGATGGGGTTCCGGCGAACCCCGGCGCGTGGCTTACGGTCACGGCGCGGCGGCGCGCGATCGATCGTCTGCGCCGCGACCGCTCGGTTGCTGATCGCGCCGAGCGCCTCGCGGAGCTCGTACGCCTCGACCGGCAGGAGCACCGGCCTGTGATCGAGGAGAGCGCGGTCGTCGACGATCGCCTGCGATTGATCTTCACCTGCTGCCATCCGGCGCTGGACATGGCGGCCTGCGTCGCGCTGACGCTGCGCGCGCTCGGTGGCCTCACGACCGGCGAGATCGCGCGCGCGTTCCTGGTCGCCGAGCCGACGATGGGTAAGCGGATCGTCAGGGCCAAGCGGAAGATCGCAGACGAGCGAGCGTAACCCGCGCGTGCGATGGAATCCGCCGTCGGCGCCCCCGCGCCCCCGCGCCCGCCACGGGCCGCGGAACGTACGCAGCGTGCGCAGGGGTGCGACCGTTCTGCGTACGTGAGGTACCCGCATTCCCCGCAAAATGTGGGTATCTCTTCGGAGGGCTTCGCAGCGCGTTGTCCGAAGAAAGCCCTGCAGGAGAGCGAAATTCGCGCTTCTTCGCGGCCGACACTACCAGTGGGCGATACTGGGCTCGAACTCGCCTCCGGGCCTTGGGTAAGGTCGGATAGCCTAGTTTTACTGAGGTTCGGTGCTCTCAGATCAGCTCAGGGTCGGTCAAATTGCTACCAAAATTGCTACCAAGGCTCGTGTCAAGTCGCGGCGGTAGGTAACGATCGCTCGCACGCCTCCCGTTCGTCCAACTCGGATGTCTCGATCGCGAGGCTCGCGACGCCTGCTAGCTGCAGAATGCGGCAGCAACGGGGAGCGGAACTTTGCCTCTCCGGAGAGCAAGGCCGACACTGCGGCCATTGGCAGCCCCGTCCTCCGGGGAGCGTTGCCTGCACACCGTCGCCCCAACACCCATCTCGCACATCCGCTGCTCGCGTTCGCTATGGCGCTTTTTAATCAGACGCTCCTCTCGCTCGACCAGCGTGAGCAGACGCTTCATGTCAAAGGCTGCCATGTCCCGTTCCTCCAAGCGGATGAACATGTCGCTGTGTAGGCCAGCCGCGAGCTTCGCCAAGCGCGGCCTCATGTGCTCAAGGCGAGGATGGAAGTTCGCCTTCACCCTGGAATTCCAGGCATAGCCACTGGGGTTAGCGCCCGTGGCCGAGGCGATCTCGGCGATGCCCACGTGCTCGAAGAAGTCGCGCATCCCCGCGAGCCCGGCGTCAAAGGTGAGGATGACCGCATCCGCAACATCGGACACCTGCATAGCATTCACTTGGCCGCTGAGGAGGAAGAGGTCGTGGGCCGTTCCCCAGAACTCGCCGAGGGTGGCGTCGGTCACAGGTCTGGCTCGAAAGCGCAGCAGCCGGCTCGCCTGACGCTGCGCGTCGTCATCCGCGATCCACAGGTTGAAGGCGACCTGTACCAGCAGCGCCGCGTTGAGGCGCAGCTCCTGGCGAAGCCAGCGCATGAACTGCTCAAAGCTCTGTGCCCGCTTCGACAGGGTCTGGCTGGGGTCCCATAGCTGCCTGAGCCTCAGGACCCCGGCGTACATCCACAACATCTGAGGGAGATCAGCGGCGCCATCGATCTCCTGCTCGTAACCTGGGTCGAATACCTCGGGCGGGCGGTGCTCGTCCATGACCTCAGCGCGGCTGAGAGCCATGAGCGACTCGAAGGCCGCGTGCGCTTCCAGGGCTGCACGTGGCTGCAGGGTCGCCCTCGTCGGCTGGTGGAGCTGCCCGAGAGCAGGTCCAGGAAGCACGTCGCGCCCCAAGAGGTTTATGACGAGATGCCGCACGGCCTGCGCCTTCTCGCCGAGTCGCTCGGGCGCAAAGCAGAAGCGCTGCATGGCAATCAGCACGTCTGCGTCGGGCACGAACGTCACAGGGCGCATCGGGTCGTAGGGCCGGAAGCTGTTCAAGGTCACGACATGGAGGCCCGGAATATCTGCAAGCTCGGGAACCGTCCAAGAGCCGGCGTAAGCGGCAGTCAAAGCAGAGGCGGTCGCAGGAATTCCGAACGCGCCGGTCTCATCATCAGCGCCCAGCCCAGAGCCGAGAACCACGCAGCACGAGCCGTTCACCTTGACCGCCTCCTCCCATTCAGCATCGGGGCGAGGAACGACGAACTGAAAGCGGCGTGCGGGGTTGGAGATCAGCGCGTGTGGCCCGAACTCCACACGCCAGCCGTCATCGAGGCCACCACGGAGCGAGCTTGGCCCCGCGAACGGGGCGAGGCCGAGCCTCTCGCGGTAGCTCACCCAGGACTCCTCGGCCAGGAATTCTGGAGCGTCGCCGATTGGATAGAACGCCAGCTCGACGGCCATCGCCGGCTGCTCTTCGAGGAAGCCATAGATGGCTGCAACCGGCGAGACGTGTCCGTGCCTGGGCGCATCGGTCAGCGGCGCACGGCCAGCAGTGGCCTCACGCACGTCCTGCACCGGGAACAAAGGGTCCAGCGAGACCGACATCCTGACGACGATAGACGTACCTCTGGCGAGACCCGTGAGGCCGGGCTCCTCCAGGCTCCCGTCCATGAGAGTCTTCGCCGATGGGCACTCTCTGGTCACAAATCAGCCGGCATCGCCGCCGGTCGATGTCGAGCCTGCGCAGAACCATCAGCGTCGCCTTCTGGCGCATGACAGTCAGACCTCCGTCGTCGTGGCAAACCGCGCCAGGAGGGTAGGGTCGTGAGCCCGCAGGAGGGGCCATCTGACCCCCACGCCGAGCTTCCGAAGGCCGAGGTCATTCTCCTGTTCCTGTTCGACGTTCTCGGGTTTTCCGAGCGCGTCAAGGAGATCGGCCTCGCTGCGATCTATACGCAGTATGAGCGGCTCATCGAGCTGGTAGGCCCTGGAGGACCGCAGGTGGTGTTGGGCGCCGAGCCGGTCGATGAGTCGGGCGCGATGATCCCGGTCACGTGCGTCATGTCATGGCAAACGGCGTACTTCAGCGACACGTTTCTTCTGTGGACGCGACTGCACACGCCCGGGATTCTTGACCCAGCGATCCATGTTGCTCGCAGAGTCTTCTGCAGCTCCTTCGCGAACGGGCTTCCTCTTCGAGGCGCGATGGCGGTAGGCGAGGCAGTAATGGATCAGCAGCGAGGCATCTACCTCGGCGAGCCGATCATCGACGCCGCCCGCGCACAGGCCGCTCAGAACTGCGTCGGGATCGGTGTCGCGCGCTCGTGGTCAGATCGGCGGTACTTCGGCGGAGCTATCGGTCGCGCTGACGGCTTTCTGCCGTACGAGAATCACATCAAGCCGGGGCAAGAGGACCACCTCTGCTCGATGGCTCTCGACTGGCCTCGGACGTGGCGCGACAGCCCGGAGTACGCCGGAATCTCGCTCGACGATCTCATCGCGTCTTACTCGCGGCCCGGCTTCGAGATGTACTGGGACGCGACGCGGCGGTTCGTGGAGCACTCGCACGCTAATCCAGCCTGGTGGGAGAACGCTGAGCAGACCCCTTGAAAGAGGGCCGAGACGAGAAAACACGTGCTCGCGTCGGTGCTCGGGCTACGTTCGCTATGAGTGTCCGGGAGGAGCGCCGGCCCAAGGGCTCGGATGCTCGGCTCCTCTGCGCTGGGTCAGGTCTGGGTGGTGATGCCGGCGCGACGGCGCAGGCTCTCCCTGCGCGTGTCGTTGCCGATGCCCAGCTCCAACTCCAACAGAGCTTGCACGAGATCGCGTAGGCTCTCGACCTCCCGCTCTTCGACCTCGCGCTTGGCATCCCCATGCACCAGCGCACTGCGGCGGTTGAGGTGCCTGCCCACGAACTCCGCCCATTCTCCCTCAGACCCGCCGAAGGCCGCGCCCAGCCGCTCGCGCACTGGCCGCACGTTGCTGGTGTCGGGCATGGCGACGACCTCGACCGCGAACCACAACTCCAGGTACTCAGTCACGAGGTCGGGGGTCTGGGTCGAGCGCCAGTACCAGTCGCAGGCGAGTCCGATGCGCCGCAGCTCCTCCAACGGGCGCTCAAGGTGGCTCGCCAGCGTCGTCTTCGTCCAAGCGCTGAACTCGTCGGGCGTCACCGCCTTCAGTCCCATCGTGTACTCGTTGCCCACGCGGTCGGATTCGAGTCCGCGGTTGAAGTGGCCGTCGGCGAAGATCTCGCCGAGTTCCTCCGTCACGAGTGCGCCCAGCACGCGAGACCCAAAGGCCAGCTCGGTGAGCGCCTTCAGCGAGGCGAGCCGGCTGCGACCCTCAGCCAGCCGCCTGTCGGGGCGCTCCTCGGTCGTGTGCAGTATCAGCTCGACGAAGAACACCTCATCGATCTCCTCCTGCCAGGCGTGGAACTCGAAATTCGTCACGCCCGACGGCTCGAAGGTCATCGTAGTCCCCT
Source organism: uncultured Solirubrobacteraceae bacterium (assembly GCA_963720215.1). GTDB lineage: Bacteria > Actinomycetota > Thermoleophilia > Solirubrobacterales > Solirubrobacteraceae > Palsa-744. The sequence continues at coordinate 162,094 of CAVREV010000005.1, forward strand.
CGACCACGGTCTTGCCCGGCTGCGGCAGGAGCCAGTGGCCGTCCCGCCGCATTGGCAGGGCCTCGCCGAGCCTCATGCCACCGCGCCTCACGCTCCCATATCCGGTGCGCATGATGAGGTTGGGCCAGACCATGTTCACCTCCGGCAGGTGCGTCTTCAAGGTCTTGTACACCACCCGGTACGCTGGCACGCCCTCGCCCGGCGGGTGCTCGTCGTCGGTGTCCTGCCAGCCGGAGGCCGCGAAGAAGTCGGGGAAGTCAGCCGCCATGCGCCCACCGTATCGCTAGGCAACCGCTCTGGAATAGTGCGAGCAAGCGTTCACGGTGCCCGTGGGTGTGTTCAGACTTCACCTCGTCGCTGTTTGGCGAGCACTGGGCGGGCAACGGGCCGCCATGTCGGCCTTGCTCTCCGGGGGCAAAATCCGAACCCGACCCCCCGTCACTGCCGCATTCGGCAGCTAGCAGGCGCAGCCAGCCTCGCGAACGAGACGCCCGAGTTGGACGACAACCAGTCGTTCGAGTGATCGTCACAACGCCATGAATCGACAAGTCACTTCGGGAACGCTGCACTAACTCAGATGCGCGCCGGCAAGTCAGGCGTGCGCGAGGGCGCGCATCTGGCGCACCGGGTGACGCCCAAGACGACTCAACGTCGCGTAGGACGAGGCGTGCCCATGCGTCCGAGGCGCGACGCTGACGGGCACACGGCCGGTGAGCCGGTCGATCACGCCGCGGCGCAGCGGCACCAGCAGCAGCTCGGTGTCCTCGCCGACAAGGAGGGTCGCCTGCCCTTCGATCAGGTTGCGCCACAGAACGTCGTCGGTCCACTCCTCATCGCTGGGAATGAACGCGACATCCGCCGGGTAGCCGAGATCGTCGTCGCTTCGCGACGCCGCCATGAACAGCTCATCGGTCTTGTCGGTGATCTCGCTCATTGCATGTGCTCCCAGCCGTGAACGATATCGCGCCACTCGCGTAGCAGCTTGAGTTCGGCGGCGTGCATCGCGTTGTTCACCGGGCCGTGCGCGACCGTGGGAGGCTGCTTATCCAGGCCGATGTATGCGTGCTCGTGATGCTCGCTCCGATCATGGGCGTTGTCGAAGGTGCGCACCGTGCGCCAGCGGCCGTCCCTCAACACGAGGAGCACGATCGCGTACTCGACGGGGTGCTCGCTCGAACGCTCCACCACGAGTTGCACATCGGCGGCCAAGAAGCGGCGTCGAGTCCGATCCTTAGGAGGCACGTTCGAGCGCCGTCACGTCGCCCGCGAGGCGAGCCGCCTGCCGCTGTCACCCGATCCAAAGGCCGCCTCCACGAATGCTGACTCGTGCGCGCTCGGCGAGTAGTCCGCGTAGCGCTGGGTCGTCTCGATGTCCCGATGCCCCATCCACTCCTGCAACGTCCGCATGGGAACACCGGTGCCAGCCATCGCCGTGCCGAACGTGTGGCGCAGATCGTGGAAGCGATGCGACTGCTCAAGCCGCGCGGCCTTGAGCGCCCGGCGGAAGCGCCGTAGGATCGCCGCCTTGTCGAGCGGCCCCGCCGTGTGAGGATCGGCGAACACGAGAGCATCGCCAGTGCTCTCCCCCGCCCCACGACTGAGACGGTCAAGCTCTCCCGCGACCTCATCGGCCATCGGAACACTGCGCGTCGAGCGACGGGACTTCGGAGTGCCGAACTCGCCCAGCACGTAGTTCTGGCGGACCCTGATCCGACCGGCGGTCCAGTCCACGTCGCGCCAGCGGAGCGCCACCAGCTCGCCCTGCCGCAGGCCGGTCATCGCGGCGGTGAGATACATCGCACGGTCGATCTCGCGGTACCGTCCATCGACAGCTGCGTCAGCCAGCGCACGCACCTCACCCGGCTCAAGGAACCTGATCTCCGTGCTCTCGGGCTTACCGGGCAGCTCGACATGCCGGGCGACGTTCACGGGCAGCCATCCCTTGCGCTCGGCGAACCCGAGCAGAGCCGAGAGGTAGCCGATGTAGTTGCGGACCGACTTCGCCCCGACAGGACGCCCATAGCGACGGTCCCCCTTCGCCTTCGGTCCGGGCCTCTCCCCCTTCTCCATCATCGTCATCAAATCCTGAACGTCCTGGGCCGTGATTCGGCGCAGATCGCGCTCCGCGAAGAACGGCTCAAGCCAGACGCGCAGGATCGACTCGACAGCCGTCGTCGTCGCCTTCTTGCGGCTCTGACGCTCCAGGTTCGCGAGGTAACGCCGCCCCAGCTCGGCCATAGTCAGACCGTCACCAGCGGTCATCCGGGCGGGCTTCGTCTCCGCGATCAGCCGACGCAGCTCTGCCTCGGCCTGGCTGCGTGTCAGGCCATCCCGCGAGCCCTCGACGCGCATCGGGCCGACACGACGCTTGACCTGCCGTCCGCCGTCCGCACGCCAATGCGCATACCAGACACCCCCACGCGCATAGAGCGAGCCAGCCCCGTAGGGGCGTCGGGTGGTCTTCCTCGCTGTGGCCATCACTCATCGTCTCCCTGATCGCGCGCCACCATCGGCCGCCCAAGGTAGCGGGCACTGCGGCTGCTCCAACGCAAGAGCCGTCCCGCTAGCCAGGACGCCTCCCGGGCTCTGCCCGACGATCGATGAGCAACGAGCGCGCTGTCCGCGACGCTGTACCTCGCGCACGCCACGGCCCCCGCATACGCGCTCGCCACCACTCCTCCAGCTCCTCCGCGCTGAACCGCACATAGCGTCCGAGCCGCACATGCGGAATCCGGTTCGCTCGTGCCTCAGCGAGCATCCACGACGCGGGCACCGACAACAGCCGCCCAGCCTCCGTCGCATCAAGAAGCGGCGAGAGATGCGCGGCTGCTGGCACGGGCGCGTCCTGTGGTGGCTTCGTGGCGGCCATCATTCTTAAAGACCCCGAGCCACAAAAAGCGGCCAACGGATTGCATGCTTCACTCGCCGTCTCGCCAGAGATTCGTGTTGCGCCGGCCGCTGCGACGCTGGCGACAGCGAGCACGCTCCTCGTCGCCCAGCAATACGTCGCCCGGCATCGTGTGGTCGTCGATGTCCGGTCGATCGTCGGTGGGCTCACTCCACTGCCAGAGGCAGTAGGTGGCTGAGCCGAGACGCCATGCTGCCGTTCGCAGCCGGGTCGCCATCTCGAACCAGCCATCAGATGAACTGCTTCCGTCGAGCAGCGCCGTGCCCTCCGCAAGCACATCGGCCATCGCCGAGCGGAACCGCTCGATCTCCTGCTCAGCGAGCGCTCGCGCCGCACGCCACGCTTGATGCTGTGGAGACTCAGGCAGCCCGACATCGCCGGCACGCCGCAGTTGGCGGCGCCCGGCAGCGGTCGGGCTCCATAGCTGCACGCCGTGAGCGCGAGACGTAGCCAGGCGCCTGCGTCGGTGAGCGCGCGTATCTGCGGCCTGACTCGGCGTGCGCGTCGCGGGAGGCCCAGGTGTTCGAGGATCATCCAGATCGGGACGCCGGGGCGTCCTCGATGCAGTGCGGCGCGCTCGATAGCCGCGAGGATCATCGCGTCGGGAATGGGAGTCGTGCTCATCGGTTCCTCCTGTGGTCGGAGGCTCCGGGAGGACTGCTCGGGGCGTGGAGGAACCGCGCTGTCTCGCTAGGGTCCCTGTGCGCCGGGAGTTCAGGCTCTCGGTGCCACGCCCCCGGCCGTTAGCGCGGCGCGGGGGCACTTTGATATCCGCGTGAGCATAGTGGATCAAGCGGATAGGCTCAAGCGCATAGACGCAAGCACCTGATCCTGACAGGCTCCCGCATCGATGCCGCCCCGACTACCGACCGACCCTGCCCTCGGACACGCAATCCGCCAGATGCGAGAGCAACGCGGGCAAACACAGGAGGAACTCGCCAGCGCCGCCGGCATCACGTTCGGGACCGTGAACCGCCTGGAGTCGGCCAAGAGCGCACCGGCCTGGGCAACGGTGAGGGCACTCCTCGACGCCCTCGACTACTCGCTCGCCGACCTCGCGAAAGCGATCGACGCCGCAGAGCGCCGACGCTAGCCACCGGCACACACCTCTCGGCTCAACGCACCCCTCGAAGCACAACGATCCAGCAGGTCGCCGCCGCCATCGGCCGACTGCGCCACTCGCTGACATCCGTCGCTCGTAAGTCCAAACAGACGATATGCACGGGTGTGCGCGTGGTGTGCGAGCGCTGTGTAATTCGTTGGCCGTTTTGGGCCGCTCAGGGTCATCACTTATGTGATGACTGCATCGAGCATCCCTGCGGCTGGAGGTGGCGGCTACGCGCGCTACTTGGAGAGCAAGACTGTCGCGCCCGAGCGAGGCGACTACTACCTAACCCCCGACGGGGAGATGACGCAGGCGCCTGGCCGTTGGCTCGCGGACCCGGAGACGCTGGCTCGGCTGGGGGTGCGGGCCGGCGAGCCAGTCGACGGTGCCGACTTCATCGCGTTGATGGATGGTCGCCATCCAGGCACGGGCAGGTGGCTGCGTCCAGAGGGCGCGGGCGGCGGTCGGGGTGGCGGGATCGATGTGACGTTCAGCGCCCCGAAGTCTGTCTCGACGGTTTGGGCGCTCGGTGATCCGTGGCAGCGCGAGCAGATCGAGGCCGCGCACGCCAGAGCCGTCGAGAGCACCGTCCAGTATCTACGCGACCAGGTGCCGGTCGTGCGCCGTCGTTATGACGGCCAAGTCGTAGAGGAGCACGCCAAGGACGTGGTCGCCGCCGAGTACCGGCACACCACCGCGCGAGGCGTCAGCGGTGCGCTGGCGCCCGATCCTCAGCTGCACAGTCACGTCGTCATCAGTGGCGCGATAAGGGACGACGAGCGGATCGTGGCGGTGGCTTCGCGGCCGATCTTCCGGTCAGCCCGCGAGCTGGGCGCGTTCTACCGCTCCGCGCTCGCCGAGGAGCTAGCCGGCGAGGGCTATGAGATCGAGCGAGGCACCGGCAAGGACGGCCGCTACTTCGAGATCGCGGGCGTACCAGGCGAGCTGATCGAGGAGTTCTCCGGGCGCTCCCGTGAGGTCGCCAGGGCGGCCGAGCGGTTTCGCGCCCGCTACGGCCGTGCGCCAGAACGCGGGGAGCTGCGCAACCTCGCGCTCGAGAACCGCCGGGCGAAGGAGCTGACCACGCGCGCCGACCTGCAACGTGTGTGGAGCGAGACGGGTCGTCGCCACGACTTCGGCCCCGACGAGGCCGTGCGGCTGATCGGAGCGCCCGAGCAGCCCAAGCTCGAGCGGTCGATCGAGGACCGTATCGAGGCACGTCTGACAGGGCAGCACGCCGTGTTCCACGCACGCGACCTGCACGCCGTCGCGCTGGAGCAGACTGCCGGAGAGATGGCGCCCGATCAGGCGCTCGCTGCGGCGAGAGAGATGATCCGCGACCGGCGAGTCCTCACCCTTGAGGGCGGGCGAATGACGACGCTCGCCGTGCGCGCTCAGGAGCAAGCGATCGAACGCCGCGCGGCGCTGCTCGCCCAGCCAGCGGGCCGAGACATCGGCGAGCGAACACGCGCCAACGCCAGACGCGAAGTCGCAGAGCGCATCGGCGCACCGTTGAGCACCGAGCAAAGCGCCGCTCTGGAGGTGCTCACCGGACCGGAGCGCCTTGCAGTCCTCGTCGGCCCTGCCGGAACCGGGAAGGGCGTCGTGATCGACGCCGCAGCTCGCGCCGAGCAACACGCCGGCCAGCGTACGATCGGTGTCGCCGTGTCCGGGTCTACTGCCGAGCGCCTCGGCGCTGACAGCCCAGCCTTCAACGGACATACGCTCACCCTCGACGCGCTCGTCGCCCGCGCAAACACGGGGACAGTCGAGATCGGTCGCGACACGACGATCGTCTTGGACGAGGCCGGGATGGTCGATCACGCTCGACTCGACGCCCTCACCAAGCTTGTCGAGCGCTCAGGGGCGAAGCTGATCGCGGTCGGTGACGGCAAGCAGCTCCCGTCGATCGGACCCGGAGGGATGTTCGACCGGCTCACCCAGCACGCGCCGACCGTGGAACTCGGAAACATCCACCGCACCAAAGACCCCGACGAGCAACGGGCATGGCAGGCGCTCCGAGCCGGCGAACCAGAGCGCGCGATGGCGCACTACCACTCCCGTGGACGACTCCACCTCGCAGACACCCGCGATCAGGCAGCCGAGCGCGCTGTCCAAGCCTGGGCACAGCTCACCGAACATCACCCCATCCGCGAGGTCGCGCTGATCGCCGACGCCTCCAACAAAGAGATCGACCGTCTCAACGCCCGCGCACAACACCTCCGCGCCGAGCGCGGCGAACTCGGCACCCACGACCTCCCGCTATCAAGCGTCCACTACGGACTACGCCAAGGCGATCACATTGCGTTCATCACCCAGCACCGACCACCCAGGCAGCCACGCGTCGAGAACGGCACCCGAGGCGAAATCACCGGGATCGGCCGCGACCGAACCGTCACGCTCACACTCGACGGCTCAGGCCGCACCCTCGAGCTCGCCGGCGAGGACATCGAGTCCCTACGGCTCGCGTATGCGCAACACGTCTACCGCCAGCAGGGCGCAACCGTCGACCGCACCGTCGTTCTCACCGGCGGCTGGCAAACCAGCAAGGAGACCGCCTACGTCCAAGCCACCCGCGCCCGCCAAGGCACCGACTGGCACCTCGCCCGCGACCAACTCGGCGAAGAAGGCCAAGACCCCCAGCGCATCACACGACTCGCCCGACGCATGACCAATAGCCGAGCACATAGACCATCCGTCACGTATCCGGAATCGCACGACCTCCCGTGGAGCCTCACGCGCGACCCGATACGCCTCGGCCGTTTCATCCCGCACATAGACCGGCTCATCCGAACTCCAGCGCACAAAACTCCCGACCGAGATGTCGGGCGTGGACGCTGACCGCATCAGCGAACTGCCAGCCGCGGCTGGGTAGCGAGTGAGGCGTATCTTGCGCTCATGACTGACGATCCCCTACTCGGCTGCCGACTGAAGTTGCAGAACGCATGGAGACACAGACAGGCGCTTGGCGAGGAGCTACAAGAGTTCTTGTCGAGGACCGGGCCGGAACCGTCTCCGCTGCATCTTGGGGTGATCGTTGGGGACTTCCTGCACAGCCTCCGCTGTGTGCTCGACCATGTCGTCTGGCAGCTCGTCGAGCTGAACGGACAAGAGCCAGGCGACTACAACCAGTTCCCAATCTTCGATACAGCCAGCGCCTACAACAGGAAGGCCGGACGGTATCTACGCGGGGTCGCCCCCGACCACAGCGCACTAATCGAGGCGTTCCAGCCGTACCACCTCGATGCTGGCCCTGCTCTCCACAGCCTCGCCGTGCTCCGCGATCTGTCCAATATCGACAAGCATCGGTTCGTGCATCCGGTGGTGATCGTTGGCGAGGGCGACGCGCGTGAGGTTCGGTTCACCGAGCTTGAAGTGACAACAAATGCCCTCTTTCGCTTGGAGCACTACATCACCTACATCGTGTTCAAGACGTTTGAAGAGCTATTCCCGCTGCCAGCCCACGCGGTTGACAACCTGGTCACTAATGCGGTAAACGACGCCATCGAGACAATGGCCTTGTCAGGGCGAAGGCCCGAGGCATCGCTTGTCAGCGCGATTGCAGACGCCGATTCGTTGCGAAAGCGACGTGCGTCGGTCGTGCACGAGGTGCGCTATCGGAAGCTGTCCGGCTGGACACGCCAGCCTGGAGGGGTCGATCTCGCCCTCGATGGGGTAGCCGCTGGCAGGGTGTTTATGGAGATGAAGGTGGGCAAGCCCGAGGAGGCTCTATGGGATGCGCTAAAGCTCGGGGACATCCTCAGCGTGGAGGAACACGCAACTGCGTACCTCATCTACGCTGGCACTGCGCACGCTTGGTGCGACGAGGTTGCCGGCGCAGATCTCTTCCTAACCGGTGGGACGTGGCGAGCGCTTGACCTAATCGCGCGATGGCCGCAGGCGTGGGCCGATCTGCTCGTGGGCGGGAGAGGCATACGGCCACGCCGAGGAGTCGGTGCAATCGAGATCACCCCAGTCAACTGGATCAACACGCGTGACGCGCTGGGCTATAGCGTGCAGGTTGCGCGCGTCGCGCGGGTCACAGAGGCATTGCCGCAGGAGTACGACGACGACGGGTGGCCGGTCGGGTTCACGCCACCGCACGGTCTGCGCTCTCGCGTGCGAAGAGCCCTTACGCGCCAGCAACGGCGCCAGCGAGCCGTAGCACCCGAGACCGACCCCTGCCACGGCTACCCGTGGTATCCGCGCTGGACCGACCGCCGACTCGCCGACGTTGTGCGCGAGATCGGCACCACCGACGCATTCAGATGTCTTCGCCATCGCCTCGCCACCGATCGCGGGTGGAGCGAGGCCGAGTTGAAAGCGCGGCTGGACCCGCTACAGCATTCCGCCCCTAAACGACCGAGGGCTTGACGCCGTTCGCCGTGAGCCTGAAGCTGTTTGCACTTCTGTTCACACCCTGCCCGTTCCGATGCGCCCAGCTAGCATCCAGAAAGCACGAAACCAGCTCCGTAGAGCGGGTTTCGCTGCATAGCGGCGGCGGGATTCGTCCCTCTGCGCGACCTCACGCACGAGTACGCGCTGGCCGGCTAGTCGTCGCCCAGCTTGGGCTGCCATTCGGCCGAGTTCGCCGTGCCGCCGACCCTCTGGATCGCCAGGTCCAGCCTTGCGTCGCGGTCGCTGCCGGCGGCGACGCGATCTTTCTGGTGGACCTCAGCGGCTACGAGCAGCTGCCGCAAGTCCTCGCGGATCAGAGCCACCGACACAAGCTCGTCCGAACTGCTCACGGCCTACCCGTTCGACGTGGGCTGGGAGCGGAGGCGAGCCCGCATTCACGATCGGCGCCTTGCCGTTCTTGACTTCCTTGCACACTGAGCATGTGCCGACTGCATAAAGCCTGGGACATGGCACCGACGGTAGCGGAAGCACCCCAGCGTCGTCCAGACGCCATAGCATCCAAGCATGGCGCAGACGCTGACGCTCGAAAGCACGGTCGTCCAGCGGGAGACCCGTCGAACGGCCGACTTGCTGTTCGTACCCACCGACGGCCTTGTCCTGGCGGGCGTGCGGACCCCCGATGACGTGATGGAGGTTCTTGGGATGACGCTCGGCGTGCCCGTGACGAACGGCGAGGAGCTACAGGATCTCTTGTTCGCCTCGCTTGCCGGCCGCGTCTACCCATTCGCCAAAGGCTCGTTCGATCGCTGGCGACCCCAGAGGATTGCGTCGGGCGGCTCAGCGGACGCGGTGTTCGCTGAACAGCTCGCAACGAACGATCTAGTGCCCGTGTCGAGTTCCCCGATACGCGGCGTCGCGCTGACCACCGTGGTGACACAAGGAGCGGCGTGGACTATCTCGGGCGCCGACATGGTGTTCCACGATCCGCTCCAAGGGCTCGGGCTGCTCGCTCTCTCAGAGATTGGGCTTACCGTCGCCGCAGTCTCGCGTGCTGCGAGAGAGACGCTCGTGGTAGCGATCAAGTACCGACTGCGCGAGCGATGGGGCATCCCTCCCGACTGGGTGCCTCCCGAGGACCGCCGCTAACTGGAATCGAGTCTATGCGGGCAGGAGCGCCCTGGCGTCGATCCGTGGCGTCACGTGGGCATGGACGGGCACGGGAGGGGCATCCGTGAGTTGATCCCTAAACCTGCGACCGGCCCAGCGGCCCAGGGAGCCCGCGCTGAGAGGCCAATCGTGGCAGCCATCGCCCACCGGCTCGAGGAGTGGTGGCCGCTCGGGCGGGAGGTCGGGTGGCTACAACAGCTCGGTCGTGGCGTATCCGACAGCGGTATGCGCCGCCCTGCGCGAGATGCCCGAGGCAGCCGGGCTCGTGGCCGGCGAGTAAGGCCCCCCGCGCGCGGATCGTCCGGTCAGGGCTCGTCGGAGCCGAGCGCCCGCAGCAGCGCGGCGGCGGGGGAATTCTCGTCCTGGGGAGTGGCTGCTCGCGCGATGTCATCATCGAGCAGTGTCCGCCCACCCGCGCGGACGTACATCTCGCGCAGCGCTCGCAGCGCCTTGATTCCGAGGGAGTCGCCGTAGCTTCGAAGCAGCTTCAGCCGTTGCCAATCCTCAAGCGGGAAGTCCTCGGTGGCGGCGTCCCCGGCTGCCGCCCGAGCTTCGAATGCCTGCAGCGATCGCTCTGACTCAACCATCGCTGCGGCAAGCGTGGCCAGCAGGAGCGGCTCCTGTAGCCGGGGCGCCTCGGTCGCGAGGGTGAGCTTGAACGTTGCGTAGTCGGGAATGCGCCGCTGCGCGCACGACGACAACAAGTTCTCGACCCACGCCTCGGCCTCTTGCTCTCGGTTCATTGATTCGTCGGCCCCCTCGAGCAGAAGACCGAAGGCGGTGGTGAAGGACGCGGAGCGCTCCCACGCCTCATCGGCGTTCTTCACGCCGCGGCGAAGCGCGTGCTGCATGACCGAAGCCCGGACCTCAGCCGGCGGGTGAGTCTGCGCGATGTCGACGCGAAGCGCCGACGCGAAGCGCTGGCCCAGCACCAGACGCTCGATCTCTGCCTGCAGCGCAAAAAACAGGCGAGCACCGTCCAGCGCGAGCATCTGGTCGTTGTGGTCGCTCCGCCTCGAGCGCAGGTCCAGCACCATCAGAATCGCGAGGCCGTCGGCCTCGATCTCCTCCCGCTGGTAGTCCGGGTCGGAGATTGCCGGGCCTGGCACCTCGATCAATAGCTGTCGACTCCCCATACAGCCGCCGTGGTGTCCGAGCACCAGATGGGCGACCTCATGGGCGATGATGAATTCCTCAATCGCTACACACAGCTCGAACGCGACCCGAAGCCGTAGTCGATCGAGCGGCAGGTCAACGCCGTGGACATGCCCGCTTAGAAGGTCTTTCATAATGAGTTGAGGCGTCGCCAGCAGAGGATTGAGCAGGCGAGTGTGAGGAAGGCTGTGTGCATGTCGGGGTCGCGCTCGTAGCGGATTCGCAGGCGACGGAAGTTGTGTAGGTGAGCGAAGCCTCGCTCGACGACCCAGCGTTCTCGGCCGAGGCCGGAGCCGTTGGCTGTTCCGCGGCGGGCGATGACGGGGGTGATCCCGAGAGCCCTCAGGAGCCGGCGGTGCTTGTCGTGGTCATAGCCACGGTCAGCGAGGAGACGATCGGGCTTTTGGCGTGGCCGTCCGACCTTGCCGGTCACAGGCCGGCGGTGGAGATCTTCGATCAGCGGGAGCAGCTGGGTGACGTCATTGCGGTTCCCGCCAGTCAGCCTGACCGCCAATGGGATGCCGCTCGCGTCGACGAGGAGATGGTGCTTTGAGCCCGTGCGGGCACGATCTACCGGGGATGGCCCGGTCAGGAGCCCCCCAAAAGAGCACGGATGTGACTGGCGTCAACCGCGGCGCGTGACCAGTCGATCTTCCCTGCAGCGTTCAGCTTCACCAGCAGCTTCTGATGCAACGCATCCCACACACCAGCCTTCTGCCACGTCCGTAGCCTTCGCCAGCAGGTAACCCCTGAGCCGTAGCCGTACTCGCGCGGAAGATCCTCCCAAGCGATCCCCGTGTGCAACACGTGCAGGATCCCGTTGAGCACCAGCCGATCATCGATCGCCTTACGACCCGGGTTACGCCGACGACGAACCCGCGGCGGGATCAACGGCTCGACCTCAGCCCACAACTCATCAGTGATCTCGAACCTTGAGGGCACCTCCACCGCCTCCAATCCTCGGGGACACACCCCAAAGATTCAAGACCCACACCCACAACCCTCCATTATGAAAGACCTTCTTAGGCGAATCCAATCGAGCACCGCGATCAGCGCGCGGCGGGCATCGTCAGTCGCCCCATCGGGCCCTGTCTCGCCCGGGACCGTGACCAGCCTCGCCAGAATCCTCGGCACCTCGTAGACCAGGTCGACCAGCGCATCGTTGAGGACGATCAGCGCACTGCCGTCCTCGCAGCTGTATGACGCGGCGTTGACCAGGTGCGTGTCGAGCGCCGTAACGATCACCTCCTCGGGAACTGCCCGGATCAGCTCCGAGTTCGCCTGGTGCCGCCTGGCCGCGTCGAGCATCTCGGTGGCAAGGCCGGTCCACAGGTCAGACACGTTCCCGAGGGGGATCTCAGCATCGGCTGGGTCAACCACGAGCTCGCGAACGATTGCCCGCTCTCGATCCGTGAGATCGCCAGATTCCCGCGGGTCTGCGATCGAGTGCCCGCCCCACGGTGCGGTCTCGGCACGGAGCCTCTCGAGCAGCGTCTGAGCGCTCGAGAGTGCAGCATTCATACGTCGTCAGCCCTGAGTGGTGCCCGGAGTTGGCCGGCGCAGCGTGACCTTGAGCGCCCCTGCGGCCGTCGAGCTCGCGATGCGAAAGTCGCCCGTCGCAGCAATCGAGACCGAGAGCTCCAATTCGTCCATCACGAACGGCCCGATCGACTCCGGCGCCCGATCGAGCATCTCGCCGACCTCGGTCAGGAAGCGCTCAAACGACGTAGCGAGCGCCTCGCTACTAACTTTGGCCGATCGCTCAACCAGCTGGGGCAAGGCGTGCCGCGCGGCTGATGGCTCACTGCTCTCGACCTCGATCTCCATCACACCTAACAATACGGCGCAGAGCCCCGCACCAGACGATCAGATGGAGACGCACTCCGAGCGCTGCGTCGCAGGAAGTCTTCGAGCTGATCAAGTCCAACCTCGGAGACCGCCCAACTCAGCTCCGTTCGACAGGTACGGGGCGACCCGTCGCACCAAGTCAATCTGTTGCAGCGGAAAGAATCGCTCAAGCGCCGCAACGTCGAGGAGCATCGTTGTAACCGGGCTGAGGAGCGTGACTCGATCCCCGTAGAGCAGTGCCGTCTTGACCAGCTCGCTTTCCGGCGCAACCGTCATCGCAGAACCGGCTGGGCGGCAACGACCAGCTGCAATGAGCTTGCAGGTGTCAAGGCGTCTCGCAGGCTTCGGCTCGACCGGGCCTCTGCCCTTCCGCTTCCTTCGTCGACTCACCGGTCCGAAGATAGAGCGCAAGCCGGACCATTTGGACCCAGACGCACCACGACGACGCCATCTCGCTCCAGCCAGTCTCCGAGACATCCCACGGCCGCAGAAAATTGCTACCAAATTGCTACCACTCCGAAGGCTTCAAGGCGGGCTTTCCCTGCCCTAGAGCCAAATCCAACGATGGGCGATACTGGGCTCGAACCAGTGACCTCCGCCTTGTCGAGGCGGCGCTCTCCCAGCTGAGCTAATCGCCCTGGGTCGCTCCAAGCCTATCATCGGCGTGGTCGCCGGAGATGCTCAGGCATGACGCTCGAATGCTCCCGGTCCGGGCGCCGCGCGGCCTCCCAGAGGCGGCGCCCGGACCTTTATGGGAGATGGTTCAGGGGACGATCACCACGCGTCCCCCGGTCGACTCTTGTTCGCCGCCTGGGGCCTGCTCGCCGTAGGGGCTGCCGCCGGCTTCGGTGCCACCTTCGGTGCCGCCTTCGGTGCCACCTTCGCTGCGGCCTTCGGTACCGGCTTCGGCGCCGCCTTCGCTGCGGCCTTCGGAGCCGCCTTCGCTGCGGCCTTCGGAGCCGCCCTCGGTTCCCGCTTCACGTTCCTGCGGTACCTCGGTGGCGCGCTCGGCGGACGCGCTCGAAACACCATGGCCCGACTCGATCGCCTTCACGGCCTTGGCAATGGTGGGAGAGGAGATGGCGAAGCCCACGCCGGTGCTCCCCGGCTGCGAGCCGTCGATCCTTGCCGAGTCGCTGGCGATCTGCGAGTTCACACCGATGACTTCGCCGTCGGAGTTGAGAAGCGGTCCACCGGAGTTGCCCGGGTTGAGAGCGGCATCGGTCTGGATGGCTCCGGAGATCTTCGCCCCGTCGGGCGCGGAGATTTCACGGTTCAGCGCGGAGACGATTCCCTTCGTGAGCGTCTCTTCGAGCCCGTAGGGGTTGCCGATCGCATACACTTGGTCGCCGACTTCCAGACCACTAGTCCCGGCTAGCTTCAGCGGCTTGAGACCGAGGCCGGACGGGTTCACCTTGATCAACGCGAGGTCGCTGTTGGCTTCCTCGCCGACGAGCGTCGCGGGGGCCGAGCGGCTCGCGGAGCCGTCGATGTTGATCTGGATCGCCGTCGCCCCGGAGATGACGTGGTCGTTGGTGAGGATCAAGCCTTCGTCGTTGAGCACGATCCCCGTTCCCTTGTCCTCACCGCTTTCCGTCCTCGCGGTGATGGCCACGACCCCGGGCGAGTCCTCTTGATAGACCTGGCTGGCCGAGAGGTTGGTGTTGGTGTTGGCAGCCTCGCGCGCTTTCCCGGCGCTCCCCGCGCTGATAGGAGTGACGGTGCCCGACGCGGTCCTCGTCGTCGGGCTCGTGCCGATGCCCAGGAGCAGCATCGCTCCCACTGCCACGGCCCCGCCGATAACGGCGACGAACAACATCGGTGCGATTCGGCGTTTACTGTTCACGGCTCACCTCGGATTCTCTGTTGGGGGATGCTCGAATCATGTGGCGCGAGCCTGAGCAGCCCCTAACACCACCCCCAACCCGTCCTAATGGGATCGGAAAAGCTTCCTCAGCGCCGCCTAAGACCCGCGTAAGGGACCCGCTGGCCCGCTCCCCGTGCTGGCGTTGACGGGTAGCTGACTGAGGGTTCCCGGACGTGATCGGAGCGGAGGCCGTAGGCCGAAGCGGAGATGTCGTCGGGGGCGCCTTCCAGCATGGGCCGCTCAACCGAAGGGGTGATGACGTTGAGCGAGCAACGCAAATACAGGACGTTCACGGCACAACAGAAGATCGAGATCGTGCTGGCCGGCCTGCGGAGCGACAGGTCGATCAAGGAGGTCTGTCGCGAGCACGAGATCGCGGAGACGCTCTACTACGACTGGCGCGACAAACTCCTGGAGGGCGGGAAGAGCGCCCTCGCTGGCAAGCAGGAGCGCGGCGGTGAGAAGCAGCTAAAGCAGAAGATCCGTGAGCTCGAGCGGGCGCTGGGTCGCAAGACCTACGAGCTCGAGATCGCGGGGGAAGCATTGCGGGGCTGGGAGTGAGGATGCGCGTCGCCCGGTCTCGAGAGCTGGTCGCGAAGGGCTATGCGCTGGCGACCGTGGCGCGCGTTCTACAGGTTTCCCGTCAGGCGATCTACCGCACCCCGAAGCCAGGACGGCGCCCCAGCGCCGGCCGGTCTTAGACCCGGTCGATGTCGCGATCGTCGAGGTCGCTGAAGAGAACCCCACGGACGGCTACCGGATGGTCTGGGCGCTCACCCGCCGGAAACTCGGCGTGGCGGTCAACCGCAAGCGGGTGCTGCGCGTGATGCGCCAGCAAAAGCTGATCCAGCGTCATGGCCGCCCGGTGCGCCGGCGGCGGCCCGGCGTGTTCCGGGTGACCCGTCCGGCGGAGCTGTGGCATATGGACATGACCTCGATCTGGGTCGCCGAGCACGGCTGGGTCTACCTGAACGCGATCATCGACTGCTGCGCCCGGGAGATCGTCGCCTGGGACGTCAGCCTTCGCTGCCGCGCGGTGGAGGCGATCGTCGTGATCGAGCGGGCCGTCGCCGAGCAGGGCATCACAGCAGGAACGCTCACACTCGGCACGGATAACGGGTCGGCCTACACCGCCCGGAGCACCCGCCTGGCGATGAAACGTCTCGGCGTCACTCACCGCCGCGGCGGCTACCGCGACCCCGAGAGCCAGGCGTTCATCGAGAGCTGGTTCTCGAAGCTCAAGGAGCGCTGCATCTGGCGCAGCGAATTCGAGACGCTCGAGCAGCTCAGGACCGCCCTCGCCGCCCACGTCGACCGTTACCACGACCGGCCCCACTCGGGCCTGAACTACCGGACACCGAAGGAGGTTCGTCAGACCTGGGATGATGCCCAGGAGCAACCACTAAAACTCGCGGCCTGAACCGTCAACGCCGCCGGGGAGCAGGCCACGTAAGGGACCCGCCGCTCCGTTCTCGCCGTCCCTTTGCAGCGGGCGCGCCGCCAGATACGCTAGGAGCCCCTGGCGACGTGGCGGAGTGGCTACGCAGCGGCCTGCAAAGCCGTCTACACCGGTTCGATTCCGGTCGTCGCCTTCAGGACTGTTATCCCTTGAGTTCTCAATTGGGGCGCTTGGTCGCTCGGATGGCCGCCGGGACGCACAATCGCCGTTGGGCCGGCGCGCGGGGCAGGGCGTGAGCCCGTTCCGAGGGTGCGGGGACGCCGAAACGGCGAAACCGCCCAGGGGTGATCCCCCGAGCGGCTGGTCCGACCACTGAGCTGCGGGCTACTTGCCCGGCGGCGCGCCGGGGCGCGGCTTTGGAGGGGTCTCCTTGAGCCATCCTGCGTTTGGCGGAGACTTCGAGGCCAGGTTTTCCCTGGCGGAGGGAGAAGTCACCGAGCATGCCAAGAGCGAGGAAGTATTCACAGGAGCTGCTGGACCGCGGCGCGCGTCTGGTGTTCGAGTCAGGGCGCCCGATCGCGCATGTCGCGAGGGACCTCGGCATCGAGGGCGAGACGCTTCGGAAACACGTCCGCCAAGTCGAAGCCGACGAGGGCCGGCGCAAAGACGTCTTGACCAGCCAGGAGCGCGAGGAGATCAAATCACTGCGTCGTGAGGTCTCCCAGCTGCGCCGAGCAAACGAGATCCTGAAGGCCGCCAGCGTGTTTTTCGCGGGCGAGCTCGATCCACACCGTCCGAAGTGAGCGCGTTCATCGAGGAGCACCACGAGCGCTTCGGGGTCGAGCCGATCTGCGTGACCCTGGGCGTGTCGGCGTCCGCCTACTACCAGCGGGCAACCGGCCAGCGCTCAGCCCGCCAGATCGACGATGAGCGGCTGCTCGGCGTGATCACAGAGCTACACGCCGCCACTACTACGCCTACGGGTCGAGGCGGATGTGGAAGGCGCTACTCAGGTCCGGGGAGCAGGTCGGCCGCAGCAGGGTGGAACGTCTGATGCGCCAGAACGGCCTGCAGGGCGCAAAGCGCCGCGGCAAGCCGTGGCGGACAACCAAGAGCGACCCGCGGGCCCACCGCCCGCCGGATCTCGTCAAGCGTGAGTTCGCCGCCCACCGCCCGGACGAGAAGTGGTTCGCGGACTTTACCTACCTGCGCTGTTGGGAGGGCCTCGTGTTCTTCAGCTTTGTCATCGACGCCTACAGCCGGCGGATCGTCGGCTGGCAGTTCGCCAGCCACATGCGCACAACGCTCGTGCTCGACGCGCTCAGAATGGCGCTGCACCAACGCCAGCCTGGAGCCGATGTCGCGCTCATTCAACATACCGACGCCGGCAGCCAGTACACGTCATATGACTACACCCAGACGTTGAACGACCACGGCGTGCTCCCCTCGATCGGAACCGTCGGCGACGCGCTCGATAACGCCGTCGCTGAGAGCTTCGTCGACAGCTTCAAGACTGAGCTCATCGCAGACCGCGCGTGGGCGACTCGCTCGCAGCTCGAGCTCGCCGTCGTTGAGTACGTCGCCTGGTTCAACGACCAGCGGATCCACGAAAGCCTCGGCGACCGCCCACCCCGCGAGCTCGAGGAGCTCTACGCTGTGAAAGACAGGCCAACCACACCCATCACGAGAAGATAGGGAACCTATACAAACGGTCTCCGTCAAACACAGCCCGGCTCATCCCGCCATTCGCCCCATCATGAGCACGCGGTCGCCGAGATCGCGAAACTCCTCGGGGAGCACGCGAAGCTCGTCCCACGTGTCGAGTACGTCCCGAAGGTACATCCCGACGCCCTCACGTCCTCGGTAGCTGCCCTGCTCGACCGTCCCCGGCATTGCCGGGAACCAGTCGAAGTCCGGCGTCGCGAACTCAGTAGCGAGGTCAACATCCCGCCCGCTGAAGGCGTCTATCGCTCGCCTGACGATCTCCACGTTCTCCTGCGACACCGCCTACTCCTTCACCCCGGCGGCTTTGAGGGCTTCGTCGCGGCCGGTATAGAACTCCACGCGGGCGACCTTTCCCTCACGGACGGTCCACACGGCTGCGGAGATCACGTCCACCTCGGGCGCGTCTGGGGAACGACGCCCGTAATCGTGGACGAGGACGACGACTCGGTCCCCCAGGTCGATGAGATCGTCGATCTTGGTCCGGTAGCCGGCCCAAGGCGCGAGCCAGTCGCGCCACGCATCGCGGAAGTCGCTCAGGCCGATGGCATTTATCGGCGAGAGGCCGTGCCCTACAAACTCGCAGTCGGAGTGAAAGAAGGCGCCGAACCACTCGGCCAGCGGGCCGGTGTCACCTTCATCGCGAAACACCGCGACAAAATCGGTGTCCGGAGGAGGCTGCAACCGCCTGACCAGCTCCACATTCTCCTGCGACACCGCCTACTCCATCGGTCCGAGATCCTGCATTGCTTTCGCCTTGCTGGCGTAGAGCCGAACGCGCAGGACCTTTCCATCGCGGTGCGTCAGCACATGCACCGCGTGCGTCTCAAACGGCAATCCTGTGCTCCTGCCCTGGCCGCCAAAATGAAGGCAAACGACGACATGCTCACCCGCAACGGTGATCTCTTCGGGGTCAAAGCGCAGGCCTTCGAGGAAGTCGGTCTGCCCCCCGATGGATCGTACGACGCCCTCATGTCCACGGATCGTACCCTCCAAAAGCCCCATTTCCATCACGATCTCGGGGTCGTAGAACTCGCGCACGTACGTACTCAAATCGCCCTCGGCGAGCGCCGTGTTGAGCGCCTCGTAACCCTGCCGAACCATCTCGACAGTTACCTCCGACACCGCCTACCCCCGTTCCTCGGCCAGGCGTACGGCGGCAGCACGGGCCTCGTCGGGGTCTACGTATGTCGTGACGCGCTCGATCAGTCCCTGCGACCACTCGTAGACCAGTACTGCGTCTTGTTGGATTCGTGATGGGGCTTCGCCGAGACGACCGCTCTGGCGGATCACCGCCATCACGACACCGTTCCCCAGATCGACGGTTTCAAGCATCTCGATCCGAACGTCCTCGTAGGCCGCGTACCACTCCATCCAGAAGTCGCGGATCGCCTGCCCCCTGAATGTTTCGAGCGCGTCGATCGCGACCCAGACCGCGTTGGGGGCGAAGAACTCCATCGCTGCGCCCCAATCCCCACGATCACCCAAATCCAGGAGCACACGAACGCGCTCCACCAAGTCGGGTGTCCTGGACTCCTTCTCGGACATCAGGCAGCCAAGTATGACGTTCGGCTCTGGCTGTCGCTTTGCGAAGTCAGCGCGCGTACGCTCCGCAGTAGGGCAGGCGACCGAAAAGGACGATCACCAGGAGCGCTCTGCGGCACTCCGCTGGCTACTGCTTCCTTCCCGATTGCGAGCGCGTCCGAGTCGACGGCGAGCCGTGGCCAGGGTGCTGCAAGGTCGCCCAGGTCGGCACGAGGCGAACTCCCTGCTTTCGTCTCCGCGAGCGTAGTCGTGCCGAAGCTGCCTGGAGACCCGGAAAGCGCGGAAAGCGAGCATCCGCGACATGCGGACTTGGCTGCCTCACGGGAAGGATGCGATAGCCAGACCGCAGGCAAGGACCACTGGCGCCCAGATCTGCCCGATGATCTCGGCGGCGTCGAAGACCGCGCTCTCCCAAGACTCTCCCAGACGGAGCGTTTTCCGAGGTCACGTAAGAGCACCGGACGTCCCGAAAAACCGCTTAGACAAGCCATGAACAGGAGTTTCGGGCGCTCTGCAAAGCCGTCTACACCGGTTCGATTCCGGTCGTCGCCTTCAGGACTGTTTCGCCTAGAGATTCCGATTTGACCCGGCGGTGGCGGCCTGGGCGCGTATTCAGCTGAGCCGCAATCCGGTCATGATGTTTGGGTTGAGCGCAGGAGGGCCCGATCGGGAGCCGAACACGCGAATCCCGCCCAGGGGGTACCCCCTGGGCGGCTGATCTAGCGAGATTTGCTCTGCGCCCGGGTGGGGCACCGCGCGGGCGCTGGGACGGTGGCGTCCTCCCCACGCCCCGATTTCTTCGCGCCCGGCCCGTACGGAGTGTACGGGCCGAGGGGCGCACGCTTTCGCGAGGCTCATTGAGACTTTCCTGCCGGCGTCCAGGGTTCGCCAGTCTTCGCTGCAGCTTCCTCAATTTCCGCCGCTTGACAATGGTTAGTTGATCGGTATATCCTCCTTGTATGAGTAAGCGAGCCATGCAGGAGGCGTCGTTCCTCATCCTCACCGCGCTAGCTGGGGGCAGCCAGCATGGTTACGGGGTCATCACGGACGTAGAGCAGATCTCTGACGGCCGTGTGCGACTGCGCGCCGGAACCCTTTACACCGCGCTGGAGCGCCTCAGTGCGGCCAGACTGATCGGGGTGGATCGCGAGGAGATCGTGGACAACCGCCTGCGCCGCTACTACCGCCTTACGCCTGCGGGCGAGCAGCGGCTGGCCGCGGAGGCGCTGCAGCTGCGCTCCAACGCCAATGCTGCGATGGCACGCCTGGATCGGATTGGAGGGGTGGCGACAGCATGACCAGTTCAGCCGATCTGGAACGGCGCTACCGACGACTGCTCGCGTTCTACCCGAAGGCGTTCCGGGAGCAGCACGAGCACGAGGTCCTCTCAGTGCTGATGGCGGGCGCCGTGGCGGGGCAGCGGCGACCCCGAGTCGCCGAGTTCACCGATTTGCTCAGGAACGCGGTCCTCGCGCACCTGCACCAAATGAAACTTCACCCGTCGTGGGACTACAGGCAGGTGGTGCGGAGGAGCCTAACGATCGAAGAAAGACATCCACGGCGGTCGATTCTTGTGCGCGCTGCGGTCGGTGTCTGGCTCCTCGTCGCGGCCGCCATCGCGTGGGGCGACGGCTACTGGTGGGGGGTGCTGCTGCTGGCGCCAGCGGCACTGCACTTGTACCTCGCCTATCGCCTCTTGCACCGGCGCGCGCCGCTGTGAAGATGAGCGGTGCAGTGTTGCCTATGGGCGCTTTGCGTAGGGTTTTTGGAGTTTCTCACGCCGCCTACATTCGGGCTGAGGCGCGTGTACAAACACTTACGTGAGCGCCCGAAACTTGGCTCTGTAGCGAAATCGTTGCGCGAGCGACGTGTCCCCCACGGTGTCCCCTGCCCGCTGCTCGCCGTCGTCCGCCCGGTGCGCGCGGCGGCACCAGACAGGACAGGCCCCTAGAAGGCTACGACCGCCCCCGACGCGCTCCCGTCGCAGCCCGCTTGCGCGGCCCGCGGGCAGGCCGCGTGGCTGGGGGTCTGGGGCGTAGACTCGTGTCGGCTGAGGTGGCGGGACGCCACGCGGGAGAGTCGTGAGGGGCGTTGCGTCGCGGTTATTGCGCGACTTGGGGGTTGCTCATGTCGGTTGGAAGGATCGGAGCGCGGGCCGTGCCTGCGTGCGTTGGCGTGTTGGCGGCGATGGCGTTCGGGGCCGTGTCGGCTTCGGCGGAGAGCTCGTTGTTTACGACGGCAGGCTGTAGGACGTGGGACGCTCCTGCGGGCGTGTCCAGTGTTGGCATCTCTGCGGTCGGCGCGCGGGGTGGGTCTGACTACGTTAGTGGCGGGCTGGGTGATGGCTACACGGCGACGCTCGGCGGCCTCTCGTCGGGCTCGAAGCTGCGCGTCTGCACTGATGTCGGCGGCGGGGGGGGCGGCGTCGCATTCAATGGAAACGTTGGTGGTGATGCCGGCGGCGGCGCGTCGGGGGTGAGCTTGGGCTCTGACTTCAGCGACCCGGTCCTCGTCGCCGCCGGAGGTGGCGGCGAGACGTACGGAACAGAAGGTGGCAACGCGGGCGAACCCGGGCACACTCACGCCGCAACAGACGCGGGTGGCGGAGGTGGCGCGGGTACCCTGACAGAAGGAGGCGAAGGGGGGGCCGCCCATGGATCCGGCGAGCCCGGCTTCCCCGGCGTCGGGTTCACCACGGCAGGCCCCGGCTTCGGCGGCGAAGGGGCGAGCGAATTCTATGAAGGCGGCGGGGGTGGCGGTGGCGGATACTACGGTGGTGGCGGTGGCGGCACCGCTGGCGGCGGTTACGCCGGCGGCGGCGGTGGCGGCTCAGACTTCTGCGGAAACGGCGCCAGCGAATGCGAACGCCACGCGCAGGAAGGCACAGAAACGGTCGCCGGCAGCGCGCCTGGTGATGCGCAGGTCACCCTCACATACACCGCTGCGTCTGACTGCACGAGCGTGCGCGGTGCCGGGCACATCCTCCCCAAAGGCCAGGAAGGCGAGAACCTGAGGGTCGATCTCAACACGGCCACGGGCGGGACGTTCACAACGACGACGCCGAGCCCGGCGACAAGGTTCGCCTTGATCGATCTCACCGGCGAGTCCTGTCTCGCGACGGCGGGCGGGTATGAGTTCACCGGAGAAGGCCCCGCCAAGGCCCACGGCGTTAAAGGCTATGAGATGAACTTCGCGTTCCACACCGACGGCAGCAAGACCTACCTGACCCTCGAAGTCAGCAAAGACGGAACACCCGTCTACGAAGTCACAGAAGCACCGCTGCTGAACATGGGAGCCAAAGGAGTCAAGATCTCGTAGCGAACGCGAGTCCGATGGCGGCTGGCGCCCACGGGCGCCTGGCCGCCATCCCCCGCGCTCGGTCTGCCGGCCAGGAAAGGCCCAACCCTCGCGCGAACGCGCCTGGCGCTTCTAGCAACCCCGAGCGTGCCAAACGGGGCACCCTCAACGAGTCGCGCGGAGGCACAGGTGCGCGCCGACGGCGACCACGAGCGTAAGCATCGCGAGGACGGCTGAGCCGGAGAGGCCGCCGACGATCAGCGCGAGCGCCGCGGTCGTGACGAGGCTCCCGCCGGTACGGCGCTTCCACAGCCGGTGGGCCCAACGGTATTCGGCGCCCGTGCGGTACTCCTCGGGGCGGGGTCGGCCAGCCATCGCTCACTCGCGGCTTTCCATCTCGTCAGACTTTGGCACGCGCTGCGTCTCGGCGCCACCCGAGCGGTCGGAACCCGCGCCGGAGCGCAGGTGCGTTTGATCCCACGCCTTCCCTCCAGCAGAGCCCTCCTTTGACCTGGCCGTGACAGTGTGCCTCGTAGCAGTGCCCGGCTCGGAGAACAAGGATCCGCCGCGGTGACCCATCCACTCCCTCAGGGTCCGCATCGGTACACCAGCCGCTGCCATCGCAGTTCCGAACGTGTGACGAAGATCATGAGAGCGGTGAGATGAGAGTCCTGCCGCTGTGAGCGCTTTGCGTAGCCTCAGCAGAACGCCGGCCTTGTCAAGAGGCTTGCCTGTGTGCGCATCTGACGCTAACATCCTGATCGACCCGACCAACGCCGACGAGCCGCGGCACGAGCCCGCGAGCGCACGGTACTGCTCCACCCGCATACAGCCGGGAAAGGGTTCGCAGGCGGAGAGCTGTCAGCCCGCGACCTCGCCGGGCGGATGCCGATGGAGAGCATGTGAGCCCCGTGAGCACACCGATACCGGCTAGCGCCTTCTATCTCCAGCCCGACTCAGATCCGGTCTTTGCCCTCTTTCACGAGGCTGCCCAGGCCCGGCCGGATGCCACCGCGGTCTTGATCTGCCCGCCGTTCGGCTGGGATGACATCACCTCCTACCGCCCGCGCCGCACATGGGCCGAATACCTCGCCGAGGCAGGCCACCCGACATTGCGCTTCGACTTTCCGGGCACCGGCGACAGCAGCGGCACGCCACAGGACCCCGGTCGCGTGGCGGCATGTAGCGATGCGGTGGTCTCCGCCGCGTCGTGGCTGCGCGAGCAGACAGGGCGCCGGCGCGTCGCGGCGATCGGGATGAGCCTCGGCGGCCTGATGGCCTGCAAGGCGATCGCCGACGGAGCATCCATCGACGAGATCGTGCTGTGGGCGACCCCCTCACGTGGCGCGAGCTTCGTGCGCGAAGCACGGGCGTTCGCGCTCCTCGGAGATGTGCATGATCGTGACAGCGACCC
Organism: uncultured Solirubrobacteraceae bacterium; assembly: GCA_963720215.1. Classification (GTDB taxonomy): domain Bacteria; phylum Actinomycetota; class Thermoleophilia; order Solirubrobacterales; family Solirubrobacteraceae; genus Palsa-744. Next base: position 185,880 of record CAVREV010000005.1, read on the forward strand.
GCAGCTGCCGGAGCAGGTGCCCGAGGGCTTTATCTGGGCAGGTGGTTTCGTGCTGGGCGCCGAAACGGCCGCCGCACTCGGGCAGCTCGACCTGACGGAGCTGGCCCTCCCTCCGTCGTCCTCTCCCCGCCGGGCGTTGCTCCTCGACCGGGACGGAATCGGGCGCGATCAGCGCCTGCGCGACCATCTGGAGAGCGAAGATGTCGAGGTGACGCTCGCGCCTGGCCCGGGCTATGGCGCGATGGGCCCCATGCCACACTGGGCGGTACCTCCGCTGGAGGTGTTCTCACGCGTGCTCGAGTGGCTTAACAAGGACGAGCCTGCTCCCGGCGCGGATGCGCCCATCGGCCGGTCGGCCCACCTGAGCGCGTCGCCGGCAAGCGCGCCGGCCGGCGAGATGACCGTCGAGGACAGCGTCATCCGGGAGACCCCAATCACGATCGCTCAGCCGTTCGGCGAGCTGTTCGGCATTCTCGCGGAGCCCACCGAGTCTCCCCCGCCCGGGCCGTGTCTGGTGATGCTGAACTCGGGCGCCATCCGGCGCGTCGGGCCCAACCGCATGTGGGTTGAGTTCTGCCGCCACTGGGCGGCCAAGGGAATCCCCACGTTGCGGCTTGACCTCGAAGGGATCGGTGACTCCGATGGGGACGCCGCACGAATCACCAGGCTCTACCCATCGGTGATGTACACCGATGCGCGGATTGGCCAAGCCATCGCTGCGGTCGACGCGCTCGAACAGCGTGGATTGGGCAACCGCTTCATCCTCTCCGGTCTCTGCTCGGGGGGCTACTGGTCTTTTCACGCAGCTGACCGCGACGAGCGCGTGTCCGCGGCGTTGATGATCAACCCTCGTATGCTGTTCTACGACCGGCTGATCGAAACCGAACGCGATAACCGCATGAGGGTGCTCCGCACCTCCGAGTGGCCGCGAGTGCTGCGTGGGCAAGTACCACTCACCCGCGCCGTCTCTCTCGCCGCCCGCGCAGTGGCGACGATACCGCGACAGACACTCGAAGGCAAGCGTGTCCGATCATCCCGCAGAGCCGCAATCGACCGAGCGCTCGACCATCTGCGCGACACCGATAAGAACGTTCAGTTCTTCTTTTCTGGAGACGAGCCGTTGAGAGAAGAACTGGAAATCGAAAAGCGTCTGAGCCACCTTGAGCGGTGGCCCAACGTTCGCGTCCATTATCTACCGGGCTCCAATCACACTCTACGTTCCTTCGTGGCACAGGTGTCGGCGACCGATATGCTCAACCAGGCGATTGGCGAGGAGATCCAGCGCCTCGCAGCGATCGAGGAAGTCGCCGTGGTCAGATCGTCCCGATGATCATACCCGCGACTGTCCACGCCCGACTCGTCGTGGACAGTGAAGTGCAAGCAGGTGCGCGCACACCCTAACTCCACGCAACACTGACTCCCGCGAGCGGGTCGGATCGTCGCTCGCGATTCACCGGCCACGATCTTCGCCCGTCACAGAATGGGGAGCTCATCCGACTCCTGTACATGATCGGGCGATCCCGTCAGGGCCTCCTGTGGCGTTGAGCGCCAACGAGGTCGCCGAGCTCTATGACCGTCATGCGGAGGCGATCCTGGCGTTCCTCGTCCGCCGCACCTGGGATCCCGGAGGTGGCCGTGGACATCCTCGCCGAGACGTTCGCCGTAGCGCTCGTCGGCCGTCGTCGTTTCCGCGGCCGTCACGGCGAGGCTGCTCGAGCGTGGCTGTTTGGCATCGCCCGTCATCGATCTGGCCGACCATTTTCGGCGAGACGGCGCGCAGCGACGCGCCCTCGCTCGTCTTGGCATCGAGCGCCGCCCGTTGACCGACGTCGAGTACGAGCGCATCGAGGAGCTCGCCGGATTCGCGGGAACTGCGCGACCGCGTTGCCGAGGAGCTCGAGGCGCTGCCCGTCGACCAGCGCGAAGCGGTGCGTCTGCGCGTGGTCGAGGAACAGGGCTACGAGACGCTCGCGCGAACACTCGACATCAGCCAGGACACCGCCCGTGCGCGCGTCAGCCGCGGGCTACTGGCGCTGCGCGCCGCCATCGATGCGGCAACGGCCGAGCGCCCACTCGGTCTCAAGAGGAGCACCGACCATGCCTGACACCACCGACCGGTTCGAGCATCTGGCGATCCTCCAGGAGGTGCGCGACGAGCTGATCGCCGCCGCCCACAGGCGAGAGGCCAACCGTCGTGATACGCCGCCGGCGTGCGTTCGTGGCTGTCGCGTCGGATGCACGCGGGCGTGATGGCGGTGGTGCTTGTGCTCGCGGGCGGCGCGATCGCGGTGGCTGCCACAGGCGTGCTCAGTGGCAGCCCGGTGCCAGCAGCAGGGAAGGCTGAGCCCGAGCGCCGGCATCGGCGTCCCCGCCCCCGGAGGGTCGCGTTTGCTGGCGCTGCGATGCAGCCGATCCGGCAGGGCGGCCTGCCGTGGGGCATGCGCCTCGTGCACACGACCCGCGGAGAGATCTGCGTGCAGATCGGGCGCCTCGACGACGGTCAGCTCGGCCAGCTGGGTATCGATGGCGCATTCCAAGATGACGGGCGTTTTCATCCGCTTGCCCCGAACATCCTCCCGGAATCCAGCGACAGCGGAGACGTCAGCTGCAACCTCGCCACGGCGCCGATCAGGATCGGCGATTGGGCAGCCGGGGAGCGCAGCGCGGCCGCCTCGCCGGAACGGAGCCAGCTTCAAGCCACGGCCGCGGATCTGCGATCGATCTCATGGGGGCTGCTGGGACCACACGCCGTGAGCATCACCTACCAGACGGCCGCCGGTGTGCTGACCCGTGCGGTGGCTCCCGGGACCGGCGCGTACCTGATCGTGAGCGAAGTCAGCCACGTGCCACGCTCGATCGGCGCGCGGCGCGGAATTCGTCGGATCGACCTCGGGCCACACGGTCGACGCCCAGACCCCCACCGGGACAGACGGCTCTGTGATCGCGAAGACCTTCCGCTTCGGCTCGTTCACCTGCTCGATCGGTCACGGCGCAGCGGTGGCCACACATTGCCCGACCTACCACGCCGACCCCCGAAGACCGCTTCGCACCGACCCGCAGCCTCAACGAGCCCGTGCAGGTCACGCTCAAGACGCAACCCCATCGCAGCTGCAGCGCGGCCTACCTGGTCGAGCCCTGCTACCGCGCCGAGATCGAATTCAAGGCGCCGTATGCGGTGACGAACGCCGGCAGCGAATACTTCGTCCAGGCCAGGTCGAGCTGCAATCACGCCCGCGCCAGCAGCTGGTCGTTCGTCCGCGACATCCGACAGGGCGAAACCGTACGCACCCAATCATCAGGCCTGTTCAACTGCACCTCAGGCGAATTCAAGGTCCAATACCTCAAATACCTCAACAACAGCCATCCAACGGCGGTCGTGGGGACCGCCGCCCTCCGCGGACCAGCCGCCGGCCAGTAGGGCGGGCTGCCGGGGACGATCCCGCGCTTCCGTCGCGGGCGTCCTCGCCTCGGATGGCGCGAGATCTCCGCCCGCTCCGCCCACCGCGTTTCGCCCGGGTCCGTCGGCTGGGATCGGAGCAACCGAGGCGGAGCCGGTCACAAACGGGACCCCTCGTTCGTGTAACAGGTATATGAGGCCGGCGGCCCAGGATGACCGAGAGCTGTTGTGCGCCGCCCGACGCGGCGATGCAGAGTGCTTTGGAACGTTCTTCCGCAAGCACCACGCCCCTGTGCTGGCCTATCTGGCTCGCCGGGTCGATGAGCCTGAGGTCGCTGCAGACCTGCTCGCCGAGACGTTCGCCTCGCTCCTGTCGGTCGTAAGTGATCCCCGCCGAGACCTCCCTGCGAGCCCGCCGGGCTGGCTGCTGGTCACCGCGAGAAACCTGCTGATCGATCGCCACCGCCACGGCATCGCCGCCGAGGCGGCGTCTCGCAAGCTGCAGCTCGCGCCCATCGCCCTGGACGACCGCGACGTCGAGCTCGTGATCGAGGCAGGTCAGGACGACGAGCTGCTCAGGCGCATCCACGAGCTGCTGCCAGTCGAGCAGGCGGACGCCCTGACCGCGCGGGTCATCGACGAGCTCGACTACGACTTCATCGCCGGTCGAGCGCACACCAGCGAGGCCGTTATCCGAAAGCGCGTCAGCCGCGCGCTCGCCACCCTCCGAGCCGCGATAGGGACTTAGACCATGTCCACGTTTATCGATCGCCTTGAAACCGACCTCGTCCGCGTCTGTAGAGCACAGACTGCTCCGCGGCGCTCATGGCGGTCCCCGCTGCAGCGGCTTTCGCGCCGCACGAGGCTCCGGATGCTGGCCGTTCTGACCGCGGTCGCCGCAGTCGCTACCCCGGCGATCGCGATCGGGGTGCCTCCGATCCTCCGAGACTTCCTGGGGCAGCCCGTCAGCACGACCGCCGATGCCCCGCCCGCCGAACAACTCGCACTCCTGGGGATCCTGCGTGATCCCCCGCCGGGGACTTCCGTCGATCCCGCGACGCTGGGCTCATCGATTCTCCCCGGCGTCCACGGGATTCGGATGAACTACATCCGGCTGCTCCCGCCTGCGCCGGGATTCCCGCGCCAGCTGCTCTACACCGTCGCGAGCGGCGACTTTGGCGCGGCCCGGTTCGACCCGGCCGTCGGCGCCTATGTGCCGACCGAAGCCAAGAACCTGATCTGCGTCCAGCAGGTCGAATCCGGTGGCGTCGGCGGCGATTGCACCGACACGAGCGTGCTGACATCCGGGCATTGGCGTGAGAGCGCGGGCGTGGATGGGTACGGACTGGTGCCCGACGGCGTCGCCACCGTCATCCTGCGCTATCCCGACCATCCCGCCCAGACCGAGACAGTCACGGATAACACGTTCTCGTGGCGGGGCTATCCCGCGCCTGCAGGGCCCGTCACGAACGGCGGAGGCCAGCCGAGTCCCGGCGCGACCCCGGAGATTCCGGCGAGCGTCACCTGGCTGAATGCGGACGGCGACGTCGTCTCCACCCACATCAACCCCTATGCCGTCGCGACAGGCCGCTCAACCGAGCCCCGCTGATCCTCGCTGCACGCCCGGGAGCCTCGGCGGGCACTGGCGGCTTGATCTCGTGCGTCGCGCTGGGTGCAACCCGAAGACCCGTCCAGTCGTTTACAACCGCTTGAGCAACGAGGCGTAGAAGCTGTTGATGGGCTCAATCGGCGGCGATGAAGAACGCGCGACTCGCAAGCAGCGCCGCGAGCAGGCGCGTGCCGAGCGCAAAGCAGCCGAGGGAGCGGCCGTCGCCGCGGCGACCCGGCGCAGACGCCTCACGCGAGTTGGCGGAACCGTCACCGTCGTGGTCGTGCTCCTCGTCGTCCTGATCGCCACCGGCGGCGGGAGCAAAGGTAAGGTCCTCCCCTCGACGAGCCCGGCCGCCAGAACGGAAGTCGCCGCGGTCAGCAGCCTGCTCGCCGGGACCACCCAGGACGGCAACACGCTCGGCAGCCGGGGCGCCCCCGTGACGCTCGAGTACTTCGGTGACCTCGAGTGCCCGATCTGCCGCGACTTCACGCTTGGCGCCCTGCGCACGATCATCGAGAAGTGGGTGAAGACCGGCAAGCTGAAGGTCGAATACCGCTCGCTCTCGACGGCTACCGGCAATGCGGAACGAGGCGGCTCCGATCCAGAAGGAACCTTCAACCGGCAGCAGATCGCGGCGCTGGCAGCGGGCAGGCAGAACGAGGCCTGGGACTACATCGAGCTCTTCTACCGCGAGCAGGGAGACGAGGGCAGCGGCTACGTCACCGAAAGCTACCTCCAGGGCCTGGCCCAGCAGGTTCCCGGCCTCAATCTCGTCCAGTGGACCACCGATCGAGGCGACCAGGCGCTCCAGCTCCAGGTGGCCAGAGACGCGCAGGAAGCCGGCAACCACGGCTTCAGCGGCACCCCGTCCTTCTTGATCGGCAAGACCGGCCGCCAGCTGAAAGCCTACGAATACAGCTCGGTGACGAGCCCGTCTGGCTTCGAAGAAGCCTTCGAAAAGGCGCTCGCGAGCTGAGCGCGGCGCGCGCTCAGCCGTGATTGCGCGAGGTCAATCCTTCCGGAACACGATTGTCGCGGTCTCATATGTCCGCCACCCAGTCGCCCGGGCATGCCACTTCACATGCCATTCGACAATCCCAGCGGCGGCGAGCAGCCTGCCGAGTCGGTTGAGCGAGTACGAATGTATGAGCATGTAGGACAGCGCCCGCATGGAGTTGAGGGGGCTGTAGGCGGAGCGTCCCTCCGCGCCCCCCGAGCTGACAAGTCCCGTCACGGACATCGGCGGACGCAGGGATACATGTAGCGCTCCCACTCCCCCTGCTCGCAGTCCCTGGAGGAGCGTCGCGAAGATCCGCTCACCCTCGCGCGAGGGTATGTGCTGAAGGACGTAAAGCGAGATCACCATGTCGTACTTGCCGCCAAGCTCCCCGAGCCTGCCGGCGTCCATCCACTCGACGTTCGTCAGGCCCAGCCGTTTGGCGTTGCTGTCGGCCTCGCGCAGAACCGCGGGCGAGACGTCGAGCCCATAGACGTGCTCGCAGCGCTCGGCGAGGGGCAGTGCGATACGCCCGACTCCGCAGCCGAAGTCGAGCACCGTGCGCGCCTCGATCGTGCGCCCTGTCTGTGCCTCGATCCTGGCGGCGAGAAGCTCGATCTCCTGGTGGCCACGCCTGTAGAGCGCCTCCCGTCCCTCCTCGCCGACGCCATCGAGCCGCGTCGTTTCTGTGGAGCCACGCTGCACCACGTTTCCCGCTCGCCGCATGTAGAGCTGCCACCGACGGACCGGGTCGTAAGCCACTGGCCGTGCCTCCTTTCGCCGGCAAGTCTACGCGATCGCTTTCGAGCTTCCGCGAGAGCGGCTATGACCGAGCGGAGCTCCTCGAGGTGATCAAAGCGGTCCCCTGGACCCACGCCCACCCTGGCGTCCCAGCCGGCCGACGGACCCCCTCGGGAAGAACGTCGAGGGAACCTTTCGGGTGCCCGAGGAGGTTTACGTGATGATGAGCGACCGAGGAAAGGCCTCTGCGGCGGCATGGCCCCGTTGAGAACAGGCAGGGCACGAGGCGAGTTCGAGGAGTTCGCGGCTGCGCACGCGGATGGGCTGCTCCGCAGCGCGTTCCTCATGATGGGCGACCGGGGCGAGGCCGAAGACGTCGTCCAGGAGTGCCTCTTCCGAATTGCCCGCAAATGGCCGCGGGTCCGCTCGATGGAGCATCCCGGCGCCTACACCCGCCGCGTCATGGTCAGTCTCGTCCTCGACGGTGGCGGCCGACGCTCGAGGAGAAGCGCCGAGCTGGCCGGGGCCGAGCCGCCACCCGCGAGCGGGAGAGAGGGCGCGAACGCCGCGGCGCTCGACACCGGCATCGATCTGATCCGCGCGCTCGTGGAGCTGCCCCCTCGCCAGCGGGCGGTACTCGTGCTGCGCTACTTCGCCGATCTGCCCGAGGCCGAGGTCGCCGCCGCTCTGGGCTGCTCCCTCGGGACGGTGAAGAGCAGTACGTCACGAGCGCTCGAACGCCTTCGCCAAGCCCTCGATACCGCCGCACCGACGTCAGCCCTCGGGAGGGCAACCGAGACCCACAGGGAGACCATGCGATGAACCCACAACTCGAGCAGGAACTCCGCCGCGCGCTGGCCATCCGAGCCGCCGAGCTCCCGCCTGACGCCAGCGCGAAGCTGCTCGCCGGGAACTACCGTCCGCGGGTCTCCCGGCGACGCGCACCGCTCGCCCTCGCCACGTTCGCCGTTGCCTCGGGGGCGGTGCTCGCGATCCTTCTCATGGGGTTGAGCACGAGCCCGCCGCGCGCCTTCGCCGGGTGGTCTCCGGCCCCCCGCGCGGTCCCGGGCCAATCACGGCGCGCCGACGCGGTCTGCCGCTCCATGCTGAAGATCGCCGCCGGTCGCGACCGTCAACGCGAACCAGGCTCCGGAAACCAGGATCGACCGGCAACTCCTTTCCCCACGAGCGGTTGGCAGATGGTCCTCGTTGACACCCGCGGCCCCTACACGACGGTCGTCTCAGAGGTTGACCACGGGCGGGCGGTAAGCACCTGCTTCGTCGATCGCCGCGGGGAGGCCTCTGCCGGTTCGGCCATCGGGGTGCGGCCTCCGGCAGCGGTGCCGGCCGAAGAGGTGGCCTTCGCCTCCTCTGGGAGCACCACCACCCCACCCGACGAAGGCTCCCGGCAGTTTTCGATGGTCGTCGGCCGCACCGGGGCTGGGGTGACGGGAGTCAGGCTGAGGCTGAACGACGGCACACGCGTGACGGCGAGCTCCGCCAACGGCTGGTTTCTCGCGTGGTGGCCGGGCAGCCACGGGCTGAGCGCCACCGAAGTGACGACCGCGAGGGGGACAAGGGACCAATAAATGGCCAGACCGGACGTCGCGCGGGACGCGTCAAGCCGAGCCCTCACGAGGCGCGGTCACAAATCAGCGCAGAGAGTCGTATACACCCCCAGATGGTCGACTCAGCGAGCGACGAGGAGCTCCTGGCCCACGGCGACGCGGAGGGCTTCGCGGTGCTCTACGAACGCCGTCATCGGCTCATCCGCGGATATCTCCGCCGCCGGCTCGGCTCACACCCCGATCTCGTGCTGGACCTCGTCGCCGAGACCTTCGCCCGCGCGCTGGAGCGCCGCGACCAGTTCGACGGAGATCGAGGCCCGGCGGCGGGATGGTTGATCGGGATCGCCCGGCACCTCCTCCTCGACGCGGTCCGCCGCGGGCGCGTCGATGACGCTTCCCGCCGCCGACTCGGCATGGAGCCGATCGCCTACGGGCAACACGAGCTCGAGTTCTTCGCCCGGGAGGACGCCTCCGAGCTCGAGCGGGCACTGGCAAGACTTCCCGATGAGCAGCGGGAGGCAATCGAAAAACGCGTCCTCGAGGAGGAGCCCTATGCGGCGATCGCAGCCGGCATCGGGTGCTCCGAGCAGGTGGTCCGCAAGCGCGTATCGCGCGGCCTCGCGGCGCTCAGACGAGACGTGAGGGAGAGCGCATGAGAGACCCCTACAAAATCCTCGGCCGCGAGCTCGCCGCCGCGGCAAGGCGCCAGGCGGCCGGCGCGCCTGAGCGCAACCGGAGCTGGTTCTCCAACCGCCTTCACGCCCTCGCCGTGACGGCCGCCCTCCTCCTCGGTGGCGCCGCCGTCGCGCTCGCCGCCACCGGACTGTTGAGCGGTAGCCGCGTCAAGCCGGAAGTCCCGCCGAACGCGGCGGCCGGGAACGGCCTGCCCGTCTCCGCCGCGTCGGCCCAGCTCGCGCCGTCCGCGCCCGATCCCGCCGGCGGCCTGCCCTGGGGGATGCGGATCGAGCACACCACCCGCGGTCAGCTCTGCATGCAGGTCGGCCGCGTCCAGAACGCCCAGCTCGGCCAGCTCGGGGTGGACAGCGCCTTCGGCAACGATGGGCGCTTCCACGCGCTGCCCGCGACGGTGTTGCCGCCGGGCTACGGTGGCGCGGCCGGGCAGGTCGAATGCGTTGCCGACGGGGAGACGGTGATCTTCGAAGACCTCAACGCGGACCGCAGCGCCGTGCGCCTGCTCCCCGCCGAGTTCAGCGGCCCTCCACCGAAGCACTCGGGCGAAGCGCTCCACCCCACCGGGGTGCCGCCCGTCCATGACCTACGCATCCTCGCCTACGGGGTCCTCGGTCCGCACGCCGTCAGCGTCACCTACAAGACGCCCTCGGGCATGCGGACGAGCCCCGTGAGCGGACCCGACGGGGGATTCCTGATCGTCGAGCCTGCCGGCTACATCGAGAGCCAGGACACCATCGGAGGCTCGACATCCGGCACAGCGGAGGCGAGCTCCGTCAACGTGGGATTGGCGGAGCACGGCGGGCTGCCGCGGATGATCGCGGCGGCAACATTCCGCTTCGGAGGCCGGCTCTGCTCGGCGGGCACCGGCGCCCCGGTCACCACCTCCTGCCCGATGCGCACCGTCAGCGTTGCTCGCCACCCACAAATCCGGCGGTTGAACCAGCCCATCCACTTGACGCTCTTGGCGCAGACACGCGCCGTCTGCAGCGCCAACTCCCTGAAGTTCCCCTGTTACAAGGGCCAGGTCGAGTTCACGGCCCCCTACGCGATCACCTCGGCGACGAGTGAATACGAGATCGAAGGCATCGCCAACTGCAGGATCGGCGGTCACATCGAAACCGCATGGTCGCTGGAACGGAACGTCAAGGCCCACGAACTCGTGAGGACCAACTCGCTGGGGCGGTTCATCTACGCGCCCTCCTGCGCCTCGACCGAGAAGTTCCAGGTCAGCTATCAGGCGCGTCCCGGCCCCCTGGCCTCTGGCACGCCGACAAAGGTGATTCTCGGGACGGTCTCACTCGCCCAGGCCACGCTCCCCGGCGGCGGGAAGCCCTAGCTGCACAGCGCGAGGCACGAGCAGCGCGCAGAAGCCCTCGGGGCGGCTGGACGCCAGCGGCGCGGAGATCAGCGCGATCTCGGCAAGCTGCGGGGCGGGCCCTGCGCCAACCACCCCGTGCTGATCAAGGACCCCGACGGAAACCGTCCCCAGGTCGGCCAGCCCCCGGCATGACGGCGCCCGCACTGGACGTTTCCAACCGAGCCGGTTAGTCTGCAGCCGTGCTCCGAGCAACCATGAGGGTCCCGCTGCTGGCGCTGCTGGTTGCGCTCGGCGCGACGGCCCTCGCCGGATGCGGGGAATCCTCGCAGGAAAAGGCCAAGGCCCAGGTCTGCTCGGCCCGCTCGGACATCTCCAAGCAGATCGCCACGCTCGAAGGGCTGAAACTCTCGACGAACCTCCCCACCGAAATCAAGGATGGCTTCGAAGCGATCACCGGCGACCTGAAGACGATCAAGGACGCGCAGCCGGACCTCGAACCCGCGCGCAGGGAACAGGTCGAAGCCGCCACCTCCACCTTCGAGACGCAGCTCACAGCGATCGTGAACGAGGTGACCGCGAAGCTCGGATCGACCAGTCCGCTGACGGCGATCACCAGTGCCGAGCCGGCCTTCAAGGCCGCTGTGAGCAAGCTCGCCGCCGACTCCAAGACGGCCCTCGGGCCGATCAGCTGCTCCTAGCTGCGACGGCTCCGCCGCGCTCGGCGAGCCGCAGCCTGCCGGAGCGAGCGGTGGGATCCTCCGATCGTGGGTTGCCAGTCGCGGATCAGCCGCCGGCGGCCCGCGCCACTGGCCGCCCGCGTCCGAGGTTGGCGACGATCAGCGAGACGACCGTCACCAGGTAGATCTGACCGAGCAGGGCCTCAGAAGCCGAGAGGGTGTGCCCGAGGTTGCTCCGCGCCGTCAGATCGCCGAAGCCGACGGTGGTCAGGGTGGTGAAGCTGAAGTAGACACAGTGGGCGATCGTCGCCGCCTGTCCATTCGCGAAGAACGCCCCGCCAACTCGGTTCATGGTGGCGTATACGTAGGCGAAGAACAGCCCCAGCAGGATGTACACGCTGAGCACGCCGAGGACCGCCTCGACCGTCACCGCCCGCCGGGCGCGCAGCGTGCGCACGACGCCGACGATGATGAGCGGCGGCACGAGACCGACGAGAAGCCCGAGCGCGATGTGCATCGCACGGCCTTCGCCGTTGCCGCTCGCCGCTTCGGCGATGCTGAGCCCGATCACGACGAGGGTGACGACACGGCCCCAGAACACCGCCGTCGGCCGCGCGTTGGCCGTCGAGAGCGCCAGCAGCAGCGTCAGGCCGAGCAGCCCGCTCACGATCACCTCCACGGCCGGACCCGGGGTGACGGAACCCTCGACGATGAACACCGCCACGATCGCCCCCAAAAGCATCGCGTAGCGCCGCCTGTCTTCGCCGTGCGAGCCCCCCTCGTCGGGGTCGGCGGCCGAGCGGGCCGCCGGGTGCGCTCGTGGCTCGTCTCCCATCCGTGAGAGGTACGCCGCGATGAGCGCTCTTTCCTCCCCCGCGAACGGATTTTCCGCCCGCGGAGTATGTTCTGATGATGGCCGCGGCATCGAAGCCGAGGACGACCGTGATGCAAGCGACGGTCGCCGAGCGAGTCGCCCGCGGGAAGGCCGCCCGCGTGGAGGTGCCTCGCTCATCGCACGCGCACTTCGAGCCCGCCGCCCGCCGGAGCGACCCCGTGAAGCTGCTCGAGCGCCAGGCCAAGACGCGCGTGCCCGAGCTCGTGCCGATCCGCTACGGGCGGATGCTCGTCTCGCCCTTCACCTTCTACCGCGGCGCCGCACTCATCATGGCCGCGGACCTCGCCAAGACGCCCCGCTCGGGGCTCACCGTCCAATGCTGCGGCGACGCCCACCTGTCGAACTTCGGCGTCTTCGCCTCGCCCGAGCGCAAGCTCCTCTTCGACCTCAACGACTTCGACGAGACCCATCCGGGACCGTGGGAGTGGGACGTCAAGCGACTGGCCGCGAGCCTCCTCATCGCCGCTCGCGAGAACGGCTACTCGACCAAGGACCAGGACCGCATCGTGCTGAGCGCCGTCGAGCAGTATCGGACCGCGATGGGCGCCTTCGCCGGCATGAACAACCTCGACGTCTGGTACGCCCGCGTCGACGCCGAGAACCTCCTCAGTGATCTCGGCTCCACGGTGACGGCGAAGATCGCCAAACGGACCGGGAAGGCGCTCGCCAAGGCCCGCACCAAGGACAGCATGTCGGCCTTCTCCAAACTCGTTCGCATCGTCGACGGCGACGCGCGGATCATCTCCGACCCACCCCTCATCGTGCCCGTCGAGGACGTCATCCAGGGCAGCCAGCGCTCGGCAACCTTCGACAGCCTCCACGAGCTGCTCCGCAGCTATCGTGCCACGCTGGAATATGACCGCCGGGTGCTCCTCGAGGAGTACCGCCTGGTCGACTTCGCCCGCAAGGTCGTCGGCGTCGGCAGCGTCGGCACGCGCGCCTGGATCGCCCTGCTCCTCGGCCGCGACGGCCGCGACCCGCTGTTCCTACAGCTGAAGGAGGCCGAGTCCTCGGTGCTCGAGGGCTTCCTCGAGCCGAGCAAGTTCCCCAATCACGGCGAGCGCGTCGTCGCCGGCCAGCGCCTGATGCAGGCCAGCAGCGACATCTTCCTCGGCTGGGTCCGCGTCGAGGCGGGGGCGGACGGGAAGATGCGTGATTTCTACGGCCGCCAGCTGAAGGACTGGAAGGGCTCGGCCGAAGTCGAGCGGATGGTCCCCGCCGGCCTCGCCGCCTACGGACGCATGTGCGCGTGGACGCTCGCGCGCGCCCACGCGCGCAGCGGCGACCGGATTGCGATCGCCGCCTACCTCGGCAAAGGCGACGCCTTCGACCGCGCGCTCGTGGGCTTCTCCCGCGACTACGCCGAGCAGAACCAGCGCGACTTCGACGCGCTGTCCGCCGCCGTCGCCGACGGGCGGATCGTGGCCGAGGTCGGCCTCTAGCAGGGGAGGCGAAGGGCGAAGGCGGGGGGCCACGGGGCGGATGCCGCCCCTGGACGCACCTGCTCAGGCGCCAGAGATCGCGTCCCGCTTGGCCGCCGCGTACTCCTCGTCGCTGATCGCGCCCCGATCGTGCAGCGCGGCGAGCCGCTCGAGCTCCGCCGCCGTGGACGGGCCGGCATCCTTGGCCGGATGGGAGCGCATGTGAGCGACGCGCTCGCGGAGGGCATGCCTGTAGTCCCGCAGCGCCACCCCTATCGGGACGGGATGGGCGTCGGGGAATTCGGCGGCGATCTGATGGGCGAACACGTAGGCGCCCACGAATGCGAGCACGATGAAGAGCAGGATCGTCGGGGGATTGCGCGTCGCCTGGATCGGACCCCAGATGAACACCAGCGCGAGCACCACCCCGGTGATCCAGTAGGGAAGGCCCTCGCGCTCGCGGAACAGCGGCGCCAGGAACCGCCTCGTGGAAGTCGCCCAATGCGCCGGACCCGCCAGCCAGGCCGCCAGGATCACCGGGATGCCGATGATGATCGCGGCGGTGGCAACCTCCACGAGCAGCGACGTGGCCACCGAATAGGCATCGTTTGCCGCCGGCACGATCGAAGCATCCGAGGTGATCGCCGAGACGATCTGGCCCTGGCCGATCTTCCGCCCCACCAGCACCATCACCCCGGCGAGCACGAGGCTCCAGCCGACCCAGAGAAGCGTCCGCCGGCGATGACCCGTGGCCAGGTACATCGCCAGCGCGTACAGCGCGAGCACGACCACGACGAGCCATATCGCGAGCGCGTGCAGGGCTTTGGCCCCGTTGCGCACGAGTCCTAACTGCTTGGAGGTGACGACCTTCAGCGTCGCCACCGACGCCGGCAGTTTTTCCGAGACCGAGCTCGGCAGCCCGAGACGACTGGCGATGTCCGCGACGATCTGACGCAGGTTCAGCGAGACGGTCCCCCCTTCGATCTGCACGCGCTTGCCCCCGCCGTTGACGATCGTGACGAGCGTCTGCGCAGCCGCGCGGTTGGCGTTGCTCCAGATGTTCTGCACATGGGCGTTCTCGAGCGCCATTTCCGCACCCTGTTCGGCGAGGTTGTGAAGCGCCCCCGACAGCGGCCCGGACAGGGGTTGAAGCTGCTTCGGGAGCCCCGACTTGATTTCGTCGGACACGTTCACATGGGCATACAGCTGGTCGATCAGATAGCCGGAGACCGCCGCCCGGATCGCCTGCTTCTGCAGCAGCTGCGTGCTCGTCTTCGACCAGTTGTCCGGGTTCAGCAGCTGGCGATTGGCCCAGATCGAGAAGATCGAGAGGACCGCGAGGATCGTCGCGAGCACGAGGATCGCGCGGATCCAGATGCGCCGCCCGCGGCTCAGGGGCGGCGCTGCGGGCGCGCCCGCGACCTCACCAGCGCCGCCGGCGCCGCCGGGGCGCTCGCCCGCGTCACCCGTGGTCTCCTCGTTCGCCTCCGCCCCCATGATCCCGGGAGGGATCATCCCAACAATCCCTGCCTGATGCCTGCGCGCCGCCTCTTCCGCGAGCCCGCCGGGGCACGCGGGGCCGCGCAGCGGTCGCCTCGATCGCCGCCCGCGGTCACCTCGACCCGCGCCCCGCGGTCACCTCGATCCGCACCCCGCAACGGAGGAGCCCGCTTGACGCCGAGCCGGGACGAACGCCGGTGCGGAATGCCACGAGTTCACCTGGCCGCTATCGTCGAGCGCCTCGCCTGGGAAGCGTCCGCAAAGGCGATGAGGCCGATCCCGTCGCGTCCGACAACAGCCCCTCCACCCTCCCTCTCGCCCGTCCTCGAAGATGACTCGGCGGTCGTTGAGAGCCTGCCGCGTCGCGTCCCGCTGCCCACCATCGTGCAGACCCTCTGGGCGTTGTTCGGGATGGAGTCCTTCGCGCGCTTCTGCACGAGGCGCTTCCCGGCCGAGCGGATGCTCACCTTCCGCGTGGCCGGCTTCGGTGACGTGGTCAGCGTGTTCGATCCAGAGCTCGTCCGCGAGATCTTCACCGGCGACGGCGAGGTCCTCCGGGGAGG
This sequence comes from uncultured Solirubrobacteraceae bacterium, assembly GCA_963720215.1. GTDB lineage: Bacteria > Actinomycetota > Thermoleophilia > Solirubrobacterales > Solirubrobacteraceae > Palsa-744. The sequence goes on from CAVREV010000005.1 coordinate 201,262, forward strand.
GGAGGCCAACGCACAGGCCCTCGCCGTGCTCGGCCCCAACAGCCTCCTCCTCCTCGACGGCGAGCCCCACCTCCGCACCCGCCGACTCCTCCTGCCCGCCTTCCACGGCGAGGCGATCGCCCACTACGCCGCGCTGATCGAGGAGATAACCCTCGCCGAGGTGGATCGCTGGCCGTTGGGGCAGCCGTTCCCCCTCTGGCCGCGCATGCGAGCGATCACGATGGAGGTGATCCTCCGCGCGGTCATCGGCGTGCGCGATGAGTCACGCCGACGACGCCTCGGCGAGTTGCTCCCGTCATACGTCCGCGGCGGCGTCTTCGGCGTGCTGACCGAGACGCGCCTGCCCTGGCTGACGCAGAGCGCGCTGGGCGAGCGGCTCCCCTGGATCCGCGCACGGGCCGAGGCCGAGGGGATCCTCCGCGAGGAGATCTCCGATCATCGCGCCGCCCCCGAGGGGCGCGATGACATCCTCTCGATGCTCATCTCCGCACGCGACGAGGACGACCGCCAACCGACCGACGAGGAGCTCCGCGACCAGGTCCTCACGCTCGTCGGCGCAGGACACGACACGACGGCGGCCGCGCTCGCATGGTGCTTTGAGCGCGTTCTCCGCCATCCCCGCGTCCTCGCCCGATGCCGGGACGGCGGAGCCGAGGACGACGACTACCTCACCGCCGTCGTCAACGAGACCCTTCGCGTGCGCCCCGTCGTCGACTCCGCCGCCCGCAAACTGAGCGCCCCGCTCGAGCTGGGTGGCCATCGACTCCCCGCCGGCACATTTCTCTCGACATCGATCTCCGGTATCCAGCGCTCCCCCCAAATCCATTCCGATCCCCTCCGCTTCTCCCCCGAGCGCTTCCTCCAGCGCCAGGCCCCGTACACGTTCATCCCCTTCGGCGGCGGCGAGCGCCGCTGCATCGGCGCCGCGTTCGCCACGACAGAGATCAAGGTCGTCCTCCGCACCGTCCTCCAGAACATCGAGCTCAGCGCGCCCAGCCTCCGCGACGAGCGTCCCAGCCGCACCCGCAGCATCGGCATCGTCCCCGCCCGCGGCGCCCGCGCGATCGCCACCAGGCGCCTCCCTCAGCGACCGGCCCAGGAGACGTGATCGCTCGCGGCCCGACCCCGGCCGCGCGAGGGTCCTTGTCGATCGAATCTCGACCTCGAACCCCACGTCCACCTCGCTCGCCGGCCTGCCCCCATCGACGCCCCAGCTCTCCATCGGCGGCTCATGCAAGACGATCAGCACATCCTCTCCCGGGACCTCGAAGCCGGCGAGCGCCCCGATGATCGCCGCATACAGCCGACGCTTCGTCTCCAGCGAGCGACCCGCGAACATCGTCACCTCGACGAGCGTGAAGCGGTCGCTGTGGCGATCCGGGTAGGGCAGTGCGAACTCCCCCGGCGGGTACTCCCGGAGGCGAACCGCGGGATCCTCCGCCGGGGCCCGCAGCGCCTCGCTCAGCGCCCCCCGCACCCCTTCCACCATCCCCTTCTTCTCCTCCGCGCTCCGTCCCTCGAGAATCTCGATTCGCGCCAGTGCCACCCGCCTGAAGCTAGCGTCCGCGGCGGCGTCCGGGGCTCGTGTCCCGCCGCACCACCGTCTTGCCCACGAGCACCGTCCCCCCCGAAGGCAGCCCCTCGGGGGCTCCGTGCGGGGCGTAGAGCACCTCGATCTCCACGCTCGCCGCCCCGCACGCGTTGGCGAACACGTCCCCGAGACCCACCCTCACCCTGGACCCGGCCCTCACGTCTCGGTCCACCGGTGCGAACGTCGTCCCTCTGTGGCAGGGCGTGGGTATCGCCACGAGGTAACTGCTGAGAGCGTTCCCCACCCCGTAGGGCGCCAGGAACGACACCGTCGCGCCGCGTTCCACGTCGCCGCCCGCTCGGAAGCTCACCCGCAGCGCCCGCCCGAGATCCACCGTCGGGCTCAGCAGCGAGCCCCTCAACCGCGGATGGGGCTCCGGACACTCACCCGGCCCATCCCTCCCGGCCACCTCGACGCACGTCCCCCCTCCCTCCCGATAGGTGATCGAGCTGATGACCCCGTCGGGGCCCGCCAGCCGCCCGCCCCGTTCGATTCCCCCGAAGCTCCCCCCCGACTGGATCGTCGGCGGGACCCCCGGTTCGTGCCCCGGGAGCACCACCACGTAGGCCCCCGTCCCCGCTTCCACGGGGACCGTCTCCGTCGCGCCGTGATAGCGGTAGCTGACGCTCACGGCGCTGCCCCCGAGCAGCCCGTAGGACACCCACCGCTCCGCCCCCGGCGCCGGCGGCGTCGAAAGCCGGGGGATGAGCCCGCTCGCCGGCATCCCCGAGATCTCGTAGCTCCCGGTGACGCCCACCCCCGCACAGGACACCCCTCCGGGGTCGCTCCCGATCGTGTTCTCCGGCAGCGGGTGGAACTCCCCGTCCCCCCGAACGCCCCGTCGATCCCGAGCACGCCCAGGCGCCCGTGATAGAGCCGCCCGACCTGCACGCATACGAGGTCCCGCGTCGTCCGCACCAGCCTCAGCCCCCATCGCGGCCCCCCGCTCGGGTCCGCCGCGCTCACCCCCAGCACCCGCGAGCCTCCACGAGCGGGCGCCCCGAGCCCAACGGTCGGCGCGAGCCGCGCGGGCGCGTGGACGGGCGAGCCGGTGCGCAGCACCCCGCTCGCCGCGATCGCCCCCGCACCCAGGAGCAGCGCGAGCAGCACCGCCATCGCCACCACCCGCGCCGAGACCGCCCGGCGGCGGCTCCGTGGGGCGCCCTCTCCAACGGAGCGCTCGGCGGCCTCCATGAACGACTCACGCAGCTCTCCCAACCGGGTCATCCCGCTTCTCCCATCCTCGATCTCAACCTACCCAGCCCCCGGCTCACCCGCTTGCGCACCACCATCTCCGAGCACTCCAGCCTCCCGCGCCAGATCGCTGTACTCGCGTTCCTCGACCACCCTCCCCAGCACCGCCTCCGCCTGCTCCCTCGGGAGCCCCTCGAGCAGCCTCACCGTCTCCTCATCCCCGCCGAGCTCATCGATTCGTGCGAGAATCCTCGTCGGTCAGCTCGACAGCCCCCATCCCCACGCGCCTCCTCGCCCCTGCCTCCACCCTCCTCCGACGCCACAGCTGCGCGAGCTCGTGGCGTGCGATCCCGAACAACCACCCCCGTGCGCTCCCCAGCTCCGGACGGAACCCATCGAGCGACTCCAGCACCGCCGCGAACACCTCGCCGGTCAGGTCCGCCGCGGAGATCCCCCCGTCCCGTCGCCCGCCGGAAGAACCCCAGCAGGGGATCCTCATAGCGGTCGTAGAATCTCCCCGAGCGCCTCCACCTCGCTCCGCCCCCGCAGCAGCAGCTCCTCATCCGAGCACCTCGCCAGGTTCCTCTCCCGCACGCACACATATTGGAGCGAGCCCCGCATTCTGTGACCGTCTCCCCGAGCGGCCCACTCCAACGCTCGTCTAGACCCCCTCGGAGAGCCCTTGGCGAGTCCTAACCTGGAGCTCAGACCTGACCCCACGGGAGAAGGGTGAGGAGAGGGAGGCCCCGCCTGCGCGGGGCCTCCCCCACTTTCCCCTCCCCTCTCCAGCCCCATCCGCTGCTTTGGCCGCCTGCCTCTCAGGCCCGTTCGGCGGCCTGCAGCGCCCTCGTCAGCGACCCTTCATCCTGCGGCCCCCTGAGTACCGCCCCGATCCTCCCATCGGGGTCGATCACAAACGTCGTCGGTAGGTTCGTGATCCGGTAGGCGTCCCCCACGAGCCCCTCCCCATCCCTCAAATTCGGGAACGTCCACCCGTACTTCCTCACGAACCCCCTCGCGTCGCCCTCTTCGGGGTCGTTCCAGTCCACCCCCACCACTCTCCCCCGCCCCTCACTGCTCTTCGAGAACCTCTCCACGGCCCCCGCCTCCCGTTCGCAGCCGTCACACCAGCTCGCCCAGAACACCACCAGCGCCGGCCTCCCCCCGCTCCGTCGATCAGGCTCCTCACGCTCACCGCCGGCCCGCTCAGCCTTTCCCGCGGCAGCGCCGGCGCCGCCCTTCCCGTCGCCGCGCCCTTGCCATTGGATGCGAGCCCGAAGATCCCCAGCGCAGCGAGCCCGGCGGCGGCCGCCCCGCACGCAGCCCACATCCCCGCCCTGCCCCGCAACTCCCCCCCTCAGTTCGCGGCCAGGATCGGCACGTCGTGGACGATTTCCGACGGCTGGAAACTCGGCGCGTAGATCGTCACCCGCTTCCCCGACCCGCTCACCCCGTAGATCAAGCCCGTGTGGTTCACGAACTGGGGGTTGGACGCGTCGCGTTCGCTCCCAACTCCCCACGCCTTCCACACCGCCCCGAGTTCCTTCGCGGAGCCGATCAGGTACTTCATCCGTCCCGTCATCCCATGCCGGGCGAGGAAGGCCGCGACCGCCTTCGCGGTGTCGCCACGCGGATCCACCGACACGGCGATGATCTGTACCTGGCTCCTCTCCTTCGCCCCCATCAGGTTCTCCGCCACCCGCAGCTGCGAGGTGATCAACGGGCAGATATCAGGGCAGTTCGTGTACAGGAAGGTCACCAACACCGCTTTCCCTCGGTAGGCGTCGATGTTCACATCTTCCCCGAGGTAGTTCCTCAACGCCAGCCCCGGCGCGGGCCGCACCGGCGCCAGCAGGCCCGTGGCCTCATACGCCCCGGTCGCCTTTTTCCCGTTCGCGCCCGCGCTCGTCCCGATCGCCACCGCCGCCACCGCTCCCGCCACGAGCACGAGCGCCAGCAGCGAGAGGATCAGCCGTAGGTCGAGCCCCTGCTTCCGCGTCATCCCATCGAAGTTACCAGCCCCCAACCCTCCCCCGCGCAGCCCATCGCGAGCCCACCGCCGCGGCGCTCCACTTCCACCTCCCGTCGGCAATAAACCCTGCAGTCCTTCAACTGGAACGCAAATTGCAGAGAAATCTGTTAGGTTGCCGCCCGTTCGTGCCGAGTCCACCACCTCATGGGGTGGCGGAGCGGGGGACCCAAAGCAGCCGAGAGGCTGCGGGGGCGAATCGCCACAGGTGTGGCGTAGCGTAGTCGTTTACGCGAGTCCGACAGCTAACCCCGTAGGCGCAAGGAAACGAAATGGATGGAGAAAGGACGCCTACGCATGTCCGCATACTCGCGCGATCTTGCTGAGCTCGACCACTGGACCGCATCTCTCGAGCGCTCTCTCGAGCGCCGCGCTCGATCCTCACGCCCCCGCCGCGCCACTCGTACGCCCGGCGCCGCCTCCACGATCCTGATCCCCGCCGCCTCCCGTGCGCGCGTTCGCGACCTCGCCGACGAACAGACCTGGGACCTCTCCCTCGGCCGCTCCCGTGCCCGCCGCCGCGCCGCCCAGCTCCGCTTCGTACCCGCCGGCTCCCGCGCCAAGCGCCTCTCCATCGGCACCCTCGCCGCCCTCACCGCCGGCCCCACCGCGGTCGCGGTCCTCAGCGGTGGCGGCTCCGTCACCCCCGCTGCCGCCGCCCCCGACCCCCCCACGACGACCGAACACGCCATCACCCTCACTCCCGGCTCCGAAGGCCGCCAGGTGAGCCTCCTCCAGGCCGCCCTCCACACCGTCAAGGTCGACGGCATCTACGGGCCCGAAACCGAAGCAGCGGTCCGCGCCTTCCAGGCCAGCCGCGGGCTCACGGTCGACGGCGTCGCCGGAACGGCGACCAACGCCGCTCTCGGCTCGCCCGGCTCGACCACCGTCTTTGCCGCCGACGTCTCCCCGGCGATCCCCGCCGAACCCACCTCGAGCGCCGCGCCGACCTCATCGGCACCCGCCTCGGCAGAACCCGCTCCATCGTCCCTTTCCTCCTCACCTTCGCCTGCCACGGCCCCCCAGACCGCCGAAACGGCCTCGGGGACGAGCTCGGCCGGCACGACTGCTCCCGAGGAAGCCTCCTCGGATGCCGTACAGCGCCTCCAGGCCGCCCTCCACCTCCCCGTGGACGGCATCTTCGGCCCGCAGACCGAGGCGGCCGTCCGCCGCCTCCAGGTCCGCCACGGCCTCACCGTCGACGGAGTCGTCGGACCGGGCACCTGGAACACCATCGGCGTCGACAACACCGAAACCCTCACCCCTCCCCCCTCTGCCACTCCACCCTCCCCCGCCGAAGCCACCCCGGCCGCAAAGGCCCCGGCGGCAGCTGGCACTGCCGCCGCCGAACCGTCCGCCACGACCGTCGAAGGCGCTACTGAAGGCTCCACGGACGCGATCCAGCGTCTACAGGCTGCCCTCCATCTCCCCGTCGATGGCGAATTCGGCCCCGAGACCGAGGCGGCCGTCCGCCGCCTCCAGGCACGCCACGGCCTCACCGTCGATGGCGTCGTCGGCCCCTCGACGTGGGAACTCATCGGCGTCACCAGCGCCCCCACCCTCACGCCTCCCGCTGCCGCGCTCGCCGCCGCCGCCGCCGCCGAAGGCCAACCCCACAGGACGGTCGTCGGGGCCGCGGAGGAAGCCGCCCCCGGCGGAGCGTCAGCGATCCAGCGCCTCCAAGCCGCGCTCCGCCTCCCCGTCGACGGCGAATTCGGCCCCGAGACCGAGGCGGCCGTTCGCCGCCTCCAGGCACGCCACGGCCTCACCGTCGATGGCGTCGTGGGCCCGTCGACCTGGGAACTCATCGGCGTCACGGGCGAGCCCACCCTCACCCCACCCGCCTCGGCCCTCGCCGCCCCGGAATCCCCGGAAGGGTCCTCGAGCGGGTCCAGCGACACCGCCGGCGGCGGCGAAGCCTCCGGGGTCGTCGAACGGGTCATCGCCGCCGGTGACGAAATCGCCACCCGCCCCTACGTCTGGGGTGGCGGGCACGGCTCCTTCATCTCCACTGGCTACGACTGCTCGGGCTCGGTCTCCTATGCCCTCCACGGCGGCGGCCTCCTCAGCTCGCCCGAGGACTCAACCGGGCTGGAGTCCTACGGTGAACCCGGCCCCGGCCGCTACATCACCATCTACGCGAACTCCGAACACGCCTTCATGGTCGTCGACGGCAAACGCTTTGACACCGTCGCCCTCGCAGAAACCGGCGATCGCTGGTCGAGCTCGATGACCTCGACCGCGGGCTTCGTCGCCCGCCACCCCGCCGGGCTGTAGACGGCCTTCCGATCTGACCCCCTCGGGTCGAGGGGGATCGTGGTCCGCGGGGCACCGCGGCCTCGGGGGTTCCCGCGACTCCAAACGGGAACCCCGCGCGCACGCGAGAGGGCCTCGTCAACCCCCCGTGGCGCAGCCTGGGTCCCGCGACTCCAAACGGGAACACCGCGCGCGCACGCGTGAGGCTCGTCAACCCCTGTGGCGCAGCCTGGGTCCCGCGACTCCAAACGGGAACTTCGCGCGCGCACGCGTGAGGCTCGTCAACCCCTGTGGCGCGGCCTGGGTGCCGCGACTCCGAACCGGAGCCCCGCGCGCACGCGAGGGGGCCTCGTCAACCCCCCGCTGGCGGGCCCGCGGGTCCAACGACTCCGAACGGGAGCCCCGCGCGCGCACGCGTGCTCGCGCGCGGGGAAGACTTTCGCGGCCGCACAAGCCTCGCTCTCCACGACCCCACAGCGCAAGCTCGGGGACGGAAACGCGCCCGGATCGATCGGACTGGGCCCCCGTGCGACGGATTGCGCGACCTGATCGCGCCGATCGATGCGTCCCGTCCCAAGCCGGCCCTAGCGTCATGTCCACCCGACAAGGACAGCGATGAGAAGAGGTTCGAGGATGCTGGCGCGCGCCCATACGTTCACGGTCGACGGTCTCAAGACCAGCCACGTCACCGTCGAGGTCGACGTTCGGACAGGCCTCCCCGCGTTCACGATCGTCGGCCTCGGCGATACCGCCGTGAGGGAGGCCAGGGTTCGCGTCCGCGCGGCAATCCAGAACTCGGGCTTCGAGTTTCCCTCGCGCCGGATCACCGCGAACCTTGCCCCGGCCGACCTCCCAAAGGCAGGGCCCGGGCTCGACCTGGCGCTCGCGTGCGCACTGCTGGCCGCGACCGGCCAGCTCTCGCCGGAGCGTCTGCAAAGCCACGCTCTGCTCGGTGAGCTTGCACTGGACGGCGCCGTCCGGCCGGCCCACGGCACCCTCGCGGTAGCGGCGGCGGCGAGGCGCGCCGGGCTCAGCACACTCGCGCTCGCGGGCCCCCGGGCGCGCGAGGCCAAGCTCGTGGACGGCCTCCAGGTCGCCGTCGTCGAGAGCCTTCGCAGCACGGTTCGCGTCCTCGACGGAGGAGCTAGCGATCCGTTGCCGCCGGCCCGGCCCCGCCGCGCCGGCACAGCTCCCGCAGGACCCGACCTCGGCGAGGTGCGCGGCCAGCACCACGCAGTGAGGGCGCTCCTGATCGCGGCGGCGGGGGGTCACAACCTCCTTCTGAGCGGCCCACCGGGGACGGGGAAGACGATGCTCGCTCATCGCCTTCCCTCGATCCTCCCCGCCCTCACCGCCGAGGAAGCGATCGAGGTGACGCGCATCGAGGGGCTCAGCGGCCGGCCCGTCGGCGCGCTCTCGACGAAGCGGCCGTTCCGCGCGCCGCATCACTCGATCACGCCCGCCGGCCTCGTCGGCGGTGCGCCCGGCGGCTTCGTCGGCGAGGCCGTGCTTGCGCACAACGGGGTCCTGTTCCTCGACGAGATCTCGGAGTTCGCGCGCACGACCCTGCAGGCGCTTCGACAGCCGCTCGAGGAGGGGCGGATCGCTATCTCCAGGGGCAGGCAGGCGGCGATCTACCCCGCTCGGTTCATGCTCGTCGCAGCCACGAACCCTTGTCCCTGCGGGTTTGCTGGGGAGGATCGCTGCAGCTGCAGCGAAGGCGAGCTCGCGCGCCAGCGGCGACGTCTCAGTGGGCCGCTGCTCGATCGCATCGATCTCGTGGCGCACACCCGCGCGAGTCCGTCCGGAGACGAAGCGGACGTGCCTCTGATCGCCTCCTCCTCCGCCGCCCGCCTCGTCGCTCAGGCGCGGGAGCGCCAGCGGCGCCGGCTCCGCGACGAGCGCACGGGCGTCAACGCGCATCTCGATGCAGCGGCCATCGCCCGTCATGTCCGGCTGGACGAGTCGGGCGGGCAGCTGCTCGGCCGCGCGACCGCGGGTGGGATGCTGAGCGCGCGTGGCCGTCACAGGGTTCTGCGAGTGGCACGGACAATCGCCGACATGGACGGGCGCGAGGAGCTCAACGCGCGTGATGTCGGCGCGGCCCTCGCGCTTCGACCGGAGGTGGAGCTGGCGTGAGCACCGTCCCGCCGATCGCCGACCCTATCCGCACGAAGACGGTGAGTGCATGCGAGGACTGCCTATGGCGCGCGCGGCTGCTCGCTGCTCTGAGCGTCGTGCTCGACTACCGCTCTCGAGATCGCGAGCGGCTCTTGAGCCTGCTCGCGCTCGACGAGGACGCTCTCGTGGAGGCACTCGGCGGGCGCCGCCGAGCGGAGCTGCGTCGGGAGCTCGAGACGTTCGACTCCGCGACCGTCCTCGGCGACGCCGCCGCCGCGGCGCTCTGTCGCCACGATCCCCGTTTTCCGGCGCGGCTCGACGGGCCCGGCGCGCCGCGGCTGCTGTTCCTCAGCGGGACCCCCGAGCAGCTGAGTGCTCGGGCGCGCGGTCCGACGGTCGCGGTTCTCGGCTGCCGGCGCGCGAGCGACTACGGGACGGGGCTCGCGAGGGACCTCGCGAGAGGCCTCGCAGCCTCAGGCGTGACCATCGTCGCGGGGATCGCCGACCGCCTCTCGGCCGCGGCACACGAAGGCGCGCGAGAGGTCGACCCGGGCCGCACGATCGCGCCCCTCGAACACGGCCTCGAACACCCCCCGTCGGCCCGCCGCCGCGAGCTCCACTCCCTGCTCGTCGACGCGGGGTCCGCGATCGCCGAGCTCCCGGGCGCAAGCGACGGGCGTCGCTGGGGCGAGGTCGCCCGCGAGCGCGTCGTCGTGGAACTCGCCCAGGTGGTGCTGGTCGTGGAGTACGAGCCGGGCGGCAGAGCACCGTGGATGTCGGGCACGCGGGACCCGCACGAGACGGTCCTCGCGGCCGTTCCGGGCCGGGTGACCTCGCCGCTGTCTCGCGTCTCCCACGCCCTCCTCCGCAACGGCGCCCACGTGGTGGAGCGGCCCGAGGACGTGCTCGATCTGCTCCCCGCGGAGCGGGGCGGCGAGAGCAACGAACTCGCCGGCGGAGGGACTCCCGAGGCGGCACTCGACGAGCGGCTCCGGGCGATGCTCGAAGCCGTGGGAGCCGGAGGGGGCAGCACGGAGGAGCTCGCGCGCGGGGCCGCAGAATCCGAACGACGCGCTGCTCGCGCTGAGCGAGCTCGAGCTCCTTGGGCTCCTCTCCCGTGGGGCCGGCGGACGGTATGTGAGGCGCCTTTAGGTCTGCCTGGGGGATTCCTCGCCGGATCGGCCGCCGACGACGGTGCTTTCGGCGCCGGATCCCCTTCGTCGATCGAGCGATGCGATCCTCAAGATCGGGCTCTGGAATGCCGACTTTCCCTTCGAGATGACCGATCAGCTCAGAGCTCGGGATCGAGCTGACGGCGCGTCCCTGGCGACCCGATCGCCGGCGGAGCATCCCGACCATGAGCTTCACCGTCTGGGCCAGGCACTCGCGGAGCGAGCGGGCGATGTCCTCGAGGGGGTCGTCCGGCGAAGCAGCGGCCGGGGACCGGCTCTCGGCGCTCCCATTCGCTCCAGCTTCGCCCGCATCTGCCTCCTCGCGACCGTCACCTTGGCGCGGTGGATGGCGGGGGAAGAAGCCGAGGGAGGGCTTGCCGCCGGGAAGGCCGCCTGGGGGGTGTTCGCCCAGCTCGCCGCCCACCGAGCGGCCCCCCTCAACGAGGTCACGAAGCGCTGTCTCCGCTGGCGCGACGCTGTCAACGAGGCGCTCGGGGAGATCGCCGCGGAGCTGGGTACCCCGCCGGAGGTACTCGCGCGCGCGCTCTCGATGTCGCAGATGACGCTGGACGTGACCCTCGTACGGGTATGCGAGTCCTTCGAGACGGAGCGCTCCCGCACCGAGGAGGAGCTCGCACAGCGCCAGGAGGAGCTTGCCTTCATGGCCACCCACGATCAGCTCACGGGACTGCCGAACCGCACGCTGATGCTCGACCGCGGAGAGCGGATGCTCGCACGGGCACGCCGCCGTCAGATGCCGGTGGCGGCGCTGTTCGTGAACATCGACGCCTTCACCACCATCAACGAGACCCTCGGCCACAGCTGCGGCGACGAGGTCCTCCAGGCGATCGCCATGAGGCTCGACGACATCGTCCGCGACACCGACGCACTCGGACGGCTCGGCGGCGACGAGTTCGTCCTGCTGGTCGAAGAGGTCCCCCACAGCTCGGGCGTCGAGGCGATCGCATTCCGCCTCCACGAGGCCCTCGAGGCCCCCATCGTGACGGCCGCGAGCGCCCACACCGAGCTCACCGTCACGGCGAGCATCGGCATCGCCACGGGCGAGCGGGCCACCGCGGCGGACCTCCTCCACGACGCCTCACTGGCGATGCATCGGGCGAAGTGGGAGGGGAAGAACCGCCACGTGCTCTTCGAGTCGGGCATGCAGGACGTCGTCCAGGGGCGGATGGAGATGGAGATGGACCTCCGCGTGGCGCTCGCCCACGACGAGTTCCACCTCGTCTACCAGCCCACGTTCGACCTCCTCGACATGACCCCCACCGGTCTCGAGGCCCTCATCCGCTGGACGCGGCCCCTCCGCGGGGTGGTCCAGCCGAACGACTTCATCCCCCTCCTCGAGGAGACGGGCATGATTGTCGACGTCGGCCGCTGGGTGTTGGGAGAGGCCTGCCGCCAGACCGCTGCCTGGAGAGCCCAGGGCCACGCGATCGGCGTCGCCGTGAACGTCTCAGCCCGCCAGCTCGACAACGATGACCTGATCGAGGATGTCCAGCGCGCGCTCACAGCGAGCGGCCTCGAGGCCGGGGCGCTCACGCTCGAGATCACGGAGACGACGTTGATGCGCAACCCCGAGGAGACGGCCCGACGGCTCGACGAGATCCGTGCGCGGGGGGTGAGGGTTGCGATCGACGACTTCGGCACGGGCTATTCCTCGCTGTCCCATCTCCAGCGCTTCCCCGTCGACGCGTTGAAGATCGACCGCTCCTTCATCTCCAAGCTCGCCGAGAATCCCGACCGCGAGGCCCTCATCCGAACCCTCGTCCAGCTCGGCAAGGACCTCGCCATCGAGACCCTCGCCGAGGGCATCGAGCAGCAGGGTGAGCTCACCCTCCTCCGCCACGAGCAATGCGAGAGCGGCCAGGGCTACCTCCTCAGCCGCCCCCTCGATGTCCCCGCCACGGAGGCCTTCCTCGACACCTGGCGGCGAAGCGACGCGCCGTTGCCCGCCGCCGGCTGAGCGCGCCCGCGGCCCAGGCCTACCCGGGCCGGGCTCAGCCCGTTGCTAGCGTCGAGGGCCTGAGGACCCCCCGACTCACCGTTTTCCCCTCGCGTTCCCGAGAGGAGCGACGCCCGCCCCAGCGGAGGGCGGCCTCGTGAGCTCGAGGGGATCGCTCCCGGAGCTCCGCCGCGAAGAGCTCAGCCCGGGTCCGGACCTCGATCGCCGGCGGATATTCCTCCGCGTGATCCTCCTCGTCGTCGTGGCCATCGCCGTCATCACGGTGATCTCCGTCGTGCCGGGCCTCGAGAGCCTCCGCTCGCGCTTCGGCCACGCCAACTGGGAGTGGCTCGCCCTCGGGGTGCTCCTGAAGATCCTCTCGGGCCTCTGCTACGTCGCGGCCTTCCGTGCCGTCTTCTGCCCCCGGATGAGCTGGCGTCTCAGCAGTGAGATCGGCCTCGCCGAGCTCGGCGCCAACGCACTCCTGCCCGTCGGCGGCGCGGGGGGGCTGGCGTTGGGTGCGTGGGCGCTTCGCCGCACGGGAATGCCCACCGACCGGATCGCACGGCGGAGCGTGGCCTTCTTCTTCCTCACGAGCATTCCCAACGTCCTCGGCGTGATCCTCGTCGGCCTCGCTCTCGCCGTCCACGTCGTCCCCGGTCAGGCGAGCCTCCTTCTCAGCCTCGTTCCCGCGGTCATCGCCGCGGGGGCCATCGTGCTGGCGATCGCCGCGGGGCGGTGGGCGGAGTCCGGTCGCCGTCGATCGGCCGCCCGCCGTGGCTCCGAGGCACGTCTCCCCCGCGCCCTCGCCGCCCTCTCCGGAGGTGTCGAGGAATCGCTTGCGCTCCTCCGCACCGGCGACCCCCGGCTCCTCGGCGGCCTGATCGGCTATCTCGGCTTCGACGTGCTGATCCTCTTCTGCACCTTCGCGGCCTTCGGCGCGGCGCCCCCGATCGCGATTGTCTCGATGGGGTACCTCATCGGCGAGCTCGGTGGACTCGTCCCGCTCCCCGGAGGCATCGGCGGGGTCGAACTCGGCCTCGTGGGAACGCTCGCCCTCTACCACGTGCCCGTGGGCGCGGCCACCGCCGCGGTGCTCGCCTACCGGGCCATCGCCCTCACGGTCCCCGCCGTCATCGGCGCCGTTGCCTTCGCGCTGCTCAAGCGGAAGCTCGCCTCCGAGGAGCTGAACGTCACGAGCTGCACGCCCGGCGGAGAAGTCGACGTGATCGGGCGGGGGCGCGTACGGCTGAGCGACTGAGCAACCGAGCCGGCCGGCTCCCGCCCAGGCGGGAGCCCCCTCAAAGTCCTCTCATCGGTTATAGAAACCGCGCCGATCGTGCAACTGCGGTATGTGCAGCGGTCGCCTCGCCCGCCAGACTGCAGAGCATGAGGCGGTTTTCCATTAACGATGCCGAGCCATCGAGGCTCGGCATCCCGGATGAGGGACGGGGCGATGGAAGCTGACCGGTGGCCCCCACTCGACGAGCGCTCGGATGCGGCGGCGGTGGCACGCGCATTGGATGACATCGAGCAGCGGGGGGAAGTCGAGTGCAACCAACTCCTCGACGACCTTCTCCTCGCCGCGTGGAACACGCTCACGGCCCAGAACCAGTAGAGCTCCTCGCGGGCGAGACCGCGCTCGAGACTGGAACGAGGCCTTCGCCGAGGGCCTTCGCCACGAGGTGCGCGCGGGAGCGAGCGTCCGTCTTGTCCATCGCGTTGCGAACGTGAGCGCGAACCGTGTGGTGGGCGATCTGCAGCTCGTCCGCGATCTCCGGCCCGGTGCTCCCCATCGCGACGAGGCGGACGACTTCGCGCTCGCGCGGTGACAACGGCTGTGAATCACGCTCGACGGCCGCCGGACGGCGGAAGCGGGCGCCCCAGCGGGAGGTGCTCAGGGCGACGAAGAGAACGAGCCGCCGCCCCGTCACCACCTCCGTGGTGGCAGCCCACTGCACCGCAACGAGCGTCCCGTTCGCCGCGACGAGCTTGGCCTCGCCCGTGAACCTTCGTTCGAGCAGCGCCGCCTTCCATTCCGCCGGCGAGGCCACCGGGCCGTCGAGGACGTCGTCGTGGATGGCCCGGCCGACGAGCTCTCCTCGGCGGCGGCCGAGGAGCTTCATATATGCGCCGTTCACATCCACGTAGGTGCGGTCGGCGTCGAGCAGCACCATCGCGTTCCGCGACTGGGTGAACGCAGCCGAGAAGAGGCCGGCGAACTCTCCCTGTCCCACCGCGCGAGTCTAGCCCCGGCTGGACGACGCTGCCGGCTGCAGAGAGCTAGGGTTCGACGATCTACGGCATCGCAGCAGTGGGCAACTCGAAGGTCTGGTGGGCTCCCGGCGTGTTCGCCATCTGCGTCATCTGCCTTCACGGGCTCGCGGTCTTCGCGGGGACGACGAAAGAACGAGCTGCCTCCTGAAGTCCTGACGCTGGCTCTCGCGGCGTCGATCTACCCGCTGGGTCTGGCCGCCGTGATCGCGCTGGGGCGAGGTGAGGACGTGCGCATGCGCGTGGTCCTCCTCTGCGTGGGCGTGCTCGTGACGGTCTTCGTCACGGGTGCCCTGATGTTGACCCTGTTCGACGACGTGCCCATCTCGGGGAGCCACCATCGCAGCCCCAGCGCCGCCCTCGAAATCGTCATCGGCGTGCTCCTACTCCTCCTCGCCTTGCGCCTTCACCGGCGCGGGAGGAAGGCCAGGCCCGCCACGCAGGAAGGCGGCTCGAAAGTGGATGGCTACCTCCAGAGTCGCCCTCGCGCGGCTGCGCTCGGGTTCGTGCTCTACGTCGTCCCCTCCCCGATCTACATCGCGGCCGTGAAAGCGATCGCCGACGCTCACAACTCGACCTCCGTCGATCTCGGCCAGTTGCTCCTGGTGGTGGTCGTGATGTGTTGGATCGTCGAGATCCCCACGCTGATGCTCCTGGCGATGCCCGGCCCTTCCCAGGCCACGCTCGAGGCGGTCAACATGTGGCTCGCCCGCAACGGTCGAGTCCTCGCGCTCGTCGCCGCGCTGGCGGCCGGCATCTACCTCATCTGCGCCGGCGTGGTGAAGCTGGCCGAATGAGCGTGGTCTCCTCCCCGGGCGCGAGGACGCGCACCTCGACGCTCGGCGCGATCTCCGCGACGTGGCGAGCGAACTCCGCCGCCGGCTCCCCGAGCCGTGCCCGCTGGCGGAGGTGGAGCCGATCGGGAGGAGGGTGCCCCAGTGGATCGGGATCGCCACGCGCGGCCGGATCAGCGCCGCCGCGCGAGCGGCCTCGAGCGGGTCCATGTGGCCCGGTCCGAGCGTGGGCCCCCAGCCGGCGACGGGCAGCAGGGCGAGGTCGAGCCCGGCGGGCAACCTGGACATGCCCTCGAACAGCTCCGTGTCGCCCGCGAAGTAGACCCCGGGGTCGCCCCCGACGAGGTAACCGAGCGTCGCGGCGGGCGGACCGGCGGGGCGCACGGCGCGTGTCATGGCGAGCCGCCACCGCGGTCACCGCGAGCCCCCTGACGTCGAGGGCCTCGCCCACGCTGAGCTCGCTCACGCGCGTGAACCCATGTCGCCGCAGCCAGCGCCCGCGCCCGCCGGGACCACCAGCGGCCGGTCCTGGCCGAGCGAGCCGCAGCGACGCGCAGGTCGAGGTGGTCGTGGTGGAGGTGTGAGATGAGGACGGCGTCCACCGTGGCGGTCATCGTCGGCATCGACCGGCGGCGACCTGGCGGCGCAGGTGCGCGACGCCGCGGCGGAGCAGCGGGATCGGTGACGAGACGCACGCCGTCCAGTCCATCAGCACGGTCGCGTGGCCCAGGAAGACGATACGGTCCGCGGCGTGCCTCGGCGAGGCGCCGCTGCGGGCCATCGGCCATGGGCCAGAAGGTAGCAACGCGATGCATTCACCGAGCGATCAAACCGACCACACGGCGACCGACAAAGCGGGCCACCTCCGCCGCCGGCGGCTGTTCGGCCTGGCGCTCAGGTTCCTCGCCCTGCTCGTCGTCGAGGCGCTCACCTTGGTGGTGCTCTCCGCGATCCTCCCGGAGCGTGAAACGCTCCCATTCAGGCCGCCGCGCTCGCGGCGGTCGTCGCGATCGCGCTCATCAACGCCGTGCTGTGGCCGCCGATGACGCGCCTCGCGCTGCCGCTGACGATCGTCACCTTCGGGCTCGGCTCGCTGGTGCTGAGCGCCGGGGCGTCGCCCTCGCGTTCTACTGGTCCACGGCGGGACGCCCTCGTTCGGCGGCTGACGTCGCCGATCGCGCTTCGCCCTCGCGCTCGTGTCGATGCTCGTCGCGCCGCTGCTCGACGTCGACGGCGACGCCTACCACCTGCTCGTCGTCCGCCGCCGCGTGCGGCGCGCGCGCAGGCGAACCGCAGCGACGTCCCGGGCGTGATCCTGTTCGAGATCGACGGCCTCGGCGAGGGCGTCCTGCGGGAGGCGCTCCGCGACGGGCACGTGCCGACGATCGCGCGCTGGCTCGCGACCGGTACGCATCGACTGCTCGGCTGGGAGTGCGACCTCTCCTCGCAGACCGGCGCGAGCCAGGCCGGGCTGCTGCTCGGGAGCAACTGGGACATGCCGGCGTTTCGCTGGTATCGAGAAGGAGTCGGGCCGCACGATGGTCTCCAACCACCCCGCCGACGCCGCCGAGATCGAGCGTCGGCGCTCGAGCGGCGAGGGCCTGCTCGCGAGCGCGGGCACGAGCCGGGGCAACATGTTCTCCGGCGACGCGCCCCGCTGCACGGCGACGATGAGCGTGATCAGGGACCGCAGCCGCTCCAAAGCGGGGGAGCTGTTCGCCTACTTCTCCGATCCCTACGGATTCCAGCGCACGATCGTCGCTGTCGGTGGCGGACATCTGCCAGCGAGCGCTGGGCGGCGAGGCGCCAGCGCCGAAGCGGCGCCGCGCACGTCGACCGCAGCGGCGTCTACCCGCTTGATCCGCGCGTCGATCGCGGTCGTGATGCGCGATGTCGTCACGTCGCGATGCTCGTCGCGGACATCCTCGAGGGGGTGACCGGTCAGCTACGCGACGTTCGTCGGCTACGACGAGGTCGCCCACCACTCGGGGATCCGCGAGCCCGACGCGCTCGCGGTCCTCAAGCGCCACGACCGCCAGCTTGAGCGGCTCGAGCGCGCGATCGCGCAGGCGCCCCGTCCCTATCACCTCGTCGTGCTCTCCGACCACGGCCAGACACAGGGCGCGCCGTTTCGCCAGCGCTATCGGCGAGACGCTCGAGGAGGTCGTCGCGGCGAGCGCTCGCGCGCGGCGACGTGCACGCACCGGCGGCCATCGACGAGGCCTGGGGCGACTCGGCGCCGTGCTCGCCGACGCGCGCCAGGAGCCGAGCGTTCGGCGGCGCGATGCTCGCCCGCGCAACCCGCAGCCGGTCGGTCGACGGGAACGGTCGCGCTGGGGCCCAATCGCGACGCGCTCGAGCGAGGCTGAGCAGCCGAGAAGGGCTCGCGAGGAGGAGGCCGTCGTGCTGGTCTCCGGGCAACCTCGCGCTGGTCTACCTCCGACGCTCAGCCAGCGAGCGGACGCGTCGAGCAGATAGCGCGAGCCATCCCCGACTGCTCGAGAGCCTGAGCGCCCATCCCGGGATCGGCTTCGTGATGGTGCGATCGAGCGCGGACGGCGCCGTTCGTGCTCGGCGCGCGCGAGGCCGCGCCGCCTGAGCCGACGACACGATCGAGGGCGAGGACCCGCTCGCGCAGTTCGACGCGACGGCCGCCGATCACCTCCGCCGCCACGACAGCTTCCCTCACTGTCCCGACATCCTCGTCAACAGCATGTACGACGCCGATGCCGAGGAGGTCGCCCCGTTCGAGGAGTTCATGGGCTCCCATGGCGGGCTCGGCGGACCCGCAGAGTCACCCGTTCGCGGTCGTCCCCGCCGAGCTGGAGCGAGCCGAGCGCGCCGATCGTCGGCGTGGAAGCGATGCACAAGGCGCTGCGTGTCTGGCTGGAGGGCTCGCGGCGAGCGCCCCGGCTCCCGCCTCGGTGCCCACGGGGCCTGCTGCGGGCGCTGGCGCCGGGGCGCCGGCATCCGATCGTCCGAGCGCCCCGGAGGGCGTCTGAGCGCCCACGGGAGTACGGTTTCGCTGATGGCGCTGCTACCGAGCAGGAGGCCCCACCCGCGGTCCCGCAGCTGACCGTCTCCGAGCGGGTCGCGCGGGGGAAGGCGGCGCGGCGCGAGGTGCCGCGCTCCAGCCATGCGTTCTACGAAGACGCTGGACGCCCCGACCCGATCAAGCTGCTCGAGAGCCAGGCGGCGACGCGCGTGCCCGAGCTCGTGCCGATCCGCTACGGGCGCATGCTCGTCTCGCCCTTCACGTTCTACCGCGGGGCGGCGCTGATGATGGCCAGCGACCTCGCGCCGGACGCCCCGCTCGGGGCTCACGGTGCAGTGCTGCGGCGACGCCCATCTCTCCAACTTCGGCGTCTTCGCCTCGCCCGAGCGCGAGCTGATGTTCGACATCAACGACTTCGACGAGACGCTACCCGGGCCATGGGAGTGGGACGTCAAGCGCCTGGCGGTGAGCATGCTGATCGCGGCGCGCGATCAACGGATTCCCCACGAAGGACCAGGAGCAGGGTGGTGCTCGACACGGTCGCGCGGCCTACCGCACGGCGATGGGAAGGTTCGCCGCGATGAAAACCTGGACGTCTGGTACGCCCGCCTGGACATCGAGAACGCGATCGCCGAGCTCGGCGCTCAGCTGACGCGGCGAAGCGGTCAAGCGGACCGGAGAGGGCGATCGCCAAGGCGCGCACCAAGCGACAGCATGTCCGCGTTCTCGAAACTCACGCGAAGTCGTCGACGGACGAAGCGCGGATCGTCGCCGAACCGCCGCTGATCGTGCCCGATCGCCGATCTCGCCGAAGGGGCCGAGGAGCGAGGAGATGTTCGACGGCGCTGCACGAGCTGTGCCTCCTACGCGGGCCACGCTCGAGCACGACCGTCGCGTGCTGCTCGAGCAGTTCCGAGCTCGTCGACTTCGCGCGGAAAGTCGTCGGCGTCGGCAGCGTCGGGACCCGCGCGTGGATCGCGCTGCTGCTCGGCACGCGACGGCAGGGACCCGCTGTTCCTGCAGATGAAGGAGGCGGAGGCGTCGGTGCTCGAGGAGCATCCTCGGGCCGAGCGAGTTCGGCAACCACGGCGAGCGGGTGGTCACCGGGCAGCGGCTGATGCAGGCCGCGAGCGACATCTTCCTCGGCTGGCTGCACGTCGACGGAGGGCTCGACGGGCGCCAGCGGGACTTCTACTGCCGCCAGCTGAAGGACTGGAAGGGCTCGGCCGAAGTCGAGCGGATGGTGCCCGCGGGCCTGTCCGCCTACGGAGGCCTGTGCGGTTGGACGCTCGCCCGCGCCCACGCGCGCAGCGGGGACCGCTGCGCGATCGCCGCCTACCTCGGCGAAGGACGGACCTTCGACCGCGCCCTCGTCGAGTATCGCCGAGGCCTACGCCGAGCAGAACGAGCGCGACTACAAGGCCCTCCTCGAGGCTGTCCAGTCGGGCAGGATCATCGCCACGACGGGCCTCTGAGAATGACCGACATCTCCTCTCTGCCACAGGCGGATCAGGAAGGGATCGGAGCGACGCTGATAGCGCTGCGGACAGGCTTCCAGGAACGCGATGCCGGGCAGCTCGACTCCGTCTACACCGACGACGCCGATTGGGTCAACGCCTTCGGCAGCGTAAGGAAGGGAAGCGAGGAGATCATCTCCTATCTCCGCGGCCTGTTCGCAGACGAAAACTTCAACGCGGGCGTCCTCAGGGGCCCACCTGAGATCGCCATCCGCGTCCTCACGCCCGAGGTCGTGCTCGTGTCCGCCCACCTTCAGGTCGAGGGCCAGAAGCTGCTGGAAGGCGGAGAGATCGAGCTGCGGGACAACTTCTCCCTCCGTGTCCTCCATCGTCAAGCAGACGGCAGCTGGCGGATCGTCTCCGAGATGTTCAACGACGCGAACCGTGAGGGCACCTACGTAGAGAGCTCCTGACGGGCGCTCCGGTTGAGCGTGTGCGGCTGCGGTAACTAGGACGCAGTGGATCGCCCGGTCCGCCTTCGCGGCGTTCTCGTCGCCATCGTCGTCGCCGCCGTCGCGTTGGGCTTCGCGGCGGACGAGGGCGAGGGCGAGACGGCAAGGCTCTCGCCGTCGGGCGTCCATCCGACGCTCGCGAGATCCCGCGTCTCGGTGTCGCGGAGTGTCGAGACGACTCGACGGGGCTGCCGAGCCGACCGCTGCTGAGGACAGGTCTGTCGGAACTCGGCGCCGGGCGAGCCTTTGAGGGCGACGAAACAGCGGGAGTCGCCGGCAGCCTCGTCGCGGTGGCGCTCAAGCGAACACATGGCGACCCGCTGGTCGTGGAGCTGGCCCACGTGCGAGGCGCGGGCGAGCTCGCGCGGGTGCTCGTGGGGCTCGGCCCCAATCTGCCGGAACCCGCCAACTCGAAACCCCTGGTCGTGCGAGCGGGCACGCTGGCAGACGGGGGACGTTGTTGCTGCTGCGTCGCCTCGACGTGGCAGAAGATCCGCTCCTCGCCCTGCGAGTCGAGCCCGCCGCACACGGCTGAGGGGACTCGGGTCGAGCTCTGGGAGCCCGCCTGATGGCGGACTACATC
Organism: uncultured Solirubrobacteraceae bacterium; assembly: GCA_963720215.1. Classification (GTDB taxonomy): domain Bacteria; phylum Actinomycetota; class Thermoleophilia; order Solirubrobacterales; family Solirubrobacteraceae; genus Palsa-744. The sequence continues at coordinate 222,197 of CAVREV010000005.1, forward strand.
GCCTCGGGAGCTCGGCTCGATCGCCTCGAGTAGGACTCGATCATGTCAACCACGGTCTCTTCGGCCTGGGGGCGGCTGAGCCCCATGTCGAGTCGCAGGAGCTTCCACACGAGCACGTCCGTGGCGATCACGAGGGCCGTGAGCCGGCGCTCTCTGGATGGGCGGCGCAGGCCGGCGAGCAGCGGCTGGAAGACCCTGCCCGCCCACTCGCGGTGATAGTCCCTGCCCCTTTCGGTGAGGGAGCGGACCGCGGGGATGCGGTCCTCCTGGGAGAGCATGCGCAGGATCGCCGCTCCGTGCGCCTCGTAGTGGTCGAACACGTTGGCGACGGCCTCGGGGAGACGGCCCACGGGAGCTGCGTCGCGGCGTGATCTCTCGCTCATCGCCCACCACCTGTATGCGGCGGCGAGCAACTCGTCCTTGGAGTGAAAGCGCGCGAGGAGCGTCTGTTCGGTGACGAGCGCGTCGGCGGCGATCTCGCGCAGGCGAACCTCCTCATAGGGTCGAGTGCCGAAGTGCTTCCACGCCGCGGCGAGCAGCCGCTCGCCGGTCGCGGCGGCCGCATCGGCGCGGGCCGTCATCCGATAGGTGCGCTCTTTGCTCGGGGCGCTTGACTTTTTCATCTTGGTCATACTAAGATGAAGTATATGCGAGTCTTCCAGACACTCCTCGCGTTCAGCGGCAACGCCCCGCCGCAGCTCGCGCTCACACGCGAGCTCGTCGACCGCGGTCACGACGTGCGGGTCCTCGCCCACCGCGCCGCGCGGGGGCGGATCGAGAGCACCGGGGCGGAGTTCGTCGAATACCGGCGGGCGATGCCCGACCTCGACCTCACCCGCCCGGAGACCGACCCCGTACGCGACTGGGAAGCGCGCACGCAGCTTGGCGCCGCGAAACGACTGCGCGACGGCGCGATCGCGTCGATGCCCGAAGGGGCACGCGATGCGATCGAGATGCTCGAGGGCTGGAGCGCAGACGTCGTCGTGTTCGACTGGCTCATGCCGGCTACCGCGATCGCAGCCGAGCTCGCCGATGTCCCGGCCGCCGCGCTCGTTCACTGTCCCTATCCGCTACCGGCTCGCGGCGCGCCCCCGCTGTTCAGTGGCCTGTCGCCGATGGCGGGTCCGTTGGGTGCCGCGCGCGATCGCCTGTTCGATCGCATCACCCGCCGCTTCTGGGCGCCCGGACTGACCGTGCTGAACCGCGTGCGCGCCGAACATGGGCTCGCGCCGCTGAAGGACTGGGGGGACCAGGTCCTCGGTGCGCGGGCCGTCTACGTGATGACCGCGCCGGAGCTCGACTTCTCGAGCAAAGCCGAGCTGCCCGGGAACGTCCACTACGTGGGCCCCGCGTTCGAGCCCTTCCCGAAGGAGTGGGAGTCGCCGTGGCCCGAGGAGAACACCGATCCGCTCGTGCTGCTCAGCTTCAGCACCAGCTACATGGATCAGGGCGCGCTCGCCCAGCGAGTGCTCGACGCCGTCGCCGAGCTGCCTGTCCGGGCGCTGCTGACGGCGGGCCCCGCGCTCGACGCCAGCCAACTCCGCATCCCCACCAACGCGCGCACCGTGGACTTCGTGCCACATCGAACCGTGCTCCCGTACGCGTCGCTGATGGTCACCCATGCGGGATGGCAGACGGTCAACGCGGCGCTCGCCGATGGGGTTCCGCTCGTCTGCATCCCCGATGCACGCGACCAGCCGGACAACGCCGCCCGCGTTCGTGTTCGTGAACGCCGGCGTGAGGGTCAGCAAGAAGAGCTCCCCCAGCAAGCTGCGCGGCGTCATCGCCGGCGCCCTGGAAGACCCGTCGATCAAACAGGGTGCTCGCGCGATGGCCGACGCCCTCGCCCGCAGCGATGGGGCCATCGTGATGGCCGACGCGCTCCAGCGCCTCGCTGTCGGCAACTCCAAGGAGCACAAAGCCCCGGCTCGAAGCGGATGAAGGGATTCGAACCCTCGACCTTCGCCATGGCAAGGCGCTAGATACGCCCCGAACCGCGTAGATACGCCTGGTTCGATGGTGCTAAACACGGCTTAGATGCATGCAAAGGGGTCGGTTTGGTACCCAAATCGGTACCCACCAGGGATGTGGTACCCACGTGGTACCCATGGCCTGTATGATGACGGCCGGAAGATCGGAGCCGCCGTGCCCGCCCCACTCCCAAACGCCAACATCGTCGTACGCGAGCATCGCGGCCAACCGTTTTACGAGGCGAAGTTCCGGCACAATGGCCAGCAGGTCAAGCGCCGCATCGGCCCGGCATGGCTCGAACGCGATCCCGCCACGGGCGCGTGGACCCGTCGCCGTGGACGGGTGCCCGATGGCGCCTACGACGAGCGCGCCGCCATCGTGGCTGCTGCGCTGCTGGTGGCCGCACATGTGACCGAGGCGGCGAACGTGGAGCGCGTCGAGCACGAGCGCCGCACACGCGGCGTGACCTTCCGCGAAGTCGCCCAGTCCTACATGCGGTGGCTGGCCGACGTAGCCGGCGCCAAGCCATCGACGCTGCGAGATCGTGAAAGCGTGCTGGCCGAGCCGGGCGTCCCGTGCAAACGCGGCGAGGCGACAACGCTCGGGCATGTCATGGCTGCGCTCGGCGATCGTCCGGCCTCGAGGATCACGACGCGCGAGGTGGACGAGCTGTTGGCGAGGGTCAGCGCGACCGGCGCGTCGCCGAGCACGGTCAACAAGTACCGCGCGGTCATTTCCGCCGTGTTCAACCACGGCTGCAAGCCATCCACGTTTGCGTTGCCCACAAACCCGGCGAACGGAGCCGACAAGCGCCGCGAGCCGATCCCCGGCGCGCTCGTGTTCTACTCTCCCGAGGAGATCGAGGCCATCGCCCGGGCCTTCGTGGAGGGACAACACCGCGATCCGGCGTACCCGGCGGTCAACGACGGCGAGCGGATGGCACGGCAAGCCGAGGACCGCCAGGACGCCGAGATCGTCCGCGTTGCCGCTTACGCCGGCTTGCAACAGGGCGAGCTGTTGGCCCTGCGGTGGCGCGATGTTGACTTCGCCGGGTCCGCGTTGACGATCGCGCGCGCGATGAGCGCTGGCGTGGAGTCGTCCACGAAGTCCGGCCGCGTCCGTCGTGTGCCATTGGCCGACCAGCCGGCCGCCGCGTTGGATCGCATGAGCCGACGAGATCACTTCACGACGCGCGATGACCTTGTGTTCTGCAACGTGTTCGGGCGCCCACTCGATGGCTCGGCGCTGCGTCGGCGCTACCGGCGTGCCCAGGCCGCTGCCGGCGTTCGCGCGTTGCGCTTCCATGACCTGCGGCACACGTTCGGCTCGCTGCTCGCGGCGCGCGGCGTCGACGTCGTGACGATCCAGAAGGCGATGGGTCACAGCGCGCTCAGCACGACCAGCCGCTACCTGCACGCCCGACCGGCGTCCGAGCAAGCCCAGACGTTCACGGCCGCGTTCAGGCCTAGCGTGCAGGACGGCGCCGACGCAGTCCTGGCCTGAAGGCCGTTGCCGGGCATGCGACCGGGCAGCGCCCCGGCGGACTGCTGCTTCCCCATGACGGAGAGCAGTCTCGCCAGCGCCCCGCGAGACGCCTCAGTTTCGTCCAGAGCGCGCACGCCCGGCTTGACCACCAACACGACTGCATTCGGTGGAAATGAGCACTGCCGCGTCGCGGTTCATGTCTACCGGCGGAGACTCAGCGCGTCGCCCAAGCGCTCTCGGGAAGCTGAATCGCGGTCGCCCAGAGCAATGGGGCCGGCCGATACGAAGACCTTGAGAGCAGTCATCGTGCCTTCTGGTACGATCGGCGATTCTAGGCCCTGATGGGCTCGAAGCCAGTCTCAGGGCATTGACAAGCGATTGAGGGGTCGTTATGAGGCTGCTGGATGGTTTCTCGCGAGCGGGTGCAGTCCGACTGACTGGGACACTGGTGGCGGCGGTAGCCATAGCGGCCTGCTGCGTCGGGGTGTCCTCCGCGGCCGCCGAAGCGATCCGCACGATCCCCGTCGGCAGCGGCCCCCTAGGCATTTCCTCGGATGGAACCCACGTCTGGGTCACCAACGTTTTCGAAAATACGGTCAGTGAGATCGAAGCGTCGAGCGGCACCGTCATCCGCACGATCAAAGTCGGCAGCGTTCCCGCAGGCGTGTCGTCGGATGGGACCCACGTCTGGGTCACGAATGCCAAAGCAAATACTGTCAGTGAGATCGAAGCGTCGAGCGGCACCGTGATCCGCACCATCCCCGTCGGCGACCACCCGAATGCCGTCTCCGCGGATGGAACCGACGTTTGGGTCGCAAGCCAAGCCGGAACCACGATCGATGAGATTGAAGCGTCGAGCGGCACCGTGATCCGCACGATCAAAGTCGGCAAAGCGCCCACAGGCGTGTCTTCGGACGGAACCCACGTCTGGGTGACAAACGAAGGAGGAGATACGGTCAGTGAGATCGAAGCGTCGAGCGGCACCGTGATCCGCACCATCCCCGTCGGCAGCGCCCCCCAGGGCATATCTTCGGATGGAACCCACGTCTGGTTCACGAGCGAAGGAGGGGATACGGTCGGTGAGATCGAAGCGTCGAGCGGCACCCTCATCCGCACGATTCCCTTCGGCAGCTACCCCAGGGGCATCTTTTCGGATGGCACCTACGTGTGGGTGGGCACCTACAACGAAAACACAGTCAGTGAGATCGAAGCGTCGAGCGGCACCGTCGTCCGCACGATCCCGGTTGGCAACGGGCCCGATTTCGTGTCCTGGGATGGAACCCACGTCTGGGTCGCCAACTTTAACGAAGACACGGTCACCGAGATTCCGGCAAGTTCGTCGGGGCCTTCGCCGGGGGCGTCGATCGAATCTCCAGCGAGCGGCGGCACTTACTTGCAGGGGGCGGTCGTCACGACGCAATTTTCGTGCACGGAAGGCTACGAAGGGCCAGGGCTGGAATCGTGCACGGACTCCAATGGCGGGTCTGGCACCACGGGCATGCTCGAAACCTCGACCCTGGGGCCGCACACCTACACGGTGACCTCAAAAAGCAAAGACGGCGAAACCGGCACAGCATCGATCACCTACACGGTCGTCGAAGCGTTTCCGCCGAAAGCGTCGATCGAATCTCCAGCGAGCGGCGCCACCTACCAGCTGGGCGCGGTCGTCACGACGAAATTCTTCTGCACGGAAGGCGAAGGCGGGCCAGGGCTCGAATCGTGCATGGACTCCAACGGCGGATTTGGCACCTCGGGCACACTCGACACCTCGACCCTGGGGCCGCACACCTACACGGTGACCTCAAAAAGCAAAGACGGAGAAACCGGCACGGCATCGATCAGCTACACGGTCGGGGCGACCCCACCGGAATACGGGAGATGCGTCAAAGTCCCATCCGAAAAAGTAGGGACAAAAACGGTCTACCACGGCGGGTTCACTGCCACCACCTGTCTGGTCAAGAGCGGAGCCCATACCGGCCAATATGAATGGGAACCGGGTGTCCTCAAAGCTCGCTTTGCGACCAAAATCAAAGCACCCACGAAAGTCACACTCCAAACGGTGACAGGCTCGAAAGTGACGTGTACCGGCCAAACGAGCACGGGTGAATACACCTCGCTGAAAACCGTCGGCGGCGTGATCCTCACGCTCACCGGCTGCGAACTCGCCAGCCCGAAAGCGAAATGCGCGAGCACGGGCAGCGCACCCGGAGAAGTCGTCACGACACAGCTCGAAGGCGTGCTGGGTGTAGACGCGCTCGGCGAAACCGCAGCGAAAGAACAAAATCGGCCTCGACCTCTTTCCCGTCGAAAAGACGGGGACGCTCATGGAATTCAGCTGCGCCGGCACGCCCGTATCGGTGCAGGGCTCTGTAATAGTGCCGGTCACGGCGAACAAAATGCTGCTGACGGTGACCGTGAAAGCCGCGGCAACGACAGGAAAACAGAAACCGGAAGACTTCGTAGGAGAACCAAAGGACATCCTCGAAGAGTCGCTCGAGGGCGGGGCCCTCGAACAGACGGGACTGACCCTCACGACAACCCAGACCAATGAAGAAGCGGTAGAGGTCAACACGGTCTTCTAAGCCAGCCAGGATGAGGCGATGGGGCGGTCCGCGGGGCGAGAGCGCGCCCCCACGTAATGCTATGGGCGGGGATCGCCGGTACGAGCGCGTCCGCTTTCGCGAGGACGTCAGCACTTGGCGTTCGCGTGCGATTTCCAGGGGTGATGCGGCGCTGTGCTGTCGCGAGGCTGATGCTTACGTGGCATTGCGAGCGCGCGGCGAACGGCGTGTGACGCTGCCGCTCAGGACGAAACCCAGGCGTCTCGCCGGGCGCGGACCAGACTCCTGCTTTTGTCCCCGGCCAGGTCAAAGCAGGCGTCTCGCGGGCGGTGGTCGAGACGCTCGCTAATCGTCCCAAGCAGACGTGTGGCGGGACCGACACGAGCGTGCTCCTTCTTGTGCCGAGCGACAGCGACGTGGTGCTGATCTGGCGTGCGTGTAGGATGTCCACGAGGTTTCCGACTCAGGGGGGGATTCGGCGTTGAGGCGGATTAGCGCGACGGCTTTATTGGGGCTGGCGCTAGCGCTTATGCCGGATGTGGTGTGTGCCGCTCCTGCTTACGCGAATACGACGCTTGGGAGCACCCTGGAAGACGGCTTTGAAGCGACCTACGGGGGGAGTGGCCTCACCGTCTACCAAGAAGCAGCTCCGAGCGAGGCGCTTAGTGCGCCGTCAGGCGGCACCATCACATCCTGGAGCGTGCGCTCGGGTGACATGAACGCCAAATACGAGTTGCGCATCCTCCGGCCGGCCGGCGGCGGCACGTTCATGGCTGCTGGAACCAGCGCGCCTCAGACTGTTCCCAACGCAGAAGATAAGGTGAGAGGACCATTCGCGGTGAGCCTGCCGGTCAAGGGAGGTGACCGGATAGCCCTCGACGTCATCGGTGGCCTCGGGGCACCCATCAGCAACACGCTGGCCCCACTGGCAGACGAACTGAACTACTTCAGTGACCCGTTCGGGGACGGAACCACTGAAGCCCCAGTCTTGACGCCCCCGCTGGGCGGAAGCCAGGAGCTCCTGCTCCAAGCCAGCTTCACGCCGGGGGCGCCCGTGAACACCGCGCCACCGACGATCTCAGGCGAAGCACGCGTTGGCTCAACGCTGACGGGCACCGAAGGCAGCTGGGAAGATGCCGCGTCATTCGCATTTCAATGGCAGCGATGCGCTGGCGAAACGTGTACCCCGATCGCCGGCGCGATGAGCGCGAGCTATAAACCGGCGGTCGCCGACGAAGGACAGCAGTTGCGGCTCGCCGTCACGGCCACTGGCGTCGGCGGGAAAATGACGACGGCCTACTCAGAACGCTCAAATGGCGTCAAAGCGGGGCCGCCTCCGCCGCCTACGCTCACCGGCGCACCGACGATCTCGGGCGAAGCGCGCGAGCCTGAAACGCTTACCGGAACACCCGGCCTCTGGCTCGGCAACCCAACCAGCTTCTATTATGAATGGCTTCGCTGCACCACCCCGACCGGGACCGAGTGCGAAGCGATAGCTGGCGCCACCTCGACCAGCTACACCGTCGCCCACGCCGATGTGGGGGCGACACTAAAGCTACGCGTGACGGCCGAAAGCCCCTTCGGGACGGCCTCCGCGGAATCGGCACCGACGAAAATCGTCCAGCCGTTTGTAATCAAGGCAGTGCTCACGGTCGGTCCCGACCCAACCTGTACTGGGATTTCGACCCTGCTCGACGCGAGTGCGTCGAAAACGCCAAACCCGCCGATCACGAACTACCGGCTGCTTGAGATCAACGTGCCGCTCGCGGTGTACGCCGAAACCGGTCCGTTTCTGGGCCGACTCTACGAATTCATCTTCCCGGAGGAAGAATTCGGGTTGTATTCCACGCTTTATGAGGGCCCTCAGGCGAAGGAGGTTGTGACCTTCACATTTGACCGCTCATACGACGAGTTGTACGACCGCGGCATGGGAAACGAAGGTGAATCGGTGCGCGACTACGCACTGATCATCCTTCTGGTAGAGGACAAATCCGGCGCCACTGCACGGACCGAAGCATGGGTGAAGTTCACACAGGTCTACTCCCGCGAATCCCGTGCACACTGCCCTTACACCACTGCTCTGTACAGGCAACCGATATTCAACTTCGCGCCTCCCGGGAAAGTCCTCGTCTCCAAGACCGCCGTGACTCAGGCGATTCGCTGCACCGCGGCGGTACCGTGCACCGGCTCGCTATCAGTTGTCACGTCGCCCCCGATCGCGGCAACCCGGGGTAGGCTGGCCAGGACCGCCGTGCCCCGGCAGCTCGTCTTAGCAAGCGACCGACGCTTCAGAATCCCCGCCCACCACAGGGCGATCCTCCGTGCCGTCCTGACCAAGGCCGGCCGTGCCCTGCTCAAACGTGGCAAGACAGTCAGGGCCGTCATGCGCCTCACCAGCATCGGACGGAAGGGCAGCGCGACGACTCGCTCGTATGACGTCACGCTCCGGCGCCGATAGACCGGGTGGACGAGGCGACCTTGGCCTGGCCCGGGGCCGCACTGTGCGCCGAAGCGGTCGTCTCCCGGTGTGTGCCCGTCGCGCCCGCTTGGGACGAGTAGCAGCACTCTCGCCTGGCCCGCTTGGCGCTCCTGCTTTCCCCGAGAGCGGTAGCGGCCGTTCGGAGCGAGGCCGAACCCGCACTGGATGACCTGCGGGCAGGTCGTAGGTCCCGGCAGGAGCCCGATCCGCCGAGCGGGCGCCCATGGCGTGAGCATCCTTGATCGGTGCCCGCGCCATGGGGCGCCCGGGTTCTTCAGAGCTGTAGGCCCGCTGTAGCGGACATCATCGGTGCTCGGCGTGCGTGGACGGTCGAGATGATCTCCTCGATGTCGATGCCTTGTAGGTAGATGCTGGTGGTGCCGAGGTTGGAGTGCCCGAGCTGGCGCTGGATGACGTTCAGCGAGACGCCCTCGCGGGCGAGCTCGACGGCGTGTGCGTGGCGCAGCTGGTGCGGTGCGAAACGTCGGCGGACGCCCGCCTCGGCGGCGTGCCGGCGAAGCTCGCCGCGGACCGATGATGCTTACCACGCTCGCCCGCGGGTGGGACCGTCGATGACGCACAGCAGCGGGCCGACCGGCATCTCAAGGCGCTTGGTGAGCCACGGCCGCAGCTGCTCCTAGCCCCAGGAGTCCATCCCGACCTCGCGTCGGCGTCCGCCCTTGCCGTGGCGAACGAGCACGGACCCGCGCTGTGGGTCGAGATCGTGCTCTGTGAGCGCGAGGGCCTCATGGACGCGCAGCCCGCCGCGCCAGAGCATCACGATCATGGCGCGCAGCCGCCACCCGTGCGCGTTATCGCCCACATGACGCATCACGCAGATGATCTCCTCGACGGTCGGCGGATCCGCTGGGTAGCGCATCCCCTTGTTGCGAGGCGCACGCCCGGCGTGAAATCCCGGGAGCGTTGCGGGCGAACGACGCCGCCCAGCGGAATCGAGCATGGATGGCACGGTCATGGGTTCTCCTCCCATCAGCGAAACGGATAGTCGCCGCGCTCTACCACCACACGCTGGCGCCCGGCGTCGTATTCGACGGCTGCGGGTCTCCCGCCGGTGGAGGAACCGCAGGAACACGCGGCTCATGGCCCGGTTACGGCCGCCCGGAGGGACCTGAAAGGTACCGATGGGTGTGCCGTGTATCTGGTCTATACGGGCCTTTGTCGTGCCGCGCGGGCGCGTAGTGGCGCAGGCAGGCGCGTCGACCGGCGGGGTCGCGTTGAGCGCTTCGTGGTGGGATGATTTCGGGTGGTGCGGGTGACTGACGTAGCGAAGCGCAGGCGTCAGGGGCTTGTGGCCTGCCGCGCGGCTTTGCCCTTCGAGGGCCTATTAGAAGATGCGCGCCCCGGTGTCGCACCCGCACCACCCTTCGGTGCTGCCGCGCGCCAGTCAGCGACCAGCCGCCGGTAGGCGAGCTCGGCCTGGGACTGCAGCTCGCGCTCCACCGCGCGCTGAGCGGCCGTCGGGGAAACGGTAAGCCCGTCGTGGCGGCGTGGCCGGCGTGACGCACCGGCGGTCAGTTCCAGCCGCCGTGTCTTCTGGCGCGTCAGCGATGGGCGAGCGAATGGCGTCCTTGCTGAGCAGCTGCCAGCACAGCACGACGAGCTTGCGCGCGACAGCGACCGCGGCGACCTGAGCGCCACGGCGGGCACGGACGCGCTCACCGAACGCTCTGAGCGGGCCGGGGCTGCGGATCGCGATCCATGCCGCCTCGACCAGCATCGAGCGGGCCTGCGCGTTGCCGCGCTTTGAGATGTGCCCATAACGAGCAGGCTCCGAGCCGGACTGGCGGACCTTCGGGTCCAACCCGAGGTAGGCGACGAGCTGACCGGCGCTCTGGAAGCGGGAGATGTCCCCGACGGCCGCGATCACAGCCGCCGCGGTCCCGATGTCCACACCCGGGATCGTCAACAGCCTGCACAGCCCGGGCCACGCGAGGGCCTGCTCGGCGATCTTCTGGTCGAGCTGGGCGATCTCACCGTTGAGGAAGTCGATCTGGCGCAGGCAGCCCTGCACCGTCTCGGTCTCCTCCTCGGGGAGCTGTTGTGCGGTGAGCCAGACGCGTCCCTTGCGGCCGAACAGGTCGCTCACAGGCGGGCGGCCGAGCAGACAGCGCATCACGACACCGTGCACCTGGTTCTTGATCCGGGTACGCGCCCGCACCAGCGCCGCGCGGCGCGCGACACGCCGACGCAACGCAAGCGTCGCCTCGTCGGGCACCCACACCTCGCTGAGCATCCCTGAGGAGAGCAGCCGTGCGAGCATCGCCGCGTCGAAACGATCGGACTTCACCCGCGCGTGGGAGATCGCACGCGTCTGCGCCGCATCCGAGACAACGACACGGCCGGCGTTGCTTTCCCGCAGGATCCGCGCGATCGCCATCACGCTGCCGCTCGCGTCCAGCACGACCTCATCCTCGCTGCCGAGACCCGCCGCGAACTCCCTGATCGCCTCCGGCGTGCTCGCGATCCGCCCGACCTGCGAGACACGGCCGTCCTCAGCGACGGCGATCTCGCAGAACTCCAAGTGAACATCAACACCGAAATACCGCAATTTCTGCTCCCTTCCACATTTCTGCTCCCTTCCACAGCATCGAACCCCAGAACTGGAAGGCGCGGCGGGCAAGCGACAAATACGGATTCGGGCTCTCAGCCCAACCAGGTGAGTCGCAGGGGCGGCCATATAGTCATTGACGGGCTCGCAGCCCAAATGCACGACGGCCTGCCCCACCATTGCGTCTTCCCACAAGGCGGAGGGGACGGGGGTTTTTAGTAGTTGTTCGGAGTTCTGGGTGTGTCGGCTGGGTGTGACGGCGCGAGGTCGCGGGGCAGCAGCGGCGGGGTCGGGTGGGTCGGCTCAGGTGGCGGCGACGACGACGGCGTAGCCGTTGCCTTGGAAGGACTCCAGGGCGTTGCGACGTGCGCGCTTGCCGATCAGCTGCGGCTCGTGCCCGCTGGGTGTGATGTCGATCGCGAGCTCGACCCCGAGCGCGTCTGAGATGCGCAGGAGCATCGGGAACGTGGGGTTGTGCTCCCCGCTCTCCAGCCGCGCGACGGCTGGCTGGCTCATCTTCAGGCGCTTGGCCAACGCGGTCTGGCTGAGGCTGTGCTCTGCACGGTAGGCGATCACCTTCACGGCCACCGCGCGAGCCAGGGCCGTGCGCTCCCACTCCCTGCGGTACTCGGGGTCGGCGTCGAGGTGCTCGGCGAGCACCTCCTCGTGAGTGGGCAGATCGGACAGCTTCACGCCGAGCAACTATATCAAACTTGTGATAGCCCCGCCGTGCGTCACCGCTCGATCTCGGCGAGCCGTGCCTTGGCGGCGCTGACGGCGCTGTCGAACCCTGCCTTGTCCTTCTGGGCCTCGGGGGCCACGGCGCCGATCACGAACACGTCGCCGATGCGTTCGTAGATGCACCGCCACGGGCTGCGTCCTGCCCGCGGGCGCAGCTCACGCAGCGAGCCGCCTGGGTCGCCCATGACCTTGCTGGAGCGCGGGAAAGGGAGCGTCGGGCCGAGCGAGGCCAGCTTGTCCACCGCGTTGTCGATCGCCTTGCGCTCCTGTTCCGGTACCGCGTCCGCCTCGGCTCTGGCCTTCGGGTGATAGCGAACCCGCCAAGAGCCGTGCGGCGCCGGTGGTTGGCGCGCCGCCTCAGAGCCTCGCTTGCGCTTGCTCATCTTCCACGCGCTGAGCTCGAGGTCGGATCGATCATGGACGCAACGCTATGAGCGCTCACGGACGAACAACGCGCCTTCCACGGGTCTTCCGGCCATCCGTCGACTCAGACGGCCGGGTTACGGTTGTGCGTGAGTTTGGTACCCACGGTGGTACCCACGGGCAAGGATGCGACCCGCCGCCCTACCCCGGAAACAACAAAACCCCCGGAAATCCGGGGGTTCTGTCTGAAGCGGATGAAGGGATTCGAACCCTCGACCTTCGCCATGGCAAGGCGACGCTCTAGCCAGCTGAGCTACATCCGCGAGGCCGGCCATTCTAGCCTTCGCCGACGATGTCGGCCCGGCGCGGGTCCGGGACGCCCCGTCGCGGGCGACCGCCGGCCCGGCGACGCAGCCGGCGCTCAGCCTTTGAAGGTCGAGGGGCCGCGGTCGCCGAAGGGCTCGTCGCGCTCCCGCACCGCCTCGCGGAAGCCGGCCTCGCGGCGGCGCGGTGCTGGAAGCCGTAGCCCTCCGCGGTGTGACGGGTGATGCCGTCGAAGACGGTTCCCAGCACCTGGGTCGTGTGCAGACCCTGTGCGTAGAGGGTCTGGTTGACGAGCAGCTTCATCATCATCAGCTGGTTGATCGGCAGGCGGGCGATCCGCTCGAGCAGCACCTCGGTGCGCTCCTCGAGCTGCTCCGCGGGTGGAGCCTCGATCGCCAGGCCCCACTCCACGCGCCTCCGCGCCCGGAGAGGGAGTCGCCCGTGAACAGCAGCCGCTTGGCACGCTGGGCTCCCACCCGCTGCGCCCACAGCGCCGTCGTCGGCGATCCCCACACGCGCGCGGGCGGGTAGCCGATCTTGGCGTCCTCGGCGATCACGAGCAGGTCCGAGCAGAGGGCCATGTCGGTGCCGCCCGCCACGCAGAAGCCGTGGACGCTGCAGACGACCGGCTTGCCGCAGTGGAACAGGCTCATGAAGGCGCGGACGTTGCGAGCCATCATCGCGTAGTCCGCCATCGCGATCCCACGTGCCCGCGGGTCGTGGTTGGCGGGGATCACCGCCGGGTCGATCGGCGAGCCGGCGAGCTCGCCGGCCGCGCCGGGCCGGCCGCCCCCATCCCCTCGGCGCTCTCCACGAGGTCGTAGCCGCCGCAGAAGCCCGCTCCCGTTGCCGCTCAGCAGCATCACGTGCACCCGCCGGTCGAGATCGGCCCGCTCGACGCATGCGACGAGCTCGCCGACGCAGCGACGCCGTGATCCCGTTGCCCCGCTCGGGGCGGTCGAGCGTGATCCGGGCGCCCGCGTCCGTCGACCTCGTAGAGCACCGCCCGGCTGACCTCGCTCATGGGCTCGCCTCCCTCTCATCGCGCTCGCCCCCGAGACTCGCACGCGGCCACCCTACCGTCGCGTCGCGCGCGAGGACATCCTCATCTTTGTCCTCGCGCCCTCGTCGATCGTCTAGCCTGAGCCCATGGGTCTATTTGGTCGCAACAAGCCAACGATGGTCGATCCGGCGTCGGCGCTTCGCGGGCGTTCCCAGCCCCTCCCCGTCCCTGAGCGCCACGAGGTGCTCGACGCGCCGCTGAAGGGGCCCTTCCCCGAGGGCGTCGAGACGGCGATCTTCGGCATGGGCTGCTTCTGGGGAGCCGAGCGCATCTTCTGGGAAGCCGACGGGCGTCTACACGACGGCGGTCGGTTACGCCGGGTGGCACCACCCCGAACCCCACCTACGAGGAGGTCTGCGGCGGCCGCACCGGCCACGCCGAGGTGGTGCTCGTCGCGTTCGACACCTCCGCCACCAGCTACAGGACATGCTGAAGCTGTTCTGGGAGAACCACGACCCGACCCAGGGGATGCGCCAGGGCAACGATGTCGGCACCCAGTACCGCTCGCTGATCATGTGGAACGGGGAGCCCCAGCGGCTCGCGCGCGATGCCTCACGGGAGGCCTACCAGGAGACGCTCGCCGCGGCCGGCTATGGGGAGATCACCACCGAGCTCGCCGAGGCGGACGCCGGAGCACCCCTTCTACTACGCCGAGGACTATCACCAGCAGTACCTCGCGAAGAACCCGGCCGGCTATTGCGGCCTGGGTGGCACGGGCGTCGCCTGCCCGGTCGGCATCGCCGGTTAGCAGCGCCCGACCCACTCAGGGAGCGAAACGCAAACGGCCCCGCCGGAGGCGGGGCCGCAGCGCAACAACTGCGCGGAACGAAACAGCGGTGGAGTGCGGGGCGCGCCGTCGCCGACGCGCCCCGCCTCCGTGAAACGAGACCGTCCTTACGCTCCGGCCCCTGCCGGAGATGTACTCCCGGGCTGCCACGCCGGCGCGTGCGGGTCCGCCCAGCGTCGGCACGTCCGCCGGGTAGACCTCGTTGCCGTGGATCGCGTGGTCCCCGATCTCGAGCTCCTCGTCGCTGAGCCTCAACGGCAGCACCAGCCCGATGAGCTTGAGGATCAGGTAGGTCGCGACGGCCGTGTACGCGATCACCCACGCGGCCGTCTCCGCCTGCCATCTCAGCAGCGTCCAGCCGCCCCCGAGGAGCAACCCTTCGGAACCGGGAAGGTTCGCCGCGCCTTTCACCCCGATGTACTCGACGAGCGCTGGATCGGCTAACAGGCCCACCATCAGCCCTCCGCAGAGACCCGCGATGCCGTGCGTGTAGATCACCCCGAGGGTGTCGTCCACACTCCGGAAGGGACGCACTCGGCTGAGGTAGCGGATCGCCATCCACACGATCGTCGCATCGACGATCCCGATGATGATCGCACCCCACCCGTTCACGAAGCCGGCCGCGGGGGTGATGCCCACGAGGCCGGTGATCATGCCGTTGACCGCTCCGATCATGGATGGCTTGTCGCGGTAGATGTAGTCCCACATCACCCACACCATCATCGCCACCGCCGTGCACAGGTTCGTGTTCAGCACGGCCGCGCTCGCGTCGGCGCCGGCGTAGTAGGAGTCCCCGCCGTTGAACCCGTTCCAGCCGAGCCACAGCAGACCCGCCCCGCAGGCCAGCATCAGGAGGTTGTTCGGCGCGTCGATCTCTCTATCTCGTTGTAGTCGTGGTCCGATCACGGCCGCGAAGACGAATCCCGAGACACCCGCCGAGAGGTGAATGACGTAACCACCGGAGTAGTCGAGGGCGCCGTGCGCGGCGAAGTAGCCGCCACCCCAGATGAGGAACGCGTTGACCGCGTAGACCACGGTGATCCAGATCGCGACGTACGGGATCCAGGCCTTGAAGTTGACCCGCCCGAGGACCGATCCGAGCGCCAGGATCGGTGTGATCGCGGCGAACACGAACTGGAAGTAGACGAGAGAGGACAACGGGAAGTGGAACGGCGGCCCCGTCGTGATCGACTGGATTTCCGCCTGACCCTCCTCGGCCGTATGGCTGAGCACGCTCCCGGGTTCACCGAGGAACGTCCCGAAGAAGCCTTTCGTCCCGAAGACCCCCGAGCCGCTATGCGCGATCGGATGGCCGAAGCCCATCTTGAAGGCCCACAGACACCACACGATCAGCGTCACGCAGAACGCCATGAACGTCAGCATCATCGCGTTGACCGACCACCGCTTCTGCATCACCCCGCCATACAGCACGGCGAGTCCGGGCAAGCTCATCAGCCCGACGAACGTGGCTGCGGTCATCTGCCACGCGTTGTCACCTGGGTTGAGCCAGCTTGGATATGACAGCCAGGTCATGTGCCTCCGTTCCTACGGTCGTTGGAATGGCAAGCGCCGGTCCCCCAAGGCGGCACCGGGCGCGAGTGTCGTCCCGGTATGAAAACGGCCGTCAGGAACCCCCGGTAGGGCCAACGTGGCCAACACTTGGCCCACCCGTTTCGACATTTGTCCAGACGTTCTTCGGAACGTCCGGAAAGGCGTCTGTCAGCCGCCTCCGTAGCGGTATCCCGCGCGCGTACAGGAGGCGCGGAGTTCGTCGGCGGCCTCCCGGTAGGCACCCGGTGAGGCGCAGATCGCCCGGGCCCGGGCGCCGCACTCGTGGACGTGCGCACCTCCGAGCGTGCTCGCGAAGGTGATTTCCACGCAGCCCCGCCTCGCCGGCCCTCCGCTCGTGAGCGCGTAGCCGACGAGGGCCAGCGCCAGCGCCGCCACGACGGTCACCACCGTGGCCACGATCACGCGCTCCCGCCTCCCCCAGCCCAGGGGCTCACGCACCCTGCGCGCCTGTTCGAACATGATCATCCTCGATGGAGGCTACCCGCAGCGGACGCCGGGCGGGCCTCGGCGGCGACTCGGGCGGGCACGATCATGTGGCGGCGACGCTGGGCCAGGCCGGTCCCATCTGGCCGCCCCGGGGCGGGAGCCGGCCAGGATCGGCGCGGCGGGCCGAAGCTACTCGGCGGGAGCGGCCTCGTCGGCGGACGTGCCGCCCTCGGCGACCCCCGCGGACTCGCCCTCGGGCATGAACTGGAGCGCTGCGGAGTTGATGCAGTAGCGCTGCCCACCGGGTCCCGGCCCGTCGTCGAAGACGTGCCCGAGATGGCCCCCGCAGGTGCGACAGACGACCTCGGTGCGGCGCATGAAGAGGCTGTTGTCCGGCCGCAGCTCGACGGCCTCCGCGACGGCCGGCTCGGTGAAGCTCGGCCAGCCGGTGCCGGAGTCGAACTTCGTGTCCGCTCCGAAGAGCGTTGCCCCGCAGGCGGCGCAGCGGTAGTCGCCGGCGGCCTTGTTGTAGACGTAGTCGCCCGTGAACGGCGGCTCGGTGCCGGCTCGGCGGAGCACGTCGTACTGGGCGGGGCTGAGCTCCTCGCGCCACTCGGCGTCGCTCTTCTCGACCGTGCGTCCTTCGTCGGACATCACCACATGTTCTAGCACGCCCGGCCGCCTCCCGGCCGCCTGCTATCCTGATCCTTACGTTCACGTCAAGTTTCGACTGAAGGGCGGCGGATTGAGCCTCATCGCATCCTCTCGCAGGGAGGGCCGAGCGCCGATGGGCACCCGCTTCGGAGTGGACCAGGGTCACGAGCAGTACCGCTGGTGGGCCCTCTCCTGCACGAGCCTCGGGATGCTGCTGGCGGCGACGAACTCGGGCACGCTGATAATCGCGCTCCCCGACCTCGAGCGCTCGCTCCACACGAGCCTGCTCGCACTCGTGTGGGTGATCCTCGCCTACCTCATCGCCGCCACGGTCCTCGTGCTCATGGCCGGCCGGCTGAGCGACCTGTTCGGCCGCAAGCGCGCGTATGTGGGCGGCTTCCTCGTCTTCGCCTTCGCGTCTCTCGGCGCGGGCTTCGCCCCCGACGGGACCGTGCTGATCCTGTGGCGGATCCTCCAGGGGATCGGCTCGGCGTTCCTGTTCGCGAACGCCGCCGCGCTCGTCACCGACGCCTTCCCCAAGGAGCAGCTCGGACTGGCGATGGGAGCGAACACGATGATCGCCGCGGTCGGCCTCGTGCTCGGGCCGGTGCTCGGCGGGGCGCTGGTGGCGATCTCCTGGCATTGGGTCTTCTGGTTCAACGTCCCGATCGCCCTCGCCGGGGCGGCGTGGGGCGCGCTGGTGCTCCGCGAGCTCGCCAAGCCGGACACCGTGCGGGGCTTTGACGTGCTCGGGACGACGACGTTCGTGATCGGCTTCACGGGCCTCGTTCTCGGTGTCTCCCGCGGGGGGCTCAGCGGCTGGAACGACCCCATCGTTCTCGCCAGCCTCGCCACCGCCGCCGTCCTGCTGCCGCTGTGGGTGGGGATCGAGCGTCGCTCTCGCGCGCCGATGCTCGATCTGGAGATCTTCCGCAACCGCCTGTTCGCCGCTGCGAGCGCAGCGGCGTTCATCAACGGGCTCGCCCGCTTCGCGCTGATGTTCCTGTTCGTCTTCTACTTCCAGGGTGCCCAGGGGAACACCCCGATCACCGCGGGCGTGAAGCTGATCCCGCTGGCCCTGGGAATGGTCATCGCCTCGCCGCTGGCCGGCATCTGGGCCGACCGCCACGGCTCCCGCTCGCTCGCCGCGATCGGCATGCTCGTGAGCGCCGCGGGGCTCGCCGCGATGTCCACCCTGGAGGTCCACACGCCGTACTGGCAGAGCGCCCTCTGGCTGTTCGCCGTGGGAGCCGGCTCGGGGATGTTCAACAGCCCGAACACGGCGGCGATGATGGGTGTCGTCCCGGCCAACCGCCGCGGCATCGCGGCCGGGGCGCGGACGCTGCTGCAGAACACGGGCGCGGTCCTCTCGATCGCGTTCGTCCTCGCCGTGGTGACCTCGGCGGTTCCGAAAGCGACCCTGTTCGCGATCTTCTCGGGCCTCTCGAAAGGCCTCTCCGACGCGAAGCTCGCGCCGTTCATCACGAACATGCACCTCGCCCTGTGGGTGCTCGCCTCGGTCTCCGTCGTGGGAGCGTTCGTCTGCCTCCTACGGCCCGCCGGTGTGCCGGTGAGCCCAGCCCGCGAGAGCGACGGCGCCCAGGGGATCCCCCGCGAGGGCGTCCCCCGCACCGCATCCGTCCCCGCCGGCACGCGCTGAGGTCGCCCGCGTGAGCACCGCCCCTCCCGCCGCCCCCGGCCCCTCCCTCGAGGGTGCCCGCCGTGAGAGCCTGCGCATCGGCGACGTCGCCCGCCTCGTGGGCACGACCCCGCGGACGATCCGTTACTACGAGGAGATAGGCCTCCTCCCGGAGGCCCCGGAGCGGCCATCCGGTCAGCACCGTCTCTACAGCCAGGCCGAGGTGGACAGGCTGCGCGAGGTGATGCGCCTGAAGAACCTTCTCGGTGTGTCGCTGGAGGAGCTCCGCACGCTCCTCGCCGCCGAGGAGGCCCGCGCCGAGGTGCGCGCGCAGCTGCAGCGCGATGACGTGGGCGCCGAGCGGCGAGGAGAGCTCCTCGGCGAGGCGCTCGGCCACATCGACCGCCAGCTCGAGCTCGTCCGCCATCGCGCCGTCGAGCTCGCGCGGAGCTCGAGGGATGAGCTCACCGAGACACGTCGCCGCGTCAAGCGCAGGCTGCGCGAGGTGGCCGCGGCCGGCGCTGGAGCGGCCAACGAGGGAGGAACCACCGGATGAGCGACGCAGCGGTGAAGGCGAGCCCCGAGGGGGTCCCCGGCGCCGTCACCGACCCGGAGACCCTGCGGGCGGAGGATCTCCGCTTCCCCGGAGGGGGCGGCGAGGCGATCAACGGCTACCTCGTCCGACCGGCGGCGCCGGGAGCGTTGCCCGGGATCGTCGTGATCCACGAGGCGGGAGGCCTCGGAGACCACATCCGCGACGTCGCCAACCGCCTCGCGAGCCTCGGCTATGTGGCCCTCGCCGTCGATCTCTACACGCGCGAAGGGGGGCCGCCCCCGATGGGGGACATCGGGGCCGTGATGGAGCGTCTGTTCTCGATGGCCGACGCCACGGTGCTCGCCGACCTCGAGGGCGGGGCGGACCTGCTGCGCGGCCGGGAGGACGTCAGCGGGGGGATCGGCTGCATCGGCTTCTGCATGGGCGGTCGCTACACGCTGCTGTTCGCCACCTCCAGCGACCGGCTGAGCGCGGCCGTTGACTGCTGGGGCGGCTTCATCGACCGTGCGACCCCCGAGGAGACCTCCACGGCGGAGCGCCCGACTCCGCCGCTGGAGCTTGCCGAGGGGCTCCACTGCCCGCTGCTCGTCGCGGTGGGCGCGGAGGATCAGAACCCCTCGCCCGTGCTCGGCGAGGAGCTCCGGGAGCGGGCTGGGCGGAGCGGCCAGGAGGTGCAGGTGGACGTCTATGAGGGTGCGGGGCACGCGTTCTTCGCCGATTACCGCCCGAGCTATCGCGCCGAGCCCGCGGCGCGGCTGTGGGAGAGGGTGGTGCCGTTTCTGGCGGGCCATCTGCAGGTGTAGGCGGGTGACAGCGCGGACGCCGGGAAGCCCGGCGGCCGTTCATATAGTGCTGGGCGACGAGCGCGCGGAAGGCGCGAGTGAGGGAGGTGAGAGATGGAGCGGAAATGGTGGACGTTGATCGCCGTCTCGGTGGCGATCTTCATGCTGCTCCTCGACATCACGGTGGTGAACGTCGCGCTGCCGGACATCCAGCGCTCGCTCCACTCGAGCTTCAGCGACCTGCAGTGGGTCGTGAACGCCTACTCGCTCACGCTCGCCGCGTTCCTCCTCACGGCCGGCTCGCTCGCCGACAAGTTCGGCCGCCGGCGGGTGTTCACGATCGGGTTGATCGTCTTCACGCTCTCCTCGGCCGCCTGCGGGCTGTCGGGCAGCCCGCTGGGACTGAACCTCGCACGCGCCGTGCAGGGAATCGGCGGGGCGATGATGTTCGCGACCTCGCTCGCGCTGATCGCCGAGGCCTTCCGCGGGCCCGAGCGGGGTATCGCCTTCGGGGTCTTCGGCGGGGTGATCGGAGCGGCCGTCGCGGTCGGCCCGGTCGTCGGCGGCGTGATCACCTCCGGGATCGGCTGGGAATGGATCTTCTTCGTGAACGTCCCCATCGGGATCGCCGCTGTGTTCCTCACGCTCAGCCAGGTCCGGGAGTCGCGCGACCCGAACGCGAGCGGCGTCGACTGGATCGGGCTGGTGACGTTCTCGGGCGCGCTCTTCCTGCTCGTGTTCGCGCTCGTCCAGGGCAACGAAGACGGCTGGGGCTCGACGAAGATCGTCTCCTTCCTGGTGGGCGCCGCCGTGCTGCTCGTCGTGTTCCTGTTCGCGGAGCTCCACCAGGAGCGACCGATGCTCGACCTCAGCCTGTTCCGCCTGAGGGCGTTCACGGGGGCGAGCATCGTCGCCTTCACGATCTCGGCGTCGATGTTCGCGATGTTCCTCTACCTCACCCTCTACATCCAGGACGTCCTCGGCTACTCCCCCCTACAGGCGGGCCTGCGCTTCCTGCCGGTGACCCTGCTCTCGTTCTTCGTGGCGCCGATCTCGGGGCGGTTGAGCGTGCGCGTGCCCGTCCGCCTGCTGCTCGGGTCGGGCCTGCTGCTCGTCAGCGGCGGCCTGCTGGCGATGACGGCCGTCGAGCCGAGCTCCGGCTGGACCGTCCTGATACCGGGCTTCCTGCTCGCTGGGGCGGGCATCGGGATGATCAACCCGCCGCTCGCATCGACCGCGATCGGGGTCGTCCACCACTCCCGCAGCGGTATGGCCTCCGGCATCAACAACACCTTCCGCCAGGTGGGCATCGCGACCGGCATCGCCGGCCTGGGGGCCGTCTTCCAGCACGAGGTCGTGCGCAACACGATGGCGTCGCTCGCCCAGACCGGGGTGGCGGTCCACGGGCTCAACACCGCGGTCGTCTCCGGCGCCGTCTCCCAGGTGGCGGGGAGGCTGCCGCACCCCGCGCAGAGCGCGCTCCTGCACTCCTACAGGGTTGGCTTCACCGAAGCGTTCACGACCATCCTGGTGATCGCCGCGGGGATCGCATTCATCGGCGCGATCTGCGCCTTCGCGCTCGTGCGGAGCCGCGACTTCGTGGTCTCGCACGCGGCCGGAGCCGAGGGCGAGCCGGCAGTGGCCGCCGCCGGTTGATGCTCAGCGCGCGGGCCGAGGCTCGTGGCCGTCGCAGGCGAGGACGGGAAGGCGGGGATAGCGCGGGTAGGAGGGATCGTTGCGGGAGCGAAGGCAGAGGGAGAAGCGGGAGCCGCGCGTGGTGGGGACCACCTGCTGATGGACGCAGGTCTCGCACAGGCCGGCCGTGGCGGGCGGGACTGGTCGGTCGCGCGAGGGATCGCTCACCGATGACAGCTTACGCCCACATGCGATAATAGTTGCGTATACAACTATGAACACGTTCACACGACTACTCGGCTTCCTGCGCCCCTATCGAAGAGGGCTGAGCATCTCGTGGGTGCTGGCGAGCCTGGCGATGGTGATGACGGTGGCGCTCCCGGCGCTCACGGGGCACGCGGTGGAAGCGATCCAGAGGGGGGCCCGCGCGGGCGACACCCATCCGGCGCTCCGGGCCCACGAGCGCCACACGCTGCTCCTGCTAGCGCTGGCGACGCTGGCGACGGTGCTCGTGCGCTGGGGGCTCACGACGTGGCGGCGGCTGATCGCCGGGAGGGTCTCGCTGGCGGTCGAATACGACCTCCGCGAGCTCCTCTACGGGAAGCTCCAGCAGCTCGAGCTGGGCTTCTTCGACCACCAGCAGACCGGCCAGCTGATGTCGCGGGCGACCGTCGACCTGCAGGCCGTGCGCTTCTTCCTCGGCTACGGCCTCGTGTTCATCCTCCAGTCGATCCTCACGATCACTCTGGCCGGCGTGGTGATGATCGCGATCAACCCCGCGCTCGGTCTGATCGCGCTGATCCCCGTGCCATTCGTCGTCGTGATCTCCTACCGCTACGGGCGGCGGGCGCGGCCCGCGATCCAGGAGACCCAGCAGCGCATCGGGGAGCTCACGGCGGATGCCGAGGAGAACATCTCCGGGGTGCGGGTGGTGAAGGCGTTCGCGCGCGAGGACCGCCAGCTGTCGCGCTTCCGCAACAGCGTCGGACGGGTGTTCTCGCAGGCGATGGTGGCCACACGGCTGGAAGCCATCTACAACCCCGCCATCGGCTTCCTCCCCCAGCTCGGCCTCGCGGCCGTGCTCCTGCTCGGCGGACAGGCCGTGATCCACGCCCATCTCACCCTCGGCCAGTTCACCTCCTTCTTCCTGTACCTGAACATGCTGATCACGCCGATGCGCTCACTCGGGGTGACGCTCAACCTCGCCCAGCGCGCAACCGCCTCGGGGGCGCGGATCTTCCAGCTGCTCGATCGCGAGCCCCGCCTCAGCGACCCACCGCAGCCGCTCGCGCTGCCGGAGGGGAGCGGGAGGGTGGAGCTGCGGGGAGTGACGCTTCGCTACGACGACCCCCATGACGAGTTCTCCACCAGCTCCCCGTCGCTGGGAGGGCCCGGTCGCGCCGTGCTTCGTGACATCGACCTCGACGTCGCCGCCGGGCAGACCGTCGCGCTCGTCGGTCCGACGGGCTCGGGGAAGACGAGCCTCGTGGCGCTCATCTCGCGCCTCTATGACCCCACCGCAGGCGCCGTGCTGCTCGACGGCGCGGACGTGCGCGAGCTGTCGCTGAGGGAGCTCCGCGGGGCGGTGGCCGTCGTCAGCGACGACCCCTTCCTGTTCTCCGCGAGCGTGGCCGAGAACATCGCCTATGCGCGCCCGGAGGCCACCCGGGGCGAGATCGAGGAGGCCGCACGGAGAGCGCAGGCGGATGAGTTCATCCTCACGCTCCCACAGGGCTACGAGACGCAGGTGGGCGAGCGTGGGCTGACGCTCTCCGGAGGTCAGCGCCAACGCCTGGCGATCGCCCGCGCGCTCGTGTCAGACCCGCGGGTGCTGATCCTCGACGACGCCACCTCGTCGGTCGACTCCTCCACCGAGCGCGCGATCAAGCTCGCGCTCGCCGAGGCGATGGCGGGAAGGACGACCTTCGTGATCGCCCACCGGCTATCGACGATCGCGCTCGCCGAGCGCATCGTCGTGCTCGACCACGGTCGCGTCGTCGCCGACGGCACCCACGATCAGCTGCTGGAGAGGAGCGAGCTCTACCAGGAGATCGTCGCCGAGCGTGCGAGCCCCACGGCGAGCGCGAACGGGCTGCTGCCCGCCACCGCGCTCGTGGGCGGAGAGGGCCTGGAGGGAGGGCGCCTGTGAGCACCCCGGGACGCATGATCGGCGGCGGGGCGGCCCGCGTGGGTCTCGGCCCCGGCGGGGCGCGGGGAGGCCAGGGCTGGACCGGCGAGCGCGCGAGCCGGGCGAGCCGTGGGCGGAACCTCCGCGGGCTGCTCGAGCTGCTCCGGCCGTATCGCCTGAGGACGAGCGCGATGCTGGTCGCGCTGTTGCTCGGCACCGCCGCCTCGCTCGCCCCGCCGCTGCTGGCGAGGTACGCGATCGACGAAGGGATCGAGCGCCACGACGTCGGTCGCCTGGTGATCGTGGTGGTTGCCTTCCTGGCCTCGGCGTTGCTCGTCTGGGCGGCCGGGTCCGCGCAGACCTACCTCGTCGGCTGGGTCGGCCAGCGCGCGCTCGCGGACCTGCGCATCCGCATCTTCACCCACCTCCAGGGACAGCCCATCGGCTTCTACGAGAGCCGTCCCGCGGGGGTGCTCATCTCACGGATGACGAACGACGTCGAGGCGCTGGAAAGCCTCGTGACGGACTCCGTCGTGACGCTCTTCCAGGCCGGGCTGACGCTCCTCGGGGCTGTTGCGGTACTGGTCTACCTCGACACGAGCCTCGCGCTCCTCACCTTCTGCATCATCCCCTTCGTGGCCGCCGCGAGCATCTGGTTCCGGCTCGTCTCGGCGGGTGCCTTCCGCCGCACGAGGGAGACCATCGGGGCGATCACGGCCTACCTCCAGGAGACCCTCAGCGGCATCCGCGTCGTGCGCACCTTCGGCCAGGAGCCCGCCCACGAGGCGCGCTTCGCGGGCCTCAACCGGGACAACGAGGACGCGAACATGGTGACCGTGAGGCTCAACGCGGCCTACTTCCCCGGGGTGGAAATGCTCTCGGGGGTGGCGCTCGCGCTGATCGTCCTCTACGGCGGCTACCAGGCGATCGACGGGCACATCACCGTCGGCACGGTCGTCGCCTTCGTGGCCACGCTCTCGTTCCTGTTCGAACCGATCCAGCAGCTCAGCCAGCTCTACACGACCTACCAGTCGGGGATGGCCGCGCTGGAGAAGATCTTCATCCTGCTCGACACCGAGCCCGAACTCGAGGATCGGCCCGATGCGCGGACGCTCGGACCGATCCGCGGGGAGGTCTCCTTCGAGGACGTCTCCTTCGCCTATCGCCCCCGCTCGCGGCGGCGGGACCGCGACGGGACGACAGGCCCGGAAGCCGAGCCGGCGAGAGAGGTGCTCGCGCTGGAGCACGTGAACCTCCACGTGCCCGCGGGGCAGACGATCGCGTTTGTTGGGGCGACGGGGGCGGGGAAGTCGACGATGGCGAAGCTCGCCGCCCGCTTCTACGACCCGACGCGCGGGCGAGTGCTCGTCGACGGGAACGACCTCCGCGAGGTGAAGAGCAGCTCGCTGCGCTCGCAGATGGGGATCGTCCCGCAGGAGGCGTTCCTGTTCTCGGGGACGATCGCGGAGAACATCGCCTTCGGGAAACCCGATGCCAGCGAGGAGGAGGTTCGCGCCTGCGCTGCGGCGGTCGGCGCCGAGGAGTTCATCGCCTCACTCCCCAACGGCTACGACACCGAGGTCGGGGAGCGCGGGGCCCAGCTATCGGCCGGGCAGCGCCAGCTGCTCGCCTTCGCCCGCGCGCTGATCGCCGATCCGCGCATCCTGATCCTCGACGAGGCGACCTCGAACGTGGACCTCCACACCGAGAGCCACATCGAAGCGGGGATGCGTCGGCTGCTGGCGGGACGGACCGCATTCGTGATCGCCCACCGGCTCTCCACGATCCGTCAGGCGGGTCGGATCGTCGTGCTCGAGCACGGGCACATCGTCGAGCAGGGCACCCACGAGGAGCTCACGGCCGCCGGCGGCCTGTACGCCGATCTGTACCGCGACTGGACCGCTCAGGCAGCCGCCTGAGCGGTCCGACGGCCCTCAGTCCGCGCGCGTGTCCCCCGCTGCTCCCGCGCTCAGGCGCCCGCGCCATGCGCGCGGCTCGACGTCTGCGGGCTCGGTCGAGTCGATGAAATCGACGAGGACTTCGAGGAAGCGCTCGGGCTCGTCGAGCTGGGGGAAGTGGCCCGAGCGCGCGAGCACCTCCAGGCGCGAGCTCGGGAGCTGCTCGTGGGCGGCCTGGCCATGGGCGAGCGGGATGATCGAGTCGCGCTCGCCCCACACGAGCAGGAAGGGGATGTGCTCGGCGAGATAGAGGCGGTCCGTCGCGTTGACCCGCTGACCGCCGGGCTCCACGACGGACCTCAGCGTGGCGACGAAGGCCGCCCGCGTGGCGGCGTCCGACAACGTCGTGTGGCCGTGTGCGATCTGCTCGAGGTCGGTCCCCAGGTGGAGGCCCACCCGGCTCAGCAGGCCGCCGACCTTGGCGCCCGCGGCGAGCACCCCGCTGGCCGCGAGGAGCGGGAGCACGAGCTCGGAGCCGGGGAGCGTCGCGGCGCGAAGCAGGAGGCTGACCTCGCGGCCGAGACCCCCGCTGTCGACGAGGACGAGCCGCTCGGAGAGCTCCGGGAACTGGTAGGAGAACTGCATCGCGACGCCCCCGCCGAGCGAATGGCCCACGAGCGTCGCGCGCGTGTGGCCGAGCGCGAGGAGCAGGTCCCGCACGTGGCTCGCGTGGGCGCCGAGGGAGTAGTCACCGCGGGGCTTGTCCGAGGCGCCGTGGCCGGCGAGGTCGGGCGCGAGCACCGTGTAGCGGCGAGCGAGTCCCGGTATCACGCGCTCCCAGACACCTGAGTCCGAGGTGATGCCGTGGATGAGCACCACCACCGGCCCGCTCCCCACCTGGCGATAGGCGAAGCTGTGGCCGTGGAGGGTCATGCTCCGCAGGTGCTCGCCCCCGGGTGACCCGCCGCGGGGCGCGGCGCTCACCAGGCGACGGTCCCGTTGCGGCTGACGAACGTGCCGGTCGGCCCGTCCGGGCCGAGGCTCGCCATGCGGACGATCGCGTCGGTGCCTTCGCTGAGGCTCTGCGTCCCCGAGTTCGCGTTCAGATCGGTGGCTGTGTAGCCCGGATCGACCGCGTTGATGCGCATCGCGGGGAACGCTTTGGCGTACTGGGTCGTGAGCATGTTCAGGGCGGCCTTCGAGGAGGCGTAAGCCGGGACGATCAGTTTCGAGAACGAGCCGTCCGTGCTGGCGCTGTGGGCGAGCGAGCCCAGGCCGCTGGAGACGTTGACCACAACCGGCGCCGGGGAGGCTTCGAGCAGGGGAAGGAACGCGTGGAGCATGCGCACGGCGCCGAGGACGTTGACGTCGTAGACCTCCTCGACGTCCGCCGCGGTGAGGTCGCGGGGCGCGCCCACGTTGCCTGCGATGCCGGCGTTGTTGATGAGCACGTCCAGCCTCCCGTCGCTCGCCGCGGCGACCATCGTCGCGGCCGCCGTCACGGACTCCTCATCGGTCACGTCCAGCACCAAGGCGCGGGCACCGAGCTCCTCGGCTGCCGCCCTGCCCCGTTGGGGATCGCGCGCGCCGGCCCAGACGTCGTGGCCGTCGGCGAGCAGTCGGCGGGCCGCCTCGCGGCCGAGGCCCTTGTTGGCACCGGTGATGAGGATCGACGCCACGACCCGGTCATGGTAGTGGCGATGGGGCGACGGTCGGGCGCCGGCGCGGTCCTCCGAGCTTCGGCTGGTCCCGGGCGCTCCTCGCCCGGGACCAGCCGCTCAGCATTCGGTCTCCGGCTGATCTCGCCTACGGAGAGGCGCAGATGGCGTAGGCGTGGAACGTCTGACTTCCCCCGGAGGTGTTGAACCAGGAGACATGCCAGCCCGTGGGCGTTTCGCCTTCCACGTTGGGAACCGGCGAGGAGGCGAGGACGGAGGTGCCGTTATCGCCTCCGTTCCACAGCTGGGCGCCGCCGCCGGTCGCGCGTTACCGGCGATCAGGTTGCGGGGCCGACTCGAGGTGGATAGTTTCGGGGCATGGGTCGGCAGGCCTATCGCGACGTCTTCGCAATCCGCGACGCCCGTGCCCTGATCGGCGCGAGCGCGGCGTCGCAGATCGGCGACTGGCTCTACAACGCCGCCCTGCTCGGCTACGTGTATGCGGCGACGGGCTCTGCCACGTGGGTGGGTGCGGCCACGATCTGCCGTCTCCTTCCCTACGTGCTGCTGGGCCCCGTCGGCGGCGCCGTCGCCGACCGCTTTCCTCGTCGGAGAGTTCTGATCGTCGGAGACGGGCTGCGGCTCGGATTGATGCTGGGTCTGGCTGCGGTGGTGGCGTCCGACGGGCCGGTCGAACTGGTGATCGGGATCACGGTGCTCGCCTCGGCGGCGGGCACGGCGGAGCGCCCGGCGGCGCTCGCCCTACTGCCCCGCCTCGTCGGGGAGACTCGGCTCGGCAGCGCCAACGCATTGCTCCACAGCGCGCAGGACCTCGGCGTCGTCGTCGGGCCGGCAATCGGTGCCCTTCTGTTCGCGGTTGGTCCGAGATGGCTCCCCTTCCTCGCTAACGCGGCAACCTTCGCCGTCTCCGCGACGCTCGTCTCGAGGATCCGCGATCGGTCAGGAGCGCAGCGGGTGCGCGGCAATGCCGCCTCGCAGGTGAGGGCGGGCTGGCACGCGGCTCGCAGGACACGGTTCGTCGCGCCGCTGTTTCTGGTGGTGGCTACCGCCGAGTTCCTCTACGGAGCTCAGACCGTGCAGCTCGTCGTATACGCGAAACGATCCCTCGGCCTCGGCGTCGGCGGATACGGCGTTCTCCTCACCGGCCTTGGCGTCGGTGGCGTCGTCAGCGCCTTCCTAAACGCGCGGCTTGCCACGACCCGGCGGGTACAACTCGCCGTCGTCGCAACCGCGCTCACGGTGGGAGCGGCCCAGCTCGCCTATGCCGGGACGGACGTCCTTGCAGCCGCGCTCGCCGTCACCGTGATCGGCGGCGCGGCGCTGGTCTCCTGTGAGGTTGTCGCGGAGACGACGCTCGCGCGGATCGTGCGGGCCGATGCCCTTGGACGCGTCGTCGGGGTGTTCGACGCAGGCTGGGTCGGAGCAATGGTCGCGGGCGCCCTGCTGGCGCCGCTCGTGCTTGCGAGAACATCGCTTGGCGGCAGCTTCATCATCCTCGGTGGGGCTTCGATGGCGGTGGTCGTGCTGGCCTTGCCGGCACTGCGCGGCCTCGACGCGGCCAGTCGGCTGCACACGGACGAGTTCGCGTCTCGCGTCGCGCTGATCGAGGTGCTACCGCTCGCCGCCGGCGTTCCGCGGCTGATCGCCGAGCGTCTGGCCTCGGCCTCGATCCTGTGTCCGCTGCCTGCGGGCGTCGACGTCGTCGCGCAGGGCGCCCCGGCGCACGCGCTGTTCGCGGTGGTGGAGGGTTCCGTTGTCGTGCACCGCAACGGCGTGCAGGTCGTGCGTCTCGGTCCCGGCGAGCACTTCGGCGAGCGCGGGTTGCTCGACAACCTCCCCCGCAACGCGACCGTGACGACGGCGTCGGAATGCACGCTGCTGCGAATCGACGGCGAAGCGTTCATCGAGGCGCTGGAGGCCGCACCGGCGATGCGTCCGTCGCTCGACGTCGTGAGCGCTCCCGTCTCCGACAGCGCAAGTGGCGAAGCCGCGAAGAGCGCCGCGGGGCTGGACTCGCCTGTCGAAGTGCTCGGCGCCACCGTGGTCGTCGTCGGCGCGGGCTACCCCAGCAAGCGCCGGATCTACGAGCGGATGGCGCAGCTGGGCGCGTCTGTCGTGATCGTCGAGGAGCCCGCACACTGGTCTGAGCGGCTCGTGGAGGAGGGCGTCGTGGCTCAATGGATCTGCGCACCTGTGACGGGGAGCGCCGATGCGGACGCGCAGGCGGTCATCGACGCGTTGGGCGCAGCGGATGTGCGTCCCGACGGGGTACTCACGTTCTGGGAGAACAGCATGCCGGTCGCCGCGCGGGTAGCCGCCGCGCTGGACCTGCCGGGGAACCCGGTGGACGCGGTGGACGCCAGCCGGAGCAAGCTACGCACGCGTGAGATGTCGACCCGGCTCGGGCTCGCGACGCCGAGAGCCGCGCGGGTGCGCTCGCTCGACGAGCTCTACGCAGCCGCGGCCGACATCGGCTTCCCGGCGGTCATCAAGCCGGAGTTCGGCGCAGCGGCAATCGGCTGCCTTCGGATCGACTCGTTCGAGACGGTCCCAGATGTGTATCGGCTCGTGCGCGGGGTGGTCACGGTCGAGACCGACGGGATCTTCAGAGCCGGGAATGACCTTCTGCTCGAGGAGTACCTCGACGGAGTTGAGTTCGACGTCGACCTGGTGTTCGAGGACGGCTCCTGCGTGTTCTCGAGTGTGTCCCAGAACTGGCCGACGGCCGAGCCGTCATTCCAGGAGACCGGCTTGCATTGCCCCCCCGACCACGGTCGCCGCGCGGTGCGCTCACTGACGGAGTTCTGCATCCGCTCCGCGCAGGCATTCGGCTTTCGCACCGGGGTTCTCCACATCGAGGCGAAGTCCACCAGCCGGGGGCCGCGAATCGTCGAGATCAACGCGCGGATGGGCGGCGGGCCGATCCATCTGATCGTCGAGGCCGTATGGGGAGTCGACCTGATCGAGGCGCAGTTGCGAAGCAGTCTTGGGCTTTCGCAGACACTCCGTCGCAGCCGCCGACCGCGATGCACCGCCGTCAACTTCATCCTCTACGCGCCCGGAAGCGGACGGCTGCTCGCGCTTCCTCTCCTCGACGGCTCCGACCAGGGCGAACAGGTTCTCAGTCTCGAACCCGAGGTCGAGATCGGAGACGACGTCGCCGGCCCCGAGGCCGTCTTTGCGACTGCGCTCGCCGAGGTCGTCGTCGTCGGCCGCGATCTCGGCGGCGCCCGCGGGGCCGCCGCCGAGCTCGTGCGCGAGCCACCGCTTGTCGAGCCGGCACGGGGGCCGGAGACCCGAGAATCCGGCGGCGGGCTCTTGGCACCACTCGCCTCGCGGGATGCGTCCGATGATCTCAGCGAGCGCTGGAGGACGGGCGATCCGGACGTGTCGGGCGACGCTCTACGAGGTTGAGGCCCGCCTCTACTCGGACAGTTCTGCTGCCTGCAGCCCCTCGGCACGATCGAAGTACACCCGGTAGCGCCAAATCCTGTCGCCGCGAAAATCGAAGATGCCCACGTAGGGCTGATCGATCGGGGCGCCGCTGCCCTTGCCGCGTCCCTCGAGCCGACCCAGCACCAACACCCGATCGCCGAGATCGCGAAACTCCGCAGCGGAGTTTTGGAGCTCCTCCCAGTTCTCGCTCGTGTCGGCGGCGAATCGTTCGACGCCCTCGCGTCCGCGGTAGACGCGGCCATCAAGCGCCCTGGCAATCGCCGGGTGCCACTCGAAGTCGGAGGTCAAGAGCTCGGCGAACCCGCCATCGACGTCACGGCGGTTGTAGGCATCAATCATTCGCCTGGCGACGTCCACTTTGTCCCGGGGCATCCAGTTCGGAGTATCGCGCAGGAGTTGTGCTGCGCGGCGAGCGGCACGGGCCTGCCGACCGGAACCACCCGGCTGACGGATCGCGCCGCCTGAGGGTCCCGGCCGAGGGCCACGTCTCCTTGGTTCAGCCCCGAATCTGCAGGAACAGCGGCCGAGCGCCTTCCTGCGGGTCGGCGCCGGGATGGTCCAAGCCGACTTCAATGGGGACCGAGTCGATCAGCGGGCAGGTGACCAAGCTGTCCTTCTCGACCAGGGCGCCCTTTGCGGTGCCTTCGCCGCCCGCACTGGCGGATGCGCCTTCGAATAGCGTGAGGACGGGGTCGCTGAAGCTGTAAACGCACGGGCCCGGCATGGTGATCACGCTCTTGCCGACGAGTCTCACCTGTCCGTCCCAGTCCAACGTCACGCGCTTATAGCCCGCGGTCGTCGAGTAGGTGTCGTAGGGGCGGGTGGGGGGATGGTCCATTTCGCATTCGGTACCCACGTCCACTTCTTCCAGCGTGTCTCGCAGAAGCGGCCGTTCGTTATCCACCGTGCCGCCGTAGATCTGCTCGCATTTCGCTTCTTCGAAAAGAAAGAAGACGTACGTGAGAGCCGGCCCGGAATACGGGGCCTCTTCGAGGCCGGACCCGGGCGGTATGTAGTTGAGCACGACGCGGGGGGTAATCGCGACGGCGCTCACGGCGAGCGCAAGAAAGATGCAGAACACGGCTCCAGCAGCGAGGACTCGGGAGACACTTCACATGCGCCACGAGCAACCAGTGTGAAGTGGAAACGTCCGCGGGGTGAAAAAGTGGAGTAACACACTGGAGGCAAACATGGCTTGTCTCTCAGCTGAACTCGGCCTTCAGGCGGGCTCCCCGCCGGCCGTACTCGACATCCACTGAGGGGGGGTCCAGTCCCCGTCCGGGTCCGTGGTTTGCCCCACCTCGATCAGATGACCGTCGGGATCGCGGATGTAGCAACGGATCTCGTACTGGTGGTGCTTCGGCGGCGTCAGGAATTCAGCACCGCGGGCGCTCCACTGGGCGTACACGGCCTCGATGTCTTTGACCCGAATATTGAGGAAGCTGCTCACCCGGTCGAGGTCGGGCGGCGTTTCCAGGGTGACCGCCGGCTTGTCGTCGGTCGGGCCTCCGCCCCGATTGATGACGATCCAGCTGTTGGCGAGCGCGACGTTGGTCGGCTCTCCAGAGCGGACAACCGTCCCGCCGAGCACCTCGCTGTAGAAGCGCCTAGAGCGCTCCACGTCATCCGAGACGATGAAGTGGGTCAGCACAATTCCCTCTCCGGGCGGTCTGAGCTCGGCCATCTGGTCACCTCCACTGATTGGGACTCACCACCCGCTTACGCACCGGGTTACGCCGCCGCGCGGCGTCAGTGCGCTTCGAGCATTTCTCGCGCCTGTTCGAGCGCGAGACGCAGTCTGCGCGCTCCCACCACGACCGGCTCCCCGTCGGGTCGAGGGTCCATCCGCAGCACGACCTCACCGTCCTCGATCCGGGTGACCGCAAAGAGCGTGCCGCCGCACCACAACTCGGCGACCCCGTCCATCGCCTCCTCGGGACTGACGACGAGCACCTCAACCTCATCCATCGCGCGAGAATAACCGCTCTGGCCCCTCGCAGTGGGCTCCTCGCTCGGGGCCACGACGCACCGGGGCGGCCGCGAGGCGATCTCGTTACGGCGCGCTGACCGGTCCGGCCCACGACCAGCGCGGGATCTCCAGACCGTCCGGCACATCGTCCGCGGAGCCGTGATAACGGGCCATCGTGGTCGTGGTCGCCCACGCGAAGTAGTCGTGCAGCACCTGACGGAGCCGGTCGTCCTTAGCAAGGCCGACGTCTTCCAGCGCCTCATCGAAGCAGGCGATCGCTCGCCGGTCCATCTCGTCATGAGGGCCCTTGCCGCTGTGCATCCGCACCACCGAAGTCTCGTCGCCGTACTCGCTCGAGAACGTCATCGGTCCTCCCAGCGCCTCCGCCCAGTAGGCGGCGAGCCGCTCCGTGTGCCCGGGATGAAATCCGTGGCTGAAGGCATGGCTCACCACCTCGTCGGCCATCACCCTGGCATGCCACGCGCCGGCCAGGCGCTGCAGGCCCCCGGCACCGCCCGCAGCCTCGTACACCGTCCCCATGACCTCAGGATCGCACGCGCCGTGACCCGGCGGCGCTCGCGATTGTCTCGCCTGGCTCAACCTCGCAGCCACTCAACCCCAGGGATCCGGGGGGTCGGGCGCAGTGACCCGAGCTATTTGCTCCGGATCGCTGCGCATTCCGCCGCAGACGGCTTGTTGAAAAGAGCGAGCGTGTCCGTGCATGCTTCTTCACGCAAACGCTGCCGGCGCTCTGCCCTCGATGCTTCGTGGAAGCCTGCTGGGGCTCCACCGCCGCACCCGACCAAGACGAGCGTCAGAAGGAGCGATCCGAGCGCAAGCCAGCGCCTCATCGAGTTTGCGCGCGGCCCGTCGAGAGCGTGCCCACGATCGGACTCCGGGACAGGGACTCGAACCCCAAATTCGACATCCAGAGTGTCGCGTGTTGCCAATTACACCATCCCGGATCGAGCGTCCAAGGATAGACAACCCCGCGGCTCCCTCACACGTCCGCGAAAGGTCTCCCCGCGCGCGCGTGCGCGCGCCCGCGCGGGGAAGCCGTTCGGAATGGCCCCGACCCCACATCTCCCGACGCCCCCCCGGGCCCGCCGGCGACGCTCCAACCCGCTCGAATGAGACCCCCGGCAAGGGGATGGCTCCGAGGGCAGCCAGCGCCTCGTGGGCCGGGGCGAACGCCCCCCGCCGCTCAGAAGGCGGCGGGCTGGCCGCTGCTCGTGAAGAGCGCGGTAATCTGGGGCTCGAGGCCGGGGTCGAGCACGAGGAGGACCTCGTCGCCCTCCTGGATGACGGTGTCGGGCTTGGGGACGAAGCCGGCGCCGCCGCGGAGGACGGAGATGATGAGGCTGCCTTCGGGGAGGGCGACGGAGGCGACCTTCTCGCCCACGACGGGGGCGTCGTCGGCGACCTCGAGCTCGATGATCTCGAGGCGCTCCTCTTCGAGGGCGAGGAGGTGGACGAGGCCGTAACGGGGGACCTCGTGCTCGATCAGTCGGAGGATGAGGTCCGTGGCGGAGACGGCGGGCTGGATGCCGAGGAGGCGGAAGTGGTCGTGGTTGCGGGGATTGTTCACGCGGGCGATGATGCGCTCGCAGAGGTACTTCTCCTTTGCGACCTGGCATACGAGGATGTTGTCCTCGTCATCGCCGGTCACCGCGATGACGAGGTCGGCGCGTTGGATGCCGGCGCGCTCGAGGACCCAGAGCTCGGTGGCGTCCCCGTATTGGATCCCGTGCTCGAACTCCTCCTCGTTGGCGAGGTAGCTCGGGCGGGAGGACTCGATGATGGTGACCTCGTGCTCCTTGTCGATGAGCTCGCGGGCGAGGTTCCGCCCGACCTTGCCGGCGCCGGCGATGATGACGTACATGGCTCTAGGCGGCCTCGGGCTGGAGCGCGCTCTCGAACATCTCGATGGCGTGCTTGGTGGGGGAGATGGTCTGGAGGCCCTGCTCGCGGTACCAGTCCGCGCGGGCGGGGTCCATCACGCGGACGATGGCCTTCTCGACGCCGAATCGCTTCTGGGCGATCTGGGCGATGACGAGGTTGGTGTTGTCGCCGGCGGTGGAGGCTATGAAAACGTCTGCGCGCTCGATCCCCGCTTGGATCAACGCGTCCATCTCCAGGGCCGTGCCGACGGTGAACTGCCCTCGGGCGTCCTCCCAGTTGCTGCTCTGGCCCGCGTCGAGGCGCTCGTGGGAGAGAGGGTCCTGGTCGAGGACGGAGACTTCGTGACCGGCGGCGAGCGCCGACTTGGCCACGGCCGCCCCCACGCGGCCGGCACCGACGATCAGGACGAACATGTCGCCTCGAGGATGTCCATGAGGCGGAGGTTAGACGATGGGGGCGCCGTCGCGGGGCGGCGCTCCCCGAGGGTCCTTCCGCTCGCTGTCCCGGGCGGAGGGGGCTGTGACGAAGACGCGGCAGGGGGCCTTGCTGACGACGTACTTCATCACCTCCCCCACTCCGCTCTCCCCGCCGACGTTGAGCCCACCGAGGCGGGCCCCCCCGCGGATCAGCGAGGGCTCCTCCGCGGCGAGGACGATCGCCTCCACGCCCCGCCGTCTGGCCTCCTCGACGATCGCGTAGCCGAGACGGCGGGTGCGGACGGTGGCGGTGGCGACCTGGACGCCCGTGTACTCCTCCCCCACGGCCTTCGCCCGGGCGAGGACTTCGCGGGCGTGCTTGATCTGGGCTTCGGGGAGGCTCGCGTCGAGGGGGAGTGACATCGGGATGACGAACACCCACAGGGCCTCGATCGTCGCGGGGTCGATGGCGGCCTCGTCGGTCTGCTCCCCGGCGACGAGGAGGGCGGCCGTCTGGACCATGTCGTCGTCGATGTCCGTCCCGGAGAGGGGAACGAGGATCGAGCCGTAGTCCCGTTCGGGATGCTGCTCGGCGGTGAGCACCTTCGGGGAGACGGTCACGCGGCGGAAGAGGGAGGTTTCGTCGGCGCGGCGGTAGATCACGTAGAGGGCGAGGCCCATCAGCATCCAGCCGAGGCCGACGTAGCGGGCGGGCTCGTGGACGACCATCACGGCCACGAACCCGCAGGCGCTCACGACCGCGCCGAAGGCTGCGGGGAGGGGGAGGCTGCCGCCGCGTACGTTCACCGAGAGGGGTACCCGGTAGGGGCGGTCCCGCTCGGGCTCGCTGTAGCGGAGACGGCAGATGGAGAGGTGGGAGATGGTGAAGGCGAGCATCGCCCCGAAGGCGTAGATGCCGACGAGGAAGTCGAGATCCTCGGGGACGACGAGGCCGGCGGCGAGGATGCCCGCGGCGATGATGAGCACGTAGGGGGTGCCGCGGACGGGGTGGAGCCTCCCGAGCCCGCTCGGGATCTGGCGGTTGGTGGAGAGGGAGTAGGCCAGGCGGGATAGGCCGAGCATCGCGGAGTTCGCCGCGGCGAGAAGGGTGAAGGCAGCGATGCCCCCCACGAGGTACTTCAGGGCTTCCATCAGCCATTCCGGATGCACCCGGCTGACAACCCCGATCATCGGGGCGTTCTGGTAGTGGGTGGCGAGTTCGGTGTGGCCGTTGGTGACTGGGAGCGCTGTGACTGCAACGAGGGCGATGCCGACGTAGATGAAGGCAACCGTCGCCGTGGTGCTCCAGACGAGCCGCTTGAGGCCAGCCCGGCTGATCCTCACTTCGCCCGAGAGCCCGCTCGCGGACTCCAGGCTCGTGAAGGAGATCGCGGCGATTGTGAGGGCGAAGACGAGGTCCGACCAGCGGGGAGCGCTCCCGAGGTGGATCTGGTCGATGAGGCGGTGGGGGTCGAAGAAGAGGGCGAGGCCGAGCACGACGATGAAGGCCTGGAGGGCGAGGTCGCCGGCGAGGAGGAGCCCCACGCGGCGTGCCCGCCGCTGGCTGAAGCCGCGGATGTTCGAGAGGACGACGAGGCCGATGAAGGCGAAGGCCAGGCCGAGCGACTCGCCGTAGTTGCCGAGGGGGTGCCAGAAGATGCGAAGGTACTGCGTCGCCGCGTAGGCGGTGACGGCGATGAGGATGACGTAGTCGAGCAGGATCGCCCAGCCGGCGACGAAGCTCACGAGCTCGTTGAAGGCGTAGCGGGCGAACACCGTCGAGCCGCCCCTGTCCTGGTGCAGAGAGGCCCCCTCGACGTAGGTCATCGCCGTCAGCGCGAAGAAGATCGCCGCCATCAGGAACACGAAGGGCGTCAGCCCGAGGGCGTGCCCCGCGATCGGCCCGAGGGAGAAGTAGAGGGCGCTCGCGAGCGAGGAGTAGACCACCGTGAAGAGGAGCCCCGAACCGAGGCTCCTCCGCACCATCACCCGCGAGCGCGCCGCCGCCCGCTCGAGCTCGCCCGAGCGACTTCCACCTCCGCCCCCCTCATCCTCGCCGGCGCTCACCGCCCTCTTCCCCGCCTCACCTCGACGTAGCCCCTCCCGATCCCCCCGGCGGCGAAGAGCGCCCCGAGGAGCAGCCTCGTGGTGCTCACCCCGCCCTGCTCCCCCACCGCCTGCACCACCAGCGCGATCCCGATGGCGACCATCAGGAGAGAGAGCACGAACGTGCCCGCGCGGTGCGCCTGTCGACCGTTCATCTCCTCTCTGAGCTTATTCGTAGCTCCCCCCTGGTCGAGGACGGTTGGCGCATGCGCCAACCGGGGGTGGGCGCATGCGCCCACCCCAAGGGGCCGCACATGTGCGGCCCCTCCAGGACGGTCGGCGCATGCGCCGACCTGAGGGGTCGCGCATGCGCGACCCCTACCACAGAGAGAAGCAGCCGAAGACAGCCCCGCCGCTCAGGTGATCAGCGGGATGATGAGGATGGCGACGATGTTCGCCACCTTGATCATCGGGTTGATGGCGGGGCCGGCGGTGTCCTTGAAGGGGTCCCCAACCGTGTCCCCGGTCACGCTCGCCGCGTGCGCGTCGAATCCCTTGCCCCCGAAGGCCCCGTCCTCGATGAGCTTCTTCGCGTTGTCCCAGGCCCCACCCCCGGCCGTCATCAGCACGGCGAAGAAGAAGCCCACCACGATCACCCCGATGAGGAGCCCACCGAGGGCCTGTTCGTCGATCAGCCCGACGATCAGCGTGAGGCCGATGGGGAGGAGCGAGGGGAGGATCATCTCCCGCTGGGCGGTCTTCGTGACGATGTCCACGCAGCGGGCGTAGTCGGGTTCTTCGGTGTAGTCCATGATCCCCGGGTGCTCGCGGAACTGGCGTCGCACCTCCTCCACGACCGCCCCGCCGGCCCGACCCACGGCCTCGATCGAGAGGGACGCGAACAGGCACACCATCAGCCCTCCGAGTAGCAGCCCGATCAGCACGGGGGGTTCGTTGATCCCGAACGAGATCAGATGTCCCACCTTGTTTTCGAGTTCTTTCTGGAAGCCTGCGAACAGCCCCACCGCTGCGAGTACGGCCGAGCCGATCGCATAGCCCTTCGTGACCGCCTTCGTCGTGTTCCCCACGGCGTCGAGCCGGTCGGTCACCTGGCGGACCTCCTCCGGCAGGTCCGCCATCTCGGCGATCCCCCCGGCGTTGTCCGTGATCGGCCCGAAGGCGTCGAGGGCGACGATCAGGCCGGTCAGCGAGAGCAGCCCCATGGCCGCAACGAGGATCCCGTAGATGCCCGTCACGCCGCCTCCCGCGAGCTTCCAGGCGCCGAGGATCCCGAGCACGATCACGAGCGCCGGGAGAGCCGTCGCCTGGAGGCCGGAGGCGAAGCCCTGGATGATGTTCGTCGCGTGCCCCGTGATCGACGCCTTGGCCGTCTTCTTCACCGGGCTGAAGCGCGTCGAGGTGTAATATTCCGTCAGTCCGAACAGGAGCGCCGTGACCGCGATGCCGATCAGCGAGCACAGGTACAGGTGCCACCATTTCGGCGTGTTCACCGGGCCACCCGTCGAGATGAACGTCAGCCCGCGCATCAGCCAGTAGGTGATCGGCGCGAAGGCCGCCGCGGCCAGCACGCCTGAGACGGCGAGCCCCTGGAGGAGCGCCCGCTCGACGTTCCCCGTGGTCGTCCTCACCGCAAAGGTCCCCACGATCGAGGCGATGATCGCCGCCCCGCCCATCACGAGCGGGTAGAGGGCCACGCGGGTGGACTCGTGGAAGGTGAGCACCCCGAGGAGGATCACCGCGATGGCCGTCACGGCGTAGGTCTCGAACAGGTCCGCCGCCATCCCCGCGCAGTCGCCCACGTTGTCCCCGACGTTGTCCGCGATCGTCGCCGGGTTCCGGGGGTCGTCCTCGGGGATCCCCGCCTCGACCTTCCCCACGAGGTCAGCCCCGACGTCGGCGGCCTTCGTGAAGATGCCCCCGCCGAGCCTCGCGAAGACGCTGATGAGCGAGCCTCCGAAGCCGAGCCCGATGAGCGCGTCGACGGCCGTCTTGGGGCTGTCGTTGAAGATCGATGTGAGCGCGCCGTAGTACCCGGCCACGCCGAGGAGCGCAAGGCCGACGACGAGCAGGCCCGTGATCGCCCCGCCGCGGAACGCCACCTTGAGCGCCGGCGAGACCCCTCCGCGGGCAGCCTCCGCGACGCGGGCGTTGGAGCGCACGGAGACGTTCATCCCGATGTAGCCCGTCGCGCCGGAGAGGATCCCTCCGATCACGAAGCCACACGCCACGGCGATGTTCTGGATGAAGATCAGCGCGACGAACAGCACCACCCCGACGCCGGCGATCGTCGTGTACTGGCGGTTCAGATAGGCCTGGGCGCCTTCCTGGACGGCCCGCGAGATGTCCTGCATGCGCTCGTTCCCGGGCGAGAGCGCCAGCAGGGAGCGGGTGGTCAGCAGGCCGTAGGCGACCGCACAGGCGGCGCAAACGAGGGCGACGACGACCCCATGGTTCGTCAGAAAGCTGCTCAACAGAAATCCTCCGCGGTCTGATTTGGCTGCCGCGCGAGGATGTTTCGCGCGCACATTTGACGCCCGGTCCGCTCAGCGCGAGCGTCTCTCCGGTGCAAACGCGCGGGCAGTCTATCGTGCCGGGGGGCGTCGTGCCGGGTCAGCCCCCCCGCCCGTGCCCCTCATCTCCCGGGAATCCAGAGCCTCCCGCTGGACTCCGCCGGACCCGCCCCGCCGGCGTCGCCGCCGCTTCCCGCCTGCTGGGCACCGCCGGGCTGCGCCTTCGCCGCCTCCCCCTCCTCCGCCCCGGGGGCAGCCTCTCCGCCACTCGATCCCACCGCCGAGGCGTAGGCCATCTGGAGCTGTGCGAGCGCGTCCCGGAGCGGTCGCACCTCCTGGGGAATGCGCCGCTCGAGCACCGACAACAGCGCCTTCGCCCCGTCGATCCCGTCGCGCACCTGCTCGAGGTCGCGCGCCGGCTCCCCGCCCTCGGCTCCCCCGTCGGGGGGCGGGCCGAGGCGCTGGGCGGCGAGGTTCAGCAGCGAGACCGCCGCCTGGGCGATCACGTCCGTGACCGTGATCCGGCGGAGCTCCTCTTCGTAGGCCGCCCGCAGCTCCTCCTCGCTCGCCGCCCCCTGCTCCCTCCCCTCGAACTGGCCTTCCGCGCTCGTCGGCTCGGGTCCACCCTCGCTCATACGACGACCTCCTCCGAGTAGCTCTCACGTGTCTCGCTCACCGACGCCGCGAAGACCTCCTCGCGGGAGGCTCCCCCCTCGATCATCTGCCGCTGGCGCTGCGCGCCGTTGCGCTCGGGGAACGACGGCTCGATCGCCAGCTCGCTGCGAATCGGCGCCGTCCATCCGAGCAGCCGCTCGATCGCCCCCCGCGCCGCGTACTCCTCCCGGCGCTCGAGGTCGATCAGCCGGCCGTCGAGCCCGAAGCGGATCGCCCGCCACATGTTCTCCTCGATCAGCCGCGGGGGAGGATCCTCGAAGGGGACCCCTTCGTCGATGTCCCTCACCGCCTGCGCGACACAGGCCACCATCAGCGAGGCGAGCGCGTCGGACTCCTGGGAGGTGGCCTGCGCGTCGCAGATCCGCACCTCGACGGTCCCGAAGCTGAT
Organism: uncultured Solirubrobacteraceae bacterium; assembly: GCA_963720215.1. Classification (GTDB taxonomy): domain Bacteria; phylum Actinomycetota; class Thermoleophilia; order Solirubrobacterales; family Solirubrobacteraceae; genus Palsa-744. The sequence continues at coordinate 262,892 of CAVREV010000005.1, forward strand.
GTGGGGGCGGACCGACCACCACACCTGGGTGAACTCGACTATGGAGCCCGTCCGGAGGAGGAACTCGATGTACTCACGATATGCCTCCCACCCCCGAACGCGTCCGGGATGCCGCAGCGGGGGAAGCTCTTCGTGAAGCTCTGAGTCCGCGCCGACTGGAGCCCGGAGTCCCGCCCGTCGAGGTAGGGGGAGTTGGCGGAGATCGCGAGCAGCAGCGGGAGCACCCCGCGCAGGCGGTCGCAGGCGCGCACCGCGCGGTCGATCCCCTGGACGCCGAGGTGGACGTGGAGGCTGAAGGTGTTGTTCCGCCAGGCCACGTACTTCAGGCCGTCCTCGACGCGGTGGTAGTGCTCGGTGTCGATGATCGCCTGACAGCGATAGTCGGCCCAGGGATGCGTCCCCGTCGCCCCGAGCGCGACCCCGTGCTCGCGCGCGAGCGTGAACAGGGCGGCGGCCCGCTCGCGCTGGTGGGTGAGCGCGTCGTGGATGTCCCGACCGGCCCCGCTGATGATCTCGATCTCCGAGGAGATCAGCTCGCCGGTGACGGCATCGGCCAGGAGCGGCTCGCCGAGGGCGGCGTCGCGGAGCTCTTCGAAGCGGGGGACGAGGTCGAGGCTCTCGCGGTCGAGGATCGAGAACTCCTCCTCGACGCCCACGGTGAAATCGTCGGACTCCTCGAATCTCTCAACCGCTCGGTCTAGATCGGAGCTGTTCATCGCAAAGGGTTGATCTCTGTCGATGCGGGTGGGACGGCGGCCCGCCGGCCGCGCCCGGCCCCGCTCACGTTAGGTAGAAGTACAGCGCGTAGAGGAGATCGACTGCAGGGCTGGAGGTGTGGACGGTCACCTCCGGGGGGACGTCGAGGAGCGACTCGCTGTAGTTGAAGATGATCTTCACCCCGCTCTCGACGAGCTCGTCCGCGAGCCCCTGGGCGGCGTTGTTGGGGACGGCGAGCACACCCACGACGATGTCCTCCTCCTCCACCACCTGGCGGAGCTCCTCGATGTGGCGGACGGTCTGCACGCCGACTCGACTGCTCACCTTGGAGGGGTCGACGTCGAAGATCGCCACCACGCGGAAGCCATGGTCGGCGAAGATTTCCGAGCTGGCGATCGCCTTGCCGAGGTGGCCCGCGCCGATCAGCGCGATGTTGTGCTGGCCGGCCGTCCGCAGGATCTTCCGGATCTGGGAGACGAGCGCCTCGACGTTGTAGCCCACGCCCCGCTTCCCGAACTTCCCGAAGCCGGACAGGTCACGGCGGATCTGGGTGGAGTTGACGTGGGTGTAGTCGGAGAGCTCCTGCGAGCTGATCGTCTCCTTGCCCATCTTCTTCGCCTGCGTGAGCACCTGCAGGTAGCGCGACAGACGCGCCGCCACGCCGAGGGAGAGCCGCTCGCTCGGCGAGGAACCCGCGCCGCCCGCGACCTCGAGGCCCGCCGTCCGTTCTCCGGAGCTCATCGCCGTGACTCTAGACGCTCGCGTAGGAGCGACTCCGCCAGGAAGTACTCGCAGATCTCCTCCCCGTCGAGCACCACGACGGGGATTCTCTCGAAATAGGCCCGCTGGAGCGTCTGATCGCCGTCGATGTTGATCTCGCGGAGCGTGAAGGAGAGCTCCCCCCGCAGACGCTCGAGCTGCTCCATCGCCTCCGCACAGAGGTGACAGCCGGGGGGGAGTAGACCGTCACCTCGCTCACAGCGCCCGCTCCCCCGTGGCGTAGGCGTCGAGGGGGAGGTAGTCCGGATAGGGCATTCGCGCTCCGAATCGCGCCGCGCTGGCGATCATCGCGGCGTTGTCCGTGCAGAGGAGGCGGTCGGGAACGTGGACGCTCCCGTCCAGCTCCTCCAGCCGCCGCCGCAGCTCGCCGTTGGCCGCCACCCCTCCGCCGACCGCCAGTCGCGCGCAGCCGCTCCGCTCCAGCGCCCGCTCCGCCCTCCTCACGAGGCTCTCCACGATCGCTCCCTGGTAGGAGGCGGCGAGGTCGGCACGTCGCTCCTCGGCGGCCTCCGGGCCGAGCTCCCGGAGCTTGTAGAGGAGTGCGGTCTTGCACCCCGCGAAGGAGAAGTCGAGCCCAGCCGCGAACGCCCCTGTCGGCGACCCCGCCCGCGCCGCCCGGCCTCCCCCGGCGAGCCCGGGAAGGCGAACGCCGTCGGGTCGCCCTCGCGCGCGAGCCGCTCCAGGGCCGGGCCCCCGGGGAAGCCGAGGCCGAGCATCCGCGCGCCCTTGTCGAAGGCCTCCCCGGCCGCGTCATCGAGCGTCCGTCCGAGCACCTCGTAGCCCTCGTGCGCGGTCACCAGCGCCAGCAGCGTGTGGCCCCCGCTCGCGATCAGACAGATGAACGGGGGCTCGAACGGCTCCCCCACGGGCCCCCGGAGGAAGTTCGCCGCGACGTGTCCCTGGAGGTGGTCCACGGCCGCGAACGGCAGCTCCCTCGCCGCGGCGATGGCCTTCCCGGTGGAGAGCCCGACGAGCAGCGCCCCGATCAGACCCGGCCCCTGCGTCGCGGCCACCAGCTCGACCTCCTCGAGGCTCGTCCCCGCCTCCTCCAGGGCCCGCTCCACGACAGCGTTGACGAGCTCCAGGTGGTGCCGGGAGGCGATCTCGGGAACGACCCCCCCGAAGCGCTCGTGGGCCTGCTGGGAGGAGATCACGTTGGAGCGGATCGACCCGTCCCCCCACGACCGCCGCGCACGTGTCATCGCAGCTGGTCTCGATCGCGAGGATGCTCATCGGCGCTCGCGCCCCCGCCTCGCGGCCGACGGCCTCATATCCCTTCGGGGTTGGGCACGTCGGCGAGTGAGCCTTCGAGCGTCGCCGGCGTGCGCCACATCACGAGCGCGTCCTCCCCGTTGTCCTGGTAGTAGCGCCGCCGCGTCCCCGCAGCGCGGAAGCCCTCGCGTTCGTACAGGTGGATCGCCACGGAGTTGGAGCGGCGGACCTCGAGCGTGAAGCGCGCCCGCTCGTCATCGACGCGGGCGTAGAGCTCGGCGAGGAGCGCCGACGCGAGGCCCCGGCGCTGGTGGGGAAGGTCCACCGCGACGTTCATCACATGCCAGACGGTGTCATAGCGAGAGCAGATCAGATAGCCCACGAGCCGTTCTTCGCTGACGGCCGCCAGGCAGATGCCCGTCTGCTTGGACATCTCCAGGACGAACATCGCCAGCGACCACGCCGTCGGGAAGACCCGCCGCTCGATCGCGATCACCTGGGGGAGATCGGGATAGCTCAGTCGGCGGATCTCCACCGCCGGATCCTCCTCGCGCGGCTCCTCCGTGACGGTCCGCTCGGCCATCATCCCCCCGCCCCCGCCCGTTCCAATGTGAGCTCGGCATCGGGCCGGCGGCGGTAGTCCGGCAGCACCCCGCTCAGGTCCCCGCCCGCGGTTGCCTGCGCGCCGAGCTCGCAGATCGAGGCGGCGGCGACGTGGTGCAAGCGGGCTGGAGTCGGGCGGAAGGGCGATCCCGGCGGCGAGCACATCCCCGCGATGGCGCACGGCCCCGTCGCCGCAGCCCAGCCAGCGCCGGCCCCCCGCCCACCCGTCCGATCAGCTCGCCGAGGCGCCCCGGCGCGAGCGCAAGCGGCTCGGCGAGCTCGCCCAGCGTCCCTCCCGCCTCGTAGGCCCCAGCGAACACCTCCCCGCGGCGCGCGTCGATCAGCGCAAGAGCGTCGCGTCCCAGGCCTCCCCCCCGTCCTCCGCCCCGAGCGCGAGCGCCCGCAGGCTCGAGACCGCCACCAGCGGCAGGGACAGCGACTGGGAGAGGCCACGGGCGGTGGCCACGCCGACGCGCAGCCCCGTGAACGCCCCCGGGCCCACCCCGACCGCGAGGCGGTCCACCTCGGATAGGCCCAGCCCCGCCTCCTCCAGCAGCCCCTCCGCGAGCTCGAGCAGCCGGGTGGCGTGGCCGGGATGCTCGCCGGCGGAGGGATCGTCGCGGCGTTCGCGGCTGGAGCCATCGGCGAGGCGGAGCGCGACGGCGGTTGCGCTGCGTGGCGGTGTCCATCCCGAGCACGATCACTCGCCCTCCACCCCCTCGACCTCCTCCACGTCGATCCGCCTGCGATCGCCCCCCCGATGGGCGAGCGTCACCAGCAGCCTCGCCCCCGAGAGCTCCCTCTCGCCCTCCTCGGGCCACTCCACGAAGGCGATCCGCCCGGGTCCGAGGTAGTCCGAGAGCAGCTCGGGCTCCTCCCCCTTGAGTCCCTCGAGGCGATAGAGGTCGAGGTGGGAGACGGTGACCGCCTCGCCGTTGTGGCGGTGGCCGATGCTGAACGTGGGGCTCGTCACCGGGTCGCTCACCCCGAGGGCCCGCGCGGCGCCCCGCACGAGCGTCGTCTTCCCGCTCCCGAGCTCCCCGCGCACCAGCACGAGGTCGCCCTCGCGCAGCAGCGCGGCCAGCTCACCACCGAGCGATTCGGTCTCGCCGGGGCCGGAGGTCTCGACGCTGCGGAGGGCCACCGGGCAACTCTAGAGCCTGCTCGGAGAGGCCTCGCCGGGTTAAAAGAGACCGGCCCGCGGGAGAATGGGGCGCGGGCCGGTCGTTTACTCCTGGAGGGATGGAGACAGGTTCTTCATCGGCCGCTCATGCAGCTGACTTTAGGACCTGGACCGGATTTCTCCCCCTCGGCGCGAAATCCCTTCTTTTGCAGGGAATTTCCCACTGGACGCGGACTGGACACGACTAGAACAAGCCCATCTGCTCGGCCTCCGCCGCGGGCTCGGCTCGGGCTCCGGAGAGACCTCCGGCTGGGTCCCCGGCGCGAGCGCGGGTGCCTCCACGGGGGACCTCCGGCGGCGCCTCCGCGGCGCCGCCTGCTCGGGCGGGCCGAGGGCGAGCAGCTCGGGCAGCCGGCTGAAGTCCTCCCGCAGCGTCTCCAGCATCCGCGGCGTGTAGAGGGCGGCGGCGGGATGGTAGATCGGGTAGAGGCGCACCGAGCGCTCCCCGATCGCAATCACCTCCGGCTGGCCGTGCAGCCGCGTGATGCCGGTCGGGTCGCCGCGGAGGAGCTTCGTCGAGAAGTTCCCGAGGCTGCAGATCACGGACGGCTCGATCAGCTCCACCTGTCGGAGGAGGTAGCCGCGGCAGTTCTCGATCTCGACGGGAAGCGGATCGCGGTTGCCGGGCGGGCGGCACTTCAGGACGTTGCACACGAACACGTTCTCCCGCGCGAGGCCGATCTCCGCAAGGAGCTGATCGAGGAGCTTCCCGGCGCGCCCCACGAACGGGAGCCCCCGCTCGTCCTCGTTGGCGCCCGGCGCCTCGCCCACGAACATCAGCTCGGCGTCGGCGTCGCCGGCGCCGAAGACCACCGTCTTGCGGCTCTCCGCCAGCGGGGACGCAGCGGGTGCACTCGCGCACCGCGAGGTAGAGCTCCTTCAGAGCCTCCCGCCGCTCGGCGGCCCCGCCGCTCACCGACGCTCCGGCCATGGGGGGGATGCTAGATGGTTGCCTGCGCCGTCGTATGCCCTCCCGGAGACCCCGGCGAGGATGCGCGATCATCCCCCGATGGCCTCCTCAACAGAGCTCGCGGTGACCGCCGGGTTCGCAGCCGTCGTGGTCGCGCTCCCGTACGGGCCCGAGGACGCCGTCCGCGGCGGGGCCCCGCTCGCGGTTCTCGAGGCGATGAAGATGGAGCACGAGATCCTCGCCGAGGCCGATGGGGTCGTCCGCGCCGTCGCGGTCGCCGTCGGGGACACCGTCGCTGAGGGCCAGCTGCTGCTCACGCTCGCGCTCTCCGCCGAGGCCGTGAAGGCGCCGGCGCCCGGGCCGGCGGCCGACGACGGTGGCGTGCGGGCCGACCTCGCCGCCGTCGAGGAGCGCCACGCCGTCGGCCTCGACGCGGCCCGCGGTGAGGCCGTCACGCGACGCCACGAGGCGGGGCGGCGGACCGCGCGGGAGAACCTCTCGGACCTGCTCGACGAGGGGACCTTCGTCGAGTACGGGCCGCTGATCTTCGCCGCGCAGGAGCAGCGACGCTCGCGCGAGGAGCTCATCGCGCGCACCCCGGCGGACGGTCTCGTGGGCGGGATCGGGGAGATCGAAGGGCGGCGCTGCATCGGGATGTCCTACGACTACACCGTCCTCGCCGGCACACAGGGGATGCGCAACCACCTCAAGAAGGACCGCCTGTTCGAGATCGCCGAGCGGCGCCGCCTGCCGGTGGTGCTGTTCGCCGAGGGCGGCGGGGGGCGTCCCGGCGACGTCGACATGCCGATCGTGGCCGGGCTCGACTGCCGCGCGTTCGCTCTTTTCGCCGGTCTCAGCGGACTCGTCCCGCTGGTGGGCATAGCCTCGGGCTACTGCTTCGCTGGGAACGCCGCTCTGCTCGGCTGCTGCGACGTCGTGATCGCCACGGAGGACTCCAGCATCGGGATGGGCGGACCGGCGATGATCGAGGGGGGCGGCCTCGGCTCCTTCGATCCCGCCGAGGTCGGCCCGATCGAGGTCCAGGCCGCCAACGGGGTCGTCGATCTCCGCGTCGCCGACGACGCCGCGGCGGTCGCCGCGGCCAAGCGCTACCTGTCCTACTTCAGGGGCGCCGAGGAGGGCGGAACGGCTGCCGACCAGGACCGCCTGCGGCGGCTCATCCCCGAGGAGCGCAAGCGCGTCTACCAGGTCCGCCCGGTGCTCGAGGCGCTGTTCGACGAAGGCTCGCTGCTCGAGCTCCGCAGGGGGTTCGCCGCCGGGATGGTGACGGCGCTGGCGCGCCTGGAGGGCCAGCCGCTGGGGGTGATCGCCAACGACCCCACCCACCTCGGCGGGGCTATCGACGCCGACGGGGCGGACAAGGCGGCCCGCTTCATGCAGCTCTGTGACGCGTTCGCGCTGCCGATCGTCTTCCTCTGCGACACCCCCGGCTTCATGGTCGGACCCGACGCCGAGCGAACCGCGACCGTGCGCCACTTCGCGCGGATGTTCCTCACCGGAGCGAACCTCTCGGTTCCCACCGGGACGATCGTGCTGCGCAAGGGCTACGGCCTCGGCGCGCAGGCGATGGCCGGCGGGGGGTTCAAGGCGCCCCAATTCACCGTCGCCTGGCCGACCTCCGAGTTCGGTGGGATGGGCCTCGAGGGTGCCGTCCGGCTCGGCATGCGCAGGGAGCTCGACGCGATCGACGAGCCCGCCGAGCGCGAGGCGGCGTTCGAGCGGATGGTCGCCGCCGCCTACGAGCGCGGCCGGGGGCTGAACATGGCCGCCTACGGCGAGATCGACGATGTGATTGATCCCGCGCACTCCCGCCGTTGGATCGCCACCCTGTTCGAGGAGGGCAGCGGCGAGTGGTGGCGCGGGAGCGGCCCCCGCAGGCCCAACATCGACGCCTGGTGAGCGGCCTGACCGACGAGGGACCGCCAGCCCGGCTCGCGCCGCGGGGCCGAGTACCCTGGCTGCGGGGCGATAAACCGGTGGGAGAATCCGTGCAAGTTTCCTGAGAATGGCCCCGCGAGCCTGCAAGTCGAGGGTTTTTCGATTTCCATATCGCGCGCGCCTGTGGTATCCATCCTCTACAAGCCCGCGGGGGGTCGCTCGGAGAAGAAGGGCGGAGGGGATCCTCCGGAGTGCTGCGTCGGCGTTCGCCGAGGCAGTGGGGTACCAACACTCCACTGGAGGAAGTCATGGACAGACGTAGTCTTGGAGCGGGCCTGATGGTCCTTGCCAGCAGCATGTTGCTGCTTGCCGGGACCGCTTCGGCGCACGGGGCCGCGCAGGCGACCACGTCGGGTAGCTGCACGGTGGTCTCGCTCCCATCATTCGTAGCGCAGGGCGAGTTCGGCTATGCCGCCTCGGTCGGCGACGTGATCGAAGTGTCCTGCAACCCGTACACCTACGGGACAGGACAGGAAGTCACGATCACCGCATCGCAGCTGAACAGCCGCTGCCACAACATCAAATGGTACGTGCCAAACAACAGCGACGACGAAGTCGAACCGCAGTGGGGGGCGAGCGCCCGCCTGCACCTCGACGCGGACGGCAACGCGAACGTTGGCCTGATTGCTGGGCCTGACTGCTTCGCCGGGGAAAGCCTCATCACCCTGGACGAGAACGAAGCGCCTTACGAAACGTTCACGACGTCGTTCACGGTGCTGCCTCCGACGACCACGACCCAGGGCGTCTACGCGCTCCCGTCCTCTCAGGTTGAGGACTCCAACTCGAGCGCCGTGGTGACGCTTGTGGAGGCTGAGTTCAAAGGCGGCTCGGAGCGGTACGTGAGGCTCGCCTCAGAACAGCTCTACGACCGCTGCCGGGGCGGCGGGAGCATCTGGCTCCCGGGCTCGGAAACCGAAGACGGCGTCGCGCCCACGATCGAGAAGTTCGAGTACTCCAGTGAAACGGAGATCCGGCTCGACAACGACGGCAACGGCTTCGCGCTCGCGATCGGCAGCGATTCGTGTGACGAAGGCGTCTCGTTGATCGAAGCGGACCTCACCGAAGCTCCCTTCACGACCGAAACGACGACGTTCAACATCGAAGCGCCGAGGCCGGAAAGGTTCTCCTCCTAGGCGCTTGCAGCAGATAGAGGATCAGCCCAGCTGATCCGCGACGAGGGCCCCGGGGCAGCACCGCCCGGGGCCCTCTTCTGTATCCCCGCACGAACCCTTCGCCTCCTATGCTCGCTCGGCGGCGCCCCTTACCCGGCCTGCGCGGCGATAAACACGCTAAATGCAAGAAACCCCTGCAAATGGGCTGAGGGCTACCCCCAGAAATCCGCAATTTGCGGGTTTTTTGATTTCCAATCGTCGTCCGCCTGTGGTATCCATCCTCTACAAGCCCGCGGGGGGTCGCTCGGAGAAGAAGGGCGGAGGGGTCCTCCGGAGTAGCTGCTTCCGATTCGCTGGAGCAGTGGGTACAAGGCAACACTCCACTGGAGGAAAAGTCATGGACAGACGTAGTCTAGGAGCGGGCCTGATGGTCCTCGCCAGCAGCATGTTGCTGCTCGCGGGAACCGCCTCGGCCCACGGCGCCCCTCAGGGCACCCCGACGTCGGGCAGCTGCACGGTCGTCTCGCTGCCTTCATTCGTAGCGCAGGGCGAGTTCGACTATGCCGCCTCGGTCGGCGACGTGATCGAAGTCTCCTGCGACCCGTACACCTACGGGACAGGGCAGGAAGTGACGATCACCGCATCGCAGCTCAACAGCCGCTGCAGCAACATCAAATGGTACGTACCGAACGACGAATCCGATGGGATCGGAACCCAGTGGGGCGCGAGCGTCCACCTGCGTCTCGATGCCGATGGCAACGCGAACGTTGGCCTGATTGCTGGGCCTGACTGCTTCGCCGGGGAAAGCCTCATCACCCTGGACGAGAACGAAGCGCCTTATGAAACGTTCACGACGTCGTTCACGGTGCTCCCTCCGGTCAACACGACTCAGGGTGTCTACGCGCTCCCGTCCTCGCAGGTCGAGGACTCCAACTCGAGCGCCGTTGTGACGCTCGTGGAGGCGGAGTTCAAAGGCGGCTCGGAGAGCTACGTGAGGCTCGCCTCAGAACAGCTCAACGACCGCTGCCAGGGCGGCGGCCTGTACTGGGTCGACGGCAGTGACACAGGCGAGGAGGTGCCCGCGATCGACGAGCCCTCCAGTGAAACGGAGATCCGGCTCGACAACAACGGCAACGGCTTCGCGCTCGCGATCGGCAGCGATTCGTGCGACGAAGGCGTCTCGTTGATCGAAGCGGACCTCACCGAAGCTCCCTTCACGACCGAAACGACGACGTTCAACGTCGAATCGCCTCGGCCTGAAAGGTTCGCCGGCTAGCAGTACAAAGCAGACAGTCGATCAGCCCAGCTGATCGCACAAGCAGGCAGAGGGCCCCGGGGCAGCACCGCCCGGGGCCCTCGCCTTTGCGCCCCCGCACCGCCGGCCGGCTGAAGGGATTTGATCCAGCCCACCGGGGCCCGCCGATTCGGCGCCCATCGGCTGAATCCAGATGCAGCGCGCCCACTTACCCGCCTGCGCGCTCCATAAACACGCAAAATGCGAAAAACCCCTGCAAACGGACGAAGAACCACCCCCAAAAACTCGCAATTTGCGGGGTTTTCGATTTCCAATCGTCGTCCGCCTGTGGTATCCATCCTCTACAAGCCCGCGGGGGGTCGCTCGGAGAAGAAGGGCGGAGGGGTCCTCCGGAGTAGCTGCTTCCGATTCGCTGGAGCAGTGGGTACAAGGCAACACTCCACTGGAGGAAAAGTCATGGACAGACGTAGTCTAGGAGCGGGCCTGATGGTCCTCGCCAGCAGCATGTTGCTGCTCGCGGGAACCGCCTCGGCCCACGGCGCCCCTCAGGGCACCCCGACGTCGGGCAGCTGCACGGTCGTCTCGCTGCCTTCATTCGTAGCGCAGGGCGAGTTCGACTATGCCGCCTCGGTCGGCGACGTGATCGAAGTCTCCTGCGACCCGTACACCTACGGGACAGGGCAGGAAGTGACGATCACCGCATCGCAGCTCAACAGCCGCTGCAGCAACATCAAATGGTACGTACCGAACGACGAATCCGATGGGATCGGAACCCAGTGGGGCGCGAGCGTCCACCTGCGTCTCGATGCCGATGGCAACGCGAACGTTGGCCTGATTGCTGGGCCTGACTGCTTCGCCGGGGAAAGCCTCATCACCCTGGACGAGAACGAAGCGCCTTATGAAACGTTCACGACGTCGTTCACGGTGCTCCCTCCGGTCAACACGACTCAGGGTGTCTACGCGCTCCCGTCCTCGCAGGTTGAGGACTCCAACTCGAGCGCCGTTGTGACGCTCGTGGAGGCGGAGTTCAAAGGCGGCTCGGAGAGCTACGTGAGGCTCGCCTCAGAACAGCTCAACGACCGCTGCCAGGGCGGCGGCCTGTACTGGGTCGACGGCAGTGACACAGGCGAGGTGTGGACTGCTGACACCGAGACCTGGGACCCGTCGAGTGAAACGGAGATCCGGCTCGACAACAACGGCAACGGCTTCGCGCTCGCGATCGGCAGCGATTCGTGCGACGAAGGCATCTCGTTGATCGAAGCGGACCTCACCGAAGCTCCCTTCACGACCGAAACGACGACGTTCAACGTCGAATCGCCTCGGCCGGAAAGGTTCGCCGGCTAGCAGTACAAAGCAGACAGTCGATCAGCCCAGCTGATCGCACAAGCAGGCAGAGGGCCCCGGGGCAGCACCGCCCGGGGCCCTCGCTCGTCACGGCCCTCGCCACGGTCCATTGGCTGGATGCTCGCCGAAATGGAGGGCGATCCGCTTCGGGCTCGACGGCTGGGCGAGGGCCACCGGCGGGACACCTCAGGCGGGCGCGGCCGGGGGGGCTACCCAGCTGGACGATTCATAAACGGGCAAAGCACATGAAACCCTCGCAAATACCGCAAAAACGGCTCCCAAATGCGCGCAAATTGCGACTTTTTCGATTTCCAATCGGAGCGGGTCTGTGGTATCCATCCCGTACAAGCCCGCGGGGGGTCGCTCGGAGAAGAAGGGCGGAGGGATCCTCGGGAGTAGCTGCTTCCGCATTTCGCCGGAGCAGTGGGCACAAGGCAATATTCCACTGGAGGAAAACTCATGGACAGGCGTAGTCTGGGAGCGGGCCTGATGGTCCTCGCCAGCAGCATGTTGCTGCTCGCGGGAACCGCCTCGGCCCACGGGGCCCCACAGGGCGACCCGACATCCGGGAGCTGCACGGTGGTCTCGCTCCCGTCATTCGTAGCGCAGGGCGAGTTCGACTATGCCGCCTCCGTGGGCGACGTGATCGAAGTCTCCTGCAACCCGTACACCTACGGGACAGGACAGGAAGTCACGATCACCGCGGCGCAGCTGAACAGCCGCTGCGGCGAGATCAAATGGTACGTGCCGAACAACAGTGAGGACGAGATCGAAACCCAGTACGGCGCGAGCGTCCACCTGCGTCTCGATGCCGATGGCAACGCGAACGTGGGCCTGATCGCCGGGCCCGGGTGCTTCGACGGGGAAAGCCTCATCTCCCTGGACGAGAACGAAGCGCCGTATGAAACGTTCACGACGTCGTTCTCGGTGCTGCCTCCGGTCAACACGACCCAGGGCGTCTACGCGCTCCCGTCCTCGCAGGTCGAGGACTCCAACTCGAGCGCCGTCGTGACGCTCGTGGAGGCGGAGTTCGCGGGTGGCTCGGAGAGCTACGTGAGGCTTGCCTCAGAACAGCTCAACGACCGCTGCCATAGCGGGGGAACCTTCTGGATCCCGGGCTCCGTCACGGGCGACAACATCGTCGCCCTCGAGTCCTCGAGTGAAACCGAAATCCGTCTCGACGACAACGGCAACGGCTTCGCCCTCGTGATCGGCAGCGATTCCTGCGACGAAGGCGTCTCGTTGATCGAAGCGGACCTCACCGAAGCTCCCTTCACGACCGAAACGACGACGTTCAACGTCGAATCGCCTCGGCCGGAAAGGTTCGCGGGCTAGCAGTTCAGAGCAGACAGTCGATCAGCACCAGCTGATCGCACAAGAAGGACCGAGGGCCCCGGGCAGCACCGCTCGGGGCCCTCGCTCGTTCACCCTCCGCACGTCCCATTCGCACCCCGCGCACCCCGATCGCCGCTTGCCACGGCCAAGAGCGCCTCGGGTGCGGCTGGGACCACTACCCAGCTGGGCGATTCATAAACGCGCAGAGCAGGAGAAACACTCGCAAATACCGCAAAAAGCGCCCACCAAAGGCCGCAAATTGCGAACTTTTCCATTTCCTGCTTCGGCGTGCCTGTGGTATCCATCCCGTACAAGCCCGCGGGGGGTCGCTCGGAGAAGAAGGGCGGAGGGATCCTCGGGAGTAGCTGCTTCCGCATTTCGCCGGAGCAGTGGGCACAAGGCAATATTCCACTGGAGGAAACTCATGGACAGGCGTAGTCTAGGAGCGGGCCTGATGGTCCTCGCCAGCAGCATGCTGCTGCTCGCGGGAACCGCCTCGGCCCACGGCGCCCCTCAGGGCGACCCGACATCCGGGAGCTGCACCGTGGTCTCGCTCCCGTCATTCGTAGCGCAGGGCGAGTTCGACTATGCCGCCTCGGTGGGCGACGTGATCGAAGTCTCCTGCAACCCGTACACCTACGGGACAGGACAGGAAGTCACGATCACCGCCTCACAGCTGAACAGCCGCTGCAACGACATCACCTGGTACGTGCCGAACGACTACCAGAACGAGGCCACGGAGAGCTCCGGGCAGAGTGTGAGCCTGCGTCTCGATGCGGACGGCAACGCGAACGTGGGCCTGATCGCCGGGCCTGACTGCTTCGCCGGGGAAAGCCTGATCACCCTGGACGAGAACGAAGCACCTTACGAAACGTTCACGACGTCCTTCACGGTGCTCCCTCCCGTCAACACGACTCAGGGCGTCTACGCGCTCCCGTCCTCGCAGGTCGAGGACTCGGACTCCAGCGCCGTGGTGACCCTCGTGGAGGCGGAGTTCGCGGGTGGCTCGGAGAGCTACGTGAGGCTCGCCTCAGAACAGCTCAACGACCGCTGCCAGGACGGCGGGCTCCTCTGGGCCTCCCCCAGCAACGGCGAGGGCGTAGAGCCCGGTGAGTACTCGAGCGAAACGGAGATCCGGCTTGACGACAACGGCAACGGCTTCGCGCTCGCGATTGGCGACGACTCCTGCGACGAAGGCGTCTCGTTGATCGAAGCGGACCTCACCGAAGCTCCCTTCACGACCGAAACGACGACGTTCAACATCGAATCGCCTCGGCCTGAAAGGTTCGCGGGCTAGCCGTTCAGAGCAGACAGTCGATCGGCTCAGGCTGATCCGACAGGGATGCAGGGGGCCCCGGGGCAGCACCGCCCGGGGCCCTCTTCCTTTCCCTCCCCCGGGGGGGGTCCTGGGCGAAGGGTCTCGGCCACCGGCGGAAGCGCATGCCCCCTTTACTTCGCCTGCGCGGGGGGTATCATCCCCGGCAGGCCGTCACCGGGAACGCCGGGACGAACCCACAGCAGACACCGACCAGCACGCCCGTCGCGCCGGTATCCCAAGGGAACTGGACCGAACGATGAGACTCCCCCACCCCACCTCTCAGCGCACATGAGGGTCGTGCGCACAGTCGAGGCGCTTCGCGCGGAGCTCGCGCCGTTTCGCCGCCGAGGCCTGAGGATCGGGCTCGTGCCGACGATGGGGGCGCTGCACGAGGGCCACCTGTCGCTCCTCCGCGGCGCCACGGAGGAGTGCGACGTCGTCGTCGTCTCGCTGTTCGTCAACCCCGCCCAGTTCAACGAGCGGTCCGACCTCGAGCGCTACCCCCGCCGGGAGGCCGAAGACGCCCGCCTGGCCGAGGAGGCGGGCGCGGCGATCCTGTTCGCACCCGCCGTCGAGGAGGTCTACCCGGCGGGGTTCGCCACGAGCGTCGAGGTCGTCGGAGTGAGTGACCGGCTCGAGGGCGCCTCGCGGGGGAGCGCGCACTTCCGCGGGGTCTGCACCGTCGTGGCGAAGCTGTTCGCGATGGTGCTCCCCGACGTGGCTTACTTCGGCCAGAAGGACGCCCAGCAGGTCGCGGTGATCCGCCGGATGGTGGGCGACCTGAACCTCCCCGTCCGCGTACGCGCGCTGGCGACCGTCCGCGAGGCCGACGGCCTGGCGATGTCCAGCCGCAACGCCCTCCTGTCCGCCGAGGACCGTTCCCGCGCGAGCGCGCTCCACGCGGCGCTGACCACGGCCGCGGCGCTGGCGGCGGCCGGCGAGCGCTCGTCGGAGGCGCTCGTGGCGGCCGGCGAGCGGGAGCTCGCCCGGGTGGGTCTGCAGGCCGACTACCTCGTCGTCGTCGACCCGAACACGTTCGAGGCGCTCCCGACGCTCGACGGGCCCGCGCTGATTGCCGTGGCGGCCCGCGTCGGAGGGGTCCGCCTGATCGACAACACCGTCCTCGAGCCCAATCCATCTCCCAAGCAGGAGGAGGCGATCGCAACATGCAGCGCGTGATGCTCAAGTCGAAGATCCACCGCGCGACGGTGAGTGACAGCGACCTCCACTACGTCGGCTCGATAACGATCGACCCGGAGCTGCTCGAGGCGGCTGACATCCTCGAGCACGAGCAGGTGCACGTCGTCGACGTCGACAACGGCGCGCGCTTTGAGACCTACACGATCCCGGGAGCGAGGGGGTCGGGCGAGATCTGCGTCAACGGAGCCGCCGCCCGCCTCGTGCACCGCGGGGACACGATCATCGTCATCTCCTACGCCTCCTATGAGGAGGCGGACCTCGAACGCTACGAGCCTCGCGTCGTCCACGTCGAGGCGGAGACGAACCGCATCATCACCATCGACGAGCAGGTGGCGACCCTTCTGCGCTGAGGGCGTCAACCGAGCCCAGAGAGGAACGAGCAATGTCCAGCCACCCAGCACTCCAGACCCCCACCGATCCCGGCCGGCTGCCGATGACGTTGCCGCGGCTGATCGAGCAGAAGCGCCTCGGCGACCCGATCGTGATGGTCACCGCGTACGACTATCCGAGCGCCCGTGCGGCGGAGGCCGCCGGGGTCGACCTCGTGCTCGTCGGCGACTCTGCCGCGACGACCGTCCTCGGCTACACCGCGACGACGCCCGTCGAGCTCGACGACATGCTCGTCCTCGCCCGTGCCGTCCGCCGCGGGCTGAGCACCCCGCTGATGATCGGGGACCTGCCGTTCGGCTCCTACGAGATCTCCGACGAGCAGGCGATCACGACGGCGATGAGGATGGTGAAGGAGGCGGGCTGCGAGGCGGTCAAGCTCGAGGGCGGCGGCGAGGCCTCCGTGCGGCGCGCCCGCGCGATCATCGGCGCCGGGATCCCCGTGATGGGCCACGTCGGCCTCACCCCCCAGACCTCAACGGCGCTCGGTGGGTGGAAGGCGCAGGGACGAACCGCGACGGCTGCGGCGCGCATCGCCGCCGAGGCGCTCGCGCTGCAGGAGGCAGGCTGCTTCGCGATCGTGTTCGAGGCGATCCCGAGCGCCGTCACGACCGAGCTGATGGGGCTGATCGAGGTCCCGGTGATCGGGATCGGAGCGGGCCCGGAAACGGATGGGCAGGTGCTCGTCTTCCACGACCTCCTCGGCATCCGAGACGGGCTCGGCCCGCGCTTCGTCAAGCGCTACGCGAACCTCCAGCAGGAGATGAATGCCGGCGTGGGCGCCTACGCCGAGGACGTTCGCACACGCCGCTACCCCGGGCCGGAGCACGCATACAAGATCGACCCGGCGGAGCTGGCGGAGCTGCGCGAACGACTCAGCTGAACGGCTCGCCGTAGCGCTCCGCGAAGGCGAACTCCTCAACCTCTCGCCGCGCGAGCCGCGCCGGCCACGCGTCGGCGCGCTGGCCGACGGCGACGTGGGCGGCGAGGGCGACGTCCTCCGGGATCGCGAGGAGCCGCCTGACCTCGGCCTCGGCGGGGACGAGCAGCGTCGTCATAGCGGCGCCGAGACCCTCGCCGCGGAGGGCGAGGAGGAGGTTCTGCACGAACGGGTAGATCGAGGCGCCGCCGACGATGCTCTGGCGGGGGAGCGCCACGTCGGTCACGGCGAGGTCCTCGAGGCGGACACCCACCACGAGGTGAACGGGGACCTCCGCCAGCGCGCGGGCGTAGTCGTCGGCGAGCTTCACCGCGCGCACGCGGGCGGGGTCGAAGGACTCGGGATCGGCGAGCATCTGCGCGGCACCCGTGTGCTCGATGTAGGCCTCCCAGCCGGGCAGGTAGAGGTCGCGGAGTAAAGCGCGGGTCTCCGGGTCCTCGACGACGACCACCCTCCAGCCCTGGCGGTTGCCGCCGCTGGGGGCGAAGCGGGCGAGCTCCAGCGCTCGGAGGAGCGCCTCACGGGGGACGGCCTCGACGGTGAAGCGCCGCGTCGTGGGCGCACAGCGCATCGCTTGGTCGAGCTCCATCGCCCGCACGCTATCCGCTTGCCCGCGGCCGAGGCCTCAGGAGGGGTACTCGATCGCCCGGATCACCCGCGCGGGTGAGCCGGCGGCGATCGAGAAGGGCTCGATGTCGCGGGTGACGACGCTGTTGGCGCCGATGACGGAGCGTTCGCCGATGCTCACCCCGCTCGTGACGACGACGTGGGCGCCGAGCCAGCAGTTGTCCCCGATGCGCGTCGGACCGCGGCTCTCGAAGCCCTGCCAGGTGATGGGGAGGTCGCGATCGAGATACCGGTGGGAGGCGTCGGAGACGAAGCAGCCGTTGGCGAGCATGCAGTGCTCCCCGATCTCGACGAGCTCCTGCGCGGCGACCATCACGCCCTGGTTGAGGAACGTACCCGCTCCGATCCGAACGCGCGCCTCACCGGGCGCGGTGATCCACACGCCCGGCTCCATCAGCGCACCTGCCCCCACCTCGAGCCGCCCCTCGCGTAGCGCCTCGAGCACGTTGCCGTGGATCGGCCAGCGGGCGAAGGCCTCACGGCGCATCAGCTCGCGGTGGATGAGGGCGCGATTCCAAGGTAGGGAGTTGCGCTCGTACCACCTCCACTTCTGCGCCCATAGCCGCGCCCTGCGCCCGGCCGCAGGCATCGCTCAGGCGGCCACGCGGGGACGGCGCTTGCGCCCGCCGCTCTGCGAGCCCGTGCGCTTAACCGTCGGCGTCAGGAGCTCAGCGAGGAACCTCCCGGTGTGGGAGGCGGGCTCGGCGGCGACCTCCTCGGGGGTTCCCACCGCGAGCGCCATCCCCCCCTCCTCCCCACCCTCGGGTCCCATGTCGATGATCCGGTCGGCGCACTTGATGACGTCGAGGTTGTGCTCGATCACGACGACGCTGTTGCCGGCGTCGACGAGCCGCTGGAGCACCTCGAGCAGGCGCTGCACGTCAGCGAAATGGAGACCGGTGGTGGGCTCGTCGAGGATGTAGAGCGTCGTCCCGGTGGCGATCTTCGACAGCTCTGAGGCGAGCTTGATCCGCTGGGCCTCCCCGCCGGAGAGCGTCGTCGCGGGCTGGCCGAGCCTGATGTAGCCCAGGCCGACGGCGTCGAGCGTCTCCAGCCGGCGACGGATCTTGGGGATGTGCTCGAAGAAGCCGAGGGCCTGCTCGACCGGCATGTCGAGCACGTCGGCGATGCTCTTCCCCTTGAAGCGCACCTCCAGCGTCTCGCGGTTGTAGCGCTTGCCGTGGCACTGCTCGCAGGGGACGTAGACGTCGGGGAGGAAGTGCATCTCGATCTTGATCTGGCCGTCGCCGCGGCAGACCTCGCAGCGTCCCCCCTTGACGTTGAAGCTGAAGCGCCCCGGCTTGTAGCCCCGCGCGCGGGCCTCCTGGGTCTTGGAGAAGAGGTCCCTGATGACGTCGAACAGGCCGGTGTAGGTCGCCGGGTTCGAGCGCGGGGTGCGGCCGATGGGGGACTGGTCGACGGCGATGATCTTGTCGAGCTGCTCGAGCCCATGGATTGCGCGGTGGGCTCCGGGGCGACGACGGGCGCGGTGGAGGCGGTTGGCAACGGCCTTGTAGAGCACGTCGTTGACGAGCGTCGACTTCCCCGAGCCGGAGACCCCAGTGACGCAGGTCAGGACGCCGAGGGGAATGTGGACGTCGATGTCGCGGAGGTTGTGCTGGCTGGCGCCGAGGATCTCGACGTAGCCGCTCGGCGTGCGCCGCCGCTTCGGCGGCTCGATCGTCCTCGCGCCGGAGAGGAACTGCCCGGTGAGCGAGTCGGCGACGGCTTCCACCTCGGCGGCCGTCCCCTCGGCCACGATCCGCCCACCGTGTTCGCCCGCGCCGGGCCCGAGGTCGACGAGGCGGTCGGCGGCGCGCATCGTCTGCTCGTCGTGCTCGACGACGATGACCGTGTTGCCGAGATCGCGGAGCCGCTCGAGCGTCGCGATCAGCTTCGAGTTGTCCCGCTGGTGGAGCCCGATGGAGGGCTCGTCGAGGATGTAGAGCACACCCACGAGCGACGAGCCGATCTGTGTCGCCAGGCGGATCCGTTGGGCCTCGCCGCCGGAGAGGGTGGTGGCAGCGCGGTCCATCGAGAGGTAGCCGATGCCGACGTTCTCGAGGAAGTGGAGCCGCTCGGAGATCTCCCGGAGGATCAGCCGGGCGACGTGACGGTCGGTCTCCGAGAGCTCGACCGTCTCCAGCCACTCGAGCGCCCGCCTCGCCGAGAGCGCGCAGAAGTCCTCGATGCGAGTACCCCCGACGAGCACCGCGCGCGACTCCGCCCGCAGGCGCGCCCCGCCGCAGACCGGGCAGGGGCGCAGCGACATGAACTCCTCGATCTTCTCCCGCGACCACTCCGAGTCGGTCTCCCGGTAGCGGCGCTCGAGGTTGCGGATGATGCCCTCGAAGCGCGTCGCGTAGGCGCGCTGGCGGCCGTAGCGGTTGCGGTAGGTGACCTGCACGGGCTCGCCTCCGGTGCCATAGAGGAAGATGTCCCGCTGCGACTCCGGGAGGTCGTCCCAGGGCGCCTCCACGTCCACGTGGTACTGCGCGGCGAGCGCCTCCGTGATCTGCTCGTAGTAGTTCGAGGTGCTGCTCGCCCACGGCGCGAGCGCTCCCTCGGAGATCGACAGGGACGGGTCCGGGACGACGAGCTCGGGGTCGATCTCCATCTGCGAGCCGAGGCCCGTGCAGCGGTCGCAGGCGCCGTGGGGGGAGTTGAAGGAGAAGATCCGCGGCTCCAGCTCGACGAGCGAGGGGCCGTGCTCGGGGCATGCGAAGCGCTCGGAGAACGTGAACACGCTGCCCGGGTCGGGGAGCTCGCCGGGAACGATCTGGGCGCTGGCCGCCCTCGCCCCCTTGGCCCCCGTGGCGTGCTCGGCGGTCTCCTCGGCGCGCCCCGCGCCGACGATCTCGACCTCCACGAGGCCCTCCGCGAGCCCGACCGCCGTCTCGATCGAGTCGGCGAGGCGCTTGCGCACGTCGTGGCGCATCACCAGCCGGTCGACGACGACGGAGATGTCGTGCTTGTAGCGCTTGTCGAGCACGATCGACTCCTCGAGCATGCGCACCCGCTCGTCGATCTTCACCCTCGCGAAGCCGTCCGCGCGGAGCTGGTCGAGCAGCTTCCCGTACTCCCCCTTGCGACCCCTCACGACGGGAGCGAGCACCATGAAGCGCGCCCCCTCCCCCAGCTCCATCACCTGGTCGATGATCTGCTCCGCCGACTGCCCCACGATCGGCCGCCCGCAGATCGGGCAATGGGGCTTGCCCACCCGCGCCCACAGCAGCCGCAGGTAGTCGTAGATCTCGGTCACCGTCCCCACCGTCGAGCGGGGGTTCCGCGAGGTGGTCTTCTGGTCGATCGAGATCGCCGGCGAGAGGCCCTCGATCGAGTCCACGTCGGGCTTGTCCATCTGACCGAGGAACTGCCTCGCGTAGGCCGACAGCGACTCCACGTAACGGCGCTGCCCCTCGGCGTAGATCGTGTCGAAGGCGAGGCTCGACTTCCCCGATCCGGACAGCCCCGTGATCACCACGAGCGCCTCCCTGGGGAGCGACAGCGTGATGTCTTTCAGGTTGTGCTCACGGGCACCCGTGACGACGATCTGATCGGCTGTGGCCATCGGCGAACCATTCTATGACTGCGAACAGACGTTCGTACCGCTCCGCTCCTCTCGCGTAGGCCGCGGCCGCTGCGCGGAGGCGCGGCCTACGCGAGAGGAGCTCCGCGTTTAGGCTGCGCTCCCCGGGGGTTCCGCCAAACTTGATTCCACGATCGCGGCCCGCGGCGCCGGCGATCAGTCCGAGCGCGGCGCGGCGCGGCCAGCCCGCCGCCCGGAGACCGACCTTCGCCCGCCGCGCCGTTCGTGCGTCGGCCCCGTCTCCGCGCAACGTGGGACCCACCGCCCCCCCAAAGCGCGGAGCCCCACCTGCGTCGGCCGCAGCAATGCGCAACGCCGGTCCCGCCGCCCGGAGAAGCCTTCCCCCGTCCCTCCTCAGGCGCGGAGCTCCTCTCGCGTGGGCCGCGCCCCGCGTAGCGGCCGCGGCCGAGGAGAGAGGAGCGGAGCCCCCCTCAGCCGTCGATCGCCGCGTAAACCTCGTCGATCAGCTTCATGCGGTCGGGGAGTTGGAAGTTCTCCGCCAGGTAGCGCTCGGTGTCGGCGCGCGACTCGCCGTTGAGCGCCATGTTCAGCGCGATCAGGCGCGCTCCGTCGAGGTCGTCGCTGGAGGCCATTGGAGCGTCTTCGGGCGCGGGCGGGAGCTCCGGTTCGGGCGGCGCCGGGGCGGGAGCGGACATCGCTCCCGCGAGCTCGGCCTCGAACACTGCCGGCGCCGATTGCGCTTCGGGTTCGGTGGCGACGTAGGAGCGCCCGGATGCTGCATCGTAGAGCTCGCCCATGTTCGCCTCGACCGCCGACAGGTCGCCGGCGAGGCGCCCGGCGCCCGCGCGGAGGCTCTCGGCCAGGCCTCGCACCTCGCCGTCCATACCCCCCACTCGCTCCAGCAGCTGCGCCGTCACCTGGGAGACGGCGGCGACGTGGGCCCTGGCCTTCTCGATCGCCTCCGAACGCGTCCGGTCGGCGTCGCGGTCGGCGGCATCGCGGACCTGGCGGGCGCTCTCGATCGCCTGGCGCTCGATCTCCGCGGCAGCGGTCTCCGCCGCCTCGAGGATGCTCTGGACGTGGCTCCCGGCGCTCGAGGCCACTCCGCCGCCGCCCGCTGCCGTGCGCTGCAGTTCGTCGACCTCCGCCGCCAGCGTCCGCAGGTGGGCATCGACGGCCGCTGGGTCGTATCCGCGGCGACCGATGGGAAAGTCACGCCGTTCGATTGCCTGACGATCGAGATCCACCGCGGGCATCCTAGGCCATGTCGCCGCTCTGCGCATCCGCTGTCGGGACGGGTGCGGCCGGCCCCTCCGCGGCGTGGATCTCCTGGAGGTCTCGACGAAGCTCGCGCAGCTCGTCCCGCAGCTGAGCCGCGTACTCGAAGCGGAGCTCGTCGGCCGCCGCGAGCATCTCCTCCTCCAGCTCCACCACCATCCGCTCGAGCTCGTTTCGCGGCATCTCCTTCCCGGCGGCCCGGCCCCGCGACCGGCGCCTGCGCCCACGGGGGACCTTCGACTCGGCCTGGAGGAACTCGGCGATGTCGGAGATCCCCTTGACGATCGTCGCCGCGGTGATCCCGTGCTCCTCGTTGTAGGCCACCTGGATCGCCCGCCGCCGGTCGGTCTCGGAGATCGCGGCCCGCATCGCCCGCGTCTCCTTGTCGGCGTACATCAGCACGGTTCCGTCGACGTTCCGGGCGGCCCGCCCGATCGTCTGGATCAGCGAGGTCTCCCCGCGGAGGAAGCCCTCCTTGTCGGCATCGAGGATCGCCACCAGCGAGACCTCGGGGAGGTCGAGCCCCTCGCGCAGGAGGTTCACCCCGACGAGCACGTCGTACTCCCCCAGCCGCAGGTCCCGGATGATCTGGATCCGTTCGAGCGTGTCCACCTCGGAATGCAGGTAGCGGGTCTTGAAGCCCATCTCCAGCAGGTACTGGGAGAGGTCCTCGCTCATCTTCTTCGTCAGCGTCGTCACGAGCACCCGCTCATCGCGGTCGACGCGCGCCCGCACCTCGTTCATCAGGTCGTCGATCTGGTTGCGCGTCTCGCGCACGTCAACCACCGGATCGACGATGCCCGTGGGCCGCACGATCTGCTCGACGACGCGCCCCGACTGGGCGCGCTCGTACTCTCCGGGGGTCGCCGAGACGAACACCACCTGCGGCGTGATCGAGAGGAACTCCTGGAAGGTCTGGGGGCGGTTGTCGAGCGCGCTCGGGAGGCGGAAGCCGTAGTCGATGAGCGTCTGCTTGCGCGAGCGATCCCCCTCGAACATGCCCCCGATCTGCGGAACCGTCTGGTGGGACTCGTCGATGAAGCAGATGAAGTCCTCGGGGAAGTAGTCGATCAGGCAGTAGGGCCGGTCCCCCGGCGCGCGCCCGTCGAGGATCCGCGAGTAGTTCTCGATCCCCGAGCAGAACCCCACCTCGCGCAGCATCTCCATGTCGTACTGGGTGCGCTGGCGCAAGCGGTGGGACTCGAGCTGCTTGCCCTCCTCCTCCAGCTGCTCGCAGCGCTCGTTCAGCTCGCGCCCGATCTCCTCGACGGCCGCCTCGACGGTCCCCTCCTTGACCGTGTAGTGCGTCGCCGGCCAGATCGCGACATGCTCGAGGTCGTCCGCGAGCAGCTCGCCCGTGAGCGGATCGAAGTGCTGCAGCCGTTCGACTTCATCGCCGAACATCGTCGCCCGGAAGGCCGTCTCCGCGTATGCCGGGAACACCTCGAGCGTCTCCCCGCGCACGCGGAAGGTGCCCCGCGAGAGCACCGAGTCGTTGCGCGTGTACTGGATCGCGACGAGCTTGTGCAGCAGCCGGTCGCGGTCGATCTCCTCACCGCGCTTGAGGATCTGCATGTTCATCTCGTACGTCTGCGGCGAGCCGAGCCCGTAGATGCACGACACGGAGGCCACCACGATCACGTCTCGCCGGGCGAACACGGCCGCGGTTGCGGCGTGGCGCAGGCGGTCCACCTCCTGGTTGATCGCGGAGTCCTTCTCGATGTAGAGGTCGCGGCTGGGGACGTAGGCCTCAGGCTGGTAGTAGTCGTAGTAGGAGACGAAGTACTCGACCGCGTTGTCCGGGAAGAAGGTGCGGAACTCGTTGCACAGCTGCGCCGCGAGCGTCTTGTTGTGGGCGATCACGAGCGTGGGCCGCTGCACGGCCTCGATCACCCCCGCCATCGTCATCGTCTTCCCCGTCCCCGTCGCCCCCAGGAGCGTCTGCGAGCGCTCACCCGCGCACACGCCCTCCGCCAGGCCGGCGATCGCACTCGGCTGGTCGGCCGTCGGGGTGAAGACTGAGTCGAGCTTGAAATCTGGCATCGCCGGGACCGACTAGCGTAGCGAGCGCGCCAGACGACCTAGTCGACGGCTTCTCCCGCTCGATTCACGGCTTCCCAGGCGCCCCCGTACTCCACGGAGCCGATGTTGAAGGTCGACCGTCCGGGAAGGTTGAGGGCGTAGGTGTACAGCGGGTGGCCGGCGTAGGTCACCTGTTTGACCCGGCCGTGGAGCTTGATCGTGCCGAGCAGGGAGGCTCGTACGCCGCGACCAGCGACGGGCTTGTGCGTCGTGGTCAGCGCCGGCCAGGTTTCGATGCATCCGGGCACCGGGATGCACCGGTCCCGCCCGCCCCGATCGCGGCTGAACAGGAAGAGCGTCTGCCCGGACCTGTCCACGAGGATCCTCCCGAGCCCCGTTCCCGCGAGCCTGACGGTGGGCGCCGCGGCCCGGCGGCCCTCGGCGACGCCCGCCGCAGGGGCGAGGGCGGCGCCCGAGACGGCGGCGGCGAGCGCCAGCGCTGCCGCAAGGCGCTTCACGAACGTCCTCGGGACGAAAACGGGTCGGTCGGCATCGATCTCCATGATAAGGACCCCCGCGACGACAGCGGTCGCCTTCTCCGCCTCCAGCGAGCGGGGCGCGCCGGTACCCGGGGCGTTTCGCGCGGGCCGTTCCCCCTTGATCGCGTCCCCCGCCGTTGCTAGCTTGGCGGGCTGGTTGGGGCATGAATCCTGAGGACTGCACGGATGGCGGGGCGCTGAACCGACGGGAGTTCCTGATCGGGGCTTCCGTGCTCGCCGTGGGCGCGGGCATCGCGGCGGTCCCGGAGCGAGCCGGCGCCGCCGTCGATCCACGAGACCGCGCAGCGGTTGCGCGGGCTGTGCTCGGCACCCAGCCGGCCGGCCTGCCGGCCCGCCAGCACGCCTGGACGTCGACCTTGCGCATCGACGACCGCGGCGACGCGATCTCGCCACGGTTCGACCGCCTGCTGTTCTTCGACGTGCGGGGGCGGCCGACAGCGGCGCACGCGCGCGTGCTGGAGGCCGCGCTGCGAACGCTCGAGCGCCTCTACCGCTGGGGTCCCGAGGGGCTGCTCTTCACCGCCGGTTGGGGGCCCAGCTACTTCCAGCGCGTTCTCCACACGCGCTCGCCGATTCCCCCGGCGACCGGGCTGTCGAGCTTCGAGTCCCCAGCGATCGACGACTACCACCTCTGCCTGCACCTCGCCTGCGACGACGAACGCCGGCTCGCGGCCGTCGAGGCCGCGCTCCTCCACGGCGAGCACCTCGAGGGTGCGAAGGGCTCGCTGAAGATCACCGACGCGCTCCGCTGGCGCGAGACCCGAACCGGGTTCGTCGGCGAAGGGCTCGCGGCCGCCCACCAGGACGTCAACGGCATCCCCGCGGGCAGCCCCGTGCCGCCCCAGTCGCCGCTGTTCATGGGGTTCAAGTCCGGCCTGAGGAAGAACCAGGCGACCGAGGACTACGTGACGATCGCCGACGGCCCATTCGCCGAAGGCACGACGATGCAGGTCAGCTACATGCGCCTGCGGCTCGACGGCTGGTATCAGAACCTCTCCTACGAGGAACGCGTCGCCCGCATGTACTCCCCCGAGACCACCCCCGAACAGGTGGCGGCCTTCACCACCGACGCCGAGAGCGAGCCGAACCTGATCGAAGAAGCGATCAAACGCTACGGCGTGGTCGGCCACTCCCAGACGTCGGCCCTGTCGCGCAAGCACGGCCGGCCGTTGATCATCCGACGCGACTTCAACACCGTCGACGGAGGTCACGCCGGGCTGCACTTCGTCTCGGTCCAGCGCTCCATCGACGACTTCGTCCTGACCCGCAACGCCATGAACGCCTCCGGCGCCCATCTCCAGAACCCCGCCATCACCGAAACCGCCAACAACGGCATCAACCAGTTCATCGCCGTCCTCAGGCGCGCCAACTACGTGCTGCCCTCTCGAGCCGACCGCTCCTTCCCGCTGTTGCGAGGCCGCGACGCGGCGCTCGCCTGAGGCCGCGGGACCCACTCCCGGCGCGGCGCCCGCCTGCGACGCGGGACCTCTCTCCGGCGCGGCGGGGCGCGGCGGGGCGGGGCGGGGCGCCCAAGGCCGCGGGACCCAAGGCCGCGGGACCCAAGGCCGCGGGACCCCCAGCCGCGGCCCCGCGCCCTCCCGCCGCCCTCAGCCCAGCGCGACGGGGAGGGGGAGGCTGTAGGTGGTGAAGCCGTGACGGGTGGCGTGGCTGTTGGCCGCGACCTTGCTTTTCAGCTGGTAGATCCCCGCCCTGGCGGCGGCGGGGACGGTGACTGTGATGTGAAAGCGCCCGCTCGCCGGCGGGGTGAAGCGCCTGGCGATCGTCGTCCTCCCGCATTCCAGCTGCTGTTCGACGACCACGGGGGCGATCGGCTTCGTCAGCGGCAGCGCGATCCGGCCGCTGAGCGTGACCGTCTTCCCCCTCGCCTGCGGCGGTTCCAGCAGCAGGCGCCGCGTGAGCTTCAGGTGGAGCGAGCGGACCTTCCCGATCTCGGCGCTGTAGCGCGTGCTGAGCGCTTCGCGGATGCGCGCCGGGGGCAGCGGAGCGGTGGTCGCGAACTGCCCGTCGGCGCGCACCGTCGCGGTCGCCACCTGCCTGCGTTCGTTGAACAGGATCTTCACCTTCCTGCCCACGAGGGCCTTCGCCGCGCTCCCCTCCAGGGCGACCCGCCCGTCGCGGATGTAGGCGTCGTTGAGGACGAGTTCGCTGTGGCTGCAGCCAAGCTCCAATTCTTCGATCCCCTTCGCGGTCGTCGCGATCCCGCTCGTCGAGCTGGAGGCGTTGTTCGTCGAGTTGTTGGTCCCCGTCGAGGTGTTTCCGCCACTCGGCGGGTTCGTTTCCGGGGAACCGCCGCTGGAGGGCGCCGTCCGCGTGAACACCCACGCCGCGCCCACCCCCCCGTCGTCTCCTCCGCCGCCGACGAGCGCCGTCGAGCCGTCGGCCGACAGCGCCACCCCCGTGCCCTGCGTCGGGAACGCGAGGCTCGATCCGGTGCCCATCAGTTTCTCCTGTTCCCCCCACGTCGACCCGCCCCGTTCGTAGGCCCATGCGGCGCCGACCGAGTCGTCGTCGTGGTAGCCCCCCACCAGCGCCGCGTCGCCGCTTTCAGACAGCGACACGCTGTGGCCCTGCTGCGGTTTGGTCGAGGCGTCTTCCCCCTGCAGCTCGCCCTGCTGGCTCCAGCTCGACCCGGAGCGGACGTAGACCCACGCCGCACCGAGGTCTTCGTCGAAGCCGGGGCCGCCGACGAGCGCCGTGTTCCCATCGCCCGAGAGGGCGACGCTCTGGCCGGCGCCCGTTTCCCCGCCCGCGCCGGTCCCGGGAGGGAGCTCCGCCTGTTCGCTCCACGTCCCCCCCGATTCCGTGAACACCCATGCGGCGCCCTCTTCCTTCGTCGATCCGGGCCCTTCCTCGCGCGGACCGCCGATCAGCGCCGTCGCACCGTCCCCCGCGAGCGCCACGCTCGTGCCCTCCTGGACCACGCCGGCGCCGTGTTTGCCGACGAGCGCCCCACCCTCCTGGGTCCATTTCGAGCCCGATCGGGTGAACACGAACGCCGCCCCGACGCCGGTCGGATATTCGTTGTCGTAGGCGCCCACGAGCGCGATGTTCCCGCCGGCCGACAGCGACACGCTCTCCCCCTGTGCCCCTTTCGTCGTCGCTCCTCCCGTCTTCGCGACCAGCTTCTGCTGTTCGTGCCACGTCGTCCCTTCCCGCGTGAAGACGAACGCCGCGCCGTAATACGCTTCGCCTTCGCCCGCGTCCTCCGGCGCGCCGATCAGCGCGGTGCTCCCGTCCGCGGACAGCGCCACGCTGAACCCCTGCTCGGCGAGCCCGCTCGCTTCTTTGCCCACGAGCTCCGCCTGCTGGCTCCAGACGGATTCCGCTCCGCGTGTAGACCCACGCGGCTCCGGCGAAACCGTTGTACTCGTTGGCCCCCACGATCGCGGTGCTTCCGTCAGCCGACAGCGCGACGCTGTCGCCGACGCCCGCGAGTTCGCTCAGCCCCGCCACCGTCAGCTTTTCGCCCTGCTGGTGGAAGGGGTCTTCGACCAGCGAGAACGCCTCAGCGGTAGTGGGCTGCCCGAGGCCCGCCACAAGCGTCAGGACGGGGATCAGCACGGTCGGCAGGAGGGCCCACGCGGAGCGACGGCGCGGCCTTGGCATCCCCTGCCCCGGCCCGCAACCCATCGACCTCGGCCCCATGCGGCCTCCCAAGCCCACGGTCCGCGACTCGCATCCCTGCGCCTCGCCAACCACCTGAACGATCGAACGACCTAGAGCCTAGCGCCGCCCCGCGCCGGTCCCTACTCGAGGCCTAGTTCGCGCGCATAGGTCGCGCGGTATTCCTGCTGGGCGGCGAGCACCCGGCGGACGTATTCCCGCGTCTCGGGGAACGGGATCGCCGCCGGGGTCAGCGCGTGGCCGGCGGCGTTCGCCTGCGCGACCCACGCTTCGACGTTCGTGAGGCCGCCGTTGTAGGCCGCGAGCGCGAGCATCTCGTTGCCGTCGAAGTGGTTGAGGAGGTAGCGCAGGTAGTAGCTCCCGTAGGCGAGGTTCACCCTCGGGCTCGCCAGGTCTCCGGCCGTGAAGCGCACCCCGCCCGAGAGCCTCGCGAGGTAGTACGCGGTTTCCGGGAGGATCTGCATCAGCCCCTCGGCGCCCGCCGCCGACGGCCGCGGTTCGAATTTGCTCTCGGCGTAGATCACCGCGGCGATCAGCGCTGGGTCCAGATGCTTCGCGGCGGCCTGTTCGCGGATGATGCTCGCGTCGCTCAGCGGCAGCGCCGAATTGTGCGCCACCTCATCGAGGTCGAGCGCGACGAAGCCAACCAGCAGGCCCGTCACCGCCACAGCGGCCATCGTCGCGAGTGCCCTCCCGCTCATCGTCCAAGCTTCTCAAGCACGGCCGACAGCTCCCGCTCGAGATCCTCCTCGCTGCCGTCGTTCCGTACGACGAAGGTCGCCCGCGCGGCCTTCTCCTCCTGGGAGAGCTGCCGCGCCGTGCGCTCGTCGACGAGCGCGTGGCCCCTTCCCGCCGCACGGGCCCGGCGAACGGGCTCGGCCGCGACGACGGCGATCGTCGCGTCGTAGGCGTCCTGGAGGCCCGCCTCGAACAGCAGCGGCACCTCCGCCACCGCCGCCCTCGGCGCGGGCGTCCGGGACCGGGCACCCTCCAACCAGCCGGCGACGCGCGCTCCCACCAGCGGCCACACCACCCCCTCCAGCCACGCGCGGTCCTCGGCGCTGGCGAAGGCCCGTTCGGCCACCGCCCCCCGGTCCACCTGTCCGTTCGGCGCCACCTCCACGCCGAAGCGAGAAACGACCGCCTCGCGCAGCTCGCCACCGGCGTAGAGCTCGTGCACGACCGCGTCGCTGGAGATCACCTCCGCCCCGAGCCGCGCGAGCGCGGCAAGCGCCGTCGACTTGCCCGAGCCCAGCCCCCCGGTCAGGCCGAGGAACGGAACCTCAGCGCCCATCGGCCGCAGCCGTTGGTCAGTCCTGCGAGGCCGGCTCGGCGGCGAGCGCCTGCCCGCCGTCGTCGGCCCCGGCGCCGTCGGCGCTAGCTTCGGCCGCCTCCGCACCCGGAGCCTCTCCCACCTGAGCCTCTGCCGCCGGCGCCTCAGCCTCTGCCGCCGGCGCCTCAGCCTCTGCCGCCGGCGCCTCAGCCTCTGCCGCCGGCGCCTCAGCCTCTGCCGCCGCGGGCTCGGCCACTGGAGCCTCGGCCTCGGGCGCCTCTACCTCGGCCGCGGGCTCAGCCACTGCGGCCTCAGCCTCTGCCGCCGGCGCCTCAGCCTCTGCCGCCGCGGGCTCGGCCACTGGAGCCTCGGCCTCGGGCGCCTCTACCTCGGCCGCGGGCTCAGCCACTGCGGCGTCAGCCTCGGGTGCCTCGGGCGTCGGCGCCTCAGCTTTGGGCGCCTCAGCCTCTGCCGCTGCGGCCTCAGCCTCGGGCGCCTCCGCCGCGGGCTCGGCCACCGCGGCCTCAGCCACGGGCTCCGCGGCCTCCGCCTCGCCCTCAGCCGCCGCCGCGTCGCCTGGACGCGAGACGGGAAGGATCTGGTCCTCGACGCGCTTGGCGGACAGCGACAGGCGACGACGCTCGGAGTCGATCTCGAGGATCTTCACCCGGATCTCGTCGCCGGGATGGACGATCTCGCGCGGGCTCTCGACGTGGTGGGGGGCGAGCTCGGAGATGTGAACGAGGCCCTCGACGCCGTCGAAGATCTCGACGAAGGCGCCGAAGGTGACCACCTTCGTGACCTTCCCCGCGAGCTCGTCGCCGACGTTGTAGGTATCGACGATCCGCTGCCATGGGTCTTCCTGGGTCTGCTTGAGGCCCAGCGAGATGCGCTGGCGGTCGCGGTCGATGTCGAGCACCTTGACCTTCACCGTGTCCCCGATCGTGAGGATCTCGCTGGGGTGGTTGACGTGCGACCAGGAAAGCTCGGAGATGTGGATCAGGCCGTCGATCCCGTCGAGGTCGACGAACGCGCCGAAGTCCACGATGTTGGAGATCTGGCCTTCGACGACGAGGCCGGGCTGCAGCCGGTCGAGGATCTGCTGGCGGACCTCCTTGCGCTCCTCCTCGAGCACCGCCCGCCGCGACAGGACGACGTTGTTGCGCGAGCGGTTGAGCTCGATCACCTTCGTCTCGATCTTCGTCCCCATGTACTCGTCGAGGTTGGGCACCCGGCGGATGTCGACGAGCGAGGCGGGCAGGAAGCCGCGCACCCCGAGGTCGATGATCAGCCCGCCCTTCACCACCTCGATGACGGTCCCCTCGACGGGCTCGCCCGACTCGGCGGCCGTTTCGATCCGCCGCCACGCCCGCTCGAAGCGCGCCCGCTTCTTCGACATGATCAGACGGCCGTCCTGATCCTCCTTGGTGAGGACGATCGCGTCGACCTCCTCGCCCAGGTGGACCTCCTCGGCGGGGTCGACGGCCTTGCGGATGGAGAGCTCGTTGGCGGGGATGACCCCCTCGGACTTGTAGCCGATGTCGACGAGCACCTCGTCCTTGTCGATCCGCACGACGTGCCCGGTTACGACCTCCCCCTCCTCGATCGGGCGGAACGTCGCATCGTAGTTCGGCACCACCTGGCCGTCGACTTCGAGCAACAGCCCGTTTGACCCGTCGACGACGCGGGCCTGAGGATTCTCGATCACCGTTTGCACCCGGCGAAGCGTAGCGCAGCCGTATCATTACCCGCCATATGCCTGTGCGAGCGACGAAGCGGGGGGCCGAGCGCACCCGCTTGGAGCGCGATTGCGACGTGCTCGTCTGTGGCGCGAGCTTCGCGGGGCTCGCGCTGGCGCGCGAACTCGCCGGCTCCGGAGCGCGCGTGCTGATCGTAGACCGCTACGAGATCGGCGAGCGCCAGACCTCGGCCTGCGCGATACCGACGGTCTGGCTGTCGGCCCTCGGCCTCGACGAATCCCACCGCCAGAGCTTCGATGAGCTCGTCGTCCACACCCCCTACCGCAGCTCCCGCTGGCGCCTGCCCTGGTCCTTCTCGACGTTCGACTACCGCGAGCTGTGCGCGCTGATGTGGGACCGCGCCGACGACGGCGAACTCGAGTTCGAGACGGCGACCGTCACCGGCCGCGACGGCGAGGCGGTGCTGACCGACCGCGGCGAGCTCCGCGCCCCGCTGGTCGTGGACGCGCTCGGCTGGCGCCGCGTGCTCTCCACCGCGACCCCCATCCAGCCCCCGAACGCGCCCCTCTCGCGCGGCCTCGAGGTCCATCCCCACGGCGAGGGCAGCGACATGGAGCTGTGGATCGACGCCGGCTACGTCCGCGCCGGTTACAGCTGGAGCTTCCCCGCCGGCGACGAGCTCCGCGTCGGCGTGGGGTCCTTCTGGCCCACCCACCACGTCAAGGAGCCGACTGTCAGGCTCGCCGGCGACCTCGGCATCCCGGCGGAGGGCTTCCAGGGGAACTGGATCCCCCACCGCCTTCGCCCCGCCGTCGAGGACGGCGTGTTCTTCGCCGGCGACTCCGCCGGGCACTGCCTGCCGCTGACCGCCGAGGGGATCCGCACCGCGATCTACTTCGGCCTCGCCTGCGGCCGCGAGCTCCGCGACGTGCTCGATGGCCGCCGCCCGCGCGAACGCGCCCTCGCGCGCTACGCCGCCTTCTCGGACTCCCACGCCCGCAAGTTCCGCTGGCTGCTCGCCGTCCAGCGCGCCGTCGGCCAGATGACGCCCTCGCGCGCGCTCACGACGGTCGTCCACGCGTTCGAGAACCGCCGCCTGTGCGACTGGGCGTTCGAGCGCTACCTCGAGATCGCCCCCCGTCGTTCGCCTCGGGCGGCCCGGGGGCGAGCTCCGCCAAGGCCTCCCCGAGCCTGCGCACGCCCTCCTCGATGGCCGGCTCGGCGAGGTTGGCGTAGCCGAGCACCACCCCGTCGCCGCGCGCGCGCGGCGAGGCGTAGGCGTAGCCGAGGGGGTACACGCCGACCGAGCGCCGGGCGGCGGCCCGCAGCAGCTCCATCCCGTCGACCGGCTCGCGCAGCCGCACGATCGCGTGCAGCCCCGCCGCCACCCCCGTCACGCGCGCGCCCGGGATGTGGGCGGCGACGGCCGCCACGAGCGCGTCCCGGCGGGCCCGATAACGCCTCCGCGCCTGCCGCAGGTGGCGGTCATAGGCGCCATCCTCGAGCAGCCTCGCCAGCGCAAGCTGGTCGATCGTAGGAGAGCCCCCGTCGGCGAGCGCCTTCTCGTGGACGACCGCCTCCAGCAGGCCGCGGGGGAGCACGAGCCAGCCGAGGCGAAGCGCCGGGGCGAGCGTCTTGCTGACCGTCCCCACGTACAGCACCCTGTCCGGCGCGAGACCCTGCATCGCCCCGAGGGGCGCGCGGTCGTAGCGATACTCGGCGTCGTAGTCGTCCTCGACGATCAACCCGTCCCGCTCCGCCGTCCAGGCCAGCAGCTCGGCCCGCCGCGCCGCTGACAACGCGACGCCGGTGGGGGACTGGTGCGCCGGGGTGATCAGCACGGCGTCCACCCTCCCCGTCCGGCCCAGCCGCCGCAGCTCCCCCACCCGCGCCCCCTGCTCGTCGACGGGCAGCGCCTCCACCGTGCTCCCGTGCGCGCGGAGGATCTCCCGGTGGCGCGGGAGCGTCGGGTCCTCGACCGCGATCCGCCCGCCGCCGAGGGCACGCGCGAGCAGCGCGAACCCCTGCGCGGCGCCGCTCACGACGACGATCGACTCCGCGTCGGCGACCACGCCGCGGACCCGCCGCAGGTGGCCGGCGAGCGCGCGGCGGAGCTCCTGCGCGCCGCGCGGGTCGGGATAGCCGAAGGCGCCGTCCGGCGCCTCCCGCAGCGTCGCCCGCAGGGCCCGCAGCCACGCCCGCCGCGGGAAGCTCGCGAGGTCGGGGTTACCGGCGAAGAAGTCGAACGCCAGCGCCCGCGGCGGCCGCGCGAGCGCCGGCGCGGGCGCGGCCGCCGCGGCGCCGGCGACGAACGTCCCCGCTCCCGTTCGCGCCACCAGGTAGCCCTCGGCGAGCAGCTGGGCGTAGGCGTCCACCACGAGCCGCCGGGAGATCCCCAGATCGCCGGCGAGGGTGCGCGACGGCGGCAGCCGCGCCCCGGGCACCAGGCGGCCGGCGCGCACCGCCTCCCGCAGACCGTCCTCGAGCTGGGCCCGCAACGGCAGCGTCGCTCCCCGCTCCAGCTCAACGAGCAGCTCCGGGCCAGAATTGGTACCCGTTTCTGTCCTCAGAATGGTCCTTTACGATGCACCACGGCGAGCATATCGTGGTGCCCTGATGAGCGCCACATCGAGCCCAGCACTGCCCGCCGAGCGCGAGGACCCCGCCGCCCAGGCGCTCCAGGCCGGGCTCGTCACGTTCGCCGCGCTCCACATCGGCCTGGCGCTCTTCATGGCCATCGCCCCCCACGCCTTCTACACCGCCGTCGGGCCCTTCGGGGCGCTCAACGAGCACTACATCCGCGACACGGCCACCTTCTACGCCGCCCTCGGCCTCGCGACTGCGGTCGCTGTCTCCCGCCCCTCGTGGCGGGTACCCGTGCTCGCGATCACGACCGTCCAGTACGCCCTCCACAGCCTGAACCACCTGCTCGACATCTCCAAGGCGCACCCCGCCTGGGTCGGCTACGCCGACTTCGCCTCGCTCGCCGCAGCCACGCTGCTGCTCGTCTGGCTGCTGCGGGTGGCGATCGCCCGCGCCCCATCCAGCACCCGCCCCCGATCCGAATCCCTCCCCGAAAGTGAGCTCCGATGACACGCATCGATGGTGTTCCCCAACGCGACGCCGGCCCCTTCGTCCGGCTCGTATACGGCCTCTCGCGACGACGCCTCGGCCGCGACCTGGACCCGATCGCCGTCTACGCACACGCCCCGCGACTGCTGTTCGGCTACGGCATGCTCGAGGACGCCACCGGTCGTGAGCATCGCGTCGATCAGCGGCTGAAGGCGCTCGCCGAGCTGAAGGCGGCGGCGCTCGTCAGCTGTGAGTTCTGCGCGGACATCGGCTCGGCGCTGGCGCGCAGGGCGGGCGTCACCGACGAGCAGCTCCTGGAGCTCCCCCGCCACCGCGACAGCGACGCCTTCAGCCCGCTGGAGAAGCTCGTGATCGACTACGCCACCGCGATGTCGCGGACCCCCGCGACCGTCGACGACGACCTGTTCGCGAGGCTGCGCGAGCACTTCGACGAGCGCGAGCTCGTCGAGCTGACGAACGTGATCGCGCTGGAGAACATGCGTGCCCGCTTCAACAGTGCGTTCGCGATGACCCCTGCGGGCTTCTCCGATGGGATGGTCTGCGTCGTGCCCGAGGCGACGGAGACCCCGGCGCCGGCATGAGGATCTTCCTCGCCGGCGCCACCGGGGTGATCGGTCGCCGGCTGCTCCCGCGGCTGCTCCACGGCGGCCACGAGGTCACGGCGATGACCCGTTCGCCGAGCTCGGCGGAGCGGCTCGCCGCCGACGGCGCCCGACCCGTCGTTGCCGACGCCCTCAACGCCCCCGCCGTCGCGGAGGCGGTGGCCGCCGCCGAGCCCGAGGTCGTGATCCACCAGCTCACCTCGATACCCCCGCGGATCGACCCGCGGCGGATGGAGCGGGACTTCGCCATGAACGACCGTCTGCGGACGGAGGGCACCCGCATCCTCCTCGACGCCGCCCGCGCGGCGGGCGCGCGGCGGGTGATCGCCCAGAGCATCGCCTTCGCCTACGCCCCCGGCCCGCCCGGCACGATCCACACCGAGCCGGACCCGCTCTACCTCGACGCGCCCGCCGCCTTTCGCCGCTCGGCCCGCGCGATCGCCGAGCTCGAGCGCAGCGTCTCGGAGGCGGGCGGGGTGAGCCTCCGCTACGGCTACTTCTACGGCCCCGGCAGCGCCTTCTCCCCCGCCGGCTCGATCGGCCGGGACCTCGCCCGCCGACGCATGCCGATCGTCGGCGGCGGCAACGGCGTGTGGTCCTTCATCCACGTCGACGACGCCGCCGCCGCGACCGTCGCGGCGCTGTCCGCCGGCGAGGGGGCGAGCGTCTACAACATCGTCGACGCCGAGCCGGCGCCCGTGCGCGAGTGGCTGCCCGCGCTCGCGAGTGCGGTCGGCGCGCCCGCGCCCCGGCGCGTGCCGGCGTGGCTGGCGCGCCCGCTCGCGGGAGCCTTCGGCGTCGCGACGATGACCTCCGCGCAGGGCGCCTCGGGCACGCTGGCACGCGAAGCCCTCGGCTGGGCGCCGGCGTTCGCGAGCTGGCGGGAGGGCTTCGCCGCCGGGCTCGCGTGAGCGGCGATCCTCAGCGGCGCACCACCAGCAGTACCCCGGCGGCGAGCAGGACGAGCCCGAGCACGCGCGTCGCGCCGATCGGCTGGCGCGCGATGCCCAGCAGGCCGAAGCGGTCGATCGCGACCGACATCCCGAGCTGGCCCGCGATCACCACGGCGGTCAGGCTGCTCGCGCCGAGCGTCCTCACAGCGACCAGCGCGACGGTCACGTAGACGGCGCCGAGGAGCCCGCCGACGAGCGCCCAGCGCGGCGCTTTGCCGACGTTGCCGAGGCCGCCCAGCCCGCCCTGCACGAACGACGCCACGAGCACCAGCGCGACGGTCCCGACGAGGAACGAGAACGTCGCCGCCTGGACCGTCCCGACGGAGCGCCCGAGGCGCGAGTTGATCGGCGCCTGCATCCCCACGAGACATCCGGCGCCGATCCCGAGGAGCACGGCCAGGCCGCGGCTCATCGCCCCGCCTCCCCGCCCACTACTTGGCCTCCAGCCAGTTGCGCCCCACGCCGATGTCCACGTCGAGCGGCGGCTCGCGATCCCACACCCCGCACATCTCCGCCTCGATCAGCGCGCGTGCCCCCTCGGCCTCCTCCGGCGGGCCTTCGAAGAGGAGCTCGTCGTGGATCGTGAGCAGCAGCCGCGTGCGCAGCCCGCTGTCCGCCAGCGCCCGCTCGCAGCGCACCATCGCCAGCTTGATGATGTCCGCGGCCGTCCCCTGGATGACGGTGTTCACGGCCAGTCGCTCCCCCAGCGTGCGCGTCTGGTAGTTGCGGGCGCGCAGCTCGGGGATCTGGCGGCGACGCCCCCACAGCGTCTTGACGTAGCCCTCCTCCTTTGCCCGCTCGATCGTCGCCGCCATGAACTCGGCGACGCGGGGGAAGCGCTCGAGGTAGGCGTCGATGAACTCCTTGGCCTCCTCGCGGGGGATGTTCAGGCGGTCCGCGAGCCCGTAGTCGGAGAGCCCGTAGACGATCCCGTAGTTGATCATCTTCGCCTTCGAGCGCATCCCCGCGTCGATCTCCTCCGCGGTGACGCCGAACACGCGCGAGGCGGTCGCCGTGTGGACATCCTCGCCGCGGGCGAAGATCTCCATCAGCACGTCCTCCCCCGCCGCCTGCGCGAGCACCCGCAGCTCGATCTGGGAGTAGTCGGCGGAGATCAGCACAGCCTCCTCCTCGGCCTCGAAGCAGCCTCGGATCTCCCGTCCCAGGGGAGTGCGGATGGGGACGTTCTGCATGTTCGGGTTGGTGCTCGACAGGCGGCCCGTCTGGGCGACCGCCTGCAGGAACGTGGTGTGGATGCGGGAGCGCTCGTCGACGAGCTCGGGGAGCACGTCGAGATAGGTCTTGATCAGCGTCGAGAGCTCCCGCCAGCGCTCGATCCGGGGGATGATCTCGTGCTCGCTGCGGATCGCCTGCAGCACGCGTGCGTCGGTCGAGTAGCCCGTCTTGCCTCGCCGCTTGCGCGACAGGCCGAGCTTCTCGAACAGCACCTCCCCCAGCTGCTGCGGCGAGGCGATCAGGAACTCCTCGCCGGCGAGCGCGAAGATCTCCGCGTTCGAGCGTCGTGATCTCCTCGTGCACGCGCTCGGTGATCGCCGCCAGCCGCGACAGGTTCAGACGCACGCCCCGCAGCTCGAGCTGGCGCAGCACGCTCACCAGCGGCAGCTCGATCTCCTCCATCAGCGGCTCGAGCCCCCGCTCGGCGATCTGCTCGCGCTGCCACGCCGCGAGCGCCCCGAGCAGCACGGCATCTGCGGCGAGGGGGTCCTGCAGGTCGCTCGCCAGCCCCCGCTCTTCGCACAGCTCGGCGAACGGATAGCCGCGGCGGGCGGGCTCGAGCAGGTAGGCGCCGAGGAGCGTGTCGTGGCTCAGCCCGGACGGCACGAGCCCGAGCGCCTTCGCGTCGTGGGCCACGACGGCGCGCTCGCCGCATGCCGCCACCACCTCCTCGGGTCCCTCGCAGTCGCCGACGAGCACCTCCTCCCCGGCGGCGACCGCGAAGCGCCACGGGGCGCCCTCCGCGAACAGCTCGCCCTCCGGCGGCTCCACCGCCGTGGCGACCACCATCAGCTCGTCCCCCCCCAGGCGCGCGATCCCCCCGCTGGGCCCGCTGCGCACGCGCGCCCCGATCACCGTCTCGGCCGCCGGGGCGGGCGCCGCCGCCTCCGCGTCGCCGAGCGCCTCCTCGAGCCGGCGGAGGGGGTCGCGGAGCTCGTACTCGCGGAAGACCTCCCGCACGCGCGAGCGGTCGGGCTCACGCTCGGCCTCCAGAGCGACGTCGAGCTCGACGGGGAGGTCGCGCTGGACGGTCGCCAGGCGCTTGCTCACGCGGGCGTCCTCGGCGTGGTCGAGGAGGTTCTGTTTGCGCTTGGCCCCTTTGACATCCTCGACGTGCCCGAGCACCGCCTCGAGCGTCCCGAAGCTCTGCAACAGCTCGCTCGCGGTCTTGTCCCCGATCCCCGGCACGCCGGGGATGTTGTCGGAGGTGTCCCCCTTCAAGCCGTAGAAGTCGGGGATCAGCTCGGGGGGGATCCCGTAGCGGTCGATCACCGCCTGGCGGTCGTAGATCTTCGTGTCGGTGATCCCCCGCGCGGTCGCCATCACCTTCACGAGACCGTCCCCGTCGATCAGCTGGAAGGCGTCGCGGTCGCCCGTCACGATCATCGTCGCCACCGGGGGCTCGGCGGCGAGCGCCCGCTCGGCGAGCGAGGCGATCACGTCGTCGGCCTCGTAGCCCTCGAGGCGGACGTTGCGGTAGCCGAAGGCCTCGACGAGCGGTTCCATCGCCGGCCACTGCTGCTTGAGCAGGTCGGGCCGCGAGCGCCGCGAGGCCTTGTACTCGGGGAACACATCGGTGCGACCCGAGGTGCCGGCATCCCAGGCGACGATCGTCGGGCAGACGCCGTACTCGGTGACGATCTTCACGAGCATCGAGGCGAAGCCGAAGATCGCGTTCGTGGGCACGCCCGTCGAGGTCGCGATCGACTCCGGGAGCGCGAAGAAGGCGCGGTACACGAGGCTCGGGCCGTCGATCAGGAACAGCCGGC
This sequence comes from uncultured Solirubrobacteraceae bacterium, assembly GCA_963720215.1. GTDB lineage: Bacteria > Actinomycetota > Thermoleophilia > Solirubrobacterales > Solirubrobacteraceae > Palsa-744. The sequence goes on from CAVREV010000005.1 coordinate 301,455, forward strand.
GGTCGTCCCCGCGGGGAGGCTTCGCGGCCGCGCCCCCTCGCGTGCCGGCGTCCGCTGTCGAGTTGGCCGCCATCCCACCAGCACTCTACGAGGCGGCGCCCGCGGCCGGCAGGCCGACAGGAGCAGGTGTTCCACACCCGCGACTCCCCTGAGAATCCGCTGCCGCCAGCGACCGAGGGGACTGTTCCGGTGAGCGCAACGCCAAGCGCCCAGTACCGCCTGACCATACGTGTGAAGCTCGAGGACTCCCAGGGCATCCTCGGACAGGTCACGACCGCGATCGGCGACGCCGGCGGGATCGTGGGCGCGGTCGACCTCGTCAAGGCCGACGGCGCCGACAGCGATCACAGCCTCCGCGACATCGTCGTCGACGCCTCCGGGCGCGACCACTGGGACGTGATCATCGCGGCGATCGCAGCCGTCGCGGGGGCGGAGGTCGTGGACACGACCGACCGCACCTTCCTGCTCCACGTCGGGGGCAAGATCGAGCAGCACAACCGCCACCCGCTGAAGACCCGCGACGACCTCTCGATGGTCTACACGCCGGGGGTCGCCCGCGTCTGCCTGGCGATCGCCGAGGAGGCGGACCGCGCCTTCCAGTACACGATCAAGCGCAACACCGTCGCCGTCGTCTCCGACGGCACCGCCGTGCTCGGCCTCGGCGACATCGGCCCGCGGGCGGCGATGCCGGTGATGGAGGGGAAGTGCTGCCTGTTCAAGGAGTTCGCCGGCGTGGACGCCTTCCCGATCTGCCTCGACACCACCGACGCGGATGAGATCGTCCGCGCCGTCAGGCTGATCGCGCCCGGCTTCGGGGGGATCAACCTCGAGGACATCTCCGCGCCCCGCTGCTTCGAGATCGAGGAGCAGCTCAAGCGCGACCTCGACATCCCCGTCTTCCACGACGACCAGCACGGCACCGCGGTCGTCGTGATGGCGGCGCTGCTGAACGCGGTCAAGCTCACCGGGCGCGACCTCGGCGAGCTGAAGGTGCTCGTCATCGGCCTCGGCGCGGCCGGCATCGCGGTGACGAAGATCCTGCTCGCGGCGGGGGTGCGGGAGATCATCGGGGCCGACTCCCGCGGCGCCCTCCACGTCCGCCGCGAGGACTACCTCGACGGTTCGATGAACGGGGTCAAGCGCTGGTTCGCGGAGGTCGACGAACCCCGACTGCCGCGCCGGCGCCCCGGCGGACGTGATCGACGGCGCCGACCTGCTGATCGGGGTCTCGGGGGCGCGGGCGCTGCCCGCGGAGGCCCTCGGGCGGATGAACCGCGACGCGATGGTCTTCGCGATGGCCAACCCAAACCCCGAGGTCAGCCCCGAGGAGGCCGAGCCGTATGTGCGGATCATGGCGACCGGGCGCTCGGACTACCCCAACCAGATCAACAACGTGCTCTGCTTCCCGGGCATCTTCCGCGGCGCCCTCGACGTGCGCGCGCCGGCGATCACGGAGGAGATGAAGATGGCGGCGGCGCGCGCGATCGCGGCGATCGTCGATGAGAGCGAGCTGCGCGAGGACTACATCATCCCCTCCGTCTTCAACCGCGACGTCGCCCCCGCCGTCGCCGCCGCCGTCGCCGAGCAGGCGCGCGCGGCCGGCGAGGCGCTCGCCGGCGACGAGGTCGGCTTCGCCTCCGGGGACACGCTCACGGGCCCGCCCGCGGTCGGCGCCCCGCTCGCCGACGGGACGGCTTAGATGGTTGCTTCCACGGCCACGCACCGATCAACCACCTAGCCGCGAGCGTGAGCGGCCTCCGCGTCACCGTCAGCGGCGCCACCGGTCTGGTCGGCTCGCGGCTCGTGCGAGCGCTGCAGGAGCGCGGCGAGGAGGTAACGGTCCTCAGCCGCAGCGCCGCACGTGCGCGCGAGCGCCTCGGCGATGTGAGCGCCGTGGAGTGGGATCTGCTCGCCGAGCCGGCCCCCGCCGCGGCGCTCGACGGTCGCGAGGCGATCTTCCACCTCGCCGGCGAGCCCGTCTCGCAGCGCTGGAGCGCCGAGGCCAGGCGGGCGATCCGCGACAGCCGCGTGCTCGGGACGCGCAACCTGCTCGACGGGCTCGCCGCGGTGCAGGCTCGCCCGCGCGTGCTCGTGAGCTCCTCGGCGATCGGCTACTACGGCGCCCGCGGCGAGGAGCCGATCGACGAGGAGGCGCCCGCCGGACGGGACTTCCTGGCGCAGGTCTGCGCAGCCTGGGAGGCCGAGGCGGAGCGGGCCACGGGGCTGGGGATGCGCCTCGTGACCGTCCGCACGGGGGTCGTCCTCGACGCCTCCGGGGGGGCGCTCGCGAAGATGCTCCCGCCGTTCCGCCTCGGCGTCGGGGGGCCGGTGGCGGGTGGCGAGCAGTACATCTCGTGGGTCCACCTCGACGACCTCGTCGCGCTGATGCTCGCCGCCCTCGACGACGAGCAGTGGAGCGGCCCCATCAACGCCACCGCGCCCGAGCCGGTGACGAACGCGAACTTCTCCCGCGCCCTCGGACGGGCGCTCGGCCGCCCGGCCGTGATCCCGGTGCCGAAGCTCGCCATGCGGGCCCTCTATGGCGAGATGGCCGAGCTGATCACGAGCGGCGCCCGCGTCGTTCCGGCCCGGCCCCTGATGCTCGGCTACGAGTTCCTCCACCCCCGCCTGGAGGAGGCGCTGCAAGCGATGCTCGCCTAGAGCGAGGCCGCCGCCCCGCGGGCAGGCTCAGATGCTCAGCGCCGCGCGCCCACGCTGCGAGGCCCCCGCCCCGGCGCCGGCTCAGATGCTCAGCGCCGCGCGCTCGCGCGCGGCGGCCTTCTGGTTTTCGGTCTCGATGATCACGCGGCAGGGCCGCTTGGCGAGCAGGTAGGCAGCCGTCGGCCCGATCAACTGCTCGCCCGCGGGGGCGTGGATCGTCGACCAGTAGATCACGTCGGAGCCGACCCGTTCGGCTTCCTCGACGAGCGCCGATCCGGGGTTGCGCGTGCGGATCAGCCCGGTGTGGATCTTGATCCCGCCGCGGCGAGCCTGGATGCGGGCGCTCTCGAGCACCGAGCGACCCTCCGCCTCCTCCGCCTCGAGCCCCGCCTCGAGCGACAGCTGGCTGGGGACGGGGAGGACGAAGATCGCGTAGACCACCCCTTCGGAGCCGATCAGCTTCGCCGCCGCGCGGAGCGCGTCCGCGCTCACATCGGCGCCGAAGATCGGCACCAGCGCGGTGCGGTACTCGAGCTCCTCGAAGTCCGGCGGGCGCTCCGGGCGGGCGAGGCGGTAGGAGGCCCACGGGCTCAGCCCCTGGCTGTGGCGGTAGTAGAAGTAGCCGCACATCCCCAGGACCATCCAGGGGATGCCCACCAGGCGGGCCTCGGTGTGGAGGACCGTCACCGCCACCCACGCCGCGGCCGTGCCGAGCCCGCCGATGACCGCCGACAGGGGGATCTGGTACCCGCGGATGCGGATCCCGCCGGGGGCCCGGTAGGGGCGCTCGCGATCGGGGTCTTTGACGCGCAGGGCCACGACCGCGGCGTGGGCGATGGTGAAGGAGAGCATCGCCCCGAACGAGTAGAGGTTGCCGAGCACTTCGGTGTTCCCGTAGAGGATCAGCACGCCGGCGAGGGCGGAGAAGAAGATCAGCGTGAACCAGGGTGTGCGAAAGCGGGGGTGCAGCGATGAGAACAGCCGCGGCAGCTGGCGGTGCTCGGACAGCGACCACGACAGCCGCGAGATCCCGATCATGCCCGCGTTGGTGGCGATGAAGAGGATCGTCGCGGCGAGGATGCCGACGTAGTACTCGGCGATTTTGAGCACGGTGCCGTGGAGGCCGAGGCGGGAGATCACGCCGAGGACGGGGTCGTTTTCGAAGTAGTGCCCGAGGGCGGTCGCGTAGCCGGGCGAGCTGAAGCTCTGTTTGAGCTCCGGGCTGTAGCCGATGCCGTGGTGGACGACGGGGAGGGCTGAGAGCGCGACGACGGAGATGCCCGCGTAGACGGCGAGCACCGCCAGCACGACGAGGTTGACCGCCTTCGGAACCTGGACTCCCGGGTCGCGGGACTCCTCGGCCATGTTCGCGACGGTCTCGATGCCGGTGTAGGCGAGCATCGCCAGTGACAGCGCGAAGATCAGTTCTCTCCAGGTCGGCACGGTGCCGAGGTGGACCTGGTTGATCAGCAGCGAGGGGTCCAGGACGAGGAAGACGCCGACGAACACGAGCAGGATCTGGGTGCTCAGGTCGAGGACCGCGAGGACGAGGTTGAGCTTCGCCGACTCCCCGAGGCCGCGGATGTTGAGCGCCGCGAGGACCACCACGACGATGAGCCCTCCGATGATGTCGTCGGGGTTGTGCTTGAGCGCGCCGAGCCCGGGGAACGCGCTCAGGTAGTGGGGCACAAAGAACGCCGAGATCGCGATCGTGAGGATGTAGTCGAGGCTCAGCGCCCAGCCGGCGAAGAAGGAGACGACGTCGTTGAAGGCGTGGCGCGCGAAGGATGAGGAGCCGCCCGCCTCGGGGAACATCGAGGCGCCCTCGGCGTAGGTTTTCGCCGTCAGCGCGAACAGGCCGCCGGCGAACAGGAACACCAGCGGGGTGAGCCCGAGGGCGTGGGCGGCGACGAGCCCGAGGGCGTAGTAGATCGAGGAGCCGACGTTCCCGTAGGCCGTCGCGAACAGCCCGGGGACACCCACGGTGCGACGCAGCCCGTGCTCGCTGAGACGCGCCATCACCTCGACGGTACTTACGCCGCCATCAAGGAGACATCAAGAAAGCGGCCTTCGGCGTGATGATCGTGAAAAGATCCCGCCGCCGCGGGGCTCTCAGGCCAGGAACCGGTAGCCGATGCCGGAATCGGTGCGGATGAAGGGCCGACGGCCGTCGTCGGTCTGGAGCTTGCGACGGAGGTTCGCGATGTGGGTCCTGAGCAGCGGGGTGGCATCGGCGTGCTCGAGGCCCCAGACCTCGGTGAGGAGCTGGCTGTGGGTCATCAGCAGGCCGCGATTCGCTGCCAGGACGCGCAGCAGGGAGAACTCGATCGGCGTCACGCGGACCTCCCTCCCGTCGAGCCAGACGGCGTGCCCGGCGAGGTCGATCAGCAGCCCCTCGACCTCGATCTGCGGCTCGGCCACGTCGCGGCCGGCGCGCCGCAGGGCGGCCTGCACCCGCGCGACGAGCTCGCCCGGGCCGAAGGGCTTGGTGACGTAGTCGTCGGCCCCGCTCCGCAGTGCCTCGATCTTCGTCGCCTCCTCGTGGAGGGCGGAGAGGACGAGGATCGGCATCTCGCTCCAGCCGCGCAGCTGCCGACAGACCTCGATCCCGTGAAGATCTGGCAGCATCAGGTCGACGATCGCGGCGTGCGGCCCGACGAGCGCCGCGCGCGCGAGCGCCTCCTCGCCGCTGGACGTCATCACGACCTCATAGCCGGCCTCCTCCAGGACGAGTCGCAGGGCCCGTCTGATCTGGGCATCGTCGTCGCAGACGAGCACGCGCTCGAAGGCCATCCTCACCCCACGGCGGTCGTGCGGGGCGCGTCGATCGCGCCGGCGTCCGGCTCCCCGGTTGGGAGGGGCAGCTCGACGACGAAGCTCGTCCCCTGGGAGACGACCGACTCGACCGAGATGCGGCCGCCGTTGATCTCCACGAAGCCCTTCGCGATCGAGAGGCCGAGCCCGGAGCCGTGGTGCTCTGAGGTCGGCGTGGCGCGGTAGAAGGGCAGGAAGATGCGCTCGTGCTCGCCCCGCGGCAGGCCGGGGCCCTGGTCGACGATGCGCACCCGAACGCGCGGCCCGACCGCACGCGCGCGCACCGACACGGGCGCCCCGCCGCGGAAGCGGGCGGCGTTCTCGAGCACGTTCGCGAACGCCCGCTCGAGCTGGACGGGGTCGCCGCGCAGCAGCGGCAGGTCGCGGTCCACGCTCAGCCGGAAGGCGTCGTGTTCGCCGATGTGCTCGATCGCCTCGCGGAGGACCTCCTCGAGCGAGTAGGAGATCCTCGCGGGGCTCGAGCGTGCCGGCCTGGAGGACGGACAGATCGAGGAGCTTCTCGATCAGCCTCGACAGCCGCGTGCCGGCGTCCGTCACGAGCTCGCGCACCTCACGGACGTTCTCGGGCGTGGACCGCAGGGGATCGAGCGTCGCGGCCGCCGTCAGGATCGCCGTGACCGGGGTGCGGAGGTCGTGCGAGACCGACCGCAGCACCGCCGTCTTCATCTCGTCGCTGCGCCGCAGAGCCTTCGTCTCGACGACCTCGGCGGCGAGCGCGTCGCGGTCGAGCGCGGCGACGAGCACGGACACGAGCGACGGGATCACCCGCGCGATCAGCCATTCGCGCTCCTGACCCTCGAGCGGGGCGGACAGCCGCAGCGAGCCGATCCGTCCGCGCTCATCGCCCAGGGGCACCTCCAGGCGGGGGTCCCCGGCTCCGTCCTCCCCGAGCACGATCGAGGCCTCCTCCACGCCGAGCGCCTCCGCGATCCAGCGCGCGGCCATCGGCAGTGCGTCCTCGAGGCGCATCGCCCCCAGCAGCACCCGCGCGAGCTCGGCCGCGAGGTCGGACTCGCGGCGGCGCTGCTCGGCCTCCTCGGCCCGCGAGCGGGCCACCTCGGCGATCAGCCCAGTGGCCACGGCGACGACGACGAACGCCGCCAGGCCGGTCCAGTCACGACCGTCGGTGAGGGCGAGGTGACCGGCGGGAGGGAGATGGAAGAAGCTGAACGCGCCCGCGCTGGCGACCGCCGAGGCGACGCCGAAGCCCAGCCCCCAGAACATCGACACGACGACCACCGCGGGCAGGTAGACGACGCCCAGCGACTCGACCGGGGCGATGTGCCGCAGCGGGTAGATCGCGGCGGTCGCGGCGGCCACGCCCGCGACGACGGCGAGCACGCCGGCGCCGGCGGAGGGGCGGTGGGATCCGAGCAGGAGGGGAAGGCGGGGACGCTTTTCCATCGCCCCCCATGATGATCGATCCCGGCGTCCCGGCGTGGGTGCTCGCGCCCCTCCGCTCAGACGCCGACGGTCGCCGGGACCTGACGGGGCGGCTCGGCGAAGCGATCGGTCTCGATGATCACCCGGCAGGGCCGCTTGCTGAGCAGGTAGGCGGCCGTCGGCCCGATCCGCTGCTCGCCCGCAGGGGCGTGGATCGTCGACCAGTAGATCACGTCGGCGTGGGCCCGCTCGGCCTCCGCGACGAGGGCCGCGCCGGGATTGCGGGTTCGGATCAGCCCGGTGTGGATGCGGATGCCGGCTCGCCGGGCGCGGATGCGGGTGCTCTCGAGCATCGAGCGCCCGAGGGCTTCCTGTTCGTCCATGCTCGCGTCCAGGGACAGCTGGCTGGGGACCGGGAGGACGAAGACGGCGTAGACGACGCCCTCCTCGCCGATCAGCTTGGAGGCCCGCGCGAGCGCCTCGCCGCTGACGTCCCCGCCGAAGATCGGGACGAGCGCGGTGCGGTACTCCAGCGGCTGGAAGTCCTCCGGCCGCTCGGGCCTTGCCAGCCGGGTGGTCGTGCGCAGGTCGAGATGCTGGCTGCGGCGGTAGAGGACGTAGACGGCGATGCCGAGCATCAGCCAGGAGACCCCGGCGGCGGCGACGTCGAGGTGGAGGAGGGTGACGGTCAGGAAGGCGATGCCCGTGCCGAGCGCGCCGAGGAGCGCGAACAGCGGGAGCTCCCGTCCCCGCACGCGGATCGAGCCCGGACCTCGATAGGGACGCGGCCTGTCCGGGTCCTTCACCCTCAGGCGGATCACGGACAGGTGGGCGATGGTGAACGAGAGCATCGCCCCGAACGCGTACATGTTGCCGAGGAAGCTGGCCTTGCCGGGGATGATCGTCAGGCAGGCGATCGCGCCGAAGACGACGATGCCGATCCACGGCGTCCTGAACCTCGGATGCAGCCGGCTGAGCACGTCGGGGAGCTGGCGATGGAGGCCCATCGAGTAGACGAGCCGCGAGACGCCGATGATGCCCGCGTTGGCGGCGATGAAGAGGATCGTCGCCGCGAGCAGCCCGACGTAGATCTCCCCCGCCGATTGAAAGGCGCCGAGGTGGAGGTGTTTGACGATCCCGAGCACCGGGTCCCCCGCATAGCCCCCGTGTGACTCTTCCGTCCCGAGGAGCGTCGAGTAGCTCCCGTTGGGGCCCTTCGTGACGGGCAGCGCCGACAGCGCCACCATCGGCAGCGCGGCGTAGATCGCGAACACGGCGATCACGACGTAGCGGATCGCGCGGGGGATCGTGTGGGTCTCGTCGCGCGCCTCCTCCGCCATGTTCGAGATCGTCTCGATGCCGGTGTAGGCGATCATCCCGATGGGAATCGCGATGAGGAAGTTTTTCCACTCGGGGCGACGCCGAGATGGACGTTGTCGACGAGGACGTGGGGCGAGAACACGAGGAACATCCCCGAGGCGACGAGCAGCAGCTGGGTGGCGAAGTCGGTCACGGCGAGCACCACGTTGAGCGCCGCGGCCTCTTTCACCCCGACGACGTTGATCAGCGAGAGGACGATCACGATCCCGGCGCCGAAGAGCACGTCCCCCGGCCCGTGCTGGAGGGCCGGCCAGAACAGCCCGCCGAGGTAGTGGGGGACGAAGAAGGCGGAGATGGCGACGGTGATCGTGTAGTTGAGCATCTGGGCCCACCCCGCGAAGAAGGACCAGAACTCGTTGAAGGCGTGGCGGGCGAAGCTCGAGGAGCCGCCCGCCTCGGGGAACATCGCCGTGGCCTCCGCGTAGGTGGCCGCCGTCAGATAGAAGAGCCCCCCGGTGATGAGGAACACGATCGGGGTGAGGCCGAGGGCGTAGGAGGCCACCAGCCCGAGGGCGTAGTAGATCGAGGATCCGACGTTCCCGTAGGCCGTCGCAAACAGCCCGGGGACGCCCACCGATCGACGCAATCCGTGCTCCGAGAGGCGTGCCATCGGACCCGGAGGCTACACGTCGGACCGCATGCAAAATCCCATGCATCGCAGGCGACCTTGGAGGAACGAGCCGTATGATCCCGACGAACGGCAGGCAGGCCAAGGGACATGGAAACGGCTAGACGCGAAAACTACGATTCCGGTGAGGACTTCGTACTGGAATACGGCGAGCTCCGCTTCACGTTCAACGAGGCGGACTTCGCCGAGCGCTGCGAGCAGGCGGCGCTGAAGCTCGGCTTCGTCGGCGGGCGCCTCGGCGACGAGGAGCTCGAAGACCTCGTCAACCTCGCCGTCAACGGCGAGATCATCGACCCCGCGTCCGGCCTCGGCGAGCACGTCAACGACTGCTGGCCCGAGCTCGTCGGCCCCGCCGAGCGGTCCCTCGTCCACTGGCTCCGCCGGCTCGTCTTCCGCGGCGCGTGGCTCGACCAGCGCGTCAAGGAGGGCGAGCTGAGCATCGTCTTCGACGAACGCAGCGCGGGCTTCGCCTACGTGCAGCCCAGCGACCCCCGCTCGGAGACCGGCGGCGAGCCGATCGAGCTCGCCCCCGAGCCCTCCTGGGGCCGGGTCGCCTACCGCCGCTAGGGCCCTCGGCGGCGGGCCTCGCCGGCCTCCCCTACGCGCTCGCGCGGGCCTCGCTGCGCGCCTTCTCGATCGCCTTCGCGCCGTCCTCGCCGACGAGCAGCTCGGCCCGCAGGGTGCCGCTCGCGAGCAGGTCGAGGATCGGCTCGCGGCCACTCGAGCTGAGGCTCTGATCGAGGGCGATCACCGTGGTCTCCCCCGAGGGGCTCGCTCGCGGTCGCGATCAGCGTCAGCGAACCACCCTCGTGGAGCTTGCGGGCGGCGGCGAGCACCCGGCGGGCGGCCCCCGGGGCGAGGTCGTCGAGGGAGTCGATCAGCACGAGCGCGTTCCCGCCACGGGAGGCGACCCGCTTGGCGGAGTCGATCGCGCGCTCGACGGCCTGACCCTGCGCCTCCGCGGAGGCGGCGAAGCTGAGCGCGGCGGCGGGCGCCACGGGGCCCTCCCCCCACTCGGCGATCTCCTCGGGACAGCGCCCGCGAGCACGACCGTGACGTCGAGCTCGGAGCGGCCCTTGACGGCGGAGAGGAGCCGGCGGAGGGTCTCCGTCTTGCCCGCATGGCGAGCGCCGACGATCACCGCGCGGGAGCCGAGGCCGAGCGGGGTGAGCCACTCGATCGCCCTCAGCGTGGGGTCGTCGGCGTCGAGGGCGAGGCGCTCGCTGGGCCACGTCACGGGCAGGTCCTCGTAGCGTGAGCCGTCCGAGACGCTGTCCGCGGGTGCGCCGTTGATCGTGTCGATGCGGACGAGCGAGGGGTAGCGCTCGGAGCGACGGGGCGTGCGCACGGGCCCGCTCACGCGGTCGCCGGAGACGAGCTCGCAGCGGCGGACCTGGGCGGCGCTGATGTAGACGTCCTCGTCCGAGGGCTCGGGGGGGTCCACGCGGAGGAAGGCGGAGCCGTTGCCGAGCACCTCGACGACCCCCTCGGCCGTCCTCGCCGAGGACTCGAGCTCCTCGCCGGCCGCCTCGGAGGCGGATGCGGGGGTGCGCTCCGCGCGCTCGCGTGAGGAGCGGGCGCGGCTGCGGCGGGCGGGACGCTCCCCGTTGGCGGAGCCGCCGTCGGGGGTGACCTCGTCGTCCTTCTCCTCACGCTCCGCGCTCCCCGCGCTGCGGCGGGGGCGGCGCCGGCGCGTACGGGTGCTCGCGGGGGCCTCGTCGCTGGAGTCGGCAGGGTCGGCGCCGTCGGCGGGGTCGGCGGGGTCGGCGCCGTCGGGGGAGCCCGCCTCGGGGCTCCCGCCGAGGATCGCCTCGATCAGATCCGCCTTGCGCATCCGGCGGAAGCCATCGAGGCCGACCTGGTCGGCGATCGCGTGAAGGTCGGCGAGAGGGCTTGCCTCCAGCTCGGAGCGGTCGAGGACAGCCATCAGAAGGGTCTCTCTTTCGTAGTCGGTTGGGCGGTTGGCGTCCCGCGGCGTTGGACAGCAGCGGGCACCCGTGTCGGGGGTCAGCCTAGCGGGTGGAGGGGCGGCCTAGCGGGCGGGGCGGACCGGCGGGAGGGAGCCCGCGGGGGGCGCGTAGCGGATGTGCTCGCCCAGGGAGAGGTCCGGGGGAGGCGCGTGGGAGCCGCTCAGCGCGGCGCGCACGGCGAGGAAGTCGGCCGCGGGGGCGACGTCGTGGAGGCGGAAGACGTGCCCCCCCGCGTCGACTCCGTGGGCGAGCGCGGCGAGGGTTCCGGCGAGGCGCTCGCGGGGGCCCCGCCCGGTGAGCGCGCCGATGAAGTCCTTCCGCGAGATCGCGATCAGGAGCGGGCGGGCGAGCTCGTGGAGACGGTCGAGCTCGCAGAGCAGTCGGATGGTCTGCGGGGGGGTCTTCGCGAAGTCCGGCCCGGGGTCCACGAGGAGCTGCTCGGGGCGGACGCCCCGCTGGAGGGCGACGTCGATGCGCTCGCGGAGGAAGGCGAGGACCTCCGCGGTGATGTCCGTGTAGAGGTCGGGGTCCTGGAGGCGGTGGCGGGGGGGCGCGCGGTGTGCATCACGACGAGCGCCGCGCCCGTCGCCGCGCAGATGTCGGCGAGGGCGGGGTCGCGGAGGCCGCTGACGTCGTTGACGATGCGGGCCCCGGCGTCGATCGCTGCGCGAGCCACCTCGGGCTTGTAGGTGTCGATGGAGACGATCGCGCCGAGCTCCCCGGCGATGGCCTCCACGAGGGGGCACACGAGCTCTATCTCCTCCCCGGAGGCGATCGGGGGACGGAGCGTGGAGGCCGACTCGCCGCCGACGTCGATGATGTCGGCGCCGTCCTGGAGGAGCTCGGCGGCGAGGCGGAGCCGCGCGGGGGTGTCGGCATGGATGCCGCCGTCGCTGAAGGAGTCCGGGGAGGCGTTCACGATGCCCATCAGCCAGGGCCGCTCCCCGAGCGCGAGCGTGAGGTCGCGCGCGCGGAGCTCCAGGCGGGGCGCGCTCACGGGCTCGCGTCGATCGGCTCGGCGTGCACGCCCGCGGGGGTCTCCTCCCCCCAGGCGAGCATCCCCTCCGCGCGGGCCTCCCCAGCGAAGCGCTCCCTCTCGAGGAGGACGCGGGAGGCGTCCCAGGCGAGCTCCTCCGCGAGGAGCCCCGCGACGCGCTCGACCGCCTCGCCGCCGTCGGCGCTCAGCTCGCGCGAGGCGAGGATGCCGAGACGGGTGCGCCGGAGGAGGACGTCGCCGATGCTCCTCGCCTGCTCGCGGCGGGCCGCGAGGACGACCTCGGCGAGCAGGTCGGGGAGCCCCGGAACGATCGGCTGGGCGAGCTCGCCGCGGGCGGCCGCGAGGGCGAGCACGTCGTGGGCGGCGTGGCCGTAGCGGGAGGCGAGGGCCTGGTAGGAGTCCTCCGGAACGCCCTCCACGCGGGCGAGCTCCTCGACTGCGATGGCCTGCCCGAGGGGTATCTCGTGGGTGCGGCAGGGGGCGTCGCGGGCTTCTCGCTCGACGATCCGGTCGACGGTCATCTTCGCCATCCGGCGAAAGGTCGTGAGCTTGCCCCCGGTGATCGTGATCATCCCCGAGGAGGTCTCATAGAGCTCCGCCTTGCGGGAGATGTCCACGGACTTCTTCGGGTCGCCCGTGGAGATCAGCGGGCGCACGCCCGCGAAGGCGCCCGTGAGCTGCTCGGGGACGAGGCTCAGGGAGAAGAACTCGTTGACGGCCTCGAGCAGGTAGTCGATGTCATCGACGGAGGGGCTGATGTGGTCGAGGGGACCCTCGTAGTCGTTGTCCGTCGTGCCGACGAGCGCGTGGCCGAGCCAGGGAAGGGCGAAGATCGAGCGTCCCGACCCCGCGGGAACGATCGCTCCGCCGACGAGGGGGAGGTCGGCCTGGCGGGCGGTCACGTGGGTGCCCCGGCTGGGGCGGATGCGGGGAAGCTCGGCCTCGTCGTGGAGCTCCCGGGGACGGATTTCGTCGGCCCACACCCCGGTGGCGTTGACGACGTTGGCGGCGCGCACGTGGAGCTCCTCGCCGCTCTCCACGTCCCTCACCCTCACCCCCCTCGCGCGGCCCTCCCGCTCGAGCAGGGCGGTGACGTCGAGACGGTTGGCGCAGACCGCGCCGAAGCGCTCGGCCTCGCCGAGGACGGTGAGGACGAGGCGGGCATCATCGGTCTGGCAGTCGTAGAAGAGGTAGCCGCTGGTGGGCTCGCGGGAGGCGAGCGCGGGGAGCAGCTCGAGGACCTCCTCGCCGCTGATCACGCGATGGCGCTCGGGGCTCCAGGACTCGCCCTCGTCGCTCCCGTTGCTCGCCGAGGCCGCCTCGCCGGCGGCAGCCCGCTCGCCGCGAGCGCGCCGGGGACGGCGGCCGCGGCGGCCCCGCTGGACGGACATCACGTCATAGAGGTTCAGCCCGACCCCGACGAGGCGATCCGGATGGGCGCCCTCGAAGGCGGGCACGACGAGCGGGAGCGGGCGCACGAGATGGGGCGCGAGCGTGACGAGCAGCTGGCGCTCCAGGAGCGCCTCCCGGACCAGCCCGAGGTCGAAGTTCTGCAGGTAGCGGAGGCCGCCGTGGACGAGCTTGCTCGACCGGCTGGAGGTTCCCGAGGCGAAGTCCGCCCGCTCGAGCAGGGCGACGCTGTAGCCGCGGGTGGCCGCGTCGAGGGCCACCCCGGCGCCGGTGATGCCCCCGCCCACGACGACGACGTCGAACTCCTCCTCGACGAGGGCGGCGAGGGCTTGGGAGCGCTCGATCACGCGGCCCAGTCTCGCAGAGGGGCGCCCTCAGCAACGATTCTCGATCGTCTGCGGCAGGCGCATGCGCCTGCCGTCGAGCGGCCGCATGCGGCCGCTCCTCGGGACGGCACATGTGCCGTCCCGACGGACCGTGCATGCACGGTCCGGTAAGCACCCCTCCCGCTAGAATCTGGGCCAGCTCGGCGGTGATCTCGCTGACGGCGGACTTCGCGTCGCCGAACAGCATCGACGTCTTGGGGTCGTAGTAGAGCTCGTTTTCGATGCCGGCGAAGCCGGGGTTCATCGAGCGCTTGATCACGATCACGGAGTGGCTGTCGGCGACCTCGAGGATGGGCATCCCGTAGATGGGCGAGGAGGGGGTGTTCTTGGCGGCCGGGTTCGTGACGTCGTTGGCGCCGATCACGAGGGAGACGTCCGTGCGCTGGAACTCGGGGTTCGCGTCGTCCATCTCCTTGAGCTGGTCATAGGGGACGTCGGCCTCGGCGAGGAGGACGTTCATGTGGCCGGGCATCCGTCCCGCCACGGGGTGGATCGCGTAGCTCACCTCGACCTGGCGGCTCTCGAGCTCCTTCGTCAGCTCCCTCACCGCATGCTGGGCCTGGGCGACAGCCATCCCGTAGCCCGGGACGATCACCACGCGGTTGGCATAGGCGAGCTGGATGGCCGCGTCGGCGGCGCTCGTCGAGCGGACCGTCCCCGCGTGCTCCCCCGCGCCGCTCGCCCCCTCGATCGCCCCGCCACCACCGAAGCCCCCCGCGATGATGGCGGGGATCGAGCGGTTCATCGCGACGGCCATGAGGTTCGTGAGGATCGAGCCCGAGGCGCCCACGATCATCCCTGCGACGATCAGCGCGGGGTTGTCCAGGGCGATCCCCGTCGCCGCCGCGGACAGGCCCGTGAAGGCGTTCAGGAGGGAGATCACCACGGGCATGTCCGCCCCGCCGATCGGGAGGACGACGGCGTTGCCGAGGAGGGCCGCGCAGACGAGCATCCCGATGAAGATCACTTCTTCGTGGGCCCCCGCCGCGATGTCCACCCCCGCGGCCACCGCGAGGATGAGCAGGACGAGGTTCACGATCTGCTGGGCCGAGCCGAACGAGATCGGCCTCCCGGGGATGATTTCCTGGAGCTTCCCGAAGGCGATATTCGAGCCCCAGAAGGACACCGAGCCGACGATCGCGGCGAACAGCGAGAAGATCGTCACGTAGGTCGCCGTCCCGTTGTAGCCATCCGTGAGGCGGAACTCCGACCACGAGATCAGGAACACCGCACCGCCGCCCACGCCGTTGAAGAGCGCCACCATCTGGGGCATCGCGGTCATCTTCACCTGGCGAGCCGCGGGCACCCCCACGGCCGTCCCGAGGGCGATCCCGAGGGCGATCAGCCCCCAGTTCCCCTCGCTCGGCTGGAGCAGCGTGGCGATCACCGCGATCCCCATCCCCACCGCCGCGATCCGGTTGCCCCGCACCGCCGTAGTCGGGCCCGACAGCCCCCTCAGGCCCTGGATGAAGAGGGAGAAGGCGATGATGTAGAGGACGTCGAGGAAGCTTTCGTCCTGGAGGAAGGTCGTTGCCAGCGGGACCCCGCTCACGGCTTCTCCTCGCCCTCGTCATCGCTCCCCCGCCCCTTCGGCTTCGTCTTGAACATCTCCAGCATGCGGTCCGTGACGAGGAAGCCGCCGACGATGTTGATCGTGCCGAAGGCGATCGCGATCACGAGGATGACCTTGTTGAAGGTGTCGTTCCCCGCGAGGCCCACGATGAGGAGCCCGCCGAGGAGGACGATGCCGTGGATCGCATTCGTCCCGCTCATCAGCGGCGTGTGGAGCGTGTTCGGCACCTTCGAGATCACCACGAAGCCGATGAAACCCGCGAGGACGAGGATGGCGAGGTTGGTCGTGAGGGTGCTCGCGAGGATCATCACGGGGCCTCCCCACCCCCCGCTCCCGGGACCTCCGCCGCGGGGGCTCCCCCGCCCGTTGCCGGGACCTCCGCCGCGGGGGCTACCCCGCCCGCGCCCTCGACCGTCGCCCGCGCCCCCGCGTTGACGATCTCGCCGGCCCGGACGATGCAGGCGCCGCTGATGATCTCGTCGTCGAAGTCGAGCTTCAGCGTCCCATCCTCCCCCACGAGGAGCTCGAGGAGGGCGAGGACGTTGCGGGCGAACAGCTGGGAGGAATGCTCAGCCATCGTCGCCGGGAGGTTCAGCGGGGAGACGATCTTCACGTCGTGACGCACCACCACCTCGCCGGGGACGGTGAGCTCGCAATTCCCCCCCGCCTCCCCCGCGAGGTCCACGATGACCGACCCGGGCTTCATCCCCTCCACCGCCTCCGCCGTCACGAGCCGGGGCGCCGGCCGCCCCGGTACGAGCGCCGTCGTGATCACCACGTCGAAGCCCTTGATCGCGTCCGTGAGGGCCTGCTGCTGCTGGGCCCTCTCGTCCTCGCTCAGCTCCCTCGCGTAGCCCCCCTCGCCGCTCGCCTCGAGGCCGAGGTCGAGCCATTGCGCGCCGAGCGATTCGACCTGCTCGGCCACCTCGGGGCGGACGTCATAGCCCGTCGTCCTCGCCCCCAGCCGCTTCGCCGTGGCGATCGCCTGGAGGCCGGCGACGCCGACGCCGAGGACGAGGACCTTCGCCGGGGGGATCGTCCCCGCGGCCGTCATCAACATCGGGTAGAACCGCCCGATCTCCTCCGCGCCTAGGAGCGCCGCGCGGTAGCCCGCGACGTTGCTCTGGGAGGAGAGCGCGTCCATCGACTGTGCCCTCGTGATCCGCGGGATGGCCTCCATCGCGAATGCCGTCGCCTTCGCCTCCGCGAGTGCCCTCGTGCTCACGGGGCTCGTCAGCGGGGCGAGGAAGCCGATGAGGATCGACCCGCTCCCGAGGGCGCGGATATGCTCTGGGTCCGGGGGGGCGATCGTGACGACGACGTCGGAACCCCAGATCGCGCTCGCCTCCCCCGAAATCTCCGCCCCGGCCGCCGCGAAGGCCTCGTCCGTGAGCAGCGCGTCGCCGCCGGCGCCGCTCTGCACCACCACCTCGAGCCCTTTCGCTCTGAGCTTTCCCACGACCTCCGGCACGAGCGCCACCCGATGCTCACCCGCCGCGGTCTCCTTCGGTACGCCGATCCGCATAAGAGGTGCGAGAACGTATCCGATCGCACGGATCCGCGGCGCCCGGTGTGCGAAACTCGATCCGCGATGACGGTCAACCTCACCCGGATCTACACCCGTCTGGGCGACGGCGGGGAGACCCACCTCGGGGACATGAGCAGGGTCTCCAAGGTCCACCCCCGAGTCGAGGCCTACGGCACCGTCGACGAGCTCAACGCGGCCATCGGCGTGGCCCTCCTCCAGCCCGGCCTCAGCGAGCACTTCGCCGCCTGGCTCCGCCGCGTCCAGAACGACCTCCTCGACGTCGGCGCCGACCTCTCCGTCCCCCCCTCCCCCCAGCCGAGCGACACCTCCGAGCGCACCCGCCTCCGCGTCGGCCCCGACTACGTCCAATGGCTCGAGGAGGCCTGCGACGAGGCGAACGCCCCCCTCGAGCCCCTCCGCTCCTTCGTCATCCCCGGCGGCACCCCCGCGGCCGCCCACCTCCACGTCTGCCGTACCGTCTGCCGCCGCGCCGAGCGCCGCACCATCGCCGTCGGCGAGGACGTCAACCCCGACGCCGTCCGCTACCTCAACCGCCTCTCCGACTTCCTCTTCATCCTCAGCCGCGCCGCCAACGCCGACGGGGCCTCCTCAGCGGGCGAGGAGCCCCTCTGGGACCCGGGCGCCCACGGCTCCGCCTCCGCAGGCTGAGCCCCCGTCCTCAGGCCGAGCCGCTCGGCCAGCGCCGCTCGGCCGCCCGGAGGGCCGCGAGGGCGAGCGCCGCCCAGACCCCCGCCACGAGGTAGCCCCCGAGGACGTCGCTCGGCATGTGCCATGCGAGGATGAGGAGGATCACGCCCACAGCCCCCGCGAAGGCCAGCCCGAGCGCCCACGCGAAGGGCCGTAGGCGGGCCGGCACGACGAGCACCGCCGAGAGCGCGAGCGCGAGGGCCGCAGCGGCGTGGCCGCTCGGCCATGAGGCCGCACCGATCGAGAGGCCGCCCACGATCGCGTGGGAGTGGGCGAGCACCGGCTTCAGCGTCTCCGCCGTGAAGGGCGCCAAGGCGAGGATCGCCGCGACGGCCACCGCCGTGCGCACACGCCCGCGTGCGAGAGCGATCGCCACGAGGGCGACGCCCCACAGGATGAACTCGAGGGGTTCGAGAAGATGGAGGAAGAAGTTCCCGAAGCTTTCCACCCCCGGGTGATTCAGCCTCGTGAAGTCATGGAGGAGGAGGGCGTCCCTGAGGTGGACCGCCGGGACGAACTCCGCCGCCACCCACACCCCAGCCATCCCCACCAGGCAGGCCGCCGCGATCCCGAGCGGGCCGCCCGCGCCCGGGCGCGGGTTCCTCGACCGGCGATGCCCGGCGAGGGCCTCTGCGGTGTAGCTCTGCGCGGTCACTCCCAACAGCGTAGGGAGCCGCCTAAAGACCCGCTGAGTGGCGCCCCTCCGGCAGTGGCCTCGGGCGGTCGGCGGCGGGCCCGGGCGGGGGGTTTCTGGGACGCGGGCCGGTGGGTCGCCGGCGATCGGTGGTTTGGGTGGTCGGGCCCCCCTGCGCGTGTACGCGTGCGCGCGCAGGCACTCCCGCCGGAGTCATCCCCGCCACGGCCCCCGCGCGCGTGTACGCGTGCGCGCGCAGGCACTCCCGCCGAAGTCATCCCCGCCACGGCCCCCGCGCGCGTGCACTGGCGCGCGGGCCCTCCCGCCGGGGTCGTCAACCCCGCGGAGTCATCGAGCCCCGCTGTGGCCTCAGCGCACCGGCGCGATCGGCAGCGGCGAGCGGCCCTCCGCGGCGAGGGCCTGGGCGGTCACCCACACAGGGGTCTGGGCCGCGCTGGCCGAGTAGCGGACGCTGCCGGAAGCCGTGAGGAGGGTCTGGAGGTAGGCGAGGGGCGAGCGGCTGCCGTCGCGGCTGACCGCTGCCGGGTTGCGCCCCGCCGCGACGAGGCCCTGGATGGCCCAGGCGGTGGACTGTGCGTTGGAGGAACCCCCTGGCTGTTGGGGGTATCCCCCGTCGAGGTTCTGGGCGGAAAGGAGATAGGCCGAGGCGCGCGTGACGGCGCTCCCGCCCCGTCCCCCGCCCGCGACCAGCGCCTGGAGCACGGCGGCGGTGTCGTCGACATCACTTGGGCCGCCCCGGACGGCGTATCCGAAGCCGCCGTCGCGGTCCTGCTGTCGGCCCAGCCAGCTCGCCGCGGTGCGGATGTCGGGGCTGGTGGGAGCGTAGCCGGCGGCACGGAGGGCGAGGATGGCGAAGGCGGTGAGGTTGGAGAGTCCTCCGAAGGATCCGTCGGCTTCGCGATAGCGGAGGAGACGAGCGACCGGGTCCCCGCCCGGGAGAGAGCGGACGGGGACGCCGCAGGCGTGGAGGGCGAGGATCGTCCGCTCGAGGTCCCCCGCGCCTTCGAGGGTGGAGGCTTCGGCGCGGATGGCCGCGAGCACGCTCTGGCCGTCGCGCCTCAGGCTGAGCGGGTTGCGGCCGGCACCGGCCAGCCCCAGTGCGACCCACGCCGAGTAGAGCTCGCTGCTCGCCTGCCCCGGAGCCGCCCCGAAGCCGCCGTCGCGGTCCTGGGCACGGGCGAGGAAGGCGATCTCACGGGAGATGGCCCCCGCGGCCGATCCCGCCGCTGTCCCAGCGCGCGCCCCGCTACGGGAGGAGGACGCCGAGGGGGAGGCCCCGGCCGCCGGGAGGCAGCCGCTGAGGAGGATGGCTGCGAGGGCGAGGAGGGCGATCGTGGCGGACAGGCCGGCGGATCCGCGGGGAGGGCGGGGAGGGCCGGCGACAGGACGCTGAGGGACGGCCGCGGGGCCACTCGCCGGACTCCAGCTCACCTCCATCCTCCGGCGCGTCCGCGAGAGGACGCGCCGGAGCTCGGGAGCGAAGGCGAGGCCGAAGAGGAAGCTGGCGACCGTGTCGGTGATGTCGTAGGGGAGGCCCTGCCCGGCGATGATCACGAATGCCGGCGCGGTGTGGACCGCGCCGAGGGTCCAGGTGTAGAGGTTCATCACCTCCTTGGCCGCGAGCGCGCTGAGCCCGCAGGCGAGCGCCAGGGAGAGGCGGCCGAGGCGGCCACGGGCGGCCCACCCGAGGGCTCCCCCGGCGAGCCCCACCATCCCCCAGGCGGCCATCTGCCAGGGCGTGTAGGGGCCCTGGCCGAGCATGAAGTTGGACACGAGCATCCCGAGCGCGCCGACGGTGAAGCCGGGGAGCGGGCCCAGCGAGTAGCCCACGACGAGCGTCATCGCCGTGATGGGCTTGACGTCGGGGAGGGCGGCGAAGGCATCCCGGCCGAGCGCCGCGAGCGCGGCCATCACCGCGACGACCGCCGCCATTCGAGCCGAGGGGCGCCTGCGCTCGTAGGCGATCCAGCCGCCCACGAGGACGAGTGCGACGACGAGGAAGGAGGCCAGCGGCCAGCTCATCCCACGCGCTCCCCGTCGATCGCCGCTGCGGGGGGTCGGGCGCGGGCAGCGAGCAGCGCCGCGCCCTCCTCCGGGAGGAGCGCCCCGCCGGCCCCGCCGAGCACACGGGCGGTCTCGGTGGCGAAGTACCAGCCTCCCGCGAGAATCTCCGCGGCGGACCCGTCGGCGATCACGCGGCCGTCGGCGAGGAGCACCACCCGGCTCGCGCACGCGGCCGCGAACTCGGGGTCGTGGGTGGCGACGATCACCGCCTGGCCGCCCGCGGCGCGACGGGCGAGCTCTGCGATGAGCTCGCCTCGGGCGTGGCGGTCCATCCCCCTGGTGGGCTCGTCGAGGGCGATCACCGCCGGGGTCAGCCCGTCGTGGCCATCGTCGGCGACGATCGCGAGGGCGAGCCGCTGGCGCTCCCCGCCGGAGAGGTCGCGGGGGTCGCGGCCCGCCATCTCGGACAGGCCGACGGCGCCGAGCGCGCTCGGCGAGGCCTCCCGTTCGACGCGATCGTGGATGAAGTAGTCGCCGGGGTTCTGGAGGAGCAGCGCCATCCTCCCGGCCCGCTCGACGCGGCCGCGCGTCGGCTCGA
This sequence comes from uncultured Solirubrobacteraceae bacterium, assembly GCA_963720215.1. GTDB lineage: Bacteria > Actinomycetota > Thermoleophilia > Solirubrobacterales > Solirubrobacteraceae > Palsa-744. Next base: position 322,171 of record CAVREV010000005.1, read on the forward strand.
GCAGCCCGGCGCCGTGTCTCAGCAGGGTGGACTTCCCCGCGCCGTTGCGCCCCATCAGCGCGAGGCTCTCCCCCGGCGCGACCCGGAGGTTCACCCCGCGGAGGATCGCGGGGCCATCGCGGAGCTCGTGCCAGACGCCCCGCAGCTCCAACGCCGGGCCCGGCCCGCCACCCCGCCATCGCGAGCGACGGGGCGCGTGGGCGCGTGGGGTCGATGGCTCCGGAAGGAGTCCCCGCGCGCGGAGAGCAGCGCGGGCCTGGCGAACGCCCGTCGGTGGGGGCTCGACGGCGGCAAGGGCGAAGAGGCGCGCGGCGGGGGTCTGGAGGGCGGGCTCCTGCTCGCCGGCCCACGCGAGGAAGGTCTCCGGGTCGCTGTCGCAGGCGACGGCGCCATCCTGGAGGACGATCACGCGATCGGCGGAGGGGAGGCAGCGCTCGAGACGGTGCTCGGCCAGCACGATCGTCGTCTCCCACTCCTGGTTGAGCCGGCGGAGCAGCCCGATGAGCTCGTCGCCCGCGACGGGGTCGAGCTGCGAGGTGGGCTCGTCGAGGAGCACGAGTCGGGGTCGCCCCGCGAGCGCCGCGCCGAGCGCGACGCGCTGCTTCTCCCCGCCGGAGAGCTCGTGGGTGGAGCGGTCGAGGAGCGCGTCGATGCCGAGCGCGAGGCCCACCTCCTCCACCCCCCGGGCGACGGCCGCCGGCCCCTCGCCGCGGCTCTCCAGCGCGACGGACAGCTCGGCCCGCACGGTGCTCGTGACGAGCTGCGTCTCGGGGTCCTGGAAGAGCATCCCGACGAACCTCCCCAGGCGCGAGGGGCCGGCCTCGCGGGTGTCCAGCCCGGCGAGGGTCGCGCGGCCGGAGAAGCTCCCCCCGTGGAAGTGGGGCACGAGCCCGCATGCCGCCCTCAGAAGCGTCGACTTTCCCTCCCCGGATAGCCCCGCGAGCAGGCAGAACTCCCCGGGTGGATATCGAGCGAGACCTCCCTCAGCGCGGGGGCCTCCGCGCCCGGGTAGGTGTAGGTGACGCGGTCGAGCGAGAGGAGGGGGTCGCTCACGGCTCGGTCCCCCGGCGGTCGGCGAAGGGGAAGAGGACCGCCGGGAGGATCGCGAGCGAGAGGGCCAGCGTGGCGGGAGTGAGGTGAGCCTGTAGACGGGGATAGGCGACGAAGGCGAGAGCCGAGCCGAGGCGTCCGGCGAGGGCGAGCGCCAGGACAGCGCCCGCGGAGGCGAGGAAGGCGACGTCGTGGCGCGACCAGGGACGTTCGCTCCGGGGCGCGCGGGGCGCGGTCGCGAAGCCGCGCACCTCGAGCGTCGCGGCGACGTCGAGGGCCCGGTCGAGCGAGCCGGAGATCATCGCCATGACAGCCCCACGCGCCCGCGGGCGCCCCGAGGGGGTCCACGGGGCGCGTGCGCTGGGCCTCGGCCATCCGCTGGGCGTCGGCGGCGAGGACGGATCATGCGCGTGGCGAGGGAGACGGTGAGGGCCGAGCGGAAGGACAGGCGACGAACGATCCTGAGGGCCTCGTCGGGGTCGATGGTGAGGCTCGCGAGCGTCGTGATGGCCACCAGCAGGGTGACCTTCAGCGCGATCACCGCCCCGTAGACGAGCGCCTCGACGGTGAGGTCGCCCTGGCCGAAGGGGCCGAGGTTGCCGAGACGGAGGAACACCGTGAGGCCCTCCCGGGAGACGAGCACGTTGACGAGCACGATCGGCAGCCAGACGATCGCCGCGAAGCGGAGCGCGCGGACGAGGCGGGCGCCGACCCGGCGGCCCGCCGCCGCGATCCCCCGATGAGGAGGGCGAGGAGGGCAAGGGGATAAGAGGAGAGCGTGGCTGTCATCAGCGAGAGGTCCAGAGCACGGCGACGCCCGCGCGGGTCGCGTGCAGCGGGCCCGCGATGCGCCGGTAGAAGAGGAGCCGGTGTCCGAGCGTGTCACGGGCCGGTGAGGGGCGGAAATGAGTGCCGTCGAGGTCAGGGCAACGGCGGAGGCCGTCCAGAGTGGACGAGTCGAAGGCCTCGGCCGGCAGCGAGGCCCGCCTCGTCGGTGCCCGTGACGATCCATGCCGGCGCACCTTCTCGTCGCGGGTTGCCGACCAGGCCGTTCCGGCGGCAAGACCCGTGCGGCCCGACCGTTGGGGTTGAGGACCGTGCAGGTGTGCCGTGGGGGCCATCCGCACGTGACCCATGGCCGCAGGACCTTCAGTGAGGCCTGCCGCCGCCGGATAGACCGCTGACTCGGCCAGCGACCAACCAGCAGCGTGAGCCGTATCCCCGGCCAGCGGGCTCACCGAGGCGGCCACCGCAACGGCACTCCCAGCTCGCTGAGATGAGCGTCGACGGCGCTCCAGGGCCGAGCCGACGGCTTCGCATGACGCGCCGAGGAGGCGCTTCCCGTCGATGCCGTTGAGGAACGGCTCGGGAAGGGGCCGACGACGGCGGGGACGTGATCGGTTCGCTCAAGTCGTGGCGATCCCACCAGATGTCGTCGCCGGAAAGACGTCTTCGGCCGCCCCGTTA
>CAVREV010000006.1:0-173681 GCA_963720215.1 uncultured Solirubrobacteraceae bacterium
CGAAGATCTCGACGCAGCCCGGCGGGATCGCTGAACGGTGCCAGGGCGAGGTAGACGAAGCGACACTTGGGGCACTCGCAGCACCACGACCCGGCACGGAGCGAGGGGTCGAGGCGGAACACGGCGTTGCAGCTGGTGAAGGCGCCGTGGTAGCGATCCATCCCGGCGAACGCCCGCGCGATCGCCAGCTCGGAGGCGGGGCGGAGGACGGAGAACAGTCGTGGCGCGGGCGTGATCTCCGCGAGGGCGGCGGCGAACAGGCGCTCGACGCGCCGGCCCTTGCTGAACTGGTGGTTGACCTCGATCCCGTCCCAGGAGAGGTTCCCCGCCGAGGCCGAGCGCTCGTTCGCCATCGCGACGGCATCGAACCCGTTCAGCGCCGCGGTCAGCAGCGCCGCGCAGGAGACGATCGCGGTGACGGGAACGTGGCCGTTGAGCGCCCACGACCGGTTGAGCGCGGCGAGCCCCGGGTCCAGGCGGCGGGTGGCGATCAGGTGGGGCAGCTCGGCGACCGCAGCGGTGCGCACGATCGGGGCGGCATCGCCGAGCGAGAACAGCGCCGCGGGACGCCCGGCGCGGCGGACGATCTCCAGCGCGACGACCGAGTCCTTGCCACCGCCGATCGGGAACCAGCACGCGGCTCGGGTCCGCCGGCGGCGGCACCGGCATGGGCGGGCGGGTCGGCGCGCGGAAAGCGGGGTCGCGGCAACGACGGAGACCGTTCCTGAGCGCGAACTCGCCCAGGCCCTCGGAGTAGAGCGCCTCGAGCAGCAGCGCCGCGCCCGGGCGGGGGTGAGCCGGTCTCGCAGGCGATCGCCGCCGGCACTGCGGTCTTGAAGTAGCTCACGCCGGCGACCCAATGCAGCAGTGAGAGCAGACGCTCGACGCGCTCGCGCTGCTCGGCCGTGACGGCCGCGGCGATCGGCAGCTCGAACTCCTCGCGGAAGTGGACTCGTCGTCGAGCGCGTAGTCGAGCGTGACGCGCCCGGCCGCGTCGAGGTCGGCCGCGACGAAGCGAAAACTCGCGAACGACCGGGGGGCGGACGCCGCCGACTGGACGGCCGGTCTACTCATCGCCCTCAGCCTAGAGCGACTACGAAAGGCTGCCCGCGTCAGTCGTTGGCGGTGACGGCCTCCAGCAGGTCGCGGAAGCGCTCCTGGGCCTGTGCGCGGCGGGTGGGAAGGTGCTCGCTCGGGACGCCGTCGGGAGGCGGCGAGTAGCCGAGCAGCAGCTGGCGGGCGACGGACTGACGGTGGACCTCATCGGGACCGTCGTAGATCCGAGCGGCGCGCGCAAAGCGGTACATCTGCTCGAGCGGTAGGTCGGTCGAGTAGCCGAGCGAGCCGTGCAGCTGGAGCGCCCGATCGACGACGTCGTGGAGCACCTTGGCCCCGTAGAACTTGATCAGGGCGATGTCGGTGCGGGCGGCGCGCGCTCCCTGGGTGTCCATCACCCAGGCCGCGTGCAGCGTCATCAGCCGCGCCGCCTGCATCTCCGCGGCGCTGTCGGCTATCCAGTTCTGGACCGTCTGCTTCTCCGCCAACAGCGACCCGTGCGCGAAGCGGTAGGTGGCACGCTCGCACATCATGTCGAAGGCCCTCCGCGCGACGCCGAGCCAGCGCATGCAGTGGTGATGCGTCCCGGGCCCAGGCGCTGCTGGGCGAGCACGAAGCCCTCCCCCTCGGCGCCGAGGAGCGCGTCCGCGGGGACTCGCGCATCCTCGTAGAGGATTTCGGAGTGCCCGCCGTAGCCCCCGTACTGCTCCCAGGGATGCTCCATCGTGGGCACGTCGCGGACGATGTCCACGCCGGGGGTGTCCGTGGGGAACGATGAACATTGACGCTCGCTGAGACGGCCGCGCGTCCGGGTTGGTGACGGCCATGACGATCAGGAAGTCGGCAATCGAGCCATTGGAGGAGAACCACTTCTTACCCTCGATCACCCACCCGTCGCCGTCCCTCCGCGCCCGCGTCTGCAGCTGCGTGGGGTCTGACCCCGCCGTGTGCGGCTCGGTCATGCTGAAGGCGCTACGCAGGTCGCCGGCGAGCAGCGGATGCAGCCAGCGCTCCTTCTGCTCGGGCGTGCCCGCCATCGCGAGGATTCCCAGTTGCCGGAGTCGGGGGCCGCGTTGCCGAACGCCAGCGGGGCGATGGGCGAGGTTCCGAGGATCTCGTGCATCAGGCCGAGGCGCACCTGCCCCATGCCCTGCCCACCGAGATCAGGTGGCAGATGGGTGGCCCACAGGCGGCGTGCCTTCACCTCCTCTTGCAGGGGCGCGATCGCCCGCGCGAGGCCGCCGATGCCGAGCTCGTGCCAGACGGCCTCCAGAGGCCATATCTGCTCGCGAACGAAATCTGTCATCCAGTCGAGCTGCTGCTGGAAGTCCGGCTCGGTTGAGAAGTCCCAGCTCATCGCACATCCTTTCGGTCGGCACGGGGAGGGTCCCCGGCCTAGCGTACGTATATTGCGCAGCATGTGGCAGCCGCGCCTCGAGATCGCCCTCCTGCCGGGCGCAGCCGAGCTGCTCGAACGACACGCGCTCGAACTCCCGCAGCGGGACGATCTCTGCGGCGCCTTCTGCGGCGCGCTGGCACTGCAGGCGGCCGGGGTGAGGAGTCGCGACGGTGAGGAGCTCGACCAGGATGCCGTCGCGTCGGCCGCCGGCAGCGTCGTCGCGCAGGCACGCCCCCCCGGCGTCCTCCCCGATGGGGAAACGGGCCGCCGCGACTACCGCCTGGAGCTGCCGATGGTCGCCGATCCCGACCTTTCTGGGACGACGTGCGAGGGGATCGTGCAAGCCTTGAACGAGCTCTCCGGCGGGACGCTGGCCGCGATCCCCTACCGGGGTCCCTGGAACGAGACGACGCTCGACGGGCTGTTCGAGCTCGCTCTCGCGCGTGCGGCGCCGACGGCGCTGCTGGCGAACCTCGCCACGCGTTACCTGTGGGGCGGTCGGGCGAGCCTCGCGCTGCTCCTCTCCCACCTTCTCAGCGGTGAGCAGGATGGCCCGCCCCCCGACTGGGACGTCGGCCATTTTGCCTGCGTGATCGGCCGCGTGCGGGGACCCGGAGGGACCCTCTACGGCCTCGCCGACACCTATCCCGCGCTCGGCAGCGACGGCATCCACATGCAGCCACGGGGGCGCCTGGCGGCGGCGATCGAGCGTCGCGAGATGCCCGCCGGCGGAGTGATCGTCGTGCTCGCGAGCGAGGAGGCGGGCGCCGTGAGGGCCGGCGCGAGCGAGCTCGGGCTGGTGGAGGGAACCTGGGACAACGGCACCGTCGCAGCGGCGCGTTGATGGCCGAAGCGGACCTTCTCGCGCTCGTCCTCTGCGATCTCGGGGCAATCGTGCGAGGGCGTTCCGTGCGGGCGAGCGAGCTCGCCGACCATCTCGCCCAGGGCGTCGGCTGGGTGCCTGCGAACCACGCGCTGACACCCTTGGGTGGGCTCGCCGATGACGACCCATTCGGTTCGACCGGCGACCTCCGCCTGCTGCCGGACGAGACGACGCGGGCGTGCGTGCAGGCCAGCCTCGAGGCCACCCCGCTCGACCTCGTGCTCTGCGACATCGTCGAGACGGACGGACGCCCCTGGGAGTGCTGTCCGCGGACCCTCCTGAGATCGACCATCGACGAGCTCGAGCGGGAGCTCGGGGTGAGCGTGCTGGCGAGCTTCGAGCACGAGTTCCAGCTCCCGCGCGAGGAGCCCGCCGCGCTGCCCTTCTCACTCGAGGCCCAGCGGCGTTCGGAACCGTTCGCGACGAGGCTGATGCTCGCACTCGAGCAGGCCGGCCTCGAGCCCGAACGGATCTTCCCCGAGTACGCCTCTGACCAGTTCGAGGTCCCGGTCGCCGCGGCGCCGGCGCTCACCGCCGCCGATCGCGCCGTCGTTCTGCGAGAGGTCGTCCGCGAGGTCGCCCGTCGAGAGGGGCTCCGCGCGACGTTCGTGCCGTTGCTGCGGGAGGAGGAGGCGGGCAACGGGGTTCACATCCACGTGAGCCTCCGCGAGGGTAGGACAGCGGCGCTCTACGACCCGGCACGCCCGGGCTGCCTCAGCGAGCTCGGCGGGAGCTTCGCCGCCGGCGTGCTCGCTCACGCCGCCGCACTCACGGCGGTGACGGCGCCCAGCCCGGTCTCCGCAGCGCGTCTGGCGCCGCACCGCTGGAGTGCCGGCGCGGCCTGCCTGGCGCTGCGCAACCGCGAGGCGCTGCTGCGCCTGCCACCGCTGCTCTCCCTTGGGAACGCGAGTCCGGCCGAGCAGATGCGGCTGGAGTACCGCGCCGCAGACGCGACCGCGAACCCCTATCTGGCGCTGTCCTCGATCCTCCGCGCCGGCCTCGACGGCGTACGCCGCGGCCTGCCCACGCCGCCGATCCTCGACCGCGATCCGGCGCGGCTCGACGCCGGGGAGCGGGAGCGCTACGGCGTGGGGGCGCTGCCGGCGAGCCTCGGCGACGCGCTCGCGGCGCTGGCGGAGGACGGGACAGCGAGCGGATGGTTCCCGCCGCTGCTGCTCGAGGCCTTCCGGAGCGTCAAGCGTGCCGAGCTGGCGGCGACCGCCGGGCTCGACCTCGAGCAGACGGCTCGCAGGTATGCCACCGTCTACTGACGCCCTGCTCCGGGAGCTGCTGGACGGCATCGACCGTGAGCTCCCGCTCGCCGTCGAGCTCCGCCATCGTCTGCACGCAAACCCCGAGCTGGCCCATGAGGAGCTTGCCACGGTGGCCGCGGTCGCCACCCAGCTGCCCGTCCGCGGCGAGAGGGCCGCGGGAACGGGGCTGATTGCCCACATCGGTCCCGAGCGGGGATCCGCCGTGGCGGTCCGGGCCGAGCTCGACGGCCTGGCCGTGCCGGAGCGCACGGGCGCTCCGTTCGCCGCGCGTGGGGCGAGCATGCACGCCTGCGGCCACGACGTCCACATGGCCGCGCTCGTGGCCTTCGCGCGGTCGGCACACCGCCTTTCCGAACACCTCCCGGCACCGTTGCTCGTCGTCCTGCAGCCCAGCGAGGAGGCCTACCCGTCAGGCGCGCAGGCACTCGCCGAGGGAGAGCTGGGGCGCTTGCGCCCGGCCTCGATCGTCGCCGCGCACATCCATCCGCAGCTCCCGTGGGGAACCGTCGGGCTCGATTCCGGCCCGGTGAACGCCTCCTGCGATGCGTTCGAGATCGCGGTCACGGGACAGCCCTCGCACGGCGCCTACCCCCACCTCGGCCGCGACCCGATCCTCGCGCTCGCGGAGATCGTCGTCTCATTGCACGCCCAGCTCGGCCGGCGGATCGACCCGCTCGGTGCAGCCTCGCTGACGGTCGGGGTGATCGATGGCGGGAGTGCCGAGAACGTGATCCCCGCCGGAGCGCGGGCGCGCGGCGCTGTGCGCGCGCACAGCGCCGAGGACAGGCGCACGCTGAGGGCGCTGGTGGAGGAGGTCGCAGCCGGGGTCGCCGCCGCCCATGGATGCGTCGCGCGCGTGGAGCTGACCGCGGGCGAGCCCCCGCTCGAGAACGATCCCGAGATCGTCGCCACGGCGCGGGGGCTGCTCGAGGGCGCCGGGATGCGGGCGGCGCCCGCGTGGCGGTCCTGCGGCTCCGATGACTTCGCCTTCCTCGGCGCGCTCGCGCCGCTGACGATGGCGTTCGTGGGTCTCGAGGGCGCGAGCGGCTTCAGACCGCGGCCGCTCCACCACCCTGAGCTCCTCCCGCCGGACGAGGCCGTCGCAGCCGTGGCGCGGGTGCAGGCGATCCTGTACCTGGCCGGCGCCGGGCGGAAGGGAGCTCGGCTGCCCACGGCGAGCGCCTGACGGGACGGCGAGAGGGGATCAGGTCCCTTTTTCTTCTCTTTCTTTTTCGCGCCGTTCTTTTTCTTCTTCGCGCAGTTTTTCTCGTTCTTTCTTGGCTTTCAGCTTTTCTTCTTCGACCGGCCGGAGTTCCTGCGCCTTTTCCTTCGCACGTTCGAAGAATTCCGTGTCCTTTTCCTTCTGACGTTCACGCAGCCCGACGGCGTGTTCCTTCTCCCGTTCCTTGAGCGCCGTGGCCTTTTCCTTCGCCTTTTCCTCCTTCGCGAGGACTTCCCCTTCGACTTCTTCGAGCCGCCCCTGTTCCTTCGCTTCGCTCAGGAGTTCCTTGTCTTCCGCCTTTTCGCCCAGCAGCTTTTCCTTGGCGACTTCATGCTGGGCCAGTGCCTTTTCTTTGGCTTTTTCCCTTGCGCTGGCCTCTTTTTCGCGAACCTTTTCGCGCGCGACTCCGATCCGTTCCCTTTCCTTTTCCTTGCCCAGTTCCCGGATTTCCTTTTCTTCTTCGGAAATGACCAGCCTGGCGGCCGCGGTACCGCGGCTCGCGGCAGCCTGCGCGACGGTCGCAGTGCCGCCGAGCAGCGCCAGGGCCGCAAACATCAAGGCGAGGAAAAACCCTCTCATCCGTGTCATCGATCCATCCCTCCGTGTGATTGGCGACACTCGCGTAGGGCGGCCCGCGCCTGCCCCAAACCCCCTGCCCGCAAGGCGTCTTTGACACCCCAAAGGCTACCGGATTCGCGTCGTTCGCGGGCCCGGAGCGGGGCGATCGCCCAGCGGGCCGCATCGCTCGATTTCCAGCTCCCGGCCGTCGTGGTCCCCACTAGGATCGACGCATGCCTGACCGCCTCTGGCCGGACTGGCACCGCGGCGGCCGAGCGGTCGCACGAAGGGTTCGGACGCCTCGTGGGCGAGTCCTGGACCGTCGCCTGGAACACGAGCAGCGCGCGGGCGTTCTCGGGCGCGCCCACCGAGACTGGCGAGGCAACTCAGCGACCGACAATCGCGATCGATGGACGACTTGGGATTGGAGCAGCCGCGGCGAGGAGTGGACCGCCTCGACGGAGTGGAAGCAGGCCCTGATCGACGACGTGCTGCTCGCCTGGATCCCGGAGGGCGGGGTCGTCCTCGAGATCGGGCCGGGGGCCGCCCGCTGGTCCGCGGTCCTGCAGCCACGAGCGCGCAGGCTGGTGCTCGTAGACGTCTCGGATCGACCCCTCGCGCTTTGTTGCGAGCGGTTCGGCGCCACCGACAACGTGGAGTACGTCTTGTCTGCCGGTGACGATCTCCCCGGTGTCGGCGACTCGTCAGTCGACGCAATCTGGTCCTTCGACGTGTTTGTCCACGTCGCACCTGTGGATCAGGCCGGCTATCTCACCGAGATCGCACGCGTCCTCACTCCCGGAGGCGCGGCTGTGATCCATCATGCGGATGGGCGCAACCTCGGGTCCCTGCCGAGTCGCCAGGGCTGGCGCTCGCCGATGTCCCGACACCTGTTCGCGACCCTGGCAGATACCCGGGGTCTGGTCGTCGAGACCCAGATCGACTCGTGGGGCGAGGATGGCTGCCACGGCCTGAGCGCCTACCACGACGCGATCAGCGTGTGCCGCAAGCCCAACGGCGCTTGAACGGTGTTGCCGCTGAGACCCATCACCGTTCGAGCAGGAGCAGGCCGTAGGCGGCTACCGAAGGGGCGTCCTTGACCACCCCGGAGCGGACCATCTGCTCCCACTCGGGCCGCTGCACCCGCCGTGTCGTCATGTCCCGCTCCGTCGCCTCTCGGCGCGCCGAGCGCTGGGTGAGGCCCTCGGCCAGCCAGACGTCGAAGCCCTGCGAGCTGAATCCGTATGCCTCGAAGAGGTGGCCGAGGTGCGTCATCTCGGTGGCGAAGAGACCCGTCTCCTCTTCGAGCTCCCCGCGGGCGAGCTGAGCCGGGTCCACATCCGGACTCGCCTCCCAGGAGCCCTGAGGGAACTCCCAGTAGCGCCCGCCGACGGGGTAGCGGAACTGATCGACGAGCCACATGCTCCCGTCGGCTTCACGCGGAATGATCAGCGCGAAATCGGGCTTGTCAACGACGCCGTAAACGCCATCGCTGCCGTCCGCACGTTCGATCCGGTCCTCCCGGACACGCATCCACGCGTTCTCGTAAACGGTCGTGGTCGAGAGCCGGCGTACGCTCACAGCAGCGGCACATCCTAGCCTGGGTGCGCCCGATGACTGGGATGCCTCCATTCCCGACCGCCTCTACTTGACCGACTCCGACGAGGCGAACCGGCTGATCGCAGGGGACGCTCACGGATCGATCGGCTCTAGATCATCCAACGAGACGCCCAGATCACTGAGGGCGTCCTCCCTGTGGGCGTCGCCCTTCGCGTAGACCAACAGGCCGTCGCGCCAACGCGTCACATGCGCTCCCGCCATCGCCACGTCCACCCCGCTGTGCCCTCCGCGCCCGCGCAGCAGGGCGAAGACGAGTACCCAGTCGCCGCCGAGGTCGAAATACCGCTCCGGGTCGAGGCGGATCTCATCGCCCCACACGTCCCTGAGGTCTTGATGCAACTTGCGCATCCCCTCGTGGCCGCGGTAGGTGGCGCCTCCTGCGACGGCGAAGACCGAGTGAAGCTCGATGGCGGGATCGCCGTATTCGATCAGCCTCTCGGTGTCACGGGCGTTGTACGCCTCGAACCAGCGACGATATTGCTCGATGTTCCGTTGCGACATTGATCCCTTTCGGCGGCCCTCGGTAGGATCGCACCATGCCGAGCCGCCTGTACTTCACCGACTCGGATGAGGCCAACGAGCTGATCGCGTCCGATCCGATGGCGCTCCTGATCGGCTTCGCCCTCGATCAGCAGGTGACGGTGCAGAAGGCCTTCAGCGGCCCACTCGCGATCAAGCAGCGGGTCGGGACGCTCGACGCGGCCAAGCTCGCCGAGACCGACCTCGACCCCGTGTTCCGCGAGAAACCGGCCGTCCATCGCTTCCCCGGGAAAATGGCCGAACGAGTGCACGAGCTCGCGGCGTACGTCCGCGACGAGTACGGCGGCGACGCGGAGCGGGTCTGGAAGGACGCCAGGAGCGGAGACGACCTGCGCAGCAACATCGCCGGCCTGCCGGGTTTCGGCGAGATGAAGGTCAAGTCGCTCGGCGCGGTGCTGGCCAAGCGCTACAAGCTCGCGAAGGCCAGGAGCCTCGTGCCGCCGCACCCGACGCTCGGCGACGTCGACTCACCGCAGGCGCTCCTGGACTACCAGGCGGCGAAGCGCCTTCACAAGGCCGAGTGGTCGAAGATGAAGGCGGAATAGCTCGTCGGCAGCAGCGCGCCGGCATTATGTCCGGTACTCCTCGAACTGCGGCAGCGCATCGGTGATCGTGAACCAACCCGCTTTCGAGCCCACGAAGATGTGGTGGGTCGGTCGGATGCTCGGCGCGGTCCGCACCGATCCCAGCGCTACGTGAACGAAGTCGCCGTCGCGCACGACCGAGTAGAGGAGCGAACCACAGCTCGCGCATCGGGTGTCGTTCGCATCGTCCTCGCCGACGATCTTCAGACTGTCCGCACCTCTCTCGAGCGTGAGCTTGTCGCGCTCGATCCCGGCGAACGGCTTGAAGGCCGAGCCCGTGGCTGCGCGACACCTCGAGCAGTGACAGTTCGCGGCGTACAGGAAGGCATCGGGCACGACGAAGCGAACGGCGCCGCATTCGCACTCGCCCACGAGCACCCGTGGCTGGGATGGAGGTGACGGCGCCACGCACGAACAGTAGAGATCGGCCTGAGCGCGTGCGTGTTCGGAGCAGGTTGCTTGGCGGCGGGCCCAGCCTCTGGCACGATGCGACGAAGCTGCGAGTCACCCATCCGGATATCGTCGGGGGCCATGAACCCTGACGCCGCACCCGGGCGCCATTCCCGGACCGACACCGCGATCGGCTCGAACGGCGACGGCGAGTATCTGTGCGTGGGTCAGCGCCTGCACAAGGCCGAGTGGTCGAAGGCGCGGGCCTGACGTGATGGGGCGAGAGCGCCCGGCCGGGGCCGCGAGCGCCGGCGTGTTCATCGTCGCCCTTCTGGCGTTCCTGGCGATCGGCGCGGCACTGCCCGTGCTGCCGGCGTTCGTGCGCGGACCGCTGCACGGAAGCAATCTGGCGGTCGGCGTCGTGGTCGGCGCGTTCGCGCTCACGTCGGTGCTCTGCCGGCCGCTGTCGGGACGCTGCGCCGATATGCGCGGGCGCAGGATCGTGCTCGTCGCGGGTTCCTCGGCGATGGCGCTCGGCGGTGTCCTCTACCTGCTCGCCGGGAGCGTTCCGGAGCTGATCTTCGCGAGGTTCGCCGTGGGCGCGGGCGAGGGAGCCGTCTACACCGCGGGGGCCACCTGGGCCGTCGATCTCGCTCCCTCCCACCGCCGCGGGCTCGCCCTCGGCATGTTCGGCCTGGCGGTCTGGGGAGGGCTCTCGCTCGGGCCGCTCCTGGGCGAGCTGCTGCGAGAGGTCGTCGGCTACGACGGCGTGTGGGCGCTGACCGCGATCCTTCCCTTCTGCGGCGCCCTGCTCGCCACGCGTCTGCCCGAGCCGGCGACGCCGCGGGGGGCCGCTCGCCCGCAACCGCTCGCCCTGTTCCCGCGCGCCGCCCGCCGGCCCGGGACCGCGCTCGCGCTTGCCAACGTCGGCTACGCCGCACTCGCGGGCTTCGTCGTCCTCGACCTGCACGCCCGGGGCGTCGGAGGCGGCGCGGAGGTGTTCACGGCGTTCGCCCTGTCCGTCTTCGCCAGCCGGCTGGCTTTCAGCCGCCTGCCCGACCGCATCGGCGCGCGGCGGACCGCCACGGCCGCCGCCTCGATCGAGGCGCTCGGGCTCGTGATCATCGCGCTCGCCCACTCGCTGGGGATGGCGCTCGCGGGGGCCTTGGTCGTGGGCGTCGGCTTCTCGTTGCTGTTCCCCTCGCTGGCGCTGATGGTGGTCGGCGAGGTCGGCGACGACCGCCGCGGTTCCGCCATGGGGGCCTTCACCGCCTTCTTCGACGTGGGCGTCGGCCTCGGCGCGCCGATCGCCGGTGCGATCGCCTCGCTCGCCGGCTACCCGGCGGTGTTCCTCGCCGCCGCCGGCGCCGCGCTCTGCGCTGCCGGTCTCGCAGCGTTCGCCCCCGAGCGGGTCGTGGGGCTCCGCGGGCGGCGCCCGTCCCGCGGGGGGGCCGCGGTGGCCGAGGGCTTCAGCGGCCCGAGCTAGATCGCTTCGTCGCGCCAGCGCTCGTACAGGGCCGCGAACTCCTCGCGCATCACCGGGGTCAGATCCTCTGCCCTCAGGCGCCCGGTGAGGGCGATCGTCGCGCGCATCTGCTCGAGGTACTCGGTGCAGTGCTCGCACCCCTCCAGATGCGCCTCGAAGCGCCGGCGGGCGCCGCGCGGGAGGGCACCCTCGAGATAGTCGGTCACCAGCTCGACCATCTCGCGACATACGAGGTCAGGGGTGCGCAGGCCCCTCATTGCGCGTCTCCCAGCTGTGCCTCGAGCGCCGCTCGCAGCCGGCTGCGGCCGCGATGGAGCAGGACGCGCTGGTTGGCCTCGCTGATCTCGAGCACCTGACAGACCTCGCGGCTGGTGAGCCCGTCGACGTCCCGCAGCATCACCACCTCGCGCTGACGGTGGGGGAGGGCGTCGAGGGCATCTTGCAGCGCAGGCGCCGCGGACTCCGCCACCATGCGGCTGTCGCTGTCCTCGACCCAATGTTGGGGGGGCGCCATCCACGCTCCCGAGGCGTCGAAGCGCGAGCCGTCGACGACCGGCCCGGCATCCCCCACAGCGACCGTTCGCCCCTCGCGGGCGCCAGTGCTCCGCGCGCGGTTGACGAGGATCCGAAGCAGCCACGTCTTCAGCGTCGAGCGCCCCTCGAAGCCGTCGATCCCGCGCAGCACGCCGAGCCAGGTGTCCTGCACCACCTCCTCGGCGAGGGCGTTGCTGGAGACGAACGATGAGGCCAACCGCAGCAGCATCGCCTGGTGGCGTTCGACGAGCGCCAGGAACGCCTCCTCCTCGCCCGCGCGGAGCCTGTCGAGGAGCTCGGAGTCGTCGTCCCGGGCGCGGGGGCGAAACCGCCAGCCCACCGAGCCGAGCGCCATCAGCGCGATCTGGCCCTCGGGGAGGAGAACGCCGAGCAGGTGCTGGTGGATGGTGGTGATCACGCTGGTCCTGGATCGAAGGTGGAGCTCGACATACGGTCCGTCGAGGGGCCCTCCGCGTTACAGCGTGCCCGGGCGCGTGATCGCGGCACGGCGGCAGGCGTCAACGAATCGGCGGCGGCCGACCCTCGGCGCTGCCGGCGAGCGCCGCGTCCCATCCGCAGACGTCGCAGGCATGGGCGAACGCGCTCCGGAGGAAGCGCACCGCGGCACCATGAGGGTCCGGCTCGGCGCGGACGAAGTCCCAGTCGAGCACGTACTCGCCGAGCGCGTCCACCCAGCGCGCCGCCGCGGCCGAGGTCCGCGCCCGAGAACTCCTTCGGCGCGGGGTGGGCGTACACGTAGAAGGCGGCCTGCCCGTAGCGCCCGTCGCCCGGCCACCAGCCGGCGGCGACCTCTTGGGCGTCCATCGCGTTGCGCATGATGAAGTCAGCCGACGGCGGGTCGGCCGGAGCGCCCGAGAACAGGCTCACGGCGAGATCGAACGAGCCCCACCATGCGTTCACCGGCGTCGAGCGGCCGCGATAGGGGGCGCGGTAGGCGGCGAGTGCCATCGCCGCCTGGCTCGCGGCGGCGAAGTAGGAGCCCACCAGCGCCGGGTCGTAGCTGCCGTGCTCCTCGTCCTCGTCCAGGCGGACGCTCCAGGGAACCTCCTGCGGGGTCGGGTCGATCTCCACGGCTCCGCCGAGCCGGGCAAACGCCGCGAGCAGCTCGCGGGTGACGGCGGCGACCGTGCGATCGGGGGCCAGCGGAACGCGGCGCGGTACTGCCGTCGCTGTGCTCGACGAGGGCCTCGTGTGCGCGCAGGTCGAGCGCCACCGTGAGCGCGCCCGAGCCATCGGGAGCGGGCAGCGGAAGCGTCTCCCAGCCGCGCGCGGTGAGCCTCAGCGCGGCGTGCTGGAGCTCGGGCTCCGGAGGGGCGAGCGCGACGGCGAGCTTGCCCAGCACCTGGGTGTGGGCGTGGATCGTGTCGCAGGTCGCCGACCAGTCCTCGTAGTTGCTCGCGGGCCACGCCGGTGACGGCATCGCCTGCACCTTACCGCCGCTCCGCGGAGGCTCGCGCGAGGCGTTGTAGGATCGTTGCATGTGCAGAAACATCCGCTCCCTCTACAACTTCGAGCCCGTGGCCACCGACGAGGAGGTGCGCGCGGCGGCGCGCCAGTACGTTCGCAAGATCAGCGGCTTCACGAAGCCCTCGCAGGCCAACGAGGAGCCCTTCGAGCGCGCGATCGAGGCGATCGCGGCCGCCTCGCAGACGCTGCTCGCCGAGCTCGTCACGAACGCCCCGCCGAAGAACCGCGAGGTCGAGGCGGCCAGGGCTCGCGCCAGAGCCGCCCAGCGATACGCAGCCTGAGCGCAGGCCCGGGCGAACCGCAGAGTGCCCTAAGCGGACGACGCCGGACGTCCGCGTGGGCCGCCTGAGGTCGTACATCTGTCCGCGACGGCCTCCTGCCCCCGCACGAGGACCCTCGCAGCCCGATGCGACCGGTATGTTCGAGCTTGCCCTGCAATTCGCGTCCCCGTCGGCCACCGGCGTGTGCGGTTCGCCGTGCCCGGCGAGGCCCGCGGATGAGCACTCCGAGGCGGGAGGGCGGGGACGGTGAGCTCCAGCGTCTCGCCCCCGGAGTGGCCCCCGCTGCTGGGCAGCTCGCGGGCGGGCGCGGTCGAGGAGGCCCATCAGGAGGACCTGGAAACGCTGCTTGACCTCGTCCGCGCGACGGTGGAGCTCGAGAGCCGCTGCGACTACGCTGACCCCCACGGGGGGCCGGAGCACAACCGCGAAGCGTTCCTCGCCCACTTCAGCGAGCTGGACGCGTCACTGGCGGCGTGGGACGAGCGTGTCGAGCGGGTCCGCGCGGCGCCGGCCGGGCTCTGGGAATGGTTCGCCGGCGCGGCCGTCGAGCTCGGCATCAGCGAACCGCCGTTCGCCGTCGGCGCACTGGTCGACAGGCTTGCGGTGCTCACGGTGGACCGGTCTCGCCGAGGTCAGCTGCGCGCCCCACACGAGCTGTCGCTGGAGCGCTTCAAGGACACGCTTGCCGGTCAGAAGTACCTCAGCGTGTACCTGGAGGGGCAGCGCGTGGCGAGCCTCCGCTACCCGCCGGAAGGCGACTGCGACGATCAGGCGGCGACCGCCGAACGCCTGATCCAGAGGCTGTTCGACCAGGCGCAAGCCTGTGAAGAGGCACAGGAGATCGACAACGCGCGTGACGCGATGCTCGACCTCAAGCAGCATCTCCTCTCGATGCTCGCGCAGTGCGCGGCCGCGGACCCGGTGGCCTTCGCGCCCGACTGTCCGGTCTGTCAGAGCCGCCTGCGTGCCGAGCGGCCCGACTAGCTCCGCTGAGCCCGACCACAACTCACGAGTAAAAGGCCACCGGGCGACGCTCGCGCGTGCCGGTCGTGTCTACCGGGGGGGTAATGGCCACGACCGGTGCCCGGTGGCCGGCGTTGCAGCCTAGTGACGCCACGTCCTGCACCCAATCCCCCATTTGCGTGATCTTCTCCGGCGCGCACGTCGACCGCTCCCCGGCGGGCTCCGCCCGATCAGCCGGCGAAGGCCTCGCGCGCCGCCCGCGATCCACGGCTCGAAAGCTCGGCGAAGCCATAGGTGCCCTCGTGGAGCAGCTCGCTGGCGGCCTCGAGCGCCGCGCCGAGCGCGGCGAAGGCGAAGCCTCCGCCGACCGATACCCGCGCGACGCCGATCTCGCCGAGCTCCTCCACCGGCGGGACGCCCGGGAGCGCGAGCACGTTCACCGGCGCCGGCAGCGCCTGCACGACGGCGCGGATGTCCCCGCTCTCGCGAAGTCCGGGCGCGTACAGAACATCAGCCCCGGCGGCCAGATAGGAGCGCAGGCGGGCGATCGTGTCGGCCGAATCCGGGTTGCCCCGCAGGTGGTTCTCCGCTCGCGCGGTGAGCACCAGCCGGCGAGGCCCATCGTGCGCCGCCGCGGCCGCGGCGGCAACCCGTTCGCTCGCCTCCTCGACCCCGCGAAGCTCGCCGCGCGCGGCGTCCCAGTCCTCGATCGAGGCGCCCGCGAGACCCACCTCGAGCGCCATCCGCACGGTCTCTCCGACGCCGTTCGCGTCGGCGGCGAAGCAGTCCTCGAGATCGGCCGAGACCGGCAGCTCGGTCGCCGCCACGAGCGTGGCCGCGTGGGCGATCGCCTGATCTCCGCCGACCCCGTAGTCGAGCCGCCCGAGCGTGGCCGCGTAGCCACTGCTGGTGCTCGCCAGCGCCTGCATGCCCGCGTGAGCGAGCAGCTTCGCCGAGCCGACGTCCCAGGCGTTGGCGAGCAGCAACGGCCGCGGCCCGTGGTGGAGCTCGAGGAACCTCCGCGTCCGCTCTGCCTGATCGCTCATCCCACCTCCATCTCGTTGGTGTGAGCACTGAACGCGGCCCACCGGGAGTTCGTGAGATCGACGCCCGCGTCCCTCACTCGGCGCGCGAGAACTCCGCGATCGCGATCGCGAGCATGATCAGCCCGAGCACGCCGACCACCGCGGCCTCGACGACGGTGGGGACGCGCCACCCAAACCATGTCACGCCGGGATCGAGGGCTTTGCGGGCCGCTTCGCTGATGTCGAGGTGGGCGAAGATCGCCCGTCGCATCGGGTCGACGGCGTAGGTCAGCGGGTCGAGCCGGTTGAGGATCTCGAGCCAGCGGGGCAGCCCCGCGACGGGGAAGAGCGCTCCGGAGAGGAAGTACATCGGCATGGATCAGCATCTGCATCATCGCCATGAACGACTGCATCTGGCGTGATCCGCGCGGCGACCATCACGCCGAACGCGGTGATCGCGAAGGCGAGCAGGAGCTGCAGCGCGAGAGATCTCGACGATCAGCGCGGCGCCGTAGGGAACGCCGACGAGCGGCGCGAGGCAGAGCACGATCACGCCCTGGAAGCCCGCCACGGTCGCGCCGCCGAGGCACTTGCCGAGCACGAGCGAGCTGCGGCGGACCGGCGCCACCATCATCTCGCGCAGGAAGCCGAACTCGCGATCCCAGACGAGCGAGGCCGCCGAGAACATCGCCGTGAACATCACCGCCATGCACGAGGACGCCGGGATAGACGAACGTCCGCAGGTTGACGCCGTGGGTGCCCGGCCGATGCCAGCCGCGAGAGGCCCGTGCCGAGGACGAACAGGAACAGCAACGGCTGGATCAGCGAGGTCACGATCCGCGGCCGGTCTCGGCTGAAGCGGATCAGCTCCCGCTGCCAGACGACCTTGATCGCGCGAAGCTCGCTGCCCGCGGTGCGCGATCGGCACACGGACGCGCGCGATCTCGTGGGCTCGCCGCCGTCGAGCGCTGGCAGAGCGCGGCGGGGTCGTCTCGATCGCCATCAGCGGCTCATCATCCGGCGCGATGTTCGCGCCGCTGTCGGTCTGCGATCGCCTCGGCGTCGCGGATCGTCGTGCCCGTGTAGGACATGAAGACGTCGTCGAGCGACGGCCGCGCGACGCTGACCGAGCGGATCGGGAGACCGAGCTCGGCGAACAGCCGCGGCACGAACTGCTCGCCCTCGGCGACCCCGAAGGTCACCGCACCCTCGGCGACGTGGCCTCGATCGCCGAAGCGCTCCCGCAGGGCCGCGATCGCCGCGTCGTCGTCGTCGGTCTGGATCTGCACGCGGTCGCTTGCCGACGCTCGCCTTCAGCGCCTCGGGCGTGTCGAGGACGATGATCCGCCCGTGGTCCATGATCGCGATGCGGTCGCAGTACTCGGCCTCGTCCATGTAGTGGGTGGTGAGGAAGATCGTGATGTCCTCGCGCGTCTTCAGCTCGCGGATGTAGCCCCAGATCGAGCTGCGCGTCTGCGGGTCGAGGCCGACGGTCGGCTCGTCGAGGAACAGCACGCGCGGCGAGTGCAGGAGCCCGCGTGCGATCTCGAGCCGTCGCTTCATCCCGCCCGAGAAGGTGTTCACGAGGCTGCCCCGGCGATCCCACAGGCCGACCATCTCCATCACCTGTCGCATCCGCTGGTGCGATGGCGTCGCGCGGCACGCCGTAGAGCTCGGCGTGGAGGCGAGGTTCTGCTCGGCGCTCAGGTAGCCGTCGAGGGTCGTGTCCTGGAAGACGAGGCCGATGTTGCGCCGCACGTCGTCGCGCTCGGCGACGACGTCGTGCCCGGCGACGAGGGCGATGCCCGCCGGTCGGGCGCGACGAGCGTGCAGAGCATGTTGATCGTCGTCGACTTGCCGGCGCCGTTCGGGCCGAGGAAGCCGAAGATCTCGCCACGGCGGACCTCGAAGTCGATGCCGCGCACCGCCTCGACTTCGCCGTAGCGCTTGACCAGCCCGCGCACGGAGACCGCCGCAGCGCTGGTCGCGTTCGAGTCATTCGATCCGGCCAACGGCCATCACGATATCGCGCTCGATGTCCCCGTCCCGTCGCTCCGTGCGCGCGGAGGCGCGCGGTGGGAGGATGTGCCGGTGCGCCGCGGCACCTACTCGATCGTCGCCCGGGACCAGCGCAACGGCGAGCTCGGCGTCGCGGTCCAGTCGCACTGGTTCTCGGTCGGGAGCATCGTCACGTGGGCGCGTCCCGAGGTCGGGGCCGTCGCCACACAGGCGCTGGCCGAGGTCGCCCACGGCCCCCACGCGATCGAGCGGATGCTCGCCGGACTCGACGCGGCGCAGGCCCTCGCGGCCGTCCTGGAGACGGATCAGCTCGCCGAGCACAGGCAACTCGGCACGGTGGACAACGCGGGCGGCGCCGCTGCCCACACCGGCGACGAGTGCATCCCCAACGCCGGCCACGTCGTCGGGGAGGGGTTCACATGTCAGGCCAACATGATGGCGGCTCCCGGCGTCCCCGAGGCGATGGCGGCGGCGTTCCGCAGCAGCGGGGGCGACCTCGCCGAGCGGCTGCTCGGGGCGCTCGAGGCGGCGGAGGGCGCGGGCGGGGACGTGCGGGGGCGCCAGTCGGCGGCCCTGGTGGTGGTGCCCGCCGCGGGCGAGCCGTGGCGGAGGCGGTTCGACGTCCGCGTTGACGACGATCCGGACCCGCTCGGGCAGGCGCGCCGGCTGCTGCGACTCGCGCGCGCCTACGAGATGGGGGACATCGCCGACGAACGGCTCGCCGAGGGCCGCCTCGTCGACGCCACGCACCTGTACCTCGCCGCGGCCGAGCTCGCGCCGGATGCCGACGAGCTGACGTTCTGGGCAGGTGTGGGCATCGCGGCCGAGGACTTCGACCATGGGCTGTCCCTCGTACGTCGCGCGGCAGAGGTGAGCCCGGCGTGGGCGACCCTGCTGACACGCCTTCGCGGCGAGATCGCCCCAACCGCGGCGAGGCTGGCCGCGGCGCTCGGCGGCTGACGGTAACCGGAGCCCGCGAGCCCTCAGCGGCCTCTGTGCCTGCCCTGCTCGAGCGCTCGACCCCGTGCGTGCTCGACGATCTCGCAGAATCTCCGACGGGCTGTCGATCACGCGGATCAGCGCGAGGTCGCCCTCGCTGATCCGCCCGTCCGCGAGCGCGCGCTCGCGGAGCCAGCCCAGGAGCCCGTCCCACTCCTCGCCGCCGAGGAGGATCACCGGGAAGTGGCGGACCGTCGCCGTCTGGATCAGCGTCAAGGACTCGAACAGCTCATCGAGCGTTCCGTATCCGCCGGGCGCGATCACGAAGGCCGTCGCGTAACGCACGAACATGACCTTGCGGACGAAGAAGTGGCGGAAGCGCAGGGAGATGTCCAGGTAGGGGTTCGGGGCCTGCTCGTGGGGCAGCTCGATGTTGCAGCCGATCGACACCGCCCCGGCATCCCTGGCGCCCCTGTTCGCGGCCTCCATCAAACCCGGCCCGCCACCGGTGATGACCGCGTAACCGGCGCGGCCGAGCGCCTCGCCGACGGCGCGCACGAGCGCGTAGTCGGGGTGGTCGGACGGCGTCCGCGCCGAGCCGAACACGGTCACCGCGCGCCCGATCCGGGCGAGCGCGTCGAAGCCCATGGCGAACTCCCGCGCGAGCTCGCGAACGCGCTCGGAGTCGGCGGCGCGCTCGCCGGGAGACTCATCGCCGAGCCACAGGAAGAGCTCCTCGTCGAATGTCGGCTCCGGGCCGGCGGCGCTCGCCTCGTTCACGTCTGGAGCCTACGGGGCCGGCACCCCGTCCGGCCGGGCGGACCCGAGCGGCGGCCGGACCTCGGCCCCAGCGCGGCGCCGGGGCCTAGAGGAACGTCTTCCCTTCGCCGCGATACGTCGCGACCTCGTCTTCGACGCGATCTCCGCTGAGGAGATAGAGCCGGTCGAAACGCTCGCAGAGCTCGCCGGCCTTGGTATGGCGTAGGTAGACGCGGTCGCCGATCTGCAGGCGATCGGCAGCCTCGCCGATGAGCGGCGTCTGGACCTCGCCGGCGCCCTCCATCGAGTCCAGGCGCAGGCCGGCCGGGAGGTAGGGGCTCGGCATGCGGTCGCGCCCCCCCGCGCCGGAGGCGAGATAGCCTCCGCCCAGCGCGGTCACGACGCCGGGGCGGGGCCGCCGCGTGACCGGCAGCGCGAACATCGCCGCGGGATGCAGCTTGAAGGCCGAGTAGTGATCGAAGAGGGTCGGAGCGTAGAACCCGGACCCGGCCGTCGCCTCGGTGATGAGGGGCTCGCCGGCCACCCGCTCGAGGTCGCCGGTCCCGCCGGCGTTGACGATCTCCAGCGGGCACACCCGCGAGACGGCCTCGATCGCCGCCGCGCGGCGCTCGCGGAGCTCCTCGTAGGAGGACCGCTGCATGCGCCCCACCAACGCCCGCCTGAGCACGTTGCCGGGGGGACGGTCGCCGACCCCGGCGATGTGGCCCTCATAGCACATCAGCGCGACCAGCCTCAGCGTGGGTCGTCGCGAGATCTCCACGGCCAGTGCGCGCGCCTGCGCGGGGGTGTGGACGGGCGTGCGCTTCGGGCCGATCCTGATGCGGTCGCCGGCCAGCCAGAAGGAGGCGTCGAAGTCCAGGCAGACCCGGATCGGGGGTCCGTCCGCGACGGACCGCTCGATCAGGTCGAGGTGCTCGACCGAGTCGACCATCACGATCGGAGCCTCGGTGGGCTGCTCGGCGGTCAGCTCGCCCAGCCGCCCCAGCGCGGCGCGATCGGTCGTGGGATAGGCGAGGAGCACGCTCGCGAAGCCCTCGCCCGCGAGCCACAGGGCCTCGGGGAGGGTGAAGCTCATCAGGCCTTCGTAGCCGTCCACGTCGAGCACCCTGTCCAGCAGAGCGCGACAGCGGAGCGACTTCGAGGCGACGCGGATCGGCTTGCCGGCCGCACGGCGGAGCATGTCGCTCGAGTTCGCCCACATCGCATCGAGGTCGACGAAGGCGAACGGCGGGTCGATGTCCGCGAACGCGCGCTCGTAGCGGCGGAGGCGCGCGGCGGGGTCGAGTTGGGGCGCCGGGGTCGTCGCCGAGCTCACGCCGTGACACCCGCAGCGACCGGCCCGAGGGTCCGGCGGACGTAGTCGTTGGTGAACATCCCCGCGGGGTCCAGGCGGGCGCGGACCGCCTGGAAGCGATCCCAATCGGGGTAGCGCCCACGGAGGCTCGCCGCGGTCTGGTAGTGGCGCTTGCCCCAGTGGGGCCGGCCCTCGTACTCGTCCATGATCGCCTCCACCCCGCGGAAGTACGTCTCGTACTCCATTCCCCTGTACTGGTGGACCGCGATGTAGCACGTCTCTCGGCCGCTCGCCGTCGACAGGAAGGCATCGTCGGGCGCCACGAAGCGCACCTCCAGCGGAAACAGGATCGGAAGCCGGCGCCGCTCCACCAGCGCAAGCACCCGTTCGACGGCCTCGCGGGCGTGGGCGCGCGGGATCCCGTACTCCATCTCGGTGAAGCGGACCATGCGCCGGGTGGGATAGACGCGATAGGCGCGATCCTCCACGCGGCTCTCAGACAGCGCGCCACCCATCAGCCGGTCCAGTCGCGGTACCAGCGACGGGAGCAGGCGTCCGGTTCGGCACACGATCCCCAACGCCCCGTTCTCGATCACGAGCTCGTTCAGCGCCCGTCTCCACCCCGGCGTCGGGCGGGGCGTCGCGTGGGAGCGCATCGTCACGCGCGCGGCGGCGGTGTGCGAGTAGGGAAAGACGAAGAACTCGAAGTGGTCGTGCTCGCGAACGTGCTCGTCGAGGCGCTCGAGCGTCTCCCCCAGCGGCAGCGGAAGATCGTGGCGATGGAGGGTGTACAGGGGCACGCACTGGAGCGTCACGGCCGTGGCGATCCCGAGCGAGCCGAGCGACACGCGCGCGGCGCGGAGGCCATCGGGGTCCGACTCCTCGGTCAGCTCCACCACCTCGCCGGACCCCGTCACGAGACGCATTCCGAGGACCCGCGCGGAGATGTTGGCGAAGCCCGCACCGGTACCGTGGGTCGCCGTCGCCAGCGCGCCGGCGAGCGTCTGGACGTCGACGTCGCCCTGGTTCTCCAAGGCGAGGCCGCGCTCGGCGAGGGCCGGCCCGAGAGCGTGCAGCGTGATCCCCGCCTGAACGCTGACCCGGCCGCTCGCGGGATCCGCCTCGAGCACCGCGTTCATCGCCCCGACGTCCACGAGCAGGCCGTCGCTGCAGGCTATGTCGGTGAACGAATGGCCGGCGCCGACGGCGCGCACCTCCTGGCCCCGTGTGCGGGCCGCGAGGACCACACGCTGGAGAATCCTCCTCGCCGCGTGGGCGCTCGATCGCGCTCGGGGCGCAGCGCTGCTGGCCCGCCCAGTTCGTCCACGTCTCGCTCATCCGCCGGCTGCCGCGGCAAGCGCTCGGGCGACCGCCTCGCTGACGGCGACCGCATGCGCCACGGTCCCGTAGTCGAGGTTCTCGGGGACATCCGACATCTGGTGATAGTTCGACAGGCAGCGGTGCCGGTCCCAGGAGCTCAGCATCGCCGTCGGATAGCCCGCCCTGCTCGGGATCACCGAGTCGCTCGAGGCGCGCGCGCGCAGGCCCCGCCGGAGAGGGACACCCGCGCGCTCGGCGGCGTCGGCGACGAGATCGCGAAACGCCGGTTCGCAGTAGTCCTGCATCCACAGCGGCCCCTCGCCCTCGACCATGATCAGCTCCGGAGAGCCGACCGTGTCGAGGTTCAGAACCCAGGTCCGCTCGGGAGCGAGCGTCGGGAAGTGGCGAGCGGCGAAGCCGTAGATCCCCCCTTGGAGGACCTCCTCCGCACCGCAGGAGACGAGCAGCACCCTCAGTCCGGGGGTCGGCGCCCGGCGCAGTCGCTCGGCGAGCTCGACCAGCGCGGCGACGGCGCTGAGGTTGTCGTTGGCGCCGGGGACGGTCGGGCTGCGGACGATGTCCAGCCCGGTGGCGCAGCAGAGGAGCGACAGTGCGGTTCCGGCGAGGATCACGCCCCGCCTGCGGCCGGCCGCGCCGGCGGCGACGAGTGCCGGGCCCCCGATCACCGGCCACCACAGGGGAAGCGAGGTGTCCATGCGCTCGATCGCCTTGGGGAAGCGCTCGGCGAAGGCGCGCTGGGCCGACTGGTCGAAGACGCGCCCGGTCGGCGCGGCGTCGTGGTGGGCCATCACGATCAGCGTTCGCCTCGCCTCGAGATCGCCGGCCTCGGCGACGACGTTCGTGGTCGTGTGACGCGGTCCGAACGCCCGCCGCCAGGGGCGCGCCCCATTGGAGACGTCGTCTGCAATTGCCGCCGCGGCGAGCGCGGCGACAGCGGCGGCGAGCCGACGGCGGCGGCCGAGCAGCGCCGAGGCCCCGCAGAGGGCACCCGCGAGCACGAGTGGGAGCAGCAGCCCCGAGTAGCCGTCCAGGTAACGCTCCTCCTCGATCCGCGTATGGGCGCCGGCGGCATCGAGCCGCGCCGCGATCCAGCGAGCCGCGGCGCGCTCCTCGCTCGAGCCCGCCTGGCGCTCGAAGCGTGCGAGCGTCTCCACGACATCGCGCAAGCCGCTGTCGGGCGGGGCGGTCGGGGCGAGGCTCACAGCATCGCCGTCTCGGTCGGCTGGCCGAGGAGGAGCCGCCCGGTGAGCTCGAAGGTGGCGGCGTTGACCTGGAAGTGAGCCGTGGCCGCATGAGCGTCACGGAATCGACGTTGCAGGGGCGAGCGATCGTAGATCGCCGCGCCGCCGCCGAGGTCGTACATCGTGCGGGCCACCTCCGCGGACCGGCGCACGGCATGGGTCGCCGCCAGACGCAGGCCCAGGCGCAGCTCGACCGAGACGGGCTCCGGATCCTGGGCGGCCGCCCACGCCTGTTCGATCGCCTCGTAGTAGAGGGCGCGCGCAGCACGAAGCTCAGCCTCGGCCTGGGCCACGGCCGACCACGTCGCCGGTCGCGCGGCGAGCGTGCGGGCGGAGCCCAACGCCACCTTCACCGCCGCCAGCTCCAGCAGGTCGTCGATCGCCCCGCGCGCGTTCCCGAGCGCGGCCGCGGCGATCGAGAGGGCGAAGAAGGCGAAGATCGGAAACCGGTAGAGGGCGGCATCGGAGGTGGGCGGATCGAGCAGGGACAGGGTCCTCTCCTGGGGCACGAAGAGGTCCTCGGCGCGGACGTCGTGACTACCCGTCCCGCGCAGCCCGCTCGTATGCCAGGTGTCGAGGATCTCCAGCTCACCGACGGGCATCCCCAGCACCCGCACGGTGGGAGCCGCCTCGCCGTCCTCCTCCACGAGGCAGCCCCCGAAGAGGTGATCGGAGTGGGTGATCCCACTGCAGTAGGCCCATTGGCCACTCACGCGGTAGCCACCGTCAACCCTCCGCGCGCGACCGTTCGGGGCCCATACCCCAGCCGCCACGCGCTCGGGCGCACCGAAGGCCTCCTCCAGCCCCGCAGGCGGGAGCCAGCCGGCGAGCAGACTGCTCGTCGCCGCGATCGACACGCACCATCCCGCCGAGGCATCCCCACGGGCGAGCGTCTCGGCGCATCGCAGCGTCACCGCGGGCGCCAGCTCGAGCGCGCCGACCGTGGCCGGCGCACCGGCCCGCAGGAGACCGCATGCGCGGAGCTCCTCGACGAGCACTCCCGGCAGGCGCCGGCCGGCCTCCGTCTCCTCGCCCAGCTCCCGCGCGTGGCGTGAGAGGTCGCGGGCGACCGCCTCGAGATCCCCCTCGGGGGAGGTCTGGTTGGGAAGGCCCACTTGGGGGATTGATGACATGTCTTCTCGGCCCTCGCCCATCGACTGCTCTCGGGCCCGTCCATTCTTCTCGATCGGGGGCGCCTGTCAAGTCGCGCGGCGGCGACGGCCCGCCCCGCCGCGGTGGCTCAGCGCATCACGCGATAGCGCCTGATGAGCGCGTTGGTGGAGCTGTCGTGGGCGAGCTCCGGCTCGTGCTCGGCCTCGAGCTCCGGGACGATCCGCTTCGCCAGCGCCTTCCCCAGCTCGACGCCCCACTGGTCGAACGAGTTGATCCCCCAGATGACCCCCTGGGTGAAGACGCTGTGCTCGTAGAGCGCCACGAGCGCCCCGAGCGTGCGCGGGTCCAGGCGCTCGGCAAGGATCACGTTCGTCGGGCGGTTGCCCTCGAAGACCCTGTGCGGCACGACCGCCTCGAGAGTCCCTTCGGCGCGGACCTCGGCGGCGGTCTTGCCGAAGGCCAGCGCCTCGGCCTGGGCGAACACGTTCGCCATCAGCAGGTCGTGGTGGTCGCCGATCGGGTTGAGCGCTCGCGCGAAGCCGATCAGATCAACGGGGATGAGCTTCGTGCCCTGGTGGATCAGCTGGTAGAAGCTGTGCTGTCCGTTGGTGCCCGGCTCGCCCCAGTAGACCGCACCCGTCTGGTAGTCGACGGGGCGCCCATCGAGCGTGACGTGCTTGCCGTTGGACTCCATCGTCAACTGCTGGAGGTAGGCGGGGAAGCGGCGCAGGTACTGCTCGTAGGGCATCACCCCGACGGTCTGCGCGTCGAAGAAGTCCCCGTACCAGATCGCCAGCAGCCCCATCAGGACCGGCAGGCTCCGCTCCGGTGGCGTGGTTCGGAAATGGACGTCCATCTCATGGAAGCCCTCGAGCAGCTCGCCGAAGCCGTCGGGGCCGAGCGCGAGCATCGTCGAGAGCCCGATCGCCGAGTCCATCGAGTAGCGCCCGCCGACCCAGTCCCAGAAGCCGAACATGTTCGCCGTGTCGATCCCGAACTCGGCAACGGCCGCGGCGTTCGTCGAGACGGCGACGAAGTGCTTGGCGATCGCCGCCTGATCGCCGAGCGCGGCGAGCGTCCACTCCCGTGCGGTGTGGGCGTTGGTCATCGTCTCGAGCGTCGTGAAGGTCTTGGAGGAGATGATGAAGATGGTCTCCTCCGGGGCGAGGTCGCGGGTCGCCTCGACGAAGTCGGTGGAGTCGACGTTCGAGACGAAGCGGAAGCTGAGATCGCGGCGGGAGTAGTGGCGAAGTGCTTCATAGGCCATCACCGGCCCGAGGTCGGACCCGCCGATGCCGATGTTGACGACGTTGCGGATCGGCCTGCCGGTGTGGCCGGTCCAGGCGCCCGAGCGCACGCGCTCGGCGAAGGCCGCCATCCGGTCCAGCACGGCGTGAACCTCCGCCACGACGTCCACGCCGTCGAGCACCAGCGATGCCCCCCTCGGCATCCGCAGCGCGACGTGGAGCACGGCACGGTCCTCCGAGCGGTTGATCCGCTCGCCCCTGAACATCGCCTCGATGCGCTCCTGCAGACGGCATTCGATCGCGAGGGCCACGAGCAGGGCGAGCGTCTCATCGGTGACGCGGTTCTTGGAGTAGTCGAGGAACAACCCGGCCGCGTCCGCCACGAGCCGCTCGCCGCGCGCGGGGTCCGCGGCGAACAGCTCGCGGAGGTGCGTGTCGCGGATCTGCTCGTGATGGGCGCGGAGCGCCTGCCACGCGGGGCGCTCGGTCAGGGGGGAGATGCTCGCCGTGTCGCCGATGACTCGGGACCGTAGTCGATGTGGGGCTCGGTGGAGCCCTGCCAGCCGCCGGCCGCGCGATCGGCTAGATCGCGCGCTCGCGTCCGACCCAGTAGGGGTCGCGCAGGCGCCGCTTGAAGATCTTCCCGGAGTCCTCTCGCGGGAGCGCCTCGTCGAACTCCACGACGCGGGGGGTCTTGTACGCGGCGAGCCTCGTGCGGACATGTCCGCGCACGTCCTCGGCGTCGAGCGCGAAGCCGTCGTGCAGCTCCACGTGGGCGGCGATCGCCTCCCCGAACTCGTCGTCGGGGATTCCGAAGACGGCACAGTCGCGCACCCCGGGGAGCGAGAGCAGGCAGGCCTCGATCTCCGCCGGGTAGATGTTCACCCCGCCGCTGATCACCATGTCGTTGCGGCGATCGTTGAGGTAGAGGTAGCCGTCCTCGTCCAGGTAGCCGATGTCGCCGCAGCTGATGAGCCCTCCGCGCTCGACCGAGCGCCGCTTCGCGTCGTCGCCCGCATAGGTGAAATCGGGCCATATGTCGAGCCACATGTAGACCTCCCCCGACTGACCGCGGGGGAGCTCGCTCCCCTGCTCGTCGAGGATCCGCACGACGGCGTGCTCGATCGGACGCCCGACGGTGCCCGGATGCGCAAGCCACTCCTCGCTGTTGCAGGACACCACCGGCCCGGTCTCGGTCCCGCCGTAGTACTCCTCCACGATCGGCCCCAGCCAGTCGATCATCGCCCGCTTGACCTCCGGCGGGCACGGCGCCGCGGCGTGGACCACGGTGCGCAGCGAGGAGAGGTCGTAGCGCGAGCGCTGCTGCTCGTCGAGCGCGAGCATGCGGATGAACATCGTCGGCACCATCTGCACGACGGTGACTCCGTGCTCCTGGACTATGCGGAGAAACTGCTCGGCGTCGAAGCGCTCCATCAGCGTCATGTCCATCCCCTGCATGGCGGCGGCGAGCGCGTAGACGTTCGGCGCGGTGTGGTACATCGGCGCGGGGATCACGGTGCGCTCGCCGGGCCCCAGGCTGAAGATCCGCCGAGCATGTCCCTCGCTGCCTCACGCTGGGAGTCGGTCGCCGGGGAGCGCACGACGCCCTTGGGCAGGCCGGTGGTTCCGGAGGTGTAGATGATGCTGCTGGGAGCCGTGTCGGGCGGCTCCTGCCATGGCTCGTGCGCCGCCAGCCACCGAGGCCAGCTGAGCGGTCCCGCAGGCGGAGCGGAGCCCTCCGTGCCGTCGGGGCCCGGGACCACGATCACGGCGATCCCGTCCGGCACGCCCGCCGCGATCGTTGGCCACAGGTCGTCGTGAACCACGAGCGCACGGGCGCCGCTGTCGGAGAGAACGTGGGCGATCTCATCGGCGCGCCAGTGCCAGTTGATCGGCACGGCACTCGCGCCCAGCGGCGCGGTCGCGATCGAAGCCTCGAGGAACTCGATCGAGTTGCGTAGCAGCAGCGCCACCCTATCCCCGGCGCCGATCCCGAGCTCGGACAGGCCGCGCGCGGCGCGGAGCGCTGCTCCGAAGAGCTCGGGGTAGCTCACAAAGCGCTCGCCGCAGCGCACGCCGATCGGGTCGGGGTCGGTCACCTGGGCGATCGTAGTGGGCGGCGTTCGGCGACGTCGACGAGCCCGGCGGACTCTCTCGCCACGACCGGCGTGGCCGATCTAGGTGAACCGGCTCGCGAGGATCCCGGCGACCTCGACGGCATCGGGCATCTGTGCGATCTCGTCACTGAGTCTCGCCGCGGCGCGCCGCACGTCCGGATCGGACAACAGCTCCTCGGTTGCCGAACGGAGGGCACGCGCCGTGGCTTCCCCGGGCTGCAACGCGAGGCCTGCCCCGGCCCGCACGCACGCTGCGGCGTTCAGGAACTGGTCGGCGAACTGCGGGAGGCACAGCTGAGGCAGCCCGTGTGCGAGCGCGGCGAGGAACACGCCCGACCCGGCGTGCGAGACGACTGCCGCACAGAGGGGGATCACCTCGGCCTGCGGTAGGTAGCGTGCGACGTGGACATTCGGCGGCTGCTCGCCGACAACAGCCGGATCTCGATCCGGCCCCACGGTCACGACCATCCTCAGCGGGAGCTCGCGGAGGGAGTTCACGACGGTCACGAGCAGGGACGCGTCAGTGGCGAGCACCGTGCCGAACGTCACGTAGACGAGCGGGAGCGTGGAGGGACGCGTGACCTGCTCGGGGAGCGTCTCCTCACGGCGCGGGGGCGGGACGGGCCGCAGCAGCTGCGCGGCCGGCACGTGATCGGTATTCCTCGCCTGCAGGCTGGGAGGGTAGATGTCCAGGTAGAGGTGGCCGTAGATGCCCGCGTCGGGAGGCGCGGCGAGCGCCTGCTGCGTCCACAGTTCGGCGACCTCATCGCCCACCGAGGCCGTCACCCGGGCGGGCATCAGGCGGCCGAACGAGTGGGCCGCGCTCGGCACGCCCGCTGACGCGGCCGCGATCGGCGCGGCGAACTCGGCGGCGTCATGGATCACTAGCGAGGGAGTCCAGTCGCGCACGAGCGGCAGCAGGTCGGCGAGCATCGCGGGTGCGCGGACGTTCGCGAACATCCGAACGAACATCGATCCGGCCCGCTCCAGGGGCTCGAGCTCGGCGAGCTCGGGAAACCGCCGCTCGGTCGCTTCGAGGCTGGCAGCAAGTTCGAGGCCCGCCGTCCTCGCCTGGAAACCCTCGCTTCGCAAACGCGCACAGGCCTCGGGGCCCGTTGCCCACACGACCTCGTCACCACGATCACGGAAGGCAAGAGAGAGGGGGACCATCGGATTGACGTGACCCCACCCGGCGGTGGCGGTGAACAGCACACGCACAGCAAACACCGTACGCTCCCGGGCCGGTCCGTCAAGCAACCTCCCCGGCGCCACCCGCGCCCGGCCGCCGCGCCACGTGCGCCCTCCTAGGAGCCGCCGTGCACTTCCTCCCACTCCTTCGGCGGCCCCAGCACCGACGCCTCGGGACCGAAGCGCTCCGCGTAGATGTCGCGCAGCTCGCGCCAACGGTGGGAGTCGTAGTCACCGGCCTCACCGCCCGCGAGCGCCCGGTCGAGCGCCTCGAGCGACTGGTGCCATCCGGCACCGTCCCGCGTAGCCTTGCCGAGCTCCTCGAGCGTGACGGTGAATGTCAGCAACGTTCCGTCCCCGTCGGGCTCGAGCGCAAAGCGGAGTCGATCGCCGCCCCACGTGAGCTCGAGCAGGGACGGAGCCTCGAACGTCACCATCTCGCCGTGCATGGGCTCGATGTCGAGCTGCTCGAAGCGAAAGCTGAGCGGCGCGCCGGCGGCGCGCTCGCCGTCGATCGTCGACGGAAACCAGGCCGCGAGCTGATCGGGCTCCGTCAGCGCGCGCCAAACCCTCGCGGGCGTGTGCGCCAACCGGCGTCGGTACTCGAGCGTCGCTCGATCCTCGGTGCGAATCAGCTGCCCGTATTCGGTCACGGCGATCTCCTCTTCCGTCTAGTCGGGGGCGTTGTCCAGATGGCGCTCGAGCGCGTCCAGCCGCGAGGACCACAGCCGGCGGTAGGGCTCAAGCCAGTCGTCCACCGCGCGCAGCGGCGCGACGCGGATGCTGTAGATCCGCCGCTGGGCGTCCCTGCGCACGTCCACGAAGCCGGCGTCCCGCAGCACGCGGAGGTGCTTGGAGACAGCCGGCTGGGTGAGGGCGGTGACCTTCACCAGATCGCCCACCGGGCGCTCCCCTTCGAGGAGCAGGTGAAGGATCTGCCGGCGGTGCGGCTCCGCGAGCACTGTGAACGAGGCGTCCATCGCGCACCGAATATACCGCTATCAGCATATAGCTGTCAAGGCATATAGGCCGCCGTCGCAGATCCGGGGCGCCCGAGTCCGAGCGCTGCGAACCGCAGGACGATGTCGTTTATCGTGCGGGGGAGTGCCGCGTTCCTCGCTGTCCCTCGTCGAGTTCCCCGCCGATCAGCCCGATCGCGCCCGGCGCTTCTGGGCCGGGCTCCTGGGCGTTGAGCTGGAGGTCCGCGGGGATTCCGAGGGCGAGGGCTGGCAGACGCGCTCAGGAGCCCCCGCGGTTGGGGTCCATGCCCGCGGACGGGGCCCGGGCGACTCCTTTTCTCTTCCCTACTTCGCGATCGGCGACATGGCCGAAGCGCTGGAGCGAGTTCAGGCGCTCGGAGGAACTGTCGTTCACCCCGGGGAGAGATGGGCGATCTGCAAGGACTCGGAGGGAAGCCCATTCGCGCTGAGCCAGGAGTCGCTCAACCCGTAGAGCGGCGGTCGGCCGAGGACCGAAGGGACCCGGATGGGGCGCGTCAGCGATCCCCGATTCGATTTCGGCTTCCGGGGGTAGGTTGGGCCCTATGTCAGTCGAGACGCCCGCCGAGCCCGACGAGCGCACGCGTGGAAGAGGGCAGTCCATGGCAGAGGCCGGGCTCCAGCGGGGAAGCGAACGAGTCGCTCTCGCATGCAGGGCAATGTCGGCCGCGTGCGCGGATCTGCGTGTGGCGTGCGCTCGCGACGGGATGGCCGCCAAAGCCATCGAGGGCACGGCGGAGGCGCTGGACGCGGAGGCGGAGCGGGTGTGCGAACTGGCGGATGAGCTCGGGAAGCTGGCCGACTCGCTCGCCAGTCGCTGGGCGCAGAGCTAGGAGCATTCGATGAAACGAGCCGGAGAGATGATCGCTTGGACCGTGAGGGGCCTGTTCCTCGGGCTCCTGCTCTCGTGCTTGCTGGCAAGCGCCGCCGCGGCGAAGACCTCGCCGCCCCCGCCGCCGCCGCTCGAATACCCCGAACCGCCGACCGAATTCAACCCGGTGGTCGAGGCGCAGAACTTCTCGATCACCGAGCAGCGCCAGGCGCTCTATGACACGCCCGAATACCAGACCGAGCTGACCGAACAGAGCGTGACCAATCTGGCCGAAGCGACGGGCGAACAGGCTGCCGACCCGGAACGGAACTTCGCCGACGACCTCTGCTGGAACGGAGGCAACGGGTGCGCCGGCGACGTCCGTCTCTACGACTGGGAAAAGGATGGCGACGGCATCGTGCGACACGTGCTCTTCACCTCCCGCGGCGGCGCGACGCTTTCGGGTCGCGTCTGGGCGACGGTGAAGGGCCCCGCCAAGCGTCCCGGTGTCGTGATCACCGACGGATCGGTGCAGGCCGATGAACAGATGTACTGGTACGCGGCGCAGGCGCTCGCGAAGGACGGCTACATCGTGATGACCTTCGATCCCCAGGGCCAGGGGCGCAGCGACACGCTCGCCCAGACCCCCGACGAAGACGAAGGCGTCCCCGCGCAGACGGACGGGCGACCGTTCTACGACGGCACCGAGGACGCTCTGGACTTCTTCCTCTCGACGGCCAGGCACCCCTACGAGCCCGTCCCAAGCTGTGAAACGGGCACGAGCCACGCCGCCAAGCAGAACGAACGCGTCTCCAACGGACTGGACAGCGCCTACAACCCGATGTGGAAGACGCTCAACAGCAAAGAGATCGGGCTCGCGGGGCACTCCTATGGCGCCGTCGGCGTCTCCTACATCGCGCAATGGGACCCGCGCGTCAAGGCGGTCGTCGCTTGGGACAACCTCGGCCCCCCGGCGCCGGAAGGAGCGGAAGTCCCGGGCGGCGCGGGTGGCTCGATGACGATCGGAGAGAAGGGCTGTCCGGCGGACCCGGCAGACCGGACGACGGTCCCGATCACGAAGCCCGGCCTGGGCATCTCGGCCGACTACGGCCTGCCCCCGACGCCCAACACGAGCCTGCCGAACCCGCTGGGCAAGTCCAAAGAGTCGCTCGCCTACAGCGAAGCCGGGGTCGACAGCGGCGAGATCATCATCCGCGGCGGCTCCCATCTGGACTTCAGCTTCATCCCCAACCAGGCCTTCGGCGCCTCCCTGCGGGGCCCCGACATGATCGCCTGGTACACCTCGGCATGGTTCGACAAGTACGTCAGGCACGAGCAATCGGCGAACAAGCGGCTGCTCACGACCCGCTGGCGCGAAGAACCGTTGGAGGCCGAAGTCGATCCCAACCACGACGGGAACGCGTTCTCCTTCTACTACCTCTCCCGTCTGGACATCCATCTTCGCCCGGGCCAGAAGTGGGACTGCGAGAATCTCCGTAAAGGGTGCGCGGGGATGGTCAGCAACGATGGCTTCGAGGGTCCCTACTCCTACGCGACGATCGACACGACACCGGAAGCCGACGAAGCGGGCTGACCGGCCGGCTCAGAGCGTCATCCGCGGGTTGGCGTCACAAATCGGCGTGGCGCGCAAACCTGGATTGGATGGGCGAATCGACAGCTGATCGCGATGGCGAGCTCGTCGCGGCGATGGCGAAGGGGGACGAGGAGGCGTTCGTGGCGCTGTATCGGCGCTACATGCCGCTCCTCGTGCGCTGGTGCCTGCGCGAAGCAGGCAACCGGGAGCTCGCGGCCGACCTTTCGGCCGAGGTCTTTGCCGCCGCGCTGACGGCCGCCAGGCGCTACCGGCCCGAGCGCGGCTCGGTCGCAGCGTGGCTGCTCGGCATCGCTCGCAACAAGCTCGCCGAGAGCCGTCGCCGCGGACGCATCGAGGAATCGGCGCGCCGCCGTGTCGGAGTGGCACCGTGGGCATTGACCGATGCCGACCTGGAGCGCGTCGATGAGCTTTCGAGCCTCGACGAGCACGTACTCACGCTGCTTGACCAGTTGCCCCTCGTGACACGCACGGCGCTTCGCGGGCGGATCGTCGAGGAGCGCTCCTATGAGGACCTGGCGGCCGAGCTTCAGTGCTCGCAGGCGGTCGTCAGGCAACACGTCAGCCGCGGACTGCGGCAATTGAGATCGCGGCTGGAGGAGAGATGAGCGACTACTTCGACCACGTGGAGAGATCACTGCGCCAGACGGTGCGCGAGCGCAAGCATCTACCCTGGCACGCGCGGCTGCTGACCCGCCGCTCCCGTCCCGCGATGCTCGTCGCCATCGCCCTGCTCGGGGGCGGCACCGCGCTCGCCGCGACGGACGTGCTGCGCACCGGAGCCTCGGTCAGCAGCGAAGTCCAACCGACGCCGTTCGCGGGAGAAGGCACGGTGATCGCCTCCAGCGTGCGCGTACTGCCGATCCGGGTAGCCGACCCCGAGGGAGGTCCCCCTTGGGGTCTGCGTATGGCCAGGACCTCCCGCGGGCTGCTGTGCATCCAGGTCGGGCGGGTTGTCGCCGGGCGTGTTGGCGTCCTGGGGCAGGATGGGGCCTTCCGCAACGACGGCGCGTTCCATCCGTTTTCAACCGGATACCTGTCGGGTGTGGGGTGCGCCGCCGAAGACGGGCGCGGTGACGCGTTCATCAACTACGAGCTGCACGGGATCCCCGCCGGCGGCCTGCTCGACAACCGCCGCGACACCTCGGGCGGCTGCGATTCGGCCTCCACCCGGCCGAGGACGTGCCCGCCGTCTCAGCTCCGCGAAGTCTATCTTCGGGATGCTCGGCCCCGACGCAACAACCATCACCGCGCACACCGCCCACGGAGGCACGACCATCGTCGCGACGGACGCGCCGTACGGTGCCTATCTCGTGGTGCTGCCCCACACAGAGCAGCGTTGCCGGCCATGGATGCTGTTCTGCTCTCGCGGCGGCTACACCTACTCCCCGACCCTGCCGACCAACGAAGCAATCATGGCTGTGAGCTACCGCGATGCGTCGCCCTGTCGGCTCCCCGACCCCGAGGAAATCCTGCAACGGCGAGACCGAGATGGGCTTCGGCTGCGCGAAGCATCCTGTCCTGCCGTCGGCTTCGTTGCGCGCGGCCCGCAGACGCGGCTCGGGATCGCGCAGCTCGCGAGCCCCGTCACGGCTCATCTGGTGCGAGCGAGACGTTACTGCGAGCGCGGCGAAACGCTCATCCCGTGCAACCACAGCGTCCCGCGCGGCTACAAACCCGTCGCGATGGGCGGTCCGCCGGAGGTGATGCTCGTCGTCAACTTCACCGCGCGCGAGGCGGTGACCAGCTTCGACAGTCACTACGAGATCGAAACGTCGATCCCGCAGGACCCACGACACCCCGGCTTCCAAGAAGGCTGCGGCGGGACATTCGGACCCACCCAGACCAACCTACGCGCCGGTCAGAACATCCACTACCGGACGTTCCTCAACGCTCACTGCCACGGGACCACACACGTCAGCGTCGCATATGTAACGGTGAACGGTCCCGCTGGCGCGACGCCTGTGCCGGGACTGCCGGGACAGAGCGCGCCGATCCCGGTCGGCAAGACAAGCATCACGCTTCGATGACGCCCTGAAGATGCGGCGTCGGCTCACGCATCCGGCGCTTCGACGGCCTCGATGCAGCGACGCAGCAGCTCGCGCAGACGGGCGGCCTCGTCGGAGGTGATCGCCGCTGCGATTCGCCGTTCGATCGGTTCGACGAGATTCTCGTCCCGCGTGCAGCGCCTCGTGCCCGACCGCGGTCACATGGATCTCGAGCACGGTCTTGTGGCGCGGGTGTGGATTGCGCTCCACGAGGCCCTGCTCCTGCATCGCCTTCAGCGCCACCATCATCGCCTGCGGGCTGACGAGACACGCACGGGCGAGCTCGGCGCTCGTGATGCCGGGATGCTGGTCGAGCTCCGCCAGGGCAACGTACTGGGGAAGCGTCAGCCCGATCCCCTTGAGCGCCCCGCTCTTGGCTCGCAGCAGCACCTGCTCGCAGCGCTTCAGCAGCTTCCCGAAGCTCTCCTCGGACAGCCGCGCGACGTTTGAGCCCATCACGGCCTCCACGGCAGGACCGCTCCGAAGCGCACGAGCTCCCCGTAGAAGGCGGGCTCGAAGGCGCTCCGCAGCGCCAGCGCGACTACGGGCCCGGCGGCCTGGAGGGGCGTTTGAGCGAGGCTCATGTCGAACCAGGGTCGCGAGGCGCCGGTGTCGATCATGCCGGGGCAAACGGCGGCCAGCAGGATCTCGCGCGGGACGTCGGCCTCGCGCCGCAGGCGTGCGAGCGTCCGGACCGCACTGACCTGGGCGATCTTCGAGGGGATGTTGATGAACGCAGGCCACGCCTCGGCGAGCCCGCTACCGTCGCGGATCGCCTGTTGCCAGCGGCCGACCTCGACGTCCACCGCCTCGAGTGTCTCGAGCCCGTCAAAGCGACCGTGGAGGACGGGCGCGAGGTGATACAAGGTTCCGAGCGTGCTCGCCACCACGAGCATCGTGCCCCGATCGGCGAGGACCGGCATGAATGAGCGCAGCACGCGGGTCGTGCCGAAGTTGTTCGTCTCCACGTAGCGATCGATCACCTCTGCCGGGCGATCGTCGGGCAGCACCCGGCTATAGGCGTTCGAGATCACGATGTCGAGTGAGCCGTGACGCTCGAGCAGCTTCGCCGCGAGCTCCTCCACCGACTCCTCGCGGGCAACGTCGAGCCACTCGGTTCGGACACGAGCGCCGTTCCCCGGGGCGAGGCTCGCGTGCGCGTCGGCCACCCGGCCGCGGTCGCGCCCGGTCAGGTAGACGGTGTCCGCGGCGTTGAGCCCAGCCGCGAGACGCTGGACGAGCGCCAGGCCGAGCCCCTGGGTAGCACCCGTAACCAACGCCACACGACACATTTTTGAAGCCTATCAAATCGTTGATAGGCACACTGACATTGAGCCTCACCGTAGGGTCCACCCACCGGCGCTGGCGGTGCGCTAGGCCTCGTGGACGAGCGCGTAGGTGAGGTAGACGAGGCCCTCGCCGAGGGTCCGGGCGTCGAGCAGCCGCATGGGTCGCTTCACGCTGGTCTCGCCGAACAGGCGCTCGCCGGCACCGAGCACGACCGGGAAGACGACCAGCCGCAGCTCGTCGACCAGGTTGTGCTCGATCAGCGTGCGCCCGAGCTGATAGCTGGCAGGAACGACGATTTCTCCGTCCAGCTGCTGCTTCAGCTTCGAGACCTCGGTGACCACGTCACCGTCGAGGACCGTCGAGTTGTCCCACTCGGGATCTTCGAGGGTCGAGGACACGACGTACTTGGGCAGGCTGTTGATCCTGTCCGCCAGCTCGCCACTGCGGGGTCTCCACCGCACCCCGAAGAACTCGTAGCTTCTCCGACCCAGCAGCCATGCCTCGGCGCCCAGCGCGTCGTCTAGCGCGACCTTGTTCCAGGCTTCGAGGTCCTTGCCCCCGAACTCGACGAACCAGCCGCCGAGCCTGAAGCCCTCCTCGCCGTCGGGGTCCTGGACGACTCCGTCCAGGGAGACGTTCTGCGGGCCGCTCATCACGATCTTTCCCATCCCGGCTTCCTTTCATCGGCAATGTTGGTTGCTGCGCTCGTTGAGGCGTACGTCGCGACGAAAACTGAGCGGCGAATTCCGGGCACCCCCGACGTCATTACTCTTGATGTCCGAAAAAGGAAGAGTCGGCGCGAGGATGCGAACGTGACCAAGCAGACCGTGGCGCGTGCGCGCGCCGGCGACGAGGACGCGTTCCGTGACCTCACCGACCGCTACCGGCGCGAGCTACAGCTGCACATCTACCGGATCGTCGGCTCGACCCAGGACGCCGAGGACCTGCTCCAGGAGACGCTCCTGGCTGCGTGGCGCGGGCTGGAGGAGTTCGAGGGACGCGCGTCGGTTCGTGCCTGGCTGTATCGGATCGCCACCAACCGCTCACTCGATGCTCTGCGGGCCAGCCGGCGCCGCCCGGGGGAGCATCGGATGCCTCAGATGCCTGAGCCGACACGCTGGAGCGACCCGGTCTGGCTCGAGCCGTACCCGGACGTTCTGCTCGAGGGACTCCAGGACGAGGCTCCCGGACCGGACGCCCGCTACGAGACCAAGGAGACGATCGCGCTGGCGTTCATCGTCGGTCTTCAGCATCTCCCGCCGCAGCAGCGCGCGGTGCTCGTCCTGCGCGACGTGCTGGGCTACCGCGCCGGAGAGGTCGCCGAGATGCTCGAGACCAGCGCGGCCTCGGTCAACAGCCTGCTGCGGCGCGCGCGTGCGGCGTTTGACTCCCGCCTGCCGGCCACGGGACGCGAACGGGCGCCGCTCCCGAACTCCAAGCTCGAGCGCGACATCCTCGGCCGCTTCGCCGAAACGGTGGAGAGCGGCGACATCGACGGGATGGTCGTCCTCTTGACCGACGACGCCTGGGTCACGATGCCACCGCTCCCGCACGCATACCAGGGACACGACGCGATCGCCGCGTTCCTGGGCGGGTCCGCCGCGAGCCGCGGCGCGCTGCGCTTGGTGGCGACGCGCGCCAATGGACAGCCGGCGTTCGGCTGCTATCTGTCGGTACCCGAGGCCGAGGCGGCGCATGCATACGGGCTATTCGTGCTGACGCTCGCCGGCGATCGGATCTCGGCGATCACGTGGTTCGCCGACAGCAGTGTCTTTCCGCAATTCGGCCTGCCGCAGATGCTGGGATAGGCAGGTGGGCGATGCGCTCGCGGAATGGACCCCTCGTTGGGCGCCGCGCGGGGCGGCGGGCGTGCCCTGCCCGCGCGATCTCGCGCTGTGGTCAGAAATTGTGTTCTTGTTCTGCCGGAGGGCTCTGTTTCCCTGGTTTACCCGACGTGCCGGCCGATCCGTGGTTGCCTTTGTTGCCGGACAGACCTTTCGAGCCGCTGCCTTCCGCGGGAGCGCCGTTGGCGCCCCCCGCTCCGCCTGTTCCGGCTGGGCCGCCTTCGCCGGGTTTGCCGCCGGCGCCTGCGCTTTCTTTGGGCACGCCGGCACTGTTGCCGTGGAATTCCACGGGGAGCGTCTCGCTGGGCACCGCTGCGGTGAAGAGCGCTCCGGCCTTGGCGTTTCCGCCCTTCCCGCCGCTTCCGCCGTTGCCGCCGTTGCCGCCGTTGCGGCCGTTGCCGCCTGTGCCCCCCGGCCCGGGGTTGGCGTCTTTGAGAGTGACTTCGTTGCGCCCTGCGTTGCCACCGCCACCGCCCTTGCCACCGTTGCCGCCCGCGCCGCCTTCCGCACCACCCTCGCCGGCGCCGCCGGGCGCCGAGTTGGCGGTGTCTTCGAGGAAGTCGACATTCGAGAGCGTGACGGCGCCTTTGCAGTCGACGGCGCCCCCCGACGCTTCGCCGCCCGCGCCCCCTTTACCGCCGCTGCCGCCTTCGTCTCCAGCGAGACCTTCCGCCCCGGTGCCGCCGGCCGAGCCCGATCCGGCAGGATCGCCGTTGCCGCCGCTGCCGCCGTTGCCGCCGGAGGAGGGAGCCGCCAGTCCGCCCGCCGGCTGGGCTGCAAGACCGGCAAATCCGCCGAGTCCGCCTTTACCGGCTTGCGCCTCGTCGCTCTGCAGCCGGTAGGAACTCGAGCATCACGGCGGTCGTGCAGTAGATAGCTCCGCCCAGGGCTTTGCCGCCGGCGCCGCCCGCTCCGCCGCTCCCGGCTCTTCCGGGGGTCCCCGGTGCTCCGGCGTTGCCTGCGAGACCGCCTTCGCCGCCGATCCCGGGTAGGCCGTGGACGGATCCGCCCCCACCGCCGCCGTCCCCGCCACTACCGCCGTAGTCACCCGTCAAGCCTTCGCCCGCGTTACCGCCCGCTCCGCCCGTGCCGCCTTCTCCGGCGTTGGCGAACGCTTGGCTGATGGCGGAGTGTTCCCGGTTCGCCGGGTCGCCTTCGAGCGTGAAGGTTTTTCCCTTCGAGTAGATCGCTCCGCCGGCGGCGAGACCGGCCGCCCCTCCGGCTCCGCCGGGAGGCCCACTGCCGCCGCTCGTGCCGAGTTTGCCGGTCAGTCCGATTTCGCCGTTTTGGCCGGCCCCGCCGGTCAGCGTGCCCTGGCTCGTGCCGCCGCCGCCCCCGGCTCCTCCGCTCCCGGCGTCATCGACCCCGTTGCTGGTGGCGGCACCCCCGGGGCCGGACCTGCCGCCGGCACCGCCTGAGCCTGAGGTCACGCTGCTTTTCGTGATCGTCGTCGAACGGCCCGAAGTGGTCACGATCCTGAGCACGTTCGCGTTGTAGAGCTGCCCGCCGTAAGCGTCGCCGCCGACACCGGCTTTGCCGGCGGCGCCACCGTTGCCCGCGGTCGGCACTGCTCCCTGTTTGCCGGCAGCGCCCGCGAGGCCCCCGCTGCCACCCATGGCCGGACAGCCTTCTTCGCAGCCGTTGCCGCCGTTCCCCCCGCCCCCGCCTGCTCCTGCCCCGGAGCCGTCGGCGGCCGCGCCGCCTCCTGCGGCGCCGGCGCCTGCGCTGCCTCCCCGTCCGCCCGAGGCCGACGAGTTGTGAAGTTCGGAGTTCGTGACCGTCACTTCTCCCGTCGTGCCGTTGTAGAGCGCACCGCCTTCGCCCGCGCCGCCTTTGCCACCCGCGCCACCCGCGCCACCCGCACCGCCGCCTCCTTGAAGGCCCTCGGCGCCGCCTTCCCCACCCTTGCCGCCGGTGCCACCAGGGGTACCGGGGGTACCCGTACCGCCTTTGCCGCCGCTCCCGGCCTGACCGCCGCCGCCGCCTTTGCCGCCTTCTCCGCCAGCTCCACCGTTGCCGCCGACGGCGCTACCGGAGACGGAGGTTTCATCGAGGGTCAGGTTTCCATCGTTGTAGACGGCGCCGCCCTGGGCGACGCCACCCGCGCCACCGTGGGCGCCGGCGCCACCGTTCTGTCCCGAACTTCCACTTCCGCCGCTCTGGCCCGGTAGTCCGTTGGAGCGAGGTTCTCCGTTCGCCCCGTTCTCGCCTTCTCCGCCCCGGCCACCGCGACCGCCGAGGCCGCCCTGCCCGCCTTCGACCGCGCCCCCGATTGAGCCACCGGTCACGTTCACGGTGCTCCCATGTTCGATATAGAGAACTCCACCCTTGGCGCTACTGCCCGCCTTGCCTGCGGTTCCCGCCGCGCCGGGTTTCCCGGCCGTCGCGGATTCACCCGGAGAGACACCCGCGGAGCCGTTTTCACCCGGTTTGCCCGGGCGGCCTTCACAAGCTTCTTGTTCACTGCCGTTGTTCGGGCAGCTCGGCGAGCCGCGCGTGACACCTTCGCGCATCGTGATCCCAGTGATGTCCAGCGTGCCGCCGCTGACGATGAACAGTCGTGTTTTCTGCTGGCCTGAGAACGTCACCGAAAATCCGGCTTCCACTTCGATAGTCACGACTTTCCCGCTCGGAACGGTCAGCGCTTTGCTGAAGGAGACGAACTCGTTTGGGTTCGAGTTCGCGTTGTCGCAGTCGATCTGGTAGACGATCCTGCCGCCTTCTTTTTCGACCGCGCTCTGCAACGCTTCGAACGAGCAGGATTTCAGCGGCACGACCGGTTCAGCCCTGGTGGGCGCGACCCACAACCAAGCAGGTAACAGCACCCCAACCGTGGTCGCAAGCGCCACACGCGCCCGGGAGCCAAGAGCAACCCTC
Organism: uncultured Solirubrobacteraceae bacterium; assembly: GCA_963720215.1. Classification (GTDB taxonomy): domain Bacteria; phylum Actinomycetota; class Thermoleophilia; order Solirubrobacterales; family Solirubrobacteraceae; genus Palsa-744. Next base: position 40,063 of record CAVREV010000006.1, read on the forward strand.
CCCCCGCCAAACCTCGACACCAAGCCCTCCTTGGTCAGTCATGAGCAGAACCCTGCAGGAGAGTCCAACCCGCCGCGCGAAGCGCGAGAACTCTACCCCAATCGCAGCGAGCGCGCCAGACCAAGTTGGTCCTTCCTATAGGCGACGCCTATAGGCCGCGCCCTCGACGCCGCGCGGCCGCCAAGCCGCCAGGCCGCCATCTGCGATGGCAAGGAACTCCTCGAGCGGATGGCGGGAAGGGACTCCCGGAGATGGCGAGACCCGGATTCGAACCGGGGACACCACGATTTTCAGGGACGCGCCGGGACCCCCGGAATCGGCCGAAAAGCCCTGCAAATTGGGCTTGGGGTACTCCGTTGTCGGTCAGCAGCTGCTCGACGTGCATCCCGTGGCGTTCGTAGAACGCGACTGCACGGTGAAGGAAAGCAATGACGGCTGCCGAACTCGCACGGACGCCCCACCTACCACAATGTGTCCTTGACAGCAAACGGCACACCGCTGAACGGACCTTCAGCCACGCCGGCGTCCTCAAACGGTCAATGCACCAAAGCGTTGAGCTGCGGGTTCACCTGCTCGATCGCCCGCAGAGCCGCGTCGCGCACCTCCACCGGATACCGCTTGCCCTTTCTCATCGGCCAATCCTCGAGGGATCAGGCCTCCAAGATTCCCGGGGCGGTTCAACGGCGATCTCGGGACCAGACGCGTGCGGACGAGGACGGTCATGTCTACCGACCGGGTGGTCCCGGGTTCGAATCCTGTCTCCCCAAGCGATCACGCTCCCCTTGCCTGATGAAACCGGGCGGCGCCTCGGCGCACGCGCCTGCTGAGATCCAGTGGCTCAGACCGTGTAGAGCGCATCGAAGAGCTCGGCATGCCTCTCGTTGACGACCTTGCGCTTCACCTTCATCGTCGGCGTCAGCTCACCCTCCTCCTGAGAGAGGTCACGGTCCAGGATTAAGAACTTCTTGACCTGCTCGGCCTGCGCGTATCTCGAGTTGACGAGGTCGACCTCCGCCTCGATCAGCGCGCGGATCTCGGGCGCGCGCGAGAGCGAGGGGATGTCCTCAGACAGCCCGTGTTCGCGCGCGTAGACCGGGATCTCTTCCTCGTCGAGCGTGATCAGGACCACCGGGTAGGGACGCCTGTCCCCATGCATCACGGCCTGGGAGATCCAGCGGCACTGCCTGAGGTCGTTCTCGACGTTCGCCGGCGTCAGGTTCTTTCCCCCGGCGGTGATGATGATGTCCTTCTTGCGGCCTGTGATCGACAGATAGCCGTCCTCGTCGATCGAGCCGAGGTCACCGGTGTGCAGCCACCCGTTCTCGACCGCTGCGACACCCGTCGAGGCCTGGTTGTGGTATCCGTCGAAGACGCTCGGGCCTTTGACGAGGATCTCCCCGTCGTCTGCGATCCGCAGCTCGATTCCCGGCAGCGCGCGCCCGACAGTGCCGAACTTGTGGTTTGCGACCGTCGACGCGGTGGCGGCGGTCGCCGTCTCGGTCATGCCGTATCCCTCGAGGACCGGCACCCCGCAGGCCCAGAAGAACTCGAGGATCTCTTTGGCGATCGGCGCGGCGGCGCTGGTTGCGTTGCGGATATTGCCGCCGAAGATAGCGCGCACCCTCTTGTACAGCTGCTCGTCCGCTTCGTCGAACGCCTGCTGCACTTCAGGCGGGACGGCTTCGCCGCGGTTCATCATGTCGCGAACCTCGACGCCGAGCTGGACTGCCTGCTCGGCGCGCCGGCGCGCCGGCTCCGGCAGCGCGTCGATCGTGCCGTGAGCGACCGTGTAGATCTTCTCGAAGACGCGCGGCACGGAGGGCAGGTAGGTGGGTTTGACCTCGATCAGCTCTGGAAGGATCTCCTTCGCGTCGCCTCCGAAGTAGGCGAGCGTGCCGCCGAGGTCGAACACGGCGAGCTGAATCAGCAGGGCGAACGAGTGCGCGAGCGGCAGGTAGAGGTACGCAACCTCGTCACAGGTGATCGCGCCCGTCTCGCCGACCATGTCGATGATCGCCCGAAAATTGAGATGGGTGAGCACGCAACCCTTCGGTGGGCCTGTGCTTCCCGATGTGTAGATGATCGTGAAGGGATCCTGCGGGCGCACTCGGGCACGCCGAGCTTGGAGCTCGGATGTAGCGCGCGCTTTTCCGCGCTCGCGGAGCTCATCGAGGGTGACCGCTCCCAGCGGCCGTTCTGACGGGGCGCCGCTCGGGGAGGAGGCGTCGCCGGGGGGCTCGATAACAATCACCGCGCGCAGGCTTGGGAGGCGGTCGTGGATCTCGACGATCTTCGCCAACTGCTCCTCGTTCTCACACACGATCGCGCAGGCTTCAGAGTCGGAGATCACCCACAGGCACTCCTCCGGTGAGTTCGTCTGGTAGATCGGCACCACCGTCAGACCGGCAGAGGTCGCACCCAGATCGGCGTACGACCACTCCAGACGCGTGTTGGCAAGGATGCAGATGCGCTCTCCTGCTTCGATGCCGAGGTCTATCAACCCGAGGCCGACCTGATCCACCACCTCGGCCAGATCCGCATAGGAGATCTCCTGCCAGCGGCCGTCGCGCTTGTAGCGGACCGCAACCTGATCGCTGTGAGAGCGGGCCGCGTGCGCAATCAGGTCAGCAATCGTCCGCTCGCCGTCCGTCGGCATCGTGGTGGCATCCATTCGTCCGCGCCCTCGTGCCATAGGGTCAGCGACCGACGAACTGTGCGTCGCGGCGGTCGACGAAGGACTGCACTCCCTCCGCGGCGTCGGCGGTGCTGAAGAGGCGGGCGATGTCTGGGTTGAGGTGCTTGATGGCCTCCACATCGCCGTCATCGCGGCTGCGATGCGCCGAGGCGATCAGCGCACGGACACCGAGCGGTGCGGCGTGTACGGCGATGGTCTGCGCGATCTCGCGGGCACGTGCCAGGGCGCCGGCACCGTCCGGCGCGATCTCCTGAACGATCCCCATTCGGAGGGCCTCCTCGGCTCCGAACTCATCGCCGGTGAGGATCCACCGCATGGCGTTGCCCCATCCTGCCTCGCGAGTAAAGCGGAGGGTCGCGCCGCCGAACGGGAAGATCCCCCGTCGCACCTCGATCTGCGCGAACCGCGTGTCGGCGGCGATAACCCGGATATCGGCGGCGAGCAGGAGCTCGATGCCGAGCGTCAGGGCCCAACCCTGGGCGGCCGCGACGATCGGCTTGGTCCACCAACCGTTCAGGCGCCACGGGTCGCTCCCATCCTCGGGATAGGGACTCTCACCCGTTGCCAACGATCCCGCGACGTCGACCATGTCCAGCCCGGCGGTGAAGTGGTCCCCGTTGCCGAACAGCACGCCTGCCCGGAGGTCGTCGTCGGACTCGAGCAGCGCGTAGGCGCGGGAGAGGTCGCTGAGCATCTGCCGCGTGAACGCGTTGCGCTTGTCGGGGCGGTTGAGCCCCATGACGAGGACGTGGCCGTCACGCTCTAACGTGACGGTCTCGAGCTTCGGGGTGCTGCCTGCAGGCATTCCTGGCTCCTTGTTCTTGGCGGGGTGCTCGGCCGCCGGACGCGGTTGTGCGGCGAGTTTGCTGCGGCTAGTTGTCCTGCCAGAAGCTCATGACGAGCCGCCGGCGCTCGTCGCGCGTGTCCTTCTCGACGAACGCGGCAACGCCGTCGCCGAATATCTCACGCGGCGGGGCGCCCTCGAATATGAAGCTCGACGCGTTGTCGAGGTCTGCGCCCTTGTCGAGGAAATGCTTGGTGCACAGCAGCGAGCCGGGGCTCTTGTCCATCAGCACCTCGATCAGGCATCCGACTTCGGCGTCGAGCGCCTCGGGCTCGCAGAGGCGGTTGACGAGGTTGTTCCTCTCGGCGGTCTCAGCGCTGAACAGGGCGCCGAGCAGGTTCCACTCCTTGGCCTTTCGCCGACCGGCGAACTTGCTCAGACGTGCGGTACCACCCCAGCCAGGAGTGATCGCCCAGTTGATCTCCGGCATCCCCCAGCGCGAGCGGTGCGTGGCGATCACGAAATCGCAGCAGAGGGTCAGCTCGAGGCCTCCGCCTGTGCAGACACCGTCGACCGCGGCGATCGTGACGGGCATCAGGTTGTCGATCAGGTTCGCGGTCTCCTGGTACTGACGGACCTGCCACATGCCGATATCCCGGCCGCCGTTGGTCCAGGTGTTGAAGTCCTTGATGTCATCGCCGGCGCAGAACGTCTCGCCGGCGCCTCGGAGCAGGAGTATCCGACAGTCGCGGTCGACGTTGACATCCTTGACGGCCTGATTGAGCTCGGCCGAGAGCTCGATGTCGAGCGCGTTGTGGCACTCGGGACGATTGAGCGTGATCGTGGTGATCGGACCTTCGCGGCTGACGATCAACTTGCCTGACCGGGACGGCTGGTCACTCATCTCGGGTGCGCTCCCTTGGGTCGTTGCTGCGGGACGGGCCAGTGCGAGGGTCCGCGTCGGCGTGGAGTCACGCGGGCCCTGGCAAGTGGTACCAGAAGGCAACTAGTGCCGCAACGAAGCACTTTGGGAGCAGAAACTGGTTACCGCGCAGCAACCAACGACGCGGTTCAGGCTGGCTCGTCCAGCTCCGCTTGGACCTCCCGGGGGTCGAGCAGCTTGCCACAGACCGCGCAGACAACCTCGGCGTGCGTGAGCTCGCCGCACGGCAGGTGACGCAGGCGCAGCCGCGGACCGTTACCCGCCGGTACGTGCAAGTCCGCCCAGCGCAGGATCGCGAGGATCGCACCGTAGAGGTCGCGGCCGGATTCAGTGAGGACGTACTCGTACCAGTCCGGGTCTGTCCTATAGCGGCGCTTCTCGAGCAGCCCGTCGGCCACCAGGGTCTTCAATCTCGCGGCGAGCACGTTGCGGGCGACGCCGAGGTTGCGAACCATCTCACCGTACCGGCGCACGCCGAAGAAGGCCTCACGGATCACGAGTATCCGCCAGCGGTCGCCGAGCATGTCCGCAGCGCGCTCGATCCCATCGGGACGGCGTGGCTGCTGGTTCGTTAGAAGCAACTGGTTCTCCCTCCCTCAATAGATCTATTGCAGAACTAGTGGCGTGATGGTACTACTGCTCCGAAAGTGAGGATCGGCTGCTTCATTCCAACGGGGGGTCCGCTGCACGAGGCGGTCGAGCAGGTGACGCTCGCCGAGCAACTCGGCTACGAATCCGCCTACGTCAGCCACATAGCGGGGCACGAGTCGCTGACGGCGCTCGCGGCGTTCGCCTGCGCCACCAGTCACATCCGCCTCGGAACGGGCGTGGTGCCGATCTACACACGCACCCCGGCGACGATGGCCCACGCCGCGTACACGCTCGATGAGCTCTCCGGCGGACGGTTGTCGCTAGGCTTGGGTGTTTCACACCGTCCGGTCGTGGAGGGCTGGTATGGGCAGACGATCGACCGACCGGTCGCCGAGATGCGCGAGTACACCGCGATCGTGCGCGCCATACTCCAGGGGGAGGATCCACAGCCGGGAGAGAAGTGGCGCACCGCATTCCGCCTCGCTGGACTCGCCCCGCGGCCGTCGCTCCCGATCTATATCGCCGCCCTGTCTCCGGCGATGCTGCGGCTCGCCGGTGAGATCGCCGACGGCGCCGTGCTGTGGTTGTGCAACCCCGGCTACATCCGCGACGTCGTCATCCCCGAGGTCACGGCCGGACGCGAACGCGCGGGCAAGCCGTTTGAGGGGTTTGAGGTGGTTCCCGCGGTGCCGGCGGCGATCGTCGAGGATCCTGAGGACGCGTACCGTTCGATGCGGCGAGAGCTCCTCACATACTTCAGCCTGCCGTTCTACCGGGCGATGATCGAGCGCACCGGGTTCGGTGCTGACATCGCGGCGTTCGACGCCGCCGTGGGCGACCGAGAGGCGATGCGGGCGGCGATCTCCGAGCGTTTCGTCGAGGAGCTCACCGCCGTAGGTGACCGCGAGGCCGTTCTCGCCGGCGTCGAGCGCTACCGCGCCGCTGGGGCGACCTCGCCCAGCGTCGCGCCGATCGCCAAGACCGACTTCAATGCGACGCTGCGGGCGGGCATCGACTCAACCTGAGGCCTGTGGGTGCCGAAAACTCGTCAGGCGGCGATTTGGTACTCATGGATGAGCCCGCCAAGCACGTCGTGGCGGACGACCGGGGGTGGAGCTTTGCTGACGGCACGGAGCGGTTCACTTGGTGCTGGTGGCTGCATGTTGAGCGCCCGGTGTGGACGGTGACCGTTGTAGTGCTCGGTGTAAGCGCGTAGCGTGGCCTGGAGATGCGCTCGGGAGAGCGTCAGCATTCGGTCCAGGCACTCGCGGCGGACCGTCCCGACCCACCGCTCGGCGATCGCGTTGGCCTGCGGCGCACGTGGCGGCGTGCAGATCACCCTCATACCCTCGGCCTCGAAGACCGCGTCAAACGCGCGTGTGAACTTCCGATCGCCATCCCGGATCAAGAACCGAAACGCGTCGCCGCGATCCTCCAGCGTCATCGCGAGGTTACGCGCCTGCTGCACCGTCCGCTCGCCGGTCGGGTTCGCGCTCACGCCAGCGATGTGGAGGCGGCGTGTTGCGTGCTCGATGACGAACAGCACATAGAGCCGGCGCAGCAGCGCGGTTTCGACCGTGAAGAAGTCGCAAGCCAGGATGCCTTTGGCCTGCGTGCGCAGGAACTCAGCCCAGCTCGGGCCAATACGCCGAGGCGCCGGGTCAACTCCTGCCTTCTTCAGGATCACCCAGACTGTCGAAGGAGCGATCTCGATCCCGAGCCGCTGAATCTCTCCAGCGATACGCCGGTAGCCCCACGTGTCGTTTTCACGGGCAAGGCGCAGCACCAGCTCGCGCGTTGCTCTCGGCTTGCCAGGCCTCCCCGACGGCGATCCGTAGCTCCAGCGACGCGCGACCAGCCGGCGATGCCAGCCCAGTAACGTATCCGGCTCCACAAAGAACACTCCCCAGCGCTCCCGCGGCAGAACCCGCGACAAGGCCGCCAGCAATGCTCGATCCGCGGGCTGGAGCCTCCGGCGAGCACCCTGGCGGCGCAGCACCGCCAGCTGGTGGCGCAACACCAGGATCTCCAGCTCCTTCGCCCCACGCCCCCAGAACAGCAGCGCGACCAGCTCCAAACAACTCCGCAGCCCCAGGTACACCAGGGCGAACGCCTCGAACCCCAAACGCTTAGAAACCATCAGCGCACCGTAGCCGAGCACGTGCCGATCGACTTTCCGGCACCCACACCGTAGTTTGCTGTAGTTCCGGTTGGCTAAGGACGTGGCGGACCGCCCACGTCCTTTTCGTTGCGGGCCGGGCCGCCGATCAGCGTCCAGCCCACGCCTGGCAGCTGAGAACCCCGTGCCGGACCGCCGATCGAGTCCGACACCCGACCGAGCGGGCGACTTAGGCGGAGGGCCAACGGGTCCACCGCCGAGCCCAGGACCGCCCGTGCCTACACGCGAGCGGCACAAGCGGTGACCAGCGCGCGTCGACCGGCGCCCGGAGGTCGTTCCGACCATCCGCGACACCAAACCAGAGTTTTCGACCCCCAATCGTGCTAACTCGCCGCGTTATCGTGCTAACAGCGGCTGCGATTAGCATAATTATGCGATGATTAGCACGATGCAGAGCTTCTTGGACATCCCGCGAACCTTCGGCCACCAGCCGCCCGAGCTCGGCGCGACACTGGCCAAGATCGACACCGGACGCGGCCAGGAGCAAATGTTCGCCGACCAGATGCCCGAGCTGCTCCACCAGCTCTCAGAGCACGCCCGGATCGCCTCGATCACTGCGTCCAATGCTATCGAGGGCGTCGTCCTGCCAGCCGAGCGCGCCCAGCGCATCGCCGAGGGCTCACCGAGCTTTCGCAACCGCAACGAGAAGGAGTTCGCCGGCTACCGCGACGCAATTGATTGGCTTCTGCGCCAGCCGACCCAGGAGCCAGTGAGCATCCCGTTCGTCCTGCACCTGCACCGCTTGCTCTTCCACCACGCCGACGGGCGTGGCGGCTATCTGAAGAGCGAGGACAACCTCATCGCCTCCCGAGAATCCGGCACCCGCGAGATCGTCTTCACGCCTCCGCCGTGGCAGAAAACCGAGTTCCTGCTGACCGAGCTGATCGACCGCTACAACGCAGCCAAGGCGGGCCAAGCGGCCCACCCGATGGTGCTGATCAGCGCACTGGTTCTCGACTTCCTCGCGATCCACCCTGTCATCGACGGAAACGGCCGTCTCGCGAGACTACTCACCACGCACGAGCTGCTCTCCCAGGGCTACGGCGTCGCCAGGTACGTGAGCGTCGAGCAGCGGATCTTCGAATCGAAGAACACCTACTACGCGACACTCTACGAATCCCAACGCGAGTGGCATGAGGCCGCCCACAGCATCTGGCCGTGGACGACCTACCTGGCTCGTATCCTCGCGGACTCCTACGAGGACTTCGAGCAGCGAGTCCTGGCCGCTGGCAGCGCAAGTGGAGGAAAGCAGGGCCGGGTCCGCGACTACATCCTCGTGCAGTCCCCGCCCGAGTTCCGCCGCCGCGATATCGAACGCGCCCTGCCCGGCGTCAGTACCGCGACGATCCGTCTCGTCCTCAACGAGCTCCGCGACACCGGGCAGATCGCCCTCCAGGGCTCGGGCCCGGGAGCCCGCTGGCAGCGACGCCCGTGAACATCTCGGAGGCCAACGACCGATTCATCCCCCCGAGGGCGAGCGGCACGAGCGAGAGCTGCCCGCCGAACGCCAGCCGAAGGTCATCGGTCATGAACACCATCCTCCAGCGATCGTCCACGACCGTCGCCCACTGCCCGTTCCGATTCAGCGATCGGACATGCCTGTGGGGTGCATTTGTCCGACCGGGCGTGTTCTCAGGCGGCGGTTTGGTACTCGTGGATGAGGCCGCCGAGCCGGTCGTGCCTGCGGATCGTGGCCGGCGGGCTCGTCCTGCTCGGCGGTGGGTGGCGTGGTTGGGGAGGGGCGAGTTCGAGCGCCCAGTGGGGCCTGTGGCCGTTGTAGTGGTCGATGAACTCCCGCAGGACATTGTGGAGGTGCCGGCGGCTAACGATCAGGGTCCAGTCCAGATGCCGTCTACGACAACAGCATCCCAAAACCTCTTTCTGTTAGGCGCCCTTAGCATCGAGGAGGTCTCCGCGATGCTGGGCTACTCCCAGCAGAGCTGCTTGAGCCGAGCGTCGGCCCGCTGGTTTGGAGTCTCGCCGCGGACGTTGCGACGGCAGGTCCTGTCTGAGGCGGTGTGAGTTCGTACGGAGCACCGACGCGCTTAGGGGCAATGGTGGCCGTCATCCAAACGCTCGGCCCGGCAGTCTGACTCGCGGCGGCCACATAGATGCAAGTGTGACCGCCCGCCAGCCTGTCGCCGTTGACTGGGGCTCGCCCTTGTTTCCTGGTCTCAGGTGTCGGAGGGGAATATGGGCCAGCCGATCTCGGTCTCCCACTGGCTTGGCTCGGCCGTGTCTAGAAAGCCAACCAGGTAGTACTCGCGCAGCGGGCCCTCGACGCTGATCTCGTGCCTCATTGTGTGGGCGCCAAGCTCGCCGTAGGTGAGATCAGCATCGCTGAGCGGACCGCGGTGGAGCATGACCGCGAGCTCCGCCGGCGGAATCAGTAGCGGCTCGACGCGTCCGATCGCGCGAGCTGCGCCCACTAAAGATGCAACAAGTGGCCAGCGAGCTGCGTGACGTCCTCGTTCACCGAGGAGCCGAGAAGCCCGTCGCGGTCTCCGCAGCACAAGTGGCCCTCGGCTGTCACATCACCGCCAGATCACTCGGCGACGACCCCCGAAGACTGGTGGATGAAGCTCAAGCAGCCTTCCGCCGAGTACTCACGCTCGGCGCAGCGAGCACTCCCGCCTAGACCTCGGGGCCGGCAACACAGGACCCAGGCTGCGCTGGGTCGTCTCGCCAACGAGGCGGAGATCGGCCAAGCCATAGCCGGGCTCGTGACCAGCGCTGGGGTCTGGGTCAGCGGCCAGCGCATCGAGGCGTCCGGCGGATTCCGCCTCTAGCGTGCCGCTGCACGTGTAGGCGCAACCCACGACAAAGCGCTGGACACACACGGCGCCGCCTGCGTACTCTCATCGCACACGCCCGTGGACTCCAGCTCGCCGAGCCAGGGATTGTCGCCTGCTGCCTTGCTCGGGCCGGCCGAGCGGCCCCGTGGGGCAATTGCTCGTCCTGCGCACCAACGGCCCCGGGAGACCAGCCGGCTCGCCGCGGGCAAGAACGCACGACCCGTGGGCGCGAGACCTGCCGGCGCCGCACAGCCAGCTCATGTCGCCACGCGACCATCTTCAGCTCGTTGCAAACCGACGGGCGAGAACACAGCATCATCGCGCGCCCGACCATCACACACGAGAACGACCCCAGCGACCGCCCTCCCCCGGTATGTAGAGCCGTCGACACCACGACCCCATCGTCGCAAGCGGCCCGCACCTTCGGACACGATCGAGTTTGGCACCCCACAGATTGTCTGCTCCGCCCGAACAGACTGGGGCGAATCCGGAGCGCCTGCTGGCGACTTCGGCGCGCCACCGTCGACCCGGCGGCAACAGCGTGTGCAGGCGAAAGCATCCCGGACAACCCTCAACCACCCTCAACGAAAAGGACGTGAAAAGGACGTGGGACGGAAAACGACGCTTCCGGCCGCGCTGAAAGCAGGAACTGCTCGCGGCAAAACGTACTGCTTTGCAGGCACTCCTTGGATGGCGAGACCCGGATTCGAACCGGGGACACCACGATTTTCAGTCGTGTGCTCTACCAGCTGAGCTATCTCGCCGCAGGGCCCGATGGGGGTTCAACCTTACCGGCTGGGGGGCGTCGCATCGGGGCTGGGGCGGCCCCCCGGCGACTCGCCCCGGCGCCGCGCCGGGCGACGGCCGCCGACGCTTAGACGGGTCGTTCCCAGGCTTCCAGGTAGGGAAGCGGGTTGATCGGATGACCGCTCGCTGACTGCCACCCGCCGACCCACATCTCGAAGTCCAGGTGGGGGGTCGTCGCGTCGCCGGTCTGCCCCGCACGGCAGAGCTGGCGCGCGGGCGCGACTTCTTCGCCGGCGCTCACCGCGAGCGAATCCGGAGCGCAGTGGGCGAACATGAAGTCGAAGCCGACCGTTGTCCGCTCGACGGCGTAGTAGCCGGCCCCGCCGGCCTGGTAGCTGGTGGTGAGGATCGTCCCCGCCAGCGGCGCGAGGATCGGGGTGCCTTCGGCGGTGAGGATGTCCTGGCCCTGGTGCGTGTAGCCGTCGCGCGGCGCGCCGAAGGCATTTTCCGGTCCACCGAAGCTGTGCGCGCCGGCGACCGGGAAGACCGCCCCGAGCGCAACCGTGGCGGCGACCGTGGTGACGCCGGCCGCGGCGGGTTCGCTCGGCGGGGGTGGCGGCGGCGGCACGGCCACGACCAGCATCGCCGCGCCCGAGTCGGCGGAGCTGCGCAGCAGGGGCCGCCCACGGCGGTCGTGCGCGCTCACGGCCAGGCGGTAGGTGCCGCTCGCCAGCTCGGAGCCGGCCGGCCAGGGCACCGTCAACTCGCGTCCCGTCCGCACCCACCCGAGCCGAGCGAGCAGCACGCGGCGGCCGCTGGGGAGCTCGTGCACGGCCACCACGGCGTCGACCCTCGCCACGCCCCGCTCGCTGACTTCGAGCAGGACCTTCGGCGGGCTTCCCGGGGTCGCTGCGGCGGGGACGATCAGCCGGCTGACGACGGGCCGCGGAGAGCCGCCCGCCCCTAGCCCCGCAGGCATCCCCGGCGCCAGAGCCGGCCAAGCGAGCAGGCCGGCGGCGACGGCGAGGAGTGCCTGCCCGAGGGAGCGCATGGCGGCACTGTCGACCCACGATCGGACGAGCACAAGGCCTGCCCGGGAGATTGCAGCCCCGGCGCGCCGCGCCGGGGCTCATGTGGGATCGGTCGCACTCCGGCGGACACCGGCCGGAGCGCCTCGGCGCCGCGTCGGGGCCCGTCGAGGAGGGGAGCTGAAGATGAGACGCCTCGCGATCCTGACCCTGTGCACGGCCGCCGCGATGGCTGCGGCGGCGTTGGCTGCAGGAGCGGCGTCGGCCGCAGCGCCGGAACTGGGGAGATGCGTGAAGAAACCCGTCAAACCTGGCTACAAAGACGCCGGCTGCGAGAAAGGGCTCGTGGCCAGCGGCGCCTTCGAATGGCTGTCCGGCCCCGGGCCGAAAGACAAATTCACGTCGACCGCGGGGGCGAGCAAATTCGAATCCGTCGGGAAAATCAAAATGCTCTGCAAAAGCGAGACGGACGGCGGTGAATACACCTCCCCGAAAGGCGACCTCGAGACGATCGTCCTGCAGAAATGTGAAACGCGAGGCTCGAACTTCATGAAAGGGCCATGTCAGAACGGTGGCCCTGGCGAAATCACGACCGCGCTCCTCAGCACCACGCTCGGCTTCATACTCGCCCCGGGCGAAGTCGGGGTGAGCCTCGAAAATCCCACCGGCGGTCCGGTCGCGGAATTCCTCTGCGACTCGACCACCGTGAAGATCACCGGGTCGGTGATCGCGAAGATCACCCCGATCAGCAAAATGTCGCTCGCATTCAAAGAGCTCTTCAAACAGGCGGTCGGGCTCCAGGCGCCGGAAGCGTTCGAACTGCAACCCAAAGACACCTCACCTGCGCCTACAGCAACGGGCCGCCGCCGGAACAGTGCGGCTTCGCCTCCACGGTGACGGTCCACAACGAAGAACTCCTCGAGGTAAACGAGGTCCTCTAGCGGCGTTCGAATTCCGCCACGAGCGACCGGTAGGTCTCGGCGAGCCCATCGGCGATCGCGGTCCGGGGGCGCCAGCCGAGCTCGCGCTCGGCACGGGCGATGTCGAGGCGGCTGTGGCGCAGCTCCCCCGGGCGAAGATCCGCCAGCTCGGGTTCGATCTCGCGGCCGGCGACGCGGCTCAGCTCCCGCCACACGCTAAGCACGTCCGTCTCCACACCGGTGGCGACGTTGTAGGTGCCCGGGCGACCCGACGCGGCGAGCAGCGCGCTGACGACGTCGGCGACATAGACGTAGTCGCGGGTGGGCTTGCCGTGGCCGTAGAGCCGCGGAGCCTGTCCCGTGTGGAGGTGGTGGGCGAAGATCGCCACCACCCCCGCCTCGCCATGGGGGCTCTGACGGGGGCCGTAGACGTTCCCCAGCCGGCACACCGCGTGCGGGATCCCCGACGCCAGCGACCACGTGTTGACGTAGGCCTCCGCGGCCCACTTGGAGGCGCCGTAGGGAGACAGTGGCGCGGGAATGCGCTCCTCGCCGGTCGGCATCGGCGCCTCGTCGCCATAGAGCGCTCCTCCCGTCGAGGTGAACACGACCGGCGCCTGGTGCGCTCCGGCGGCCTGGAGCACGTTAAGCGTACCCATCACGTTGACCGCGCAGTCTCGCCCGGGGTCCTCCACCGATGCCACCACGCTCGCCTGCGCGGCGAGGTGGAAGACCGCCGCGGGACCCACCTCGGAGAAGACGTCCTGTAGTCCGGCGAGGTCGACGACGTCGAGCTCGCGCAGATCGGCCCGCTCGGCGACGCGCCGGCGATCGCCGGTGGAGAGGTCGTCGATCACCGTCACGGCGTACCCCTCGCCGAGCAGCGAGTCGACCACGTGCGAGCCGATGAAGCCGGCGCCGCCGGTCACGATCGCGGTTTTCATCCGCGGGAATCTATATGGCGGCGCGGCCTATACCGAAGCCGTGGCGCCCGCCGTGGCGAGCATGTCTTCCACGGCCGGGACGGTCTCGTCAATCCGCTCGAGCACGCGCATCCCGCTCCGCTCCCGCGGCAGGCTCCCGCCGACGGCGGGGCCGCTCAGCACGATCGGCAGATCGGGGCGTGCGGCGCGGAGGTCCCGCAGGGCGAGTTCGACGTCCTCGCCGCCCGCCGGGGCGGTCGCGCCGACGACCACCAAATCCGGACAGCGGCTCTCGATCAGCTCGACCACCCGCGCCGTCGAGAGCCCAGTGTCGAACGTCGTCTGGTAGCCGGCCGCGGCGAGCTGATCGTGAACCATCTGCAGCCCGAGGGTGTGCTCGTCGCCCTCGACCCCGGCGAGGAGCACGCGCTCGCGGTGGGGCTCGGCGCCGACCGTCATGTAGCGGTACAGGGTCGCGAGCACGCGGCGCGCGATCGTCGCTGCGCGGTGGCTGCGCTCACCGTCCAGCTCTCCCGACTCCGACAGGACGCTGATCCGCCGCAGCGCGGGCCCGATCACCTCCGCGTGGAGCATCGTGGGGGTGATCCCGTCCTCGATCGCCGTGGCGATCGCGCCCTCGGCGATCTCGGCGTCGCCCCTTTCGAGCGCGCTCGCGAACGTCTCGAGGGTGCTCTCGACGAGCGCGGCGGGGTCGGAGCGCATCTGCTCGCGCGCGTCCGGGCCGATCTCCCCGAGCACGTCCATGAACGCGTCGAGGAGCACCGGGTCGAAGTGCCGTCCACGCTGTTCGCGCATCATCTGCACCGCGTCCTCGACGGAGAACGCCTTGCGGTACACGCGGTCGCTGGTGAGCGCGTCGAACACGTCGGCGACCGCGACGATCCGCCCCTCGATCGGAATCGACTCGCCCTTCAGTCCGCGGGGATAGCCGCTGCCGTCCCACTTCTCCTGGTGGCTGAGCGCGATCGTCGCCGCCATGTCGAGGATCGAGGAGGAGGAGCCGCGGACGAGCCGGTGGCCCTCCTCGGCGTGCGTCTCGACGATCGCCCGCTCCTCGTCGGTGAGCGGTCCGGGCTTCAAGAGGATCGCGTCGGGGATCGCCACCTTGCCCACGTCGTGGAGCGGGGCGGCGTGGCCCAGCCGCTCGCAGAACTGCTCGTCCATCCCGATGTGTTCGGCGAGCAACGTCGAGAAGCGTCCGATCCGCTCGATGTGCGCGCCGGTGTCCTCGTCCCTGAACTCGACCGCCATCGACAGCCGCCGGACTGTCTCGGCCTGGGCGATCTCGAGCTCTGAGAGGGCTCGTTTGAGATCACTCGTGCGGCCCTCGACCTGCCTCTCCAGCGCCGCCCTTCCACGGTCGCCGAGGTGGAAGCCGAGCCCGACCCCCGCGCCCGCGAGCGCCGCCAGGCAGACGACGCTCGTCCCGGAGACTCCGGCGAGGGCGGCGATCGCGACTCCTGCCGCGCCGACCAGCAGCGCGAGCACGAGGATCAGCGCCGAGCGACTGGTGTCGGCGGTGCCCTCGACGGCGGCACTCCCCTCGCTGCGCTCGCTACGCATCGAGGGCCCCTGCGAGTCCTGGCCGTGGGGTGGCTGCGCCTCCCCGTGATCCGCGGCGGGAGGGGCGAGACGGGTGGCTTGCAATGCGTCGTTCACTGAGAGCTCTCGCGTCGTCGTCCGTTCCCGGGGTCGCGCCCGCGCGTCGGTACCTCGACGGAGCCGTGAGACTGCTTGAACGGTCTTGATGGCGAGTGGACATATGGACTAATCGGGAGCTCTAATGGCCGCTCTGGAGCTGGTTGATGTTGATCGCGCCGGCGGGCGCGGCGAGGGCCACCGGCTGGTTCCAGCGGTTGAACGTGATCGTTCCGCCGCCGCTGCCTCCCTTCGAGAGCTGCAGCGGGTAGGGAGTGCCGGTCGCGGCGACGTAGAGCGTCCCGCCGTGGTCGCTGTCGCTCACCGCGACGGCCTGCTGACCGGCGACCATCGCGCTGCCGGACACGCGCAGCGGACCGTGGCTCGCCAGCGCCTGCGAGAGCAGCGTGTTGAGGTCGGTGAGCTGGGCGATGGACGCGAATTCGTGGCTCGTCGTGTCCGCCTTCAGCCATTTTCCTTCGAGCAGGGCAGCCGCCGCCGGTCCCGCGACGCGGTCGTAGAAGGCCCTGCTCCCCTTGATGTAGAAGGCGTGTTCGACGTCGATGATGTCGAGCGCGTTGCCTTCGAGCGTGAGGCGTCCCTTCGCCCCCTTGCCGGCCACGAGTTCCATATTGAGAGATATCGGCTTTCCTTCGCTGATTACTGAGCCGACGATATGAACCGTGGCCGCGGCGCGGGAGGCGTCCCTCGCGGCCGCGAGGATCTGCGCGGGAGTCTTGGACTCGAGGCCGTTGTTGGACTCGAGGCCGTTGCCCTCGGTGCTCGATCCGCCGCAGCCGGCGAGCGCGATCGCGGCCAGAGCCACGATCGCCGCCGCGATCGGCCGCGATCTACCGGGGACGGGCATCGGCCTCTGACTCTAGCCAGCCGCCGGACGCCTGCCCCCGAGGGCCACGGCGGGGGCGACCGCGACACCGCACGACTGCGAGCGCCCGGGGCGGGTGTAATGTCAACCCTCGTGAGCGAGCGCGATCTCGACGTCGTCGTCCTTGGCGCGAGTGGGGTCACGGGTCGCGGCGTCGCGGCGTATCTGGCCTCGCGAGCGGCGGACGCCGGCCTGCGCTGGGCGGTCGCCGGACGCAGCGAGGGCCGGCTCGCCGACGTGCTCGCCAGGGCCGGGGTGCAGGCCCCCGAGATGATCCTCGCCGACGTCGGCGAGCGGGGATCGCTGAGGGCGATGGCCGCACGGACCAGCGTCCTGCTCGACCTCGTCGGCCCCTACACCCTCCACGGGCGCCCGGTGATCGAGGCGTGTATCGCCGAGGGAGCCCACTACGCGGACCTGACCGGCGAGATCCCCTTCGTGCGGCGCGTGATCGAGGACCTCCACGCCGCGGCCACCGCCGCCGGTGTGAAGATCGCACAGGTGTGCGGCTTCGAGGCCCTCCCTCCCGACCTCTCCGTCCAGCTCGCCTCCGAGACGGCTCGCGAGCGTTGGGGCGAAGCTCTCGCCGGTGCCGACGTCGAGCTTTCCATCGCCTCGCCCCCGGGCCTTCCCCGCCCCTCCGACGGGATCTCCGGCGGGACGATCCACAGCCTTCTCGCCGTGGCCGCCGAGCCCGACTCGGCGCTGATCCGCGACCCGGCGGCCCTGATCACCGACGCGCCCGCCGCCGCTGAGGTCCGCCGCGCGAGCCCGATCCCGCTCGCGCCGCGACGAGGCCACCGCGGCGCGGTGATCGCCCCGATGGCCCCCGCGCCGTTCATCAACCCCGCCGTGATCCACCGCTCAGCCCTGCTGGCGGCGGAGGCCGAGGGACGCCCGCCGGCCCCCTTCCGTTATCGCGAGGGCCTGGCGATGGACGGCGGCGCGGCGACACTCCCGTTGCGCGCGTGCGCCGCCGGCGCGCTCAGCACGACGCAGGTTGGCCTGCGCGCGCTGTCCGGCGCCCGGCCCGGCGTCCGCCGGAGGGTGACGGGCGTCCTCGCCCGCCTGGCGCCGCCGTCCGGCTACGGGCCGGCGGCGGATCGGATGGACGCGTGGAGCTGGGAGATGACCACGTATGCCCGCACGACCGGCGGACACGAGCTCGAGGTGCACATCGACGCGGACGGCCATCCGGGCTACCTGACGACGGCGCGGATGCTGGGCGAGCTCGGCATCCTCCTCGCCGAGGACGGGGCGACGCCGCCGAGCGCCGGCTGCCTCACGCCCGCCGCCGCCCTCGGCACCGCCTGCCTCGACCGCTTCGAGCGGGCGGGGGTGCGCTTCTCGCTCGACAGCTAGCGCCGGGGACCGGGCGATCCGACGCGAAGGCCGTATGATCGGCGGGCCGTGGACGCACCCGAGACCGAGATCCTCAGCGAACAGGCCGCCGGGACGAACGGCAGCGTCCCCCGCAGGCGAAGCCTGCGCGATCTCTACGAGAAGCACTTCGGTGACCGGCGAAAGGAGCGTCAGCTCGTCTCGACGCTCGCGTTCGCGGCCTCATTCGGGGCGGTCCGCGGGATCACGCATGCGATCCGCGCCGAAATGGGGCCGTTCCGGAACATCACGCCGGGCGGGCGCCACATCCATCACATGACCTTCGGGATCACGGCCCTGTTGGCCGTCGGGTACCTGTGGATGCTCGAGATCGGGATCAGGGAGGACCGCACGTCCTCCGCCCTGACCGCGGCGGTCTACGGGAGCGGAGCGGCGCTCACGCTCGACGAGTTCGCCCTCTGGCTGAACCTCGAAGACGTCTACTGGGCCAAACAGGGCCGCGAGAGCATCGACGCGGTGGTCGTGTTCGGGTCGCTGCTCGTGCTCAGCGTGCTCGGCCGGGAATTCGCCGCAGACGTGCTCCGCGACGTCCGCCGCGAGTTCTGAGCTCGACCACGGCGACCGGCGCCGCGTGCCGGCCGATCGGTAAGACTCGGCGGGTGAGGTTCCCCGGTGCCCGGACTGCGACCGCCACCCTCGCCGCCCTCGCCCTCGCCGCCCCGGCCTCGGCCGGCGCGGCCTCCTCCGTCGCCCCGCCATGCGCGCCTCACGTGCTCGGCGAATCCGACGCGCTCGCCGGAGGAGCGGTGACGGTGACGCCGGCGCCGAACTCGCGCGACTCCTCCTACCACTCCCAGATCAGCTTCCTCGGGGTGCCCGCGAGCGAGATCGTCGACGTCAGCGTGACGGGCTCCCGCAGCGGGGCTCACACGGGCCACATCGCCGCCTACTCGCAGGGGGACGGGGGGAGCTTCCTCCCGGACACACCCTTCCAGCAGGGCGAGATCGTCACGGTGCGCGCCGTGCTCGCGGCCCCCGGGGCCCAGCCGCTGCCCTTCGCCTGGCGCTTCACGATCGCCGAAGTGGACGTCGTCTCGCGCTCGCTGGAGACCCCGCCTCCCCCGCCCCCGCCGCCGAACGAGGCCGAATTTCAGCACTTCCTCTCGCGTCCGGATCTGACGCCGCCGACCGTGATGGTGACGAGCAGCGCCCGCAGTCAGGCGGCCGGCGACCTGCTCCTGGCGCCCTACGCGGGTCCCGGGCAATACGGCCCGATGATCCTCGCGCCCAACGGCGGGCTGCTGTGGTTCGACCCGATCGAAAAGGGCTCCCGGGCCGCGGACCTGCGCGTACAGGAATACGAAGGCAAGCCCGTGCTGACGTGGTGGCAGGAGCCTCTCCTCGCCGGCGGGCGGCGGGACGGCGGGATCGTGATCGCCAACAGCTCCTACCAGACGATCGCGATCGTCCGCGCGGGCAACGGCTATCAGCCGGACCTGCACGCGTTCAAAATCACTCCCCAGGGCACCGCCTGGTTCACCGTTTATGACGCCATCCGCTGCAACCTCTCACGCTTCGGGGGCCCGGCGAACGGCGCCGTCGCCGACACGCTCGCGCAGGAGGTGGACCTGCGCACCGGGCTCGTCCGCTACGAGTGGCACAGCCTCGACCACGTCGCCCTGAACGACTCCTACGTGGCCGCCAACGCGGGCAACGGTCCCGTCTCTCCCTGGGACTACTTCCACATCAACGCGATCGAACCCCAGCCCGAAGGACAGGTGCTGATCAACTCCCGCAACACGTGGGCCGCCTACCAGATCGCAGAACGCACCGGGGAGATCCTCTGGCGCCTGGGTGGCAAGCAGTCGAGCTTCGCGATGGGCCCCGGGGCGATGCCCGCATGGCAGCACGACGCCCGCGAGCAACCCGGCGGGATCGTGACGTTCTTCGACAACGGCGGCACCCCGAAGGTGCACTCGCAGTCGCGCGGGCTGGTCCTCCGCATCAACCCCCAGCTCGGCACCGCCAGGCTGGTGCGGAGCTTCGTCGGACCGAAGCCGCTGCTGGCCGCAAGCCAGGGCGACCTGCAGCCGCTGACGGACGGCAACTGGGTCGTGGGCTGGGGTCAGGAACCTTACTTCTCCGAATTCTCCTCCTCGGGAAGGCTCCTCTTCAACGCCCACCTCCCCCCCTCATACCAGTCCTTCACCACGCTCGAGTACCCCTGGACGGGCACTCCGACGCGTCCCCCGCAGGCGGTCATCCGACGAGCCGCACATGGCCGGCTGACGGCTTACGTCAGCTGGAACGGCGCCACGAGCGTCACCGCCTGGCAGCTGCTGGAGGGATCCGGAGCGAGCGTCCTGGCCCCGGTCGGGGCGGCGGTCCCGCGCGGCGGCTTCGAGACCGCGATCGCGGTTCCCGGACGGCCGCGCTACGTGGCTGTCGAGGCTCTCGGGGAAGGCGGCCAGGCGCTGGGGAGGACCGCGACGAGCGAAGGGTGAGCTGCGGGCCGTCCGCCGGTAGGCCGTCCGCCGGTAGGTTGAGCCGTGGAAACCAAGGAGAGGAGCGAGCATGATCGTGGTCGTCGGAAAGGTGAAAACCGATGCGGAGCGCCGCGCGGATCTGATCCGCGTCGCCCAGGCCGTCGCGTCGGCCTCACGCGCCGAGGAGGGCAACATCGACTACCGCTTCTACGAGGACACGGAAGTCGACAACGACTTCGTCTTCGTGGAGGAATGGAAGGACGAGGAGGCACTTCAGCTGCACTTCAAAACCCACCACATCGCGGAGTTCATGGGGGCGATCATGCCGACGCTCGTGGCTGCCCCCGACGTCATGTTCCACACGATCGCCGGCTCACGCGACCTCGCCGAGGTCGGCGGCGGGTGAGATCGGTCGGCGCCCGCGCGAGCGCGCGACGGCGTGCGCGGACCCGGCTCCGGCGCCGCGGCCTCCCGGTGGCGATCGCGGCGGCCGCCGTCGCGATCGCGCTGGCCCTCGCCGGCCCCGGGGGTGCCCTGGCGGCGACCGAAGGGCTCGGGGGCTTCAGGCCGCTGACGCCCTGGCTGAGACCGCCCCTGGCGCTCCCGGCGGCGCACCAGCTCGACGACGCCCCCCTCGCCGAAGCAGGCCTCAGACAGGCCGCGCGCTGGCGGCGGGGGAGCTGGTATTGCGAATACCTCCGCTGCGCCCACGGGCCCTACCCGCTGGTGACGATCTGGGGCGAGGTGCCCCTGTTCGAGACGGCGGACGCGCTCGCCATCGAGCAGCCCACCGCAAGCCACCGCGCGAGCGTGGAGCGCTTCGCGCACGCCGGCGAGCGCTACTGGGATCGCGCGCTCGGCGGCTACGCCCCCTATCCCGGCGACCGGGCGCGAAACGTGAGGGCCTTCTTCGACGACAACGGCTGGGAGGGGATCGCCTTCGTCAACGCCTACCGAGCCACGCACGCGCGCCGCTGGCTGCTCGACGCCAAGCGGGCGTTTCGCTTCATCGCCACGCGCGGCTGGGACAGGAACGGTGGGGGGATCTGGTGGAACACGAGCCACCCCTACCACTCGGGCCCGGCGCTCGCCGCGGCGAGCCTCCTGGGCATGCTCCTCTACGAGGAAGATCGCGAACGCTGGCAGCTCCAGGACGTCAAGGAGTTCGTCGACTGGGCCAACGCCGAGGACGACCACGACGAACGCCGTCTCTATCTCGAGCAGCCCAACCGGCCGGAATCGGTGAACGACTACGTCCAGGCTCCCCTCGTCTATGCCCAGTATCTCCTCTGCCAGGCCGGCGAGGGCGAGGCCTACTGCGTCCAGGCCGGCCGCGTGGCGGCGACGATGGCCGAGGAAGACGTGGACGCGTTCGGCTACGAATACAACTACGGCCCGGAGTACGACACGATCTTCATGCAGTGGATGATGGCCTACGGGGAGGGCGTCGGGAACGGCTACTGGTTGGCGCTGGCGGAGGTCAACGCGGCCGCGGCCGACGCCCACGCGGTCGGCGCGGGAGGGGGGTGGCTGTCGAGCTGGTGGGGCGGGGAGATCGCCGACCCGGAAACCCACCCTGGGATGCTCCGCACGGCCGGCGCGACCGCGAGCCTGTTCGCGTGGGTGGGAGCCTACGGGGGCGAAGCCGGCGCATAGGGATCGGTGCCGCCGCGGCGGCCAACGCCGCGGGGTCCTCGCCGACGCTTCGGCCCGTCCCTACTCCGCCCCGCCGGCGGCGTCGATGATCAGCCGCGCGGCATCCTCGGGGGTGAGTTTGTCGGTGTTGATCACGAGGTCGTAGTGGGTCGGGAGCTCGGCGCGGACACCATAGAAGCGCTTGATGTAGTCCGCGCGGCCGGCGTCGGAGCGCTTCACCGTCCGCGCACCCTCCTTCTCGTCGACGCCGAGGGCGGCCGCGAGTCGCCGCCCGCGGGTCTGCTCGGAGGCGGTGACGAGCACCCGGAGGACGCCCTCGCGGTCGGACAGCGCGAGCGAGGCGGCGTGCGAGACGATGACCGCGTTGCCGCCGGCCGCCGTCTCCTCGATGACCGATCGGATCAGCCCCCTGAGCTCATCGCTGGGCGGCTGTGCGACCGCGTCGGCGAGCGGGACCGCCATGTAGCCCATCCCCCCTCCGGAGGTCCCGAGCCCCTCGAGCAACCTCACCACGGCGGACTTGCGCTGCTCGACGCCGGCGACGACGTCCTCCCCGACGCCGGCCTCGACCGCGGCGCGGGTGACGATGTCCTCATCGATCAGGCGAAGGCCGAGGCTGCTGGCCACGAGCTCGGCAGCGCTCGCCGCGCCCGCCCCGTCCTCGCTCGATATGCAGACGACGTCGTGTCGCACGCCGCAAGACTACGCCAGCGCGCGGGCTAGGCGCTCGCCGACTGAAGATCGCGGGCCGTGGGGGCCTCGCCCGCGAGCTCGCGCGAGAGCCTGCGCAGCAGCTCGAGGACCTCCGGGTGAAGCTCGGCGCCGTCGCCCGCGATCGCCTGCTGGAGCAGCTCGCGGCGGGCCTCGAGGATCCGGTCGGTGTGCTGCCTGCCCGCCGGCGTGAGCGCCGGCGCGGCCTGCTCGCCCTCCACCAGCCGGCGCTCCCGCAGCTCGGTGATCACCGCCGTGATGCGATCCACGGGCACGCCGTCCTGCTCGGCGAGGGCGCGCGCGCGGACGAAGCCGTGCTCCTCGATCCGCACGAGCGCCCAGACGGCGGCGGGGCTGAGCTCGACGCCCGCGCGCTCGGCCACGCGCGTCCTGAATCGCGTTCGCTCCTCGAGCGTCGTCAGGCACGTCAGCGATCGCTCGATCTCCGCCAGCGAGTCGGCCGCGCGGGGGGCCGCGAGGGCGTCCTCCAGCCCCGTGTTCGTCGCGGCGGCCTCGCGCAGATGGCGCTCGGGCAGCATCAGGCTGAGGACGAATCCGACCGCGGCGACGGCGGCGGCGACCACGAAGACCGGGCGGAGCGCGTTGACATAGGCGTGCTGGTAGAGGACGTGCGCAGCCGGCGGGAGCCGCTCGACCTGCGCGCCGGTGAGCCTGGCCCCGTGGGTCACCTGAGCGCCGAGCGGGCCCGGGATCGCCCCGCGCAGCTCGCTCGCCAGGCGCGTGGTGAAGATCGTCCCGAAGATCGCCGTGCCGATCGAGCCCCCGATCCCTCGGAGCATCGTCACGCCGGAGGTCGCAGCGCCGAGCACGGAGTAGTCGACGGCGTTCTGCACGGCGAGGACGAGGACCTGCATGACCGAGCCGAGGCCGAGGCCGAACACGAGCAGGAACACCGCGGTCACGGCCGTGCTCGTTCCCACGTCCAGACGCGTGAGCAGGAGCAGACCCACGGTCATCAGCGCCGTGCCGATGATCGGGAAGGCCTTGTAGCGACCGGTGCGCGAGATCAGCTGCCCCGACAGAATCGACATCGTCAGCACCCCGACCATCATCGGCACCAGGCGCAGCCCGGCGCCCGTCGGCGACGCCGAGTCGACGGTCTGGAAGTAGAGCGGCAGGAAGGTGACCGCGCCGAAGAGTGCGAAGCCGACGATCGCCGAGAGCGATCCCGCGACCGCGAAGACGCGATCGCGGAGGAGGGGGAGCGGGAGGATCGGCTCGCGCGCGCGAGCCTCGACGAAGAGGAACGCGGCGATCAGCCCCACCCCGAGCAGACCCACGAGGACGACCTCCGCCGAGCCCCACGCCCAGGTGGTTCCGCCGAGGCTCGTCACGAGCACGATCGCGCTCAGCCCGCTCGCGAGGAGAGCAGCGCCGAGGTAGTCGATCGACGGTCGCCCGCGCGTGGCGGCGGCCGGCAGCGCATAGCCGATGACGGTCAGGGCGACGAGGCCGACGGGGAGATTGACGTAGAAGATCCAGCGCCAGGAGACGGCCTGCACGATCACCCCTCCGAGCAGCGGGCCGCCGACGCTCGCGACGCCGAACACCGCTCCGAACAGGCCCTGGTAACGCCCCCGCTCGCGCGGCGGGACGATGTCCCCGATGACCGCCTGGGCGAGCACGATCAACCCGCCTGCGCCGAGGCCCTGCACGGCCCGAAAGCCGATCAGCTCGCTCATGCTCTGTGCCTGACCGCAGAGCACCGAGCCGGCCAGGAAGATGACCACGGCGATCTGGAGGATGCGCTTGCGTCCATAGAGATCGCCGAGCTTCCCGTAGAGGGGGATGACGGCGGTCTGCGCGAGCAGGAACGCGCTCGTGACCCAGGACAGCCGGTTCAGACCGCCGAGGTCGCCGACGATCGTGGGCAGCGCGGTGGCGACGATCGTCTGATCGAGCGCGGCGAGCAGCACCACCAGCATCAGGCCGGCGAAGATCACCTTGACCCGCGGCTGGGCGCCCACGGGAGCCGCTTCGCTGACGGATGCGGCGGACATCAGCCGCCTGCGCCGTCGTGAGGCTCGTCGGCCGTCTCCCCCAGCGCGGTGACGACCATCCCTGGAGCGACCTCGGTGAGCGCCGAGAAGGCCGCGCCTCCGCGGGCCGAGACGAAGGTCACATCGCCCGGGGCGAGCACGGTGGCCCAGTCGGGGTCTCCCTCGTCCAGCGGCGCCGTGGGACCACCGGCGACGCGTCGGGCCATCTCGGCGGCGATCGAGGGCGGGTCCTCTTCGTCGGCAAGGAGCGTATGGATCGCCCCGATTCGTTCCGCGCTCCCGCGAACGACTGCGACCGGCGCGCTGCTGGCGTGGCCGTCGGCGCCGGCGTCGCCGGCGCGCGCTCGTCCCTCGGCATCGGCCTCGAGGGGCTCGGAGACGAGCACGAGCGTCGCTTCGGCCGCTGCTCCCGCCCGCACCGCCCCGTCGAGCAGAGAGCGGTCCACGATCGTCGAGGGCAGGCCATCCACGCCGGCCGCCGCGATCACCCGTCCGAGCCGCTCACGCGCCGCCTTCGGTGCGATCGGCTCCGACTCCGGTAGGACGAGCACCGGGTGCACGACGCCGCCATCCACACGCGCGATCCGCACGGCGATCGAGAGCGCGCCAAGAGCCGTCTCGGGATCGCCGACGCCCACCACGATGCGCGTGCCGAGGGGTTGGGGACCGTGGTCGCGGGCGTGCACCCGCGCGGACGCGCTCGCCCCGACGACGGTGGAGACGATCAGGCTCACGAAGATCAGCACGAGCACCGCGTTGACGACCGAGCTGTCGAACAGCCCGAGCTGAAACCCGACGACGGTTGCCGCGAGCGTCGCGGCGGCCTGCGCGACGCTCAGGGAGAACAGCAGGCCCGCCTGCGCACGCGAGAAGCGGAGCAGCCGCCCCGTGAGGATCGCCGCGAGGGCCTTGCCGCCGAGGCATGCCGCGATGAACAGCCCGGCGAGTTTGAGCGTCTGAGGTTCCACCATCACGGCCGGGTTGAGGATCAGGCCCACAGAGACCAGGAAGACCGGTATGAAGAACGCCCCGCCGAAGAAGGCGATGCGATCCATCAGCTCGCCTTCGTTGGGCACCAGCCGGTTGAGTGCCAGCCCCGCGAAGAACGCGCCCACGATGCCCTCGATCCCGAACAGCTCCGCGACCGTCGCGGCGGAGAGGAACGCCGTTATCGCCACGATGTAGCGCACGGAGCGCTCCGCGCTCAGCCACTTGAACGCGAGGGCCGCGAGGCGGGGAAGCACGACCAGGCTGAAGACGATCAGCACCGCGAGCCCGATTCCGACCTGGACAGCTACTTCAGGCGTGGACCCCCCTCCGACCGAGCCGGCGACGCACGCCAGCACGACGAGGGTGAGCGTGTCGGTCAGGACCGTGGAGCCGACGGCCGTCGCGACCGCCGGATCGGATGCGAGACCGGCGTCGCGCACGGTGGGATAGGTGATCAAGGTGTGGGAGGCGAGCAGCGAGCCGAGGAGGATCGCCGCGTTGGTTTCCCACCCGAGGGCCAGGCCGACGCTCGTACCGGCCACCATCGGAAACAGGAACGTGACCAGCCCGAAGGCGACCGTCGCGCGCCTGTGCCTGCGGAGCAGGTTGAGATCGAGCTCCACGCCGGCGACGAACATCAGGTAGAGCAGCCCGAGCTGACCGAGGTCCGGCAACGTGCTGTTGCCGGAGCCGATCTCGTTGAGGCCGTGGGGGCCGATCACATACCCGCCGAGCAACAGGCCGATGATCCCCGGGACGCGAGCTCGCGCCAGCACGAACGGCCCGACGAGAAGCACGAGGAACACGACGAGGAACTCCGGTGGAGCGCCTTTCGGCGAGGAGACGTTGACGATCTCCGCGATCACCGCATGCACGGCCGCCGGTGTCATTCTCCGGTCCTCAGGGCGGGTACCTGTTCGGAGTGGCCTTCTTCCAGTTCGGTGTCGAGCCACTTGCGTCCGAGGCGTTCGATCGTGCCATCGGCGTTGAATGCACGGATCGCCGAGTCGACCGCTTCGAGGTTTTCGGACCCCTTCGGCAGGGCGGCGGCGAGAACGTCTTCGCTCGGCAGCTGCGCGGCGACCGCGTATGTCTTCGGTGACTGGCGCGCGTAGGCGAGCGCCACCGGCAGGTCCAACATCACGGCGGCGACTCGCCCGCCGCGCAATGCGGCCAGCGCTTCGCGC
This sequence comes from uncultured Solirubrobacteraceae bacterium, assembly GCA_963720215.1. Lineage (GTDB taxonomy): Bacteria > Actinomycetota > Thermoleophilia > Solirubrobacterales > Solirubrobacteraceae > Palsa-744. The sequence continues at coordinate 66,605 of CAVREV010000006.1, forward strand.
TCGTGGTGTCGTATCAGCGGAGCGCTGTAGGGACGAATCGTTTCTTCGAGCGCGGTCTGGAGGGTCGTGCCGGCCTCCACCGCCCAGCGGAGGTTCCGGGCGGAGTTCACATCGTCGACTTCGGTGCCCGGCCGCACGAGTATCGACGGCGGAGCGGCGAGGTAGGGCGTGGAGAAATCCACGTCGTTGGCACGCTCTGGGGTGACGGTGATGTCAGACAGCGCCAGGTCGGCGCCCCCGAGATCTCCGGCCACCAGCTGCGCGAAGGGAACGATCGTGACCTTGATCTTGGCGAGCCCGAAGCGCGCGGCGAGCGCGCGGGCGAGGCCGTACTCGAAGCCTCCCGTGGGGTGTTCCGCCGTCCCCGACCAGAGCCCCGGGTCCGGGATCTGGGCGGTGGCGACCGAGAGCGTCCCGGGGGTATGCGGCGTGAACGTGCCGGCCGCACCGCTGCTGTTGCATCCGGTGCACACCGGGAGGCACAGGCCGAGGGCGGCCACGACGGCTCCGAGACCCCGCGATCTGGCAAGCCTCAGACCTCTCACCGTCGGGCACTCTACCTTCCCTTGACTTCGCTTCGGATGAGCAGGAGAGTGTGCGCGACCCGGCCCTCGCGCCGCCTCGACGTCGGGCGCGGTTCGGCGATGGCGCGCCGCCGCGAGAGCGTGCTGCGGTCCTGCGGCGCGACAAACGAATGGAGGCGAGATGAGCAGTGTCGAGCCGAGCGGCGAGAGCGCGGCGGGCACTCCGCCGGTGAAGGCCGGGGAGTTGAGGCTCGAGGTCGTGGTCGTGCCGGTCTCGGATGTCGATCGGGCGAAGGAGTTCTACGAAGGCCTCGGCTGGCGGCTCGACGCCGACGTCGCTCACGGTGAGGGCTTCCGCATGGTCCAGTTCACGCCTCCGGGCTCTGGGTGCTCGATTCAATTCGGCACGAACATCACGTCGGCCGCGCCCGGCTCGTCCGAGAGCCTGTAGCTGACCGTCGCCGACATCGACGCTCGCGCGGGACGACCTGCTCGCCCGCGGGGTGGAGGTCAGCGAGGTGTTCCACGAGGGCGCTCCGGGGCTCGCTTCCACGACGCCGGCCGCGCGGCGCGGACCGGCGCCCGACCACAGCGACCTACGGCTCGTTCGCCGCCTTCAGCGATCCGGATGGCAACGGCTGGCTGCTCCAGGAGATCACGACCCGGCTTCCCGGCCGCTGAGAGGAGAGGCTGATGGCCACGGAGTACGAGTCCGTGGAGGAGCTCGCGGAAGCGCTTCGGCGCGCAGAGGAGGCACACGGCAAGCACGAGGAGCGAACGGGCCAGGCGGACCCGGACTGGCCGGACTGGTACGCGCTCTACATGGTGCGCGAGCGCGCCGGCGAGGAGCTGCCGACATGAGCAGCGACTACGACGTGATCGTGCTCGGCGGCGGCTCGCCCGGCGAGCACTGCGCGGGCGCTCTGGCGGAGGGCGGCCTGCGCGTAGCCGTCGTCGAGCGCGAGCTGGTGGGAGGGGAGTGCTCCTACTGGGCCTGCATCCCGTCGAAGACGCTGCTGCGTCCGGGCGAGGCAGTCCAAGCGGCGCGCGAGGCCGCCGCGAGCGCCGAGGTCGATGTCGAGGCGGCGCTCGCCTGGCGTGACTTCATGGTCTCCGACTACTCCGACGCCGGGCAGGAGCGCTGGCTGGCCGATCACGGCATCGACCTGCTGCGCGGCAGCGGGCGGCTCGCCGGCCCGGGCGTCGTCGAGGTCGACGGCGTGCGCCACACCGCCGACCACGTGGTCCTCGCGAACGGCGCCGATCCGGTCGTGCCCCCCGTGCCGGGGCTGCGCGAGCTCGACGGCGTCTGGACCAACCGCGAGGCGACGTCGATGAAGGCCGATCCCGCGCCGCCTGCTGATCCTCGGCGGCGGGCCGGTCGGGGTGGAGATGGCGCAGGCCGTTCGTCGACTCGGCGGCGAGGTGGTGGTCGTCGATATGGCCGAGCACGTGCTCGGCCGCGAGCCCGCGCCGCTGGGCGAGGCGCTCGGCGAGGTGCTCGCGCCGCGAGGGCATCGAGCTCGTCCTGTCCGCGAACGCGACCGCCGCGCGACGCGAGGGCGAGGACTACGTCGCTCGAGATCGACGACGGGCGCGAGCTACGCGGCGACCGGCTGCTGGTCGCCACGGGCCGGCGCCCGCGGGTGCGCGGGCTCGGCCTGGAGACCGTCGGCGTCGAGCCGGACGCGCACGGAGTTCCGGTCGACGCGCACCTGCGCGCCGCGGAGCGTCTGTGGGCGATCGGCGACGTCAACGGCCTGTGGCCGCTGACCCACGTCGGCAAGTACCAGGGCGAGGTCGTCGCCGCGAACATCCTCGGCGATCCGCGGAAGGCCAACTACGAGGCCGTTCCGCGGGTCGTCTACACCGACCCGCAGGCCGCCGCGGTGGGCGCTTCCGCCGGGCGCTTCAGCGCCATGGTGCCGCTGTCGGAAGTGGCGAAGACCGCCACCTACACGCGCGCGTACGCCGAGAAGAACGGCTTCCTGACGCTCCTCAGCGACGGCGAGCGCCTGACGGGCGCCTACGCGCTCGGCCCCGAGGCGGGCGAGTGGCTGCAGCAGGCCACGCTCGCGATCCGCGCTCACATCCCGCTCGAGGTCCTCGCCGACACGATCCAGCCGTTCCCGACGTTCTCGGAGATCTACGTCGCCGCGCTGAAGGCGCTCCGCGGCGAGATCGCGGCGGCGCCCAATGCCGTCGGCGCGGGACCGCCGATGGCAAATTGAGCACCGCTGGAGTACAACGTCGTGAGGTGGGGCAGGACGGAGGTGGCTCCGGCGGCCGGCGTCGCCGTCTACGTTCGCGGTCAGAGCGGCAAGCTGGCGGCGGCCGGAAGCTAAGACGACACCAATCCCCCGCTGCCTCCACGTATGTAGCCGGCGCGACCTGCTGGGGATCGATCGCGGGGTCGCCTCCGGGGTGGGGGGTCAGTGACGCAGCTGTTGGACGATCTGGTTGGCGAGCGGCGAGCCGAGACCGGAGGCGAGGTCGAAGCCGGGCGTGGCCGTGCAGCAGGACACGCCCGCGAAGACCGCGTTGCCTCCGGTGGTGATGTCGAGGAACGATCCGGGTGCGTGCTGGGCGATCGAGTAGAGCAGCGGAGGGACGAACCCGGGATTGGGCAGGCCGGACTGTTTGGCCTGCTGGTCCCACAGCGCGATCATCCCCGCGACGAGCGGGGTGGCCGCGCTCGTGCCGCCGACGAACGAGATGCTCTGGCCGGGCGAGGGACCGCAGCCCTGCACTTCGTGTGAGCAGACGATCGCATAGCCGGGGCTGGGGTCCGCGAAGGCGGCGACATCGGGAACCATCCTGTAAGTGCTCTGCGACGGAATCGCCGGCTGCCACCAGGGACGCTTTTCGAGTGTGCTGACGCCACCCCCGCCGGCCGCGGCCTGCTCGTAGGGGGACGCGTACTCGATGTCGTTCCACGCGCCGGAGGACAGGATCGCGTTCCCCGGCGTGAGCGTGAGGTTCGTACCGCCGACGGCGAGCACCCACGGCGAGGTCGCCGGCCACGAGGCGGACTTCTGTTCGTCAAAGCCGGTGAGCTGCGAGGAGGGGACCCCGTGGGCACAGGAGGAGGAGCCGCTGTCGCCGGCGGCCACGACGATCGTGATCCCCAGCGCGGCGGTCGCGGCCGCCTGACGGTTGAACAGCGTGCCCGCGGCGGTGTACGGCGCGACGCTCGCCTCGCACACACCGTAGGAGATCGAGATCACGTTCGGCAGCGGGATGCCGTTGTTGGTCGCCTGCAGCGGTTCCGCCAGCAGCTTCAGCGCGCCCAGGGGGTCCGACTGCCCGAGCGCCTTCACCCACAGGTCCAACCGCGAGAGCTTTGGCGCGACCATCGCGACCGTCATCGCGTCCAGCGAGCTCTCGAGAATCGGCTTGATGTTCGAGCCGCCGTGGATCTGCAGGGCGCTCCCAGTGAAGCCGAAGCAGTTGCGATAGGCGTTGACATCGTTGACAGGCGTGGGCGCTTCGCCGAGGATCGCCAGCCGCGCGCCCTGCCCCTGCAGACCGGCGGCCTGCAGCTGGGCGATCCCGTAGGCACTCAGGATCTGGTTCGGGAACAGGCCACTGCTCGAGAGCAGGGCGGCGGGATACGTCGTGGTGGCGCATCCCGGTTCGATCGTTCCGGCACGGGTGGGCGTCCCGCCCGCAACCGCGGCCTGCGCCTCTTGCGCCGAGGAGCTCGCGGACGCGCACATCCCCAGGCCGGCCACCGTATCGACGTTCCCGTTCAGACCGGAACCCAACTTCGGGGTGTTCACGGGAAGCGCGACCGCCTCGTTCGGCTGGCCCGTCGCATACAGATCCCACTTAAGTACCGAACAGCTTCTGCGCGTTCTTGATGCTGATCGTCGCGCCGACGCGCAGGTGGGTCACATCGACGGTTGCCGTGACCCCGTACGGCTTGAACGCCCCGACGACGGCGTTGCGTCGCGACGAGGAGGCCCCGTATTTGCCCTGCAGCCCCGACAGCGACAGATACTTGCCGTAGGTCGAAGAGGCGGGATTGCTCGCAGCCTTCACCGCGTTGGCGATGCCCTGCTGGTTGGCGATCATCCCGAGCTCCAGCGACAGCTTCAGCCCCGTCGAGGCGGGCCCCAGGTTCTTCAGACCCTTGTGCGAGATATCGCCGAAATCAACCTGCGTCGAGGAGGCGAGAGCCGAGCCGCCGGCGCAGAGAACAGGACCACGACGATCGATGCGAGGCAGCCGGCGGAGCGCAGCACGGTCGAAGACTATCGCCGCCGGGGGAGCGTCGCAAGGAAGGAGGCTGTCATGCGAGCCATGAGGCTTGGAGACGTCCGTTACGGGAGACGCGGTTGGCGTCTCCGCTGGTCCATCCCGGTCGCGGTGGCACTGGCCGCGTGGGCCTGTGCCTCGGCCGGCGCCTACCCCCTCACGAGGGGAACGCCGCACGTGTCGCTGTTGCGGCCCAACCCGCCGACGACCGCGATCTGTGAGGCGGCCTACGGCATCGCCTGCTACCAGCCGCGCCAGATCGAGAACGCGTACAACCTCCCGGCGCTGTGGGCCGAAGGGGATGAAGGTCAGGGGCAGACGATCGTGATCGTCGACTCGTTCGGCTCGCCGACGATCAAGCGCGACCTGAAGCAGTTCGACGCGGCCTTCGGGCTGCCGGCGCCACCGTCCTTCAAGGTGATCGCACCGGTCGGGGCGATCCCGCCGTGGGAACCCTCGAACAAAGAAATGTCGGGGTGGGCATTCGAGACCTCGCTCGACGTCGAGTACTCGCACAGCATCGCCCCGAAGGCGAACATCGTGCTGGTGGAGACACCTGAAGAAGAGACGGAGGGGATCAAGGGCTTCCCGCCGATCGTCGCCGCCGAGAACTACGTCGTCAAGCATCACCTCGGTGAGGTGATCTCGCAGAGCTTCGGAGCGACGGAGGAGACGTTCCCGAGCCCGGGGACGATCCTGTCGCTGCGCTCGGCGGTCATCGCGGCCGCCACCGAAGGCATCTCCGTGCTGGCCGCGTCCGGCGACGACGGGAGCGCCGACTACGAACTCAACGGCGAAACCTTCTACCACGAACGGGCGATCGACTGGCCGTCCGGGGATCCGCTCGTGACCTCCGTCGGGGGCACGCAGCTGCACCTCAACGAAGCGGGCGAACGAACCGCTCCGGACAACGTGTGGAACGACATCTCTCTCGGGATCGACGCTGCCGGGGGCGGAGGACCGTCGCACGTGTTCCCCAAGCCGGAATTCCAGGACGGGGTGAAGACCGGCGCGGGCAAGGCGCGCGCCACGCCCGACATCTCGATGAGCGCCGCCGTGAACGGGGGCGTGATCGTGTACACGTCCTACGTCTCGACGGTCCCCTTCGAACCGCCGCCGAACTCGTTCTCGATCGTCGGCGGCACGAGCGAGGCCACGCCCCTGTTCGCGGGCGTCGTCGCGCTCGCCGACCAGGTCGCCGGACACTCCCTCGGCTGGCTTAACCCGCGGCTGTACGCGCTCGCGGACAAGCCCGAAAACGGGATCGTGGACATCACCAAAGGGAACAACACGTTCACCTTCCTCAACGAAGAAGGCGAACCGGAATTCACGGTTCCCGGCTTCGGCGCGCGCGCCGGCTACGACATGGCGAGCGGGCTGGGGACCGTCAACGTCCAGAAGTTCGCCCACGCGCTCGCCGCCGGCTAGCACGCACGGCGGTGGGGACTGACTGAGGGATGGGGGCGGCGCCGATCGAGGCGCCGCCCCGCCTTGACAGTCGCCGCCTCCGCCGTGAGAGTGTCAGGCGCAGTGGACTCGGCTGGCTCCAATCCGCCCACGGCTCTGCGACGCCGGCTGGGCGTCATTTCGGTCCTCCTGATCACCACGGTCATCGCGGGCGCCACCGCGGAGAGCGTTGCCTCGGCTGCGAGCGTGGTGGCCAAGGTCTCGATCACCGAGAGCAGGGCCTGTCGCCGGCGGTGGTGGTCGTCCCGATGGGCGCGGTGGTGCAGTGGCAGGACAACGGCACGCTGCCGGACAGCCTCGTCGGGCAGGTCCGTACCTCCGGCGAACTTCTCCCGGGGCGACCTACCAGCGGCGGTTCGCCGCGCCAGGCCAGTACGCCTACGCCGACGGGCGCAGTCCCGAGGACACCGGAACCGTCGTCGTCACCGCAGGGCCCGGCCGCCCGGCTGGCGTGCACGGGGACGTCACCCACCACTACAGCGTGGACCTGAAGCTGTTCGTCTCGGATGAGTGGACCTACTACGACTCGGAGTGGGATTCCACGACCGGGCCCTGCAACGGCCAGGTCGGCTCAGGCGAACGGCTGATCCACCTGAACGTCCACTACCCGGACGTCACCTACGTCCGCGATGCGAGCATCGGCTTGGAAGGCCTCGAGGCCGACCGCAGCGCACCTGGGCGCTTCGGCGACTCCGGTGAAACGATCAAGTCGGAGATCGCCGGCGAAGGCTCGCCGGAAGTCGCATGCCCGGACGGCAGTACCGAGCGAGCGGCGAACCAGCCCGCCAGCTGCCAGGCGAGCTTCACCGGCAAGCCCGTCCTGCTCACACTCGGCTGGGGACCGAGCGCAACGGAAAACCGCTTCCTGTTCGATAACGACGGCCCCGAAATCAAGCCCTCCTGCGAGGGGAGCCAGATCGTCGGCGCTCTGGTCCTCGTCGGCGTCGGCAAGCCGGTGCTGCCGCTCAACCTCGTCGGCTATCGCGTCAGCTACGACGAGGGGCAGACAAACGCCCTGACGGCCTCCGAACTCCGCTCGATGCGCGCGGGCCGCGCCTTCACGACGAGCCGGCGCGTCGACCTCAACTTCACGACGCCCTGCTGCGAGGGGTACAACCCCAACCCGGGCGGGATCCTGACACGGATCGGGAACATTCACCGCTACATCGCCTCCTTGACGATCAGGTTCACACCCCGCCCCTAGACGAGCGGGCCGGCGGTGGGGTCGATCGGCTGAGGGCTCGCACGCCCGGGGCCAACGGGTCATGCATCGCGGCGCGGGAGGGGTACCGCAGGCCCCGCGATGGGCAGACGGTCTAAGCTGCCCCAAGCGCTACCGGGACGGGGGTCCTCTTGCTGTACGTCGGCCTAGGCATTCTCTACCTGTTTCTGCTCGTCTTTCTCGGCGTGAGGACGTTCCAGAAAAAACACCTGGCCCTGTTCGTGCTGGGGTTCTTCATCCCGCTGCTGTGGATCATCGGAGCGATCCTGCCGCCGAAGGGGATGTCGCGCGTAGACGAGCTCTACGCCCGCCGCGACGAGACGGGCTGACAGCGGCGGGCCCGACTACGGGGCGTCGGCGAAGACCGTGGCCCAGTCGTTCTTCATGCTGATCACCGTCCAGCCGTGGTCGGCAGCGTGCTCGAGCGATTCCTCGGCGCCCGCCGTGTAGAGGAACTCGCGCTCGTCGTCGTCGTGGTTGAGCAGCAGGCGCAGGCCCGGCCGGTGGGGGCCGCCCGCGTAGCGCAGCATCGCCACGTCGCCGTTGGAGTTGCCCGCCGCCAGGATCGGCCGACGGCCGATGCGCGTCCAGATGCGCACGGGCTTGATCGGGCCGTCGTCGAACAGGTCCATCTCCGCCATGTAGACGAGGTTGCCGCCGTGCTCGTCTTCCTCGAAGCGCAGCGCGGCGGAACTTCCGACGACGCGCTCGGACGGGATGCCGTAGATGTCATGGGTTACGGGACGCATGAAGTCGCGGTCTCCGCCTGAGACGATGAAATTGGTGAAGCCGTTGGCCTCCAGGTGGCGGAGCAGCTCGACCATCGGCGCGTAGCCGAGGTCGCGGTAGGCCCGGCCGAGGCTCGGGTGTTCGTGCTCGGTGAGAAACTCGTGTGCCGCCGCGGCGTAGTCCTCGACGGTCTTGCCCGCATAGGCGTGCAGCACACCGCCCATGAGCAGCTTCATGTCGCCGTCATCGCCGTGGTAGTGCTTGACCATCGCCTCGCCGAGCCACTCGAAGTCGCGCTCGTGCGCGGCCTTCCAGGGCTGGCGCTCACGCAGCGACTCGTCGACCTCGGCCATCTCGGCCAGTCGCAGCAGGACGAATCCCAGCTCGATCGGCATCGGCTTCTCCGACCAGAGGGTGCCGTCGTTGTCGAACACGGCGATGCGGGCCTCGGGCGGCACGTAGTCGGCATGGGTCTCGTCGGTGACGCGGCCGACGAAGTCGAGGATCGCCGTCCTGGCCGGGCCGTCGTTCCACGATGGCAGCGAGCCGGCCACGGCTACCGGCCCGACCTCAGAATGGCCCGTGGGCGCCTGGCCTCGTCGAGGATCCGGTCGATCGGCTTGTCGGTCCCTGCCACGCTCACCGTCCTCTCCTCGAAGCACACGGTCGCCGGCGGCGCGCTTCGGCGGGAGTGCCCGACCGGCGCCACCTGCGCTCAAGATTAGGCGCTCGGCGCCTGCGACGCAGGCCAGGTGTCGGCACGCGGGCGCCCGGAGTGATCTGATCCGCTCCTGCTCTCAATGTCCGTATCAGCCCGAACGCAAGGAGGTCACCATGACCCCACCCGAAAGTGGACCGGCGACGGAGCCGCCGATCCATCCCAGAGCATTGAACCTCCTGCAGCGCAAGCCGCTGACGGCTCCGCGGGCGGCGCGGATCATCGCGTCGGTAACGGTCTCCATGACCGTCATCGGCGGTGTGCTGATCCACTTCACCGACAAGAAGACCTTCCCCAACATCGGCGACGGGATGTGGTGGGCCGTACAGACGGTCACGACGGTCGGCTACGGGGACCTCGTGCCCAAGAGCACGGTCGGACGGCTCGTGGCCGCGCTCGTGATGCTGGTGGGGATCAGCTTCCTGGCGGTCATCACGGCGGCGATCGCCTCGGAGTTCATCGAGTCGACCCGCCGCCGTATCGAAGGCACCAGGACCGACGCGGTCTCCGTGAAGCTGGATCAGATCGGTGCGCGTCTGGACGCGATCGAATCGGGGCTCAAGAACGCCGGCGGGGCTGACCGCGGTGAGGCGCGCTGACTCGGCCCGAGGGGGCGCCCGTCGGCGTCGCGCTGCTCGCGGCAGCTGGTTTGCGGGCCCGCCGAGAGGCTGCAGCTCGCTGCCATGAGGGCTGCGGCTGTTCGGATAGGCTGTCGGCGCGTACGGGCCATAGCGCGGTCAGGCGCCCACGAGGTGAGGAGCCCCACGGTGGAGAGCGAGCAGTTGGAGCGATTTGCGGAGCAGCCGGTGATCGTGCTCGATCCGGGCGAGTACACCCTGCGGATCGAGGAAGTGCAGATCGCGGCAGACCGCCTGTCGATCCGGCCGCTGTGCATCGTCGTCGGCGGCGATGCAGATGGTAAGAAGGTCTGTCCCGAGACGTATGACTTTCATGAGGGCGGCGAGAACGCTGCGGCGATCCGCAACCTCTACGGGTGGGGCGTCAGCGAGCAGGAACTGATGAGCACGGACGGTGACGTCAAGTCGATCGGCGCGCTGCTGTCGGGTCGCCTTGGCAGGGTCTCGCTCCAGCGGCGCGAGAGCGAGAGCGGTGAGGTGGTCAACACCCACGAACCGGGTGCGATCGAGCCGGTGGTGCAGTAGCGGCGCGCCACGCGCGCGTGCGGCGTGCCGCCGCGCAGCCGTGAGGCGATCAGGCGGGCACGTCACACCCCCCGAGCCCAAGAGGTCGGGATCGGCTCCTAGGTGACGTGCCCACATAGGTTGTGAACGCGGCTGATCGGTGGCCGGTTGCCGATCCCGCTGTGTGGTCTGCGCTGGTTGTAGTGCTCAAGCCAGTGTGGCAGGGCTCGATCGCGATGACGGTGTGAGCGGTAGCTGAGGCCGTAGGCCCACTCACGAGCCATGGTCTGATGAAACCGCTCAACCTTCCCATTGGTCTGGGGACGGTGCGGCCTGATCGTGACGTGCCGGATGCCCTTGGCGTCGAACAGCTCGCGCAGCGAGTTGTTGCGCGTGTAGCTCCACGCGTTGTCGGTCATAACGCGTTTGGCGCGGATGCCGCGAGCGGCGAGCCAGCTGAGCGCCCGTTCGGTGAACGCCGTGACTGTCGAGGCGCGCTCGTCGCCGAGCAGCTCGACGTAGGCCAGGCGCGAGTGATCATCGATGATCGCGTGGGCGAACTCGTAGCCCCAGAAGGCGCGCTTCTCGGCGCCGGTCTTGTCACGTATGCCCGTGAGCGCGTGGCCGGGACGCTCAAAGCGCGCGTAGCGCTTGGTGTCCATATGCAGCAGGTCTCCGGGGCACGGCCACTCGTAGCGGCGGGCTGCTTCGCGTGGTCGGGGCGGGCGTCGAGAGAGACCGTGGCGATGCAGCACCTTCCAGACCGTTGAGTGTGGATGGCCGGTCGCCCCGGCTACGAGTCGCGGTCCCCAGCCGGTGTGCCGACGCGCCTCAGAGATGCGCTCTTGAGCTGGTGCCTCAAGCAGCCGCGGGCTGCGATGAGGACGGCTTGAGCGATCCAAGAGCCAAGCTCCCGAAGCGAGCTCCTCCGAGGTGGCCTTTAGCCGGCGATGCCACCACCGGTGGGCTGTCGCCGGCGACACGTTCAAGCAGGCCGCGGCCTGCTTCAACGTCATCCCATCCATCACCGCCTGAGTCAGCGCCAGCCGACCAGCCGGTCCGAGCTTCGCTCTACCGTGGATCTGCATCCGGGTCCTCCCGTGGAAGTGAGTCGTCGCAGACCCACAGCCTGGGATGTGGCCCGGATGCCTCCTCAGCCGTTCACAACGTCTGTGGGCACGTCAACTAGGACCTAAGGGACATTCGCGAAGACGTCTCGACGGACCGACTGACTGGAGAGGATCTGAACGGTCGTTGACGGTTCATAGCCGCCCGGTTCGGAGTTGGGGAATGCGCCTCGTATCGAGTAGGTGCCCGGGGCGAGAGGGATCGTCGCAAGATGCCCTCTGGCGACGGCCTGGGAAGCCAGGACAGTGTGCGGATGGTTTGGGTCCCGGGGCCCTCGACCGCGGAACCGACGAGCCGGGTGGGGCAACCGGCTTTGGCAGCGCGTTCGCGAGCGGCAGAGAGGGTAAGCCCGGTCAGCCGTGGGATGCGGCAAACGTCGGACCGGTGGGCGGTGCGAAGGGTGGCGACAGCTCGGGGGGACAGATCGAACGCGACAAGCAGGACGCACCCAAGCGCCAAACCGGCGCCGAGGGAGTGCCGGCGGCGGAGTCCCTCGAGCCGGAGCACCGACAAATCCTCGCAGGTCAGGCGCCGTCGATGGTGGCGAGAAAGGCGTCGAAGGCCCGGTCGGTGCGAGCGGTGTCGCCGGTGGCGTCGAGGTCCATGAGCAGGCCGCGGATGACGGCGAGCACGACGGTCGCCAGCTCGGGTCGGCCGAGGCTGCGCATGCCGTCCCGGAGCGGCGCGAGCCAGTCGGTCGTCGCGGTCTGACGGAAGCCCGGCCAGAGTGGCTCTCCCGCGGTGTCGTGCAGGCGGCCGAACATGCGGAGGTAGGGCTCGCCCTGCGGCCCGGAGATCGCGGACCAGGCGCGGGCCAGGGTGATCGGGTAGGGCTCGTCGGGTCGCAGGCGTATGAGGTCGGTGAAGGCCTCGACCTGGCGCCGGCGTGCCTGGCGGAGGACCTCGCGGAGTAGTCCGTCGCGGGTCCCGAAGTGGTAGATCAGCATCCGGTTGGAGGTGCCCGCGGCGGCGGCCAGCGGCCCGAGCCGGTCCGGGAGCCCGTGCTCGAGCGCGTGGTCGGTGCACGCGTCGAGGAGCCGCTGCCTGATCTGTGGTTCGCGCCGTCTGCCCATGCCCGATGTTTTCACGTAACGATCAGTACGTCTATCGTACTCGGCAGTGGATCGACACGCGACGAGGAGGTCACGATGAGGATCGTTTTCGTGCATGGGGCATGCGTGAAGGACGGGTCGTGGTGGTGGCACCGAACCGGTGAGCTGCTGGCCGAGCAGGGCCTCGCTCAGCGAGGCGCCCGCGCTGCCGAGTTGCGGCGAGACGGGTGAGGCGACGGACGCCGCGGGACCCGGGCTGGCCGAGGACGTCGCCGCGGTCCGGCGCGTCCTGACCGCGAGCGAGGAGCCGACCGTGGTGGTCGCCCACAGCTACGGCGGGATCGTCACCGCGGAAGCAGCGGCGGGCGTCGAGTCCGTGCGCCACCTGCTGCTCGTATCCAGCTACCTACCCGAGGTCGGGCAGAGCCTCTCCTCGTTCGGCGGGGAGGAGCCTGCCCCGTTCCTCGACATCGACTCCGAGGGCGGAACCTTCACCGTGCGACCGGAGGCCCTGGCCGAGACGTTCCTGCAGGACTGCGACGCGGAGATCCAGCGAGAGGCCCCGGACAGGACGGCTCGCCAGAGCCTCGCGGTTCTCGCGCAGCCGGTGCAGTCGGCGGCCTGGCATCACGTGCCCTCGACATACCTGGTCTGTGCGGAGGACCGGGGCACCCCCGCCTGGTTGCAGCGCGAGTTCGCCGGTCGGGCGGGCAGCGTCGTGGAACTCGACGCCGGCCACCACCCCTTCCTCTCGCAGCCCGCCGTCGTCCGCGACCTGATCCGCGCGCTGTGAGGCGGCCACTGGCGCACCTTCAAGAACACCGCAGCGGTCCAACGGTCCTGAAAGTCCATTACAGAGAAGGGCTCAGCGTGCAGTTCCCTGGTGGGGGCCGGAGCAGCTAGTGGGGGGTGGCGCGGACGACGAAACGGACCGGTCCCTGCCAGGCGTTGGGGGCTGACACCTCGCGCGACGCGGAACCGGCGGTACCGCACGGACGCGTGTCGGAAACGGGACCGCCGGGCGAGGGCGACCGCATGCAGGGGAGGCCCGAGTCGAGGGACAGCCTCGGAGCTGGTAGTTCAGAGAACGCCCTCGCGCATCCACGTTCTCCCGCGACATCGCCTACCCCTGTTCCTCGGCGAGGCGTTCGGCGGCAGCACGCCCCTCGTCGACGTCGTAGATCGTAACGCGCGCGATCAAGCATCCCACCCAGACGTAGACCCACCCCTCGCGTTGACGAACGTGACCGGCGCTGCCAACCGGACGACCGTTCTGAGTGACCACGGCAAACACAACTCCGTTGCCGAGGTCGCGGACTTCCTCGATCCGATACTCCAACTCCTCGAACGTTCTAAACCAGTCCTCAATGAAGCTGCGAATGGCCGCCCGCCCCTCGAAGCGGTCCCCCAACGCCCTCCCCTCGAAGACGGCATCCGGAGCGAAGCTGCTCGCCATGGCGTCGAAATCTCGGCTATTCCCAGCCTCACACTGCGTGCGGACAAGCTCCACCAGGTCAGGGGTCGCGGATTCCTCAGACATCGTTTGGGGAGTATCCCGCCTGGGGGACCGGTGAAGGTGCGAGCTCGCTGGGGCTCGGGGACGGCCCACACGCGGCGGGCCCGGTGGTCGTCGGTGCAGGGCGGCGACCGGGAGAAGATGACGTCCTGCCCGGATACCCCCGGGATCACCGTAGGACGGCCTCACTAGCCGGAGTACCCACAGAAAGTGGCTGGACTTCCCACCAGACCACCCCCTCCCTACCTTTCCCCTACACCCCCATATGAGCCAGGCTGAGTTTGACGGAGGCTCTGATTCCAGAAACCCGACTCCACTAAACCCGGACCAGATCAAAGTCTCCCGTCAAACCCAGGATGGCTCACACCTAGACACGAGGCTGGAGACCTGCTAAGCCCAGGGTTGGGCCCGCGCGCAATGCGCCCACAACGGGCTGGAGGCGACGTTCTCTCGGCTACCTCAGGCAATACGCCGAACATGTGGTTCTCGCCGCATAGCGGTAGGTTGAGCTGAGCATTTCCTCTTCGCCCGGTCATCGGGGCTGGACGTACTAACCGAAGGAGACCTCAGATGAGCGACATGGCGAACGTTGTCCTCGTCCATGGCGCGTGGGCAGAGAGGTTGTCCGTAACTTCGTAGAACTTTGAACGGCGGTCCTCCCGTCCTGTCCGCTCCGCTGTGGAGCGTTCGGGGCGTCAACCAAGTCCGAGAGGACAGGAGGAACCGCCATGGAGAAAGTACCCATACCCGAGGTCGTCACGGCGCTGGAGGCTCCGGAGAGTCCGCTGCCAGCGCGAATCCAGGAAGCGCTCGGCGAGCTCGTCGGAGCGGCGAAGGAGGGGCTGCTCGCGCTCAGCGTCGGCGTCGGCCTCGGCGTCGTGCATGAATTGATGGAGCTCGAGGTCGACGAGGTCGTGGGCCGAAGGGCAAACACAACCCTGACCGCAGCGCCGTTCGTCACGGCCATGAGAACGGGTCGATGACGCTCGGCGGCCGCCGCGTTGACGTTCGCCGCCCACGGATGCGCTCGGCCGATGACGAGTGCGAGCTCTCCGTGCAGAGCTACGAGTACTTCGCCGACCGCGACCCGCTCACCAGGGCGGTCATGGACCGGATGCTCACCGGCGTCTCCACGCGCCGCTTCGCCGGCGTCGGCGAGCCTGTCGGCGCCGAGGTCGAGCGCTCGTCCTCCTCGACGTCGAAGACCTCGGTGTCGGAGATGTTCATCGCGCGCACCCGCACGGCGCTCTCGGAGCTGATGAGCCGTCTGCTCCACGACGTGCGCCTGGCGGTGATGATGCTCGACGGCATCGAGATCGCCGGACGCACGCACGTCGTCGCGCTCGGGATCTCAACCGAGGGCGTGAAGATCCCGCTCGGGCTGTGGGAGGGATCGACCGAGAACGCCACCCTCGCCTGCACGCTGCTCGCCGACCTGGTCGACCGCGGCCTCGATCCCGAGCAGGCGATCCTGTTCGTGATCGACGGCTCGAAGGCGCTGCGCAAGGCGATCAAGGACGTCTTCGGGGAGCACGCGCTGGTGCAGCGCTGCCACCGGCACAAGGAGCGCAATGTCACCGAGCTCTTGCCCGAACGCG
Organism: uncultured Solirubrobacteraceae bacterium; assembly: GCA_963720215.1. GTDB lineage: Bacteria > Actinomycetota > Thermoleophilia > Solirubrobacterales > Solirubrobacteraceae > Palsa-744. The sequence goes on from CAVREV010000006.1 coordinate 81,961, forward strand.
ACCGTCCCGCGATTCGCACGAGGATGCGCGCGGCGTGGGCGCTCTCAGATCGCGAGCTGGCACATCAGCGTCTTGAGCTGCTCGCCTCAGAGCTCGACCAGAGCTGGCCCGACGCCGCCGCTTCGCTGCGGGAGGGCATGGAGGACACGCTCACGCTGATGGGGCTCGGGATTACCGGGCAGCCCTCAAAGACGCTGTGCTCGACCAACCCCTGGAGGTTGGAGACGCTCCGACGTGACCTGCCCTGGCTCTATGCCGTGCGCGACATCATGGCTGAAGGGTCCCCCTCGAAAGTACTCCTGAAGTATTCCGGTGCCGACCCCGAGCCGCTGATCGGTGTCCTGCCGCACGCGGAGGTCGTGTTTGATCGCGAGGATGAGGTGCCTGATTACCCGGGCCATCGCTACAGGTTCACCCTATATCGCGCATCTGAGCCTCTCGAGGCGCGCCCATATCCACGGCTACGGCGGTCCGGGATTCTCATCAAGGGCGGACGAGGGATTCACGGATGTGACTTCCTAGCTTCCGAACTCGAGCGCGACCCGGCCGCAGACCGCTTCTTCGGACGTCTCGAATGCGAGGGAATCAGCACGATGGCCGAGGAGTGGGACGCCCGCCGAGCGGAAGGTGCGTCACACCCCGCCGACAACCCAACATTCATTCTCGATCCCAACCGCCGTGGGGGGCTCGCCGAGGATCACCCCTTCGTTCGCGCGCTCTATCAGGGACCGGCCATCCGTTTTATGCGCGAGAAGCTCGAGGACCTAGGTGCCCCGGCGCCAGGCGACGTCGTCAACGACAAAGCCTTCCATAAGAGCGGGGTGGGAGTCAGTCCGGTCTTCACGCAGATTCCCGTCGGCGCCACAAAGAGCTTTATTGTCAAGGCCGATAACGAGAAGCTGGATTTACCGGCAGGCACCAGCCTTGAGGTCGCATTGAGCAAGGCGGCGCGATCGGCCGTACAAATTGTCGGCACACCAGCGCCAATGGAGGCCGATCCGATTGACGGGCGGCGATTGCAAGGCTCGTTTACGTTGCGCGGACTAGCGGAGCACCGGCGGGTGCAGGTTGGTTGCAAGGTTGACGGCCTCGAACCTGTCTTTGCAGAGCTGCAAGTGATCCCCGCCGAACCGGTCGATCGTGAGATTCCTGGAGACTTTGCGTTCCACCGCAAGGGATACACCGTCAAGCAGGGAGCGCGCCGCACGCTCCTACTTCGCGGCCGGTTTGGCTCGCCCACGCCAGCAGCACCCACCGTCCGGCTCGACGACGGCACCGTCGCCGTCTTTCGGGAGCGAGGGCAGTTCGAGCTGGTTCCTGGTACGACCTACTACGAGGCGGCGTTTGTCGTGGAGGGCCGGCAACCGAAGGGCAAGACGACCGTGGTAGCTGCAGCAGACGGCCGAGTCGCGCGCTGTGACTTACGTGTCGTCGACAAGGACGAGGAGGGCGTAGACCTCACGTTCAGGTTGGTCGACCATGACCTCGGGATGAACTTCCGCGCCTCGTGGGATCGCCACGAGCCGAACACACTGCTAATCACAACCAAACACGAGGCGACAAGCCGATACCTGGGCGCTGCCAAGGAGGGCTACCCCGGACAGAGCGGCCCGGCTTTCCGGGTGCTTCTCGCAGAGCTGATTTCCGACAACGTCTGTAGACGGATCGTCGAGGCCCACGCAAGGGCGCAGCCCGACGCCTTTGACTCCGACAAGACCTATCTGCTCCACAACCGCCTCATGAAGGAGTTCACGCCCATAGCGCATCGCATACAGCTTGCGGCGCCGTAGCCGGGGGCCGCGTCACGGTACGACGTCCGACTTCGCGGCGCTCCCTTACTCCCGCCTACACCCCCATCGCCACGTACTTCGTCTCGAGGTACTCCCCCACTCCCTCGAATCCCCCCTCGCGACCGAAGCCGGATTGCTTGACTCCCCCGAAGGGTGCGGCGGCGTTGGAGACGACGCCCTGGTTGAGCCCGATCATCCCCGTCTCCAGCGCCTCGCAGACGCGGAAGGAGCGGGTGAGGTCGCGGGTGTAGACGTAGGCGACGAGGCCGTACTCGGTGCGGTTGGCCGCGGCGATGGCCTCCTCGTCGCTGGAGAAGGCGACGACGGGGGCGACGGGCCCGAAGATCTCCTCGCCGAGCAGATCGGCGTCCGGCGGGACGTCGGCGAGGACCGTCGGCTCGAAGAAGTAGCCCCGTCCCTCGATCGGTGAGCCGCCGACGAGCGCCCGGGCTCCCCGGCCGACGGCGTCGCCGACGAGGTCGGTGACCTTCTGCCGCTGGGCCTGGTCGATCAGGGGGCCGACGTCGACCCCGGGGTCGCTGCCGCGGCCGACCTTCATCGCCCCGAGACGGGCGGCGAGCCGGGCGGCGAACTCCTCGGCGAGGGACTCGTGGACGTGGAAGCGGTTGGCGGCGGTGCAGGCCTCGCCGACGTTGCGCATCTTGGCGAGGACTGCACCCTCGACGGCCGCATCGAGGTCGGCGTCGGCGAACACGAGGAAGGGGGCGTTCCCACCGAGCTCCATCGACACGCGGAGGACCTGCTGGGCGGACTGTTCGATCAGCAGTCGTCCCACCTCGGTGGAGCCCGTGAAGGAGAGCTTGCGGGTGCGTGGGTCCCTCAGCAGCGGCTCGATCAGCGCCCCCGAGTGGCGCGAGGTGATCACGTTGAGCACCCCCGCGGGGAGGCCCGCCTCCTGGAGGATGGCGGCGAGCGCGAGCATCGACAGCGGCGTCTGCTGCGCCGGCTTGACCACCATCGTGCACCCCGCCGCGATCGCCGGGGCGATCTTCCGCGTGCCCATCGCCGTGGGGAAGTTCCACGGGGTCACGAACACGCAGGGGCCGACCGGCTGGCGCATCGTCAGGATGCGCCCCTTGCCCGTCGTGTTGACCATGTAGCGGCCATGGATGCGCACGGCCTCCTCGGAGAACCAGCGGAAGAACTCCGCCGCGTAGGTGATCTCCGCGCGGGACTCCGCCACCGCCTTGCCCATCTCCAGCGTCATCAGCAACGCCAGCTCCTCCGTGCGCTCGACGATCGCCTCGAACGCGCGACGGAGGATCTCGCCCCGCTCCCGCGGGGGGTGCGCGGCCCACGCGGCGCGCGCCTCGTCCGCCGCCGCGAGCGCCGCCAACGCGTCGCGCTCGTCGCCGTCGGCGACCTCGACGAGCGCCTCACCCGTCGCGGGGTCCTCGACCGGCAGCGTTCCCCCGCCCGCGGCGGGACGCCACTCGCCCCCGATCAGTAGCTCGTTCTGCACGCCCCGCAGGACGGCCTCCTCGCGCTCGGCGGGAGTCATCGTGCAGCGCTCACGGTATGCGCTCGGGCTCCCGAGTGGGGGAGCATGGTCTCCCTCGAGCGCGACCCTCGGCTGGCTTCCGTGTTCCGGTGGGCAGCCCTGTCCCTCACGACCTCAACCTACCATCGCCCCGCGTCCCGGCGCTCGCGCCGCACGAGCATCGCGCTGACGCTCGCGGCGGTCTTGGCATGGGCCGCTTTCGCGGCCGGCGGCGCCCTCGCGGCGCCATCGACGCTGATCGTCGAAGGGGCCGGGGACGGACATGGGGTGGGGATGAGCCAGTGGGGTGCCGAGGGCTTCGCGCGGCACGGCTGGACCGACACGGAGATCCTCGCCCACTACTACACCGGCACGACCCTCGGGCTCGCCCCGGCCGGCGCCGTGATCCGCGTGCTCGAGGGCTCGAAGGTGGTGCGGGTGCCGCTGGAACGGTACGTCCGCGGCGTCGTCGCCGCCGAGATGCCCTCGAGCTGGCCGGCCGCCGCCCTGCAGGCCCAGGCGATCGCCAGCCGCACCTACGCCCTCACCGCCCACGCGGGCGGCTCGCGATTCGACGTCTACGCCGACACCCGCTCACAGGTCTACCTGGGCGTGGCCGCGGAAACCTCCCCCAGCAACGCGGCCGTGGCGGCCACCGCCGGTCAGATCGTCCTCTACGACGGCAGACCCGCCGCGACGTACTTCTTCGCCAGCTCCGGGGGCGAGACGGAGGACATCGCCAACGCCTTCATCGGCTCCGAACCGGAGCCTTGGCTCGTCGGCGTGAGCGACCCCTATGACGTCGGCGCCCCGTTCGACTGGAAGCTCTCCCTCCCCTTCTCCGCCGCGGCCGCTCGGCTGCGGGGTCTCTACCGGGGGTCCTTCCGCGGCATCGAGGTGCTCCAGCGAGGCGTCTCCCCGCGGATCGTCTCCGCCGAGGTGCTCGGCTCCGCCGGCTCCTCACGCGTCAGCGGCCCCGACCTCGCGGCGAGGCTCGGCCTCGACAGCACCTGGGCCTACTTCAGCGTCGCCTCCGGGCGGACCGTCACACCCGAGCCCGACCGCAGCGGCGCCCCGACCGGGCCGCTCCCCACGACGGCGCCCCCGCCCGCCCCGGCGCCCGCGCCGAAGCCCGTCAGCACCCCCCAGGGAGGCGCCCAGGCGCCCGGCGCCCCCGTCACGGCCATCGCCGGAGGGGTCCTCGCCGGATAGCGATGGGCACGGCGCTCGGACAACCGTCCGCCCCCCTCTCGCGGTCGGGGAGAATCCGAGCGATGCGAACGGGCTCCGAGACGCGCCTCGCCACCGCCGCCCGCGCGACGCTCGCCGCGCTCGCCTGCGCTGCAGCCGTCGCGGTCCCGGCAACCGCGTCGGCGGCCGGCGACTCGGTCGGCACGGCCGGGCAGATCGCCTGGGTGCGGAGCGCCGCCGTCCGCTTTCTCACCGCCGAGCTCTCCCGCAACGCCGCCGGTGCATGCACGATCCTGAACTCGCCGATGCGAGCCCGCATCCGTCACCGCAGCTGCGAACAGCGGTGGGCGGCGCGGATCGCGGCGCTGCTCCGAGCGCCGGGCGGACGGACCGAGCTGCGTCGCGAGCTGCGCGCGGTCCCCTCGGCCCGCGTGGTCGTCAACGGCGATCAGGCCACGATCGCGCTGCCCGAGCCGCTCCTCGGATCGGCCGCGAGCGGCACCCCGAGCCGCCTGCTGTGGACCGAAAGCTGCTGGATGATCGAGCGCTGACGGGGGCGCCGCGAGCGCGTAGGCTGCGGCGGTGGACCGCCCGCTGCTGATCGCCGACATCCCCTGGCTGCTCTACCGCTCGTTCTTCGCCCTCCCGCGTTCGATCGTGGGGGCCGACGGACGCCCCGTCAACGCCCTCCTCGGCACCGTCAACGCGATCCTCGCCTTCGACCAGGCGAATCCTCCGGCGCGTCCGCCGCGCGCGGTGGTGGCATGCACGGGCGCCGAGGAGGCCGCCTACCGCGTGGCGCTCTACCCGCCCTACCATGCCCATCGTGAGCCGATGCCCATCGAGCTTCGCGAGCAGTGGCAGCGGGCTCCGGCGCTGGTCGAGAGCCTCGGCTGGCTCCACGCCGACGGCGGCGAGCTCGAGGCCGACGACGTGATGTTCTCCTACGCGCGCGCGGAGGAGGAGCACGGCGGGAGGGCGCTCCTGCTGACGGGTGACCGCGACCTGTTCGGCGCGGTCACCGAGGCGACGGCCGTGGCGGAGCTCGCTCGGGGAGGCTCTTATGCCGAGATCGGCCCCGCCGAGGTGCGCGCGCGCTACGGCGTCGCGCCCGCACAGGTCGCGGACTTCATCGCCCTGCGGGGAGACCCCTCCGACGGCCTCCCGGGGGCGCCCGGCGTGGGCGCGAAGACCGCGGCGGCGCTCCTCTGCGAGCACGGCACCCTCGAGGCCGTTCTCGCGGCCGCCGCGCGGGACGGGGCCATGCGCCCGCGGATCGCGACGGCGTTGCTCGCCAACGCCGCAGAGCTGCGAACGTTCCGCCAGATCGCCACGCTGCAACGCGTCCAGGTGAGCGCCCCGGAGGATCGCCCGACGGACTTCGCCGGCGGTGCCCGCGCGGCGCGCGAGCTCGGGATGGGGCGCCTGAGCGCGCGCCTTCAGGAGCTCGCTAAGGGGTGAACTTGATCGTGATCACGTCGCCGTCGCGCATCTCGTAGTCGCGACCCTCCAGGCGCAGCGTGCCGCGATCCCGCGCCGCCGCGTAGCCCCCGGCATCGACTAGCTCGCGCCAACCGATGACCTCCGCGCGTACGAACCCCTTCTGGATGTCGGAGTGGATCTCCCCCGCGGCGTGCCACGCGCTGAGCCCGGCCCGCAGGTGCCACGACTGCGCCGGCTTGGCCTCCCCCGCCGTGAAGAAGGCGATCAGGGACAGCAGCGAGAAGGCCCCCCGCACGACCACCTCCAGGCCCGACTCGCTCACCCCGAGCTCGGCCCGCATCGCGCCCGCGTCCTCCTCCTCGAGCTCCGCCAGCTCCGCCTCGATACGGGAGGAGACCGCCACGGCCCCGGCGCCCTGCGCGGCCGCATGCTCGGAGACCTCGGTGGGCACCTCCCCCGAGCCCTCGTCGACGTTCGCGACGAACAGCACCGGCTTGGCCGTCAGCGAGCCGAGGTCCCTCGCGGCGGCCGGCGCCTCCTCGGGGACGGGCACGCCACGCGCGGGCCGTCCAGCCTGGAGCTCCTCGACCACCGTCCGCAGCCAGGCCTCCTCGGCGATCGCCCCCCGCTCCCCCCCTCGCGCCTGTCGTGTCACGCGCTCGAGCCGCCGTTCGGCCTGCTCGAGGTCGGCGAGCACGAGCTCCGTCTCGATCGTCTCGATGTCCTTCAGCGGGTCGACACGTCCCTCCGGGTGCACCACGCCCTCGTCGCCGTGGGTGCGGACGACGTGGAGGATCGCGTCGGTCTCCCGGATGTTCGCCAGGAAGCGGTTGCCGAGCCCCTCGCCCGCGTGCGCCCCGGCGACCAGCCCGGCGATGTCGTGGAAGTCGATCGTGTCCCACACGATCTCCGAGGCGCCCACGGTGGCGGCGACCTGCTCCAGCCGCGCGTCGCGAACCGGCACGACGGCGACGTTCGGCTCGATCGTCGTGAAGGGGTAGTTGGCGGCCTCCGCGCCCGCGCGCGTCAGCGCGTTGAAGAGCGAGGACTTGCCGGCGTTCGGCATCCCCACGATCCCGATGCGCGTGCTCACGCTCGCGCCTCCCGCCGCCGCTGCGCGAGGGCCGATGCGACGGCGGTCCCGAGGAGCGCCCCGGCGAGCACGTCCGAGGGGTGGTGCACGCCGAGATACAGCCGCGAGTAGGCCAGCGCGCCCGCGAGCGCGTACAGCGCGCCGGCGGGGAGGCCCATGCGCGAGTAGGCGAGCGCCCCCGCGAACGACGTCGAGGCGTGCGAGCTGGGGAAGCTGAGCGCGGTCGGCGTCCCCACCAGCGGCGGGAGGCCCGCCGGCTCCGGACGCGTGCGCCCGACCGCGAGCTTGACCGCGGTGTTCACCACGTAGGTGCCCGCGACCGCAGCCAGGGCCTGCCGCCACCTCCGCGCGCGGCGCCGGTCGAGCACCGCCCCGGCTCCCCCGATCGCCATCCATATGGCCCCGTGTTCTCCTAGCCGCGAGAAGCCCGCGACGCCCCGATCACGCGCAGCAGTGTGCCCGGCCGTGCGCGCGAGCCGCAGCATCCGTTCCTCGAGGCCCCGGTCGCTCAGCAGCAGCAACGGCATCGGCCCGCGGCCGCGGCGGGATCGGCCATCTAGCCGAAGCCGACGTGGGGCTCGTCGCTCTCGGCGCTCACGTAGACCACCCGGCTCACGTCGATCCGAACCGGGCCCTCGTCGCCCCTCAGCTCGTGCCAGCCATCGCCCCCGAGCGCGCCGTAGAGCCCCTCGAGGTGCTTCTCGGCGACGCGCAGGGCGAGCACCTGGCCACCCTGGAAGCCGATGCTGATGCGGGTCAGCTCCGCGGCCATCAGTGGGCTCCGGCCGCGGGCTGGACGATCTCGGTGAGGACGCCCCCGGTGGCGCGGGGATGCAGGAACGCCACGCGAGAGGAGCGGATGCCGATGCGGGGCTGCTCGTCGATCAGCGCCAGGCCCGCCCTGCGGCAGGCATCGAGCGCCTGCTCGATGTCCTCCACCTGGTAGGCCACATGGTGCAGGCCGGGCCCCTGACGGGCCAGGAACCTCCCCACCGGCGTGTCCTCGGAGAGCGGCGCGAGCAGCTCGACGTGGTTCTCGCCGACGTCGAGCAGGACGGCCTCCACGCCCTGCTCCTCGACCACCTCGCGGTGGGCAACCTGCAACGTGAGCGCGTCCCGGTAGAGCTCCATCGCTGGCTCGATCTCGGCGACGGCGACGCCGATGTGGTCGATGCGGCTGAACACGAGCCGCAGTCTATAGCCCGCCGCCGCCTCCCCCGGTGGGCTCGTGGCGCGGGAACGGAGCGGGGCGGGTCTCGGGCGCGGGCTCGGCGGTGGCGGCGACGATCCGCAGGCCGACGCCCGGGGCGCGCTCCAGGCGTGGGATCCCCGCCATGATCCGGTCGATCGCCTCGCGGTCGAGCACCTCCCCCTCGAGCAGCTCCGCGGCGAGTGCGTCGAGCTGGGCGCGGTGGTGGACGATCAGTTTCTGCGCCGCCCGGCGCGCCTCCTCGATCAGCTCGCGCCGCTCCTCGTCGCGAATGCGCAGGGTCGTCTCCGACAGCCTCACGTCGCCATCGGGGGCGCGTCCGCCCCCGGCGGTCCCCATCGCGAACTCGTGAACCATCGAATGGGCGATGTCGGCGACGCGCTTGAGGTCGTCGGAGGCGCCGGTCGTGATCGCCCCGAAGACCACCTGCTCGGCGATCCGACCGCCGAGCAGCACGGTCATGTAGTCGAGGAGCTCCTCGCGGGTCTTCAGGTAGCGGTCCTCGGCGGGGAGGTTGAGCGTGTAGCCCAGCGCCCGCCCGCGAGGGACGATCGAGATCCGGTGCACGCGGTCCACCGACGGGAGCAGCTCGCCGCAGAGGGCGTGGCCCGCCTCGTGATAGGCCACCACTCGCTTCTCGTGGGCGTTGAGCACGCGCTTGGACTGCACACCCGCGATCACGCGCTCCAGCGCGGAGTCGAAATCGGCGTTGGAGATCTCCGTTGCGCCACGCCGCGTGGCGAAGATCGCGGCCTCGTTGCAGATGTTCGCGAGGTCGGCCCCCGTCAGGCCGCTCGTCTGCTTGGCCACGAGGCCGAGGTCGACGTCGCCCATCGGCTTGTCCCGCGTGTGCACCTGGAGCACCCCGAGGCGCCCCCGCACATCGGGCGGTACGACGAACACCTGGCGGTCGAAGCGGCCGGGACGGAGCAGCGCCGGGTCGAGCTTGTCGAGCAGGTTGGAGGCCGCGATCACGACGACCCGCCCGCTGCTGGAGAAGCCGTCCATCTCGACCAGCAGCTGGTTCAGCGTCTGGTCCTTCTCCCCGGAGATGTCCATCCCGCGGCGCCCGCCCACCGCGTCGAGCTCGTCGATGAAGATGATCGCCGGTTCATGCTTGCGCGCGATCGCGAACAGGCGGCGGATGCGGGCCGCGCCGAGGCCCGCGAACATCTCCACGAACGACGCCGCCGACTGTGCGAAGAAGCGCGCTCCGGACTCGTTCGCGACGGCCTTCGCCAGCAGCGTCTTACCGGTCCCCGGAGGGCCGTGGAGAAGGATCCCCTTGGGCACCTTCGCTCCCAGCGCCTGGAAGGACTTCGGGTCGCGGAGGAACTCGACGATCTCCTGCAGCTCGGCCTTCGCGTCGTCCACGCCCGCGATGTCGGCGAACGTGACCGACTGGTCGGAGGATGGCTTGATCAGTTCCGGCTTCGTCCGCGGCATCACCTTCAACATCCGCCAGAAGACGAAGATCAGCGCGACGAAGAACAGGATCGCGACGACCGGCTCCCAGTTCATCGCCTGGTTCTGCAGTTCCTGGGTGAAGGACGGGCCCGGGCTCGCGGGGACCACGTGCGTGGCGATGACCGCGTGGGTGGCCGTGGCGTGCGCGAGCGCGCCGTGGGCGACGCCCGGAGAGGGGCTGCTCGCCGCGGCGGCGCCGCCTGTCGTGGCCGTGCCGCTGGGCGCAGCCGCGCCGCTGGCCGTGCCGGCCGCAGCCGAACTCGCCGCCGGGACTTCCGCGGGTTTCGTCACGGCCCTACTCCCTCACTTGGGTCGACCATCCTTGGCATCCCCCACGATTATGCGCGCTGGAGCTCTCGCTGTCCACTCTGGCAGCCGCCACCCACCCACGCCCACCCGCGCGCTCAGCCCAGGAGGGTGCGCGCGAGGTCGCGGAAGCAGTCCGTCGCGAGCTCCAGGTCGCGCACGTCGATCCGCTCGTCGGCCCCGTGGATCAGCGGTGTGCCTTCGAGCAGTGACTGGTGGCGCTGGGGGAAGAATCCGTAGGCGACACACTCCGGGAAGGCGAGGCGGAAGTGGCGCGAGTCGGTGAAGCCGGGGAGCACGACCGGGATCACCACCGCGCCCGGGTCGCTGCGATCGATCCAGGCGGCGATCGTGTCCATCAGCCCGGACCTCGCCGCCGAGCGGTTGCCGACGACGCGCTCGGTGAACTCGATCCGCAGGTCGTGGTCATCGCCGAGGACCTCGGCGATGCCGGCGCGGACCTCCTCCTCCCCGAGCCCGGGTGGCACGCGGCAGTCGACCTTCAGCTCGGCGCGGCTGGGGATCACGTTGACCTTCTCGGAGGCGTGGATCTTCGTGGGTGTGAACGTCACCCCGAGCATCGGCTCGAACATCGTCGCCAGTCGCGCGTCCGCCTCCCTCAGTCTCGCCACCGCCGCCTCCGGATCGCGATCGTCGGCGCCGATCCCGCGCAGGAACTCGCGCGCCTCGTCCGTCAGGCGGTAGGAGGGCTGGCGCGCCCCCAGCCGCTCCAGCACGGGTGCCATCTTCAGCAGCGCGTTCTCGCCCATCCCGGGCATCGAGGCGTGGCCGGCGACGCCCTCGGTGGTGACGGTGAAGCGGAACACGCCCTTCTCCGCGCAGCAGACGCCGTATGTGCGCCTTCCCCCGTACTCGAAGCACGCCCCCCCGCCCTCGTTGATGAGCATGTCGCAGCGGACCTTCTCCGGGTGGGTCTCGGTTATCCACTGCGCCCCGAGCTCCCCGCCCGTCTCCTCGTCTACGACCGCCACGAGCAGCAGCTCGCCGCGCGCCGGCCGCCAGCCGGATCGCGCCAGCGAGGCCGCGGCGGCGACCTCGGCGGCGACCTGGTTCTTCATGTCGAGCGCCCCGCGTCCCCACAGGAACCCGCCCTCGAGCACTCCCGACCACGGGTCGTGGGTCCATTCCCCCGCGTCGGCGAGGACGGTGTCGACGTGGCCGAGGAAGCAAAGCGTCGGCCCCGCCCCCTCCCCGCGCAGCCTCGCCACGAGGTTGGGACGGCCGGGCTCGGCGCCGATCAGCTCGCAGTCGAAGCCCACCGCGGCGAGGTGGTCGGCGAGGTACTCCTGCGCGGCCCGCTCCTGCCCGGGCGGGTTGACCGTGTTGAAGCGGATCAGCCGCGACAGCAGCTCCTGCGCCTCGACGCCGTGCGAGGGCTCGCTCATGCGGGCCCGCCGACGCCCATCTCGCTGAGCTCCTCGCGGCTGAGGGGGAAGTGGCAGGCGACCCGCGTGCCCGAGCCCTTGTCCTCCAGCTGCGGCTCCTCTTCGGAGCAGATGTCCTGCGCCTTTGGGCAGCGCGTGTGGAAGCGGCACGCGCTCGGCGGGTTCGCGGGGCTCGGGACGTCGCCCCCGAGCACCCTCCTCCCGACCCCGTGACGACCGGGGTCGGCGACCGGCACGGCCGCCATCAGCGCGCCCGTGTAGGGATGGCGGGGGAAGCCGTAGAGGTCGTCGCCGCTGCCGATCTCGACGATCTTGCCGAGGTACATCACGGCGACGCGGTCGCACATGTGGCGCACGACGGAGAGGTCGTGGGCGATGAACACGATCGTCAGGCCGAAGCGCCGCTGCAGGTCGCGCAACAGGTTCAGCACCTGCGCCTGGATCGAGACGTCGAGCGCGGAGACGGGCTCATCGGCGATCAGCAGCTTGGGCTGCAGCGCCAGCGCCCGGGCGACTCCGATCCGCTGACGCTGCCCGCCGGAGAACTCGTGCGGGTAGCGGTTGTAGTGCTCGGGGTTCAGCCCGACGGTCTCCATCAGCCGCTGCACCTCGCGCTTGCGCTCCGCGGAATCGCGCAGCAGGCCATGGATCGCGAACGGCTCCCCGATGATCGAGCCGATCGTCTTGCGGGGGTTCAGCGACGAGTACGGGTCCTGGAAGATCATCTGCACCTCGCGGCGGATCGCCTTCAGCTGGGCGCCCTTGACGTGCGTGATGTCCTGCCCTTCGAAGTCCACCTCCCCGGCGGTCGCGTCGAGCAGCCGCGTGATCAGGCGCGCCGTCGTGCTCTTCCCGCAGCCGGTCTCGCCGACGAGCCCGAGCGTCTCGCCCCGGTTGATCTCGAAGCTGACACCGTCGACCGCGCGGACGGCGCCCGTGGCGCGCTGGATGATGATCCCGCGGGTGATCGGGAAGTGCTTGACGAGCTCGTGGACCCGGACCAGCGGGCCGTCCGCGGGCGGGGTGGCCTCAGCGCCGGCCGCGCCGCCGTCGCCGAGCACCGGCGTGCCCTCCGGCGCGCTCATCCCGGCCCCGCCTCCGGGCCGACCGCGGCGAGTGCCTCGTCGGGGGTGCTTCCTGCGCGCAGCTGCGCCCATAGGTCCCGGCGTGCGGCGGAGTCGAGCAGACACGCGACGTGGTGTTCGGGTTCGTCCGGCACCGGGCTCAGGCCCGGGTCGATGCGGGCGTGCTCCGGCTGGGCGTAGGGGCAGCGGGGGTGGAAGTGGCACCCGGTGGGCGGCTGGATCAGGCTGGGCGGCGTTCCCGGGATCGGCACGAGGGCCTCGTCGCGCGGGCGGTCCAGGCGCGGGATCGACTTCAGCAGGCCCCACGTGTAGGGGTGCTCGGGCGCCGCGAACAGGCGTTCGGCGGACGCCGTCTCGACGATCCTCCCCGCGTACATCACGGCGATGTCATCCGCCATCTCCGCCACCACGCCGAGGTCGTGGGTGATGATCACGATCGCCATCCCGAGCTCCTGCTGGAGCCGTTCCATCAGCGCCAGGATTTGTGCCTGGACGGTCACGTCCAGCGCCGTCGTCGGCTCGTCCGCGATCAGCAGCTGGGGCTCGTTCGCGAGCGCCATCGCGATCATCACCCGCTGGCGCATGCCGCCGGAGAACTCGTGCGGGTACTGGTCCACGCGCCGCGCCGGATCGGGAATCCCGACGAGGCCGAGCAGTTCAACCGCCCGCGAGCGGGCCCTGTCCTTGGAGACCTCGCGGTGGGCCTGCACCGCCTCGATCAACTGGCGGCCCACCCGGTAGAGGGGGTGCAGCGACGACAGCGGGTCCTGGAAGACCATCGCGATGTCGTTGCCGCGGATGCCCCGCAGTCGCTCTTCAGGGAGCGTCACCAGATCCTCGCCCCCGAACAGGATCCGCCCCGAGATGCTCGCGCCCTGTCGGCGGGTGAGCCCGAGTGTCGTCAGCGAGGAGACCGTCTTGCCGGACCCCGACTCGCCCACGATCCCGAGAGTTCGCCCGGGGAAGACCTGATAGGTGATCCCGTCGACGGCGTGCACGACGCCGTCCTCGCTCGGGAAGTCGACGTGCAGATCCTCGACGCGGAGCAGCGGGTCGGCGGAGCTCACGAGTAGCGCACCCGCGGATCGAGGTAGGCGTAGCCGATGTCCACGACGATGTTCGCAAGGATGATGAACGCAGAGGCGAGCAGCACCGTGCCCTGTGTGACCGGGAAGTCAGAGGACTGGATCGCTTTGTAGTTCAGCTCGCCGATGCCCGGGATGTTGAAGACCGTCTCCACGAGCACCGCACCGCCGAGCAGCACCCCGATTTCGAGGCCCAGCAGCGTGACCAGCGGGTTGATCGCCGAACGCACCCCCTGGCGGACGACGGCCCGCTCCCTCAGGCCCTTGGCGTGGGCCGTCCTGATGTAGTCCTCGCGCATCGTCTCGCTGAGGCTGCTGCGCATCAGGCGCGCGTAGATCGCCGCCGCGCCCGCGGCGAGGACGATCCACGGCATGATCAGCGACGTGAACCATTTCCACGGATCGGTGCTGAAGGCGACGTAGCTGCCCGCGCCGGGGAGGATCTTGAACACGCCGATGTCTTCGGCGAACAGGTACAGGAACACGAGGCCGAGCCAGAATTCCGGCGCCGAGATCAGGATCAGCGAGGTCCCCATCGCGAACCGGTCCAGCAGCGTGTGGCGCCGCAGCGCGGAGATGATCCCGACGCTCAGCCCGCAGACCACCCACAGCACGGCCGCGCCGATCGTCAGCGACAGCGTCGCCGGCAGGCGTTCCAGGATCAGGCTCTTGACGGACTCCTGGTTGTAATAGCTGTAGCCGAGGTTGAAGTGGAAGAAGAATTCCTTCAGGTAATCCCAGAACTGCACGATCAGCGGCTTGTTCAGACCCAGGACTTCTTCGATCTCTTTCACCAGCTTCGGCTGTGGATCGCGACCCGCCCGCAGCAGGGCGGGGTTGCCGGTCGGAAGGATTCGGAACAGGACGAACGTGAGCGCACACACGATCACCAGCAGCAGCACCCCCCACAGCAGCCGGCGAATGATGTAGCGGATCATCGCCCGGTGGAGATCATGTAGTGGGCGGCTGAGACGCCGCCGTGGTCTTGGTCCTGCGCATCTGGGTCGCCTCGCTGCTCACACGGGTGGTCGATTGGACGGGCGGTGGGACGCCGCGCCGGCGGCGTCCCACCTACCGTCGGTGATCAGCCGGCTACTTCAGCGAGGTGTAGTTGTAGTCCCACTCGCCGACGTCCCAGATGTCGCCGACACCGGCGACCTGGTTACCCTCGATGTTCGCCTGCTTGTCCCAGTCGAACGGGACCGCCGCGGCGTCTTCGACGAGTTCGTCGTCGATCTTCGCCCAGGCCTCGCCACGAGCTGCGTTACCCGTGGTGTTTTCGGCCGCAGCCATCGCCGCGTTGATCTTCGGGACGTTCGTCTGGCCCCAGTTGACGTTCCCCGTGGGGACGATCGTGGTGCCGTTGAACGTGATGTTGATCACCGTCTGCGGGTCCGCGAAGTCGGCGATCCAGCCGACGCTCGGGCAGACCGTGATCTCTTCTTTGGGAACGTTGCAGTACTTCGCGTACATCGTCGACGTTTCGACGAGCGTGAACTTCGTCGCGAAACCGAGGTTCTTGAGCGTCTGGTTGACGATTTCGGCGTCCTGTTCCGCGGGGTTGCCCTTCGCCCCGACCACGGTGACGGTTTCGCTGCCGGTGTATTTGCCGCTCGGGTAGCCGGCGAGCTTCATGTACTTTTCGGCCACGGCCGTGCTTCCTTCGGGGTGTTCGTTGAAGTCGAACTGCGAGCCCGTCGGCCCCTTCACCCCGCCGGCCTGTTCGAAGCCGTTGATCGTCGGATAGATGAAGTGGGTCGCGACCGTGGTCACCAGTTCACCACCTCGCGCCTTGTCCATCGCGGTGCGGTTGAGCGCTGCCCAGAAGGCCTTGCGCAGGTTGATGTTCTTGAACACGCCCACCTTGTTGTTGATACCGATGTAGTGGCTGCCGGCGCCCGGCGAGATCTCCATCTGGCTTTTGTATTTTTCGGCCGCGAGCCGCACCGCCGACTGGGCCGGCGGTTCGTTCTCGACGATGTTCGAGCCTTCGAGCACCTGGCGGCCGATGACCGCGTTCGTCCCGCCGATCTTGATGTTGATTTCGTTCAGGTACGCCGGGCGGTAGTCGGTCGCGGCGTTCCAGTTCGGGTTACGTACGAGCGTCGCCGATTTGCCAGGGATGTAGCCGATCCCGAGGACGGTCCCCGAGGAGTTGTTCTTGAGCATGTAGGGCCCCGTCGCAACCTGGTAGTCGGCGTAGTTCGACGGTTTGTTCTTGTCGTATTTCGCCGCGTATTCCTCCGGCACCGCCGCCGTCAGCGGCAGCAGCAGCGAGTCCGCGACGAGCTGGCCCTTGGGTTCGGTCAGGTGGAAGACGATCTCGTGCTTGTTAGGGGTTTCGATGCCCTTGATCGGGCCGCCCGTAGCCGTCGGAACCCCTTCGATCGCTTTGAAGTAGGACTGCAGGTAGGGGTTGGCGACGTTCGGGTTGGCGCCCCGCTCGATCGCGTAGGCGACGTCGGCGGAGGTGACTTCGCGGTTCACCGGCGGGCTGAACTTCACGCCTTCGCGGAGGTGCACCGTCACCGTCTTGGAGCCGTTGCTGATTTCCGGCGGGCCCGAGGCCATGTCAGGCGTCTCTTCGGTCGAGTTCGGCTTCTGCGAGTACAGCGGCCGCTGGGTCGCGAAGACCACCTCGTAGTCGAGAGAGTAATAGGCGATACCGGGGTCGAGGTGTTCGAAATCCGTTTCCTGCAGCACGTTCAGCGTGCCGCCCTTTTTGCCCCCAGTCAGCGACTCCGTCAAGGGGCTCTCATAACCCCCCGAGCTGAGCGCGCTGCTCGCGCTCTCGCTGCCGCCCGAGCTGCTCGACCCGCCCGAGCTGCTCGACCCGCACGCCGCGAGCGCGAGCACGAGCCCCGCGGCGAGCGCGACGGCCGCGACCGATCTAATCGACCTCATCAAGACCCTCCTGTGTTGGGTTGCCCTCATCGGGCGTTCGTCGCCCTCATTGGGCGTTCCTCGGGTTCAGGGCATCCTGCATCCCGTCGCCCAGCAGATTGAATGCGAGCACCGTCAGCAGCAGCGCGATGCCCGGGAAGACCATGTACCACCACGCCGTGTTGAAGATCGGCGTGGCGTTGGCGATCATCTGGCCCCAGCTCGCCGTCGGCGGGCGGATGCCGACGCCGAGAAACGAGAGCGACGCCTCCAGGAGGATGTTCGTCGGGATCAGCAGGCTGGCGTAGACGATGATCGGGGCGGCCAGGTTCGGGAGCATCTCGCGGAACATGATCCGCCGGTCGGAGGCGCCGAGGGCGCGCGAGGCATCGACGAACTCGCGCTCGCGCATCGACAGCACCAGGCCCCGGACGATTCGCGCGACGTAGGGCCAGTTGGCGAGGACGATGATGAAGATGACGGTTCCCAGGCCGGGCTGGATGACACCTTTGACGCACCCCCGTACCGCACACGCCGCGCCGATGCCGAGGCCGAGGAGGAGGATCGGGATCGACAGCACGATGTCGATCATGCGCGAGAGCACCGTGTCCACCCAGCCGCGGTAGAAGCCCGCGATCATCCCCGTGGACACCCCGAGCACGGTCGCGATGCCGGTGCCGATCACGCCCACCTCCAGCGACACCCTGGTGCCGTAGATCACCCGTGACATCACATCCTCGCCGAGCTGATCGACGCCGAACGGGTGCGACCAGCTCGGCCCCAGGGGCGAGCCGAAGGAGTCGGTCAGGTTCAGGTTCTGGACGTTCGGCCCCGGCAGGCCGAGCAGGCTGATCACCAGCGGAGCAAAGATCGCGATGATCGTCAGGAAGATGATGAAGCCGAGCGATACGACGGCGACGCGGTCGCGGCGAAAGCGCATCCAGAACAGCTGGAGGGGTGAGCGCGCGGCGATGTCGCCGCCGACGTCGAGGAATTCCAGGCTCCCGCCGCCCGAGGGGAGCAGTTCGGCGGTTGCGCTCACCCGCGGGGCCTCCCCGCTGCAGAGCCGGACGCCCTCGCGGACCCGCAGGCCGCCGCGCGGCCCGCGCTGTGTGGGTTTCTAAGAGTTTCGCTAATCCTTGACAATCTAATCCCTTGCGGGTCCGTCGGCGCCGTTAGATGGACCATACGCCTTGCAATGGCCGATGTTCTACCCCGTAGGCGGACGACCTGCCCGCGGGCGCCGGCGTGCTTGAGGGCCACGCGCCCGCCGAACCCCCGCGGGATACTCCGGCGATGGGCGACACGCTGTTCGACGGAGGGCTCGCCCCGGCAGGCCAGGCTCCCTCCGAGCAGCGCCCGCTGGCGGCGCGTGTGCGGCCACGGACGCTCGATGACTTCGTCGGGCAGACCCACCTCCTCGGGGCCGACTCAGCGCTGAGGCTCGCGGTCGAGCAGGGCCACCCGCACTCGATGCTCCTCTACGGCCCCCCGGGCTCGGGCAAGACGACGCTCGCGCGGATCGTCGCCGAGCGCTCGCAGGCGGCGTTCGAGGAGCTGAGCGCCGTCGCAGCCGGGCGGCCGGAGGTCCGCGCGGTGATCGAGCGGGCCGAGCATCGCCGCTCCACCAGCGGTCAGGCGACGGTGCTGTTCCTCGACGAGATCCACCGCTTCAACAAGGCCCAGCAGGACGCGCTGCTCCCGGCGGTCGAGGAGGGCCTGCTGACGTTGATCGGGGCGACGACCGAGAACCCCGCATTCGAGGTCAACGGGGCGCTGCTCTCACGCCTGCGCATCTATGCGCTCCAGGCGCTGACGGCGGAGGAGGTGGGCGCCGTCCTGCGCGCGGCCGCCGCCTCCGCCTCGCTCGCCGTCGAGGAGGCCGCCGTGGAGTTCCTCGCCGGCCGCAGCGAAGGCGACGCCCGCACCGCCCTCAACGCGCTCGAGCTCGCCGCAGCCACCGCCGAGGAGCTCGGCGAGGAGCGCGTCGGGATGAGTCGTGCGGAGGACGCGCTGCAGCGGCGGGCGGTGCTCTACGACAAAGGGGGGGATCGCCACTACGACTACATCTCCGCCTGGATCAAGGCCACGCGCGGATCCGACCCCGACGCCTCGCTCTACTACCTCGCGGTGATGCTCGAGGGCGGTGAGGACCCACGCTTCATCGTCCGCCGGATGCTCATCCTCGCCTCCGAGGACATCGGCAACGCCGACCCGGCGGCGCTGACGCTCGCGAGCGCGGCGGCCGCGGCGGTCGAGCATGTCGGGCTGCCCGAGGCGCGCTACGCGCTGGCGCAGACCGCGATCTACCTGTCGCTCGCCCCGAAGTCGGACGCCGCCGGAAGAGCCCTCGCGCGCGCCCAGGAGCACGTCCGTGCCAACGGCGCGGGCGCTGTGCCGCCGTGGCTGCGCTCGGGCCCCCGCCCGGGGCAGGACCGGGGCGGGTATCAGAACCCCCACGGCCAGCCGGGCCACGTCGCCGGCCAGCCGCTGCTTCCCGAGAGCGTCGCCAGCCGGCGTTTCTACGAGCCTGACGAGGCCGAGGCGGCGCTCGCCGAGCGCCTGCAGGCGATCCGCCGGGCACGCGGGCTGCAGGAGCGATAATCCCACGGCGATGAGCCCCGCCGCTGGTGGAACATCCGAGATCGCGGGCCTGCAGCCGGATGGGGCCCTGTGGGCGCATGACCCGGCCACCGGCGCGCCGATCGCGAGCGTCGCGCCGACCCCGGCTGGGCGGATCGAGGAGGTCGTCGAGGACGTCGCCAAGGTGGTACCGCTGTGGGCGCTGCTGCGGGTGCGCGACCGCGCCCGCTACATGCGGCGGATGGCCCAGGCCGTGATCGACGACTTCGATGAGCTCGTCGAGGCGATCGGGCGCGAGCAGGGCCGCCCGCGCGCCGAGGTCGCCGCGCTCGAGCTGCTGGCGGCGATCGACGCGCTCAGCTGGATCGCCGAGGATGGCGCCGCGCAGCTCAGCGGCCGCCGGGTGCGCCCGAGCCGCTCGCTGGGACTGGCCAAGCGGGCCCGCATCGCATACGAGCCCTACGGCGTGATCGGCGTGATCGGCGCCGGGAGCGCCCCCTTCGCGCAGCCCCTCGGGCAGATCGCGGGAGCACTGCTGGCGGGGAACGGCGTCGTCTTCAAGCCGGCCGCGCGGGCCTGCCTGGCGGGCGAGCGGATCGGGCGGGTGCTTGGTCGCGCCGGCCTGCCCGAGGGGCTCGTGCGGGTCGTCCACGGCGGCGCCGAGGAGGGCGTCGCCCTGGCCCAGTCCTCGGTGGCGAAGATCCTCTTCACGGGCTCGCCGCCCGTCGCCCGGATCGTCGCGAGGGCGTCTGTCTCCCGCGAGAAGGAGGTGACCGTCGAGCTCGGCGGGAAGGACGCGATGCTCGTGCTCGCCGACGCCAACCTCCCCCGCGCCGCCGCGGGCGCGCTGTGGGCCGGATGCGCCGCGGCCGGCCAGGCACGGGGCGCGGTCGAGCGCATCTACGTCCTCACGGACGTATTTGAGCGGTTCCTCGCCGAGCTCATCGCCCGCGCCCGCGCGATCACCGTCGGCGACCCCGCCGACTCGCGCGTACAACTCGGGCCGCTGTCCTCGCCGCGACGGGCAGAGCACGTCGCGGGGCTGGTGCAGGAGGCGGTCGCGGCGGGCGCCGTGCTCCACTGCGGCGGCCCGATCAGCCCGCCGGGCGGGCTCGCCGGCGCCTTCTACGCACCCACCGTGCTCACCGGGGTGACGCGGTCCATGGGCGTGATGCGCGAGCCGATCGACGGCCCCGTGCTGTGCGTCGTCGCGGTGGACACGATCGAGGAGGCGATCGCGCTGAGCAACGACGGCGACTACGGGCTCGGCGCCTCGGTCTGGACCGCCGACCGCTATCAGGGCACGCGGATCGCGCGGGAGCTGCGCGTGGGGATGGTGTGGCTCAACGATCATCTCCCCGGGCCGACGGTCTCGCGCGGGCCCTGGGGCGCCACCGCCGGAGCGGGCCTCGGACACACGCTCGGTCAGGCGGGTCTGCGGGCCTGCGCCCAGGAGAAGCTGATCACGTGGGACCCGCCCGCGACGAGGGGGCTGTGGTGGGGCCCCTACGACGAGACCAGCTCGCGCGCGGCGCGAACCGTCGCGAAGCTCCGCTCAGGGCGCGAGGCCGACCGTGACCGCGCCTGGCGGGAGGGCGGGCTCGCGCTCACGCGCCTTGCCGCCCGCGCCTTCGGCCGGGGCCTGCCGCGCTCCTAGATGATGCAGCTAGGCTTCTCTCATGCCCGCTCAGGCCTATGCAGGCAAGGAGTGCGTGTGTCAGCTGCGCAGGGGGATCTGCGACCAGAGCTGCGTCGAGGGGATGCTGGAGACGCCGTTCTACATCGCCTGCCTGCGTCTCAGCGGGCGCCGTTGCCTGGTGATCGGCGGTGGCGACGTCGGCCTGGAGAAGGTCGAGGGCCTGCTCGCCTGCGACGGCGAGGTGACGCTGATCGCGCCGCACGCCGGGCCCGCGCTGGAGCGCTATGCATCGGAGGGCTCGATCACCTGGGAGCGTCGCCCCTACGGCGGGCAGGCGGATCTGGAAAATGCCTTTCTGGTGATCGCGGCGACCGACGACAGCGAGGTCAACATCGCCGTCTTCGAGGATGCCGAGCGGCGGGCGATGCTCGTGAACATCGTCGACGTCCCGCCGCTGTGCAACTTCATCCTTCCGGCGATCGTCCGCAGCGGCCCGCTTGCGATCGCGATCTCGACCGCGGGCGCCTCGCCGGCGCTGGCCAAGCGGATGAAGCGGGAGATCGCAGCCCAGTACGGCGAGCCGTACGCACGGCTGGCGATCCTCCTCAACGAGGCTCGGGGCTGGGCGAAGGGGACGCTGCCCACATACCAGGACCGCAAGGCCTTCTTCGAGGGCATCGTCGGCGGCGACCCGGACCCGATCGCCCTGCTGCGCTCGGACCCGACCGCCGGCGGCTCCGGTGAGGTCGCGGTGCGGGAGCTGATCGCACGGGCGCAGGACGCGCACGCGGTGGGAGCGGGCAGAGCCTGAGCGTGAACGCGCTCGACGTCGAGGGGCTGTCTCGACATTACGGCGAGAGGGAGGCGCTGGGCGACGTCTCGCTGACGCTCGCGGAGGGCCGGACGCTCGTCGTCTTCGGCCCCAACGGCGCCGGCAAGACAACGCTCCTGCGGGTGCTCGCAACCCTGCTGCGCCCCCATCGCGGCCGCGTGCGGGTGCTCGACCACAGCCTCCCGCAGGAAGGCTGGGCGATCCGTGGGCGAGTGGGGCTGCTGGCGCACGAGCCGCTGCTCTACCGCGAGCTGACGGCCCGCGAGAACCTGCGCTTCCACGCCCGCCTTCACGGCGTCGCCGAGACCCGCGTGGCGGAGCTGCTGCAAGCCGTCGCGATGGACTCGCGGGGGACGAGCCGCTGCGGACGCTCTCGCGCGGGATGGTCCAGCGGGTGGCCGTGGCCCGCGCGGTGCTCCACGGCCCGACGCTGCTGCTCCTCGACGAGCCCCACTCGGGACTGGACCCGGCGGCCGTCGCGTTGCTGGCGCCGCTGATCGGGCCCGCCTCCGGGTGCACACGGGTGATCTGCAGCCACGACCCCGGTGGCGGCCTCGCGGAGGCCGACGTCGTGCTCGGGCTGCGCGCCGGGCGCGCGGTCCTGTTCGGCCACGCGAGCGGGATCGCCGAGCGGGAGATCGCGGATCTGTACGCATGAGACGGGTCGTCGCGGCGCTGCTGCGCAAGGAGCTGCTCGTGGAGCTGCGCACGCTCGAGTCCGTCCCGGGGATGTCGCTGTTCGCGGTGACGACGTTCGTCGTGTTCCACTTCGCGCTGAACCGCAGCTCCGTGGAAGGCGACCTCGCCGCCGGGATCTTCTGGGTCACGCTCCTGTTCGCCTCGATCCTCGGGATCAACCGCCTGTTCGTCGCCGACGCCGACCAGGGGGGCTTCGACGGCTTCCTGCTCGCGCCGGTGGATCGGACGGCGATGTTGCTCGCGAAGGCGCTCACGCTGCTCGCCTATCTGGTCGTGCTCGAGCTGGTGGCGGTGCCGGCGTTCGGGCTGCTGCTGCTCGGCCCCCCGCTCGGGGCGGCGCTTCCGGACCTGCTCGTCGTGCTCGCGCTCGGCGACCTCGGCGTCGCCGTCATCGGCACGCTCGTCGCTGCGCTCGCAGTCCGCACGCGGGCCCGCGACCTGCTCGGGCCGCTGCTCGCGCTGCCGCTGCTGGTGCCGGTGGTGATCGGCGCCGCGCGGGCCACCTCGCCGCTCTTCAGCCTCCCTCACGCCGGCGTCCCGGCGGCGCGTTGGCTGCTGACGCTGGGGCTCTATGATCTGATCTTCGGGCTGATCGCCTTCGCCCTGTTCGATTTCCTCCTGGAGGACTGAGCCGCCCCATGTACGGGAAGGGTCTGCGCACGCTGAGCATCTCCACCGTCGCCCTGATGGCGCTGGCGCTCGCGCTCGTCTTCTTCTACGTCCCGCTCGAAGCCGAACAGGGCTTCCTCCAGAAGATCTTCTACGTCCACGTCCCGCTGGCGATCGTCACGCTCGGCGGCTTCGTCGTCGGCGCGCTGCTCGCGATCCAGCACCTGCGGACGCGGGATTCGCGCTGGGACATCCGCTCCTACGTGGTGATCCACATGAGCCTCATCTTCGGGGTCGGGACGCTCATCACGGGCTCGATCTGGGCGAAGGGCTCGTGGGGGCATTGGTGGGTGTGGAACGAGCCGACGCTCGTCTCCTTCCTGATCGTGCTCCTGCTGTATGCGACCTACCAGCCGCTCCGCTTCGCGATCGAGGACCCCGAGCGACAGGCGCGCTACGCGTCGGTCTTCGCGATCACGGCGGGGGCGTTCGTGCCGATGAACTTCCTCGCTGTGCGCCTCTCGACCGCCTACCTGCACCCGCGCGTGCTCGGCAGCACCGCCAACCTCCCCGCTTCGATGGCCTTCACGTTCCTCGTCTGCCTGGCGGCGGTCGCGCTGCTGTTCACGACGCTGTGCAAGTACGAGCTCACCGCCAAGCACACCCGCGCCCAGGTGCGCGCGCTGCGGCGGAGGCTGCTCGGCGAGGGGACCGAGCGCCCTGCCCCGCGTAGCGCCGCCCCCGCGCCGTCCCTCCCCAGGGCGGCAGCGGCGGCCCGCGGCGCCGGGAGGGCCGGTTAGCGTGGCGCTCCTCGCCGAGGCCCCCGCGCTGCCTCTGCACACCGCCGGCAAGTACGTCGCCGGCGCCTACATCGTGCTGTTCGCGCTCGTGCTCGTCTACGTGGCGATCATGTCCATCCGGCTCAGCCGCATGGAGCGGGAGCTGGGCGAGCTGCTCGCCCTCACCGAGCCGGCCGAGGATCGCGAGCCCGCGCATGCCGAGGAGCTTGCCGGACGGGGGTCGAGCGTCGCATGAGCGAGCTGCTCGCGCTCGGGATCTCGCACAAGACCGCCCCGGTCGCGCTGCGCGAGCGGCTCGCGTTCACCGAGGAGGAGGCGGCCGCGTTCGCGGTCGCGGCGACGGCGGGCGGCGAGGTCAGGGAGGCGGCGGTCATCTCGACCTGCAACCGCACCGAGGTCTACCTCGTCGTGGGCGACCCCGTGAAGGCCGAGTCCGACGTGCTCGGCCTGCTCGCCGGCCGCGCACGCATCCGACCGACGGAGCTCGCGGAGGCGATCTACTCGCCGCGGAACTGCGACGCGGCACGCCATCTCTACCGGGTCACCGCCGGGCTCGAGTCGATGATCCTGGGGGAGGCCGAGATCCAGGGCCAGGTGCGCCGGGCGCATCAGGCGGCGATGCAGGCCGGCTGCAGCGGACCGCTTCTGAACCGACTGTTCGCGGCGGCGCTCACCACCGGCAAGCGCGTACGCAGCGAGACCGCGATCGGGGCCAGCCGCGTGAGCGTGCCGTCGATCGCGGTCGACCTCGCGCTCGCGGAGCTCGGCGAGCTGACGCGACGCCATGCCGTCATCCTCGGAGCCGGGGAGACCAGCGAGCTGACCGCACGGGCGCTCGCCGAGCAGGGCGCCGGGACGATCTTCGTCGCCAACCGCCATGCCGACCGCGCCCTCAGCCTCGCCCAGCGCTTCGGCGGCTCTGTCGTGGGCCTGGAGCGCCTCCCCGACCAGCTCCTGCTGGCGGACATCGTGCTGTGCTCGACGTCCTCTCCGCACCCGATCGTGGGCGTGGACGAGCTCGAGCTCGTGATGGGCAAACGCGGCGGGCGCCCGTTGCTGCTGATCGACATCGCCGTCCCGCGGGACGTCGACCCGGCGTGCGGGGAGCTCGAGGGGGTCAGCCTCTACGACATCGACGACCTGCAGGCGAACGTCGCCCGGAACATGAGCATCCGTGCCGAGGAGGCCCCGCGCGCGCACGAGATCGTCGAGGAGGAGATCCGCCGCTTCGCCCGCTGGCTGGGCCAGCTCGACGCGCTGCCCACCGTTGCCGCGCTGCGCGAGCACGGCAACGAGCTCGTCGAGCAGGTGCTCGCCGAGAACGGCTCGCGCTGGGAGTCGGCCTCGCCGCGCGACCTCGCGCGCGTGGAGGCGATCGCGCGGGCCGTGATGAGTAGGCTGCTCCATGAGCCGACGATCCGGCTGCGCAGCCTCAGCGAGGAGCGCGGCCACGCCAGCCTGGAGATCGTGCGGGAGCTGTTCGGCCTGCGCGAGGACGCCCCCGAGGAGCAGTCCCCGCCCTCCGAGCTGGCGGAGGTGCACGAGCTGCGCCGCCACCGGGACGGCTCCGCCGGCCGTCCGCGCTGATGCGCATCGGCACCCGGGGGAGCGCCCTCGCGCTCGCCCAGGCCGGCCATGTCGCTGAGCTGCTAGGCGCGGGCGAGCTCGTCGAGATCTCCACGCCGGGCGACGACGCCTCGGCGCCGAGCGCGGAGCGCCCGCCGGCGGGGGACAAGTCGCGCTGGGTGAGCGGTCTCGAGCGGGCGCTCGCCGCAGGCGAGATCGACCTCGCGGTGCACTCCGCGAAGGACCTCCCGGGCGAGCTCGGCGACGGGCTCGAGCTGCTCGGCGCACCGCCCCGCGCGGCGCCGGAGGACGTCCTCTGCGGAGTCGCCGGGCTCGATGACCTGGTGGAGGGGGCACGCGTCGGCACGAGCAGCGCCCGGCGGCACGCCCAGCTCCGTGCGGCGCGGGCGGACCTCGATGTGGTGACCGTGCGGGGGAACGTGGACACGCGGCTGCGCAAGCTCGCCGACCCGGCCGAGGAGCTCGACGCGATCGTGATCGCGCGGGCCGGGCTCGAGCGGCTGGGGCGGCTGGATGCCGTCGGCTGCGTGCTCGATCCGGAGCGCTTCGTCCCCGCGCCCGGGCAGGGCGCGCTCGCGCTCCAGGCTCGCCGCGGCGACCGCGCGGTGCGGGCGGCGGTGGCTGCGATCGTCGACGCCGGGACCTCCGCCTGCCTGCTCGCCGAGCGCGCCGTTGCCGGCGGTCTCGGCGCCGACTGCGACTCGGCGCTGGGGGCCCACGCGGCGTTCGTGGGACGGCAGCTGCGTCTGCGGGCCTGGCTGGGCCTGGCCGGGGGCGGGGGCTGGATCGCGGACGAGCTGACAGCGGATTCCGGCGGACCCGCCGGCGCTCGGCCGCGCGGTCGCGCGGCGGATCGAGCTGGTGCGGGGTTGAGCGGGCGGGTGTACCTCGTCGGCGCGGGACCCGGCGACCCCGGGCTGCTGACGGTACGCGCGTTGGAGCTGATCGCCGAGGCGGACGTCATCCTCCACGACCGCCTCATCCCCGCCGGGGCGCTCGAGGGGGCGAGCGCCGCGGCAGAGGTGATCTACGTCGGCAAGGAGGGCGGCGGAGAGTCCGTCCCGCAGGAGGAGACGCAGGCGCTGATGATCGACCGTGCGCTGGGTGGGGCGAGCGTGGTCAGGCTCAAGGGCGGCGACCCGTTTGTGTTCGGGCGCGGCGGCGAGGAGGCGCTCGCGCTGCGCGCCGCCGGGGTCCCGTTCGAGGTCGTCCCCGGGGTCACCGCGGGGATCGCCGCCGGCGCCTACGCCGGCATTCCCGTCACCCAGCGCGGGCTCTCCAGCGCCGTTGCGCTGATCACCGGCCACGAGGATCCCGACAAGCAGGACACGGCGATCGACTGGGAGGCGCTCGCCCGTTTCCCGGGGACGCTGGTCTTCTACATGGGAGTGCGACGCCTGCCCGTGATCGCCGCGTCCCTGATTGCCGCGGGACGCCGCGCCGACGAGTCCGCCGCCGTGATCCAGGAGGGGACCCTCCCCGGACAGCGCACCGTCACCGGGCCGCTCGCGGCCATCGCCGAGGTGGCCGACAGGGAGCGGATCCGTGCTCCCTCGATCACGATCGTCGGGCCGGTGGCGGCGCTCGCGGCGCAGCTTGCGTGGATCGTGCCCGGGCCGCTCACCGGGCGGAGCGTGGCGGTGACGCGCGCGCGTGCGCAGGCGAGCGGCCTCGCGCGCGCCCTGCGAGGACTCGGGGCGCACGTCCTCGAGGCCCCCGTGATCCGCATTCGCCCGCTTCCCGGCGAGCCGCTGGACCCGACGGGCTATGACCTCGTGTGCCTCGCGAGCCCGAACGCCGTCGCCGGCATGTTCGAACGGCTGCAGGCCGGTGGGCGGGACGCTCGCGCGCTCGCGGGAGCGCGCGTGGCCGCGATCGGGCCGGGAACCGAGGCGGCATTGGCGGCCCGGGGGGTTCGCGCCGACGTCGTGGCCGAGCGCGCCGTGGCGGAGGGGCTGGTCGCCGCGCTCGAGGGGCTTCCGGTGAGCCGTGCGCTCGTCGTGCGGGCACAGCGGGCGCGCGAGCTGCTCCCCGACGCGCTTCGCGAGCGCGGCGCCGAGGTCGACGTGCTGCCGGTCTACGAGACCGTCCCGGAGCCGATCACCGAGGAGTCGCTCGAGGATGCGCGAGCGGCCGATTACATCACCTTCACCTCCTCCTCGACGGTCGCGTTCTTCCTCGATGCCGTGGGCGGGCAGGCGGGGCCGCGGGGCGGCCTCGCCCCGACCACGCGCGTGGTCTCGATCGGGCCGGCGACGAGCGCAACGCTGCGTGATCGCGGCCTGGAGCCCGACGTGGAGGCCGACCGGCACGACGTGGACGGGGTGATCGAGGCGCTCCTCGCCGACGCCCGCGCCCACCCGCAGGCGTGAGCGAGCTCGGGCGCCCGCGGCTGCACCTGGTGGTGACCGAGTCCACGAGCGGCCGCGCGCGCGCGCTCGCGAGCGCGGGGGCGCCCCACGGGACGCTCGTCACCGCCTCCGAGCAGACCGCCGGCCGCGGGCGCCAGGGGCGGCGCTGGTCGGCACCGGCGGGACAGGCGCTCCTGATGAGCCTGGTCCTCCGCTCTCCGCCGCCCCTCCTGCCCCTGCTCGCGGCCGTGGCGACGTGCGAGGTCCTCGGCGCGGAATGGCTCGTGAAGTGGCCCAACGACATCGTCGTCGCCGGATCGGGGGAAGCGCTTGCGAAGGTCGCGGGGATCCTCGCCGAGGGACGCCCCCAGGAGGGGTGGGCGGTGCTCGGGATCGGCATCAACGTCGCCGTGCGCCTGGAGGAGCTCCCGCCGGAGCTCCACGGAACGGCGGCGACGCTCGGATTGGAGGCGGACGCCGTCGAGCCGCTGCTCGGCCGCCTGCTCGCGGCGCTCGGGCGGCGCCTCGAGGAGCCCGCGGCGGACGCGCTCGCGGGGTGGCGCGAGCGCGACGCGCTCGCCGGGCGGGCGGTCACATGGGCGGGCGGGCGAGGGCGCGCCGAGGGGATCGATGGCGAGGGGCGGCTGATCGTCGCGCTGGAGGGCGGCGGGATGACCGCGCTGGACGCCGGCGAGGTCCACCTCGAGGCTCGCTGAGCGCGGGGCGAGCGAGCCGGCTCAGGCGATCTCGGCCTGCTCGGGGACCGGCGCCGCCGTCCCTGCCCGTCCGTCGGCGACGGCTCCGTTGCTCCCCGCCTTCCCGCCCTTGCGACGACGGCGGGAGTTGCGCGCACGGCGTTTGGGGAAGTTGCGCAGCAGCTCGCGCGCGAGCGCGGGCGGCTTGCGAGCCATCCGCGTGCGCGCGCCGCGGAGCGCCTCCTCGGCCTCGGGCGTGTGGGCGAGCGCCGCCGCCAGCAGCGCCGCGGCGAGTCGCCGGTCCTGCTTTCGCGCCGCGTGTATCAGGCGGCGGGCGTTGCGCGCATGGGCACCGCCCGCCGAGTTCACCAGCAGACCCAGCAGCCGCTTCGTCTCCGGCCAACGCTGCACCGCGTACTCCTCGTGCACGTCCCGTGTGTACTCGGCGAGCCGCCAGATCCAGGCGTTCGCCTGGTCGCGGCGGCCGATCCGCCGCTCGACGAGCGCCCTCAGCATGATCTTCGTGGCCTCCGTGCGCTCTTCCCGGGGCCAGCCGCCGATGATGTCGATCGCCGTGTCGAACGCGTCGGGGTCCCGCAGCGCCGCCAGGTCGGTGAGCGCGCGGAGGCGCAGCTGGGGGTTCTTGTTGCGCTGGACCGCGGTGATCAGGAAGCGGCTCTTGAGCTCACCCGTGCGGTCGAAGTGGAGCATCGCCCGCGCCCGTCTCCAGCCGTTGGGCGCCACACGCGCACCGGCCAGCGCCGCCCACACGTGCTGCTCGCCGTAGTCGAGATGCTCGACGGCGATTCGCCACAGCTCGCGCTCGAAGACCGCGAACCGCCGCTCCTCCTCGGCACACACGGGGAGCACCCGGCGCTCGACCCGCATCCGCCGCCCGCGCCCCCGGCGAACCGGGCCGACGACGATCGCTCCGCCGCGGTAGACGTCGCGATCCAGGAGCGAGTGGAGCGTGACGACGGGATCGTCGTGCTTGGTGGCGGGGTGGACGAAGTCGACCACGAGCCCCGCCTCCTTGCCCGGGTGGCGACGGGTGACGCGGCCGACCCGCTGCTGGTAGATGCGCTTGGAGGCGGTCGGGGCAAGGTGCACACAGACGGTCGCCCGCGGGCTGTTCCACCCCTCCGCGAGCAGCTGGGCGTTGATCAGCACGTCGATGTCTCCGCGCTCGTAGCGGGCGAGGATCTCCGCCAGCTCGCGCTTGGGAGTCTCCCCGGAGACCGCCTGGGCCTTGATCCCCTCCGCGCGGAACGCTTCGGCGAGGTTGTAGGCGTGGCGCACGCCGGCCGCGTAGACGACACCGGGCACGCCGTTGAAGCGCGTCTTGTAGAGGTTCGCGACGGCGAGGTTGAAGGGCTGCTGGTCGAGCAGTTTGGCGAGCTCCTCCTGGTCGAACTCGGTATCGACCTCACCGCGCCGGAGGGGGACCTTGGCGATCGTCCGCACGCCCACACCCGGGGAGATGCGAACGCAGCGGAGCGGCGCGATCACCCCGCGACGGGCCGCCTGGGCGAGATCGAAGCGCGACGTCTGCGTCGGGAACAGGTCCGTGACGTGGCGCGCGATCAGCGCGCCGGTGGCCGTCATACCGATGAAGATCGGGCCGGTCCAGTTGCGTATCGCCGCGCTCGTCTTCTCGCCCAGGGCGGTGTGGGCCTCGTCGCAGATGACGATCGTGTAGGCGCTGGAGATCTTGCCGGCGTTGCGGACGAACCACTGATAGGTCTCGACCGTCACGGGCCCCTTCACGGAGTCCTCGCCCTTCAGCAGCGGGGGGCTGATGCGCTTGGCGTATCCGCGGTCGCGGAGCTCGCCGTTGAACTGGTCGACGAGGTTGCGGCGGTGGGTCAGGATCAGCACGCCGCCCGTGTGGGAGGCCTCGACGAAGCCGAGCGCGGCGACCGTCTTGCCGGCACCTGTGGCGTGCTCGAACCAGAAACGCTTGGCCGCGTTGGGGTCCTCGGGCTGCTCGGCGAGGTCGGCCTCCTGGTCCTCGTCCACCCAGTCACGGGGCTCCTCGTCGGCCTCGCCTTCCTGCTCCTCCTCCTCGTCCTCCTCCTCCTCGTCCTCCTCCTCGTCCTCCTCCTCGTCGTCCTCGTCGTCCTCGTCCTCCTCCTCGTCCTCGGGCTCCGCCCGCTGCACCGGCTCGAGGTCCTCCTCGTCGTCCTCGTCGAAGTCCTCGACGTCGTCGTCCTCGTCCTCCTCCTCGTCCTCCGGCGGCGGCCCCGCCTCGGCGGTGGCCGAGCTCGAGCCCGAGCCGTTTTCGCGCCCGCCCGCGAGCCCGTCCGGCCCGAGGATGTCTGCGCTCGCCAGCAGCTCGGGTGACGCCGAGGCGCGGCCGTTGCCATCGGGGGCGCTCCGTTGCGCCTCCGCCAGGAGCGCCGTCAGCGTGCCCGACAGGGCGTCCACCTGATGGGCGGAGAGCACCGTCCCGTCGACGAGCTTTGGCTCCTCCTCGGAGAGCAGTCGCTCGAGGCCGAGCAGCAGCGAGAACTCGCGCCGCCACGCCGTCGAGGGGTGCTTCGCCTTCGGATTCTCCGCGAGCTCCTCGAGCGCGCGATCGAGCGCACGCCGGCGCGGGGTCCCCGCGGCGAGCGCGACGGCCGGATCCTCGCCCTCGTGTATGAAGCGCTCGCGGACGAGCTTTTCCGCCCGCGCGATGTCAGCGGAAGTTGGAATGGTCGCGGCCGCGAGGGCCACTGAGGTGGACTCGGCCATAGAGGCTCTGGACTTCGAGACACGGCCGCTGTCGAAGGTGGCTCCGACGCAGCCGGGGAAGGTTGACGCCTTTCGGCGCGGCCGGACCTTGGGGCGTTCCGGCCTCCTGCTTGCCCTGGAGGATATAGCACCGGGCGGTCCCCTTGAAGGGAGCGGCCATCTGCCAACCTGTGCGGCGATGAACCGGAAGCGCCTGTCGCTCGCCGTTGCGGGGGTCGTCGTGGCCGTCGTGCTCGCCATCGGGTTGGCCGAGCTGCCGGGCGGATCGACGACGCCCCCGTCGAAGCTCACGCTCGCCGAGATGCGTGATCGGCTGCAGGGTGCGCCCGCGCCTCTGGCGGCCCTCCATGCCCAGGCGGGCGAGCTGCTCCCGGGCGGGCTTTCCGCCCTGCGTCGGCGCCTCGCCGAGCTGCGGGGGGTGCCGGTCGTGATCAACAAGTGGGCTTCCTGGTGCGAACCCTGCCGGGAAGAGTTCGGCGCCTTCCAGCGCGCCTCGCTCGCCGACGGTCGCGAGGTGGCCTTCATCGGGATCGACTCCGGCGACCCGGACCGCGGCCATGCGCTGGCGTTCCTGCACTCCTACCCGGTGAGCTACCCCAGCTACTACGACCCGAGTGGCTCTGCGGGGGAGGCGATCACCGACGCCTCGACCACCCCGGTGACCGTCTTCTACAACCGCTCGGGCGGCGAATTCATCCACCAGGGTCCCTACGCGACGGCGGCGAAGCTGGAAGCCGCCGTGCGGCGCTACGCGCTCGCCGGCTGAGCCTTGGCCGAGGTCCGCATCGACCCGCTCAGCGGGCACCGCACGATCGTCGCCGGGGAGCGCTCCCGGCGGCCCGGCGGGGAGCCCCGCTGTGCGCCCCCGGAGGCGATCGACCCGACGGCGGACCCCTTCGCCGAGGGCCACGAGGGGCGTACGCCGCCCGAGCTCTATGCCGTGCGTCCCGGCGGCGGGCCGCCCGACTCGCCCGGGTGGGTGGTGCGGGTCGTGCCGAACCTCTATCCCGCGCTCGACGGGCCCGCCGGGGATGAGCCGGCGGCGATGGCCCTCGCGGACGGCGCTCGCAGCGGCAGGCTCCCCGAGGAGCTGTTCGTCTCGCTTCCGGCAACGGGCGCCCACGAGGTGATCGTCAACGGGCCGCAGCCGGTGCTGTCGCTGGCCGACCTCCCGGCCGAGCAGGTCGCGGCGGCGATGGACGTCTGGCGCGAGCGGATGCGCCGGCACTCCGACAGCGCCTACCTGCAGCTGATCGTCAACGAGCGCCGCGAGGCCGGGGCCTCGCTCCCTCACACCCACGCCCAGCTCTACGCGCTGGGATTCGTCCCCGCCTCGGTGGCACGGGAGCGCGAGCGGGCGAGCGCCTACACGACGCGGACGATGGGCCAGAGCCTCCTCGGTGACCTCGTCGCCGAGGAGGTCCGCCGACGCGAGCGTGTCGTCGCGATCGACGATGAGGCGGTCCTGATCGCTCCCTACGCCTCGCGACTGCCCTACCAGCTGCTGCTCGCCCCCCGCCGGCCACGAGCCCGCTTCGAGGACGACGGGCCGACCGGCGCCGCGCTGCTCCACGACGGCCTACGCCGCCTCGCGAGCCATCTCGGGTCGAGCCCGCCCCTGAACATGTGGGTGCGGACAGCCCCGCGCGGGGCGGAGCATTTCAGCTGGCGCATCGACATCGTGCCGCGACTGACCCACCTGGCCGGCCTGGAGCTCGCCACCGACGTCAACCTCAACATCGTCGCCCCCGAGGACGCCGCCGCGGCCCTGCGCCGTGCCGGGAGCTAGGCTCCGCCGCGATGCCCCCGGTGGAACGCTTCGTACCCCGTTTCGCGGCCGAGCCGCCGCAGGAGGAGCTCCCCTACGGACGCTGGCTGGAGCGCCTGGACGCGGAGTTCCTCGCCGCCGCCGAGGCGATCGACGCGCAGGGCGAGGATCTCGGGGACACCGGGACGATCGCGTGGTATCCGGACCGCACCTGGCACGGGCGCACCTACGTGCCGGCGACCGCCCCGACCTCCACCGGCCATGAGCTCTTCGGCTATGTCGGCTTCAGCCCGGCGCTCGACGGCGGAGAGCCGACCGACTTCGCCACCGCGCTGGACTTCACCGAGGAGACCGCCGCGCGCAACCCGGGGTGGCAGATGGACCTCTGCGAGGAGGTGATCGGATCGTGGCGTGGTCATTTCGGGAACGAGGCCGCGATGACGCTCGTGTGGGGTCGCCCGCTCGTCGGCGGTGGGCGCATCGTCACCGCCGAGCTGGCGGATCTCGCCGTCGACCAGTGCGAGCTGATCTCCGAGCGCTTCACCCTGCTCGCGCCCGACGACTACCGCGGCGACCTGCTCGAGATCAAGCTGTTCGACGTCAAGGGCCGAGAGCTGGCGCGGGAGTCGCTCTATGCGGGCGAGGAGGACGAGCAGGAGCCCGCGGACCCGGACCAGGCCTAGGTGCAGGACCCAGGCCCGCCGGCCTGCTCGCGCCGGCTCCCGCCAAGGAGCCGCTGCAGCCGCCTCGCCGCCTGCGCTTGCAGATAGCCGTCGCGCTGCGGCGTCGCGAGCGTGCACTCGATCACCTCGATCGCCTCGTCCCTCGCGCCGCGGGCGAGCAGCAGCTCGGCGAGGTCCGCCGCGTAGGCGGAGTTGACGGGGTCCGCCAGGTGCGCGGATCGAAGCTCGGCCTCCGCGGCCTGATGCTCGCCGCGGGCGGCCGCCACAAGGCCCCGCAGCGCCATGGCCTCGTTGGCGAGCATCGGCTGCGAGCTTGCCGTGCCCGCGACGCGCCCCAGTAGCGCCCCCGCGTCGGTGACCGCGCCGAGGCCGACCAGCAGCCGGACGGCTCGCAGCACGAGCGCGGTCCGCGTCAGCTCGTCCGCTGCGTCGAGGTCTGGGATCTCGCGGGCCGCGGCGATCGCCTCGGCGGGCGAGCGGGGTGCGAGCGCCGTCGCGTACTCCAGACGCACGGCGGCGTCGCGCGGGAACTTGCGCAGGGCCTTCCTCGCGAATGCCGCATAGCGCTCGGCCTTGCCTTCGGCCATCAGCGCCTGCGCCCGCGCGACGGTCTGCGCGGAGGAGCGTCCGCGCCTGCCGAGGGTAGCTGTGGAGGCCGTTGCCCGCTCGCTGAGGCCCGTGGCTCCTGCATTCGTCTCCCCACCGGGCTGGCGAGGAGCCTCGGCCGCTGCGGCCCCGAGCGGTCTCGGCGCGGTCGACCCCGGCTGCTCGAGCGCCGACTGGAGCTCTGCGCGCTGGTCGGCCAGCATCGTGCGCGCGTGCTCGTAGAGGGCACCCTCGGCCGGCTGGGTTGCGAGCGTCTCGTCGAGTACCGCCAGCGCGTCAGCCAGGCGGCGGCCGTCGGATCGCACGATGATCGCGGTCGCGAGATCGCGCGCGTAGAGCTCGTTGGTGCGATCGCTGTGGTGTGCGGCTGCGAGGAGCAGCTCGGCGGACTCGAGGTCTCCTTCCCGCGCGGCTACCGCCCCGCGTAGCGCCGACAGCTCGTTGCGGATGACGACGTTCGTGGGGCCGGCGAGCTCGGCGCGCTCGATGCACGTACCTGCTGCGAGCGGCTCGCCCAGCACGAGCAGCAGCCGCGCGGCGCGTGTCAGTCGCGCTGGGTCGGGGGCGCGTTCCAGCGCAACCGCGCGAAGCGCCTCGCCGGCGGCACGGTCGGGGGCGGCGGACGCGAGGGCGTGGGCGTGCTCGAGCCGCACGGCGGCGTCCTTCGGGAATCGTCGGACGCTGACCTCGGTGAACGCCAGCCGGGCGGCGGGGTCGCCTTCACGTTGGCGCCGCTGAGCCTCGAGCACCGCCTCCGTGGCGGTTTCGCGCCGACCGAGTCGCATGCTGTGTGGTCTCGTCACGCTGGCCGCGGTCCTTGACCGATGCGCGTCCGCCCTCGACGCTCCGAGCGGGCCAACGCTCCTATCATTTGCGATCGGCGCGTCCGCCCATCCCGGGTGGACGCGGGCTCGAAAGGGAGAACGCGATGTCGCAGCCGGTCGGCGCCAGAAACGAAGGGATGTTCGGGTCGGTCGAGACGGTCGGCGCTGCCGGGGTCTTCGGCCAGGTGATGGGGCTGGTGGCGGTGACGCTCTGCTTCTTCACCGCCGGCGCCTACATCGGGCGAAACGTCGCGGAGGGCGCCTCGATCCTGTTCTTCATCGGCGGGTTCGCCTGCGTGTTCGGCCTCAACTTCGCCGCCAGACGCTCCGAGGCTCTCTCGATCACGCTGCTGTTCGCGACGGGGCTGCTGCTCGGCCTCGGCCTCGGCGGAGTGCTCAACAGCTACGCCAAAGCCGAGCCCGACGCCGTGTGGCAGGCGGCGGCGGCGACGGCGCTGTTCGTCGGGGGGCTCGGCAGCGTCGGCTACGCGATCAGGCGGGACCTCTCCGGCGGCTACCGAATGCTGTTCTTCCTGCTCCTCGGGCTGATCGTCTTCGGGCTGATCACCCTGTTCCTCTCGATCCCCGGGGAGAACGTGATCTACGCCGTACTCGGCCTCGGCATCTTCGGCGGCTACACCGTCCTCGACTTCAACCGGATGCGCAGAGCGGGCATGGGGGAAGCGGTTCCACTCGCGGCGGGGATCTTCCTCGACGTTCTCAACATCTTCCTCCTCTTCCTGCGCCTGTTCGGCGGCGGCGGCCGCTGATCATCTAGAGCCGGACGAGCTTGCTCGCGGCCACCGCTCGCGAGCCCACCTTCTCCGCCGCCGTCAGCTTGATCCGGCGGCGCGCGAGCCGCGCCTTCCTGCCGTTGCTCGTGAGGGTGAGCTTGACGGTGTGGGTGCCGGCCGTCAGCTGCAGTGACCTGCGCCGGACGCCGGGGCCGCTGAGCGTGACGACCCCGGGCTCGGCCACCCTCAGCGTCACGCTGAGGCTCTTCGCGGAGACCTTCACCCGCTCGATCTTCACGCTCGCCCGCCGTTCGAGTTCTTCGAGCGCCTTCTTGGCGGCGGCGATCGCTTCTTCGCGCTTCTTGACAGCCGCAGCTTCTTCCTGGCGTCTGGCGGCGGCCGCTTCTTCTTCGTGGCGCCTCGCCGCTGCGAGTTCTTCTTCGTGGAGCCTGGCGGCGGCCACTTCGCCTTCGAGCTGGGCCACCGATTCGACGAGGCGGGCATCGATGCCCGCGACCACGCCCGGGGCGGCGACGCTCACCACGTTCGCGGTCGCGCTCGTGAACTGCTCGTTCCAGTACTCGACGATGTCGTGGGTTTCGCTGCAGGCACCGTGCGGGCAGGCGACGGTGCCGACGAACACGACGCGGTAGGTGCCGTTCAGGCCGACGAGCGTGTAGCTGCCGTCGGCGCCCGTTTCAGCGCACGATTCGATCAGCCCTTCGGTCGCTTCGGCGCACACTTCGATGCCTTCGACGGGAGCCCCGCTCGGGGCTTGGGTGACCGTGCCGGTGATCTCGCCGCCGCTCGCGAGGGCGGCATCGACGTCGCCCACCGAGGAGCCGGCCGTCGCTTCGACTTCGCCTCCAGCCGCGAACGTGGAGCGGTCGTCGTAGTACTGGGGGACGTAGTCGAGCGTGCGGCATTCCACTTCGTCCTGGCAGGCGAGGTTGTTGAAGAAGACCTTGTACTTGCCGCTGCCGAGGCCCACCAGCGCGTATTCCCCGTGGGCGTTTGCATAGGTGCAGACGGCGATCGTGTCGAGCGGGGTCAGCGCGCACACCTCGACGCTCGCCACGGGCGCCCCGCCGGCCAAAGCGGTGACCACGCCTTCGATCTTGCCGCCGCTGAGCAGTGCCGCGCCGATTTCGGAGACGATCGAGCCGGCTTTCACCGGCAATGGCGTCGCTTCGGCCAACGTGGCCTTGTCGTCGTAGAACTGCGGGATGTAGTTCACCGTCTGGCAGGAGCCGCCTTCAGGACAGTCGGTGTTCTCGAATTCCACCGCGTAGCTCCCGGTCCCCAGCCCGACCAGCGCGTATGTGCCCGTTTTGCTCGTGTTCGTGCAGGACTCGGCGCCTTCGGCGCTGAGGTCATACGCGCACACCTCGATCCCATCGAGCGCTTCTTTGAGACCGGCCGCTGCCGTGACGCTCCCCTGGATCTGGCCTCCTGTTGCGAGTTCGGCGCTGATCCCGCCCGTCGGCGTCCCTTCGCTCACCGCGACGCTCTCGGCGGTCGCGAAGCTCGAGGACCCGCCCGGCGCGCCGTCGTACCACTGCGGGACGAGGTCGAGCGTTTTGCAACCTTCGGAGCAGGCGCGGTTGGTGAATTCGACCTTGTAGGCCCCGGGCTGGAGGCTGATCGAGTATTCGCCTTTGGAGT
Organism: uncultured Solirubrobacteraceae bacterium; assembly: GCA_963720215.1. Taxonomy (GTDB): domain Bacteria; phylum Actinomycetota; class Thermoleophilia; order Solirubrobacterales; family Solirubrobacteraceae; genus Palsa-744. The sequence continues at coordinate 119,232 of CAVREV010000006.1, forward strand.
TCGTCACCGTGCAACCCGCCGCGGGGAACTGTTCGCTGGGACGTGTGGCACAGACTTCGAGCGAGGGGACAGGCGCTTTGCCGCTCGCGGCCACGGCGGTGCCGCTGATCGCGCCGAGGCCGCTCGCCGAGGACGCCGCGGGGGCGATCAGCGGGAGACAGAGGGACACCGCCAGCGCGCCGAGAGCCGGCCATCGCCTGCGTGAGGGAGGCGCCTGCAGGGCTTGAGCCGGCACGGCTGCGCCCTGGCTCCCGGGCCACGCTCCGTCGTTCCCCAACGCCTCCTGCATTCCGATCTCCAGATCTGTGGCTTCACGCGCCGGTCGACCGACGCCGTTCGGCTTCCGGCGAGCGCATTTCCAGGATATAGGGCTCCGCGCCGACGTTCGCCGGACCCCGGCGTCGCGGTACTGTTCGCTGAATCGGGGAACCTCATCGTGGGGAGGTTGGGTAGGGATGAAACGGCTGGCCGGGCTCGACGCGACCTTCCTGCACCTCGAGAACGCGAACCAGTTCGGCCACGTCGCCGGGCTGTCGATCTTCGCGCGCCCCTCCACGCCGGGCTATGACCCGCACGCGGCGTTCCGCGGGCAGCTCGAGCAGCGGCTGCACCTGCTCGAACCCCTGCGACGGCGCCTCGTCGAGGTGCCGCTCGGGATCGACCATCCCGTCTGGGTCAACGACCCCGATTTCGATCTCGACTTCCACGTGCGCCATTCCGCGGTGCCTCCCCCGGGGGGCGAGGACCAGCTGGCGAACACCGTCGCGCGCCTGGTCAGCCACCCGCTCGACAGGAACAGGCCGCTGTGGCTCTCATATGTGATCGAGGGCCTGCACGATGATCAATTCGCCGTGCTCACGATCGTCCACCACGCCGCCGTGGACGGAGCGTCGGGCGTCGAGCTGCTGACCCTGATGCTCGACGACGAGCCCGGCGGTGGACAGGTCGCCCCGCCGACCGGGGAATGGCGCACCGAGCCGGTGCCCTCCGATCTGAGGCTGGTCTTCGATGCGACGTGGGGCCTCGCGCGCAAGCCCGCTCGTGCATTGCTCCTCGCCGCGCGCACCGCGCGGGAGATCGGCCAGGCGACGCGCAACCCGGTGCTCGTCGCCGCGGCCGATCAGGTCCGCGGGAGCCTGCGGGGACCGCTCGGCGCCCTGCTCAACATCGGTCGTGACCGCGGCGAGGAGCGCGACGCTCCGAACGAGCTGCCCTCCGTCCGCCCTCCTCGCACGCCGTTCAACGCCGAGATCACGCCCCACCGCAAGCTGGCGATCGGCTCGGCATCGCTGAGCTCTGTCAAGACGATCAAGGCCGCGATGGGCGTCACGGTCAACGACGTCGTGATGGCGGTCTGCGCAGCCGGGCTGAGGTCATGGCTCGAGCTCCACGACGCGCTCCCCGCGGACCCGCTCGTGGCGCTCGTGCCGGTGTCGATCCGGACGGGACAGGAGAGCGAACGATGGACCAACCGCGTGTCGATGCTCTCGACGGTCCTGCCGACGAACGAGCCCGACCCCGAGGCACGCGTGAGACGCGTTCACGAGGCGATGAACAGCAGCAAGGAGCTGTTCGGGGCGCTGCCCGCCGAGCGGCTGACGGACTTCGCCGAGTTCCCCCCGCCCGCGGTCTTCGCGCGCGCCATGCGCCTCAGCGCGCGCCTGCGTCTGGGCTCGAGGCTGACGCCGGGCAACGTCGTCATCTCGAACGTGCCCGGACCGCGCAAGCCCTTGTATGCGGCGGGCGCGCGACTCCTGCACTACTACCCGATCTCCGTGATCACCGAGGGGCAGGGGCTGAACATCACGGTGCAGAGCTACCTCGACGGGCTTGACTTCGGGCTCGTCTGCTGCCCCGAGCTCGTTCCCGACGTCGACGTCCTGCTCGACGCGATCCTCGGGGAGATCGACATCCTCGCGCGGATCTGCGCGCCGAAGCCGGCGCGAACGATCCAACGGGGCTCGCCGAAGGGAGCGCGAGGGGCCAAACGGGCGGCCGCCGGGCCGCGGACGCGCTGAGGGAGGGGGGTTGGTGATCGTGAAGTGTGGGTCACCGAATCTGAAGCTTCGGCGTGAGCGGCGTCTCCAGCTGCGTCGTGCCGCGAAACGTGCTAGCCGCTCGCGATCGTGAAGCGCAGCGTTCTGGCTGCCGAGGGCCTGCCCGCGGCCGTTGCGGTGACCAGGCTGAGCGCGCCGAGCACGCACAGCACGACAGCCAACACGAGACCCACAGTCAAACCGCGATCACTCACAAGACACCCGCGCCGCCAGCCTAGCCGGATCGCTCCGCCCGAGCAAGCCGGGGGAGGCCCGCGCGCGCCCGACGTGCGAATGCCGCCTCAGGGCGCGACGGTCACGCGCAGAAACGTCGCCGGAATCGAGGTCGCCTCCGCGCTCGAGCTCGTGTTCTGCTCGTTGAACAGCGCCTCCAGCTCAGCCTGCAGATCCGCCTCGCGCCCGGCGCCCGTCGCGGCCTCGAACGCGTTCATCGTCGGCCCGTAGTAGTTCCTGAACACGGCGAGGAACTCCGAGGGCGTGCCGGGGTAGGTGAACATCCAGGTGTCCCTGTCGAAGGAGAGCCCTCCCTCGCCCACACCCGCCGCCACGAACCGCTCGGTCACGTGCTCCTCGAGACCCCATGTCATCGGGCTGACGAATCCCTCCGGCGGCGGCGGCGAGTAGGCGGAGCTGATCTTCAGCACCTGCGCCACCAGCGTCGGGTCGTTGGGAATCCAGTTCCCCATCACGATGCGCCCTCCCGGACGCGTCACCCGGACGAACTCCTTGGCCACGTCGAAGGGCCGCGGAGCGAACATCGCGCCGAAGACGCTGACGCCGAGGTCGAAGCTGTCATCGTCGAGCTCCTGGAGATCCGAGGCGTCGCCCTCCTGGAAGCTGCAGTTGGCGAGGCCGAGGGTCCGTGCTCGCGCGTTGCCCGCCGCGACGAGGTTGCTCGCGATGTCGACACCGAGGACCTCGGCGCCCAGCCTCGCCGCCGGCACCGCCGTCGTGCCGTCGCCGCACCCGAGGTCGAGGACGCTCATCCCCGTTGTGATGCCCAGCCCGGCGACGAACGCCTCGCCGCTGTCGCGCATGCTCTCCGCAAGCCGCGTGAAGTCACCCTTCTCCCAGAGTGCCTTGTTCGCGTTCATCGGCCCGACCCCCTCCGCTATAGACGCAGTACGCCCCGGAGCGTACCGGCGGGAAGACTCGGCCGCGGGGCTCGCTGAAACGACCGTCACCGTCGCCGAGCCGGGCGGAGCGGTCGTAGGGTCGACGCCCTTGACGCTCGGCCCGGAGGCGACTAGGCTCGCGCCGCACGGACCACGGGACCGGGTCCGTGCGGGGAAGGGGTGTGAGGCTTTGTCGATGCGGCCGTGCAGTGACGGGGTGAGATGCGGGAGCCTTCGCGCTCTGCGGCGCGGCGCGGCCGCGCTCCTCGCCTCGGGCGCATGTCTGGCGGGCGCGGCAGGCGCGCAGGCGGCCCCGCTTCCCACGGAGGGCACGAACTTCTGGCTCGGCTTCCCGGCCAACTCATACGAAAGCCTGACGACTGTCCAGACGCTGTACATCGGTGGCGATACGGCGACGAGCGGCAAAGTCCTGATCCCCGGGATGGGCTTCTCCAAAGCGTTCACCGTGACGCCCGGCAAAGTCACGCCGGTGCAGCTTCCCTCGGGGTCGGACATGGCCCCGGCGGTGAGCGACGGCAGCGAAGCGAAGGGCATCCACGTGACCGCGAAATATCCGGTGGTCGTCAACGCCGTCGACGACGAAGCGTATTCCACCGACGGCTACACGGGCCTGCCGACGAGCTCGCTCGGGACCTCCTACACCGTGCTCGCGTTCGGCACGAGCTCGGCGCCGAAGGCGGAATTCAACTCCGAGCTCGCAATCGTGGCGACGCATCCGTCGACGTCGGTGACGATCACCCCCTCCGTCGAAGGGGGCGCGGGCGGATCGCGCGCCGCGGGCGTCCCCTACACCGTCACCCTCGGCGAAGGCGAAGAGTACGAGCTCCGCGCGACGAAAAGCGAAGATCTCACCGGCACCACCGTGAGCACCAGCGCGCCGGTCTCGGTGTTCGGGGGTCAGCGCTGCGCGGACGTCCCCACGAGCGCGTACGAAGCTTGCGACTACATGGTCGAGCAGACGCCGCCGACCAGCGCCTGGGGAACGCGATTCCTGACCGAGCCGCTGATCACGCGCAGCGAAGACGAGTTTCAGTTGGTCGCGGCCCAGAACGGGACCGAAGTGTTCGTCAACGGGTCTCCGACGGCGACGCTGAACGCGGGCCAGCACTACACGCACGAGATCGCGGGCGCCTCAGAAATCACGGCCACGAAGCCGATCCTCCTGGCCCAGTACGCGAACAGCTTGTCCTACGACCGCGTCTTCGACTCGGACCCGTTCATGATCACGATCCCGCCGGTGACGCAGTACGGCGATGACGCTCTGTTCGCAACGCCGAACAACAGCCTCAACTTGTTCGCCAACTACCTCAACGTGATCGTGCCGGCCGCGGGAGCGTCGAACATGCGCATCGACGGCATCGCCGTCCCGTCCTCGCAGTTCCACCCGATCGGGACGAGCGGATACGACGGAGCCCAGCTGTCGCTGCCGGCCGGCAGCATGGAGCACTCGATCATCAGCGCCGGCCAGCCTTTCCAGGCGTTCTCCTACGGGTTCTCCTCCGCCGACGGGTATGGCTATCCGACGGCGGCCGCGGGGCCGTCCGCTTCGGCTGTGCACTGGTACAGCGACGGCGAACTGATCACCGAAGGGACGAGCGAGAAAGTCGCCACGAGCGGAGCGGTGCAGCTCACCGTCTCGGGCGTGTCGAGTGCGATCACATGCACGCTCAAGGACACGGAGCTGATCGTGAACCCGATCGGAGGGGGCGCGGGCAGCGACGAAATGACGGTGTTCACGCTGTCGAGCTGCCACGCGGCGACGAACCCGTGTCCCGGGTCGAGCCATCTCGAGGTCCTCGCAAACGGCCTGCCGTGGACCTCGACGCTCGTGCCTGGGTCGCCTGTCCATGACGAAATCGTCGCCGCGACGTTCGAGGCCAAGTGCAGCAACGGGCTCGTCCTCGGGACCACCACCAAGACCCTCTCGCCGATCATCGGCGAAAGCGTGCTGTCCTTCACGGAACCGGGGTTCATCGGGGAAGACGCAATGAAAGGCCCGGCCGGCGACGTCACGATCACGGCCGCGTCGTTCACAGCGCCGCACTGGTACAGCGACGGGGTTCGCATCGGCGAAGGCCAGGTGGAGCCGGTGGCGACGTCCGGAACGCTCTCGGTGGCGATCACCTACGTGGAAGGAGGCGCCAAACCGTACACCGTCCACTCGACCGTGAAATGCAAGCTCGTCGACCACGAGAACGTCGTCAATCCGGTCGGCGGCGGCGCGGGCAGCGACGAAATGACGAACTTCGAACTGCTCGAATGCAAAGGAAGCCCGAATCCATGTCCGCGCGCGACGCTGCAGCTTCTGCCGTTGGGCCTGCCGTGGGCGACGGAACTGCTGTGGACTCCGGCGATCCTCGATCAAATCCGAGGCTTCTCGCTCGAAGCCAAGTGCTCCACGGGGAGAGTCCTGACGACGATCTCCGAAACCGTCACCCCGTGGGTGGGCAACAGCGTGCTCGCCTTCAACGGACCGACCGTCACCGGCTCGGACACGTTGGTGGGTCCGCCCGGCGACGAAACCATCACCGCCAACAACCCCTGACGCACCGGGCTCCCCGGGGGCGCCCCGACATGCCCCCGCCAGGAGTCGAACCTGGATTTACCGCTTAGGAGGCGGTCGTCTTATCCATTGGACTACGAGGGCCGGGCGCCCACGCCGCTGCGGCGAGGGCAACGAGCGAAGGCTAGCGGCGTGCGCCACGGTCCGGCTCGGGAGCGTCCTCGGCCAGGCGCGTGAGGGCATCGCCGAGGAGCCGGTGCGTGATCCACTCGTCCATCGTCTCGGCGCCGATCCCGCGGTAGAAGCCGAGCGCCAGCTCGTTCCAGCGCAGCGCCGACCATTCCAGTCGACTGCCTCCGCGCTCGCGCACCTGGGCGGCGACGGCGGCCAGCAGCGCCCTGCCGACCCCCGCGCGGCGATGGGACGGACGGACGAACGAATCCTCGAGCCAGATCCCGGGGACGGCGAGGAACGTCGAGAAGGTGGGGAAGAAGACCGCGTAGCCGGCCACGAGCGAGCGCTCTTCGGCGATCAGCGCCTCGGCGAGGGGGTCGCCCCCGAACAACGCCTCGCCGAGCAGGTCCTCGGTCGCCACGAGCTTGTCCGAGAGATGCTCGTAGTCGGCGAGCTCGGCGAACATCTCCAGCAGTACGGGCACGTCCGCGGGCGCGGCCGCCCGGATCACCACCCCGTCCCCACCGGCGGACGCCTCCGGGCTCATGCGGCGCGCTCGCGGTCGGGGCGCTCGGGGTAGACCTCATCGATGCTCGTCAGCGCGAGATAGGGGGCACCCGCCGCCCGCTCGATCGCCTCCCCTCCCCCGGCAAGCCGGTCGAGCACGCTGATGACCCCGCAGATGCGCCGTCCCTCCTGTTGCAGCGCCTCGATTGCCGCCAGCGTCGAGCCGCCGGTCGTGACCACGTCCTCGACCACCACGCAGCGATCCTCCCGATCGAGCGGCGGGCCCTCGACGCGCCGCTGCAGCCCGTGTGCCTTCGCGTCCTTGCGTACGAAGAAGCCCTTCACGGGGGCGCCGCCTGCGAGCGCGGCGCAGGCGACCGGATCGGCCCCCATCGTCATCCCGCCGACGGCCGTCGCCTCCCACTCGGACAGCTGTCCTGCGAGCAGCTCGCCGAGCGCCAGGAACCCCGCCGGGCGGAGGATCGCGCGCTTGGCATCCACGTAGTAGTCCGCGGTGGCGCCGCTCGTCAGCGTGACCGGGCCGATCACGAGCGCGTGCTCGCGCAACTCCGCGAGCAGCCGCTCGCGTGCGCCTGCTCGCGCGTGAGCGGTGTCTTCGCCGAGCAGCCCCAAGGGCCCTAATCTACCGCGCCGAGGGCGCCGATATGTGGGGTGATGTCCGCGATCGTCCGTGTCCTCAGGATTGCCTCCTTCGTCACCTGCCTGATCGTGGCGATGTCGTTCACGATCTTCGCCGTCCAGCAGACGAAGGCCGCCTCCGGCCATCAGACCGAAGCCGTCAACAGCTCCTCGGGCGTCGGCGCGGGCACGCCCGTCCGCGCCGTCTCGACGAAGAAGGGGACGTTGCACAAGGCGATCGACGAAGCCTCGGAAGAGCTCACCTCGCCGTTCTCGGGGATCGTCTCCTCGATCAGCAGCGAATGGGCCTCGCAGGGAGTCAGGCTGCTGCTCGCGCTCGTCGTCTACGGCTTCGGGCTCGGATACGTCGCCCGCGTCCTTCGCGTCCGCGTCTGAGGAGGGCGGCCTCCGCCGCGTCACTCAGGGGCCGGCGTCCGCGCTCACCCGCGCGCTGCCCCCGCCGTCCTGCTCGTAGACGTCCACCGGCGTCCCTTCCCGCACCCAGCCGTAGATCGCGGGCGCATCGGGGATCGGCACGCGCAGGCAGCCGTGGCTGGCGGCGTAGGTGGGCACTTCCGCGTAGCCGTGGATCGCGTAGCCACGGATGAAGTAGTTGGAGTCGAACATCCCCTCGCTGTTGAACCCCGGCGTCTTCATGTACACGCGGAAGCGACCGATGACCGTCGGCGTCGAGGGCTTGCCCGAGCTCATCGTGTAGATCAGATGCACCCTTCCGCCGGGGTCGATCTCGGCGAGCACCTGCCTGGTGAGGTCCGCCTCGACGTGCCGCCCGTCCCGCGCGTAGCGCACGTGGAAGGCGCCCGCGTGACGGCGGAGCCGCTGGAACACGGCTCGCCCCGCGGCGGGTATGCGTTCCAGCCCCGTCAGCTTGCGATAGGCGATCAGCGCGTTGCCCGTCCCTTCGTCGAACCGCCCGTTGAGCGGGACGGCGTAGTGGAGGGCCGCCAGCTCGGCCTGCAACAGCCGCACCGACTGCCCCGAGGAGCCCGGGCCGATGTTCGCGTTGACGAAGTGGACGATCGGCGAGGCCGCCTCGAAGGCCGCCTGCTGGGGTGTGAGGTAATGCGTGGCGCGCACCTCGACGGCGCCCGCGTCGGAGCTGTGGAAGGTGAGCTGGAAGCGCCCGGTCTCCTCGCTCGACGGGAGCACAGGGAGCACCTCGACGGCGACCCTCACCCGCTGGCGATAGACGCTCAACTTGACCGTCTGGCCGGGCACGTACGGACTGACGGTTCCGCCTACGGTCATCCGCCCCCCGACGAGGACGAACGGCGGGCTGCCGCCGACGCCATGGAGCGACAGCTTCATCGAGCCCGCCGCCGGGGGCGCTTCGGCGGCGGCGGCCACGCCCGCGGGGGCCAGCGCGGCGCACACGAGCAGGACACCCGCCGACAGCTTCCGATTCGCTCTCACGGCCGCGGATCCTATGGACCGGACCGGGGGACGAGAATGCCCGAGCCGCTGAGGCCGAGGCGGTCGAGGAGATCGGATCCCTCCGGAGATCACGAGTATCGAGGCGAGGACGAGCAGGCCCGCCGTCCCCCAGCCCCATCCCTCCAGGCTCGCGAAGGCGGCGCAGTTGTTCAGGCAGTGGGCGATGATGCAGGGGTAGAGGGAGCCCGTGTTGCGGTACAGCAGGCACAGCCCGAAACCGAGCGCCGCCAGCGGCAGCAGATCCAGGCCCGGGGCCGAGCCGACGTGGACCCCGCCGAAGAGGATGCCCGTCAGCAACGCCGCCGGGAGCGTCCCCCGCCAGCTTCGCAGGGCCGTGAAGATGTAGCCGCGGAAGAGCGTCTCCTCGCAGATCGGCGCGACCACGCAGGTGAGTCCCGCGCTCAGGACGAGCAGCAGCGTGCCTTCATTGGAGCCGAGCTGTTCCAGCAGCTTCTCCCTCCCGGGATTCACCGCTTCCGACCACGCGGCCGTGAGGGCGAGGAAGGCCAGCAGCAGGACCACGATCATCCCCACGGCGGCCGGCCAGCCGATGCCGGGTCGGCGCAGGCCGAGCTGCCAGCCCCGAACCGCCCGCCCGCCGAAGTGGGCGCAGAACAGCGCCGCCGCGACGAAGCCCAGGTCCTGCACGAAGGTGTCGGCGATCGTGATCCCCGGCGGCGTGTGAGACGTCGTCACCTTGACCCCCAGCAGGAGCGCGGGTACGTCGACGAGGAGGCCTCCGATAAGCGCCAGGGCGAGCCCGGCGAGCAGCGCCACCGGCGCCGTCCACGCCGCCCAGCCGCTGTCGGGCGATCGTGAGCGGTCCCCCTCCGGCGGTTCCTCGCCGGCGTCCGTGGCGGGCCCGCCCAGGGGGGCCAGCGGAGCGCCGCCCAGCGCGATCCCCTCGCCCTCGGCCCAGTCCCCCACTCAGGCCACCCAGTGCCAGGTCGAGAACTGTCCCAGGAACAGCACCATCAGCAGGACCGATGTCGCGAGCGCGGGCCACTGCAGGCGCGGGTGCTCCGACAGCCACGCGGCCAGCCAGATGCCGAGTGGGAACAGGACCACCAGGTAGCGGGGGATGGACATCAGCGGCTGGGGCGTGACGGGATAGGAGAGGGGGAGGGCGAGCGCCGCGATCACATAGGCGCCGTAGGCCAGCGGGAGCCTCCTCAGCACCCCGACCGTCATCGGCACCGCCGCGATCAGGAACGCGAGCTCGATGAGGTTGTGCCAGGCGGCGATCATCGGGTTGCCGCCGGCCAACCGGAAGTAGACGTGGGAGCTCTGGAAGGAGAGCAGCTGACGAGCGCCGTCGAAGCCCGCCTGGAGGCCGTCCCAGACGCCGACGAACGGACCGACGAGATGGTGGTCCCAGGCCTGCGCAGCGTGGAAGGGGCCGAGGAGTTCGCCGCCGGAAAGCGCCAACCAGGCGCCGTAGGCGCCGACGCCCGCCGGCATCAGCGCGAGCCACAGGGCGTCGGGGCGGACGCGATAGCGCGGGCGGAGTGACCTCCACAACGCGCGCCCGCGTGCGCCGGCCCCCGCTCCGGAGGCGAGCGCGCGGCCGGCCGCAGGACGATCGGCCGGGCGATCCTCCCGGGGGCCGTAGAGGTACAGGATCAGCGCCGGCACGATCAGCATCAGCCCCGTGCTGCGGGTGGCCCCCGCGAGCGCTCCGAGCACGCCCACCCAGGTCCAGCGGCCATTCCGGCCGCACCAGAACAGCCCGACGGACAGCGCCAGGAAGAGGGACTCCGAGTAGACCGCGGAGTAGAAGAACGCCATCGGCGAGAAGGCCGTCACGAGGACCGCCAGGCGCGCCACGTCGGCGCGCCTGGCGGGAGGGGCGCCGGCCAGCTCGAGCGTCGTCAGACGGTGGATGCCGTAGAGCGCCGCCAGGAACGCAGCGAGCGAGACGAGCACGCCCGCCAGCACGAGCGGCGTGCCGAGCCAGCCGATCGCCCGCACCGCGAGCGGATAGAGCGGAAAGTAGGCCATCCGCGGGGAGGTGCTCGGGAGCAGGTCGGGGCGGTAGCCGTAGCGTGCGATCACCAGGTACCAAGCCGAGTCCCAGCGAGCCGCCGGCGCGGCCAGCAGGTTCCCCAGCCAGCCGAAGCCGCCGGTGATCCCGGGCGGGTTGAACGCCGTCCCCGAGGAGCCGGGGCCGAGCGCCAGCACCGCCCCGATCCCGCCGACCCAGACGAGCAGCCGCGACGTCCACAGGGCGCGCCAGCTGTCCCGCAGGGCGACTCTCCGGGCATCGTCCCGGCGCAGCCGCTCCCAACGTCGCGGGGCGGCGTGGGTCACGAGCGAGGGACCGCCGCCCAACTCGCCCGCGCGCTGCTGTGCTGCCAGCTCGGCGGTCTCCGGGTTCATCACCTGTGAGGACGAGCGTAGAGAGCGCTGGGCGTGGAGTGGCGGGAGATCACACCGTTGCACGGTAATCTCGAAGCTCCCCCGATGTCTCGACAAGCAAGAAAGCGCCGCCACGCGCGCGGCCGCATGGGCGGGACCCGCTTGGTGCTGATCGCCTCCGCAGTGCTCGTGACGGCACTGCTCGTCGGCGCGATCGCGGCGGTCGGCTACGTCGTGCACATCGTGCAGGGCACGCCCGCGCTCGGCTCACTTCACGCCCGCGTGGGCGGGGGCACATCCGAGGTCTTCGCGGCCGATGGGACCTCGCTCGGGTTCATCCCCTCGGACGAACTGCGCACGGCGGTCGGCTGGGGTGAAATCCCGGCCGATGTCAGGAACGCCACCGTCGCGATCGAGGACCAGCGCTTCTACAAAGACGACGGCATCGACGTCACCGGGATCTTTCGCGCCGCGATCAAGGATCTGGTCAACGGGCGGGCCCTCCAGGGAGCCTCGACGATCACGATGCAGCTCGTGCGCAACCTCTACCTCGGCGGCGACCAGCGCACGCTGCGCCAGAAGATCACCGAGGCGAAGCTGGCGATCGAATACAACAAAGTGCACAGCAAGCGCTCGATCCTCACGAGCTACCTCAACGACGTCCCCTACGGGACGGTCGGCGGGCAGACCCTGATCGGCGTGCAAGCGGCGGCGCGGATCTTCTTCGACGAGCCCGTCTCGCGGCTGAACCTCGCACAGTCGGCGCTGCTCGCCGGGCTGCCGCAGGCGCCCTCCGAATACAACCCCTTCCTGAACCCGCGGTCAGCCCGTGAACGGCGCAACGAGGTGCTGGCGAAGATGGCCGAACTCCACTACGTCACCGCTGCCGAAGCCGAAACCGCCGAGCGGGCGCCGCTCGACACCCACCGCGGCTACTACTACTCCGAACGCAAAGAGCGGTTCTTCTTCGAATACGTCCGCGATCAGCTCGAGGCGCGCTACGGGCGCGACGCAGTCGAACAGGGCGGCCTGAAGGTCTACACGACGATCGACCTGAACATGCAGCGTCTCGCCCGCAAGGCCATCACGACGGTGCTCGACGAGCGCGAAGACCCGGCGGCGGCGGTCGTGACGATCAACCCCGCCAACGGCGACATCGAGGCGATGGCCGAGTCCGAGAGCTACGAGCAGTCCCAGTACAACCTCGCCGCCGACGGACATCGCCAGCCCGGCTCGACGTTCAAGGCGATCGACCTCGCGGACGCGCTCTCCCGTGGGGTCGACCCCAACACGACGTACTACGTCTCCAAGGAACTCCCCGCGGGCTGGCTGCCGGGGTACCCGGAATACCCCGTCAAAACGTTCGAGGACAGCTACTCCGGGCCGATCAACCTCGTCCAGGCGACGCTGAAATCCGACAACACGGTCTACGCGCAGCTCGCGGCCGACCTGGGAGAGGAAACGATCACCCAGATGGCCTACCAGATGGGGGTCAAAACCCACCTCTCGAGCTTCCCCGCCGAAGCCATCGGCGGCCTCACCCTCGGCGTCACCCCGCTGGAAATGGCCGACGTCTACGCCACGCTCGCGGACGGCGGCTGGCGCAACAGCCCGATCGCGATCACGAAGGTCGTCTTTCCCGACGGGCACGTCGACGACAACTGGGGCCAGCCGCACCGCGCGAAGGTCCTAAGCGAAGCGATCACCGGCGAAGAGACCCGCATCCTCCACCTGAACGTCCTCGAGGGAACAGCGGTCAAATCCGTGATCAACTGTCCCACGGCCGCCAAGACCGGCACCACGAGCCAGCTCGTGGACGCCTGGCTCGACGGCTACAACTCCGAATACGCGACCGTCGTCTGGATGGGCTATCCCAACAAACGCGTCCCGATGACAGACGTCCATGGCGAACCGCAGCAGGGGGGGGCGCTCCCGGCGGTGATCTGGCACGACTACATGTCCGCCGTCACCGAAGGCCACCCCTGCGCCCCGCTCCACGAATCGAACGCGGGGATCTCGTTCCGCCCGTTCTACGGCAAGTACGCCGCCACGGGCCTGCAGCAGTTCAACACCGAATCGTCCGTCCCCGAACCGACGCACAAACATCACCGGCGGACGACCGTCCCGACGCCCCAGGTGACCCAACCGAGGGGAGCTCCCGAACCGCCCGCCGCCACGGTCCCCACCCCGCCGACCGAAGCGCCCGCAACAGCCCCCACCGTCAACGCCACGGGCGGCGCCGGAGCGAACTAGATCGGGGCCGGCAACGGTCCCGAGGCGTCCCCCTCGCCCCCACGCTGGTAGTTTGACTGCGGCAATGGGAGTCGAAGGACCCGCTGGGCGCGGGACCAGATCGGACGGGCGTGGCTAAGGAGGACAAGGTCGAATTCGAGGGCGAGGTGATCGAGGCCCTGCCGAACGCCATGTTCCGCGTGAAGCTCGACAACGACCACGTCGTCCTCGGGCACGTGGCCGGCAAGATGCGCAGGTTCAGGATTCGCATCCTGCCTGGCGATCGGGTTCGATGCGAGCTTTCGCCCTACGACCTCGACCGAGCCCGCATCGTCTACCGCCACCGCTGAGCCGCCCCCATCCCCGAGCGCTCCCTGATCGAGGCGGTCACCGCCGAGTTGGCGGTCGCGGCGGCGCGCCCGCCTGAGGACGGACGGGTCGCCGGCGAGGGGGGCGCGGCGAGGAGGGTGGTGATCGGACCCGGCGACGATGCCGCCGTGGTCGCGGCTGCTCCGCTGTGCGTGACCTCGGTCGACGCGATGGTCGAGGATGTCCACTTCCGCCTCGGCGAGGGGCTGGCAACGCCCGCGGAGGTGGGCCGGCGGGCGCTCGCTGGCGCCCTTTCGGACATCGCCGCGATGGGCGCTCGGGCGGGCGATGCCTTCATCGTGCTCGGCCTCCCCGAGGGCTTTCAGGAGGCCGCCGCGTTGGAGCTCGTTCGAGGAGCGGCCGCGCTCGCCCGCTCGACCGGCGCGCGGATCCTCGGGGGGGACATCGTCGGTGCGCCCGTTCTGATCGTGTCCGTGACCGTCGTCGGCTGGGCCGAGGACGAGCACGAGCTCGTCGGCCGCGGCGGCGCGCTGGCGGGCGACATCGTCGGGGTGACCGGCCGCCTCGGCGGGGCGGCGGCCGGCCTGGCCCTGCTGAGGGGCATCGCGAGACCGAGCCCGCTGACGCTGCCGGCGCTCGCCCGTGCCCGCAACCCCACGCCCCGCCTTGGCGAGGGGCGGGCGCTCGCCGCCGCGGGCGCCCGCGCGATGATCGATCTCTCCGACGGCCTGGCGACCGACGCGGGACACCTCGGGCGAGCCGGCGGGGTCGAGCTGGCGATCGATCTCGACCGCCTGCCGCTCGATGAGGGAGTGGCGGCGGTGGCGAGCGCTCTCGGCCTGCCCGCCAACCAGCTCGCCGCCACCGGCGGCGAAGACTACGAGCTCTGCTTCTGCATCCCGCCCGACCGCCGCGCCGAGGCCGAGCGGGCCGTCGAGGAGCTCGGGGCCGTTCAGGTCACCTGGGTGGGGGAGGTCCGCGAGGGACCCCCGGGGGCGACCTTCTCAGACGCCCGTGGGCGCAAGGGTGGACTGGCCGGCTTCGAGCACACGTGGTAGCGACCGCCGCGCGTGCGCGCCCGTGGCCGCGGGCGAGTCTTCGATCGGCTGCGGGAGCGCGTCGCCGGGGAGCCTCCGGGCGGCGCCCTCGGGGACCGTCCGGACCAGCCGCGCGTACACGAGCAGCCGTTTTTCGGCGCTGAACAGCGGCGTGCAGGCGGACAGGACGAGACGGCCGTAGCCGACGTTCGCGACGGCGGCCTGCACGTCGGTGGGCTCGACCACGCGTTTTCCCTGGACCGCGAAGACGAAGTGGGCGTAGGGCATGTCGAGCTCGATCACGCTGCCGGCGCCGAGCGCATCGATGTGCCGGAACGGGGCGAGGTAGGTCGTGCGGTGGCCGGCGATCGCGGTCGTGCGGCCGAGCCCGGGGAAGCGCGTTTCGGGGTAGATGCCGGGACCGCTCTCGAGGTCGCCGGTATCGGTCCCCTTGACGATCACGTAGCTCGCCCCGATGCGCGGGATGACGATCCGCCCGACCGCGCTCCCGCTGCTGCTGTGCCGTTCCAGCTCGGAGGCCAGGAAGGCGATTCGCCGGCGCTCGTCGCCGATCCCCGCGACTGCGCGCGTCTCGGCGGGCGAGGCGAATGTGCGTTCCACACGCCGGAGGTCGCCGCCGAGGTGGTTCTGGCGCAGGGTCGCGATCAGCGCCGTGATCGGCTCCTGCCAGACGAGCGTGACGGCCGCGTCGGCGAGCACCAGGCAGCCGCCGAGGATCAGGCCCACCGCAAGCCATCGCAGCGCCCGGGAGGAGGGCGAGCGTCCGGCGGGAGAGACACCTGCCTGAGAACCCGGGGTGGAGAGGATCGGCTCCGTCACGGTTGCCCCTATCGTCGCAGAGCGGACTCGGTTCCTCCGAGAGATCCCGGTCCGGCGTAGGTGAGCGGTCCGCGGATCGTCACCCTCCCCGCGCCGGAGGCGGGCGAGGTCGGCTCCTCCGCGGGGCTCGCCAGCGCGACGATCGCGGCCGCCGCCGCGGAGCCGAGCGCGAGGCTCCAGAGCATCGCGGCGAGCACGCCCACGTGCCCGCCCGCGAGCAGCATCACCGCCATCCAAGCCGCTCCACCCGCGCCGAGGCCCAGCTGGTCGGCGTAGAAGGCGATCAGCAGGGCGAGCGGGGCCAGGCCGAGGGCCACGAGCGCGAGCGAGCCCGCCCGGCGGGGGCGGATCTCCGGGGAGGCCAGGAGCAGCCACAGATGGGTCGCCGGCAGCAGCAGCAGCGCCGTGTAGGCGTCGCCGCCCCATACGATCAGCGCGACGGGGAGCAGCACGATCAGCACCGCCAGCCCCGTCACCTCGCCGTCCGGGCGGGCACCCCAGCCGAGGCGGCGCACGAGCGCGACCCACAGCAGCCAGGAGAGGGCGAACGTCAGGACCATCGCGACGGTCGCGGTCGCCGCTGCGGCGTCGAAGGGCATCGCCTCCGGGAGGGCCGGGATCGGTGGGGTCGCGCCGAGGATCCCCAGCGCGCCGAGCAGGTAGGCCAGCAGTGCGCAGCTGATGAAGGGGAGCGAGCAGCTCAGCACCCACAGCGTCCCGCGACCGACCGCGAGCCGCCGCCGCCGCGCCCGCGCGAGCCCGTCGCCGACGGCGACGAGGGGGCCCAGCAGCGCGGTCAGCACGAGCAGCGAAACGGCCCATCCCGGGAGGATCTTGCGCTGCAGCACCACCCCGTTCTCGGCGCTCGAGGAGATGTCCGGTGCGGCGTCGAGCGCGTCGACGGAGCTGAGCACGGCCCGCCCGAGCCCTTCGAGGCGTTCGCCGCTGATCGGCTCCGCCGACGCTGGGCCGCGTTCGCCCGAGGCCTGCACCATCACCGCCGGGATCCCCGCGGCGTTGAGCACGCCCTGTTCCCCGGGCGCGAGCGGGAAGGCGAGGTGGGCGATCTGGCCCAGCGTGCTCGGGGCGCCCGGATCGGAGCCCGTCTGCTGCAGGATCGCGCCCGCGACGGTCCGCGCGAGTACCAGGGACGCCGAGCCGAAGGCGTCGGAGAACGGGATCACCATCGGCCTGCGAGCCCGCCCGGCGGCGACGTCGCCGATCACGATCGCCGCGGCGACGGGTCCGTGGAGCGCGCTCGCCAGCGCCATCGCCCCCGCATCGCCGCCGCTGCCGCCGCTGGTCGAGACGAGCACGATCGGGCGCTTCGTCTGGCGCGAGGCGAACACGCGCGCGAGCTCGACCAGGACCGCCGTCGCGGAGAGCTCTCCCGCGGACGTGCGTGCGGCCGCGTCACGATGGGCCACGATCACGATCGGCGCCGCGACGACCGAGCCCGGCCGCTCGGCGATCACGAGCGACAGCCTCCGGCTGCCGTCGATCGTCTGCCCGTCGGTGTGCTCGACCCGCACCGAGAAGCCCCCATCCGCGGTGCCCCCGAGGCCTTCGAAGGTCTGCGCGATCTGCGCCGCGAGCCGGTCGTCGGCCGCGCTTCCCGGACGTCGCTCGGGGAACGCCGCGGCCAGCGAGCGCAGTTCGGCCAGCGCCTGGGCTCCCTGGAAGGCGTCCGGGGCGAGCGTCGTCGTGAGCGGGGCCGGACGACCCTGGAGCGAGAACGCCGCTATTGCCAGCGCCAGCAGGAACGGCACCAGCGACACGCGGTAGAGGCGCGCGTTGAGCATCGCCTAGACCATAGTTCGGCCGCCGGCCTCTCGCGCGGCCCCGGCCTCGCCCCGGCCGGGCCGCGCCGACGGGCGAACCGCCCTGAAGACCACGGCGGGCGTCAGCTATCGTGCCCCCGCGTGCTCCAGCCCGTGGCCGTAGGACACAAGACGCTCGCCGACTACACGCACATCTGCGGGCGCGAGCTGATCGCCGAGATCCGCGAGCTGGCGGAGCCGCTGCAGGGCCAGCGCATCGTCCACGTCTCGGCCACGGCTTTCGGGGGTGGCGTCTCGGAGATCCTCTACACGCTCGTTCCGTTGATGCGCGACGTGGGCCTGGACTGCGAGTGGCAGGTGATCTACGGTCGTGAAGAGTTCTTCAACGCGACAAAGCTGATGCACAACGCGCTGCAGGGGGCACCCCAGGATCTGAACGAGGAACAGTGGGCGATCTGGCGCCGCTATGGCGAGATCAACGCCCGCGAGCTCTCCGACGGATGGGATGTCTGCCTGATCCACGACCCGCAGCCGGCGGCGCTCTACGGGCTCGTGCCGGAGAAGGCGAAGGGCTGGGTGTGGCGCTGCCACATCGACCTGTCGACGCCCAACCAGGACACGATGGCCCAGCTGCTCCCGTATATCGAGGCCTACCCTCACTCCCTGTTCCACATGCGCGAGTACGTCCCCGAGGGGATGGGCGGCGAGGTTCACGTCGTCCCGCCCGCGATCGACCCGCTGACGCCGAAGAACATGGCTCTCTCGCCCGAGGACGGTGCCTACGTGTGCGGTCAGTTCGGCATCGACCTCGACCGCCCGCTGATCTGCCAGGTATCGCGCTTCGACCCCTGGAAGGACCCGCTCGGCGTGATCGACGCCTATCGCCAGGTCAAGCAGGCGATGCCGGAGGTTCAGCTCGCGCTGGTGGGCTCGATGGCCAGCGACGACCCCGAGGGGTGGGATTTCTTCAACGCCACGGTCGCCCACGCGGACGGCGACCCCGACATCCACATCCTGAACAACTTCAACAACGTCGGCGCGATCGAGGTCAACGCCTTCCAGTCCCACTCCGACGTCCTGATCCAGAAGTCCACCCGCGAGGGCTTCGGCCTGACGGTCTCGGAGGCGATCTGGAAGGCGCGGCCGTTCGTCGGGGGAGAGGTGGGGGGCATCCCACTCCAGATCGAGGACGGCGTCACGGGCTTCCTCGTCTCCAGCGTCGAGCGCTGTGCCGCGCGCACGCTCGAGATCCTTCGCGACCCCGAGCTCGGCCGCGCGCTCGGGCGGCGCGGGAAGGAGCACGTGCGCCAGCATTTCCTCACGCCCCGCTACCTGCGGGACTACCTGCGCATCTTCAACGAGCTCAGGGAAGCATGACCGGCGAGCCGGCCCGGCGCTCCCCGCTCGTGCTGGTGAGCAACCGCGGCCCGGTGACCTTCCACGCCGGGGGCGAGGTCCAACGGGGCTCCGGCGGGCTGGTCACCGCGCTGACCGGTCTGGCGTCCCACCGCGAAGTGATCTGGATCGCCTCCGCGATGAACGAGTTCGACGCGGAGGTCTCACGCGAGCACGGCGGCAGCGCCTTCCCCGTCCGCTCACCCGCGGGGGGCGAGTACCAGGTGCGCCTGGTCGTCAGCGACGCCGACGCCTACGACCGCTTCTACAACGTCTTCGCGAACCCGATGCTGTGGTTCATCCAGCACTACCTCTGGGACCTCTCCAACGCGCCCGACATCCGCCAGGAGGAGATCGAGGCCTTCGAGTTCGGCTACAACGTCGTCAACGAAGACCTGGCCCGTGCCGTCCTGGAGGAGGTCGCGGGCACCGAGGAGCCCGTGGTGATGGTCCACGACTACCACCTCTACACGCTCCCCGACCTCGTCCGGAGAGCGTTGCCGGGGGCCTTCCTGCACCACTTCATCCACATCCCCTGGACTCAGCCGGACGCCTGGAGGGTGCTGCCGACGCGGATCCGCGAGGAGATCTACGCCGGCCTGCTCGCCAACGACATCATCGGCTTCCACACCCGGTCCTACCGTCACAACTTCCTCCAGTGCTGCCGGGACCTGATGGATTTCGAGGTGGACTTCGAGGGGGGCGTCGTCCGCTTCGGCGAGCGGGAGGTCTGGGTGCGTGCATACCCGCTCCCGATCGACCACGAGGCCACCCGCCAGATCGCCCGCCGCCGCCGCGTGGCCGAGTTCGAGGAGCAGCTCCTGCGCCGCCGCCGCGACCACCTGATCCTCCGCGTCGACCGCGCCGACCTCAGCAAGAACGTGCTCCGCGGGTTCTCCGCCTTCGACCTCTTCCTCGAGCAGCATCCCGAGTTCACCGAGCGGGTGACGTTCATCGCGCAGCTGATGCCCTCGCGCACCGATGTCCCCCAGTACGCCGAGTACCTGGAGCGCATCGAGGCACTCGTAGCGGTCGTCAACCACCGCCATGGGACCCCCGACTGGATGCCGATCCAGCTGAAGCTGAGGGACGACATCGACGAGGCGATGGCCGCCTACCGCCACTACGACGTCCTGCTCGTGAACGCGATGTTCGACGGGATGAACCTCGTCGCGAAGGAGGGCCCGATAGTCAACGAGCGCGAGGGCGTATCGATCCTGTCGGAGAACACGGGCGCGCACGAGGAGCTGGGCGAGTTCGCCCTGTCGGTCAACCCGTTCGACATCCAGGAGCTCGCCAACTCGATCTATGCCGCGCTCACGATGGATCCGGGCGAGCGGCGACGGCGGGCCATCGGGCTGGCGCAGATCGTCACCTCGCGCGACCCCGGCGACTGGATCGACGAGCAGCTGGCGGACATCAGGGCGAAGGGCGCGACCCGCTAGTCTTTGCGCGAGCGTTCGCATGACCCTGCCCGCACCCACATACGACCTCGTGCTGATCCTCGACCCGCAGGCCGAGGAGGAGGCCCGTGCGAAGATCGTCGCCGACGCGCGTGCGGCGATCGAGGCCGACGGCGAGCTTCTGCGGCACGACCGCTGGGGCGAGCGGGCGCTCGCCTACCCGATCGACCGACACCCCAACGGCGAGTACCACCTGCTGCAGTTTCACCGCGGGACGACGGAGCTCCTCAGCGGGCTCGACCGCACGCTCCAGATCACCGACGGCGTCCTCCGCTTCCGCATCATCAGGCTGAAGCCGGGGGTGCCGGACGCGCCCGAGATGGCCCCCGCGGCGCGCCGCGCGGAGGCGCCCGCGTCCCCCGCGAGCGAGGCGCCCGCGTCCCCCGCGAGCGAGGCGCCCGCGTCCCCCGCGAGCGAGGCGCCCGCGTCCCCCGCGAGCGAGGCCCCCGCGGCGCCGGCGAGCGATGAGCCTGCGGCGCCGGCCGCGGAGGAGCCCGCCGCCGAGGTGGCGCCCGCCGAGCAGCCCGAGCCGGCCCGCTGACGGAGTTCAGGCTCTCGCCGCCGGGTACTAAGATGCCCCGGTGAGTGGGTGCAGGACAGAGGCGATCCAACGAAGCGGACCGACGTTCTGCGCGCCTCGCCGCCGATGTTCGAGTCGCGGCTGCTGGACTCCCTCTCGCGCGTGCATCCGGTCGTGCCGGTGCTGATCTTCCTCCCGGCGATCGTGGCGCTGCTGGCGTGGTCGCTGTCGATGCGCAGCGTGGCCGCGACCGCCGCCCTGGCGCTGGCGGGGTACGCGCTGTGGACGCTGTTCGAGTACTGGCTGCACCGCATCGTGTTCCACTTCGAGCCCGAGGACGGGATCGGTGCGCGCCTGCACTGGATCATCCACGGGGTCCACCACGACCACCCCAACGACCCGATGCGGCTGGTGATGCCGCCCGCCGTGAGCATCCCCCTCGGCGCAGCCGTGTTCGGGATCCTGTACCTGATCTTCTCAAGCACTCCGCCGCCGCGCTCGGCGCGGGCTTCTTCGCCGGCTATCTCGTCTATGACCTGACGCACTACTACCTCCATCACTTCACCCCCCGGGGGCGCTCGGCCGGATGCTCCGCGAACGGCACATGCGTCACCACTTCCAGGACGACACGCGCGGCTTCGGGATCAGCGCCCCCTACTGGGACGAGGTCTTCCGCACCTCGCCGAGGGCCAAGCGATCGCCGCAATGAGCGGGTTGCGCAGGGGCCCGCGCCGGTACCGCCGCCCGCCCCTCGCTCTAGACTCGAAGCTCGATCCGCGAGGAGACCGAGAGGTCCCGAGCGACAGGAAACAGCCGAAAGGGAGATTCGCCGTGGCCGCCACCAACATCAACAGGGTCGTCCTGACCGGAAACCTGACAGCCGATCCGGAGCTGCGCTCGCTGCCGAGTGGGATGTCGGTGTGCAGCCTGCGGATCGCCTGCAACACCCGGCGCAAGAACGGGAGCACGGGCGAATGGGAGGACAAGCCCAACTACTTCAACGTGACCGTCTGGGGAGCCCAGGGCGAGAACGCCGCCCGCTACCTCTCCAAGGGCCGGCCCGTGGCGATCGACGGACGGCTCGAGTGGCGCGAGTGGGAGACCCAGGACGGCGCCAAGCGCCAGGCAGTCGATATCATTGCCGACTCGGTGCAGTTCCTGGGATCGCGCGATGATGCCTCCGGCGGGGGCGCCTTCGCCGGCAACGGGGCTTCCAAGGGCGGTGACATCCCTGCTGACGAAGGGGATTTCCAGCCTGCACCGGTCGCCGGCGGGGCCGGCGACGACGACATCCCGTTCTAGCCAGTCAGCTCCAGCGAGGTCCACTTGCCAGAAATCACGACCGACCCGATCCACGACCGCTCACCGCGGAGGACCCGCTGATGGCCAAGGCACGCGGGCGCGGCAAGCCGGTTCGCCGGCGGGACAAGAAGGGCGGGCCCGGGAGCGGTCGGCGCAAGCCCTGTCAGCACTGCCGCGACAAGGTCGAGCAGGTCGACTACAAGGACGTGGCCTCGCTGCGGAAGTTCATCTCCGAGAAGGGGAAGATCCGCTCGCGGAGGATCACGGGGTCCTGTCGGCGCCATCAGGTGCAGATCGCCCGAGCGGTGAAGCGCGCGCGCGAGCTGGCGCTGCTGCCCTACGTGAACGAGGGCGGTCGGGATGACGGCCCTCGTCGCGACCGCGGCGACCGGGAACGGTAGCCCGGATGCCTGAAGCGATCCTCTTGAAGGACGTCGAGACGCTCGGTGAGCAGGGGAACGTGGTCGACGTCTCCAAGGGCTACCTGCGCAACTACCTGATGCCGCGCAAGCTCGCCCAGCCGGCGACGAAGGGCGCGATCGAAACGATCCGCCAGCGACAGGCGGCGGCGGAGCGAGCGGCGCGCGAGGCCGTCGAGCGGGCGCAGGAGAACGTCAACCTCCTCAACCGCACGGTGCTCACGATCCCCCAGCAGGCGGGGGCGGACGGACGCCTGTTCGGCTCCGTGACGGCCCAGGACATCGCTTCGGCGATCCGCGAAGCGCGAGGCCTGAGGATCGACAAACGGAACATCCACCTCCCGGAGCCGATCAAGAACGTCGGCACCTACATGGTCGTGGTCGAGGTGGTTGACGGTGTGACCGCCACGATCAAGACGATGATCGTCGCCAAGAAATAGCCGGCGCCCGGCGCGCAGGGGCCGACGGCGTGGGGCCGATGGCATCGGCAGGAGCGCAAGGGTCGCGTGGCCGTGCGTCAACCCCTCCGTCCCCGCCCGCTGCGAGCATCAACCGTCGTGGGCGAAAACCTCCGAGATAGCGGAGAGGCGCGGCGGCAGGGCCGGGGGTCGCATCTAGACTCGGCCCGGCGATGAGCTCTCCACCCGCGACCAACGGCAACGGCAGCGCCTCCGCGCGGGCGATGACCCCGCCGCACAACCTCGAGGCGGAGCAGTCCGTGCTGGGCGCGATTCTGCTCTCGAGCCGCACGCTCTACCCGCTGGTGATCGAGGAGGGCCTGCGTCCGGAGGACTTCTACCGCGAGCGTCACGGCACGATCTACGACGCGATGCTCGCTCTCTACAACGAGAGCGAGCCGGTCGACGTCGTCACCGTCACCGACCGCCTACGGCAGATGGGCCGGCTGGAGGAGGTGGAGGACAGGCCGCCGTGGACGAACTCACAGGCGTCGTGCCGGCGGCGGGCCACGCTCGACGCTACGCCCAGATCGTCCGCGAGAACGCCCTCCTGCGGCGCCTGCTCAGCGCCTCGTATGAGATCCAGGAGAGCGTGATGGGCCATCAGGCGGCCCCTCGGGAGCTCGTCGAGCAGGCCGAGAAGGCGATGCTCGAGGTCGCTCGGGATGACCGCCAGAAGGACTTCCGCACGATCGAGGATGTGCTCCACGAGGAGCTAGACAAGCTCCAGCGACTGTCCCGGGAGGGAACCTCGCTGACGGGAACGCCCTCCGGGTTCAAGGACCTCGACGAGATCACCGGGGGCTTCCAACCCGGGAACCTCATCATCATCGCCGCCCGCCCGGCGATGGGGAAGAGCGCGCTCGTCTGCAACATCGCCGAGAACGCGGCCGTCGAGCACGGCAAGGCTGTCGCGCTGTTCTCGCTCGAGATGGCGGAGGCCGAGCTCGCGCAGAGGTTCGTCGCCTCGCAGGCGCGCATCAAGGGGGAGGAGCTTCGCAAGGGTCGCGTCGCCGAGCAGCGGTGGCCGAAGATCCTCGACGCCAGCCAGCGCCTGGCGCAGGCGCCGCTGTGGGTGGACGACTCCAGCGACGTCGGCATGCTCGAGATCCGCGCCAAGGCGCGGCGGCTGCACAGCCAGTGCAAGGGTGGGCTCGGGCTGATCGTGATCGACTACCTGCAGCTGATGCGCACCGACAGCCGCTACGACAACCGCGTCACGGCCGTCGGCGAGCTCAGCCGCGGGCTGAAGATCCTCGCGCGCGAGCTGGGGGTACCGGTGATCGCGCTGTCCCAGCTCAGCCGTGCCGTCGAGCAGCGCTCGCCGAAGAAGCCGCAGCTGTCGGACCTGCGCGAGAGCGGGAACCTCGAGCAGGACGCCGACCTGGTGATGTTCATCTACCGCGACGAGTACTACGAGGCCGACTCGGAGCGACCGGGGGAGGCGGACCTGATCATCGCCAAGCACCGCAACGGGGCCACGGGCGAAGTGACCCTCACCTTCCAGAAGGAGTACCCGAAGTTCATGAACTACGCCGGCGAGCGCTTCGCGCGATGAGCTCCGAGCCGCCCCATCCACCCGGCCAGGACCCGGGGGTCGGGTCCACGCGGGCGCGGGACGGGCGCCGCCGAGCGCTGCCCGCTCGACCTCTGCGACGGGAGCGGCTTCCTGATCGACGAGCGGACGAACACCGCGAGCGACTGCGACTGCCGCGCGGCGCGAATCGCCGGTGCGCGCACGCGCAGCCTGGCCGGGAGGATCCCCCGGCGCTACCGGGGGGTGTCCTTCGAGCGTCCGCCCGTGAGCGACATCGCCGTCAGCGCCCCCGAGCAGATCCGCGTCGTGCGGCGCTATGTCCGGGGGATCGATCGCAACGTCGAGGAAGGGCGAGGGATGTGGATCCAGGGAGACGTAGGCACGGGCAAGACGACGCTCGCGATGCTCGTCTCGAAAGCCGCGCTCGACGCGGGGCGCTCGGTGGCGATCTACTCTCTGCCCCGCCTGCTGAGCCTGCTGCGCGAGTCGATCGACTCCGAGGGCGGGATGCTCGACTTCATGGACAGGCTCACGGCGGTCGACCTGCTCCACATCGACGACCTCGGCGCGGAGAACCGGACGGACTGGGTGATGGAGCAGCTCTACTCGATCGTCAACGCCCGCTATGAGGCCGAGCGTGCGATCGTGGCGACGACGAACCTGATGCCCGACGAGCTCGACGAGCGGCTCGGCAGGCGGACGGTGTCACGCCTGGTGGAGATCTGCGGCGACATCATCCCCCTGTACGGGACCGACAAGCGCCAGGAGTTCCGCGTCCAGCGGACCGGGATCGCCGCTCCCTCGAGCTGAAGGCCAGGCGGAAGGGGCCGCGGGCGGGCTCGGGCGGCCGTCCACCCTAAACTCAACCGGGCAATGCCAGGGATCGTGATAGTCGGCGCCCAGTGGGGCGACGAGGGCAAGGGCAAGATCACCGATCTGCTCGCCGAGCAGGGCGATGCCGTCGTGCGCTTCCAGGGCGGCAACAACGCCGGCCACACGATCGTCAGAGGGGATGAGGAGTGGAAGCTCCACCTGATCCCCTCCGGGATCCTCTACCCGGGGAAGCGCTGCGTGATCGGCAACGGGGTCGTGATCGACCCCCGCGTGCTGATCGACGAGCTCGATGGCCTGCGGGCGCGCAGGGTGGACGTCAGCGGGCTCCGCATCTCGGCGAACGCCCACCTGATCATGCCCTACCACCTGCTCCTGGACTCCGCCGGGGAGGCCAAGCTGGGGAGCCTCGCGATCGGCACGACCCGCCGCGGGATCGGGCCCTGCTACGCCGATAAGGCGGCGCGGCTGGGGATTCGCGTGCAGGACCTCCTGGACGAGAAGATCCTCAAGAAGAAGATCGTCGCGGCGATGGAGCCCAAGCGGCTCTCGCTGCGCCCCTTCGAGAAGGACCCGACGCTCGATCTGCACGCGATGACCGAGGAATACCTCACCTTCGGCCACCGCCTCGAGCAGCACATCGCCGACACCTCGAAGCTGATGTGGGAGCTGCTCGAGGCCGACCGCAAGGTGATCCTCGAGGGGGCCCAGGGCGCGATGCTCGACATCGACCACGGGACCTATCCGTTCGTCACCTCCTCCAACCCGCTCGCCGGCGCGGCCTGCGTCGGCACCGGCATCGGGCCGAAGGCGATCGACGAGATCTGGGGGGTCTCGAAGGCCTACACGACCCGGGTAGGGGCCGGACCGTTCCCGAGCGAGCTGCTCCCCCCGGATGACACGGGAGAGGAGATCCGACGCCGCGGGGGTGAGTTCGGCACGACCACGGGGCGCCCGCGGCGAACCGGCTGGCTCGACCTCGTGGCGCTCCGCTACGCCGCCCGGCTGAACACCCTCACGGCGCTCGTGATCACCAAGCTCGACGTCCTCTCGGGGTTCGACCGGATCAAGGTCTGCACGGGCTATCGCGGTGCCGACGGGGCGGAGTTCGAGGACTTCCCATACCACCAGACCGTCCTCCACCACACCACCGCCGAGCTGACCGAGCTGCCGGGATGGAAGGAGGAGCTCGGCGAGTGCCGCGCCATCTCCGAGCTCCCCGCCGCGGCGCGCGAGTACCTCGACTTCATCGCCGAGCACACCGGCGCGCCGGTCACGCTCGTGGGGGTGGGGGCCGGCCGCGATCAGGTCATCTGGACGGACGCCGGCCGCGAGACCCTGCTCGCGCCGAGACCGGGCGCTCCGATCGAAGCCGCCGTCGGCAGCGCCTGAGCGAGGGGGCGCCCGCGCTCACTTCCGCCTGGGCCTCCGCCGCCGGGGAGCGTGGTGGGTCACGTGCTCGGCCTTCAGCGTCGCGCGGGCCGCAGCTCCGTGAAGGAGGTCCTTGCCGCCGACGGCGAGGATTGTCGCCGTGAAGCTCTCGGGTGCGAACACGTTCGGGATTCCGCGCGAGGCGATCCCGCGGGCCGGCCACCAGCGTGACCAGGCGGCCGTCGCTGCCGTGGATACGGACGCGGTAGAAGCGCGCTCCGCGAACCGCGCCCCAGCTGAGCAGCGCGCTCGTCCCGCGACGGATGAACCTCAGCGAATGGGCGCGCCCCGGCGCGAACGGGGCGCCCGCCCTGTAATGGGCGACGGTGATCGCCTGTTCGGGTACGCCGGCGGGGCTGAGGACGTAGGCTTCGATCGCACGGGCCCGCCCGAGGGCTTCCGCGGAGGTGAAGCCGAGCGCGCCCGCCGCGCGCGAGACCGTCCCGATCACATGCGTGCTGTCGCGGCCGCGTTCCACGAACTGGACGCGCATGCCTGGAGTGAGGTGGCCGATCCGATAGGCCAGGCTCAGGCGCCTGCCGCGGTGGTGAACGCTCGCCCTGATCGCGGGTGGTGCCGCGACTTCGGCCGCTTCGACCTTTTCGATCGACGGCGAGCCGGGGGTCCGTTGAATGTGCCATTCGCCCCCCTGCGAACCCGCGAGGTAGACGATCACCTGATGCGGGTCCGAGCCGAGGGCAGCCATGAACTGCGAGCCCGAGTGCGCGATTTCGCCGGGGCTCGAGGGCGTCGTGAAGCTCTGTCCGTCGGGCCCCATGAGCTTCACCACGGGTGTGCCGGAGGCCGAGCTGATGCGCAGGTTCTGCCCGAGCGGCGCGGCGGCCAGGGCGATCGACGCGCTCGGCCCGCCCCCGTGCGCGGCGCGCGCTGCGAACGGAGCTGTGTGGATCGGCCGGCGCAGTGATTCCGTTTCGGTTTCGTTGACGAAGCCGCCGACGTGCTTGACGAGGGGGACCTCGATGAACCGCTTCAGGTGGTCCTTGCAGCTGCCGAGGAAACCTTCACCTTCGAGCTTCCCTTCCTGGAAGTTCCAATCCGCCTCGGCGCCCCCGAACAGCACCGACCCGCACACGGCGGCGTATTTGTTGTTCACGATCCCGCCGACTTCGGCGCTGATGACCCAGACGTGGGCGACGACGTTCCCGCGCGCCTGCCACAGCCCGCTCGCGGGTTCATCCCAGTAGGCCGCTTCGCCTTCGATCTCGGCCACCTTGTCTTTGGATCCGAAGGGCAGTTGGAGGTCGATCTTCAGCAGCGCGTCCGTATAGCCGTCGGAGTAGACGTCCCCCTCCAGCGTCGCGATTTCGTCGCCGAGGAACGTCAGCTGACCCTTGCCGCCAAAGAAGCCGAGTTCGGTTTCCGTGGGTTCGGCGTACTCGAACGCGAGCGTGAGCTCGAGCTGCGTGGCCACGCTCGCTCCGATCAGCCCGCCGAAGGTCGTCGGTTCGACGCCGACGGTGGCGCCGATCTTGTTCAGTTCGACCCCGGGATACACGGTTATGCCCGTCCCCGGTGGGAGCGTCAGGGCAAGCGAGGCTTTGTGGAAGTTCCCTTCTTTGAATTCGAGTTCCCCTTCGATCCCCTGGCTCAGTTCGCCGAAGCCGATCGTGGCCTTCGCCTGCCACGTGTTGCGGCGGTTGACATCGGGGTTGCCGGGACCGTAGTAGGCGAAGGAGGCTTCCTTGACCGTGAAGATCGGCGCCAGGCTGGCTTCCGGGATCGTGAACTTGAGCGTGCTCAGTTCGATTCCACCGGTGAGGCTGGCCTCGATCTCCAGTTCGCCGGTGGCTTCGAATTTGACTTCCTTCAGGTCGAGCCCCACCTGGACGTCGAACAGCACTTCGCCCTTCCCGGTGAGGTACACGATCACCTCCCCGGTCAGGGGGAAATCGCCGGGGAGGGTCGCGCATGATTTCGTCGGACCGGACGGTGGGCAGCAGCCGACTTCCTTGCTCCCCTGTTTGCATTCGTGGCCGACGCCGATGCTCATCAGCACCATTCCTTTGGCTTTGATTTCGTGGCGTTCGTCCATCGCCGCCTGCGCGCCCCGGCCGGCGGGGCGGCGGTGCAGCGAGGAGAAGAGCGTGATCGCGGTCGGCAGGGGGGCCGCGGCGATGTTCTCGAGAGTGACCGGTTCGGTTTCGAGGTTGTAGCCCCCGACGGTGATGTCCCCGATCGGGGTGTTCAGGAGCTGGACGTTCACCGGCGGCCCGGAGAGCCGGTAGTAGATGCCTTCGAGGGTCACCTTGAAGACCCCCAGGTAGCCGGGCTTCGGCGTCAGGATCATCCCGTTGAGATCGAGCTGGGCGGTCCCGATCACCCAATCGTGGGTCGATCCTTTGGTCGTCTGGACGCATTCCCCGAGCATCTCGATGTCGCGCAGTTCGAGCGTCTGCAGGCAGGGCCCTTCGCCGCCGTCGTTGCTGTACACCGGGTAATGCGCCAGCGATGGCTGGGGCGAGAGCAGCAGCGAGCTTTTCGTCGTGGAGGATTCTCCGTTGGAGTTCACAACCGTGAGGCCGATCGTGTGCGCCCCCGGCGGAAGGATCACGTGGGCGATCGGGTTGGTGCCGGTGCTCGTGTTGATCTTGCCCGAGCCGGTGAGATCCCATTCGTAGGAGATGATGTGGCCGCTCCCGGCGGTCGATCCGGCCCCGCTGAGCGTCAGTGCCTGGCCCGGCTGCGGTTCGTGCGTTTCGAGCCCGATGACGGCCTTCGGCGGTTCCGTCGTGGAGCCCGCCGCCGGCGGCGTTCCCCCGCCACCGGAGGGTGTTTCGGCTGCCGTGCCGATGGCGAGGTTGTCGATCGCGACGTGCCCGCTCGCGATCAGTTTCGGGGTGCGGATGACGAAGTAGCTGATCTGCGCGGGGCCGGCGGGCGCGACCGACAGCTTCTGCCAGGTGCCGTCCGTGGCCATGCCGGTCGCGGTCCCCACCGGGACCCACGAGGCGTTGTAGGCGATCAGCTCCAATTCGACCGGCGGGCTCGAGAGCGTGTCGGTCACTTCGACGGAGACCGCCGCGCGCGGAGCGCCCGAGAGCGCGCCGTAGGTACCGACCGTGAAGGTCGGTCCGGCGTGCGGACATTCGGGCAGCGCGGCGTAGTTCGGTGCAGACGCGGCTTTCACCGCCCCTTCGGCTTCGACGGTGACCTTGCCGCAGTTGCCTTCGGTGCCTTCCAGCGGCACGCTCTGACCGAATTCCCCGGCGAGCCCCAGCTTCAGGCCCTCGGCTTCATACTGCGCTCCGACGTGCGCGCCTGCTTGCAGTGCATCGAAGTTGAACACCGTTTCGGCTGCGACCGCGGCGCTCGGCGAAGCGGCGAGCAGGCCGAGCAGAAGCAGCAGCGCGAGGCCCCCCAGTGCCAACCTCCCACGGAACGACGATCGGACGAAGCCGGACCCGTCCACGGCGCGCACCCTCCCATACGGTGCAGACGTTCTCAAGGGGCGTGGACCGATGGTCGAGGGGAGCGCGCCGGCCCACGGCTCCCTCCCGCGGTCACGTCGAGGTCGCGGACCCCGTGGCTAGATGCCCGGCAGCTCGACGCTCCCTCGACGCTCCTGGGAGTCGATCACGACCGTCCGCAGAAGGCGGTCCTGGAGACAGCGGCCACGCTCGTCCCAGAGCATCGTCACGATGCCGGCGAACAGGGGGATCGCGGCCAGGATCAGCGCGCCGAAACGCAGGATCGCGCGGACCGCCGTCGGCGTGCCGTCATCCGCGCCGTTGACCAGGCGAATCCGCATCACCCTGCTACCGGGCGTCTGACCCGTGGTGGACCAGAAGAACGCGAAGTAGCTGACGGTCCAGAGCACCCAGCATCCGGCGAGGAGGGCGGCGATGAGCACATCTGCCTGTTCGGGGAGGTGCAGGATCGAGAGCCCCAGACCGATCATCACGCCGACGACGGCGGCCACGCCGTTGACGACGGCGGCGTCGAGCGCGAACGCGACGGTCCGCGTGACGAGACCGGCGTAGCCGCGGTCCGCGACGGGCTCTTCCCGTGCGGCCGGCGCGATGCTCGGCACGTCTCGACGGCGCCGAACCTCCGCTGCGCCCGCCTGGGCGGCCCGCACGCCGGGAGACCGATCGGTGATCACTCTTCGGTGCCCGGCCGCGTGGTCGGTCGCAGTATCTCGCCGTCGCCCGCCAGGACATTCGCGCCTGCCGGCGCATCGTCGCGCTTGCGCCGCCGTCCGATTCGTCGCGCCGTGCGCTCCACCAGTGCGTCGGCGTCGCGCGAGCCGAGCCGCACGCGATCGGTGACCTGTCCGACGAAGCTCGCGCTCTGGCTCGTGATCGCTTCCGTCACGGAGGGGCTGTGGGCGATCTCGTCGACGAGGATCCACAGCTCCTCGCTCTCGAGCAGGCGCGCGACCGCCTCCCTGAGCAGCGGGCTCCGCAGGGACTGATCGACGAGGCGCTCGCCACCCGGGTTGTTGAGCAGCTGCTCGAACAGACGTTCAACGGCCTCGCTTTCCAACACGCGTGAGAGCGTTTCGCGGGTGTGCTCGCTGTCCACCGCGTTGATCACGATCTGCTCGAGCTCGGCGCTCTGGAGCATCCCGGTGACGGCCTGCTCGGCGATGCCATCGTCGAGCAGGCGCTGGGCCACGTGCTGCGCCACGCCGGCCGTCTCGATGCGCTCCAGGACGACGTCGATGGCATTGCTGGCAAGGACGGCGTCGACCGTGCCAAGGACGACCCGCTCCGCCGCCGTGCCCAGCCCGGCACGTGTCCGCCGTTCCACGGCGACGCCGACGTCGACGACCGCATCGACCCCCCTGAGCGGAAGAGACGCGGCGCGCGCTCCGACCCTGAGGAGGGAACCAGCGAGGCTCATCGGCCCATCGTGTCAGAGTCACCACACGGCAGGCCGGTCCACGAGCCCACGGGCGGCCGTCCAGGATACTTCGCTGCACGATGCCCGAGGAGGAGCCCACCACCCCCGACCTGGCCCTGGGCGCGATCGTGGATCGCGCGCGAGGCACCTTCAGAGCGCAGGCGTGCTCGATCCTCGTGCATGAGCCTGAGAGCCGATTGCTCGTCTTCGCTGCGATGTCCGGCGAGGGGTCCGAGTCGCTGATCGGCGTGAAGATCCCCGACACCACCGGGGTCGCGGGCTGGGTGCTCGCCGCCCGCGAACCGTTGTTTCTGGAGGACGTCGCCTCCGACCGTCGGTTCGCCGAGGAGACCGCCGAAACCATCGGCTACCTTCCGAAGCGGCTGATGGCGATGCCGCTGCTGCTCGCAGATCGTGTCCTCGGCGTCCTCGAGGTCCTCGACGGTCTTGCGAAGGCGACGTTCACGATCCGCGAGATCGACCAGCTCGGTGACTTCGCCTACGAGGCGGCGCTCGCCCTCGCAGAGGACGGCCCGGAGCTGTAGGCGATCCCCAACGAGCTCAGGGAAGTCCTCGATGGGCCGTCCGGGGATCGAACCCGGAACCTTGGGCTTAAGAGGCCCCTTCCATTGCGCCGACTCGCTTAGCTGATCATGGTGCCGGCCTCGTTTATGGGGCTCTATCGCAGTGCTCCTGGTTCACTTGCTACCCCGCTCGCTACTCCGCGCAAGGATGCTACCCCGCTGCTACCCAAAGGGGTAGACTTACGGCAGAGCACAAAAGAGGCCCCGCGCGATTGGCGTCGCCGGGGCCGTGGACACCGGAGGAACCCCGATGCCAAGCAGCAATCCTACCGCCGCCCTAATCGTCCGAGAGCAGCGCGGCCAGGTCTACTACGAAGCCTTTTGGCGCTACCACGGCCGCCAGGTCAAGCGCCGGCTCGGGCCGGCATGGCTGGCGAAGGATGCATCGGGCGCGTGGCGACCCCGAAAGGGCCGCGTACCCGCCGGCTCACTTGACGAACGCCGCGCCCACGTCGCCGCCGCCGAGATCCTCACCGCCTACGTCGCTCGCGTCAGTACTCAGGAGGCCGAGGAGCGCGAGCGCCGCAGTAAAGGCGTCAGGTTCCGCGACGTCGCCCACGCCTACCTCGATTGGCTCGAGAACGTGCGAGGCGCAAAGCCCGCCACACTTCAGAACCATCGGTCAGTGCTCGCCGAGCCGGGGCTCGCCTACAAGCGCGGCAAGGGCGTGACAGTCGGCCGCGTGATGGCGGCCCTCGGCGACCTTCCCGCCGCCAAGATCACTACCCGCGACGTCGAGGATGTGCTCGCCTCGACCGCCGGCAGCGGCGCATCTGCTCGGACCGTGAACAAGCACCGGGCCGTCATCGGCGCCATCTTTTCCTACGGGCAGAAGGAGTCAACTTTCAGCCTGCCCGCGAATCCGGCACGCGAAGCCGACAAGCGCCGTGAGGCGACCGCTGGCCCGCTGGCCTACTACTCGACCGAGGAGGTCGAGGCGCTCGCGCGAGCGATGGAAGCCGACACTGCGAACAGGGAGGACGGCGAGGCTGTCCGCGTGTCCGCTTATGCCGGGCTGCGCCTCGGCGAGCTCCTCGCGCTCCGCTGGCGCGACGTGGACTTCGCCGGCAGCCGGCTCACCGTAGGCCGCGCGCTCAGTGCTGGCGTCGAAACCTCCACGAAGTCCCGCCGAGTCAGGCAGATACCGCTCCCCGACCAGGCCGCCGGCGCCCTCGACCGCCTCAGTCGCCGCGAGAACTTCACCGGTCCCGGCGAGCTCGTCTTCTGCGGCACGCTCGGGCGCACCCTCGACGCGTCCGCGCTACGCCGGCGCTACAGGAAGGCGCAGGCCACCGCAAGGCTCGCGCCGCTGCGCTGGCACGACCTACGCCACAGCTACGGCTCGCTGCTCGCCGCCGCCGGCGTGGACCTTGTGAAGATCAAGAGCGCGATGGGGCACAGCAACATCGCCACTACCGAGCGTTATCTGCATGCTCGCCCGGCATCGGAGCAGGCCGCCGAGTTCACGCGGGCGTTTGCGCCTTCCTCGTCAGGGGTCGAGAGCACAGCCGAGGTCGTGCAGGGCCTATAGCCCCGCGAGCAGGTCGCTCGCTGGGATGCCGAGGGCCTTAGCGAGCTTGACGATCGTGAGCAGACCTGGATTGCGCCGGCCACGCTCTATGCGGTTGACCTCGGTCGGGTGGAAGTCCGCGCGGTGCCCGAGCGCTTCTTGGGTGAGACGGGCGTGCTCGCGTGCTGCTCGGAGGCTGGCGCCGAAGTGAAATGGACGCGCTTCCGCGAACAGTTTTCGGCTTTAGTCGCTAGCTCTCGTTCGTGGTCGTGATTTCCTTCTGCTCGAACTCCTCGGGAGTGAGGTAGCCGAGCGTTGAGTGTCGTCTCTGTCGGTTGTAGAAGGCCTCGACGTAGTCGAAGACGGCTGAGCCGAGATCGCGTCGTGTAGGCCATGGTTGGCGGTGAACGAGCTCCTTCTTCAGCGTCGCGAAGAAGCTCTCGGCGACGGCGTTATCGAACGCATCACCCTTGGATCCCATCGAGACGGCGATGCCGGCATCTCGTGCTTGCTGGCCGAAGCCAAGAGCGACGTATTGCGAGCCCTGATCGGAATGATGTATGAGGCCGGGCTCGGGCCGACGCCGGTGAAGACCCATCTGCAGGGCGTCGACGACGAGCTCTGAGCGCATGTGCTCGGCCATCGCCCAGCCGACGATCATCCTCGAGAACGTGTCCTGCACGGCAGCGAGGTAGAGCCAGCCCTCCCAGGTCCGCAGGTAGGTGATGTCAGCGACCCGCAGAACGTTCGGTGCCGCAGGCCTGAACTGGCGTTCGACCAGATCATCGGCGACACGAACTCCGGGGACACGGATTGTGGTGCGACCCTTCTTGACCCTCACCAGGCCGGAGATCCCAGCTGCCCGCATCAGCCGCTGTATGCGCCGCCTGGAGACGCGGATGCCCTGGCCGAGACGAAGCTCTGCCTGCACACGCCGAGACCCATAGACACCACGTGCTCGCTCGTGGATCTCTGTGATCTTCTCCGTCAACCACGCGTCGCTGAGTGCCCGATTGGAAGGTGCCCGGCGCTCCCACTGATGGAACCCGGGCCGGCTCACTTCGAGTACCTCGCACATCACAGAGACTGGGAAACTGGCCCTCTCCGCCAAGATGATCCGGTAACTGCTCACCGGGTCTCGGTCTCCGCCGCGAAGAGGACCGCGGCTCGCTTGAGGATGTCGCGCTCCATTTCGACGCGCTTGACCCGTTTGCGAAGCTCACGGAGCTCTTCTCGCTCCGCGGTCGTCAATCCGTCCTGGCGTTCTCGGTGATCGAGCTGGTGCTGCTTGACCCAGTTATGCAGCGACTGCTCGCTGCAGCCCAGGCTCCCGGCTACGTCTCTGACGCTCCGGCCGGCCAACACCAACTGCACAGCCTCGGCCCGGAACTCCAGCGGATACGGCGGTCTTGATCGTGGCATGAGAAGCATCCTTTCGCAGCCCAGCCACTAAAGCCCTCAAGTGTTCGTCAGAGCGCGTCCATTCCACAACGGCATCACGCTAGCGATCGGGATCCTCCACGCCGGTGAGCGAGGACGGCAGTACTCCTTCGCATTCATTGGCTCGCCGCCGCCCCAAGTGCCCAACGACTTGCGGGCACAGATCGAGCGCGACTACGGGATCCTGCGCGGAGGCACCATCGAACGGGTCCCGTCAGGAGCGTGAAGCGGCGGCTACGCCGCCTGGCGCTCTCGCTCTATCGCGATCTGCTGCTTCCGCGCCGCATCCCGTACCTTGCCGACGGCCTCGAGCACGTCGAAGAGCGTGTCGTCGTGACGCAGGTTCGTTATCGCACCGCGGTGGGTGTTGCGCACGCTTGAGGCTGCGATACCGCTGGCGAGCGCGATCTGCTCCTGCGTCATGCTCTCGAAATAGCGCTGCTGGATCACCTGGCGCTGGCGGTCAGGCAGCCGCTCGACGGCGCGCTCGCAGGCGGTGCGCGTCCGGGCGTAGGTCGCGTACTCGTGGGCGAGCTCGAAGACCCTCGGGAGGTCCAAGGTGCTCAGCCAGGCGGCGTGCGCCGGTGAGGCCGGCGCGGCGAAGAAGCTCGCCCCACGACCGTCGCCCGTGAGCAGCTGATCGAGCACGTACTGGATGCCCTGGTCGTATGGCAGGTGCTGGCGGCGCTCGGTGATCTCGCCGTGGACGTGGTCCAGAGCGCGATGCGCGAGGACGTTCTTCAGCCACGGAAAGAAGCGACGCGGGAACGGGCGCGGGCAGTCGCGCAGTACATCCATCAGCGCGTTCTGGATCACCTGGTCGAGCTCTGAGCGGTCAAGTTCGATTAACGCGTCTCGCCTCCTCGCGCTGGTGCAGGCCAGCGGCGCCTGGGTCGAGGTCGAGACCGCCGTAGCGACGAAGGCTAAGCACCACTGCCTGCCACGCCGGGCGGCAGAGCACGACGAGCAACTGGATCTCGGCCTCCGAGGCCTCGCGGCGGCGCATCTTGTCGGTCAGGTCCTCGAGCAGCCGGTTGCGCGAGTCCCAGTCGTTCATCTTCGTCCAGTACTTCCAGTCGTCGAGCGCCGGCACGACCGTTGCGGCGCCCGGCAGGTGGTCCAGCTCCTTGCGCTGGTTGATCAGCCGGAAGGTCGGCTGGTCGTGCGCGTGCGGGTCAAGGTCCTCGGCATATCCCGTCGAGAGCCGCACGTGCTCGAGCGTCTTTCGCTGGCGCTCTTCGATCACTACTCGCCGAACGTGAGTGCGGTCTTCTCTCTGCGTCGTCGCTTGGTCAGGGTTGAGCATGTGTCCTCCTAGTGAAGTGCATCGCCCGGACCTATTTCCGGGCTTAATGTGTAAAGCGGAGGAGCGTCTATTCGCGGGCGATCAATCGCTGCGTTCGGGCGGCGCGAGCGTAGTCGGATGAGGCCCAGGGCAGCCCTGAGGCGGCTCGCACCGGGGCATCCTCGAGGAGCGCATCGCAGGCCACCGTCTGCGAGAAACTGTCGCCGCCGCTAGTGAAATGGAAGTCTGAAACGTGCACCCACATCAGCCGATCAATCATTGCGTCAACCCGAAGGGCCAACCCGTGGGACGACGGCCTTGCCGTCGAAGGTCCATAACTCGATTTCTCTGTCGGTGAACATCCTATGGATGCTGCCGTCGACCGACTTGAGCACGAGCTCAGCCGCCAGGTCGCCGACAGCGTCGCCGATTACCCTCTCCGTCGTGCTGGATGCGACATGAACCTCCCACTTCCAAGCCTCCACTCTCAGCGCGGGCATGCCGGGAGCATGCAGCCATGTGGGCTCGTCGATGCGATTGAGACGCCCAATCGTCGCCTCTCCGCCCAACGGGACCTTGCCGTAATCCTCGTGCAGCTGCGCCTCGAGTAGGGGTAGGAACGGGCGCCGCTCGCCGTGCTCGTCGCTCAGCTGCAGCTCGTCCGTGTCGGTCAGGCCCTGCCGAGCTTCGTCGCCGGCGATCTTGTCGTGGTCGTCAGGATGTAGTTGCCACGTGACGGTGGGTGGACCAGTTTGTCCTGTGGACGTGATCTGCAGCCCGATGCGCCGCACCAGATTGCCCCAGTCTTCGTCTCGTGGCGGCCGGAGTACCGCCAACTTGATTCCCTTCGCATGAGCAAACTGGATCGCCGGCTTCGTGAAGCCCTGGGTCGTGACGATATATGCCTCGCTTGGACGGACGTCCTCGACCACGCCCCAGAAGTCGCGGACGATTCCAAGGCCAACCTTGGTGTCGTAGTCCTTGGCCTCTATCAGTACGCGCTTGCGTCGCTCGCCAACAACGGCATCGATCTGATGCGCCACACCCGAGCCGCCAACGAGACGGAGGTCATGGACGGCTGCCTGTCCGGTGAGCTGGCGAAACGCGACAGCGGCGAGCCGCTCGTACTTCGTCCCCGCCTTGAGCTTCTCCTCGGCAACTAACCGGTCGTAGACAAGTTCGATCTCCTGGGACACAGCTCAACCAGGCTATCGGGATCAAGAAGGCCGCTCACACGTCTTACGGGCGCCGTGGCTCAAACGAGGCCGTGCAGTCCGCACACGCGTGTCCGTACCGCTCCCGTCGTCCTGGAAACAACATGATCGCTCAGCACACTGCGCTACCCCGAACTGCGTGAGCGCACCAGGCCGAACGCCCGCGTGAACCCCGAAGAGCAGAGCGACGCGATAAGGCCCGCTCGGCTGCTCTGGCGTGGACCCGCTCCGCCGACAGTTGCCTGAATCGGAGGTCGTAGTCGCGCCAACGATCCGCCTTGTCTGCGCGAGAATCAACAAGATGCCCCCGCGCTTCGACGTCAGCCAGGTTCCGCTGCAAGGCGGCTACGTGGCGAAGCAGTGCCCCGTCCGCGTCCAGAACGACACGCTGGAGCCGGGAGAGCCGCTCCCGCCGGATCCCCTTACGCGGCGGCTGTTCGCGAATGGCAACGCGTTCGAGGCCGAGATCGCCGCTGCGGTGCTTAAGCCTGCATCCGCGAGCGGTCGTCATCGATGCAGAGAGCTCGGATGCGCTTGAGGCGGCCACGCACGCGGCCATAAGCGAGGGCTCCTCGCCAATCCTCGGCGCGCGGCTTCCCGCGGACCTGGCAGGCCGGCGTGTCGGCAGGCCTGACCTCCTGATCGCTGCTTCCGGCGGCGGGTATTGGCCCGTCGACGTCAAGTGGCACCGGAACCTGGAGCCCGCGAGCGGCAGGAGATCTACGCTGCCCGGGCTCTGCTCCGCCCTCGATGCAATGGGTCGCGACGCCGCGATCCTCGATGAAGAGTATGCGGCGAGGAAGAGGGAAGAGGACCTGCTGCAGCTCGCGCACTACCAGCGCATGCTCGAGTCCATTGGCATGCAGGCGACCGATGGACGCTGGGCCGGGATCATCGGCACCGAGCAACGCGTGGTCTGGTACGACCTCGACGCGCCCATCTGGCAAACGCCATCCTCCACGGGAAATACGAAGGTGCGTTCCACCATGGATCGCTACGACTTCGAGTTCGCCTTCCGGCTCGACGTCGTCGCTGTGGCAGAGCAGCACAAGCGCGACCCGTCGATTGACCTGTTGACGGTGCCGGTCAAGATCTCCGAATGCGGCTCCTGCCCGTGGTGGGACTACTGCAGGCCGCAGCTGGAGAAGCCGCCGGGCGATGTCTCGCTGCTTCCTCGCATCGGCTGGTCGCAATGGAAGATTCATCGTGATCACGATGTGACGAACCGCGCCGAGTTGGCAGAACTCGATCCGCGCACCGCTCGACTCGTAGCCGGTGGGGTCGACGTCACTGCGCTGATGGCGGCTGCCCCTGATGCTGAACTTGCTGATCTCGTGAGCGGAAAGGCTCTCGCTCTGCTCGCTTCCGAGGGCATCGCGACGTCCGATGATGTACAGGCTCTCTGTGCACGCACCGCGTCGTACTCCGACGTTGGCCTGAGCGTGCTGCCTACGCACATCGATCTTGCGCGCGCCGCGCTCGGCCCTGCGCCGGTGTATCGGAGGCGCAGTGTATGTGAGGTGATCGTCCTCCGTGCCGATGTCGAGGTCGACGTCGACATGGAGAACACCGAGCTTGGCTGTTACATGTGGGGCAGCTACGTCAGCGACCGCTCCAACACGGGCATCGCGAAGACCGGGTACCGGGCGTTTGTGACGTGGGATCCGCTGACGCCGGATGTCGAGACGGAGAACTCGCTCCGGTTCTGGCGATGGCTGATGGAGATCCGTCAGGGATGCCACGACGCCGGAATGACGTTTGCGGCGTACTGCTACAACGCCGGTGCCGAGAACACCTACCTGCGACGGCTCGGGATAGCGGAGGAGCCCGTCGCGAAGGAGATCGACGCCTTCATCAGCTCCGGGGAGTGGGTCGACATGTTGCGAGAGTGGGATTCCCAGCTGATCACCGGTGGCTCAAGCAGCCTCAAGACGACCGCGCCGCTGGCCGGTTTTCGGTGGGAGGTTGATGATGCCGGCGGCGGGGAATCAATGATCAAGCACGAACTCGCAACCCGTGGCGACAAGACCGCGCAGGAGTGGCTGCTCGCTTACAACCGTGGCGATGTGGAGGCCACGATCGCCGTACGGAATTGGATGGCGTCGACCGAGTCCCCGGGGATCGAGGAGGTCGAACCAGCGGGAAACCACGGTTTCATCGCCCAGTCCCGCGTGCCGCGGTCTCAAGCTGGATGAGCTCGCGCAGCGTCGCCGGACTCGCGAGGTGCTTGGCAGGGCCGCCGATTGATGACCGAGCCGAGCGACCACGGTCGCCGCTGACGTCGCATGCTCGTGATCCTCGGAGCGCTGATCGTCGTGTTGAGCGCTTGCGCGCACGCACGGGGTGGCGTGAGCCTCTCAGACCGAACGCGGTACGGTCGTCCGCTGAGGAACCGTGTCGAAACTTGAGGATCTCGCAGCCCGGCCTTCGCCTTTCAGGCGTGATTCCCGGGCAGAACGTCTCGGTCATCGCCGTGCAGCCGCACGGGGATGACGCCATCGAGCTCACCTACAAGACCGCCGAGGGCGAGCTCGGCCAGCGGGTCCTCGGCCGTGACGCCGAGGAGAACCTCGCGATCGCCCAACTCGAGGCGCGTCCCCTCGACGCTGTCGCCGCCGACTTCAAGCTGGTAGCCGAGTGCCAGCGGATCAAGCTCGCGGGGCTGTTCGACCCGATGCTGGCGGTTACGACGTCAGACATCCGGCCGCTGCCCCACCAGCTGCGCGCGGTCTACGGCGAGCTACTGCCCCGTAAACCGCTGCGCTTCCTGCTCGCCGACGACCCAGGCGCCGGCAAGACGATCATGGCCGGGCTTTACATCAAGGAGCTCCTCCTTCGCGAGGACGTCAAGCGCTGCCTCATCGTCGTACCCGGCGGTCTGGTCGACCAGTGGCAGGACGAGCTCTACCTGAAGTTCGGGCTTGCCTTCGAGATTCTCACCCCGCAGTTCAGCGAAACTGTGTTCGGTGCGTCGACCTTCGAGCAGCACCCGCTGCTGATCGCCCGCATGGATCAGCTCGCCCGCAATGAAGACCTGCTCGCCGAGCTAGCCAAGTCCGAGTGGGATTTGGTGGTCGTCGACGAGGCGCACCGTATGGGTGCCCACTACTTCGCCGGAAAGCTCGAGAAGACCAAGCGCTTTCAGCTGGGCGAGTTGCTCGGCGACATAACTCGCCATCTCCTTCTGATGACCGCCACACCACATAGCGGCAAGGAGGAGGACTTCCAGCTCTTCCTAACGCTGCTGGACCGCGACCGCTTCGAGGGCAAATACCAGGCGAAGATCTACAACGACGACACGTCGGGCGTGATGCGCCGCATGGTCAAGGAGGATCTGCTCACGTTCGAGGGCAAGCCGCTGTTTCCCGAGCGAATCGCCGAAACGGTCCCTTACGAGCTCACCGAGCTCGAGCAGGATCTCTACGAGCAGGTGACGACCTACGTGCGCGAGGGAATGAACCGTGCCGCCAAGCTCGATGGCAAACGCCGCAATACGGTCGGTTTCGCGCTCACCGTCCTGCAGCGGAGGCTCGCATCGAGCCCCGAGGCGATCTATCGCTCACTCGAGCGAAGGTCCGATCGCCTCGAACGCCGCAAGCAGGAGGTCCTCGCGGGCGGCATGGTGACAGAGCCAAGCGCCGCGGAGGCTATCGGCGACGAAGACGAGTTCGACGACGAAGAGTTCTCGGCGGAGGAGCTAGAGCACGTCGAGGACGAGCTCGTCGACGCCGCGACCGCCGCGCGTACCGTCGAGGAGCTCGACGCGGAGCTGCTCGAACTTCAGGACCTCATCACCGCGGCCGCGACGGTCCGGGCGTCGGAAACCGACCGCAAGTGGTCAGAGCTGCGGACCATCCTGGAGGACAACACCCTCGCGACATCCGCAGGAAGTGACGAGCGGCGCAAACTCATCGTGTTTACGGAGCATCGCGACACGCTCGAGTACCTCTCACGCCGGATCGGCTCGCTGCTCGGCCGGCCTGAGGCGGTCAAAGCGATCCACGGCGGCGTCAGGCGAACCGACCGACGCCAGATCACAGAGGAGTTCACGCACAACCCCAACTGCCAGGTCCTTCTTGCCACAGACGCAGCCGGCGAGGGCCTCAACCTGCAGGCGGCC
Source organism: uncultured Solirubrobacteraceae bacterium (assembly GCA_963720215.1). GTDB lineage: Bacteria > Actinomycetota > Thermoleophilia > Solirubrobacterales > Solirubrobacteraceae > Palsa-744. Next base: position 160,656 of record CAVREV010000006.1, read on the forward strand.
CACCTCATGGTGAACTACGACCTGCCGTGGAACCCGAACCGCATCGAGCAGCGGTTCGGCCGCATCCACCGCATCGGTCAGCGGGAGGTCTGCCGCCTCTGGAACCTCGTCGCCGACAACACCCGTGAGGGCGCGGTCTTCGTTCGCCTTCTGGCGAAGATCGAGGAGCAGCGCAAGGCCTACGGTGGCAAGGTGTTTGATGTGCTCGGCACGGCGTTCAGCGAGACACCGCTGCGCACGCTGCTGATCGACGCGATCCGCTACGGCGAGCTGCCCGAGACGCGGGCCAACATGGAGAAGGTCATCGATGCCAGCGTCTCTCGCGGGATCGAGGAGCTGTTGGCCGAGCGCGCCCTCACCACAGATACGCTGCAGCGCGCGGACATCGCCGAGTTGCGTGCACTCATGGACGAGGCGAGGGCGCGGCGCCTACAACCGCACTACATCGAGGGCGCGTTCCGCGCGGCCTTTACACGGCTGGGCGGCAAGATCCGGCGGCGCGAGCGCGGCCGCTTCGAGATCACGCACGTCCCAGCGCAGGTGCGCACAGCGGGCCGCGGCCCGATCGCCACCCGCTATGACCGCGTCACGTTCGACATCGAGCAAGTGCTCGACGACGCGGGCGCTCGCGCCGAGTTGCTCGCGCCTGGTCACCCGCTTCACGACGCCGTCACCGACGAGGCGCTCGAGCGCTGGCATCGGTCCCTGGATCGCGGGACGGTGCTCGTCTCGCCCGCCGTTCACGAGCCACGCCTGCTAGTCGGGGTCATCCAGGAGATCGTCGACGCGACAGAGACGTCGGTCGCGCGCCGCTTCGGTTACGCGTACATCGATGAGCACGGCACCGTGGAAGGAGCTGGGCCGGCGCCTTACCTCGACTGCGTTGCCGCGCCGCCGTCAGACGAGGTAGTCGCCGCCCGAGGGCTTCCCTGGCTGGCGGAGGCTGAGGAGAGGGCGGCGAGCTGGATGATCGCCAACCAGCTCCCGCTGTTTCTGAGTGAGGTGAAGCTGCGCCGCGAGGCCGAGCTCCAGCGCGTGCGCGACCAAGTCGGGCAGCGGCTGGACCAGGAGAGCAACCGACTCGTGCTCGAATCGATGGTCGCCCAGGAGCAGGAGCAGGCCGGCAAAAAGCCCCGCGAGAGTCACACGAGCCTCATGCTCAAGGCGGCCGACCTTGAAGGCCGGCGCACCGCGCGCCTTGCGCTGCTCGACCGCCAGCTGGAGATGCAGGCCCGGCCGCCCCGGGTCGTCACCGCAGCGCTCGTGTTACCGCTGTCGGCTGTGCAGGGCGAGGTGCCAGCCAGCGCGCCGATGCACGCCGTCGAGACGAAGGAGGTCGAGCGCCGCGGCGTCGAGCTCGTGCTCGCGGCCGAGCATGCGCTTGGTCGCACCCCTGTCGAGCAGGCCTTCAACAACCCCGGCTTCGACGTCCTCTCCCAACGTGACGGCGACGATCCAGTCCGCATCGAGGTGAAGGCTCGGATCGCTGGCGCTGACGACTTCTTCGTCACGCACAACGAGGTGCTCACGGCGCTCAACAGCGCACCGCGCTATAGGCTGGCGCTTGTGCGGGTGGACCCGCGTGGTCCGGAGCACGACACGGTCCGCTACCTCGAGAACCCGTTTGCTGGCTTCGACGCCGGGGACTTCGACGCGACGGGACACCGCGGCAAGTGGGAGACGACCTGGGCGCAAGGCCGAGAGCCGTTCTGAGCCGATGACGACCGACCGACGGAACCAGACGGTGGGGGTAGTGAAGCGAAAGTTGATCGAGGTAGCGCTTCCTCTCGAGAAGATCAACAAGGAATCCGCGCGCGAGAAGTCAATTCGCCACGGCCACCCGTCGACGCTGCATCTTTGGTGGGCGCGACGTCCGCTCGCCGCTGCCAGAGCCGTGCTATTCGCCCAACTGGTGGACGACCCTTCGTCGGATCCCGAGCACTTTCCTAGCGAGGCGGCGCAACGGGCCGAGCGCGAGCGGCTCCACGGGATTATCGAGCGCCTCGTCGTGTGGGACAACACACAGGATCAAGCCCTGCTTGGCGAAGCGTACGCCGAGATTCTCAAGTCGACCGGGGGCAACCCGCCGCCGATTCTTGATCCTTTCGCGGGAGGCGGCACGATCCCCCTCGAGGCCCAGCGCCTGGGCTTGGAGGTGCACGCATCTGACCTCAACCCGGTCGCTGTGCTCATCAACAAGGCGCTCATAGAGATCCCTCCGAAGTTCGCGGGACGGCCACCGGCGTTTCCCAGCCTCGCTGAGAGCCGGATCGGCGAGTGGGAGGGAACTAGTGCGCTCGCCGCCGACGTCGAGGCATACGGCGACTGGATCTGCGGAGAGGTCGAACACCGCATCGGCCAGTACTACCCGAACGCTCAGCTCGACGACGGGTCGATGGCACCAGTGATCGCGTGGATCTGGGCGCGCACGGTCACGTGCCCGAATCCGGAGTGTGGGATAGAGATGCCGCTCGTGCGCTCGTGGTGGCTCGGCAAGAAGAAGGGCAAGGAGTCTTGGATCCGGCCTGTCATCGTCGCGGCGCCAGAGCAACCTAGTGGCAAGAGCGTTGATTTCGAGATCGGGCATGGGTCCGCGGGTGCGCCGGAGGCGGCCGGTGGCGGGACAGTCGGTCGAAATGGCGCGACGTGTGTTGCCTGCGGTTCGGCCGTTGCGCTGGAGTACGTTCGCGCCGAGGGTCGAGGTGGCCGACTCGGGGCGAAACTTATGGCGGTCGTAGCTGAGGGCAACAGACAGCGCCTCTACCTACCGCCTGACGACCGTCACCGGAGCGCCGCGGAGATCGACCGTCCCGAGAGCGCGCCAGACGTGGGCCTTCCGGACGAGGCTCTTGGGTTCCGCGTCCAGAACTACGGGATGACCCGGTGGGCGGACATCTTCACGAACCGCCAACTGGTCGCGTTGACAACGTTTAGCGGCCTTGTCGTTGAGGCGCGCGAGCGCGTGCTCCGCGATGCCCTGGCGCGTGGTGAATCCCGTGGGGACAGGCTCGAGTCGGGCGGCGCTGATGCCGAGGCCTACGCGGACGCCGTGGCTACGTATCTCGGGCTCGCGGTTAGTCGCACAACGGGCTACCAGTCGTCGCTTGGAGTTTGGTCGAGCCATCCGAAGAACGAGCTGATTGTGCACGTGTTTGGGCGCCAGACACTGTCAATGGCCTGGGACTTTGGCGAAGGGAACCCGCTGCCCGAGCTTTCGGGCTCGTTTGCGATCGTTTGCAGGGCGATTTCGACTGCCCTTCCAGTGGTCAGCGAACCTGGGCGTAGTTCGGCGGTGCAGGCTGATGCATCGGCTGTGCCTCTCGTGGGGCTTGTCAGCACGGACCCCCCGTACTACGACAACATCGGCTACTCGGATCTGTCGGATTTCTTCTACGTGTGGCTGCGACGCGCTCTTCGGAGTGTTTACCCGGAACTTCTAAGCACGGTGCTCGTGCCGAAGGCTGAGGAGCTGGTTGCTAACCCGTATCGGCACGGCGGCAACAACGGGGCGAAGGCCTTCTTCGAGGATGGGTTTCGCCGAGTTTTTACGCGCGCCCGCGAGACTGCCCTCGCTGATTATCCGATAACCGTCTACTACGCGTTCAAGCAAGCCGATTCCAGCGAGGACGGCACCGCATCTACTGGCTGGGAGACCCTCCTCGACGGGATGATCCACGCTGGTTGGGCGATCACGGCGACATGGCCAATGCGTAGTGAGCGGCCCGGCCGGATGAGGGACGTTGGCTCCAATGCACTTGCTTCCTCGATTGTGCTCGCTCTGCGCCCGCGGCGAGACGACGCTCCGACGGCCGATCGGCGCGGTTTCATCGCGGCGCTGCACGATCAGCTACCCGAAGCTCTACGTAGTCTCCAGCAAGGCACAATCGCGCCGGTGGACCTGCCTCAGGCCGCGATCGGGCCCGGGATGGCGGTGTTCTCGCAATACGCGAAGGTCATCGAGAGCGACGGCGCCACAATGACCGTCCGTTCAGCGCTTGCGCGGATCAACGAGATCCTCGACGAGGTTCTCAACGAGCAGGAGGGCGACTTTGACTCCGCGACCCGATTCGCCATCGCTTGGTACCGGCAACACGGCTACGAGACGGGCACGTTCGGAGTCGCGGACGACCTCGCGCGCGCCCGCAATACGGCGGTCGAGACGCTGGTTCGGGACGGCATCCTTGCCAGTGCGGCGGGCAAGGTCACTCTGCTGTCTCCGGCTGTCCTTCCTGATGACTACGACGTTCTCGATGACGACCGGGTCGGCATCTGGGAGGCGCTACACCATCTCATCGCGATTCTGGACCGCGACGGCCTGCAAGCCGCTGGAGCGTTCCTCGCGAGGGCGCAGGAGCGTCCTGACGGCGCGATCGACTTCGAGCTCGTCAAGGAGCTCGCTTTCCTGCTGTTCTCGATTGCCGAGAAGAACAGCTGGACGCAAGACGCTCTTTCGTTCAACACCGTCGCGACAGCCTGGCCAGAGATAGTCCAAGCTGCGCGCATGACGCAGGACGGCGCGGGCGAGCAGGCCGCATTCGCATTCGAGGAGGACTGAGCGATGGCGATCTCTAACCGTGACCGGGTCGGAGCGATGTTCGAGTTGCTCGCACCGCCGCTCGACGCCTTCATCGCGCACGCGGTCGCACCAGCGCTCAAGGAGGGAAGCTCGTGGACATCGCTTGTCGCGCTGAAGGACAAGAAGAAGGGGGCGGCCGGCAAGGATTACCACGAGCTCGATCCGCAGGTGCAGCTGCGGATGCTCACCGAGAACATCCCCAACAGCATCAAGGAGGGCTGGTATCCGTTCGACGACGCCATTGGCCGAGTGGGGCAGGGGTACTCGAAGGAGCTGCGCGAGGCCCGGAACGACTGGGCGCACAACAAGTCCTTCAGCGACGATGACGCTTATCGCTGTCTGGACACCGCGGAGCGTCTGCTTGCCTCGATCGGAGCGCCGTCAGTCGCTGATGAGGTGAAGGCGATACGACTGGGGCTGCGCCGCATCACCGCCGACAAGGACGATCGGAAGGTGCTGAAGTCGGCGACCGTAACGCCTGAGTCCGCAGGGCTCCGTCCGTGGCGGGAAGTCTTGAAGCCCCACGATGACGTCGCGACTGGCAACTTCCAGGCCGCCGAGTTCGCTGCCGACCTCTATAAGGTCGCCGCGACCGAAGATGCGGGGAAGGACTATGCCGAGCCTGTCCAGTTCTTTGCACGCACATACCTCACCGAAGGCCTCCGCGACCTCATTGGCCGCGCGGTCGGGCGCCTGGCCGGCGACAAAAACGCCTCGCCGGTCATCAACCTGCAGACGAACTTCGGCGGGGGCAAGACGCACTCGATGCTCGCGCTATGGCACCTGGCGTCGGGCACACCGCTCGGCGACTACCCGCAAGACGTCCAGGACATGCTCTCCGAGACGCACTTCGGTGAGCTGTCCGGGAGCGTACGGCGCGTGGCGCTCGTTGGTAACCACATCTCGCCGTCGGGCTCGGTCAAGCCCGACGGAACGCAGGTCAACACGATCTGGGGCGAGCTTGCCTGGCAGCTCGGCGGGAAGGACGCATTCGCGATGGTCGCGACCGCGGACGCCGACCGCACCCCGCCCGGACAGGCTCTACACGAGCTGCTCAGCACGTATGCCCCAGCGCTGATCCTCATCGACGAGTGGGTTGCATACGCGCGAAGCCTCGTCGGCCGAGACGACCTCGCGGGCGGAACGTTCGAGGACCAGTTCACCTTCGCCCAGTCTCTGACCGAGGCCGTTAAGGGCACTTCGGGCGTGCTGCTTGCCATCGCGATCCCCGCGTCGGAGAGCGGCGATGACGCCCAACCGGTGGCCGGCAACGCCGAGGAGGTCGGCGGCGCGCATGGCCTCGAGGCGCTCAGGCGCCTGCAGAACGTCGTGCGGCGCGTCGCCGATCAGTGGCGGCCCGCGTCCCCGAACGAGGCCTACCACATAGTCCGCCAGCGGCTATTCGTTGCGCCCGACGCGGCCGCGCTCGCATCCATCAGCGCGACCGCTCGCGGGTTCGTCGAGATGTACCACCGCTACGCCGATGAGTTTCCACGGGAGGCGCGCGACGGCAGCTACGAGGACCGCATCAAGCAGACCTTCCCGATTCACCCCGAGCTGTTCGACCGGCTGTACGAGGACTGGTCGAGCCTCGAGCGCTTCCAGCGCACTCGCGGCGTCCTGCGCCTGATGAACACCGTCATCCACGCGCTGTGGGTCGGCGAGGACCAGTCCCCGCTGATCATGCCAGCGTCGATTCCGATCGGCACCGCCTCAGTCAACGCCGAGCTGACGCAGTACCTGCAGGACTCCTGGAAGGCCGTGATCGACGCCGACGTCGACGGCCCCAACTCGGAGCCAGCAAAGATCGACGCGGGCAAGCCACTGTTCGGACAGCGCTCGCTGACCCAACGCCTCGCGCGCACCGTGTTTTTCGGTGCCGCACCCACGATCGGCTCGGCACACAAGGGCCTCGAAGCCCAGCGCGTGTTCCTCGGGACCGCGACACCCGGGGATGTGCCGGGCAACTTCCACTCCGCACTCGCCGCGCTGGCTGACCGTGCGACCTACTTCTACAGCGCAGGCGGCAGATACTGGTACGACCTGCAGGCGAACATCTCGCGGCGCGCTAAGGACCAGGCCGACCGCCTGCCCGTCCAAGAGGTCTACAAGGAGATTGCCCATCGCCTTGAAGGCCAGGCGAAAACCCGCGGGTCGTTCGCCGGAGTCCACGTCTGCCCTGAGGACGGGGCTGATATCCCAGACACGGACGAGGCACGCCTAGTCATCCTGCACCCCCGGGACAAACACAAGCGTGGCGGTGGGGACTCCGAGGCAATCGCGTTCGCCAAGAGCGCGACCGAGCATCGTGGCGCCGCGAACCGGACCTATCGCAACATGCTCGTCTACCTAGCCGGCGACAGCGACCGTGTCGAGGAGCTCGAACGCTCGGTGCGCGACTACCTCGGCTGGTCGGACATCCTCGCCAAAGGGGATGACCTGGACCTCACCACGAGCCAACGCAACCAGGCGACCGAGCGCCGGGAGAAGGCCAGCGAGACGACCGATGCACGACTGCTCGGCGCCTACCAGTGGGCACTCGTCCCAACAGGGCAGCCCATCGAGTTGCAAGCGACGAAGGTCGAGGGCCAGGCGACGTCGCTGGCCGAGCGCGTCAGCCGTCGCCTCGGCAACGATGGCGCGCTCACTATCCAGCACGCCGCTCCGGCGATCCGTCATCAGCTCGACACCACCGCCACCAAGCTGTGGGCAAACGGGGACGTGACCGTGGGTGCTCTCTGGCGGCTGTACGCCGAGTACCCGTACATGCCTCGGTTGCGTGACCGGGCGGTGCTCGATGCGGGCCTCACCGGACCCCAACTGCTGTGGGAGCAAGAGGGCTTCGCGCTCGCCGACGGCTACGACGAGACGACCGGAAAGTACCGCGCTCTCGTCCTGCCGACGGACGACGTAACGGTCGCTGTGACCGACGCGACGCTGATCGTTCGACCCGAGCGCGCGACGGCGCAGCGTGCGAGCGAGGCGCCGGCGGCCGAGGCACCCGTCGGTTCAGGAGCCGATGCGGATCCCGCCTCCGGCGCGGACCCTGGCTCCGGCCCGGAGTCTGACGGCGGCCTCGAGCCGCCGGGCAGGACGCGGTTCTTCGGCAGCAAGCGCCTGCAGGCCGACCGCTATGCGTCGGACTTCAAGAAGCTTGCCGACGAGATCCTCGGCCCGCTCGGCGCGACACCCGGTGTGACCCTCAATGTCACGATCGAGGTCGAGGCGACGGCCCCCACTGGGTTTGACGACGCCAAGGTCCGAACGGTCTCCGAGAACGCCGCGACGCTGAAGTTCGAGCAGAGCGGGTTCGAGGACAGATAAGGCGCCGCGCGCACCGCCAATTCTCGGTTCGGACCGCGTTCAGGCAAATAAAGGAGACTCATTCGTGGGTCTCGCGCGCCCGAATCTCAGAGGATGAGCGGAACGCCGCGCGGCGGGCACCGGGCCAAGCGATGCGCTGGCAAGGCTAACCGGAGCGGGCGTCCGCTCCTGAGGATGATTCGAGGGAGGGAGGCGATAGGTCGATTGTTAGCTCTGTCGCCAGATGCGCGGCTTCCTCCTTGCCCAAGCGCAACAACAGGTGAGCGACGACGTCGTCCTGGCGGGCTTGGCCGAAAGCGAGCCGGGACACGGCCAGCGCCGAGTGCAGGGCCATGAGACGGTCGAGTTCGCGGCTCAACGGAAGGGCGAGAACGTGGCGCTCGATGCGGGCGCCGCTGTCCATACCCGGCAGATCCAGGTGGCCCGCTCCTCCGACCCGGAGTCTCGCCTGGTTGATGCACGGAACGATCAAGTCGGGCCTTGGCGAGCTTGCGGTGCGTTAGGTATCGCTCAGGAGCGCCATCGCCAAGAGCGCCTTGCGCTCATCGTCGGAGAGCGTGACCCGCTCGGTGTCCAGCAGGAATTCGGGGTCGAGGAGCGTCTCGCGTGCGCCTCGGGCCCACTGCCGTGCGCTCTCGTCGGTTGCGAGTACGTTCTCGGGCGGGGGAAGGACCCGGGCGGCGAGGTGCGCCAGGCGACGGTAACGAAGTCCACCGAATCGCCACCACAGGAGACTGCCGGCGTCGCCGGCGCCAGCGCGCAAGCCCATTGAAAGCTGCTCAAGGGCGCGGGCTACGCGCGGAGACAGCTGCCAGCCGAGGTCGGTCTCGCGCGCGACGGCGGAGGTCACGAGCACGGCGAGGCCCCCGGCGATCCGGGTCATCCCAAAGACGAGAATCTGCTCAGTGAGTCCGATGATCTTCGGTAGCGGGTTGCCGCTGCCCCGGCCGTTCTTGCCGGACGCGTCGCCACGTACTGCGACGGCGGCGAGCTCGGTCAGCGACACGCCTTCCAGCCATCCCTCGACGACCTTGTTGAAGACCCCCCAGGTGGCGTGGTGGCGCGTCGTGGCGTTTGCGTCGGCGAGGTCTCGCATCAGCGTGCCATCGAGATCCTCCAGGCGCAGCATCTCGGCCACGTTCGGGTAGGGCATGCGTTGCAGGACATTGACGAGCACCTCAGCCCAGCGGATGATCGTGTCCGGGAACTCCCGTTGCTCTAGACGCCTGACCTGGGCCCACAACGCGACGATCTGGCGTAGCGAGAGGCCCGACTCGTAGGCGGCCTCGACTAGCCAGTCGGGCGCCTGCTGCTCGCGCAGCACCTGCTCGCCGAGTCGGACCATGGAAGCGGCGACGGTGCGCACCTGCTCCTCGGCGACGTCCGGGCGCCGTGCGACTGCGTAGGTGCGCCCGAGAATCCCGACGGCCTCCTCTATGTCGGAGCGGAGCGGTAGGAACGCGAACGCGGTGAGCCCCTCGACGCCCATGTCGTCGACCGTGAGATCGCGCTGGAGGGCCTCGGCGACCAGCGGCTCGAGCTGGCTGCGGAGCGCGAACGACGCGTCCTCCTGGGCGAGGAACGGTGCGGCCTTCGCACGAACCACCTGTGCAGGGTCCTCGGTTCCCAGCGTCCAGGCCTGGTTGGGTAGGACGATCGCCAGGGACCGCGCGGCGACGTAGGGCCGTCCGGCCCGCCCGACGGCGTTCAGCAACTGCGCCTGCTGGCGCGCCTCGCGTTGTGCGGCGCTGAGGTTGGGGTCATAACCGATGTTGATGCCGCCGATGACGACCGCGGTTGCCGGGAGGTTCAAGCCCTGCGCGAGCGTCCCCGTGGCGAAGACGACGCGTGCGATGCCACGCTCGTAGGCGCGCTCGCTGGCGCGGCGCTCCTCAGGGAGCATCGCACTGGTGTGCACGGCGATCCCCTTGGCGAGCAGCTCGCGCAGCAGGCTCGGCGTCCCCAGCTCGAAGTCGGCGAGATCGAGTAGGTGCTCGAGTTGGTCATCGGGGTCGCCTTCGTTGTTGAAGCCGCGCAGCTTCGCCGCCACCGAGAAGCTGTAGTGCTTGTTGGAGGGGATGAACGCGAGTACCCGGTAACCGGCGTCGGCGAGGCCCTGGGCAACCGCGCCGGTCGCGTTGTTGACGTAGCCGTCGGGGCTTACGTCGAAGCCGTCGTCGGTGCGCGACACGGTCAGCGGCGCCGTGAGCAAGGTGCGCGCAAGCGCGTAGTCGGCAGGATCGTCCTGGGCCCAGGCGCCTTGCAGGTTTACAAGCAGGTTCAGCGGGGCGTTGAACGGCAAGTGGACGCGGCGCGGCAGAGCGGCCAGCTCCCGGGAGGCAAGCTCCTGTGCACGCTTCAGGCCGGGCCCATCAAAGCCGGCCACGGCACGCAGCGTGCGAGTGGGCCGCCAGGGCTCGCGGATCGGCTCGCATGGGCGGCCGGTGGCCTGGCGCAGCCATGTCGCTAGCTCCTCGGGGTTCTCGAGGAGTGCGGACTGCATCAGCACGGTGGCGGCGGGAGCGAGGTGCAGGATCTGCGCCAGCACCAGCTCGGCCAGAACACCGCGATTGCCAGGCTCTCCGATCAGATGGCACTCGTCGAAGACGCAGAGAGCGAGGCGGGCGAACGCCTCGGGGGATTGGCGCAGCGCCAGCGAGCACTTCTCGGGAGTCATCACCAGCACGGCACGGCCGGGGTCGCCCTCGAGCGAGTCGTCGGCCAACGCCGTGAACTCGGCGCCGCCGAGGAACTCGCGGAGCTCAACGTCGGAGCCAAACGCCGTTCGCAGGTCGCGGCGCACCTGGCGCACCAGTGCGCGAGTGGGCGCGAGGTAGACGACCCAGCCGCGCGCGAGCGCCTGTGCGACGGCGAGCTCGGCAACGCCGCTCTTCCCTGATCCTGTAGGCATGGACACTGCGGCATGCGAAGAGGGACCAGGAAGGCACACGCGACGGTAGTGCTCGGCGGACGGCCACAGCAGCGGCTTTTGCCGGCAGCGTCGCTGCTGGTAGGCGAGGAACACGGACGGGTCCTCCGGCGGTGGCACACCTCGCAGTGCACGGGCCGTCGTTCCCTGGCATGCGAAGCGCAGGAGCCGGGCGAGGTGCGCGATGTCGGCGTAGGCTGTACCGCTTGGATCTTCGAGCAGCTGGCCGAGGCCGCCGAGCTGCTCCACGGCGCCGCTGTCGGGTGCGTCGTCTTCGAGGCGCAGCCAGCGCAAGTGGTCGCGGCAAATCTCGCCGATCCGCTGCCACAGTGCCGTGCGGAATCTTGGAGACGAGCTGCTCGGGTGCGTCGAGGTCGGGCACCGCGGGTGGCTCCGCATCCGCAGTGGGTGCCGGCAAGAGCCGGATGAACGCGATGATCTCTCGCAGCGCCCATTCGCAGGCCACACCTTCCTGCTCGGTCTCGAAGTCGTGGCTGGTGGGGAGCTCTATGACGTTGCGAGCCGCGATCGCGGCGTTCGCGTCGAACGCGGCGATTCGGTAGAGCAGGGCCGCCTCGATCCGGCGGTAACGCTCGCGCGACCCGAACGCGGCGAAGAACTGCTCATCGGCCCCGGTGTCTGCAACCGGGTCACCGAGGTCGCTGAGCAGATTCAGGCTCTCGGCCGCGACGAATGCGCATGCGCGCCGCGCCTGCTCCTCGACACCGGGCACGAGGATCGCGTGCACCTCCAACGCCGTCACGAGCCGGCGCAGCTGCGCGGCGAGCGGCTGGCGCCGGTCCTCACCGGCGAGCGTCGCGAGGTCGAGACCTTCGAGGTACGCGCTCGTCAGCAGGCGCTTCACGCCGTCGCCGTCGAGCCCCTCGAACTCGGGCAGCTGCGCAAGCAGTTGGGTGATGCCGCGATTGAACATCCTCTAAGGGTTGATCGTCGGGACTGCCTGACGCATAGCTGTCGCCACGGCCTCGAAGAACTGTGCGTAGTCCGCCGGCCGGCAGTGGATGACTCGCTTTTGGGTTGCCGGGCGCGCGATCGCGAGCAGCGCCGGGCGCGGCGCGCTCATGTCGACGTCGTCGCCGTGGGCGATCAGCGGCAGGTAGCAGGCACGTTGGTGCCAGAAGCTTCCCGATAGCCCTAGCTGGAGCGACTCGTCCAGCGCCTCTCTCAGCAGCACGACCTGCATGCGGATGTCGACGTCGCGGTCCCCCGCCTCGACCGCGCGGAAGAACGCGATCGCCTCGGTCAGGCGTGCGCTGCCGTTCTCGCGCGTTGCCTTTGCCTCCCCGAGCGCAATCGCCGGCAGCCCGTCGTCGTCGTAGATCGCAAACAGGTCCAGCCCTTGCTGTGACGGTTTGCCGTGCGGCACGGTGATCGCCGCGACCGCGCCACTGAGGCAGAGCGTCTCGGCACGGTTTCGCACCGCAAGGATCGCGTGCCCGATCCCCTCGGCGATCCACGGATCACGCACGTCGGCGACGAAATGCTCGCGCGCCCGCGTCGACGCGCCGGCCGCCGGTGTGAGCCGCGCCTCCACGTCGGCCCCGAGCTGTGCGCGCCCCTCGGGCGTACGGTCGAGAAGGGCTGCGGACAATTTCAGATTCGTGCGCACGATCCCGGCCAACAGGCCGACCAGGTAGAGACCGAGCGCGTCGATCACGGTTTGCTCGGCAAGGCCGGAGACGCTCAGCGCGATGTGACTGTCATGCGCGTGCGCCTCGTGCAGCACGAGGCCGCCGGCCAGCACGTCGAGCGCCTGGTTGACCGCCTCCTCGGGCTCCAACGTTCAGCAACCGGGTGGAAGGTTGATCGCGAAGATGGGCATGCCAGCGAGCGTACACGCCGGTCCGATCGACGCCGAACTCGATGCTTGACTGTCGCGTCCGAAACTCCGCCTATTCTGGCTCGGTATGTCACGCGGGCGCTTCTATCTGCGATGTGAGTCCGACGAGTGGGACTTCATCAAGGATCTGCAAAGACCACTGCCGTTCGATGCAGCGGTTATCAGCGACCGCTACCTCGCCGCCAGCGCAGGCGGCGAACCGCGACGCGCTCGCATTTGCGCGACGGCATTCGCCGCGGCGCGAGAATGCAACCGAGGGGGATTTGAAACAGCAACGCCCTGGCCGGCGCTCAGGACCCCGGTCTTCATCGCGTCGCAGTCACGCCGGGCAGCCGT
>CAVREV010000007.1:0-557428 GCA_963720215.1 uncultured Solirubrobacteraceae bacterium
CTCGACCCAGCGCGCGAGCGTCTCCACCCAGTCTTCGGGCCACGCGCCGTCGCATGGCATCGTGCCGTTGCGGACGCGCGTCAAGATGTCCTGCGCGTGCGCTTGCACATCGTCGTGGGACCAGAGGTCGAACGCGAAGCTCATCGAGCGGCGGTCGCGCTCGCGGAAAAGCTGGCGGATGTGCTTCTCATAGAGAATGGGCTCGTCCGCAGCCGGGAGGGCCACGGGCTCCTCGGGTTCTTCACGGTGGGGAGCGAGAGCTGAGATTCTGGATCCGGGAGGACCGGCCGCGGTGGTCCAGTCCCAACTCGGCATCGGCATCTGCTGCGGGGGGTTCGCGTCGGTCTGGGAGTTTTCAACGGCGAGGCGCGAGCCCCAGGCAATGTAGGCCTCAAAGGCCGAGCGGAACTCGGGGTCGTTGGGCAGCCCGGATTCATCCGCGGAGCGAAGCAGAAGCTCGACCCAGCGCTCGCGCCACTCCTCGGTCAGGCACTTGCCGAGGTGCTGGGAGAGCATGCGTGGGTAGCCGCCGTACTCCTCGCTGTAGCAGGGCGGTCCGCCGAAGACCTCGCCGAGCCACTTCGCGACGCGCTGGGGGTGATCGGCGGACATGTTCGCGAACAGCGGGGCGAGCATCGGGTCCTGGGGCACGTGCTTCTCATAGAAGAGGCGCGTCATGCGGGTGAGGGCGGGCAGCCCGCCGCACCACTCGAACATGCTCGGCACGCGATCGTCGCTCGGGACTGGGTCGTGGAACTCCACATACCAGTGCATCCCGCTGCAGAATGGCTTGTTCTGCGACTGCCCGCAGCGACAGAGCGCATAGTGCTCGCGCGATGCGACCGCGTTGCGCTTGACTGCCGTGACGCCGTCCTGCTGTGTCAGCGGGATGGCGCCGGTGACGCGGTAGGGTCCGTCTTTGGTGATCTGGATCGTCGGCTCGCGGCGGCCGTGGTAGTCGACCTCCCCGCGGGCCTCGACGCCGTCGATGGCGTAGCTGGCGTAGCTGAGCGCGCCGGAGGGGCAGTCCCTCACCGCCCGGATGATCTCGTCCATGCACCCGCCACTTGGCGTGACGAACGGCTCCTGCCCGAGGTGGAACACAGACGCGAGGCGATCGGTGCAGTAGCCCGAGTGCTGGCAGGTCCCGCGATCGTCGACGATCGTAACCTGTTGGCCAACGTACTCGTCTCTGCGGTCGGGTACCCGGTCGGGATCCTTGGCATCCGAGAACTCGGCGGTCACATGGCTGCCGTCGCAGAGCGGCTTGATCCGGGACTTCCCGCAGCGGCAGAGCGCCATCTGGGGGGTCGTCTCGACGGCCACGCCAAGCCAGTCCTCCAGACGCCGCGGGTTGCAGACCAGGTAGGGACCGTTGTGCGCCGGTGTGATCGCGCTTGGCACCGACTCGAGCATGCGCGCCATCGCGGCCAGTCGCTCCTGGCGAGTCTCATCGTCCGGGGCGGACGCGCGCGCAAGGTCCTGCAGCGCGGCGACCGCCTCGATCAAGCGGGGCTCGTTTGTCCGCGCGCGCAGGGCCGTAGCGCGTTGTGTGAGCTCCCAGAGCTCCGCGTCCCACTCCTCGGGCCGCTGCCTCTTCCGGTCTTTCGCCTGGTGCGCAGCCGTGCTCTTCGCGCGGTTCGGCTGTTTGATCGCGTCCGTGAGTGGTCGCTCCACAGACGACTCAAGCCGGTCACGCGCAAATTCGTAACGCTCGCTCTCGGCGCCCGTCGCGAGCGACGCTGCGCTGGCCCGCAGCGCCCGGATCGCGCCGACGAGCTCGTCCAGCTCCTGCGGGGTCGGTGCCTTCGACGCGCGCTGAGCGAGGCGCTCATGCGCTGAGTACCGCCGTCTGCTGGTAGTGGCGCATCTCCTGCACGTCCGGGACGTATGAGCGGATCGCCTGGAAGAAGTCGGCAAACTCCGGGCTATTGCGGAATCCCTGCTCGTGTCCCTCGATCGAATCCCATTCGATCCGAAGGATGTACTGCTCGGGCTCCTCGACGCAGCGGCTGAGCTCCCAACCCAGGCAATGCGCAGACGCTGCCAGCGATCGTGAAGCCGTGCCGTAGGCCTCCTCGAACTCGTGCCGCTGCTTTTGGGGGATGTGGTAGCGGATGTACTCGAGAACCATGCTCCGTCTCCTCACGTATCGTCGCTTCATGGAGCCTAACAAAACTATCTTCGCGTGAAGACACCTGGGGGTTGGGAGCCCGACCACGTCGACCATGTGCGCGAGCAATGGCGACTGGCACGGCCGGACCTCGACACTGCACCGCTCGGCATCGTGGCGCGCGTGGGACGCCTCGCCGCCTACTTCGACCAATCGACCAACGCCCTCATGGCGAGCTACGGGCTGACGCGCAGCTCGTGGGATGTGCTCGCGAGCCTGCGGCGCTCCGGCGAGCCGTTCGAGCTGACGCCGACCCAGCTCTATCGCGGCCTGATGCGCAGCTCGGGCGCGATGACGAACATGCTCAACACGCTCGAACAGGAGGGCCTCGTCAAACGCGCTCGGGATCCCCGCGACGGCAGGGGGCGACTCGTCCGCCTTAGCCCCGGTGGGCTCGCGCTCGTCGACGAGATCGCCGCGCACCACCTCGCGAACGAGCGTGAGATGCTCGCCAGCCTCGCCCCATCCGAGCGGATCGAGCTGGAGTCTTCGCTTCGCACTCTCTTGCGGCCGTTCGAGAGTGCCCAGCCCGAGCCCCCTCGAGAGGGCGCCTCGCCTCAGCGTACGAGGAACGGAAGCCGACCGGGCCCCAGAGGTCGTAGCCGCTAGCGGAGACCGAAACACGGTGCCATCAGCGCCATCTTCGCGGCTACTCGTTTCAACCCCGCTCCCGCGTTGGCTACGCTGGGGCGCTGCTTTCCGCGCTGAGGAGGTGAGTTTCGCCCGCGGGATCACACGCCTATCCGCCGGGCATCCGCCACCTGATCGCCGGTACACTGACCCCGGCCCAGGCCGTGAAGCAAGACGTGGTCGCCATCCTGAAGGGCAACCTAAGGCTGCTTGAGCGATTCACGGAGCTGTTCCGTATCGATACCTGAAAGGGTGAACTGATGCTGACCGAGCTGGCCGACGGTGTCTGGGTCCGGCAGAGTGCGTGGGTTTGGACCAATTCCATCGTGGTGCGCGGAGAGGACGGATTGATCCTGATCGATCCCGGGATTGATGGTTCCGAGCTGAACCAGCTCGCCGATGACCTGGACCGGCTCGCCATCCCGGTTGTCGCTGGGTTCTCCACCCACCCCCACTGGGACCACCTGCTCTGGCATCCCCGGTTCGGCGACGTGCCGCGCTACGCCACCCCCGCCGGCGCTCAGGCCGCAAGTGAAGCCCGAGAGCGGGCACAGGCGATGGCGGCGGAGAGCGCGTCGGGCATCCCCCTCGAGCTAATCGCGCTCGTCACCCCGCTGCCCCCGGAGGGAGAATCCGTCCCGGGCGAGATCATCGAGCATCAGGCGCACGCCATTGGCCACGCCGCGGTGCTCCTCGCGGACCGGGGCGTCCTGCTCGCCGGCGACATGCTCTCCGACGTCCTAATCCCGCTCCTCGACGCACGCCGGCCCGATCAGGTGGGCGCCTACGAAACGGCACTCGACCAACTCCAAGAAGCCGCCAGACACGTCGATGTCGTGGTCCCCGGGCACGGCGCCGTTGCCGAGGGTCGCGAGATAACGACCCGCCTCGCCGCTGATCATGCCTACATCAACGCGCTGCGGCGAGGAGAGGAACCGATCGACGCTCGTCTGGGACCCCATGCAGACTGGCTCTCCGGCCCCCACCAGTCGAACCTGGAGCAGGCCCGACCGCGGTAGGTCCTCTGACGGGTCGGTGTCTCAAGTCTGCCGTCCGCCCGTGCGCGAGGCCCCGGATCCCGGTGCCCGCGAGAAGCAGAGTCCCTGGCCGCATCACTGCAGCCGTCACTTCCAGACCGGAGACGGCCTACACGCACACTACGAAAGCAGAGCTGCGCCGCCGCGGTCAATCAGTCGTGCAATTCGCCAAAAGCCGGGCTCCGGCAAACCGCTTCCCTTGCACGAGCGGCAGCCCGACACCGAGGGGATCTCACTGCTGCTATGGACGACCTACAGGCGCAGCCCGCGGCCGACGTACGCCTTCGCAGCTGGAAATAGCCATGTTTATGGCAGCTTGCGCACTTCCGTGATCTGGTAGACGCGGCCAGAGACGTGGTTGGAAGCGTCGGGGATATGCGTACAGACCCCGCCCCCGCTACTACAGAAAAGGCCCGGTAAACCGGGCCTTTTCGCTGTTTACGGAGACTCAGCATCCGGCTCATAACGCGGCTGGGTAGCAGGTTTGGGTAGCACTTTAGCCCTTCTGAGCGCCCGATTTCGCGGTTTCGTCGAGGAGGAGGGCTTCGAGGAGGAGGGCTTCGAGGTGCTGGCGCACAAAGGGCCGCCTATGGCCCAGTCGGCTCCTGCTTCGCCGGGCAAAAGGAGGCGTCTGCGGGGAGTCGCCCGAGAGTGCTCCTCCTCGTCCCCAGCGACAGCGCTACCCTCGACCATCGAGACGCCTGCTCTCACGGCGGCGAGCATCCTCGCATGACGCTCGGGTCGAGCACACCGCCGACCCGCTGGGGGAAGCCGGCCGGTATATTCCTGCTACCGCACCGACTACGGGGGGGGCTGAGCGACATGGGGGCTAGGCGGTTCATCAGACGCAGCGTCGGGCCAGCTGCTTGCTGCGCCGCCGTGCTCGTGGCCCTGGCCGCTGCCGATCTCGGCTCGGCGAGCCCAGCGCTCGCCGTCACCCCGGGGGGCTGCGAAAACGTGCTGCTCGCGGGTGGTAGCTGGCTGAATGGCGGGGGCGTGAACGTCTACAGCAACGGCAGCGACGAGGGCTACGGGTACAGCTGCGGCGGGTCCAGCTACGTCAACGGCGTCTTCGCCGGAAGCGAGTGGCAATGCGTCGAGTTGGTCAATCGGCTCTACCTCACAAAGGGATGGATCAGCAAAACCTGGCCGGGGAACGGCGGGCGCAGCTCACCGAGCGCGAGGAACTCTCTCTGGGACGAAGCTCCGAGCAATCTCAGCAAGCGGGCGAACGGCTCGATCAGCTACGTCGGGCCCGGCGACGAGGTCAGCATCAACCTCTACGACGGCTCGGAATTCGTGGAAGACGGCCACGCTCTGATCGTCAACAACTCAACCGCCGTAACGAGCGGCACTGTGTACCTGGTCAGCCAGAACAGCGGCGATCCGTCGAACGCGACGCCACAGATCGCGGCCACGCTTAGTAACGGCACGCTCACGATCCCAAACAGCGGACCGTGGAGCTACCCCGTCATCGGCGTCGTCCACGCACCCGGCAGCGGGAGCGGCGGTGGTGGCGGTGGCAGTGAACCGCCACCGGATGTTACGTCCGATAGCTCACCTCAGGCCGTCATTAGCCAGGCGAGCGGTCTTGTGAGCGTGTTTCCACAGGGACCCTCTAACAGCCTCGACACGTACTGGGGGACTCCGGGTGCGACTGAATGGAGTGGTCCGCTAGTTGTCAGTGGCGATGGCACGACTTACTCCGCGCCCGCGGCGGTCCTGAATGAGACCAGTGGGCTTGTCAGCGTCTTGGCGCAGGGCTCCGACAACAGTCTCGACACATACTGGGCGACTCCGGGCGTGACCGAATGGAGTGGTCGGCTGGTCGTCGGTGGCGGTGACACGACTTACTCCGCGCCCGCGGCGGTGCTGAACCAGAGCAGTGGGCTTGTCAGCGTGTTTGTCGAGGGCGCGAATCACAGCCTCGACACGTACTGGGCGACTCCGGGCGTGACCGAATGGAGTGGTTCGCTGGTCGTCGGTGGCGGTGACACGACGTACTCCGCGCCCGCGGCGGTGCTGAACCAGAGCAGTGGGCTTGTCAGCGTGTTTGTCGAGGGCGCGAATCACAGCCTCGACACCTACTGGGCGACTCCGGGCGCGACCGAATGGAGTGGTCCGCTAGTTGTCAGTGGCGATGGCACGACTTACTCCGCGCCCGCGGCGGTGCTGAACCAGAGCAGTGGGCTTGTCAGCGTGTTTGTCGAGGGCGCGAATCACAGCCTCGACACCTACTGGGCGACTCCGGGCGTGACCGAATGGAGTGGTTCGCTGGTCGTCGGTGGCGGTGACACGACGTACTCCGCGCCCGCGGCGGTGCTGAACCAGAGCAGTGGGCTTGTCAGCGTCTTGGCGCAGGGCTTCGATAACAGTCTCGACACGTACTGGGCGACTCCGGGCGCGACTGAATGGAGCGGCCCGCTAGTCGTGGGCGGAGACGGCACGACGTACTCCGCGCAAGCGGCCGCTCTCAACGTGAACACCTCCCTCGTCAGCGTGTTTGCTCAAGGCCCGAACGACAGCTTCGACACATACTGGGACAGGCCGGGCAGTGAACCGTGGAACGGGCCCCTTCAAATCGGCGCGTCGGGTACGACTTTTGCAACGCCAATCGCTCCCCAGCCTCCGATAGCAGTGGCAGACGGGGCTGCCTCTGTCTCACCGGTCACTGAGGTCGTCAACGGCTCAGTCAATCCTGAAGACGAACCGGTCACCAAATGTCGCTTTGAATACGGTCCTACACCCTCATACGGCGCGACGATCCCCTGCGCCGGCTCGGTCGGCGAAGGCGGAGTTCCTGTCCCAGTTTCCGCGACGATCCTTGGCTTGAGCTCAGATACCGAATACCACTTCCGCGTCGTCGCAGTCGGCCCCGGAGGGACGAGCGAAAGCCCCGACGCGACGTTCACCACCGCGGTGTTCGGAGTCACGACCGAATCGCTCCCAGAAGGAACGGTCTACACAAAGACCAATAAGGCGCTCTACGCCGCGACGCTTGTGGCGGCCGGCGGCAAACCACCGTACAAGTGGTCGCTCGCGTCAGGCTCAAAACTTCCCCCGGGCCTGAAACTTTCGTCCAAGGGCACGATCACTGGCAAGGCGACCACCGCCGGCGCCTACACATTCACCGTCCAGGCCGTCGACACGAAGACCAAGACGAAGCCGCCGACTCAGAACAAAGCCACGGCAGCACTGTCGATCGCGATCAACCCGGCCTAGCTGTTCATTTTCGGAATTGACCGCGAAGCGGGACAGCCAGTGGTGGCCTGTGCCCACAGGCACGGGCGACCCATCTCCCGCGCTTGGGGCTTTGCTCGGGCGAGCGAGCGTCCAACCGAGCACCGAGGAGACGAGCGCAACGGACGATTAGCGAGCGTCTCGACCACCGCCCGCGAGACGCCTGCTTTGACCTGGCCGGGGACAAAAGCAGGAGTCTGGTCCGCGCCCGGCGAGACGCCTGGGTTTCGTCCACAGCGGGCGCGTCGAATGTGTCTGGTTGGACGACCGTCTTGCCAGCGAAGCAGTCGTCACCGGACAACGGCAACTGACCGCTACTTCGTGAGGCCCGCCGCCCGCAACGCCTCTCCGTAATCGAGGTAGGAGCGGATGCGCGGAATCCTGCCGCCGCGACACTCGAAGACATTCCAATCGGTGCATCGACCGGCGCGCTACTGCCTAGTCCACGTCCCGCCATTCGCCCCATCATGAGCACGCGGTCGCCACTGCGGCACGGACCATGGGACAATCCGCGCGCAGCGGAGGACGGTCTCGTTGCTGGGCCCAGTCGGCGGTGCAATGATTCATCCCGGTCATGATTAGGCGGACGCTGATCCTCCTCACGTCTCTCGTCGTGGTGTTGCCCTCCGCGGCGAACGCGACCAATCCGCTGTGTTACCAGCCGGGTTACGTCGGCGCTCATCCGTCGCCAGAAGAATGCGGCAAGGAACAGGAAGCTGAACAAAGGGCGTATGACCGAAAGGCTGAAAAGCAGAATCGGGCCGAAGAACAAGCGCGACAACGGACCGAAGCGGCCGAAAAGGCGAAGAGCCAGCAGGAACAGAGGGCCGAAACGCTTGCTCGGAAAAAGAGCGAAGGAGGCAGCCCGCTGAAGGATGTCGTTGGCGTCATCGTCGTCCTCGGCCTGATCGCGTGGGGGGTGTCTGCCGCGAAACGCGACGACACTGACGACCCGCCGAGCGGCTCAATGTCTAAAGGCGCGATGAGGCGGGAGCGCGCGAGGAAATACCAAGAAGCTGAAAAAGCACGCGCGAAGCGAGTACAAGCCGAAAGCGCGCGGAAGGCCACTGCTGCAGACGCCGAGAAGCTGAGCGAGGGCGGGCACGTAGAGAAACGCACGTGGCGGTGAAGGTGGAACGGCTCGCGGAACTCATTAGCCGTGAGATGGTCCCCGAGTCGACCAAGGCGCCCGCCCCAGGCACCCAAGTCGTCGAAACGCCCCTACCGGAGACTGGAAATGCACCGAAGGTGTTTGAGGCGGTCGTGTTCAACTTCTTCCTGGGCGAAAAGCAGGCGCTGGGGATAGCTCGGATCTGGAGCTGCACCGCGTCGAGAATCGACGGAGTGTTTGAGCTCGACGACGGCAGTCGACTCGGCGTGGAGATCAAGTACGCGATGGACTGGGAGAAGGCATGTCAAGCATGCGCCCAGGTAGCCCTCTACCAAAAGCACTTCGCCGGCACCGGCAAGCTCGACGGCGGACTCGTCGTGTTCGACCACTTCGCGCGCGATTGGCGAAGGAAGAAAAGAAAGTCCTCGCCGGTTGAGAGCGGCTGGAGCAACTGGTACTCGGAGCACGTCGAGGTCGGTGGCCTGCGGGTGGATCTGGTGCGACTGCACGCTGGCGAGTTGGACTCCTACGCGACGGCCCTCAGCGCGGCGAAGCCCGATTGACCCCCCGATTGAGAGCCGCGAGCCGCCGCCAGCTCCCGCATAGACGCACGGTCGTGCTTGGGCTGGGACGCCCCGGGCACAGTCCGTTTCCAGGCGTGGGAGGAAAGTCAGTGCGCGTGCGCCGTCATGTCTGCGCAGACTCGATTGCGGCGCTGCTGCTTTCCGTTTCGATGAAGGAAGGCCCAGTAACGCCTAGTGAGCAACCGGACTAAGAGTGCTCCTTCCGCCCGGTTGCGGACGCCTCTCCACGACCGCATCGTCACCGCACGGGGCGGCGAGCCGCACGCGCCCACGCCTCACCGAGCACGGGATATTCGTTCAGCTCCTCGTCGAGGACTTTCCACGGGTCGGAGAAGCCGAGTCGCATGACCCATTGCTCCACGCTCGTTCGGGCGTCGCTCGCGCGGGCGTCGCGTTCGAGCACGTCGCGGGCAACCGCCATCGTCTCGGGCGGGAGCGGGGGCTGGCCGTCGTCGTGGCGGCATCGCAGGAGAGCTACGACGCGGCGCGCTGACGGCCACTCCGGTCGAGGCATGGTGACGGCGGAGGGCAGGCTGGTCCGCCTCCATACGTCGAGCGCGGCGACGACCTCGGGAGCGTGCCACCAGCCTTTCGGAAGCTTTCCGTCGGGGAATGCGGCAAATGGGAGGCCGCCGAACCTTCCGACCAGCTTTCTGGCCATGCTCCGATCATGTTCGGCCCGACGCTTAGCGTTCCGCCGTTGGCGGTCAACGAGCGCACTCCATTTGTCGATTCCCTCTAGGCCAGGGTCGTCGGCAGTCCACCGAGCAATCTCCTCGATTGAGCGCCCGTAAAGGTCGGCAACCAGCAGCACCGCGAGACGCCGGGCAAGCGTCGGCGGCTCGTTGGCTGTGCGCGCCGTTGCTGCCTCGCGTTCGGCTTCGACTAGGGCTTCGACCGTGACTACCTGGAGAGATGGGACAGCCTCTCCGGCCAACGCCTTGTCGACTGCCTTCTCCGTTTCGGCGGCGTACTTGTCGCGCTGCACCAACCGGGGGATGGCGACGCGCTCAAGCCCGAATGGGCCCTGCTGTTCGTGGATCACGAGCCACGGCAGCGGCTCCCATGAGTCCGGCAGGAAGTCCCAAACGACCAGCCCGTCCACCACGCGGCACGACCATGGCGGGGGAGTTTCGGGCACGAGCACACGCTGCGAGACAACCTCCCCTTGTTGTGTCGTAGACGTTTGGGCTGGTGTGCTGGAAGCTGACCCCGGCATGACCAAATCGACCAACACAACTATTGCAACTGATGGCCCGGACCTCCGCGAGCGACGTGAAGCCCTGCGCCTCTCCCGGGTTAGGCTCGCGACGCTCGCGGGGTTCTCGCCAGCTCACCTCGGGCAGATAGAGGACGGCTACATCCCGCGTCGCGGGGACGCCGTAGAGCGCATCGACAGTGTCCTCGCGGAGTACGAGGTACAGGCGGGCGTTATCGACCGCAAGTAGCCCGCGAACGCCGACTAGCGTCGGCCCACACAAGGTCTGAGGCCCGGACGGAACAAGCCGAGAGCTTGTTCGTGGAATCGACGGGGCACCGTCTACGGCCGCAGGTGGCCGCTCTCGCGCAGCACCAGGGAGCCGTCACCGAGGAGTGGGTGCCGAGGCCCAGACCAGTTCCCAGCAGTTCGCAGCGTCTACCAGCCGCAAGGAGGGGCACCTCCCCCTACGCGGAGCAGATCAACCAAGAGCCAGGACCAACAATGGGCTTCAAGCAAAGAGAACGAAAACGTCGCAAGAAGGCGGCGCAGATCGCGGCGCAGAAGGAGGGCCGAAGTACTCGGAGCTCCGCTGGGAAGTGGTGGCGCACGCCGGTCACGATCGACACCTGCTGCGCGAGATGCGGCGGAGTGCTGCGCTGCGGGAGGGACATGATCTACCGCGCTCGGCCACGAGAAGCGTTGTGCCTGACGTGCGCGGAGAGCGACCCGGCTGCCCGGACATCACGTCCATCCCTGCGCTGGGAGCGCCAGAAGCGCCGGAGCCGCCGCCGTGCCTGAGGCTCGATCTCTCACCGCTGCCGACGCGATGACCGAGCCTCCTTGCCGCAGCTCTTTCCGCGCCCCCCCATGAGCACCTCCCTCTACAGCGGGACGCCCGCCCAAGCGGGCTCGACAGCGCACCGCCCTCTCACCGCCGCCGACGTGCTGACAGCCTGCGAGGTCGCCGAGCTCCTGCGCTGTCCCACGTCCACTGTCGAAGATTGGGCTCGCCGTGGGATCGTGCCGTCGCGCAAGATCGGCAGGCGGAGGCTCTACGTCCGCGAGCACATAGAGGCCCTCTTGCTCGCCGATTCAGAGCCAAACCAGGCGTAAGTGCTACCCCGCGGCGCTACCCCAGCCTTGGTGCTACCGAGCGACGCGGACCGGCATCGTCTCAGAAACCGCCGATTTGCAGGCACTTTCGCGTATGGGCCGTCCGGGGATCGAACCCGGAACCTTGGGCTTAAGAGGCCCCTGCTCTGCCGGTTGAGCTAACGGCCCGCGAGCGAGGGCCGGCGATCTGGCCGGCCCGAGCAGCGATTCTATCCGAGCAGGATCGCGACCAGCGCGCGGCGGCGGCTCCCGCAGGCGGGCTATTTGCTGGTCGTGCTGGTGGCCGGGGGGCTCGGGGTCGAGAGGGTCCCGGTGAAGGTCCCGTTGGCGGATTTCTTGACGAGGTAGGTTTTCCCGTTCGTTTTCGTCGTATAGGTCTTTTCGCCCGTCGGGTTCTTCCTCACTTCGGCGAGTTCCGTCTTGATCCGCTGCCTGTCGGCCGCGGGCGCGGAGGCGACCGCCTTTTCGGCGGCGAGATCGCCGACGCGGGTGTTCTTCGCCCTGTAGGCACTCTCGGCGAGCTGCGACAGGTAGGAGGCGTTCGTCGGTTCGGCGGCGACGATCAGCTGGAGTGCCTGGACGGAGTTGGTCGCCTCGTTGAGTCCTTCTTCGCCGAAGATCCGCAGCATCTCCTTGGCGATTTCGAGGCTCGGCTTGGGCGGGTTCAGCGCGAGGTAGCCGGCCCACGCGGCCGCCGTTTCGCGGAACAGTTCCTTCCCCTTGCTCGTCACGATGCCCGTGCTGCTGACGTACGCTTCGCCGGCGCCTTCGTGGAGGTAGGCCTTCGTCAGCTGTTCCCAGTCGCTGAGGCTCGTGGGGTACTGTTTGGTGAGCTTGTTGTACTTCTTGATCTGCCCCGCGAAGCTCGCACCGCTGGAGCCTTCGTTGCTGCTCGCGACGTTCAGGATGCCGCTGCTGCCAAAGCCGCCGCCGATCCCGAAGCCGACCAGACCCACGCCCATCAGCAGCGCCAGGCCCGTGTAGATGATTCGGACCGTGCGACGACGGCCGCGCCCGCGGAGGTCGAACAGCATCGCTACAGCCTCGGGTCTACGTGATCGATCATGTCCTGCACGGTCGGCTCCGATCCATTCGGCGACTCTGCTCCCGGGTCCCCTTCGGAGCTCCCGCTGTCGGCGCTCGCCGTGCCCACAGGCTTGACGAACGTCGCCATCAGGATACTCGCCTCGTAGAGCAGATACAGCGGTAGCGTCTCCAGCAGCAGCGTGATCGCATCGCCGGGCAGGAACGCCGCCACGGCGGCACAGCCAACGATCGCGTAGCGGCGGAATTTGCGCAGCTGCCGTGGCGTGACGAGCCCCAGGCGGGTGGCGCCGAGGATCAG
Source organism: uncultured Solirubrobacteraceae bacterium (assembly GCA_963720215.1). Classification (GTDB taxonomy): domain Bacteria; phylum Actinomycetota; class Thermoleophilia; order Solirubrobacterales; family Solirubrobacteraceae; genus Palsa-744. The sequence goes on from CAVREV010000007.1 coordinate 12,435, forward strand.
CACGGGGACCTGGAAGACGACGGCCATCGCGAGCAGGATCGTGGAGGCGAACGAGTAGAACTGGTTCGCCTGGACGAGCACGTTGAACTCCCCGGCGTTGAAGTTCACGAAGAAGCGCACCGCTGCCGGGAGCACGATGAAGTAGCCGAACAGGACCCCGCCGGCCGCCAGGAACGGCACGGCGCTCAGCAGCGGGACCGCCGCGCGGCGCTCGTGCGGCGAGAGCGCGGGGACCACGAAGCCGTAGAGCTCGTACAGGAGGAAGGGCAGCGAGATGATCAGCGCCGCGTACAGGGCCACCGTGATCGTCGTCGTGAACGGCTCGCCGACGCCGAGCGTCACGGGGTTGTCCCCCACCGCGTTCTTTGGCAGCTTTGCGACGTCGAGCGCCAGCTTGGCCTGCAGCGGCTTCAGCGCGGCGCGGGTCCCCGCCGTCAGACCGCTCCCCGGGGTCGAGAGCAGGCGCAGCGCCGTGCGCAGGTCGCCCGTCACCTTCCGCAGGCCCTCCTGGGCCAGCCAGGCCTGGCCGACGGTCCCCTCGCCTTTGGCGACCTGCTTCTGCGTCTGAGCCTTCAGCGGTTTGTTGATGATGTGCAGCAGCGCGTGGTTCTGCCAGAAGCAGAAACCGAACGCGACGCCGAGCACGGCCGCACAGAGGATCAGGCGTGTTCGCAGCTCGTCGAGGTGATCGACGAGGCTCAGCCGATCCTCGTGGCCGACCGTGCGGATCGCGCTCACCATGGGCTCCTGAACCTACCACCGCACCGCGAGGCCCCCCGTGGTGTTCACCATTGGAGAGGGCTGTTCTGGGACGAGCAGGGACTGCGGGAAACCCAACTAAAGGCTCTTGCCTTCGGCGTCGATGACGTCTGAGAGCAACCGATGAACCCAGACAACGACCCCGACATCCTCCCCGACGTCCACGAGCCGCCCGTCGGCCAGCAGATGGACCTGGCCTACGGCGCCGGAGCCCCGGCCGGCGGGACCTCCACCGGCGGTGGGCCCGCCCACCTGCACGTCTGCTTCCACTGCTCCGGCGAGCTGGTCTACCCGCTCGACTGGTCGGAGGAGGGCCCTCGCCACTGGCGCATCGTGCTCCGCTGCCCCGAGTGCGAGTCGCGACGGGAGGGCGTCTTCGATCAGGCCGCCGTCGAACGCCTGGACGACGAGCTGGATCGCGGCTCGAGCGCGCTCCTCGGCGACCTCCGCCGGATGACCCACTCGAACATGTCCGAGGAAGTCGAGTTCTTCGTCCGCGCGCTCGAGGCCGACCTCATCACACCGACCGACTTCTAGCGCGGGGCGAGCCCGGCTCACTCAGCGGTAGCGCTCGACGACCGCGTCGGCCACCAGCTCGAGCATCGCCGAGCGCCCGTCCGGGAGGAAGCGCGGTAGGGCCGTCTTCGCTTTCGCGACGACCGCCAGCGCCTGCTCACGGGCCTCGTCCAGCGCGCCGGTGGCGGCGATCCGCTCGCACAGCTCCTCCGCCTCCCGGGGCCCCCGGAGCGCCGCCAGGTCAACCTGCGTCAAGCTCGGGTCACGCTCGCGCGCGAGGATGAACGGCAGCGTCACGGTGCCGTCGAGGAGGTCCGTCCCGCGCGACTTCCCGGTCCGCTCGACCGACCCGGAAACGTCGAGAACGTCGTCGAGCATCTGGAACGCCAGACCGATCCGTCGTGCGAAGGCGCCGAGCGCATCGGCGAGCCCGCCGGAGCCATCCGCCGCGACCAGCGCCCCGAGGCGGCAGGCGGCCTCGAACAGCGCCGCCGTCTTCAGCTCGCAGCGGCGCAGATAGCGGGACACGGCCACGCGGGAGGCATAGGCGTCCTCCCGCTGCAGCAGCTCCCCGGCCGCGAGCGCCGAGCTCGCCTCCGACAGGGCATGAAGCTGCGCCAGGTCCTCGTTGCGGGCCAGCTCGGCGAAGGCCCTCGAGAAGAGCAGGTCGCCGGTGGCGACCGCGACCCGCCGCCCGGCGGTGAAAGCGACCGTCGGATGGCCTCGGCGCAGCTGGGCCCCGTCGATCACGTCGTCGTGGACGAGCGTTGCGGAATGCACCAGCTCGATCGCCACCGCCGCTCGCACGAGCTCCTCCTCGCCCTCCTGGTCATCCCGCGGCCCGCCGGCGGACTCCGCCGCCAGGACCACCAGCAACGGCCGCAGGCGCTTGCCCCCGGCGGTGACCGTGGCGTTTGCGAACGGAGCGATCGGCGCTCCCGCCTCGGCCGTCACGCGTTCGAGGTGCAGCTCCGAGGCCTCCATCAGACGCCGCAGCCGCTCCCCGCCGTGACGCATGATCGCCTCCAGCCCGTCCACGCCGGTCGCGCTGCCGAGCGCGCTCACCCTTCCTCCGCCCCGGGGACCGTCCCGGCGTGGATCGCCACGATCCCCCCCGCCGTCACCAGATATGTGACCTCGACGAGCCCGGCTCGCTCCATCTCGGCCGCGAGCTCCCTCGGTCCCGGAAAGCGCTTGACCGAGCTCGGCAGGTAGGAATAGGCCGCTGCCATGCTCCCGCCCCGTCCGCTCCCGCCGCTGCTGGCGCCGCCGCCCGCGAGCGCTGCTGCCAGACGACCGAGCGCGGGGACGATGCGATCGAACCAGACCGCGTAGAAGTGCGACAGGGGCGGCCTGCGGGGGGTGGTGATCTCGAGCACCACCACCCGGCCCCCGGGACGCACGACCCGGCGCATCTCGCCCAGCGCCCCGGCGAGGTCGGCGAAGTTGCGCGCGCCGAAGCCGACGGTGGCGGCGTCGAAGGCGGCATCCTCGTACGGGAGGGCGAGCGCATCCCCCCACTCGAATCGCGGCGTCACGCCCCGTGCGGCCCCCCCGCTGCTCGCCTTCGCACGCGCGCGCGCGAGCATCCCCTCGGCGAAGTCGCTCCCGACCACCTCGCCGCCGGGCTCCACCCGCCGCGCCAGCTCGAGGGCGAGATCGCCGGTGCCCGTGGCCACGTCGAGCGCCCGTCCCCGGGGCCGACCCGGGCCAGATCGACCGCGCGGGCGCGCCAGCGGTGATGCAGGCCGGCTGTCATCGCGGTGTTCATGAGGTCGTAGACGCCCGCGATCCGATCGAACATCGCGCGCACCTCCGCCGGCGGCAGGGTGCCCAGCCCGGCGCTCCCTCGGGAGTCTGCCGCGAAGGCTGGGCCGGCTCCCTGACGAGCGGGCATGGGCCCGCTATTTGAGCTGGGAGAGGAAGTTGACGACCGCCTGGAACTTCGCCGGCGGGAGGTTCTTGAACGAGGGCATCGGCGCGGTCGGGTTCACGAGCGTGCGCGCGATCGCCTGGCGGGGTATCCGCGAGGCGATGTGGGTGAGGTTCGGACCCGGCCCGCTGTTGCCGTTGTCGCCGATCTTGTGGCACGCGAGGCAGCCCGACTGCGCGACCACGTCCTTGCCCGCTTCGTATTCCGCCAGCACCGCCCCGCCGGCCTGCGTGACGCGCGCGGGGGTCGCCATTTCGATCACCGTGGGGGAGCCGGCGTTGGCGCCCTGGTAGGTGAGGAAGGCCATCGCGCAGATCACGAAGATGCCCGTGACGGTCGCGATCGGCCGCCGCTCGGGCCTGCGCTCGGGGCCGCGGTCGTAGAACGGGAGCAGGAACAGCAGGATCATGCACAGCGTCGGGATGCCGATCGTCGCCAGCCCAACGAGGCCCGGCGGTTTGATCACGCGCAGGAGCTCGAACAGGAAGAAGAAGTACCACTCCGGTCGCGGCACGTACGTGGTCGTCGTCGGGTTCGCCTTCGAGCCGAGCTCAGCCCCGAGCACGAGCGACATCGCGATGATCACCGCCATCACGATGCACGCCATCGCCGCGTCCTTCGCGACCGCGTACGGGAAGAACGGCTTGCCCTGGGACTTCAGGACGGCATACTCGCGGAGGTACTGCTCCTTCTCGCGCTGGTTCATCGCCGACCCTCCGCGACCGGACGTGGGCCGGCTGGCTCAGGCTCGCCCATCGCGCCTAGACCTCGGCCTCGTTCAGCTCGGCCCGCGTCTGCACTTTCTGCCACGGCGGGGCGGTCGTGCCGAGCTTGGCCACGAGGTAGAGGTGGGCGCCGAGCAGGGCGGCGATCGCCCCCGGCACGAGCAGCATGTGGATGGCGTAGAAGCGCGACAGCGTGGTCGCCCCGAATTCCGATCCGCCGCGGAGGAAGTCGCTCAGGTACGGACCGATCAGCGGGCCGGTTCCGTTGATGTTCACACCCACGATCGTCGCCCAGTAAGCACGCTGGTCGAACGGGAGCAGGTAGCCGGTGAACGACATCACCATCGTCAGGATCAGCAGCACGACCCCGATCACCCAGTTGAGCTCGCGGGGGTACTTGTAGGCCCCGAAGAAGAACGTCCTGCCCATGTGCAGGAACACGAGGATCACCATCACGCTCGATCCCCACTTGTGCATCCCCCGGACGAACTGGCCGAGGAAGACGTCGTTGGTGACGTAGCGGATCGATTCGTAGGCGCCACCGGATGCGTCCGGCCGGTAGTACATCGCCAGGAACACCCCGGTGACGGCCTGGCTGAGGAAGGCGAACATCGTCGCCGAGCCGAGCGTGTAGAACCAGTTGGTCCCCTTCGGAACCTTCCGGAACATCAGCCAGCGCGCGGCTCCGCTCAGCGAGGTGCGCTCGTCGACCCAGTCGATGACCGTGATGCCCGCCTGCGCCGCCCCGTGCGCCGGCCCGGTCCGCCCGTTGCCCTCGCCCGGCCTCGGGGGCGGCTCCTGCAGCGGCGGAGGCATCGGCGGCGCGGGGAGCTTTGGCAGCTTGGGCACGCTTCAGTCCCGCTCAGAGTTTCTGCGCGCCCGGGCGCGCGGGGTAGAGGTACTGCCCGATGCCGTCGAGCGGCTCGCCGGGATCGCGCGGGGAGAAGCGCCGCAGCTCGCTGTTGACGCTGAAGCGCGGCCCGAGCTGGACGTATTCGCCCACCACGCGGGTGTAGAAGCGGTCGAGGGGCCGCACCGGCGGCCCGCCCACGCGGCGACCGAGAAGGTCGTAGACGCCGCCGTGGCACGGACAGATGAAGCGCTCGGCGGCGTCGACCCAGCGGACCGGACAGCCGAGGTGCGCGCAGCGGCTCGAGAGCGCGATGAACGGGGTGTCGCGGTCGTAGGGGTCGGTGTCGATCGCGGCGTTGAACTTCCGTACGTAGGCCGTCGACTTCCCCGCCTGGCCGATCCCCGGCGTCAGCGTGACCACGACCGGGATGTAGTTGTTGTCGGGGAACATCTCGACCGTCCCGACGGTTTCCCAGCGGTGGGGCGTGCTTTTGAACACCGGGCCGACCGCGAACGCGAGCGCCGGCAGCGTGAACGAGGCTGCCGCGATCGCGCCGGCCGTCTGCCCGCTGACCGTCATGAAGCGCCTGCGCGTGACCGTCTCACCCTCGAACGCCCCCGGCATGCCCCGGTCGAGCGTGTATTTCGACTTCTGCTTTGCGCGCCGGTCAGCCACCGTTAGTAAGAATATCGATGCTCGATTGAGGGCGCGGCGGGGGCCCGAAGGCGCTTGTGCGCATCGCATCGAGCGCTCCCGGGTCACCGGCCAGCAGGAGCTCCTTGGCGTTGGCGTGGCGCTCGCAGGGCCCCCACCCGACGGCCCGCGCGCCGGCGCTCCAGACGACCTCCGCGAGCTCGTCCTCGCCGCCCCCGTGGGCGAGCGCGCTGAGCGTGATCGTGTCCGCCAGCTCGGCCACGGCGAGCACGTCCCCGAGCGCGACGAGGCGAGCCAGCCCGATCGCGTACAGGCGGTCGCCCGCGAGCAGGCGCAGGTCGGCCTCGGGAACCGCCATCACGCGCGGCGCCCGATAGTGGAGCAGGTAGCCCTCGTAGATCGCCTCGATCAGCAGCTCGTACTCCTCGCGGTGGCCGGCCGCCCGCGGACCGCCCGCGGCGATCCGGGCCGGGCTCGGAGCGCGAGCTTCGCCCACGGGTGCGAGCCCCTCGCCGACGAGCGTCGCCATCAGCCCGCCCTCCTCGCGTAGGAGCCCCGGCAGGCGCTCCAGGCCGGTCCCGCTCATGCCACCGGGCGCGGGTCGGGCAGCGATGCGAACGCCGCGGTCGCCGCCTCGAGCGTGCGCTCGAGGTGCTCCTCGGAGTGGGCCAGCGAGGGAAACCAGGCCTCGAACTGGGATGGCGGCGGATACACGCCCCGCGCGAGCAGCTCCCGGCACCACGCCGCGTGGGCCCCGAGGTCACAGCGTTGGGCGTCCCGCAGCGAGGCGACGGGGTGCTCGCCGAAGAACACGGTCAGCAGCCCGGGCGCGCTCACGACCTGCGCCGGGTAGCCCGCCGCCGCGTCCCTGAGGCCGCTTGCCAGAGCCTCGGTGAGCGCCGCCAGGCGCGCATAGGCGGTCTCGTCGAGCGCCCGCAACGTCGCCCGGCCGGCCGCCACCGCCAGCGGGTTGCCCGACAGCGTCCCGGCCTGGTAGACCTCGCCGGCGGGCGCGAGCATTCCCATCAGCTCGCCCCGGCCGGCGACCGCCGCGGCCGGCAGGCCGCCGCCGAGCACCTTGCCGAGGATCGTCAGGTCGGCGAGCGTCCCGCTGAGCTCCTGGGCGCCGCCCCGTGCCACGCGGAAGCCGCTGATCACCTCGTCGAGGACCAGCAGAGCCCCGTTCGCGTCGGCTCGCTCGCGCAACAGCCCGAGGAAGCCCTCGCGCGGGGGGACGAGCCCCATGTTCGCCGGGAGCGGCTCGGCGATGATCGCGGCGAAGCTGTGATCCTCGGTCGCCGCTGCGAGGGCGTCGGGGTCGTTCCAGGGGATGACCACCGTGCCGGCAGCGGCCGCGGCGGTGACGCCGGGGCTCGCCGGCAGGGCCAGCGTCGCCAGCCCCGATCCCGCCTCCGCGAGGAGGCCATCGAGGTGCCCGTGATAGGCACCGGCGAACTTCAGCACGAGCTCCCGTCCGGTCGCCGCGCGTGCCAGGCGGATCGCGCTCATCGCCGCCTCGGTCCCGGAGGATGTCATCCGCACCATCTCCACGCCCTCCATCCGCCGCGACACCTCGGCGGCGAGCTCGACCTCTCCCGGCGTCGGAGCGCCGAAGCTCGTGCCCAGCGCGGCGGCCCGGATCACCGCTTCGAGCACGTCCGGGTGTGCGTGCCCCAGGATCAGCGGGCCCCACGAGCAGACGTAGTCGACGAAGCGGTTGCCGTCGACGTCGAAGAGTTCCGCCCCCTCTCCCCGAGCGATGAAGATCGGGTCGCGGCCGATCGCCCGCATCGCCCGCACGGGTGAGTTGACCCCGCCGGGGATCACCTCCAGGGCGCGCCGGTAGAGCTCGGCGGAGCGGCTGTCCGTCAGGGACGCGGTCACGGCCCCGCGCTCAGGCGTTGTCCGGCGAGGGCCATCGAGCAATCCTGTCAGAGCCCGTGGGCGCGCTCCCACTCCTTGAAGTCCTCCGTGAAGTAGAGCAGGCGAATCTTCTTGAACTCGGTGGAGGAGTAAAGGGTCGCACGCTGATCGATCCCGGTCTCCGCGGCGATCGCGTCGAGGACCGCGTCGCACTCGTCCTTGGAGCGCCCGTGGGCCATCGTGAACACCGAGTAGGGCCAGTCCGCGTATGTCGGGCGCTGATAGCAGTGGGAGACCCCTCGGAACGAGGCCATCCGGCAGCCAACGTCCAGGATCCTCTCCTCGGGCACCTGCCAGACGCCCATGCCGTTCGCCGAGAAGCCCGCACGGCGGTGGTAGAGGATGCCGGCGACCCGTCGCAGCAGCCCCCGCTCGCGCATCCCGGCGAGGTGCCTCAGAAGCGCGGGCTGCGTCAGCCCGAGGCGCTCCGCCGCCGGGGCGTACGGCTCGCGGACGACCGGCATGTCTCCCTGGAGCGCGCGGATGATCGCGATGTCGTGCTCGTCGTAGGGCTGGGCCTCGAGCTCCACCGGGGCGCTCGCCTCGGCGAAGCTCGCCAGCGCCGTCGTGTCGCCCTCCATCTCCAGGTCCATCCGGATCTTGAACAGCCGCAGCGTCGGCAGCTGGCGCACCGACTCCGCGCCCGCCTCGCGCGCGAGCACCTCCAGCGTCCCCTCGAGCCCGAGCTCGGAATCGGGCTCGGTGGCGATCGTGAACCACAGGTTGAACTCGTGGTTGCGGAGATAGTTGTGGGAGACGCCCGGGTGGCAGTTGATCACCTGCGCGGCCCGGTGGGGATGCTCGGGGTCGACCTTGGCAGCGACGAGCATCGAGGAGTAGCCGAGCGCGCGCGTGTCGAAGATCGGTGTCACCTGCCGGATGATCCGTTGCGAGAGCAGGCGCTGCACGCGCTCCATCGCCTCCTCCTCGGCGATCTCGGCGAGTTGGGCCACCTCGCGGTAGGGGCGCTCGGCGATCGGGAAGCTTCCCTGCATCAGGTTCAGAAGCCTGCGATCGAGGTCGTCCAGCGGGACCGCCGCACCGTCGCGGCGGCTGCGGAGCTTGGGGATCGCCGCCGCCGCCCGCTCGGCGTCCGCGGCCTCGCTCAGGTCTGCTCTGCCAGCCATCGGGCCGCGTCCTTCGCGTGGTAGGTGATGATCGTCTCGGCGCCGGCGCGTCGCAGCGAGAGCAGGATCTCGAGCACGGTCGCGCGCTCCTCGAGGTAGCCGGCGGCAGCGGCGGCCTTCACCATCGCGTACTCGCCGCTGACGTTGTAGGCGGCGACGGGAAGCCGCGTCGCGGATTTGATCGCCGCGATCAGGTCGCCGTAGGCGAGCGCGGGCTTGACCATCACCATGTCGGCTCCCTCCTCGACGTCGAGCAGCGCCTCGCGGATCGCCTCGCGGCCGTTCGCCGGGTCCATCTGATAGCCCCGGCGATCGCCGAACGCCGGCGCCGATCCAGCGGCCTCGCGGAACGGCCCGTAGAAGGCCGATGCGAACTTCGCCGAGTAGGCGAGAATCGGCGTCTCGGAGAGCCCGTCAGCGTCGAGGCCCTCGCGGATCGCGCCGACGCGCCCGTCCATCATGTCCGAGGGCGCGACGATGTCGGCGCCGGCGCGAGCGTGGCTCGCCGCCGTTCGCGTCAGCAGCTCGAGCGTCGCGTCGTTGTCGACGGCCCCGTCCTCGCGGAGGACGCCGCAGTGGCCATGGTCGGTGTACTCGCACAGGCACACGTCGGTGATCACCAGGAGGTCGGGGGCCGACCGCTTGATCGCGGCGGCCGCGAGCTGGACGATGCCCTCCTCGTCCCATGCGGAGGAGCCCTGCTCGTCCTTCTCGGCCGGGACCCCGAAGAGCATCACCGCAGCCACCCCCAGCGCCGCGGCCTCCCGCGCCTCGGCGACCGCGGCCGCCAGCGACAGGCGCTGGACCCCGGGCATCGTCGCGATCGGCTCGCGGCCGCCGCTCTCGGGCTCGCGCTCGGCGACGAACAGCGGCAGCACGAGTTGCCCGGCGCGGAGGTCGTGCTCGCGGACGAGCCCGCGCAGGCCGGCGCTCGCGCGGAGCCGCCGCATGCGTGTACGCGGGAAGGCCATCGCCCCTCAGGTTAGACCGTCACGGTCCCGGCGCGCTTCGGCGCGAGGACGTCCAGCGCTAGCCGGCGCGCCTCAGCCCGACCCGTGCGAGCGCGGCGAACACGACCGTCAGCACGGTCAGGTGCGCCAGCGAGACGGCGAGTGACGGCGCGGAACGGTTGACGGCGGCATCGAGGGCCTGGAGGGCGGCCTTGAAGGGGAACACGAACGAGATCGCCCCGATCGCGTCGTAGAGGCCGCGGGCGACCGAGCCGGCCGGCACGAGCGCGAGCAGCGCGAGCGGCAGCGACAGCAGGATTGACAGCAGCGAGGCTGCGCGGACCTCGCGCGCGAGTGCCCCGATCGCGACTCCCAGCACGCCGAACGACGCGCCGCCGAAAGCCAGCGCGATCACCCACAGCCCCACGCGGCTCCAGTCGAGGCTGACGAAGGCGCCGACGCCCGCGAGCATCGCGAAGGCGACCGCCAGCGCGCAGATGCCGCCGAGAAGGGCCTTCTCGGCGATCAGCCGGCCGGGGGCGACGAGGCCGCGGAGCAGGCGCGAGAGGGTGTGCTCCTCGCGCTCGAGCGCGACCCCGCCGGCTGCGAGCAGCACGCCGACGAACATCAGCGAGACGGTCACCGCGACGACGACCGCGTAGTCGTTGAGCGGTGTCCGCCGCCCGCGGAGCAGCGTGCTCGTCACCTGGATCGGCGCCCCGACCGTCGAGAGGACGTCCTTGCTCAACGACAGGTTCTCCGCCGCGAAGGACGCGAACGCGTCGATGCGTTCCAGTTCCGAGCGGTCGTGGCCGTGAGGGAGCCGGGCGATGATCGCCGCCAGTGTCGCCGGCATCGCGTGCAGGCCGATCAGGTTCGGGGGCGCGCCGGGGATCGCCAGGTTGCCCCCCTCGAGCAGGCCGTTCAGGGCAACGGCGGCGGCCTGCTGGATCTGCCGCGAGAACTCGGCGTTCGCCTGCGCGATCGCGGCGTCGAGGGTCGACTGCACGAGCGACTGTTCGAGCGCGTCGCCGTCGTAGAGCACTTCCACCCCGGCCGGCGACAACGAGGAGATTCGGCTGGCGACGTCGGGGGGGATGATCACGGCCGCGAGCACGCGCCCCGACTTCACCGCCGCGACCGCCGCGGCGCGCGAGCTGACGGGCACGGCCTGGACCTGGTCGAAGAGCTCCTGGGCGTAGCGGCTGACGAGCACCCGCTGGCTCCCGACCTGGATCGTCTGGCCCGGTGGGGTTTCGTCGAGGATCGCCACGCGCGGACGAGCAGGGCTGCGGGAGATCGCCAGGCCGATCAGCAGCGCGATCGCGACGGGGTAGAGGACGAGCAGCACGACGAGCAGCCGCGACCGGCGCAGGATCGCGAGGTCCTTTGCCAGCAGCCACCTCAAGCGCTTGCCCGGGGGGCGGCGCGGGCCAGGAACCCGACGACGGCCTGTTCGAAATCCCCTCCGGGCTCGACGCCGGCGGCTCGCTCCAGCTCCGCCGGCGTCCCCGCGAACAGGAGCCGTCCGGCGGCGAGCACGAGCAGGCGGTCGGCCACCCGGCTCGCCTCCACGACGTCGTGGCTGGAGAACAGCACGCCCGTCCCCCTTAGCGCGAGCCCGCGGACGAACTCCCACAGCCGCCCCCGCTGGACGGGATCGAGCGAGGCCGAGGGCTCATCGAGGGCGATCACCAGCGGCTCGGCGATCAGCGCGAGCGCCAGGCTCACGCGCTGGCGGTTCCCACCTGAGAGTCGCTCCACGAGCTCGCCCTCGCGCTCCGCCAGGCCCGTCTGCTCCAGCATCCGGCGAACGGCCGAGCGGGCGTCGGGCACGCCCTCCAGGTGGGCGAACAGCTCGAGGTTCTCCCGCACGGACAGTCGCCCGTATACGGCGGCCTGCTGCGGGGCCCAGCCCACGCGATCGGGTCCCGGGAGCACGGTCCCGGAGCTCGCCGGGAGCGTTCCCGCGAGGATCGACAGCAGCGTCGTCTTGCCGGCGCCGTTGGGGCCGATCACGGCGACCAGCTCCCCCTCCGCGACCTCCAGGCTGACGTCCCGCAGCGCCTCCAGCTCGCCGAACCGCCGGCCGACGGCCCGCGCCTGCAACACCACGCTCACAGCAGCCCGCGGCCCGGCCCGTCCCAGCGCTCGAGCGTGAGATGACGGCCGAGGTAGACAGCCGTCTCCCGCAGAACGGCCAGGATCGGCAGCGCGATCAGCGCCCCGATCACGCCATACACCTGGAGGCCGAGCAGCAGCCCGAAGATGACCAGGAGCGGGTTGATGCGGAGCGTGTGACCGAACACCTGCGGCGCCACCACGTGCCCCTCGAGCTGCTGCAGGCCGATGAACAGGAGCGCGACCCACAGCGCCGTGATCGGTTCAGTGAGCAGGGCGACGATCAACGGTGGCAGCGCGCCGAGGATCGGCCCGACGTAGGGCACGAGCTCCATCACCCCGTAGAAGACACCGAAGCCGACCGCGTACTTGCTCCCGTCCGGGAAGATGCCCAGGAGCCCGAACACGTACAGGGCGAGGCCGGCGGAGAGACCCATGATCGTGCTGAAGACGAGCTGGCCGCCGACGTAGCGGGTCACGGCGCGCTGAACCAGCAGCGGGTAGTCGTCGGCCCGTGACCCGTCGCCCGCCGGCATCAGGCGGCGCACGAGTCCCCCGATGCGCGGGCCGTACAGGAGCATGTACACCGACAGCACGAACACGAGCACTAGATCGAACAGGGCGTTGGCGACTTCGGTCAGCAGCGCGCCGCCGAAGCTGGCGAATTTCCCCGCGCTCCTCGCGATTTTGTCCTGGAGGCTCTGGAGCGCGGTCTTCCCCGGTTTGACGAGCTTGACGTGGACGCCCGCGTGGTTCAGTTCGCGTTCGATGTTCACGAGCTCGCTGTTGGCTTCCCTGACGAGTTTCGGGAGGTTGTCCGAGAACGCGCGCACCTGATCGGAGATAGGGTTCGCCAGGAGGAAGCCGATGCCGGCGAGCGTGAGAAAGAATCCGAGATACACGGCGAGCACCGCCAACCCGCGAGGGACGCGGGGGCGCTGGGCGAGGTGGACGGCGGGATTGAGGATCAGCGCGATCAGGGCGGCGATCGTGAACAGCAGCATGACTTTCCCCGCGGCTTTCGCGAGCGCCCACAGCGCGAGCAGCGCCAGCGGGAGCAGCACGAGCTGGACCCAGCGCGGCACAACGACCCGCTGCGGCTGGCGCGCGGCGTCGTCGCTGCTGTCGGCGAGTTGCTCCTCCTCGGGCTCGGGCGCCGCTGCCGCGGGCGCTTTCTCGGAGACGCCGCTCACCTGCCTCCCGTCATCGCCAGAGTATGGCTGAGGCGCAGGCGGCCCCCCCACCGGGCGAGGGGGCGGTGAGCATCCTGTTCGTGGGCGACGTCGTCGGCGGGATCGGACGGCACACGCTGCTGGACTGCCTGCCGATCCTGCGGGCGCGCCACCATCCGACGTTCGTCGTCGTCAACGGCGAGAACGCCGCCGGAGGGCTCGGGATCACGCCGAAGAACGCCGAACAGTTCTTCGCCGGCGGCGTGGACGCGATCACGCTCGGGAACCACACCTACCACCGGCGGGAGATCTACCCGTTCCTCGACTCCGACCAGCCGATCATCAGGCCGGCCAACTTCCTTCGCAGCCAGCCCGGTCGCGGCTCCTGCGTCGTCGAGCGCGACGGCGTCCGCCTCGGCGTCGTCAGCATCAGCGGAAACCTCTACCTGCGCGCCGGTCGCTCGGCCTTCACCGAGATCGAGGTCGCGCTCAAGGAGATCGGCAGGGTGGACCACCTGCTCGTCGACGTCCACGCAGAGGCGACGTCGGAGAAGATCGCGATGGGCTGGCACCTGGACGGACGTGTCACGGCGGTCGTGGGGACGCACACACACGTGCCGACGGCCGACGCACGTGTGCTGCCCGGGGGCACGGCCTACATCACGGACGTCGGCATGACGGGGCCGCGCGGCGGAGTGATCGGGGTCAAGCGCGAGCAGGCGATCGAGGCGCTGCTGACGCAGATGCCGGTGCGCTTTCAGACCTCCGAGGAGGACCCGTGGCTGATGGGGGCTCTGATCAGCTGCTCACAGCCGCTGCGGGCCGACTCGATCGAGCAGGTGCTGATGCCCCGGCCGCAGCCGTCGGTGGCGGCTGGCTGAGCGCGCCGAAGAGGGCCGGGAGCACGAGCGCGAAGAACCACGGGATGTAGAGGTAGAACCAGTGTTCGAGCCCCAGCTCGAGCGCGATCATGACGGCGCCGCAGGCCGCGCAGAGGCCGACGAGGTCGGGGCGGCGGGGGACGAGCGCAAGCACGACGGCGAGCGCCACGGCGGCGATCTGGACCGCCGTCTCGACGCCGTGCAGGCCGCCGTAGAGGCCCCAGACCGAGAACGGTGACCCGCGATCGGACTGGTAGGCGACCGTGCGCTCGTAGATCGTGTGGATGGTGTCGTGGGCGAGCGCCGGGATCAACGCCAACGCCGCGGTGACGGCGAACGCGACGGCGAACAGCGCGAGCGAGCGAGCGCGGCGTCGGCTCTCGCCGAGGCCGTGGGTCGCCAGCAGCGGGGCGAGCGCGAGCGGCGCGAACTTCGTCAGCCCGGCGAGCGCCGTCAGCGCCCCGCGCGCGGCCAGCGCGGGCCGCCCCCGGTAGCTGGCGGCGAGCACGGCGGCGAGCACCAACGCGGCAACGAGCGTGTCGTCGGAGTCGCTCTCGAGGGCGAACAGCGTGAACGGATAGGCCATCCAGCCGTAGGCGAGCGCAATTCCGAGCGTCGGCCCCCGCATCCGCCGACCGATCAGGAACAGGAGTGCGGCCGCGAGCAGGTCGAAGAAGATCGCCGCGGCGTGGGCGGCGGGAAGGTCGTCCCAGCCTCCGCCCCAGCCGAACGCCTGCTCGAACGGGACGTAGGCCTCGTAATTCGCCGGGCCATAGGTGTCGCCGTGTTCGTTGTCGCTCGGGAAGGAGCCGTACAGCGGCTTGCCCGCGGCGATCCGCTCGGCGCCGATCACTCCCGCGTAGCCGACGTCGATGACGTTCCCGTCGGTCACGTTCAGCCCGACCCGGAACCCGATCAGGAACACGATCCCGATCGCCAGCCATGGGGCCGGCACGAGCAGGCGCAGCGACGGCCCGGGAGGCCGGCCCGCTCGTCGACGTCGGCATCAGCGCGAGCATCCGCGCGAGTAGGTAGAGCAGCGGGGGATAGCTCAGCGGGACCGATGCATAGATGTGGGCGTGGTTGAAGAAGGCGAGCGAGACCGACAGCGACAGCAGCACGATCAGGTCGAGGTGGAGCAGCGAGAAGGGGCGGCGGAAATCGAAGAAGGGAAGCAGGAACAGCAGGCACAGGGGCAGCCAGATGTAGAGGGCGTTGACGTGCTCCCCGAACGCCCCCGGGTAGCCGCGCGCCATCGTCCACGCGATCTGAAAGCCGGTCCACTGTTCGAGCACGCGCCCGGAGAGATCGTCGATCACAACCAGCCCGATCTCCTTCTTGCCGTCGTTCGTGAAGAAGCTCACCTGCCAGCGAAAGGGCGGCTTCAGGTAGGCATCGCCGAAGGAGCCCGGGTAGCTCGCGCGGACGGCGCGCATCTTCGGCAGCGCAGCCGCGATCGCCAGCACCTGATCCGAGGACAGTCGGCGACCTACGGGGGGGACCGTCGAGGCGTTCTCGGGGATCAGCCCTTCGGGCTCCGTCGTGGTCGTCAGCGTCGTGCTCGCCGCGGGCGCCCGCGCCGGCGCAGAGCCCGTCCGTGCCGCGGCCGCCTGTCCGGGCAGCAGCGAGGCGAGCGCGAGCGTCAGCAGGATGGCGGCGCAGGGGCGCATCGAGCCGAGGGTAAACGGCGCGGGCTCTGCGAGCCGCCGCCTGCGGCCCCCTCAGACCGTCGCCGGGAGCCCGAAATGGGCGAGGACCACCTCGGCGACGTCGCGGATCGCCCACTGCGCGGGCGCCGGACGCGGCGCCTGCACACCCGAGAGGATCAGCGCGCCGAGCGAGTCGGAGCGGTGGAGCGAGCCGTGGCTGCCGCCACCCACGTGTGCCTGGCGTCCCCAGTCGACGAACTCGTATCCCGGGGCCGCCGACAGCAGCACCTCACCCGACGTCGGGCAGGTCAGGGCCGACCACACCCGGGCCAGGGCGTCGGGGTACTCGAGCGTCCGCAACCGGCCGTCCTCGATCGTCGCCCCGATCGTCCCCAGCGCCCCTTCCAGGCGCCAGGTTCGACCGCGCTGATCGGTGACGGGGCCGCCCGGGGAGAAGCGGAGCTCGCCGCGGGCGGGGCTCGCGATCACCCCGTCGCGGGGGGCGTCGTCGGCGTCCCGCTCCAGCCAGATCGCGAGATCGACGCCGTCGATCGCCAGCGCGAGCGCGACCACCGAGGCCCGCATCGCGTCGCGCTCGGGCTCGTGGAGCGCGTAGACCATCGCCGCGCGCTGGGACGGGCAGACGGCGATCCGGGGCTCGCCCTCGTACGCGTTCGCGGGCGTCCGCGCGGGACGGGCGGGGCGGGCGGGGCCGAGAACTCCCAGCTCCGCGAGCTCGTCCTGGAGCGCGATCGTCGCCGTCACCGCTGACTGCGAGTGATCGGCCATGACGATCATCGCGTGCTCGGAGAGGAACTCCTCGACTCCCCCAGCCGCGTTCATCACCCGCGCGAGCTGGAGGTCGGCCTGCGCCAGCGACTGGGTCTGCCCGTCGGGGCCGCGCTTGTGGGAATGCCAGTCGTTGTCCGGCAGGGACAGCAGGAGGAAGTCGAACAGGTCGTGCTCGACGAGATAGGCCGAGACACAGCCCGAGTGGCGGTCGCGCACCCCGGGCATGCCGAGACCCGAGCGGCAGCCCGTGCGTCGCGAGGCGAAGATGTCGGCGTAGAACAGCTCCCTGGGACCCATCACGGGGTGACGCATCAAGGTGGAGGCGACCCGCGTCAGGGCCGTGTCGCGCTGCGGCTCGTGGCGGTAGCGCCCGCGATACATCAGGTAGGTCGTCCCCGCGGTCCGCACGCCCGCGTCGTCCAGGCTCTCGAACACGGTGGGCGTCTCGGCCGAGAGGTGGGCGCGGTTCATGTTGTAGACGGTGTCCGTCAGCTGGCGGGCGATCCCGAAGCGCTGGGCCGCGCGGAAGCTCGAGCCGTACTCAACGTAGCGGTGCTCCTCGCGGTGGTACCAGTTCATCGCCGGGATGCGGTGCTCGTCCTGTGCGACCCCGGTGACGATCGAGGCAGCGCAGACGGGGGTCACGGACGGAAACGCCGCGACGCAGTCGGCGACGTAGTCGCCCCCCTCGACGAGCCTCGCCAGCGTCGGTGCCGTTCCTTCCGCGATCGCGCGCTCGAGCATCGCCGGCGCCATCGCATCGATCACGCAGAGGACGAGCTTGGGTGGGGAGGGCCTCACGCCGACCGATCAGCGGCCGAGGATGCGCAGCCCGGCATACCGCTCGCCCGACCTCGACCTGATGCGCAGCCAGAGCCAGGCGAGCAGCGCGACCAGCACGTAGCCGAGGGGGTGGACGGCGGCGACGACCGCCGCTGCCAGCAGGGCGGCGCCGTCCAGATACACGGTCAGCGCTTCGCGCGCGGCGCGGTCGCTCAGCCGCCGGCGCGCCCCCCCGAGCACGGCCCGCGGCTGCCCCGGCAGCCACCCCCGCGGCCGCGAGGCCGCCGAGCACACCGGGCCACCAGGCGTCGCCGTGCGCCGAGAGCGTGCCCGCGAACAGCAGCGCGCCGGCGCCGCAACCGAGCCCCGCGAGCGCGGCGGCGAAGGGGTCGCCCCGGGCCCCGTCCCCGGAGGGGGTCGGCGAGAGCCCGAGCACCAGCTGCGCGACGTAGGCGAGCACCAGAGCGGCCGCGACGGCGAGCAGCCACCACGAGCTCTGTAGGAAGTGGAAGCTCCCGTAGCCGAAGCTGACGCCGAGGTCGCCGGCCGAGGCGAGGGCCCCGGCGAGCAGCAGCGGCAGGAACGGGCGCAGTCCGGACGCGGCCGCCAGACCCGCGCCGAGACCTATGTAGAAGAACGTGCCGTTCATGCCGGGAGCAATGCCAGGTGCGATACCGTGGCGATGCCGGCCAGGACGATAGACGACCCGTCGCGGCGACGTGCGGACGCCGCCAAGGGGCGGGGGGATCGCGGCGAATAGGGCTAGGAAGCTGATGGATCGATCTGGAAGCGCAGGCAGGGGCGCGCGTGGGGCGCGGGCGACGGCACACGAGCTCGCCCGCTACGAGGCGCTGTTCGCGAGCCGCACGCGCGGGATGAAGAGCTCCGCGATGAGGGAGATGATGGCCCTCACCGAGCGCCCCGACGTGATCTCGCTCGCCGGCGGCCTGCCCGACACGACGACGTTCGCCCCCGAGCTGTTCGCGAAGCTGATGGCGCAGGTCGCCGCCGAGGGCGCCGCGCGGGCGCTCCAGTACGGGCCGACCGAGGGGATGGGGGCGACGGTGAGCTGCATCGTCGAGGTGATGGCGGCTGAGGGCACGCTGATCGACCCCTCCGAGGTGATCGTCACGACCGGCGGCCAGCAGGTCATCGACCTCGTCTGCAAGACCCTGATCGACCCGGGCGACGTGATCGTCGCCGAGGCCCCGACGTACCCCGGCGCGGTGCCGACATTCAGCGCCTATCAGGCCCAGGTCGAGCAGATCGCGATCGACGGCGACGGGATGCCGATCGACGCGCTCGAGGACACGCTCGACCGTCTCGCAGCCGAGGGGCGCCGGCCGAAGTTCATCTACACGATCCCGAACTTCCAGAACCCGGGCGGGGTGACGATGTCGCTGGCTCGCCGCCGGCGGCTCGTCGAGGTGGCGCGCGAGCGCGAGCTGCTCGTGCTCGAGGACAACCCCTACGGGCTGCTCCGCTACGAGGGCGAGCCGCTGCCGACGCTGTATTCGCTCGACGCCGAGGCGGTCGGCCGCGGCGGGCTTCGACTTCGTGATCTACCTGGGCACGTTCTCGAAGATCCTCTCGCCCGGCCTGCGGCTCGGCTGGGCGGTCGCCCCGCGTCCGGTGCTGGAGAAGCTGAACCTCGGCAAACAGGGCGCCGACCTGTGCTCCTCGCCGGTCACCCAGATGTTCGTCTCCGCCTACTTCCGTGAACGGGACCGCGACGGTGGGCCGGCCTGGCTCGGCTACGTCGAGCGCCTGCGGGACCTCTACCGCGGCCGCCGCGACGCGATGCTCGCGGCACTCGCGGAGCATTTCGGCGAGGGCGCGCGAGCTGGACGACACCCGCAGGGCGGCCTGTTCATCTGGGCGACGCTCGACGAGCGCATCGACACGACCGACCTGCTCGCGCTGGCCCAGACGAGCGAGGGCGTCGCGTTCGTCCCCGGGCGAGCCGCCTACGTCGACGGGCGCAGCGGAGCGTCCTCGATGCGCCTGAACTTCGCCGGGGTGCCCGAGGCGGACATCCGCGAGGGGATCCGGCGGATCGGCCGCGCGATGCGCGAGCAGGTCGGCCTGCTCGGATCGCTCACGGCCCCGCCGCCGGCGGCCGCCGGAGCCTCGGCCGACCGGCGAGGAGCCCGCGGCCGAGGAGGCAGCGCGCTCGCCGACGTGGTCGCGCTGCCGCGCCGCGACGGCGCCGAGCAGGAGCGCCGCCGCCGCGATCGATGAGCGGCGCCGCGAAAGGTCGCCGTGCTGAAGGGCGGCCGCTCGCTGGAGCGAAGCGTCTCGCTGCGCTCCGGCGCGCACGTCGCAGGACGCGCTCGCAGCGCCTCGGCCACGAGGTGCTCGGCGATCGACGTCGGCGCCGAGCTCGTGGGCGAGCTGCTCGAGCCAGGCCGGACGTCGCCTTCATCGCGCTGCACGGCCGCGACGGCGAGGACGGCACCGTGCAGGAGCTGCTCGAGGCGCTCGGCGTTCCCTACACCGGCTCGCGGCCCGGCGGCCTGCGTGCGCTGCACCGACAAGGTCCTGGCCAAGCAGCCTGATGCGCGAGGCCGGCATCCCGACGCCGCGAGTACCACGCGCTTCAGCGAGACGCGATCGGCGAGCTGGGAGCGGCGCGGCGCGATCGCCGCCGTGGAGGCCGACCTCGGGTTCCCGCTCGTCGTCAAGCCCGCGCTTCGGCGGCTCCGCGCTGGGCGTCAAGTTCGCGCGCACCGCGCGAGGAGCTGCCCGGGCGCGCTGGTCGGCGCGTTCTCCTACGACGCGCGAGGTGCTGATCGAGCGCTACGTCGAGGGCCGCGACCTCGCGGTGTCGGTGCTCGACGGCGAGGGCGAGCGGCGCCGCTCGCCCTCCCGGTCGTCGAGGCGGTGCCCCGCGAGGAGGACTTCTACGACTACGAGTCCCGCTACGAGATCGGGATGACGACGTTCGTCTGCCCGGCCGAGCTGCCCGCCGAGACGACCGCGCGCGCCCAGGAGCTCGCCTCGAGGTCTACGCGCTGCTCGGCTGCCGCGGCTTCGCCCGCGTCGACCTGATGCTCGAGCGCGACGGCGGCGAGCTGTGGGTGCTGGAGACGAACGTGGTGCCGGGGATGACCGAGACGAGCCTGCTGCCGCAGGCCGCGGACGCCGCCGGGATCGGCTTCGACGAGCTCGTCGGGCGGGTGCTCGCAAGCGCGCTCGCGCGCGCGGCCGAGATCGCTGGGTCCAGCGATCTAGGAGTCGCCCGCGGCGAAGTCCTCCGGGGAGACCTGGTCGAGGAACTCCTTGAACTTCTCGACGACGTCCTCGGACTCCTCGACGTCGTGCTCGAACTCGATCGCCGACTCGGCGATGACCTCCTCGGCGGCGTAGATCGGCGCGCCGCGCGCACGGCGAGCGCGATCGCGTCGCTCGGGCGGGAGTCGATCTCCACCTCGCGGCCGGCGACGTTGAGGGTGATCGAGGCGAAGAAGGTGTTCTCGCGCAGCTCGGTGACGGACACCTGCGTGCATTTGACGTCGAGCTCGCCGAGGATGTCGCAGAGCAGGTCGTGGGTCATCGGCCGCGGGGTGCCGGCGCCCTGCAGCTTCATCAGGATCGACGCGGCCTCGGGGTGGCCGATCCAGATCGGCAGGAACTTGTTGCCCGTCGACCGTCTTCAGGAGCACGATCGGCTGCTTGCCAACCATGTCGAAGCTGACGCCGTAGATCACCATCTCCTGCACAAGATCCTCCGAGAGGGGGGAGTCAGAGTATAGGTAGGCCCGCCCCGACGCATGACCGGCGCGAAGAGCCGCTCACGGAGCGCGCGAGCCGGCCCGCGCTGCGGAAGCTCCAGAGCTTGTTGCCGAGGAAGTTGAGCGGCATCGCCAGGGCGACGGCGAGCGCCTGTGCGGCGACCTTCTCGATGCCGGCGTCCTGGACGAACAGCGTCAGCAGGACCAGGCTGAGGATCTCAGCGGCGAGGCTTACGAGCAGGAAACGGATCGCCTGGAAGTGGGCGCGCCCGTCTCGCGCGTCGAACGTCCAGTGGCGGTTGAGGACGAAGTTGTTGACTACCGCGACGAGCCACGCCGCCACCGAGGAGAGCCGGTAGTCGCGCCGATGCCGTGGACGAAGACGGCATAGACGGCGATGTTGACGACGAAGCCGACGCCGCCGACGAGCCCGAAGCGGACCAGCTGCAGCCAGTTCGCGGGACGGCGCATGCCATGGAGGAGGCGCACGTGTGCGGCCGCATCTCCACGGCCGTGGCGTCCTCGCGCATGCCCCCCAGGGTAGCGGCAGGCGCGGCGGGACGCTCACGCTAGCCTGTCAGGCATGCTCTCCATGCGCGGGCATGCTGGTGGCGCTGCTGGCCCTGCTCGCAGCGCCGGTGCTCGCCGGCTGCGGCGACACCCCCGTGGGGAGCGCCCGCGGCCCCCCTCGGGCTCCAAGGCGGGCGTGCTCGCCGCCGCGGTCGTCGGTTCCGCCGCGGCTTCGGCCGCGGCCGCTCCGGGCAAGCGCCACGAGGTCGCCGACCCGCTCGAAGCCGACAGCTATCCGGCGCCGGCCTCGGCCAGGCACGCGGCGGCCGCGGCCCCGGTGAAGGCCGGCGAAGCCGTCGCCGCGGGTGCGCCCTCGACGCGGAAGTCCGCCGCCAGCTCGCGCAGCTCCAGGCCGTCGAAAAGGCCGCGCGCCGGACGCAGAAGCAGCAGCTGACGCCGGTCCAGGGAGGCAAGTCGATCGGAGGCAACGGCACGATCCCGATCCCGGCGGACGTGCCCGAACCGGTGCAGAAGGTGATCGCCGGAGCAAACGAGATCGCCGACTTC
Organism: uncultured Solirubrobacteraceae bacterium; assembly: GCA_963720215.1. Taxonomy (GTDB): domain Bacteria; phylum Actinomycetota; class Thermoleophilia; order Solirubrobacterales; family Solirubrobacteraceae; genus Palsa-744. Next base: position 34,084 of record CAVREV010000007.1, read on the forward strand.
CCCTATGTCTACGGGGGCGGTCACGCATCCTTCGTCGACAACGCCTACGACTGCTCGGGCTCCGTCAGCTACGCGCTCGCGGCGGGTGGGCTGCTGGGCTCCCCGGAGACCTCGGGCGAACTCGAGAGCTGGGGCGTCGCCGGCCCGGGCCGCTACATCACCGTCTACGCCAACGCGGGACACACCTACATGTACGTCAACGGGATGCTCTACGACACGGCCGGCCGCAGCGGCGTGTACGCATCACGCTGGCTCGTCGGCTCCGTCGACAACTCCGGCTACGTCGCCCGCCACTGGCCGGGCCTGTAGGCCGGGATGGGCCCGCCGGCGGCGCATCGCCCTGCTGCTGGCGCTCGACGGCGAATCGGTCAGCGGCAACAACACGGGCCTGGCGATCATCTCGCTGGTCTCGATCGTGGGCGGCTATCTGCTCCTCGGGGGTCTGTGGTTCTTCGTCTTCCGCGATCGCTCGCGCCCGCGCAAGCGTCGACGGCGCTCCTCCGAGAAGCGATAGCCCGCTGCGGCGGCGCTCCCGCCCGCGTCAGCGCGTGAGCGTGAAGGCCGACAGGACGGTCGTCGCTCGTCGGCGTCTTCGTGGCCGCGTTGCGGACGATCAGCCGCAGCATGAAGGCCACCTTGTGCTGACGCGCCAGGCGCGCCGCGGTCCGCTTGGAGAACAGCAGCTCGACGGAGCTGTGCCGCCCCGGCCGTCGTCACGACGACCGCTTTGGCGATCACGACCTGGGGCGGGGTGCCGGCGGGCAGTCCGACCGCGGCGGGACCTGAGATTCCGAGGCGCTTCGCGAGCGTCCGGCTGATCAGGACCTCGAAGTGACCCGCGACCTGCTCGTTGACCGAGTAGCGGATGAGCAGGCCCTTGCTCGCGAGGGATCGCAGGTTCGTGGAGATGACCGCGTCGGCGGCGACCGGCGTCGGCAGCGTGGCGGAGCCCGCCGAGCCTCCCGCGGAGCCTGACGTCGAGCTGCCGGCGGAGTCCTGCCGAGCTCGAGCCCGAGCCCGAGCCCGTGGCGGAGCCCGGGGTACCGGGCGCGGGCGGACCGACCACGGTCACCTGGTGGGTGACGCTCGCTTTGTTGCCCGCGACGTCCGTGACGGTGAGGGTCACTTCGTAGGTGCCGCCGTACTGGTAGGAGTGCAGCACGCTCGCCGCGCAGGGGGTCAGCCACGGCAGTTCACAGGCCGGCGAGCCGGGCGCGTAGCCGGCCACCGCGGGGGTGCCGTCGCCGAAGTTCCAGCTGTACGTCGCATAGTCCGGCTGCGGCGTCCCCGAGCCGGAGTAGTCGACCGAGGCGTTCAGCGTGATCAGCGAACCCATCCCGTCGAAGCCGATGCTTTCACCCGCGTCGACCGGGTCAGGAGCGGTGAAGCGCGGCACCAGGTTGACGCCGTGCACGCATGGGATACCTGGGAAGGGGAGCCGTTCGCCCGAGAGGTTGAAGGCGTCGTTGAGGTAATAGTTGGCTTCGTCCAGCGTCTGGTTGTAGAGCGTCCCCGCGTAGGTGAGCGGCAGCGCCGCCGGACTGCCGCCGAGCGGGGAGGCCGAAGAAGAAGCGACACTCGTCGGTGTTCTCGTAGTGGCCGGCGTCCTGCCAGGCGTTCAACAGCGGGTCGGTGACGATGTCCTGCTGCTCGAGCGCGACCTGGTTGATCGTCCCGTCGGCGAGGCCGTAGTCGCAGGCGCCGTCCTCGGTGGGGCATTTGAGCCTGGTTGGGCTCCTGCATGTGGCGGCCTCGGCGATCCGCAGCGGGTTTTCGGTTTCTTCCTGCTTGCTTTCTGGTTCTTCTTCCCATTCTTCCTGCGTCGCCGCGTCCCGGTAGATTTCGGCTTCGGCCTCGAGTTCGTAGCCGCCGTTGGCGCCGGCCGGGTTGAGCCCGCCGTCCTGGCATTCCCAGCCCGCGCGCTGGTCGTCGTAGAGCAGGTGCCAGTCGCCGTAGCCGCCGGTCGTCCACGGGATCACCGCGTAGGGGCACGGTGTTGGCATCCCCCGTGGCCAGGCCGCCGGGGTTGATCGCGGCGTGGTAGCTGCAGAAGCTGTTGACGTAGCTCAGGTACTGTTCGCTTTCGACGGGCGTTTCGCCTTTGCTGATCGCTTTGGTGATCAGTTTTTCTTCGTGGGTGACCTGCGCGTGGGTGCCTTCGTAGTCGGAGCAGTGACCCGCGGCGCCGCCTTCCAGGCAGACGGTCACGCCCGGGGGGGTGAGCAGGTAGTAGACGTTGCCGAGGCCCTTGGGCAGCGCGTGCGCGGCGATGAACGCTTCCAGTTCGGCCTGCACCTGGGCGCTCGTCAGGCAGATCGCCGAGGGGGGCCCTCCGAATTCGCGGCCGATCTGATCGACGAGTTTGAAGGGGTGGGATCCGTGCAGCCCGAGGCGGGGTAGGCGTGGTAGTCGGAGTAGGAGCCCTTGAACGTCTGCGCGTAGGAGGCGGGTCGATCGGACCTGTCGGTGTACTGGGCATCGACCGCGAACACGCCCGCGAGGCTGCCGCTGGCGGAGCCGGCGTGCTGGAGGTAGCTTTCGACCTGCGCCTGCCAGTCGCCGTGGTAGTGGTCGGTGGGGTCCCAGAAGATCGCGAACGTGTTCGTCCCGTGGAGCACCGGGTTCCCGGCCGGGTTGCCGTAGGTGGTCGGCGAGGTCCCCTCGACGTAGGGGAGCGAGATGCGGGGCGCCACGCCGGCGGCGACCGATCCGAATTCTTTCGACCACGATCGCGTGCGCGGAGGGAGCGGCCGCGGCGAGCACGACGGCGCACAGGCCGAGGGTCAGGGCGAGGGTGCGGCGGAGGCTTGAGCGCTGGAGGCGAGCAGAGGTTGGTCACGTGTGCCTCATCGGCAGCCTCGCCCGCATGCCTTAGCGCGGTGGACGAGATGGCGCGGGGCTCAAGCCGACGGGCTCAGCGCCCGATCCTCACCGTGCGTGGGCCTGCCCCTCGCAGGGATAGCGCCGACGCGTACCCGGTATGGAGACCAACGAACAGCCCTCGAGACGCCGTCCCCCGCGCTCGCCCGCCTCGGGCGGGCCGGATCGTCTCGGCCCTCGGCCGGCGCGCCGCCGGGATGCGGGCCGAGCGGGTCACGGCGCCTGGATCGCGATCACCGGACTGCTCGTGCTCGCGGGCATCCTCGGCTCCCTGGTGGGAGCCCAGGCCGTCAACCACACGGACACCGGCCGCGCGCGCCTGGCGTTCCACCTGTCCTCGGCGGAGATCGCCGCGGCCCTGCGACTCTCGCTCCAGCACGAGGAAGACCTCGTGGTCAACGCGAGCGCCTTCGTGGCCTGGAACCCGCACGTCACGGCGATCGGCTTCGACCGCTGGGCCGAGTCGGTCCACGCGATCAAGCGCTACCCAGAGCTCCAGAACATCGGCCTCGTCGAGCGCGTGCCGGCGTCGCAGCTCGGCGCCTTCGAAGCCCGGATCGCGGCCCACCCGGTCGAACCACTGGGACCGCACACCGCGAGCATGAGCTCGCACTTCGTGGTCGTGCCCTCCGGTCGGCGGCCGTTCTACTGCTTCGCCGTCGCGGGGCTCGCGCGGAACCTCTCGACCTACCTGCCGAGCGGCCTCGACATCTGCCAGCTGGCGAAGACCCTCCCCGCCGCCCGCGACGACGGCCTCACCAGCTACGCGCCGTTCGTCGACGGGTCGGTGACCACCCTCGGGGTTCAGACGCCGGTCTACCGCGGGGGAGGCGTTCCCGCGACCGTCGCCGCGCGCCACCGTGAGTTCATCGGCTGGCTCGGCGAGCTGCTGGTCCCGAAGGTGGTCCTCGCCAGCGCGCTCGCCGGGCACCCGAACACGGCGGTGCGCTTCAGCTACGACGACCTCGGCTCGCATGTCGTCTTTACCGCCGGGAGGGCGCCGCGCCATCCCCAGGTCGCGACGATCGACGCTCCACAACGGCTGGACCGTGGAGAGCTTCGGCGCGCCTCTCCAGGCGGGCGTGCTCGCAGACTGGCACGCGCTGATCCTGCTCGCCGGGGGCGTGCTCCTCAGCCTGCTCCTCGGCGTCCTCGTGCTCGTCCTCGGCACGAGCCGCACGCGGGCGGTCTCGCTGGTGCGGGAGAAGACCAGGGAGCTCTCCCACCAGGCTCTCCACGATGCGCTCACCGGCCTGCCCAATCGAGCACTGGTGCTCGACCGGGCCGAGCAGATGCTCGCGCGCACGGCGCGCCAGCCAGGGACGGTTGCGGGCGCGCTGTTCATCGACGTCGACGGCTTCAAGCACGTCAACGACAAGCTCGGTCACGCCGCGGGAGATCGGCTCCTGAGGGTGGTCGGGGATCGCCTCGCGGGCGCCGTCCGCGGGCAGGACACCGTCGGGCGCCTCGGCGGTGACGAGTTCGTCGTGCTCGTCGAGTCGCCGGCCAACGGAGCGTCGATGGATCAGTTCGCCGACCGCATGATCGACGTGCTTCGCCAGCCCGTCGAGCTCGACGACGGGCGGCGGATCTTCTCCGTGACCGCCAGCATCGGCCTGGCGGTGGGCCAGTACGGGACGCCCGAGGAGCTGCTTCGCGACGCGGACCTCGCCCTGTACGCGGCGAAGGCGGCCGGCAAGGACCGCTACGTGCTGTTCGACGCGAGCATGAACGAGGACGCCGAGGAGCGCACGGGGCTCGAGCTGGACCTCGGCGCGGCCCTCCAGGGAGGGCAGCTGTTCCTGCTCTACCAGCCGATCTTCGATCTCCCTCGGCGCCAGCTCGTCGGGGTCGAGGCGCTGCTTCGCTGGGCCCATCCGGAAACGGGGCGTCGTGGCGCCGAACGTCTTCATCCCGCTCGCCGAGGAGAACGGGCTGATCGTGCCGATCGGTCGCTGGGTGCTCGAGCAGGCCTGCCGTCAGGCGGCGGCGTGGCGTGCCGAGGGCCGCGCGCTCGGCGTCTCGGTCAACGTGTCCGCTCACCAGCTCGGCCGCCGCTCCTTCGCCCAGGAGGTTCGCCGGGCGCTCTCCGAGTCCGGGCCTGGACCCCGGGGCCCTGACCCTCGAGATCACCGAGACGACGCTGATGAGGGACGTCTCCGGAGCCAGCGAGCGATTGGGCGAGATCAAGGCCCTCGGCGTTCGCGTCGCGATCGACGACTTCGGCACCGGCTACGCCTCGCTGTCGAACCTCCAGCGGATGCCTGTGGACGTGCTGAAGGTCGATCGGAGCTTCGTCGCGGCGCTCAACGAGGGCGGGCAGAGCCGCGAGCTGCTGGGGGCGATCCTCGGCGTCGGGCACGCGCTCTCGCTGACGGTGGTTGCCGAGGGGATCGAGGAGCAGGGGCAGCGGGCGACGCTCGAAGAGATGGGTGTGGAGATGGCCCAGGGCTTCCTCATGGGGCGCCCCGTCCCGCCCGCCGCGATCGCCGAGATCGGCGCTCTGGACGCGCGCCGCCCGGCGGGCTCGCCGATCGTCTGAGCACCCGTCGGCGGTCTGCGGCCCGCTGCGTCAAGATCAGCGGATGGCCGACGGCGCTCCAAGGCCTTCGCGTCCTCGACTTCTCGAGGGTCCTGGCCGGGCCGCTGGCGACGATGGTCCTCGCCGACCTCGGCGCGGAGGTCACGAAGGTCGAGCGGCCCGGGGTGGGCGACGATACGCGCGGCTGGGGACCGCCGTGGGATGCCGGCGGCGACGCGACGTACTTCCAGTCGGTGAACAGGAACAAGGCGAGCGTGGTGCTCGACCTCGCCTCCTCCGCCGGCGCCGCCCGCGCGCGCGAGCTGGCCGAGGGGGCCGATGTGATCGTCGAGAACTTCCGACCCGGGACGATGGACGGCTTCGGCCTCGGCTACGAGCAGCTGCGCCGGGGAGACCCGTCGCTCGTCTACTGCTCGATCACGGGCTTCGGCGCGGCCGCGGGACGGGAGCTGCGTGGGCTACGACCTGCTCGTCCAAGCGCTCGGCGGGCTGATGAGCATCACCGGCGCGGCGGAGGGCCCGCCGGCGAAGGTGGGGGTCGCCGTCGTCGACGTGATCTGCGGCCTCTACGCCGCGATCGGGATCCTCGCGGCCGTCCGTCACCGCGAGCGGACCGGCGAGGGTCAGCGGGTCGAGATCGATCTCCTGTCCTCGGCTGCTCGCCGCCCTCGTCAATCAGGGCTCGGCCTATACGCTCGCGGGCGAGGTGGGGCAGCGGATGGGTTCCGCGCACCCCTCCGTCGCTCCCTACCAGCTGTTCGAGGCGGCCGACGGCGAGCTCGTGGTGGCAGTCGGCACCGATCTGCAGTTCGCGCGGCTGTGCGGCGTGCTCGGCGCTCCCGAGCTGGCCGACAGCGATGACTTTGCGACGAACGCGGCGAGAGTGAGGAACCGGGCGCGCCTGGCGTCCGCACTCGGGGAGCGGCTGCGCGAGCGCGCCGCGAGCGATTGGGTCAGCGAGCTCAGCGCCGCCGGGGTGCCGGCCGGCCGGGTCAACGACATCGCTGGAGCGTTCGCTCTGGCCGAGAGCCTTGGGCTGGGGCCGATCGTCGAGATCCCCCGCGAGCGGGGCGGCGCGGCGCGGCTGACGCGCAACCCGCTCCGCCTCAGCGTCACCCCGCCCCGGTATCGCCTGGCTCCACCACCGCTTCCCGACCCCGCCGGAGCGGAGTGAACGGGCAGCGGTGGCCGGACCTATACTCCGCCGCCTTACGCAGGCTTCCAATCGTCAACATGGGGGAGGTTCCCAATGAGCAAGCTGGTCGCCCGCTTCGGGCTGCCCGCGCTCGCGGTGCTCGCGCTCGCCGGCTGCGGAAGCAGCGGCAGCACGAGCTCGACCGCGACGACCAACACAGCGTCGTCGGCCGCGAGCGGCTCCGTCGCGTCGATCGCCGCGCTGGTCCCCGCGGCGATCAGGTCGAAAGGGACGTTGAACGTCGCGACCGAAGCTCAGTACGCGCCGAACGAGTTCATCGCCCCGGACGGCCACACGATCATCGGGATGGACGCCGACCTGATGCAGGCGCTGGGCGAAGTGATGGGGTTGAAGGTGAACATGGTCAACGCCAACTTCGAAACGATCATCCCGGGCCTCGCCGCCGGCCGTTACGACCTCGGCGCCTCCTCCTTCACCGACACGAAGGAACGCGAGAAGACCGTCGACTTCGTCACCTACTTCAGCGCCGGGATCTCCTTCTACGCGAAGACCACGGCGAACCCCGGGGTCAACGAGCTCGCCGACCTCTGTGGCAAGACGGTCGCGGTGGAGAAGGGGACGGTCGAGCAGGAAGAAGCCGAAAAGCAGAGCAAGGCGTGCACGACGGCCGGCAAGAAGGCGGTCACCGTGCTGAGCTATCCCGGCCAGAACGCCGTGAACCTGGCGGTGGCAAGCGGACGTGCCGAACTGGGCATGGCCGACTCGCCGGTCGTCGCCTACCAGATCAAGCAGTCGGCCGGCCAGTTCAAGCTGATCGGGAAAAGCTATGAGTTCGCCCCCTACGGGATCGCGATCCCGAAGACGAGCGGCATGACGACGCCGATCCTGGCGGCGATGAAGGAACTGATCGCCAACGGCAGGTACATCCAGATCCTCGAAAAGTGGGGGGTCGAGCCGGGAGCGATCAGCGAACCGAAGATCAACGGAGCGATCAGCTGAGCGCCTGATGGTGTCCTCTCACCAGGACACCGAGGGCGGGGGGCGGCCCGAGGACATCAGGGCCGTCCCCGTCCGCCACCCGGGGCGGTGGGTGGCGGGCGCGGTCGTGCTGCTGGTCGCGGTCGCGCTGATTCACTCGGTCGCGAGCAACCCACGCTTCGAATGGGGCGTGGTCGGGGAATATCTGTTCGACAAACGCGTCCTCGCCGGCCTGCGGATCACGCTCGAGCTGACCGCGATCTCGATGGCGATCGGGATCGCGCTCGGGGTCACGCTCGCGGTGATGAGGCTCTCCCCCAACAAGCTCGTCTCCGGCTCGAGCTGGCTCTACATCTGGTTCTTCCGGGGCACGCCCGTGCTCGTCCAGCTCCTCTTCTGGTACAACATCGCGGCGCTGTACCCGAAGATCGCCCTCGGGATCCCGTTCGGGCCGGCGTTCGTCCACGCCAACGCGAACACGCTGATCACGCCGTTCGCCGCGGCGATCCTCGGGCTCGGGCTGAACGAGGCGGCCTACATGGCCGAGATCGTCCGCGCCGGGATCATCTCCGTCGAGGAGGGCCAGTCCGACGCCGCCCGCTCGCTCGGGATGACCCGCCTGCAGACGATGCGCCGGATCGTGCTTCCACAGGCGATGCGGGTGATCATCCCGCCGACGGGGAACGAGACGATCTCGATGCTGAAGACCTCCTCGCTGGTGAGCGTGATCGCGGTCGCCGACCTGCTCTACGCGGTCCAGCTGATCTACTCGGTCAACTTCAAGACGATCCAGCTCCTGATCGTGGCGAGCATCTGGTACCTCGTCTGCACGAGCGTCCTCTACGTCGGGCAGTTCTACCTCGAGCGCCACTACGGGCGCGGCTCGGCACGCGAACAGGCGCTCACGCCGCTGCAGCGGGCGCGCATGGGGCTGCTCGACCTGAGGCATGGCTACTGATGAGCACGGCGATGGTGCGGCTCGAGGCGGTGCACAAGCGCTTCGGCCACAACGAGGTCCTCAAGGGGATCGACCTCGAGGTCCAGCCCGGCGAGGTGCTGTGCCTGCTCGGGCCCTCCGGCTCGGGCAAGTCCACCCTGCTTCGCTGCATCAACCACCTCGAGAAGATCAACGCCGGACGCCTGTCGGTGGACGGCGAGTTGGTGGGCTACCGCCAGGTCGGCGACAAGCTGCACGAACTGCGCGAAGCGGAGGTGGCTCGCAAGCGGGCGGAGATCGGGATGGTCTTCCAGCACTTCAACCTGTTCGGCCACATGACGGCGCTGGAGAACGTGACGTGCGCGCCGATCCGCGTCAAGGGCGTCACCCGCGAGCAGGCGCGCGGACGCGCGCGCGAGCTGCTGGACCGCGTCGGCCTCGGCGACAAGCACGACGCCTACCCGGCGCAGCTGTCCGGTGGTCAGCAGCAGCGCGTCGCGATCGCCCGCGCGCTTGCCATGGAACCAAAGCTGATGCTGTTCGACGAGCCGACCTCGGCGCTCGACCCAGAGCTCGTCGGAGACGTACTCGACGCGATGAAGCGGCTCGCCGCGGAAGGGATGACGATGGTCGTCGTCACGCACGAGATGGGCTTCGCGCGCGAGGTGGCCGACACGGTGGTGTTCATGGACGACGGCGTCGTGGTGGAGGCGGGCTCCCCCGGGGAGGTGCTCGCCAACCCCCGCCACGAGCGCACGCGGGCGTTCCTGTCGAAGGTGCTCTAGCCGGCGCGCACCGGTCCTCGCCGGCCGAGGTGGGCGTCGAGCCGCTCGATCGCCGCCGGGAGGTTCGCGCGGCCGAATCCGAGGCGGACGTGGGAGGGCTCCTCGTAGACGCTCCCGGGGAGGAGCAGCACTCCGGCGTCGGTCGCGATCCGCTCGCACCACGGCTCCACGTCGATCCCCTCCGCCACCCGCGGGAAGCCGATCGGGCCGGCGTCGGGCGGCACCCAGGAGAAGATGTCCTCGCGCCGGGCGAGGAAGGCCTGCAGCAGCGGGAGGTTCGCGAGCACGAGCCGGCGGCCGCGCTCGACGAGCTCGGCGCCGTGACGGAGCGCGAGCGCCACGAGCAGCTCGCTGGGGGCACTGGAGCAGATCGTTGTGTAGAGCTTGAGCTCGCGGATCCGTGCGAGGACCGCCTCGTCGCGACACGCCAACCAGCCGATCCGCAGCCCGGGGAGGCCGTGAGCCTTGGAGACGGTCCCCAGCGAGATCGCCCGCTCCGTGACGTCGCATGCGGCCGGCAGGCGCGTTGCCGGGTCGTGCTCGAGGCCGCGGTAGACCTCGTCGCTGAGGACCACCAGCGAGCGCTCCCGGGCCAGCTCCAGGACGCGATCGAAGACCGCGCGCGGCATCTGTGTCCCGGTGGGGTTGTGGGGGCTGTTGAGGTAGATCATCCTCGTCGTCGGCCGCAGCATGGCTTCCAGCGCCGGGACGTCGTGCGCCCAGGCGTCCTCGTGGCGCCGACGCCAGAGGCTCACCTCGGCACCCGTGCTGCGGGCCACGCCGACGGCGGAGCCGTAGCAGGGCGACTCGACGACGACGTGATCGCCCGGCGCGAGCAGGGCGTGGTATGCGATGAAGATGCCCTCCTCGGCCGCGGCCAGCGTGAGGACGTCCTCGGGAGTCGCGGTGTCGTACTGGGCGGCGACGGCGGCGCGGAGCTCCTGCGAGCCAGGGACCTCGGTGTAGCCGAGCCGCTGCCCCAGCAGGCGCTCTTCGGCGCCCGGCTCGAGCGCGAGCAGCTCCGCGATGGTCATCGACTCGCAGTCGCTGCTGGAGAGCATCAGCTCGGCGCGGAACTCCCAGCGCTCGTAGAAGCGCTCGATCGCGAACGGCTCGATCTGCACGTGCAGCAGGCTAGCTGGAGTAGCCTGCGCGAGCCGTGAGCGACGTGGCTGTGATCGGGGGCGGGGTCGTCGGCTGCGCCGTCGCGCATGCGCTCGCGCGGCGGGGCGTGGCGGTCGTCCTGCTCGAGGCGGAGCCGGGGCTCGCGCTCGGCGCCAGCGGCGCCAACTCGGGGATTCTGCACACCGGTTTCGACTCCCCCCCGGGGACGCTGGAGACGAGGCTGATCCTGCGCGGGGCGGAGTTGCGAGCGGAGCTCGCCGATGAGCTCGGCGTCGAGATCTGGCGCTGCGGGGCGCGCCTGCGGGCCCACAGCGAGGAGGACCTGGCCGGCGTGGCGGCGCTGTCGGAGAACGCGGCCGCCAACGGCGTCGAGGCTCATCGTGAGCCCGACGGCTCGCTGCGCGTGCCCGGCGAGGGCGTGACCGACCCCGTGCGCTTCGTCGACGCGCTCGCGGACGCCGCCCTCGGCGGCGGGGCGGTCCTGCGCCTGAACGCGGTCGTCGAGGGGATCGGCGAGGCGCGGGAGGGAGGGGTGGCGATCGAGCTGCGGGGGGGCGAGCGGATGATCGCCAGGGGAGCGGTCAACTGCGCGGGGCTGTTCGCGGACGAGATCGCCCGCCGCGCGGGCGAGGAGACGATCTCGATCTACCCCCGCAAGGGCGAGTTCCTGGTGTTCGCCGCGCCGCCCGGAGAGGAGCTCGAGGAGATCCTCTTGCCCGTTCCCTCGCCGCTCGGCAAGGGTGTGCTCGTGTTCCCGGCGCTCGATCGCCACGTGATCGCGGGGCCGACCGCGCGCGAGCGGGAGGACAAGCGCGACTGGCGGGTGGAGGAGGACGCCTCGGAGCTGATCCTCGCCCGTGCGCTGGAGGCCTACCCACCGCTCGAGCGGGCCCGCCGCGTGGGCGCCTACGCCGGCCTGCGCCCCGCCGGGCGGGGGCAGAACTACGTGATCGCGCCCTCGGCCGCGGTCGCCGGACTGCTCCACGTCGCGGCGATCCGCTCGACCGGCCTGTCCGCCTGCCTGGGGATCGGCGAGCACGCGGCCGCGATGCTGGCCGAGGGCGGTCACGTCGAGCTCGGCGCCGAGCGCACGCTTCCGGCGCGGCGCGATTCCCGCCCTCCGGCCCCGTGGTGGGAGCGCGGCGCGCGTCATCACGCCGGCGGATCGGCCAGGGGTCCGCTCGCGTGAGCTCGGGTCTGCTGCTGGGGATCGACGAGGGCACCACCGCCGTGAAGGCGGCGCTGTTCGACGAGGGGCTGGCGCCGGTCGCCGAGAGCCGCCGGCCGATCGCCGTGCGCCATCCCGGGCCCGGCCTCGTCGAGCAGGACGCGGAGGAGATCCTCGAGGCGGTCCTCGACGCCGTGGCGGAGGTGCTCGAGGCCGGCTGCGGACGCCCGGTGATCGCGGCGGGGATCGATCACCAGGGTGAGTCCGTGCTGGCCTGGGACGCCGTCGACGGCCGTCCGCTGACGCCGGTGATCGTCTGGCAGGACAAGCGCCAGGAAGCGCTGCTGGCGGACGTGGGCGAGGACTCCGTGAAGGCGTCCGGGCTGCCGCTGGACCCCTACTTCTCGGCCGGCAGGCTCGCCTGGCTGATCGAGCACGATCAAGCCGTCGCGCGGGGACGCGCGCGCGGGAGCCTGCGGCTGGGCACCGTCGACGCGTTCCTGGCGGAGCGGCTCGGGGGCCGGTACGCGATCGACCTCTCGACCGCATCGCGCACGCAGCTGATCGCGCTGGGGGGCCGCGACTGGGACCCGGGACTGCTCTCGACGTTCGCGTTGCGCCGCGAATGGCTGCCGACGATCGGGCCGAGCTTCGGGACGCTCGGGGTGCTCAGCAGCCCGCGCTGGCCGGTGGGGCTGCCGCTCGCGGCGCAGCTCGTCGATCAGCAGGCCGCGCTCGCCGGGGCAGGCGCCGTGCGGCCCGGCGATCTGAAGGCCACATACGGGACCGGGGTGTTCGTCCTCGGCCGCGTCTCGGGGCCCGTCTCCGCCGCCGGACTGCTCCCGACCGTCGCCTGGGCGGCGCCGACGGCGGCGGGGGACGTCGGGGAGGTGGCCCATGCGCTCGACGGAGGGGTGTTCTCCGCCGGATCGCTGCTGGGGTGGCTCGCCCACGGCCTGGGGATGGCCGCCGACGTCCCGGCGCTGATGGAGGCGGCGGCGGCGGCGGGGAGTGAGGGTGTGACCGTGCTGCCGGCGCTCGCCGGCCTCGGTGCCCCGTGGTGGGAGCCCGGAGCAGGCGGGGTGATCGCCGGGCTGCATCCCGGGGTTGCGCCGGCGAACATCGCCCGCGCCGCACTCGAGGCGATCGCATGGAGGGTCGCGGACATCGTCGAGGCGTTCGAGACGGTCGTGCCGATCACCCGCCTGCGCGTCGACGGCGGACTGACCAACGACCCCACGCTGCTGCAGCTGCAGTCCGACGTGCTCGGCCTGCCGCTCGAGGTCCGCCGGGCCGACACGACCGTGCTCGGTGCGGCGCTGCTCGCGGGAGTCGGCGCGGGGGTCTTCGCGAGCGTGGAGGCAGCCGCGGAGCTGCTCGGGAGCGGACCCGTCATCACGCCGCGCTCGGACGCGGCGGAGCGCGCGCGAGGGCGAGAGCGGTGGCGAAGGTTCGTCCGCGAGGCGGCGCGGCTGTAGCTGCTCGCTACTCGACGTCGACCTCGTAGCCGGCGTCGCGTAGCGCGCCGAGGACCTCGTCGCTGTGGCCGCGACCGCGCGTCTCGAGCGTCAGCTCGACACCCGTCTCGCGCACGTGAAGGGCGACGGCTTCGCGGACGTGCTCCACGTTGAGGACGTTCGCGCGGGCGCGGGCCACGAGCAGCAGCAGCTCGGCCAGCCCGCCCGGGCGGTCGGGGACGGTCGTGAAGATGCGCACGCGGCGCCCCTCCTCGGTTTCGCGTCGACGGAGCAGGCCGGCGAGCAGGCCGCTGTCGACGTTGCCGCCGGAGACGATCGCGACGGTCGTCCCCGCGACCGGCTCCCGCGAGCCGGCCATCAGCGCCGCGACGGTCACTGCCCCGGCCCCCTCGGCGACCAGCTTTGCGTGCTCGGCCAGGAAGACCATCGCGTCCGCGATCCCGTCCTCGCCGACCGTCTCGACGCCGTCGAGCAGCTCTCGGAGGAGCGGCAGCGTGAGCCGCCCGGGTCGCTTGACGGCGATCCCGTCGGCGATCGTGGCTCCCGGCGCGGTCTCGCCCGGGGGGCCCCCTGCCAGCGCCGCCGCGTACGGGGCGCACGCCCGGGCCTGGACCCCGATCAGCTCGATGTCCCGTCCGGACCGGCGCAACGCGACGCCAACGCCCGCAGCGAGCCCGCCGCCTCCCACGGGGACGAGCACGCGTGCCAGGTCCGGGACGTCTTGCAGAAGCTCGAGCCCGAGCGTCCCCTGTCCGGCGATGACGTCGAGGTCGTCGAAGGGATGGACGAGCGTGGCGCCGGTGACCGTCGCGGCGACGGCGGCGAGCTCGAGGGCCTCGTCGACGGAGTCCCCCTCGAGATGCACGCTGGCACCGAGGCGCTGCACGGCGGCGATCTTCGAGACGCTTGCGTCGACGGGCATGTAGACGGCGCACTCGACCCCCTTCAGCCGGGCGGCGTAGGCGACGGCGCGGCCATGGTTGCCGGCACTCGCCGTCACGAGGCCGCCGCCCGTGTCGCCCAGCGCGGCGAGCTTGCTGAGGACGCCTCGGAGCTTGAACGAGCCGGCGCTCTGCAGGCACTCCGCCTTCAGCGCGACGGCACCGCCCGCGAGCCGGCGGAGATCCTCGGAGGCGATCGTCGGCGTGCGGACGGCGAGGTCCGCGATCGCCTGCTGCGCCCGGTCGACGTCAACTCCGGCGATCAGGTCCGCGGCCGTGCGCTCCGAGGCCGCGCTCATGCTTCCTCGAGCGCGGCCCAAGGCGGCCGGCAGGCCTTGAAGGTATGGGTTGCGGTCCTTCTCGGACATCGATACGTTGAGCTCCGGTGGGGGAGCTCGATCACATTCTGGCGCGACTCGCGGGGTCGCTCGGCCAGAGCAGCGGGCAACCCGTGGCGCTGAGCGGTGGGATCACCAACCGCAACTTCCGCGTGACGCTCGGCGGCGAGGACTACGTGATCAGGCTGCACGGCAAGGACACGGGCCTGCTCGGGATCGACCGGGATGGCGAGCGGCTGGCCGCCGAGCGGGCGGCGGCGCTGGGCATCGCACCGGCGCTGGTGGCGACCCTCGCCGAGGGCCTGGTCACCCGTTTCGTCGCCTGCAGCGCGCCGACGGGAGAGGAGCTGCGCGCGCGCGTGGCCGAGATCGCGGGGTCGCTCCGCGCCTTCCACGAGTCGGGGCTCGAGCTTCCGTCCCGCTTCTCCGTCCCGGAGCTCCTCGACGACTACGCGCGGCTCGTGGGCGAACGCGGCGGGCGCCTGCCGAGCGCCTACGGGGAGACCGTCGCCGTCGTGGCGCGGATCGTCGCTGCGCTCCCGTCGCGGCCGCCGCGGCCGTGTCACAACGATCTGCTCCCGGGGAACCTGATCCGTGCCCGCGCCGACGGGCGCGTTCTGATCGTCGACTGGGAGTATGCGGGGATGGGTCATCCGGGCTTCGACCTTGGAAACCTATCGGTCAACAACGGCTTCGACGCCGGCGACGATGACCGTCTGCTGGAGGCCTACGACGGCGAGCGACCCACGGACCGGCGGCGCGCCGAGCTGAAACTGCTGCGGCTCCTCTCGGACGCGCGCGAGGGGGCCTGGGGGGTCATCCAGGCCAGCGTCTCCGAGCTCGACTTCGACTTCGACGGCTACGGCAGCGAGCACTTCGCACGGTTGCTGGGCGTCGCCGGCGGAGCGGACTTCGAGGAGTGGCTTGCGACCGCGTGAGCTCCCCGCGCGCGCGCGTGTCGTGATCATCGGCGGGGGAGTCGGCGGGACCGCGATCGCCTACCACCTCGCGCGGCTGGGAGAGAGGGACGTCGTCCTGCTCGACCGCGATGAGCTCACCAGCGGCTCCACGTTCCACTCCGCCGGGCTCGTCGGCCAGCTGCGCGGCAGCCTGTCGCTGACGCGTCTGATGATGGACTCGGTGGAGCTCTACCGGGGGCTGGACTGCGGCTGGGTGGAGTGCGGGGGCATCCGCCTGGCCTGCACGGCGGAGCGCGAGCAGGAGGTGTTGCGCCAGGTCGCCTGGGCGAGGACGTTCGGCTTACCGCTGCAGCTGATCTCGCCGGCGGAGGCCGAGGAGCTGTTCCCGCTGATGAGCACGGAGGGGGTCCGCTGCGGGTCCTACCTGGCAAGCGACGGCTATCTCGATCCGTCGCTGCTCACGGGTGCTCTCGCCGCCGGGGCCCGTGAGGGGGGCACGCGCGTGTTCACGCACACGCGGGTCAGCGGGATCGACATCGACGAATCGCGCCCGGGGCAGCGGCGGGTGCGGGGCGTGGAGACCGAGTGGGGGGCGATCGAGGCCGAGATCGTGGTCAACGCGGGCGGGATGTTCGCGGCCGAGATCGGACGACTGGCGGGGGTTCGCGTGCCGGTGGTCCCGTTCGCGCACGAGTACCTCGTCACCCAGCCGTTCCGCGAGCTGGGGCCCGAGCGCACCCACCTGCCGACGCTGCGCGACCCCGACCTCCTGATCTACTTCCGCGAGGAGGGGGGCGGTCTCGTGATGGGCGGCTACGAGCGCAGCTCGGCGCCGTGGGCGCTCGACGGGCGCCTCCTCGACGCGATCCCGGCCGACTTCAACGGCAGGCTGCTCGAGGAGGACTGGCCGCGCTTCGAGGAGATCGCGCGCAACTCCTCCCGCCGGGTGCCCGCGATGGACGATCTGAAGGTCACCCGCCTGATCAACGGGCCGGAGGCGTTCACCCCCGACAACGAGTTCTGCCTCGGGGAGACCGAGGTGCGGGGGCTGTTCGTGGCGGCGGGCTTCTGCGCGCACGGGCTCGCCGGGGCCGGTGGGATCGGGCGGGTGATGGCAGAGTGGATCCTCGAGGGCGAGCCGACGAGCGACGTCTGGGAGATGGACATCCGGCGTTTCGGGGCGCACTACCGCTCTCCCCGTTACACGCTCGCCCGCGCGAGAGAGGTCTACGAGACCTACTACGACATCCGCTACCCGGGCCACGAGCGGCTCGCCGGAAGGCCCCTGCGGACCTCGAGCGCCTACCCCTGGCATGTCGAGCACGGGGCGGTCCTCGGCGAGAAGTCTGGCTGGGAGCGGGTCAACTGGTACGAGGCGAACGCGCCCGCCGGGGACGAAGGGCTGCGGCCACGGGGATGGGCGGGAACGCACTGGTCGCCGGCGATCGGCGCCGAGCACCGCGGGACGCGGGAGCGAGCGGGCCTGTTCGACGAGTCGTCCTTCTCCAAGCTCGAGATCGCCGGGCCCGGGGCGGCGGAGTTCCTCCAGCGGCTCTGCGACAACGACGTCGCGAGGGACATCGGCGCGATCACCTACACGCAGATGCTCAACGGGCGCGGCGGGATCGAGTGCGACTTCACCGTCACCCGCGTCCAGGAGGAGCTGTTCTCGATCGTGACCGGCACCGCGTTCGGCAACCACGACCTCAGCTGGGTGCGTCGGCACGCGCCCGCCGACGGGAGCGTGCGCTGCAGCGACGTGACCGCGCGGTGGGCCTGCTTCGCGCTGTGGGGACCCCGCGCCCGCGACATCCTCGCCCCGCTCGCCGACGGCGAGCTGGACTTCGGCTACATGCGCATGCGCGAGCTGTCGGTCGGCGACGTGCCCGTGCGGGCGCTGCGGGTGACGTTCGTCGGGGAGCTCGGGTGGGAGCTGTACTGCCCGACGGAGTACGGGTCGGGGCTGTGGCGGACGCTGTGGGAGGCCGGGCGCGAGCACGGCATGATCGCGGGCGGCTACCGAGCGATCGACTCGCTGCGGCTGGAGAAGGGGTACCGCGTGTGGGCGGCGGACATAACCCCCGAGGAGAACCCGTTCGAGGCCGGCCTCGGATTCTGCGTGCGCCCCGAGGGAGGCTTCCTCGGCGCGGCCGCGCTCGGCGTCGGCGAGGCGGATCGATCGGCGAGCAGTCCGGCCCGGCGCCTGCGCTGCCTGGTGCTCGCCGACGGGCGCTCGGTCGCGCTCGGGAACGAGCCCGTCCGGATCGATGGCGCCGTTCGTGGAAGGGTGACGAGCGGGGGCTACGGCTACACCGTGGAGCGTTCGATCGCCTACGCCTACCTTCCCGCCGAGATCGACGTGGGCAGCGCCGTCGAGGTGGACATCTTCGGCGAGTGGGTGGCGGGCGAGGTGGCAGGCGAGCCGCTGTTCGATCCGCGCGGCGAGCGAATCAGGGTGTAGTCCCGCCCGCCTGGGTTCAGCACATCGGCGGGGGCGCCGATATTGATCCGATGGGTCGCTCCGGGACATCGGATCAAGGCGGCGGGCGGACGTTCAGCCGGGTGCGGTTGCCTGGGCGGATCCGCACGGCGTATGCCGTGCTGGGGCTCGTGCTCGTCGGCTACATCGCGTCGAAGATCGTCCGCGGCGGGTCCTACCAGGAGGTCACCGACGGCTGGCTCGTGGACGGGATCGAGCTGGCGGGGGCGGCCCTCTGCCTGGCCGCCGGACTCAGGCGCCGGGCGGGCCGCTCGGTCGCGATCCTGCTCGGCTGCGCGCTCCTGTGCTGGTCGCTCGGCGACGTCGTGCTGACGATCGAGTCGCTCGGCGGGGCCACGCCCCCGGTACCGTCGCCGGCCGACGCGCTCTACCTCACCTTCTTCCCCCTCGCCTACGTCGCCGTCGTGCTCCTGATCCGCGGGGAGAGCGCCCGGCTGGGGCTCGCCGCATGGCTCGACGGGGCCGTCGCCGGGCTCGGCGCCGCGGCGGTCTGCGCCGGGTTCGCCTTCCACAGCATCGCGCAGGTGGCCGGGGGAAGCACGAGCGAAGTCGCGGTCAACCTCGCCTACCCGATCGGCGACGTGATGCTCCTGTTCCTGGTGATCGGAGCGGCGGCTGTGCTGTCGGGGCGAAACAAGGCGCCGTGGGTGCTGCTCGCCGTCGGGAGCGCGTGCAACGTCGCTGGGGACACCTTCAACCTGTTCGGCTCCTCGGTGGGGTCCTCCCACGTCGGCACCGTCGTCAACGCCGTCGCGTGGCCGATCTCGATCGTGCTGATATCGCTGGCGGTGTGGCTCCCGCGGGGGAGCTCGAGCCCGCTGACGGAGCGCAAGCCGTCCGGCTTCCTGCTGCCGGGCGCGGGCGCCGTGGCGGGGTTGACGATCCTCGTGTTCGCGACGCTGCACGATGCGAGCCACGTCGCCGTCGCGCTGGCGGCGGCGACGCTGCTGGTGGCAGGGGTGCGGCTGGCGCTGACGGCGCGAAGCCTGCGCGGCCTCACCCACACGCGCTACGAGCAGTCGGTCACCGATCACCTGACCGGGCTGGGAAACAGGCGTTACCTGTTCGACGTCCTCGACCGCTTCTTCGCCCCCGGGGCGGACGAGGCCGCGTCACCGAGGATGGCCTTCCTGTTCGTCGACCTGAATCGCTTCAAGGAGCTCAACGACTCCTTCGGGCACCCCGCCGGAGACGAGGTCCTGCGGCAGGTCGGGGCGCGCCTGCGCGCCTGCCTGCGAGAGACGGACGCGTTGATCCGTCTCGGTGGTGACGAGTTCGCGGTGCTGTTGCTCGACGTCGATGCCGCATACGCCACCGGGGTCGCCGAACGGCTGGGGGCGAGCCTCGAGGAGCCCTTCCAGCTGGACGCGGTGTGCCCCCGGATCAGCGCCAGCATCGGAATCGCCCTGACGCCCGGCGACGCCGACGACAGCGCCGGGCTCGTGTGGTGCGCGGACGTCGCGATGTACCGCGCGAAGGCCGCGGGCATGCCCTTCGCCAGATACGACCAGCGCGAGGACTTCGATGGCGGTGGGAACCGCCTGCGGCTGGCCGAGGAGCTGCGAGAGGCGATCGAGGGCGATGAGCTGCTGCTCTACTACCAGCCCCAGCTGGGGCTGGGGGGTGGGGAGATATGCGCGGTGGAGGCGCTGCTCCGCTGGCCCCACCCGCGTCTCGGCATGGTCCCGCCGCTGCGCTTCCTTCCCGTGGCCGAGGAAGCCGGTCTGATGCGCTCGCTGACGGCGTGGGTGCTCGACCGGTCGCTGGCCCAGTGCGCGAGGTGGCGCGGAGAGGGGCTGAACATGTCGGTGGCGGTCAACGTCTCGGCGTCGAACCTCCTCGAGAGCGACTTCACGCGCGTGGTGCTGGAGGCGCTCGAGCGCCACGGCCTCGCCCCCGACGCGCTCATCATCGAGCTCACCGAGACGAGCATCATCAAGGACTTCGTCGGCTCCAAGCGCGTGATCGCCGAGCTGCAGGCGGGTGGGATCATCGTCTCGATCGACGACTTCGGCGCGGGCTTCACATCTCTCGCCTACCTCGGCGCGCTCGCCGTCGGGGAGCTCAAGCTCGACCGCACGTTCGTGACCCGTCTCGGCACCGACGACCCGGAGCGCGGGCGCCAGCTCGTGCGCGCGACGATCGAGCTCGGGCACGCGCTCGGCATGCGGGTGGTCGCGGAGGGGGTCGAGGATGACAGGACGTTGGTGTTGCTGGCGGACCTCGGGTGCGACATCGCGCAGGGCTACTTCATCGACGTGCCTCGCCCGGCCGAGGACCTCGAGTGCCTCCGCGGCGGCGCGGACGGGAGCGCCCCGGCGGGTGCCTCGCCCGCTGTGGACCCCGGCAGGCCCCGCGGCGCCAAGGCGGCGAGCGGCGGGCCACGGCGCGTGCCGGCGCGCGGCGGGCCACGGCGAGGGTCGCCGACGACCTCCGCGAGATAGCTCCGCTCGCTCCTGGACGGGCGGCGGCCGGCGCCTCAGCCCGCCGACAGGCCGGCCCGGTGGGCAACGGCCGCGGCCTGAGTACGGGTGCGGACATCGAGCTTGGCGAGGATCCGCGAGACGTGGACGCTGGCGGTCTTCTCGGCCATGAAGAGCTCGGCGCCGATCTCGCGGTTGGTGGCACCGCGGGCGACGAGCCGCAGGACTTCCAGCTCGCGCGGGGTCAGCCCGAACGGATCGCTCGGCACCGGGGCCACGTCGGCGGTGGCGACGGTCGCGACGCCGAGGGGCAGGCGCGCGCGGGCAGCCAGGCCCTCCAGCTCCGCCACCAGCCACGCCGACCCGAGCGCGCCGGCGAGGGCATGCGAGGCGGAGAGGGCCTCGGCGGCGCGCCCGCGGTCGCCACACGCGAGCAGCGCCTCAGCCTCACGGAGTCGGACGCGCGCCGCCGGGTAGGGGCGCTCGATCGAGTCCCACCCCTGCACCGCGAGCGCCCAGTTGGCCGGATCCTCGCAGCCGTGAGCGCGTCCCAGCTCGGCCTCGGCGGTCGCGAGCCAGATCGCCTCGACACGACCCGCGCTCTGGGCAGCCGCGCGCACGCGGGCGATGTGGACCTCGGCACAGCGTTCGGCATGGTCGAGGGCCGACGCATCGCCCTGGTCGCGCGCCAGCTGGCAGATGTCCGCCTCGACGGCGACGGCGGCGGCGGCGATCGCGGTCAGGCGCATGGCGTCGTCGGTGCACAGCTCGATGCGGTCGAGCGCCTGTTCGAGCGCCGAGCGGGCGCAGTCGAGCCGGCCGTTGCGTCGATGCAGGTCGGCGGCGGCGAGCCCGAAGGAGGCGTGGAACTGGGGCTCGAGCGTGCGACCCACGAGCGGCTCTATCTCCCCGAGGGCGAGCTCGGCCTCCTCCGTTCGCCCGCGGCCCAGCGCGAGCTCGGCCTGGCGCAGGCGGAGGTTCATCAGCCAGCGCCCCTCGAACGATCGTTCTTCGACGTCGAGGTGGCGTGCGGCCAGGGCCCAGTCCCCGCTCGCGAGCGCCGCCTCGGCAACGCTCGTGCCGAGCCAGAGGTGCTCGCCGCGGAGGTTTCGCGGGACGGACTCGACGCCCTCCTGCGCCACCGCCAGCGCCTCGCGCGTGCGGCCCGTGAGGAGGAGGAGGTCGGAGAGGTTCACGTAGGCCGCGGCCGCCGCCGATTTGACCCCGCTCTCGCGGGCGAGGACGAGCGAGGCGCGTAGCTCGGCGATCCCCTCCTCGGGCGACCCGCAGCCCACGAGCGCCATCCCGAGGGTGTTCAGGGCCTGGCTCTCGAGGTGCTTGCCGGCGCCGCTGGAGGTGACGATCGCGAGCGCCTCGCGGGCAGCGTCGACGGCGTCGAAGTAGTGCCCGCGGAGAAGCGTCGTGCGGGCCAGCCAGCCGAGCACGCTCGCGCGCTCGGCGTCGGCGCGGCCCGGGGGCAGGAGCGCGAGCGCGCGGCGGCCGGTGGCGAGCGCCTGCTCGCCGCGGGCCAGGCCCCACTCGGCGCGGGCGAGGTTGCCCAGCGTCTGCGCCGTGCGGACCGGTTCGGCGTCCTCGTCGAGCTCGGCGAGCGCAGCCCGGAGCATCGACTCGGCGCGGGTTGGCTGGTCGTCGTGGTCGTGCTCGGCGGCTGTCCTGATGAGAAGCTCGACGTGGTCGAGCCCGCTCGCAGCGAGCGGCGCCTCGACGTGGCCCCAGTTCTGCAGGGCGCGCTCCAGCAGGTCCGCCGCCTCACCGTGGGCGTGGATGGCGGAGGCCTCCGTGGCCGCGTCGATCGCCGCGGCGAGGGCGAGCGAGCGGTCCCCCGCTGCCTGCGCGTGCGCCGCCACCTGGGCGGCGAGCTGCGCGGCGTCCCCGCCCCCCTCGCCGCGGATCTGCTCGAGCGCATGTGCGATCGCGAGGTGCAACGAGGCGCGCTCCCCGGGGAGGAGGTCCTCGTAGGCGACCTCGCGGAGGAGGGCGTGGCGGAAGCTGAAGGCATCGTCCCCGGCCGCCTCGACGACCCGCCCGGCGACCGCCTCGCGAAGCGCCGTGGTGAGCGCGTGGCTGTCGAGCCCGGAGACCGCGCCGAGGAGCGTCTCGCCGGCTCGACCGGCCACGGCCAGCACGCGGAGCGTCAATTGGGCGTCGGCTGAGAGGCGCTCGAGCCGCAGCATGAACGCGTCGCGGAGCGACTGGGGTGCCGCCCCCCGGCCGTCGAGGCCGGCGGCGAGGAGCTCCTCGGTGTAGAGGGGGTTGCCCTCGGTGCGGGCGAACAGGCGCGCGAGCAGATCGTCCCGAGGTGGCCCGCCGAGGATGTCCGTGAGGGCCTCCCCTAGCTCCTCCCGGCCCCACGGGCTGATTCGGACCCGGCGGGTGCGCTCGCCATGGTCGAGCTCGCTCAGGAGCGCCAGCAGGGGATGACGACGGTGGAGCTCGTCCGAGCGGTAGCTGAAGAGGAACATGACGCGCTCGTAGCGGAGGCTGCGGGCGAGGAAGGCGGTGAACGCGCGGGTGGAGCGGTCGGCCCAGTGGAGATCCTCGATCACGAGCACGACCGGGCGGTCCTCGCCGAGCAGGTCGAGGAGTTCGAGCAGCGCCTCGAACAGGCGCAGCTGGGCCGAGGCGTCGTCGAGCTCGGGCGCCGGGCCACCATCGGCGAGCGCGGGGAGGAGCGCGCCGAGAGAGGCCCGTGCGCCCGGGCTGAGGCGAGCGAGGACGGGGTCCTCGCAGCGGGCCAGCTCGCGCAGCGCCGCGATCAGCGGCCCGTACGGGAGCTCGCCCTCGCCGATCTCGACGCAGTCGCCGCGGAGGAAACGCCCGCCGTCTCCCGTCGCGGCGGCGAAGGCGCCGATCATCCGCGTCTTGCCGACCCCGGAGTCTCCGCTGAGGGCGATCACCGACGGCGAGCCGGCGGCGGCGTCCCGGAGCGCCGCTTCACACTCAGCGAGCTCGCCAGCTCGGCCGATGAAACGGGTGCTCGTGACGCGGATGCTCACGCGTCCAGTATTTCGCCAGCCGCCGCGGTACGGCGGTTCCATCGTCTCGGGAGGGCTCACGAGGGTCGTCGCGGGCGGGATCGCCGCGCAGGTCCGCCGTGCGACCCCGGGCGATCTCCATGGAGAGCGTCGGGTGCATGGTGCTCCTCTCGTCGTGTCGCTTTCATGCATCGATCGTGGCCTACGCCGCTCGCCTTCACATCGGGCGTCCGGTGTCGATCGGAGGCGTAGAGGCCTTACTCGAGCGCCGCGGGGCCTTAGGCGGGCGGACGGCTCTGTGACCTCGGCCGGGGACGGATGCATACGCACGTGTATGTATGTCATGGCCCCTCGTCGGGTGTGTAGGCTGGGCACATGGGGCGGGGGTTCTCCCAGCAGCGCTTGGAGCCTCGCCGGTTCGCCGGCGATCGGCGGCGAGGCTCGAGTGGCGCCCACCCGTTGCTCCGGGCTCAGGCGCTGGTCGGCAACCGGGCTGTCGCCGACCTGATCAGGGACCCGGGGGGCCCGCGTGTGCTCGCCCGCTTCGACACCGGCGAGCACGCCCAGTTCGGCAGCGACAAGATCGCCTTCGTCCGCGGGGACGTCCAGATCACCGAGCAGGAGATGGTGGCGATGGGGGACCTCTACGAGCGAGTCGAGGACATGTACCAGGCCGACATGGGCGAGTTGCGGACGCTCGTCGCCCTGATCCGTCGCGACCGTGACGCCTATCTGAAACGTAACGGTGCGAAGGGAGTGTCCAACAAAGAGTGGGAAGAGGCGACGAGGAAGGGTCCGCACCGGAAGAAGTCGTTCATGGATTTCGCCAACGAGAACGCCACCCATTTCGGCGCGCGCGAAGGCGGGAGCGACGGCCGAGACCAGCGCGCCGAGTGGGAGCGGATTCACCGCCAGGCCCTCGATATCGCACACGACGCCACCACGACGGCCGACGCCGAGCGCGCGGTGGCCTACAACGCGTTCGCCGCCCACTTCCTCACCGACGCGTTCGCCGCCGGCCACATGGTGTCCAAGCTCGACGTGATGGAGCGGTCGAGGGCGAACTTCTACTACGACGACTCCTGGGGGCTGTTCATCAAAGAGACGCGGTTCACGCGCGCCGTGGCGGCACGCATGCTCGCGGATGGGCGCTCGGGACCGAAGCTCCGGGCGCTGAAGATCCACATCGCCGTCGGCTGGCAGGAGATCGATGCCGAGAACCTCTCGGAGCTGCTCTACGGCTTCGCGAGCAAAGAGCCCGACCTGTTCTTCGAGAGCTTCATCAAGATCCTCCACGACTACCTCAACGAAACGGGTGTCCAGGTGACGAACGCCCGGGGCGACGGCCCGTGGACGACGTACGGCGACCAGTTCCTGGACCACACGCCGGAGACACTGCGAATCGGCGACGAAGCGATCGCTCAGTCCGATCAGAACCTCGTCGTCGCCCACGCCACGCGGGGGCCGCTCGACTACAAGGCCCTCTTCGACCGGGTGTGGGCCTATACGCCCGTGCCCACGGCCAGCGGGGCTCACAGGATCAGCTGGGGGATCATGCACAGGACGAACCCCCTGAACGACAAGTCGATCGCCGCCTTCGCTGAGTTCGCGATCGAGCACATCGACGACATCATCACCGGCATGCGCGAACGCCACCGCCTCTCGACCGCCCAGGACCGGCGCGACGAGGAGGACGAGGAGGAGCGGGAGCAGCGCCAGCGCTGGATCGACCGCGGGACGGTCGGCAACAAGGTGTGAGTGCTAGCCGCGCGGTGCGAAGTCAACAACGGCGGCTCGAGTGGGCGATCCAGGACTCGAACCTGGGACCTCTTCCTTATCAGAGAAGCGCTCTAACCGACTGAGCTAATCGCCCCCGCGTGTGAGCATCCTATCGCCGCGAACGCGCCCGTTACGATCCTGCGAGCGCGCTGGCGGCGCCGTCGTCGTCGAGATCGAGGGCGGCCGCACGCGGCACATCGCGCGCGTGTGAGGGAGGTCAGGCCCGCTCGGCGGCGAGTCGCTCGGCGAGCGCGAGCGCGTCATCCCTGGAGGCGAGGGAGAGCTCTGCGGTATAGCTCCCGTCGCGGCGCGGACGGACCGTCACCTCCGCGCCGAGCGCGATCGCGAGCGCGTCGCCGATCTCGCGTGCCGCCTGCTCCTGGTCGGGATGGATCGAGGCCGAGATGCGCGTACGCGGCGGCGGGCTCGGCTCCGCGGGCGTGTTGCACCGGCGGGCGCGATCCTCGGTCGTGCGCACCGACCAGCCCTCCTCGATCGGCGCTGCGAGCGAGGCCCGGCGCGCGCCGTGGTCCTCGGCGAGCAGCAGCGCCCGGCCGTGGCCCTCGCTGAGCTGACCCTCCTGGTCGAGCTGCTCGAGCACCTCGTCCGGGCAGGTCGAGCAGGCGCAGCAGGTTCGACACCGCGACGCGGCTGCGGCCGACGCGCAGGCCCACCTCCTCGCGCGTGAGCCCGAGCTCCTCGACGAGCGCCGCGCACGCCCGCGCCTCCTCGACCGGGCTGAGGTCCTCCCGCGCCATGTTCTCGATCAGCGCCAGCTCGAGCGACTCGGCGTCGTCGCGCTCGCGGACGAGCGCCGGGATCTTCGCCAGCCCCGCGATGCGCGCCGCGCGCCAGCGGCGCTCGCCGGCGATCAGCTCGTAGGTGCCGTCCGGCGCGGGGTCGCACGAGGACCGGCTGCAGCACGCCCGCGCTCGGCGAGCGACTCGGCGAGCGCCTGCGAGGGCCTCCTCGTCGAAGCTCGCGGCGCGGCTGGCGGGGGTTGGGGACGATCAGCTCGACCGGCAGCTCGCGGAGCTCCTCGCCGCCGCGGTCGCCGCCTCCGAGGACACCGCCAGGATCGCCGCCAGGCCCCTGCCCATGCCGGGCCTCGGCCTCAGCCACGCGCGGCGACCTCCTTGGCCAGCTCGAAGTAGGCGCTCCGCCCCCGCGCTGTAGGGGTCGTGGTGGGTCACGGGCAGACCGTAGCTCGGGGCCTCGCCGACGCGGACGTTGCGCGGGATCACGGTGTCGAAGACGAGCTCGGGGAAGTGCGCGCGCACCTCGCGCTCGACGTCGCGGCCCAGGCGCGTGCGGCCGTCGTGCATCGTCAGCAGCATCCCGGCCACCGTCAGCCCGGGGTTGAGCTCGCGCTGGACGATCGCCGAGCGTCTCGAGCAGCCCGGCGAGGCCCTCGAGGGCGAAGTACTCGGTCTGCACCGGCACGATCACGCGGTCGGCGGCGACGAGCGCGCTGACCGTCAGCGGGCCGAGCGACGGCGGGCAGTCGAGCAGGATGTAGTCGAAGCGCTCGCGGACGGGCTCCAGGCGCTCGCGCAGGCGGCGCTCGAAGCCCGGCGAGCGCGCGGCAGCTCGACGCTCGCCCCGGCCAGCCCGGCGCCCGGCCGGCATCAGCACGCAGGTGCTCGACGGCGGGTCTCGTGATCGCCTCGCCGCGCGCTGGCCGTCGCCCGATCAGCACCTCGTAGAGCCCGGGCTCGCGCGTGCCGCGGCATGCCCGAGCCCGACGGTGGCGTTGCCTGCGGGTCGAGGTCGACGAGCAGCGTCGCGTAGCCGGCCTCCGCGATGCAGGCCGCGACGTTCACGGCGGTCGTCGTCTTGCCGACGCCGCCCTTCTGGTTGGCGATCGCGTAGACCGTGCCCACGACCGTGCACGCTAGCGGCGGCATGCGGACGGTCGCGAGCGACGGCCGCAGGCGGCCGCTCTGCCGGCGCCGACGCTGCGCGACGCCCGGCGCGCGGGAAGCCGCGCCGGCGTCTCGCGCGACCTTGAGGTACACGTGCAGGTGACGATGTGCGGCGCCCGCGAACGGCTGCACCGGGACGGATCTCGGCCAGCGCGAGGCCCAGCGACGCGCGGCCACCGCGATCGCCTCGCGCCTCCTCGCTCGGGCGCGCGCTTTCCCCGCCAGGCGACCAGGCTCCCGCCGACGCTCCAGCAGCGGCGCCGCGTACTCGAGCACGACGCGGCGGCGGCCCCAGCGCCCGCGCCAGCACGAGGTCGTGCTCGCCGGCGACCCTCGCGTCCACTCCTCGACGCGCGAGCAGACGACGCGCGCGTTGGCGACCCCGCGGCCTGCGCACAGCCCGCTCGATGAAACGCGCACTTGCGCGCCTGGCTCTCCACGAGCGCGACCTCGCTGCCTCGGCAGCGCGACCGCCAGCGCGCAGGCCGGGAAAGCCCGCGCCCGACGCCGAGGTCGGCGATCGCGCGGGCGGCCCGTCGCGAGCGCTCGTCGAGCTCCAGCGCCGCCAGCGAGTCGGCCACGTGGACGTCGACGGCCGTTCGCGGCGCCGCGACCGACGTCGGCGCGTGCTCGGCGTCGCGATCGAGCGACCGAGCAGACGCTGCGAGCGCGCTCCCGCTGCGCGGCTCGAGTCGTAGCGCGCGACCAGCCGTCCGAGCTCCGCCGCGAGGCCCGGCGCTCACGCGCTCATGGCGCGCGAAGAAGTCGGCGTAGCGCTCGCGCATCTCGCGCAGCGCTCGGCCGCCGCGTGCGCATCGAGTCGTCGCGAGCGCCGCGGCTCGAGCAGCGGCAGCACGTCCTCCACCAGCGCCGGCCGCGCGCCATCCACTGGTAGTAGCTGCGGCCGCCGTGGCCGTAGGGGCCGTAGAGGCGGGCTCGCGGGAAGCGCTCCTCGAGCCAGCGAAAGAGGCGCCTCGTGGCGCACGTGCATGCGCAGCGTCATCTGCGGCTGCTTGCCGTCGCCGCCGAAGGGCCCCTCGCCGATCAGGAGCCCGACGACGACGCCGCGCTCGAACTCGCTCAGCTCAGTCCGGCCATCCGCGCATATTGTTTCACCGTCAGGAAAAACGTGAAACGCCCGGCGACGCGGCTCGAGCTGCGAGGCCGAGCGGCGAGACTCGACCGAGGCACGCCGCGTCGCGGCTCGTCGCCCTCGCTGTGCGTCTCGACATCCGCCGCGCTCGCGCAGGTGCTCGTGGACGATCCGCCGCTCGGCCGCGGGCATCGGCTGCCAGCGCGCACCGGCCCGCCCGTCGCTCGAGCGGCCTCGTCGGCGGCCTCGTCGGCCTCGAGCGCGCAGCGCCTCGCTGCGGCGCTCGCGGTAGCCGTCGGCGTCGATCACGACGCGCAGGCGACGGGCCCTCGCCGCGCAGGACGATCCGCTGCGCGAGATGCTGGACCGCGTCGATCGTCTGGCCGTGGCGCCCGATGAACAGGCCGACGTCGCTCGCCCGTCGAGCCGCCCCGGTGAGCACGTCCTCGTCGCGCCTCGACCTCGACCTCCGCCTCGAGCCCGAGCGCGTCGACGATCTCCTCGAGGAGCTCCTCGAGCAGCCTCGCGCCGGGTCGAGTCCTCCGCCGTCAGCTCGTCCGTCGCTCGTCGCTCATCTGCGCCGACCCGAGCGCTTCTTCTTCTTGCGTGGCGGGCGTGGCGGCGGGCGCGCGAGGCCCCGGCGCGCGCGCCGCGAGCCCCTCGCCGGCGACCTCCGCCGTGCCGACGCCGCGCCCGCGCGCGAGCACCGGCTTGACCTCGCGTCCGGCCTTGCCGTTCGCGCTCGCCGCGCGGTCGGCACTCGTCCGCCTTCGGCAGCGGCGCGGCCCGATACTGGCGCCGGATGCACGAAGTACTGCTGGCCGATCGTCCAGATGTTGGTCGTGATCCAGTAGACGAGCAGGCCGGCCGGGTACTGGATAGAAGATCACCACGAAGATCAGCGGCAGCAGCAGCATCAGCCGACGCTGGTTGCGGGTCCGCCGCGCGGTCGCCATCAAGGTCGAAGCCAGCTGGGTGCCGACGTAGAGCAGGATCAGGACGACCAGGCCGACGCCGGTGGCCTTGGCCGTGATGTCCGGAATGAAGAGGAACTTCGCCGAGCCCCGGAGCGACGCTGTCTGCAGCCGTACTTTCGACGAACTTTTCGACGGGCAGCTGGGAGAACGCTGTTGCCGGACTCAGCGTCGTGTACTGCGCGGCGAGCTCGCTTCGAGTTGAAGTAGTCGACGCAGCTGCGGGCCGCAGATGTTGATCTTCAGGTCCGTCCGCAGCATGTAGAACAGCGAGATGAGGACCGGGATCTGCAGCAGCGAGCGGGAGGCACGATGCGAACGGGTTGACTTTGTTCTCCTGGTAGAACTTCATCATCTCCTCGCTGCTGGCGCTGCTTGTCGTCCTTGTAGCGCTCTTTGATCTTCTGCAGCTCCGGGGCGTGACGCTGCAGCTCCTGCATCGACTTCGAGCTGACTGGATCGTCAGCGGCACGAGCACCGCGCGGATCATCACGGTCAGCCCGACGATCGCCAGGCCCCAGCTCGAGCCGCCGAAGATGTGGTCATGGATGAAGACCAGGATCGACTGGAACAGCGTGATCAGCGGCGAGAAGGCCTCCTGGATGACGTTGGCGAGGATCGGCATGCGCTGTAGCTGTCTGGCTCTGGTCGGCTCGGGGCTCGGGTCGACGGGCGCGTTGCGTGGAGTCGCGGAGCCGTGCCCGAGACGCCTGCTCAGCCCGTGGCGGCGGACCCGCTCCTGAACACCCGCTGGGCCTCCACCGGGATCGTAGCCGCCGTGGCTCCACGGGTTGCACCTCAGCAGGCGCCAAGCCGCGAGCACCAGGCCCCTGATTATGCCGTACTCCCGGATCGCCTGCGACCGCGTAGCGCGAGCAGGTGGGCTCGTACTTGCAGCGCCGCGGGATCGCGGGCGAGATCACCCGCTGGTAGAGACGATCGGCGGCCGTCGGCGACGAGCCCGCGGCGCATCCGTGCCGGTGTGACGTCACGTCCGCGGTGCGTACGGCGCGGCGCTCACGCCTCGCCGCCGGGCGCCGCCACGCAGGCCAGGCCCGCCTTCACGATCAGCTCTCCGAGCGACGAGCCGATGCCGCTGAGGCCCTCCCGCTCGGCGAGCTCGCGCGGCCGGCGGGCGGGCGACGACGACGACGTCGTTGCCCTGCTCAGCAGAGGCGGCTTCGCCGCGAAAGCCTCGCGCAGGAGGCGCTTGACGCGGTTGCGCTCGACGGCGCCGCCGACCTTCGCGACACGGACAGGCCGAGCCGCGGGACCTCGCCGAGCGGCGTCGGGAACGCGTAGAGGACGAGGTGGCGGTTCGCCACCGAGCGCCCCTGGCGGTAGACACGCTCGAACTCGGCGCTGCGCGAGAGACGACCGCGCGCCGATCGCGGCTCCGTCGCCCGCCATCAGGTCGAGAGCCGCTTGCGCCCCTTGTCGCGGCGGCGCTTGAGGCAGCCGCCCGGCGCGCGTGCTCATCCGCGCACGAAACCCGTGCGTGCGGGCACGCTTGCGCTTCTTCGGCTGGTAGGTGCGCTTCATTCCGCGGTCCGGATCCGCGAGATACTGCAGGGCCGTCCCGGCGCGGCGGTGGTTTTCCTCGCCAATTGCGGCGCAGCCCCCCGGCGTGGCGGGGCGCCGGCCCCTGGCTATAGTCGCCGCCGGGCCCCTCGGGTCCTCCTCCTGCAGTCGCGACCTCCTCTCGTCGGAGGAGGCTGATAGGCGACGCCGTGAGCGATCCGACGTCGACGACATATGGACGGCGTTCAGCACCACATCGCGGCAGCCGTTGGACGAGCCGACGTACCGGATCTGGCTGGCGCCGCTGCGACTGAGCGAGATCGATGGGGGACTCGTGATCGTCGAGGCTCCAGCGCTCGCGCAGCGCTGGATCGAGGATCGCTTCGGGGCGTTCTCCGACCGTGCCGCCGTGGCCGTGCTCGGGGACGGCGCCGTCGATCAGCGCTCGTCGGCAGCCCGGGGCGGGCGGACACGCTCCGCCGATCGAGAGTCAGGGAGGCGATCGCAAGGCGATCGCCCGACCGCTTTCCGCCGGGCCCCTCGGCAACCCCAAGCTGACGTTCGAGCAGTTCGTGATCGGCGACAGCAACCGCCTCGCCCACGCCGCCGCTCTGGCGGTCGCGGAGATGCCCTCGCAGGCCTACAACCCGCTGTTCATCTGCGGCCCGCCCGGTGTCGGCAAGACCCACCTCCTCAGCTCGATCGCGAACCTCCTGCTCGCGCACGAACCCTGGCCTGACGGTGCGTCTGCACGACCGGGGAGGAGTTCACGAACGCCTTCCTCGCCGCGCTCGCGGCGCGGGGCACCGAGGCATTCAAGGCCCGTTTCCGCCACGTCGACGTCCTCCTGCTCGACGACGTCCAGTTCCTCCAGCGCAAGGCGCGCACCGAGGAGGAGTTCTTCCACACCTTCAACGCCCTCCACGACAGCGGTAGCCAGGTCGTCCTGACCTCCGACGTCCCCCCCGCGACCTCCGCGAGCTCGAGGATCGCCTCCGCGAGCGCTTCGAGTCCGGGCTCGTCGCCGACATCGCAGCCACCCGACTTCCAGACCCGCCTGGCGATCCTGCGCAAGCGCGCCCACCACGACGGCGTCGCAGCTCGCCGACCCCCGGGCGCTGCAGCCCATCGCCGAGCGGGTCCAGGGCAACGTGCGAGCGCTCGAGGGCGCTCTGATCCGGGTCGTCGCCTTCAGCTCGCTCACCGGCCGCCCGCTGACCGCCGAGCTCGCCTCGGAAGTGCTCGACAACCTCTACCCCAACTCTCCGGCGCCGGGCACGCCCGAGGACCGTTCGCGACATCCAGGATGCCGCCTGCTCGCTCTTCGGCCTCTCCCGCGAGGAGCTCCTCTCCCCCGCCCGGACGCCGCGCGTGGCGTGGCCGCGGCAGCTCGCGATGTACCTCTCACGCGAGCTCACCGACGAGTCCCTTCCCGCCATCGGCCGCCACTTCGGCGGGCGGGACCACACGACGGTTCTCCACGCCTGCCGGCGCGCGACCGCACGAATCGCAGGCGAGGACGACGCGCGGGCGACTGTGGAGAACCTCCACAGAGCGCTTGGCATCGATCCCTCGTGAGCGCACCCCCACGCTCGACCGCGCCAGCCTGAGAGACTTCAGCCGCCCATGTCCACAGCGCCACTCCACCGAGATCGCACCGATCCAGCCCACGACCGCTGGCAATCCACAAGCCCACAGCCCCTATGTCTCTGATTAGAACTCCCAGTATGCCTTCGATGAAGCTCGCCCTTCCCACAGCCGATCTCCTGGCCGAGCTGCAGACGGTCGCTCGCGTGGCCTCGACGCGTAGCGCCGTGCAGGCGCTCTCCGGGGTGATGATCGCCGCGGCAGCCGACACGAAGCCCGAGCTTCAGGCGACGGACATGGAGGTCGGCCTTCGCGTGCCGCTCGCCGCCGAGGTGGCGAGACCGGGGTCGGCGGTCCTGCCGGCGCGGCTGCTGCTCGACGTCGTCCGCTCGTTGCCTGGGGAACGCCTCACGCTGGAGTTCCGCGCCGCCGAGCAGGACGTCGAGCTGATCAGCGGGCCGAGCACCTTCCACCTGCGCACGCTGCGGGCGGAGGACTTCCCGATCGCTGCCGTCGCCCTCGCAGCGAGGACC
Organism: uncultured Solirubrobacteraceae bacterium; assembly: GCA_963720215.1. GTDB lineage: Bacteria > Actinomycetota > Thermoleophilia > Solirubrobacterales > Solirubrobacteraceae > Palsa-744. The sequence continues at coordinate 66,663 of CAVREV010000007.1, forward strand.
GCGTCGTGCTGCCCGCTGATGCGTTCGTGGAGACGGTCTCGCGCGTCGCCCGCTCGGCGTCGCGGGATGAGACGCGTCCGGTGCTGACGGGCATCCTCATGTCGGCCTCCGGCGCAGAGCCTGCGGATGGTCGCCACGGACTCCTATCGCCTGAGCGTCAAGGAGACGGCCCTCGAGGCTCCGATCGAGGGCGCGCTCGAGGCCAACATTCCTGCGCGAGCGCTCCAGGAGCTCGTGCGGATCGCCCAGCAGTGTCCGAGGCCGAGACGGTGGCTGTCAGCGCCGGGCAGAACCAGGTCGTGTTCGAGGTCGGCGAGATCGTCCTCTCCTCACGGCTGATCGACGGCCAGTTCCCGAACTACCGCCAGCTGCTGCCCGAGTCCGTCGAGCACGAGCTCCGCCTCGCCAGTGGAGAGCTCACGGAGGTGGTTCGTCGCATCAGCCTGCTGGCGCAGAAGAACGCTCCGCTGCGCCTCAGCTTCGGCGAGGGCGCGCTGACGGTGTCGGCGCAGACCCCCGACGTCGGCGAGGCGAGCGAGTCGATTCCGGTCCCCTTCCACGGCGAGCCGTTCGAGATCGGCTTCAACCCGGAGTTCCTGCGGGACGGCCTGGAGAGCGTCGACACCGACGAGCTCGTCCTGAAGCTGATCAGCCCGCTGCGCCCGGGCCTGATCGAATCGCCCGACAGCGGCGACTTCGTGTACCTGATCATGCCGATCCGGCTGAACGTTTGAGGACCGTGAGGTGCGGGTCGTGGGCGTCGAGCTGCGGGACTTCCGCACCTACGCCCGCGCCGAGGCCCGGCTCGGCGACGGGCTGACGGTCGTCCACGGCCCCAACGGGGCAGGCAAGTCGAACCTGCTCGAGGCGCTCTACTACGGGTGCACGGGGCGCTCGCCGCGCACCCGCAACGAGCGCGAGCTGATCCGATTCGGCGCGCAGGCGGCAAGGGTGACGGTGCGGCTGCACGACGGCAATCACCCGCATGAGCTCAGCGTGGGCTTCGGTGCCGCCGGCGACGGGGGGCCGCCGGCCAAGCGGATGACCGCCGACGGGGCGTCGGTCGAGCGGCTCATCGACGTCGAGGACCGGCCGCTCGTGGGCGTGTTCGTGCCCGACCGCCTGGAGCTCATCAAGGGCCCCCCGGCGTCCCGTCGCGGCCACCTCGACCAGGTGCTCGCTGCGATCTGGCCGGCGAGGATCGCCGCCCGGCGCGAGTATTCCCGCGCGCTGGCGCAGCGCAACGCCCTCCTCGGGCGCATCCGCGCCGGGCGCGCCTCCCGCGAGACGCTCCCCGCCTGGGATCGTGAGCTGGCCGGGTGCGCGCTCACGCTCGGCCGCCACCGTGCGGAGACCGTCGCTCTGCTCGCCCCGCCGTTCGCCGCCCGCGCCGGCGAGCTCGGGATTGCAGGCGAGGCACGCCTGGAGTACCGCCCGCGCTCGCGGGCCGTCGAGGAGGAGGAGTTCTGCGCCGAGCTTCGGGACCGCCTCGACGGGGACGTCGAACGCGGCTTCACGGGGCACGGCCCCCACCGCGATGAGCTCGCCGTCCTGCGCGACGGACGCGAGCTGCGCGTGTTCGGGTCCCAGGGCGAGTCCCGCCTGGCGCTCCTTGCGCTGCTGTTGGCTGAGCGGGCGGTGCTCAGCGAGCAGCGGGGGCGAGTGCCGCTGATGCTCCTCGACGACGTCATGAGCGAGCTCGACGGGGAGCGCCGCGAGCTGCTCGCGCGGGAGCTCTCCAGCGGCGGACAGAGCGTCGTGGCGGCGACCGACGTCGCGCACGTGCCGGGCGCCTGCGAGCCAGCGGTGACGCGCCTACGGATCTCCCCCGGAGCCGTCCTTCAGGAGGCGATCGCGGCGTGAGCAGGCCGGCGCCACGGCCGCTCGCAACCGCGATCGGCGAGCTCACCTCGGGGCTCGCGCCGGCGACGACGCTCGCGCGGGTGCAGGAGCTGTGGGAGCGGGTCGCGGGCGCGGCGATCGCAACCGCGGCAACGCCCACCGCCGAGCGGGACGGGGTGCTGACGGTCAGCTGCGGGGCCGCCGTGTGGGCGCAGGAGCTCGACCTGATGTCGGCACACCTGCTGGCGCGCCTGAACGCCGAGCTCGGCGCGCCCCTGCTGCGCGAGCTGCGCTGCAGGACGGTGTGACGCAGGCCCGCATTTTCGGCCATTTTGCAGGCCTTTAGGCTCGTCCTACGGTCGAAAGCGACCCCCCCGCGTGCTATCCTCTGTAGTACATCGAGCTCGCCCCAGCCGTGGTCCTCGCGCCCCGGATTCCGGGGCGTTCCCACGTCATCGGAGGGCCATTGGCAGCAGGTAGCGACAGCCCCGAACAGGGCTCACGGAACAACGGCGTCGGGGACCCCTCGGCGATCGGCGGATCCGCCAGCTACGACGCGCAGGACATCTCGGTACTCGAGGGTCTCGAGGCGGTGCGCAAGCGCCCCGGCATGTACATCGGCTCGACCGGGCGTGATGGGGCTTCACCACCTCGTCTACGAGGTCGTTGACAACTCGGTCGACGAGGCGCTCGCGGGGTTCTGCGACGAGGTCTCGGTCACGATCCACCCCGACAACTCGGTGACCGTCGTCGACGACGGTCGCGGGATCCCCGTCGCGATCATGGAGAAGGAGGGAAAGCCGGCGGTCGAAGTCGTGCTGACGGTTCTGCACTCCGGCGGCAAGTTCGGCGAGGGCGGTGGCTACAAGGTCTCCGGCGGGCTCCACGGCGTCGGAGTGTCGGTCGTCAATGCGCTCTCCGAGCAGCTCCTCGTCGAGATCCGTCGGGACGGTCACATCTTCACGCAGGAGTACTCCCGCGGCGCGCCGACGACGGAGCTCGCCCAGGGTGCGGAGCTCGCCGAGGGCGAGAAGACCGGCACCGACATCACCTTCCTCCCGGACGCGGACATCTTCGAGGCGCTCGACTTCGACTTCCACACCCTCGAAGAGCGCCTCCGCGAGACCGCCTTCCTGACGCGCGGGCTGCGCATCTCGATCGTCGACGAGCGCGGCGAGGGTCACTCCGCATCCTTCCAGTACGACGGCGGGATCGAGGACTTCGTCGCGTATCTGAACGAGAACAAGGACACGGTCCATCGCAAGGTGATCTTCTTCACGGGCGAGTCCGAGGAGGGGGCCGCCGAGGTGGCGATGCAGTGGAACTCCTCCTACCAGGAGTCGGTTCACGCGTTCGCGAACAACATCAACACGCGTGAGGGCGGCTCCCACCTGAGCGGCTTCCGCTCCGCGCTGACGCGCACGCTGAACAAGTACGCCAGGGACCACGGCCTGCTGAAGGAGAAAGAGGAGAACCTCTCGGGTGAGGACGTTCGCGAGGGTCTGACGGCGGTAGTCTCGGTGAAGCTGCGCGACCCCCAGTTCGAGGGGCAGACGAAGACCAAGCTCGGCAACCCCGGGATGGCCGGCTTCGTCGAGTCGATCGTCAACACAGGGTTGTCGGAGTTCCTGGAGGAGAACCCGAGCGAGGCGCGCGCGGTGATCAACAAGGCCGTCCAGGCGCAGCGCGCCCGAGAGGCGGCCCGCAAGGCGCGCGACCTCACCCGTCGCAAGTCGGCGCTCGAGAACTCGACCCTGCCGGGAAAGCTCGCGGACTGCTCGGTCAAGGATCCGGCGCTGGCGGAGCTGTTCGTCGTCGAGGGCGACTCGGCCGGCGGCTCGGCCAAGCAGGGCCGCGACCGCAACACGCAGGCGGTGCTGCCGCTGCGCGGCAAGATCCTCAACGTCGAGAAGTCACGCATCGACAAGGTCCTCCAGAACGTGGAGATCCAGGCGCTGATCACCGCAATCGGGACCGGGGTGCGGGACGAGTTCAACATCGAGAACGCCCGCTACCACAAGGTCATCCTGATGACGGATGCCGACGTCGACGGTGCGCACATCCGGACGCTCGCGCTGACGCTGCTGTTCCGGGAGATGAAAGAGCTGATCGAGGAGGGTTACGTCTACATCGCGAAGCCCCCGCTGTACAAGCTCAAACAGGGCTCGCGCGAGCGCTACATCGAGAAGGAGTCCGAACTCGAAGAGATCCTCCTCGCGGAGAAGTGGGAGAAGATCATGGTCTTCGACCGCCACGGCAAGCAGTTCAAGCTGACGGACGCGCGCTGGCAGCGCTTCACCCGGCTGCTGAAGCAGTACGAAGGGTGGTCGCTGGCCCTCAGCGGGCAACACGGCCACGACGTCGTGCAGTTCCTCGAGGAGTCCTCGCTGCTGGGCGAACAGGTGACGAGCGCCGCGGAGGCCGTGGAGCTGCTCAAGCGCCCCGACGCCGAGGGTGAGACCCACAGGACGACCCTCGTCGACGAGAGCCCGACGGAGATACGCGTCAAGGCGGTCGAGGCGAGCACGGGCTTCGCGCGGACGCACCGCATCGGGCGGTCGCTGTTCGAGTCGACCGAGTACCGCCAGCTCGTGAGGGTGCACGTGCAGCTGATCGAGCTCGCGGGCACACCCGCGTTCGAGGTGCGCCTCGGCGATGCCAGCGAGACCGCGCCGTCGTTCGAGGCCCTGCACGACGCCGTCATGGCGGTCGCGCGCAAAGGCGCCAACGTGCAGCGCTTCAAGGGTCTCGGAGAGATGAACGCCGACCAGCTCGGCGAAACGACGATGGCGCCGGCGACGCGAGTGCTGGCCCAGGTGACGCTCGAGGATGCCGCCGTCGCCGACCGGATCTTCTCCAAGCTGATGGGCGACCAGGTCGAGCCGCGGCGGGTGTTCATCGAAGAGAACGCGCGTGCCGTCGCGAACCTGGACGTGTGAGGTCTGAGTGGGGGTGAGGAGACATGGCAAGCGCTGACGTGATCGGCGGCGGCCACATCGAACCGCGCGCGCTCGAGGAGGAGATGCGCACGGCGTACCTCGACTACGCGATGTCGGTGATCGTCGGCCGCGCGCTCCCCGATGTCCGCGATGGACTGAAGCCCGTCCACCGTCGCGTGCTCTACGCGATGAACGAGCTCGGGCTGGGACCGACGCGGTCCTACTCGAAGTGTGCGCTGATCGTCGGCGAGGTCATGGGCAAGTACCACCCCCACGGCGACTCTGCGATCTACGACACGCTGGTCCGCCTGGCACAGGACTTCTCGATGCGCAGTCCGCTCGTCGACGGCCAGGGGAACTTCGGCTCGATCGATGACGACCCGGCCGCCGCGATGCGCTACACCGAGGCGCGGCTGGCGCGGATCGCCACCGAGATGCTGCGCGATCTCGACATGGACACGGTCGACTTCGTGCCCAACTACGACGGCAAAAAGCAGGAACCGCTGGTCCTGCCGTCGCGCTTCCCGAACCTGCTCGTAAACGGGTCCTCCGGGATCGCCGTGGGGATGGCGACGAACATCCCCCCGCACAACCTCCGCGAGGTGATCGACGCGACGATCGCTTACATCGACGACCCGAGCCTCGAGGTCGCGGACCTCATGCGCCACATCAAGGGCCCGGACTTCCCCACGGGCGGGATCATCCTCGGCCGCGCCGGCATCAAGGACGCATACGAGACCGGACGCGGTCGTGTCCGCGTACAGGCTCGCGCGCACGTCGAGCCGCTCAAGCAGGGAAAAGAGGCGATCGTCGTCACCGAGCTGCCCTTCATGGTCAAGAAGGGCGGCGACGGGGCGCTGATCCAGAAGATCGCCGAGCTCGTCAAAGAGGGCCGCATCACCGAGATCGCGAACATCGAGGACCACTCCGACAAGCGGGGCATGCGGCTGGTGATCGAGCTCAAGCGCGACGCGATCCCGAAGGTGGTGCTGAACAAGCTCTACAAGCACACCCCCATGCAGACGACCTTCGGCGTCAACATGGTCGCCCTCGTGGACAACGTGCCACGGACGCTCGACCTCCGGGCGGTGATCCACAACTACGTTGCCCACCAGCGCGAGGTGATCGTGCGGCGGACCAAGTACGAGCTCTCCGAGAAGGAGGCGCGGGCGCACATTCTCGAAGGCCTGCTCACGGCGCTCGAGCATCTCGACGCGATCATCGAGCTGATTCGCGCCTCCCGCGACCGCGACAGCGCCCGCGAGCAGCTCGTCGCGCGCTTCGAGCTGAGCGTGATCCAGGCCAGCGCGATCCTCGACCTGCGCCTCTCGCAGCTGACCGCCCTGGAAGCCGACGGCATCCGCCAGGAGCACGCGGACGTGACCGAGCGGATCGCCGAGCTGCGCGCGATCCTCGGCGATGAAAGCCGTGTGCTCGCCGTGATCAAGGAGGAGCTCGCTGAGATAGCCGAGCGCTTCGGCGACGAGCGTCGCACTGAGATCAGCCATTCCGAGGATGAGATCGACATCGAGGACCTGATCGCCGACCAGCAGATGGTGATCACGATCACCCAGAGCGGCTACATCAAGTCACTTCCCCTCGCCACCTACCGCCAGCAGCAGCGGGGCGGCCGCGGTGTGACGGGCATGGACATGAAGGACGGCGACTACATCGAGCACCTCTTCGTCTGCTCCTCGCACGACTATCTCCTGTTCTTCTCCAACCGCGGCAAGGTCTACCGCTCGAAGGTGTATGAGCTCCCCGAGGCGCAACGGACCGCGAAGGGCCGCGCGCTGGTGAACATCCTCCCGCTGCGTGAGGGCGAGAGGATTCAGGCGGTGGTCTCGACGAGGGACTTCTCCGAGGCCCGCTACCTGGTGTTCGCGACGCGGAGCGGGACGGTCAAGAAGACCGAGCTGCTGGCCTACAACACGCCGATCAAAGCCGACGGGATCATCGCGATCAACATCCGCGACGAGGACGAGCTGCTCGCCGTTCGCGCCGTGGATCCGGACGACGAGGTGATCATGGTGTCCCGCGCGGGGCTCACCGTGCGCTTTGCCGAGGGCGACGCCCGAGCGATGGGTCGTGACACGACGGGGGTGCGCGGGATGGACGTCGGCAAGGACGGCCGCGTGATCGCGATGGACGTCGCGCGCGACGACATGGACCTGCTCGTCGTGACCGAGAACGGCTACGGCAAGCGGACCCAGATAGGTCAGTATCGGAAGACCAATCGCGGAGCCAAAGGCGTCAAGACGATCGGCCTCACCGAGAAAAAGGGAGCGCTCGCGGGCGCGCTCGTCGTGCGCGAACACCAGGAGCTCGTGTTCATCAGCGTCGGCGGGATGGTCCAGCGGATCGCCGCCGGCGGCATCTCCCAGCAGGGCCGATCGGCGACGGGGGTGCGCGTGATGAACCTCAAGGACGACGACCTCGTGAGCGCCGTCGCGCTGGTGGTGGACACCGGCGAGGAGGACACCGGCGAGGAGGACACCGGCGAGGAGGACACCGGCGAGGAGGCCGTCGGGGAGGGCCCCGTCGAGCCGCGCCCCGCCTGAGCTCGACCCCGCTCATTCCTACGCGTCGATGCAACAGCGGCTGCAGGCGCTTCTCGCAACCGTCCAGAATCGCCCCCCCCGGCTCAGACAGGCCTAGCCCTCATCCGACAGAGGGAGGGTGCCCAGACTCCCCCAACCCGTCGCCCTGACGATTCTCGCCTGCGCCGCGTTTGGGACCGCATCGTTCGCGACCCCAGCGGCGGCGGCCGCAACCCCCGGCCACCACGCCCACGCGCGCACGCACCGCTCACGGGCCTGTTCGCGTCGCCCCGCCGCCGACCGGCACGGTGGCTGCGGACACTCCTCCCACGCGAGCGCACACGCCCGCAAGCGGCGCCATCAGACCCCCCCGTCGTCGACCGTGGCGACCGCGCAGCGCGCCGCCGCCGCGGCTGCGGAGTCGATCGCGAGCGTCCTCGCCACCCCCTGCGAAAACACCGAACTCCTCCCCGAAGCGGCCAACATCCAGCTGGTGCGCGCCGCCGTCCTCTGCCTCATCAACCGCGTACGCGCGCTCCACGACGAGGAGCCCCTGGCTGTCAACTCGCGCCTCGAAGACGCCGCCGAAGAACACAGCGACGAACTCGTAAGCGCGGACTACTTCGCCCACGTCAGCCCGAGCGGGGTCACGCCCGTCGATCGCATCCGTGCGACCGGCTACATACCCGGGCCCAGCTTCGGCTACGTGATCGGGGAGAACCTCGCCTGGGGGACGCTCAGCCTCTCCACGCCCGCGTCCGTGGTCGCGGCCTGGGTCGCCTCGCCGGGCCATCTCGCCAACATCCTCGAATCGCAGTACAGCGAAACGGGCATCGGCGTGATCGCAGCCGCGCCGCCCTCGCTGTCCGGCGGACAGCCAGGGGCTACATACGCACAGGAGTTCGGCGTCCTGCTTCCCTGAGCCTCGCCCGCCTCCCGCATGTCATCTCCTTCCGCTACTCTGGCCAGACCAGAGAAAGGAGGTGGTCCAAACGTTGAGTGACAGTTCTTGCGGGACCCTGGAGGTGACCGGCCGCTAGGTCGGACCCCCGATGATCTGGGGGCAAGTAGGCTGGACCGCTTAGCGGAATCCAACCCGGGACACCCCGAGACGACCGCCGGCTCTGGTCCCTCCGGCTGCTTTCGTCGCTCTCGGTCATTCCAGCCAAAGAGTCACGCGAAGGGCGCCTCCGGGCGCCCTTCGTCGTCCGCGAGCGAGGCTGCGTCCGCGGCTCAGGCGGCCTGGGGAAGGTAGGCCAGCCAGGCGGCGGGGATCGTGGGGCTGGCCACGTGGATGAAGATCTCCGCCCGCGGGGTTCTCGGCGCGTGGCGCGGATGCATGCCCGCCTGCCGCGGGAGGCGGTCCCCCTTGCGACGGTTGCAGGGGGCGCAGGAGGCGACGATGTTCTCCCAGCTCGACGTCCCCCCCTTCGAGCGGGGGATGACGTGGTCAACGGTCAGGTTGGACCGCGACCCGCAGTACTGACAGGTCCAGCTGTCGCGGGCGAAGACCGCCCGCCTGGTGATCTTCCGGCGGTGGGCGTCACGCGGGACGTTGACATAGCTCACCAGCCTGATCACAACCGGGCGCGCAAGCGTGGAGCTCTCCGAGTGGAGCTCCCACGCCCCCCGCTCGATCAGCTCGGCGCGCTCCTTCAGCAGGAGGACCACGGCGCGGCGCACGGTGCAGACGTTGATCGGCTCATACGTCGCGTTGAGGACGAGCACCCGGCCACCCATCGCCGTGGCGGGCGACGAGTCAGGTCCGTGCCGCTGGTGCTCTGAAGGCGACCCGGACCCCACCGGCTCTGGTGGGGCTGCGCTCTCCATGTTCGAGGCGGAGTGTAGCGGGGAGGCCGATCCTCTGTGCCGGCGGGAGCCCGCCGGACGGGGCCTCAGGGAGCCTCTCGGGCGCGTCGGTAGGTGCCCAGCACCCGCACCTCGTCGCAGCGTTCGCGGAGCCCCTCGATCGCTTCCGCAATGGTGCTCGCGCCGGCATCTCCATCGAGATCGGCGAAGAACATGTAGCTCCCCATCCGCTCGCGCCGGGGCCGGGACTCGATCTTCGTGAGGTTGATCTCCCGGCGGGCGAACTCGCCGAGGCAGCCCACCAGCCAGCCGGCGTGCCCCGCGCCCGCGCCCCAGAAGACGAGCGTCGTCCGCCAGCCACCGGACTCCCGCCGACGGAGCGGCGGTTCCGTGCGCGCGCGAGACTCCTGAGCCAGCCACACGAAACGGGTTTCGTTGTCGTCGCGGTCCTCCACACCCTCGCGGAGGACCGTCCCGCCGTAGATCTCGGCCGCCAGCGTCGTGCCGAGGGCCGCCTGCTCGCGGCGCCCGTCGTCGACGACGCTGCGGACCGCCTCCGCCGTCGAGGCGGCCGCGAGCACGCGCGCGCCCGCGAGCTCTCCCCGGAGCAGCCGCTCGCACTGTCCCGGCACCTGGGGGTGGGTGAGGACGGTCTCAATCTCCTCCAGCCCGACGGCCCCGCAGGCGATCAGCGAGTGGCGCACCCGGAGGAGCTCCTCCCCGACGATGCGCAGGTCAGCAGCCTCGCCCGCGAGCAGGTCGAGCGTCACGGTCACCGAGCCGTCGAGCGAGTTCTCGATCGGGACAATCGCCCAGCCCACCCGTCCCTCCCGGAGCGCGAGGATCGTCTCGTAGATGCTCGCGAGCGCGACCGGCTCCACCAGCTCCCGCTCGGCGCCCGCGAGGAGGGCCTCCTCGCTGAAAGTCCCCTCCGGCCCGAGATAGGCGACCCGGGCAGGCCCCGGGCCGTCCTCAGGCGTGGCGCTCGGCGACATCCCCGGGGACTTCCTGACCACCCGTCAGCGCGAGCCGCACGGCCTCGGCCTCCTCGGGGGACAGCTCGATTTCGCCCTGTCCGTCACGTACCTGCTTGCCATAGACGCGAGCCTGATCGCGATGGTGGATGCACGTGAGCACGATGCCCGAGCGCTCCTCGTCGAGCAGCGCGATCGACATCGACTGCTGACCGGAGAGCTCGTTGTAGGCGTCGTAGCGAACGAGCGCGCGGTGGGCGATCGTCCCTCGCAGGGCCTGCTCGACCCCGGCCAGGCGTCCATCCAGGCGCGCGGAGGTCGCCGCGAGGTGCTCACGCAGCGCCTGGAAGGCCTCCTGCATCGCGGCGGCGTGGGCGATCAGGTCCTGCTCCCCGCCTTCCCCGAGGACGAGCCGCTGCGAGCGGCGGAGGCGGCGGACGGCCGTGCCGAGCCACAGGCACCACCCGAGCGCGACCACCGCGAGTGCTGCCGCGGCGATCGCGATGATCCCCTGGGTGTCGGTGACCGCCGTGGCCATCGTCACAAGTTAGCCGCTGTGCGCCCGTCCATCGCCTGCGGCTCTCCCCCGCCGCCCCGCCCGCTCCACGCCGCCGCGAGGCGGCCCTACTGGGAGAAGATCGCGATGAACTTCCCCTTGTTGTTTTCGAGGTCGTTCTCCCCGGGAACCCCCTCGATCATCACTTCCACCGTCGCGGCCACCCCGAGGGGTATCCCGGCGACGGGGATTTCGACGTTCAGCTTGTTCCCCGGGGTCGTCTGGTTGATGACGTGAGAGGCCTTGTACTGTTTCCCGGAGGCGGTCACCGTGACGTCCACTTTGACGTTGCTCTCGTTGAATTCCCCTGAGTTTTCGACGGTGACCGTGAACGTCGGGCTGCCACCGCCGGAGATGTGGTTGATCGTCGGTTCGGGTTCGAGCGCGGTCGTTCCCACGGCGACCCCAACGAGCGCGCTCCCGTGATTGCCCGAGACGGTGCTCGAGGACGACGAGCCCGATCCCTGCCCGGTGACCCGCTGGGTCACCGTCGCGGGTTCCAACCACCCGAGGTTCGGCAGGAAGCGACTGGGCGAGGTGCGCATGTCGGTGACCCCGTTGGCGGCGAGCGTCTGCTGGATCAGGGGGCCGACCCGCTGCGAGTAGATCACGTCCGAGGCCAGGAAGATCTCCATGTCGCCGGCGACGGCCGAGGCGGCCTGCTTGTTCTGTCCCCCGAGCAGGGTGGGCACCAGCGTTGCGATCTTCGCCATGCCTTCGGCCCGCAGGTCGTAGCTCAGGAGCAGGTTCCGCTGGGCTTCGCTCATTTCTCCGGGCACGCTCAGCGACCTCGCTCGCTGGGCGATCGCCTGTGCCTGTTTGCTGAGCTGGTCGATCTGCACCTCGACGTCGAGCGCCGACTTGCTCCCCGCCCCCGTGAGCGCCGTGAACAGCGGGTCCGAGACCTGGGTTTCGGATTCCTGGGCGAGAGCGTTGACGTTGCCGTTGTAGTCCTTCAGCGACTGCACCTTTTCGCTTTTCAGGCAGCCGTTGATGAGCAGGACGATCACGATCAGCAGGACGACACCGACGACGAGCGCGCCGATGCGCCGCCGCACCATCACGGCATGCTGGTCCTCGCGCGAGGAGCCCCCGCCCGACGGCCGTCGGGGAGGGGGTCCGCCGGCGCGCCGCGGTGCGCGGGCGCGGGAAGCGCTCGGTGACGGCTGCGACGCCGTCTCCTCGCCGTCGTCGAAGAACGAAATGGTCTACCGCTCCTTTGCAGGGCCTTTAGGAAGTGCCCCAGTATGACCGCACCCTAACTCCCTGACGAGCCTGCAACTTCTCCGTCAGCGGCAGATCTCCTGCCCCGGCAGGCAGGTGGGAAGGCCGACGACGGCGAACGCGCAAGCCGGTGGACTCGCCTCGTACGCTCATCCAGGCACCGCCGCGCGAGCGTCCGCCCGCGCGGTCTCGCATCACGGCCCCAGCCGACGGTGAGCTCGTCCTCGACCGCTACAGACTCCTTCTCCGCCTCGGCGCAGGCGGCTTCGGAGAGGTGTGGCGCGCCCACGACGAGCTCCTCCATCGCGACGTCGCGCTCAAGCGCGTCCGTCTCGGTCCCGAGCTCGACGGCGAGCGGGCGCTTCGCGAGGCGCACGCCTGCGCGCGGCTGGCCCACCCAGCGATCGTCGCCCTGTTCGAGGCCGCGATGGTCGACGGGGACTTCTTCCTGATCAGCGAGCTCGTGGAGGGAGAGACGCTCGCGCGTCTCATCGACGAGGACGCCCTCGCCGACGAGGAGGTGACCGAGATCGGCATCGCGCTTGCGGGCGCGCTGCGGCACGCGCACGCCCGCGGGGTCGTCCACCGCGACATAAAGCCCCAGAACGTCCTCGTCCCCGCCCGCCCGCAGGAGCCCTCGGGCGCGGCCAAGCTGACGGACTTCGGCGGGGCGAGCCTCCTCGACGCCGACGATCTCACGCGTACGGGTGACGTGCTTGGGACCCTCGCCTACATGGCCCCGGAGCAGAGCGAAGGGCGGGAGGTGGGCCCCGAAGCGGACCTCTACTCGCTCGCGCTCGTCCTCTACGAGGCCCTCTCGGGCGTCAACCCGGTGCGCGGCCCCAACCCCGCCGCGACAGCCAGGCGCATCGGCGCGCGGGTGCCCCCGCTCCGCCGCGCCCGCCGCGATCTTCCCCCCGAGCTGACCGCCGCGATCGACCGCGCGCTGGAGCGCGACGCCGGCCGGCGCGGCTCGCTGGAGGAGCTCGCCCTCGCCCTCGCAGGCACCTCCGCCCCGTCGGACACGCTCCGCCGCCCGCCGGCGCCGCCGCCGACCGCGAGGGCCACCGATGCGGGGCCGATCGCCTCGCCCGAACCGCCACCCCTGCGCCGGCTCCCGCGGCTGCCCCCGGGCGCGGCGGGCACGGCAGCGGCCCCAGCGGAGGAGTCCCCGCCCACGACGCGCAGGCTCGCCTTCCCGCGAGCGGTGTGGATCGGCGGAGCGGCCGCGGCCGTGCTCTGGCAGGCCGTCTCGGGGCGCCCCGGCGTGGCGCTCGTGCTCGCCGCCGCGCTCGCGCCGCTCGTGCTGCTTCCGCGCCGCGCCGGCCCATCCTGGCTGCTGTGCCTGCTCGCCCCCGCGCTCGGCCTCGTGGGCCTGGCGGGGGCCTTCCCGGCGATCGCCGGCCAGCCCCGCCGCTGGCGTGAGCGGGCCGCGCTCGCCGCGCTCGGCTACTGGTGGATCGCGCTCGCCGAGCCGCTCCTCGGGCGGCGTCTGTGGCTCGGCGCCGCCGGGGGGGTGCCAGCACGGGCCGGGTGGGAGGGCTCCGTCACCGCCGCGGCCGCCCATGTCGTCTGGCCGCTCCTCGGCGTGGCCCTCCTCACCGGCGCGATCCTCTGGAGCGCCGCCGCGATCCTCCTCCCCTTCCTGGTCCGCGGGCGCAACGCAGCGGTGGACATCGTCGGCGCCGTCATCTGGTCGGCCGCGCTTGCGGCCTTCACCCCTGCCGTGGACGCCGGCCTCGCGCGCGCCGGCCTCCACGCCGAGCCGCGCGGCCTGGTCCTCGGGGCCGTCTTCGGAGGCGTGCTCGCCGTCGCCATTCGAGCGCTTGCGGGACCCGTCGAGATCCTCTGGTGCGTAGCATGGCTGGCGGCACGCCGCCGCTCGCGCGCTGATCGGCCCGGCCCTCCCATCGATGAACCTGCTCAAGAGCGTCGAGTCCACGATCGCGAACCTCGTCGAGGGCACCTTCGGCAGGGTCTTCCGTACCGAGGTCCGCCCGATGGAACTGGCGCGGAAGCTCGCCCGCGAGATGGACTCCCACCGCACCGTCTCCGTCTCCCGGGTCTACGTCCCGAACGAGTACTCGGTCTGGCTCTCCAGGCGGGACCGCGAACGCTATGAGGGCGTGGAGGACGACGTCATCGACGAGCTCTGCGCCTACCTCCTCGAGCATGCCCGTCGCGAGAACCTGATCCTCGCCTCCCCGCTGCACGTCACCTTCCACACCGACGAGGGCCTCGCCCTCGGCGAGTTCGGCATCCAGGCCCGGCTCGTCCGCCCCGAGGACCCCGACCCGGGCCCCGCGTCGGGCGCGGCCGATGCACACGGGGAGACGATGATCTACAGCACCTCCTCCCGCGTTCGCGAGCCCCTCGCCGAGGCTCCGGGGCGCCGCCGCGCCCCACGCGCGCTGCTCCTGGTCCGCGGCCGCCGGCTGCTCGTCCCGCCGAGCGGCGCCACGATCGGTCGCAGCCGCGAGTGTGAGATCGTGCTGGAGGACTCGGGCATCTCCAGGCGCCATGCCGAGATCCGCCCGAGCCCCGCCGGGAACGGCTGGACCGTTGCCGACCTCGGGTCCACCAATGGCGTGCTGCTCAACGGCCGCGTCGTCGGAGCCGCCGAGGGGCTGGCGCCCGGCGACCGCATCGAGCTCGGGCTCGACGGAGATCGTCTTCGAACTCGGATGACAACCCTCGCCCCCGTCTCCGTGGCCCTGAAGTTCGGCTTCCTCGCCGTGCTCTACCTGTTCCTGCTGTGGGTCGCGCGCAGCGCCCGCCGCGACCTGCGCGCGGCGCCGCGCGGGCGCCCTCGACGCGCCGCGCGGTCCCCGCGACGCGACCGGCTTGCATTCGGCCTCCGCGCTCGGCGGCGCGCCGTCGCCGCGCGCGCCGCGGCTGGTCGTCGAGCGCGCGCCCGGGCACGACGCCGGGGATGATCTACGACATCGACGGGGCACTCGTGCTCGGCCGCGGCGACGCGCCGAGATCCGCCTCGAGGACCCCTTCGCCTCCTCGCGTCACGCGCAGCATCTACTGCAGGGCGGCGTCGTCGTGCTCGAGGACCTCGGGTCGACGAACGGCACCTACCTCAACGAGGAGCTGCTGCGACGGCCCGGCGCCGCTGCACCACGGCGACCGCGTGCGGATCGGCGACAGCGAGTTCACCTACGAGGAGGCTGTGATGATCCGCGTCGCCGAGCAGTCGCCGCGCACCGACACCGGGCGCCAGCGGCCGCGCCAACGAGGACTCCTACCTCGAGCGCGCGCCGGTCTTCGTCGTCGCGGACGGGATGGGCGGCGCCCAGGCGGGCGAGGTCGCCTCGCAGATCGCGATCGAGCCCTTCGCAGCCGGGCCTGCCCGACGACGCGCGAGCTCCGGAGCGCGGCTCGCGCGCGCCGCGCAGGCGGCGAACGCCGAGATCCACGCGCTCTCGCAGGCCGACGCCGCGCCGGCGGGCATGGGCACGACGCTGACCGCCGCCTACGTCGGCGCGCGACGAGGTGTCCTTCGCCCACGTCGGCGACAGCCGCGCCTACCGCCTGCGCGACGGGGAGCTCGAGCGGATCACCGAGGACCACTCGCTCGTCGAGGAGCTGCTGCGCCAGGGCCGCCTGACGGCGGAGGAGGCCGAGGAGCACCCGCAGCGCTCGATCATCACGCGCGCGCTGGCCCGGAGGGCGACGGTCGAGGTCGACACGTTCTCCTTCGCGCGCGCCGCGGCGGCGACGTCTACCTGCTCTGCAGCGACGGCCTGACGTCGATGCTCGCCGAGGACGCAGATCGCCGACATGCTGCGCGCCGAGCACGGCCTCCGCGACGCCGGCGACGCGCTCGTCGACGCGGCCCTCGAGGCGGGCGGGCGCGACAACATCACCGTCGTCCTGTTCCGCCTCGAGGAGGTCGGCGCGCCGTCGAGCGCACCGCGGCGCGAGCCGACGCACGGAACAGACGCTCGACCGGCCTGCCGGCGGTCGCCTCCTGCCGGCTGACCCCGCCTCGCGAGCGCCCGCGGCACGGCTGCCGCGCCACGCGCCGACCGCCGCGCCCCGACCGCGTCGCCGCGACGCCGCCGGATCGGCGGCGATCGTCGCGCCGGCGTCGCGCTCGGCGCTGCTCGTGCGGGCTGATCGGGCGCCGCCGGCCTACTCGCGCTGCAGTCCGTCTACTTCATCGGCACCGACGAACGGGGCCAGGTCGACGCGTCTTCAAGGGCTGCCCTACCCGCTGCCGGGGGGCGTGCGACCTGTACACAGCCAGTTCGTCTCGGGCGTCACCGTCGCCGAGCTCAGCCCGACGGCGCGCCGTCGACCTGCTCTGAACCACTAGCTGCGCTCGGAAGCCGACGCGCGACGCCGCTGATCCGCAGCCCTCGAGCTCGGGCAGATCGAATGGGACACGGCGATGAACCAGCCGATCGCCCGCCTGTTCGTCCTCGTGACTCTGCTGTTCGCTCGTGCTCGTCGCCTTCACCTCGCGCTGGACCGTCTTCGAAGCCTCCGCGCTGCGCGAAAACCCGCACAACCATCGCACGCTCCTCGAGCAGCAGCGCATCCCCCGCGGCGCGATCGTCGCCGCCGACGGGACCGTGCTCGCCGAAGCGTGAGGGGCCGCGACGGCATCTACCAGCGCATCTACCCGTCGGGCGCGCTGTTCGCGCCGGCGATCGGCTTCTACTTCACCGACCCGGACCTCGGGAGCGCCGGGCTCGAGCGCTACCGCAACGAGCGAGCTCGAGCGGCCAGACGGGCACGACCAGCAGAGTCGATCCTCGATCAGCTCCAGGGCAAGAAGCCGACGGCGACAAGGTCGATCACGACGCTGAACCCGCGCGCCCAGCAGGTCGCGTTGGCGGAGCTCGCCGGCCACGACGGGGCGCGTCGTGGCGCTCGAACCCGAAGACGGGAGCGGTCACCGTGATGGCCTCCCGCCCGAGCTTCGACCCGAACGCGCTCGCGCCCGGACGCCAGCGCGCGGTCGATCGAGCACGACGGCGGCAGCCCGCTGGTCAACCGCGCCACCCAGTCCGGCTACGCGCCGGGCTCGACCTTCAAGGTCGTGACCGCGATCGCCGCGATCGACACCGGGCGCTTCACGCCCCGAATCGATCATCAGCGGCCGCAACGCCGATCCTCGTCTCGGGGCTCCCGCTGGGCAACGACGACGGCAAGAGCTACGGCGAGCTCACGCTCAGCGACGCGCTCACGAACTCGATCAACACCGGTCTGGGCGCAGGTCGCCGAAAGGGTCGGCAAGCCGACGCTGCAGACCTACATGGAACGCCTCGGCTTCTACAGCACGCCGCCAGATCGACATCCCAGCGACGAGATGTCGCATCAGCGGCGAGTACGCGGGCGAACGGCTGCTGCGACCGACGAGCCCGCAGGTGGACGTCGGGCGGTTGGGCATCGGCGAGGACGGACTCGAGGCCACGCCGCTGCAGATGGCCGAGGTGGCCGCCGCGGTGGCCGAACACGGCACGCTGATGGTCCCCCACCTGACCGCTCGGATCGTCGACTCCGAAGGGCGGACCGTCGAAACGATCAGCCCCGCGTCTACAGTCCGTCGTGATGAAGCCATCGACGGCCACGGCGGTGACGGGCATGATGGAAGACGTCGTGCGCGAAGGGACGGGCGAAGCCGCGCGCATCCCCGGGGTGCACGGTCGCGGGCAAGACCGGCACCGCCGGGATCCAGTCCGGCTCGGCGCTGAACAACGTGCTGGTTCATCGCCTTCGCCCCGGCACAGAACCCGACGGTCGCCGTGGCCGTGACGCTTCGTGGGGTTCCGGGCCAGGGCGCGACGTTCGCCGCCCCGATCGCCAGGGCCGTGATCGAAAGCCTGCTCGGATGATCGACCCGGACACGATCATCGACGGCCGCTACCGGGTCATCTCCCGGCTCGGCTCCGGGGGCATGGCAGACGTGTATCTCGCCCAGGACCAGCTCCTCGGACGGGGGTCGCCGTCAAGGTGCTCCACCACCACTTCGCCGAGGATCACGAGTTCGTGGAGCGCTTCCGCCGCGAGGCCTCGAGCGCCGCCGCGCTCTCGCACCCGAACATCGTCGGGATCTTCGACCGCGGGGAGTGGAACGGGACCTATTACATCGCGATGGAGTACGTCGGCGGGCGCTCGCTGAAGACGATCGTCCGCGAGGACGGCCCGCTGCCGCTGGGCACGGCGATCGGGATCGTCGAGCAGATCCTTCGCGCCGCTCGCTTCGCCCACCGCCGCGGAGTCATCCACCGCGACCTCAAGCCCCACAACGTGATCCTCGACGATGAGGGACGGGCGCGCGTGACGGACTTCGGCATCGCCCGCGCGGGCGCGTCCGATATGACGCAGACGGGATCGATCATGGGCACGGCCCAGTACCTCTCCCCGGAGCAGGCCCAGGGCTATGCGGTGACGGAGCCCTCGGACCTCTACTCGGTCGGCGTGATCCTCTACGAGCTCCTCACGGGGGTGGTTCCGTTCGAGGGCGAGACGGCCGTTGCGATCGCCTTCAAGCAGGTGTCCGCCGAGCCGCGTCCCCCGAGCGAGCTGAACCCGGCCGTCCCCGCCGGCCTGGACGCGGTCGTGATGCGCGCCCTCGCGAAGGACCCCGCGGCGCGCTTCACCGACGCCGACGAGTTCATCGCGGCGCTCGATCGGGAGTGGGCGGCGCTGGCCGACGAAGCGCCTCCCGCTGACGGCATCGCCCCCGCGGTTGCCGTGGCTCCCGCCGCGGTCCCGCTGCTGATGGCCCCCGCGGGGGCCTACGACGGGGACCAGGCGGACCTGGCCCCATCGCCCTGGCGCAGGCGCGCGCTGTGGGGCCTGGCGATCGTGCTCGGCCTGGCGCTCGTGGCGGTGGCCCTGATCCTGTTCCTCCCCTCCGGCGGGAAGGTCACCGTGCCGCAGGTGAAGGGTCGAAGCGAACAGGCGGCGGGCTCGCTGCTGCGGGTGGCGGGCCTGAACCCCGTGTCCGCCCCGGCGTCCAGCGCGACGGTCGAAACGGGCCTCGTGATCAGCGAGTCGCCCGTGGCGGGGACCGTCGTGCGCAAGGGCGCGCGTGTGGAGATCGTCGTCTCCACCGGACCGGCCAACTCTCCACTGGTGAGCGTCGAAGGCCTGACCGCCGCCCAGGCGGTCCAGCGGCTGCGCCACGCCGGCTTCAAACCCTCGACGAAGATGGAGGCGAGCTCGACGATCGCGGTGGGGCGGGTGATCGGCACCGAACCGTCCGCCGGGACGGTCGCCGAGGTCGGCAGCCACGTGACCGTCATCGTCTCCAGCGGACCCGCTCCCGTGCGCGTGCCCGACGTCACCGGCGAGACCCTCTCGGCGGCCGAAGCCGCCCTCACGAGCGTCGGCCTGTCCGTGGGCTCCACCGCGCACATGCCCTCCTCTAGCCAGCCCTCGGGGACCATCCTCGCGCAGTCCCCGAACGCGGGAACGCCGCTCCACGAAGGGGGTCGCGTCAACCTCACGATCGCCCAGGCGCCCAAGGAAGCGGCGGTGCCGGACGTGGTCGGGCAGAGCGAGGCGCTCGCCGCAGCGGCGCTGGGCGAAGCGGGCTTCAAGCCGAAGACCGTGCCGACGACGGCGACGACACCCTCCCAGGAAGGCGTCGTCCTCGCCCAGGCCCCGCCCGCCGGGACGCGCGCGCGCAAGGGCTCGACCGTGACCATCGGCGTCGGCGCGCTGACTCCTGGGACGACAACCACGACGACCCCGGCGACGACGACCACTACCACCCCGCCTCCGTCGGCGGGAACCGGATGAGCGGGGCGCGGACACCGGCGACCGTCGCCGGGAAGCCCACCCGCCGGACGATGAGCGTCGCCGTGCTCGCGGGCGGACGGTCCGCCGAGCACGAGGTGTCCCTGTCCTCGGGGGCCTCCATCCGGGATGCGCTGAGCGGGTCCGGGCACCGCGTCATCTGGATCGAGATCGGCCGCGACGGGATCTGGCGGCGGGACGGCAGCCCGATGACGGTCACGCCCGGGGCCGGCCTACCCGGGATCGACGTCGTGTTCCCCGCGCTCCACGGACCCTTCGGCGAGGACGGCACGGTGCAGGGCCTGCTCGAGTCGATCGACGTCCCCTACGTCGGGTCGGGCGTCGCGGCATCGGCGGTCTGCCTCGACAAGGTCCTCTTCAAGCAGCTGATGTCCTCGGTGGGAGTTCCCCAGGTCGACTACGTCGACGTCTCCACCGCCCGCTTCGAGAGCTCCGCAGCGGAGGTCCTGGAGGAGGTCGCGGGGCTTGGGCTGCCGGTGTTCGTCAAGCCGGCCCACCTCGGCTCCTCGATGGGGATCGTAAAGGTCGCCGCCGCGGCGGAACTCGCCGCCGCGCTCGAGCAGGCCTTCGCGCTCGACAGGCGAGTGATCGTCGAGGCTGCGGCCGCCGGGGCGGAGGTGGAGTGCGGGGTGCTCGAGCTCGACGCCCCCGACGGCGGGCCCGCTGCGCTGGTGTCGCGCCCCGGGGAGATCATCTTCCCCGGCGACTGGTACGACTTCGACGCCAAGTACCGCCCCGGGGGGATGCGCCTGCAGGTGCCCGCGGGGATCTCCGCGACCGCAGCCGCGACCGTCGGCGAGCTCGCCCTGCGGGCGTTCGCGGCGAGCGGCTGCGAGGGGCTCGCGCGGGTGGACTTCTTCGTGGAGGACGAGCGGGTGCTGCTGAACGAGTGCAACACGATGCCCGGCTTCACCCCGACGAGCGTCTACGGCAAGCTCCTCGCGGCCTCCGGCGTCCCCTACGAGGAGCTCGTCGAGCGCCTCTGCCTGCTGGCCTGCGGGCGCCACGATCGCGGCGGCTGAGGAGACCGGACCGCCTAACGGAAGAGCGTCACATCGGCGATCGTCGCGGATTCGCTCCCCGGCGGGAGCGAGGTCATCCAGACGAGGTAGTAACGGAATCCCCGCGAGACGGAGATCGCGATCCGTTCGCCGCTGTGGACGGAGCTCGAGGCGCCGACCGGCCCGTGCCATCCGCGCGCGGCGAGGGGCGTCGTGTCGCCGTAGGGGAACGATTCGATGACCCGATCGGCCGTGTAGATTTGCACGGCGAAACCCGGCGTCGAGGTCTGCAGCTCGATCGCCTTGGCGAGAACGCCGGGGGAGGCGTCGAGGTAGAAGCCGAGGCCGGGCTTGGGGAGCGACCTGTCGTAGTACTGCTCGGTGCTCCACGTGGTGCTCGGGTCGTTGTCGACGAGGTTCGGTACCTGGTCGCGGTTTTCCGGGCCCGTGCCGAACGGGTTGTAGCCGTGGGCGGCGGTCTCGCTGAGCTGGACCGGTTCCAGGCCGGGGCGCGCGGGGACACCGACCGCGACGCCCGTGCCGCGATGGGTGCCCCTCGCCACCGCCCACAGCGTCGCCGCGACGATCAGCCCGAGGACGGCCAGCGAGCCGACCCAGCGCGCAGGATGACGCATCCGCCAGGGCAGCCTGCGCCGCACGCCTCCCGGGAGGGTGCGAAGCACGGAGGTCACCTCGCCGGTGGCCTGCCCGGCGCGGGAGGCCTCGATTGCGAGCACGTCCTCGAGGTCGCCCGCCATGCTCGACGCGTCCGCGTAGCGGTCCTCGAGGCTCTTGGCGACGGCCCGCTCGAGCACCGCGGCCGTTGCGGCGGACAGCTCCGGGCGGCGCTGCTGCACGTCGGGGATCTCCTCGCGGACATGCTTCATCGCGACCGCCACCGGGCTCTCCCCGCGGAAGGGCACTCCGCCGGTGAGCATCTCGTAGAGGACGATCCCGAGCGAGTAGAGGTCCGACTGGACCGTGACGGGGTGACCGAGGGCCTGCTCGGGAGAGACATAGTCGGTCGTCCCGAGCACGCGCCCGGCCATCGTCAGCCCCTCCTCGGTGAGCGAGCGGGCGATGCCGAAGTCGGTGATCTTGGCGCCCCCTTCCTCGCTGAGGAGGACGTTCTGGGGCTTGACGTCGCGGTGGACGATCATCCGCTCGTGGGCGGCTCCGAGCGCGCGCGCGATCTCGATCGCGTAGGCGATCGCCTGGGTGACCTCGAGCGGGCCTTCGCGGCGAATGCGCGCCTTCAGCGTCTCCCCGTCGACGTACTCGAGCACGATGTAGGGCATGCCCTCGCCGTCGCCGTCCCCCGCCGGCTCCTCGCCCGCGTCGATCACGGCGACGATGTGGGGATGGCTGAGCTGGGCCACGGCGCGCGCCTCGCGGCGGAAGCGCTCCAGCTGGTCGGAGTCGGCCGCGATCTCCCGGTGCATCAGCTTCAGCGCGACCGTCCGCTCGAGCACGGTGTCGAAGGCGCGATAGACGCTCGACATCCCCCCTCGGCCGATCTCCTCCTCGAGCCGGTAGCGACCCGCGATCGTGGTGCCGATGGCGGCGCTCATCGCCGGCTCCGTCCGGGGGGCCGGTCGCGCAGGCGCGCGAGCACGAAGGTTGCGAGCAGCGCTCGATAGAGCGCGTAGGGCAGCAGCGGCCACTCCCGCTGCGAGGAGCCGCGGAGGGCCCGCGCGCTCACGAGCGTCGAGGCGAACGCGGCGAGGCCGCCGGCCGCCGCGGGCGCGAGCCCGGCCGCCGGCGCCCGCGCCAGCCGCACGCCCTCGACTGCGCTGGCGCCGAGGAGCACAGGGAGCGCGGCCTCCCAGGCGAGGGCGTGGGCCGCCCCGCGACGGAAGCCGCGGGCCCGCGCCGCGGTGAGCGCCGCCCCGCTCCGCGAGACTCCCGGGATCAGGGCGAGCGCCTGGGCGACCCCGAGCGCGAGCCCGTCCCGGGGGCCTGCCTGCGCGCAGTCGCGCTCGCTCCCCCCGCGACCGTCCGCGAGCGCGAGCGCCAGGCCACCGCCGGCGAGCGCGAAGGCGATCGATCGGGGGGTTCCGAGACGGCGCTCGATCGGACCCCGCAGGATCGCCCCCGCCAGCGCCGGGGGCAGCAGCGATAGCGCGAGCGCACCGCCACGGCGCCTGTCCAGCCTCGCCACGTCCCCGCGCAGCTCGCCGCGCATCTCGATCGCGAGCGCCAGGCCCCCACCGGCGTGGAGGGCCAACTCGAACGACTTTCGTGCGCGGCCGTCGAGGCGTTCGTAGCTCCAGCCGGCGAGCCAGGGAACGAGGGCGGTGTGGGCGGAGGAGGAGATCGGCAGCAACTCGGTGGGCCCCTGGAGAAGGCCGAGGGCCACCGCGTGGCGGAGCGGGAACGGGCGCTCAGCCCGACGCATCGGCCGCCGGTTCGCGGCGCCCCCGCCGCCGGCGCACGTAGACGATGCCGATCACCGCGAGGGCGAGGATCACGTAGTCGACGTACTCGAAGGCGCTTCGCACCGTCTTCCATTCGCCTCCCAGAGCGTGGCCGGCGAGGGCGAGCCCGAGCACCCACGGGACCGTGCCGATGAGGGAGTAGACGGTGAAGCGAATGAACGGCATCCGCGCGATTCCCGCGGGCAGGGAGACGAACGCACGCACGACCGGGATCACCCTCCCGACGAGCACGGCGAGCTCCCCCCGGCGCGCGAACCAGCGATCGGCGCGCTCGATCTGCGCCGGGCCCATGTGGATCCTCGCGCCGTGGCGCGCGAGCAGCTCGACCCGGCCAGCCCTCCCGACGCCGTAGGCCACCCACGAGCCCACGATCGTGCCGAGCAGCCCCGCGAGCACGACCCCGACGAGCGTGAGGTGATGCTGTGAGGAGCTCTGCGTCGGGTCGGCCACGGCGAAGCCGGCGAACAGCATCACGACCTCCGAGGGGATCGGGATGCAGGCGCTGGAGATGGCCATCAGCGCGAAGATCCCCGGGAGGCCCGCTTCGCCGACGAAGCGCGCGGTTTCGTTGACGAGTGTTTCGGAGATCGACGCGAGCACGAGCACGGGCCCGCCAACGATACCGGCCCTGCCTGAGCGCGGACCATGTGTGACGGCGATCGCGAGCGCTACGGTCCGACAACGATGCGCGTCTGGATCGACCTCACGAACAGTCCCCACGTGCTCGTGATGCGACCCATCATCGAGCGGCTGGGCGAGCAGGGTCACGAGGTGCGCGTGACCGCACGCGACTTCGCCCAGACGCTGGCCCTGTGCGAGCGCTTCGGCATCCCCAACGAGCCGATCGGCCACCACCGCGGCGGGCGGCTGGCGGCGAAGGCGACGGGTCTTCTCTCGCGCTCGATCGCGCTCGCGCGCTGGGCACGGGGCGAGGCTCGGGCGGCCGGTGGGCGGCCCTTCGACATCGCCCTCGGCCACGGCTCCAACGACGTGACCGTCGCCGCGAAGACGCTCGGGATCCCGAGCACGACGATGTTCGACTACGAGTGGGCGACGGTCCAGCACAACGTCAACTGCCGCCTCGCCCACGCCGTCGTCGTCCCCGAGGCGATCCCCCCCGAGCGCCTGCGCCGCTATGGGGCGGAGGGCAAGCTGCGCCGCTACGAGGGCCTCAAGGAGGAGTACTACCTGTCGGACTTCGAGCCCGATCCCGCCGTCCTGGACGAGCTCGCCCTCAGCCCCGCCCGGCCGACCGTGGTCGTGCGCACGCCGCCCGACGTCTCCCTCTACCACCGATTCTCCAACGACCTCTTCGCGGCGGTCCTCCGCCGACTCGGCGAGGCGGCCGTGCGCGACGGGGTGCAGCCCGTCGTGCTTCCGCGCGTGGCCTCCCAGCGAGCCCAGCTCGAGCAGATCGAGGGTCTGCGCGTCCCCGAGCGGGCGCTCGACGCCCAATCGCTGATCGCGCTCTCCGACCTCGTGATCTCGGCGGGGGGCACGATGAACCGCGAGGCGGTGGCTCTGGGAACGCCGGTCTACACCACCTTCGAGGGCCGCCCGGGGGCCGTCGATGAGGCGCTCATCGCCGCTGGGCGGATGCGCCGGCTCGAGCACGCCGACGAGCTCGATCTGAAGCGGCGCGACCCGGCGGAGACGCCGGCGCGCGTCCGCCGCGACCCTCAGCGCCTGATCGAGCTGCTGCTCTCCCCTGTGACCGGCTAGGCCCCGCGCGCGCTCCGGCCGGGGGATGGGCGCTTACAATCTCCACGATGCGCCGACGGATCCGATCCGCGGCCCTACCGCTCCACCGTCATTCGCTGCCCCAGCTCGCGATCGACGGGGTGCTGGTCGCGCTCGCGTACTACCTCGCCTTCCAGCTCCGCTTCAACGGCGGGCCCCGCGGCGACTACGCCCGATTGCGCGAAGAGACGATCTGGTGGGTGCTCGTCGGGAGCCTCCCCGTGCTCGTTCTCGCACGCGTCTACCAGCGGCGCTGGCGCTATGCGGGGCAGCGCGACTACGAGGCGATCGTCCGCTCGGTCGTGCTGATCGTCCTGCTGACCGTCGTCGCGATCGAGGTGCTGCGGCCCGTCCACCGCTACCTGCCGCTCCGCTCGGGGGACCACTTCTACATCGGGGCCGTCGCGGTGACCCTGCCCAACGCCGTGGTCGTCCTGTTCGCCCTGCTGTCGCTCGTGTTCCTCGTGGGCGTGCGCGCGATCGCCCGCAGCTTCTACGAGCGGCGCCCCCTGGCGGCCTTCCGCGCCGGGCGCAAGGACGAGCGCTCCGTGCTGATCGCAGGAGCGGGAGAGGGCGGGCGACTGGTCGTGCGGGAGATCCTCCGCAACCGTGAGCTGGGGCTGGCGCCGGTGGGCTTCCTCGACGACGACCCCCGCAAGCGCGGGCTGCGGATCGACGGGATCAGGGTGCGGGGGAACAGCGAAGAGGATCTCCCGAGGATCCTCGACGAAGCCGAGCCCGACGAAGTGATCATCGCGATCCCCTCCGCGCCTGGCTCGACGCGTGCGCGGATCGTCCGCGAGTGTCGTGCCCGTTCGATCCCGGTGCGAACGCTGCCGACGGTCTTCGAGCTGCTCCAGACGAGGGGGACGCTCGCTCGGCAGGTGCGGGAGGTGCGCGTGGAGGATGTTCTCGGGCGCGATCCCGTGCACATGGAGCTCGAGCGGGTCGGCTCCTACCTTGCCGGTGCGACCGTCCTCGTCACCGGCGCCGGTGGCTCGATCGGGGCCGAGCTGTGCCGCCAGATCGCCCGCGTGGAGCCACACCGGATCGTGCTCGTCGATCACGCCGAGGACAACCTCTTCTCGATCCAGCGGGAGCTGGAGGACGAGCGCCACGTGCCCCCCTCGATGCTCGCCGCGGTGCTCGCCGACTGCAAGGAGGAGGAGCGCATGCGGGAGGTGTTCGCCGAGTTCACCCCCTCGGTGGTCTTCCACGCCGCCGCCTACAAGCACGTTGGGCTGATGGAGGCGAACCCCGTCGAGGCGATTCGCAACAACGCGATCGCGACGAGGGTCGTCGCCCATGTCGCGGGTGACAACGGCGCCGAGCGCTTCGTGCTCGTGTCCACCGACAAGGCCGTGGCACCGGCGACCGTGATGGGCGCCTCCAAGGCCCTCGCGGAGTTCGCGCTCGAGGCGGCGACGGCGCGGTTCCCCGCCACGCGATACGCCGCCGTCCGCTTCGGCAACGTGCTCGGCTCCTCCGGCAGCGTCGTGCCCATCTTCCGCCGCCAGATCGAGCGCGGCGGGCCGGTGACGGTCACCGACGAGCGCATGACGCGCTATTTCATGACGATCCCCGAGGCGGTCCAGCTGATCATCCGCTCCGGATCGCTGGCCGCTGCCGGCGGCGAGGGTGACGCGCCCACCGTCGAGCTCGCCGGGCGTGCGAGCGTGTTCGTGCTGGAAATGGGGGAGCCCGTCCGCATCCTCGACCTCGCTCGCGCGATGATCGACCTATCCGGCCTGGACCCCGACCGCGACATCGACATCGAGATCGTGGGGGCGCGCGGGGGAGAGAAGCTCAGCGAGGAGCTCTTCAACAGCTACGAGCGTCCCCGACCCACGGAAGCGGAGAAGATCCTCCTGGCCGAGCGGGAGCCGTTGGCGATCGCGGACGTCGAGGCGATGTTCCAGGAGATCACGCTGCTCGTCCTCGAGGGGGACGCCGCCGGGCTGGCGGCGAAGGTGGCCGAGCTCTCGGCCGATCGCCACGAGCTACCCGAGGCGCCCGCCGAGGTGGCCGGGCGCCCGCCCGAGACCCCCGATGGCGACGGCCGCGAGGACCGCGGGTCGGGTGGGGCCGACGCAGAGGCCCCGCCGTCCCGGCGCGATGCGCCTGCCCCCCTCGTACACTCCCCCAATTCATGACGATCCTTCCGCTCGCGCTCTCTCTCTCGAGCACGTTCACGAAGATCGGGGCGCTCGCCGCGTTCGCCGCGCTCGTGGGCATCGCGCTGCTGTCGCTCCTCGTCTTCTCCCAGGCGCGCGAGATAAAGCGGCTGCGGGAGTGGGCCGGACGGGCACCCGAGCGCGCCGCCGACCTCGAGCAGCGCGTGACCGCCGCCGCGGCCGCCCGCTCGCAGGTCGCCACCCGCGCCCGCCCCGTGCCACGGGCCACCCCGATCCAGGCGAGACCGGTCGCCGTGGCGGCACCCGCGGCGGGCGCCACACCGCAGGCAGCACCCGGCGCGGTCCCGGCGACCGGCGCCACCCCGCAGGCCGCGCCCGGTGCGGTGCCGGCGACGGACGCGCCGACGGGCGCACCGCAACCCGTTCCGCTCCCGTCGACGCCGTTGGTGGCCGCCGCGGCCGCCGGCGCGGGCCTCGCCGCCGCGTCGGCCCCGTCCACGGGGGGCTCCACCGCCGCGCCGGCGACCGCCGCGCAGCCCGCGGCGGCCGGGACCGCCCAGCACGTCGCCGGGGCGTTGCCGCCACAGCCCCCGCCACGAGTGCGCCCGCCGCCGGCTCCCCCGCCGCCCCTGCGCCGCTCGCCGGCTCCTCCGCTCCTCCGCTTCCTCCTCCCGCGGCGCCTGCGGCGGGCGCGGTGGCCTCCGCGATCGTCCCGCCCGCGTCAGCCGCGGGCGCAGCAGCCGCGACGGGCGCCCCGTCGCGCCCGTCGCGCCCGGCGGGATCGACGGGAGCGCAGGCGGGCGGAGCCCTCGCCGCGCCGGGCGCAGACGCCGGGTCACGGCCGGCGCCGGCGACGGCAGCGGCCGCCGCGGCGAGCGCCTCTCCGGGCGCGCCCGCTGCGAGCGCCTCTCCACGCCCGCCCGCCGCACCCCGACCGCCGGTTCCCCCCGCGCCTGTCGCCCCTCCGCGCCGTGCGGCGCCCGCCGAGAGCGCTCGCCCGAGCACCGCGCGGCCCGCGGCGGCCGCGCGGGCAGCTCGTCGCCGAGCCAGGGATGGGGGAGCAGGGGGTGAGAGCCGCCGACGGGGGACCCTGCTGATCGTCGCCGGGCTGGTGGTGCTCGGCGCCGTGGTGGCGATCGTGGTGAGCTCGCTGAGCGGCGGGTCCTCCAAGTCGCCCACCGCGAGCAACTCCTCGTCGACCTCGCCGGCGGGCAGCTCGGCAGGCGGCTCGACGAAGCGACACGGCTCCCACCACTCCTCTTCGACCAGGGGGCGGCGCCCGCGAACGCCGCGGAAACCAGGTGGCCGTGCTGAACGCGACGGAAACCAACGGCGCCGCCCACCGGGTGGCCGGCGAACTGCGAAGAACGGCTACTCGCAGGCGGCGGCGCAGGCGGGACGCCGCCCGACTCCAATGAAGTCGACGGTGGTGGAGTACGCATCCGGGCACCAGGGGGAAGCGGAAAGCGTGGCCCACTCGCTCGCGATCAGCCGCGTGGGGCCGCTGGAATCGGCGGTCGGGTCACTCGCCGGGCCGGCGGGCGTGGTCGTGGTGGTGGGCGCCGAAAAGGCCGACACGAGCCCATAGCCAGCTTCCTCGACATCCCGGCCCGGTCGGCCAAGCCCCGGCAGGCGGCATCACCCACGTGATCGACAGGGGCCTGTCGGTGGCGGAGGTGGACGGGCTGCTCGAGGTGGCAGGAGACAGCGTCGACATCGTCAAGCTCGGCTGGGGGACGGCGCTGGTGACGGGGAACCTCGACGCGAAGCTGAAACGGTACGCCGGGCGGGGGATCCCGGTCGTGCTCGGGGGGACGCTGACGGAGGTGGCGATTCGCCAGGGGCGCGTGGAGGGGCTGATCGCCTGGCTGCGAGAGCTGGGTCTGCGCCACGTCGAGATCTCGGATGGGACGATTGCTTTAGACGCGGAGGTCAAGCGGGAGCTGATCGAGAGGCTCGCGCGGGAGTTCACGGTGCTGGCCGAGGTGGGGAGCAAGGACACGGACTTCATCATGGCCCCCTACATCTGGGTGGAACAGATCGAACGGGACCTCGAGGCCGGGCGCGTGGAAGGTGATCGCGGAGGCCCGTGAGTCGGGCACCGCCGGCATCTACCGCGCCAACGGGGAGGTGCGGACGGGACTGATCGACGAGATCGTCCATGCGATCCCTCCGGAGCGGATCATCTTCGACGCTCCCCGCCAGCAGCAGCAGGTGTGGCTGCTCAAACGCTTCGGGGCCGAGTGCAACCTCGGCAACATCGCCCCGGCGGAAGTGCTCTCGCTCGAGACCCTGCGGCTGGGGCTGCGCTCGGACACGGTCGAGGGGTTCTCCCTCGGGGGTGACGATTGACGAGAGCCGGCAGGGCGGCGGCTGGCAGGCCGGCGCGGGGGGGACGTTCGCGGCGCCGGTCGACCCGCTCGCCCGGACGGTCTTCGCGCTGCTCGTTCTCGCATGCATCGCGGCGTTCTTCATCACGCAGAGGCTCAAGCACACGCCGACTGCCGTCCAGGATTTCGAGCGCACGCCCACGTTCTCGCCCCGCTCTGCGGTGGCGGCCCACCGCCAGGAGCAGCTCTCCTTCAAGCTCGACCGCGCCGAGGCCGCCACGGTCACGATCATCGACGCCGGCGGGAGCGCCGTCGCGACGCTCGTTCGCAACCATCCGATCCCGCGCTACAAACAGTTCTCGCTGCGCTGGAACGGTCGCCGTGGGCCTCCGCGAGGCTACGCCCAAATTGTCAGCCCTCACGGGCACGTGACGCTCGTGCCCGGGAACGTGGGCCCGCTCGGCGCCGCCCAGGGAATACCGCGTGCGGGTGAGCCTCCCGGCGGAGGACAAGGAAGTGCTCTCGCCCTGGAGCTTCACGCTGGTGGGCGGGTGAGCGCGCCGCGGGGGGTCCGTCGCTGGCGACCACGCTCCCGAGCGCCGGCGTGATCGCGCTCGTGCTCGCGGGGGCAGCCGTCGTCGTCGCCGCTCTCGCCTGGCAGATGCGCCGCCACGAGGACCTGTTCCCGCTCGCGGTGATCCTCGCGCTCCCCTTCCGCCTGCCGATCTCCTCCGGGGGCCGGTCGGTGAACCTGTTGATCCCTCTCTACCTGGTGGTGGCGGCGGGAGCTCTCGCGCTGCTGCTTCCGGCGCTGATCGAGCTCCGCCGCGGGGGCCGCGGGGGGATCCGCGGCGACAGCGCCCGCATCGCCGCGCTGGCGCGGGGGGGTGGCCTCGTGGGTGACGCCGAGCGGGTGGAACGGTTGCTGGCGGCCACCGTCGTGCTCTACGTGCTGCAGGCGAGCTACTCGAGCGATCACACGAAGGCGGCCGAGAACATCGCCTTCTTCTACCTGCCGTTCGGGCTCATGTTCCTCTGCCTGCGGCAGGTCCGCTGGACGCGGGAGCTGCTCCTTCGCTGCCTCGCCCTCGCGGTCGCCCTGGCGGTGGTGTTCGCCGGGGTGGGCTTCGTGGAGTACTACCGGAAGGCCCTCTTCCTCAATCCGAAGGTGGTGGCGGCGGACCAGTTCGACAACTACTTCCGGGTGAACTCGCTGTTCTTCGACCCGAGCATCTACGGGCGCTTCCTGGCGCTGGTGATGGTGGCGGTGACTGCCGTGCTCCTGTGGAGCCACCGGCGGCGGGAGATATGGATGGGCGCGGCGGTGCTCGCCTGGCTGATCTGCGGCCTCGTGACGAGCTTCTCCCAGTCGAGCATCGCCGCCCTCCTCCTCGGCCTCGCGGTCCTCGCCGGGTGGCGTTGGGACGTACGGCGGACCGCCTACGTCTCGATCGGCGTGCTCGCCCTCGCCGGGGCGGTGGTGCTGGCGGCGCCGACGAGCCTCCACTTCGGGCTGAAGGGCTCCAAAGGCTCGACGAGCAACGCGACGAGCGGGCGCACGACACTGATCGGAGGGGGGCTGGAACTGTTCGCCGACCGTCCGCTCTCGGGGTACGGGTCGGGGTCCTTCGAAAGGGAGTACAAGCGGCATGCGAGCGCGAGCGAGGCCAACGCCGAGAACGCCACCTCGGCCTCGCACACGATCCCGATCACGGTGGCGGCGGAGCAGGGAGTTGTCGGCCTCGCGGTCTACCTCGCGCTGCTCGCCGCCGCTCTCGGGACCCTCTTCCGAGGGGCGCGGGGGTCGCCGGCGCGGATGGCGATCGCCGCCTGCTTCGCCGCGCTGGTGCTCCACACGTGGGTCTATGCGGACTTCCTCGAGGACCCCACAACGTGGGTCCTGCTGGCGCTGGGGGTGGCGCTGGCGCGGGAATCGCAGCCCGGGTCTGCCAGTAGCGTCTGAGCGGTGCTCGGCTATCTGAAGCGCCTCGTGAGCACGGGCGCGGCCTACCAGTTCGGAGACATCCTCGCGAAGGGCCTCGCGTTGATCACGCTCCCGCTCTACACCCGCCACGTGACCACGGCCGAGTATGGGGCGGCCGAAACACTCCTCACCGACGTGATCCTCGCGAGCATCGTCCTGCGGCTCGGTGTGGGGGAGGCGTTCGTGCGGTTCTACTTCGACGACGAGGACCTCGCACGGCGGGAGCGGATCGCGCGGGCGGCGACGGCGACGGTTGCATGGACGACGACGCTCGCCTCACTGATCGCGTTGCTGTTCGCGGCGCCCCTCTCCCAGCTGCTGCTGGGCGCACGGGACCCGCTCCTGTTCGACTGCGCGGTAGTCGGCCTGTGGGCGTTCACGAACCTCGAGATGGCCTACGCGCAGCTTCGCGTGGACGAACGCTCGCGCACCTACGTGATCGCCTCAGGGGCGAACGTGGGCATGACGGTCGTGTTCACGACGGCGCTGGTGGTGTTCGCGGGCCAGGGAGCGCGGGGACTGCTGCTGGGGAACTTCGGCGCCTCCGCGGTCGTCGTGTTCGGGCTGTGGCTGTCGCTGGGTCGGCGCGTCTCGCTGCGGGTGCGTCCCAAGGACCTGTTCGCGATGCTCCGCTTCGGCCTTCCGACGGTGCCCGCCGACGCGAGCGTCTACGCCCTCCAGGTCGCCGATCGCTTCTACCTGTTCCGCGTCTACTCGCAGGCGGCCGCGGGCCAGTACGCGATCGCGGTAAAGCTCGCGACGGTCGTGTTCGTGGCCGTGCGCGGATTCCAATACGCATGGCCGCCGCTGGCCTACTCGATCGAGAGCGACGAGGAGGCCGGGCGGCTGTATGCGCTCGTCACCACCTACTACGTGCTGGCGACGGGTGTCGTCGTATGCGCTGTCGCGCTCCTCGGGCGGTGGATCGTCAGGCTGCTCGCGGCGCCCCACTTCTTCGGGGCCTACAAGGCGCTTCCCTGGCTGGCGCTCGGCTGGGCGCTCTATGGCCTCTACCTCGTCTTCCTCGCGATCGCGGGGCGGGCACGGGTGACCTCGAGGAACTTCCCGGCCGCGGCACTGGGTCTGGGGGCGAACGTGGTGCTGCTGGTGCTGCTCGTGCCGAAGAGCGGAGCGGGGCTCGGGATCGAGGGCGGGGGGCTCGCCCTCTGCGGGGCCTACGTGGTGATGCTCACGGTGATGTACCTGCTGACGCGAAAGCTGTTCGCCGTCGGGTTCGAATGGACGCGCCTGGGGGAGCTCGGGGCGCTGCTCGGCATCGTTGCGGTATCGGGCGAGCTGCTGCTTCCGACGGACGGTATCGGCGGCCTCGCCGCGCGGCTCGGGTGGCTGCTGCTGGTGCCCCTCGGGCTCGTGCTGATCCGCTTCTTCCACCCCCACGAGCTCGAGGGCGCACGGGCGCTGGCGCGCGACGGCCGCCGCCGCATCAGCGCGTTCAGAGCCGGCCACGGGGAGCTCGAGGCCTACGCCGAGGACCCGCTCCGGGACGTGTGAGCTCCGAGGCCCTCACGAAGGACGCCCAGCCCGCTGCTTTTGGCTCAAGAATGCGGAATCTTTGTCCGATGGCGTAGTGAGATGTCCGAGCTCACCGCACCTCCCACACGTCGGGCCGGCGTCAAGGAGCAGCGCCGGCGCGCCCAGGCGCTGGAGCGCCACCGCGCCGACGCGCGCCTGAAGAGCCTCGCTCCCAGCGGCGAGGCCGCCTACCTGCGCGAGCAGCTCCGCATCGCCGCCCGGCTAACGCAGCGGCTGGCGGGCAAGCGGGACGTCGAGGAGATGGCACGGTTGGTCGTGGGCGAGCTCCATGAGGCCTTCGCCTTCTACCTGGCGGCGATCCAGCGGCTGGACGACGACGGCGTGCTTCGCCTGGTCGCCGCCCGTGGCCCCCTGGCGGAGGTGATGATGGAGTTCCTTCTCATCGAGCAGCCCGCCTCGGAGGGCGTCAACGGCAGGGTGGTGCGCTCGGGGACGAGCGCCCTCGTGGCGGACACGAGGGCGGATCCCGACTACATCGTCCGCGACCCCAAGACCGATCCCCGCTCCGAGCTCGCAGTTGCCATCCTCGTCGACGGGACCACGTGGGGCGTCCTCAACATCGAGGCCGTGGAGGCGGGCGCCCTGAGCGAGGCCGACGTGGTGCTCGTGGAGGGAATCGCCGCAAGCCTGGGCGCCGCGCTCCATCGCGCCGAGCTGGTGGCGGACCTCGAGGGGGCCTTCACGACCACGCTTGCGGCGCTGACGAGCACCGTGGAGGCGAAGGACGACTACACCGCCTGCCACGGTGAGGACGTCGCCGATCTCGCCGAGAGGGTTGCCCGCCGGCTGCGACTGCCCGACGGGGCGGCTCGCGACGTCCGCTACGCGGCGATGCTCCACGACCTCGGCAAGGTGGCGGTGCCCAGCGAGATCCTTCTGAAGGCCGGTCCCCTGACCGACGCCGAGTGGGTGGTGATGCGGGGTCACGCGGCCGCCGGGGGCGCGCTCGTCGCCCGGATCGACGCCTTCGCCCACCTCGCCCCCGCCGTCCGCGCGAGCCACGAGCGTTGGGACGGGGGCGGCTACCCTGACGGGCTCGCGGGCGAGGAGATCCCGCTCGCGGCGCGAATCATCGCGACCTGCGACACGTTCGACGCGATCGTCACCGATCGTCCCTACCGGGCCGCCCGCACTCCGGCGGAGGCGTGCGCGGAGCTCGAGCGCGTCGCCGGCGCCCAACTCGACCCCGTCGTCGTCGACGCTACGATCGCCGAGCTCGAGACGGCTCGCCGCTCCTGAGCGCCTTCACTCGGCAGGAGGGGGACGCTCCCGGTTGTACCCATCGGCCGCCTCGCGCAGGCCCTCTCCGCGTGCGGGCCGGAGCGCGGCGCTGACGTGGCGGCGGTAGCGCCCGGAGGAGTGACCGGGGATGAGGAGCGCGACGGCGGCTCGGACCGAGTAGCTCCAGGCGGTGAGCCAGCGGACGGCGAGGGCGGCCGCCCGGGAGTGGTGCTTGCGCATGTACAGGTCCCGCCCGCGAGAGAGTTCGACGATGCGCCGCTCGGGGATCGCTCCGGTGGCGAGCTGCTCGTGGTGGAGGGCGACAGCGGCCGGCACCCACAGGCTCGCCCAGCCGGCGTCCCGGAGGCGCCGGGCGAAGTCGACCTCGTCGGAGTAGACGAAGAAGTCGGTGTCCATGTAGTCGACCTCCCTCGCCGCCTCGACGCGGACGAGCAGCGCGGCGGACTGGCACCAGTCCACGACGCGGGTCCGCCGCCCGCGGCTCTGGACGTTGAGGAGGCGATGGAGGAAGAGCGCCCCGGCCAACGCCGTGGCCGGGGTGGGGAAGCGCCAGGCGGACGCCTGCTCGGCGCCGTTGGGGCGGAGCAGGCGGGCGCCCGCGCAGGCCGCCCGAGGGTGGTCGTGGAGAGCGTTCCAGAGGGCGAGCGTCGCGCCTGAGAGGAGCTCGGAGTCCTCGTTTAGGAGCAGCGCATAGCGCCCACGCGCCCGTGCCATCAGCTCGGAGTCGTTGAGGGCCTTCCCCCGCCGTCGCTCGACCGCGATCGTCGCGTCGACGGCCGGATGCCCTCGGGCGGCCTCGACGGACCCGTCGCGGGAGCCGTTGTCGAGCACGAGCACCTCTGTGGCGAACGGCAGCTCGGCGCGCTCGCGCGCGATCGCGTCGAGGCCCCGGAGGAGGAGGTCGCGCTGGGAGGTGTTCACGACGCAGTAGGAGAGCTCGATGTCGGCCACCGGACGCGAGCCTAGCTTCCGCGCCTATCGGTGGCTGCCGAACGATGCGCGTCCACGTCGTCGATCCCTCGGCATATACGCCCCCCTACGACCACGCGCTCTGCACGGCGCTCGCGGCGCGCGGGGCCGAGGTGACGCTCTGCACGAGCCGTTTCGCCCACGGACCCGTGGCAGCCGCCGAGGGCTACCACCGACGCGAGCTCTTCTACCGCGGCGCGGCACGCGTGGGCAGCGCGCGCGGCCGTCGCGCGGTAAAGCTGCTGGAGCATGTGCCCGACATGCTCCGCTACCGCCGCACCGCCGAGTCGGCCGAGGTGGTGCATTTCCAGTGGCTCTCGCTCCAGCAGCTCGACGGATGGCTGCTTCCGCGTGTCCGCCCGCTCGTGCTCACCGCGCATGACATCCTCCCCCGCGAGCCACGCCCCGGTCAGCTCGCGGGGCAGCGGCGGCTGTACGGGCGCTTCGATGCGATCGTCGTCCACTCCGAGCACGGTCGCCGGCGCCTCCAGGAGGAGCTCGGGCTCGATGGCGAGCGCCTGCGGGTGATCCCGCACGGCGCCTTCGCCCACCTCGCCGGGGGTCCCGCGGAGGCCTCCCGCCGCCGTTCCTGACCCAGCGCCCGGTGGTGCTCTGCTTCGGGCTGATGCGGCCCTACAAGGGAATCGACGTCCTCCTGGAGGCCTGGCGGGGAATCGAGGACGCCGAGCTGTGGGTGGCGGGAATGCCCCGAATGGACATCTCCCCGCTGCTCTCGGCAGCCCCGCCGGGGGTGCGTTTCGTCCCGCACTTCATCACGGACTCCGAGCTCCCGGGCTACTTCCGGCGGGCGGACTGGTCGTGCTCCCGTATCGCGAGATCGATCAATCGGGGGTCCTCTCCACCGCGCTCGCCTTCGGCAAGCCGCTCCTGCTCACGGACGTGGGGGGCTTCTCGGAGATGGCGGTCACGGGTGCCGCCTTGGTCGTCCCCGCGGCCGACCCGGCCGCCATACACGCCGCGCTGGCGGGGCTGCTCGCGGACCCCCTCGCCGGGAGCGGATGGCGGACGCGGCAAGGGCGGCGGCGGCGGGGCCGTACTCGTGGGCGGGGGTGGCAGAGCGCACACTTTCTCTATACGACGAGCTGCTCGATCGCGGGACGACGCGATGAAGACAGCCTTGGAAGTCCTCTTCTGGGTGGCGGTTGCGCTGATCCTGTGGACCCAGCTGGGCTACGCGCTCGCGCTGGCGGCGATCTCGCGGTTGCTCGGGCGAGGAGGGGGAGGTGTCTCAGCGAGCGCGAAAGAGGCCCCCGCGCGCGCGTACGCGCGCCCGCGCACGCGCTCGCGCGGGGAAGACAGTCGGAGAGCCACGACCCTCCCGGGCCGCTCCCCGGCGGCCACCACCGTGGACCTTCCGACGACGACCCCGGCGGGCTCCTCCGTGGACCTTCCGACGACGACCCCGGCGGGCTCCTCCGTGGACCTTCCGACGACGACCCCGGCGGGCTCCTCCGTGGACCTTCCGACGACGACCCCGGCGGGCTCCTCCGTGGACCTTCCGACGACGACCCCGGCGGGCTCCTCCGTGGACCTTCCGACGCTCAGCTTGATCGTCGCTGCGCACGACGAGGGCGAGGTAATCGAGGCGAAGGTGGAGAACGCGCTCGCGCTGGACTACCCGCGGGAGCTGCTCGAGGTGATCGTCTCGTGCGACGGGTGCGCGGATGACACCGCAGGGGAGGCTCGGCGCGCGGGCGCGGACGTCGTGCTGGAGCTGGCACGGGGAGGAAAAATCCGCGCCCAGGACGCCGCCGTGGAGCGGGCGCGGGGGGAGATCGTCGCGTTCTCCGACGCGAACTCGCTATGGGAGAGGGGGGCGGCAAGGGCACTCGTGGGGGCGTTCGAGGATGGCCGGGTGGGGTACGCCTGCGGCGCGGTGCACTTCGTGAGCTCCGACGGGGGGAGCAACCAGGAGGGGCTCTACTGGCGCTACGAGCTGGCGGTGCGAGAGCTCGAGTCGCGGCTGAGCTCGATCACCGCGGGGAACGGGGCGATCTATGCGACGCGGCGGGAGGACTACATCGTCGTCGACCCGATCATGGGCCACGACCTGTCCCTCCCGTTCAAGATGGTGAAGAGGGGGCGGCGGGCGGTGTTCGTGCCGGCGGCCAGGGCGAGGGAGAAGATGGTGCCGACACTCGAGGGGGAGTTCGCGAGGAAGCGAAGGATGATGAGCCACACCTGGCCGATATTGCTGCGCGGCGGGATGCTCTCGCCGCGGGGCTACAGCGCGGGGTACGCGGCAATGGTCTTCTCCCACCGCCTCCTGCGGTACTGCACGCCGGCCCTGCACGTGGTGGCGCTGGCGACGAACGTGGCGCTGGTGGCAGCTGGGGACGGGTGGGTGTACGTCGCGACGCTCGCGCTCCAGCTCGCGCTGCTGGCGGCGGCGGCGCTGGGGGGTCTGGTGCACGTGCGGGTGCTGCTGATCGCGCGGTACTACGTCTTGACGACGGCCTCCGCGGCGTTGGGGTTGTGGGATTGGCTGCGGCACGGGACCTCCGCAGGGTGGGAGGTGGCCGAAGGGACGCGATGAGGGCCTATTGTCCCGCCGGGTGATTCGGCGAGCGCTCGACATAGCTGCCTCTGGCCTGGGGCTGGTGCTGGGTGCGCCCGTGCTGGCGGTGGCGATCGCGGCGATCCGCATCGAGAGCCCAGGAGCGGCGATCTATCGTCAGCGCCGCGTGGGACTCCGGGGCCGCGAGTTCGACGTGGTGAAGCTGAGGACGATGGTGGACGGGGCGGAGAACATCGGGGCGGGGCTGGCGGTGAACGCCGAGGATGCGCGGATCACTCGGGTGGGGCGCTTCCTGCGGAGGACCTCGCTCGACGAGCTGCCGAACCTCGTGAACGTGCTCCGCGGGGAGATGTCGGTGATCGGTCCGAGGCCGACACTGCCGGTGCAGGTGGCGCAGTACAGCGAGCGGGAGCGGGGGCGGCTGGAGGTGAAGCCCGGGATCACCGGGTGGGCCCAGGTCAACGGGCGGGCCTCGCTGCCGTGGTCGGAGCGGATCGAGCTCGACCTCTACTACATCGAACATCGCTCGGCTGCGCTGGACGTGAGGATCCTGTCGCGGACGGTCGCGATGGTGTGGAGGGGTGGGGGGCTCTACAAGGGCGAGGTGGGGGGCTGGGAGGGGGAGCTGTGAGCCCGCCGGCGATCCTGCTGACGGCCGCCGGGAAGCGCTACGACATCGTCGCCTCGTTCGCCCAGCTGACACGGACGATCGTGGCCGACCCGGCGCCGCTGGCGCCCGCGGGCTACGCGGCGCATGTGCGTGCGGCGGTGCCGCGGATGGACGACCCGGAGTACGTTCCGGCGCTGGAGGCGCTGTGCGAGGAGCATGGCGTTGGGGCGGTCCTGCCGCTCAGCGACCTCGACGTCGAGATCCTCGCACGCGCGCTCGAGGAAGGTCGGCTTCCGGCGCTCGTGCCCTCGGCGGAGGTTGCACGGGCGACCTACGACAAGTACGAGGCGCATCTGCTGCTCCGTAGCCTGGGCCTGCCCTCGCCGCCGACGACGCTCCCGGAGGAGGGGCTGGAGGGGCTCGAGTACCCGGTGATGGTGAAGCCGCGAAAGGGGTCGGGCGCGCGCTCGATCCACCTCGCGCGGGATGTCGAGGAGGCGAGGTTCTTCGTCGGCTACGTCGAGGAGGGGGTGATGGTGCAGCGCGCGATGGGGGGACCCGAGGTCTCGATCGACTGCC
Organism: uncultured Solirubrobacteraceae bacterium; assembly: GCA_963720215.1. GTDB lineage: Bacteria > Actinomycetota > Thermoleophilia > Solirubrobacterales > Solirubrobacteraceae > Palsa-744. The sequence continues at coordinate 105,453 of CAVREV010000007.1, forward strand.
TCGGGGATCGCGAGGGGAGGTGCCTGAACGCGATCCCGCGGACGATGCTCGAGTCGCGTGGGGGGGAGTCGATCAAGGGGACGGTGATCCACGACGGGGAGCTGATCGAGCTGGGGCGGGCTGTGAGCGAGGCGCTGGTGGTGCGCGGGCCCGCGACGATCCAGGTCTTCCGCGACCCCGAGATCGGGCTGGGGATCACGGACGTGAACACGCGCTTCGGGGGAGCCTTCCCGGCACCGGCGTACGCGGCGCTCCCGGGGCGGAGCTATCCGGAGCTGATCGTGGCGATGGCGGCGGGCGAGTCGCCCGAGGCGCACGTCGGAGAGTTCCGGGCCGGAATGACCTTCACGCGCTACTACTGGCAGCTGGAGCTGGATGAGGCGCTGGCGCCCACGGGCCGGGAGATCGTCCCCGGCGGGCCGCCCTCGCCGCGGTGAAGTGCGATCGAGCGGCCGATCGGGGGGTAGAATCGGGGGGTGGCAACGGTTGCCGACGTGCCCCCCACGGCCGATGCGCCGCCGATCGAGGCGGCGACGGAGGCTCCTGCGACGGTCGGCCCCGGTGCCCCCGAGGCGCCCGCGCCGGCGAGCGCCAGCCCAGGCGCGACCTGCCGGCAATGCGGGAGCGAGATGGCGCCGGGGCAGGACTGGTGCCTGCAGTGCGGAGCTGGCGCCCCCGGGAGCCTCGGGCGGGCCGGCTGGCGCTCGGGCGCGCTCGCGATCGGCGGGGCGGCGGTGCTGGCCCTGGGGGCCGCCGCGGCGGCCGTCGCGGCGCTGAATTCGAGCCCGAAGAAGGCGGCCGTCGTGATCGCCACGGTCGCCCGGGTGACGCCACCCGCCGCGGTGGTGACGCCGCCCGCATCCACATCCACGACCACGACGCCGCCGAGCACGGTCGCGAAACTGCCGCTGACGCCGATCAAACCGCCGAGAATCCCGCTCACGGCGTCGACGCCGAAAGCGGCCGTGGGCGGCACGACGAAAGCACCCACCAGCACGACGCCCACGACGACGACGACGCCGGCGACGGGCGGGGGCACGGAAACGGCCGCAAAGCCTCAGGCGATCCTGCTCGACACGAACGCGGCCTCGACCTACAACCCCTACGGGCTGCCGGCGACCGACTTCGGCGACCCGAGCCTCGCGATCGACGGGGAAAGCGGGACGGGGTGGACGGCACAGGTCGAAGCGGCCACCGCGCCCGCGATGGCGGTGGGCCTGCAGATCGACCTACGCGTACCGGAGAAGCTCGGCTCGTTCACGCTCGTGACCTCGACGCCCGGGCTGACGATTCAGGTCTACGGGGCGAACGGGAGCACCGTCCCCAACTCGATCACGGCGACGGGGTGGACGCGGCTGACTCACTCCACGGTGATACACAAGCGACACGAGCACCTGAAGCTGCTCGAACCCACGAAGGGCTTTCGCTGGGTGGTGCTGTGGGTGAGCAGGGCGCCGGCGGCGGCGGTCGGCAGCGCCACCGCGCCGGGCCACGTGAGCATCAACGAAGTGGAACTCTTCCCGCCGAGCTGAGCCCGCGCAGGGCCGCGCCCCCCGCGCCGAAGCTCCAGCCTGAGACGTCTAGCGCTTGGCTGCTGCTCGCCCGCGCGCGGGCGAGCGCGAGCTTGCAGCTGCGGGGCGTTTTGCGGGGCGTCGGCGGGCCCCGGCGGGCGCCCAGATCCGGTCGAGGAACGCGGCGATCTCGTCGGTGAGTCGCTCGGGTCGGAAGCGGAGCTCCCACAGCGACTCGGCCTCGATCAGGCGCGCGTTCTGCATCTCTTTGGCGAGCATCCCCGCGTCGGAGAACGGGTGGACCGGATCGCGCGGGTGGCCGAGGACGAGGGTGGGCGTGGCGAAGGTCTTGCGCTCGCTCCGAGGCGGGGCGATGCGGCCGAAGAAGAGACCCTGGAGGAGCGCCCCGCCGGGCCCGGGTTCCTGGCGGACGACGTCGAGCATGATGTTCCCGTAGTGGGGGACCACGCGGCGGGGAATGGCACGGGCGGCCCGGGCCACGACCTTCATGACCGGCTCGCCGAAGGTGAGCGCGACGAGCAGAGGGGTGAAGGCGAGGGCGCTCCCGAGCAGGCCGTTGTCGAGGACCGGCATCTCGATCACGAGGCCGCGCAGCCGCTGGGGCGCGTGGGCGGCGACCTCGAGGGCGGCGTTTGCACCCAGCGATGTGCCCATCACGGCGGCTTCGTCGATCCCGAGATGGTCCATCAGGGCGACGATCTGCTCGCCGAAGAAGGCCATCGAGTAACGCCACATGTCGCGCGGGCGGTCCGATGCGCCGTGGCCGAGCAGGTCGATGGTGATGACGCGGTTGCCCCGTGCGGCGAGCGCCTCGGCCAGCGGGCGGTGCATCTCCTGCGAGAGGAGCAGCCCGTGGAGGAGGATCAGCGGACGGCCGCCCGCTGCCGAGCGGCGGGGCGTGCGGCCACGGCGTCCGCCGGCTGCGACGGCCGTCGGGCCGCCGCCGAACTCGGTGTAGGCGATGCGCTGCCCCTCGAACTTGAAGAACGGCATCTGAGCACCCTACTACCGGCCGACGTCGCTCCATGTCGGTCAGTCGGCCCGCCGGCGGGCCACCGCGCCGCCGATCGGAGTCCCGCGCGGTAGCGTTGGAGCTACATCGAAGCCAGCAGACCAGGAGGAGACAATGGCCAAGCAACCCCGCATCCTCGCCGGTGAGGTCGCAGCAATCACGGGCGCCGCTCGTGGGATCGGGCGGGCGACCGCGGAAGCCTTCCTGCGCCAGGGGATGAGGGTGGCGATCGGGGACGTCGACGTCGAGGCCGCGAAGGCGACGTCGACGGCGCTGGGAGCGAGCACGGTCGGGCTGGCACTCGATGTGACGGATAGGGCGTCCTTCGCCGCCTTCCTCGATCGCGCGGAGGAGCAGCTCGGGCCGGTGGGGGTGCTCGTGAACAACGCGGGCATCATGCAGGTGGGGCGCTTCATCGACGAGGACGACCTGACCGCGAGGCGCATGATCGACATCAACCTGCACGGGGTGATCCTCGGGTGCAAGCTCGCGCTCGAGCGGATGATCCCGCGCGGCAGGGGTCACATCGTGAACATCTCCTCGCAGGCGGGCAAGTTCGGCGCCCCCGGCGGGGCGACCTACTCGGCGACCAAGCACGCCGTCGTCGGCCTCACCGAGGCGATTCGCGGCGAGCTCCGCCTGATGGGCGCGGAGATCGACGTGAGCTACGTGATGCCCGCCGTCGTGAACACCGAACTCGGCTCGGGCCTGGGTGCCGTGCGGGGCATTCCCAACCTCGAGCCGGCGGAGGTCGCCGAGGCGATCGTCGAGGCGCTCCAGCTGGGATCGGTCGACGTGTGGGTGCCGAAGAAGGCGAAGCGGACGAACGCGCTCGTGACGCTGCTCCCGCGCTCGCTGTCGGAGGGGATCGGACGGGCGATGAAGGCGGACCGTGTGCTGGCGGGGGCCGACGCGGGCGTCAGGCATGACTACGAGCTGCGGGCCGCGCGCTCGGAGCCCGGCCTGCCGCCGGCACCCGAGACGCCCGAGCTGGCTCCGGCCGCCGAGGCGGAGGAGCTGACGACGACGGCGGGCAGCTGAGGGGAGCAGCGGCGACGGCCGACCGCCGCCCAGCCGGCTCGGCGGGCCTCGCTGTCCCCGGGGCGCTCTGCCTCCCCATCGGCTAGGCTCGCGGGCCCATGCACTCGGTGGCCCTCCAGCTCGCGCCCGTGATCGCGGAGAAGAGCAAGGTTCCCTTCTACATCGCGGGCGGGATCCTCGTGGCCTGGGCCCTGATTGTCTCGCTCGTGCTGGGTCTGCGCAAACCGGACTTCCCCGGGAGCCAGCGGGGGCAGCGGATCGTGATCGCGATCAGCGCGGTGCTCGTCCTGGGGGCCGTCTCGACGGCCGTGCTGACCGCCGGGGGAGTGTCCTCGGCGACGACGATCACGTCAGGGACGAAGTCTCCGGAACTGCCCCCCGAGCCCGGCGCTCCCGCCACCAGCGCAGCATCGACGGCACCGGCGAGCACCACCGCCACGACGCCCGCTACGACCTCGCCGGCGGGCGCGACCACGCTCGCGCTCGCCGCCAACCCGTCGGGCGAGCTAGCCTACGACACGAAGCAGCTGGCCACGAGGGCCGGCACGGTGACCATCAGGATGGCGAACATGTCACCGGTGGAACACAACGTGACAGTCGCCGAAGGGAGCAAGGTGCTGGGTGCGACACCGACGTTCACTGGGGGCACGAGGTCGCTCACGCTGAAATTGAAGCGGGGTACGTACACGTTCTACTGCTCGGTGCCGGGACACCGGCAGGCGGGGATGGAAGGGACGCTGACGGTCTCGTGAAGCTCTACGTGTGCTGGGGCACCTTTCCCACCCCGCGACCGGGAGGGCATCCGTGCGCGAACGCCTACCACGCGCTCCGCGACGCCGGTTATGAGCCCGAGGTGGTGAAGTCCTACGGTCTCGGGGTGCTCCCGGGAGCCTTCAACCGGACGAGCGGTCGGCGGGCGGTCGAGGAGCTGACAGGCAACCGCTGGGTGCCGACGCTCGTGCTCGACGACGGCACCGTCATCGACGACTCCCGGGCGATCGTCGACTGGGCCTCCCAGAACCCCGCATAGTTGCGGCGGATCACGATCATCTCCGGCTCCGGGGCCCGCTCGGCGACCGCGCGCTCCATATCGCGGTCCGCCTGCGCTGCGACGCGGCCGAGGGCGAGGGCGATGGTTGCGCTGAACAACAGGGCCGCGATTGCCAGTGCGACCAGGATCAGCATGGAAGACACCCGATGACCCTCATTGCCATCCCTCCTCAAGGCCACCATCTCACCTCGGGCGGACGCGTTCGCGACGCTCGGGGTGGATCGGCCCGGAAGGACCTGATTCGGCGCTACCGCGGCGAATCCTGCCGCGCAAGCCCACGACCGGGAAGGAAGACGCGATGACCATCCTCCACACCCTCGACCGGACACGCCAGCGGATCGACGTGCTCGAGCACCCCTTCTACCTGCGCTGGAACGCCGGCGAGCTGACCCCGGACGAGCTCGCCTCCTATGCGGGCGAGTACGCCCACGCGGTCGCCGCCCTCGCCGAGGCCTCTGCGCTTGCGGCCGAGTGCGCGATCGCCGAGCGCGGTCCCGAGGATGAGATCGCGAGGATCGCCCGCGAGCATGCCCTCGAGGAGGCGGCCCATGTCGAGCTGTGGGCGGGCTTCGCGCGGGCCGCCGGCCCCGACCCACTAGTCGCCCGGGGAGCGCCGCTGGCGGGGACGCGCGCGTGCATGGAGTCCTGGACCGCAGGCACGGACCTGCTCGAGCATCTGGCCGTCCTCTACGCCATCGAGGGCGGGCAGCCGGCCATCTCCGAGACGAAGCTCGCCGGTCTCACGCGTCACTACGGCTACCCGCTTGAGGGGCCCGCGACGGAGTACTTCAGGGTGCATCGGGGGCTCGACGTCGAGCACGCCCGACAGGCGGGGGAGATGATCTCGACGTTGATCGCCGAGAGCCCGCGGCCGGGCGAGCGGGAACGGCGGATGACATCCCTGGCGGAGGGTGCGCTGGAGGGGAACTGGCGGCTGCTCGACGGCGTCGAGGCGCTCCAGCGGGCCTGACGGCCGCGGCGGGGTGGGAGGCGGCCGTCGACGCGATCCTCGCGGACCCTCGCGTCGCCGCCGTCGGGTTCGGCCGAGACGGCGCGCGGGTGGACGCCCGCTCAGCTCGCGGACGAGTGCGCGCGCGGCGCAAGGCGCCAGGCGAACAGGACGGCGGCCACGGATGTCGCGAGGTTGAGGCTCGAGACGCCGGGGCGCATCGGGATCCTGAGGTGGGCATCGGCGCTGTCGAGGAGCCCGCGGCTGAGACCGTGACGCTCGGTGCCGAAGGCGAGGATCGAGGCGGGATCGAGGGCGGCAGGATCGAAGGGGCTCCCCTCCGGGTCGAGGGCGATCAGTGGACGGGCGCCGCCGGCGAGGGCGGCGGGTTGGTCCAGGCGCGCGACGGGGAGGGCGTAGTGCAGGCCGGCAGAGCCGCGGAGGGCGTCGGGGTGCCATGGGTCGTGGCTCCCCGTGGTGAGCACCCCGGCTACGTCGGCGGCGGCGGCGACACGTACGCACGCGCCGATGTTGCCGAGATCGCGGGGGTCCTCGAGGGCGACGAGCGGCGCTCCGCGGGTCTCGGCGAGCAGTGTCGCGAGGTCGATCGGGGGTCGCTCGGCGAGGGCCACGACGCCGGTGCTCGGGGGAAGGGGGGCGAGCTGCTCGAAGACATCCTCGGAAACCTCCTCTGCGGCCCCGTCGATGCGCTCGCGGACGTCCGGCGCGAGCTGCGCCGCCAGCGCGAGCAGCTCCGCCCGATCGCGCGTCAGCACGGACAGGACGTTCGCCTCGAAGCGGAGGGCGTGCTTGAGCGGGTGGAAGCCCTCGAGCACCGCCAAGGACGGGTCACGCCGCGCGCGACCGAGGCGCGGGATGTGCGATCCGCCTCTCACGCGGCGATGATCGCAGGTGCCCGGCGGCGCCGGCGAGGCGCCCTCTGCAGCCATTAGAGTCTGCGCGCGATGAAGCTCGATGGCATCCATCACATCACGGCGATCACGGCGGACGCGCCCGCCAACGTCCGTTTCTACACCGAGATGTTGGGCCTGCGGATGGTCAAGCAGACCGTCAACCAGGACGACCCGACGATCTACCATCTCTACTTCGGCGATGAGGTGGGATCGCCCGGGTCGGTGCTGACGTTCTTCGAGTACCCGGGTGCCGCCCCTGGGATCGCCGGCGCGGGGATGGTCCATCGGATCGTCTGGCGGGTCGCCTCCGAGCAGGCGCTGAGCTTCTGGGTGGAGCGCCTGGAGGGCCAGGGGATCGAGGTGAAGCGGACGTCGGACAGCGTCCTGTTTGCCGACCCGGAGGGGCTCGAACACGAGCTCGTGGTCTCCGACGCGGTCGACCCGCCGCTTGCGGCGCGCTCTCCCGACGTGCCTCCCGAGCAGGCCCTCCTCGGCTTCGACGGCGTGCGCGCGTACAGCTCGTCGCCCGCGCGGAGCGAGGGACTGCTGTCGCGCACGCTCGGCTTCACGCGCGGCTCGGGCGAGCACTGGGAGGTGCAGGGCGGGACGCGCACGGCTTTCTACGCCTACGATCCCGCCCCGCCGGAGATCAACCGGCGGCAAGGAGCGGGGAGCGTTCACCACGTCGCCTTCGCCTCGCCGATGGAGGATCACGAGACGTGGAGGCTGCGGGTCGCCCAGGCGGGCATCCAGCCGACGCCGATCATCGATCGCTTCTACTTCCACTCGATCTACTTCAGGGAGCCGAGCGGCGTGCTGTTCGAGATCGCGACGATCGGGCCCGGCTTCGCGGTGGACGAGGACGGCGGGCACATCGGCGAGTCGCTCGCCCTGCCACCCGCCTTCGAGCACCTCCGCGAGCGGCTCCAGGGGACGCTCGAGCCGCTCCCCTACCCGCCCGCCTGGCGGGTCGACGTTCCCTCCTCGGGGTAGGCCCGGATGGGCCTGCACGGGTCCGTTCCCACCGTCCAGACGCCCGCCTCCCGCCTCACGTCTGACCGGGGTGACCCGATAACAGACGAATGAACGCTGCCAGCGATTTCGGGATCGTCGACCAGTCGGCGCTGCGCGTCCGCGAAGCCACCTTCGGCGCCGGCGTGTGGTTGACCTACGTCGTCTGCGGGAGCGGGTGCGATCTACAGCGCGTGCACGTGGTCGCAGCCCAATCGGGCGCTGATCGCCGCGGCGATGGGCGCGGGCTTCCTCGGCGGGGCCGTCGTCTCCATGCTTCCGCGAGGGCGGATCGTCCACAGCCGCTTCCGCGAGCCGTTCTTCCTCGCATGGAGCATCCTCGACCTCGTCCTCATCGCGGTCGTGACCGTCGCCGACGGGGGCGCCGGGAGCCCCCTGGCGCTGACGTTCTTCGTGCCGGTGGTGTTCGCCACGATGTCCTACCCGCTGGTCTCCGTGATCGTCGTCGGCGGCCTCTCGGTGGCGGGCTATCTCGGCCTCGCGTTGGTCGTCGGAGGTGCATCGTGGGCGTATGAGGCGCTGTTCGCCGTGATGCTCACCTGCACGGGCGTGATGAGCGCCTGGCTGGCGGGCAACCAGGAGCGTCAGCGGGAGACGCTGACGGAGATCTCTCGCGCCGATCCGCTCACCGGCTGTCTGAACCGGCGTGGCTTCGAGGAGCGCGCGGTCGCGGAGATCGCGATGGTCGCCCGGCGGGCCTGCCAGGGCGCGGTCCTGCTGCTCGACGTCGACCACTTCAAGCAGGTCAACGACCGCCACGGCCACGCCGCGGGGGATGAGCTGCTGCGTTGGGTCGTGGCAACCCTCCGCCGGAGCGTCCGTCCCGCGGACGCCATCGGGAGGCTCGGCGGCGACGAGTTCGCCGTCCTGTTCGCCGACATCGAGCCGAGCGACGTCGTGGAGAGCTCGGAGCGGATCTCCAGGGCGCTCAGCGAGCGGGCTCCCTGCACCGTGGGGATCGCCACGTTCCCGCTCGACGGGACGAGCCTCGAGGAGCTCATGCATCGCGCCGATGGCCGCCTCTATGCCGCCCGGCACGGACGGCCGGAGGTCGCGCGGACGAGCGCGAACGAGCGCCTGAGCTGGGCCGCCACGCTCGCTCAGGCCGTGGACATGCGGATGAACGCCTCGCACGAGCACTCCCGCGCCGTGGCCGACTGTGCGGTCTCGATCGCCGCGGCGCTCGGGTGGGAGGACGACATGCTCGGGATGTTGCGAATCGCGGCGATGCTCCACGACGTGGGCAAGGTGACGATCCCCGATCGCGTCCTCTGCAAGCCCGGGAAGCTCTCGGCGGAGGAGTTCGAGCTGATCAAGGGCCACAGCGTCGCGGGCGCGGAGCTCGTCTCGCGGATCGAGGGCCTGGAGATGATCGTCCCCTGGATACGCCACTCACACGAGAGCTTCGACGGCTCCGGCTACCCGGATGGCCTGAAGGGCGAGGCGATCCCACAGGCCGCCAGGATCATGCTCGTGGCCGATGCCTTCGACGCGATCACGAGCTCGCGTCCCTACCGGGAGGCGCTCCCCGCGGAGCATGCCTTCGAGGAGCTCCGCCGCAACGCGGGCATGCAGTTCGACCCCACCTGCGTCGCCGCGCTCCTCGCCCTCTCTCCGAGCGCCGCGAAGCCGCTCGCCTGAGCTCCCCCCTCAGGCGGCCCCGAGGCGACGCGAGCGGGGCGAGCGCCGCGCGAGCACCGCGCCCCAGTCGCGGTCCTCGATGCGCGCGGGGGTCGTCGTGTCGATGAACTCCAGGAGCAGCCGCGCAAGCGCCTCGGGATCTTCGAGGTGGGGGAAGTGGGCGACCGCGGGGATCGTGCGGAAGCTGCTCCCCGGGATCGCGTCGTGCGCGGAGCGGCCATGGGCGATCGGGATCGTGTGATCCCGCTCCCCCCACACGATCAGCGTCGGGATCGACTCGAGCAGGTAGAGGCGGTCGGTCGCGCTCACGCGCTGGCCGTGCGGATCGATGACGGCGCGGAGCGTCTGCAGGAACGCTTCCCGGGCGCCACCCGTCTCCAGCGGGCGCAGCGCGCGCGCGAGCGCCTGCAGGTAGACGCCGGCCGGAATCCCTCGATCGCGCATCCGGTGACCGGTCTCGCGGATCGCGGAGAGCAGTCGCGGGTGAATCGTCAGCGACAGCGCGGCGGACATCCCCGGGAGCGCGGCGGTCCGCAGCACCGGGCTCACCTGCCGGCCGAGGCCGCCGCTGGAGATCAGCGCCAACCGCTCCACGCGCTGGGGGAACTGGTAGAAGAACTGCATCGCCACCCCCCCGCCGAGCGAGTGCCCGACGACGGTCGCGCGGTCGATGCCGATCGCGGCGAGGAGGTCGCGGATGCTCGCCGCGTGGGCGCCGAGCGAGTAGTCCCCCCGCGGGGCGGCCGAGTCTCCGTGACCGATGAGATCCGGGGCGAGCACGGTGAAGCCCTCGGCCAGGCGCTCGGCGACGGGCTGCCAGTGGCTGGAGGAGTTCAGCATCCCGTGGATCAGCACCACCGGCGGGCCGCTCCCCGCGACGCGGTAGACGACGCGGCGGCCATGGAGCTCCATCTCCCACTCCTCGAAGCGCGTGGGCGATGCGGCGACGGGACGCAGTCCCCCTTCGGGACGCTCCTCGCCGCCCGATCTCACGTCGCTGCTGCTCAGCCCGCCACCTCGGACGGACCCTAGCAAAGGGTCATCGCCCGCCCTCCGCGGTGCCCGGACCGCTCCACAGGAGTGGATTGCGGCGACCCGCGCGGAGCCTCCGCCGCGCGCGGAGGCCCGCGTCGAGTGCCCCGTCGCCGGGCTCGCTCCGCTCGTCCCGGTCCGCGCGGGCGTCGTCGGGCTCCGGCCACTCGCGCAGGCAATGCCCCGCCGATCCCACCCGCCTGGCGGCGCGGGAGAGCTCCCCGGCCAGCTCGAACCAGGTATCGGAGTGGACCGCGCCGCCGTCCGCCAACAGGCGCTGTCCCTCGGTCAGGGCCTCCCCGAGGGCCCGCTCCAGGCGCGGGAGCTCTCGGGCTGCCGTCCGCCGGGCGTTCCTCCATGCCAGCAGCTGCGGCGCCTCGGGCAGCAGTGCTCGGCCGGCGTCTGGCCCCAGCATCGACAGACGGTCGCGCCCGCGGCCGGTCACGCCCCAGAGCTCGACCCCGCGCCGGCTCCCGCGGACGAGGAAGCCCAGCTCGGCGAGCGCGGCGAGGCTGAGGCGGACCGATCGCGCCGACGCCGAGCGGGGCGTGACGGCGAGGTGGGCGAGCACCGAGCGCAGCGACGCGCTCGCCGCGCGGCGGTGGAGAGACGCGCGGGCGACGGCAGCGAGGACGATCTCCTCCGCGGGAGCTGCGCCCGCCCGTCGCTTATGACCCGGACCTACCACGCGACCTCCTTTCGGGGACAGGCAGCGAGCGCTCCGCCTCGTCAGAGCCGCAACAACGTCCGTTGCGACTCTGGGTGACAATCGGCGTGTGCCGAGGCTGAGCGACTCGGTGCCGGGCCCGGGGTGTTGACGCACCGCCGGGCCGCTTTTTGAAGGTGTGTCCCGACGTTAGCTCCACGCGTCCTCGAAGGCGGGCAAATAGCGCAGATGTCCCGCTCACGGCGCGAAGTTGGCACGCACCTGCAACCCCTGTGACGGTTCTGCGAAGCTGGGCGAATGGACGACGATCAGCGGGAGACCCCCTACCTGGACGCCCTCCGCGAGTACGCCGACCGGCGTCCCGCGCGGCTGCACGTTCCGGGACACAAGGGCGGCGATGGCGCCGCCCCGCGCCTGATCGAGGCGATCGGGGAGCGCGCTCTGAGCATGGACATCCCCGCCCTCACCTACGGGATCGACGTCGGCGTCGAGCCGACCCCGTTCGAGCGTGCCCAGCGCCTTGCGGCCGAGGCCTGGGGAGCCAGGAGGGCGTGGTTCCTGATCAACGGCGCCTCCCAGGGGAACCTCGCGACCGGTCTCGCGCTCGCCCACGCGGGCGATGCCGTAGTCGTGCAGAGGAACGCGCACTCCAGCACGATCGACGCGCTCGTCCTCTCGGGGATGCGCCCCACGTTCGCCGCGCCGGAGATCGACGAGGAGCTCGGCATCGCCCACTGCCTCACTGAGGAGACCCTCGACCGTGCGCTCGCCGAGACCCCTGAGGCCGTCGCGGCGTGGGTCATCTCGCCGACCTACTTCGGCGCCGCGGCGGACATCCGGGGCCTCGCCCGCGTCGCCCATGCCCGCGGGGTGCCGCTCGTCGTCGACGAGGCCTGGGGCGCGCACATGGCCTTCCACGAGGCACTCCCCGAGCACGCCCTCTCCGCCGGCGCCGACCTCGTGATCTCGAGCACGCACAAGATCGTCGGCAGCCTCACCCAGTCGGCGATGCTCCACCTCGGCGGTGAGGGCCTGATCGGCGAGGACGTCGTCGACCGGGCCGTCACGCTCACCGAGTCCACGAGCCCGAACTCGTTGCTCTACGGGTCGCTCGACGCCGCCCGCCACCAGGCCGCCGTCCACGGCCACGAGCTGCTCGAGCGGATGATCGCTGCGCTCGGGCACGCCCGCGAGCAGATCCGCGCGATCGAGGGGCTCGACGTGCTCGACGATCGCCTCGCCGGGCGACCGGGCGTGTTCGCCTACGATCCCCTCCGCGTCGCGGTGGACGTGCGCGGGGTCGCCGCCAACGGCTACGAGCTCGCGCCGCTGCTGAGGGAGATCGGCGACATCAACCTCGAGCTCTACGGCCAGAACGTCCTCGTGGCGGTGTTCGGGATGGGCGAGCGGGGGCACTCGGAGGCCGAGCGCCTCGTCGCCGCGCTCCGCACGGCGGTGGAACGGGTCGGGCTGGACCCGGGCGGGGGCGAGGCGAGCTTCGCCCCGCCTCCCCCGTGGGGCGAGCTCGCGATGACGCCCCGAGAGGCCTATCTGGGCGCCCAGGAGGTCGTCCCCGCGGACCGCGCCGCGGGGCGAATCGCGGCCGAGTCGCTGGCGAGCTACCCCCCGGGATCCCCAACGTCCTCCCCGGAGAGCGGCTGACGGCCGAGACGCTCGCTTACGTCCAGCGCACGCTCGAGCTCGGGGGCAGCGTCCGCGGGGCGAGCGACCGCAGGCTGCGGACCGTGCGGGTGGTCGACGAGGCGGGTCGCTAGGGGGCCGTCCCCGCGCTCGCGGGCTCCCCTACGGGGTCGCGTCGGTCGCGGGGGCCTGCGGTGGCGCGTAGCGGTGATGGAGCATCAGTGCGTTGCCGTCGGGGTCCTCGAAGAACGCCATCAGGCACACGCCGGTGTCGAGGGTCTCGCCGTTGAAGGCCACGCCGGCGGCCTCCAGTCGCGCGCGTGCCGCGGGGAGATCCTCGACGTGGAGGGCGATCGGGTGGCGATGGGGGCTGTGCTCGAGGCCGGCGGCCTGCGAGTCGACGACCTGCAGGGTGAGGTTGCCGGCCTCGAACTCCCCTCCCGGCACCCGCGCGTAGCGGCGCGAGCAGGGGAGCACGAGCACGGTCTCGTAGAAGTGGAGTGCGGCCTGGAAGTCGCGTGTGGGGATCGCGACGAAGTCGACGCCGTTGATGATCGGCGTGGATGAGGGCATCGGGGCTGGCTCCGGGCGTTCGCGGTGTTTCGAGCATCATCCCGCAGGAGCGCCCCGCGGGCGTTGAGCCGGCGCCGATGCCAACCCGTCCACAGTCCTTGCGCGGGGGCCTGCCGGCTGTAACCGTTGGGGGCTCATGAGCGAAAGACCGAGGCAGCGGCGCGCGCGGCGCGCCGCAGCGGCGCTGGCGATCTGCGCGGCGTCGGCAGCTGCCGCGCCGGCCGTCGGCCTGGCCGCGGGCCCGGGCGCGCGCTACGCCCGCGTTCGCCAGATTTGCCCCGCGCCCGGCCCCCACGACGCGAGCTGCTTCGCACTCGCGCTCGTTCCCGCGCCGGCGGGCGCCCCCGGGGTGCGAGCCTATGAGCGCGGGGCGGGTTCCTACTCCACCGGCCCCGCGGGCGGCCTGACCCCCGCCGACCTCGCGAGCGCCTACTCGTTCAAGCCGGCCGCGGGCGGGAGCGGGCAGACCGTGGCGATCGTCGATGCCTACGACGATCCGAGCATCGAATCGGATCTGGCGAGCTTCGACTCCCACTACGGCCTCGCCGCCTGTACGCGCGCGGACGGATGCCTGCGCAAGGTCGACCAGGAGGGGGCCGCCTCACCGCTGCCCGAAGCCGACAAGGTGGGTTGGTCGGTGGAGATCTCACTCGACGTCGAGACGGTCCACAGCGTCTGCCCCAACTGCAGCATCCTGCTCGTGGAGGCCGACTCCGAAAGCCTCGCCGACCTCGCGAGCGCGACCGACGAGGCCGTCGCCCTGGGGGCCGGCACCGTCTCGAACTCATATGGAGCGCCGGAGAACGAGATGGGGAGCGTCGAACAGGAGGCCTACGACCACCCCGGGATCGTCATCGCCGCCTCCGCGGGAGACTCGGGCTATCTCAACTGGGACGATCTCGCCTCCAGCTTCCAGACGCCGGAAGTCCCCGACGCCCCCGCCTCGCTCACCGACGTCGTCGCCGTCGGCGGAACCGCCCTGAAGCTCAAGACCACCGGCGCTCGCAGCAGCGAGAGCGTCTGGAACGACAGCGGAAGGCCCTCACGCGGCGGGGAATTCAAACAGTTCGCCGCCACGGGCGGTGGCTGCAGCACCCTCTTCGCCGCCCCCGCCTGGCAGCGGAGCCTGGCCGCCTGGTCGGCAACTGGCTGCGGGGGCAACCGCCTCGACAACGACATCTCCGCGGTCGCCGATCCCTACACCGGCTTCGACATCTACGACACCTATGTCTATGAAGCGGCCTTCAAACCCGGCTGGCTGACCGTCGGCGGCACCTCCCTCTCCTCGCCGCTGATCGCCGGCCTGTTCGCCCTCTCCGGGGGCGCCCACGGCGTGAGCTATCCAGCGGAAACGCTCTACGCCCACCTCGGCCGGCCCGCGGCGCTCTACGACGTCGCCCACGGCGGGAACGGGTACTGCGACGGCGAGGAAGACGCCGCCTGCGGCGAGCCCGAAGTCAACGAAGAGCTGGGCGACATCGACTGCGAGGGCACGCTCGCGTGCGACGCCGCGGTCGGCTTCGACGGCCCCTCGGGGGTCGGCTCGCCGGAGGGCCTGTCCGCCTTCGGCGGTCCGGCCCAGCTACCCCCGACGGTGCTCACCACGGCGGCCACCGCGATCGAAGATGCCTCCGCAGTGCTGAACGGGACCGTGAACCCGGACGGCGAACCCGTGAGCGCTTGCACGTTCGAATACGGCCCCACCGCGAGCTACGGAGACAGTCAGCCGTGCGCCTTCCTCCCCGGCTCCGGCTCGAGCCCCGTCGCGGTGTCCGCGAGCCTCGGCGGCCTCGCCCCGAAGACGACCTATCACTACCGCGTCCTCGCCACTAACCCGTCGGGGACGAGCGACGGCAAACCCCGCACGTTCAGGACGAAGTAGCGGCCGTCCGAGATGCGCTCGCGCGCGTCAGCGGCGACGCGCGGCACGCCCGCGCCGCCGCGCCCGGGCTCCGCGGAGGGCGTGCCCGGGCGGTCTCGCCGCCGCGCGCTGGCTCGCCGCGAGGGCGGCCGGAGAGAAGGTGACGTCGTCGAAGTACGTCGTGCCAGGGCTTTCGCACACCTGAAGGTCGATTTCCACGGCCGCCGCCCCCGCCGGGGGCGCGGCCGAGACGCTCAGCTGCGTCCAGCCCGTGTTGCCGGCGGGCAGCGAGGGGGATGGGCTGGAGGCGATGAAGCGGCCGGAGGAGGTGGTCCACACGAGGACGATCCGCGACGAGCCGGCCGTCGCCGAGCCGAGAGCCCAGACGCTCGCGTCGTAGTCGACGCCGGGCGTGATCGCCGCGATCGGCGCCGCGTAGAAGGCCGGGCAGCCCGTCAGGTGTGTCCCGCCGGCATGGCTGATGCTGACCGCCGCCGAGCCGCTGTGCGTGATCGCGTGCTCGCGCGCGAAGTGTGCGTCCCTGGGGAGCCAACGCCGCCAGATCGCGGGCAGCGAGGAGCCTTCCTCGAAGCCGTTGTTGAAGGACGCTTCGGGCGTCGCACCGGAGAACACGGATGCCAGCACGCCCGCCGCCGGCTTGGGGGAGCCGTCGGCGCGGAGGATCCCCATGTGGTAGCCCCAGAGCGTCCCGCCCTGGCCGGGCATGTCGTAGAGGATCCACGGCGCGGCCGGCGGCAGCGACAGCGCCGCGGTCGCCGACTCGACCGTCCTGTAGTAGTAGTCCTGGTAGCTTTCGAGGCTGCTCGCCGTGGGCAGGAGCCCACGCGCCCAGCCGTAGGCGGGAGAGGTCGCGAAGCCTGTCTCGCCCACGAACAGGGGCGCTCCGTGGACCGTGGCGCGGGCTTCGGCGAGGATCGCGTAGGCGTCGGCGGCGCTGCCGAAGTAGTGGATGTCGTAGAGGTCCGGGGGGTTGCTCGCCAGCGCCCCGATGAGCGCCTGCAGGGGTCCGATGCCGCTGCTGATCGAGGTCGAGATCGTGACGGGCAGACCGCCGTCGACCGATTTCACGAACGGCACCATCGCCTCCGCCCAGGCCGGGGCGTCGCGGTTGGTGGAGACGGGGAGCTCGTCGTGCAGGTCGATGTAGACGATCTCGTGGTCGCCGCTGAGCGGGGCGAGGACCTGGCGGGCCCACGTCTCGCTGTCGGCGATGTCCCCGTAGTCGGTCCATTCGTTGAACAGCGTGAGCTCGACGCGGAGCCCGTGCGCGGCGGCGAGCGCGAGCGTGCTCTCGAGGTGTTCCTCCATCGTGGCCGTCGGCTGAGGGAACCCGAACGCCGGTGCGCTGACGATGATGCGCACGGCGTTGGCGTGGAGGGCGGCCACACGGGCGAAGTCGTTGCCGAGCTGCTGGGGGTTCCAGTGCCACCACATCTCCCCCCAGCCCGCGTCGGAGGGGAAGTAGTCGACCAGATGCAGCCCCTGGAGTTCCGTTTCGACGGACGGTTCCGCGGCCGCGGAGGCGGGGGCGGCCGACGCCGCGGCGATCACGAACGCGCCGATCGCGATCGTGAGTGCGCGTGTGATTTTCAGACGGGAGGTTCGCATCTTCGAGGGCCGGGCCCGCGAACCCCTGATCGGCATCTCCCGGCGTCGGCGTGTGTCCGTGGCGCCCGGCTGGACCATCTGTCTATGCCCCCGGAGGCCGATGCTAGCCTGCAATGGTCCGCACGGTGATGAGCAAGCTGGGCCGTTCCATCGCCCGTCTGCGGGCCGATTCGCTGTTGCGCAATAGCGGCTACATCATGGCCGTGACGGTCGTCACCTCGGCCTTGGGATTCGTCTTCTGGCTCGCCGCCGCGCGGCGCTTCAGCGCCAGCGAGGTCGGCTTGGCGGCCGCGCTCGTCTCGGCGATGACGCTCGTCTCGTTGCTCTCGAACCTCGGGATCAACACGGCGCTCGTGCAGATGCTCCCGGGGAGGGCCGACGGCCGTCCCTGGTCGGCGACGCTGAACGCCGGGCTGCTCTGCGGCCTGCTCAGCAGCACGCTCGCGGGGATCGTCACGGTGTTCCTGCTGCCGCTGATCTCACCCGACTTCCGTGTGCTGGAGCGTTCGATCGGCTACCCGGTCGTGTTCGTCGCGGGCGTCGTGCTCTGCACCGCAACCAACCTCCTCGAATACGCCTGCATCGCCGAGCGCAAGGCGGACCGGACGCTGATCCAGAACACCGTCTTCGCGCTCGTGAAGATCCCGCTGCTGTGGCTGCCCGCGCTCGTCGCCCTCGGCGCGTTTGGCGTGTTCGCCTCGTGGGTGATCGCGAGCGCCGTGATGGCCGTGCTCGCCGCGGCGATGCTCCCTGGCCTCGCTCGCGGCTACCGCCTGGGGCTCGGCGGAGTCCGCTCGGAGGTGCGCCGCCTCGGTGGATACATCGCCGGACACCACTCCATCAACATCGGCAACTTCGCTCCCTGGTGGGTGATGCCGGTGCTCGTCACCGCGACGCTCTCGAGCGCCGCGACCGCCTACTTCTACACGACCTGGCGCCTCTGCGGCCTCCTGTCGCTGATCTCGCCGTCGGTCGCCTCCGCGCTGACCGCCGAGGGGGCCAACTCGCCGCGCGAGCTGCGGCGCATCGCCGGTCGCAGCCAGCGCGCGATCCTCAAGCTGCTCATCCCGGCCTGCGTGATCTTCGCTGCCGCCGGGCCCTGGCTGCTCGGGGCGTTCGGGCCCACCTACGCGAGCGAAGGCCTGCCCCTGCTGTTGCTCTTCACCGTCGCCTCCATCCCGGACTCGATCCTCGACGTCTGGGTGGCGGTGCTGCGCGTCGAAGGCCGCCTGCGTTTCGGCTCGCGGCTGCAGCTCGGCACGGCCGGGCTGGCGCTCGGCGTGTCGTGGCTGTTGCTCACCCCGCTCGGGATCGCCGGCGCGGGGGTGGGCTGGCTGATCTCACGCCTCGTCGGCGCCGCGATCGTCGGCTGGGACTACCGTCGCCAGCGCCGCCTGCAGAGCGCCCCGCCGGTCCTCGGCGCAACGCTTGGAGATCCTAATGAGAGCCCTGGCCAACCAGCGTTGCCTGTGTGACCCGCCGCCAGCGGGCCGTCAGCGTGCTGAGCGCCCTGGCGATCCCGCCGGCCGGCGTCGCCGGCAGCGAGCTGAGCATCAGCGCCGCGCCGCCACGCGCGCTCGCGCGCACTCGCAGGCTGCGACGGGCCGCCCTCCGGGCCTCCTCGCTACGCCCGTCCCGCAGCAGCGCCACCGACCAGTTCGCGGCGGCGGTCGCCAGGCGGCGGGCCAGCAGGCGGCGATCGACGGCGAAGCTCGGCTCGCTCCAGAAGCGCTCGTAGGCGAGCGTGATGTCGCCCAGCATCGCCGTCGAGGCGACAGCGCTCCCGATCTGAGCGCCGTGCCGGCGCTCACGGACGAGGCGGCGGGGCTCGTAGACGACGCCCTGACCGTCGCGCGTGGCGAGATAGGAGAGCCAGATGTCGTAGGCGTGGTGGAGCGACGGGGGGAAGTCATCGAGATCGATCGCCGAGCGGCGGATTACGGCGGCCGAGGCGAGCGCGATCGTGCCGTTGAAGACGATCGCGTAGGCCGGCTGGTGAAGGCCCGGCGCCAGCGCCAGGCGACCCCAGTGGCGGGAGTTCTCGGTCGTCGATGGCTCGTCGATCGCTCCGCCTCCGTCGATCACCCAATGATCGGAGAACGCGATCGTCGCATCGGGATGGCGGTCGAGCAGGGCGACCTGATTGGCGAGAAATGTCGGCTCCCATTCATCGTCGTCGTCCATATGGGCCACCATTTCACCCTCCGTCGCGAGCAGGCCGTGGCGGACGGCATGAAGAACTCCACGGTTAACAGAATCCTGGTGATAGCGCACGCGGGGGATCCCCGAGCTCCGGCACGAGGCTCTCCATCTCCAGTCCACCGTCATTCCAGACCAGCACATCAAAATCAGTGAAAGTCTGCGCGAGAACGCTCTGCAGCGCGAGCCGTAGCAGCTCGTGACGACGATATGTGGAAATCAGAACGGAGACGCGCTTGGCGGGTGGGGAGGCCATGCCCGCACTATAACCTCGCCGGCCCGATTCACCGGAGCGTTGTGGACCTCCGACTAGACCCGCCCCGAGTGTCCGGCGTCGCACCCGTGACCACCGCCGCCGCGGGCGGCCCGCCCCCGGGTCGCGCCCTGGGCTGGCTTGCGCCCGTTTCACTCATCGCCGCGGTCGGGGTCCTGTGCGTCGCTCACGCCGATGCCCTCGCCCGCGGCGGCTCCTCCTCCGCGGAGCTGTTCTTCTGGGTGGGCCTCGGCCTGATCTGCCTGCCCCCGGCCGCGCGCCTGGCGTCTGCAGGCGCGGGGACGGGCGAGCGGGTGGGGACGGTGATGGTGTTCGCGTTGGCGATGTATCTCACGAAGGTCACCTACAGCCCGTCACAGCTGGCCTTCTCGGACGAGTTCGTCCACCTGCGCTCGACCATCGACGACCTCTCGAGCGGCCACCTCTTCACCTTCAACCCGCTTCTCCCCGAGTCGGCGCGCTATCCCGGCCTCGGCGGTCTCACCTCCGGCCTCGTACGACTCAGCGGTCTGCCGGTCGCGACCGCGGGGATCGTCGTGATCGGCTCTGCGCGGCTCGTCCTGGCCCTCTCGCTCTACCTGCTGACGGAGCGGATCTCGCGCTCGGCGAGGGTCGCCGGGATGGCCTGCTTCATCTACGCGGCAAACCCGAACTTCCTCTACTGGAGCGCGCAGTTCAGCTACGAGTCGCTCGCCCTCCCCCTCGTGTTCTTCACCTTGTACCTTCTCAGCCGCCGCGCCGAGGAGGAGGGTCGCTCGCTGTCCCTCTCGCTGCTCGCGGCCGCGGCGATCCTCGCGGTCGTCGTCACCCACCATCTGTCCTCCTACTTCCTCGCCGGGGTGCTCTCCATCTGGACGATCGTCGCCATCTGGCGCCGACGCCGCGGCGCGAGCGTGGCATTCAACCCAGCGCCCTTCGCGGGGCTCGCGCTGCTTGCGATCGGGATCTGGCTGGCGACGGTGGCGCCGATCACGAGCCAGTACCTCGGCAGCATCGCCTCCAACACGGGCCACGGCCTGTTCGACGTGCTCACCGGGGCGAGCCCGACGCGGAGCCTGTTCAAGGCCGGGGCCACGGCGCCGCCTACGTGGGAACGCGCGCTCAGCATCTTCAGCGTGCTGCTCACGCTGGGGGCGATGGCGTGGGGCGCGCTCGTGATCTGGCGGGCCCGCCGGCTGCGGCCGCTGATGCTCGCGCCGCTCGCGCTCGCGCTGCTCTATCCGCTGCTGCTGCCCCTGCGCTTCATCGGCAGCGCCGCGGAGACCGCCAACCGCTCGACGGAGTTCGTCTTCGCCGGCGTCGGGGTCGTCGTCGCCGTCGCGCTGCTTCAGGCGCGACTGCGCCCGCGCCTGCAGGTCGCTCCGGGCGCCAGGGCGGGCCTCGCCGCGGCGTTGGCGACCGTGATCGTCCTCGGCGGGGTCGCCGTCTCCTGGCAGTACTCCGAACGCCTCCCCGAAAGCCGCGCCGCCGCCGCCGTTCCCTACGAACTCGGCGCGCAGGCCGTCGCCGCGGACCACTGGGCCGATCGGACGCTCGGTCCGGGGCGGCGCTTCGCGAGCGACTTCCTCGACCACCTCGGCCTGGCCACCTACGGTCGTCAACGACCCCTCTGGGCCCCCACCGACGGTGTCAGCGCGTGGGAGATCATGGCGCCGATGAACGTCGACGCGCTCGTCCGCGGGGCGATTCGCGACGGTCGCGTCGAATACGTCCTCGTCGACGAAGCCCTCACCCGCGGCGTGCCCGCATCGGGGTTCTACTTCGACAAGGGCGAACCCCTCTCGGGCATGTACGCGCAGCCGTTGAGTGCCGCCGGGCTGCTCAAGTTCGATCACGCCTACGGGGTCTCGCGGATCTACGACAACGGCCGCCAGCAGAATCTTCGCCGTCGGGGGACTCGAATGAGCGCGCCCGCTGCGGCCGCTCCCGCCCCGCCCGCCGGGTGGCGAGGGCGGGCGACGCTGACGGCGGTCGCGGCGCTGGCGCTCCTCTGCGGGCTCGCGACGGCGATCGCCCCCGATGGCCCGCCCCGGATCATCGCCGGCATCCTCCTCGTGCTGCTGCTCCCGGGCTACGCGCTCACCGCGGCTGCGATCCCGGGGCGCCCTCCGAGTTGGGCGGAGCTGATCGTGTGCACGCTCGGGTGCAGCCTCGTCTGCTCGATCCTCTGCGCGCTCGTGCTCGACGTGCTCCCCGGGAAGATGGGCCGTACGGAGTGGGCCCTCGCGCTGGCGCTGATCGTGCTCGCCGCCGTGGCCGCCGCGCTCGTGCGGGACCGCGGGGGCGCGCCGACGGCGATCCCAGTGGCACCGAGAACCCGAGTTCGCCGGACCCCCGCCGCCCGCACCCTCCTGCAGGGCGCGATCGGCTTCCTCGCCCTCGCGACGGCGCTCGCCGCCGTGCTCCTGGCGCGCCACGCGGCCGACCGGGCGGAGCCGTTCACCGAACTCGGTGCGGTGCCCCTCTCCAGCCGCCCGGGCAGCCCGATCCTCGTGCAGCTCGAGAGTCACGAACGGGGCCCACGGAGCTTCGTGCTGACCGTCACCGGCGACGGTCGTCCGCGCCTTCGGGAGGGGCTGCGACTGGCGCCCGGCGACGAGCGCCGGCTGCTGTTGAAAGCCCCGCCCCGAAGCAGCCGGCGGGTGGTCGTGAGCCTCACTCGTCCAGGCGCGGCCGTGCCGTTCCTGCACGCCGTCGTCTTCCCCGCCGGTGGGCCGCCGCCCCCGCGGAGGGCGACCTGATATGCCCGCGCGGGAGGGGTCGCGGATGGCGAGCCTGCCGCTGCTGCTGCTCGGGCGGCTGCGCCGTGGGAGCCCGACGCCGGTGGCGGCGGCGGACGCACCGCCGGGGCTGTCGGTCGTGATCACCGCCCACGACGAGGAGGCGGTGATCGCCGGCTGCCTGCAGTCGGTCGCCGCGGTCGCCGCGGAGATCGTCGTGCTCGACGCCGACAGCGGCGATCGGACGGCGCTGATCGCCGATTCCCTCGGCGCCCGCGTGGTGGCGGTGACGAACAAGCCGATGCTCGAGATCAACAAGAACCTCGCCCTCGCGCAGGCCAGGCACGAGTGGGTGCTCGTGCTCGATCCCGACGAGCGCGTATCCCCGCTGCTGGCGAGCCAGATCAAGGCCGTGGTCGACGACGGCGGCGGGGGCGCAGCGGGCTTCTGGATGCCGCGCCGCAACTACATCCTCGGGCGCTGGCTGCGAACGATGGGCATGTACCCGGGGTCGCAGCTGCGGCTCGTCCGGCGTGGCCTCGGACGCTTCAGCGAGGAGGACCATCACCTGCCGATGAGCGTGGAGGGACCGGTCGACTGCCTGACGGGCGACCTCATCCACCACTCCGATCGCACCGTCGCCGAGATCCTTCGTAAGCGCACCGCCTACGCCGAGTTCGCCGCCAGCCAGATGCGAGCGCGGGGCCAGCGCTTCAACCCGATCGCCGCCGCCTGGGCGACGCTCCGCGCGTTCGTCGTCCCCTACCTGCTGATCGGAGGGTGGCTCGAGGGCTGGCGGGGTCTCACCTACTCGGCTTTGTCCTCCTATGGCGCCCTCCGGCGCCACCTGCGCCTGCGCGATCTCGAGCGCTGCGAGGGCACCGGCTCCCGCGTCCAGCCGGGCCGTCCGAGCTAGTCCGCGCGCTGGAGCACGAACTGCCACGCCCACGGGAAACGGCGCATCGGACGCTCGATCATGCGCCAGGCGGCGCGCAGCGCGCCGGGGATCACCTCGAGCGGATAGTTGAACCCCGCGGCGTGCAGCACGCGATAGCCGAGCTGCTCGGCGGTCGCTCGCAGCTCGTCCATCGTGACGACGAAGAAGTCGTGCTCCCACGGCACCGGCGAGAGCCGCCAGTAGGCCTTCTGCGCCCCCATCGGCAGCCAGCCCATGAACGGAAGGCGACTGTGGGACTCGATCGGGAAGTAGGGGTTAGGGATCTGGCCGACGACGAAGCCGTGGGGGGCCAGCACACGACGGATTCTCCAGGAGCGAGTCCGCCCGCCGCTCCGGGAGGACGTGCTCGTAGACGTTCGCGAACAGCGCCACCTCGAAGCTCGCATCCGCGAACGGGAGCGCGTCGGCCGTCCCGGGCAGCAGCGCCTGTCCGCGGCTGGAGGTGCGCGCCTCGGAGATCCCAGGGTCGATGCCCGTCCAGCCGAACGGGGTCGTCTCTGCCATCGCGTCGGTCAGCGCGCCCGCCTGGCAGCCGACGTCTATGCCGCGTCCGGTCGCCCCCCCGGGCATGACCGCAAAACGGTTGATCAGGCCGCTCATCGAGTCCGCGAGCGACCGGTTGCGGGCCTCCCACTCCTGCCGGGACTGCATCAGGCCCTTGCCCGCGAGCGCCTCAGAGGTCATCGCGGCTGAGCTTAGCGTTGGCGGCGGGCTGCCAGCCCCGGGGGGCCAGCAGCGGGGCCGAAGGGCGATCCGGGCGCGTGGCGAGCGCGAGCGCGTGCCCGGCCACCCTCGCCACCGCCGCGGGTGCGCCCCCGCGCCGAGGGCGCCCGAGGACGTCGAGCGCGAAGGCCTCGAACTCCTCCGCATAGCGTGCGTGGCCCCGTGCCCCCGCGAGTTCTTGGGCCTTCGCCCCCATCCGGAGGCGGAGAGGCGCGTCGAGCGCGAGAGTCCGCATCGCCGCGCCCAGTCCCTCGGAGTCGCCCGCTGGAACGATCAGGCCCGCCGTCCCCTCGGGGAGCCGGCGCCGGATGTCGCCGGCGGCCGCAGAGGAGATGACCGGCAGGCCGGCCGCCATCGCCTCCTCCACGACGAGCCCGTGCGGGTCGCCCAGCGTCGGGAAGACCATCGCGTCCGCGAGGGCGTAGTGGGCGGCGATCGCGTCCGCCTGGACGAAGCCCGCGAAGACCACACCGGGGATGCTCACGGCGCGCGCCCTGTAGCGGCCCTCGTCGGGACCGTCCCCGAGCAGCAAGCAGGGACATCTCGGGCCCTTCTTCTCGAAGCGCCTGATAGGCGTCGAGCAGCTGGTCGGTGCCCTTGCCGCTCCACAGGCGACCCACGTAGATGAACACGCAGCCGCCGAGGCCGAGCTCGCGGCGACGACGCTCGCGCTGCTCGCGCGCACGCCGGGTCTCATCGATCAGACGCTCCGCGTCGACCGACTGGGTGACAAGCCCGATGCGCTCCGCGGGCAGCCCGTAGTGCTCGGCCATCGCCCGGCCGTCCCCGCCGGGTACCTTCGCGGCGTCCACCGCCCGGAAGGCGAAGCGCTTGCCGGCCTCGCGCCACCACCTCCGCTCGCTCCAGGAGTCGAAGTTGGGAAGCACGCGGAAGGCGGTGCGGCCGGCGTATGCGCATCCCGCGAGGAACCCGGCCGTCAGGTGGGCACGGTCGCACTCCTGGACGAGCAGGTCCGGGCGTCGTCGGCGAAGCTCGGCGATCGGGACTCGCTCGTGCCAACCGAGGAGCCCCCGCCGCGGAATGTAACGCGCGGCGAAGCGCCAGTCGCTCTCGCTGACGCTCCAGCTCCTGTTCGGCTCACGACGGTCGTTGAACCATGCTTCGAAGTCGAGGCTCCCCGCGATCGACGACGGCGTTGAAGCGCTCGACGAAGTACGGGGTGGGAGAGTGGTTCCAGTAGACAACCTTTGGTCGTGTCACAGTCATCTCGGATACCTGCGAGCACGCTATCAGGGCTTTGGCCAGAACTCCGCCCCTGGTAGCATTCACTCACATCATCGTGCTGTCATTCGCTACAGAGAAGGATCTCGGGCTGACAGACGGAGCGCAGGGTTGAGCCGTTCACGAGTTATGGTGACCGGCGGCCTAGGTTTCGTCGGTTCACACGTCGTAAGGCGGCTTTTGGAGACGGGTCGCGAGGACGTTGTGGTGGTCGACGACTGCAGTCTGGGGGTTCCCGAGAACCTCGGCCCCGCCGCCGCCGAAGTGACGATTCTGCCGATCGATGTACGTGACTGGACGAATGTCGTAGAGGCAATTGGAACACATCGCCCGGAGGTGGTGATTCACCTCGCGGCGATTCACTTCATTCCGGCCTGCGACGCCGACCCCAAGCGCTGCGTCGATGTCAACGTGGGAGGTACCCAGGCCGTCCTCGACGGCTGCCGGGAGGCGGAGGTGAAGGCCGTCGTGCTCGCCTCGACGGCGGCCGTCTACGCCCCGACGCACGGGCTCACGGCGAGCAGGCGCGGATCGGCCCGACGGACATCTACGGGCTCAGCAAGCTCTTCTCCGAGCAGCTCGGCGAGCTGTTCCACCAGCGGACGGACATCCCCGTGCGGGTGGCGCGCCTGTTCAACGTCTTCGGGCCGGGCGAGACGAACCCTCACCTGATCCCGACGATCATCCGCCAGGCGGAGCGCTCGGAGCGGCTCCGGCTGGGGAACCTGAGCACGCAGCGCGACTACGTCTACGTCGAGGATGTCGCGGCCGGGATCGTCGCGCTGGCCGACAGCGGCGAAGGGGGGCTGCGTCGCTGCAACCTCGGGCGTCAGCAGGCCCACGACGGCTTCGAGCTCGTCCGCTGCGTCGGCGAGCTCCTCGGCCGGGATCTCGATGTCGTGAGCGACCCGGGCCGCGTGCGCAGCGCGGACCGCCCACTGCTGCTGAGCGACTGCTCCCGCGCCCAGGCCCTCCTCGGCTGGGAGGCACGGACCTCGCTCCAGGAAGGCCTCCGGGCCGCGATCGCGCGCCCGACGGCGACCGGCGTCGAGGTCGGCTGAGCCCGTGCGGGTCGCCTTCGTGAGCGCGCATTACGCTCCGATGATCGGCGGCGTGGAGAAGCATGTCCTCGAGATCGCCGGGCGGATGGCGGCGCGGGGAGAGGCGGTCGAGGTGCTCACCCACGATGAGCCGGGCGGGGACCTCCCGCGGGAAGAGCTGATGGACGGCGTGAGGGTGCGCCGCTTCCCCGTGCCGCTGCCGAGTCGCAACTACGCGCTGTCCCCTTCTCTGTGGCGCTATCTGGCTACCAATCGTCGGCGCTACGACGTCGTACACGCCCACGGCTACCATGCCCTGCCGGCATTGCAGGCGGCCCTCTGCGCGCCGCCCGTGCTGATCTTCACCCCCCACTACCACGGCACCGGTCACTCGCCGTTGCGCAAGTTGCTGCATCCGCCCTATCGGCGTCTGGGGAGGCTCGTGTTCTCGCGCGCCGCGCGAACGATCGCTGTCTCGCCCCCCGAGGCCCGCTTGATCCTCTCGCACTTTCCCCAGGTGAAGCCCCGCCTGGTCGTGGTCCCGAACGGCGTCGACGATCACGCGATCGCCTCCGCAGAGCCTTTCGCCGAGCGCGGGGAGGTGGTGCTGAGCGCGGGCCGGCTGGAGTCCTACAAGCACGTCGAGAAGACCGTCGGCGCGATGGCCCACCTGCCGGAGGACTTCGTCCTGCGCATCACGGGAGACGGGTCCGCGAGGGCGGAGCTCGAGAGCGCGACCGCGGGCCTCGGCCTGTCCGAGCGTGTGAGGTTCCTCGGGAAGGTCAGCGAGGAGGACCTCTACCGCTGGTTTCGTACGACGGGTACCTACGTGAGCATGTCGAGCAACGAGGCGATGCCGGTGACCTTCATCGAGTGCCTGGCGGCGGGGGCGCGGGTAGTGGCCTCGGACATCCCCGCCCACCGCGACCTCGTGGGCAAGACGAAGGGGACGATACGTCTCGTGCCGCTGGGAGCCTCCGAGCGCGACCTCGCGGAGGCGATCGTCTCGCTGGCGCGGGAGCCCCGCCGCGAGCCCGAGATCGACACCTGGGACGAGGTCACCTCGACCACGTTGGCGCTCTACGAGCAGGCGATCGCAGAGCACGCCGGGGCATGAGGCGGCGGCCCCGCGCCGCGAGCCCCCGCCCCGAGGTGCTCGTGGTGGGCTCCGGCACGCGTTTCATCAGCGGCGTCAGCCACTACACCCGCTATCTCGCCGTCGCGCTGTCCGCCCGGGGTCCGGTCTCGGTGATCCTGATGAGGCGACTGATACCTCGGCGGCTGTACCCCGGGGCGGCACGCGTGGGGCTGCGACTCACCGAGGAGGCCTATCCCCCGGGGCTCCCGGTCTTCGACGGGATCGACTGGTACTGGATGCCGAGCATGCTCGGAGCGCTCCGCTTCCTGTTCCGCCGTCGCCCCGGAGCGATCGTGCTGCAGTGGTGGACGGGGGCGGTCCTCCACAGCTATCTCCTCCTCGCGCTCGTGGCCCGCGTCGTCGGCGCCCCGATCATCATCGAGCTCCACGAGCTGCAGGACAGCGGCGAGGCCGACATCGGGCTGGCGCGGAGATATGTGAAGCGGTTCGGCGCGCTGCTGATGGGCGCCGCCGACGGCTTTCTCGTCCACTCCGACTTCGACCGCGATCGCGTCGAGCGCGGCCCGGCGGCCGGGGGGCGCCCTGTGCGAGTGATGCGGCACGGACCGTTCTCACATTACGCAACGGCCGTGGAACCATTGCGGGAGGCACCGGCGGCGGCGTGCAACTTTCTCTTCTTCGGGACGATCCGCCCGTACAAGGGCCTGGAGGACCTCGTGCGAGCGTTCGAGCTGCTCGCCGAGGAGGATCCCGGATTGCACTGGCTCACGGTCGTGGGCGAGACCTGGGAAGGCTGGCGCGAGCCCACCGATCTGATCGCCCGCTCCCCCCACCGCGAACGGATCACCCTCGTCAACCGCTATGTCACCGATGGCGAGGCGGGCCGCTGGTTCGCCGGCGCGGACGTCGCCGTGCTCCCTTACCGCAGGTCCTCTGCGAGCGGTCCGCTGCACATGAGCACCGCGGCGGGCATGCCGGTCGTGACGACCGATGTCGGAGGCCTCCGTGACGGTGTCGGTGACTACGCGGGTGCGCTCCTGGTCCCGCCCGCGGACGTAGCGGAGCTCGCGGGGGCGATGCGTCGCGCACGCGGCATGCGGGGCCGGCGCTTTCAGGACAACGGCTCGTGGGAGTTGGCCGCCGACACCGTTCTGGGGCTCGTCGACGAGCTCAGGCGCGATCGATGACGATGCTCAGAAGGCGCTCGATCGCCGACCGGGAGACCGCGTCAGGTTCGTCCACGCCGCGCAGCGTGTACACATAGGATCCCGACCGCGCCAGCAGCTCGAGCCCTCCGTCCCGATGTGTGCCCGCCGGGTGAAAGGTGACGATGATCGCGTGGGCCAGCACGTGGTCGACGGCGACTGTGACGCGCGTGCCTCCGGGCGCCTGGGTCGCGGCGCAAAGCCTCGCCTCGCCCCTCAGCACCCGCGCGGCGAGCGCCGGTGAGGACAGCTCGATCGCGATCGACTTCAGCGTGATGTGCCCGGGGCCCGCGAACTCGCTGATCGCCGCCGAGCGAAAGCCGTTGCGCATCAGCATGCTCGTCTCAGCCCTGCGACCCGTCGTCGTGGGATCGTTGCTGTAGGTGAGCTGAGGCGCGGTCAGCGCCCCGGAGGGCAGTTCCTCGTCGCTGAAGGTGGGGAGGTCGCCCGGCCTCAGCACGCGCAGGATCGGCGCCTGGTCGAGGCCGCTCGCCGCCGCGGGGTCCGGCGCGCAGGCCGCCCCCACGCCCAGCGCGAGGCCCGCGATCAGCGACCGGCGGGTCGCAGCCGCGAGCCTCGATCGCCGCGCCGGGCCCCCGGCCCGGCGCGACGGTTCGCTACGCAACGGGTGTGACCGACCGAGTCCGAGCCGGCCACACCTCAGCAACATCGATCTTGCCGCGTCCCTCATTCCTAGAGCAGCCTCGAAAGGCATTCGCCTTCGGAGCTGAGGCCGAACGCGGCGTACTTCGTCCCTTCGCAGTCACCTGCGGTGGCGTAGCGGAGGCTGATGTGGAGGCTCCCGTAGTTGTCACGGGTGTTGATGTCGTAGAGCCTGAACGCGACGTGATGGTGTTCGACGCCGACGACGGCATATTCGTAGGTGTGGGTCGGGTTCGGCGCGGCGGGCGAGCCGACGTTGAGGACGTTCGGGTGAGCCCACACGCCCGTGCCCGGGTTCATCTGGAAGTTGATCCATTTCACCGGCAGTTTCGCGTGTTCGCAGGGTTCCGGGAGCCACGGCCTGGAGAAGATGAACTCCGAGTCGAACCCCACGTCACCGGAACCGCCTGCGGAGCTGAACTGGGGCGCCCCCTCGGGACTGCCACAGACGATCGTCCACGGCGGCTGCGGCGCGAGGTAGTTGATGGCGCCGTAGTAGCTGAACGTTCCCTGCACCGTCGCCACGTACAGGACTTCACCTTTCAGTCGCACTTCGCTGGCGGCCGGCGGCGTGGCGTGCCGCTTGCCGGCGTGGTAGGAATCGAGGGCGAAGTGATCGAGCGTCGAGGCGCTCGCCACGCCCGGAAGCGCGAGCAGCCCGATGATGCATATCGCTGAAAGTAGTGCTGTGCGCGCGGCTCGCGGCATGTGTCCTCCTGTGGACGTCGTCACAGATCGATGTGGCTGTCGTTGCGTTGTCTGAGTCATTTCAGGCACCCTCCCCCGCCAGTGCGAGCTCGGGGGTGGTCAGCTCGGCCGTGAGCGGTCGAGCTGCGTGGCGGCCGGGGGCGCGACGTGCGCGCTCGCGGACGATCGTGCGAAGGACTCGCGACCCGTCGCGAAACGTCCGCAGGTTGCTCTGTCCGTGAATGCGCTCGCGCTCGAAGCTCGGCACCTCGCACACTCGCAGTCCCGCCCGACACACGCGGATGTTGATCAGCGTCTCGATCTCGAAGCCCGTGCAGTCGACCTGGATCGACGGAAGGCAATGGCGCCAGAAGGCGTTGTAGCCGTAGCAGAGATCGGAGTAGGAGGAGCCGAACAGGACGTTCACCGCGCCGATCAGGGCTCTGTTGCCCGCACGGCGGAGCGTCGTTATGTCGGAGCTGCCGCCGCCGGTGCAAAAGCGTGTCCCCTTTGCGAAGTCAGCTCCTTCGAGGAGCGGACGCACGAAGCGGGGGATCTCCGCCGGATCGGCCGAGCCGTCCGCGTCGAGCATCACGAGGATGTCGCCGGTGGCCGCCTCGAACCCGCAGCGCAGAGCGTCGCCCTTGCCGGTACCGGTTTGGGCGATCACGCGCGCGTCGGGCAGGCAGGCCAGGGCGACCTCGGCGGTGCCATCCGTCGAGTGTCCGTCGACGACGATCACCTCGTGAACGTCGGGAGGAAGTGCCGCCAGTACCACCGGCAGGTTCAGCGCCTCGTTCTTGGCGGGGATGATCACGCTGAGCTGAGGCCAGCGATGGCTGGCGTTCACCTCATCGTGTGCCCTCACCCGAGGCGTGATCCGCGCCGGCCTCTGCGTGGGCATGGTCGCAAGCATGCTGCTCGTGTGTTGACGGTCGAGGATGTCAACAGTCATCGGCGTGTGTTCTCTCTCATCACGATGCCTAGTCCCCCTTTTAGAGAGCTCGTTGTGAAGCTGTCGAGGATGCGAGCACGGCTCTGGAGCGTTGTCGGGGCGCACCTCTGTGCAACGACCCCTACGTACGTTCCAGCGGTGGGCGAAACTAACGGAGGGTGGGAGAAAGTGTGAGCGAAATGGACAAATGGTCTAGGCGTCGCGAAGGCGCGCCCGGGCCGCTCGCCGGACGTGGTTCACAGCATTTGCCCGGCGCCCGTTGGGCGCGGTCGGGAAGCGGGCGGCGGTCAGGTGGCGCCGCGCTGGGCGAACGGCGTCGAGACGCCGATGGTGCGCGCCGCGCTAGGCGAACGGCGTCGAGACGCCGATGGTGCGGCCGCTGGAGTCCAGCGCCTGGACCTCGAAGCTGTGGTAGTTCCCGGCGATCGGTATCGCGGTCTCGAAACCGGAGCGGGGATGCGACGCAACGACCGTCACGCGGCTGGCGTCCGCCCCGCCGAGCACCCGCCACGAGGAGACCTCGGTCGCGCCGTTCCAGCTCGCGTAGACCGTCGTCGCGGTGCCATCGTGGCGGACCGCGCCGGCGGGCCGCGAGAGCGGCTTCCCTTCCCACTGCCCCAACGTCGCACGGTAGCTCAGGTCCGGACCCGGGAATTCTCCTTCGAAGAGCAGCCGCCCGGAGCGGGTGTACTCGGACAGGTACGGTTCCGAGCCCCAGCCGACGAACACGTTTCCGTTCGGAAGCGGCTCCGCGTCGCCCATGTAGTCCGAGTCGAGGTCCCCGCCGAGGCTGTACTGGGCGACCAGCTTCGCCGTGCGGTCCTGCTGATCGAGCTTGAGGACGAGCCCGCGGGAGGAGCCGTTCGGCGGGACGTAGGTGCCTCCGCCGGTCAGCTGGCAGCAGTGGTCGTCGAACAGGCTCACGGTGGAGTTCGGTCCGAACTTCACGTCGTGCTGCCACTGGAAGGCCGCGCCCGGCCCGAACGTGAAGCTCGAGCGGCGCCCGCCGAGGGTCCACTCGATGTGGCCGCTGTCGGCGTCGACGAGGTAGGCGGCCCAGGTGTTCCGCATCGAGACGAGGAACTTCCCGTTCCCCTCCAGGTCGATCGAGTTGACGTGGTAGGCGTCCCAGGGGAAGCCGTTCGTGGGCA
Source organism: uncultured Solirubrobacteraceae bacterium (assembly GCA_963720215.1). Classification (GTDB taxonomy): domain Bacteria; phylum Actinomycetota; class Thermoleophilia; order Solirubrobacterales; family Solirubrobacteraceae; genus Palsa-744. The sequence continues at coordinate 136,944 of CAVREV010000007.1, forward strand.
GCGATGCCTGGGACTGGCTCAAGGGGATGTGGCGCAGCGCGTCCCAGCTCAGCAGCAGCCGGCCCGTCTTGAGGTTGTACTCCTGCACGGCGGAGTCCACGAGCGCGCCGTTGTAGGCGCCGCCGTACTTGGAGAGATCCATCGGGATGTTCTTGTTTGCGGTCACCCACGCGTCTTCGCCGCTGATCAGGAACTCATGCAGCGTCAGCACCCAGCCGCCCGTCGCCTTCAGCGAGGCGACCTGCTGGTAGTGCTGGTTGACGACGACGTCCTCACCGGTTTCCGTGGCGCCGGTGTTCGTCACCCGGCCCTGCCACCAGGCCAACGCGGGCTTGCCCTCGTAGGTCTGCCGGCTGAGGTTGGCGGCGACGACCTTTTCCGGCACCGGCTGGAACCACACCGGCTGCAGGTTGCGATCCAGGATCAGGGGGCCGCTCTGCCCGATCATCGGAGGTTCGTTGATGTCGTAGAAGCTCGCCGTGAAGATGTAGCCCGGGGCGAGCTCGCCTGGCTGCGCCTGCTTACCGGTGCGGAGCTTCGGCGGGTGGAGCGAGGGCGCGGTCACGAAGCTGTAGGCCCCGCGGGTCGTATATGCGCCGAGCGCTGCGCCGCGGTTGCCGGCGAACGCGGCCGTCAGCGCGACGAAGCAGGCGAGCACCGCGGCGATCCCGAGGGCGAGGCTGCGCGCGGCCCCGGGCAGGGCGCCCTCGGGGCGAGGGATCGAGGTGAACGTGATCAGGGCCGCGGCGGCGGCGAGGCCGGCGCCGATCAGGTATGCGAGGCGGAAGCCGTTCGTCAATGCCTGCGGCACCTGCTCGCCGGAGCCGATCAGGTTGCTCGTGTGCTGCGTGGCGAGCGTGATCAGGACCGCGAGGCCGAGACCGCCGCCAACCTGACGCGAGGTGTTCACGAGACCGGACGCGAGCCCCGCCTGACCCTCCTTCGCCCCTTGCGTGGCCGCGATCGTCGAGGGCACGATCGACATCGCGATCCCGGCCGCGGTGAGGATCCCGGGGATCATCACGTACACGATCGGGCTCCCGCTCGAGGCGATCCTGGACAGGAGCAGCATCCCGGCGGTGAGCATCGTCAGCCCGCCGCCGAGCACGGCACGCACCCCGAACAGCCCCACGAGCTTGCCCGCCCGCGAGGCCACGATCATGATCGTGAGCGTCATCGGCAGGAACACCAGGCCCGTGTGCAGCGGCGACAGGCCGAGCACCTGCTGCAGGTAGAGGGAGCTCACGAACCACATCGGGAACAGCGCCGCGCTGAACAGGAGGACGATGTTGTTCGCGACGCGGAGCGGCAGGGTGAGCTCCTTGAAGGGGATCAGCGGTTCCGAGGCGATTCGCACCTCGATCACGACGAAGGCCGCGAGCAGCAGGGCGCCGAGCGCGATCGGGGCGAGGGCGTCGAACGTCCTCCAGCCCTTGAGCCCCGCTTCGACGACCCCGAACACGAGCACCATCTGGCCGATCGTCAGCGTCAGCGCCCCCGCGAGGTCGAAGGACTCGTTCCGCTCGCGCCGCCGCTCCCTCACGACGGCGTGGGCGACGATCGCGGCCGCGACCGCGATCGGAGGGTTGATCAACAGCACCCAGCGCCAGCTGAGCAGTTCGGTGATGATCCCTCCGAACAGCACCCCGGCCGCCCCGCCCAGCCCGTTCATCGCCGCCCACGTCCCGATCGCCCGGTGGAGCTTCGGACCCGGGGGGAAGGACGCCGTGATGATCGCCAGCGAGCACGCCGCCATCAGCGCGCCGGCGACGCCCTGGGCCATGCGCGCCCCCACGAGGACGCCTTGGTCGGGCGCGGCGCCGCCGGCCAGCGAGGCGAGCCCGAACAGGAGCAGCGCCACCACGAAGGTGCGACGCTGTCCGAAGTGGTCGGCCGCGCGGCCGCCGAACATCAGGAAGCCGGCGAACGAGATCGCGTAGGCGTCCACGACCCATTGCAGGTCCGGCGAGGAGAAGCCGAGGCTCGACTGGATCGAGGGGAGCGCGACGTTGACGATGCTCAGGTCGAGGATGACCATGAACTGCGCCACGCAGCAGACGCCCAGCAGCCACCCCGAATGCGAGCGCTCGCGGCCCTCCTCGGAGGTCGTCTCGGGCGCCTTCGGGCTGGTCCTCGCCTCGACGCTCACGGGCGTCTTGCCAACCGCGATCGACGCCCTGAACGGCTGCTAGGGTGGGCGGCCGAGCCCTCGTCGGAGATCTGCGGCCCGCCCCATGAAGAGAACGCCACTGACCGCAATGCTAACGCTGCTCGCCGTCCTCGCGAGCAGCTTCGCGCTGGGTGGGTGCGGGGGCAAATCGAGTACCGCGACCGACAAACAGTCCACGAACGGCACGTCGTCGACGACGACGAGCGAACACAAGCACAAATCCAAACCGGCCTACTGAGAGCCCGCGGCGCGGGCGAGGAACAGGTCCCCCCGCTCGTGCTGCTCATCCGGATTTCCGTGTGCTGGGCAACGACGCGGCGTAGCTGACGACCCGCGTGGCCGGCGAGGTGGCGAGCACGTGGCCGGCCGAGTCCAGCGCCTGGACAGCCGCGTAGGCGTACTTGCGCGGCAGGATCGTCGAGCTTTCAAAGCCCTCCACCGGCATCGTCGTGGCGGCGGCCAGAGAGCCCGCGTCCTTCCCCGCGAGCACCCGCCAGGATGCGACTTCCGTGGCTCCGTTCCAGCTCGCATGGACGATCGTCTCTTCGGCGGTGTTGTTGAGAGCGGCGAGGATCGCCGGCGGGCTCGCCGGACGACCGTTCCAGGGGAACCGGAAGGCGCGATAGAAGGCCGAGTCGAGTGGGAGCTGGGCGTCGAACACCAACGAGCCGTCGCGGGCGTACTCGCTGATCGCTGCGACGCCGCCGTAGCCGACCACCGTGTTGCCGTCGGCGAGCGTCTGCATGTTCCCTGACTGGGCGCCAGCAGGGGCGGGTCGGTGTGGGTGAACGCGGCGATCAGCTGCGTTTGGTGGGTGTGGAAGTCCAAGCCGATGCGCACCCCCCGAGACTGTGAGTGGATCGGCGGGTTGGAGCCGTCGTCGAAGAACGTGACCTCGCCGTCGGCGAGCACGCGGCCGTCGTGCTGCCACGCGGTTTCCGTTCCCGGCCCCATCTTGAACGAGCTCGCCAGTCCCCCGAGCGTCCAGCTGATGGTGCCTGTGCGCCCGAGCAGCTGATAGCCGGCCCAGGTGCTCCGTGCGGAGATGAAGATGTCGCCGTCGGGCTCGAGGTCGATCGAGTTGAGGTGAAACCAGTCCCACGGGGTGCTGCCGTGGGGCGCTTCGACCTCGGACTCCGAGGCGCGGACGTGGTCGAGGCTGTGCCATTCCCAGCGGACGAGGCCCGTCCTCATGTCGATCTCCTGGATCGCCGCGTCAACGATCGATCCATCCCGCGCGCCCTTGACGGACGTGAGGTCGCAGCGGATCGGGTTGTACGCGGTGATGTATGCGACGTCGTCGGGGGCGAGCTGGAAGTCGTGCAGATCGGCCTTCAGGCCGTTTCCGCCGTGCACCGTGGCGAGCGTGCGGTAGTCGGTGCCCGTCACGATGTCTTCGCCCTGGCCGAAGCCGAGCGCGAGCACCCTTCCTCTCCACCAGGTCAGGCTGCGTTGCCCCTGGTAGGTCTGCTCGCTCAGATCCTCGGCCGTTTCGCCACCGGGGAGCCGCTCGAACCAGACGAGGCGGCCCTGTGGCGTGTAGATGAGGGGGCCGTACTGCCCTGGTCCGGGGCCGTTCGTCGTCAGGATGTCCCCCGAGCCGGGATCGCGGTCGGGGACGTTGATGTTCATGATCGGCGCCTGCACGCCGGGTAGCGTGTCGAAGCTCTCGTAGTCCGCCGGCGCTGCGACGGGGTTCGGGAACGACGGGATCCGCGCGGTGGGATATGGGGTGTCGACCCCGAACCGAAAGGACACCCTGTGTTCGCTCCCGTCCGCGCCGACGGTCGCGCCCACCTCGACGCTCTCGCCGACGTCGAAGGGGGTGTCAGGCACGAAGCTCGCCCCGTCGCCCTGGGAGTAGACCCGCAGGTGCCCGGGATGTGGCCCGCTGCGCCCTCCCACGACGGATACCGAACGGATCTCCGACCCCGGCACCCCCAGGAAGCTCACCTGGGTGTGCGGGTTCGCGGTGCGCGTTTCCGGCCCAGGAGACACATCCACGCTCGTCCCCGGGAGCGCCGCCGACCTGGCAACCGCGGTCGGCAGGCATGCCGGCGAGGCGGCGGTGGGGGCGGCCTTCGCCTTCGACCCGATCCTCAGCGTGGGGGAATCCAGGGCCAGCGCGAGCACCCCCCATACGAGCGCGGCGGCGCCCGTGAGGATGAGTAGGTTGCGAGGCATGTGCGATTGCGGGTCCACTCGGGGCGAGCGCTCCTCGCGACGACCCGCGTCGAGCCCGGAAGGGTGTCACATCGTCCCTATGGCTTGCGTAAGACTTGACTCAACCGCTCGCCGGAGGCGAGGCGGCCTAGATGATCGATGATCTAGGAGTCGAGCTCGCGTACGAGAAGTCGCAGGCGCCGCGGCGCCCCCGCACGGAACACGACGACCTCCACCTCGGCGCCGATCAGATCGGCGACCATCAATCTCTGGATGTCTTCGACGCTGCTCACCGTTGTCGCGGCCAGTTCCACGATCAGGTCCTCGGGTCGCAGGCCGGCTTGGTCGGCGGGGCTCCGTGGGACGACCTCGATCACCTCGATGCCACGGTCCTGGCCCCTCTCCCGACGAGCGCGCGCCGGCAGCGGCCTCGGGCCGCCGGCAATGCCGAGGTATGCGCGACGCACCCTGCCGTGGGTCATCAGGTCGCCGATGAGCTTGCGTGTGGCGTCGTTGATGGGTACGGCCAACCCGAGCCCAACGCCCGCGACAGCGGTGTTGACACCGACCAGCCGACCTGCCGAGTCGACCAGCGCGCCGCCCGAGTTCCCCGGGTTGAGAGCCGCGTCGGTCTGGATCACGTTGTCGATCATCCGCACCGTCCGCCCCGACCGAGCGGGCAGTGAGCGGCCCAGCGCCGAGATCACACCCGCCGTCACCGAGCCCGCGAACCCATGGGGGTTGCCGATCGCGACGACGAGCTGCCCGACCCGCAGGCGGGCGGCGTCGCCGAGTGTGACCGGGGTGAGGTCGTCCGCGTCTGCGCGCAGCACCGCCAGGTCCGAGAGAGGATCCGTCCCCAGCACGCGAAAGCCGATGTCCCGCCCGTCGACGAACGTGGCGCGGCCCAGCCGGTCGCGCCCTGCGACGACATGCGCGGAGGTCAGGATGAAGCCGTCCGGCGTCAGGACCACTCCGCTCCCGGCGCCTGCCGGCACTCGCCCCCGGGGCGTCCTGCGCAGCACCCGCAAACTCGCGACGCTCGGAGCCAGGCGCTCGACCACGCTCGTCACCGTGCGCGAGTAGGCGTCGAGCGCCTCGATCTCGCGCGAGTCTGACGAGTCAGCGGGCCGAGTCGAAGACTCCTCGGCTCGATGATCGGCGATCTGCACGATCTGGGCGCTCAACGGGGGGCTCCATCTCTGCCCTCATCACGGTGCACCCGAGACACGATAGGACTCCCCTTGGTCTCGTGACGTCGTTCGTGCCGCCCGCGCCACACAGACCGGTCTGTCTGATATCTTGGAGAGACCGTACAGACCGTTCTGTCCGAAAGGCACGCGATGACAGCAGGAGCAACCATCGGCACCCTCACGAGCGCACCGGCCCGTCGAACGCTTTCGGCGCGCGTTGCCTTCGGGCTGCTGACCTCGATCCTCGTGACCCTGCTCGCGAGCTCGAGCGCGCCGACGCCGCTGTACGCGACCTACCAGGCCCGCTGGGGTTTCTCGCCCGTCACGATCACCGTGATCTTCGGCGTCTATGCCGTCGCCGTCCTCGCCTCGCTGCTCGTGGCGGGCTCGCTGTCGGACCACGTCGGGCGCCGCCCGGTGCTGATCGGCGCGCTCGGCGCACAGGCGATCGTGATGCTGCTGTTCGCGTTCGCCGATGGCCTCGACGTGCTGCTCGTGGCGAGGGTGCTCCAGGGCCTGGCGACCGGTGCCGCCGTCGGCGCCATCGGGGCGGGGCTCGTCGATCTGCATCCTGGACGCGGGGCTGTGGCCAACGCGGCGGGGGCGATGAGCGGCACCGCCTGCGGTGCGCTCGGCTCGGCGCTGCTCGTCCAGTTGCTGCCGGCGCCGACGAAGCTCGTCTACCTGGTGCTGCTGGCCCTGTTCCTGCTCCAGGCAGCGGGCGTCCGGGCGATCGCTGAGACGTCGCTGCGCTCTCCGGGGATCAGCCGGGCGCTGCGCCCCACGATCGCCGTGCCGGCGCGGGTGCGCGAGGCGCTTCTCATCGCCGCGCCGTCGCTGATCGCGGTGTGGGCGCTCGCGGGCTTCTACGGCTCTCTCGGACCCTCGCTCGCAGCGCAGGTCGCCGGGTCCGGGTCGACGGTCCTGGGCGGCGCGTCGCTGTTCGCGCTCGCGGCCAGCGGCGCGCTGACCCTCCTCCTCTTCCACCGGACCGAGCCCCGCCGCTTCGCGCTCGCCGGGAACGGGCTGGTCGTCGTCGGCGTCGCGATCGTGCTGTGGTCGGTGACGGCCATGTCGATCGCCGGGTTCTTCGCCGGCACGGTCATCGCCGGCGCGGGATTCGGGGCCGGATTCCAGGGCGCCCTGCGCACGATCGTCACCCTTGCCGGCCCATCCGAGCGGGCAGGGGTGATCTCGGTCGCCTACATCATCTGCTACCTGGCGATGGGCCTCCCGGCGATCCTCGCGGGCGTCCTCGTCGTCGACAGCACGGTCACCAGCACGGCCCAGGAGTTCGGCATCACCGTGATCGCGCTCGCGGCCATCTCGGCCGTCGGCACGGTCCTCCGCGCGCGCCGTGGCCCACGGCCGCGCTGCCTGTCCCCCAGCCCCGCCAAATGAGCCAAGGAGCCCACCATGTCACGTGACATCAAGACCCCCGGTCCCGACCACCCGATCACGATCACCTCGAGCGGCGACCATGTCGTGGTTCGCAGCGGCGAGGCGACGATCGCAGACAGCCACTCGACGCTCCTCCTGCGCGAGGCCGACTATCCTCCGGTCCGCTACATCCCGATCGCCGACGTCGACCGATCACAGCTCGCAGCCAGCGAACTGACCACCTACTGCCCGTACAAGGGCGACGCGTCCTACTACTCGATCACTCCCGGCACGGAGCGCGGGAGCGACGCGGTCTGGTTCTACGATGATCCCTACCCGGCGGTCGCCGAGATCAAGGGCCACGTCGCGTTCTATGCCGACCGCGTCGAGCTGTCGGTCCAGGCAGCTGACGGCGCGGAGGGCTGAGCGCAGATGCCCGGGCAAGCTTCACAGTCGAGACGGTCAGAGGCGGTCAAGAGCTCCCCGCGGGAGCGGCTCCTCCAGGCGGCGGGTGAGCTCTTCTATGCGGAGGGCGTCCAATCCGTGGGCATCGATCGGGTCATCGAGCGCGCCGGCGTGGCGAAGGCCTCGCTCTACAGCACCTTCGGCAGCAAGGAGCAGCTCGTCTGCGCCTACCTCGACGAAAGGCACGCCCGGACGTTGGGGCGATTGCGGGCGGCCGTGGACGCAGTCGAGGATCCCGTCGAGCGGATCCTCGCCGTGTTCGACGCACAGGCTCAGCTGTTCCGCGCGCCCGACTTCCACGGCTGCGCTTTCACAGCGGCCGCCGCCGAGGCGCCGGCCGGCGGGCGCGTCGATGAGGCCGCCGAGTCCTACCGCCGGGACGTTCGCGCCCTGTTCACCGAGCTCGCCGCTGCCGCGGGCGCCCGCGACCCAGCGCTCCTGGCCAGCCAACTGCAGCTCGTCTACGACGGCGCAGGGCTCGCCGCGAAGATGGACCGGGACGCCGCCATCGCCGGCCCCGCACGCGCGGCCGCCGGCGCGCTGGTCGCCGCCGCCACCATGCCGCAGCGGCCGAAGTGAGGCGCCGGGGGCTGCCAGACGCTCGCTGACATCGATCCCGGGCCGGGGAGGCGGAATCTGCGTCAGGCCGTAGACGTCGGATCACTCGGCCAGAAGCCGCTGCCACAACGCGGCGAGCGCCGCGACAGCGTCCTGACGGTTCTCCTGCGAGTCGCCGCCGCCGCCGAACTTGTCGAGCAGGTAGGCACGGTGGGTTGCCATCAGTAGGAGGGAGAACTCACGCGGGTCGGCCGGCGGGTGCCGGGCCTCGACGACGAGCCCTTCGAGTAACCGACGCGGGCTGACGAGGGCGCGGTCCAGCTCAGCAGCTACCTGGGGATTCGAAGCGGCGGCGGCATCGATTGCGCGGAGCATTCGGCCGTGTTCGGCGTACAGCTGCACGAGGCCTGTGATCATCGCCTCGATCAGTTCGTCCGGCGAGCCGCGTAGGACCTGGTCGACCAGTGGGTCTTCAGCATCGGGGAGCAGCTCGGGTGCCATCTGGGCGAGCGTGTCGAAGTGGCGGTAGAAGACCGTGCGAGTCAGGTCGGCACGCGCCATTACCTCCCCCACGGTCAACGCGGCGAATGGCCGATCGAGCAGCAGCTCCCGCGCGGCATCGAGGATCCGACGCCGGGCTTCATCTGACGGAACTCTTTGCGACACCATGTCGCAGGACATGAAACACTATGCGACATCATGTCGCAAGCAGAGCCGGACACCAGGATCGCGCTCCCTGACGGGCGCTCCCTGTCCTACCTCCTCGCGGGCGCCGACAGCGGGCCTGTGGTTACCGTGCTGGACGGTCCGTGTAGCCGCGGTCTCGGGCGGGCGCTAGGCACGACCGCGCGCGAACTCGGGATCCGACTCGTGATCCCGGACCGTCCCGGTTTCTCACGGCAGCACCCCGCAGCCCGGTCGCACCGTGGCGGATTGGCCCGCCGACCATCTCGCGCTGATGGACGAGCTTGGCGTCGAGAAGTTCGGGATCGTGACGCAGTCTGGCGGGACCCCGTACGGGATCGCCGTTGCCGGAGCGGCGCCAGAGCGGGTCACCGCTCACTCGCTGCTCGGGCTATTGCGCCGCTTGCGGAGAAGGCCCAGTGGCGCGCGGCGGGCAGGGACATGAAGATGGCGGCGATCCTCTCCCGCCGTGCGCCGTTCCTTCTGCGGGCGGGCTTCAAGCAGCGGTACGGGAAGCTGCCGGACTCGGCGCTCGGGCTGTTGAAGGGGCCTGACTCAGAGGTCGTCAAGATCCCGTGGGTCGAAGAACTGGTCGTAACGATCACCTCGGAGCTCTTTGCGAACCCTGACGGGTTCATCGAGGAGGTCCGGCTCCTCTGCAAACCGTGGGATCTCACGCCCGGAGTGGTTCGTGCCTCGCTCTGGACCCGTGAGTTCGACCGGATGCACCCCCCGTCGCACGCCCGTCGCGTCGCAGAAATCCTCGGCGGAGACCCCTGCGTGACCGTCGTACCGGGGGGTCGAGCAGTTAGGGCTGCTCGTGATCTTCGAGGACACGCTGCGATTCGCGACATCCACGGCTCCGTGAAACACCAGGCGAAAGGGGAATCAGCGCACGAGCACCGGCGGTCCGGCAGCCGCCTTCGGCCGCTCGATGTCTATCCCCCGGCGCAATAGCTTGGTCGTGTAGATCGAGCCGTGGCTCAGGTGCTTGGAGAGTGCCGCGGCGATTCCGGCGGCGAGCATCACGGACAGCACGATCCCGAAGTTGCCGGTCATCTCGAGGACGCTCGCGATCGCGGTCAGGGGCGCCTGTGAGGCTGCGGCGAACACGCCGCCCATGGCCACGACGCCATACAGCGCGGGTGGCCCGATCGCCGGCCCGAAGATGTGCTCCGCGAGCGTGCCGAACGCCATCCCGCCGGCTGCGCCGGTGAAGAGCGACGGCGCGAAGATGCCTCCCGAGCCGCCGATCGAGAGCGTGACGCTGCAGGCGAGGATCTTGCCGAGCATGAGCACGACCAGAAACCAGAGCGCTTCGTGGCCCGCGAGCACGTTGTCCATCACCGGGTAGCCGACCCCGTACATCTGCGGGAGCACCAGCAGCACGAGCCCCAGCGCCACGCCGCCAACCGCCGGTCTCGCCCACTCAGGGCGCCCTCGCCATAGACGGTCGGTGAAGTCCTCGAGACCGTAGAGCACGGTCTTGAACGTGAGACCGATCATTCCCGCGCAGAGGCCCAGCAGCGCGACCAGCAGGTAGGCGTAGTCGTGCGGGGCGACCAGGTTGTGCGGCACCTGCGAGAAGAAGGGTCCCGGCCCGAAGAAGGCGCGCCCGACGACGTCCGCGCTGACGGCGGCGAGGATCGTGGCAAAGAGGGCCTCGACGGAGAGCTCCCGCAGCACGAGCTCGACACCGAAGAAGACGCCGGTGATGGGAGCGTTGAAGGTCGCCGCGATTCCGCCGGCGGCACCACAGGCGACGAGGATCCGCAGTCTTGCCTCCGACATCTGCACGAGCTGGCCCAACGTGGAGGCAAGCGCGGAGCCGATCTGGGCGATCGGGCCCTCGCGGCCGACCGAGCCACCCGTACCGATGCAGACCGCGGAGGCCAGTGCCTTGACGACGGTCACCGGCGGGCGGATCCGCCCGCCGTTCTCCGCCACGGCGCGCATGACCTCCGGGACACCATGGCCGCGCGCCTCGCGGGCAAAGCGGTCGATCAACGGCCCGTAGAGCAGTCCGCCGATGACCGGGATCACGAGCAGGAACCAGATGCCGAGCGCGGGGAAATGCAGGCTGCCCACGCGCCCCTGCTGGCCGAATTGGTCGTGGCCGGTTGCCAGCCACGTGACGGCGCCGATCAGATACCGGAAGGCCACCGCGCCGAGACCCGCGAGGCCGCCGACCAGCAGCGCCATCGCGGCCAGACCGAGTCGCCCGCCGCCGAGCCAGGCTCGCATCGGGGCAAGCACCGCGGCGAGCGAGCGCCAACGAGTCGCAGCGAGCGACGGCATCCGAGGGTTCCTCACGCGTGTACGCGCCATCCGAGTGACCAGGCTTGCTCTGGCACCTCGCCAGCCGCATCGGCGAACGCCTGCAGAGCCACTAGCACGGGGTCTCGGTCGGCCACCGGCATCCGTCGCAGAATCCTTGCGATCTCGGAGCGGCGTCGTCGGGTGACCTCGTCCACCAGGTCGCGCCCAGCTTTGGTCAGCGAGATCCGCACGGCACGGCGATCTGCGCTCTCGCGACGGCGCTGGACGAGGCCCTTGCGCACTAGGCGGTCGCACATGCGCCCGGCCGTCGAGCGCTCTACGCCCAGAGCCTCCGCGATCGCAGCCGACCGTTGAGGACCGCGCGAGGCGAGCTCGACGAGGACTCTGTACTGCGCCAACGTGACGTCGTCCGCGAGATCCGCCAGCGAGCGCGCGGCGACGGCAACGAGCGCGCGGCTCGCCCCGAGCACAGCGTCGACGAGCTGCTCGGGCTCGGCGAACTGCGACGTGCCGGTCTCTGCTGCGGCCTCTACTTGCATATAGCTATTGTTGCACTACGCAACTGGACATCGCCCAGCGCTATTAGATCAACTGACCTGCGGCCGCCGGCCGCGGCGAAGGAGAGGAGCCGTTGTGGCGAAGGTATGGTTCATCACAGGTACCTTGAGGGGCTTTGGCCCAGTATGGGCGCAGGCGGCGCTCGAGCGCGGTGACAGCGTCGCGGCTACCGCACGGGACAGCGGCACGCCACATCATCCAGGTCTCCTCGATCGGTGGCGTGATGGCGTTCCCCATGCTTGGTCTCTATCACGCCTCCAAGTGGGGCCTTGAGGGTTTCAGCCAGTCGCTCGCCGCGGAGCTCGCCGAGTTCGGGGTCCACGTGACCCTGGTCGAGCCCGGAGGCTTCACCACCGACTGGCCTCGCGGATCGAGAACTGGCAGCAGTGGAACGGCCTGGCCCAGCAAGCGCAGGGTGGCCCCAACCCGCCACGAGCTTGACCCTCGGCGCATCTCGACGGGTCGTTGCCCGCAGTCGCTCGGAACTCAGCGCCAAAGGCGCTGCAAATCCGCAAATTATGGAGCTAGGGGGACTCGAACCCCCGACCTCCTGGGTGCGATCCAGGCGCTCTCCCAACTGAGCTATAGCCCCGCGGACGCGATCGGAGTACGCGCCTGCGCCTGGGAAGTGTAGTCGCCGGTGCCCTCCGCCGGCACAGTATGGTTAGCTGGCGCGATGGGGTTGCTCGACGAGGCCATACGCGAACACCTGGAGCTCAAGCGCCGCCACGGCGCCGATCCCGGCGAGATCGCCCGCGAGGAAAGCGCCGCGCTCCCCACCGCCGAGGCTGTCGGCGAGGAGCTCGAGGTGGCCGACGCCGCCGCGGAGCCCCTCCCGGAGGGCCAGGAGCTGGGCGGGGTGGGGCAGGAGACGGCCGAGCTCGACATGACCAGCGTCCTCGGGGCCGCTGAGTCGCCGCATCCTGAGTCCGCGGCGCCGACCCCGCCTGTTGTAGGCCACGACGGGGGTGCGGAGGTGTGGCCGGAGTGGGACGGCCTCGACGATGACGCGGGCGGCGAAGGGGAGCAGCCGGAACGAATCCCCGGCCAGGAGCGCCTGACGTTCGAGTAGAGCGCGGCCTCTCCCTCGCCGCGGGTCGCGCGCATGTGCCTCGGCGGCCCCGGGGAGCTCTCAGGCCGTCGTCGGCTGGTCCTCGCCGGCGCGTTTGTCGAGCTCGAGGATGATCGCCCGGTTCTCGCTGTCGCGCTCCAGCTGGACGTCGCCGAGCGGGCCCACGATGCCGCGCAGGACCGACATCGCCGCCCATCGGCGGGGGCGGATGATGCGGGGACGGCGGCGCTCGATCCCGTCGACGATCGCAGCCCCGGCGACGTCGGGGGAGACGCGCTTGCGGAGCGGGGCTGGGAACGATCCCAGCATCCGCGAGGCGAGGGGATCCTGATCGATCGCCCGGTGGACCATCTCGGTGTCGATGAAGCCGAAGTAGGCGACGCTCGCGCTCGCGCCGTGCGGGGTCAGCTCGACGCGAAGGGCGCGGCCGAGCTGCTCGACGGCCGCCTTGCTCATCGCGTAGGGGATCGCGCCCACACCGTTGACGAAGGCGTAGACCGAGGCGATCACCACGACGTGACCCCGACGCCTGACGATCTCCGGCAGGACGGCGTCGACGGTGCGCCAGACGCCCAGGAGGTTGACGTCGAGCACCCGCTCGAAGGTCTCGCTCGGCATCGCCTGGAATGTCGCCACGCGTGAGGCGATGCCCGCGTTCGCCACCGCCACGTCGAGCCCGCCGAAGCGCTCGACGGCGATCGCGACCGCCCGTTGCAGCGCCCCGCGGTCGGTGACGTCGGCCGCGATGCCGAGCGCGCGGGAGTCGTGGATATGGGCGGCAGCGGCGGCTGCAGCCTCCTGATCGAGGTCGGCGATCACGACCGAGGCTCCCCGCGCGACGAGCGTACGGGCCGTCGAGAAGCCGATCCCTCGTGCCGCGCCCGTCACGAGGGCCACCTTCCCGGAGAGGTCGTACCGCTCCATCGCGGACACCCTACAGCCCGCGCGCACCCGTCAATGCCCCGGCTGCGACAGCGCGATCCCTCCGCTCGGTTGAGGTCCGATCAGGAGACCAGGGTGGGCCTTTCGAAGGTCGATGCTTCGGGGATCACGAGACCCGCTTCGGTCTGGAACCACTGCTCCAGGAGGGAGCAGTAGAAGCCACGGAAGTCCGAGGTGGTGAGGAGGTTTTCGTTGACGTCGAGTGTTGCTCAGGCCGGGGAACTCACCGACCATCTTGCCCGCCGCGCGCGTCCCGATCAGGAAGCCGACGCCACCCGCGCCGTGGTCGGTCCCCGAGCCGTTTTCGCGCGGTCGCCGGCCGAACTCAGACCACAGCTGGATCAGGACGCGCTGGTCGAGGCCTCGCGCTTCGAGGTCTCGCTGGAAGGCGACTACGGCGGTGACCGTCTGTTCGAGGTTGGTGCTCAGCGTGGCGGCCTCGCCGGAGTGCGTGTCGTAGGAGCCGACCGCGTTCAGCGAGGCGCATTTGATCGGCATTCCCGTGTGGAGCATCGCGGCGAGCACCGCGAGCCGTTCGGCGAATTCACCGTTCGGGTAGGTGACGGCGTGATTTGTCACCGGATTCTTCCTCCGACTTGACGAAGCCCGCCATCTTTTCGAGCACGAGGCTCGTGTCGTAGGAGGCGCCGCGCGCCTGCGCGATACGCCGGTGAGGAGGCGGGCGAGTGCGCCGAGCGCGCCGAACGTCTCGAGCGCCGGGCGCCGTCACCGGTTCGCCGAGGCCGTAGGCCCACATCGTGTAGTCGGCCGGCGAGGAGACCGCGGCGACGGGCATCTTCTCGGTCGCCAGCGCCGGGCGCCAGCGAGTAGTCCAGGGACAGGCCCTGCAGGGGGTTGTGCGGGTTCGCCGACGAGGTCCAGGTAGCGACCCATCCAGCCCGAGCGGGCGTTCGCGTCGAGCTGGCCGACCTCCCAGTAGTGACGGCTCGTGAAGTGGCTCTCGTCGGCAGGCTCGTAGCCGATCGCCGGGAAGACGCTGACCTTGCCCTCTTCGTGCAGTTCCGCCAGACCGGTCGCGGCCGGATGCCACATCAGCGTTTCGTCCTCCGTGAAGACGCTGCCCGTCGCCTTCCTGCGAGACCCAGCATCGGGCGGAGTTCTTTGTACATGGGTTCCTTGACGGGGGCGAGCACCGACAGCGCGTCCCATCCGCCTTCCATGAAGATCGACACGAGCACCGGCTGCGTTGGGCGCGGCCGCGCCGCGGCCTGGGCGATGCCCTCTTCGAAGTGGCGCGGGCTGAGCATCGAGGCGCCGTAGACGGACAGCAGCGCGCCCGCCGTGCGCGAGCAGGAACGTGCGCCGGTCCATGCCCGTGCCGGCCGGCAGTCGGCATCCCCGGCTCGATCCGACGGCAGTCCCTTGCCTGCGATCGCCGCGCCGCGCCGCAGCAGCTGCGAGCGGGTGAAGTCGCTGCACGAGCAGCTTCTGGCCATCGTCAGCCGGCTCCTCTCGTGGTGTCGCGTCGCGTCGCTGCACGCTCAGCTGACCTGCATGTCCGGGCGAGGTTGCGATCAGCATCCGCAGTGCGTTCTGGCGCATCGCGCGGTAGGGGCTGCGCTCCCAGGTCGCCAGCGGTTCTTTCAGGCACGACTCGCGCGAAGGCGGCGATGCACCGCTGTCGATTCCGGGGACAGGACCGGGCTCGGCCCAGTAGGCGATGCGCGCCTGCGAGCGCTGCCGCCGGGCTCTCGGTCGCGCTGTACACCGGTTCGCCCTTCCCCGGCCACGGGTTCGGGATAGGTCTTGGCGGTCGACGTAGCTGGCGATTTCCCAGCGCGCCTTGGCGGTCGAGGTGTCGAGCCAGCGGGTGAAGTCCCAGCCGGAGACGTTCGGCGGGTAGAAGAGCTGCTGGCCGGCGTTCGCGGACAGCCACGCCCAGGCGGTCGTGTCGATCGGGCGCGAGATCGAGCGCAGCAGGCCCGCGTTGTAGACGACCGGCGGGGTCACCAGCTCGGGGCCTTCGTAGAAGTCGGGGTGCTGGAGGATCGCCTCGACGACCGCGCGGATGCTGTAGTCCGGAGCCGGTGTAGAGGCCCCTGCAGCGACGCGAGCGTGGCTTCGGAGGGCTCGGCGCGGGATGAAGTAGCCCCACAGCTTGGTGACGAAGAACGAGGCGTGGAGCGGGTGGCTGACGCACAGGCGCACGGCGTCTTCGTAGTTCCATTTGCCGGTCTGTCCGAAGACCGTCTTCTTGCCCGTGTCGTGGTAGCTGGGGTCGAAGCGGAAGTTGTAGTTGCCGAGCGCTTCGGACCAGTCGTTGCGCCAGCCGGTCAGCGCGCGCGCCATTTCGCGGACGTCGTCCTCGGTGTAGGCGCCGCGATCGGCCCCCAGCGAGAACAGCTCCATCATCTCGCGCGCGTAGTTCTCGTTCGGGTCCCACTTGTTGTTCGAGGTCCCGTTGAGGAACAGCAGCATCGCGGGGTTCGTGGTGACCGCGAGGAACAGCTCGTGGAACCTGCCGAACGCCATCGAGCGGAACAGTTCGTTCTGTTCGAGCATCAGCGTGCTGGCTGTTCACCTGGAGCGTTGGAGTTCGCGAACCAGTCGTGGAAGATGAACGTCATCCGCTCGACGAGCTGCTGGTCGGAGCGGACCATGCGGTCCAGCCACCAGCAGTGGTCGTGGCCCCACGCGTTCGCCGGTTCCAGCGGCTTGCCTTCTTCGTTGACGGGTTCCGGGCCGCTCAGCGTCGCGGCCCCGGACGGTCGCGTGAGGCCGAAGACGACCTCCTGCGCAGCGGCCGGCCCGACGAGCGCCTCCGACCTGGCCCGGGGTCGGCCCGAAGCCGGCCCGCCACAGCAGGCGGCGTGCCTGGGAGGCGGTGATCGGAGGTGATCCCACCGCCGGGACGGGCGCCGGGGACGGGGCCGGCGGGGCGGGCGGCGCCAGCGGGAGCGGCACGCCGAGGTTGCCCGCGGTGGGGGCGCCGGCGGCGCCGGCCGAGTGGTGGACGACCGCGCGATGCTTGTGGTGGCGCCTTCGGTGCTTGTGGTGCTCCCTGGGGTGCCTGCCCTCCCGCCGAGGATCGCCGTGCCCCCGTGCCGAGCGCGCGCCGGCTGTCCTGCCGGCGGTCGGGACGCGGCGCTTCATCGATGCGGCCCGTCGGGCGAGGGCGCGCGAGGGAGGTGTTCGAGGACGAAGGCCATCTCGGGCATGGTGATCGAGCAGGGCCGCCGCGGGTTGCGCAATAGACGTATGTGCGAGCCGCCGCCGTCACAGGGCGGGCGTCCCCGAGGCCCCGCCGCGGCTATGCTCGCGGCGATGGCGGCGACTCAGCTGGATCGGCTCACCTGGCCCGAGGTGAAGGCCCAGATCGAGGCCGGTCGAGACACGGTGGTGGTTGCACTGGGGGCGACCGAGCAGCACGGTCTGCACATGCCGCTGGCGACCGATGCGCTGATCGGCGACCACCTCGCCATGCGCCTCGCCGAGTGCCTCGATGCGTTCGTGGCGCCGACGGTGCGGCTCGGGTGCTCCGAGCACCATCTCGGGTTCGCCGGGACGATCTCGCTCGGCGAGGAGACCTTCCAGGCGCTCGTGGGCGATCTCGTCCGCTCGCTCCTCCGCGGAGGGTTTCGCCGGATCGTGTTGATGCCGACCCACGGGGGCAACTTCGCTCCGCTGGCCGCAGCGGTGGAGCGGCTCGGCGAGCAGGACCGCGGGCACGTCATCGCGCTCACGGACCTCGGGGTCCTGTTTCAGATCGCCCAGCTGGGCGAGAGCGAGTTCGGGGTGCCCCTGGGGCAGGGGGACTCCACGCGGGCGAGTGGGAGACCTCGCTGATGCTCGCCCTCCACCCCGAGCTCGTCCAGATGGATCGAGCGCAGGCGGGCTTCACGGGCGATCTCCAGGAGGCGGTGGCGGGGATGTTCGCGGGCGGCGTGGCCTCGATCTCCGAGAACGGCGCGATCGGCGATCCGACGCCGGCGAGCCGGGCTCACGGGGAGCGCTACTGGAGCGCCGTCGAGGCGCTCGTGCTCGAGCAGATCGACCAGGCCTGACGCGGGCAGCCGACACCCGGCGAGCGACTAGCCGAGGCGGCGGAGGATGCGCCGGGCGGCGTCTTCGCCCGTTTCCACGGCGCCATCGAGGAAGCCGATGTTTTCGCTCGAGGTCTGCTCGCCGGCGAACAGGTATGGACCCTCGGGTTCCTGGGCGAGCGTGCCGTAGCTCGTGGCCTGGCCGACGCGGTAGTAGGAGTAGGCGCCCTTGACCCACGGGTCCAGCGCCCAATGGTCCTCGTAGGAGAGGCCGGTGTAGACGGCGGAGGTGCCCGGGAACACGTTGTCGATCTCCCCGAGCGCCCAGGCGGCGTCGGCGGCGGGAGTCGGGCCGTGAGCCGCGCCCGTCAGACCGTTGCGGCCGACGCGGCCGCCGGGGAAGGCGACGTACAGCGCCGGGGATGCGTTCGGGCCCAGGGGCACGCAGTCATCCCACCCGCACGCGAGGCGGTCCCATTCGCCGTAGGAGGCCCCGCTGAAGCCGAGGGGCGGCCAGGTCTTGCGGGTTAGTTCGAGGTGGACCTTGGCGTTCGTGCCCATTCCCATCGTCCGGATCACGTGTCGCTTGGTCAGTGAGAGTCCCGAGAATCGGAGGTCGACGTCGCGGAGCGTGCTGAACGGGAGGGCCAAGACGACGATGTCGGCGATCACTTCCGTGGCTGAGCCCCCGCCCTCGAAGACCAGCGTGACGATCCCTTCGCCGTTCATGCGCGCCGCGACGAGCTGGTGGCCGTGCTGGACCGCTTCGGGGGGCAGGCGCTCGATCATCCCGCTGACGAGCTGGTCGTTTCCGCCGAGGATGTGGTAGCGCTCGTCGTCGCCCCCGAGGGGGATGAGCGAGGAGCGCGAGTTGGCGGTGAGCAGTTCGATCAGGTCGAGCGCCGACTGGTCGGCGGGATCGCCCCCGTTTTCGGTGACGGTGTTTGCCTGCATCAGCTTGCCGAAGCGGCTCTCGGCGCCGATCGCGGTGCTCGCCAGCCACTCCGGCACGGACATCGCATCGAGGCCGGCGGCGCCCGCTTCGCTGCGGAGTTCGCGGGCGGCTTCCCTGAACACGCGGTAGCCGACGTGCTCCCAGTCCGCCGCGGCTTCCGCGAGCAGGTAGAGGCGGCCGTCGATGAAGAAGACCTCGTCCCCCTGAGGGAGATCGCCCCCGTGCACTTCCTCTTCTTCGAGCCCGAGCTGCTGCGCGAGGTTCCTCACCCCGGTCTGATCGCTGTTGATGAGCTGACCGCCGTGCTCGGTGATGAGGCCGTCCGCGAAGTAGTCCCGCAACGTCCAGCAGCGGCCACCCGAGCGTTCGGGGTTCGCCTCGTAGACCGTCGCGAGCACCGGCCTGGCGGGGTGGGCGGTGAGGAGCAGATGGGCGCAGCGCAGCCCCGCGAGCCCGGCGCCTACGATGGCTATGCGCGGCTGGGCCTTGGACCGCATGGCGCGGGCGAGAGCGGCAGCGGGGTGGGCGGCCAGGGCAGTGCCGGCGGCCGCGGCCCCGCCCGCGATGATCTCCCGGCGAGTGAAGGTCTGCTGGGCGCGTCGGCGATCCTGCTCGAGGCGCCCCTCGATCTCCGCCACCGGGATGTTGGACAGCTCGGCCTCGCGGTGCAGCGCGAACATGCGCCGCGCGGTCGCCATCCCCGGGGTTCGTGGGCGACGTGTCCCTCGCCGATGCTGCATCCACACGAGCGTAGTCGCGCGTCCTAGAGTGGCTCGGCGGCAAGCTCCGCCAGGCGCCGGATGGATGCGCTGATGACCTCGCGTTGGCCGTCGAGGCGGTGGGCCTCGGCGTCGGGGATGTCGACGTCCACGACGATCCGCGTCCCCTCCTGCGCTGCCTCGAGCCGCCACTCGAAGCGAAGGTCCGAGACCAGGCAGGAGATCGTCACGCGGCCCTCGTCGCGGCCGCTGTCGAGCAGTTGCGGGATCGGGAACTCGGGATACCCGTCGGGGTAGAGGGTGTACCCACTCTCGCTCCCCGGCTCGACGGTCGCCACACCCGACCACCACTCGGGGAAGCGCGAGGGGTCGTAGAGGAGCTTCCAGACCTCCTCCGGTGGCGCCACGGCGAGCGCCGTGTCATGGAACGATGGCATGGGCCCTCCCCTGATCGGTGGACGAGCGTACCTGCAGCAGCTCGGCGCGCGCGCGTGCGAGCTCGCGCTCCGGCTCGACGAGCCCGACGACCGGCCGACCGAGGTCGGCCAGAACCGTGGTGATGCTCTCCGCTCGGATGCCGCGGGCGATCAGGCGCTCCCAGCCCGAGATCGCCTCCTGCAGTCGTCCCCGGGCCTCCTCGCGGTCACCGCGGGCGAGGGCGATGTGGCCCTGGACGCGCGCGAGCCGCGGGACGAGCGCGCTCGGGAAGTCGCTCGGACGCACGGGCTCGACGACGGTCGCTCGGAGCTCCGCCGCCGCGGCGTCCGGTCGGCCGCTGCGGGCGAGCGCCTCGGCGACCCCCAGCCGCGTCAGCGGCCGGCTGATGGGGGCGCCCTCGACGAGGGAGTCGGCGAGGAGCCCGGCGGCGAGCGCGAAGTCGCCGCACTCCAGCGCCGTGAAGCCGCGGTCGTTGCTTGCCATCGCGAGCAGCTCGGGCTGAGCGAGCTGCTCGGCCAGGCGCTGCTCGGCCTCGGCCGCCTCGCGTGCCTCGAGCAGCCGGCCGAGACCCCTGAGGGCGAACGACCGCGCCGCGAGCAGGTGAACCTCGAGGCTCTGAAGAGCCTTCTGGGCGATTGCCCCCATGCCGCGGTCGAGGAACTCGAGCGCGCGCTCGGACTCCCCGGCGGCGAGCGCCGCGCTGGCGGCATTGGCCCAGCAGCCGTAGCTGAGATCCGGACGCCCGGCACGGGCTATCGCTTCTCCCGCCGCAATCGATGGAGCGTAGGACTCGACGAAGCGGCCCCGCCGCATCAACGCGAGCGCGCGTGCGTGCGCGACGTCGTATGTGCGCAGGTCGTCTCCCGTGAGCTCGCCCGCGCTGAGCCGCGCGAGCAGCGCCTCGGCCTGATCGACGCTCCCCGCCACCGCCTCGGCCCAGGAGCAGGCGGCGAGCGCCTCGCTGCGCTCGGCCTGTGCCGGGGCGTCCGTGAGCTCGAGCAGCTCGAGCGCGTTGCGAGCGCTGTCGAGCACCACCTGCGGGACGCAGATCAGGCCGTGGTTGGCGCGGGCCCGGCGCAGCCATCCACGCGCGCGCGCCAGCGGCTCGGCATCATCGAGCAGCGCGAGCGCCCGCTCGAAGGCGGCCTCGCTCTGCGCGCGGTGCAGCCGCCATGCTTCGAGCTCGCCCAGCTCGAGCCACAGCTCCGGCTGTTCCGGGGCGATCGCGAGGGCTTCCTCCAGGTAGCCCCCGGCCTGCCCCAGCGCTGCGACGCTCCGCGCGCTCGCGGCCGCGCGGATCAGTTGGGGAACGGCATCCGCGTCGGCGTGGGCGAGTTGCAGCTGACGTGCCACCTCCGCCGGACGGGCGATCGCGCCCGCCTGCTCGCTCGCGAGCAGCGCCCGCGCCCAGCGCAGGTGCAGCGCCCTGCGCCGCGGCTCGGCGATCTCCGCGTGGACGGCCTCCCGTAACAGCCCATGGCGGAACCCGATCGCCTGGCCGCTGACGGTGAGCAGCTCCGTCTGGAGCGCTCGCGTCGCGGCCTCCGCGACATCGTCCAGGGAGAGCTGGTCGATCTCGATCGGAGCGAGTGAGCGCCCGGCGACGGCGGCGAGCTCGACGAGCGCACGCGCGTCCCCGGAGAGCGGAGCGAGGGTTGCGCGCACGGATCCACGGAGGCTCGCGGCGAGATCACCCTGGCCGCGGGCGAGAGCGTGCGCCGTCTCCACGGCGAGCAGCGCGTTGCCCTCCGCGCGCTCCACCACACGGCCCACCTCGCCGTCGCCGAGGCGGGCGACGCTGCGCGCGAGGGCTTCCACCCCCTCCGGGGCCATCGGCTCCAGCTCCAGGTCGCAGACCAGCAGCCCGCGAGCGCGGAGCGCGTGCTCGAGGCGGTCGGCGTCGGGGCTGTCCGAGAGCCGCCGGCGGGTGAGCAGCATCATCACCGGCAGGCTTGACATGCGACGGGCCGCATAGGCCGCCAACTCGAGGCTCGGGGGGTCGGCCGCGTGAGCGTCCTCCAGCACGAGCAGCACGGGTGTCTGCGCGGCGGCCCATCCGAGCAGCGCGACCACCGCCTCGAACAGCCGCGTCCGTTGCAGGTCGGGGGCCACCGGCACGCTCGACACAGTGGCGCCGAAGTGGGGCGGGAGCTCGGAGACGAGGACGCAGAGGTCACCCGGCCAGCCCGCGTCGATCGGCGGGGCGGGCACCGATGGGAGGAGATCGCGGAGCAGTTCCGCCCACATGCTCAGCGGCGCGGCCCCCCCGAGGTCGAGCGGCGCGCAGGAGGCCGTCAGCGCGCCGGAGCCCTGCACCCGCTCGCGCAGCTCGCTCGTCAGGCGGCTCTTCCCGATGCCCGCCTCGCCGCGGATCAAGGCGGCTCCCCCGCGGGCCGCGGTGACGCCCTCCCAGGCCCGCTCGAGCCGCGCAAGCTCGCGCTCGCGCCCAACCAGTGGCGGGCGACTGCCCGGGAGCGGGAGCGCAGGCGGCCCCGGCGAGGGGCGCGGGTCGGCACGCAGCTCATCTATCAGCTCGCGCGTGAGCGGGGAGGGCGCGACGCCCAGCTCGCGGCGGAGGCGCTCGGACAGCGCCTGGTAGGTGCGGACCGCGGCGGCGTGGTCACCGCCGTCCCCGAGGCGGGAGATCAGGCGGCGGTGGGCGCTCTCGTCGAACGGGTCGCGCTCGACCTGCCGCCGCGTGAGCTCGACCGCCTCTCGCACATCCCCGCGCGCGCCGGCCCTCCGGGCGAGCTGCTCGAGCACGTCGATGACGCGTTCGCGATAGCGGTCGCGGGCGGAGATCGCCCAGTCGTCCTCGATCCCCTCCAGCAGCTCTCCGTGACACAGCGCGAGGGCCTGCTCGGGGCCCCGATCGGCGAGGTTGTCGAACTCGTGCACATCGACCCACACGCCGCCGGCGGCGTTCAGCCCGATGCGATCCCCATCGACGAGCAGCGCCTCGCCGAGCGTTCTGCGGAGCACCCACAGCGCGCTCCGCAGGCTCGCGCGGGCACTCTGATCGAGCACGTCCGGCCAGAACCGGCTCGCCAGCTCGCCGCGCGGAACGGGGCTCCTCGCCAGTGCCAGATAGGCGAACACCGCCCACGGGCGATGTCCCGCGGGTGAGTCGATCGCGGCTCCATCCAGCTCGACCTCGAGGGCCCCGAGCAGGCGCGCACGCAGCACACCGTCAAGCGTACCGCTCCGCGTTTGACGCTCGTTTGACGGCGAGGCGACGGAGGCCCGGGATGGTGTCCGCAGCGAAGTAAAAACGTCGAGAAGGGAGCCGAGCATGAGCACCACCACGACCACATTCGACCTCGGGCGTTTCGCCCGCGCCGTCGAGGAGCGGGACACCTCGACCCAGCTGACCATGTACCGCCCCGATGCGAGGGTGACGATCGCGGACAAGGTCACCCAGCCGGGGTCGCCGCGCGTCCTGCGCTCGCGCGAGCAGGTCGAGGGCTGGCTGCGGGACGTCAACGGTCGCGACATGACGCACGCCGTTCAGGGCCGGGTCGCGGACGGGGCGGCGCAGCGTTCACCGATGCGTGCAGGTATCCGGACGGCACTAACGTCCTCTGCGCGACCGTCATCGAGCTCCAGGACGGGCTGATCGCCGACCAGACCGTCGTGCAGGTCTGGGACGAGAAGTAGCCACCCCCACGAGGAGCCCACCAGCGAAGGAGGAAGCAGACATGGCAACGTCCGCCTCAAGAACGATCGACGAAGACAAGCTGAACGAGTTCATGGGTCGCTTCGTCGGCGACCTCGGTGCCGCCCTGTCGGCGGCGCTGGTGGTGATCGGCGATCGGCTCGGCCTCTACCGGGCGATGGCCGATGGCGAGCCCGTCTCCGCCGAGGAGCTGGCGGCGCGAACCGATACGGATGCCCGCTACGTGCGCGAGTGGCTCTCCAACCAGGCCGCCGGGGGTTACGTCAGCTATGACGGTGAGGCGATGCCTTCTTCCTCACGGCCGAGCAGTCGCTCGCGCTCGCGCAGGAGGGCAGTCCGGCGTTCGTGCCGGGGGCTTCCAGCTCGCGACGGCCCTGACGAAGGACGAGGAGAGGATCAGCCAGGCGTTTCGCGATCACGGGGGGGTGGGCTGGCACGAGCACCACCACGACCTGTTCGTCGGCACCGAGCGGTTCTTCCGTCCGGGATATGCCGCCAATCTGATCTCGTCGTGGATCCCCTCGCTGGATGGAGTCCAGGCGAAGCTGGAGTCGGGCGCCCGCGTCGCCGACATCGGCTGCGGCCATGGCGCCTCGACGATCCTCATGGCCGAAGCGTTCCCACGGTCCGAGTTCGTCGGCTTCGACTACCACGGACCGTCGATCGACCATGCCCGCGAGGCCGCGTCGCGCGCGGGGGTCGAGGGCTGGACGCGCTTCGAGGTCGCCTCCGCGAAGGAGTACGGGGGCGAGGGGTACGACCTCGTCGCGATGTTCGACTGCCTGCACGACATGGGCGACCCGGTGGGCGGGTCGAAGCACGTGCTGAAGACGCTGGCGCCCGACGGGACATGGATGATCGTCGAGCCGAACGCGGGAGACCGGTTGGCCGACAACCTGAACCCGGTCGGAAGGGTCTTCTACGGCGCCTCGACTCTCGTCTGCACGCCCGCCTCCCGCGACCAGGAGGTCGGCCTCGCGCTCGGCGCCCAGGCGGGCGAGGCACGCCTCGGCGAGGTCGTCAGGGCGGGTGGCTTCACGCACTTTCGCCGTGCAACCGAAACGCCGTTCAACCTGGTCCTCGAGGCTCGTCCGTGACGCGTCCCATAACGGCAGAGGAGAGAGCATGATCTGCACGCTTACCGCCCGCAGGCTGAAGGCGGGGTCCTTCGAGCAGTTCCGGGCCGCGTGGGAGCCGACGAGAGCCAACGCGGAGTCGCTCCGTCAATGGAGCCACATCTATCACTGTCGTGACGTGGCGGATCCGGACGTCGTGATCTCCTTCGGCCTGTTCGACGGCACGCTGGAAGAGCTCCGCGCGGCCCAGGATCGGCTCGGCCGCGAGGCCCAGGTCGACCGTGTCGGAGAGCACGTGCAGACGGTGCTCCTGGATGGATCCTTCGAGGTCGTGGAGGAGCTCGTCGCGTAGCGGCCGCTCCCGTCCGGCTTCCGTCCGGCTCGCCCACTCCCTCCGCGAGAGGGGTGGGCGGTCGGATGGGGCTGGAGCTCAGCAGCCCTCGCCGAGCTTGCTCGAGCCGGGCGCCAGACAGCCGCTGCGCTCCTGGACGTTGCCTGCTCGGACGGGGCGCCATCGAGGCCGGCGCAGCGCGAGCCCTCACCCCGGCCCCGGGCGACCAGTCTCGTTGATGACCCCATGAAACCGCTCGAAGTCGGCCTCCAGCGTGAGGCGTCCGAGCTTGCCGTACTCGATCGCCACGGCGCGCACGAGGTGATCCATCGTGATCACCCCACCGTCGTCCGCCGCCAGGAAGGCTGCCGCGAGCGAGCAGTTTCGGATTCCGCCACCGGACAGCTTGAACTGGTTGGCGAGGAACTCGAGGTCGAGGTCATCGGCCTGCGGTGCCGTCTGCGGTAGCAGCAGCCGCCAGATCCGGACGCGGTCCTCGGGCTCGGGGAACGGGAAGTCGATGACGAAGTCGAGCCGCCGGAGGAACGCGTCGTCGATGTTCCGTCGGAGGTTCGTCGCGAGCACGACGGCACCCGGGTAGGACTCCATCTTCTGGAGCAGATATGCGACCTCGATGTTGGCGTAGCGGTCGTGGGCGTCGCTCACCTCTGAGCGCTTGCCGAACAGCGCGTCGGCCTCGTCGAAGAAGAGGATCGCGTTGGAGCCCACCGCTGCCGCGAAGATGCGGTCGAGATTCTTCTCGGTCTCCCCGATGTACTTCGAGACGACTGTGGCCAGGTCGAGGCGGAACAGCTCGAGCCCGAGCCCGTGGGCGAGGATCTGCGCCGCCATCGTCTTCCCGGTTCCGGACTCTCCCGCGAACAGCACCTTCAGCCCCTGTGTTCGCGCCACGGTGCGCTCGTAGCCCCACTCGGAGAGCACCAGGTCGCGATGCCGCAGGTAGGCGGAGATCGACTTCAGCAGGTCGAGCTGCCGGGGCGGGAGCACGAGGTCCTCCCAGGTGAAGCCCGCGGGCACACGGGTGGCCGAGCTCGCCGAGACGCGTGCTCGAGGCCTGGCGTGCGCCGGCATGCAGATCCTCGTTCTGCTCCCGCGGCGCCCCCCTGGCGGAGGCGCTCAGCCGCGCCACCTCGCAGGCGACCGAGATTCTGCGTCGCCGACAGGCGGAACTTGGCTGCGACATCGCGTACCTCCTCGCTGCCGCTGAGCGCTCGCCAGAGCTCCGCTCGCTCGGCGTATCCGGGCATCGCGGTCTCCACGACCATCACCGTCTGCCCGTCGAAGTACAGTGCCGCCTCGCGCGAGGCGGCGCATAGGAGCGGCCGCTCGTGTCGGGCGGCGAGGGCTCGCGTCAGTCCCTCCCGATCCCCGGGGGCTATCTCCGAGGGATGATCGAAGCAAAGCTGGCGCCCCTCCAGCCGCGCGGCCAGCGTGGCATCGGCGAGCAGCTCCGGCGATGCGAGCGCCCCGACGTCGAGCAGCAGCAGTCCCTTCCCGAGGGCGCTCGCCAACATCAGCGGAGCGTCGGGCCCCGCCACCAGCACGGGCAGAGCGCTGTCGGTGGCGAGCAAGGCCTCTAGCTCGTCAACTCTCTCGTGGAAGCCGTCGGCGATCCTGATGTCGACGTCGAGCCGCCGAAGGCGCCCGTCGCCGGGGGGCCTGTCGAGGCGGGCGCCGAGCATCTGCGCGGCGAGACGATCGGGCACCTTGATCATCCGGTCGGCCAGCGGGCCCGGGGTGTCGCCGTCGAGCAGTCGGATCGCACCGGCTCGGCGCAGTGGGGCGTCGTGGGCGAAGCACGCGAGGATCGCGTCACGAGGTCGCTGCTCGCTGGCGAGGAGCCGCGTCACGAGCCGCGGGCTCGCCAGCTTGCGGGTCACGTCGTCATGCAGGTAGGCGAGCAGCCTCCCGTAGCGCGGGCTCAGCTCAGGCGCAGCGCACAGCGCGAGCACGTCGCTCTCGAGCGCATCCAGGTCCAGCAGCTCTGCAACCCCGGCGATGCGGTCGTCGAGCTCCTCGATCGGCGTCGCCTGTGCGAGCGACCGCGCGAGGTCATCCGAGATGTAGAGACCGCGGAACGGGTCCGTTGGGTTGGGGTCCGAGGCGGCGACGCTCTCGACCGCGCCGCGTATTTGCGCGTCGATGTCCTCGAACCGCATCGTGTCGCTCTGGGACTCAGCCGGTCAGCTCGCGCGCGACCGCCTCGGCCTCGCTCTCGAGTGCGTCATGGGGCTCGGATACCGTCAGCGGGCCCGAGTCCGTGGCACCCCGCTGCTGCACGACATGGCAGAGCTCATGGGCGAGGAGGTGCTCGCCTTCGCGCGAGCCCGGGCGGTACTCGCCGCTGGCGAAGAAGACGTCGCTGCCGGTGGTGAATGCGCGCGCGGAGACCGAGCGCGCGAGCGCGTCGGCTCCGGGGTCGGTGTGGACGCGCACGTCCTCCAGCGAATCTCCGAGCTCGGGAGCGAGCCGCTCGCGTACCCCGGCGTCGAGCAATTGGCCCCCGCCTTGGGCCCGGGCGATGGTGGCCTCGACGTCGGGGTGCACCGTGCCGTCGGCCATGATCCCGTCCCCGGAGCGTGCGAGCAGTGCCCCGAAGCCCCGGTTCCCCACCGTCGATGCCAGTCCCTGAGCGGCGTTGACGGAGGGGGCGTGCGGACGGGCCGCTCCGGAGAGGCCGGCGTCCGGGTCGCGCTCGTCCTCCCGCTGGTGACCGACCCCGCTCATCGCGCCAAGCATACGCCCGGCTGGAGCGCGCAACAAGAGCCGCGCCGGGTGATCGCGCCTGGCTCGGTCATTCCTCAGCAGCCCTTGCCGAGCGTGTTGGAGCCGGGTGCCAGGCAGCCGTTGCGCTCCTGGACCTTGCCGGCGCGGACGGTGAACAGGTAGGACTTGCCGACCCATGCCGCTTTCACGACGCTGATCGAGAAGTGCGCGTCGACGGCGAGATGGCGGCCTCTGAAGAACCTCGTGAGGCTGACTTCAGGGTGGAAGACGGGATGTTTGGGCTTGCACTTGGACCCGTGGCAGGTGTGGGCGCTGGCGGTGTGGGCATGGGCGAACGGGCACCCGCGGCCGTGGCAGGCCAGTTCGATCTTGGCGCCCTGCGGTAGCCCGTGGACGACGAGCGATTCCACGATCGCGTACCTGCGGGTCGTCAGGAACGTCCACGAGGCGGTCGCTTCGATCCGCGACCCCACCACCGCCGAGGTGGCCGAGGTGGCGGCAGCGGACCCCGCGGCGTTGCTCGCGGTGACCACGGCGCGCAGCCGGTGACCGACATCGGCGCGGGTCAGCACGTGCACGGCCCCGGTCGCACCGACGATGTTCACGCAGCCGCTGGAGCTCGCGCTGCAGCTCTGCCACTGGTAGGCGAACGACCCCGGGCTGTTCGCCCACGCCCCCGGCGATACAGCCAACGACTGCCCCCGGATCGCCGTCCCCGACAGCACCGGAAGCCCCACACTCGACGGCGCAGACAACGGCGGCGGCAACGTCGTGAAGCTCTGGTCCGCGCCGAAGCTGGTCCCACCCGAGCTCTGGGCCACGACACGGAAGTGGTAGGTGGTTCCCGGCGAGAGTCCGCCGACGGCGGCCGCGAACCCGCCTGCGCCTTCGCTTCCGCCGACGTTCTGCGCGGCGGTCGACTGGCCGTAGGCGGGCGTCGTGCCGTATTCGAAGAACGCGGCGCTGGGAAGCCCTCGCGGATCGACGGTTGCGTTGAGCGCGGCGGTGGTCGTCCCCACACTCGAGGCGCCGCCCGTGCTGACGTCGGGGGGTGCGCTCACGAACACCCAGGCGGCGCCGATGCCGTGGTCTTCGGGGCCGCCGATCAGCGCTGTTTTGGCGTTGGCCGACAGCGCGACGCTCTCCCCGAACTCCGCGTCTCCCTGCTCGTCGCTCTGCGCCGCGCTGAGCTTGCCGCCCTGCTGGCTCCAGGTGGAGCCCGAGCGCGTGAACACCCAGGCAGCGCCGACGTCGCCGTCGTCTCTGTCCCCGCCGATCAACGCCGTGTTACCGTCTTCGGAGAGCGCGACCGAGACGCC
Organism: uncultured Solirubrobacteraceae bacterium; assembly: GCA_963720215.1. GTDB lineage: Bacteria > Actinomycetota > Thermoleophilia > Solirubrobacterales > Solirubrobacteraceae > Palsa-744. Next base: position 165,675 of record CAVREV010000007.1, read on the forward strand.
GAACAGGGCGTCCCCGCCCTCGTCGCTGCCGGTGAGTTTGCCGCCCTGCTGAGTCCAGGTGGAGCCCGAGCGCGTGAACACCCAGGCGCCTCCGAGGCCGCCGCTGTCGAGCCAGCCCCCGATCAACGCGGTGTTGCCGCTGGCGGACAGCGCAACGCTCGAGCCGAATTCGCCGGCGACGCTTTTGCCGCTGCCGACGAGCTTTTCGCCCTGCTGCGTCCACGTCGAGCCCGAGCGCGTGAAGGCCCAGACGGCGCCGATGTAGGTGTTGTCGCGCCACCCGGCGATCAGCGCGGTTTCGCCGTTGGAGGACAGCGCGACGCTGTGGCCGAATTCGCCTTCGCCCACCTCTTTCGAGCCCCTCAGCTTGGCGCCCTGCTGCGTCCACGTGGATCCCGAGACCGTGAACACCCACACCGCGCCCACGCGGAATTCGCCGGTACCCGGCCCTTCGTCGGAGGGTCCGCCGACCAGTGCCGTCTTCCCGTCGCCGGACAGCGCGACGCTGAGGCCGAACTCGCCGTTCCCCTTCTCTTCCCCACCGCCGGTGAGCTTGCCGCCCTGTTGTTTCCAGGTCGCGCCCGGGTGCGTGAACACCCACGCCGCGCCCACCCCCCCGTCGTCCACGGGTCCGCCGACGAGCGCCGTCTTGCCGTCGGCGGACAGCGCGACGCTGTAGCCGAACTCGGCCTCCCCGTCCTCTTCCCCGCCGGTGAGTTCCTGCTGCTCGGTCCAGATCGAGCCCGAACGCGTGAAAACCCAGGCGGCGCCCTTGCGGCCGTTCTCTTCATCGCCGCCTATCAGCGCCGTGTTCCCATCGGCCGACAGCGCGACGCTGTAGCCGAACTCGCCTGCCGCTTCCTCCCCGGTGGCCTTGAGCTTCCCGCCCTGCTGAATAAGCGGGTCGACCCGCAACGGGTAGCTTGCGCCCCGCACGTCGACGTGCAGCAGGATGTGTCGCCCGCTCACCCCGAGCCAGCTGTGGAGTGTGCGCCCGCGAGCATCGACAGTCACGAGCTGGCCGTAGCGGAGCGTGGGTCCTCCCCGGTCGCTGAGGGCCACGCTCCTCCCGCCGGGCCCGGCAGCGGCGCGCGCATCTCCCGAGAGCGAGAGCGCGAGCGTGAGCGGCCCGCTCCCGTCCCCGGATGGGGCGCGTGGGACGGTCAGCCCCTGCTCGAGGCCCAGCGGCCCGTTCGCATACCAGAGCGTGAAGCCCGGATAGGCGTAGGTGAGCCGGTTACCGCTCGCTCGCGGGGTGACGGCTCCGAGCGCTCGCAGCGAGGCCCCGAAGCCGATGGCCTGCGGGCTCAACGTGAGATGTGTCGCGCCCGCGCGTAGCCGCACGCCGGCGCGCCCGAAGCGCAGCGCGAGATGCTGAGAGGGGTTCGCGGCCTGGAGCGTGCCGTGCGCGTCGAGGATTCGGTAGGCGGGGTCACTCGCCCCCAGCGTCGCCGAGATCGTCCCCTGAGCTGTGAGCGGCAGGGCGGGGCGTGCCGCCGGTGCGGGGACGCGTGCAGGGGCGGACGACAGGCTCCCGCTCTCGGACAGCCCCAGCGCGAGAGAGGCGATCAGCGCGATCGCGGCGAGCGCCCGGCGGGCCGCGGGAGAGCCTCCGAGGAGTGTCAACCGCTCGGTAGAGCCCCCTGCCGTCGCGATTGCCGGGGCGCCCGGGCCGACGCCCTGGCGTTGAGCTTGCGATCCGTGTCGGTAGGTGCTGGTCACTACGTCCCGCCTTCTTCCTTGTGGGCCTGTTCTGCCGGCGGTTCGCTGTGCGAAGGCGTCGGCGAAGGCGTCGGCGTGGGTGTCGGCGTGGCGCTGAGGGTGGACGGCTGGGAGGCGGCCGGGGAGGAATGCTTCGTCTGCGCGGGAGCTCGCAGCGTGGGGACGACGGCGTCGAGGTGGGCGGCGGTGACGACGGCGCTCCCGGCGGGGAGCGAGATCGTCGGCGCCAATGCGGAGGTCGAGCTCCGGCCCGGGCTGCTCTTGCTACTGGAGCCGATGGCGATGCCGACGCCGAGGCCGACGAGCACGGCGAGCACCGCCGCAGCGGACACCGCCGTTGACCGGGGCCGTGGGTTCGGTTGCGGCTCGGTCATTTCTCAGCAGCCCTTGCCGAGCGTGTTGGAGCCGGGTGCCAGGCAGCCGTTGCGCTCCTGGACCTTGCCGGCGCGGACGGTGAACAGGTAGGACTTGCCGACCCATGCCGCTTTCACGACGCTGATCGAGAAGTGCGCGTCGACGGCGAGATGGCGGCCTCTGAAGAACCTCGTGAGGCTGACTTCAGGGTGGAAGACGGGATGTTTGGGCTTGCACTTGGACCCGTGGCAGGTGTGGGCGCTGGCGGTGTGGGCATGGGCGAACGGGCACCCGCGGCCGTGGCAGGCCAGTTCGATCTTGGCGCCCTGCGGTAGCCCGTGGACGACGAGCGATTCCACGATCGCGTACCTGCGGGTCGTCAGGAACGTCCACGAGGCGGTCGCTTCGATCCGCGACCCCACCACCGCCGAGGTGGCCGAGGTGGCGGCAGCGGACCCCGCGGCGTTGCTCGCGGTGACCACGGCGCGCAGCCGGTGACCGACATCGGCGCGGGTCAGCACGTGCACGGCCCCGGTCGCACCGACGATGTTCACGCAGCCGCTGGAGCTCGCGCTGCAGCTCTGCCACTGGTAGGCGAACGACCCCGGGCTGTTCGCCCACGCCCCCGGCGATACAGCCAACGACTGCCCCCGGATCGCCGTCCCCGACAGCACCGGAAGCCCCACACTCGACGGCGCAGACAACGGCGGCGGCCCGGTGGGCGTGGTGGTCGTGCCCGTCGTCGTCGTGCCGGCCGCGTGGACGGTCGCGCTCAGCAGCAGCCGGAGGCCGGGCCTGGTATGGCTGGGCGCCGCGGTTGCCCCTTCGGCGAGAGAGGGGGAGCTCGTAGTAGGCGGTGAGGGGGGAAGCGCTCGAGGTGTCGAACATCAGCGCGCTCGTTTCGTTGTCGAGCCCGAGCACGTCCCCCGCTTTGACGGCAATCGAGACCGCGAACGTGTTGGCTCCACCTTCCAGCTTCTCGGGCGGGCTGGTTCCAACTCCGGTGAACTGGCCCGAGGCGGCCGGCCGTAGGATCCGCAGCTCGACCGTCCCGCCGCCGCCTGCCGAGTTCACCGAGAAACTCGTCACGGTGCCATCGAACGGAATCTGGAGTTCGGGATCCGAAACGTCCGAGAACGGCACGTAGGTGCAGTTGATTTCCGACAAACAGATGTTTTCGCTCGGCGTGCCGTTCGTGCTCCCCAGGGTCACCGTCTGGCCCGTGAGCGCCTGGCTGTCCGCGCCACCGATGATGACCGCGAGCGCGACAGCGAGCCCCGCGGTCCCCGCCACGAGCGGCGGAACGATGCCCCCGAGCCGGATGCCCACGATCGAAGCGTACTCCAACGATCGCGGAGCCGGGGAAGCACGTGGGCGTCGGTGCGGCCGGGAGACGGTTCCGCCGGCTGTGAGGACTCTCATACTGAGGCTGTGCGCCCCCGCACACACCGACCGGGCACGGTCTGGGAGGCTCTTCGCATCAGACCAAGCCGGCACGGGGAGGCTCCAGATGTCATCGACCACCAGCAGCTTCCAGCTCGCCGGAGCATTGCCGGCCGGCAGGCGTGAGCAGCCGCGCTCGATTGAGCCGAGCGTGCTGGCACGGCGCAGATCGCTGCTCGCGGCGGCGATCGTGGCGGGGGGCCTCGTGGTCGGCGTCGCCGCTGGCCTGGGGACGGCGAAGAGCTCCTCTCAGGCGGCCGCGCCGTCGCTCGCTCCGCGGCTGACCTCCTCCGCAGCATCCGTGACGATCGCAGCTGCGCCACATCTCGACGCCTCACTGCCGGCCCTGCGCCGCCCGCCCGCGCCTCCTCAGCAGTCGTCAACTGCCGGCGCCCAGAGCCAGACCTCGCCGATCGTGACACAGACGACCACATCGACGACGTCCTCGACGAGCTCCGGAACGGCGGACACCGGGACGGTGAGCCGCGGTGGGGGCGACGGCGGGAGCGCGACGCACGAATCGCACGAAAGTGAACCCCTGATCGTCGTCAACGGCGGCGGCTAGCCCGATCCTCCGCGGCAGCGCCGCGGGTCGCCTGAGACGGATTTATCGGGACAGCCCGGCCCTCGGCCGGGCTGTCTGCATGGGCCGAGGGGGCGCGCGACCGCTGCTACGGGCACGTGGTGAGTGTCACGTGCAGTGACTTCGTGCGTTGCGGGCCGTGCGTGATCGCGATGAAGGCTCGGGCGCTCAGCACGTACTGGGTATCCGCGAGCGGACGCCTGATCAGCACCTTGAGTCGGAAGGGCGCGTTGCTGAGGTGCCTGCGCAGATCTGTCCTGGAGATCGCCGCGATTCTGAACCCGACCTTGTATATCTTCACGACGACGCTCCCCTTGCGCTTGTGGGAGGGGATCCTGAGCGTGAGGCTCGCTCGGACGAGACCGTTGTGCACGCACCGGTTGGGCACCGAGAGGGTGACGAGCGCCCCCCGTATGTCCGTCGATACGGAGATCGTGGCGGTGCGCACGCGGACGGTTTCGTGAAGCGTCCCACTGCGTTCGGGTTCCTTCAACGTCGTGAAGGTCTCGTCGGCGCCGTAGCTGGACAGTTCTCCGTTGGAGGCGACGAGGCGGTAGTGGTACGTGCTGTCGGATGCGAGCTGGCTCAGGGAGGCCGAGGCCGCGATCGCCGAGGTCCCCACGCCGGATGCGGGGGAGCACAGGGTGCTCGAGCCATAGGAGGTGCTCTGCCCGTATTCGAACCGGCATTCGGTGAACACGGGTCCGTTCGGGGTGAAGCTACCGTTGAGAACAGCCGCCGAGGGCCCGACGTCCGTGGCCGGCGCGCTGGCCGCCGACGGCGCGGGATTGGGTTCATAGGAAAAGCGCGTACCGCCGAGCTGAGCCAGCGAGGGGCTCGTGCCGACGGTGATCGTCAGGGTCAGGCAGGCGGGAGGGCCGGGGCTGTAGGCCTGGTCGGAGACTTCCTCCCAGCCCTGTGTGGGGTCGTACCACCACGCCCTCGCCGCGTTGCCGACTTCGCAGTCGCTGACCTGCACGCTGGAGAACGTCGCGCCGGCCCCGAGCTCTACGTCGACGTAGTCGCCGCTGGAGCGAGGCAGTGGCGGGCCGCCTATGTCGGAGCCATAGTGACCGACCGTCACTTCGCCGATGCCATCGGTCGCTTCGACAGACAGGCCGCGATCGCGTGCTGTGGCCGGGATCGACGGGCTGCTCGTCCTCCCCGAGTGGCTGCTCGCCGGCGTCGTGAAGGACTCATCGGCGCCGTGGCTGGCGCCATATTTGGCATTCGACGCCGACACGCGATAGTGGTAGGTGGTGTTGGGCGCCAGTTTGATCAACGTCTTCGACGCCGGGATCGGCGAGCTCCCAATCCCCGACTCGGGCGAGCAGGGGACGGTCGTGGAGTAGGCCTGGCTCGTCCCGTATTCGAACCAGCATTCGGTCAGCAGATCCCCGCCGGGATCGAACGTGGCGTTCAGGGTTCCGGTCGATTCGGTCACTTCCGTGGCCGGCTCGGTCAACGCGGACGGAGCACCGCCGTTGACGAGCACCTCGACGCCGCCCTGTTCGTATCCTCCGGCCTGGTAGAACACGAGCGCTGTTTCGCCGTCGGCGTCGAGCGCCACGCGAAGGCCGAGTTCGACGATTTCTTCCTCTTCCCCTTCGGGGTTGATCACTGTCGGCGCTTCCAGCCGTTGGCTCTCGCTCCAGCCGAAGCCCGAACGCGCGTAAATCCATGCAGCGCCGTCTTCATACTCCTCGGTGGGGGCGCCGATCAGCGCCTTGTTCCCGTTTTCGGACAGCGCAACGCTGGCCCCAGCCAGTGCCGCCCCTTCGGCCTGGGGCGCGAGCTTGGGTCCCTGTTGACTCCATTCTGACCCCGCCTGCGTGAACACGAACGCAGCTCCGGTGGTTCCGTTGTCCCGGGGCGCTCCGATGAGGGCGGTGCCGGCGTCCCCCGAGAGCGCTACCGACGCCCCGAATTCGCCTTCGCCGACCTCTTCGTCGCGACCCGCGCCCGTGAGCTTCGGGCGTTGCTGATTCCACGCTTCACCGCTGCGGCTGAACGCGAACGCGGCACCGAGGCTGTCGTTGTCGTGGGGCGCTCCGACCAGGGACGTTCCGCCGTCGGCGGAAAGTGCCACCGATGCGCCGAACGAGCCTCCGCCGTCCTCTTCTTCGCGACCGATGCCGGTAAGCTTCGGGCCCTGCTGGCTCCAGGCTTCCCCTGCGCGGGCGAAGACGAACGCCGCGCCGACAATCGATTTCGACTGGCTGTCGTGGGGCGCCCCGATCAGCGCGGTGTCGCCCTTGGCGGACAGCGCCACCGCCGCGCCGAATTCGCCGTTGCCCGCCTCTTCTTTTCTCGCGAGCCCCGTAAGCTTCGGTATGTGCTGAACCCAGGCTTCGCCGCTCTGGGTGAACACGAACGCCGCACCGCGGCGTTCGCCGTCGGCGGGAGCGCCGATCAGAGCGGTCTCGCCATCGGCCGAAAGCGCCACCGCCGCCCCGAATTCGGCTTCGCCGACCTCTTCGCCGTGCGCCGTGCCGACGAGCTCCTCGCGGGGGCCCAGGTTTCGCCTTCGCGTGTGAAGATCCATGCGTCACCGTGACCTTCGTCGCCGAACCTGTCGCCGATCAGGGCGACGTTGCCGTTCGCCGACAGCGCGACGCTGCTCCCGAGTTCGAAATCCGATTCGAGTTCCAGGTGGGCCTGTTCCAGGAAGGGATCGATTCGGAGTGGATAGCGCGCGCCGCGAGAATCGACGTGCACAAGGATTCCGCCGGGGGACACGGTGAGCCAGCTGTGCAGGCGGCGCCCGTCGGCGTCGGTGGCCGACAGCCCGCCATAGAGCAGCTCGCTCCTGCCGGCGTCGGAGAACACCACGGTGCTGCCGCCGCGCTCGAGGCGGAGACCCCGGTCATCGGAGGTCGCGACGGCGAGCGTCAATGGTCGCGAGCCCTGTCCCGCGATCGGTCGGGCGACCGTGAACCCCTGCTCGAGCCCGAGCGGCCCGTTGCGATACCACTCGGTCACGCCCGGGCGCCGGTAGCTGACCTCGTTGCCGTGCGCGATCGGCGCGACGGCGGCGAGCGGCACCGACCGTGAGCCGTCGCCCAGGTCGCGCAGCGCGAGCCCCACCCGTCCCCGTCCCGTGCCGATGCTCACCCCCGAGGCCAGGAAGCTGCTGCGCAGTCCGGACGCGGCACCGCGGCCTGTGAGAGCACCCTCGGACACCCGGATCGCGTACCGCGGATCGTCCTTGCCGACCACCCCCGAGACCCCCGCGCGCGCCGACTGCGGAAGGCTCAAGAGCCCCCCGTCGTGCCAGCGGCTCGGCCGGGCGGTTTGCTGCGTGGCCGGCCCTCGCGTCGTCAGGCCCGGGCCGGTTGGTACAGCGGCCCGGATCGCGGCCGCCAGCAGCACCAGCCCGAGCGCGACCGCCAGCAGGCGCGGCAACGGCGGCGTGCGCAGCTGAGCCCGCACCATCCCTGCGCCACCGTCGTATGCGCTCACGACCGACACCCCCCGATGCCCAACGTTCTCAGATGCCGTAAAGCTAGACGCGGGCGCTCAGCAGGTCAAGCCCGTCGCTGTCCGTCGATCATGCCTCTGGCGCCGCCGGAGTCCCGTCCTCCCCGTCCTCCGCCCGCCGCTCGCGTTTGCGCCCTTTGATCCTCAGGCGGAACATCACGTGGGCCGGCTTGACCGCGTCGATGACGCGCGAGATGCCGGCCGCGAGGTCCGTCTCGATCGGCTGATCGCAGTAGACGACGAACGACGGCGCCTTGGCCGCGGGCAGCTCGCCGTCGGCGGCGAAGCGCACGCCGCCCTCGTCCTCGATACGCAACGGCAGATCGGGGAAGTTGAGCTTCAGCGCGAGCTCGAGCCCGGCGTGCGTTCCGCGGAGCCGGCCGAGGTCGGCGGCTCGCTGGACGAGGACGCGAAGCTCCGACGCCGGCTGGGCTTCGTTGCGGCTGAGGCCGAGCCAGGCCGTCGTCAGGGCGAGGATGTCCACGGGGGCGAGGCCGGGGTCGAAGTGGGCGGGAAGCCCGTCGAGCACCGCCACCACCGGATCGACCACGTTCTCCAGGGCGCCGAGGAAGCGCATCGTGAAGTCCTGCTCGCGGTAGAGCGCCGGGAGGCCATCGCGTAGGTAGCGACGATTCGACGCCGGGGTCGGGATCGGATCGGTGCCCTCCTCCGGGGCCCGGCGGACCGCCGCGAAACCGTCGCCGGCGTAGGTGACGAAGCCGGTGATCTCGCGCGTGCCTTCGCCGGCGAAGATGTCCTCCTCGGCCCCCTCGCTCATCGCGGCTCAGCGAGCGTGGCCTTGACGATGTGCATCCCGGAAGCGAGCAGCTCGTCGGGCCCGAGCAGCAGGTGGCTGCCCGCGGGCTCGGGTGAGCGCTCGCCCGTGCGCATGTCGGTCTCGTAGACACGCAGGATCGTCACCAGTGACACGCCGCTGACGGAGTGGACGACCTGGTAGAGCTCCCCCTGGTTCAGCAGTCGGCCGAACGGCCATCCCCCGCCCGGGCCGTCGAGAGAGCCGCCGACGAGCGGGTTGATGTAGGTGTAGAGCGCCTGGAGGACCTCTTCCTCAACCCGTTGCAGGTCCGAGCCGGCCTCCGCCTGGACGTTGACGACGACGGAGGCGCCGCGAAGCTGCGCCGGCAGCACGTCCACCGTTGTCCCGATCACCCGCCGCCCATCGAGATACGTGGCGATCTCCCCAAGCAGCTCCTCGTCCGGGACAAGCTCCTCGTGCTCGAGCCGTCTGTCGGCCGGGGCCACTCGTGGAAGGACATGGACCCTGATCGGATCCGTCGCCTTCGCGGGCGAGATGCAGATCGAGCGCCCCACCCGCGAGGAGGCCTCCGTCACCAGGAACTCATAGTCCTCCGCCGTCACAGCGCGATATCTCGTCCTCAGCTCCATCGCGGCGCGCTGCCGCGCCGAGTCCAGCGACTCCGCGTCGACGCCACCGTGGGCGGCCCTCGGATTCACCACCGATGCGATCCCGGGGATCGCGCTGCGCAGCACGGTCAAGGCGCCCGCCGTGACGTTCCCGAGCCGGCCTCCCCCGTGGCGATAGGCACTCATGCGCAGCTCGGCACCCTGGGCCGGCACCGCGCCATATTGTCTCCAGCCGCCGTCCGGCTGGCGCACCGCCGGGCCGAGCTCCACCTCGCCGCCGTTGGCGTCGAGCTTGAAGTGGGGGTCATCGCGGCTCGATTCGGCGAACGACTCCACCGCAACCCACTCCTCCCAACGGTCGGACCCCGGGGCTCTCAGCTCGAGCGTCTCGCCCTCGCCGAGGGACAGCATCGGCGAGAAGCGCAATGTGAAGAGCTGGCCGGGCGTTCCGTCGCTGACGCCCAGGAACTCCTCGCTCTCCCGCGCCGCGTGCTCCACCGGCACGAGCGCGCCGATCGGTGCGGCGCTGATCGAGTACACCTCGGGCGGGTGGCTGTAGGTGGCACCCACGGCACCGCTCGCCGTCGTCTCGCTGATGCGGCAGCGCAGCCACCGGTGGCTCTCTCCGCCGACGGGGGCGATCGCGCAGTCCGGCGGGCACTGCAGCTCGAGCGTCCCCGCGCCGTAGTTGAAGCCACCCGTGTGGTCGGAGAGCACCTCGACCTCCTTCCACTCGCCACCGGGACCGCTCGCCTCCCACCGAAGCGGCGGGTCGTCCGGATCGACGCCCGCGCCGCGGGCCATCGATCCGTCGATCGTCACCTCGATCAGCAGCCGGGAGATGTCCTCGGCAAAGCCGAGATACAGGGCGTCGCCAACCTGCGGTGGGCGTCCGAACGGCAGGCGATCCGGACCCTGGGGCTTGGCGATGCCATTCGCCATCCCGATCGTCTGGACGTGGCCTTCTCGCTCGACCATGTAGACGGACGCCTGCTGAGGACGGATCGTGAAGGTCTCACGCACCTGGAAGACCTCGGACTCCGAGGTGGCGGTCCGCAGCGTGCCGACCTCGGTCGTCGCCGCCGGAATCGCGACCGGCTCATCAGGCGCGGAGGCGAGCCTGAAGCGGACGTCGGTGCGGGCGGTCGTCGGCCCGTGCAGCTGCATCCCGAGCAGCTCCAGCAGAGCCACATGCAGCTTGTCGGGGACACGGTTGAGGCGGTAGGTGAGCATGTCCGTCATCCACGCGAACAGCTCGATCAAGGTGATCCCCGGATCGGACACGTTGTGATCTGTCCACTCGGGACACGTCTGCGTGATGCGCGTCCGCGCCTCGTTGACCAGCTCTTGGAAGCGGCGGTCGTCCAGGTTGACGCTCGGGAGGCTCACTCGCCCTCGTCCGCCGGGATCACGTAAAAGGGATAGACGAGGTTGTGTCTCCTACTCGTGGATCGCACCCGATAGGCGATGTCGATCTCGATCGCGCCGTCAGCCATACGGGAGAGGTCGAACTCGATCTCCTCCACCTCGATGCGGGGCTCCCAGCGGTCGAGGGCGACGCGAACGGCGCTGTCGATCTTGCCGACGAGCTCGGCGTCGATCGTGTCGAACACGAGATCGTGGATCGCACAGCCGAACTCGGCCCGCATCGGACGCTCGCCCGGAGCGGTCCCGAGGATGATCGTGATCGCCTGCTCGACGTCGTCCTCGCCGTGCGCCAGCGCGATCCCGCCGCGATGATCCACCGCGAGCGGGAACGCAAGTCCGGAGCCGAGGAGATCGGACATCGCCACCTAGCCCATTGTGATCATCGGGCCGGTGATCTGCACGCCGGCGCTCGAGAGCTGTATTTCGGTGCCCCCGCACTTCAGCGTGAGCGTGGCCGAGCCTTCGAGGGTGACCTCCGCCTGGCCGGTGATCGTGACGCTCTGCCCTTCCAGCGAGAACGGTTCTTTCGCCTGCAGCGACGCCTGCCCATCGATTTCCGCCGTCCAGCCGGCACCGCTCTTGATCGTGAAGTCCTGTTGGGACTCCGCGTAGATGGCGGCACTGCTCCTGACCGCGAACGATCCGTCTTCGCCGTGGAGCAGATGTTCGCCCGGCGTCGCCTGGCCGTTGAACAACGAGCCGAGCACGTAGGGCCTGGTCGTATCGTCGTGCTCGAAGCCGATCAGCACCTCGTCTCCCACGAGCGGGAGCATCAGCAGGCCGCGTTCTTCGCCGGCGCTCGCGGTCGCGACGCGCGCCCATATCCCCTCCGTGTCCTGCCCCAGCGCCGGGTAACGTACCCGCACGCGACCGAGCGCGTTCGGGTCGCTGTTGTTGGTGACGATGCCGAGGACGAGCTGTGAGCCGAAGCTCGGTGAGCCACTCGCGTCTCCCGAGACGGCGCCCAGCAGCGTATGCGAGGGGCTGTTGAGGAACCGCGTCTCATATGTGCCCCCGCCCGAGAGCATGTGCGTCGCCGCGGCCACGCGATAGGTGCCGCTGAACTGCCGCCCGACGCCCGATATCCGCAGCGTGGCACCAGCTCGGACCGCGGGGTTGCCGTCGCAGGCCCCCTCCGCCGCGATGTAGCTGTTCGCCAGCTTGTCGAGCAGCGCCTGAGCGAGCGCGCTGCCCTCGGCTTCGCTCTTGACCGGCTCGGTCGCGACATGCATCTTCGCGCCTTCGAACGCCCCGGCGACCTGGCTGCGGGGGACGCCGATCTCCGCGATCTGTTCTGGTGAGCTGGCGGTGACGTCGATCGCCTGGTTGGCGGAGGGGTCCTGTGCGCGCAGGGACACCTCCTGGACCTGCTGGACCGCGCTGAGGCGCGGGCTGAACGAGTGCAGCGCGGTCGGCCACTCGAGTTCGATCGCTTCGCCCTGGCCGGGCTTACGGAACTTCGCCACGCCCTGCTCGACGACGAACTCGAAGCCGACTCGTTCGGCGAGACGCCAGATGAAGTCCCAGTCCGTCTCGTTGTCCTGCTGCATGAACTCGTGCGGTTCGCCGCTGGATTCGCAGTCGACCTGAAGTCCGGCTTCGGCGACGATCTTTTCGACGATGTCGCTCGAGGTCTGGTTCTGGAAGGTGCGCACCTTGCGCGACCGGCTGAGCACATGCGAGCGGTCGAAACCGCGCACGAGCAGCTCGACGCTCCCACCCGAGAAGTGTGGCTCCAGCGTCACTATGTCGCCCTTGAAGAGGCTCGTCGTCGTCAGCTGATCGCGTGCGCCGAGGCGAATCTCGAGCGGCTTGCCGACGTCGAAGGGGTGTTCGTCGATCGGCTCTGGGCGACCCTCCTCGCCCTTTGGGAACGACGCGGTGAGCGTGCAGACGTCGGGTAGCCTGAGGTAGCTCATCACGCGAACCTCGTGCACGCGGGCGGACAGCTGCGGGTCGATTTCGGCGCCGTCGACGAGGATCGTGTAGAGAGCAACATGGCGCTCGCTGTCGATGGCACTCATGTGTCGATCCGCGGGATCGCGAGCATCGAGCCGCGCTGCAGCCGCAATGGGTCGTCGACGGCGTTCGCCTCGGCAAGAACGCGCCAGCGGGTCGGGTCGCCGTACGCCTCGAATGCCACCGACGGCAGCGAGTCGCCGTCACGGACGGTGTGGGCGCCCAGTCCCGCGACGCCACGTGTCGTCGGGTTCTGCGCCTTGCCGGTCGGGGTCAGCTGTTCGGCCTGACCGAGCTCCAGCTCGACGAACGCCCGCATCGGCTCGCCGTTGGGATGAAACAACGCGTAGTTGATCGAGATCGACATCGGCGCCGCCTTCGGAAGGCTGACCGAGCCCCAGCTGAAGGTGATGAACTTGGGGGCGCTCCCGCTGCCGTGCATGGCCTGCATGAGGGCATTGGCCTGGTCCTTGACGCTCTTGCCGACTTCGCCCAGGGATGTGTCGAGCAGCAGGGAGAGGCGATAGATCATCGGCAGCCCGCCGCCGAACTCCGGGTCGGGCAGATCCTTGCCCTGGGTGGGCTTGTAGCTCCAGACGTTCGACTTCGAGACGGTGTAGCTCTCGGGGTTGAATGCACATTCGATCGTGTCCCCCCCCTCGACCTGCAGCTTGGCGCGCTGGAATCCCTGTGGCAGTGGCATCTCAGACCAGCTTCAATCCGGAATGCGCGATCTCGAGCGTCTCGCCCCAGCCTTCGCTACCCGCCTCGAAGCTCGGCCCCGACCATCGCACCGGGAAGGCGTCTGCGAACGTCCACTTCCTCGGTTCCGCCACGCTGGCTCCTTCCCTGATCGCGAGCGACACCGTCACCTGCTGGAGCTGCGCCTGTTCGCGTGTCTGGAAGAACCATTTCTGCAGCAGATCGCTGTTCGTCAGTCCCCACGAGAGGACGAGGTTCGGGTAATGAACCCTGCCAGGGAGGTGATGGACGAATTCGTTGTTCCCGCCCTCTCTGTACTCGAGCACCTCGTAGGAGACGTCGAGGCCCGACAGGCTCCTGAAGGCACCCGCGAACGAGCTGCTCTGGCTGACGTTCGGCACGTCCAGCAGGAAGTATTCGATCAGGGTTGGCGTCGCCATCGCTAGAAGGGGTGCGTGATCAGTTGGCCCAGCTGTTCGCGCTCCTCACGCACGCGGCGGAGGACCTCGACGTAGGAGGCGCTCGAGCTGTCCTCCCCGCCCGCCACCTTGTAGCTTCCCGTGCCCGCCGCGCCCGTGCCCGCTGCACCCGGCGATCCTGAGGCGCCGGTCTGCTCAGGCGCCGTGCTCGTCGCACGGGCGAGCGTCGTTCCCGCCGCGCGCGCGGGCGGGCCGGCCGCGAATCTCGAGCGCCCGGCGTCCTCGCGGCGGGGCGACGGCCGGCGGGGGGTGGGCACAGGCGTCATCGGCTCGGGGCGGCGAGGCGGCGTTGCGGTGCCGGGCGGGGCGATGCCCGTCCGGCCGCCCCCCCGAACGGGGAGGTCACGCGCAAGAGGCCGTGTCGGCAACGTCGCCGGCGCCGGCCCGGCCCGGCCCGGCCCCGTCGTCGGGCGCGCGACGGACACCAGCGGCCGTCGCTGGGCGGTCTCTGGCGTGGCCGGCGACGGCCGTGCGGGCGCGGCCGGCTCTGGGGGGGCGTCGATCACCGCGGCTGGGCGGGAGAGCGGGGCTCCCCCGCCCTCGGCGACACGGTGAGCACGTGCGCCCGCCGGCTCGCCGCGGCGAGCGCGCAGCGCCCCTATTGCCCGTGCGATCACGCCCCCGCGTGGGCGTCCCACCCCGCCCGCTGCCGAGGGCGTGCGATCGGGTGCCCCCCCGGGGGTGCCGACGGTCCGCGCCCTGCGGGTCTCGCCGGCGAGCGACACAACCGGCCGTGGGTGGGGGGTGTCGGTCGCGGTCGGTGCGCGTTGTCGGGGTGCAGGCGATTGGTGGGTGGCGCGGCTGGGGAGCCGCGCCGCCCCCTCCGACGTGGCGGGCCGAACCGGCCCGTCCTCCGGCCCCGGTTGGGCCGTCGCGTTTGGATCAGGGGGGCTGGCGGGTGCCGCTCGCTGGAGCGACCCGGCGGGGGCGATCGCGCGGACGATCTCCGTCGGGGTGGTCTCGCTCGCGAGCGACACCACCGGGCGTGGGTCGTTGGTCTCCGCTGTGCTTGGCGCCGGTCGTCGGGTCGCGGGCGCCTCCGCGGCGGCGGGCCTCGCGGCTGCCGGGCCGGGAATCGGGGCTCCCGTTTCTCCAGCCGGCGTGCGCCGAGCCTGCGCGCGGGCCGGGTCGGGCCGGCGGCGGCGCAGCCCCGCGAGGGCTCGTGCGAGCACGCCGCCGCGCGTGCCTGCGACTTCGTCCGCTCCCGCGGCCCGTTGGGACCCTGGGCCCGCGGTCGCCGCCGGCTGCGCCGCGGGCGGGGGAACCTGCCGAACCTCGGGGATCGCGCGCGCGCCTTCGCCGTCACCGCCGGCTGACCCCTCCCGATCTCCTGCGGGTCGGGCGATCGTAAGGCGTTGCGGCGCCGGGCGTGGGCGCGCCGGCTCGGGCGGAGCGCGGCCGAGCTCGACGCGGGCAACCGTCACTGGCGCGGATCCGCTCGCCGGCTGCGACCCGCCTTCCACCGGCGGGGTCGCTCGTGGGCTCGGTGCCTCCGCAGGAGATGGGTCCCGGGCCTCGAGCGGCTCGTCGGGCGCCCGTGGCGCCTCGGGCGCGGGGTCGGCCGCGCGTGGCGTGTCCGCGGCGGGACCGCCGACGCCCGCATCGCTCGGCCGGGTTCGAGCGAACCGGAGTTGGGCGGACGGCGCGCTCCCCGCCGGCCGGGAGCCGGCCGCGCCCTCGAGTATCCGCGCCGTGCGCGGTGGGCCTCCGCTCCTGCGCGCCGGGGCGGATGCATCCTGCGTTCCGACCCCCCCCGTCCGCGGGCTCCCCGCCGTGGACGGCGGCTCGATCGTCGCCGCCGAGGGAGGCAAGGCCGCCGCCGCGCCCGTCTGCGGCACCTCCCCGAAGAGCTGCTCCATCCCCCACTCGCTCACGCCGAACCGCTCGCTCAGACCAGTCCACCAGGCCGGACGCGCGCCCGCGCCCACGGGCTCGACGGGCGCCGCCGTGGGCTGGAGTGGCTGGTCCGCAGGGCGCAGCGCGGGAACCGCCACCCTCGGCGAGGCAAGTCGGGCTGCGCGCAACAGCGCCACGGGCTCGTGTGTGCGTGCGACGGCGGCAGCCAGCCGCGCAGGGCGAGCGCGTGAGCGCATCGCCCGGCGGTTGGTCATCTCGAGCAGCGCACCCAGCCGGCCGGGTGGGCCGGTGCGATCGCCGGCGCTCACATCGTCCATACGTCAGCCCTCGCCGGCCGCGAGCTCGTCGGCGTGCGCGAGCAGGCGTCTGCGATCACGGTGCTCGAGGTCCAGGATCGAGTCGAGCGACCACTTGAGGTGATAGGCGAGTCGGGCCGTCTCCGCGAACAGCTCATCTGGAGACGGCCCACTCATTTTCCCAGGCGGCCATCCTCGATCTCGGTCAGGTCGACCTCGAACCTGTCACCGCAGGACGGGCATGTGACCAGACCGGCGGCCGCGCCGTCGCTGTTGAGCCGCTCGTAGAGCCGCTGCAAGTGGTCGAAGTCGGCCGCGAACAGGCCTTCGATCAGCTCCGGGGTCACGTCTGTGGTCTCGCCGATGCGGGTGACTGCCCGAGCGAGGAGAAGGACGCTCAGGTACGCCTGGTTCTCCTTGACCCGCGGCGAGCGCAGCGGCTCGATCTCGTCGCGTGCCGTCGCCAGTCGCATGACCCCGTCCCGATGGACGGTGCCGTCCGAGCCGAGGTAGCCGCGGGGAAGCGTGAAGGCGATCTCGGTCTGCATGGTCGTCTCGCCAGTGGGCGCGCTCACCTCGACGCCCCCTTACTGGATTTTGCCGCCGGTGCCATCCAAGAGTTCCCACTTCTCGGCGTCCAAGGTCACGCTCTCGGTCATGATCTCGTTGCTCGACGCGTTGGACGCGGCGTGTGAGAAGTTCGTGATGATCGCGCCGATCCCGTTCCACTGGCAGATCGGCGTGGGGCTTCCTTCGGCCCCCGGCGCTTCGACGGTGATCTTGACGTCCTTCTTCGCGGCCGCGGGGCCCTTTTCTTTGATCTGTTCCACCCACTTGTAGAGCAGGTGCTGGGTTTCCACGCCTCGTCCCAGCTCGGCGGGCCCCCAGTTTTCGACGCGAGCCCCTCCGTGAAGGACCTCCGTCGTGCCTTTGCCGCCGTAGTACTTGTGCTTGGACGCTTCCGTCGACCACGATGGTGGGGTGAAGCTGCTGAACAGCATCTGCCCCATTTCGCCCTGGGTGATTTCACTGATTTCCAAGGTGATGTAGCAATTGGTGAAGACTTCCGGAGTGGACATGGTCGTCCCCTTTCATCGCAAGTTGATCAAGTAGTCGGCCTATTCCGCACTCACTTCGGCGCCCCCGCCCCCGGTGTACTGGCTCAGGCGGAAGATCACGAACTCGGCCGGCTTGACGGGAGCGATCCCGATTTCGCAGACCACCTGGCCCGCCTCGATCACGTCCGGCGGGTTGGTCTCGCTGTCGCACTTGACGAAGAAGGCATCGGTCGGGCTCGTCCCGAACAGGGCACCGTTGCGCCACACACGCATGAGGAAGTTCGAGATCGAAATCGTCAGCGACGTCCACAGGCGCTCGTCGTTGGGCTCGAAGACGGCCCACTGCGTCCCCTGGATGATCGACTCGGAGACGTAGTTGAACACACGCCGGACGTTGACGTAGCGCCATTCCGGATCGCTCGAGAGCGTGCGCGCCCCCCAGACCCTCACGCCGCGGCCGGGGAAGGAGCGGATGCAGTTGATGCCCGAGCGGTTGAGCTGCCCCTGCTCGGCCTGCGAGATCTGAAAGCCGAGACCGTTGCCGCCGAGGATCACCTCGTTCGCCGGCGCCTTGTGAACTCCGCGCGTGCCGTCCACGCGCGACCAGATGCCCGCCACGTGCCCGGACGGTGGCACCATCAGCGGCCGCCGGGTGATCGGGTCCATCACCTCGATCCAGGGGTAGTAGA
Organism: uncultured Solirubrobacteraceae bacterium; assembly: GCA_963720215.1. GTDB lineage: Bacteria > Actinomycetota > Thermoleophilia > Solirubrobacterales > Solirubrobacteraceae > Palsa-744. The sequence continues at coordinate 183,111 of CAVREV010000007.1, forward strand.
GGGCCGCGAGCTTGGAATCGTAGCCGGCGGTGTTCATCCGCCACTCGAGCACGTCCTGGGGCAGCAGGCCCGCGGGGGCGTCGAGGATCGCCATCGTCGCGCCCGCGTTCTCGCAGTGGGCGATCAGCTTCCCCTGGAGGTCGAGCAGCTGCTTGCCATCGCCGTTGAGGGTCATGATGTCCGGCATCACGATCATCGTCACCTCGTCCAGCGGGGCGAGGCTCCCCATCCCCTGGCGCTTTGCGACGTCGCCCTCGAACTGTGCGGCCGACACCTCCTGCGGCGCTGCGGCCGGGATCGACAGCTTGAACGTGCCCGTGGCGATGCGCGGCTCGGGCAAGGAGGCGCTGAGGTCCTCGATCCGCACGAGCCGCGAGCTCGCATTGATCTTCGTGGCGACGAACGTGCGGCCCTTCTTGAGCGTGACCCCGGGGTACTCCTCGCGGTCGCTGCCGGCCGTCACGACGATCGTGTAGCTCGGTTCGCCATCTTTCCCCTCGCCGCCGGGCGGGTCCTCCTCGACGGTGATGCCGACGGGCTCGCTCACGCCCTCCAGCGCCGTCGCCCGGAACGCCTCGATGCTCTTGTCCGCCGCCGCGGGAAGCGCGGCCCGCGGCGCCGACTCATCGCCATCGCCGCTGCCGACGCGGACGATCCAGGCGAGGTTGCCGCCGTTCTGGAAGAACCCGTACACCGAGTGGGCGAGATATGCACCCTCCATGAACGGGCCGTTGTCGGGGTTCGTGGGATCGCCGTAGAGCCTCGCGAACTGCGTCCAGTTCGAGATCCGCATCGGCTTGTTGATCGGGCCGCCCGGCGCCAGGCCGATGAAGGCGGCGACGGCGGTGCCGACCCCCTCGATCGGCTTGTTCGCCGATGGGATCTCCTCGACGTAAACGCCGGGTGTCAGGTACGTGGGCATTTCGATCCTCCGTCTAGCGTCGGTGGGGAGATGGCGGCGCCTCGGCCGAGCTGTCCAGACGAGCATTCAAGGCGACCGGGGAGTTCGCGATGCAGACGGTTGCCCAGGGGCGCGAAGGCGATGCCGGCAGCCGCCCGACCGAGGTCGAGTACGCCACGCGAGTCTCTCCAGATGACACCACGCAAGATCCAAGCCCCCCAGCGATCCGAGTCCGCTCGGGCAACCGCCCGCCGCCACTCTACACAGAAGCTCGCGACGGACGCAAGCTCAGGTCCGCTCAGCGTTTGCGGGTTCGCGCGGGCTCGCGCCCGCTCGGCACGACCAAGTCCACCGGCTCGCCCGGTACGGACATCGTGGCTTTGATCTCGTGCCCTTCGAGGGTGCGCACGAGCACCCCCTGCACGCCCGGTTCGAGCCGCCGCAGCACGAAGCGCCCCTCGCCGTCGGTCGCCGTCCACTTTCCCGACTCGGGGACGACGACCCAGGCGTTGGCGACCGGGTCGCCCTCGCCGTCCCGCACGGTTCCGCCTACGTGGTGCAGCTCCATCACGCTCGCCGCGCTCCCCGGGCTCAGCCGTGTTCGGACGGTCGGGACGCGAACCTCGGGGCCCCGGATCGAGCTGGCACCGGACTCGATCGTGATATGGACGACGTAGTCGATGGATGCCTTGTACTCGCCCCCGACGGAGGTCCAGAAGTCGGCCTTCTCCTCGCGCGGACGCCCCACCGAGGTGTCGCCCACGCGCAGCCGCGAGGCCCCATTCGCCTGCCCCTCGAGTACGTCGGGCGGCAGATGGCGATAGGTGTAGAGGATCGCGAGCACCTGCGAGAGCAGACGGTGCTCGTCCTCGACCGCCTTCGTCCAGGCGCTGACCGTGTAGCTGAGCTCGAGCTGGAGCGGCGGAGCGGCGAGCGTCGGCTTTCCGTTCTCCCGCTGTTCCCGGGGGGTTCGCTCGGACCTCTCCGTCGCCTCGCGGAGGTCGTATAGAAACAGGTCGACGGTGGGGCTCGTCAGCTTCCCCGACCACTCCTTCGACGGGCTCTCGAAGGCGATCTCGACGCCGTCGAAGCCATGTCCGGCGAGCTCTCGCTTCAGCAGCACGCGGAGCGCCTCGTCGAGGTCGGCGATCGCGGTGCTGAGTGGAACCTCGAGGAGCAACTCCATGCCGGCTGAAACCGTACCTCAGCGCCGGAGCTCGCGCGGGGGCGATTCCGCGCGGCCGCCAACTCATCCCCCGTCGTCGCTTACAATTCGGGTTCGTAGCGACCGCATGGGGGGTCGCGTGTGAGCGAGGATCGCGAGGTTCTTCGTATGTGCGAGCACCGCCGTGCGCAGGGTGCAGGCCGCAGGAGGCTCGGCCGGCGAGCTCGCCCACCGCGAGAGCACCAGCCGCCTCGTCTGCGTCTGGGGGGGCGGAAGCGCTTGTGAAGACCTGTCCGAGCTGCGGCCGTGAGAACGCCGACTCGCGCGATTTCTGCGAGTGCGGCGAGTACCTTCGCTGGGAGCTCACGCGGCCGGTCCAGGCGGTCGGCGCCGCCGGTGCTGCGCCGCCGGCGAGCACCGGTGAGCCCGGCGACGCGTCGGCGCCCTCGCACGCGAGGACCGAGGCGCCGGCGCAGAGCACGCCGGCCGCAGGGCCGCCGCCGGCCTCGGTGCCCGACGGCGGACAACAATCGGCGCAGGCGTCGGCGCCGCCGGAGGTCGCTTCGCTGCTGTTACGACTGCCGGAGCAGGACAGCGTGGCGGAGGGCCCGATCCGCGTCGAGGTGCAGCCCGGTCAACGGGTGACGCTGCTGGCGATGGTCCGCAACCAGGGAAGCATCGTCGACAACTACGACGTGTCGGTCGACGGACTACCACCCCACTGGTGGACCGTGGCGCCGGCGACCGTCTATCTGACACCCCTCCGCAGCGGCAAGAACTTCGAGCAGGAGGTGCAGGTGCACCTGCACCCTCCGCGTACCCCGGAGGCCGTGTCGCGACCGTGGACGTTCGATGTCGTTGCTACATCGCGGGCCTACGACGGCGAGGTCGCCAGGGCGGGCGGCTCGCTCCACGTCCTGCCCTACCGCCAGCTCGAGACCAGCCTGCGCCCCGACCGCGCCTCGGGGAGGCTGAAGGCGCGCTTCGTCCTGACCGTCCACAACCGCGCGAACGCTCCCGCGGAGGTCGGCCTCGAGGCGACCGACACCGACAACGAGTGCCGCTTCCGCTTCGCCGAGCCCACCGTGACGCTGCACCCGGGACAGGGCATCGAGGCCCCGTTCACGGTCTTCCCGCCGTCGCAGATATGGCTCGGTCGCCCCACTGAACGTCGCGTCCAGGTCTCTGCCTCGTCACCCGATGCCGACAAGCCGCCACCCCCACAGACCGCGACCTACAGGCAACGTCCGTGGCTGCCCTGGTGGCTCGCGATCGTGGCCCCGATCGCGGTCGTCGCGGCCGTGCTGCTCCTGCTGCTGCTGCCCAAGCAGACCACCGTCCCCGACCTCAAGCGCGCCGCGAGCGTCTTCGCCGCCGAGACGCTCCTCAACAAAGCGGGGCTGAAGCTGTCGGCCAAGCAACCCGAACAGGTGAGCGCGCCGGGGCGCGCCCCGGCGCGATCGTCGGGCAGACCCCGCGGGCCGGCGCCCACGTCAAGAAGGGCGAAGAAGTGACGATCGTGCTCGCCGCGGGCTCGGGCGCCGCCAGCGTTCCGAAGGTCATCGGCGAGACGCCCGCGGCCGCGTACGTGACGCTGGAGGCGGCGGGCGTGACGCTCGGCGCGATCTCCCCTCAGCCGGTCAACCCCGCCGCCGTGATCGCCAGCCAGATTCCCGCGGCGAAGACGAGCGTTCCGGCGGGAACGCCGGTGGCCGTGTTCCTCGCCACCAGCTCGGGCCTGGCGAAGACGCTCGCGGCCAGCACCGGCGCGAGTGCCGCCGCGGCCGCCGCGGCGGCGGCCGCCGCGCACGCCGCCGGGGGCAAGGGCAAGGTCGAAGATCCCCGCGCTCGCCGGTACCGCCAGCGTCGCGGCAGCGCGACTGTCGCAGCTCGGCCTCGTCCCCGTCCTCAGCGAACGCGTCTCCAGCACGCCCGCGCGCGCGCTCATCGGGAGCGAACCGGCGGCGGGGTCGAGCGTGGCGGCGGGCACGACGGTGAAGCTGCTGGTATCCCTGGGACCGCCCGAACTCGCCCTGGACAACGGCCACCAGATCGAGATCGTCAACGGCTCGAGCGGCAAGGTCGTCGAGTCCACACCGCCGTTCAGCGGCGGCGAGCTCGAGGCGACGTGGAGCCCGGACGGCACCCACCTGGCCTTCGTCCGCGGCGGTCAGCTGTATCTCGCCGAACCGAACAGCTCGGGCTGGAGCGAGTCGGAACTGACCCCGCCGGGCAGCGAAGTGCGCAACCCGACATTCGCACCCCAGGCCGGGTCGCACGCGATCGCCTACATCGAACGCAAGGGCGGGCAGTCGCAGCTGTGCTTCGCGACGATCGGCTCGGGGCTGCTCTCGCCCGAATGCACAACCCCGCCGAGCAGGGTGGGAAATCGGGCATCGGCTGGCCTGGTCGCCTGACGGTCGCACGATCCTGACGTTCGGCTCGCAGCTCCCCGCAGCACACTCATTTCGGGCTCGTCCGCTTCCAGAGCACGGTCCCGTTCTCGACACACGCCGCGGACTGGGGCACCGGCGCCGTGGTGACGAACGTCGCGCAGGAAAACGAGGGCGTATTGCGCGGGCCATCTCCCCGGACGGGACCCAGCTGGCAGCGATCGCCAACTTCGCGGGGGGCGGGTCGTGCTGTATCTGACGAGTGCAGAAGACTTCATGCTCGCGAAGGCGAAGCAGCTGCCGGTCGCAGCCTGCGAAGTGGGCTGGCGCGGGGACGGGGGGGCCCTGGTGCTGACGCAGTCGAACAGCACCTGCAGCGAACCCCTCGGCAGCGTGGTGACGCTGGAACCGAAGTCGCTCGCGCAGACACCGATCGCGACCGGGGCCGAGCACCCGGTGTGGAAGCCGGAGCGGGCAAGTGGCTGAGCTCGGCGCCGGTGCGGCAGCGGCGCGCTCCCCGACGACGCTGCTGCTCGTGCTCCCCGACGGCGAGCGGGTTCCCATCGGCCACGAGCTCACGATCGGTCGTGGGCAGGACGTCGACATCCGGATCGACGACCAGACGGTGTCCAGGATGCATGCGCGCATCACCGTGACGAGTGGCCGGCCGATGCTCGAGGACGCCCATTCTCGGTATGGGACCGCCCTCGATGGCCGCCCGGTGGAGCGGCCGCAGCCGCTGGCACCGGGAAGCGCGATCCGCCTCGGAGACGCCCACCTGAGCGTCGAAGGAGACGAGCCCACCGCCGCCGGACGACCCCGCGCGCGCGGGCGCCACCGTGCGAGTACCCGTCGCGGCCACACAGCTCGGCCTGCGCCCGCCGCCCGCGAGCGGCGGCCTCGAAGACGGACTGCATCCTCGCGTGCGATCGGGCTGGGCGTTGAAGCGTCTCGGAGCGGCGGAGGGCGAGCGCCGCCATGTCCTCCGCGACGAAAAGACCGGGGCATTCATGCGCATGGACGACGACGACGCGGAGCTGTTCGCGCTGCTCGACGGGCAGCACAGCGTCAACGAGCTGCTGGCGATCGCAGCCGCGCGGATCGGTTCGGCGGGTCCCGGGCGGCTCGTGCGACTGCTCGCCGAGCTCGGCGATCGTGGTCTCCTCGACGGGGTGCAGGCGGCGCCGGCGGTGCCGACGGTGACGGGAGGGCTCGCCAAGACGCTCCGCCCGCGCGAGCACACCTTCGACTGGGTGGGCGACGTCTGCGAGGGCGCCTACAAGCGCTGGGGCCGGTACCTCTTCGGGGGATTGAGCGCCACCCTCCTGGCGCTGGTGGCGCTCGCGGGGTTCGGCGCCTTCGCCTACCTCGTCGGCGCTCGCTACGGCACGCCGTTCGTGGTCGCCAACCGACTCCTCCTGGGTGGTGCGGTGTTCGTGCTCGGACGCTTCGCCCTGGTTGCCATACACGAGCTGGCGCACGGCATGGCGCTGTCGCACTACGGGCGCCGGGTGACGAGAGGGGGGCTCGATTGCTGCTGATATTCCCCTATGCGTTCGTCGATACCAGCGAGGGCTACTTCGAGTCGCGGGAGCACCGGATCGTGATCAGCGCCGCCGGACCGATCTCGGATGTCTCTCTCGGCGCGCTGTTCTCCTTCCTCTGTGCGGTGTGGCCGGCGGGCGCCGTTCGCGAAGTGTTCTTCCAGCTCGCCTTCGGCGCATACGTCGGCGCCTTTTTCAACCTCAACCCGTTCCTCGATCGCGACGGCTACCACATCCTCGTGGACGTCCTCCGCGAGCCGGGCCTCCGGGCCCGTGCGCGCGCGCAGTTCGCGCGTCAGCTATCGGGGGCCGCCGCCGAGGCGGAGGAGTCGTCGGTTCTGCGCCGCTACGCGATGTTCGCGGTGCTGTGGTCGGTCCTGGCCGCCGGCTTTGCGATCGTGTTCTCGACCCGTTACTACAAGGAGCTGACCGCGCTCGCCCCCCACGGAGTGGTCGTGGGGATACTCGCTGTGCTCTGGGGCCTGATGTTCCTGCCCGTCGTCGCGACGCTCGCACGGCCGCTCCTGACGCGCGCACGACATGGAACCGCGGAGGTCAACCGTGTCCTCGGCTGAGCAGCCGGGAGCGGAGCTCGCGAGTCTGATCGAGCGGCTGCTCACGGACCCCGCGTTCCGCGCCGCGTTCATGCGCGACCCCGCCACCGCCTGTCACCAGTTCGGCCTGCACGCGCTGGCCGACGAGCTCGGCGGCGGAGGCAAGGCGATGGAGCCGCTCGAGCTCAGGGAGTCCAAGTCGAGCCTCGCCGGTGCGGTCATGGCGATCGCGGCCGAGGGGATGGGCGCGGCCGAGCTGAGCGGCCTGATCGAGCACGGCGTCCTGCACGGCGGGCGAGCGCTGCATGCGCCGAGCAGCGCCCTCAGACACCAGCTCCACTCGGCCCGCTCGAGCCTGGGCTCGCCGGCGGGGGTCGAGCGGCAGGTCGCTGGGGCCGGCTCGCCGGGGATGACGCAGCAGGCCGCCGCCGAGCAGGCGGCCGCGCCGGTCTCGGGCAACCCGGAGGCGGCGGGCGGAGCGGCAGGGAACGCCGCGGCCGCCCCGGCGGTGGACGCGTCCTCTGCGGCGGCTCCCGGAGCTGTGCAGGCCCAGGACGCCGCGAGCACGGTGCTGCCCGGCCAGGCTCCGGCTGGGGCGGCGGTCAGCGCGAGCACGGTCGCCCCCGGCCAGGTTCCGGGCGTGGCCGGCGGAGCGGCGAGCGGGCACGCGGGCTGGCCGGTCGGGGTCGAGCAGCCCGAAGGCGCCCCGGGGGGGTCGGCAGCGGGGGCGGGCGGGCATGCCGGGTGGCCGGTCGGGGTCGAGACAGTCCGAAGGCGCGCCGGCGGGATCTGCGGCGGCAGCGGGAGGATCGCTCGCCGGTGCGATTGGGGGATCGCCCGAGCAATCGGCAGCGATGCTGTCGGCGGTGCTCGAGAACCCTCACGTGGCGATGCCCGCTGACGTCCGCGCGCTGATCAGCCAGGGTGGGATCGATCCGCGCGCCCTCGGGGTGCTTGCGGAGGCGGCCGCCAATCACCAGATCGTGCTCGGCGAGGTCAGCGCGAGCACCGAACCCGTGCACGCGCAGGTGATCGAAATCGTCTCGGTCGACGGCCAGCCCGTCGGACCGGAAAACTCCGGTGCGCGCGATCTGGTGACTGAAGTAGCAGCGCTGGAACCTGGCCAGCGGCCGAGCGAGATCGACAGCCCGTGGCCGATTGCACGCGCCGGGGTTCTTCCAGACGCCCGCCTCGGCTGGCAGCCTGCGATTCGGCTTCCTCGCCGACGCCGACTACCAGCAGGCGCCCTCGCCAGCGGCTGCAGACGTCGTGCCGGCTGGAGCGCCGGCGATCGCGCCGGGCCAGGGGGGGAGCCCCACCGCGGCCGAGGCGATCGCACCGGGCCAGGCCGGGAATCCCGCGGTCGCCGAGGCGATCACCGCTCAGGCGGCGCCGGGGGGCGGCGCGCCGCAGACAGGGGCGGCGGCAGCGATCGCGTACGCCCACTCGATGCTCGGAAAGCTGCCCGAGTCGAGCGGACCCAACGAAGGCCCGAAGCTGAACCCGTTCGAGGCGGAATTCGGCTTCCATGGCGCGCCGTGGTGCGGGATCTTCGCGGGCCACGCGCTCGAGGCGGCCGGACTGCACGTGCCGCACTCGGTGGCCTCGGTGGCGGCCATCCTGGAAATCGCCCGATCCGGCGAAGGCCCGTTCGAGAAGGGGATCCTGCCGGTGAGCGCGGTCCGTGCAGGCGACCTCGTGACGTTCGGCGGGACGGAGCACGTGGCGCTCGTCACCGGGGTGGATGCGCAGGGGATCCACACGATCGCCGGCAACTACTCGAACAACGTCACGGAACACACCTATTCCCCCGGTGAAGTGACCGGGGTGGTGCGCCCCCGTTACCCCGGAGGCGCGCTCACTGCGGCTTCGGCGGGAGCCGGTACGGTTGCGCCGGCGGAGGCAGCGGCCGCGTCGGCGGAGGCTCCGGGTCCGCCGGGGGGCGCGGCGGTGGAGGCCGCCGCGGCGTCGACCGCCGTCCCACCGGCGCCGCAGACCGCGGTCTTTCACGCGCTTGGCGCGAAGGGCACCCCGATCGTCCACAACACGGTCAAATTCCTGCAGGCGGTGCAACCCCCCTCCGCCGGCTCGCCCGTCGCGGACGGCACGCAGGCGGCGGTGTCCACGCCGCAGGGGGGCGGCGCGGCCACGGAGCCCGTGGTCGGGACCCAGCAGCCGGGAGTCGCCGGGCAGACCGCGGGCGCCGCGCTGGAGCCCCTGGCGGAAGGACCGCTGTCGTATCCGGGCGACAACGCTCCGAAACCGGAGATCGCGAGGTGGATGGGCGAACTCGCGGCCCGCCATGGACTGCCGCGGGAGCTGCCGGTGATGGCGGCGCTGGTGGAGTCGAGCCTCCACAACGACCCGGGCGGGGACCGTGACTCGGTGGGCTACTTCCAGATGCGCACCTCGATCTGGGACAGCGGACCCTATGCCGGCTTCACGCGGGACCCGGCCCTGCAGGTCCGATGGTTCATCGACCAGGCGCTCGAGGTCAAGAAGAGCAACCCGTCGTTTGTCGAGGACCCGAGCAAATGGGGCGAATGGATCGCCGACGTGGAGCGGCCGGCGGAACAGTATCGCGGCCGCTACCAGCTGCAGCTGGAAACGGCACGGCGGCTGCTCTCGGGACAGTGACGCCCGCGCCGGGCGTGGGCGCGCTCAGGCCAGCTTGTAGCCGAGCTTCTGCAGTTCGCCGAAGGCTGCTTCGACCGCGGAGATCGACCCTCTCACCTGCGAGCGCGCGTTTCGGTAGGCCCCCCCGTCGTTGCGGCGTGCCGCGGCTGCCATCGCACCATAGGCCGCCGCGGCGCGCTTGAGCGCGGTTGCGAGCTTTCCGTTGACCGCTTCTGCGGCGGGCTCGGGATGCGCGCCGGCCAGCGCTCGCGCCGCCTGTTCGTAGGCCGCTGCAAGCCGCTCCGCCCCCGCGGCCTGGCCCGCCGGCGTGCGCGCGCTCTGCAGCTCGGCGTGGGCTGCGGCGCCGGTCGTGTTCAACTGCGAGAGCGCGGTCGACACGGCCTGCCCGTAGGAGCTGCTCGGGCCGATCGTTGCGGCCGCAGCGCTTCCATAGCGCACCGTCGCAAGCATGCGCTCGCACTGCGCCGCGGTCGCGGTCTGCCCTCCCGCGGGTGGTGGCAGGCACACCCCGAGCAGCGTTCCGGCCGTGGTGGGGATCGCGTACACATACGCTTTCGTGCTCCCCAGTTCGGGATAGCGGAGCAGGGTGTACGGCGGCAGGCTTATCGGTTCACCGGTCGGCGGGGTGGGCAACGTCGCCAGGAGAGACGCCGGCAAGAGGGTGGCACCGTCGGAGGTCACCGGGGCGACGACGAGCTCGGCTCCCGTTGACGCCTGGACCGCGAGGGCATGTTCGAGCGTGACGCCGTCGATGGCGGGGATCGACTGTTGCTGGCGCCACCCGGAGGGGGTCTTCAGCGACAGAGAGGACGCCTGCGCGAGTCCGGTGAGGGGGGCAGGGGCCGAGCTGTGGGCCTTCTTCGAGCCGGAGCTCGTGATCAGGAAGCCAACGACGGCAGCCACGAGCGCGCCGACCACGGCCAGGAGCAGGAGGCGGGGCGGGCCTCGCCGCGCTGAGGTCTGCGACTCCGCGCGCACACCTGCCGCCCGTGGGGGGGTTTCGGCCGCCGCGGGCGGCGACGCCGCGGCGGGCGCCGGGTCATCGGCGACGGGGCGAGCAGGGATGGCTTCGCGGGGTGGCGCGGTCAGTTCGCCGTGCGCCGCGGCAATGATCGCGGGTGCCTCGGGGGGCGGCGTCACCGGCACCGGCTCGAGCTCTCCAGTCGCCGGAGCCGTCTCGGGCTCTGCCGGAGCGTCGGTGCGGGCGGGCCCGAAGGTGACGAAGCCCGTCGCCTCCGCCGGTGGTGCTGCCTGCTCGGACGCGGCGGGCTGGTCGACGAGGGAGGCCCCCTCGGCAACCGCGGCAGACGGGAGCGGGGAGACCGGAGACGCAGGCTGCGGCGGGGGGGTCGCGAGCGGGGGGGCCTCGGCCTCCGGGGCCACCGGCTCGGCAGCCTCCTCCTGCGAGGCCGGCGGCGAGGGCTGCTTCTCGGAGGAGGCTCCGAAGGTGATGAAGCCAGAGACCTGATCGGTGGCGGGCTGGGGCACGGGCGGCGCCGGCGCGGGGTCGGGGGTCTGCATCTGCTGGCTGGCGAACGGGGCTGGGGTCAGCGGGCTGGGGTGGTCAGGCAACGGGCCCTGCTCTGGGAGCCGCGCTTCGCGACGCCAGCGTGGGCCGAGCAGCCCCAGGACGATCTCCTCGAGCTCTTCCCACGCCGTCACGGCCGACTGGGTACGCTCGGCCGGGTCCTTGACGAGCAGCCGGTCGACCCACTCCGACAGGTTCGGGATCGACCTGGGGCCGAAGCTCCGAGACGGAGGGAATCCGCTCGTTCACGTGGCGCATCAGAATGACCATCGGGGCGTCGCTGTCGATGAACGGCGGCTTGCCCACGATCTGCTCGTGGGCCATCACGCCGACCGAGTACAGGTCCGTCCACGGCCCGATCCGCTGTGCCATCGCCTGCTCAGGGGCCATGTACGTCGGCGTCCCGACGGTCATCCCGGTCGCGGTCATGAAGGCGGCGGTGCCCGCGCCCTGGGTCGCCTTGGCGATCCCGAAATCGGCAATCTTCACGCGGCCGTCGGCGGTCACCATGATGTTCTCGGGCTTCAGGTCACGGTGGACGATGCCGCTCTGCTCAGCGTGGGCGAGCCCGGCGAGGATGCCCTCGAACACGCCCGCGAGCTGAGGGAGTGTGAGTCTTCCCGACCGCGGTCGCAGCGAGCCGGCCGGTACGTACTCCATCGCGATGTGGGGGATGCCGCGCTCCTCGAAGTACTCGTGGACGGTGACGATGTTCGGATGACTGAGCGAGCCGGCGAGGCGGGACTCACGTAGGAAGCGGTCGGCGAACTCCCGCGAGCCGGCGTGGAACGCGCTCAGCTCCTTGAGCGCGACGAGGCGGTCGAGATCCTGCTGACGGGCGAGGTAGACGACCGCCATCCCACCCCGTCCGATCTCGCTGAGCAGCTCGTAGCGCCCGACGGTGCGCTGACCGAATGTGTTGGTGTCACCAGAATCGCTCATGCCCACGGCTCACATCACGACCGTCTGTCCGGGATCGACGCAGAGGATCGCCCCGGGCGGCACCCCGTCGGTGATCCCGGACAGGGCCGCGATGTAGACGGGGCGGCCGCCGACGAGCACGCTGGGGCTGCTCGAACCCGGGAGCGTGGAGACGACGGCGGTGCAGGGGGTTGTGCTCGGCGTCGGCGGCTGCGCACATCCGACGATCAGCGCGCCCACGAGGTCGGGTTCGCACATCACGATCCCACCCTGGATGGTGACCTGCGTCTGAGTGGGGACCAGCACCACCTGACCGCCGTGAATGCAGGTTATGGCAGCATTGCTGGTGACGATCGGGGCCATCGCTAGTCCTGTCTCGGGCGGCCCATGGGCCCGATCATACTTGCGGCTCGGCCCCGACCGACGCCGCGGGCGCTACGGCCGCACCACCTCGGCGGGAGGTCGGCGAGGCTGTCCTGCAAGTATTTTGCTGTGGCACCTACCACGATCGCCACGGCCGAGGATGCAGCACCGGCGAAGCCCGGCGAGCAGCGCAGAGCCGATGTGATCGTCGTCGGCGGCGGGCCCGCCGGCAGCACCCTCGCCTGGGACCTCGCCCGCAAGGGCGTGCGGGTGATCCTGCTCGAGCGCCGGAGCTTCCCGCGCGAGAAGGTCTGCGGCGACTACGTCGATCCGCGCGGGATCGAGGTTCTCGCGGCGATGGGCTGCCTGCAGCAGCTGGAGCGCTCGCGGCCGCCGCGGATCACTCGGACCGCGACGTACGTCGACTGGACGCGTCACTACGAGGGCCCGATCCCCTTCTACGGCCACAGCGACCACCTCGTCGCTCACGGCTACACGATCCCCCGCGAGCAGCTCGACGCCGCGATGCTCGACGCCGCGATACGGGCGGGGGTGACCGTCCACGAGGAGACCGCCGTCACCGACGTCCGCGCCGGCTCCGACGGGGTCGAGTGCAGCGCCGAGTGCGACTCCGCCGCCGTCACCTACCGTTCGCGCCTCGTGGTCGGCGCCGACGGTGTCAACTCGATCGTCGCCAGGAGCCAGGGCGTGTCCATCGCCGATGCCCGTCGCACGGTCGTCGCCCGGCGCGCCTACGCGCAGCTGAACGCGGAGGAGGGCGAGGATGCGGCTGCGGAGATCTTCTTCGACGAGAGCAGCTTCCCGGGCTACGCGTGGATGTTCCCGGCATCCGACGGCCGCGTCAACCTCGGCGTGGGGATCCTCTCCGAGGCGCGGGACCGCTTCGATATCCAGACTCCCCGCGCTGTTCGATCAGTTCGTGGACGGCCTCCGTCGCCATCATCCGGGGTGCACGAGGCTCGAGCTGGTCTCCCGGCCCATCGGCGGGATCGTGCGGACGTTCGGCGCCGCCGCCACCAACCGCTTCGACGGCGGGGTACTCGTCGGCGACGCCGGGAGCTTCGTCGATCCGATGACCGGAGAGGGGATAACTCCCGGGATGGAGTCGGCGCTTCTCGCCGCCCCGGTGCTCGCGGCGGCGCTGGAGCGGGGCGACTTCAGCGCCTCGGCGCTCGCACCGTACGAGCAGGCGTTCCACGCCTACTTCGACCCGTCGATGGTGTTCCTGGACTTCTGTGCCGTGATGCTCCGCAACCGCCACCTCAAGCGCCCGTGGCTGAAGGCGCTCGCCCGCGGGTGTCAGCTCGCGCAGCAGGACGACGGCTTCGCCCGCGTCTCGGGGAGCTACTTCGGCGGGATCGACATCCGCCCCCTCGACATCATCGGACAGGTGTGGAGGCACTCGCTGGAGGACCTCCTGATGGCGTGGCCGCGACTCCTCGGCGCCCGGCCCGGCGAGCGACCGGGCACAGGCGCGGGCGGGGCCACTGCGGCCGACATGCTCGAATGGGCCGGCGCTCTATCTCGCTCGCTGCTCAGCGACCCCGCCTGGCACATCAGCTGGACGCGCGACATGCAGCGCCAATGGGGCGCGCTGATGGCGAGCGCCCAGCGCGGACAGGTCGATCCGCGTGCGGCGGGCCTGCTCGGAGGTCCTGCGGCGTGAGTGACCAGGATGGATACCGGCTGCTGGCCACGGGAGCGGTGATGACGGCAGCGAGCGCCGTCAGGGCTGGCGCCGGCTGCATGGAGCTGTGGAGCAGGCGGGTGCCCCCGCTGGTGAAGCTCGCCGCCGAGCTGGGGGAGGACGAGGGCAGCGAGACCACGGCCGGGAGGAGCCTCCTGCGCGAAGAGCTGATCGCGGTCGCGCGCGACTCCGCGGAGGTGGTCCTCCACGAGCTCCATCGCGGCGTCGAGGACCTCGACACCTTCACCCGCAACGAGGATGAGGCCGGCGAGGACCCCAAGCCGCGGCGCCATCGGGCGAAGCCGTGAGCGCGAGCCCCCGCCGGTCCACGACGACCCGATCGCGGCCCTGGGCGCCGGTGAGGAGATCTCGCTGCTGCGGGCGCGCGTGGCGGCGTGGCTTGCGAGCGTGGACCCCGAGCTGCGCGAGTCCCTCTCGACGGCCTTCGCGGGGCGGCCGAAGTCGTTCCGGCCGCTGACCCTCTTCGCCTGCCAGCGGGCGCTCGGCGAGGAGCCGTCGGCGGAGTCCGTCGAGCTCGCCTTCGTGATCGAGCTGATGCACAACATGTCGCTCGTCGTCGACGACGTGCTCGACGGATCAGAGCTGCGCCGCGGCGTCCCGACGCTGCAGGCGGGCTTCGGCCGGCTGCACGCGCTGATGGCATCCGGATACCTCGTCGCCGACGCCTTCGACCTCGTCGCCGGAGATGCGTTCGCGACGCGCCATCTGGCCGAGCTGCTGCGGAGGCTGGCCGCCGCGGAGTGTCTCCAATGGCGCCTGCGCCGTCAGCCGCTCGGCACCGAGGACTGGCGGCGGATCGCGGGCGAGGACACCGGCTCGATGTTCGAGATCTGCGCCGTGCTCGGCGGGCGCTCGCAGGCTCTGCGCCGGTACGGCCGCCTCGTCGGCATCCTCTACCACGGCTGCGACGACGTGGGCGACCAGCGCGGCCTGGAGGCGCTCGGCGGGGGCGGCGAGGAGGACATCCGCGATGGCATCCTCACGCTGCCGGCCGCGCTGGCGATCCGCGACCCGAGCGTGCGAGGGCTGTTCCTCCTCGATGACGATGATCCCGCTCGCCTGCTGGCCCTCGCTGAGGCCTACCGGGCGCAGCTCGAGACGGCTGAGACGGTGCTCGACGGCATCGCCGCGGAGGCCTGCGAGGAGGCCGTCCGCTGCGCCCGCGACCCCGAGCCCCTGACGGGGCTCGTCGCAGGAGGTGCGGCAGCTCTCCCGCCGCTGAGTCCCGCGCGGCTAGCCGGCCTGGAGGCCTGTTGCGCCCGCGGCGTCCTCCCGAGCCACCTCCAGCAGCGCGCGCCCGCGGGCGACGTCGGGCACCGTCGAGCCCTCGCCGAACCAGTCGACGAGCGAGGAAACCGTCGCGCTCGCGGCGTCGCGATCGCCGACCCACCGCTGGTGGCGGGTGAGCGCGATCGCGGAGCGGAGCTCGAGCAGCTTTGCGCCCTGCGCGCTTGCCGCACTCACGGCGCGTTGGAGGGCGACTCCAGCGGCGGCCGGGTCGGGGTCCGGGCTCGCCATCAGCACGTGGCCCGTCAGCCGCTGAAGTTCCGGTTCGTAGAAGCGTTCGCCCGTCGAGTCGATGTGCTCCTGGGCGGAGCGCACGGTCGCGAGCGCCCTCGCCTTCTCTCCCGCCGCCAGCTCGCCCTCGGCGAGCAGCGCCGCGAAGTGGGGGATGCCCACCCGGCCGCCGGAGTCGCGATAGTTGGCGAACTGCTTCCGCAGCAGCAGGTGGGCCCCGAGGTCTCCGTCGAGGGCCTCCGCCCAGGCCGACCACATCGAGCAGACGCCGCTCCAGTAGCCGATGTTCCGCTCGACGCAGAAGCGCCGCGTGCTCTCGAGCGAGTCCATGAAATCGCGGCCCCTGCCGGCGACGAGGAGCAGCGCGCAGCGCATCCCCCAGCTCAGGGCGAGCGTCACCGTCCCCCCGGCCGCGGCCGCGAGGGCGACGCTCTCCTCGCTCATCGCGAGCGCCTCCTCTGTGGCGCCGACGTGGAAGAGAAGCGTCGAGAGATAGGCTCTCGCGCCCACCCCCGTGTCGGGGTGGGCCTGGTGGATGTGGGCCTCCCTGTCGGGCGGCTCGTAGGAGGCGATCGAGTCTTCCAGCTCCCTTCGAGCGTGACCGAGCTCACCGCGGAGGAGATGGGCGAAGCCCGCATAGAAGTGACCCTCGGCGATCACCGCCCCTCGCCCTTGACTCTGGCCGAGGGCGAGCATCTCCCTGGCCACATCGTGCGCCTCTCCGTACTGGGCCCGCGCGCTGTAGAAGAGGAACTGGCCGCGCATGACGGGGACGAGCCGCCCGGATCGCTCCGCGCGCACGTATGCCTCGCGCGCGCGCGAGTAGATGTTCCCGACGTCGGCGGCCGGCGTGCGACCCGCCTGGAGCGCCGCTCCCCAATGCGTGAGCAGCTCACCGCGCTCGAGGTCGGCGGCCGGGGGCGGGTCCGTCTCATCGAGAGCGTCCACGGCGCGGCGGAAGTGCTCGGCAGCCTCCAGGAACGCGGCACGCTCGAGCGCGCGACGGCCAGCCGCCTCCCAGTATCCGCCCGCCTTCTCCGGCTGCGCGGCCGACGACCAGTGGTGGGCGATCACCTCGGGCTGCGCCTCCCACGCGGGCGCGGCGCGCGAGGCCAGGAGCTCGGCCACCTGTCCGTGGAGGAGACGGCGCCGCCGGTGGAGCACCCTGCCGTAGGCGGCCTCCTGGAGGAGGGCGTGGCGGAACTCGAGGCGGAAGCGGGAGCCCTCCACGGGCTTCAGCACGTCCTGGGCGGTGAGCTGCGCCACGGCCGAGCGGAAGTCTCTGCGCCCCAGCGTGCTCAGCTCGGCGAGGACCTCGCCCTCGAACTCCCTCCCCAGCACCGCCGCGGTGTCGATCACACCCGCCAGCTGGGGGAGACGATCGAGTCGCTCGGCCATCAGCCCCTGGAGCGTTGCCGGTACCACCCCCGCCTGCCCACCGCCGGGGGGCTCCTCGGCGAGCAGCTTGACCATCTCCTCCACGAACAGCGGCACGCCCTCGGCCGCCTGCTCGACGCGACGGAGG
This sequence comes from uncultured Solirubrobacteraceae bacterium, assembly GCA_963720215.1. Classification (GTDB taxonomy): domain Bacteria; phylum Actinomycetota; class Thermoleophilia; order Solirubrobacterales; family Solirubrobacteraceae; genus Palsa-744. The sequence continues at coordinate 199,889 of CAVREV010000007.1, forward strand.
GCTGTCCCGTCGAGCTGGGCGCCCCTGCTCGCGACCATCTCCCTGACGTCCTCGCCGCCGAGGGGGCCGAGGTCGAGCTCGCTGACCCGCACCCAGCGCGCCCACGAAGGCTCGAAGTCGCGGCGGAACGTGAACAGGGCGGCCACGCCGAGCGAGGGCAGGCCGGGTACGATCCGCTCGAGCAGCTCGATCGTCGTCGGGTCCGCCCAGTGGAGGTCCTCGACGATGAACAGCAGGGGATGGGTCGCGGGGTCCCCGACGAGCACTCGCTCCAGCAGCTGGAGCATGGCGTTGCGGGCCTCGCGGGGGGGCAGCGCCTGCTCGCTCTCCCCTTCCGTCACGATCGAGAGCAGGTCGGCGAGTAGCGCCGTCTCCTCCTCGCCCGCCTCGGGCATCGCCGAGGTCAGCCAGCGCTCGAGCCTCTCGGCCTGCTCGGCTCCCGTCTCCCCGCGATCGAGGTCGATCAGTTGCTCCAACAGCTGCAGCACGGGATAGAGAGGCGTGCTCGTGTGGTGGGGCGAGCAGCGGATCAGGCGCTCTCCCCGGACCTCGTCGCGGACCTGCGCGCGGAGCTCCTCCACGAGGCGGCTCTTGCCGATGCCGGCGTCGCCGGAGATGTGCACGGTGATGCCCTCGCCGCGGGTGGCCTGCTCCCATGCAGCCAGCAGGCGTCCTCGCTCTCCGACGCGGTCGACGAGCGGCGCGAGCCGGCTGACGAGCTCTGCGGGTGCGGCGACGGCGCGGGCGTGCGAGCGAGGCCGGATCTCGTGCAGCGCCATCGCGTGGGAGATGCCCTTGATCTCGCGCTCGCCGAGGGTCTCGACGTCGACGTGATCACCGATCAGCGCGAGGGTCGCGTCCGTGACGACGACCGTCCCGGGCCGCGCAAGGGTCTGAACGCGCGCGGCGACGTGCAGCACCTCGCCGACGGCGGCGTGGCGTTCGCGCGACTCCCCGCTGCCCATCTCACCCGTCACGGCCACGCCGGTGTGCAGCCCGATGCGCACCTCCAGGGGGGCGCCGACGAGCTCCCCGATCTGCTGGTTGAGCTTCGTGATCTGGCTGAGGATCTCGAGCGCGGCGTGCACGCCGCGACGGGCGTCGTCCTCGTGCGCGCGGGGGTAGCCGAAGTAGGCGATCACGCCGTCGCCCTGATACTGAGCGATGTAGCCCTCGAAGCGTTCGACGGCGCGTGTGCAGAGGCCGTGGTAGCCGCTCAGCGCGTCTCGGAAGTCCTCGGAATCCAATCGCTCGGCCAGCGCCGTGGAGTCGACGAGGTCCGAGAACAGGACGGTGAGGTGGCGGCGCTGGGCGTCGGCTCCCTCGTCGTCGATCGCGCCCATCGCGAGCGGTCCCCCGATCGGCGCGCCGCAACGGCCGCAGAACCGCATCCCGGGAGGGCTCTCAAGGCCACAGCGCCCGCACCGCATCTTCCGCCAGCCCCCTGATTCGTCGCTTGCGTCAAGCATATTGGCCCCAGGACGGTGAGGTGGAGCTGCGGCTGAGCTACGCTAGGGATATGAGCGAAGCCGCCACCCCGGGCAAGCCTGACACCCCGGGCAAAGTGGTTCCCCCGAGCAGGCCGGCCCCCCCGGGTCCCGGGCTCTACCGGCTGCTCGCGCTCGCCCCTGTGATGGGGGCGGCGACGGCCTACCGCGCGGGCGTCGCCAACGCCACCGCCTGGTACGAGGGGGCGCCGCGCCTGATGAACCTGTGGTTCGACGCGATCGAACCCGGCCGCGACCAGGCCGAGGCCGCAACGGAGCTCAGCCAGGAAGTGCTCAGCCTGATGGAAGAGTCATCCAACGTCGTCCACAAGGAACTCGATCGCGGCATCAGCGACCTGAGGGAATTCAGCAGTCGGGGGAGCGAGCCCGAGGCGGACGCTGCCGCCGCAGAGAGCGCCTTCTGAGCTGAGGAGGGCTAGATCTTCTCGTCCGCGACGTCCTCGCGGACCCGCGGGGGGAGGTTGGGGGTGAGCAGGTAGTGGATCGTGGATGTCTTGCCGATCACGAGCATCGGTTCGTTGGGGAGCGGTTCGTCGGGGTTCCAGTTGGGGTCGCCGAGGGGTCCGCCGGGGCCGTTGGCGGAGTTGCTGATCGAGGACCATCCCATCGCCGCGTAGGCGGCTGCCATCCATGCATAGCGCATGCCGACGAACATCCCGGCGGGGAGTTTTTCGGCGGGAATGATCGGCTCGGGGTCGCCGGCGTTGGCGTGGGCGATCACGCCGTTGGCGGCCGCCAGCCCGGTCGCCACCGCGGCCTCGACGGTGGTGATGCCGAAATCGTGCCGGCAGAAGTCTCCGGCGAGGAAGAGGTTGGGGACCTGCTCTGACCCGGCCGGCGGCCTCCAGCTGTCGGTGCCGACCGTGTTCAATGTGAGCCTCGAGTCGGCGTTGGCGTCGTAATGGGTGAGTGTCCAGTTGATTTCGGCGGCCGGGTCTTCCCAGTAGTCGCCCGGCTCGAACGGGAGATACTCCGCGAGTTCGCTGACCATCGCAAACGCGTCCTCGCTGTCCGGCCCGGCGAGACGGAATGGTTCCGAGCAGGAGAGGGCGAGGACGGTCTCGCTCGCGTAGGTCGCCGCGGCGGCACTCCACAGCTGGGAGATGTCGGTGAAGGCGAGGTTGAGCTTCGAGCCATAGAGCGCGACGGGCTCCTTCGGGATGTCCGCGAGGTGTTTGTCCAGGCACAGGCTCAGCACCGGGATCCGCTGCGAGCTCAGCCGCGCCAGCTCGGCCAGGCCGGGGAGCGCATCGACGATGCGTTCGCTCGGCTTGCCCTCGCGCACCAGGCGCGAGAGCGTCTCCGGAGGGACCGCCAGGACGAGGTTCTCGACGGGGACCTCCTGGCCCTGGCTGTTCGGGGCGCCCGTCGGCTTGATCGAGATGGATTCGGCGCTGTAGACGCCGCTGCTCACTTCTTTCAGCGTGACTTTGTAAACGGTCGTCTTTCCCTGGAAGGACACGTTGTTGGTTGCTTCGAGGGCTTTTTTGATCGGTTCGATGACCGTGTCGGCGGCCGGTCCCTTGCTGAGTCGGCCGGGCTGCTCCGCCGCCGCGTAGCAGTACTGGCCGTAGGTACGGCAGTCGAGCGCCGAGATCAGGTAGGCGGGAACCCCCCAGACGCGGAGGACGAAGGCTTCGTAGGCGCTGAGCGCAGCGAGCGTCATGTACGGCCTGGTCTGCAGATAGCCCGACAGGCTCAGGTTCTGCAGTCGCGCCGTCGGGTTCAGGTACTCGGCCTGGAGGTCGAGGCTCGCGTAGCCGAAGATGAACATGTCGGCCGGGGGGGCGATGCCGGAGAACATGTTCTCGGTCATCGTCGCCGCCGAATAGGGGCTCGTGAGCTTCGCGAACGCGACCTCCTGCCCCGCGCCCGGTCTCCTCGCCTGGTAGACCGATGTGAACTCTTCGAAGCCCTGGAAGCCGTCGGCGGGGCCCGCGCCGGCGTCCTTCAGCAGCTTCCAGAAGTTGTTGTACCAACTCTGGAACATGTGGGGGTAGACGTCGAGCGCAGGCCCCTTGGTCTGCTGGCGCGAGCCGAGATTGCCGCCAAGCTCGGCCTTCGCCTCATAGAGCGTGACGTCATAGCCGCGTTCGGCGAGCCTCAGCGCGACCGTGAGGCCCGAGATGCCGCCGCCGACGACTGTCACCGGCGGCACGAGGGCTCCTCCCCGGCTCGCGCCGGGCCCCGGCGCGAGAACCACGATCCCATTCTGGATTCACACATCGGCTTCACATGACGTCCTTCACCTGATCGCAGGGACCGCGGGGGATGATCGCAGAACGCGGGAGGGGAGGGTCCCCGATCCCCCCTCCCTGCCGCCGCCCGCGTCGGAGCCCAGCCCGGTCTGTGGCCCCGACGCGGTCCCCCGGTCCGGCGGCGATCGTCGGTCAGCTGGCCCTCGTGCCTGAGAGCGCCTGCCCGCTCTCGCCCTCGAGGAGCTCCACGAGTGTGATCTCGGTGCACACCCCATCGGCATCGCTGACGCGGATAAGTTTGTGTTCGTCGCGCTCCTCGATCGTCACCCCGCGCGGCGCCGGTAGGAAGAAGCGGACCGAGTGACCCCGTGCCCCGCGGCGGCGGATGCGGATTTCGATCTCGTCCTGACGACGGTCGTAGCGAATGCCGGCGAGCAGGCCATCCTGCCTGCTCGCCGGCTCCCCTTGATCTGCTGGCCCGGGTGAGAGGGACACCCGGGCCAGCTCGACGGTCGCCTTGAGGTGACGGCCGCCGGCGGTGATGGCGTCGAAGTACTCCTGCCAACCGCCATCGAGGGGGACCTGACTCCGCGCTTTCATCTCCGGGTGGAGCATCGCCGCGGATGCCCGCGACCGCGACTCGAATCTCGACGTCTCGGTGTCCAGAACTGGGCGCGGCGGCTCAGTGCGCGCGAGCCCTGAGTGAGTCGATGTCCTTCAGGAGGAGCCGGTGGCCCTCTGTCTCGACCCATCCCAGCTCGCGCAGTCGCCGCAGTGCGTCGGCGAGCCCGGCCCGGGAGGCGCCCGTCCATGTGGCCATGTCCTCGCGGGAGATCGGCAGCTCGACCGCGACTCCCCCCTGGGGGTCGGCGTCTCCGTAGCGTTCGGCGAGTTCGACGATCCGCGCGGCGAGCCGGCCCATCGTGTCGAGCAGGCCGAGCTGTGAGCGCTGGACGGTCGCGTCGCGGAAGCGGCGAGCGACGATCTCGAGCAGGACGACGGCGACGCGGGGGGTGGTCTCGAGGTGACGGCGGAACACCGCCGAGGGCATCACCGCCGCCGTGACGGGCTCCAGGGCGCTGACGGTGGCCACGCGCGTCTCGCCGTCGATGAAGGCGAGCTCGCCGAGCACGTCTCCGGGGTCACGGATGCTGAGCAGCAGATCGTGCCCGTGCTCGTCCGTGCGTGCCACCTTCACACGCCCGCCGAGAAGCACCATCACGCGGTCGTCGGGCTCACCCTGGAACATCAGGATCGAGCCCCGCGGGAACGCCCGCTCGACGCCGATCGCGAGCAGCCTCTCGCGCTCGCTGACCGTGAGGCTCGCAACGAAAGTGCCCGCCACCAGCGGACGGTCCGCACCTCGCTCGCCGGCGGTCACGCCGCCATCGTAGTCGCGCGCTCCTGCGGGATGCGTGTATGGTCGGCTCCATGGGGCCTTGGGCGGTCACCGGAGACGGCCCGGCAGGGGACGGTCGCCGGCGGTGAGCGATCACGGTCGGTCGTGGCGTCTCGTCCCGACGGTGGTCCTCGTCCTGGTCGCCGGGCTGGTCTGGGCGGGCGCGGCCGCCGCGAGCTCATCGCGCCACGCGGCGGCCTACCGCTGGCTCGAGCATGGTGCCCGCCGCAGCGTCCCGGGGATCTCGCTGACGCCCTCGGCGACGGAGCCCTACTGGGCCTGCCCGGAAGGCCCATGTGACGCGATCCTCGACCCGCGGCCGATCGAGATCGGGGGTCGGTATCGGCTACCGGATGGTGGACCCCGCATATGAAGGAGGGGGCGAACTCGGGGGCTTCGACCCAGAAGAACTTCAGGGGGCATACAGGATCCCGCGTGGGGTCAGCTCGCCGCAGACGGTGGCGATCATCGAGACTGCCGGCTATCCGAGCGCCGAATCGGACCTCGCCAAATACCGTGAAAAGTACGGTCTGCCTGCGTGCACGAAAGCGAACGGATGCTTCTCGAAGGTGAACCAGAAAGGGGAAGAAGGCAATTACCCCAAAGAAGAAAACGGGGACTGGGAGAAGGAGTCCGCGCTCGACGAGGACATGGTCTCGGCGGCCTGCCCCGAATGTCACATCCTGATGGTCGAGTCTCCGGCGCTCGCCCCGGGAGAAATGCTGCCGGAAATGAACAACCTCGCCGTAGCGCTCGGTGCGAGCGAGGTGAGCAACAGCTGGGGTCGAAGCGAACAACGGTGCGGCACGGCGAGCGAATGCACCGCCTTCGACGAGGACTTCGAACATCCCGGCGTGCCGATCACCGTGGCCAGCGGCGACAGCGGCTACGACGATGAATACGAACACTACGCGGCGCCGAACTTCCCGGCGACCTCCCCCGCGGTCGTCGCGGTGGGGGGAACGGAGCTGTTCAAGGCGTCAGGCGCGGCGCGGGGCTGGCGGGAGGAAGCCTGGCGGCACGGGGGCGGAGGATGCAGCACCTACATGTCCAAGCCCCACTGGCAGGACGATGGTGGCTGTGCGGAGAGGATGGATAACGATGTGGCCGCCGTGGCGGCGCCGGAAACGCCGGTCTCGGTCTACGAGGGGCGGTGGATAGTCGCTGGTGGCACGAGCGTCGGGGCGCCGCTGGTCGCGGGGATCCTGGCGCACGCCAGCGCCTACGTGCGCTCGCTCGGGGCCGAGGCGTTCTACGAGGATCCGGGGTCGCTGTTCGATATCACGACGGGCGTCGACTGGGACGGCTCGCTCAACAAGAGCAGCCCGTGCGCCCCGAATGAATACCTCTGCAACGCCGAGGTGGGCTACGACGGTCCGACCGGTCTGGGGACGCTCGACGGGGTGCCGGTGCTGGCGGCCGGGTCAGGGCCCACCGTTGAAACGGGATCGGCGAGCGGGGTGGCGCAGACGGTGGGGTCGTTGACGGGGACGGTGAATCCCAACGGCGAGGAAGTGAGCGAATGCGAGTTCGAATATGGCCCCTCGACGTCCTACGGGACGACGGTGGCGTGCTCGAAGCTCCCCGGGTCGGGCGGGGACGCGGTTGAAGTGTCCGCGTCGCTGGCGAAGCTCAGCCCGGACAGCGAATATCACTACCGACTCACGGCGGGCGGCGTCGGCGGGACGGCCGAGGGTGAAGACCGCACGTTCAAGACGCTCCAATGGCCCGCCCCGAGCGTCGAAGGCGAGGCCGCGAGTGGGGTTGCGCAGACCACGGCGACATTGAATGCGACGGTGAACCCGAACGGGGGGGAAGTGACGGAATGCGTGCTCGAATACGGCAGCTCGCTGCCATCGGGGAAGAGCGTCGCGTGCAGCCCCGCTCCGGGCTCGGGGACGAGCGCGGTGAGCGTCACGGGGTCACTCAGCGGCCTCGCCGCCGCCACGGGCTACGAGTACCGGGTGATCGCCGCCAACGCTGGCGGTGTGAGCGCGAGTGCGGCCGAGAGCTTCACGACCCTGCCCTATGAAGCCCCCGAATTCGGGCGGTGCGTATCGGTCGCTGCGCGAGCAGGGACGTATTCGAGCGCCGCGTGCACGAAAGCGGGAGGAAGGGAGGACTACGAATGGGACCACAGCGTGGGCAGGAGCGGCTTCGGGATCGCGCTCGCCGCGGGTGTGGTCAAGCTGGAAACGGTCAAGGGCTTGAAGATCACATGCTCGGGGGGGAGCGGCGGAGGCGAATACACAGGGCTGAAAGCCGTTGGCGACCTCGTGCTGAGGCTGACCGGCTGCACGGAGGCGGGCCAGGCCTGCACGAGCCCCGGTGCCGGAGGCGGAGAAGCGGTGAGCGCCAGCCTGGAAGGTCTCCTCGGGCTCGAGAAAGCGGGGGCCAGCAGCGCGAGCGACAAGATCGCCCTCGCCGTGTCCGCCCCCGGCCATGCGGGCGCTCTGCTCGAGGTCCTCTGCGGGACGAGCAGCATCTCCATCAGCGGCACCGTCCTGGTGCCGGTCACGGCTGACAAAGCAGTGACGTCCGCGACGCTGAAATTCGCGGCGCTCAAGGGGAAGCAGAAACCGGAAAGCTTCGCCGGCGGGGCGAGCGAGGTGCTGCAGGCGTCGCTCGACGGCGGCGCTCCCGAACAGATGGGGCTGACAGCGAGCCTCCGGCAGACCAGCGAAGAAGCGGTCGAGATCAACACCGTCCTCTAGCGAGCCCGTCGCCTGGCCACCCCGGCTGACGGCGCGCGGGGGCTCGCCACTCACTACCGTTGTCCGGGTATGTCCACCGCCGGCACGAGGCCCGGGCCGAACCGCGGCCATGTCCAGGCGCGCAGCGACGACCTCGCCGGTCGCGCGCTGGATGAACGCTACGAGCTGCTGGAGCTGGTCGGCGAGGGCACCTTCGGGCGCGTCTATCGGGGCTTCGACAGGCGCCTCGCACGAGCGGTGGCGGTCAAGGTGATCAAGCCGTGGTGGGCCCAGGACAGCGCCTGGGTGGAGCGTTTCGAGCGCGAGGCCCAGCTGCTGGCGCGGGTCAACGATCCGGGGATCGTGCAGATCTTCGACTTCGGTCACGCGGCCGAAGGCCCGTATTACGTCGCCGAGCTGGTCGACGGCGAAAGCCTGTCCGAGCGCCTGTCGAGCGGGCCGCTGGGCGCCGAGCAGGCGGCTGCGATCGCCCAGCAGCTGTGCCGGGCGCTCGGGAGCGCGCACCGGCAGGGGATCGTCCATTGCGACGTCAAGCCGGCGAACGTGATGCTCGCGCCGGACGGCACCGCCAAGGTCGGCGACTTCGGCGTGGCGAGGCTGGCCGAGGGGAACTCGATCTCGATGGCCGCGACGATCGTGGGCACGCCCCGGTACATGTCGCCCGAGCAGGCCCGCGGCCTCGCCACCACGCCGGCGACGGACGTCTACAGCGCGGGCGTCGTTCTCTACGAGATGCTGGCCGGCCGGGCACCCTTCCAGTCGGGCTCGGCGGTCGAGCTCGGCATCCGCCACCTGCAGGATGAGCCTCCGCCGCTCTCCCCACGGGTTCCCCTAGCGCTTCGTGAGGTCGTGACCCGCGCGCTTGCGAAGGAACCGGCCGATCGTTACGAGGACGGCGCCGCGATGGCGGCGGCGCTGCGCTCGGCGGCCGCTGGGGAACGCTCGGCGGGAGCCGCGCTCGAGCCGCCCGCGGTGCGGCCCCGGATGCCGCGGCGGGCGAAGGAGAGCGCGGTCGCGGCCGACGACGGCGATGCGGGATCGCCGACCGCAATGCTGGCCCGCGAAACCCCGGCCGGTTCGGATGGCGATGAAGGAGGCTCCTCCACGGTCAAGCTGGCGGGCGCCGGCGGCCCGAGGGGCCCGTCGCAGAGGACCCTGCTGCTGGGGTCCGGCTCACCGCCGGCGAGGCGGCGTGATCATCGCGGTGGGTACGGCCGCCGTCTGACCGTGCTCGGATCGGTGGCGGTGATGGTGCTGGCGGGCGCCGTCCTGTTGATCCTGCGCGGCGTCGGGGGCGCCAGCACGACGGTTCCAGAGCTTCGCGGCCTGCCCGCCGGGGGAGTCTCGGCGCGCACCCGGCGGACCCATCTCCATGCGACCTTCGTGACGCAGCACTCCGCGACCCCGGCGGGTCTCGCGATCGCGCAGAGCCCGGCACCCGGCGCACGGGTGGGCGAGGGCTCGACCGTGAGGGTCATCTTCAGCTCGGGCCCTCCTCCCGTGGCCGTGCCAGGCGTCGTCGGACAGCCGGCGTCCTCCGCCGAGAGCCTGCTCGCGGGCGGCGGCCTGCGCTACGCGGTGGAGATGGTCGGGGCCCCGGGATCCACGACGGGAGAGGTGCTGCATCAAACGCCCGCCGCGGGCACGACCGTCGCGTCCGGGGCGACCGTCGCCCTGTCGGTGGCCGAAGCGCCGCGGTGGCGGCCACTGACCACGTTCTCCGGTATCGACAACGGCGAATCGGTCCCGTTCAGGATTCTCGGCTCGACCTGGAGGGTGAGCTACAGCATGTCCTATCGCGGGACCTGCCTCCTGATCATCACCTGCTTCGGCCCGAGCGCCGAAGCCACGAACATCGGGACGGGATCGGCTGTAGGGGGCTTCGACCTCAGCGAAGGGACGTCCCACTCGCACACCTTCGCCACCGGACCGGGCCTGTTTCGCCTCGACGTGGCGGGCGGAGAAGATTCCGCGCGGTGGTCGATGACCGTCGAAGACCACTACTGAACGAGCGGACCCGGGCGCGAGGGGGGCGGGGCGGGCGCGGCTATGCTTGGCCCCACGGTGGGACTCGAGCACGACCGTGGCTGGAGCCGTGAGCTCGCCTGAGGGGGAACCTGCGAGCGAGCAGAACCCGCCGCGGCGCCCCGCGGCCAACCCGGAGGAGGGGCCGGGCGACGAGTGGGAGCCCGACCCGCGCTTCACGTTCGCGAACGAACGCACCTACCTGGCCTGGAGTCGGACAGCGCTCGCCCTGATCGGAGGCGGCCTCGCGGTCGCCCAGTTCGTCAAAGTCGGCGTCGCCGGAATGCAGCTGATCGTCGCGATCCCCCTGATCGCCCTGGGCGCCTTCATCGCCTTCAGCAGCTACCGCCAGTGGCAGCGGAACGAGAGCGCGCTGCGCGTGGCGGAGCCCCTGCCCGCCTCCGGTCTCGCGGGGATCCTCGTGTGGGGGCTCGTCGTCTTCGCGATCGCCGCGTGCACCCTGGCGATCATCCATGCCGCCTCGGGATGAGGGCGGGGCTCGGTCCGCGCTCGATGGGGGAGGTTCGTGGGCGGCCGGGCTGCAGGGTGAGGACGAGGCGCTGGTTTGGGACGCGCGAGGGCCGGCGCTGCGGTCGAATACCATTGACGGTGTCGGGGCCATAGCTCAGCTGGGAGAGCGCCTGCTTTGCAAGCAGGAGGTCACCGGTTCGATCCCGGTTGGCTCCATTCGCGACAGAGGTAATTGACTGCGTTCCAACCCCGCGGAGATCGTAGGCACGACCGCGTGGCCCTGCCGCGTTTGGCGACATGGAGGGCGACTCACAGATGCACAGAGCCCCGTGTTTGTGCCTCCGGGGGCACGGCTCCAGCCGGCGGGCTCACCGAGCGCCAACCTGGGGATCTGGCTAGCATTCCCGATTGACGAGAGTCGTCTCCCAGGGAAGCCTGGACGCGCTTGAGTCCGAGCGGCTGAGCATCAACGACATCGCCAAGACCGAGAGCGGAAACTCCGCCGTTGCTCCCGTAGCCTTGACTCCGCCTTGTGGCTTCAGTTACCGTGCGGCGATGGGTGACTTCTTCGCTGGCGAGAAAGTTCTCGCTCTTCACCCCGATGGAGGTTTCCACGCCGGGATCGTGAGTGGGTTCGAGAGCCACCCTGACGGTCGGCACTTGGCGGTGATGTTCGACGGGTTCACCGATGATCGGGGACTGTTTCACAACCCGACCTCGGCGAGCGTCCACGAAGATATGGTGCAGAAGGCGTAGCCGTAACACGTCCTGAGCTTTGCTTCGCCAACGGGCCAGCACATCCGGAGGAGCCAACTCAAACATCGCGCAGAACACAAGGCTGTCGCTGATGGGCTGCGATCGCTTCTATGTGCGCGAGGAACCGGCTCGTTAGCTGTGGGCCGAGCACCGTGGTCACGCGAATGCCTAGGTCCTCGCTAAGCTCGTCGCGCGCCCGCGCGAACTGGGAGTCTGCCCGGAGGGCCGTTGTGATGATCGCGGCAGCAGCGGCCAGAGTGTAGGCGGAGAAGGCATTGCGGATCTGCTCCAGGCGCCGCTCGCCGGTCAAGACCTCGGCGTAGTAGTCAGGCGGCTAGCCGATATTGGCCGCGAGCGACCCGGGCGAATCGCGGGGCGGCCCCCCGACATTGGCCGCCAGAAATGCCTTCACCGACACCCAGCGCACGGGCGTCCCCAAGACCCCTCCTCGACTGCTCGATGTACATCGCGAGCACGCATCGGGCGTGTATGCATCGAGAGCACGCTGACGACGGCGTCGACCACCCAGTCGTGGCGCCGATTCCAGGCAAATGCGGCAAGTGACCTTCTGCGCGGATGGCAGGTGTCGGGACGGTCCTCCCACCACGATGCCGCGCGCTGCCGCCGCGGGACGACGCGCCCCCGCGGCGATGTTACGCGAATGCGTTGATCTCGAACGCTTCTTCGTTGGTCTGCGTCGCGGTGAGTTTGAGGCCGAGCTGTTCGCTTAGCGAGTTCTCCAGCACGTCTTGTTCGCCGCCTTCAAAGCGTTCTGGTTTTTGCTTTCCGGCCGTCTCGGTGTGCGTGACGGTGCCGGTCGTAAAGGCTTTGTCGGCGGGCACAGGGCCTATCACCGATCCCGTTATGACGATCGCGGGGCCTCCTGCGCATGCATATTCGAGGAATGGGCCCTGGTGCCCCACTGGATACAGATCAAGGGCCACGTAGCGCGTTTCTTTACCTTCTTTGATCGTCGTCTTTTCGAGTCCGAGAACGCCTTCCAACGGCTTACTCTCGAGTTCGCCTTCGCCGAGCCCGGCCGTCGTGCATTTCTTGCTGGCTGTTTCGCAGCCGGTGAGTGTGAGCGTCACTCCGGTCACTTCTTTGGGTCCGCTGATGTTGCCAGCGTTGCTCTCGCCGGTGCATGTGATTTTTTGTTTGTGGACCGTTTCGAAGACGGCAGTCGTTTTGATTTTGATCGCGTCGCTGAATCCTGTCTTTGTGACGCCTGCGTGCCATTCGTATTTGCCCGTTTGTGTGGCCCCACGCGTGGTGCAGGTGCTGGTCGTGAACCATCCGTGATACACGGTTTTCCCGTTTTCTTTCTGGGGTGCAACCGTTGTGCAGTGTCCGAACTCGGGGGGCGCCGCCGTTGACGGTTCTTCGCAGCTGAAGGGCGTCGCGGAGCTGGTTTCTGGTTCTTCGGTCAGCGCCGCGTTGATCCCTGGCTGTGTGCCGGCTTTGCTGAGTGTGACGGCGCCGTTGTGGACCGCGACGTTGAGCGTCCCGCCATCGGGGTTGATGACGACGTGGTAGCTGCCCGCGGCCAGTCCTTGCACGGTGTAGTCGCCTTCGGTATTTGTGGTGCCGACGGAGATCGAGGCGCAGGTCTGGTAGGCGTAGACGTTGATACCGGCGAGTGGCCGTTTCGTCCCGGTCTGTTCGATGGTCCCAGCGATCGTTGCGCCTGTCTGGAGGGTCACGCCGATTCCTTCGATCGCTTGCCCGGTGGCGAGCGTCACGGCTGTTGCTCCTTTGGCGCTGCTGCCGCTGGGGTAGTACTGGCTCACGTAGTTTTGGGTGGTCGGTTCGAACTCAACGGTGTAGCTCCCGGCGGGAAGCCCGGTGATCCGATAGGCACCGTTTTGATCGGTTGTGGCCGTCCCTGACGTGCTGCCGTCGGTCGAGAGCGCCGTGACCGTGACCGCAGCCGCCGGCGTGTTGTCTTCTTGGCTTACGTCACCGCTAATGGTGGCACCTGGGGTGAGCGACGCGTTGATGCCTTCAGTCGCGGCGCCGGTCGTGAGGGTGACTGGTTCGGCGCCTTCGGGAACGGTGGCGTTCTTGTAGTACTGGCTGACGTAGTGGGCGGGTTCGTCGAACTGGACGGTGTAGCTCTCAGCGGGCAGGCCGCTGATGGTGTATTCGCCGTTGCTGTTGGTGGTGGCCTGCGCTGTTGCGGCGCCTTCGCTTGCCGTGGCGATCACTTCGACGCCGGCCAGATCGTTCGCGGTACCGGCTTCGGTCACGGTGCCATGGATGCTCGATGCGGCCACGAGGCTCGCGTTGATGCCGGTCTTAGTCTGCCCACTTTCGAGGTCGACGACTTCGGCGTTCTGTGGGGCCGTGGCGCCTCTGAAGTATTGGGCTAGAGCGACCGTTGTGTCGGCTGGGGGTTCGAAGTGGACGGTGTATCGGCCTGGAGGTAGCCCGTTGAGTTCGTATGCGCCGCCGCTGCTGGTGGTGGTCGTTCGCGCGAAGCCTTCGCTCGAGACCGCGGTGACTTCGGCACCGGCGATGGGCGTTTCCCCCGATCCGCTGACCGTTCCGGACATCGTGGCGCTTGCCGGCAGCGCTGCGTTGATCGCTTCTACGGTGTGTCCGGCGGCTACCGCGACGGGTGTCGCCGCTTCGAGCGATCGTGCTGCGGGGTAGTACTCGCTCAGGTAGGAGCTGCTTTCGGGTTCGAACTGGATCGTGTAGCTGCCGGTGTTGAGCCCGGCGAGGGTGTACGTGCCTTCTGTGCCGGAGCTTGCCGTTGCCACTACGGCGCCTTCGCTGTTGGTTGCTAGGACTCGGACGTTTTCGAGCGGCGTGCCACCGGCAGCCGTTGTGATGGTGCCCTGGATCTCTGCGCCGCTGGTCAGTTCCGCGCTTGCTGTTCGTTCTTCGCCAGCCGAGAGTTCGAGCGTCTGCGCGTTTTCTAGAGTTGCTTGGCCGGCGTAGTACTGGCTGGTCGCGTTGCCGGTGGTGGGTTCGAACTTGAGCTTGTAGGAGCCGGCTGTGAGCCCTGTGATGCTGTACGCGCCGTCTTCTGCGGTGACTGCGGATCTGACGAACGCTCCCGATTGGGTAAGCACGTCAACGGACGTGTCTGGTGCTGGGTTGCCGTTTTCGGTGACGGTGCCCGTGATCGTTGCGCCTCGGAGGAGCGTGGCTTCGGCTAGCACCGTCGCTGTTCGCGTCAGGGCGATCGTCTTAGCTTCGGCGGCGTTGGTTGCGCCTTCGAAGTACTGGGAGAGATCTGGTGTTTCTTCGGCTTCGAACTCGACGGTGTAGGAGCCTTCTTGGAGTCCTTCCACTGTGTAGAGGCCTTCGGCGTTGGTCGTCGTGCTAGCAACTGTCTTGCCGCCGCCTGCCAGCACGAGAACGTTGACGCCTGCGACTGGGCCGAGGGCGTCTTTGACGTGGCCTTCGATCGTCGCGGCCGTAGATTCGAGCGTCGCGTTGATGGCCGAGCGCAGTTCGCCGGGCGCCAGGGTGAGGACCGTCGCGGCGCCTTCGATGGCAGCGTCGTTGAACCATTGTTGGGCGAAGTATTTCCCTTGCGCCTGGAAGTTGACCGTGTATTCGCCTGGGGGCAGGTCTTCGAGTGTGTAAACGCCGCCTGCGGCGGTGACGGCGTTGCCGCTGCTTTCGCCTCCGACTGCAGTGGCGAAGACGCGAACGCCTTCGAGTGGCCGGCCCGTCGGGGAGGTAACCTTACCGGTGATTGTCGCGTCAGGTTCGAGCGTTCCGTCGATTTCGGGGATGTTTGCGCTGGGTTGCACGACGATGGCTGTCGCTTCATTCTGTCGCCGCTTGTCGCTGTACCACTGTGTCGCGTAGGGTTTGTCGACTGGCTGGAATTCGATAGTGTACGTGCCGGTCTGAATGCCATAGATCGTGTATTCGCCGTTTTCGCTGGTGTACGCGATCTGTTGGCTTTGTGCTGTTCGTGCGATGACCTCAACGCCTGCTAGGGGCGTGTGGTCGGTCGCCGTGACGATCCCGCTGATCGTGCCGTCTGGGACTAGTGTGGCGTTAATGCCTTTGGCGTTGTCGCTGCTTGTGAGCGTGACGGCGTTCGCGGTTTGAAGGGAAGGCTGCGCTTGGTACCACTGTGTTTCGTAGAATGCGCCCGCGCCGCTGGACGTGAACTCCACCTTGTAACTCCCGGCGACCAGATTCGGCACGGTGTATTCGCCGGCTAAGCCGGTTTCGCCGGAGGCGACATAGCTTCCTTCGCTGGTCGTGACCGAGACGTTCACGTTGGCGAGTGCGGTTCCGCCGGTGGCGGTGACGGTCCCCGTGATGCTTCCGTCGATCGGCAGAGCGCCGTTGATCGAGACCTTGGCGGTGCCCGCTTTGAGCACGATTGGTGTGGCGGTAGCTCCGGTGGACTTGCCGCTGTACCACTGCGGTTCGTAGCCGTAGCGATAGAACTCGACCTTGTAGGTCCCGGCTGGCAGGCCGGTGAAGCTGTATTTGCCTTTCGCTTCGGTGGTCGTCGAGCCGTAGTAGCCCAGTTCGGCTGACTGGAGGTAGACGGTCACGCTGCTCAAGGCTTCTCCGATCGGCCCAGTGACGCGGCCGCCGATCGAAGCGGTGCCGCTTTCGGCGAGCGGTACAGCGCCTGCGTTGGCGCGACGCGATGCCGGTCGCCGGCGGGCGTGAGGAACCACCGCGGCGCGCGAGACGCTCCGGGCCGACGCGCGAGAAGGCCCGGCCGCCAGCGGCGAGCTGAGGGGCTGACCGATCGCAGAGTTGACCTTGGCTTTGGTCGCTCCTGCAGCGATGAGAGCTTCGGCCATCCGTTTTTGCCCTTCGCGATCTGGATGGAACGCGGTCGGCGGATTGGCGAGCGGCCCTCCAGTAAAGGGATTCGCTCCGACGAACCAGGAGGCTGAGGAGCAGATTGAGTGGGACTTGTGCTGGTTGTCTTCCACGAACGAATACGGTGCCCCCAATGCGTTCGGGTTGACGTAGGTCACTCCCTTTGCTGCGGCGGCTCGGGTGATGACTTCGTCGAGTTCCACTTGGCGGTGGTAGAGCCACGTCACCGACGCAGAGTTCAGCCCGTTGCAGAGGAACCCCGTTCCGGAAGGAAAGATGTAGGGGTAGCCGAGCACAAAGATTCGCGCCGAGGGCGCTCGCGCTTTGATGGCGGCGTAGAAGCTTTCGAGCTTGGATTCGAGGGCCTGGATGTTTGCCACGGCGTCGTGGATCTCCGGCGCGCTTCCGGTGCCGCAGGAGGTTTTGGTGATTGATTTCAGGCTGTGCTCGACGCAGTCCTTCAGGACGTCTGCGAAGTGGACGTCGTCGCCTCCAGCGGTGACGGTCACGAGCTTGGTGCTGGGTCCGAGCTCAGCAAGCTGGTTGGCGCGCATGTCGTCGCTAGTGGCGCCGCTGCATGCAATGAAGTTGAAGGCGTAGTTGCCGGCGCTGAGGCCTAGGTCTTTGGCGAGAATGTCGGGGTATGCGCTCTTTTCGGAGCGCAGGCATCCGTGGTCGGGGTTTTCGGGGATGTATGGGGGGTTGCCGACGCCGGAGGAGTACGAGTCGCCGAGCGCGACGTAGCGTCCCGTCGACGGCGGTGGCCCACCGGTGAGGAATCGCTCGATATCGAGTACGAAGCGTTCTGCTTCGGGCAGGTTCCCGTACCCCGACTCGAGCCAGTTTATGTCCATCATCAGGACGAGGCCTCCCCGTCCGCCGCGGAGTTCGGAGCTTCCCCATGCGGCGCCCGTCGGTCGCTGGAACCCGCCTTGTTCACCGAAGGTGACGGCGTTGTCGTAGTTGAGTCCGAGCATCACACCGGGGGCCGATGGCTGCCATGTCGTGAGGCGATCTGGCACTTGGGTGACTCCGTCCACGGCGTATGGGTTGAACCGGTTGTGAGCGATGCTCACGTTTTCCACGTCGCTCCCATCGCCGACGCGAATAAGCGGGTTTCTCACCAGCTGCTGAGCGATCGCCTGGTCCGCCTGGTTCTCGGTTTCGCAGCATGGCCGCTCTCCTGTGAGGTACAGGCCGCCGCCCGCTGTGACGAAGCCCTCAAGGGTGGCTTGCTCTGTGCTGCTGAGCGCGTTGGTGCCGATCACCCAGATCGCTTTGTATCCGGTGAGTGTTCGTGGTAGCCGCGAGGCCGTTGCGACGGTGTAGCCGAGGTGTTCGAGAATGTGTTGCGCGTTTTCGGCCGGTTCTGGATTGGAGTAGTCGCCACCGTTGTCCACTACGAGGATCGGCGATGAGGCGGCCGTGCTGGCGTCGCGGATGGGCGTCGCCGTGACGGCACTGTGGAGGCGCAGAGCGCTTGTCCAGCTACCGGCCGGAGCCGTTGACGGCCGGATGGTCGTCGGTGAGGCGACGGTCGATGAGGGCGCTGCCGCGAGGAAAAGCAGGCTCGCCAGCAAGAGCACCCCGACGATCGCTCGACGGTTCCTACGCGTCCTACTGTCCCCCTGCCTCATGAGCGCTTGCCCCCGTGCGTCGAAGCTCCCGATCCCGACGGTTGAGAATCTATACCAGGGCGGGGTGCAGCATGAGAGCAGCGTCTCCAGCTCCGGCGACATGGTCCCCACCGTATGGCCTTGAACGCCCAAATTGACCAACGGTGCGCCCGCGTTCCTTGACACCCTCGCGTGCCCTCGTTAGCTTGACCCGCGACGCGTCAGGCTCAGAACATCGGGGGTTCTCAAGTGGCTCGCTGGCGGGGAGGATTCGAGAGCGTCGTGCCAGATGGGGGCAACGATGGCGGTCGAGGCGTCATTGGGCATCGCCTCAGCGGAGTCTCGCCATCGGCGGTGGGGCATGTCATAGCCCAGCTCAAGCTAGCTGCCGCCCGCGTGCCGACTCGTCAAGTCTCACCTCGGCGGAGGACTGCCGGTTTCGTTGGCCTGTCCGCGTTAGTGATCGTGTTAGGGCTGCTGGCCCCAGCCGCGTCGATTGCGGCCACCGGTGCCCTCACCGGCAACGTGTCCGATGGCTCGGGTAAAGGCCTTCCATCGACCATCGCTGTCGACCAGCAGAACACGAAAACGGTCGTAAACGAAGGAACGACCGACGCCAGTGGAAACTTCACCATTGCTGTCGCGGAAGGCACGTATGACGTTGTCGTGACGCCCCAGTCCAGCTCCTACGTGCCGCGGACTGTCTACGCCGTCAACGTTTCAGGCAGCTCGACCAGCCTCAATGTTGTGCTCGCTCAGGTGGGGAGCGGGACGATCTCTGGGACGCTGGTGGATGACCTCGGCCAGCCGGTGCCGTACGTGAAAATCTCGCTGTCGAGCCCGTCCGAGCCGACGACGACGGCAACGTCGGCGAGCAACGGCGCGTTCTCGATGAACGTGGCGAACGGCTATTACAAGGTGGAATTCTCGACGAGCAACTGTGCCAACGGCGTCGCGGGCGACGTACCGAACATTAGCCATGACGCATGCCTGTGGAGCCTGGAGACGGCGCAAGCGGCCCTCACCGTCTCGGGGAGCCGCGACTTCGGGAACCTCGCGCTCCCGACGCCCACGCACGTCAACGTCACCGTCCTGAACCCGAACAACGAACCCGTTCCCGAAGCCAATCTTAGCGTCGCCGAAATCGGCTGCCAAACCTGCATACGCAACTACCCCGTCGCCTCCGGCATGACCGTCGCCGGCATGCCAATCACCGGCGGCGAAACCTGGCTCTGGAACAACGACCCCCTGCTCACCAACAGCAAAGGCCAGGCCTCAATCCTCGTGTGGCCGAGCCAAACCAAAGGCTCCTTCATCGTCACGCCGCCGACAAGCACTGGCCTCTCCGCCACGTCGCTCTCGAACGTGCCTCTGACGGGTGATCAGTCGATCACGGTGCACGCCAGCACCGGCACGACGCTCAGCGGGACCCTGGTCGATGACTTGGGGCAGCCGGTGCCGTACGTGAAAATCACGCTCTCCAGCCCGTCCGAGCCGACCACGACAACCACCTCCGCGAGCAATGGGGCGTTCTCGATGAATGTCGCGAACGGGCAATACCAGGTCGAATTCTCGACGGGCAACTGCGCCAACGGCGTCACCGGCGACGTACCGAACCTAAACCAGGACGCCTGTCTGTGGAGCCTGCAGACGGCCCAGGGCGCACTGACCGTCGCCGGAAGCCGCAACTTCGGGAACCTCGCGCTCCCGACGCCCACGCACGTCAACGTCACCGTCCTGAACCCGAACAACGAACCCGTTCCCGAAGCCAATCTCAGCGTCGCCGAAATCGGCTGCCAAACCTGCATACGCAACTACCCCGTCGCCTCCGGCATGACCGTCGCCGGCATGCCAATCACCGGCGGCGAAACCTGGCTCTGGAACTACCACGACCTGCTCACCAACAGCAAAGGCCAGGCCTCAATCCTCGTGTGGCCGAGCCAAACCAAAGGCTCCTTCATCGTCACGCCGCCCACCAGTACTGGGCTGGCGGCTTCCTCGGTGAATGTTCCGCTGACCGGAAACCAAGCCGTCACGGTGCACGCGGCCGAGGGTGCCGAGCTCAGCGGGACCCTGGTCGATGACTTGGGGCAGCCGGTGCCGTACGTGAAAATCACGCTCTCCAGCCCGTCCGAGCCGACCACGACAACCACCTCCGCGAGCAATGGGGCGTTCTCGATGAATGTCGCGAACGGGCAATACCAGGTCGAATTCTCGACGGGCAACTGCGCCAACGGCGTCACCGGCGACGTACCGAACCTAAACCAGGACGCCTGTCTGTGGAGCCTGCAGACGGCCCAGGGCGCACTGACCGTCGCCGGAAGCCGCAACTTCGGGAACCTCGCGCTCCCGACGCCCACGCACGTCAACGTCACCGTCCTGAACCCGAACAACGAACCCGTTCCCGAAGCCAATCTCAGCGTCGCCGAAATCGGCTGCCAAACCTGCATACGCAACTACCCCGTCGCCTCCGGCATGACCGTCGCCGGCATGCCAATCACCGGCGGCGAAACCTGGCTCTGGAACTACCACGACCTGCTCACCAACAGCAAAGGCCAGGCCTCAATCCTCGTGTGGCCGAGCCAAACCAAAGGCTCCTTCGTGCTCACGCCTCCCACGAGGACGGGATTGACGGCTGCCGCGCTGCAGAACGTGTCGCTGGCGGGGAACGTCCAGATCGAGGTGCTCTACCAGGGCTCGGGGAACGCTCCGATCACCGTCGCGACGCGGCCAGACTTCTACTCCGTCGCGTTCAACGGCACGCTGTCCGTTGCTGCCCCGGGGGTGATTGCAAACGACACGGTCGAATCCTCGGCGATGGCGGCCCTGGCGACGCCGCCCAGCCACGGCACCCTCACGTTTAACCCTGACGGGTCATTTGAATACAAGCCCAATGCCGGATTCTCCGGGATCGATGAATTCACCTACGATGTGACCGAGGACGGAGCGACCACCTCCCCCGTGCCGGTCAGGATCACCGTGGAACCGGCGGCGCCGCCAACCGCGACGATCCACTCGCCGTCTGGGGGAGGCGTGTACGCGATCGGGCAAGTTGTCCCGACGAGCTTCGAATGTGCCGACGGGGCAAACGCACCGGGAATCGCATCGTGCACCGACTCTCACGGCAGCTCAGGCACCTCGGGAACGCTGGATACCTCGACCGTCGGGCCGCACACGTACTCCGTGACGGCCATCAGCCAGGATGGCCAAAGCGCCAAAGCCGAACTCAGCTACACAGTCGTCTCAGGCCCCCCCGACTTCGGGCGCTGCCTGAAAGTTACGATCAAAGGCTCGGGGGCATACGCGAACAGTGTGTGCACCAAACCCGGCGGGACCAACGCCTACCAGTGGTACCCCGCATTCGGAGGTGCACAACCACTCCTAAACCCCGGGTTCACGACAGCGAACAAAGTGAGCACTGGAGTAAAGCTCGAAACCCCCGCCAAAAGGGTCATCACCTGCACCGGCGAGACTAGCGGCGGGGAATACAGCGACGTGCGCACCGTCACCGCGATCACGCTAAAGCTGACCGGATGCCATCTCGGCACAAGTGAAGGCTGTAACAGCAGCGGTGCCGCCGGAGGCGAAATCATCTCTAGCGCTCTCGTGGGGCAACTCGGGGTCATCTTGACAAGCAGAGAAGGCCCCACCAAAGATAAGATCGGCCTCGCTCTGAAGCCACCGAGTGGCAGCACCCTCGCCGAATTTACCTGCGGCGGCACCGCGGTAATTCTGACCGGGGCGGTGCTCGCAGAAGTAAAAGCGAACGCGATGCTCCTGAACACTGGCGTGTGGGCGTTCAACGAGAGTAAAGGGATTCAAAAACCTCTCGGCTTCGAAGGCCAGCCAGAACAGGCGCTACAGCTGAAGCTCGGTAACGCGCCGCCGGAAAGAGTCGGGCTGGCGCTCAAAGCCGTCCAGACCAACCAAGAAAAGATCGAGACGAGTAGCGTCAGCTAGCAAGGCGCACCTCGGGCTTAGGCGAAGGCTCACCTAAAGCCTGGGGTTGCTTCGGTCGCGTTACTCTGCCCGCGCTTCTCGCCGAGTCAAACGCTCTCGGGCACGGCCAGCAAAGGCGTAACGCCCCGGCGCAACCCGAACCAGCCGTGGCGTCGAGCCCGTCACATTGGCAGCGAGGCACGCCTTGACCGAGCTCCAGCGAACGCGTTCGCCGAGGAGCGCCTCGACAGCAGCGTGCACGTCGCGCGCCTGCATGGGCTCCGCACCGCGTTCGAGCACCTCGAATACTCCCTCCTGAACCCAGTCGTGCCGACGAGGGCATGGCGCGATCGATGAGTCGCTCCGCGAGATCTCGCTTCGTTCGGTTCTCCGCCCGTCACGATCGCGCTCGTACCTAGCGAGTGTCGCCTCCAAAGCTTTCGACGGGTTGGAATGCTGCCCGGTTAGGTCCATCGCCTGAACGGGCCGGACGATTCGGCCCAAAGCCCTAGCAAAGCCGGGGTGCTGCGGGAGCAAGAGGTCACTCGCCACAGCGTCAAGGGTCGAAGCAGGAGCTCACTGGTTGAACTCCGCTTGGCGACGCCAAAGTATGTGCAAATGGCTCATTTTCAGCGAGGCGGGCGTCGTCCTGTTGCCGCCGACTCGGGCGTATGCTCGAGCGGCACAGTGGCGCGCTGATCGCGTCGCGCTCGTCGCTGCGCTCGACGTGCGGCCAGACCCGCTCGCTGCGCCGTCGCTGCGATAGCGCGTCGGGCGTGCCGAGTCATAGCCTGGCACGGAGCCGGACATGATGGGACGACGCCGATCGCTCCTCTCCTGTACTGTGCCCCGCAGGTTGCGCGGCTAGCAAAAGGGGTTGGCAAGGCATGCCGTCGCTGGGGGACATGGGCACGAACCGTCCGGCTACGGTCCGTCGCTCCCCGGATGGCCGCGGTGCGATCGCCGTGGGGCTGGGGCTTGGCGCACTCGCCGGCTCGAGTGACGCCGGCCGAGGCAGAGGTATCAGCGGCTGGCGGATCGCCGTGTGGGCGGCACTGCTGCTCGCCCTCCTTACATGGCCGGTGTCGCGCCTGTTCTCAGAATCGCATCACGCGCCCGCGGTCGGCGCCTCGCATCGCCCGGGACTGGCGAACTTGCCGCTCGCGGCCCAGGCTTCCGTGTCGGCGGCGCTGGGTGCTGCCACTCCCAGCTACGCGGCGCGTATCGAGAAGGGCGCGCTGGTCACGAGCAACGCAGCGCAGCGCATGAGCGCGCGGTTTGATCGCTCGGGCGCTCACGTCCGCGCCGACGGTGTCGGTTTCGGGCTGACGCTCGACTCTGTAGGCGAGGGGAGCTCGCTGCGCTCGCTGGCGGGCATCGTGCCGCGCGCGGATGCCAACCGCGTCGTCTACGCCTACCCCGGCGTGAGCGAGTCGTTCGTCAACGGTCCGCTCGGTCTCGATCAACGCTTCACGCTCGCTCGTGCTCCCGCGCCCGGCGCCGGGCCCCTGACGCTGTCGCTTTCACTCTCGGGCGACGTGCGCGCGCGGGTGCTCGCGGGAGGGAAGGGGCTCGTGGTCGCGGGCACGGGTGGGCACGTGCTCGACTACCGCGGTCTGGCCGCGACCGACGCACGAGGCCGCGCCCTGCACGCGTGGCTGGTGGCACGCGGCGGCCGCCTGCTCGTGCGTGTCGACGCGCGCGGGGCGCGCTACCCGGTCAGCATCGACCCGCTGATCCAGCAGGGCCCGCAGCTGACGGATCTTGGTGGTGAAGGCGAAGTGGGCGACGGCCTCTTCGGAGCGAGCATCGCACTTTCCTCGGATGGCAGCACCGCTCTGATCGGCGCGCCCCGCGAGTACCGCCTCCACACCGGAGCGGCGTTCGTGTTCGTGCGCTCGGGCTCGACGTGGTCGCAGCAGGCAGAGCTGCAGGACAGCCAGGTCAGCAGCTACGAGGAATTCGGCGCAGAGCGTCGCGCTGTCCGTCGACGGCAACACGGCCGCGATCGGTGCCCAGGGGGACGGTGCGGGCAAGGGCTGCGGTGTCGGTGTTCGTGCGCTCGGGCTCGAGCTGGACGCGAGCAGACCAAGCTCGTGGCCGACTGCACGAGCGGCTGCGCCAACCAGGGCACCGGCGAGACGTCGTCCGGCCTTTTCGGCGCGAGCATCGGGCTGTCCTCGGACGGGAACACGCTCATCGCCGGCGCGCCCTATGACGAAACCTCGGCAGGTGCCTACGACGAGGGCGCTGCCTGGGTGTTCACGCGCTCGGGGTCGAGCTGGACACAACAGACCGAAGCTCGTCGGCGACTGCACGAGCAGCTGCACCAACGAGGGCAGCGGTGAGAGCACGTATGGTTACTTCGGTGATGCCGTTGCGGTGGCAGGCGACGGCAATACTGCGGTGATCGGCGCTCCAACGACGAATCCGGCGTCGGCGCGTCCTGGATCTTCGCGAGATCGGGCTCGAGCTGGTCTGAACAGAGCAAACTCGTCGCCGATTGCGCCAGCAGTTGCGCCAACGAGGGCACCGGCGAGAGCGGCAGCGGCGAATTCGGCAAGAGCGTGGCCATATCCGGAGACGGCAGCACGGCGCTGATCGGCGGCGACTTTGACGGCAGCGGCAAGGGCGCTGCGTGGATCTTCAGTAGTTCGGGAGCGAGCTGGACGGAGCAGACCGAGCTTGTCGGCGATTGCACGAGCAGCTGTGCCAACCAAGGCTACCGGCGAGAGTCGGGAACGGCCAATTCGGCTCCAGCACCGCACTGTCTCGCCAACGGCGACACCGCAGTCATCGGAGCGCGCGGGGACGAAGCCGCAATCGGTGCCGCATGGGTGCTCAAACGCTCGGGCTCCAGCTGGACCCAGGACGGCGCAAAGCTCGTCGCCAACTGCACCGTCAGCTGTGAATACGAGGGGACCGGCGAGACCGGCAACACCGAAGAACACAACCAATTCGGGTGGAGCGCCGCCATCTCCTCGGACGGGAGCACCGTGATGATCGGAGCTCCGGCGGAATTCAACGGCGGCGTCTGGGCCTTCGCGCCCGCTAGCACCAGCACGGGTCTGTCGGTGTCGCCGTCGACCCTCGATTTTGGGGATATCCCCGAAGTGCAGCCGAGCGCGCCGCAGACGGTCACGGTGACGAACCCGACCGGTCAGGCGCTCCCGCTGTTCGTCCGCGCGAACGGGTCGCCGAGCCCGGCCGGGACCGAGGGGCTTCCGCTGATCGTCTCGTCGAAAACCGGGGAGGAATGTCCGACCGAGAACCTGGGCGGCGCGACTGTGTTCGACGTTCCCGCGTCGAGCCACTGCGAAGTGGGGATCGAGGCCGAGAGTGAAACCGGCCACGGGCGGAACAACACCTTTCAGCATCCCGGTGCTGATCGGGCCCAAGCAGGACGCCGCCGCGCCGCTGACGTTGACCGGCACGGCTACGGGTCTGTCGGTGTCGCCGTCGACCCTCGATTTTGGGGATATCCCCGAAGTGCAGCCGAGCGCGCCGCAGACGGTCACGGTGACGAACCCGACCGGTCAGGCGCTCCCGCTGTTCGTCCGCGCGAACGGGTCGCCGAGCCCGGCCGGGACCGAGGGGCTTCCGCTGATCGTCTCGTCGAAAACCGGGGAGGAATGTCCGACCGAGAACCTGGGCGGCGCGACTGTGTTCGACGTTCCCGCGTCGAGCCACTGCGAAGTGGGGATCGAGGCCAGAGTGAAACCGGCCACGGGCGGAACAACACCTTTCAGCATCCCGGTGCTGATCGGGCCCAAGCAGGACGCCGCCGCGCCGCTGACGTTGACCGGCACGGCTACGGGTCTGTCGGTGTCGCCGTCGACCCTCGATTTTGGGGATATCCCCGAAGTGCAGCCGAGCGCGCCGCAGACGGTCACGGTGACGAACCCGACCGGTCAGGCGCTCCCGCTGTTCGTCCGCGCGAACGGGTCGCCGAGCCCGGCCGGGACCGAGGGGCTTCCGCTGATCGTCTCGTCGAAAACCGGGGAGGAATGTCCGACCGAGAACCTGGGCGGCGCGACTGTGTTCGACGTTCCCGCGTCGAGCCACTGCGAAGTGGGGATCGAGGCCAGAGTGAAACCGGCCACGGGCGGAACAACACCTTTCAGCATCCCGGTGCTGATCGGGCCCAAGCAGGACGCCGCCGCGCCGCTGACGTTGACCGGCACGGCTACGGGTCTGTCGGTGTCGCCGTCGACCCTCGATTTTGGGGATATCCCCGAAGTGCAGCCGAGCGCGCCGCAGACGGTCACGGTGACGAACCCGACCGGTCAGGCGCTCCCGCTGTTCGTCCGCGCGAACGGGTCGCCGAGCCCGGCCGGGACCGAGGGGCTTCCGCTGATCGTCTCGTCGAAAACCGGGGAGGAATGTCCGACCGAGAACCTGGGCGGCGCGACTGTGTTCGACGTTCCCGCGTCGAGCCACTGCGAAGTGGGGATCGAGGCCAGAGTGAAACCGGCCACGGGCGGAACAACACCTTTCAGCATCCCGGTGCTGATCGGGCCCAAGCAGGACGCCGCCGCGCCGCTGACGTTGACCGGCACGGCTACGGGTCTGTCGGTGTCGCCGTCGACCCTCGATTTTGGGGATATCCCCGAAGTGCAGCCGAGCGCGCCGCAGACGGTCACGGTGACGAACCCGACCGGTCAGGCGCTCCCGCTGTTCGTCCGCGCGAACGGGTCGCCGAGCCCGGCCGGGACCGAGGGGCTTCCGCTGATCGTCTCGTCGAAAACCGGGGAGGAATGTCCGACCGAGAACCTGGGCGGCGCGACTGTGTTCGACGTTCCCGCGTCGAGCCACTGCGAAGTGGGGATCGAGGCCAGAGTGAAACCGGCCACGGGCGGAACAACACCTTTCAGCATCCCGGTGCTGATCGGGCCCAAGCAGGACGCCGCCGCGCCGCTGACGTTGACCGGCACGGCTACGGGTCTGTCGGTGTCGCCGTCGACCCTCGATTTTGGGGATATCCCCGAAGTGCAGCCGAGCGCGCCGCAGACGGTCACGGTGACGAACCCGACCGGTCAGGCGCTCCCGCTGTTCGTCCGCGCGAACGGGTCGCCGAGCCCGGCCGGGACCGAGGGGCTTCCGCTGATCGTCTCGTCGAAAACCGGGGAGGAATGTCCGACCGAGAACCTGGGCGGCGCGACTGTGTTCGACGTTCCCGCGTCGAGCCACTGCGAAGTGGGGATCGAGGCCAGAGTGAAACCGGCCACGGGCGGAACAACACCTTTCAGCATCCCGGTGCTGATCGGGCCCAAGCAGGACGCCGCCGCGCCGCTGACGTTGACCGGCACGGCTACGGGTCTGTCGGTGTCGCCGTCGACCCTCGATTTTGGGGATATCCCCGAAGTGCAGCCGAGCGCGCCGCAGACGGTCACGGTGACGAACCCGACCGGTCAGGCGCTCCCGCTGTTCGTCCGCGCGAACGGGTCGCCGAGCCCGGCCGGGACCGAGGGGCTTCCGCTGATCGTCTCGTCGAAAACCGGGGAGGAATGTCCGACCGAGAACCTGGGCGGCGCGACTGTGTTCGACGTTCCCGCGTCGAGCCACTGCGAAGTGGGGATCGAGGCCAGAGTGAAACCGGCCACGGGCGGAACAACACCTTTCAGCATCCCGGTGCTGATCGGGCCCAAGCAGGACGCCGCCGCGCCGCTGACGTTGACCGGCACGGCTACGGGTCTGTCGGTGTCGCCGTCGACCCTCGATTTTGGGGATATCCCCGAATACTACGGGGCTGCCTGGGTGCTGACCGCGCTCGTCGGGGCGCCCGGCGAAAACGGCGACACTGGGGGAGCCTGGATATTCGCTGAACCGTGAAGCGGTGTCAGAGGATCGCTCGCCCTACACGGACCGTAAGGCGTCCGACACAGGCCTTCCTGCACGAGCGTCGCCCGCGATAGGGACATTCTCGGCCGGCCACCATCCCCCACACTCGCGCTCTCCGACCGAGCAGGCGTCTGAGCAGCGGCCGCCTCCTTACGGCTGCTTTCGTCGAGGAGCGCCAGCGGCAGCTCGCACGACACCCATGGCGTAGCGTCCAGGCGCAACACGTACAAACCGAGGCGTTGAGCCGGCTACATTTGCGGCCAGACACGCCTTGACCGAGCCCCAGCGGACAGGTTCACCGAGAAAGGCCTCGACTGCGGCCTGCACCTGGCGCGCCTGCATCGGCTCCCCGCGGCGTTCGAGCACAGCGATGACCGCCTCCTGAACCCAGTCGTGCCGGCGATGCCGGTTGCCGAAGGGGAGCCCTGGTCGGTTGATGTTGCGGCGCGCAGGCTGGCGGTCGTCGCGATCGAGCTCGTTGAGCGCTCCGAGAACCCCGTCCAGCAAGGCTTCCAGGGGTCGCGAGGGGTTGGAATGGTGTCCGGTTAGGTCCACTCAACACTGAGAGTCCCGGCTCGAGACTCTCTCTTGCGCTGGACCAAGCCAGCCAGGCTCGTGCACCGCCTGTTCTCGTGCTACCAGTAGTCGAAAGTCGGGACCCCGGCGCGGGCCTCGCTGCACGCGCGGATGTACAATGCCGTGCCGACGTCGCCGGTCCAGAGGGTAAAGCGGCCTCGCCCGACGAGGTCTCGCTCGCGCTCAACCTGCTCGATGGCGTGCTTCGCGAAATGCTGTGCGCGCGCGAGCCAAAGTGTGTCCTCGGTCAACTCGTACAGCTTCAGGAAGGCAAAGCCGCTGCCCGCCGTCCCGTGACACAGGCCTGGCCCCTTGCGCGGTGGTCCTGCACGCCAGGTGAGCTCACCTCCCGCGAGGGCCAGGTCCCTCGGCATCAGGTCGCCGAGCGTCGCGATGATCCCGGCAGCCCCGTGGCACCACTGCGCCCGGATCGGGAAGTCGAAGCCCTCGGGGGGCGCGGCCGACGGTGGCCAATTCACCAGGGAGTCCTCCCTGACCGCTGTGTCTTCGAGGGCGCGCGAGACGCGGGCGCGCAGCACGTCGTCGTCGTTGAAGCCGCGCAACGCGTGGACATTGCCCGCGAAGCCATGAGCCGGTCCGAGAATCTGGCTCCTCTGTCCATAGAGATTCTGGGTCCACAGGTCGCTCCGCTCGTCCCAGCGCTCCCAAAGCACCTCGGCGCTGTCGCGCCACGCGTCCTCAAGTCCAGCGGCTCGTGCCGCGAGGGCCGTTCCCGGGGAGCCCCACATCAGCTCCCATGTCGGGTGTTCACGGTTTTCGGTCACGAGAGCACTCAGCCTCCGCCGCTCCGCCTCGCCGGCCCCGAGGGCCAGGGCGACGACGGGGATGCCCGTTTCACCCATCCAAAGGCTCGCCGGCCAAGCCATGGCGTCGAAGTCGGGAGTGGACCGGTAGCGCGCGAGCACACCGGCGATCACAGGCTCGAGCTCGAGAGAGGCGTCGAGCTTGTGTAGGGCCCATACCATCCCGGCGCTGCCGAGGTACAGCGAAGCCGCAGGAGCGTTCGAGGTCTCGGCGTCGCGCGGGTGAGTCGGCCACGCGAGTTCAAGGATCGACGCTTCGGCCTCCGCGACGATCGTGGCCACGGCGAGATTGGCGCGGTGCTCATCCCACGAAGCGGACGTAAGCTGCTCGTGCTCGATCGTCTGCCACAGCATCAGTCGAGATTATGGGGCCGCACGCCATGTTGAGAGTGCCGAGCACAAAGCCTCGACTCGCGTGCGAGGGTTTGGTGTCCTTTCCCTCGCCTCCACCAACCACTCATTTTTAGTTTTACAGAGCCAAATACTAGGCAGAACGCAGCGCGTGCTGGCGGCGTGCGGACTCGCCGGAGCCCGAAGCTGCGCATGGGGACTCACCTCGCTCGAGAGCGTGCCGGGGGGCCGCATCAGGACGCGATCGGAACAGAACACGCTCCGGGTGTCGAGCGAACTCTGCCGACCGGTCATTGAGTGGCGCCGGGGTCCGTCGAGTCATAGCGCCATGGATCCCCCAGCAACGAGCGCAAAGCGGTTCGCATTGACTTCGGTTGGCTCCATCGGTACGAAAGACCTGCTAATCGCCATGTTCTGGCCCGCATCAGAGCGACTCCGTGAACATCACCATCGGAACGATCTGCTGAGCCACGTCTTCGCCGCGGCAAGTCCAGCCGATGGATCGAGTCCAGTGGCCCCCGGCGCCTTCTGGCGACGCTGACGCCCATTAGGGTGGTGCCGTGGTTGGCCACTACGAGACCTTCTTCGGCGCGAGCGCGGGTGCGTCCGCTGCCCTCTTGGGGTTGCTCGTGGTCGCCGTGTCGGTCGTCAACGCGGATGATGCCGACCCCACAACTCGTGAGTTGCGAACCGTGCTGGCGGGGAGCGCATTTGTCGTCTTGGTGGACATATTCTTCGTCTCGATCGTCGCGCTGACCGGGGGCGCAGTCGTCCTCGGTCTGTCAAGCATCGCGATGGCAGGCGTCGGCCTGCTGGCCACCAGACAGCTGATACCCAGGGCTAAACGGGCTGGAAACTTCTCCTCCAGCTCTCCAAACAGACGGCTGAATCTCGTCTTCGCGTCGACCTCGGTTGCCGGCTACACCGTGCAGCTCGGCCTCGCCGTAGCGCTCCTCGCCAACACCCATAGTGCCGCGCTGCAACGTGCCTTGGTCCTCGTGCTTGTGGCCTTTTATGCGAGCGCCCTTGGCCGAGCGTGGGAGGTCACCGGAATTACTCGGCGAGGGTGAATCTGATGCGAGCGGTCGCCATAGCGTCAATGTCGGGGCGTGGTAGACTAAGTCCATGACTAAGTCTGTTGGTGTACATGAGGCAAAGACGCACCTCTCGCGTCTGCTGGAGCGCGTGTCGGCGGGAGAGGAGATCGCGATCACAAGGCGTGGCGAGGAGGTAGCGCGACTCGTCCCGGTAAGTGGCCGGCAACCCAGGCGGCTGGGCGTCGATGCCGAGCGGTTCGAGGTACCGGACGACTTCGACGCGCCGCTCTCTCCTGAGGTGCTGGCTGACTTCGGCAGGTGAAACTCCTACTTGACACTCACGTGTTCCTTTGGCTTCAGACATCTCCCGAGCGGCTTGGAGAGCACGTCGCACTCATCGAGGACCAACGGAATGAGCTCGTGGTGTCGGCGGCGAGCTCATGGGAGATCGCGATCAAGTACCAGCTCGGGCGCCTACCACTGCCTGAGGACCCCGCTCGCTACGTCCCGAGCCGCATCCGGATGATCGGAGCACAGCCGCTGCCTGTAGAGCACGCTCACGCACTTGCAGTCGCCGCATTGCCCTACCTGCACAGCGATCCTTTCGATCGGCTGTTGGTCGCACAAGCGCAACTCGAGGATCTTACGGTCCTCACCGTCGATGGCACCGTCGCGCAGTACCCGGTCGCTGCAATCTTGATCCGAGGTTGACCGTCAGAGCTGCCGTATCCGTGAAGCTGTTGGCGAACCGCACGGACGCTCGTGAAGCTGTTGGCGAACGCGCACGCCGCATGGTCGGTCGTCGCGAGCAGGCGGTAAGACTGCTATGGTTCTTACATGAGGATCACGTCGAAGGGTCAGGTCACGATCCCGCAGGAACTGCGCGAACGTCTCGGGCTGGGAGCGGGGACCGAGGTCGAGGTAGTCGCCGTTGACAATGGTGCGCTAGTGAGGCCGGCGAGTGGCGCGCGGAGTCGAGGGGAGGTGTTGGTCGCCGCCTTGCGCGATCGCGCCGACGCTGGGTTGCGCGCCGATGAGATCCTACGCATGACCCGCGGCAGCAAGTGACCACGCTGGTCGACTCGAGCGTCCTGCTCGACGTCCTAGCTCCTTCGGATTGGCGGCAGTGGTCTGAGGAACGAATATCTGCCGCGGCGGATCGCGGCGAGGTCGCGATCAACCAGGTGGTGTACGCCGAGATCGCGGTTGGATTTGACAGCCGCGAACAGCTCGAGCGTGTGCTCCAGCGGGCCGGTCTTGCGCGTGTCGGCTTGCCGTGGGCCGCATCGTGGCTGGCAGCACGCGCCTTTGTGACCTACCGCAAGCGGGGTGGCTCTCG
Organism: uncultured Solirubrobacteraceae bacterium; assembly: GCA_963720215.1. Taxonomy (GTDB): domain Bacteria; phylum Actinomycetota; class Thermoleophilia; order Solirubrobacterales; family Solirubrobacteraceae; genus Palsa-744. Next base: position 231,298 of record CAVREV010000007.1, read on the forward strand.
CGCGACACCGTTGCCTGACTTCTTCATCGGCGCTCACGCGGAAGCTGCCCAGATCCCCCTTCTCACGCGTGACCCAGAGCGCGTACGAAGTTACTTCCCAGCGGCCGAGCTGATCGCTCCCGAGAAGCTCTGACGCCAAGCGTGGGGAAATACTGCACCGCGAACCCCCTGCAAATCTGGATCTTCCAGCGCCGGGTCGGGGCCGGGAGCGGGCTCTTTGCAAGCATGAGGTCACCGGCGCGATCCCGTTGGCTCCAGCGCATCTCCGAGCCTTGCCGCGCAGCATCGGCAGCACAAGCCACGCTAAGAGAGGTCGGTCCCATCCGATGAGACACGCACGTACAGGCCATCCGCTCAAACGGTTCAGTACCGCCGTCCTGGCCGGCGCCACACTGGTCGCGACTGCTGCCGTGTTCGCCTCGGCATCCGTTCCCGCTGTAGCCGCCGCGCCGGGCTGCACGACGTCAGGACTCGATATCTGGTTCAACAACGAAGGCGGTGGGGGGACCGCCGGGAGCATCTACTACAAGCTCGAGTTCACAAACCTCTCCGGACACGCCTGCAGCCTCCGCGGCTTCCCGGGCGTCTCGGCCACCGAACTTCGCGGTCGCAAACTTGGGCGCGCCGCCAGTCGCGACACCACTCAGCCCTCGCGTCCAGTCCCTCTCGCCGCCGGAGCCACCGCCGAGGCAACGTTGCGAATCGTCGACGCGGACAACTTCCCAACCGCGAGCTGCCACCCGGCAACGGCAGCAGGGCTGCGCGTGTTTCCACCCGGGCAGACGACCTCACGGCTCGTCCCGTTCCCCTTCCAGACCTGCTCCCAGACGGGCCCGGCGGTCCTAGCCATCGGCGCGCTCATGAGCACCCGCGTGTGAACTTGGGTGAGCGTGCGAGCCGAATGCGGCAATCGAGCGTCGTGCCGGCGGGTCGCCTCAGGTGGAGTGCGACGCGTGAGCTGCGAGCTTGAATTCGCCGAGGCCTTCGTCCTGGTTGCAGGTCATCGTCCTTCTGGTGTCCTGGCAGGAGAGCTTTTCGGGGAACACAAGCATCTGGTTCGTCGGCAACGTGTCGCCGCGGCGGGTCAACCTGACCGTCGCTCGCGTCGCGTGGCCCGTCGGTCGCAGGCGGTAGGCGCGCTTCGTTGCCAGCAGCTCACATGTCACGCGGTTGGGGCTCGGTGTCCACACACACCGGACCGCGTCTCGGGGGTTTGAGAAGAAGCACGGCCGAGCCGGTCCCTCGTCGCACGCAAAGCGCTCGCTGGCGTGGCCGAGGCCCGACGCCGGCTGACGCGCACCAGACGCCCGGGGCGCCACCCAACAAGCGGTCACAGCGAGCAGGACAAGCAAGACTCCCGTTCCCGTGCTCCCAGCTGATCCTCGCAGGGACATCACAAGAGACTAACCCGCAGGGGCTCGATGCGATGCGGTCGCTGTGACCCGACTCAGCGCGCCGCAGCGTTTGGGCAGCAGCCCGATTCTGCCACCCAAACCCTAGCCTGATCACGCCTAGCCGGCCGTACCGGCCGGACGACGCGACGGCCGCCATCGACGCGCGCCCACTTGACGTGCCGGCGACATTGAGATACTCTGAGTATGTGAGTTCTCCCAGCAGCGAGCCCGCCTTCGAGGCGGTCGTCATCGGTGCCGGCTTCTCGGGCATCGGGGCCGCGATCAAGCTGGACGAGGCGGGCTTTCACAACTACGTCGTCCTCGAGGAGGGCGACGGTGTGGGTGGGGCATGGCACTGGAACACCTACCCCGGAATCGCCGTTGACATCCCGTCCTTCAGCTACCAGTTCTCGTTCGAGAAACGGAGCGACTGGTCGCGCGTCTACGCGCCGGGCGAAGAGCTCAAGGCCTATGCGGAGGACTGCGTCGGCAAGTACGGGCTGCGCGAGCGGATTCGGCTGGGTACGAAGGTCACCGGGGCCGAGTTCGACGAGCAGTCGCACATCTGGCACATCCAGACCGCCGGCGGCGAGACGCTCACAGCACGTTTCGTCATCGGTGCGACCGGCGTCTTCTGCCAGCCAAAGCCGCCGGAGATCCCGGGAATCGAGAGTTTTGCCGGGACGACGATGCACTCGGCCCGCTGGGATCACTCGGTCGAGCTGCGACGCAAGCGGGTCGCCGTCATCGGCACGGGCGCATCGGCGATCCAGCTGATCCCGGCGATCGCCCCCGAAGTCGAGCACCTGACCGTCTTCCAGCGCACCCCGATCTGGTGTCTGCCCAAGCCCGACCGGCCGCTCAGCCCGTTGGCCCGGAAAATCCTGCGCCGGGTCCCCGGGGCGCAACTGCTGACCCGCTGGGCGAGCCAGGCGTTCGTCGAGGCGACCTTCGTCCTGGCCGGGCAGTTCGCGGGCAATCTCCCCAGCCTGCGGTTGAAGGGGGAAGGCGCCGGGCGCAAGCACCTGCTGGCCGTCAGCGACCCCGACATCCGCGAGAAGCTGACACCGACGTACACGCTGGGCTGCAAGCGGCCGAGCTTCTCAAACGAATACCTGCCGACGTTCAACCGCGACAACGTCAAGCTCGAGACAACCGCGATCGAGGCGATCACGCCGGCCGGCATCCGGACGGCCGACGGCGTCGAGCACCCGCTCGACATCCTGGTATGCGCGACCGGCTTCAAGGCCTTCCAGACCGACAACCTGCCCCCGTTCGAGGTCCGTGGCTCCGCTGGCGTCAGCCTGGGCGAGTGGTGGGATACGAACCGCTTCCAAGCCTACGAGGGCGTCAGTGTTCCGGGCTTTCCCAACTGGTTCTCGATCCTCGGCCCCTATGGCTTCAACGGCCAGTCCTACTTCGGACTGATCGAGACCCAGATGCGCCACATCACGCGCTGCCTCGGGCATGCCCGTCAATCGGCCGCCACCCGCGTGGAGATACGACCCGAGGCGAACCGCCGCTACTTCGAGTCGGTCCTCGCCCGCCGCCACAACCAGATCTTCTTCCAAGGCTCCTGTGAGACGGCCAACAGCTACTACTTCGACAAGCACGGCGACGCACCGTTTCGCCCCAGCTTGACGCTCGAGGCCGCATGGCGAAGCGCACGCTACGACCTGGACGATTACGCCTTCGCGGGATGAGCGGACTGACGCGAACCGAGTCCCAGGCCCGGACGCGCAAACTGATCATCGAGGCAGCCACCCGCCTCTTTCTCCGAGACGGCTTCCAGGCCACCTCACTCGAGCAGATCGGCGAGGAGGCCGGGTTCACCCGCGGCGCTGTCTACTCCAACTTCCCGAGCAAGACCGCCATGGGCATCGCCGTGATCGATGAGCTCTACGCACGGGAGGCCGAGCGCCTCGAGGAGGCGCTCGCCGCTACCGAGAACACCGATGAATGGTTCGACGCACTGACCCGCTGGGCCGACAGCACGATCGGCGATCCGCGGTGGACGCGCCTGGAGATCGAGCTGGCCGCATCGAGCGCCAACGATGAGGTTTACAGGACCGCGACCGCCGCCCGCTATGAGGTGATGAGGGGAGGGTGGGTCGCGCTCTTCAGGGAGCGTTTCGACGACGGGCCGCCTCCCATGGACGCCGAGACACTGGGCGCCATCGTCGTCGGTCTCGGCCTCGGCGCCGGCGTCCAGCGTGCCTTCGACCCCAAGCTCTCGGGCTCAACCTGGGTCGAGCTGCTGCGGGTGCTGCTCGCGCCGGGACTCGCCGCCTAGTGCAGAGCGAAGGTCTCCGTCGCGCTCACCGCAGCGCGGCCCTTGATTTCAAAAGACCCCTTCGCGATGAGGTTCAGCCGCCGGGAGTGCGCGAGCAGGGACCTGCCCTTCGCGTTCAGCTTCACGGTTACCGCCAGCTTGCCCGCGTGCGTGGCAACAGCAGCCCCACTCGCCACCACCTCTGGTCGCGGGTGCTTGTTGGCACCGCTGACATGCCCACCCTTCGGCACGAGGAACCAGGTGATCGAAACTCGCCCTGCGGCCGGCGCGTTGAACGACAGCGCGTAGCGACCGTGCTTGCGGACGTTGGCGATCCGGCCTGCGGTTCCATTCGGCCTGAGCGCACCGAGCAGTGCGGCGAGTATCTGGCTGACGCTCGGTGAGCTGGCGGAGGCCGAGAGCACGCCGCTGCCGCCCGGCTGCGCCTGCTTTTCCTGTTTTTGTTCTTGTGGCTGCTGCGGCTCCGGTTCCGACTGCGGTGGGGCTCCGGGCACGACTCGCGTCTGCCCCGAGACCGCCGGCACGCCTTGCCCGTATTCGCTCGAGGCGGTCTCCTCGATCCGCAGCGTCTGCCCCGCGTCCGCGTTCGTGACGGTGTACCTGCGGGCCGTCGCGCCCGCGATCGCCGCACATGCCGCACCGGCTGCGTCGCAGCGTAGCCACTGGTAGCCGTAGGCGGTCGGTGCGTTGAGCCACTCGGCGGGGCCGTCGCCGAGCGTTTGCCCGACCAAGGCCGACCCCCAGATGAACGGCAGCCCTTCGGCCACCGGGGATGCGGTCAGCGCGAGGCCGGCATCGATTCCATCGGTCGTCCCGCCCGGCGCGACGCCCACGGGCGTGGCTTCGGCGGAGGTCGCGCCGCCGTTGTAGAACTGGTCCGCGAACGGAGTCTCGAGGAAGACCCCCGAGACGAACTCGATTCTGTCGGCGGTCGCCGCACCGAGCCCGGCGAGCGTGTAACTGCCGTTCGCGCGGGTGGTGGCGCAGTCGAAGTCGCCAAATTCATACAGGCAGGCCGCCGCACCTTGGACGGGTAGCCCATCCGCGCTGTCGAGGATCGTGCCCTCGATCCGCCCGCCGGGGCTCATCGCCGCGTTTACTTCGGTCGTCACGGTACCGGCAACGACGCTGACGGTGTCGGCTTCGTCGTACTGCGCCTTGTCCGCGAAGAACTGCGGGGCGAGATTCGGGCGATCGAAGGACTCACCGAAGTCCACCTTGTAGAGACCGCTCGGGAGATCGCGGATCGTGTAGGTGCCGGCTGCGCTGGTTCGGTCGCACCCCAGGAACTGGCCGTCATCGACGCTCAAGGCGCAGGCTTCGACCGCTTCCGCGGGCTGGCCCGCCGCGGTGACCGTGCCGCTTATCTTGCCGCCGAGCTGGAGTTCCGCGTCCACGTGGGTGTACGTGCCGGTGCCCGTGACCGATACCTCGTTGCCTTCATCGAACAGCGTCTTGCCGCTGTAGACCTGTCTCGCGTATTCGGTGTTGTTGGTCTCGAACGAGACGACGTATTCGCCCGGCGCAAGGTGCTGGACTTCGTATTCCCCGTTGCCGTTCGTCGTTGCGCATTCCGGACCGATGAAACGTTCCTGTTCCGGGTCTTCCGCGCACACGTCGACTTCCTTGACCCCCAGTTTGCTGGCCGCGCTCGTGACGCGACCCGTGAGCCGCGCGCCTGTGGTGAGCGCGAAATCTATGTCCGCGCGTTCGTCGCCGGAGGACACGGTCACGAAGTTGGCGCCGCGCAGTTCGCTCGCGCCGCTGTACACCTGCGGGAGATAGCTTCTCGTCTGGGTCTCTGCGCCGACGGGATAGCTTCCGGCCGGCACTCCCGTGAGCGAGTACTCGCCGTCGCCATCTGAGCTCGCGCAGGGAGGGGCCACGACGATCTCGGGCACATCGACGCACACTTCGGCTTCCTCGATCGGCGCTCTGGTCGCGGCGTCCACCACTCGGCCGGAGATCGTCGCGCCGCGGGCTACAGCGGCGGCGGGCGCGGACACCGCCAACCCCGCACGCGTCCGAACGGTATCGGCCGCGCCGATCTCGGTCGCGCCGCCGAGCCACTCCGACGCATACGGTGGCGCGGGCGCCAGGTCGAGCGCGAACTCGCCCGGCGGCAGGCTGGTGATCGTGTATCTGCCCTGAGGGTCGGTGTCCGCGCATTGACCACCGTCGGGGTTCGTCGGGTTCAGATCGTCGATCGGGAAGGCGCACACCCTCGCTTCAAGCGGCGCATGCGCTTCCTTGGATTCGACCAGGCCGGTGATCTCGGCGCCGGGCGTCAATGCGGCGTCGATCCCTTCGGTGATTGTCCCTTCGTCCACCATTACCGAATCGGCTTCAGCAGCGGATGCGTGTCCGTTCCAGTACTGCGGCGCAAAGTTCTCACCTTCGTTAGGAGCAGCGAATGAGACGACCGAAGCGCCCGGTTCGAGGTCTTCGATCGTGTAGACGCCGCCTTTTTCCGTGCCTCGGCAGCGCCGGTCGAAGAACTCGGGTTCCTGCGATTCGGCCGATTCGGCACAGACCTCGATGCCTTCGAGGGGCGCTTTCGTCGCGGCGTCGCTCACCTGTCCCGTGATCGAGCCCTCGCCCGTGAGCGCCGGTTGAAGATGCGCCATCGCAAGCGCCGGCGAGCGATCGGGCGCGCGCCCGCCGCGCACGCACGCGGCGCGCGTCGAACCCGTGCAGGCGGTGGCCCCGATAGCCTCGCGCCCCGGGATGGAAGCGGCGGCAGACGCGGGCCAGCCGGCAGCTGCGCGGGAGGTGGCTGAGAGAGCACCCGTCAGCAGCAACGCAAGCGCGGCAGCGAGGAGGGGGCACAACCCTGGCAGGGTTGTGCCGCGCGTTCCTGGCCCGCGAACGTACACGACGCGATTGCGTCCCGAGACCGCGCTTCGCGCGTCGCCGGAGGCGCCGCGCCCCGGGGACCTCGGACGCACAGGCCGGCCCTCACTCCGGCCTGTTCGTCAGCTGCTGGACCTGCATCGCCGTGATCTTGATGTGGCTCAGCGTGATTCCCGTCGGGTCTTCGAAGTCAGCGCATTCGACGGTCGCTTCTTCGCCATCTGTCTGGAAGGTGTGGACGACCTGCATGACGCCCGTCTCGGTCCCCGTGGTTTCGCTGTCGACATCCAAGTCCCTGACGTCGTTGTCACCACCGGCCGCGAGCTTGCACTGAACCAGGACATCCACTTCGAACTCATTCGTCGCCTGCAGCGTCGCCATGATCCAGTAGCTGCCGGCTGGGAGTTCACGGAGCGCCGCGACGGGCTCGTAGCCTGCGAGGAAGTGTTCAAGTTCGATCGCCGGGTCGTGGTAGGCGCTGAACACCGCCGACGGACCCACCGGGCCGACCACCCCTTTCAGCCCCTGCGGACCCTGTTTCCCTTCCGCCCCGATCGCTCCCCTTGCCCCGCTCGCCCCGGTGGCGCCGGTTGCGCCGGTGGGGCCCACCTTTCCGGTCGCTCCTCGCAGCTTCTTGAGGACCTTCGGGTTGACTTCCTTGGTCGATTCGATCAGATAGTGGTGAGCGGCGAGTGCGCCGCCGCTCATCGCGAACACGAGCGCCAGCGTCGCGACCGTGTTCGAGTAGGTCAGGTACCTGCGCATGCTGCCCCCCAATCGTCGAGTCTCGACCGCGCGCGCCCGACCGGCGCGGCGGAGAGCGCGTACCCGCAGACGCTCCGTGGATCGACGCTCATCGCTGGTCCTCCGTGTCCTGTTCGTCGTGGAATCTCCGGCTCACCGCCGCGATTTCCGAGCTGCGCCCGATGAGGCAACCGCTAGAGGGCACCCGATTGCGGTTTCATCTTGGTAAACACGGCCGCCGCGCGGGGCGGCGGCCGCCTCACAGCTGGCTGGCCTTCGGGGGTCGATCGCGTTGGAGTACGAGCTTCTTGGGACGTTGGAGGTGCGCCGCGAGGGGCGCACGCTGGAGCTGGGCGCGATGCGCCAAAGGGCCGTCCTCGCGATCCTGCTCATCCATCGCGGCAGCGTCGTGCCGACGGATCGCCTGGTGGACGAGCTGTGGGGCGAGCACCCGCCGGCGACCGCCGCGAAGGCTGTGCAGGTGTACGTCTCGCGCTTGCGCAAGATCCTCGGCCCGGACGCGCTCATCACTCGCGGGCAGGGGTACACGCTCGGGCCGCAGGCAGACGCGGACGTCGACCGCTTCGAGTCCCTGCTCGCCGAGGGGCGTGTCGCCCTGGCGGCCGCAGATGCAAACTCAGCAGCGAGAGCGCTGCGCGCGGCGCTCGCGCTGTGGCGCGGTGCGCCGTTCGCCGACTTCTCCTACGAGAGCTTTGCGCAGGCAGAGATCGCGCGCCTGCAGGAGCTGCGGCTGGATGCGATCGAGGACCGGGTCGAAGCCGACCTGCAGCTCGGGCACGCGCGAGAGCTCGTCAGCGAGCTCGAGGCGCTCGTCGCGGAGCATCCCAATCGCGAGCACTTCCTCTCCCAGCTCATGCTCGCGCTCTACCGCGGTGGCCGCCAGCAGGATGCTCTCGCCGCCTACCGCCTCGGCCGCGAGTCGTTGAGCGAACGTCTCGGGCTCGAGCCCTCGCCCGAGCTGCGCGAGCTCGAGCGGCGAATCCTCAACCACGACCCGGCGCTCGAGGTCTCGATCACGGCTGGTGGGTCACCTCGGCCGGCGGCTGCGCGGCGACCGCGACTGCGGGCACTGGTCGCAGCAGCCACCGTGGTGGCGATGTCTGCGGCGATCGCGGCGGGCGTCGCGTGGCTCGCCGGCGGCGCCGGCTCCTCCCCCTTGGGCGCACCGAACTCGCTCGTGGCGATCGGCCTGCGCGATGACCGCGTGGAGGGCTCGGTCCCGGTCGGCGCGGACCCCGACGCGATCACGCTCGGGGCCGGCTCGGTATGGGTCGCGAACCTCGACGACGAGACGGTTTCACGGGTGGACCCGGCGACGATGACGGCGGTACGCACGCTCCCCGTCGGCGGTCCGCCGGATGGGATCGCCGCCGCGGGCGGAGCGATCTGGGTAGCCGAGTCCAGCGCCCGCTCGAGCTCCGTGTCGGTGCGGCGGATCGACGCTGAGTTCAACAGCATCGACGCCACGGTTGACCTGGCGAACGTCGTCCCGGGCAGCCAGGTCGCGATCGCCGGCCGGCAGGGACCGTTGTGGGTCGCGCCGTTCTCCGGCGAGCTCACCGCCCTCGACCCGACCAGCGGCCGGGTGCTGCGACGGATCGACCCGAAGGTGGCTCCGGTCGCCGTGGACGCGGGCGCCGGGGCGGTGTGGGTGGTCGACAGCGATGGCGACTCCGTCGCCCGCGTGTCGAAGCGCGGAAGCTCCTACTCGATCCCCGTCGGTCACGTCCCCGACGCGATCGCAGTCGGCGCGGGCGGCGTCTGGATCGCGGACACGGGCGACGGCACCGTGGAACGGATCGATCCCGCGAGGCGGGCGGTCGTCGCGAGGATCCGTGTGGGGGCCGCACCTTCCGGGATCGCGGTGGGAGGAGGCTCGGTCTGGGTCGCAGACAGCGGCGACGGGACGGTCATGCGCATCGATCCCGCCACCAATCGGGTGGTCGCGAGGATCGCCGTGGGCGCCAGTCCGCGGGCGATCGTGATCGGCGATGGACGGGCCTGGGTGGCGGTTGACGCAGCCGCCCTGTCCCCACCGAGGATGGCGCAGAGCGGGACCACCGCTCGGCTCGACGCAGCCCACGATGTGACCTCGATGGACCCGGCGCTGGCCAACGACCCGCTGTCGTGGCAGCTGCTCTACGCGACCTGCGCGAAGCTCCTGAACTATCCCGACGGCAGCGGCTCCGGTTCGGCGCGGCTGGTGCCCGAAGTGGCCCAGGCGCTGCCGGCACGTTCGCCGGACCGGAGGACGTACACGTTCACGATCCGCCCGGGCTTCCGCTTCTCGCCGCCGTCCAACGCGCCGGTGACAGCGCAGATCTTCAAGGACGCGATTGAACGTGCCCTCGACCCGAGGATGAGAAGCCCGCTCGCGCGTGAATTCACGGACATCGCCGGCGCCGACGCCTACATGGCGGGACGCGCCGCCCACATCAGCGGCCTGTCCGTTCGAGACGACCGGCTGATCATCCGCCTGCGCGAACCGTCGCCGGACATCCTCGCGCGGCTCGCCGAGCCCGTCGGATGCGCCGTCCCCTCCGACACGCCCGTCGATGCGGGCGGCGTGCACGTGATCCCCTCGGCGGGCCCTTTTCGCGTCGCCTCCTACACACCGGGGCGGGGCATCGTGCTGACGCGCAACCCCAGCTACCACGGCAGCCGACCGCACTCGCTGCAACGGATCGAGGTCGCGGTGGCGGTCCCGGGTGAACGCGCCGTCGAGGAGGTGGAGAGCGGTCGGGCCGACTATGCGCTGGACGGCGAGATCGGCGGAGCGGCCGCGCGCGCGCTCGATGCGCGCTACGGCCCCGGCAGCCGACCAGCGCTGGCCGGCCGCGAGCAGTATTTCGTGAACTCCCACCCAAACCTCAGCTTCCTCGCCCTCAACTCGCGGCGACGGCTGTTCGCGAGCGCGCGACTGCGTCGCGCCGTCAACTACGCGGTCAACCGGGCGGCGCTCGCGCAGCTCGGCGAGCAGGGCTCGAGCTTCCCCGAGACGCCGATCGACCACTACCTGCCGCCGGGCGTGCCGGGCCACCGGGACGTCCACGTCTACCCCGCCTCCGCCGACCTGGCGGCTGCGAGAACACTGGCTGCCGGCCATCGCGGCGCGACCGCCACCCTCTACACATGCGAGAGTCGGCCCTGCGAACAGCGGGCGCAGATGATCAGCGCGGACATGTCGGCGATCGGCCTGCAGGTGGACGTCGAGCGGTTCCCCGACGCGACGCTCTACGCGAAGATCGCCACCCCGGGGGCCGCGTTCGACATCGCGACCCTCGAATGGGCACCGCGCTTCATCGACCCTGACGCGTTGCTGAACTTCTTCCTCGAGAGCCGACAGGTGCTTCCCAGCCTCGACGATCCCGCAGTCGCCGGCCGCCTCGCCGCCGCGGCGCGGCTCAGTGGACGCAAGCGCTACCTCGCCTACGGCCGGCTCGACACCCAGATCGCACGCACCGCAGCGCCGCTCGTCGCCTACGGGGTCGCCTCCGCGCACGAGCTCTTCTCCGCGCGGATGGGCTGCGAGCGCTACGGCGTGTTTGGATACGACATCGCGGCGCTATGCGTCAGGCACAGCTGAGCCGTGCGGGCGCCGAGCCCTGCCGGACGCATTCACGGCTGCGATCGTCGACGGCCCGCATCCCCGCAGCGAGCGAGCTCAGTCGCGGTGGCGTTCCAGGTCGCGCCCCCGCTTCTGCACCCGGCGGCCGACCGCCCCGAGGACCAGCGTGACAACCACCAGGACAATCAACATCCACACGAACCAGGGCACGCGTGCAGTGTCCCACAGAAGAGCCCGCCGGTACGCCCGGGGCAGCGCCGCGCTGGCGCCTCAGACGGATGCGATCTCCCGAACCTGGGTCAGTCGAAGGCTGTTGCCTGACGGGTCGCGGAACCCGGAGTCGATGCCATACGGCCTTTCCTCCGGCTGCTCGGTGAACTCGACGCCGCGCGCCTTCAGCTCCTCATAGGAGGCGTAGCAGTCGTCGGTCGTGAGGAAGACGGTCCCCGCGAAGCCCTTCGCCATCAGGCTCCGCACCTGCTCGGCGGTCTCGGGGTCCATCACCGGCGGGCCCGGGATGGCCATCAGCACGATCGCGAAGTCGGGCTGTCCGGTTGGGCCGACGGTCAGCCAGCGGAAATTGTCCATCTCGGCAAGGGTGACGTCGGCTCGCACCTCCATGCCCAGCTTCTCGGTGTAGAACGCGAGCGCGTCGTCCTGGTCGTGGACCCACAGCTGCGCGTTGGCGATCCTGATCATGGGTTACTCCTAAGGGTCGATGAAACGGTCGCTGAGCAAGCTAGTGCAGCGCGGGGGGCCTGTCTTCTCGAAACGTGCGGTGTCGCGGGCGCCCGTGGGCGCGGAGGACGCACGTCGGGACGAGCGCGTGTTGGGCCGCCGGCGGGAAGCTCGCGCGATAGGTCGTCGGAGACATGCCGTACGTCCGGGTGAAGCTCGTCGTGAACGAACCGATGCTCCGCAATCCCACGGAGAGACAGATGTCGGCGACGGACCGGTCGGTGGTTCGCAGGAGCGCGGCGGCCCGCTCCAGGCGCCGGGTCAGCAGGTACGCGTGCGGCGACTCGCCGAAGGCGCGTCGGAACTCGCGACTGAAGTGGGCGCGCGACAGGCCCGCGGCGTGCGCCAGGTCGTCGACGTCGAGCGGTTCGAAATAGCGACTGTCGGCCGTGTCCTTCGCTCGAAGCAGGTGGCGTGCGGGCGGGACGAAGGCCATGCCTCGAGTATCGCACCAGCAGAGCGCGGACCGCCTGGCAGCGGTCCGCGCTCGTCATCGGCTCTGGCTGGGCGTCAGGGGTTGGCGCTCCAGCATTTGCGTCCTTCGAATTCCTGCTTGGTCATGTAGGCGCCGTGTGGGTAGTAGGCGCCCATGACTTCTTCCTCGGTCCCTGGTGTTGTGACTTTTTCGATGCTCTGTTCGAACGTTGGGCTCGAGAGCTGGTTGCGCATGACGAGCAGGTCCAGCGTCGAGCGTCGTTCGGCTTCGTATTCGCCTTCCAGGGCGTCGCCGGCGGTTCCCCAGTCGAGCCAGGCCACTCCGCAGCTGGGCTTGGCGTTCTTCGGTCGGTCTTGGGGAAGGCTGACTACGACGGTGTATTCACCGGCGGTGTTGGTCGGGACCTCCTGGTCGAACAGGCATGCGGAGTCTGTTGGTAGCAGGGGCGGGTTGGCGATCGCACCGGCGGTGCAGATCGACCAGTAGCGGACCTGCTTGCCGGCCGAGTTGTTGATCTTGTCCTTCTTGTAGGTCGTCGGGTGGGTCGGCATCTTGGCGTGCAGCACCAGGATGTTGTGCCCTTCGGTGTTCGGGCCGATCGTCCGGTCGGCGTATCCGAGGATGTATGCGTTGGCGGGGGTCGCATAGAGGCCGCTCGTGATTGCGGTTGGCAGGGTCGCGATGGCTTTTTCGTACGGTTCGCCGGCGCCTGTGAGGAACGGCTTCTGCAGATACGCCGGGTTTCGGAACCGTTCCCAGAGGATCGGGTTGACCGCGGGGTGTGGCGCCGGCGCCAGGCCCCGAAGGTGTAGGTAGGCCGGCACTGGTGCGCCTTGCGAGGCAAACGAGATGCTCTGGACACTGTTGACGTCGTCGAGCGCGGTACAGGCGGCCGCTTCTTCGCTGACCGGTTCGCCGAGCGCGGGGTTGAACGTCGGCGCCGGTAGCGGCACACCGGCGTTGGCTTCGAGGTTCTTGTCGGTCCGGTAGATGCGCATGATCATCTGGACCGGCTGCGTTTCTTCGGTTGTCCCTTCCTGGCCGACGTAGAGCGTGTTGGCTGCGGGTGTGGCGGGTGTGGTTTGGCCGCTGATCGTGATCGTGTAGGAGCGGTGCTTTGTCTTGCGGCTTTCTCCGGGCCGGAAGGGGTTGATCGAGCCGGGGTCGGGGTTGACCTGTTCGTCAAAGATCGATGTCGCCGGGTAGCCGGCCACCCCCGCTTTGGTCACGTAGGTCGTGAGCGAGAAGAACCTTGCGTGGGGGAACTGTCCGTGCAACGTGATCGTCGCTCCTGCGGGCAGCTCGAAGGCCGTGTTGTAGTAGACGGTGTTGGTGTCTGGGGCGATCACGTTCGTGCCAGCCACCGGGTAGTTGAGTTCGTTGATCGGCCCGACGTTGGCAAACGGCGCGCCCCAGAGGCAGGTGTTGACCGGACCTTGGCCCTGGGTGCCGGGCTTGACCCCGCCGACAGCGGCCTGCCCGAGCGCAGCCGCGGGCAGAGCCGCGAGCGCCAAGGCACACGCGAGTCCCGCCAACCACACGACGCGCCCGGACCGACCGGCCTCCATGGAGCCTCTTGCTCCCCTACTTCGAAACGGTCTCGCTGCGTGCATCCTGCCCTCCCTCTCCTCGGTTTCTTCAGCCAGCGGCATTGAGGGCGGGAACCTAGCAACGAATGCAAGCTTTGTCAATCTTCTATCATTTCTAATGACTGTCTGGTCCATAAGATTCGCTAGATATTGCCCCATGACATCGAACGACCGATCGTTTGGCTATCCTTCGGCTACGTGCCCACGGCTAGTGAGAGCGCGGAGGTCCCATGACGGCTGGTCGATCGGCAGAGGTGCCGATCGCCACGATGCACGTGAGCGAGGGCGATCGGTCGCCAATCGTCCGGCGCCCGAAGCGCCAGGATGCCCTCGATCTGGCCCATGCCACGTTCCGCAGCGGAGTCCGGGTGGAGATGGGGACGCTCGCCGCCCAACTGGGGATCTCCCAGCCGACGCTCTACCGCTGGGTCGGCACGCGAGAGCAACTGCTCGACACGGTGCTCGAGCGGATAACCGATGAAACCGTTGCGGGTGCCCTCGCCGCAGCAAAGGGGGACGGCGACGAGCGCGTAGTCGACTTCATCCGCCGGTTCGCCGACGCGTCGGGGACCTTCCGGGCCGGGCATGCGTTCATCGCGCGAGAGCCCGAGCTCGCCCTGCGGCTGATCCTCTCTGAACGCCGCGGTGTTCATCGCAGCGCCGCCCGGGGCCTGCGCAGGATCGTCGGCGAAACCCGCCCCGTCGAGCAAGCACTCGCGCTCGACGAGCAGATCGACCTCATGGTCCAAGCCGGCGCCGCCCTGCAATGGGCGACGATCGCGGCCGGAGACGATCCCCGGATCGAGGGAGCGATCGAAGTCGTCCGCGCCCTGCTCGTCGCCGGCTCGCCTTGACCTTCGGTCGCCGACTCGGGGCGACACGCCGAGCCGACGATCGACTTCGCGCGGCCGGATACTGCGGGCCGGTGCTCATGCTCGGCTTCCATAACGCGCTCGCGACGATCAGTCCCGGCAGCGATGCGCTCGCAAAAGCTTTCAACGAAGGGCTCGAAAAAGCCGTCTGCAAGCTGACCGAAATGTGCAACCCGGCCGACATCAGAGTCAACGACGAACGGGAGGCGGCCGCCGGCAAGCCCGAAACGCACGAAGGCGACACCGCCCCGACGCCGGCGGGACACAAGAAGCTCGCGCGCTGCTCTACAAGGCGCGCTGAAAGGATCACGCTGCGTCATGGCGACGGAACGCCGCTTCGGTGGCGGCCGAAACGTCTGTGCGCAATGATGCGCGGGTGGATGGCGATGCTGACGTGGCCATGGTGGCGGCTCTGTTCGGCGATCCGACGAGGGCAGAGATGCTGGATGCGCTTCTCGACGGCGACGCCCATGCGGCTGGCGAGCTTGCTCATCGCACCGGCGTAGCCCCGAGCACCGCTAGTGAGCATCTCACACGACTTCTGCGTGCGGGTTTCGTGCTCGTCGAGAGTCGCGGGCGCGAACGGCGTTATCAGCTGGCTTCTCCGGCGGTCGGTGAAGCTCTCGAGGGGCTCGCAAGGATCGCGCCGTCGAAGCGGGTGAGCTCGCTTCGGGAAGCCAGCCGCAGCGAGGCTATGCGCCGCTGCCGTACGTGCTACGACCACCTCGCTGGTCGCGTGGGCGTCGCGGTCACCGAGGCGCTTGTCGCACGCGGCACGCTGGTGGCTCGCGATGGTGCCTTCGTCCTTCCACAGGGGAGAGAGCGGATGCTCGAATCGTTAGGTGTCGATGTCGAGTCTGCTCGGGCAAATCGCCGCTCGTTCGCCCGTTCATGCATGGACTGGAGCGAGCGGCGCCCTCACCTGGCCGGTGCGCTCGGCGCAGCGCTCGCCAGGGCGATATTCGACCTCGGGTGGCTGGAGCGTCGACCGCATGACAGGGCCCTGCTGATCACGCCGGTGGGCTTCGGCGCTCTGCGCTCCGAGCTGGCGATCGAGTTCGACTCGTAGCTCGGCGGTTTCGGCCGTGGCCGAAACTTGTCGCGCCTAGGGTCGTCGTATCGGGTGGTTCCACCTCTCCCGCGCCATTTTCATTGCCGACCTCGTAGGGAGCACTGATGTCAAACCACGTGCCTCACCGCATTCCTTTGCTACTCGCATGTGGCGGGTCGTTCCTCGCGCTTCTTGACGTAACGATCACGAACCTCGCCGTTCCAGCACTGCGCCAGGAGTTCGGCGGTGAGAGCTTGACGTCGGTCTCCTGGGTTGTCACCGTTTACATGGTGCCATTCGCCGCTCTGCTCGCTCCCGCGGGTCGAATGGCAGACGTCTTGGGGCGTCGGCGGCTGTTCACAGTGGGCGTCACGACGTTCACAGTGGCTTCGTTGTCAACGGCGCTCGCGCCGACGTTCGCGCTGCTGATCTTGGCGCGCGCCGTTCAGGGTGTCGGGGCCGCGGCGATGGTGCCGGCCTCGCTTGCATTTGTGCTCGCCGACACGCCGCCCGGGAAACGGGCGAGTGCGATCGGGCTGTGGAGCGCGGCTGGATCGGCGGCCGCCGCGGCGGGGCCAACGCTGGGCGGGGTGCTCGTCGACTCGCTCGGTTGGCGAGCGCTGTTTCTCATCAACGTCCCGCTCGGGGCGGCCCTGGTCTGGCTTGCGGTGCGACTGCCCGCCGCCAAGCGCAAGCGCGAGCGCTCGCCCGATCTTTCCGGCACGGCGTCACTCACCGCCGCCGTTGGGCTGCTCGTGGTCGCGACGACCGAGGGCCAGGCTTGGGGTTGGGCGGGGGCGCGAACGATCGCATGCCTGCTCGGCTGCGTCGGCGGGGTCGCAATCGCACTCCGGCGCTCGTCGCGCTCGCATGTCCCTGCGATCGATACTGGTCTTTGGCGGAGCCGCACATATGCAGCGGCGAACGTCGTGTCCATGCTCTTCGGCTCAGCGCTCTTTGTCTGGTTGCTCGCTGGCGTGCTCTTTCTGACGGAGGTGTGGCACTACTCCGAGTTGGCGGCCGGCCTCGCCATGACGCCGGGAGCCTTGGCCGCAGCCGGCGCCGGCATCACGGCGGGGCGGCTTGAGCGCGAACCGACCCCGCGCGTGCTGACCGTCGGCGGGACACTGATGATCGCGGCGACCGGCCTTGCGTTCGCGATCTGGCTCCCGACCAGCCCAGACTTCGTTGCGGTATGGCTCCCGGCCGGCCTGATCGCCGGTGCGGGAATGGGTGCCGTGAGCGTGGGTGTCTCGACCGCGGCGGCGCTGTCCGTGGCTCCACAGAGCTTCGCCGCGGCGACCGGTTTGAACGTAGCCGCCCGACAAGTCGGCGGAGCCATAGGCATCGCGATCCTCGCCGTGCTGCTCGATGAGCCCACACGCGCCGCAGGGAGCGCCCCGTTCCGCAGCGTGTACATATTTGCCTCGATAGCTTGCGCAGGAGCCGCTGTCGCCGCGCTGCGCCTACGCCTCGCGACACCTCCAGATGCCGCGGCACCGGCTGTCGGTTCTCGGAACGAGGACCCCCTCGCCGTCCCCGGCTAGTTGACCGTGTTGATCTCGATCGGTTCTTCGTTGGTCAGCGTCATCGCGGCAGACAGGCCGGTGTGTTCGAGCGCGCCACCGTTGAGGGACTCTTCAAGGGCGTGCGTTGGACCGGTGAGGAAGCGTTCTGGCAACTGCCGGCCTTTGCTGGCTTTCGCTTTGAAGGGGACCGTCGAGCTCATTTTGTCGGCAGCGATTGGGATGATGAGCGCCCCCTGCACCACGATGTTCGTCGTGCCGCAGTTGAATCCCATTACGCGAGCTGCGCCTTCGGCCGCGTAGAGCTCGAGTCCGATTTTGTTGGCCGCGGTGGTCGCGCCGAGTTTTTCGACGCCGAGCACGCCTTCAAGCGCTTGCGAGACGATTTCGCCGGGCGCCGCGCCGCTGCTGTTGCACTCCTGGGCGACGTGTTCACAGCCGGTGAGCGTGATCGTCACCGCCCCGACGGTGCGTAGTCCGGTGTATTGACCGTCGCTAGTCTCGTGGCTGCAGGTCACGCGGGGGCTTGGGAGCGCCGTCTCGATCGTGACCGAGCCGGAGGCGAGTTTTGTTGTGAACCCCGCTTTGACGACTCCGGGGTCCCATTCGTAGCCGCCGGAGCCGCCCATCGCCGTGCATTTCGAGCTCGAGAACCTCCCGGTCCGCGCGGCAACTTTCACGCACCTCCCGAATTCCGGCGGCCCCGCCGTCTCGAAGCCTTGCGTAATCCCCGTGCTCGTACCGCCCGCGTTGCTCGCCACGACCCGGTACTCGTAGGTGCTGTTCGCAGACAGGCCCGTCGCGACGCCCGTCACGCTCACCGCCCCCGTCCCCGAGCCAGGCGCCGGGCTGCACACCACACTCGTCTGCGAAGGCAGCGAGGCCCCGTATTCCACCACGCAGCTCGTAACGTTGCCGCCGTTCGGGTTCACGCTTCCGGCGAGCGTCGCCGTCGTCTGACCCACCGCAGATGCCGCTCCGGTCGTGACCACGGGGGCTTCCGGGAGCGTCTGGAACGTCGCGTCCAGTCCCTTGCTTGTCCCGCCCGCGCCCGTTGCCACTACCGCGTAGTGGTATTCGCTGTCGGCTTCGAGACCGGTCAGCGCGGCCGAGACCCCAACGGCTGTTTCCCCCGACCCCGGTTCGGGCGAGCATTCGGTGCGCTTGCCGTAGGAGGTCGTCCTACCGTATTCGACGACGCAGCTCGTCACTGCAACGCCGTTCGGGTTCACGCTGCCGGTCAGCGTCGCCGTCGTCTGCGTCACCGCGGACGCCGCCCCGGTCGCGGCCGAAGGCTTCGCCAGCACCTGCACTTCGACCGTGTTGGAGGTCTTGGTCCCAGCCCCTTCGCCGCCTTCGATCGACGCCTCGTTGCTGTACACCCCCGCCGCGGCGAGCACGTGGCTGCAGGTGTAGATCTGTTCGCCGCCGGCGGCGAGCGTCTGTTCAGCGTTCGGCTCGATATTTTCGCAGCCGTCGTCTGACGGCGCCTTGAACCTCAGCGCCGCATTACCGCTGTTTTTCACGACGATCTCGTAGTAGACCGTTTCGCCGGAGGCGCCGGTCAGTCGCATCTTCGTGAATCCCAACCCGAGTTCCTGAAGCGTTTCGATCGTGAACGACGGTTTCGCGGGCACTTCGGCTTCGACCTTGTTGGAGGTTCTTGGCCCGGTCCCTTCGTTGCCTTCGATTGATGCTTCGTTGCTGTAGACGCCGACGGCGGTGAGCGTGTGGCTGCACGAGTAGGTCTGTTCGCCGCCGGCCGGCACGGTCTCTTCGGCACTCGGCGCGACGCCCTGGCAGCCGGTGTCGGACAGCTGCCTGAATTTCACCGCGACGTTACCCGTGTTCTTGACGACCACGTCGTAGTCGACCGTTTCGCCGATGTCGGCGCCGACGATCTTCGACTTCGTGAACCCGGCTTTACTGCCTTCCAGCTCCTGGAGCGTTTCGATCGTGAACGACGGTTTTGCGGGCACTTCGGCTTCGACCTTGTTGGAGGTTCTTGTCCCGGTCCCTTCGTTGCCTTCGATTGATGCTTCGTCGCTGTAGACGCCGACGGCGGTGAGCGTGTGGCTGCACGAGTAGGTCTGTTCGCCGCCGGCCGGCACGGTCTCTTCGGCACTCGGCGCGACGCCCTGGCAGCCGGTGTCGGACAGCTGCCTGAATTTCACCGCGACGTTACCCGTGTTCTTGACGACCACGTCGTAGTCGACCGTTTCGCCGATGTCGGCGCCGACGATCTTCGACTTCGTGAACCCGGCTTTACTGCCTTCCACTCCTGGAGCGTTTCGATCGTGAACGTAGGCCCGGTCACCGTGAACGGCTCCGCGGTTGTGACCGGATCGTACGCCGCATCACCCGCGAAGGCTGCCGTGACCGAGTATTCGCCGGGACTGTCTTTGATCTGCACGCTGCATGACGCGGCGCCCGAGGCGGCCGTGGACGCTTCGCAGCTCTCGGCCCCCACCGTGAACCTGATCATCCTGCCCGCGAGGCCGGTGGTCGTGCCGTGGTCGTACAGGTTCGCCGACAGGGTGAGCGTCTGCCCGCCATGGGCGCTCGCGCCCCCGGTGTAGTCGAGGTCGGCCGGGTTGTTGGAGATGTTGTTGAAGATGGGCGAACCCCAGCCCGTCGCCTCGTCCCATCCGGCTTTCGCTGGGAAGCCGTCGCTGCCCGTGGCGACATCGTGAAAGTCCCTGGAGTACGTGGTCGGGTCGTTGGCGAGCGCGTAGATCAGCGGCGCGGAGAACCCGATCCCGGGCCGGTCTTCAGTCGCGTTGTGCGCGTTCCAGAGCACCGCCGCCGCCGCCCAGATTGGCGCCGCGAGGCTCGTGCCGCCGGCTGCTGCTGCTTTGTCGCCTCCTTCGAGGGTCAGGTTGACGTAGCTGCCGGTGTCGGCGATCCCTTCTTTTGGTTCGAACCACGCTTCTTTCGTTCCCCGGCCCCCGAAGTCGGAGTCGGCGGCGACGTCGGGAATGGCGCGGCCGCTGCAGGCAGTGGATGGCCACTTCAGCGGGCTGCCGATGCCTGTCTGCCACGACGGACGCGCCACCGCGTTGCTGCAGCCGCCTCCGTCTTCGATCGCCGTTTCCGATTTGTAGGCATAGCCGGCGCTGGCGGTCAGCCCCGTGCCACCCACGGCGACGACGTAGGGGCTGATCGCGGGATAGTTGCAGCCCCGGGACGCCCCGCCATCGCCAGAGGAGAAGTAGAACGTCTTGCCGGTCGCCGCGCCGTGCTGAAATGCCTCTTCAAAACCCGGATACTCTTTCGCGAGGGCACCGGCGCATTCGCCTTCCGCCGCGCCCCAGCTGTTGGAGATGACCGCGACGGTCGAGTTGGCAGCTTCGTCAACGACCGCTTCGAGCGTCGGGAATTCGCTGTTCGCCCCGAGCCAGTAGGTCTCGTGGACACCCGGCGCGATCCCGTGCGCGGTCTGGGTGTCCAGTGCGATCTCCAGCGCGCTTTCGTTTGCCCCGCCTTTTTTGGCCGCACCTCCGACCTGGACGAAGTCGAGACCGTTGTTGCCCGACCCGCCGATCGTCAGCGCTGTCGTCCCCGTCGACGACGCGTAGGCGGTGTAGTCGCTCTGCGTTAGCCCTTCATGGGTACCTTCGAGGTTGCCCCAGAGGGTGAAGCCGATCGTCTGGCCTTCCCCGCTGCCCGACATGTTGTAGACGTCGCGGAAGTCGCCGCCCGTCAGGCCGCATTTGGCTTCTTCGACCACTTCTTTGATGGCGAGACAGCTCGTCAACGGTTCGACGACAACAGCGTCGGAGAGCCCGTCCACCCCGTCGATCGACAGGTCCGCCGGCACCAACGGGTCGCGGTCGTTGGCATAGAACTCGCGGCCGGCCTGCCTGTAGTCATGGATCGCGACGCCGAACGCGCGCTCGACCGAGGCGGTGCTCGCACGAGCGCTGACAAACAGGTTGTCGTGCGCCACACCGGTGACGTGCAGACCCTGGCTCTTGAGCCATGCCTTCACAGCGGCCGCCTGAGCAGCGGTGGGCGCGAACCGGGCCCGGTACTGGGCCTGCGTCAGATAATGCCCGTACCCCGAGCTCCCCGGCGTGCTCGCCTGTTCGATCAACCTGTTCAGAGCAGCGGATTCGCGCACCGGAAGATCCACGTTGAACGCAAGCGTGCTGGCAGGAGGATGGGCACCGACGAGCTGTGCGCTGCCGTGCGCGACGACAACCGGAGTCTGCCCGGTGAGCGCCCTCACCGCCGGTGCCCCCAATGCGGAGCCTGGAAGCACGCCGCCGAGCATCGACGCCGACAGCAGACACACGAGGACAGCGACAGCGCCTCGCCGTGTCAGTGCCTCCTTGAACACCACCGTCACCCATCGACGGACGGATCGACTGCTCTGCGCGAGGCGCGAACGCCCGAACCCGTCAGCCGAGCACCACGTCCCGACAGCCTGATGCCGCAAGCGGACTCCCTCCCAAAGCCGACCTCAGAACCGCCCGGAGCGGTCACGACGGAAAGCGTACCAAGGCGGACGTCAGCCGGCGACACCTTCGGACCATCGGGCATTGACCGAATCGCGGGCCCAGTGGAGCCTCTGCGGCCCTGTCCCAGTGGTCGTCGCTTGCGGTAGCTTGCTTCCGTCCACGACGCCGAGGGAGGCATCCCGATGCACGCAGTCCTGACCGAGGTCGATACGAGCGGGCAGCCAGATCCCCAGGTCGGGCTCAAAGCCCTGCAAGAGCAGATCGTGCCTGGCGCCCGCCAGACTGCGGGGTTCCAGGCCGGGTATTGGCTGAGACCACTCGACGACGGCAAGGGGACGTCATTGGCGGTCTACGACACCGAGGAGCATGCACAGGCAGCGTCGCAGTCCCTCAGCGTCGGGAGCAGCCCGATGCCTGGGGTAACGGTGGTGCGCAGCGAGGTGCGTGCGGTCGCTGCCTCGGCGTGAGTGACGGTCGCGTCCCAAGCCACTTTGCGGCCGCTCCTGATCGCGCATCGCGCGTGCCCGCGGCACGCACCCGAGAACAGCCTCGCCGGGATCCGGCGTGCGAATGACCTCGGCGCCGACGTCGTGGAGGTCGATGTACGAGGAACCCGCGATCGGGAGCGGGTGCTCATGCACGATCGTTCCACGAGGCGCACCGCCGGTGGCTTCTGGATCGTGAGCCGTACCACGTTGCCCCGCATTCGAGCCCTGCGTCTCAGGTCCGCCGGGGACCGCGGCGAGTCAGAACCACCACCGCTCCTGCGGGAGGCTCTGGCGGCGGCGGGCACGCGGATGGGTGTCGCCGTCGAGGTCAAGGACGCCCGTGTCGTCTCGGGCGTCCTGGCTGACATTCGCGAAGCGGCGATGGAGGACCGCGCCCTGCTCTGGTCCTACTCCGTCCGCGTGGTGAGGTGGTTCGTGCAACACGCGCCCGAGATCGAGGTGTCGCTTCTGCGCGACACCGGGAGTCCGAGGCAGCACCGCAGGTTCCTCCGGGACGCAGCCGCCGTCGGGGCCAACGGGATCTCGATCTGCTGGGCAGCGGTCGACGACGACTTCGCGGGCGCGGCGCGGAGATGCGGGCTCTCGCTCTACGCGATGTGTGACGCCGTCGAACCCGATCTGGACACCGCTCGTCTACTCGACGGCGTCGTCACCGACTGGCCTGCCGAGGCGAGGATCGCGCTGCGTGAACAGAGCAAGCGCGCCGTCTAAGCTCGTCCCTCGAGCACGATGCGACCACTCGCCGAGCAGACGATCTTGATCACCGGCGCCACCGACGGCCTCGGTCGGGCGCTCGCGACCGAGCTCGCCGGGGCCGGTGCGACGCTCCTCGTGCACGGCCGCGACGACCACCGCGGCCAGGAGACGGTCGCGGCGATGAGCCGGGCGACCGGTAACGATCGCCTGCACTGGCTGCGCGCGGATCTCGCCTCGCTGGGCGAGGTGCGGGCCCTCGGGGAACGTGTGCTCGACGGCTTCGAGCGCCTCGATGCGCTCGTCAACAACGCCGGCATCGGCACGACCGTGCCCGGCGGGGGCCAGCGCATGGAGAGCCGCGACGGATACGAGCTGCGCTTCGCCGTCAACTACCTCGCCGGCTACCTGCTCACGCGACTGCTGCTGGGCCTGCTGGAGCGCTCCGCGTCGGCGCGGATCGTCAACGTCAGCTCCGCCGGCCAGGCGCAGATCGACTTCGATGACGTGATGCTCGATCGCCACTACAGCGGCGTGCAGGCTTACTGCCAGAGCAAGCTCGCCCAGATCATGTTCACATTCGACCTCGCCGAGGAGCTGCAGGATCGGGGCGCAACCGCGACATGCCTGCACCCCGCCACTTACATGCCCACCAAGATGGTCGTCGAAGGCGGGATCGAGCCGGTCTCCTCGTTACAGGAGGGCGTCGAGGCGACGATGCGCCTCGTCGCCGATCCGGCCCTCGACGGCGTCAGCGGCGTCTACTTCAACGGGCTGCGCGAGGCCGAGCCGCTGCGCCAGGCACTTGACCCTCAGGCGCGGGCAAGGCTGCGCCAGCTCAGCGACGGGCTGTGCGAGATCAAGCGGCTAAGAGAGGACTGACGCCACGGGCGTGGGCGCGCGTCTAGTCCCTGGAGACGTAGACCCAAGCGGTGCCCCCGGATGCGATCGGCACCTCGACGCGGACGTAGTCCTCGACCTCATACTCGTCGGCGGCATTCAGCTCGTCGCTGGAGATCAGAAACACGGAGCCCCGGACGCGAGCTTCGGGGTCCTCACAGGCACGCAGAATGGGGTGTTCGTCGCTGCCACTCGCGGCGACAACATCGGGATCGGCGACCTTCAGCGTCTCCAGCCGAAAGCCGAGCACGGTGTCGGGCCTGCCGTGGAGCAGTCGGCCAAACGTCGCCCGCTGCACCTCGGGCTGCTGCAGCGTCCCGTATGAAAAGAGCCGTATCTCGCGCTCTGTGCCCACGTCCGTATTCAAGCGGATCCAACGGGCTAAGAACACGCGCTTCTGACCGAATACGTCTCCGAGCGAGCCGCCGATCAACAACAACGACCCGAGCGCCAGCAGGTACGCGTTCGTCACCCACTGCTGGCCCGCCAGGCCGCCACCGAGGTCGCTTCTAATTGCGGGCAACGCGATACCGGTTACGGTCGCGTCGAGGAACACCACGCTCGTACCGAGCACGGCTGCGAGCAGCGTCAGCTGCTTCTCGCGCGGTGTGGCCATCGCCCACCCTCCAGCAACGTCAGGACATCGCGCAGGTCATCTGTATCGAGCACATGGGTCGCAACAGCCCGGGCGTCGGCGGTCGCATTCAACGCGATCGACACGGCCGCGCGGTCAAAGAGCGGGATGTCAGAGCGCGAGTCGCCGATCGCCGCGACCTCGCTCATCGAGTACCCACGCTGACCGCACCACTGTTCGACGAAGCGCACCTTGTCGTGGTCGTCGAAGTAGCGGCTGACCACGCCCGAGAGAGTCCCGTTGGACGTGTGCATCTCGGTCCCGCTGACCGCACAGAGGCGATAGCGCTCCCGCAGCATCTCGGCCGCGAAGCGCCACGTGATCGTCCCCAGCAGAACGCTCACCCTGGCGGCGGCGAGCGCTTGGAAAGTCTCGGCCATCCCGTTGATCCACGGGCCCTTCGCGAGAACCTGCCACGTCTCGGCCACGCTCTTCCCTGCCAGCCATCCCGCGGAGGTGTCGGCCACCACACTGTTTGAGATCTCGTGCGCTTGGAACGCTTGCTCGAGCTCGGAGACCTCGCCCTCCCGTCCAAGCCACTGCGCGAGCACAAGCGACACCGTCGTGCCGCGCAGCAACGTACCGTCGAGGTCAAATACGACCACCGGGAAGCCGCCCGCTGTCGGTGGCCGTCTCAGTGAACTACGCGACGGCCCCACGGCCACCCTGCCGCTTTCATGTTGGCGCGAAGTGCGATGCGCTCACGACGTGGGACGGCGCCCTCAGCCCATCGCTCCCTTGATCGACTCGATCGCCTCGCGCTCAGCGTCGCTCACCGCCTGCCCACCCTCCGTGTGTGCCCCGGCGACGCGCTCGGCGAGATGCACGGTGAAGTTCTTGTAGTCCTCGACCTCGGCCGGCTGGGCCTTCTTCTCGACGACAGCGACGGCTTCGCGAAGCTCGGCCAGCACGTGCTCCCTCAGCTCCTCTTGTGAGTGGTAGCGGGTGTGATCGAGATGGGGTCGCGCGCCGGTGAGCTCGTCGAGGAGCTCGCTCTGGCCATGCTGTTGACGCGCTTCGGCGTACTCCTTCCCCATCGCCAGCGTCTCGCGGAACGTCCCGCCCCGCTGCGCCATGATCACCATCATTGCCGCGCTCGGGGGGGCCTCCGCCACGATCTTCCACTCATCCGGCTCGAAATCTGCCTCTGCGGTCATCGCTACCTCCTTATCGGGCTGCGGAATTGCCGCCGAGGCGAGTCTACTCCGACGAATATGCCCTTCAGATCGGGCTGGCGACCCACGGCGAACTGGCCCAGGCGATGGCCTGGAGGGGCGACTAGCGCTGACCCGGCAGCGCGCGATTCAGTCGGAACGAGTCCGGTGGCTACTCGACAAGGATCTCTGCGAGCGCGGTCCAGGACTCCCGCGGGATGCCGGAATCGCCCAGCGGCTGCAGGCAGACGTGGTCCGCGCCCGCCTCGAGGTGCGCCTCCACCGTCTCGGCGATCTGCCCGACATTCCCCTGCGGGATGACTGCGTCGATCAGTCGCGCTGAACCGCCATCTGCGATGTCGGCCTCGGTGAACCCGAACTCCAGCAGGTTCTGGGTGTAGTTGCGCAGTCCGAGGTAGAGCTTCGCGTAGTCCCGCGCGACGGCTTTCATCCGCACCGGATCCTCGCCGACGACACAGGCCACCTCGGGCGCGACGAGCCCGCCGGCGCCGAGACGCGAGCGAGCGAGCCGGGTGTGCTCCACCGACACGAAGTATGTGTGTGTGCCGGCCGTCCGCTCTCCCGCGAGATCGAGCATCTTCGGGCCGAGCGCCGCAAGGCAGCGCCCGCCGACCGGCGGCGGGACCGGTGACTCGTCGAGCCCGTCGAGGAACATGCGCATCGATGCCAGCGGCCGCCGGTAGTCGCTCGTGGCCTCCGGGTGGCCGATGCCGATGCCGAGCATGAACCGTCCCGGGAAGTCGGCCCGCAGGACCGCATCCTGCGCGGCCGTCTCAGCGGGGTTGTTGATCCAGACGTTCAGGATCCCCGTCGCGGCCACGAGGGTCGAGGTCGCCTCGAGGGCGGGCCGCACGTCGGCTACGTGCGGGGACCCCCCAACCCACCACGCTCCGTACCCGAGCTGCTCGACGAGCTTGGCCGCCTCGCCGACCCGCTCGACGCCGAGGGGGCGGAAGCTGGTCCATACGCCGACCCTGCCGAGTTCCATGCCAAGAGGGTGACACGCCGCGATCAGATCGGAAGTCACGTGACCCTGGCGGGCCGAGATCACCGGTGAGCAGGCCGAACGAGCCGCCGTAACAACCCCTCAGCAGGAGCCACGCCGATCCGACGACCAACCCTGCGGCATACTCGTGCTGAGATGCCCGACGGGATGGACGTCACACGAAGCTGGTTCGACACCTGGAATCGCGGCGACCTCGACGCCTTCGCCGAGCTGTATTCCACGGACGCCGAGATGGCGGCCCCCGCGTCGTGGGTGGAGACGGGAACCTTCGAGGGTCGGCCGGCGATCCGCCGTTTCTTCGAAGGCCTCAAGGAGTCCTGGGAGGGCCAGGACGAAGCGCTCCTGCGAGAACTCTTCTGGGCGGGAGACAGGGTCGTGAGCCGCATGGACTGGCGTGTCCGCGGCAGGGTGAGCGGCATCGAGACGCAGCTTGGCGTGACGACCGTCAACACGTTCGCGGGCGGCAAGATCGTCCGCCAGCAACACTATCTCGACCACGATGAGGCACTCGAGGCCCTCGAGCTCCCTGACTGAGCGGGCCGCCTGCCTTCCCTCCACCCGGCTGACGCTCGCCGCAAGGCCCCGGCTCTGAGGCAACCGTTTAGTTGAACATAGGGTTGGGTAGACGATAGGCAGGGGGTAATCCAAAGGGTAATCCGTAAGGAGAGGACCTAATGGGGCTTCTTGAGTTGGTATTGATCGTTCTTGTCATCGCGGCAGTTGTGGGAGGCGTCGGTGTGAGCCCGTTGCTCTGGCTACTGCTGTTGGTCGCGCTCCTGATCTTCTTCACTGGCGGCGGGTTCGGATATCGCAGAGGCGGGCGGGTCTAGCAATGACCATCGGCACGTCAATTTTTCTGATCGCCGTTGGCGCGATCATCCGTTACGCAGTCACATTTCACGTGGCGGGTGTGTCGCGTCCAGCTATCGGCCTGATCCTGATCGTCGCCGGCATGGTCGGCGCCGTGTTGTCGCTGATCTTCATCGCTACTGGAAGGGGCCGCGTCGGCGGTTACGAACAGCGGGGCCTGTAGCGACGGAGGTGCCTGCGGCATCCAGCGATGACGTCCTTGATGGCGGCGAAGACGAGGCCGTGGCGATCAAGAGACGGGATCAGGCGGGCGAGGGCCGCTGTGCGCATGCTGCGCACAGCGGCTTCCTCGTGAGGCCCTGCCGTAGCGTGGATTCCCCGAGCCCGACGTGGAGGCGCCGGCGACCGCTCTAGCCGTCCGCCGTGTAGACGAGCCTCGCGAGGGACAGAATGTCCGCGAATGGCAGGTTTCCGTTCGTGTGCACGTCGCCAGAAAATGGCCCGTGTATGAAGAACACGTCCGTGAACTCGTACTGGGGATTGTCGTTGTGGGCGTAGCGGCTTTCGTCGCCCAGCCCTTCGACGGGATGCGTCGTGATGGTTCCGGGAGGACTGCCGAACCCCCCGATCGTGTATCGGGGTCCTGTCGTGATCGAGAACGTGCGGCCTGTCTTCCCCCACGTGCAGGTCCGGAAGGTCTTACCCAGTTCGTGGCGGATCGTGAGGTGCGACGATGGAGCCGACGCTCGGTGGAAGGCCTTGGCGACCTTCGATGGCTGAAGGACCGTGCATGGGTTCGGGGGGCCAGCGGCGTCCGCGAGCCCAGGGCTCACCGCGAGACACGTCGCCGCTGCAGCGAATACGAGGAATGACGGCTTGAAACCGGTCACTGGGCCTGTCCTCCTGGGGTCGAGTGCGAAGTCAGCCAGGGTATACCGACCGCGCACATCAGGGGGTTGGGCCGATGCCCTGCCGGCCTCGTTGGGCGCGCCCGCCGGCGAGGTCACGGCGCGACCGCGAGCAGGTGCCATTCGCCGGGGATGCCCTTCAAGGCGTGGGCGCCGCGGTCGGTGAACTCGATGCCCGATCCGGCCACCAGGTCGCGAACGGTACTGGTGACGAGCACCTCTCCCGGACTGGCGAGGCTCGCGACGCGAGCGCCGATGTGCACGGCCACGCCTGCGAGGTCGTCGCCGTACGCGACGCACTCACCGGCGTGCAGACCGGCCCTGACCTCCAGGCCGATCGCGCCGACCTGCTCCCCAATGGCGCGCGCGCAGCGGATTGCACGCGCGGGGCCATCGAAGCAGGCGAGGAAGCCGTCGCCGGTGCTCTTGACCTCCTCGCCGCGGAAGCGTGTGAGCTCGCGACGCACCGTTGAGTCATGGTTCGCGAGCAGCGCGTGCCAGCGGCGGTCCCCCATCTGCACGGCCCGCTCAGTCGAGCCCGCGATATCGGTGAACAGCACGGTCTTCAGCACGCGATCGATCTCACGCTCGGCGCGCGTGCCGGTGAGGAACTGTTCGATCTCGTCGAGCGCGTCCTCGTCGTTTCCGATCCCGCTGAAGTGAAAGGCGCCCGGAAACACCGCCAGGCGCGCGCCGCGAATGTGCTCGGCGAGATAGCGCCCGTGCTCGAGCGGGCTGACGGGGTCATCGCTGCGGTGCACAACCAGCGTCGGCGCCGAGATCGTGTCAAGCGCCTCACGAGCGTCGACCCGCAGCGCGAAGCGGTTGGCTGCCGAGGCCACCGCCGGTGTCGCCGAGTTGCGCTCCATGCGCGCGTAGCAGCGGCGCGTGGCCTCGTCGTCCGGCGAGTCGTTGGTGGAGATCATCGGCCACACCCGACCGGTACCCCAGGCCGTTTCCATCTGCTCGCAGAACGCCTCCCCAACCTCTGGTTTGACGCCGAACGGATAGTCAGGCGCCCAGGCCAGGCGCGCGAAAGTCGACCAGAGCACGAGCGCGGTGACCCGCTCGGGATAGGTGGCGGCGAACAGCAGCGACATCGGCCCTCCCTCCGACATGCCCACGAGCACGGCCGACTCGCTGCCTGCTGCGTCCATCACCGCACGCACGTCGTCCATCCGCTCTTCGAGCGTCGGCAGCGCGGCGCTGCGGTCGGAGAGACCCATGCCGCGCTTGTCGAAGGTGATGAGGCGCGCGAACCGCGCCAGGCGCCTGTAGATCGGCGCGGTTGCCGGCGTCTCCCAGCCCAGCTCGACGTGCGAGAGCGATCCGGCGACGCATACGAGGTCCGGCCCTTCGCCCGACACCTGGTAAGCGATGCTGAAGTCGCCGCTCTTGGCATAGCGGGTCTCCCCGGGCTGGACCTCCGGTAAGCGCCGCCGCCTGTCGCCTCGGCCATCATCACGCCCCCATTATCCGCCTTCGAGGGGGTTGCCCCGGAACGTCAGAGCAGGGGAGCGCTCAGCTCGACTCGGCGGCGAGGGGCATCTCTCCGCCGATCCGATCCAGCACCGCCGGATCTCCTGCGTAGTCGATGCCGTTCGCTTTCGCGGCCGCGGGGTCGAGCAGGCCGAGCAGGAGACCCAAGACCGGCCTCGGCGGCCCGCTGAGGGTCGCATCGGCGCGATCGGCGGGGCCGAGCCTGGCGTTGATCGTGCCGTTGCGGGTCTCGAGCACGATCGGTCGATCCCCGGTTTGAAGTTCGACCGTCACGGCAGGCGCGTCCGGCTGGCGATCGAAGAGCATCAGCTCCAGGGCCGGCAGTAGCCAGTGGCTGCGGACGGCGTCGCCCGGCCGCTGCTCGGTCATCAGCGGAAGCCCCCACCGGATCAGGTCCTCTAGCACCGGCCCCAGCTGCTGCCCCCGTGGGGTGAGGCGAAAGAGCGTGGTGGCAATCGGCGGGGGCGCGTCCTCGCGCTCGACCACGCCGGCGTGCTCGAGCGCGCGGAGTCGTTCGGCTAGCAGGTTGCTCGCGATCCCGGGCAGGCCGTTGCGCAGGTCTGTGTAGCGGCAGGCGTCGCGGAGCACCAGCTCTCGCACGATCAACAGCGTCCACCGGTCGCCGACCACGTCGAGCGACTTGGCGATCGCGCAGTACTCGTCGTATGACCTCATCGCGTAGGTAATTCTACCAGAGGGAAGGAACTTTAGTGCAAAGACTTGAAAATCTCGTCGCAATGATTTAGAACTGTGTCCAAGTCCACCCACACTCCACAGGAGGAGTCATGCAACGCAAGCCGCTCGTCCTCCTCTCGCTGCTTCTGGCGGCGTTTGTGATCAACCTCGACACCACGATCGTCAACGTCGCGCTGCCCTCGCTCGTGCGCGAGCTGCACGCGTCGAACTCGCAGCTGCAGTGGATCGTCGACGCTTTCAACCTGCTGTTCGCGGGTACGGTGCTGGCCGCGGGAAGCCTCTCCGACCGCTTCGGGCGCAAGGGCATGCTGCTCTCGGGGCTGTCGGTGTTCGGCATCGCGAGCCTGGCGGGCGGGTTGATGGACAACACCGGCGAGCTGATCGCCGCGCGCGCTGTGATGGGCGTGGGCGCGGCGATGGTGTTCCCCTCAACGCTGTCGCTGATCTCAAACGTGTTCACCGAGCGGAGCGAGCGCGCTCGGGCAATCGGACTGTGGAGCGCGATCACAGGCGCGGCGATCGCCCTCGGGCCGATCATGGGCGGCTGGCTGCTGCAGGTTTCTGATTGGCGGAGCATCTTCTTCGCGATGGCGCCGATCGCCGCGCTCGCCGGCGTCCTCACCCTCCGCTACGTAACGCCGTCGCGCGACCCAGACGCGCCGCGGACTGACCGCGCAGGCTTCGCCCTGTCAACGGGTATGGTCTCGCTCCTCGTCTACACGATCATCGAGGCTCCCGATCATGGTTGGGGAAGCGCCCGTACGGTCGGGAGCTTCGTGCTGACCGCAGTGCTGGCGGCGTGGTTCGTGGCGTGGGAGCGACGCACGAAGGACCCGATGCTCGACGTGGGCCTGTTCGGAAACCCGCGCTTCGCGGCCGCGAGCGCCTCGGTCGGTATCTCCTTCTTCGCACTCTCCGGGTTCATCTTCCTCGTCACCCAGCTGTTCCAGTTCGTGAAGGGCTACGGGCCGTTGTCAACCGGCCTGCGCCTGCTTCCCGTCGCTTCCTTCGTCGCGATCTCCTCGATTCTCGGCACCAAGCTCGCGGTGCGTTTCGGCACGAAGCTGATCGTCGCCTCCGGGCTGTTCTCGATGGCGGCGTTCTATCTGTGGGTCTCGACCTCCTCGGCGAGTACCTCCTACGGCACGATCGCCGCCCAGATGGTCGTGCTGGGGACGGGGATGGGCCTCACCAGCGCGCCGGCCACCGAGGCGATCATGGGTGTGGTGCCGAAGGCGAAGGCCGGCGTCGGCTCAGCGGTGAACGACGCCACGCGGCTGTTCGGAGGCACGCTCGGTGTCGCGGTCATCGGCAGCGTGTACGCCTCGCTCTACGCCGGCCGGCTGACGAGCAGGCTGCCCACGGGCCTGCCGGCCACGGTCGTCCGGACCGCCCACGCATCGGTCGGTGGCGCGCTCATAGCCGCGGGCAAGCTGTCCCACACCGGTCGGCCGGCGCTCGCGTCGGCTCTCCACGATGCTGCCGACTCGGCCTTCTTCCACGGCTTCAGCACCGCCGATTACCTCGTCGCTGCCGCCGCGGGAGCGGGCGCGGTGATGGCGCTGGCACTCCTGCCCGCCCACCCAAAGACAGGCGCCGAGGAGACCTCAGACGTGGCAGCGCTGCGCCCGCCCCTGGCCGCCCCCGCGGGCAGCTGACCTACCGACAAACGACAGGAGGCACAGCACCATGAGCAATCAACAACCCACAGCAATCGCCGACAGCTCCGACGTGGGCCGCTCGACCGGGTTCAGGCTTGGCGGCCCCGGCCGGGGTGGCGCGGGCAACATCGATACCGCGCTCGAGCGCAACCGCGCCTTCGCCGCGGCCGGTGGCCACGAGGGCGCGGTCGTCTTCCCAAACCTGCGCCTGTTCGTGATCACGTGTCTCGATCCCCGCACCGACCCCGCCCACTTCCTCGGGCTGGGCCTCAGTGACGCGATGGTCCTGCGCAACGTCGGCGGACGGGTCACCCCCGAGGTCATCAACCATGTGGCCTTCATAGCCCAGCTCGCCGAGAACGTCTCACCCGACGGCCCGCTGTTCGAGGTCGCCGTGATCCATCACAACCAATGCGGGACCGGCGCGCTCGCCGACGACACGTTCCGCCGCCTCTATGCAGAGCGGACCGGCGTCGAGGAGTCGGCGCTGAAGAAGGACGCCGTCCTGGACCCGGTGGAGACC
This sequence comes from uncultured Solirubrobacteraceae bacterium, assembly GCA_963720215.1. Classification (GTDB taxonomy): domain Bacteria; phylum Actinomycetota; class Thermoleophilia; order Solirubrobacterales; family Solirubrobacteraceae; genus Palsa-744. The sequence goes on from CAVREV010000007.1 coordinate 263,861, forward strand.
GTCGCGGTCGACGTCGCGCGCCTCCGCGCCGCCCCCGCGATCTCCGAGCGTGTCCCTGTCTCTGGCCATGTCTACGATGTGCTGAGCGGATTGGTCGAGACCGTCACCCCCGCCCGTTCGCGAGGCGCTGCCCTGCAGTGAGGACCGCGCCTCCGATCGTGAAGCGGTCGCGGAGTGCGCGGCCCGGGCCCGCCAAGAGCCGCTGGAACGCGCCTACGCTGCTCCCAGCAGCCCGTCGATCAGGTCGTGGATCACGGCGTGCACCTCTTGGCTCTCACGGACTGGGTCCGCCGCATTGGCGATGATCATGGCGGCCTCATCGAGCGCGGCGAGGACGATCGTGGCCAGGGGACGAGTCGGCTGTGGCCGGAGCTCGCCGGCCTCGATCGCGGCGCTGAGGAGCTGTTCGGTCATGCCGAGGCCGTAGCGCTGGGAGATCTCGCGGAAGCCCGCCCAGCCGAGGATGCTCGGGGCGTCGAGCAGGATGAGCTGCCTGATCTCGGGCTCGACGGCGATCGCGCAGCCACGCGTCAGCCGTGATGTGCAGGGTCTCGGCGGGCGTGCTCGGGTTCGGCGGCGATCACGTCTGCGGTCAGGCGCGCGATCACGTCCGTCTCAATCGCTTCGAGGACGCCGACGAAGAGCTCGGTCTTGTTGGCGTACTGGTGGTACATGGCTCCGCGCGTGACCCCGGCGGCCTCGGCGATCTCGGGGGTGGAGACGGCCGCGTAGCCGCGTTCTCCCCACAGCCGCCTGGCGGCCGAAAGCAGCGCCCCCTGGGTCGCGGCGGACCGTTCTGTCTGGGTGCGCGCCATTACCGGCAGGTTGTTGGTATCTTACGTGCAGGCTGCATGTAAACAACTAACGGAGGATCATAATGCCGACCGTCGACTCTCAGCAGTGGAGCGATTCATTATGCGACGTCCGGGCCTCCCGACGGACGCCCCGTGGTGTTCGTGCACGGCTTCATGATGGGCGCCTCCCTGTGGAGGCCACTCGTCGACCGGCTCTCCGAAGGCGACTTTCTCTGCTTCGCTCCGACGTGGCCGCTGGGCGCGCATACGGAGCCGATGAACGCCGAAGCGGACCTGACGATGGAGGGCCTTGCGGCGATCGTCGAGCGACTTCCTCGGCTCGCTCGACCTGCAGGACGTGGTCCTCGTCGGCAACGACACCGGGGGCGCAGTCGCCCAGATCCTCGCGACCACGGCAGATCAGCGACTGGGGGCACTCGTCCTGACGAGCTGCGATGCGTTCGAGCACTTCCCGCCGCCGATCATCAAGCCGTTGATCGCCGCCGCCAGGTCCCAGCCGACCTTCGCCGCGGCGCTTCAGCCGCTCCGCACGCAATTCGCCCGTCGACGTGGCTTATGCCGGGCTCGCACACACGGACATCGACCCCCTCGTCCGCGAATGGCTCAGACCGCCTCTCGGGGACAGCCGCGTGCGCGCCGACCTCAGGCGCTTCACCGGCTCGCTGAACCGCGAGAGCACGGTCCGAGCCGGCGAACGCCTGCCGCAGTTCACAAAGCCCGCGCTGATCGCCTGGTCGGAGGACGATGAGTTCTTCCCCCTCGAGGACGCAAACCGCCTCGCCGCCGCCCTGCCGGACTCCCGGGTCGAGGTGATCCCACGAGCGAAGACGTTCTCGATGATCGACCAGCCGGACCGTCTCGCCCGCCTGATCGCCGACTTCGCTTCCGCCGGCGCCGGCGCGGATCGGCGCAAGCCATCCCGGTTGCGAGCCTGAGTATGGGGTCGCTCGAGCAGCAGCGCGCGATGCGGGTTCTCGCCCGCTGGTGCATGGCCCACCGCCGCCTCGTGATCGTCGGCTGGGTGGCGGTGGCCGTGCTGGCGAGCGCCGCCTCTCACGCCCTGGGCCCCAACTACGCCACGTTCTTCGGCATCCCGGGGACGGAGTCCCAACGGGCGAGGGATTTGCTGAGGCGAGAGTTCCCGGCCCAGAGCGGGGACGTCGACACGATCGTCTTCCACGTCGCCCGTGGAAGCGTCGATTCGCCGGCGGTCCGCTCCGTGATCCTCCCGCTGTTGCAACGCGTCGGCGCCCTCCCTCGGGTCGCCGGGATCGTGAGTCCCTATTCGGCGGCGGGAGCCGTCCAGGTCTCCGCCGACCGCACGACCGCCTTCGCGACCGTCAACTACGACGAGCCAGCCAATCTGCTCTCGAGCGACGCCGGCAACGCGCTGCTGGCCGACGTCAAAGCCGTCCACCTAGCGGGCTTGCAGGCTGCGGCGGGCGGCCAGTTGGTCGAGCAGGCGGAGGGGTTCAGCGTCGGCCCGGCGACCGTCGTCGGGGTGATCGCCGCGCTGCTGATTCTGCTGCTGACGTTCGGATCGCTCGCGGCCGCGGGCCTGCCGCTGCTGAGCGCGGGGCTCGGGCTCCTGACAGGCGTCGCGCTGATCGGCATCGCGACGCACATGACCAGGTTGTCGAACATCTCACCAGACCTCGCCCTGATGATCGGCCTGGGCGTCGGCATCGACTACGCGCTCTTCATCGTGACTCGCTTCCGGGAGAGCTACCTGACGGTCGGCGAGGTGGAGCTCGCGGTGCTGGAGGCGATGGACACCTCGGGGCGGGCGATCCTGCTCGCGGGGACGACCGTGATGATCGCGCTGCTGGGGATGTTCGCAACGCGGCTCGCGTTCATGTACGGCCTGGCGATTGCAGCTGTGATCGCCGTGGCCTTCGCCCTCCTGGCCTCGCTGACACTGCTGCCCGCCCTGCTCGCCCGCTTCGGCCCACGGCTCGTTCGCACGAGTGCTCGGCGACGCCGGCTGTCGGGACGTCGCGAGGACCGCGCCGCGGGCGCCGACGGCGAGGGCGACGCCCGCCCCGAGTCCGACTGGCATCGCTGGGCGCGCACCGTGCAGGCACATCCGTGGCCGCTGGCCATCGCCTCGCTCGCCGTCATGGTTGCGCTCCTGACCCCGGTCCTTGCGGTGAGGCTCGACGAAAGCGACGCCGGCAACGACCCGTCGGCCCTCAGCTCCCGGCACGCCTTCGACCTCCTGGCCAGCGGCTTCGGGCAGGGATTCAACGGCCGGCTGCTCCTCGTCGCCGAGCTCTCCGGCCACGAGCGGGCGGCGGCACTCGCGGGCATCCGCGAGGCGGTCCAAGCCACCCCCGGGGTAGCGGCCGTCACACGGCCCCGCATCTCGCCGGCCGGCACCGTGGCGGTGATGCAGGCCTATCCGAGCTCCGCGCCGCAGGCGCTGGCGACGACCGAACTGGTGAACCGGCTGCGCAAATCCGTGCTTCCCCCGATCGAGCGCAGGAGCGGCGTCCCAGTGTTGGTCGGCGGGTTCACGGCCGGGTCGATCGACTTCTCCAATTACCTAGAGCACAAGCTGCCCCTGTTCTTCGCTCTGGTGATCCTGCTCTCTGCGCTCCTCCTGCTCATCGTCTTCCGCTCGATCGTCATTCCCGTACAAGCCGCGATCCTGAACCTGCTCACCGTCGGAGCCGCTCTCGGGGTCACCGTCGCGGTCTTCCAGTGGGGATGGCTCGGCGGTCTGTTCGGAGTGCAGAAGGGTCCGATCGAGGCATGGGTGCCCGTGATCATGTTCGCCGTCGTGTTCGGCCTCTCGATGGACTACGAGGTCTTCCTCGTCTCCCGCATCCGCGAGCAGTGGCTGCTGCGGCGAGACTCATCCGTGGCGGTGGCGGAGGGCCTGAAGCTCACGGGCCGGGTCATCACCGCGGCGGCGGCCATCATGGTGTGCGTCTTTCTCTCCTTCGTCCTCGGCGATGAGCGCACGCTGAAGGAGTTCGGCTTCGCGCTGTCCGTCGCGGTCATACTCGACGCGCTCGTCGTCCGGTGCGTGCTGCTGCCGGCCTCCCTGGAGCTGCTCGGCCCCATCACCTGGAGTCTTCCGGGATGGCTGGAGCGCCGCCTGCCCCGAATCGGGGTCGAGGGAGCGCCCGTGCCCCGATCCGAGCCGCGGCGCCGGGGCGATGGAAAGCGGCCCGAGAGCACGGGACGCAGCGCCCCCACAGGCGCGAGCCGATCAGCGAATCGCGCGCTCGCCCGCAGTAGGCCGAGGATTCGAGGTCAGCCTGGCGCGGCGCGGGCGTCGACCGCCTTGGTGAGCCATTTCAGCCGGGCGCGGAGGCCGCTGAGCTCGAGCTCGAGCAGCGAGGCGCCGAGCTCGTCGGCGCCGCCCGCGGAAGCAATTGCCCGTAGCGAGCCGAGCGCGTTGATTCGCTCGGCGGTCAGGTCTCGTTGCAGTTCGAGCTTGGCGCGGAGCTCCGACTCGTTCATATGGTCGGCGAAGAGGATCTTCACCAGCGGCTGGGCGACGAAGACCTCGTGCAGCGGCACACCGCGCTCGTCGTCGTCGGAGAGGAGCCAGCGACGAAACTCCTTTGCCCCCGGCGGCGTGACGGAGTAGACTCGCCGCCGCCGACCGTTCGGGCCTCGTTCGTCCGAGCTCCTGACGAGGCCGTCGGCTTCGAGCTTCGCGAGAAGCGGGTAGAGGACTCCGTCGTTGATCAGCTGCTCGCGTGGCAGTCCTGGGGAGAGGCGCCGCTTCAGGGCGTAGGCGTGGTCTGGCCCGTCGGTGAGGAGGCCGAGTAGGACGTGCTTGAGCGCCATACCTAGAAAATAGGTATCATGACCTCGTGCGACACGCCGCCGAGTATGACCGCGTGGAGGTCGAAGAGCACGGAGCCGTGACCGTGGTGCGGATGAGCCACGACGAGAATCGCCTCCACCCGGGCCTTTTGGATGCGCTGGAGAGCACCCTGGAGCGCGTGGAGCGCTCCGACGGCCCGGGTGCGCTCGTTCTGACCGGCAGCGGGAAGTTCTTCTCCAACGGCCTGGATCTCGACTACATGTCCGCGCATCCCGGCGAGGCGGAGCCGCTCCTCGCCCGGGTCCACGGGCTGCTGGGACGAATGCTCGGGATCGCAGTCCCGACGGTCGCCGCCATCAACGGACACGCGTTTGCGGCCGGGGCGATGCTGGCACTCACTGCCGACGAGGCGGTGATGCGAACGGATCGAGGCTTCTTCTGCCTGCCCGAGGCCGACATCGGTCTGCCGTTCACCCCGGGAATGAGCGCCCTGATCGCCTCGCGGCTGTCCCCGCCGGTGGCGCACCAGGCGATGGTCACCGCACGGCGCTACACGGCCGCTGAAGCACTGGCCGCCGGCATCGTGGCCGAGGTCGCGGCGGGCGACGCCGTGCTCGAGCAAGCGCTCGCGCGCGCCCAGGCGCTCGCCACCAAACCCCGCCACGTCATTCGCGCGATCAAGCAGGCCCTCTATGGCAACACCCTGGATTTCTACTCGAAGGAGCCCCGAATGGTTGACGGATCGCAGGGGACCGCCACAGTTTCGACGATCGCGGAGCTCGAAGATTTGGTCGGGGAGGAGATCGGCTCCTCATCCTGGGTGAAAGTCGATCAGCAGATGATCGACGAGTTCGCCCGAGCGACCGGAGATCAGCAATGGATTCACGTGGACACCGAGCGTGCCGCGCGGGAATCCCCCTTCGGCTCAACGATCGCCCACGGCTTCCTCATCTTGGCGCTGGCACCGCGCCTGAGCTTGGAGGTCTTCGGCATCGACGACAAGGGCAACGCCACAGAGATCAAGTTCGGCGTCAACTACGGCCTCGACAAGGTGCGATTCATCTCCCCAGTGCCGGTCGATACGTCGGTGCGCGCCCGCGTGTCGGTGCTCGCTGTCCAGCGAGAGCCAAACGGAGCGAAGTTCACCCTCCGGCTCACCTTCGAGCGCGAGGGCTCCGATCGGCCCGTCGCGATCGCCGACTGGCTCCAGCGGGTCTTCACCTGAGCTCGCAAGCGGTACGCTGTGTCATCCGAGATGAAGCTGTGAGCACTCCCGCCGATCGCCCAGTGAAGCGCCGCTTTGAGATCCTCATGGGACGCTACACCCTCAATCCGCTGATGCGCGGTCTGTTCAGGATCGGGATCACCCCGCCGGGCATGGCGCTGGTGGAGACGAAAGGCAGACGAACAGGCGCTCTGCGGCACACCCCGATCATCTGCACTGCCGATGGGGACACGCTCTGGCTGATAGCTCAGCACGGTCGCCACGCGGGCTGGGTCCTCAACTTCGAGGCAAGCCCGCGGGTCCGGGTCCGTCGCGGCCGCAGTTGGCGGGCTGGCACGGCAGAGCTCCTGCCAGACGACGACGTCAAGGCCCGAATCGCGACCTTTGCTAGCGGTCCGGTGGGGCGGTCGGTTACGGCCGCGACATTCCGGGCACTCGAGAGTCAGCCGGTCACGGTGCGCATCCAGCTCAGCGAGTAAGCAATGGCGCGGTGCGGCCGCCGCAGCGTCGTGTGTGGAATGAGGGAGCGGGCAACAGCCGGCTTTGGCGCGGGTCCAAGCCGGCTCCTGCCGCGCAGTCAGGCGGCGGTGAACGCGGCGGCGTGTTCGATCGCCCAGTCCAAGGCGTAGTCCGCGACTTCCTCCCAGCCCTCTTGGCCGATCGTGAAGTGTGAGCGATCGGGGAACTCCTTGTACTCGGTGAGCGCCCCGGAGGAGCGCTGGAAGCGCTTCGATGCTTGCCGGTCCACGGGCGCCGGAACGACGTGGTCGGAGCCTCCAGAGATCAGCAACAGCGGCGCCCGGTTCTCGTTCTTGAAGTCGACCTTCAGCGGCGTGCGCGGGTTGAAGTTCGCGAACGCGCCTTCCCACAGGACGCGACCGGGGCCCGGCACCGCGTAGCGCTCCCAAGCAGCCTTCGATTCGTCGTCGCTCATCGTGTTCGTGAACGCGTATTGGAACTCCTCGAGCGTGAGCGGCACAGCGTGGTGTCTGTTGGTCGGGCTTTTGAGGATCGGGAAGCCGGACTTCAGCGTCGAGAAGGGAAGCTTCGTGACCCCCCTGACGGCGGCCGCGTCGATCGCGACGCCCGCGGCTCCGAGCCCGCGATCGATCAGGATCTCGGTGAAGGCACCACCGAAGGAGTGGCCCATGACGATCGGCGGGCGCTCCAGCTCGCGGATGATGGCGTCGTAGCTGTCGAGGATTTCCCCGATGCCGAGGTGCTCGATCCCACTCGTGTCCTTGCGCAGGTCATCGATGTCGACATCCATGCCCGGCCATGGCGGGGCCAGAACGGTGAGTCCACGAGCGCGGTAGCGCTCGCTCCAATGCTCCCAGCTGAGGGGCGTCATCCACAGCCCGTGGATGAGCACGATCGTGTCCGGGGCGCTCGACTGCTCTGCGCTCATTTCTGCCTCCTCGTCTCGGCGCTGGTGCGTGACGGTGCGCGCAGTTGCCGCAGCGACCGAAGGCGCGACTCCAGACGCACACCCGCCCGCGTGACTCTACGCCGCTCGGGCAAGCGACGTCGAGACCCGGCAGGGGCCTCCACCGCCCACTCGGCCGCAAGCACGCCTGCAGGCGAGCGCGCCCACCGCCGGCGCGTCTCCGCGATGATCAGGACGGTGGACGCCAACCCCTCGCCAGCGTCGTTTGACCCACCTCGATCAGGTAGCCGTCCGGATCCCGGATGTAGCAGCGGATCTCGGTCTCGTGCTGCTTTGGCGGGGTCAGGAAGTCGGCGCCGCGCGCGCTCCACTCGTCGTACACGGCTTGGATATCCGCTACGCGGATGTTGAGGAAGCTGCTCACTCGATCTCGGTCGGGCTGGCGCTCGAGCGTGACGGTCGGCTTGTCGTCCGTCGGAGCACCACCTACGTTGATGATGATCCAGCTGTTGGCCAGCGCGACGTACGTCACTTCGTCGTTCGCCTCACCGGAGATGACCGCCTTGCCGCCGAGTACCTCGGTGTAAAAGCGGCGGGACCGCTCGACATCATCGGAAACGATGAAGTGAGCGAGGACCATCTCCTGGTGGGTGATGCTCATGGTGAACCTCCATTGTTGGGACGGCTTCCTGTCGCGTCTTGCACCTGGCGTCGCGCCTGGCCCACGGTCAGTGCCCGGCGCTCTGGCCGCCGTCGATGTGCAGGACCTCTCCGGTGACGAAGGTTGCCGACTCGAGATAGAGGACTCCACCGACCACGTCCTCGATCTCACCCACCCTGCCGACGGGGTGCAGAGCGCCCATCCCCTCATACGAGCTCGCGTCGTGACTCGGTGTTTTGATCACACCGAGAGACACGGCGTTTGCCCGTAAGCCGCGTGAGGCGTACTCGATCGCAAGGGATTTGGTGACCGCAACAAGGCCCCCCTTCGTCAGGACGGACAGCGCGGCTGGTCGGCTGCTGTCAGCCTGCTCGGCGAGCGTCGTTGAGACGTTGATCACGTGCCCATGGCCTTGCTCGAGCATCTGCTTGATCGCTCGCGTCGTCATGTGAAAGAAGCCGGCGAGGTTGACGGCGATCACGGCGTCGAAGTCCTGGAGGGTGTAGTCGGTGAAGGGCTTGCCGATGTAGATCCCGGCATTGTTGACTAGCGTGTCGATCCGGCCGAAGCGCCCGATCGCCTCCTCGACGACGCGCTGCGCGGTGTCGGGGTCACCGATGTCACCTGCGATCGTGACGATGCCGGGGTCCTCAGACGGCCCGATCGAGCGAGCGGTCGCGATCACGGCGTACCCGAGCTCACGGTAGGCGCTCGTCAGACCGGCGCCGATGCCCTGCGAGGCACCGGTGATGATCGCGACCTTCCCCTCGCCGTCCTCGGACGAGGGGATCATCCGACGAGGTAGGTCTCGTAGATCACGCCTGCGGCCTGCCTACCGCCGACGCTGACAAAGACGCCCTTGTTGAGCCAGTCGAGTGCAGGAGCTGCGGTCTCGACCTGGGTTGAGGTGCGGAACGTGTACTCGCCTGCGTCGACGTCCTCGCCGCGCGAGAGACGTGCGAGGACCTCGGCGCTGCCGTGGCGCACACTGCGTGACTGGACATAGAGGAGATCGCCGGCGTCGGTCTGAAGCGTGTAGCGGATGTCGCCGAGGGCGGTGCCTTCGGGGAGGACGGTCTGCCAGTCGGCGCTTGCGCCCGGAAGCAGCCTGCCGTGCAGCTCAGGGCCGCTGAAGGTCCCGCCGGTCAGGGGCACGATGCGGCGGTGGCCCTGGGGTCTGTCGCCGAGATCCAGCGGTTGGCCGATCGTGGCCTCCAAGCGGTAGACCAGGGTCAGCCGAGGCTCGGGAAGGTGCTCACTGGTCATCGCTGGCCCCGGCGGCGGGAGCGCCCGGCGGCTGGTCAGGCTCGTCCTTGGCCCGCCGGCGGCGGTAGGCGGTGAACGCCCAGGTCCCCCCGCTCCCACAACGAGGCCGATCAGGCCCCATGCCCACCCGGGGAGCCCTTCTTCGGATTCAGATTCCTTGCTTCCCGCCGCGGCGCCCGCAGCCGCCGCGGCGCCTGGGTGACCTGCGGCCGGGGTGGTGACGGTCTCCTTGTTGGTGACCGTTGTCGTCTGTGTCGGCGTCGTCACCGTCGTCGTGCTCGGGGGTGCGGTCACGGTCTGGGTAACCGTCTCCGCAGGCGAGGTCACGGTCTTGGGCGGCGATGTCACGGTCTGCGTGCTCGCCGCTGTCGACTTGGCGTCCGCTGCGGCCGTCGAGGTGGTTGCCGCGGAGGCGGACGGCCCCGTCGATGCCGCCGTCGATGTTGAGTGACCGTCAGTCGTCGTCCCGTCGCTGGTTGATGTCGTCGCCGCAGGGGTCGTACGCCCGGGGGAAGACCCCTCTTCCTTCGCGCTCGTGACGGCCTGGCTGACGGACGAGGCCGCCGGTGAACCACTCCCGCACCCGGCGAGAGCGAGCGTCGCGACCGCCGCGATCGCGGATAGTGCCGCCAGGCCCCTGCATCGCTCTGGGGCGTCCCCGGCCCTTTCGACCGGCCCCTCGCTACGACTGTGCTGAAGCATCCGGTTCCCCTCGATCCGACGCGGATCCCCGACGTGGGGCGTCGTCACTTCCTATCACGACGACGCAACATCCTCTATCACGACGACGCAACATCCGCATTTCCCACCGGGATGTCCATAGCCATCCAGCGGCGGGTGGGCGCGCCGACGAGCGGATGGTGAAACGGGCTGCCTGCGGCTCACTACCATGGGCCTGTGAGCAGCCAGAGAGTGCCCGGCGGGGTGGTGCACGCACTGCCCCCGGACCTGCGTAGAGCGCTGGTGGCGAATGGCACCGCACTCGAGGCCTGGAAGGACATCACGCCCTTGGCCCGCAACGAGTTCATCTGCTGGGTCGAGGATGCCAAGCAGGACAAGACCCGGGAGCGCCGCATTCGGCGGACCCGGGAAGAGCTGGACGAAGGCCAGCGGCGGCCCTGCTGCTGGCCGGGGTGCAAACACCGCGAACGCACCGGCAGCTAGCGTCCCACGCGTGGAGTTCAGCCGCGAGCTGCGCAACGACGTCCTGGCTGGAGAGATAACGCTGTCGGTCCGACTTTGGCAGCGGCCACGCGTCAAGCGCGGCGGCCGCTACCGGGTCGGGCCCGGTGAGAAAGAGGTCGATGGCGTCGAGCTCGTCCCGTTCGCGGCGGTCACGGCCGCGGACGTGCGGCGAGCCCGACCGCGAGACGCTACGCCAACGTGCCGCGCACGCGGGGCCGATCGACGAGGACACGCTCGTCTATCGCATCGAGTTCCACGCAGTGAGCCCCTGAGGCCGTGTTTCCGGGGAATGCCGAGGCGACGATCGTTCTGGCGGCCGATCGTCCTTGCGGTGCCATGCTTGAGCCGCGGGATCCGTGCGGGGGCCAGCCACATGCCAGCGATCATCTAGGCTGGCCGGGATGGCGACGCCCGTAAGCCGAGTGCTCTCCGGCTCCCAGCTCGCGACGCTGGCTGAGCATGGCGAGGAGCGGACGGCCGAGGTCGGCGAGACGCTGTTCAAGATAGGCGACGAGAGCTATCCGTTCGTCGCGATACTCGAGGGTGAGGTCGCGGTGGCCGACGCAGCAGGCCAGGAGATCGTTCGCCACGGCGCGTCGGGCTTCCTCGGGGAGATGAACCTGCTCTCTGGCCAGACGGTGTTTCTCACTGCCGTCGTGGTGAAGCCGCTGCGATACATCGCCGTCGATCGCGAAGAGCTGAGGCGCCTTCTGTTCGAGGACGGTTCACTCTCGGACCTGCTCCTGTCGGCCTTCGTCGAGCGACGTGAGGTGCTCCAACAGCGCCAGGGGGTGGGGATAGAGATCATCGGCCCCCGCGAGTCGGGCGAAACCCGCAGGCTGGTCGAGTTCGCTCGGCGCATGCGTCTTCCCCATTCCTGGCTCGTCCCCGAGGAAGACCCGCAGGCAGCGACCGCAGCCGGGCAGCTGGACACGGCCGATTTGCCGCTCGTTCGCCTTCCGGGGGGCGGCGAGCTGCGAAGGCCCAGCAACGGCCAGCTCTCGCGCGCGCTGGGGATAGGCCTCGAGCTGGGCAAGCGCGAGGAGGTCGATCTGCTCATCATCGGCGGGGGGCCCGCGGGCCTCGGCGCGGCGGTCTACGGTGCATCAGAGGGCCTTGACACGCTGGTGATCGAGGGCACCGTCCTCGGCGGCCAGGCCGGCGCCTCCCGCAGGATCGAGAACTACCTCGGCTTCCCGGCCGGGATCAGCGGCACCGAGCTGGCCAGCCGTGCGATCAACCAGGCGCGCAAGTTCGGCGCACGGACGGCAACGCCCTACCGCGCGAGCTCGCTCGAGCCGGGCATCTCCCGCCACCTCGTCAAGCTCGAGGAGGGCAATGAGGTGACGGCGCGGGCTGTGCTCCTCTCCACGGGAGCTGAATACCGGCGCCTGCCGGTGGACGACCTGGACCTGTACGAGGGGATCAGCGTCTTCTACGCGGCCGGCCCGCCCGAGGGTCAGCTCTGCGCCGCGCAGCGGGTCGCCGTGATCGGCGGCGGCAACTCGGCGGGCCAGGCTGCGGTGTGGCTGGCGCGTGGCGGCGCGCTGGTAACGCTCCTGCACCGTCGCGCAAATCTGAGTGAGACGATGTCTCACTACCTGCTCGATGAGCTCGAGCAGTACGGGGTGGCGGTCCGCGACCAGAGTGAAGTCCGTGAGCTGCGCGGCGAGGAAGGACGGCTCGAGTCGGTGACGCTGGCCGACGGTGCCACGCTGCCGCTCTCGTTCCTCTTCCTCTTCCTCGGCGCCTCTCCCTGCACCGATTGGCTGGGCGAGGTGGTCGCGCGAGATTCAGACGGATTCGTTCTCACCGGAAATGACGCGGGGGCGGAGGGCCTGCTGGAAACCAGCGTCCCCGGCATCTACTCCGCGGGCGACGTCCGCGCCGGCTCGATCAAGCGCTGCGCGACCGCCGTCGGGGAAGGCGCGATGGTGGTGCGCTTCGTCCACGATCGGATGCCGCCCGTCGTTGCCGCGCACCGCTAGCGCTGCTCGGGAGACCGGGCCCGCGACGCGGCTCTTACGACGCTGCTGGCGCGACTGGCCGTTAGCGGGCGACTCGTGGGTAACCGGCTAGGACGAGGAGAAGTGTGTCTTTGGGCGCTCGAGCGCGACGCCGTCGACCTCGATGTCCACATGCTCGTTATAGAACGCCAGGAGGCCGGCGATGGGCAGGAGCTGGGGGGTTGGGAACGGGTAGCTCCACACGAGGTCCGGATATGTCTCGCCATGCACCTCGATCGACCAGTAATCGCTGGCCGTGCCCTTGTACGGACACTCGGTGACGGTGTCACTGGGGAGGAGGTGGTCGAACCGCACCGCCGTGCGGTCGAGGTAGTACCGCGTCGGCAGCCCCGTCTCGAAGACCATCACCGGCGCGGGCGAGTCGGCGAGGAGAACCCCATCGAGGTGGATGCGCACCTGCCGCGTCGACCGAAGCGCGTCGACGCGCACGTAGGGGCTGCGGGGATGTACGAAGATCCGCTCGTCCTCCTCCAGCCATTCGTCGATCGCCTCCCACTGGAAGCGCACGGTGTCGGCCACGCCGGGCAGCTCCGAGTCCGTGTAGTGCTTCGCGGCGTTCGGCCTGCGCGCGCCGGGCACCTTGAGCCCGTAGACCTGTGCGCGACCACGACGGGTCGCCTCGTTCGCCCCACTAGACTCGAGCGCGCTCGCCGCCACATCGGTCATCGGGATGTAGTACTGCGGGTAGTGGGACCACTCCCACACGTAGAGCGCGCTCGTCGTGTCGAACACCTTGGTGCCCTCCACGAAGCCGCGGACGCGCCTCGGCGCCGGCTCTACGTGGTTCGCCTCGACGAGCTCTTCGGGGTAGTCGCGGTGGGTCATGGTTGCCATTTGGGCCACGCTCTCCTATCCGTTCGCCACGCCGCCGTCGTGGGACGCGACGATCTCATCGTTTGATTCCGACGCTCGCGCCCTCCGTGTTGCGGATCGCGGGCCCGACGCTTTCGACGAGAAACTGATCGCGCTCGCCGCGCTCCCACGCCTCGGGCAAGCCCGAGGCGTGGAGGTCGAAGTCGACCCGGGTCTTCTGGAGCACCCCTCGGAGGTCCTGGTGGAGCTCGCCGATCGTCGGCCGGCCCCAGTACCAGTAGCCGTTGTAGATCCTGAAGATCCGCAGGCCCGGCTCGAGCACGAACGTGTGCGGGACCATCGGGTCGTGGGGGTCGGTGTACTCCTTGATGTCGAGGTCGCGCTGAACCGTGTGCTCGGGGTCGCTCAGGAAGGGCCACTCCGCCCCGACCGAGTCGCGGAACTCGTTGATGTCGAGCTGGTTGTCCTTCGTGATCACGCAGATGCGCGTGTACGCGACCTTGAAGTCGGCGTAGTTGTCGACGAGCTGGCGCAGGAACCTGTGCTCCTTTGGGTCGTAGCCACCGCGCGCGAGGTGCAGCACCATCGGCAGCTTGCGCTGGATCTCAGAGATCGAGCGGACGGTCCCGGTGTGGTCGCTGAGTTCGTAGTCGGGGAACAGCTCTCCGACCGCTATGTCTGGGCGCATCTCGTCTCCTCTGATCGGGTCTCGCCTCGGGTCCCCGACGTCGCCTCCCGCCGCCGGCCCACCGCAGCCGACGGCAATTATCCCGCGGTCGAGGTCGCAGCCCCGCGACCACCGGTGGCGCTCGACGGGCCGGGCCCTCCCCGACGCTCGTCCGGCGCGTCGCTCGTCCGGCGGCCCGCTCGGCTCAGCCTGACTCTGGCGGGCCCCTGCGGGCGCTCAGCGCGCGCTCGGGGCGACCGGCGCGCGCCGCCGGCCGGGACGCGCTCTGCGGCGTGAGCGCGCAGCGGACGGGCCGGAGGACTGGGCCGTCGGCGCGCCCGCGCCCTGGCTCAGTCCGAGCCTTCGAGCGAGGAGTTGCATCTCGCGGCGCTCGCCAACGCCCACGAGCGTGACGGCGACGCCGCCGTGCCCCGCGCGCCCTGTGCGGCCCACACGATGGACATAGGCGTCCTCGTCACCGGGCGGGTCGAAGTTGATCACGTGTGAGATCCGCTCGACGTCGATGCCCCTGGCGGCGACATCCGTGGCGACGAGCGTGGGTACGTGCCCGGCCTGAAATCGCGCCAGCGCCTGTTCGCGCTGGCGCTGCGACCTGTTCCCGTGGATTGCCACGGCGTCCTGGCCGTGGGCGCCGAGCCGCTTGACGAGGCGATCTGCGCCGCGCTTGGTGCGCACGAACACGAGCACGCGGCCCCGAGCAAGCTCGAGCTCCTCGACGAGGGCCTGCAGACGTCCATCGTCGCGAACCTCGACGAACCGGTGCTCGATGCGACTCGCGTCGTAGCGCCCCGACCCGCCGTGCTCGTGGGCGATCGCGCGGCGGGTGTAGCGGCCGGCGATCTCGCCCGCCACGCCGTCGAGCGTCGCCGAGAAGAAGAGCGTCTGCCGTCGCGTGGGGCAGGCGCCGACGATCCGATCGATGGCCGGGCGGAAGCCCATATCGAGCATCCGGTCCGCCTCGTCGAGCACGAGGACGGTGATCGCCTCGAGCGTGATGGCGCGGCGCTGGAGCAGGTCCTCCAGGCGACCCGGCGTGGCGACGAGCAGATCCGCCTTCGCGGCTCTGGCCGCCTGCGCGGAGATGCCGACGCCGCCGTAGACGGCGGCGATGGAGAGGCCGCGGGCGCGGGCCACCGCGGCGAGCTCCTCGACGATCTGTGCGGCGAGCTCACGAGTTGGAACGAGGACGAGCGCCGCGGGACCGACCCCGCCGGGCTGCATCCGCTCGACCAGCGGGATGCCGAAGGCGAGCGTCTTGCCGGAGCCGGTTGGCGACTTGACGAGCACGTCCCGGCCCGCGATGACGTCTTCGATGACGAGCTCCTGGACGGGAAACGGCGCCGAGGATCCCTCGACGCGACAGCGCACCGCGAACGGCGCCCGAGACGCCGAGCTCGGCGAATGACTTGGACATGGTTACTCCTCTGGCACCGCCTGGTGCCGCGCTGCAGTTCGGGGGAGGCTCTGGCTGACCCGAACCGCTTTCAGCGGGACTCAAGCGAGCTGCCTCGCGGCCGTTGGTCGACCGCTGCCCCGCGACGTTAGCAGGGCTCTAGCGCGTGTAGCTCGCGCGTTCGGTCGACGGACAGCTCCCCGGGCAATAGATTGGGCTGATGGGGGAGCACGAGTGGACGGACGAGGCCGAGCCGACGCTCCCGACGGCCGCTCGGCCCGCGCAAGCCACGGAGCAGGCGCCGAGCGTGCGAGTGATCGAGCTACAGCGCGAGATCGGCAACAGGGCGGTGCAGCGGGTACTCGACCGCCAAGCCGTCAACATGCCGCCGGCGGCGATCACGGGCACCGAGCCGTCGGTCGAGCGTGGCGTCCCGGGGCTGGACCAACTTCGCGGCGTCGGCGTCGATCCCGCCGGCATGTCGATCAGCCATGACGCAGAGACGATTCGACGCAACTCCCCCGTGGGCGAGCAGCCGCTGCCCTTCAGGGGGCCCGACGCGTGGGACGCTCAGGCGATCTTGACGACGCTCGGCCAGTACGACGCGGACGTCGCCACCGATAGCGACGCCTTGCGCTGCGTGCAGGCCGCGCTGCTGGCCAGCCGTGTCGTCCGTGGTCCGCTGGCAGTCGAGGCGATGCTGAGCTCAGCGGTGCTTGAAGGAATGCTCGCGACCACGATGGGTGCTCGTCAGCGCACCGCGATCGCGGTTCTCCGCCACGTCAAGGATCGCATCGCCGCTCGGCACGCGACCTTCGCAGACCTGTCCTGGGTCCAGGAGGCCCTGCACGACCTCTTCTATGACGATGCCTCCGGCACGCCCCTCGCGGACATCCTCCAGCGCGTCGCCACGGTCCTCGACGTGACGTTCACGGTCGAGGGCAGATCGAGCTGGCTGGACGCTCCCGAGGATGTGATCGCTGTCGCCACAGCCCTCGGCGAGGGCGAGCAGCTGCTGTTGAACACCTGGGAGGTCGCCTACAACCAAGCCTTCGAGGAGCTCGACGAGCGAAAAATCCTTGTGCCCGTGGGCAAGTCTCAAGAGGTGAACGTGGGGGGACGAACGGTGACCCTGACGCGGATCGACGCGTCCCGCAAGCCCCCCCACACCGCCATCAGGCCCGATCGCGACCAAATGTCGGGCCATCAGCTCCTGATCATCAAGGATGCGGCGGTTGGGGGACTGCGGCTGTACGAGCCCGAGGTGACCGACTCGGGGCGCCATCTCGAGGCTCTCACCGTGGATCTCCTGCGGCCCTACTTCCGAGACCTGCCCGACATCCAAATCTACAGCTACATGGAGATCCTTGGCAAGCTGACGCCAACCGGCTTGTGAGGCCCTACATCGCCGCACGCTGCTCTCGGCTGTGGGAGCGATGGCCCCGCGGTTGCGACGGGCGCCCCCCAACGGGGACGAAGACGCCCTTCGCGGGGGCGTGGGCACACTCGGCTCGGTCTATGCTTCCCAGGATGGACCGGGGGCGCGAGACGGAGGCTTGGAGCCGGCCGCCCGGACGCGGTGACCGTGACGCAACTGGGGAGTCAGGCGCGCCGGCTGCATCGGCGGTGCTGGCCCTTCAGCGGAGCGTTGGTAACGGGGCGGTGGCACAGCTCGTGGACGGCACACGTTCGCGCGGCCCTGCCCACGACGGCACTCGCCGGCTGGCCCGGTCAGCGGCCGCCGAGGACGCCGAGCACACCCTCGACCTAGCCGGAACCCTCACCGGCCCGTGGTCACAGCTCGAGTGGACCGCCATCGCCAACAGCGCCCGTGACCGCATCCACCATCCGGAGCGCATCAACCAGGGCCGGCTCGGGCTGTGCGGACCCGCTGCGGTGCTCAACTGGCTGGCCGAGACGGAGCCGGGCACCTTCGCCTCCGACGTCTGGTCAGTGTTCGAACAGGGTGATTGGGACGGCAAGCGGTTCAACTCCACGTTGCTCGCCAACTCGGCGATGCCGGGTATGGATCCGCTCGACTGGATGATGCTATCGGCGATGCAGGACAACGCCAACGACGTCCTGGACTACTACGGCCGCGAAACCAAGTGGCGCGACGGTGAGACCCTCGGTGATCTCAAGCACACCATGTACGCCTGGACCAAGATCGTGGACACAGCACACTACAGCTGCAAGCACTGGGGTACGGAGGAGGAAACCGAGAACGTCAACGAGCTGCTCCGAAGGTATGGTGACGATGTGTGTGTGGTGATCGAGGTCGACTCCACGACGCTCCAGAACGAGAACACTCGCGGCGACAACGACCACTACGTCCGGTTGCGAAAGCCGGTCATATACGGCGACACGGTCAGCTTCGAGATCTTCACGTGGGGCAGCAACCGGTCGCTGCGGTTCCAGCAGGACAATTTCAACCACATGGTCGACGGCTACATCGTCGGAGCTCGGAGCAGCGGCATCCTGTGACGTCGGCAGGCCGGCTGGCGCGGGCTAGCGCGGTGCGGAGACCGCGACACCTGCTCGGGTTCGCCAGCTCACCATCGAAGCGTTGATCGCGATCGAGCTGAGCACCGGCGCTTCGCTGGCCGACATTGTCTTCATCAGCGACTTCGGACTCGCGAGGCCATGCGGCTTGACCGCCAGAACGCAGACCTCCCATTCATGCGGTGGTGCTTTGCCTGGGTGTTCCGCTTCGGCGGCGTAGTCATAGGCTTCCCCCGCAACCGCGACGGTCCCGTCTTCGGCGATCGCATAGTCCACCTCTTCCGACGGCACTTTCGGTCCTGGTTCGATTTCTTCGGGCATTTCTTCTCTTGCCCAGATTTCCGCTTCCTTACTCGGCCCTCGCGGAAGCTGAACCCAGCCGATCGTCGTCGAGGCGCCGTTCGAGATGCCTTCCGAGAACGCTACGAAGCCGAGCCGATCGCCGACAAGCTTGTACTGCGCGACGGAAGTGTTTCTGGAAAACGGCTCGCCCCAGAACGAAACGGGCCGGTGCGACCCGCTGGCGCAGAGATAGAACTCCTTGTAGTGAGAGCCCTCCTCGGTCGGGTCGCCGTACACGCGGGAGACCGTGAACACGCGAACCGCCGGGCGCTTGAAGACCGTCTTGCCCGAACTGCATCTCACACGCCCACTCGCGTGCGCGGGTACCGCCGCCCCGAGCAACGCAGTGAGCCCGACGATGACAATTCTCCGCACGTGCCCTCCCCTCAGAGGTGATCCTACACATCGCAGAAGACTCCCAGGGGTCGCTTTCAGCTGTTGGCTCCGCTGCGCCGCGCTCGGTGAGGGTGTCGAAGTTCTCGTACCCCCGCGACTCGCCGTCGCGTCGGCACCGTCGGTCGGATCAGCGACAAGCCCGGGCGCTGCGCCGGCTCGTCTTGCTGCGAGCCCGGCGGAGTCGAACCCCGCTGAAAGGCGGGTCCCGGCGGGATCGGCAATGATTCCCGCTTCGTGGAGCCTTCACCCACACCCACGCGGCTCCGTGGGATTCCGGATGAACGCCCCGTCTCATCAGGGGCGCCCCCACCGCGCCTGACCGGCGACCGCTCCATGCGGAGCTGCCGGAGCTCCTCCGGGTTGTGAGCGGCGAGAACGGCGCAAGGGGCCCGGCGAAGCGGTCAGGTTCGGACGGCGTCATGTCGAACGCCCCGCTGCGTCGCCTCCAGCTGTCCACGGCCGCGACCTCGCTCGGCAAGTGGGCCTTCCTCTTGACAGTCGGCGTCTACGCCTTCCGTGAGGGCGGAACGGCGGCCGTAGGGCTGATGGCCTTCATCCAAGCTGCTCCCGCCGTGCTGGCGGCACCGTTGCTCGGGCTCGCCGGCGACCGCTATCCGCGCCAGCGGGTGCTGCTCGTGACGAACGTCCTCCGCGCCCTGCTGCTGGCGGCGACAGCGGCGGCTCTCTACCAGGGAGTGCCGCCGGCGGTCATCTTCCTGCTCGCCGCCCTCTTCAGCACGGTGTCGACGGCGAATCAGCCGGCCCGCGCCGCGCTGATTCCGGTGTTGGCACGTTCGCCCCGCGAGGTTTCCGCCGCGACCGCCGTGTTGGGTGTCGTTGACACCGCGAGCTTCCTCCTGGGCGCCGGTGTCGGCGGCGTCGTCCTCGCCTCCACAAGCGTGCCGTTCGTGATCGCGCTGTGCTGTGCCGCGTATGTCGTCTCGGCGGTGCTGATGCTCGAGATTCCTCTCGACGCCCGCCCTGTTCGCAGACGCCGCGAGCCGCCGCTCGGTGCCCTCGCTGCCGGCTTTCGCACGGTTCTGCACGATGATCGTCTACGGCTGGTGGTCGGGATGATGGCCACCTCGTGCAGCGGCTGAGCGGGGACTTCGTTCTGGCGCGGGTACTCGCGGTGCTCGAGACGACGTTCGTGGCGGCGATCGGGCTCGGAGCGATCCTGGCGCCGGCGCTCGAATCGCTGTTCGGGGTGAGGGGCGCGCTGATCGTCACAGGTGCTGCGCTTCCGCTGGCGACCGCCGCGGCCTGGTCGAGGCTTCGCAGCCTCGAGGTCGGCGCACCGGCGCCGCAGGAGGCCTTCGAAGCCCTTCGCCGCTGCCGGCTCTTCGCGCCGCTGCCGCTCGCCACGATCGAGGGACTCGCGCGTCGCCTCGTGCCACTCGAGGTGGGCACCGGCACCGAGGTCGTCACACAGGGAGAAGTCGGGGACCGCTTCTATCTGATCATCGACGGCGCCGTCGAGATCCTCCAGGACGGGGTTCTGCGACGCCGGCAGGGAGCGGGCGACTCCTTCGGCGAGATCGCTCTCCTGTACGACATCCGGCGGACCGCCACGGTCCGCGCATTGACATCGACGCATCTGTTCGCGCTCGACCGCGATCCCTTCCTGCTATCGGTCACCGGCCATACCGACAGCCACGATGTCGGAATCGAAGTCGCGGATGCGTTTCTCGGGTCGAGCGGGTCAACGTCGTCGCGGTCCTCCCGCGCCGGCGATCGCCGCGGGGCGCGCGAAGCTGATTAGCTCTCGGGCGTGCTTGGTCTGCCCAACGGTGTGACCGCGTGCCTGTTCGACCTCGACGGAGTGCTGACGCAGACGGCCAAGGTCCACGCCGCCGCCTGGAAGCAGATGTTCGACGACTACCTGCGCGAGCGCGCCGCAGCGACGGCGAAGCGTTCGTCCCGTTCGATCCGATCCGCGACTACGACGAATACGTCGACGGCAAGCCTCGCTACGACGGCGTGCGATCGTTCCTGGCCTCGCGCGGCATCGAGCTGCCGGAGGGCGATCCGGAGGACGCGCCGGCAGCGGAGACGATCCACGGGCTCGGCAATCGCAAGAACGAGATCGTGCTCAGGCTGATCCACGAGCACGGCGTGGAGCCCTACGAGGGCTCGGTCCGCTACGTCGAAGCCGCCCAAGCGGCCGGGTTGCGCCGCGCCGTCGTCTCCTCGAGCACCAACTGCCGCGACGTTCTCGCCGCCGCCGGCATCGAGGATCTGTTCGAAGAGATCGTCGACGGCGTCGTCGCCGAGCGCGAGCACCTGCAGGGCAAGCCCGCGCCGGACACATTTCTCGCGGGCGCGCGGGCGCTGGGCGTCGAGCCCGCGCAGGCGGCCGTGTTCGAGGACGCGCTGGCGGGCGTCGAGGCCGGGCCGGGCGGGGCGCTTCGGCTTCGTCGTCGGCGTCGATCGCGTCGGACAGGCCGACGCGCTGCGCGCTCACGGCGCCGACGTCGTCGTGGACGATCTGGCCGAGCTGCTGGCGAGGCGCCATGATCCAGCATCCGGCCTTCGCGCGTCGAGCCCTGGGCGGTGCGCGAGACCGAGCTCGACCTCGACAGGCTCGCGCAGACGGAGTCGGTCTTCGCGCTGGCCAACGGCCACATCGGCCTGCGCGGGAACCTCGACGAGGGAGAGCCCTGCGGCTTGCCGGGCACCTACCTGGCCGGCTTCTACGAGGTGCGACCGCTGCCCTACGCCGAGGCGGGCTATGGCTATCCCGGAGGCCGGCGAAGACGATCATCAACGTGACCAACGGCAAGATCATCCGCCTGCTCGTCGAAGACGAGCCGTTCGACATCCGCTACGGCGAGCTGCGCAGCCACGAACGGGTGCTCGATCTTCGCGCCGGCGTGCTGCGCCGCACGCTCGAGTGGGTGTCTCCGACCGGTCGTTCGGTGCGGATCTCCTCCACGCGCCTGGTCTCGTTCGCGCAGCGCGCGGTGGCGGCGATCCTCTACGAAGTCGAGGCGCTCGACGGCAAGACGCCCGGTGGTCGTGCAGTCCGAGCTCATCGCCAACGAGACGCTGCCGGTCGCCGAGGGCGATCCCCGCGCCGCGGCCGCGCTCGCCTCGCCGTTGCGCTCCGAGTTCTTCGGCGAGCGCGACACGCGCGCTGATCCTGGAGCACTCGACCCGCGCGAGCGGGCTGACGATGGCCGCCGCGATGGATCACCTCGTCGACGGGCCGCCCGGCACCGAGGCAACCGCGGAGAGCTTCGAGGATCTCGGTCGCCTGCTCGTGACCGCGGACCTGGTGCCCGGGCGAGCCCCTGCGCCTGGTCAAGTTCCTCACCTACGGGTGGTCGAGCACAGCGTTCGGCCGCCGGCGATCGCCGACCAGGTTGCGGCGGCGCTGGCGGAGGCGCGACACGCGCGGCTGGGACGGTCTGCTGGCCGACCAGCGCGCCTACCTCGACGACTTCTGGGATCGCGCCGACGTCGAGATCGACGGTGACTCCGAGCTGCAGCTGGCGGTTCGCTTCGGCCTCTTCCACACGCTCCAGGCCGGCGCCAGGGCCGAGCAGCGCGGCGATCGCCGCCAAGGGCCTGACCGGACCGGGCTACGACGGACACGCGTTCTGGGACACGGAGACGTTCGTCCTGCCGGTGCTGACCTACACGGTTCCGCACGCCGCGCGCGATGCCCTGCGCTGGCGCCACCTGCACGCTCGAGCTCGCACAGGAACGCGCGACCTCGCTCGGGCTGAAGGGCGCCGCGTTCCCGTGGCGGACGATCCAGCGGACAGGAGTGCTCGGGCTACTGGCCGGCGGGCACCGCGGCTTTTCACATCAACGCCGACATCGCCGACGCCGTCGTCCGCTATCAGGCGGCGAGCGACGACGACGAGGAGTTCGCCAGCGGCGACGGCCTCGAGCTGCTCGTCGAGACGGCTCGGCTGTGGCGCTCGTTGGGCCACCACGACGCCGCCGGGCGCTTCCGGATCGACGGCGTGACCGGTCCCGACGAGTACAGCGCGATCGCCGACAACAACGTCTACACCAACCTGATGGCCGAGCGCAACCTGCGCGAGGCCTTCGAGGCGTCCAAGCGCCATCCCCAAGCGCGCCGCCGAGCTCGGCGTCGACGACGAGGAGGCCGCCGCCTGGCGCGATGCCGCTCAGGCGATGCTCATCCCCTACGACAAGGAGCTGGGAGTCCACGCCTCAGGCGGAGGCGTTCACCGAGCACGAGATCTGGGACTTCGAGGCCACCGCCCCCGAGCAGTATCCGCTGCTGCTGCACTTCCCCTACTTCGACCTCTATCGCAAGCAGGTCGTCAAGCAGGCCGATCTCGTGCTCGCGCTGCACCTTCGCGGCGACGCCTTCAGCGACGAGGAGAAGGCGCGCGACTTCGCCTACTACGAGCGGCTGACCGTGCGCGACTCCTCGCTGTCGGCCTCGCACGCAGGCGGTCATCGCCGCCGAGGTCGGCCACCTCGAGCTGGCCTACGACTACCTCTGCGAGGCCGCGCTGATCGATCTCGACGACCTCCAGCACAACACGCGCGACGGGCTGCACATCGCATCGCTCGCAGGGACATGGATCGGCGCCGTCGCGGGGTTTGGCGGGATGCGAGACCACGACGGGATCCTGAGCTTCGCCCCGCGCCTGCCCCAGGCGCTCACCCGGCTCACGTTCCGCCTCTGCTTCCGTGGGCGAAGGCTGCTGGTGGAGGTCAGTCACGAGCGGGCGACCTACTCGCTGCTTCAAGGGACTCCGCTGGAGATCGTCCATCACGGCAAGAAGGCGACGGTCGACGGGCAAGCGGCCGCTGACCCGCCCGATCCCTCCGCCGCCCGCGACGCGAGGCCCCCAGCCAGCCGCCCGGGCGGGCGCCGCAGCGGCGGGGAGCGCCGTCGATGAGCGCCCGGCGTGCTCCGCGGCGGTTGCAAGCGGCTCGGTAGGATCGGGTCCGGTGGCCGAGTCGCCAATCGACGCAGCTGCTCGGAGCCATCGACGAGCTCGACGTCGAGGCTGCGGTCGCTCTGATGGCGCCCGACAGCCGGCTCTTGGCGGTGGACGGCCGCCGCGCCGAGGGCAGCGAGGCCGTGCGCGAGCTGCTCAGCGGGCTGTTCGAGGCTGCTGCGCTCGAGCGACCACCGAATCACCGCGCAGTGGCACGAGGACAACGTCTGGATCGCCGAGGTGGAAGCGAACTACGAGCTGAAGGATCGCCGAAAATGAGGCTCCCGCGCGCGTTCTTTTTGCACGAAGGAACAGACGGGTTCGTCGAGCTGCACGTCTACGGTGCGAACGAGCGTCCGCTCGCCGACCGCCACACCGGCGGCGAGGGCATGCGACTCGGAGGGCGATGGATACCACCGCTCTGAGCGAGCCCCGCACCGCTCTGAGCGAGCCCCGCTTCACCCCGACTCTCGGCCCGCGCCTTCAGTCCCTCGACCGGGCGATCCGTCAGGAGCGCTTCGAGCCCGTCGCGGAGCGGGCCTCGGACCGTCTTCACGAGGACGGACAAGCGTCGGCTGAGGCCGATCTCCAGCCCGTAGGTCGCAACCGTCAGGCCGCCGCGCTCCTCAAAACGCCACCAGCCATCCAGCGAGCGCAGGTCTCCGCTCTCGCGCGTCCACCCGAGGCCGTTTGGCTTGTCGTAGCTGAAGCGCAGCCGTATCCGGACGGACGTGACGGTGACGTTGATCGTGCTGTCAACGACGCTCGCGAGCCCGTCCGCGTTGCGCTCGAGCACCTCGACGTCGGTCATCGCGCCGTGCCACTCGGGCACGTGGTCGAGGTCCGCCGCGATGGCGAAGCAGCGCTCCGCCGGCGCGGCGATCTCGATCGACCGTCTGCCCTCTAGATCAGCGATAGCGACCCGTTCTAGCGCAAGCGCGCGCGCTCCGCGCCCGCGGCCGGTGACCGAATTCGAATGCGGGTCGAACACGATCGTGGTCGGGATCGCCAAACCGTCCCAGACCTGTGCCTATACGCCGGCGCCATGCGGTGGCGACAGCATGATCGCGGCGCTGGGCCCCTTGAACGAGATGACGGTCGCCTTCACGCAGACCCTCACGACCATGGGGCTTGAAGATCTGCCGACGAGCTTCGAAGCCGGCCCACTGAAGGAGCTCGAATCGCGACTGTTCGACACCACGAATACCGCCAACATCTCCGAATGGTCAAAGACGAGCGAGAGGCTTACGACGGCGTTGACACCCCTACCGCCCGGTGAAGAATGGGAGATCAAGGCCTAGCTGAACGGGCGGTGCCCAATAGGCGTCTTCCCTTGCCGGTTAGGAGACGAGGCGAACCTCAGCTGAGGTCGACCGGCGCATCGCCCTCGCATGGCGACTGCCGCCACGCGTGAATCGATGTGTGGGAAGGAGGATCAGATCAAAAGCATGCTCCTGCGCCCATGCGAGGAGCGGAGGGCCGGGACAACCGACGAGCACCGTGAAGCTCGCGCGCCTGGCGGTCGCTCCCAGGATGTCCCTCGCCTGGCGCAACTCGAGCTCAGCCTCGTCGCGCACCGCGATGTTGTAGGGACCGGTCCCGCCCTTTCCGCAGCACCGGGAAGGACGTGCCTGTGGCGCCAGGGTCACAACCGACAGCTCGCAACCTGCTTCTGCCAGTTCGGCTCCCTCGCGCAGCGCCGCTTCCCCCGAGTGGCCGGGCTCAAAGATGGCGAGAACGCGCCTGGTGGCCCTCGGCGGGCGCTCCTCGAGCGCCCACTCACGGCCCTCTCCATGAGCGACATTCGATCCAGGCTCTCCCACGTCGAGCAACGTTAGCGCGAACCTTTGCGCCGCCGCCAGCTAGTCGGTGAGCAGCTGACCCAGGATTTGGAGCGTGCGCTCCAACCGGGGCTCCTCCCCGACCGTGATCGGGACGTACAGCAGCAGCGACCCAACCTGGACGGCGCTGTCGATGCGCGGCTCGAGCGCCGCGACGCGCTTCGCCGTGAGTGTCTCGCGGGCCAATTCCGTGAGTCCCTGCACGATGATTCGGTGCACGACTCCCTGTTCGCTCGTCAGGATGCGAAGCGCCAGGTGGGGCTCCCGCGTGACGAACTTCCTCGCGGGCTCCGCCAGGCTGGCCGCGTCGAGTATCAGGCGCAGGGCGTCCAGCAAGCGCGCCTCGCCCGCTCCCCTGGCCTGCCTGCAGGCGACCTCGATGAACAACTCGGCCCGCTGCGCGAGCACCCGCTCGAGCAGCAGCTCGCGCGAGCCGACCCAGCGATGGAGCGTCGCCCTCGAGATCCCCAACTGCTGTGCGAGCATCCCCATGTCGACACGAGCTCCGCTGAGGTGTGTCGCCACCGCGAAGTCCAGGGCGTCGGCAGGGGTCGCTCGCCGGAAAGTCGGCAGCGGTGCGACCACTCGGGCGGGCTGCTTCGACTGTCGGTGGTCCCGTTGGCCGGGTCCTCGCCACCTGTGCCTCCGCGACTCATCGCCCCGACGGATCGCGCCAAGCATAGCCTGCGGTCTGCCCGGTGCGGGCAGATCCCTTGTTCGTCCAATCCCGGACCTTTCCGAGCCTGCCCCGGACGCGACGTTCGTGTTAGTAGTCTCGTCTGCGACATCTTGACATCTGTCGCATCGCTGTTACGGTCCCCGCCGTCGCGAGGAGGGCCGTCCGTCCGTCGCCGGACGACGGACATCGATCAACGGAGGAGGCAGGAATGAGGGCAGTGATGTCAGCGAAACTGCGACGCCTGGCCGCGGTCGGCGCGCTGGCGTGTGCGCTGTCGGCGACCGCGGTCGCCAGCGCGTCGGCCGAAGGGTTCAATGCGGAATACAACAAAGCCTACGAAGTCGGGGTCAGCGGATACATCTATGGCCAGCCGCTGCTCGATCTGCAGCGCCTGTATGAGAGCAACACGAGCGTCACGGTGCCCGACGGCCAGGGCGACGCGCCGGTGAACCAGTGGTCGCACTTCCCCGAACTCGCCACCACGAAGGAGGGCGAGATCGTCTCGCCGAACGCGGACACCCTTTACTCCTACGCGTGGCTGGAACTCACGCCGCAGCCGATCGTCGTGCACGTTCCGGTCGCCGGGCGTTTCAACGTGGTTCCGATGATGACCCCCTACACGGAAAACTTCGCCGACATCGGCGAAGACGCCTCCGGTCTGCTGCCCCCCGGGCAACTACGTGATCGCGGGTCCCGACGTCGACAGGGACAAGGAAGAAGTCCAGGGGATGAAGGTCATCCATTCCCCCTACGGCCGCGTCTGGCTTGTCGCGCGCACGGTTGTGAACAGCGAGGCGGACACATCAAATGCTGTCGCGATTCAGGCCGAACAGAAGCTCGTTCCTCTCAACAAGTGGAAAACCGAGGGGCTGAACTACACGCCTCCGGCGCCCGAAAAGGTCGTCACCACGCCGATCGAAACCCACGTGCCGGGCACCGTGGCAGGCGAAGAACCGCTGGTCTACTGGACCGCCCTCGGGGCCGCCATGAAGCAGTTCAAGCCACCGGCCGCCGACGCTCCGGAGCTCGCACTGCTCAAGAGCGAGGACATCGGTGCGGGCAAATCACCGGCAAACGATCGCAAGCTCGGCCCCGGGGCGCTCGCGGGACTGCGCGCCGCCGTGACAGGCGGGAGCCGGAGTGCGTGCACGCCGACCTGACAAAAATGGTGCAGGAAGGATTCGAAGCCCACAACGGGTGGGGCGTCGCCCGTGTCGGTATCTACGGCACCAACTATGTCCTGCGGGCCGTCGTCGACCAGATCGGGCTGGCGGGTCTGCCGCCGAACATCTCGATCTACCCCTTCGCGACGACAGAACGACACGGCGTGCCGCTCGACGGAAGCCTCCACCGGTATGTGGCCCACTTCCCGGCGAGCGACTTCCCGGTGCCGGTCCAGGGCTTCTGGTCGGTTTCCATGTACACCCGAGCGGGTACTTCGTCAGCAACCCGCTGGAACGCTACACGCTCGGCAACCGCTCGAATCTCCAGTACGAAGAAGGCGGCGCTGAACATGTACATCCAGAGCGAAGAGCCGACGACGGAAGCCGCCCAGGACAACTGGCTTCCGGCACCGGAAGGACCCTTCCAGCTCATCATGCGCCTCTATGGCACGGACGAATCGAGCATCGAACCGATACTCAACGGCGAAGCCGGCAGCTGGAAACCGCCGACGATCCTCCCGTGCCTCGAAAACGGGAAAACAGCAGCAGGCTGGAACTGCGCCACCTAGACTCGGCGCCCGACCGGACAACGACCAGTGCAGTGAACGGCCGCCCCTCGGGGCGGCCGTTTCACTGCGGCGGGCGCGCCGGCATGCTCCAGCGGGCCCGCGCGACCCCGGCTCGTGTCGGCTCGCCCTCGCGCCGCCACGGGCGGCCGTCGATGGAGGAGCGCAAGTGGGTGGTGGCCGCGGAGCTCGCAGGAGCGAAACGGCCGCCGCCGAGGTCGCCGCGACGCTGGGGCGCCGCTCCAGCGCCCTGCAGGCTGAGCTCGATCACACATCGGTGGTATTCCGGATCGCCGAGCCGACCGTCACCATTGGCTCATGACGATATGCCTCGTAATCGGACATCGCTGGCGGTGGCAGGGCGGCACCTGCACTCGCTGGTACGAGTGCACCCGCTGCGGCCGTCGAACGTAGGAAGACGGAGACCGCCGGCGAGCTGGAGGCGGCGCGCCGGCTGAAAGGCCGCTGAGCACCTCTGATCGCGCTCCCCTGCGGGCGCGCGCGTGAACCCGAGCGTCGGTCGGGGTCCCCGCGAGACCCTCGAACGTGCCCCTGTTAGCGTTCTCGCCACCATGTTCGTTCCGGGGGGTACGCTCGTCGGAGGACTCGGGTGGTCCTCCACGGCAGCCGAGAAGGCGGGCCGCCCACGATGAAGGCCGTGGTCGTTGTGCCGAGCGCCCGCGAGGAGCAGCTCGTCGGATTCCTCGAGGCGTGGCGCGAGGAGCTCGCCGCCGCCACGATCCTCGTCGTCGAGGACAGCCCCGAGCGCACGTTTGCGACGGAGGGCGCGAACGTGCGCCACTACGCCCGGGGGGACATCGAGGAGCGGCTCGGCGAGGCCGCCTGGGTGATCCCTCGGGGGAGCGGCTGCATCCGCTCTTTCGGCTGCTGGCTGGCCGCCACGCTGGGGCCCGACATGGTCGTCGCCCTTGACGACGACACCCGCCCCGACCCGGCTCACAGCGGTTTCCTCGACGCCCATTGGGCGCGCCTGCAGACGGCTTCCGAGGAGGTCTGGATCAGCACCCTGGACCATTCCAAGCCGCGGGGGATGCCCTATTACACGACCACCCGCCAAGCGCCCGTCGCGCTCAACCACGGTCTCTGGAGCGGGGCGCCGGACTTCGACGCGGCGACCCAGCTGCTCTCCAGCCGCGTCGAGATCTCGGCGGCGTGGAGCGACCGGACGATTCCGCGTGGCAGCTACTTCCCGATGTGCTCGATGAACCTCGCCTGGCGGACTTAGTTCACCCCGGCGATGTACTTCCTGCTGATGGGCCCCGATTACCCGTTCGACCGTTTCGGCGACATCTGGGGGGCGTCCTCGCCAAGCGCATCGCCGACCATCTCGGACTCGCCGTCAACAGCGGCTCCCCCGGGATCCTGCACGAGCGGGCATCGAACGTGTTCACGAACCTCGCCAAGGAGTCGCGCGGGCTGGCGGCGAACGAGTCCTTCTGGCGCGCGGTCGACTCGGTGGTGCTGAGCTCGGAGACGGTTGCGGGCGCCTATGCGGAGCTCGCAGAGCGGCTCCCGCTGGAGGCCGACGAGTTCGCCTCGCTGCGGCGGGCGATGCGGACCTGGGCGGAGCTCTTCGACGCGCTCGGCGCATGAGCCGGGGCGAGCTCCGGACGGGCGACCGCGGCTGTTGATGCTCACGCCGGACTTCCCCCCGCCCACGGGGGGGTGCAGGCGCTCGTGCACGGGCTCGCCCGAACGCTCACCGGCTTCGAGGTGGCGGTCGTGACGCCCGACGCCCCCGGCGCACTCGCGTTCGATCGAGCGGACGGGCAGGCGATCCGAAGGGTGCGTGCGCACGCGCCGGGGCAGCGCGCCCGCATGGTCGCCCTCAACGGGGCAGCCGTGGGCGCGGCGTGCGGACTTCCGGCCACACGTCACGCTCAGCGCCCATGCGATCACGAGCCCCGCTGCAGCGATCATCCGGCGACTGGTGGGCGGGCGTGTGGCGCAATACTTCTACGCGAACGAGATCCTCGCCCGTCCGCGACTTGCGGCTTTCGCCGCCGGTCGCGCCGACATCGTCGTGGCGATCAGCTCCTACACCGCCTCGCTGATCGCCGCCACCGGCGCGACGCCCGGCCGGCTGGCGATCGTTCCACCGGGCGTGGACATTCCCGCCCACGGCGGGGCCACTCCCGCGCGAGCGCCCCACGGTGCTGACGATCGCCCAGCTGGAGCACCGCTACAAGGGCCACGACGTGCTCATCGCGCGCGCTCAGGAGAGCGTGCGCACGAAGGTGCCCGACGTGCGTGTGGGTCGTGATCGGCGAGGGGCCACTCAGGTTGAGACTCGAAGCGCTCGCCCGCGCGGCTGGACTCGACGGGGCGGTCTGCTTCCTGGGGGCCGTCCCGGATGCCGAGCGCGATCGTTGGCTGCGCCGAGCGGACGTGTTCGCGATGCTCAGCCGGCTCCCCGGCGAGGGCTTCGGTATCGCCTACCTGGAGGCGGGCGCCCGCGGCAAGCCGGTGCTCGCAGGAAACCTGGGCGGACCGCGCGGAGGCGGTGCAGGACGGCGTCAGCGGGGTGCTCGTGGATCCCCCCGACGCGGCGTGCCGTCGCAGCTGCGCTGACGCGCCTGCTCTGCGATCCGGAGCTCGCACGCACACTTGGCCACGGCGGCGCCGAACGGGCTCGCGGCATTCGCCTGGCCGGTGATCGCGACCCGCGTGGAAGAGGCGTTGCTCGGGCGGGCACCCTCCGCTGAGGGTTCTCTACGTCAACCACACCGCCGCCGTGAGCGGGTCCGAGCGCTCGATGCTCACCCTGCTGGCGGCGCTTCCGGCGAGCATCCAGCCGCGTGTCGCTGCCCTCCCGGCGCGCTCGCGCGAGCGGTCGCCGACCTCGGCATCCCTGTCACTCCGATTCGCGCCACGGCGGGGAGCCTGCGGCTGCATCCGCTGTACACGCCGGCGGCGCGCTCGCCGAGATGACGCCTGGCCGCTGCTCAGATGCGCCGCGCGGCGCGCGCCCACATGGCCGAGCTCGTCGACGCCAACTCGCTCCGTGCGGGGATCGAGCTCGGCCTCGCGCGGCCTGCGCCGGACGGCCAGCGTCGTGCACGTCCGCGACTGCCTGCCCGCGGGCGCGGTCGACGACCGCGACGATGCGACTGATCGCGAGCACGGCGACGACGGTGATCGCCAACTCCAACTACACGGCCGGTTCGGTGGCGCGAGCGCGCCGACCGCGTGTGTCGAGGTCATACATCCCGCGATCGACACTCGCGACCTTCGATCCCGGCGCGGATCGATCGCGCTCGCGCCCGCGCGCGGCTCGGGGTCGCGGGCGAGCGCGAGGTGCTGCTCGGCGTGGTCGCTCAGCTCAGCCCCTGGAAGGGGCAGGACACGGCGATCGAGGCGCTGCGGCTGGTGCGCGAGCAGCGGCCTCGACGCGCACCTCCTGCTGATCGGCTCGGCCAAGTTCGTCGCCCGCGCCACGCGCTTCGACAACGAGGCCTACGTCGCGCGGCCTGCAGCGGGCTGTGCGCGAGACGGGCTCCTCGGAGGACCGTCACGCTGGCTCGGAGAGCGCAACGACGTGCCCGAGCTCGTTCGCGCGCTCGACGTGCTGTTGCTCCCTTCGGACGAGGAGCCGTTCGGGCGCGCGCTGCTCGAGGCGATGGCGCTCGAGGTCCCGGTGCTCGCGACCGAACGTGGGCGGACCGCCGGAGCTCGTCCGCGACGGTATCGACGGCTGCCTGCTCCCGCCCCACGAGCCCTCCGCGTGGGCCGCTGCGATCGAACGCCTCTCGGCAGTTCCCGCCGCCCGCGAGGCGATGGGGCGCGCCGCGCGAGAGCGCATACTGGACCGCTTCGGCGTCGGACACCATGTGGAGCAGACGATGGACGCCTACGAGCGGGCTCTTTCCCGCCGTGGCTCGGCGAGTTCTCGTGTGCCATGGGCGAGGTCGCGTGATCGCGGCTAGAGCTTGAACGCGATCACGGTCGCGGCGGATGAGGAGGATTCGCCCTTGCGTTGTGGCGACAACGTGACGCGCACCGTCAGCTTCAGGCTCCGACGCCGGCGCGCGCTCGCTCGCGCGGCCTTCATCCCACGGCGGGACAGCGGCACCTTCAGCGTCACGATCGCCGCCTTGCGCACCCGGCGACGGACCGTCTGCAGGTTCTTCCCGCGGGCGGCGATCCGGCCCGCTTGCAGTGTCTGGATCCTGAGGATCAGGGTGTGGCCGACGATCTTCCGGTGGAGGATGCGGATTCTTGTGACGGAAGCTCCCGAAGGGGCAGCCGGCGACCGAGAGGATCGTGCTCTGTTGCACCTGCGCGCCGCTCTGGGCAGTGATCGTCGTCGGCATCACGAGTGGGCCCGAGCAGAGGCTCCCGTTAGTCGCGAGCGCCGAGTTCGGGCCCGTGGGAAGGTCCAGCACGAAGCTCGAGACCGGAACGTCGGGGATCGAGGCGAACGTCGAGGTGGTGATGCCGGCCTTGATGTTCGTGCTGCCTTCGAGGATCACGTGCACGCCGTCGCCTTCGAGCAGCAGGTCGAGGTCTGGGAAGGCGCCGCCCCCGTGCGAGACCAGATACGCGGGCCCGCTCAGCGCGTCGGGGAGCACGGGCGTGGTGACCGTGGCGCTGCCGACTTTGGACCCCGTTGGACAGTCGAAGGGGTTCGCGGCGTACGTGGCTTCAGGACAGGCTTTCTGTAGCGTCGTGAACCGTGAGGGGAGCTGGAGCGGGAGCTGCACGACGACGGAGTGGATGTTCGCCTGATGGGCCCCCTGGGTCAGGTCGACCTTGAGCGCGGCGCCGATGGCTCTCGAGGTCTGCGCGCTGGACGCGGCGGCGAAGGTGGGCTTGAAGTGCAGCGCGCTGCAGTTGCTCACGGCGAACGGGCTCGAGACGTCGTCCGTCGCGTTCAACACCGACGTGAGCGTCGTTTCCGTGGCGAGCCCGGCGCAATCCGTCGGATTGATCAGGAAGTTGGGGCGGTTGATCGCCACGCTGATGCCCCGCAGGCGCAGGGGTATGCCCGCGAAGATCCTCGGCAGCGTGCTGCTGGCTGTGACGCGTCCGCTCTTGGGGTCGACGTTGATGGCGGCACGCGTGACGATCGTCCCGAGATCGAAGGGACCGGCGGCCGCCTGGATCGGGATCGAGAGTCCAAACGGCGAGCCGGCGTATGGGCCGGTGAGGAAGACCGGGCCGGTGAACGGGTACGGGTCCCCGGCCCCGACCTCGGCCGTCGCGGTGCCGATCCTGCTCCCCGCCGGGCATCCACCGTCCTGCGCCTGCGGTTCGCCGCACAGCGTGACCGACGGGATCGCCCCCACGAGCCCGGCGGGTAGGACGGTTGCGAGGCTCGAGAGGTACTGCTGCCCGTCCGCGCGCGAGAGATCGAAGGTGAACGCGGTCGAGCCGAACGAGCCGGCGTTCGGCTCGGTGTCGTCGGTGCTCTGAGCGAGCGAGAACGGCAGCGGGCTGGGGCAGCCGCTCGTTGCAAACGGCGTCGCACCGACGTCCGCCGGGCTCCCCGTGTATGGCGTCAAGGCGAAGCTCGTGCTCCCGCTCCCGCAGATCAGCGGGTTTGCCAGCGGGGCGTGTTCCCCGCCGTTGAGCGTGAGGCGCAGTTCGCTGAAGGGGAGCGGCGGGTTGTTCGCGAAGCTCGCTTCGAGCTGGCCCGTCTGGGGGTTGGGGTCAACCGAGCCCTGGAGCCGCACCGACACGCCATATCTGGCGCTCTCGGCGTCGAGATAGATCGTGTACGGGGGCCCCGTCACCGGGGCGCCGCTCGGGCTCCCGAGGTAGGCGTTCCCCGTCAACGATCCGGGGGGGAGGTCGGTTTCGATCGTGACGCTGCCGATCCTGGCGCCGGGGGGGCAGGTGACGGGGCTGGTCGTGCCGATCGCGATCTGCGCCGCCGAGCACGTTCCCAGGCCCTGGGCGGCCGAGGGGTTGAGCGTCAGCCCTTCGGGCAGCCGCACGTGGGCGTCCTGGATGTCGGAGGTGTTGATTTCGCCTTCGCGAACCTTCTGCGGGACCTGCACGATCGTCGTCGCGCCGTCCGGGGAGTCCGACTGAGCCGTTTCGGGGGAGACCGTCACCGAGGGTGAGAAGGGCACGTGGTTGCAGCCTTCGACGCCGACCGGGGTATGCGTCACGGCCGTCGCGATTTCGCCGCTCCACGATTCGAGTTCCAGATGTGAAGTCGTCGTGCTCGAGCAGACGCTCGGCAGGGTGAGGAAGTTCCCCTGGCCGGCGCGGCCGTTGAAGTTGAGTTTCGACATCAGTACCTTCAGCGGCGATTTGACCCCGAGCAGCAGCTTCACTTCGGCTTCGTTGGGCACATCGTTGATTTCGAAATACTCGTGATAGTCGCTCCACCACGCGAGGTGCCCTTCGAGGAAGAGGTGGATCGGCGTGACCAGATCACCCGCCGGTTCGACGGCGATGCCGAAGTCGAGCGGAAGGCCGACCGGCGGTTCGAGGTTGTAGACGGTGCCCGTCAGCGTTGGCAGCGATGCGGGAATCCCGAGCGGTTCGGCGACGGCTTCCAGTTCCGTCGAACCGACTTCACTGCTGGAGGGACAGCCTCGCGGGTTTGACTGGAACTGCGCGATCGAGCACTTCGGCAATGCCTCCGGGTTCGCCGCCAACCCGGGCGGGACATCGACGCGAATCCGCTTCACCGAGGCTCCTTCGATGGTGCTGCCGCTGTGTTTCATCACGAACTTCGTGATCCCCCATTGAGGGTGACCGGCCGCTTGGGTGAATGCTTCGCCGTGATCGGCCTCGACGCTCGAATACGTGCAGCTGTGGCTGACGCACGTCCCATCTTCGAACGTTTCCGGGCCGAACCCGGCCCGTGCCGCGGGCGGCGCGAACATACCGAGCACAAGGCTCGCAACCAGCATCATCAGCGCGACCAGTGCGTGACGTGTCATCCGAGCGAGGACCTCCTGTCCGTTTACATCACAGGCACGCGGCTCCTGTAAGTCTGCTGGTCCGACGGTGTCCTTACCCGCTTGGACGCTTCGTACTCCCCAAAGTTGCGCGACCCCCTTGGGAGCAGAACGGCGGCCTCGACGGCCGAGACCGTCGAGCGACCCGCGCTCGCGCGGCCCGAAGTTCCGGATAAAGACCTGTTGATCTTGCGTTTGTGCCGCGCCGTCGGGGGTAACGGCGGGCCGACTGCCCGTTCTGCTTATTGGGGCCCGCGCGGGCTGAGCGGCGGTCCGTGGAGCTGATGATCCCGCCGACACCATCGATCAGATGACCCGCGCGAAGGCGCGGAGCGCCGGCGGCGCGGTGGGCGGCGGGCCGAGTGACCCGGCTGACGGCATTCTGCTGACGGGGGCGACGGGGTTCCTCGGTGGCCAGCTGATGATCCGCTACCTGCAGCGCACCGACCGGCGCATCTACGCGCTCGTGAGATTCCGGCAGCCAGCGACAGGCGACCGCCCGCCTGGAGCGCACGCTGCTCGGCCTCTTCGGCCCCGGACACCCCTATGACGGGCGGGTGGTTGCCGTGCGTGGGGACATCACGCGCGGTGACCTCGGCCTCGGACGGCGCCGCCTGGAGACGCTCGCCGGAGAGGTCAGCGAGGTCGTCCATGGTGCCGCATCGGTCTCCTTCGAGCTCGGCCTGGAGGCGACGCGGGCGATCAACGTCGCCGGAACGACGCGGATGCTCGAGTTCGCCGCGCGATGCCGGCAGACCGCCGGCGGGCTCCGGCGCTTCACCTACGTCTCCACCGCCTACGTCGCCGGTGAGCACGCAGGGGACTTCAACGAGGATGAACTCGAAGTCGGCCAGCGCTTCCGCAACCCCTACGAGCGCTCCAAGTTCGAGGCCGAGCAGGTGCTAGCCCTCGAGCGTGGCGGGCTGCCGATCACGGTCGTCCGTCCGAGCATCATCGTCGGTGAGCGCCAGAGCGGCTGGACGAGCTCCTTCAACGTGCTCTACTGGCCGATGCGGGCGTTCTCGCACGGCGTCTACGCGGCGGTTCCGGCGCACGGCGACTCACCGGTGGATGTCGTCTCTGTCGACTACGTGGCGGACGCCATTTTCGCGCTTGGTCAGGCGCCCGAGGCCGCGGGCGCGACCTTCCACCTCACCGCCGGCCGCCATGCGAGCAGCGTCGCCGAGCTGGTGGAGCTGGCGAGTGCCTTCTTCCAACGGCCGGCCCCCCGCCTGATCGACCCGTCGCTCTATCGGCGGGTGCTTCACCCGCTCGTCCTGCGCGGATGTCGCGACGAGCGTCGGCGGCGGGCGCTGCGCCGGAGCGAGGTTTTCTTCCCGTACTTCGCCGCAAAGGTTCGCTACGACGACAGGCGCACTCGCGCGGTCCTGCATGACACCGGCATCGAACCGGCACCGCTGCCCGCGTACTTCGACCGCCTCGCCGAGTTCGCCGTCGCCGCGGACTGGGGTCGCCGGGAGTTCCCCCGCTCCGGGGTCGTGGTCCCACTCCCTGGGGCGCGGTCGCTGCGCGAGCCGCCGCGTTCGCACGGGCTCGCGCGAACAGCGGCGTGACGCGGGCGCGGCTGTCGGGGCTGGACGCGTCCTTCCTGGCGGTGGAGACGCCGAACGCCCACATGCATGTGGGCTGGGTCGCGCTGTTCTCCTCCGCTGCGAGCGGGCGGCTGCCCGAGTTCGCGCAGCTGCGCGAGCACATCGAGCGCCGCCTCGTGCGGGCGCCCCGCTACCGCCAGAAGCTCGCGCCGGTCCCCCTGGGACTGAATGCGCCCGAGTGGGTGGACGACGAGGCGTTCGCCATCGACCGTCACCTGTTTTGGGCACCGGGCCCCGTGCCGGGACTGGTCGACGAGGTGATGTCGACGCCACTCCGCCGGGATCGGCCTCTCTGGGAGCTGTGGATCTGCCACGACCCCGCCCAGGGCCAGCTTGCGGTGATCGGCAAGGCCCACCACTGCATGGTCGACGGCATCGCGGCCGTCGAGCTCGCCTCGCTGCTGCTCGATCCGAGCCCGGAGCCGGAGCCATACGAGCCGGATGGGTGGCGCCCGCAGCCCCAGCCCGCTCCACAACGGCTTCTCATCCGTGGCGCCCGTGACCTCGGTGCCCTCCAGCTCGGTCTCCTGCGCGGGCCCCTGCGGGCGGCGCGCTCGCCGGCGCGGGCGGCGCGGGAGCTGACGGCGAGCGCCGTCGGGGTAAGCCGCGCGTTGAGCCACGCGCTTCTCAGGGCTCCGGCCGGCGGGCCGCTCGATCGGCCGCTCTCGCCGCTACGCCGGCTGGCCTGGGCCGAGCGGCCGCTGGACGATCTCCGGCTCGTCAAACGCGCCTACGGCACGACGGTCAACGACGTGGTCCTCG
Source organism: uncultured Solirubrobacteraceae bacterium (assembly GCA_963720215.1). Lineage (GTDB taxonomy): Bacteria > Actinomycetota > Thermoleophilia > Solirubrobacterales > Solirubrobacteraceae > Palsa-744. The sequence goes on from CAVREV010000007.1 coordinate 300,838, forward strand.
CCGCGGTGGCCGGCGGCATGCGCACCTATCTGACCCGCCATGGCGAGCCTCCGAGAACGCTGAAGGCGATGATCCCGGTCAACGTCAGGGGCCCGGGGGACACCCTCGGAAACCATCTCTCATTCGTGTTCGCCGAGCTGCCCTGCGATGATCCGGACCCGCTCAACCGGCTGAGTCGCGTGCACGCGGCGATGGACGCTCGCAAGCGGGACTGGGAGCCGCAGGGGGCCGACGTCGCGCTCAAGGCCGCCGAACACACGCCGGCGGTCCTCCAGCACGCGATCTCGCGGATCATCGCGAGCCCGCGCACGTTCAACCTCGTCGTGTCGAACATTCCCGGCCCGCCGGGGCGGCTCTACCTGCGCGGCTGCCCGTTGCAGGCGATCTACCCGGTCGTCCCGCTCGCCGATCGCCACGCTGTCTCGATCGGCATGACAACGGTCGGCGAGCGAGCCTGCTTCGGCATATACGCCGACCGGGAGGCGCTCCCTGACGCGGGGGAGCTCGCCAGCGACATCGATGCTGCCGTCTCGGAGCTGCTCGACCAGGTGCAATGACCGTGCCGGGCGCGGTCGCCCGAGCGTCCTCGCGGCGGTCACCTCCAACGTAGCTTCGGGTTGCTATTCTGCGGACCACGTCCCGCAACCATCGGTTGCATATCAACGGGAAGGAGCCAGCGTGGCCGCCGATAGCATCGAACGAGAGATCCTGATCGAGGCGAGCCCAGAGGTCGTCTGGGGCGTGATCACCGAGCCCGATCAGATCAGCCGCTGGTTCAGCGACGCGGCGCAGGTTCACGGGCGCGCCGGCGCCGACGGCACGCTCACGTGGACACCCGGCGGCCGCGGCGGAGACAAGGAGTTCGACATGGTCGTCCCGATTCGCGTCGTCGACGCCGAGCCGTTTCGTCGCTTCTCCTTTCGCTGGAACCATCCGGAGGGCGCGGGACCCGATGAGACCAACTCGGCGCTCGTCGAGTTCAGCCTCATCGAGGAAGGCGATGGGACCCGCTTGAGGGTCGTCGAGAGCGGCATCGACGCCGTGACGCATGACGAGGACGGGAGGGCGCGCTACTTCGACGAGCACACCCGAGGGTGGGAGAAGCATCTCGGCGAAATGCTCGACTACGTGACCTCGCGGGCGCGCGGGGCGAGGCTTTGATCGCCACGGCGGTCGCCGAGGACGACGCCCTGTGGGCGGCGGTGGCCGACCCCACGCGCAGGCGCGTGCTCGACGCGCTGCTGGAGCAGGGCGAGGGGACGACGACGACGCTCGCGGGGGGGCTGCCGGTCACCCGGCAGGCCGTCGCCAAGCACCTCGCCGTGCTCGACCGCGTCGGCTTGGTGGCAGGGCGGCGGTGCGGTCGGGAGGTGCGCTACGCGGTCCGGCCCGAGCGGCTCGACGATGCCACCGAAGCCCTTGCTCGCGTGGCCGCGCAGTGGGACAGGCGCCTGGCACGAATCAAGCGTCTCGCCGAGTCCGCGCAGGCGCAGGCGCAGGCGGGGACCGATTTCCAACACCGACCAGGAGAAAGCAGATGACCGATCACAGAACCGGAACTCGTGAGGAGTGGATGTCGGCGCGGCTCGCCCTGCTCGACGCCGAGAAGGAGCTCACCCGGCGCGGGGACGAGCTCGCTCGCCTGCGAGGAGACCTCCCGTGGGTTCGCGTCGAGGAGGAGTACCGCTTCCAGACGGATGAGGGAACGGCCTCGCTCGCCGAGCTCTTCAACGGGCGCAACCAGCTGCTCGTCTACCACTTCATGTTCGGTCCGGATTTCACGGCCGGGTGTCCCTCCTGCTCGGCGATCGCCGACGGCTTCTCCGGCTCGGTTGTTCATCTGGCCAATCACGACGTCGCCTTCACGGCGGTGTCGCGGGCCCCGCTGGCAAAGCTGCAGGACTACAAGCGGCGGATGGGCTGGAGCTTTCCCTGGGCCTCTTCGTTCGAGAGTGACTTCAACTACGACTTTCACGTATCGCACAGCGAGCAGGAATGGCGGTCCGGTGCCGTCGATTACAACTTTCGCGCCGCCGACTTCCGGCCCTCCGAGCAGAGCCCCGGGCTGATCGAGATCGCGTCGGGCGCCGGCACGGATCCAATGACCTTCAGAAAAGAGGGACCGGGCATGAGCGCATTCGCCCTGCAGGAGGGCGTGGTCTTCCACACATACTCGTCCTTCGGACGAGGCCTCGACGCTCTCTGGGGAATGTACGCGTGGCTCGATCGCGCACCGCTGGGGCGCAACGAGACCGGTATCTGGTGGCGCCGCCACGACGAGTACGAGGGAGCTTGAGCCGTGGTCGCCTCACCGCCGCTGAGGGCGATGCGTAGGGATCCGGTGGTCGTCGCGGCGGTGCTCGCCGCGGCGGGGCTCGCGTGGTGGTCGGCCGCGGATCGGATGACGGGGATGGACGCAGGACCGGGGGCCTCGCTCGGCTCGATCGGCTGGTTCACCGGCATGTGGGCGACGATGATGGCGGCGATGATGCTGCCGTCGCTCGCGCCGACGGCAGCTGTCTTCGCCGCTTTGGTCCGCCGTGAGCTCAGCCGGGTTCTCCTGTTCGCCGGCGGCTATCTGCTCGTGTGGAGCACCGCGGGCATCGCGGCCTACGGCCTGTTCGGACTCGGCAAGAGCCTCTTCGCTGGCTCGCTCGCCTGGCACAGCGGCGGGCGTTGGCTCGCGGCGGGCGTCCTGGTCGTCGCGGCGCTCTACCAGCTGACGCCGCTCAAGCGGGCGTCACTCCGGCGGTGCCGCACCCCGCGCGATTCCCGGAGGCCTCCTGGCAGAACACCCGGCCGCAGGCGCTCGTGATGGGCCTGCGAAACGGGGGTTGGTGTCTCGGGTGCACGTGGGCCCTGATGGCGGCCCTGTTCGCGCTCGGGGTGATGAGCCTCACATGGATGCTGCTGATCGCGCGGCTGGTGGCGTTCGAGAAGGTGTGACCCTGGGGGCGCGGGGCAAGCTTGGCGACGGCGGGCGTGCTGGCCCTGCTCGCCGGCGCGATTCTCGCCGTGCCGCACGAGGTCCCGGGGTTCGTGGTCCCAGGCTCCCCGACGTCGCACCAGACGATGACGACGATGGGGTAGGCGCGGCGCTCTGCGGATTCAGCGTGACCGGACCTCGCGCGCGGCGGGAGGGCCTGGCGGGGGTCGTTTAGGAGGGCGCCGCGAGCGGCGCCCATCGGGCGGGGCCGGCCGGTCGGTCGAGGCGTGCACCGGGGTGCCACGGCGCCGGTCCTTCGAGCGGTACATGGCGCCGTCGGCCTGCTCGATGAGCCGCTCGGCACTGACGGCGCCGCCGATCGGGCGAGCGACGCCGACACTCGCGCACAGGCGGACGGTTCCACCGGATAGCTCACAGGGGCCGCGGAGCGCACGGCTGATCCGCGACGCGGCTCGCATCGCAACATCGCGACTCGCGACGTTGCGTAGCAGAACGAGGAACTCGTCTCCGCCGAGGCGCCCGAGCTCGTCGCTGGGGCGCATGGCGCCTTTCAGGCGGTTGGCAACCTCCACGAGGACCTCGTCACCCGCGGCATGCCCGAGCGCGTCGTTTATCGACTTGAACCTGTCCAGATCGATGTAGAGGACCGCCGTGTCGGTGGACTGCTCGAGCTCGGCGCTCACGGCCGACACGATCGACGACCGGTTGTGCACGCCGGTGAGCGGATCGTGATTGGCGCGTCGCTCCAGCTCGTGTCGAGCCCGCGCGCTGTCCGTCACGTCAAGGACGGAGGCGATCACCCCGGTCGCGGTGCCGTCTCGCAGAAGCGGCCTGATTTTGAACAGGGCGTGCCGGCGCCCGCCGCCCGATTCCAGTGTTTCGGCCTCGAGATCGATCGACTCCCCCTCCGTCATCACGTGGGAGAAGGCCTGTTGGAGTCCGAGCGCCGAATCGGCCGTGAACACAGCCAGCAGGCCATCCAGCCCCTGGACCGCGTCGCCCTCCTGCGGGGTTGGAGTGCTCGTGCCGTTGAGGATCTGCGGCAGCCGCGCGTTGTGGAAGACGACGTCGTGATTCCTGTCGAGTTGGAGCAGTCCGTCCGGCATCTCCTCGATCAGGCGACGGAGCAGCTCCTCCCGATCCTCGAGTGCCTCCTGTGCCGCCATCTCGGCAGAGACGTCGATGCACTCAGCCAGGACGTGCGGCTGGATCGCCTCCTCGAGGAAGCTGTGCAACGTCGTGTCGACCCACAGCCAGCTGCCGTCGCCGCGTCTCGTTCGAACGCGGAACAGCTGGGCACGTCCAGTTGCAACGACCGCGATCCAGGCTTCGATCACGCGCGCCTGATCGTCGGGGTGGACCCGCTCGAAGGTCGGGTTCCCGATGACCTCGTCCCGCTCGTAGCCGAACATCTCGAGATAAGCCGCGTCACAGTCGATTACGTTGCCCTCGTCGTCCTGCTTTCGCGTGCAGAACCGCGGCGTGGTCGAGGCGGGACCCGTCTCCTGCACCTCTCCCTCGGTGGAGGAGCCCTCGGCTGTCGGCCAGCCGACGGTCAGTATCACGCCGTGTGTCTGGCGCAGGTCGAGCATGCGCACGACCCACCATTGGGCCGGATCGTTGCGCAGCCGGGCCTTGGCCTCGGCCACCGCCTCCCGCTTGAGTTGCATCCACGCGTTGACCATCGTCATCCGGTCCTCGGCGACACAGAGATCGAGGGCGGTCCTCGCGCCGTCGGTGGCGAGCACCGGCGATCCCTCCAACCCGAGCGACTCCGGCAGCGCGACGATGCTCCCGTCCCCCGTCTGGGCGAAGACCATCGCATCCGGGTGCTCGCGCAGCAGCACCTCGGTCGCGCGACGAGCGTTCGCCCGCTCTCGATCCGCCGGCTTCGCCGTGGCAGGTGAAGCTTTGTCCGCCGCCGATCCCATTGGTGCTCAACGAACATGATCGGCGCAAAAGCGGCCCCGCTGAAGGGCCGCATCGAGCGCCGAGGGATGGGCGGCACCACGATCTGCGCCGAGGGCCGTCCCGACTCGGCAGCTGACGCCCCGGCGGGGTCCCGGCGTGACGGCGAGTCACGCCGGGAGGGGGCGCCGGTCTGCTGCTATGCGGCGTCTGCGGCGTGCTCGTGTTCTTTGAGCGCCTCTTGCAGCTTGGCGGTGTCCTCGTCGGAGAGCGACGTGCGGATGACCTTGCCGCCGTACTCGCTCAGCGCGGCCACCGCCTTGTCGGGCGTGGCCTTCTCGATGATCATGAACAGGGCCGAGGTTCCCGGCTGCACGTAGTCGCGCACCTCCTGCTGGAACGTTTTGTCGATCGCGTTTTTGCCGAGGTGACCGAAAAGCGCGCCAAAGCCCGCCCCGATCGCCCAGCCGGCGAAGGGGATGAAGAACAGCAATCCGAACAGGAGTCCCCAAAAGCCGCCCCAGACGGCGCCCCCGGCGGCCGAAGAGGCGCCGTGCGTCGTCGTGACGTGGTACTTGCCCTGGGCGTCGCGCGATATCGCAGCGACCTGATCGGCTTGGATGACGAGGTCGGCTTCGAGGCTCTGAACCGTCTGCCTCGCTCGCTCGGCGGTTGTTTCGTCGGGATAGCCAACCGCAACCAATGTTGCCATAGCGATTCTCCTAAGCTCGTGAGTGAACCGGGCAGCTGCCGGCCGGCCATCGCTGGTGGCACAGCCGAGCTTGCCCAACCATAGCGAAGCTCACCGTCACTGGTGCTTGAGCAGCATCTCGGCGTGTCGCTCGAGGTCCACGTAGGGTTCGCCGCTCACGTCGACGACGACCCGGTCGATCGTGCTCCGGTGAATGCGTAGGGTGACTCGCCGGGGTAGTCGTCGGTCACGGGCTCCCCCGCCTGCCGCGCCACGAACAGTGGGGCGCCGGCGACGGCGAATGCGCCGAGCTGCGTCTTGATCGTCCCTTTCCCGACCTCGTGCTCGCCGTGGAAGAGCGTCAGCGTGCCCGTGGCACACGTCGGCTCGTTGCCCTCCTTCTCGAAGGATGCCGACAGGATCAGCTCCTCTCCGGTCGGAAGATCCTCGGCGGCGACGACCATCTGCTCCTCGGCACCGACGAAGTTGTTCACGTAATGGAGCCTGCTGTCCTTCACGTACAGGACGTGTCCGCCGAAGCGCGTCCCCTGCGCGAATATGACGCCGGCTGCTCCCGGCCCAGGGATGTACACGAGCGCGCCGATCACAAAGGAGCGGTTCTTCGTGTTGGCCGACTGCCACTCGGGAACCGGCGCGTTGCCGGGGTAATAGACGTAGCGGTTGCGTGGCGCGCTGAGCTGCGGACGAGGTTCCATCAGGATCTCCACCGGGATGCGATCGTCGAGGGGAAAGGCGCCGTTGGCTCCGGCCTCAGAGAACCAGACGTTCACGAGCTCCCTCAGCTTGTCGGGTTGCTCGGCCGCGAGGTTGTTCACCTCCGAGCGATCGACATCCGTGTGGTAGAGCTCCCACTCGTCGTCGTTGAAGTTGCCCCACCCGGCGATGCACGGATGGGTGGTGACGGCCTTCCAGCCCTCGTGCCAGATCGAACGCGAGCCGAGCATGGCGTAGAACTGGGTCTTGCGGGGCGACTCGGCGGAGGCGTCATCGAAGCTCTCGCGCATGCTGACGCCATCGAGCGGGGACTGCATGTGCCCCTTGATCGCCTCGGGCGCCTCCACGTCGAGCGCGTCGAGGATCGTGGGGACGAGGTCGATCGCATGGTGGTACTGCTCGCGGACCTCGCCCCGCGCCTTGATGCCCTCCGGCCAGGAGACGATGCACGGGTCGGAGGTCCCGCCGTTGAACTCGTAGCGCTTCCACATCTTGAACGGCGTGTTGAACGCCATCGCCCAGCCGGTCGGGTAGTGGTTATAGGTCCTCGTTCCGCCCAGCTCGTCGATCATCGCGAGATTCTGCTCGAGGTCGTCCGGCACGCCGTTGGCGAACTTCATCTCGTTGACCGAGCCGTTGGGCCCACCCTCGCCGCTCGCGCCGTTATCGGAGACGACGACCACCATTGTGTTGTCGAGTTCACCCGCTTGCTCCAGGTAGTCCAGGAGGCGACCGATGTGGAAGTCGGCGTGCGCAAGGAAGCCCGCGTAGACCTCCGCCATGCGGCAGAACAGCCTCTTCTCGTCGTCGTTCAGCGAGTCCCAGGGCCGGGTGTAGTCGAGCCCGGGGAACGGCTTGCCCTCGGGGCCCGTGCGTGTCTCGGGCGTGCCGATCGGGTTGATCGGCGGCAGCGTGGTGTCCTGCGGGACGACCCCGAGCTCCTTCTGCCTGGCCAGCGTGTCCTCGCGGATCGCCTCATAGCCCTTATCGAAGCGGCCCCTGAACCTGTCGATCCACTCCCTCGGCGCCTGATGCGGGGCGTGGCAGGCCCCGGCGCGTAATAGAGGAAGAACGGCTTCTCCGGAGCGACAGCCTTCGAATCCCCGATGAACTGCAGCGCCCTGTCGGTGATGTCCTCGGTGAGGTGGTAGCCCTCCTCGGGCCTCGCGGGCTGGTCGACGAGGTGGTTGTCGTAGACGAGATTCGGATACCACTGGTTCGTCTCGTCGCCGAGGAACCCGTACCAGCGCTCGAACCCGCGGCCGCTCGGCCAGTTGCGCCGGGGCGCGGCAAGGTTCATCTCGTCGGTCGGACAGAGATGCCACTTTCCGACCATGTAGGTGTTCCACCCGCGCTCTCCGAGGATCTCCGAGAGCATTCCATTCTCCGGCGGAACGGTCCCGCTCGCGTTGGGGTAGCCGATCGACGCCTCGGTGATGCAGGCCATGCTGTTGCGGGTGTGGTGCGCCCGGTGAGCAGGCACGATCGCGTCGGCGAGCACAGGGCCGTCGTGTGAAACTGCGTGTAGCGCAGGCCCGCATCGACGATCCGATCGATGTTCGGTGTCTCGATCGGCCCCCCGTAGCAGCTCATCGCCGAGAAGCCCACGTCGTCGAGCACGATGTAGAGCACGTTGGGAGCGCCATCCGGGGCTCTCGGCGGCTCGAACGGCGTCCAGTCCGGCTCGGAGTCGCGAATGTCGACGTTGATCGTGCCTCCGAACGGCCTGGACATCAGACGCTCCTCTGGATCGGTGATCGGGCGTGAACACGGGCGATCATAAGACCTGCACGCCGTGCTCGCGGTCCACTCCTGCGCGGCAAGCGCCGGGGGCCCGGATCCGGAGAGCTTCGCCTGATCGCCGCTGCGGAGACCCTCAGCGACGCCTCCGGAGCGGAGCTCTAGCATCAATCGCGGCATGAGCACAGCGGACACGGTCCAGCTCCCAGGCGGGCGATTTCAGATGGGCTCGGCTACCTTCTACCCGGAAGAGGCGCCCGTGCGCGAGGTGGAGATCGCTGGCTTCTCGATCGACCGCGGACCGGTCACGGTCGCCGAGTTCGCACGCTTCGTCGAGCAGACCGGGTACGTGACCGTCGCCGAGCGCTCGCCCGAGCCGGCCGACTACCCGGACGCCGACTCGTCCCTGCTCCGAGCGGGCTCGGCCGTCTTTCATCCCCCCCCTGGTCCGGTGCCGCTCGACGACCCCACCCGCTGGTGGGCCTACGTGCCCGGCGCCAGCTGGCGACATCCCTGGGGTCCGAACAGCGACAACTCCGAGCGTGGAGATCATCCCGTCACCCACGTCGCCTTCGAGGACACCGAGGCCTATGCGATATGGGCCGGCATGGAGCTGCCGAGCGAGGCGGAGTGGGAGTACGCGGCGCGCGGAGGGCTCGACGGCGCGGCCTTCGCTTGGGGCGAGGACCACAGCCCGGGCGGCCGGCTGATGGCGAACTTCTGGCAGGGCGAGTTCCCATGGCGCAACACCGGCGCAAGGGGATGGCGGGGGACCTCACCCGTCGGTCTCTTTCCCGCCAACGGCTTCGGGCTCCACGACGTCACCGGAAACGTCTGGGAGTGGACGAGCGATTACTACGCCGCCGGCGAGACCGGCACCGCTGCGGGGTCGAGCCCCTGCTGCGCGCCACCGCTGAACCCGCGCGTCGAGAGCCCCGCCGCGAGCTGTGACCCCGGTGGCCCCGGTGCGGGCATCCCTCGCCGCGTCATCAAGGGCGGCTCACATCTCTGCGCTCCCAGCTACTGCCTCCGTTACCGTCCCGCCGCGCGTCAGGCCGAGGCGATCGACACCTCGACGAGCCACATCGGCTTCCGCTGCATCATCCGCGACCGAAGCTGACCCGCGTTGCGGCTGACCTCGCGTTGCGGGCAGGCAACTCCGCTTCGGGTCAGGCGCCGGGCCGGTCCGCCCCTGCCGGATCTGTGAAAGACCTGCGTGCGAGCGCCTTGGGACGTCTCTCGCACGCCTCGCGCCCCCGCCACGGGTGGGCTAGACTCGCCCGGCTGAGACGCCGCGGGACCGTATCGAGGGAATCCTCGGTCACGCGGGCGGATCGAGGGATCCGCGCTCACAACTTCAACTGGAGGAGGACATATGGACAACGAAGATCGCGTCACCGGCTGGTGGATGTTCGCCGCCTGGCTGCTCATAATCAGCGGGCTCTTGAACATCTTCTGGGGGATCGCGGCGATCAGCGAATCGCACTTCTTCTACGGCGACGCCCATTTCATCATCAGCAGCCTAAACACCTGGGGCTGGATCACGGTGATCCTCGGTGCCGTCCAGCTGATCGCGGCCTTCTCGCTGTTCGGCGGCGGCTCGTTCGGCCGCTGGTTCGGGATGATCACGGCAGGACTGGTGGCGATCGCTGCACTGTTCGACCTCCCGGCCTATCCGTTCTGGTCGCTGTGCGTGTTCGCGCTCTCGATCATCATCCTCTACGAGCTCGCCAAGAGCCCAGCGCCCGCGGCTCGGGCTTAGGCGCCCGGGCCGACACTTCAGCGCAGCTGGGTCGCCGTCGTGGCGGCCCAGCGGCGCCGGTGCCAGGCCGGAACGATCGGGCCGGGGCGCGTGCGCTCGATCAAGAGCGCGGCGCGACCGCGCAGGGCGCCGCAACGAAAACGACAGGACGGTGGCGCCCCGACCTCGGGTCGCCACCGTCCCAGTGATGGGCCTGCGCCTAGGGGGCCGAGAATTCCAGCCCGGAGGCGAGGTGGACTTTGTCCGTCACCGTCAGGGTGGCGGCGCTTCCGTTCACCGTGATGAGCGTCCCCGAGGTTTTCGTAAACGCCAGGGTGTGTTCGAGTTCTTCCGTTTCCACGCCTTCATAGCCGCAGATCATGGCGCCGTCCGCTTCGTATGAGCCTTTCACGTTGCAGGAGCTGCCTTCGATTTTGTATGCGGCGATGCGGCTGCCCACTTTCGGCACGAATTTCAGTTTCTCTTTCGTGACCGCACCTTCGAGGTGGGCTTCCAGCGGTTCGGTGCCGATCGTCAGGACGGTGCATTCGGCTTCTTTCCCGACGACCTTACAACCTTCATACACCTCCGCTTCTTCGGTCCGCGTGCCGGGCGCTTCGATCGCCCCGCCTTTCACTTTCTCTTTGGTGCATTCGATCGTGAATTTGGGCCCTTTCCCACCTTCGAGGGCAAATTCAAGTTTGAATGGCACGGTTACCGTCGTCGCTTCGGCGATCGCTTCAGAACCGGCGAACAGCTGACCGTTGACCCACCACACGGGTTCGGGCAGCACCCTGATCTCGAGCGGTTCGGCGTTGACGACGACATCCTTGCTCGTGAAGCCACACTGTTCGCTTGGTTTGCCGGCGATTGCGCAGGTCAGCGTGTCTTTCGGCGCGCCTTCGAACTGTTCCGGCTTCTGTTTGCCTTTCGCGGCCGAGTAGGCGACCGAGAATTTGGACTCCATTTTGTTCGTCGGCACCTTGCCGATCACGGACCCCGTGATGACGACCCGGGTTTCACCGCAGGTGAATTCGGCGAACACGCCTTCAGGCCCTTCGAGGCTCACCCCGATTTCTTTTTTCGCGGCGTTGATGACCCCGAGCGTACTCGTCAGCGTGGTCGTCACGATCGTGCCGGACGTCTGCCCGGCCGAAGTACAGGCCGCACCTTTGGGCGCCGTCGTCACGCATTCCTTGAAGGTGATCTTCTCGGTATCGGTCGTGGTGCCGGTGTATTCGCCTTCGTCGGTGTCGCTCACGCATGTGATTTTGACTTTGCCGGGGGTTTCGAACGTGCTCTTGCCCTCAGCGGAGACGAAGTGCTTGTTGGCCGCCCCGGGAAGCCATTCATACAGCGCTTTCGTTCCGGTGCCGATCGTGGTGCACGTCGCGCTCGAGTAGCCGATGCCACCGGCCGTGCCTTTTTTCAAGCACCGGCCGAGTTCCGGCGTCAGCGCCTGCGCTGCAACGGCCGTGAACCCGAATGCCGCGATCGCAAGCAAGGCGACGAAGGCTGTACAGAGCTTCCTATTCATGAGGCTCCCCTCTCTCGTGAGTCTCGAGCCCAGCCGGCTGCGCCGGCCGGGACATGTGCGTCGCTACCGCGACGCCCTCCCCCCGTGAGAGCGTGGTGCCCGCGCGGATAAGGGCGAGCGTAACCGTGAGGCCGGCTCGGTGGGGCGAAGTCGCGACACGGTGGGCGACGAAAAGCACGCAGTTTGCGGGGAGCGCGTCGGTGTGGAAGCCGGACCCGGGCGGAATGCGGGCGCCGTTCGACGCGCGGTGGAGGGGAGCGGGCGCCGCCGGCGGGTGCGCGGTAGCATGCCGTGAGTCCCTCGGCGGACCGCGGGGCGAGGCAGGTGAACGAGGGGAATGGGGGGCGATGAGACGCATGAGGACCACGGCGGTCGCAATCATCGGGGCGTGCGCAGCGAGCGCGGTCCTCGCGGGTTCGGCGAGGTGATCAACAAGACCTACCTTGCGATGGGTGACTCGCAGGCGTTCGGCTACTCCGAGGAAACGTTCAACAGAGAAGCCCCGCTCGAGCCCGCGGCGGCGTTCAGCGGGTACGTCGACGACTACTTCACCCTCCTGCATCCGTCGTTGATCCACATGCAGCTCGTGAACGTGAGCTGCCCGGGCGAGACGACCGAGTCGCTGATCGGCTCGGGGCCGCTGGCGACGGCGTTGGGCGTCTCCGGCGAAGCGCCGTGCGCGTACAGCGCGACGGATGGGTTACCCCTCCACACCGCCTATGGCGCCGGCCGGTCGCAACTCGAAACCGCCATCGAAAAGATCGCGACGGAGTCGCCGGGGACCCCTGTGCAGAAGGTGACGATCAACATCGGGTTCAATGACGTACTCCACACGTTCGCGCGCTGCGAAGCTGAAGTGGCAGCTGAATACGCCGCCCATGGCTCCAGCAACTACGCCCCGATGGGGTCGATTGCCCAAGCGGTGAGCGCATGCGACGTGGCGCAAGCACCGGCACTGGTTTCGCTGATCGTCTCGAACATCGGCAAGATCGTCTTCGCCCTTCGCAACGGTGCCACCTTTGGTGGGATCAACTACACCGGCGAAATCGACGTCCTCCAGAGCTACGACCCATTCGGGGATGTCTGGGGGACGAGTGCGTTCGCGGCCGCGCTCGTCAGCGTGATCGACTCGCCCAACGGCTTCCCGTGGCTGCACGCGACCACCGGCGAACTCCTCGGCGGCTCGAACGTGCTGATACAGAAGCTGAGCGCGGAAGAGGTCAACCCGTCCAATGGGCTTACGAGCTCCACGCCGATCTGTTTCGCCAACCCCCAGCCCACGTTCAACCCGGGGGGGACCGCGGAACAGAACAGGTTGCAGAACTGGACGAACATGGCCAACACGAGCACGACGAACGGGCTGCACGACGGACCCGACATCCACCCGACGCCGACAGGCTACAAACAGCTAGCGACGCTGATCAACCAGCAGTGTCCGTAGGGAGGGGCGCACCGGGACCGTCGCCGAGACACCTTCCGCAGGCCGCGGGCGCGGGGCTGCTGACGCGCAGGTCGCTGCTTGTGAAGGCCGCGGCGCTCGGCATCACCGCTTCGACCCTGGGCTCGCTCGAGGCGCTCGCGATGGTGCCCGCGCGAGCAGCCGGCGCCGAGGACACGGTGCTGCCGGAAATACAGTTCGCGATCAGCCGTTACATCCGTCCCGGCTTCTCGGTCGAAGGTGTCCGCGTGCGCCCCGGTCCGGTGTACACGACGTTCGTCACGATCGCCCTCACGCGCGCGCCAACGCCGGCGGATCAGGCCACGCTCGCCTCCGCGCTGGAGGCGATCGAGGCGGCCTACCCCTTCAGCCCTGACGGCATCTTCACGACCGTCGCCTACGGCATCCCATACTTCGAACGGCTCGCCGGCGGGATGGCCGGGCCGCTCGTCTCCGAAAACATGCCCCGCCTGGTCGGGGAACCGCAGCGTTTCGCCCTCGAGGAGGCCGTGCCGGGCCCGACCGACGTCTCCAGCGCCAACCCCGGTGTCCGGAAGGCGCGGTTCGACATACCGGTGCAGATCGAGGCCAACGACGTGCTCATCACGCTGCGCAGCGACTCGACGCAGATCATCGACGACGCCCTCGCCTGGCTCGTCGGCGAGAGCGAGACGCTGGCGGGCGTCGCGACACCCGAGTCCGGGCTCGCCAGCCTGTTCGAGGTCACCTCGAGAAGGCTGATGTTCAACCAGCAGGGGCTGCCGCGGCAGCTCGCCGAAGAACAGCAGCTGCCCTACGCCGCCACGGTCAACCCGAAATCCTCGATGTGGATGGGATTCTCCGACCAGCAGGTCACGAGCAGCGGGCCGGCGTCGATCACGACGTTCCTCGGCAACAGGTCGGCCAAGCTGACGAGCGCTCGCCGAGCGGATTACTTCGCGCGCGGCGCGATCGTCCACCTCTCTCACGTGATCCTGGACCTCGAACAGTTCTATGAAAGGCCGAGCGAAACCTTCACCCGTCGGGTGGCGGAGATGTTCAAAGCCGATCCGGTGCCCTCCCTCGGCAATGCCGACCAGTTCGCCGACGGTGGCGGCCCGGCCTACCTCCCCAACAACTTCGACGGCCGCGCCGAAGCCATGCGCGAAGCCACCGGGGCGGAAACCTTCGATGGCCAACCACACATCGGCCACATCAGCGGGCTGCAGCGCTCCAGCCGCGCGCCCGACACGACACCGATGCACATCCGCGCAGATGGGCCCGGCTTCGACTCGCTGGACGTCCCCGACGGCTCGTCGCAGCCGAAGCTCCACTTCAGCATCTTCGTCCCCACGGCCGCCTTCTTCGCCGCGATGCGCCGCAACCAGGCCTCGCTGGATCTGGCCCAGCAGTACGCCGTGCCGCCTGCGAACCTCGGTCTCGAGCGCTTTCTCACCGCCACGCGACGGCAGAACTTCCTCGTCCCGCCGCGAACCCGGCGGGCCTTCCCGCTCCTCGAGCTGACGTAGAACCCGCCTGCCGGCGTCCGCCCTGCGGCCAAGCGTGGAGCTCCCATCGCTGCCGGCGCTGCGAGCATGGCCCGACGGCCTACGGCGGTGGGAAGCTCGCCCGGAATTCCGTTTTGACTTCTTCCTGGTAGCGCCGCACCACGCTGGAGCTGCATACGCGAGTGGGTTGCCCGCCGTCGACTTCGCAGATCTGGGCGGTGATGATCTCCGCACCCGCGTCGAGCGCCTGACCGGCCCTCGAGGCCGGGTTCGAGAGGGTCGCGGCTATCTGCTGCCAGGACAGGCCCGCGATCACGCCCGGGTCCGGGTAGGAGCCGATCGTGGACCAGGTGTTTGCGACATCCAGGAACGGAATCCCGTAGGGGCAGCCTTCATAGCCGTCGTAGGCGCTGATCAGTTCCTGCTCGGCCGGTGTCGGGGTCTGCAGGATCGTCCACGGGAACGATGGTTCCCCGTTGCACGTCGGTTCGCCCGGCTGGTTGGTGTAGCCCTCGACGGGTACGAACGCCACATAGGAGCTCTTGAAGCGCGAGCCATAGAAGGTGAGAGTGTGTGTCGAGTGGTCGTAGTCGATCGGCGAGGACACGCTCACCGGAAGCGTCGAGAACGTGCCGAACTGCGCCAGCGCGACCACCATCGACCAACGCTGGACCCCGCAGAAGGGGCAACCCTCGGCACCGAAGTAGAACAGCTCCGGCTTCCCTTCGATCCGCAGAGACGGCCCCGTGATCGGTTCGGGGATCCCGTCGAGTTCGTGTTCTTCGTTGGCGAGATAGTTGCTCGCCGCCGATTCGACAGTTGACTGCGGCACGGTGACCGTCGCGCGGGTGATCTGCTTGCTGAGCGTGCTGAAGGCCTTCTTCCATTTCGACTCGGCGGAGCCGGGCGACGCGGTTGAGCCCTGGACCTCTTCCAGGGCGATGTCCGCCAGGTCGCTCTGGGCTTCGGAGACTTCGTCCTCGATCGCGACCACCGCCGCGCTCGAGACCGTGTGATCGGTGAGGATGCGCTTGAGTTCCTTCACCGCTGCCGAGGAGTTCGTGTAGACGGCGTCGCCCTCGGGTGGCGGGATGGCGTCGCTTTCATCGACCCAGAGGCTTTCTACGGTCGCGGCCCCGAGGTAGTCAGCCGCCGCCCCCAGCGCCGCTTTCGCCCGGATGTCGCCCGTGCCCTGCAGCGAGGTAGCGTTGGAGCCCGCCTGCTGGAGCTCGTCCAGCGGCGACGGCGAGGCCATCGCCAAGCCGGCCGGCAGCAGCAACAGCACGATCGCCGCCCCCGCGATCAACGTCACCCGCCGAATCCATCTGCAGCTCGTCAAAATCGCCTCCCGGGCTCGCCTTCGGGGCGAACGAGCGCCCCGTTCCCGCCTGTCCAGCCCTCTCTAACCGATCCGGCCGTCCCTGTCAACACTCGCTGTCACCCCGCCGCCGGCTCCGGCAGCAGCCGGTCGACGAGCCTCCCGCTCGGCCGCACCGCTATCTCCGCCGCAAGGCGCTCGTCATAGGTGAGAAGCGCGAGGCTCGGGGCGATCATGTAGTCGGCGACGGTGAGATGCTCGCCGTTCAGGACGCCGTCCGTGACCCATAGGTCGACGCGGTCGAGCAGTGGCGGGATCGCCTCCATGATGCCGGCGACGCGATCGCCGCCGGCGCGGAACGTGCGGCTCGCCAGCCGGGCGACGAGCGCGCGGGGCAGGTCGGATCGCGTCAGCAGCGGCCCCAGCCTTCCCCGCGCCCCCCGCATGCGGAGTCCGCCGAGTCCGTTGGACGCGGCCGCGAGGGCGGCGCGCCGCGCGGCCATCTGCAGGGTCTGATCGCCCCACAGCTCGGCGGCCTCCGTGTCGCGTCTCGCGTCGGGATCCGCCGGTAGCAGTGGAGGGTCCCGCTGGACGCGATCCAGGTGGCGGGCGATCTCATGATTGGTCTGGACCTTCTCGCCGCCGATCTCGAGTGCCGGCACGGTGCCGAGCCTGTCCAGGATCGAGAGATCGAGCGGGGTCCTGCTGTTGATCCTCCGGATCGGCTGCGGGCTCCCGGGGAAGCCGCGTACGCGGACGAGCAGCGGGTGGGCGATGCTCGGGAGTGCGATCACACGGTAGGGGATGCTCTTGTGATCGAGCATCAGCATCGCACTGCGGCAGGCGTGCGAGCCCGGGATCACGTACAGGTTGGTGCTCACGGCGTCTTCCGGCGTCGAAGCATAACCGGCGCTCCGCGGCGCCGGCCCGCTGGCGCCCGAGGTCAGCGGTCGACGCAGAGAGGCGGGAGCCGCTCGGGGCTGATCCCGTCCTCGATGCACGCCAGGTAGGCGATCCCTCGATGGATCCCGTCGATCGCGAGCAGGCTGCCGTCACGCACGCCGACCCGCATCACCACCTCCGTCGTCCATCTCTCGCTCGCCATGTCCTCGATGAAGCGGCCGACCCGGAGGTCGTCCGCGTGATCCTCGGTGGCGTCGAGAGCCCTGCTTCGCTCGCGGTATATCGCCAGGAGCTGACCGACGGTCTTGTAGCGTCTGTCCACATAGCCCATGAAGCTGTCGAACAGCGTCGGCGTCCTCGACAGTGCAGCGGCCGATAGGGGCTCAAGGGCCATCCTGACCATCGTCCCCTCGGACGCGACCGGGCTGAATGGTCCGCCGGCCAGAGATGCGGGCGTCCCGTTGTCACATCTGTCCAGTAAGTGCGGATCGCCACAAGCTTGCCCCTTCGGTTGCCACAAGGGCCCCCGCGGTCGCCACAAGCGTCCCCCACCGGCCTCCGGCGAGCCCGCTCGACGCCTCATCGGCGGCCGAATCGTGCGACGGCCCGGCAAGAGTACGATTGCGCTTTGAATGGGTGGGCTTGGACCGCTGATCCCTGACGACAGCTCACGCGCATCCCGGGTGTGGCGGCGCGTGCGCGGCATCGCCCTCGTGATCATCGCACTGGCGCTCATGACCGTGCTCTCGCCGGTCCTACTGCTCGGCGGGGCGGCCGTCGATCTCGCGCTATGGCTGCGAGAGCGCAAGCCCTGGATGGCGGTCCGCCTGATCGCGATGCTGTGGTGGTTCCTCGTCGGCGAGGCCTACGGGCTCGCCGGCCTGCTCGCGATCTGGGTCCTCTCCGGTGGTCGAGACGGGTCGCGTCGACGTGAGCGCGTCTATCGGCTGAAGCGGCAATGGCTGCGGAGCCACCTCGCGGGGATCCGCACGCTGTTCGGCCTGCGGCTGGAAGCCGAGGGACTCGAGCTGGCGGGGCCTGGACCGGTGCTGATGATGATGCGCCACACGAGCATCATCGACAACGCGCTAACCGATGCGATCGTCGGCCACGCTCACGGTCTCGGCTTCCGCTTCATCATCAAGCGCGAGCTCCAGGTGCTTCCCACGATCGACATCGGTGGCCGTTGGGTGCCGACCGTGTTCGTCCGGCGCGCCTCGGGTGACAATGAAGGAGAGCTCGATCGGATACGCGCCCTGACCGTGAACATGTCGGCGCAGGAGGGGTTGCTCATCTACCCCGAGGGAACGCGCTGGACGGCGAAGAAGCTGGCCCGCGCGAAGGAGGTCATCGCCGAGCGCCAGCCGGAGCTCGCGCCGCTCGCCGAGCGCCTCCAGAACGTCCTGCCTCCCCGCCTCGGCGGCACGCTCGAGCTGCTCCGTTCGGCACGCGACGCCGACGTGGTGATCTTCGGTCACTTCGGGCTCGAAGGCTTCGAGTCCGTCAGCGACATCTGGTCCGGCGGCCTGATCGGGACGACGATCCGGTTGAGGTTCTGGCGCTTCTCAGCCGCGGAGGTTCCGACCGACGGGGAGGAGTTGACCGCGTGGCTGTATGACCGCTGGCAGGAGCTCGACGACTGGATCGGCGCGATGCGGCCAGGCGGTCCAGCCCCGCTGGAGACCGCAGCGCTCGCCTGAGCGGGCGGGGCGGGTGCCCGCCTCAGGCGGGGCGGAGCGACCGGCGTGCGACCGCTGGGCCTAGGCCCGTCCGCCGGCCTTGACCGTCGCGACGCGCGCTGCCACGCCGCTCCCGGAGATGAGCACGTCGAGCGGGCCGCCGCCCAAGCGTGAGAGGAGCGCTCGGTTGCTCGGCGACAGCGTGCTCCGGATCGCGGCGCTCGCGCCGGAGGCGACGCCGAAGCTCGCCTTCAGCAGCACCGCTCGCCGCGTGAGCGTCGAGGTGCTCCGCCGGCTCCCACGCCGTCTGAGGATCGTCTCGCGCACGGTGACGCTCGCCTCGACCTCGCCGGTGCAGGTACCGCCTTCCGCGTCGCAGCCCACCACCAGCGATAGGGCGCTCCCCCTGAGCGCGAGCGATCGCGTGCTGGCGATCCCGCCAAGCGCCGGCGGCGGGACGGCATCCGCCGGCTCGCTTACGGATGCCGGCGGGTTTGCCGCGAGGACCGTCGCCCACGCCTGAACCCATCCCGCGATCGCATCCGCGCGCGTATAGACAGCCGGGTCGCTCGTGGCGCAGTTGTCGAACACGTGGCTCGCCACGCCGATCTCCACCATCCCGCCGCTGGCGGAGGGTTCGCTCACGAGCAGCGGACCGCCGCTGTCGCCGTTGCAGGGGCTGCTCGCAAGCCCGGGTGTGTCGAGCGCGCAGGTCTCGCTCGCGCCGCTGAAGGGGGAGGCTTCGCGTTCGCAGCGACCCGGCTCCTGCACGACGGTCGGCGCCCATCGCAGCTGCTCGATCACCCCGGCTTCCCCGTGCTCGCCGACCCCCCATCCGGCGATGATCGCCCCGCTGCCGTAGCTGTCGGGGGCGAGCGCGACCGTGGGCGCGGTCGTGGGGGTGGCGAGCTGCAGCAGCGCCACATCCCCGACGCCGGTGCGGCGATCGAAGCAGTCGCAGGGGATCACCCTGATGACCCCCGAGACCTGCCGTTCGGCTTCCGGCGCCGCCCAGTCCACGTTCCCAGTCACCACCCGGTAGCCGGAGGCTTCGTCGAGGACCCCGGTGGCGACGTTCTCGGCGCAGTGGCCCGCGGTCAGCACGAGGTTCGGGGCGACGACCGTCCCGGAGCACTGCTCTTCGGTTTCCCCGTCGGAGAGGAGCACGTAGGCCATCCAGGGGAACGTCCCGGCGTCCGCGGTCGATCCGCCGACGACCGCCACATGGGCCTCGGGGCCGCCGCGCCGGCCGCGGCGTGCTGTCTGCGCGCGCGCACCGGTGGGCAGGGCGCTCAGCGTGAGGAGGATCACCCCGACGACGATGGCGCACGCCACGTTGCGCCGACCTGGCGCCGAACCGGCAGACGTTTGGCAAGTCACCCAGCCGATATCGGCATGCGCCCCGAACTGCTTCAGCGCGCTGGCGCCGGACTCGGCAGGGAGCCCTGGCGAGCAGCCGAAGGCCCTCTCGGATGGGCTCGCAGGCTCGCTGTCAACCCCTGTCCGCGGGCCCGACCTGGCGGTAAGCTCCATCGGTGGGGTGGGTCATGGATCGACGGTTTGTGCTGGTGCTGCTCTCGGTGGCCTGCCTCGGTGTGCTCGCCGGGGGGGTCTTTCGCCAGGCGCGCGCCTCCTCGCCCGAAGGGCTGTTGCCGAATCTCGTCGCCGACCCCCCCGACAACGCCTCCCTCACCACCAGCTCGATCGAAGGCCACACGCGGCTGCTCCTGCGGTTCAACGGCTACATCCACAACGACGGGTCCGGAGCGCTCGACATCCGTGGTTCGCGCGAAGCGCCCGAACCGAAGGGCGTCAGCGGCCGGCAGCTCGACGAAGACATCGCCCTCTACAAACATCGTGAAGAAAGCCTCCCTCAAGGCCTCGAAGAAGAACTCGCGACGCCGGCGATGACCGTCTCCCAGCGTCTCTACACCACCAACGAAGGTGACTCAGAACAGTCGCAGACCTACCTGGAACGTCCCCACCTGGAAGAACCCAGCACGGCTGAAGTGCGCTACAGCAGCGCCGACGGCCACCACCACTGGCACCTCCAGCACGTCGCCAGGTACTCGCTCTGGAACGCCTCGAAGAGCGCCGAAGTGGCCCCCTCGCAAAAGGTGGGGTTCTGTCTCGACGACAGCGAACGAGTCGAATCCTACGGGCCGAAGAAGGCCGTCTATGCCAATGACGTTCCTCCCTACGAGGGCTTCTGCCGGCAGTACGAACCGAACGCCACGACCTTGTACGAGGGGATCTCCCCGGGCTGGAGGGACGTCTACAACCGCGAACTCGCCTTTCAGTGGGTCGACGTGTCCGACGTCGCTCCGGGCGAATATTGGCTCCGCGAGGACATCGATCCGACTGGAGTGATCAAACAGAGCGGCGGCGGACCGAAGTTCGAATACTCCGCCACCCCGACCGTCATCCCCGGCTTCGACGCCGAAGCCCAGACGATCAGCATCGGCGAAGGTCAGGAAACCGCCATCACGCTCGGCGCGCGGGCCTATGAAGATCACGAAACGCCGCTCTACACGATCGTCGAAGGTCCCCAGCACGGCACCCTCGGGCCGCTCGAAGGAAACTCCCTGACCTACAAGCCGGCCGCGGGCTACTCGGGCGAGGACTCCTTCACGTTCTCCGCCGCCGACCCCACGAGCCAATTCCCAGAACGCCCTGCGGTGGCCACCGTCTCGATCGCGGTCGGCTCCCACCAGCCGACGATCTCGATCAGTGGGGGCCAGGCGGCGATCCCGGCCGCGACCAGCCTCGAGCTGTCGACGAGCGTCAGCAACGACTCCTCGAGCGTCGAATGGAAGGCCAGCGCCGGGAAGTTGACGCCCCTCGGCACCGAGAGCGGCCGTGCGCTCTTCACGGCGCCGTCGAGACCCCCCGTCGGCGGGAGGGTCACGATCACCGCCCGCCTCAGCGATCACCGCGCCGCCGACTCGCGCCTCGTGCTGGCCGTCACCCCCGTTGGTCAGGGCGAACCCGAACCTGTTCCCGAACCGCCGCAGGCAGCGGCGACGAGCGCGCCATCGGTGACCACGGGCCTGGCGCCTGTCGGCCTCGGCGGGGGAGAGGGGCGCTCGAGCGGGTCGAGCGGCCCCGGGATAAGCGTCGTCGCTCCGGGGCTCTCGCGGCCGCGAGCGATGCTCGTCGGGCGCATGCTCGTGCTCACCACGGTCCCGAGCGCCGCAGGACGCGTCCGGCTGACGGCCCATCTCGGCAGCCACCCGTTGGGCGCCTGCACCACGCTCAGCCCCGCCGGGCGCACGTTCACGTGCCGGATCAGGCTGGGGCGGAAGGTGTCGCTGCGCGCACCCATCAGCGTCCATGCGAGCCTCCGCATCGGCCATCACGAGTTCGAGGCGCTCCTCCCCGCCGGCCGCATACCCGAAATGCGGATGCGCCCCGTCGGACCCCTGGCCTCGGCCGCGTCCGGCTTCTGGTGCAGCCCCTCGACGCTCGCGGGCGTCCTCGTCGAAGGCTGAGACCCTCTCAGCCGGGACGGAGTCGTATCGACGCTCGCTGCAGGGCTGCTGCGGCGCGTTCGGCGGGGCCCCCTCTGGGCGGTGCGAGGCCCAGCTGCCGCGCCAGGTCGCTCGTGTCGTAGAAGGCGCGATAGCGTGCGATCCGTCCGTCGCGCATTCCCCACACGTCGACGCCGTCGACCCGCATCGTCCGGCCGGTAGGGGCGAAGCCGGGCGGGTCCACCGGGCCCCGCATGGTGCCGGCCATCGTCCACGTCCACACCACCTCCTCGCCGACCGCGGAGATGTGCGGCGGGTCGGGCTCGCTGAAGCGCAGATCGGGGAACGTCCGGCGGCTCGCCCTCATGAACTCCTGGACCGCCGCCACGCCCCGGGCTGGTTCCCGCAGCGCCGGGTCCGCCCACACCACGTCCGCGGTGACCAGCTCCGCGATCGCGTCCGTCTCGCCCACGTTCCAGGCCGCGAGGTAGCGATCGGCGAACGCGCGAAGGTCGAGCTCGGGCGTCGATCCCACGCGGCCAACCTACCGGGCGATGGGGCGTGGCGTCGACCAGCTCCGGAGGTGTCGGCGACGCTTGACGCCGGCTGGACATTTGTACGTGGCGAGGACAGCTCTCGCGTACGTCGCCGGGGGCGCGGGTATCTTCAGCGCGGGTGCGCCGCCGAATTGCAACCGTCATCGCCCTCGCGATCCTCGCCGTCAGCCCGGCAGCCGCCCGCGCGGAAGGCAGCCCCGCGATCGAACTCGCCGCGAACGCCCCGGCCGAAGTCCTCTACGGCGCCAAGGCCGCGGTCACGCTGACGGCGAGCAACCCGAGCGGGCAGCCCTACGGATACAACCTCAGCTTCCGCGCCGTTCTTCCCGCCGGCATCTCGTTCGTGGCCGGCAGCGGGCACTACAGCGGGAGCGCGAGCGCGCTGGAACCGCTGAGCATCGCCAACGAGCCGGAAGCCGGCCAGACCACGCTGATCTGGACCAACGTCGGCGACCTCTCCCCTGGTGCGCACGGGTCGCTCAGCTTCGAAGTGGCTCACTCCACGAGCAAATTCACCGTCGGCTCCTCCTACACGATCAAAGGCGGAGCCTACCTCAACACCCAGCCCCGCTTCGTGCCCAAATTCAGCGCGGCCGGCATCCCCGAAGGACCGTCCTCGAGCTCCTTCACCGGGAGTGCCACGGCATCGGCGACCACGAAGCTCTCCGCGATCGAAATCACCCAGTCCGAGCCCTCACCGGAGGGGGAGATCCTGCGCGGCGTCCACGACCACCAGACCGTCTACACGCTCGAGGTGAAGAACACCACCGTGAGCTCGACCCAGGCGGTGACCGTCGACGACTGGCTGCCGGCGGGACTCGAGTTCCTCGGCTGCGGCGGGGCGGGTGTCGACCACACCACCGACGCTCCCACGAACCCGGGCAGCTCCGAAGAGTACCCCGGCTCGGGGGCGATCAACGTGGCGGCGCTCTCCGGATGCCTGGCGCCCGCGCTCGTCGAAACCGTCGAAACGGACCCCGACGGCGCCGGTCCCGACCCGACGGCCGTCTATACGCATGTCCGCTGGACCCTCGGCACGCTCGCCCCGGGGGAGAGTCGCACGATCGAATTCCGTGCGGCGGTCCCGCTGCGGCAGAACACGCTCACCTGGACCGGCACCGAGCCGACACCGGAAAGCGGCCACCAGGCGGTGAACCTCGACAACAACTCCGGGAGCGAGACCCGCGACGGCGAAACGCTCGACAACTACGCCAAGGCGGGCGGCAGCTACGAAGGCAAACTGCCGGTGTCGAGCAGCGAACACCTGACGCGTGTGGCGAAGGATTTGACGACCGAGAAGAGCGCCAGCTCCGGAGTGCTCGCCGAGGGACAGGTGACGCTGTGGACAATCCACATCCACTCCTCCGAGTACCGCTACAACACCGCCCTGACGGTCACCGACACCCTCCCCAACGGGTTGTGTCCGTTGGATGAAACGAACCTCACGGCGAGCGCCGAATGTGAACCGACGGGCAAAGCAGAAGACGTGCCGTCCTTCCCCTACGCCTCAGCCGTCGAAGAAGCAAACGGCAGCTGGTCGCTCGTGTGGAACGAAACCACTGACCCGCAGCTCGCGAACCTCGAACAGAACACCACCAGGACGATCGTGTTCGCCACGAGGACGCGCACCCACTACCAGTCGGGTCACGCGCCGGCCTCGCCGATCCTCGCCAACGACGCGATCTCGAACCACGTCGTCGTTGCCGGGACCACGAACGTCGTCTGCGACGGTGACGGCGACTGCGCCGGCGGCTCGAAAACCCCGATCGACCACGAACGGCCGCTCAGCGAACCGATCTCCGACGACTCGAGCTTCGCGCAGACCGGCACCGGGCCGACGATCGCAAAGGAAGTCGCGGAATCGGGGACGGAATGCCTGGCCGACAAATACACGAGCAGCGTGCCGGTCTATCACCCAGGAGACCTCGTCTGCTGGCGCCTGAACGCCTCATTCCCATTCGCGCTCGACACCCAGGGGCTCACGATCACCGACTTCCTCTCGCCGAACGGCCTGTTCGACGCAGCCTTCAACGGCGGCAGCGGAGAAGCCGCGACCGCCAACGACACTCTCCCCGGGACGACCTTCAACCACGCCGAAGCCGGGACGACGGAACCGGGCGGGGTGCTCAGCTGGACGCTCCCGGAAGCGGGGCACGTGCAGAGCAAAGGACAGGTCTTCGAACGCGTCTATGCGACGACCGCCGAGCTCCCCACCGGCGCCGTCCCGGGAGAGCTACAAGGCAACCTGATGAAGTTCGCGAGCAAGAACACCGGCGGCGAATCCTTCCCGCTGCGCGCCGAAGCCAGCTTCGCACTCCAGTTCCCGAAGCTGGCCCTCTCCAAGCACGTCGTCGAACTCGACGGGAAAGCAATCACGCCGACGGGCTCGGCC
This sequence comes from uncultured Solirubrobacteraceae bacterium, assembly GCA_963720215.1. GTDB lineage: Bacteria > Actinomycetota > Thermoleophilia > Solirubrobacterales > Solirubrobacteraceae > Palsa-744. The sequence goes on from CAVREV010000007.1 coordinate 325,381, forward strand.
ACCGTCAAGGGCGGCGACGAAGCGAAGTTCGCGTTGACCGTCTCGAACTCCGGCAAGCTCGCCGCCGGTGGGATCGAAGTGTGGGACGAGCTCCCGAACGGCCTCACGTGTGGCGACATCAAATCGATCTCCCGCAAAGGAGTCTGCCTCGGCGGGAAGATCAGCTGGGGCGAAGTGGGCCTCGGCGAGGAAGAAGTGACGGTCCCCGCCGAAGGCCACAGCGAACTCACGTTTGTCGTGGCGGTCCCGGCGACGATCGGCCCCCACACCACGCTCACCGACCATGCCGGCGTGCGCGAATACGACAGCCCGACCAACACCGGCGAAAAATTTCACTACGTGCCGAAGGAAAACATCGACCCCACGCTCGACGCTCACGCAAATGCCTCCGCGGCGAACGCGAGCGCCTCGCTGAGCACGAACAACGTGATCCTCGAAAAGACACACAGCAGCGCGCTGGTCGAAGCCGGGAACAGCGCCGCGCAGGCGACGATCGGCGAGGAAGTCACCTTCAAGGTCTCGGCGACGGTGCCCGCGGGCACGACCCTCGCGGGCGTCGCCCACATGACCGATCCGGGGCTCCCAAGCGCGCGCTTCGTCTACGAAGCCGGCTCCGCCGAAGTTCATGTCAACGGCGCCGCCGCGGCCGGGTTCACGGTCGAACAGGCCGGTGGGACGCCGATCGTCCTCTTCCCCGAAGACTACGCTGCGCCGACATCTGGCAACGAGGTCGTCGAACTCACGTTTCGCGTCCACGTCGCGAACGTCGAAGCCAACAAGCGCGCGACCAGCATCCCCAACACGGCCAAGCTCACGTGGACGGACCCGCTCGAAGGCGCCCAGACACGCGAAGCGACCGACAGCGTTCCGGTCGTGGAGCCCTCGATCTCGCTCGCCGAGACGAACGACTCCGGCGGGCCGGTCCACGGCGGGCAGCTCGTCGAATACAAGCTGACGCTCGATAACGCCGCCGGCGCGAGCACCGCCTTCGAAGACAAGGTCGTGGACGCGGTCGCCGGTGGGGTCACCCCCTCCAACGCCAAAGGCGAACCCCTCAAGAACGGCGAAAGCACAGCCGACGGCGGCGTCTGGTCCGAAAAAACGCGCACCATCACCTGGACGCTGGCCTCGCTGACGGGCGGGGCCGAACACACGTTCACCTACTTCGCGACGGTCGATGAACATCCGGTGTCGGGCACCGAACTGACGGACAGCGCGCTCGCGACGACATGGAGCCTCCCCGCTGAAAGCGCACGCGCGCGCAACCCCGCGAACGCGCCGGGGACGACGAACACCGGCTACGAAGCGCCCGCGTCCAACCAGCTCGAAGTCGCCGGCCCGACGCTCACAAAGGCCTCCGACAGCCCCCAGGGGACGATCGGGCACCGCGTCACCTACACCCTGACCGTGACGCTCCCGGCACACGTGACGACGTTCGACACGACCGTCATCGACACGCTCCCGGACGCGCTCGACTTCGACGAATTCCTCAGCGCGACGTGCGTCAGCGGGTGTCCGCCGGAAGCCGCGCCCGTGGTCCAGACCTACAAACCGGCGATCACCTCCGCCAGCACGACCCTGGCCTGGTCGCTCGGCGACCTGCCGGAAACGATGACCCCGCGCACCGAGCAGCTCGTTTACGTGGCGAGCGTCCGCTCGACGCATCGCAACGGAGGCGCGGCGATCGCCGCGGGGACGGTCATCGCGAACTCCGCCGCGCTCTACAACGACACCACGAACAAGCTCGGCTTCGAAGAAGCGACGATTCCCCCGGCCGGGTCGTTCGACAAGCACACCGCCACGGTCAGCGCGGAAACGACCGTCGTCGAGCCGGAAGTGGCGCTCGTCAAGGAAGCCTCGGTCGGGGGCGGCGCCTACAGCGCGTCACCGTTCTCGATCGGGGATGGTCAGACCGTGAGCTATCGCCTGCGCGTGACCAACAACGGATTCCGGGCCTGCTTTCGACGTGACGGTTCACGACACGCCGCCCTCGGGGTTGACGGAAATCTCGGAAACGACGAACAAGGCGCTGGTGACGAAGAGCTGGAAATCCGCCGAACCGGAAATCCGCTGGAAGCTCGATGGGCCCATCGCTCCAAAAGAAACCGTGGAACTGGGTTACACGGCGAAGCTCGCACCCGTCGGCGGCCTGAAACAGGGCCAGCTGCTCACCAATGCGGCGGCCGCGCCGAGCTACTTCGGCGTCTCCGAAGAAGAACGCCAGCTGGGGCGCAAGAACTTCAACGGCGAAGCGATCGTCTACCGGGAATACAAAGGGCCGAGCGCGAGCGTGACGGGCACGGTCACACTGCCCTCGATCTCGATCGAAAAGACGACCGCTGCCGCCGGCTTTCCGACGAGCGCCAACGCCGAAGTCGGCCAGCCGTTCGGCTGGCGGGTGGTCGTGAAGAACACCTCATCGGTACCCGCGAAGGCGCTGACCGTCGAAGACGTTCTCCCGCCCAACTGGGAATACGTCGGCGGGAGCGCTTCGTTCAGCGTGGGCGGAGCGCTCGCCCCGACCGTGTCGGGGTCGCAGTCGACGGGACTGAACCTGAAGTGGAGCACGGCGATCGAACTGGCTCCCGGGCAGGCGACGACGCTGACCTACCAGGCGAAGGCGATCGCCGCCGCGGCGAGCGACCCCGGAACGGGCTCCGAACACCCCTCGGTCAACACCGCCAAGGCCAACGTCGATGACGCCGCCGGCAACGGCGAAGACGCCGAAGGGCCGTTTGCCGCCGGTCCCGCTCACGCACAGGCGATCCTGCTGATCCCCGGGCTCGAAATCACCAAGACCCCTGTCCGCTCGAGCGTCGCGGCCGGCGAAGGGGACGAGTACGAAATCATCGTCCGCAACGGCGGCAGCGGGACCGCGCGCGAACTCGTCCTCATCGACACGCTCCCGGCGGGCATGACCTATCACGCGGGCAGTGCCACCGCCAGTCCCTCGAGCGGCTTCTCGGAGACGAGCGCGACCGGGAGCACGGTGAAGTGGGCGATCAGCTCGCTCGCGGTCGCCCACAGCGTGGTCATCACGATGCCCGTCGGGACCGAAGCCGGGCTCCTGCCCGGAACCGAGCTGGAGAACTCCGTGGCGGTGCATTCGGTCGAGCAGCCGACCCCTGTGAGCGCGAACGCCACGATCACGACGACCGCGAGCGCGGACGTCAGCGCGAGCAAGAGCGCCGTCGGAACATCGGTGGCGACTCCGGGCGCCGACATCACCTACAGGCTCGGGGCCGCCAATCACGGGCCCTCACAGGCGGCGAACGTCAAGCTCACCGACACCCTCCCCCCGTCGCTCTCCTATGTCAGCGGCCCGGCCGGCTGCAGCGCGAGCGCGGCCACCGTCACCTGCGAAGCAGGAGACGTCGAACCAGGGGCGGAAGCGAGCTTCGAAATCGTCGTGCGCCTCGCGAGCGCCGACATCGAACCGGTGGAGAACTCGGTGCTAGCGAGCAGCGAAACGCCCGACCCCGACGAATCGAACAACTCCGCGATGGCGACGCTCCCCGTTGCGCCGAGTGCGGACCTCAGCCTCGTCAAGACCGCGCTGGCCCAGCAGGTCCTCGACCGCGGGCAGGCGACCTATTCGCTGCTGGCGAGCAACGCCGGGCCAAGCGATGCCACCGGCGCGACCGTCACCGATGAACTCCCCGAAGGGCTCACCTACCTCGGCGCGAGCGGCGCCTCCTGCTCCGACTCCGGACAGCTCGTCACCTGCTCGCTCGGCACCCTCATCTCGGGCACCCAGCGGACGATCCTGCTGACCGTCGCGACGACCCGCCCGGGCTCCTTCCTCAACCGCGCCTCGCTGAGCAGCGAAACGGAAGACCCGGTGCCCGCAAACAACGACTCCGAAGCCTCGATCACGGTGGTCCCGGCGGCCGACCTTTCGATCGTGAAGACCGCCAGCCCCGAAGTCGTGGCCGTGCCAGGTCAGGTGACATACACGCTGCAGCTCGCCAATGCCGGCCCCGACCCCGCGCAGGCGGTGGTCGTCAGCGACACGCTCCCCGCGGGTGAGACCCTCGTCGGGAGCGAAGCGGGCTGCGCCGCGAGCGGGCAGCTCGTCACCTGCGATGTCGGCGAACTCGCCGTCGGCGCGAGCCGCGCGATCGTCCTCCAGGTCGCGGTCGCGGTCTCGCTCGCTGAACAGACGGTCGCGAACACGGCGTCGGTGAGCAGCGCGACCGCCGACCCCGATCCCTCGAACAACTCCTCGACGGTCAGCCTGCGCGCCGGCCCCGCCCCGAAGATAACGGCCCCGGTGCCGCCGCGGCCCGAGGTTACGCTCCGCAAGCTCGTACGCCAGCGGCGGGTCCTCCCCGGCGGCCTGCTCGACTACCGTCTCGTGGTCCAGGACACGGGCCCGGGGAGCGCCGAGGGGCTGCGGACGTGCGATCTCCTACCCCGGCAGACGACCGTCGTCAAGCGCGGCGGCGGCCACCTCGCCGGCGGGCGGATCTGCTTCACGCTCACGGCGCTCGCGGCGGGTGCCAGCCACACCTATGCGATCGTGCTGCGCGCCAACTCCAACGCGACCGGCCACATCCACAACCACGCAACCGTGACGGGCGCCAACTTCGCGGAAGCGAGCGCGCACACCTCGACGCCCGTGGGCGCCTCCGGGTCGCGGCCGCTCCGCGTCACGGGTGTCACCGGCTAGCGTCATCAGAGCCGCTCTCGCCGGCATCCTCGCGGTGCTTGCAATCCTCGTTGGAGCAGCGGGGCCGGCGCCGGCGGCGACGCTCCCGCCCCCGGCGGCGGGCGAGGCGTGGGTCGCCAGCGTGATCTACCCGACCGTCGCTCGCACCGCCCCGCGCGCACGGGCGCGGATCGCGCGGCGGCTCTCGACGAGCACGCAGTGGGGGACGCCCGTGCAGCTGCTCGTGCTCGCGCGCAGCGACGACGCCGCCGGTCAGGAATGGCTGCGCGTGCTGCTCGACGACCGTCCGAACGGCCTGTCCGCCTGGATCCCCGCCGGCGACACCCTGCTCGCCCTCGATCCGTGGTCGCTGACGGTCTCACTCGAGCAGCGCCGCGCCCGCGTCTACCGCCACGGGCGGCTCGTCCGCTCCTTCGCCGTGGTCGTCGGCAAGCCCTCGACGCCGACCCCGACAGGCCTGTTTGCGATCGTCGCCGAGCTGCCCGAGCCCGACCCCGGCGAATTCTTCGGCTCCTGGGTCCTGCCGTTGACGGCCCACTCCCAGGTCCTCCGCAGCTACGAAGGGGGCGACGGCGAGGTCGCACTCCACGGTCGCGGCGGCGCGAGCCTGCTCGATCCGCTCGGGAGCGCGCGCTCGCACGGCTGCGTCCGCCTCGCCAACGCCGCGATCGGGTGGATCGCGGCGCACGTGCCCCCCGGGACCCCTGTCAGGGTTCGCAAGCGCTAGCCGGCCGAGCCCCCAGGGTGCCGCTACGGTACGAGCGTGCGCCTCGCCACGTGGAACGTGAACTCCGCCAAGCAGCGCGTCCCGCGCCTGCTCCCGTGGCTCGATCAGCGTCGTCCGGACGTCGTCTGCCTGCAGGAGACGAAGCTCACCGACGAGGCTTTCCGCGCACTGCTCGGCGAGGAGCTCGCTGTGCGCGGCTACGAGATCGCCCTCCACGGCGAAGCACAATGGAACGGCGTTGCGATCCTCTCCGGCGTCGGGCTCGAGGATGTCCTGGCGGGGATACCCGGGGCGCCCGGCTTCCCCCATCCCGAGGCCCGGGCGCTGTCGGCCACGTGCGCCGGGGTGCGCGTCCATTCCGTCTACGTCCCCAACGGCCGCACCCCCGACTCCGAGCACTACCAATACAAGCTCGCGTGGCTGACGGCGCTCGCGCAGCAGGTGGAAGGGGACCCCGCCGATGCGGTTGTCTGCGGCGACATGAACATCGCCCCTGGCGATGAGGACGTCTTCGACCCCGCCGCCTACGTCGGTCAGACCCACGTCACCCCGCCCGAGCGCGCCGCGCTGGCCGAGCTGCAGCGCGTCGGCCTGCGGGACGTAGTCCGGGATCGCTGGCCGGACGCCCGCGTGTTCACCTACTGGGACTACCGCGCCGGGATGTTCCACAAGGATCTCGGAATGCGCATCGACCTGATCCTGGCCAGCGACGGGGTTGCGGGTCGGGTGCGGGCCGCATGGGTGGACAGGCAGGCCCGCAAGGGAACCGGACCGAGCGACCACGCCCCCGTCATCGTCGACCTCGACGAGGCTCCCGATGGGGACACCGGGCCGGTCGTGCCGCCGCCCTCGGCCCCCGCGCTCGCGCGCGGGCGGGTCAGGCTGCCGCAGTCGAGCTGAGCCCGCCGGGGCGCGTCCGGCTCAGCGGACGTGCTCGGCGAAGAACGCCAGCATCCGCTTCCAGCCGTCCTCGGCTGCGCCCTCGTCGTACCCCACGGCCATCCCCGTCGGCACGCGTGCGAGCACACCCTGCCAGCCGTCGACGTTGGAGAAGAAGGAGTGACCAACGCCGTCGTAGGTCTTGATCTCGTGCGTCACCCCGAGCTCGCTCAGGTGACGCTCCAGCCGGGCTGCCATAGCCGGGCCGACGACGCGATCCTTCGCCCCGTAGCTGGCGACCACCGGGCAGACCCCGGCGAGCGCCGAGCTCTTCGAGGGAACCGCGCCGTAGTTGACCGCCGCGGCGGAGAAGCCCGGGCGGGTGGCGGCGATCAGGGCGAACCCCCCGCCCTGGCAGAAGCCCGCGACGGCGACCCGTGAGGCGTCGACCTCCGATCGCGCACAGAGCGCCTCCCGCGTCGCGTGCACGTCGGCGATCTCGCGCGAGACGCCACCGCTGACCATGTCGACGAGCACGCGGCTGAGACAAACCAGGCGCACCCCGTGTGAGTAGAGATCGGGCGCGAGCGCCGCGTAGCCCTCGCTTGCGAAGCGCGCCGCGAGCCGGCGGACGTCATCGTTGAGGCCGAACGACTCGTGCAGAACCACCACCCCGGGGTGCGGCCCCGGACCTGCGGCGGAGAAGTACTCGCCATCCAGGCTCGCCCCGTCCGCGAGCGCGACCTGCAGACGCTCGCCGCCGGATGCCATCCCGTGCCCGCCTGTGCTCAGGCGGGGAAGCGACGCGTGCGGCCGGGCCCCCACCCGCCCCCGCCGTCGAGCGAGCGCGTGTATCTCCCGTTCGGCAGGCAGCGACGGCGGCGTCGGCCGATGAACCACCAGCCGACGGCCAGCCACAGCAACCAGCCGGCGAACACGCCGGTCAACAGGAAGATCACGGCGACCAGCGCGGCGATCGTTCCCGCCAGCGCGAGCGTGATCGCGGCCGCCGAGCGGGCGACACGTAGGCCGCGCCCGCGGGCGGGAACGGTCAGCCCCTGCCCGGGGAGGTCGCGGAGGAGCGCGCTGAGCTGCCCGTAGGTCCGCGCCGAGAACGCCACCTCGAGCCGCTGCTCCAGCTCCTCGGTCAGCAGCCGCCCTTCTCCCGCGGCCTTCCGCAGACGCTCCGCGACGGTCTCGCGCTCGGCGTCGGATGCTCTCATTGCTGCGCGGCCTGCCATCTCGCTCGTGCGCCTCGCTTGCCGGGTGGGTCGAATCAGAGCGTAGCGCACCGGGAGCCGGCGGTGGCGCCCGCAGCGGCGCCGGCCAAGCGGGCCGCCGCGGGGTCCCGGCTAAGCCGCGATCGACGCGTACACCGCGTCTATCAACGCGCGGTTGCGCGGGTCCTGCCACTGCGGGCCGCCGCGGTTCATCACGTAGGCGAACGCGAGGTCGGCGTCGGGGTCGGCGAATCCGAGCGAGCCGCCGGCTCCGAAGTGGCCGAAGCCGCCGGGGTTCGGCCCCAGCGGCCGCTCGGGCTGGGTGAGCTGGAAGCCGAGGCCGAAGCGGGACGGGCGGCCGAGGACGAGGTCCTCTCCGGCCGAGGCCTCGGAGGTCGCCTCGCGCAGGACGTCGCCGTCGAGGAGCGGGTCTCCCTCGGCGAGCAGCGCGGCGTAGACGCGCGCGATCCCACGGGCGTCCGCGTGGAGGTTGGCGGAGGGGATCTCCGCCTCCTGCCACGCGACCGTGTTGACCGTGCCGACGCCCATCGCGCCCGGCGGGTTCAGATAGGCCCGCTCGCGTAGCCGCGCATCGGTACCCGGCCTCAGACCCCGCGCGCGACCGCTGAGGGCGGGATCGAACACGTAATCCGCGCGCCGCCCTCGCTTGCTCGCTGCCAGCCCGTAGCTCACCTCGGCCTCGCAGGGACCCGCGACGGCCCGCTCCAGGAAGAGCCCGATCGGTTCGCCGGCGACCCGGCGGACGAGCTCGCCGACGAGGAAGCCGAACGTGTGGACGTGATAGCCATGTGCGCTCCCGGGGGGCCACCACGGCTCCTGACGCTCGAGCCCGAGGATCACGGGGTCCCACTCGTACAGCGCGCCCTCCGGGAGGTCCACGGCGATCGCGGGCAGCCCCGCGCGATGGCCGAGCAGCTGGCGCACCGTGATCTCCTCCTTGCCGCGCGCCGCGAACTCCGGCCACCGGCGGGCGACGGGCTCATCGACGTCGAGGAGACCCCGGGAGACGAGCATCAGCAGGCACAGCCCGGCGAACGCCTTGCCGACCGAGAACGCGTTCACGAGCGTGTCCTCGCGCCACGGCCGCGAGCGCGCGGCGTCGGCGAACCCGCACCACAGGTCGGCCACCACCCGTCCCTCGAGGATCACCGCCACCGCAGCTCCGAGCTCCTCGCGATCGGCCATGTTCTCGCGCACCGCCTCGGCCACGGGGGCGAAGCGCGTGTCGCAGGTCCCTCGCAACTCGCCGCCGTCCATCGGGGGGTCACATTCGCACATCAGCCTCCGCGCACGCGGACGGACGCGGGCGCCGCGCGCGCGCCGAGCCAGTGCACGATCTCCAGGGCCAGCCCGACCTGCAGGCCGCGCTGCTCGAGCGGAGCCGGGAGCAGCTCACGTGCGCGGGCCAGACGGTTCAGGACGGTGTTGCGGTGGGCGAAGAGTGCCCGCGCTGCGCTCGCCGCGCTGAAGCCTTCGCGGATATAGACGCGCAGCGTCTCGCGGAGCTCGGCCTCCGCGGTCGCGAGCTCGCCGAGGGTCCCCCTGACGAACTCGGCGGCGGCGTCCTCGTCGGCGGCGAACAGCACCACCAGCCGAACGTCCTCGTGGCTCGCCACTTCCAACGGCTCGCTCATCCTGCTCATCAGCCGCTGCGTGGCGAGCGCATCCAGGTGCGTACGGCGGAAGCCGTCGATCCCGCTCGCGCTCGAGCCGATCGCGATCCGCACCCCCGGGCTCGCCCCCAGCTTCCCCGCCACGGCGGCCGCATCGGGCGTCTCGCCGTCCGCGTACCAGACCCAGAGCGACCGCGTGCTCGCGACCACGGTGAAAGGGTGACCCGCTCCCGCCGCGTGGGCGAGCAGGTCCGCCGCTCGCTCCAGCGACCCCTGGTCGGTGAGCTCGGCCTCGCTCCAGACGACCGCCCCGGTGTGGCGACGGGAGAGCTCGTAGCGCAGTCTCGCGCTCGCGCGCGCACTCGTGATCGGGGCCCCCTCGAGGATCAGGTTGACCGTCTCCAAGCGGTCGGCGTGGGTGCCGCGGACCAGCTGCGCCCGCTCGCGGTCGATCAGCGCCTGGATGCCCGCAACCGTGTCGTCGACGAAGGCGAAGATCGAGCGGGAGGTCACATCGAGCAGCTCCGCGAGCTCGCCGGGATCGTCGGTGAGCGTGAACGCCCTCGTCATCCACCCGCGCCAGGCGACGTTCTGGCCGATGCGATAGACGTTGAGCGTCGTGTCATCAAGCCCGCGCCGCACGATGTCGCGGGCGAGGTCGACGACCTCGGGGCTGAGGTTCGCCGGCACCGGCGCGCCCGGCCGCAGTAGGTTCGCGTTGGCCCAATGGATGATGTTCGCGTGGTCCGTGGCGATCGTTGCCGCGGTGATCGCCGGGTCCTCCGCGAGCCTGCTCGGCGCCGCCGCGAGCACGGCGGCGTCGACCTCGGCGAAGAGGGTGTCAGGGTCGGCCAGCATCGCGACGATCCCCTCACGTATGAGCCCCGCGATGCGCTCGCTGGGCGCTTCCCACCGGTGGCGCTCCTGCATCGTCGAAGCGTAGCCCGATCTTGGGCGTTGTGCCTATTATCAGTGTCACAAGTGGGCTGAATGCCCTAGTGCTCGCGGGCGGGATCAGGGAGACTGGCCTGCGACCACCGAGGAGAGCGAGAACGCGATGACCGCCTCAGTTCCCGAGCAGCGCCCCGGCTTCGACGGCGCCGCCGAGCATTTCGACGTGCTGATCGTCGGGGCCGGGGTCTCCGGGATCGGCTGCGCGTACCACCTCCAGGCCGAGCAGCCCGGCAAGAGCTACGTGATCCTCGAGGCGCGGGCGGCGACGGGAGGGACGTGGGACCTGTTCCGCTACCCGGGGATCCGCTCGGACTCCGACCTGCACACATTCGGTTACGAATTCAAGCCCTGGCGGGAGGAGAAGGCGATCGCCGACGGCCCCTCGATCCTCCACTACATCCGCGAGACCGCAGCCGAGAACGCGATCGACCGGCATATCCGTCTGGACCATCGCGTGATCTCCGCCGCCTGGAGCAGCGACCAGGCGCGCTGGACCGTGCAGGCCGCGCGCTCGGACGGAGAGACCGTGACGCTCACCGCCTCGTGGCTGTTCAGCGCGGGCGGCTACTACCGCTACGACGAGGGCTATACCCCCGAGTTCGAGGGTCGTGAGCGCTTCGCCGGCCAGATCATCCACCCGCAGCACTGGCCCGAGGATCTCGACTACGCGGGCAAGCGGATCGTGGTGATCGGGAGCGGCGCCACGGCTGTCACGCTGGTTCCGGCGATGGCGGCGGAGGCCGCGCACGTGACGATGCTGCAACGCTCGCCCAGCTACGTCGTGGCGGTTCCCGAGCGGGACCCGATCGCGAACCTGCTCCGGCGGCTGCTTCCGCCGCGCACCGCCTACGCGATCACGCGCCGGAAGAACGTCGGCATGCAGCGGGCGATCTACCAGCTCAGCCGCAGTCGCCCGCAGCTGCTGCGGAGGATGCTGCGAGCGGGCGTCAAGCGGCGTCTCCCGGAGGGATATCCCGTCGACGTCCACTTCAGCCCGCGCTACAACCCCTGGGATCAGCGCCTCTGTGCGGTCCCCGACGGCGACCTGTTCGAGGAGATCAGCGCCGGGCGCGCCTCCGTCGTAACCGATCAGATCGAGACCTTCACCGAGGACGGCCTCCAGCTGGTGAGCGGCCAGAGGCTGAAGGCCGATGTGGTCATCACCGCCACTGGGCTCAACCTGCTCGCCTTCGGCGGCGTCGAGCTGAGCGTCGACGGCGTCGAGGTGGAGCTGCCGGAGAGCACCGCCTACAAGGCGGTGCTGCTCAGCGACGTGCCCAACTTCGCCTACGCCTTCGGTTACACGAACGCCTCCTGGACGCTGAAGGTCGACCTCATCTGTGCCTACCTGACCCGCGTGCTCGCTTACATGGACGAGCACGGCTACGACACCTGCGTGCCACACCACGATGATCCGACGCTCGTTCGCAGCCCGCTGCTGGACTTCGCCTCCGGCTACGTCCAGCGTTCGGTCCACGCGTTCCCCCGCCGGGGCTCCCGCTTCCCCTGGGCCGTCGCGATGAACTACTTCGAGGACCGGGAGAACCTGCGCAACGGTCCGATCGAGGATCCCGAGCTGCAGTTCTCCCGTCGCGCCTCCGAGCGGGAGCCGCTGAACGAGCCCGCGCTGGCCGCCTGAGGGCGCCGTCGGCGACCCCCGCGCCTGAAGGCGCCGCCGGCACTGCCGGCGCGGTTGCACGCGGTTCCTGGGCCCGCGCGCCGGCGGGGTGGGAGTCAGGTGCTGTGCTCGCTCGTGCTACAGGCTGGAGCAGAAGCCGAGCGCGCTCGTGCCGGCGGACAGGCTCACGCTGGCGAGTCCTTCGCCGTTGGCGGTCGCGACCGTCACGCCGCCCTCCTCGACGCCGCTTAGCGGACGCAGGTGCAGCAGCGTGAGCGTCGTTGCCCCATCGGTCGTCACGGTGGCGGTCGCGCACCTCAGCTTGGCGGCGACGGTGTCCAGCGAGGCTGTCGCGACGTCGTCCAGGTCGAGCTGGGCCGTCTGCGCGGTGCGCGGGCGCGCTCCCGCCGCCCAGGTCAGGGAGTCCGTCACCGCCGGCGTCGGCCCGCTCGTGGTCCCGGTGTGGTGTTCGATCGTCTGCTCCGGTTCGGCGATCGCCATCGAGCTCGCGGTGACCGTCGCGAGCGTGCCCGGGGCGCTTTCGCGGGCGCTCAGCCCGCTCAGCCAGTAGTCACTCCTCGGGCCGATGCCGAGCGTCGATGAGACGACGTTGGGGTACCACGTGAAGGTGAACGAGCCGGGGTCGTGCTCGCGTTCGAGGTGGCCGAGCTGCGAGTCGGCCGGAGCGAAGTCGTTCTGGGTCGCGAACACGAGGTGGTCCTCGAGCGGGTAGAGCACCGCGTAGTAGCGATAGTCGAGCTTGTTGAAGGCTTCCACCTGTTCCACCCCGCCGGTGAACGGGACGAGCTCGTCGAGCGCCCCATAGGTCATCACGTAGGGAACCCACTTCGCGTTCACGATCAGCGGCGTCGTGTTCCCGTCTTTGGTGCATTCTTCGCCCCCGGCCGCGCTTTCGATCGGCGGGGTCACGCGCGTGCCGCAGATCACCGGTCCCTCGAGCGGCATCGCCTGGGCGAACAGGTCCGGGTATTCGAGTGTCAGCTTGTAGGAGGCGAACCCTCCCATCGAGTACCCCGACATCACGGTCTGGTCGGGGCTGAGGTCGTAGTCGCTGGCCAGCTGGTGCCAGACGTCCCAGAAGTCGACCTCCGCCTGGCCGTAGTACCACTGCCCATCGCTGAAGCCCTCCGTCGTCGCGCAGATCGAGCTGCGGTCCTCGCACTCTTCCTGCAGCTGGGTGGGCGCGACGGAGCCGTACTGGTTGAGGTTCGAGCCGAGCGAGTGCAGGATCCAGGTCAGCGGAGCCGGCCTGCCGGATTTGTAGTCGCTGGGGACATAGACGGCGTAGGGCTGGACGCGGCCAAGGTAAGTCGGCCCCGTGTAGGTGTTCGTACCTTCGGCGTCGACGACTCCTTCGCCGAGGCTCAGCGGGCTGACATACCAGCGGTTGCTGTAGCCGGTCGGTTTCGGTTCGGGCGTGTGGCGCTTGGCTTTGAGCTGTGCCCAGTCGACGCTCAGCGCGTACTTGCTGACGTTGCCTGTGGCGAGCGTGTTCGCCTGGTCGTTCTCCATCCACATGTTCCCGCACTCGGCGACGGGCACGTGGTCTGTTTCACCGCCCGGCGCTCCCAGTTCGCCTTCCAGCGCCGCCGACAGGCCCGGCACGGGGAGGGCCTCGGTCGGGCACACGAGCTCGGACTCCTGCGCTGAGCTGCGGAACGTGACGTTGTAGACATTCGTCCCCCCGGGGTCCCGCCGTCCTCCGGCGGAACCGTTTCGAATTCCGTGCCCGCTGAGCTCGCCAGGCCGGCCGCCAGGCGAACCTTCCAGGTGCCGGTAACGGGCAACACGCTTGTGGGGATGCGGACGATGAACGAGCGCGCGGAGGTGTTGACTTCGGTATGCAGTTCAGCACCGGCGACGGCTGCGCCCGTGGCCGCATCGAGCAGCACCGCGTGCGTCGCCGAGACGATCAGCGCGTATTGCACGGCTTCGGAGTGCAGTCCCGCGTTGGCCGGCCAGTCTTCGGTCGTCGCCGGGGTCGGGGAGCCGGTGCTGAACGTCCACTCGGCAATCGGCACGTCGGGGTCTGCGAGCGTGTTCCAGTCGACGCGCCAGTAGGTGGCCGTGGGCGTGTAGCCGACGGCCGCGCGGAAGATGTCCGCTCCGTTGCCATCGGCCGGCCCTTCCGGATAGCTGAAGCCGCCGTGCACGGGCGCCAGGAGGGACACTTTCTCGGCCGCGAGGATCCCCACGGGGCTGCCGAGCGGGCCGTGGTCGTCGTAGATGAAGTCAGTCCACAGGCTCGCCCCACCGGCGAGCAGCCCGGTCCCGGAGGTGCGCGAGAAGTCGCTCGGGAACGGCCATTCGGATTCGTTCGGCTCGGGCAGGGCGGGTTCCGATGCGGTGGCCGCGGGCGGAACGCCCGTGGGCAGGCCGGGAATCCCCGGAACGCTGTCCGCCACCCGCGACGCGCCCGCTGCGCTGGACGCCGCGATCAGCGCGAGCGCGACGGCGAGCACGAGCAGGGCCGCCACAAGGCGCCTTCGCATGACCATCACGACCCCCTCCGGCCATCGGACGCATCGTCCGAGTTTGTATCCGCCGCGGACACGTTGTACTGATTTGTATCACGTCTGCGACGATCGGGCAAAGCTCGCCCGCGGCGGGGCCCCCCGCGTGGCCGCCGCTACGCCCGGCGAGGGCGTATATAACCCCCACAGCCGGAGGCGAGGGAGGGACGATGGGCGAGCGGTTGCTGTTGCGGGGCGGATACGTGCTGTCGATGGACCCCGAGGTGGGGGAGCTGGCGAGCGGCGACGTGCTCATCGAGGGGGCGAAGCTGGCCGCGATCGAGAGCCGCATCGAGGTCGAGGACTGCGAGGTGATCGACGTCGCCGGAGCGATCGTGATGCCGGGCTTCATCGACACCCACCGGCACACGTGGCAGACCCCGTTCAGGGGGGTCTGCGCGGACTGGACGTTGGAAGACTACTTCCGCGGCATCCGCATGTCGATCTCGCCGCGCTGCTCGGCGGAGGATGTCTACGCCGGCAACCACGTCGGTGCGCTGGAAGCGCTCGACGCCGGCGTCACGACAATCCTCGACTTCTCACACTGCAACAACAGCCCCGACCACGCCGACGCCGCGGTGCAGGGCCTGCGGGACGCACGCATCCGGGCCCGCTTCGCCTACGGCTACTATCCCGCCCCGGCCGCCGAGCCGGTGTTCACCACCCACGAGCAGCGCCTCGCCGACGCACGTCGCCTGCGCGCCACGCTGTCCAGCGACGATGCGCTCGTCACGATGGGGATCGCGCTCACCGAGGTCGGGCTGATTCCCTTCGAGCAGACGATCGCCGAGGCGCGCTCGGCGCGCGATCTCGGCCTCGCGAGCGTTCTGCACACGGGCTGCACGTGGGGTTCGCTGGTGACCGAGGGCGATCCCGGAGCTCGACCACCACGGTCTGCTCGACCCGCGGCAGATCCACGTCCACTGCAACACGCTCGACGATCGCGACTTCCGTCGCCTCCGCGAGAACGACTGCAAG
Source organism: uncultured Solirubrobacteraceae bacterium (assembly GCA_963720215.1). Lineage (GTDB taxonomy): Bacteria > Actinomycetota > Thermoleophilia > Solirubrobacterales > Solirubrobacteraceae > Palsa-744. The sequence goes on from CAVREV010000007.1 coordinate 340,597, forward strand.
GTCTCCTCGAGCCCGGAGACGGAGATCCAGATGGGGATGGGACACCCGGTGATCCGTCGCGCGCTCGACCACGGGATGCGTCCGAGCCTCTCCTGTGACGTGATCTCCTCGAACTCGGGCGACATGTTCTCGCAGATGCGCCTCGGGCTCCAGTTCGAGCGGTGCATGCGCAACGACACCTTCAACGTCCGCAACCAGATGCCCGACGTGCTCGACCTGACGGTTCGGGACGCCCTGCAGTGGGGCACGGCCAACGGAGCCCACGCGCTCGGGATGGAGGACCAGATCGGCTCGCTGACCCCCGGCAAGCAGGCCGACGTGATCGTGATCGGCGGCGGGCGGTTGAACATGATGCCGATGGCCGACCCGGCCGGCTGCATCGTCGCCCAGGCGAACCCGTCCAACGTGCGCCACGTGCTCGTCGCCGGCAGGCTGTGCAAGCGGGATGGCCGCCTGCTCGACGTCGACCTCGCGAGCGCGGGGGCCCTGGCGGAGCAGGCCTGCGAGCGGGTCCTCGGCTCGATCGCCGCCGACGGCGGAGAGCTGCTCCCGCCCGTCCCCGAGGGCTTCTCGGACCTGATCAACACCGTCGCTGCCCAGAACCTCGCGCGCGCCTGGACGATCGAGCCGGGCGCTTGAGGGGGGGCGCGGCAGACGCCCTCCGCCCCGGCGCAGCCGGCGTCCGGGTCGCGCCGCCCGCCGCGGTGGAGGAGATGCGGAGAGATCGACGAATCGGTTCCCCAGGCCCTCGACCCCGACCTGTGAGCTTCCTGACCCGACCATCGATCATGCTCCGCCCGGCGGCCGGCTCGGCGCTCGTCGCGATGTTGTGCGCGCTGTCGCTGCTGTCCCCGGCGGCGAGCGGCGGGCGACCGGCGGAGCGCTCGCCGGCGCGGGCCGGGGTGGCGACGTCGTTCCTGACCGGGATCGGGGACGAGCACACGGCGATGTTCGCCAACCCGCTCTATGTGGGCCTGCACACCCAGATCGCCCGGTACATAGCCCCCTACGACGCGGCCGTCCACCCCTATTTCCTACAGCAGGCCGCGCGCTGGATCGCCGCGGCCGAAGGCGACCACCAGCAGGTGCTCGTTGCCTTCTACCACTCCGAGTACACGCCGACGAAGCTCCCGAGCGTCGCGACCTACACGGCCGATGTGGCGAAGTTCGTGAAGCTGTTCCCGAACGTCCGCCAGTACCAGGCCTATGACGAGGCCAACCGAGGGAACAGCCCGCCGCGCTTCGCGAGCCCGTCGGCGAAGCTCGCCGCCCAGTACTACCAGGCGCTCGCCGGGGTCTGCGCGGGCTGCACAGTGGTCGGGCTCGACGTGCTCGACGGGAAGAACATCCGCCCGACATTGCGCTACATCTCCGCGTTCAAGCGCGAGGTGCGCCGCCTCCGAGCGCCGATGCCGTCGATCTGGGGACTGCACAACTACTCCGATGTGAACCACTTCCAGACCTGGCGCACGCGCGCGCTCGTGAGGGCTCTCGACGGCCAGGTGTGGTTGACCGAGACGGGCGGCATCGTCCGCTTCGCGGGGGCCTTCGGCGACCGCCACGGCGCGGGGCTGCGGCGCGCCGCGCGCGCGCTGAAGCTGATGTTCGCGATCGCCGCCTCCGAGCCACGGATCACGCGGCTGTACATCTACGACTGGACGGGTGGTGACAGCGGCGCCGCGTTCGACGCCGGCTTGATGGACACCCACGAAGTCCCCCGCCCGGGCTACGTCGTGGTCTGCCGAGCCCTCCACGCGCTCAGCTGTGGCGTGAGGATCGCCTCCGACTAGCTGACGTCGCGGAGCACGACCACGGCACCGAGCGGAGGCGAATCGTCCTCGCTCAGGAGCGGCGAGGCCTGAGCGAGCAGCACTATCTCACCTCGCAACGTGGTCAGCAGGATCTCGCTCTCCCGCGCGGCCCCATCGCGCAGAGCCCGTACCAGCGGCAGATCCCCGAGCTCCAGCGGCAGCCCCTCGGGCGTTCGCGGGACGAGCTCGCGCATGCGCACCGTCGGTGTGCTCGCCGGGTCGCAGGCGGGTCCGAGCAGGTCGCGGGCTCCACGGCTGGCATGGGTCACGCCACCGTCCTCGCCGCAGGCGACGATCGCCTCCCCGACGCTGTCCATGACGGCGTCGATGAGAGCGTGATCTCGTTGCGCGCGGCGCCGGCCGGCGGCTGAGCGGGGAGAGCGCACGGCTTAATCCTCGGACGCGCGCGGCCCGCGGGCAATACTACGCATGGGGGATTTCTAGGTCGGGGCGGCCTCCAGGTGGGGGAGATGGAGGCTTCCGCTGCCGATCGCAAGCGCCACCAGCTGGGCCCGCGTGTGCGCGCCGAGCCGCGACATCGCGTTGCGGACGTGGGTCCTGACGGTCTCGCTCGAGATGTGCAGCTGCTCGGCTATCTCGGCGGTCTCATGGCCGAGCGCGATCAGCGTCACCACTTCGCGCTCACGGGTCGTCAGCGCGACATCGCCCGCGATCGGAGGCGCCGCGGCGACGGACAGAACGTCGCGTGCCAGCGCCACGTAGATCGCCAGCCGCCGACCGCCCACCTCGGCCAGGCGCGCGGCGAAGTCGATCTCGATCTCGCTTCCGTCCGCTCGCACGAGCGCGCGCGTGCCGTGATATTCCCCGAGTGCAGGAAGGCGCGCCACTCGATCGCCGCGCGCCCGCGTTCGGCCGGCTTGAGGCTGTCGACGATCGACATCCCCACGAGCGCGTCGCGGTCCCAGCCGAACAACGCCAGCCCCGCGTCGTTTACCTCGACGATCCGCCGCTCGCCGTCGAGCAGCGCGATCGGGTTCGACGTCCGCCCGAAGACCAGCCAGAACAACCGCTCCCACCCCGCACCATCAGGCCCGTCCATCGGGCCAGCCTACGCCCTTTCGCCCGCCGTCGACGGTTTTGCGTGCGGCGTTCCTCCGCGGTCGCGGGGCTCGCTAGGACTCGGCGGCCGGCAGCGCCTGGCGCCAGGCCGTGAGCGCGTCGAGAGCCCCGCCGATGACACGTTCGAGGAACGTCTCGCGGTCGTTCGCGTGCGGAAGGGGATGATCGGGTACGTCGACCCCGAGGAAGGCGCAGAGCGGCTCCCAGCCTTCGCCGACCTCCCACACGAGCAGCCGCTCCGGGGGAACCGCACGGCGGACCGCCTCGTTGTGGGCCGCGGCCTGCTCGATCAGGAGCTCGGGTGTGTGGCCGTTGGCGAAGGTCCCCTGCGGGCCCCAGAACATCCGGTCGACGAGCGCCAGGTAGCGCCGCCACGCCGGGTCGATCTCGCCGCGCGCGGCCGCCAGCAGCGGCATCAGCGTGCGCCCGTGACACATGTCCACGATCGTCTCGCGAAAGCTCGGCTCCCACGACTCCAGGTCCCGCACGCTCAGCAGCACGAGCGCCTCGGGGTAGGCCTCCATCAACTCGCGATAGAAGTACCCCCCGGGCCAGTCCACCGTCGATTGCGCATCGCCGAACGCCTCCACCCATGCGGGCTCCCCGTCGAGCGCCCGGTCCCAGATGGCGACGTGATCGAGGTCGGCGAGCAGGTCCACCCAGTGGTAGCAGGGAGCGAGCCCAAGCTGCTCCAGTGCCAGCTTCTGGGTGAGCGTGCCGGTGCGCGGAAGCCCGGCCCCGATCAACCTGATGCCCGAGAGAGGAGCGATGGTGTCGGTAATCTATCTGGTCATCGCCTCGAAACTCGAGCTGGCCAGCCCGGCATCAACCCTCAACGCCCGCCCCGCCCGCCGCAGCATCGGCAACGCGGGGGCGGCATACGGTCGCACGGCGAAGGTCCGCCGGCGCCTCGGGCGCCGCCGCGGGGCGCGCATCGCCGGGCTGGCGGTGTCCGACCCCGAGACGGCTCTCTCCCAGGACGAGGTCCTGCATGCGCTCGGGCTCGAGGGCAACGAGTTCGCCGAGGGGATCTTCGCCCGCAGCGGGGTCCAGCGCCGGCACCTCGACCTCAGCGCCGAGTTCCTCGCACTGAGCCTGCAGGGACGAGCGCAGCGGATCGAGGATCAGCTGCTCCGCCACTCGATCGAGGCGGTGGATGCGCTGGGGATCGACCCGGGCGAGCTCGACACCGTCATCTCGGCGAGCCTCTACTCGATGGGCTGCCCGACGCTGGCCCACCGCCTCGTCGAGCACTGCGGGATGGCGCCCACGACCGACAAGTACCACGTCTCCGGGGTGGGCTGCGCGAGCGGCGTCCCGCTGATGCGTCTCGCGAACCAGACGCTCGAGGGCAGCCCCGACCGGCGTGCGCTGGTCGTCGCGGCGGAGAGCATGAGCGGCATCCTCACGCGGGCCGAGCCCGACGATCCGAAGGCGAAGATCGTCGGCGCGGCGATCTTCGGGGACGGATGCGCGGCCGCCCTGCTGTCGGGTGATCCGAGCGCCGACGGCCCGATGATCCTCGCCTCACAGGTGCACCAGGTCAGCGGGACACTGTCGGCGGTCAGGCTCGACCTGACCCCCGAGGACACCTACCTGCACCTCGCCCGCGAGCTCCCCGAGATCGCAGCCGCCGACCTCGCGGACGTGGCCGACGGCTTCCTCGCCGCGCAGGGGATCGGCCGCGGGGACATCGACCATTGGCTCCTGCACCCGGGGGGACGGCGGATCATCGAGAACGTCCAGCACGCGCTCGCCCTCTCCGACGATCAGGCCCAGCTCAGCTGGGATGCGCTCGCCGAGCACGGGAACATCGGCACGCCGTCGATCCTCTATGTGCTCGACGCGACGATCACCCGTAGCGAGCCCGGGCCGGGGGAGCTCGGGTTGATGGTGACGATCGGACCCGGCGTGACGGTCGGGCTGATGCTGCTGCTCTGGTGAGCACGGGCGCCGGGCGCGGCTCGCGCAACCTCGTCCTCGCGGCGATGATCTTCGCCGTGGCGATGACGTTCATCGACCAGACGATCGTCTCCATCGCCGCGCCCGAAATCCAGCGCCAGCTCGGCCTCACGAGCACCGGGGTGCAATGGGCGATCAACGCCTACCTGCTGTCGCTCGCCTCCCTGTTCGCCTTCGGCGGCCGGCTCGCCGACACCGTCGGGCACCGGCGGATGGTGACCCTCGGCGTCGTACTCTTCGCCGGCGCCTCGGCGATGTGCGGCCTGACACCCAAGGGAAGCCTCGCCGAGGCGTGGATCGTGTCCTTCCGCGTGCTCCAGGGCGCGGGCGGCGCGATCATGTTCCCGGCCGCGCTTGCGATCGTCGTGCAGACGTTCCGCCTCAGCGAACGCGGTCGCGCGTTGGCGGTGTTCTTCGGGATCGCGGGCGGGCTGACGGCGATCGGGCCGATCCTCGGGGGCGTGCTGACGCAGTGGACGTGGCGGGCGATCTTCTGGGTGAACATCCCGGTCGCCGTGATCGCGCTGGTGCTGATCGCGATCTCCAGGCCGGTCACCGAGCATCGTCCGGCGAAGATGGACTACCGCGGTCTCGCCCTGATCGCCTCCGGGATCGCGCTGAGCGTGTTCGGCTTCCAGCAGTCCACGATCTGGGGTTGGAGCAACGCGGCGACGGGCGCCTGCATCGCCGTCGGAGCGCTGCTGCTGGTGGCCTTCTACCGCTTCGAGAGGACGGTTGCCTCGCCGCTGATCGAGGTCGGGATCTTTCGCATCCGGCCCTTCCTCGTCGAGAACGTCGTGCTCGGCATCGCGATGCTCGTGTTCGTGCCGATCTTCTTCTTCGCCAGCGAGTACGCGCAGATCGCGCTGGGCAAGACGCCGTCAGAGGCCGGCGAGTACCTGCTCTTCTTCTTCATCGGCTTCGTCATCGCGGCCCAGCTGGGGGGGCGCGCGCTCGACCGCGCCGGCGCCAAGCGGCCGGTCGTGCTCGGCTGCACGCTCGGCGCGGTGGGGTTCTGGTTGTGGGCCCGGAAGGTGACGGGGCTGAGCTTCGGAGCGCAGAAGATCGACATCATCCTCGCCGGGGCGGGCCTCGGGCTGATGCTCGGCCCCGCGACCACCGACGCCGTCAACCGCGCTTCGCGGCTGTCATATGGAGAGGCGACCGGGATCACGCAGACGGTTCGCAACTACGCAGCGAGCCTGGGCCTGGCGATCCTCGGCTCGCTCCTCGTCTCGCAGATGCGCTCGCGGCTGGTGACCTCGCTGATCGACAAGGGCGCCTCCGTCGGCAGGGCCCACGGCGTCGCCTCGCGGATCGCCGAGTCGCGCGGCGGGAGCACGGCCGCCCTGCCGTACTACGTCCGTCTCGACTTCGCCTACGCCACGCGCTCGGTCCTGTATGTGATGGCGGGGATCATGGCCTGCGCCGCGATCGTGGCCTTCATCGGCTTGCGGTCCGGAGCACAGACCGAGGCGGCGACGGATGAGCGCGCGCCGGCACAGGCCGTCGGCTAGAGCGGCCCCCCGGATCGCCCTCCTCGAGCTCCGGCAGCAGGGCCGCGATCACGTCGGGGTCGAACTGGTGGCCCGCCTCCCTCGCCAGCTCCTCGCAGGCGGCTCCGTGGTCTCGGCGGGGGCGGTAGGAGCGGTCGCTCATCATCGCCTCGTAGGCGTCGCAGGCGGCGATCACGCGCGCCCCGAGCGGGATCGCCGTTCCCGCGAGCCCGTCGGGATAGCCGCTCCCGTCCCAGCGCTCGTGGCTCGAGCGGACGATCACGGCGACCGGCCTGAGGGCGGGAGCGGCGCTGAGGATGTGCTCGCCGATCAGCGTGTGGCGGTGGTTGAAGTCCCACTCCGCCTCGTCCAGGGCGCCTGGCTTGTCGATGATCGCCTCCGGGATGCCGACCTTGCCGATGTCGTGCAGCTCGGCTGCCCGGCGGAGCTCATCGAGCTGCTCGCCGTGGAGCTGCAGGCGGCGGCCGACACGCACGCAGAGGTCCGCGACGGCGCTGCAGTGGTGCCCGAGCGCGGGCTGCTTGGAGGCGAGGATGCTCAGGAGCACATCGCGGGCCTGGTCCCCGGCGGCCGAGCGGCCCCGCTTGCGCGCGTACATCCGCTGGTCGGCGAGCTGCACGGCGTAGTCGAGGTTGTCGGCCTCCTCCGGCATCAGCGCGGTGCCGTAGGAGGAGCCGATCGTGAAGTTCTCCCCGTGCTCGATCAGAGCCTCTGCCGCCCTGCCCACGATCGCCTCGAGCTGATCGGTCGGCGCGCCGACGAGCACGCAGAACTCATCGCCACCGAGCCGGTAGGCGCACCCGGCGGAGGCGACGGCGGCGGACAGCTTGCCCCCCAGCCGCGCGAGCAGGGCGTCGCCGGCGAGATGCCCGAAGGTGTCGTTGTAGCCCTTGAAGCCATCGAGGTCGAACAGGACCAGGACGAGCTTCTCGCCGTTCGCGCTCTCGCCGATGCGTGCCTCGAGGTCGGCTGCGAGCTTGCGCCTGTTTCCGAGCGCGGTGAGGCTGTCGGTGAACGCCTGCTCGCGCAGGACCTGGTGGGCGACGATGTCGGCGGCAGCCTCGCGCGCGCGGTCCACGAGGCCTTCCATGACGGCCCGCTCGTCGGCGCGAAACGGGCGCGCGGTCCGCGCCACGGCGATCGCTCCGTCGGCGCGCTCGGCCGCGCCGGCGAAGCCGAAGGGCAGCGCCAGAGCCCAGGTGCCGTCGCGCTCCAGCTGTGATGGCCGACCCGCCGAGCTCGCCTGCTCGGAGCTCGCCATCAGCGTGGCCATCGCGGGGTTGCCCTGCGGGATCTCGATCAGGAGGGGCTCGGCGAGGCCGGTCAGCGTCAGGCAGCCGGCGTCCGCGTCGAGCGCCTCGATCGAGCCATGCAGGACGATGCTCGTGAGGGCGTCGAGATCGAGCCTCGCCGCCAGCGCCTCGCCGAGCCGCTGGACCGCGCGCTGCAGTCGCGTGCGCTCGCGGCCGAGGAGCTCCAGCCGCCGGCGCGCCTGATCGATACGGGTGTTGCGGTCGCGGCTGACGAGCAGCAGGAGGGCGTACAGCGGAACGATCAGCAGGAGCTGGCTGCCATCGTGGCGGGCTGCGTGTGCGACGAGGACGCCGAGCGGCGCCAGGCAGGCGTCTATCAGCCACACGACCGCCACCACGCGGATCTGTAGACGCGGAGCTATGCCGAGGATCGCCGCCTCCCGAACGGTCGCCGAGGCGAGGTCGACGAGGCACCCGGCCGCGAACGCCGCCAGGTAGACCCACAGGAGCGCCGCGCCGCTCTGCCCGCCAGCCAGCAGCAGCAGCACCACGGCCGGTCCCAGCGAATGCCACGCGTCGGGGATCGAGAGGAGCACCCGTTCGGGCCTCACCTGACCGCTCAGCGCCTGGGCCGCGGTCCCCAGGACGAGGCCCGCCGCCGTCAGCAGCGGGACGAGCCCCGGTGGCAGCAGCAGCAGCATCGGGACGAGCACCAGGTAGGAGGGGACGACGTAGCCGGCGCCGAGCGGGAACTTGATCAACCGCGAGGCGATCGCGTACAGGACGACGAGCTCGACCGCCAACGCCGGATCGACCGAGTGCGTCGACAGCGCGGCGAGCGCGAGCGGCAAGGCGCATGCCATGAACAACAGCGCCGCCGCGGCCTCGACGAGCCGCTCGCGCCGTGTGATCTGCAGCGAGCGCCCCTGCCAGGAATCCTCCAGCAGGCGCTCGACGGGATCGGTTGCGCGGGCGTCCTCGAGGGCGGGCTCGGGGATCACCGCGCTCGCCCTCCCAGCGGCGCTCGCGGCGCCCGCCGCGACGCCCTGAACGCGGCGAAGCCGGCGGCGGGACCCTTCCCCGCCGCCGGCTGCACCGCGCTCGCCTCAGCGGCTGTAGGGATCGATGAAGACATCGTCGATCGCCCAACTCCCGCCGCCGCTCGACCGGAAGACGAGCTGCACGTCCGCTGTGCTGTTGAGCAGCCACAGCGGAACGGAGTTCCCCAGCCGCATCACCGGGCTGGGGCTCCAGGCGCCGCCGGCGGAGACGGAGCCCGCAGGGGATTCGACGGCGACCCCGAGCAGATCTACCCAGCGCAGGCTCGCCGTGAGCGTCGCCTGCGGGCCTCCCCCCGTCTGCTCGACGAAGAAGCGGAAGGTCGGGTATTCGCTGCCGATGCACACGGCGGGCGAGACTGCGGTCCCGCCGGCGCCAATCGCCAGCGAGTGCGAGCCGGCACCCGCGGCGTAGTAGGTCTCGTTGCCTTCCACCACCCGCGATCCGCCGAGCGACCATCCGGGGGCGCCGGACTCGAAGGTCCCTCCGGGCGCCAGCTGGTAGTCGGCTTCATCGCCGAACTGCGCAAACGGCTGGGAGACGGCGGCCGACTGGCATGCCGCCGAGGCGATCGCGGGGAGGAGCGCGAGGGTCGCGGCGCCGGCGGCGAGCGCGACGACGAGCTCGCTCGCTCGCCGCGGCCTGATCGAATCGAACATCGTTGGACCTCCTTGTCCGCGGCGGGAGCCGAGACGTCCGCTCGCATCCCGTCGCAATGCCCCCCGTGAGGGGGAGCCCGATGAGTGACGCGTTTGTGGCCAGAGCTTCATTGCACGGTGAGAATCGGGCGTAGCGGCGGCCGGGATGAGAGTTGATTTTCGGCTTGGACGAAAGTGCCTACACGACGTCGACAGAAGAGGGCAGGCCGGTGTCGTCCCTTTCGGGCAAACGCCCGCGGCTTGCCGGGCTATCCGCCGGGTCGCTGCGACGCCCTTTCCAAAACCAGATCCGCGGCGGCGGGCTCGATCGAGTAGCGGGCGACAGCCTCGCGCGCCATCTCAACGCCACGTCGGGGGGAGCCGAGCAGGCGGCCGAGGACGACCACCGCGGCGATCGCGCTGGGCGGGTCGCGGATCAGTGGCGTGAGCTGCTCGCTGCTGTCTGCGCACAGGCCCCGGCCGGTAAGCGAAGCGATCGTCTGGGCGAGCAGCGCCCGCCGTCCTTCGCCGCGTGCTGCGAGGCCCAGCAGGAGAGCGATCGTGCCGTGCGTGCGAGTACCCGCCTTCCCTACCTGCATCGGCCCGTCGGGTATGTCGCCGAGCGTGATCTGCACCTGCAGCGCAGGGATGTTCACGCCACTGGCCGCGGCGTTGGCCGGCTCGACGGTCCTCGGGTTGCACTCCAGGTAGGTGGGCTCACCGTCGCTGTGGAGGTAGTCGAGCGTCATGCCACCGCTCCAGCCGAGTGCGCGGCCGACCACGGCGATGTGCGCGAGCGGCAGCGGATGGTCCACGCTCAGTCGCGCCGCGGCGCTGCCGCCGACGCCGACCGCGCGCTGAACCGTCGTATGAGCTGCCAGCAGCCGTCCGCCGGCGAACAGGCCCTGTACCTGCCCGTACTGCCCTTGGGCCGGATGCTGTGCCATCAGGGGCCCTCGCCCCGCTAGTTCGGAGAAGGCCGCGTCCCGCGTCTGCTCGTCGAGGACCTCGCGTACGCCCTGGCCGGCGGTGCTGAAGGCGCTCTTGAGCCAGTAGGGGAAGCTCAGCGCGCGCAGGTCGGTCTCCTCGTCGATCGCACGCCAGGCCGGCTGGGGGAGTCCGAGCTCGTCCAGCAGCCGCGCGAACTCGAGCTTGCTCTGTACGCGGGCGAAGGACGCCGCGTCGGCGACGGCCACACGAACTCGCGGAATCCAGCAGCGGGCGGGCCTGGGCGAGCAGCCACGCCTGCTCGTGCGTGGGTACCACCGCGTCGATCGCCCGGCTGGCGGCGATCTCCTGCAGGCGCCCGAGATAGCCGATCGGGTCGGCCCCCGCATGCGGGCAGCGATGCACTCTGTGCACCCAGCGGCTGAAGCGGGCGAGGCAGAAGGGATCGGGATCGAGCACCTCGATGTGGTGCCCCGATGGGCCCAGGCAGCTCAACGTCTCTCGCGCGCTGAGGCTCGAGCCCTCGCTGAGCAGCACCCGGATCGGCAACGTCTCAGGCGTCGATCTCGACGTGGCCCGGCTGCGCCGCCACGCGCGCCAGCCAGGCCCCGATCGCGGGGTAGGGCCTCAGCTCGAGGCCGGCCTCGCCGGCGACGTGGGTGTAGGCGTAGAGGGCGATGTCGGCGATCGAGTAGCGATCGCCCACCAGGAACAGGCGCCCCGACAGATGACGCTCGAGCGCCTCCAGCGCCGACAGCGCCCCCCGGCGCCGGGCCTCGAGCTCCGTCGGCGAGGGAGCGATCGACGCGACGTGCAGCCAGAAGCGGAGCACCGCGATGTAGGGCTCGTGGCTGTACTGCTCGAAGAACATCCACTGCAGCACCTGGCTGCGCTCGAAACGCTCCGCAGGCAGGTACGAGGTGTCCTCGGCGAAGTGCCACAGGATCGCGTTCGACTCCGCCAGCGAGCGGCCGTCATCGAGGATCAGCGTCGGCACGCGTAGCGCCGGGTTGTGCCCGCCGAGGAGCTCCAGCCGCCCCGAGCGATCGATCACGTCGACCTCCTCACGCTCGTAGGAGAGGCCGAGATGGGCGAACAGGAGGCGCACCTTGTAGCAGTTCCCGGACACGCCCGAGTCGTAGAGCAGCACCCTCAGAGGGTACCCGTGCGGGCGTCCACCCCGCCGTCGCGGGCCTGCCGTGGTCCGGTATCTTGGTCCTCGGGAGGATCACCTTCGAGGAGGGAGCAGAGCGATGTTCGACTACGTGATCGTCGGCGCCGGATCGGCAGGATGTGTCCTGGCGGCGCGCCTCGGCGAGGACCCCGATGTGCGCGTGCTCGTGCTCGAGGCGGGTCCGCCGGACACGAACGAGAACATCCACGTTCCGCTCGGCTACCTGCAGCTCGGCGGGACGGAGATCGATTGGGATTACCACTCCGCGCCGGAGCCCGAGTGCGGGCGCCGCCGAATCCCCTTCCCCGAGGCCGCGTCCTCGGCGGGTCCTCCTCGATCAACGCGATGGTCTACATCCGCGGCAACCGTCGCGACTACGACGAATGGGGCGTTCCCGGCTGGTCCTGGGCCGACCTCCTCCCCTACTTCCTGAAGGCCGAGGACAACGAGCGGGGCGCGTCCGAGCTGCACGGCGTGGGAGGGCCCCTGCGGGTCAGCGAGGGGCGGTCGAACAACCGCATCTCACGCGCGTTCGTCGAGGCCGGTGTGGAGGCGGGCCTGGCCGCGAACGACGACTTCAACGGACCGGAGCAGGACGGTGTGGGCCTCTACCAGCTGACCCAGAGAGAGGGCATGCGCGGGAGCACCGCCGTCTCCTACCTGCACCCGGCGGCGGCGCGGGGCAACGTCACGGTGCTTCCCTACATGCACGTCTCACGCCTGCTCTTCGAGGGGACCCGTGCGGTCGGCGTGGAAGCGAGCCAGCCTCGGCCAGCCGCAGGAGTTCCGCGCGGAGCGCGAGGTGATCCTCTGCGGGGGCGCGTACAACTCGCCCCAGCTGCTCATGCTTTCCGGCGTCGGCCCCTCCGAGCACCTGGCGATGCGCGAAATAGAGGTCCTCCTGGATCAGCCCGCGGTCGGCGAGAACCTCTCCGACCATCCGGCCACGCAGCTCGTGTGGGCGACTCCCGAGCCGGAGAGCCTGCTGCTGGCGCTCGAGCCGGCCGCCCTCGAGGAGTACGAAGCGTCGCGGACGGGGCCCTTCGCCTCGAACCTCGCCGAGGCCGGCGGGTTCGCCCGGGTGGGGACGAACATCGACGCTCCCGACATCCAGTTCCACGTCGCACCGGTGCAGATCCTCGACGAGGGCATGACCGACCCGGAGGCCCACGGCGTCTGGGTCTCGCCCTGTCTGCTCACCGAGCACAGCCGCGGGTCGGTCCGGCTCGCCTCGAACGATCCCACCGCCAAGCCGATCATTCGCAACGAGTTCTACTCGGCCGGCGAGGACATGACCAGGATGCTCGCCGGGCTGCGCATGGCGCAGGACATCTGCAGCACAGCCCGCGATGCGCCCCTACTGCGCGGAGCCATGCAACACCCCCGAGGGCGACTCCGACGAGGCGCTCCGCGCCCACGTCGCGAAGACCACGTTCGCCGTCTACCACCCGGTGGGCACGTGCCGGATGGGAGCCGACGAGGCGGCGGTGGTGGACGAGCAGCTTCGTGTCAACGGCTTGGAGGGTCTACGCGTCGTGGATGCCTCGGTGATGCCCACGGTTCCGCGGGGGAACACCAACGCGCCGACGATCGCTGTCGCCGAGCGCGCGGCCGACCTGATCCTGCACGGGCGGGCGTTGCAGACGGCAGCTGCCGCGGAGACGGCGGCCGCCGTCTAAGCTGCGCGGCGTCGCTCGCGCGCCCGGGCGGCGCTTCGGACCGCGACGCGCACCGCAACCTGGCGGCGCGTGGTGGGTTGAAGGCCGCGGAGGCGGGAAAGCGCGACGGGCGGGACGGTGTCGTTTTGACCAGCGGGCTTCGATGAAAGATTCTCGTGCGCATGCCGCTGTCGGCGGTCGCATCCCCCCACGGGCCGGGACGATCGCCGTCGCAGCGATCCTCATGCTCGTCCTCTCCCTTGCCTTCGCAGGTGCGGCCCAGGCGACAGCGGCGCTCAGCTGGTCGGCTGCGGCGACCGCCGACGCGGGCGGGCGCCCAACCGCGATCTCCTGCCCGTCGGAAGCGCTGTGCGTGGTGGTCGATGAATCGGGCCGGGTGCTCACGAGCACGAGTCCGCTTGCCGCCAACCCTGTGTGGAGCCTCGCCGCCGTCGATCCCGATCCGCTGAGCGCGGTCGCCTGCGCCTCGCAGGTGCTGTGCGTCGCCGTTGACCGCGACGGTGGGGCGTTCGTGAGCACCAACCCCGCGACGGGCCCGTGGACGCGGGAGCCGATCGACGGCACCAACGAACTCACCGGCGTGTCCTGCCCATCGATGTCGCTGTGCGTGGCCGTCGACTCCTCCGGGACTCGGCTCGCCAGTAGCGACCCTGCGGCGCCGGGGGCGTCTTGGTTGGAGAGTCCGAGCGGTGAGGCGCTGCGGGCGCTGGCCTGTGGCTCCGAAGCCCTGTGCGTGGCCGTCGACGGCGCCGGCGAGGCGATCGCAAGTGGAGATCCGGGCGCGCTCGCACCGATCTGGGAAGCGACCCGCGTGGATACCTCCGCCAACCTCACATCGATCTCCTGTCCCGCTGCGGGCTACTGCGTCGCCGTCGACGCCTCCGGCCGCGCCCTCGCCAGCATCGACCCGCTCGCCGCCACGCCCACGTGGAGCGCGACCACGATCGATCGGCCGTCCCCGCTGGCGGCGATCTCCTGCTCAGGCGGGGGGCTCTGCGTGGCCGTGGACGAAGCCGGCCGCGCGCTCGCCAGCGACGATCCCACCTCGCCCCTCCCGGCATGGTCGACGAGCGAAGCCGGCCTATCGGGCCTCGTCGGCGTCGCCTGCCTCCCCGCCGGCGCATGCGTCGCGATCGACGCGGCGGGCAAGGCCGTCAGCGGTCGCGTGCCCCCACCGGAAGCGACGACCACCGCGGTGACCAGCGCCACCGCCACGACGGCCACGCTCGCCGGGGTGGTCAATGCCGAGGACGCGGTTCTGCAGAGCTGCTGGTTCGAATACGGGCTCGGGGCCTCCTACGGGCGGATCGTGCCCTGCGAAGGCACGCCGTCGCCGACGGGTGGCGCACAGTTCGTCTCCGCGCAGCTCGTTGGCCTGATCCCGAACACGACGTACCACTATCGCGTTCTCGCGGGCAGCGCGATCGCGACGGGGGCCGGCGGGGACGCGACCTTCACGACCGCCACCTCGACCCAGATCGCGCTCGTGCACCCGCAGCCCTCGATCTCCGGCACCCCCGCCGTGGGCCAGCGGCTGACCTGCCACCCCGGAACTCCCGCGAGCGCCACGATCGCGCTCCGCTACGCCTGGCTGCGTGACCTGATCCCGATTCCCGGAGAAGCGTCCTCGGCCTACACCGTCAAAGGCCAGGACAGCGGCCACCACCTCCAGTGCCAGGTCACGGCCACCGACGGGGGCGGGAGCGCGACGGCGACGAGCGCGTTCGTGACCGTGCCCGTCCAGGGCGTGCTCGCCTCCGTGGGCGAGACCGCGGTCGGTACGGCGCGCGGCGGGACGGGGAAGGTGCTGGTCCCAGTGACGTGCTCGACGCAGTCGCCGCAAGGGTGCCGGGTGACGGTCCGGGTGACCGTCGTGGAGACGCTCGCGGGGGGGCGCGTGGTGGCGGTCGCGGCGGCGCGGCGGGGGGGACGAGCAAGCGGCGCGCGACGGAGGAGCGTGACGATCGCCCTGGTGAGGGTGCGGATCGCGCGCGGCGCGAAAGCCGTCGTGACGGCTCCGCTGGCCGCCGGCGGGAGGCGGCTGCTCTCCTCCCGCCGCAGCATCCCAGCCGAAGTCGTGGTCTCGGGGACCGTGATCGGCGCCATCGAAGCGACGCTCTCCCGCCAGCTGGTCCGGATCGGGAGGACCGCGGGCCACGGGTCGAGGCGTGCGACGCGACCGTAGGAGCGAGGGGTCGCGAACCCTCCGCGGCCACGGCCTTGCGATGGTCTCTGCGGCCGTGCTGGCGGCGGCCGTGATCGCCGCCCCCGCGCAGGCGCTTGGGGCGACAGGCTCCTCCGCGCGCGATGCCGCGGCGGCGGTGGCCCAGACCCCCTACATGGGCTGGGACACGTACTTCGCCCTCGGGGGCCGCTACAGCGAGGCGACGATCCTCCGCCAGGCCAGCCAGCTGATCTCGCTCGGGCTGGCGCGGCGGGGCTACCGCTACGTGTGGCTCGACGTGGGCTGGTGGCAGGGACGGCGCAACGCGGCCGGCCAGATCGTCGTCAGCTCGGCTCAGTGGCCCCACGGCCTGGCGTGGCTGACGCAGACACTCCATGCCGCGGGGCTGAAGGTGGGGCTGTACACGGATGCGGGAGGCAACGGCTGCGGCGGGGCCGGCGAGGGCAGCTACGGGCACTACCAGCAGGACGTCAACACCTTCGCCGCCTGGGGCTTCGACGCCGTCAAGGTCGACTTCTGCGGCGGCGAGGAACTCGGCCTGCTCCCCGCCGCGGCCTACACCGCCTTCCACGAAGCGATCGCCGACAACGCGAGCCACAGGCCGATGCTCCTGTCGATCTGCAACTTCCTGCAGCCCGGCCAGTACGCAACCGGCGAGCCCTCGCTGGCGGGATCCGCGTTCGGCTCCTACACGTTCGGACCCAGCGTCGGGAACAGCTGGCGGACCGATACAGACGTCGGCTTCCCCGGCAAAGTCTCCTTCCCAGATGTGCTTCGCAACATGGATGCCGACGCGGCCGCCCCCCAGGCGGCCGGGCCGGGGCACTGGAACGACCCCGATTACCTGGCACCGGATCAGGGCATGTCGAGCACCCAGTTCCGCAGCCAGCTGAGCATGTGGGCGATGCTCGCAGCCCCGCTGATGATCAGCGACGATCTGACGCGGATCTCCTCGGCGAGCTTGGCGGCGGTTCAGGACAGCGAAGTGATCGCCGTCGACCAGGACCCCGCGGGAGTCCAGGGCACGCTGCTCGCGACGAACGGCAATGGCCAGGTCTGGGTCAAGCCGCTCAGCGACGGCTCGCGTGCCGTCGCACTGCTCAACCGGGGCTCTACGGCCCTGAAGATCGGGACGACGGCGATCGCCGTCGGCATGCCGGCCGCCCCGCGCTACGCGCTGGCGAACCTGTGGACGCACACCACCAGCTCGACCGCATCGACGATCTCGGCGCGCGTCCCCGCCGACGGGACGGTGCTGCTGCGGGTCTTCCCGCGTTAGACCGCGCCGAGGAACTCGAGCAGCGCCGCGTTGACGACGGCGGGCGCCTGCTGCTGGACCCAGTGACCGGCGCCCGGCACGACGATCTCCGCCCGCTGATCGGCCAGGCGCCCCGTCATCGCCTCGGCGGGCATGAACGCGCGCACGGGATCGAGCTCACCCGTGAGGAACATCGCCGGCTGCTCGACGCGGCGGTCGGCGACGGCCTCCGTCAGCTCCCAATTGCGGTCGATGTTGCGATACCAATTGAGTCCACCGGTGAAGCCGGTGCGCTCGAAGGCACGCACGTAGACCTCGAGCTCGGCCTCGGAGAGCCACGCGGGGGGCTGCGGCGCCTCCCCGTCCTCGTCGGTCCACTCGGAGGTCCAGACGCGCGAGGTGGTGAGGGTGCGGCGGACGTCGCGCGCGAGCGCCTCGTCGGCGACGCCGCGCTCCTGGAACCAGACGATGTAGAAGTCCTCACCGAAGTTCGCGCGCATGATCGTGATCGGTGGGGCCGGCGCCCGCGGAACGAACGGCACGCTGAGGCCGGCGACGGCGCGCACGCGCTCGGGGTTTGAGACCGACAGCTGCCAGGTGAGCGCCGCGCCCCAGTCGTGTCCGACGAAGACGGCGTCCTGCTGCCCGAGCTCGTCGAGCAGCCCGCACATGTCGCCGCACAGGGTGAGGACGTCGTAGGCCTCGATCGCGCTCGGGCTGGAGCTGGCGCCGAAGCCGCGCATGTCGGGAGCGACGACGTGAAAGCCCGCCTCGGCCAGCGCCGGGATCTGGTGGCGCCAGGAGAAGGCCAGCTCGGGGAAGCCGTGGCAGAGCACCACGAGCGGCCCCTCGCCCTCCTCGATCAGGTTGAGCTCGATCCCGTTGACGGCGACACGACGCTCCGGCACGCCGCCAAGATACCCGCACGCGGAGGCCCGTGCGCGCCGCACGGCCTCGACGCCTCGCTAGGATCGCGCTCGCGCGCAGATGCGCAGCCAGGACGATGCCAGACACCTCCTCAGAGCCGCGGCTGATCGATCTGATGCACCTCGGCCAGCCGAACGTGATCGGCGCCTGGGTGGTCGGCGAGGTGATCGTCGATCCGGGTCCCGCGAGCACCCTGGAGCGCCTGCTCGAGGGGCTCGACGGCACGCCACGCGCTCTCGCTCTGACGCACATCCACCTCGATCACGCCGGTGCCGCCGGGAGCCTGCTGGAGCGCTTTCCCCAGGTCGAGGTATGGGTGCACGAGCGCGGGGCGCGCCACCTCGCCGATCCCAGCAGGCTGCTCGACAGCGCGAGGCGTCTCTACGGCTCGGAGATGGATCGCCTGTGGGGCGAGGTGCTCCCGGTCCCAGCCGACCGCATCCGCGTGCTGAGCGGTGGTGAGCGGGTGAACGGGATGCGGGTGGCCTACACCCCCGGTCATGCCTCCCATCACGTCTCCTACCTGCACGAGAGCGGCCACGCCTTCGCCGGCGACGTCGCCGGCGTGCGCATCGGCGATGGCCCGGTGCTCGCGCCCACCCCTCCGCCCGACATCGATCTCGACGCCTGGGAGCGATCGCTGGAGGTGCTCGAGGGGTGGCGGCCGCGGTGCCTCGCGGTCACCCACTTCGGCGCTCACGGCGACGTCGAGGGGCACCTCCGCGCGCTCCGCATCCACCTCGAGGAGGTTCGCTCGCTGGCGGGCGAGCTCGACGAGGCCGGCTTCGCCGCGGCGATCCGGGCCCGCGTCGGCGACCGGCCGGCCACGCCCGCCTACGCTCAGGCGATGGCGCCCGACCAGAGCTATCAGGGCCTCAGGCGCTACCTCGGCGGGCCCGTTTCGGCCGGGTGAGCGGCGGCACCGCGGAAGCCAGGATCGCGGCGCGCCTTGGGGGGTGGTGGCGCGCCGCTGTCCTGGCGGAGGGACTAAATGCCCCGCCGCGACCGGGTTCAACCGGTCGGGACGAGCACGGGGAATTCCCGCGAAGCTCCTCCTCGCAGCACCCGCTCTGGACGTCTCGCGGAACTGCGCTGGCCTGCAGATACCCGCGCCGGGCGGGCGCAAAACCCGCTTAATTCGCCGAGCGTCCGAGGTCGCTCCGCGGCGGCGCTCCAGTTCAGCCGCCGGCGAACCGATCCCTGGGGTATGTGGCTACCGGGTACACGTCTGGCGCACCACCGCAGGTCGTTGGTGATCACGCTCGTGGCCCTCGGCGACGTCGCCTACCGCCTGTTCCTTCGCGGTCAGGTGCGCCGCGCGCTCGGGATGCGCCGCTGACGGCGGCGGTCAGGCCCCGTCGTGCGCGGACTGCGGGCTGCGGGCGTCGCGCACGATCCGTCGCATGCCTCGCAGCCACCGCTCGGGGTCTGAGCCCTTCAGCGCCATGAAGCCGGCGACGTTCTCGTGGGGCAGGATCAGCAGCCGCTCCTCGCGCATGCCGCGGACGACCGCCTCGGCGACGTCCTCCGGTTCGATCAGGCCGCCGGCGATCAGGGCGGCGGCGCTGGCCGGCTCATCCATCGCGAGGTCGAGCATCGGCGTGCGTACGCCCTGGGGGCAGATGCAGGACACGCGCACGCCGCTGTCTCCGTACTCGATCGCCATCCACTCGGCGAGGGCCACCGCGGCGTGCTTGGTGACGCTGTAGACGAGTGAGGAGACCTGCGTCAGCAGGCCCGCGGCGGAGGCGGTGTTGACGAGATAGCCCTCCCCGCGCTCCGCCATCTCGCCCACGAGCGCCCGTGCCGCCCACACGTGGGCCATCACGTTGACCCGCCAGGCCTCCTCCCAGGCCTCGTCCGCCGCCTCGGGTCCGCCCATCGCCCCGGGCACGCCCGCGTTGGAGACGAACACGTCGATCGGGCCGAAGGCGGAGCGGGCCTGTTCGACGAGTCCGACGACCCCGTCCTCGCGCCCGGCGTCGAGCTCGACGGCGAGGCCGCCGACCTCTGCAGCGATCGCCCTGGCCCCAGCGAGATCGCGATCGGCCGCCACGACGGCGCTCGCGCCCTCCGCGGCGAAGCGCCGCACGAGCGCCCTGCCGATGCCCCCGGCCGCCCCGGTGACGACGATGTGTCGGTCCTTCAGCTCCACAGGCCGTACTCTATGTCAAGCCATGTCCGTCGAGGCCACCGTCGCGGCATCGCCCGCCGCGCCTCTCTGGGGGGAGTTGCGCTACAGCGCCGAGCTGCTGCGGCTGCTCGCGGACGGTGACCTGCGCTCGCCGCGACGGCGCGATGACGCCCCCCCGGTGCTGCTGATCCCCGGGTTCATGGCGGGCGACGCGTCGCTGGCGGTGATGCGGCGCTGGCTCCGGCGCCGCGGGCACCGGGTCGCCACCAGCGGGATGATGGCGAACGTGGACTGCGCCGGGCGGATCGTCCCCCGGCTCGAGGGGAACCTCCGCGAGCTCGTTGCCAGCGAGGGTCGGCCGGCGGTCCTCATCGGCCAGAGCCGGGGTGGGGCGCTCGCCCGCGCGCTCGCTGTACGCGCGCCGGAGGAGGTGGCGGGCCTCGTGATGCTGGGCTCGCCCGTGCGCGACTCGCTGGCGGTGTCGGCCCCGGTGCTTCGGACCGTCAGGTTGATGGCGCGCCTCGGTGACCTCCGCGTCCCCGGCGTGTTCTCCACACGCTGTCGCGAGGGTGACTGCTGCGCGGCGTTTCGCGAGGACCTCCTCGCTCCCCTCGGGGAGGAGATCCACGTCGTCGCCGTCCACTCGCGCAGCGACGCGATCGTCGACTGGCGCGCGTGCACCGACGACCACGGCCGTCAGGTCGAGGTCGACTCCAGCCACTGCGGCATGTCCGTCCATCCCGAGGTCTACCGCGAGCTCGACAGGATGCTCGACGAGGCAGGGGAGGGCCCATGGAGTGGATGAGCGCGATCGATTCCTCGTTCCTGCACATCGAGAACGACACCACCCCGATGCACATCGGCGGGGTGAGCATCTTCGAGGGCCCGCCGCCGCCGTTCGAGGACTTCCGGGAGATGATCACCGGGAAGCTCGACATCGTGCCGCGCTATCGCCAGAAGGTCCGCTTCGTCCCGCTCGGGGCGGGGGCGCCGGTGTGGATCGAGGATCCCCACTTCAGCCTCGACTACCACCTGCGCCGCACGGCGCTGCCGGCCGGCGGAAGCGAGGAGCTGTTGCGGCAGATGGCGGCGAGGGTGTTCTCCCAGCACCTCGATCGCAACAAGCCCCTGTGGGAGCTGTGGATGGTCGAGGGCCTCTCGCGGGGGCGCTGGGCCCTGCTCTCGAAGGTGCACCATTGCATGGTCGATGGCGTCGCCGCGACGGACCTGATGTCGGTCATGTTCGCCGACACCACTCCACCCGCGAAGAATCGCCGCTGGGCCCCCTCGCCTGAGCCCTCGGGGCTCGAGATCCTGCTGCGGACGGTGCTCAGGAGGCTGAGCCCGGAGGGACAGCTGGAGGCGATCCGGGACGCCGTGCGGCGGCCGCGCCAGACGCTCGGCTCGGTCGGCGAGGTCGCTCGTGCGACGTTGGCGGCGGGACCCAGCCTGCGCCCGGTGGCGAGCTCCTCGCTGATCGGCCCGATCGGGCCGCACCGCCGTTGGAGCTGGGCGAGCGTGCGGCTGACCGACGTCAAGGAGGTTCGTGCCGCGCTCGGCGGCACCGTCAACGACGTCGTGCTGACGGTGATCGCAAACGGCTTCCGCGAGCTGCTGCTGGCCCGCGGCGAGGAGATCGCCGAGGATCAGCTCGTGCGGACGATGGTGCCCGTGTCGGTACGGCGTCAGGGCGAGAAGGGCGTGTACAACAACCGCGTCTCCGCGGTCTTCGCAGGCCTGCCGGTGGGTCTCGCGGACCCGACCATGAGGCTCGAGCGGATTCGTCGGGAGATGGACGGGATCAAGGGCTCCAAGCAGGCTGTCGCCGGCGACGTGCTGACCTCGATGTCCGGCTTCGCCCCGCCGTTGCTGCTCGCGCTCGGGAGCCGCCTGGTGACTGCGTCGCCGCGGCTGAACATGCATACCGCGACGACGAACGTCCCCGGCCCGCAGCAGCCGGTGCAGACGCTCGGACGACGGATGCTCGAGTCCTACCCGTTCGTCCCGGTCGTCGGCTCGATCCGCATCGTCGTGGCGATCTTCTCCTACGACGGAGGCCTCTATTTCGGCGTCACCGGCGACTATGACGGCGCGAGCGACATCGATCTGCTGACCGCCGGGATCGAGGCCGGGATGGGGGACCTGCTGCGGATCGTCCGGCCCACACCGCGGAAACGTCGCGCCCGCTCCGCCGCTGCGGCGGCGCGGGTGACGCCCGAGAAGGGGAGCTCTGCTGCGGCGAAGCTCGCCGGATGACCTCGGGGCCGCGCCGGCGGCCCGGGCGGGGCTAGGATCGGCTCGCCGAGGGGAACCATGACGGGAGACGAGATGAGCGACTTCAATCGCGCGATAATCGAGGAGTTCCGCAGCCACGGCGGGAAGGTCGGCGGGCCCTTCGAGGGCAAGCCGGTGTTGCTGCTGACGACGATCGGGGCCAGGAGCGGAGAGCGGCGGACGACGCCCGTGCTCTACCTGCGGGACGGCGAGCGGATGGTGATCTTCGCCTCCAAGGCCGGCGCCCCGGAGAACCCGGCCTGGTACCACAACCTGCTCGCCAACCCGAGCGTGACGGTCGAGGTCGGGAACGAGACGGTGGAGGCCAGCGCGGTCGTCACGGCCGGGGAGGAGCGCGAGCGCCTGTTCCGCAGGCAGGCCGACCTCAATCCCCAGTTCGACGACTACGCGGCCAGGACGACGCGCGAGATCCCCGTGGTCGCCCTCCAGCGCGCGGGCTGAGGACGGTCGTGGCGAACGCCGACGAGATGCTCGCGGCCGCGGCGGAGCGCAGGACGGATCTCGCGGCGCCTGGGGTCAGCGCGCGGCCACGGCGGAGGGTGGCGGTGCTGGCGTGCATGGACGCGCGCATCGACCTGATCGCGATGCTCGGTCTCGCCCGCGGCGACGCCCACATCATCCGCAACGCCGGTGGCCTGGCGACCGATGACGCGATCCGCTCGCTCAGCGCATCCCAGCGTCTGCTCGGAACCGAGGAGGTCGTCGTCGTGATGCACGAAGGGTGTGGGCTGCGGGGGGCGTCGGAGGACGAGTTCGCCCGCGCGCTCATCGCCGACGGGGTGATGCCGGGGTGGCGGTTGGGCGCCTTCGAGGATGTCGAGAGCACATTGCGCCAGAGCCTGCGGCGCCTCCGCGGCAGCCCTGAGCTTCCCGCTCGCGAGCAGATCCGCGGTCTCGTGTTCGATCCGGAGACGGGGGCCCTGCGGGAGGTGCTCGAGCCGGCCCCGCCCGAAGCTCTCGGAGCGGCCGTCGGGTAGGGTCCCGGGCGCGATGCGCGCCGTCACCTTTCAGGCCCCGGGGCGGGTCACCGTCGAGGAGCGCCCGGAGCCCGAGCTGATCGATGCCGAGGACGCCGTCGTGCGGATCGAGGCGACGGGGGTGTGCGGCTCGGACCTCCACATCTATCACGGCCGCGTGAAGATCGAGCCCGGATTCACGATCGGTCACGAGTACGTCGGCACGGTCGTGGCGACCGGCGAGGCGGTCGCCGGCGTCGGCGTCGGGGACCGCGTGCTCGGCTGCTTCCACACCGCCTGCGGGCGCTGCTTCTTCTGCAGGCGGGGTTACTACCAGCGCTGCGTCCAGTCGCGTACGTTCGGCCACGGAGCGACGCTGGGATCGCTCCCGGGCACCCAGGCCGACATGGCCCTCGTGCCCCACGCCGACCTCGTCCTGCGGCGGGTCCCCGAGGGCATGAGCAGTGACGTGGCGATGTTCGCCGGCGACGTCATGGGGACGGGGTTCCACGCCGTCGCGGCGAGCGGGATGCAGCCGGGGGACGGGGTCGCCGTGCTCGGGCTCGGGCCCGTGGGGCTGTGTGCCGTGCAGGCCGCACGCGCGGCGGGGGCCGCGCGCGTGTTCGCGATCGACACCGTCGCCGAGCGGCTGGATGTCGCAAGCGCCTTCGGCGCCGAGGCCGTCCACGCGGGCGAGCAGGACGCACGAGCGCTCGTGCGCGCGGCCACCGAAGGACGTGGCGTCGACGTCTCGATCGATGCCGTCGGGGACCCGGCGGTGCTGGAGAGTGCGATCCGGTTGACGCGCGACTGCGGGAGCGTGCAGTGCGTGGGCGTGTACGCGGAGCGGGCGGACGTCCACATGGGCCTGCTGTGGCTGAAGGCGGTCACGCTCCGCGGCGGACAGGCCAACGTGCTCGGCCACGTCGACCGGGTCCTCGCGATGATGGCCGCGGGCGTGCTCGACCCGACGCCGCTCGTGACGCACCACATGAAGCTCGAGGAGGCGCCCGAGGCGTACGCGATCTACGATCGGCGCGAGGCGCTGAAGATCGTCCTGAGCCCCTAGCCTTCGCCAGGCGTCTCGGCCCTAGCCAACCCAGTCGAGCGAGCGCGAGACCGCATCGCGCCAGCGGCTGAGCTCGCGCTCGCGGGTGCCCGCGTCCATCTGCGGCTCCCAGCGACGGTCCGCTCGCCAGCGTGCGCGCAGGGCCTCCTCGTCGGCGAAGAATCCCACGGCCAGGCCCGCCGCGAAGGCCGCGCCGAGCGCCGTCGTCTCGATCACCTCGGGACGCACAACGGGCACGCCGAGGACATCGGCCTGAAACTGCATCAGCAGCCCGTCCGCGCTCATCCCTCCGTCGACCTTCAGCTCCGCCAGCGGAACGCCCGTCGCCTCGTCGATGGCGTCGAGAACCTCGCGCGTCTGCCAGGCTGCGGCCTCGAGAGTGGCGCGGGCGATGTGTCCGGCAGTGGCGAATGCCGTCAGCCCGACGATCACGCCGCGGGCGTCGTCCCGCCAACGCGGGGCGAACAGACCAGAGAACGCCGGCACGAAGTAGACGCCGCCGTTGTCGGGGACGGTCCGCGCGAGGTCCTCCACCTCGGCGGCGGTCTCGATCAGGCCGAGCTGGTCTCGCAGCCACTGCACCGCCGCTCCGGTCACGGCGATCGATCCCTCGAGCACGTAGCTGGTGGGCTCCGCGCCCACCTTCGCCGCCACGCTGGTCAGGAGCGCCGGCGAGCGGACGATCTCCTCGCCCGTGTTCACGAGCAGGAACGCGCCCGTCCCGTACGTGTTCTTCGCCTCCCCCCGACGCGAAGCACGTCTGGCCGAACAGAGCCGCCTGCTGGTCGCCCACCAGCGCTGCCACCGGCCGCCCGCGCGAGCGCGGTCGCCGCGCGCCTCCCCGTAGACCTCGCTCGAGGAGCGGATCTCGGGGAGCAGCGCCGGCGGGATGCCCATCAGGCTCAGGCTCGGCTCGTGCCAGGCGAGGCTCTCCAGATCCATCATCATCGTGCGGCTGGCGTTGGTGACGTCGGTTGCGTGGACCCCGCCGGCCGGGCCGCCGGTGAGCTTCCACAGGATCCAGCTATCCATCGTCCCGAACGCGAGCTCGCCCGCCTCGGCCCGCGCTCGCGCGCCCCGGGGACCTCCTCGAGCAGCCACGTGAGCTTCGGTCCGGAGAAGTAGCGTGGACAGCGGCAGGCCGACGTCCTCGCGCAGCCGGTCCGGCCCCTCCTGGCCCGCCAGCTCGCGCACCAGCGCGGCGGTGCGCGTGTCCTGCCAGACGATCGCGTTGTGGATCGGCTCGCCGGTCTCGCGATCCCACACGAGCGTCGTCTCGCGCTGGTTGGTGACGCCGATCGCGGCGACGTCGTCGGCACCGATCCCCGCGCTCGCGAGCGCGCCGTCGATCACGGCCTCGGTCGCGCGCCAGATCTCCTCCGCGTCGTGCTCGACCCAGCCGGCGCGGGGGTGGATGCTGCCCGTGCTCGCGCCGCTCGACCGCCGCCACGCGGCCGTCGCCGTCGAACAGGATCAGCCGCGTGCTCGTGGTCCCCTGGTCGATCGCGGCGACGAACGTGGCCATGCCGCGCAGCCTACGCGCGGTCCGGGCCCCGCCGCCGGCGGCCGGCTGCTGCACCTCATGCGCAGCGGTAGGTGGGCGCGATGCCGTTCGCGCCGGCGCCGCTCCCAGCCGTCCAGTCGGACGTGGGGCGGCGTGGGTCTGAGGCTGCTCGCCCGCCTGCGCGCTGCGCTCCCCGCCGGGACCGCGACCACGGTTCTCGCCCTACCCCTCGCCGGCGGCCTCGCCCTCGCCGGCCATCCGCCCGTGCGGACGCCAGTACGGACCGCGAGCGTGGGCTCGAGCCGGGGCAGGGGCCGCTCGCGATCGACGCGGGGGCGAGCCGCGGCCGCCGCGCCGGAGGCGCTCTACCGCATCGTCGGCTGCCGCAGCCATGGCACCGGCGCCTACCGGCACGGGCCCTCAGCGGCGAGAGGTCGCGATCGGCTTCGACGACGGGCCGGCGCCCGACACGCCGGCAGTTCGTGACGATGCTCGAACGCGAGCACACGCGGGCGACGTTCTTCATGATCGGCGAGCAGCTCGAGCGCGACGTACCGCTCGACGCTGCTGCGCGAGCTGCGCGACGGGGACGTGCTCGGCGACCACACCTTCACCCACCCCGAACTCACGACCAGCCCCGACGTGCGCGGGCAGCTGCGAGCGCACGATCGAGGTCGATCCGTGCGCTGAGCGGCTACACGCCGTGCGTCTTCCGCCCCCCTACGGCGACTACGACCAGTCGGTCCTGCAGACCGCTCGCTCGCTCGGGCTGGCGACGGTGCTGTGGAACGTCGACCCGAGCGACTACACCCTGCCGGGGACCGCGGCGATCGTCGCAAGCGCGTGCTCGCGCAGGTGCGCCCCGGCTCGATCATCATCTCCCACGACGGCGGCGGCCCCCGCGGGCGAGACGCTCGCCGCCTACCCGACGATCATCGCCGCGCTGCGTGCGCGGGGCTACCGGATCGTGACGATCCCGCAACTGCTCGGCTTCCAGCCCGGTCTACGTGCCCTGCATCAAGCTCTGCGACGGGATCGGCGTCGCGCGCGTCGGCGCTGCCGCGGGAGCGATCATCGAACGGGCGCCGTGAGCGGGGAGTTGCGGCGGAGCCCGCCGCGGTTGGAGCGTGCAGAGCGGGCTGCTTAGAATAGGCTGCGGCTCGAAGCAGACGACTCACAACAGCGCGCGCCCGTAGCTCAGTGGTCAACGGTTCTCTTCGGGGAGCCAAAGAGCAGCGGTCTTTCAAGCCGCAGGCCGCGGGTTCGATTCCCGCCGGGCGCACTGCGATGACCTCGCGAGCCGCCGAGCAGCGCTTCAGAGCGTCCGCCGCCGCAGTTGACAATCTCGGATGAAATCGTTGATTTATATGTCGGTGGCGAGCGCTGCGTCCGGCCGACCGAAGGTGGCGACGGGGCGTCAGCTGCAGTGACGATGGAAGGGCTTGAGGATGGGATGAGGTCGAGCAGGATGCGTGACCGCAGAGAGGGCGAGCATGAGGGTGTCCGTCTGCCACGAGCAGCGGATGCTGCGAGCGCTGCACGGCCGCTGGCCCTACCGCCGCTCCCACTGCCGCCACGACCTCCACTGGCTGGTGCGCGTGCAGCCGCACCGCTGCTGGTGCTCCGCGCGGGCGCCGCACACCCGTCAGCGGGCTTGCGCGCGCTACAGCCGGCGACCATAGCGGGGGCTGAGGGAGCGCAGGGGGGAACCTATCCCTGCAGGCCCGCGCCGAGCTCGGGGCGGGCCTGCAGGGATGGGTCGCCTGCTCGCGGACGCCGCGTCCGGCGCCGCGCGGGCGTTGCTCGGCGATCGCGTCGATCAGCTGCGGCCACAGCACGCGCGGCAGGTCGTGTCCCATGCCGTCGATCATGATCAGCTTCGCGCCCGGGATCGCGCGCGCCGTCGCGCGCCCGCCGGAGGGCGCGACGAGCGCGGTCGGCGCTGCCGTGGATCACGAGCGTCGGCGCGCGTGATCCGGCGCAGCTCGGCGGTGCGGTCGCCGGAGGCGATGATCGCGGCGAGCTGGCGTCCGGGGCCGGCGGGGTCGTGGTCGCGGTCGTAGCTGCGCGCGGCGAGCGTCGCGCATGTCCTCGGGATCGCGCGGCAGCCCGGGCGAGCCGATCGCCTCGAAGACCCGTCCGCATGTGCGCGATGAAGGCCTCGCGCTCGCGCGGGGCGCGGCGCAGGAACATCGAGTAGAGGCGCAGCGACGGGCTGGCCGCTGCGCAGGCTGCCGGTGTTCGACATGATCGAGACCAGCGAGCGCACCGGCTGCGGGTGGCGCGCGGCGAGCGTCTGGGCGATCATGCCGCCCATCGAGGCGCCGATCACGTGCGCCGGCGCGAGCTCGAGCTCGTCGCAGCAGCCCGGCGGCGTCCTCGGCCATGTCGGCGAGCGTGTAGCGCGCGGCGCGCTCGGAGCGCAGTCAGCAGCTGCGCCGGTCGTCGGCGGCGCGCGCCCGCACGTGCGTCGAGTGCCCGATGTCGCGGTTGTCGAAGCGCACGACGTGGAGCCCGCGCGCGGCGAGCTGCTGGCAGAAGTCCTCGTGCCAGGCGATCATCTGCGTGCCGAGGCCCATGACCAGCAGCGCCGTCGGGTCGCGCGGCTCGCCGAAGGTCTCGTAGCAGAGGGTGATCCCCCTGCCGACGTCGCAGAACTGCTCGGACACGATCCGCGACTCTAGCGACCCGCGACGTCGCTAGGATCGGGCGGATGGCGACACGGATCGAGCGCTCCGCGCTGGCGCCCGCGGTCGCTCGACGAGGAGCGACGGTCCGCCGGCTGTCGATCGACACGATCCGCGGCCTCGCGATGGACGCCGTGCAGAAGGCCAACGCCGGTCACCCGGGAACGGCGATGGCGCTGGCGCCGCTCGCCTACACGCTGTTCGAGCGCTTCCTGCGCGTCGAACCCGGGCGACCCGGACTGGCCCGACCGCGACCGCTTCGTTCTCAGCGCCGGCCACGCATGCGTGCTGCAGTACTCGCTGCTGCACCTGTGCGGCTACGACCTCGGCGATCGAGGACCTCGAAGCAGTTCCGCCAGTGGGGCTCGCGCACGCCCGGGCACCCCGAGCGCGGCCACACGCCCGGCATCGAGATCACGACCGGTCCGCTGGGCCAGGGCGTCGCCAACGCCGTCGGCATGGCGATCGCCGAGCGCTTCCTCGGCGAGCGCTTCAACCGCCCGGGCCACGACGTCGTCGACCACCACGTCTACGCGATCTGCTCCGACGGCGACATGATGGAGGGGATCAGCCAGGAAGCCGCGTCGATCGCCGGGCACTTCGGGCTCGGCAAGCTGATCGTCTGCTACGACGACAACCACATCACGATCGACGGCACGACCTCGCTCTCGTTCGACGGCGAGAACCACGGCGGCGCGCTGGCCGCCGACGGCTGGCACGTCCAGCGCGTCGAGGACTCCGAGGACCTCGAGGCGCTGCACCGCGGCGATCTCCGCGGCGCGCGAGGAAGCCGAGCGGCCCGTCGTTCATCGCGATCCGCTCGCACATCGCCTACCCGGCGCCGAACGCGGTCGACACCGCGAAGGCGCACGGCGCGGCGCTCGGCGAGGACGAGGTGCGGGCGACCAAGGAAGCGATGGGCTTCGACCCCGAGCGGAACTTCTGGGTCGACGAGCAGCGTCTACGAGCACATGTCGCTGCACGAGCACGGCGCCGCCGTGCAGCGAGCGAGTGGGCGCGGGCGCCTGCAGGCGTGGCGCGCGGCCTACCCCGACCTCGCCGAGGACTGGGACCTGGCGTGGGCGGGGCGGCTGCGCGACGGCTGGCGCGAGGCGCTGCCGACGTTCGCGGCCGGCGAGCAGATCGCGACGCGCTCGGCGGGCCAGAAGACGATGGCGGCTTTCGCGGAGTTCGGCGCCGACGATGATCGGCGGCGCCGCCGATCTGGTCGAGTCGACCAAGACGGTGTTCGAGGGTGGCGGGGAGTTCTCGCCGCGTGCACGCGGGGCGCAACATCCCGTTCGGGATCCGCGAGCACGGGATGGGCGCGATCGTCAACGGGGCCGCGGCGCACGGCGGGATCGTCAAGCCCTACGGCTCGACGTTCCTGATCTTCTCCGACTACATGCGCGGCTCGGTGCGGCTGTCGGCGCTGATGGGCCTGCCGGTGGTGTGGGTGTGGACGCACGACTCCGTCGGCCTCGGCGAGGACGGGCCGACGCACCAGCCGATCGAGCACTACGCCGCGCTGCGCGCGATCCCGCACCTGTGGGTGGTCCGGCCGGCCGACGCGAACGAGACCGTCGTCGCCTGGCGGGTCGCGCTCGAACGCGAGGACGGGCCGGTCGCACTGCTGCTCTCGCGCCAGAACATCCCCGTGCTCGACCGCGAGGAGGTCGCACCCGCGGACGGCCTGGAGCGCGGCGGCTACGTGCTCTGGGACTCCGCCGGCGCGGCGGCCGGGGCCCCCGAGGCTGATCCTGATCGCGACCGGCGCGGAGGTGGCGCCGACGCTGGCCGCCGGACGCACGCTCGCCGACAGCGGGACGCACGTCCGCGTCGTCTCGATGCCGTGCATGGAGCTGTTCGAAGCGCAGTCGCCCGAGTACCGCGAGCAGGTCCTCCCGCGGCGCCACCCGCGCGCGGCTGGCGGTCGAGCCCGGCGCGAGCGATGAGCTGGTGGAGGTGGGTCGGCAGCGACGGGGACGTGCTCGGACTCGACCGCTTCGGTGCCTCCGCCCCCGGCGACGACGGTCCTGCGCGAACTCGGCTTCAGCCACGAGAACATCCTCGCCCGCGCGCGAGCCCTGCTGGCGACCCGAAACCTAAGGAGACCGAGATGCCCTCCGACGCACTCCGCCCGCTGCAACGCCTATCGGCTCTCGGCCAGAGCGTGTGGGTCGATTACCTCTCGCGCGAATCGATCCGCGGCGGTCACCTGCAAGCGCTGATCGACGACTTCGCCGTCGTCGGCGCGACGTCCAACCCGACGATCTTCGAGAAGGCGATGACGACCGGCGATGCCTACGACGAGCAGCTCCACGAGCTCGGCGAGACAGGACGTCGACGAGGTCTTCTGGGCGCTCGCGATGACCGACATCGGTGAGGCATGCGAGCGCTTCCGGCCGGTGTGGGAGAC
This sequence comes from uncultured Solirubrobacteraceae bacterium, assembly GCA_963720215.1. Taxonomy (GTDB): domain Bacteria; phylum Actinomycetota; class Thermoleophilia; order Solirubrobacterales; family Solirubrobacteraceae; genus Palsa-744. The sequence continues at coordinate 371,152 of CAVREV010000007.1, forward strand.
GAGCGGGGGGCGTGACGGCTACGTCTCGCTGGAGGTCGACCCGCGCCTGGCCTATGACACGCTGGCGACGTTCCGCGAGGCGATGCGCCTGCACGAGACGATCGACCGGCCGAACCTGATGGTGAAGATCCCGGCGACGAAGCCCGGCTTGGCGGCGATCGAGGACGTGATCTCCAAGGGCCGCTCGATCAACGTCACGCTGATCTTCTCGCTGCGGCGCTACGCCGAGGTCGCGGAGTCCTACATCCGCGGGCTCGAGCGGCTCGTCGCCGAGGGGGGCGACCCCGCGCAGCGTGGCGTCGGTGGCGAGCTTCTTCGTCTCGCGGATCGACACCGAGGCGGATCGCCGCCTGACGGAGGTCGGCGCCCCCGAGGCGCTGCAGGGCAAGCTCGCGATCGCCAACGCGCGGCTCGCCTACGCCCACTACGGTGAGGTCTTCGCCGGCCCGCGCTGGGAGTATCTCGTGGGGAAGGGGGCGACGCCCTCAGCGAGTGCTGTGGGCTTCGACCTCGACGAAGAACCCGGCCTACCCCGACACCCTCTACGTCGAGGAGCTGATCGGCCACGACACCGTCGACACGGTGCCGGAGGAGACGATCCAGGCCTATCAGGACCACGGCGAGCCGCGGGCGCGGCTTCAGGCGGGCGCCGAGGACGCCCGTCGCGTGCTCGCGGAGCTCGATCTCGTGGGAGTCGACTACGACGACGTCACCGAGACGCTCGAGCGCGAGGGCGTGGAGAAATTTGCCGCGTCGTTCGCTGAGCTGATGACCGCGCTCGAGCAGAAGCGCGAGGCGCTCGCTCCGGTCTAGACGTAGGGGATGGGGACGAGAACGCGAATCGTCAGCGGCCCCGACGGGAAGGCCTCGGCGTTCAGCGTGACCACCCGGTAGGTCTCACCGTGGTAGCTGTAGCGGCCGCTCGCAGGCACCCTCCCGGGTTCGGGGCCGAGGCTGTCCTTGACGAGCTGCGAGCCCATGTACATGAGCACCTTCAGTCCCACGAGGCGACGGGTGAGTCGCAGGTAGCCTTCGTCGTCCTGGATCGAGAGCACGAAGCTGCCGATCCTCCGTCCGTGCAGGAGCAGTGGGGCGCTCACCGGGGCGAGCACGTACGGGCCGCCGACATCGGCGAGGAGCCCGCCCGAGGCGCTCACGCGAAGGCGGACGATGTGCTCATTCAGAAGCGTCACGATCGCAGCCCTCGCGGCGACGGGTTCGCGATCGGCGACGGCGCGGAGCAGCGGCGCGTTGCGCTGCACGCGGAGCACCTGGCGGCGCGTGCGCCGGCCGCCCTCGGCGTGGTAGATCAACGTGGCTATCTTCGCGAGCGTGTTGACGGTCGTGTCCTCGCTCGTCTCCCCGCAGAGCGATCTCAGCGAGGGAACGGAGCGCAGCAGGTAGATGCGGAGCGCCCCGGCCGGGTAGGCCGTGCCGCCGAAGGATGCGTACTGGTAGGGGGTGCCGGCGACGGTGATGCTTCCTTCCGCGGGGATCCGCCCCGGCGGGAGGAGGTGTGAGCCGGCGAGGTTGCGGTTGTGGGCGCGGAGGGCGACGAAGCCTTCGGCGATCGCATCGGACTCCGTGAGGAAGCCCCCATGGGTCCAGACGCTGGTGACGAAGGTCGCGATCGGGATTCCGGCTGCGTCGCTCAGGGTGCCCGTCAGGGGTGCCACCGCGGGCGGCCCGACGGCGGCCAGCAGGTGACCTTCCCGGACGACACGGAGGTCCGTGAGCTTGCCGTGGGCCACGAGCGCGCGCGCGGCGGCCCTGACCATCGCCGGGTCGTCGGCTTCGACCGCGCTCCGCAGCGCCCGCGAGCGGGTGATGAACTGCTCGGCGACGATCGTCCGTTCGCTGTGCACGCCCTCGCGATAGATGCGCCGGACGACGCTCGCGAGGGTCTGCAGGACGGTGCCCGGACAGCTCCCCGGGGCGGCCGGGGGGTCACTCGCCCTCACCTGCGTCGATCCGCAGGCTGCGAGCAGCGCGCAGGCGAGCAGGGCCGCGGTTCCGCCTGCGACGGTCGGGCGGATGCCCGCGCGAGGGACCATCGCCAAATCTTAGGCCCGGGGCAGCGCCGCCGGCGCAGGGCGACGGTCATGCATCTGGTAGCTTCGCGCCGTGCCGCTGGTGCTGGTCACGGGTGCCTCGACCGGGATCGGCCGCTCGACGGCCCTCCGCCTGGCGCGCTCTGGATGGAACGTGCTCGCGGGGGTCCGCAGACCGCAGGACGGCGATGGCCTGGTGGGGGAGGACGGCGCGGGAGGGAAGCTCGAGGCCGTGATCCTCGACGTCACCGATCAGGCTCAGGTCAAGGATGTGGCGCTCGGCGTTCGCCGGCGTCAGGCCGGGGCGTCGGTCGCCGGTGGGCTCGACGCGCTCGTGAACAACGCCGGGATCGGCCTCGGCGGTCCGCTCGAGCTGCTCTCGGCCGAGGATCTCCGTCGGCAGTTCGAGGTCAACGTGTTCGCGCAGCTCGCCGTCACCCAGGCTCTGCTCCCGGCACTCCGATCTGCCCGCGGGCGGATCGCCTTCGTCTCCTCCGTGGGCGGTCGCGTGGCCATGCCCTACACGGCCCCCTACGCTGCCTCCAAGCACGCGATCGAGGCCTTCGGGGACGCGCTCCGCGTCGAGCTCGACCGTTCCGGTGTGAAGGTGACGTTGATCGAGCCGGGCGCGGTGGCGACACCGATCTGGGACAAGAGCCGCGCCGAGGCCGACCGCGTGATCATTCCCCCGGAGCTCGCGGCCCAGTACGGTCACGTGCCGGCGGCGATGGACAAGGTGCTCCAGGACACCGCGCGTCGCGGCGTCCCCCCGGAGCAGGTCGCCGAGGTGATCGAGCGGGCGCTCACCTCTTCGCGGATGCGGGCTCGCTACGTCGTCGGCCGCGACGCCCGGGTGATGGTCACGGTGAGGCGACTGCTCCCCGACCTCGTGTTCGACCGTCTCGCCAAGCGCGTCCTGCGCGTCTGATCTCCGCGTGCGCCAGCTGGGCGGGAGTGGCCCTGCCGCGACGCGCCCGTGCGCCGTCAGGCTACCGTTAGACGCCGTGTCGCTTCCCTATGCCACGATCCCGCGACCGCGGCGCAACCGGCGCGGCCCGTCTTCGCACCCCGACATGCTCACGCCGCCATCGGAGCTGCGGGCCTGGCTGGCGGCGGGGACGGTCGCGGCTGTCGGGGTGGCCGTGCTGATCGCCGTCCTCACCGGCGCGGTCGGGCAGACCAGGGCGATCGCGCCGCCGCCGCTCGTCCTCGTGGCCGCCACGCCGCTTCCCTCCACCGACGCGCCCGCCGTCGGGCGCCAGCCCGCCGCGATCGTGGCTCGCCCCTCGGCGGCGCAGCAGCAACTCGACGCGCGGAGCTTCCAGACGACCGGCTGGGAGCACGTGTCGCGGAGCTGGATGGAAGGCTTCTACCCGATCTACGCGACCGCCCAGCGGACCTTCGGCGTCAACTGGCTGCTGCTGGCATCCATTCACAAGCAGGAGAGCGCCTTCTCGACCGCGCCCGGGATCTACCACGGCCTGAATTTCGCTCACTGCTGCGGCGGGCCGATGCAGTTCAACGTGACCAATGGACCCGTCAGCACCTGGGATCTCGTCAGCGACTCCTACATCTACGGGGCCCGTCCCGCCAGGTACGACCACATGACCTCCCACCACCCGTCGATCTACGACGACTTCGACTCGATCATGGCCGCTGCCCACCTGCTCTCGGCGGACGGGGCGGAATACGCGCTCGACGAATCCGCCTGGACGGCGGCCTACGACTACTACGGCCACGATGCCACCGGCGTTCTCTATGCGGACCAGGTGCTCGCACGCGCGATCGGCTGGTCCCAGCATGGCTTCTGCATCAACTGCGGCCTCGAACCGGCGATGGTCGCCGCGGTCCACGCCGCCTACGGCGCACCGGTTCTCGCCGCGATCGACTCCGCGGCGGCTCGGCCAAGCGCCCACGTGGCCGCAAGGCCCGGGCGCTAGCCGGGCCCGGACCGGGCCCGGCCGGCCGCTTCGAGCGCTATGCCGGGGTGGCCTGCGCGAGCACCTCGGCGGCGACGCGGTCGGTCGCCCCGCCCGTGCCGCCGAGCAGGCGCCGCGAGAGCTGGGCACGGCGGAAGTAGAGCGGCGCGTCATGCTCCCACGTGGCGCCGATGCCGCCGTGCACGGATATCATCGTGCGAGCGGCCTGGTCGAGCGCGCGCCCTCCGACGGACCTCGCCGCGCTCGCCGCCAGCGGGAACTCACCCGGCGCGCCGCGGCGGGCCCAGCCCGCGTAGTAGAGCAGCGAGCGGCCGTTGTCGAGCTGGCGGAGCACCTCCGTGAGGCCGTGCTTGACCGCCTGGTAGGAGCCGATCGCGCGCCCGAACGTGTGGCGCTCCTTGGCGTAGGCGACCGACACGTCGAGGGCGGTTTCGACGCTCCCGAGCGACTCCGCCGCGAGCAGCGCCTGGGCCAGGTACCAGGCCCCCGCGAGGGCCTCGACCGGCGCCTTCAGGATCGTCGCAGGTGCGTCGCTGAGCGAGACGTGGCCGAGTGATCGGGTCGCGTCGTAGCGGCGGACGGGCTCGACGGTGACGCCCGTCGCGTTCCCCTCGATCGCGACCCCGACGGGCTCGCCGTCGAGCAGCGCCACCCCGACGAGCACATCGGCGCCCGGTGCATCGGGAACGAAGGCGAGCTCACCGCTGACCTTCGCGCCGCCGTCGCTCGCGATGGCCGTCGGCGCGCCCGCGCGCTCCAGCCCGTGCCGGGGGTCAACCGACCACCGCACCTCGACGTCGTCGGGCGGACTCACGGGCAGATAGGCGGCTCGTCGCTCGCCCGTGGCCAGGGCGTCGAGCAGGGAGCTGCCCTCGGGCGCCTCGCCGAGGATCGCCGTCGCCGGCAGATGCCCGAGCAGCCCGATGCCCGCGATCACACGACCGCACTCGCCGAGCACGAGCATCGCATCGAACACGTCGAGGTCGGCCCCGCCGTGCTCGTCGTCGATCAGCAGGCCGGGCCACCCCGCCTCGCGCGCCGTCGGCCACAGGTCCGGGAGCGCGGCGTCGTCGCCGTCGAGCGCTCCGCGAGCAGCCTCGAGCGTCTTGAAGCGCGAGAGCGCCCCGCGGGCCGCCTCGCGCAGGAACACCTGCTCGTCCGAGAGGGTCAGGTTCATGCCGCCGCTCCTTCCTTGGACCGTAGCTCCGAGAACGGGATGCCCTTGTCCAGTCGCGGCTCGGGAGGCAGCCCGAGGACGCGCTCGCCGACCGTGTTGCGGAGTATCTCCTCGGTTCCCCCGGCTGACTTCAGCCCGGGGAGGAAGGAGATCATGTACGCCCACTCGTTGTCCTCGTCGAGCGCCTCCGGGCCGACGACGTCCGCGATCAGCTCGCCGGCGCGGATCGCGCCGTTGACGATCGTGACCTTTGCCAGCCCCGCCTCCGGCCCGGGGATCTGACCGCGCTGGAGCGCGGTAAGCGTGCGATACCCGGTGAAGCGGACCGCGAGCAGTTCGCTGGCGATCTCGCCCAGCTGATGGCGCACCTCGGGGTCGCGCCGGGCGTGCTCGTCGGCTGCGATCGCGGTGGCGAAGCGGCTCGAGTTGTAGCCCATCCCCTCGCCACCGAGGCCGATTGTGACGCGCTCGAACATCAGCGTCGTGAGCGCCGTTCCCCAGCCGTTGCCGACCCCGCCCACGACCGCGCCCGCGTCGAGCTCGACGTCGTCGAAGAACACCTCGTTGAACTCCGCCTCGCCGGAGATCTGGCGCAGCCCCCGCACCGTGACCCCGTCGGCGTCCATCGGCACGATGAACATCGTCAGGCCCTTGTGCTTGGGCACGTCGGCATCGGTGCGGGCGAGGAGCAGCCCGAAGGAGGCGAACTGCGCGTTCGTCGTCCACACCTTCTGCCCGGATAGGCGCCAGCTGCCGTCATCCTGCAGGCGCGCCCGAGTCTGCACGGCCGCCAGGTCGGAGCCGGCAGCCGGCTCGGAGAACATCTGGCACCAGACCTCGTCGCCGTGGAGCATCGGTCCCAGGTAGCGCGTCTTCTGCTCGTCGGCGCCGTGGGCGATGATCGTGGGGCCGAGCATCCCCACGCCGATCGCATCGAGGATCCCCGGCACTTTCGCCCGGGCGATCTCCTGGCTGCAGATCACCTGCTCGATCGGCCCGAGCCCCTGGCCGCCGTACTCCTTCGGCCACGTCACGCCCGCCAGCCCGCCCTCGGCGAGCTTGCCCTGCCATGCGCGTCGCGCGGCGATGATCTCGGTCTCGTCCTCCAGCGCCCCGTCCCCCTGGAGGATCGGCGCTTCGGGCTTGTGCTGCTGAAGCCAGGACCGCACCTGGGCGCGGTAATCGGCCTGCTCCGGTGTGTCGTCGAGGTCCACTGCGTCTCCTTTTTGGCTGACTGGCCAGTCAAGCTTGCAGCGGAAACGCTACTCCACCGCGGGCCGGCGCGCCTCGCTCAGGCTCCCGGGGGCAGCGGCGTGAGCGGCACCGGAGGCAGGTGGTAGACGTCGTCGAAGCCCGCGTCGAGCAGCCTCGCGGCCTGGGTGCCGGGTTCGGTGGAATGGAGCACGATCACCCCGAGTCGAACCCCGTCGCGCTCGGCCGTCGCGACCAGGCAGCGCCCGGCGGCTTCGGTGTAGCCGGTCTTCAGCCCCGTGACACCCTGATAGTGGTAGATGAGGAGGGGGTTGTTGTTCGTCAGGTAAAGCCGCCCGCCCTTGATCGGGAACGGCAGCGCCGCCGTGTAGGTACGCGTGATCGCCGCCAGGCGCGGCTGCTCGAGGTCGACGTGGGCGAGCACGGCGAGATCGTCGGCGCAGGAGAAGTTGCCCGCGTCGTAGTAGCCGGACGGCGAGGAGTAGCGCGTGCAGCCCATCCCCAGCGCGGCGGCCTCCGCGTTCATCCGCGCGACGAACCTCGGGACCGTCCCGGCCACGTGCTGGGCCAGCGCCACGGCGGCATCGTTGCCGGAGGGGAGCAGCAGCCCATAGAGCATGGTCTCGAGCCGGACGTGGTGGCCCAACGGCAGCACGCCGACCTTCGAGCCGCTCTGATCGACGGCCTCGCGGGTCACGAGCACGGGGGTGTCCGGTGGCCCCGAGCGCACGCTGAGGAGGGCGGTCATCATCTTCGTGAGGCTCGCGATGCGCACACGCAGGGCGGCGTTCCGCTGCCACAGGACGGCCCCCGTGTTGAGGTTGAACAGCAGCCCGGCGCGAGGCGGCTGGGCGAAGGCGGTGTGGACGGGATCGCCCGCCGGATCCGCCAGGCCCGTCAGCTTGAGCGCGGGCGCGGACAGCGCGCGCCCGTCCGCGGAGAGCCGGGTCGGGGCCGCCACGAGGTGGAGCGTGCGAGGGTGATCGCGGGCGTGCCGCCCGGCGCTCGCCGGGTTGATCATGCCGAGCAGCGCGAGCACGACGACCGTCGCGACGAGCAGGGCGAGGGCTGCCGAGAGCACCGCTCGGCGGCGCCGGCGACGGGCGGCCAGCGCGCGCCGGTGGCGACTCTGGCTGGGAGTCATGAACGGCGAGATCCCCATCACCGTGGAGGATTGCGCAGAGCGCCGACGACGCCAATCGCGATCATCACGAGGATCAGGATCGAGAGCACCGCGCCGACCGTCAAGCCCTGTTCGGCGATCGCATAGAGGGTGAAGTAGCCGAAGCCGACGATGAACAGGGCCGCCAGGGCGAAGACGAGCAGCCGTGTCATCGAGGGGGCGGCAGGGCGGCTTGGCGATGAACGCTCAACGGGATGGGGATGAGTTGGCTCCTGCGGGGCGCCCTCGCGGGCGCGTCGCTCAGACGCTCGCCGCCGCGAGCGGTCCCGTGCCGTCCTGGCGCTGGGCGACGTGCTGGTCGGCGTGGTAGGAGGAGCGTACGAGCGGTCCGGCGGCGACGTGATCGAAGCCGAGCCCGTAGGCCGCGCGCTCGAGCTCGGCGAACTCGTCCGGATGCCAGTAGCGGACGACGGGGAGGTGGTGCGCCGAGGGGCGCAGGTACTGACCCACGGTGAGCACCCGCACGCCGCTCTCGCGCAGCATCTCGAAGGCCGCCACCATCTCCTCGACGCTCTCCCCGAGCCCGACCATCAGCCCCGACTTCGTCACGACCTCGCCGTCGCCGAGCTCGCCGGCGAGCCGCAGCACCCGGCAGGAGCGGGCGAACTCCGAGCCGCGGCGGGCGATCGGGTACAGCCGAGGGACGACCTCGACGTTGTGGTTGAAGACGTCGGGGCGCTCGGCGATCACCTTCGCCAGCGGCATCTCCTGGCCCTGGAAGTCCGGCGTCAGCACCTCCACCTGGCAGCCGGGTGCCTGCCGGCGAATCTGGCGGATCACGCCGACGAACGCCGAGGCGCCCTTGTCCGGGAGGTCGTCGCGGTCGACCGAGGTGATCACCGCGTGTCGCAGCCCCATGCGGGCGATCGAGCGGGCGACGCGCGCCGGCTCGAGCGGGTCGTTCCACGTCGGCTTGCCCGTCTTGACGTTGCAGAAGCCGCAGCGCCTGGTGCACGTGTCGCCGAGGATCATGAACGTCGCCGTGCCCCGCTCCCAGCACTCGCCGACGTTCGGGCAGGCGGCCTCCTGGCAGACCGTGTGGAGGTTCTCCGAGCGGATCAGCTCGGTCAGCTCCCGGTAGCGCTCCCCGCCCGGCGGGGGAACCTTGAACCACGGGGGCTTGCGCTCTCGCAGTGGACGGACGTCGCTGCCGAGCACCTTCAACACGTCCATCCCCCCGGGGTTCGACCGCGACCTGGTGGCGCTCACGCGGGCACCGCCTCCGGTGTGCTCGTGCGCTCGCCCGCGCGCAGGCCCAACCGCCCAGGCGTGACGAGCCGCTGGCGGCGCCCGTGCGCGCGGCAGAACTCATACGCCACTCGCCGGCGCAGGCAGTCCATCGGCTCCGCCTCGCTCGCGCACGCTGAGTTCGCCTCGCCCCGGGCGCGCTCGCGCTCGCGCTCGCGCTCCAGCGAGGTCATCTCGACGTCCGCGAGCCCGCACGCCACCACCCAGCTGAACGGCGTCAGGTCGTTGCAGACGTTGACCGCGAAGCCATGCGTGCTGATGCCACGCTGGATGTGGACGCCGATCGAGGCGATCTTCCGCGCCCCGGCCCACACGCCCGTGTAATCCGGCCCATCCTGGGCCCGAGCGTGCGCGGGCACGCCCGCACCTGCGAGCGCGGCGATGATCGCCGACTCCATCAGGCGCACGTAGCGCCCGACATCGCCCGCGGCCATGATCGGGTAGCCGACCAGCTGGCCGGGCCCGTGGTAGGTGATCTTCCCGCCGCGATCGCAGTCGATCAGCTCGATCCCCCGCTCGAGGTAGAAGCTCTCCTCGTGGAGTAGCTCGCCGACGGCGGCGCGCCTGCCGCGGGTGAGCACGGGCGGGTGCTCGAGCAACAGCAGCACATCTCCCAGCAGCCCCGCCTGCCGGCGCTCGCGGACGTCCTCCTGGATGGCCAGCCCGTCGCGGTAGTCGACCGTTCCCAGCTGGCAGACCCAGAGGTCGTCTCCGGGCGGATCGGGGCGTCGTGGATTGCTCATCGTGCGCTGCAGACCAATCTAGCGTTCGCGCTGGCATCGGCGGACCGCCGCCGGTGGCGGCGGGGGGCTCACAGCGTGAGCGCGGCCGGGGCCTGGAGGAGCTCGCGGATGCGTGCGAGGAACGCAGCCGCGTCGGCGCCATAGAGGATGCGGTGGTCGCACACGAGCGTCAGCGCCATCGTCTCCCGCGCGATCAGCTGAGCCTCTCGCACCACCGCTCGAGGCTGTACCGCGCCGACCGACAGGATCGCCGCCTGCGGAGGGTTGATGATCGCGGCGAAGCTCCGGATGCCGTACATCCCGAGGTTGGAGACGGTGAACGTACCCCCGCCGAGCTCGGGGGGCGTGATCGTCCCGGCGCGCACGCGCTCGGCGAGGGCGCGCGCCTCGCGGGCGATCTCCCCCAGCGACTTCTCGTCGGCGTCGAAGACCGTGGGCACGACGAGCGCGCCCTCCGCCGCCACGGCGACTCCGACGTTGACTCGCGAATGGAGCTGGAGGCGACCGTCGCGATAGCTCCCGTTCGCGGGCGGGTGCTCTCGCAGCGCCAGAGCCGCCGCCTTGACGACCATGTCGTTGTACGTCGGCGCCCGCGCCTGCGAGTCCGCGGCGGACAGGCGGCGCAGCTCCGAGCGGAGCTCCACACAGGCCTCCATGTCGACGTCGAGCTGGAGGGAGAAGTCCGGGATCGTCGCCTTGGCCTCCGCCATCCGTCGCGCGATCGTCTGCTGGGTGCGGGACAGCTCCACGAGCGTCGTCTCGCCCTTGGCGGTGGCGACGCCCTCCCGCGGTTCTCCGGAGCCGGGCGTCTCGGCCGCGCTCGCCGATCGGGCCGCGAGCACGTCGGCCTTCACCACGCGCCCCCCGGGGCCGCTCCCCGAGAGCGCGCCGATGTCGACGCCGCTCTCCCGTGCCAGGCGACGGGCGAGTGGAGAGGCGTGCACCCGGCCGCCGGCGGCCGGCGGGGCGGGCCCGCCCCCCGCGCCCGTCCCCGTGCCCGCCCGAACGCTCGCGATGCCGGTCGGCTCGGCGGCCGCCTCGGCAACGCCGTCCGCGGACGGGGACGGGGACGGCGGTTCGCCGCCGACGATCGCTATGAGCGCACCGACCGGCAGCGTCTCGCCCTCGCGCGCGACGATCCTGAGCGGGCCCTCCTGATCGGACTCGTAGGTCATGTTCGCCTTGTCCGTCTCGATCTCCACCAGCTCCTCCCCGCGACGGACCTCCTCGCCGTCGCGCTTGAGCCACCTCAGGATCGTTCCCTCCTCCATCGTGTCCGACAGCCGGGGCATCACGATCTCGCCCATCAGCGCCCCCCGCTGATCGCGTGCCCCTGGAGCGCCGCCAGCGCAGCACGCACGACCTGCGCCTCGTGCGGATAGGCGAGGTCCTCGAGAGGCTTGGAGTAGGGCATCGGCACGTCCGCTCCCGTGACCCGCTGAACGGGCGCGTCGAGGTCATCGAAGGCCTGTTCGCCGATCAGCGCGGCGAGGTTCGCCCCGACGCCCCCGTGCGGCCAGCCCTCCTCGACGATCACGCAGCGGTTCGTCCGCCGCACCGAGGCGAGGATCGTCTCGAGGTCGAGCGGGCGGAGCGTGCGCGGATCGATCACCTCAGCCTCCACGCCGTGCTCATCGGCAAGCGTGGCCGCCGCCCGCTCGGCGGTCTGCGCCATCCGCGAGATCCCCACGATCGTGACGTCGTCCCCCTCCCGCGCGATCCGCGCCTCCCCGAAGTGGACGAGGCGGTCCTCCTCGTCCGGCACCTCGCCCCGCACCCCGTAGAGGGCCTCGTGCTCGATGAAGATGACCGGGTTGTCGTCCCGGATCGCGCTCTTGAGCAGCCCCTTGGCGTCGGCCGGGGTCGAGGGGACCGCGACGAGCAGACCGGGGACGTGGAGGAAGAACGCCTCCAGGCAATGGGAGTGGGTGGGGCCGAGCTGATGGCCGGCGCCCTGGGGCATGCGGATCACGAGCGGCACCTCGGCCTGGCCGCCGAACATGTAGCGGATGTGCGCCGCGTGGTTGACGATCTGGTCGAAAGCAAGCAGCGAGAAGTTGATCGTCATCAGCTCGACGACGGGCCGAAGTCCGGTCATCGCCGCGCCCACGCCAGCGCCCACGATCGTGTTCTCGGAGATCGGCGTGTCGCGCACGCGCCGCTCACCGAACTCCTCGAGCAGTCCGGCGGTGACCTTGAACGCGCCCCCGAACACCCCGATGTCCTCTCCCATCAGGATCACCCGCTCGTCGCGACGCATCTCCTCGCCGAGCGCGGCGCCGAGAGCCTCTCGGTAGCGCATCGTCGCCATCAGCCCGGCTCCCGCCGGGGCTCGCCCCCGTCCTCGCCGGCGAGCAGCGCCTCGGTCAGCCGCTGGGGGATCTCGTCGTTGCTCGCCGCCGGTGCTCCGTCGGCGCCGGCCGCGCTCGCGCCGTCGGCCGCCTCCATCGCCGAGCGTGCGTCCGCCGTGCGCGGCGAGTAGGACCCGCGGACCTCGCGGTCGAGCACGTAGACGTCGTCGTAGAGCGTCTCGGGAGCGGGAAAGGGGGACGCCTCGGCGAACGCCGTCGCGGCGTCGACGCGAGCGAGGGCATGCGCGTCGATCGCTCCCACCTCCTCGGCGCTGATCGCGCCCTCGCGGACGAGCCGGTCGGCGAACGTGGCGATCGGGTCGCGCTCACGCCAGAGGGCGACCTCCTCCTTGCTGCGGTACTGCTCCGGGTCCGCCATCGAATGGCCGCGAAAGCGGTAGGTGACGGCCTCGACGAGCAGCGGCATGCGGTCCTCGCGGACGCTCTCGACGGCTTCGCTCAGCACGGCGTGGGTATCGAGCACGTCCATCCCGTCGCAGCGCCGCCCGGGCACCCCGAGGCTCTCGCCCTTTCGCTGCAGGTCGGTGACGGCCGAGTGGCGTCCGAGGGCGGTGCCCATCCCGAACTGGTTGTTGCTCACCATGAAAACGACGGGAAGCCTCCACAGGGCTGCGAGGTTGAGCGTCTCGCCGAATGTCCCCTGGTTGGAGGCTCCGTCGCCGAACGTGCAGAGCGTCACCTCGTCGCTTTCGCGGTAATCGCTGGAGAGGGCGATCCCGGCGGCGATCGGGAGGTTGCCCCCGACGATCCCGTAGCCGCCCATGAAGCGGCGTGCGAGATCGAACATGTGCATCGAGCCGCCGCGTCCGCCCGAGCAGCCGTCGACGCGGCCGAACAGCTCCGCCATCACGTTCTCCGGCGGCGTCCCACGGACGAGGGCATGGCCGTGGGAGCGGTAGGTGGAGATCACGTAGTCGCTCTCCCGCAGAGCGCGAACGCTCCCCACGATCGTCGCCTCCTCGCCGATCGAGAGGTGCAGGAAGCCCCCGATCCTGGCCCGCGCGTACATCTCTCCGGCGCGCTCCTCGAAGCGGCGGATGAGCGTCATCGTCTCCAGCCACTCGCGCGTCACGGCCGCATCTGGAAGCTCAGCCATCAGCTCTCCACGGTACTCCAGCGGGCGATGAACTCCGGCGCCTGGAGTTGCTCCAGGTCGGCGCGGATCGCGCGCGCCAGGCGGGAGGCCTCGCGCGGCGGACGGTCCCAGAACAGCACCACCTCGCCTCCGTCGATCTCGACGATCTCGATGTGGTCCACTCGGCCGGGATCGGCGAGCACCGCCGGCGTGATCCCGCCGCGGGTGATGATCAGGCGGTATGCCTGAACGGCGAGCACCGTCTCACCCGACCGCGAGCGCCGCGGCCGCCCGCTCGGGAGCGTCCTCGCCGAGGAACAGCCGGGGCTCGGGCCCGGCGAGTGCGACGGCGGGTACGTCCCGCACCCCGAGCGCGGCAGCCGCCGCGGTTGCAGCCTGCAGCTGGACGGAGACCGATCGCAGCTCGGCCCCACGAAGCACCGCCGCCGGGTGCATCTCGCAGGCGGCGGCGGCGATCAGCACGAAATCCGGGTCCGCGAGCGAGCGGCCGCCCGCGAACGCCTGGCGGAAGGCCGCCTGGGCATAGGGGACGGCCCGCCCGATCGACTTGGCGTATGTCGCCACGCGCATCGCCAGCGAGCTGTCGAACGGGAACGGCTCGGGCCAGCGCAGCGGCTGGAGCGCCAGCGCGCCCGCCCGCGTGGCCACCCGCTCGCGGAAGGCCTCGATCTCCTGCTCGCAGCGGAAGCCCTCGAACGTCTCCGCGTCCCCGAGCTCACGCGCGAGCACGGGTTGCCATTCTGCGGGTACGGGAAGGACACGCAGGACGCGCTCCGCGGCGAGATAGGCGAGCGGGCTCGCGAGATCGAAGTAGAACGTTGCCGGCGTGCCCGTCACGATCCCGGCAGGAGCCATCTAGCCGTGGATCAGCCACCCGTCGGCGGCGCGCCCGGCCTCCATCACGGCCTCCGAGAGGGTCGGGTGGCCGTGGACGATGCGGCCGACCTCCATGTAGCCCCCCTCGAGCGCGCGCACGTTCACGAGCTCCTGTATCAGCTCGGTCGCGCGGGAGCCGACGATGTGCCCTCCGAGCAGCTCGCCATAGCTCCGCTCGCCGACCAGCTTCACCATCCCGGTGCGGTCGCCGTAGACCGTCCCTCCGCCGACGGCGCCGTAGGGGAGCTTGCCCACGACGACGTCGTAGCCCTGCTCGCGTGCCTGCTCCTCGGTGAGCCCGAAGGAGCCGACGTTGGGCGTGCAGAAGGTCGCGCGCGGGATGTCGATGTAGGCGAGCGGGTGCGTGGCCATGCCGGCGATGTCCTCGGCCGCGATGATCCCCTCGTCGGAGGCCTTGTGCGCGAGCGCCGGTCCCGGCACGAGGTCGCCGATCGCGTAGACGCCGGCCCGTGAGGTCCGCAGCGCGCCGTCCACCTGGACGAGGCCGCGCTCGTCGAGCACCACGCCCGCCTCGGCCAGCCCGAGCCCCTGGACGTCCGCGCCCCGCCCCGTCGCGATCACGAGGTAGTCCACGTCCGCCGTCTCGGCCCCGTAGGAGAGGCCGACGCTTCCCTCGCCCGGGCGCACCTCGGCGACGCTGACGCCGGTCTGGACATCGATCCCCTGGCGCTTGAGACCCCGCTCGACCAATCTGGAGATGTCAGCATCCTCGGTCGGGAGCACGCGGTCGAGTGCCTCGAGCAGCAGCACCTCGCTGCCGAGCCGTGCGAACCCGGAGGCGATCTCGGCGCCCGAGGCGCCGGCTCCGACGACGGCCAGCCGCGCCGGCAGCTCCTCCAGCGCCCACGCCTCCTCGGTGCCGATCACCCGCCCGGCGAGCTCGACCCCCGGGATCGATCGCGGGACCGAGCCCGTGGCGAGGATCACGCTGCCCGCGCCGTAGGCCTCCTCGCCCACGCGCACGTCGCCGTCGGCGGTCAGCGCGGCATCCCCCGCGATCACGTCGATCTCGTTTTTCTTGAACAGCCCGGAGACGCCGGAGGTGAGGGTGTTGACGACCTTCGCCCGCCGCGCCTGGACGGCGGCGTAGTCGACCTCGACGCCCGCCACCTTCAGCCCGAAGTCGCCCGCGTCGCGAATCTCGCTGAGCAGGTCCGCGGAGCGGAGCACCGCCTTGGCGGGGATGCAGGCGTAGTTGAGGCACCGCCCGCCCACCTTGTCGCGCTCGATCACGGCCGTGCGCTTGCCGAGCTGTGCGGCTCGGATCGCCGCCACATAGCCGCCCGGCCCGGAGCCGATGACGATCACATCGTAGGAGCTCGCTGGCATCGGGGCTGAGCCTATCGAAGCGCCGCCCGCGCCCCCGGACGTGGCGGGGGAGCGTCCCGTCGGCGCAATCGGTGATCTAGCCCGGGGCCGGGGGATGGCTGCGCCCGCCGGCCTGGATCCTTCCCATCACCCGCACCAGCTTCCAGAACAGCAGGCCGGCGAGGCCGACGGCGAGCACGCAGAGGAGCGCCGCGAGGATCGTCGAGGCGATCACGAGGGCGAGCGAGGTGACGATGATCTGGAAGGCGAGCAGCGCCTCGAAGCCGAGCACCGCCCAGTAGCGGTGCCGATACATGCCCCCGGCGAGGAGGACCAGGCACGCCGCCAGGAACGCCGCCCCCGCGATCGAGCCACCGTGGCTGGCGAGGTCGTGGCTGCGGAGCGCGCCGACGATCACCGCGACGGCGAGGATCAGCGAGACGGCGATCGCCGCGAGCAGCGCACCGGGTTGCTCGCGGTCATCCAGCGGGGTCAGCGCCGTGCGCGCCTGCTGCTCGCGCTCGGAGCGCCGGGTGGGACCCCCTGGGGCCGCCGCGCTCATCCCGTCCGTCCCCCCGGGGCTGCGGCGAGCAGCGAGCCGAGCTCGCTCGCGGCGCGCTGGGGATCCACGGCCTCCGCGATCGCCCGCAGCACGCAGACCCGCCGTGCCCCCGCCGAGCGCACCCCCGCGATGTTGCCGGCGTGGATCCCCTCCGATCGCGAAGAAGGGCACGCTCGCGTGGGCAGCGGCGTAGCTCACGAGCTGCTCGCCCACGGCGGGGCGGCCCGGCTTGGTGGGGGTGGGGTGGACCGGGCCGACGCCGATGTAGTCGACGATCGTCTCCTCGACCGCGTCGATCTCCTCGGGGGCGTGTGTCGAGAGGCCGATGAGGGGCTCGGCGCCGAGCAGCTCGCGAACCGCTGCCGGGTCCATGTCCTCCTGCCCCACGTGTACCCCGTCCGCGCCCGCCTCGCCGGCCACGCTCGGGCGGTCGTTGACGATGAACAGGGCGCCCAGCTCCCCGCAGAGCCCCTGAAGCGTCCTCGCCACGTCCGTGAGCTCCTCGTCCGGGAGATGCTTCTCGCGCAGCTGCACGATGTCCACCCCCCCGGCGACGGCCGCTCGCAGGAGCTGCGGCAGCGCGTGGCGCTCCGGGGCGGCGTCGAGGACGAGGTACAGGCGCGCGCTCTGCAGGCGCCGGCGCAGCTCCGCGGCTCGGTGCTCGTCTGCCATCTCGCCAGTCTCGCATCTCGGTGGGGACTAGCATCAAACGCATGCCCGGGAGCGTGCGCGTCGAGGTCGCCGTGGTCGGCGGGGGGATCATCGGCCTCGCCGTCGCCTGGCGTGCGGCGGCGGCCGGGATGTCGGTCGCGGTGCTCGAGCGGGACGCGATCGGCCGTGGCGCCTCGTACGTCGCCGCCGGGATGCTCGCGCCGACCGCGGAGGTCGAGTTCGGCCCGGCGGGTCGGAGGCTGCTGGAGCTCGGGTTGTGCTCGGCGGCGATGTGGCCGGGGTTCGCCGCGGAGCTGGAAGCGGCCTCGCAGGTCGAGGTGGGCCTCCGCCGTAGCGGGACGCTGCTCGTCGCCCGCGACGGCGACGAGGCCCGCGAGCTGGAGCGTCAGCTTCGTTTTCGCGAATCGCTCGGGCTGAAGGTGCGGCGGCTGCGGCCGAGCGCGGCCCGGGAGCTGGAGCCTGCTCTCGCCCCGACGGTGCGCCTCGCGCTGGAGGCTCCGGAGGATCACTCCGTCGATCCCCGCCTGGTGCTCGCCGCGCTCGCGCGTGCGCTCGCGGGGATGGGCGTCGCGGTGCACGAGCACGCCCCGGTGGGCGCGCTCGAGGTCGACGCGGCGAAGGAGCGGATGACGGGGCTGACGCTTGCCGACGGTCGCCGCGTTCACGCGACCCGGGTCGTCGTCGCCGCGGGCGCGTGGAGCGAGGGGCTCGCTGCGCCGGCGCTCGGGGGCGGCATCCCGGTGCGGCCGGTCAAGGGCCAGCTCCTGCGACTGCGCGACCCCGATGGCGCGGGTCTGCTGCGGCGCGTGCTCCGCTTCGGCGGCGGCTACGTCGTGCCCCGGGGCGACGGCCGCTACCTGCTCGGCGCGACGGTGGAGGAACGCGGCTTCGAGCTCGCGGCGACCGCCGGCGGCGTCTATCAGCTGCTGCGCGACGCCCACGAGCTAATTCCCGGGATCGGCGAGCTCGAGATCGAGGAGCTGTCGGTGGGCCTGCGCCCCGGCACTCCCGACAACGCTCCCGCGATCGGCGCCGGCGCTGTCGAGGGCCTGATCTGGGCCTCCGGACATCACCGCAACGGCGTGCTCCTGGCCCCGATCACCGCACACGCTGTGGCCGAGCTGCTCGCCGGGCGACCCGCCCCGGATGCCGTCGCCGAGGCCTGCTCGCCGGCGCGCTTCGCCCAGCCGGCACACATGGCGAGCGCGACCGGGGCGGGGGCGGTCGGCGCGTGATCGTCCTCAACGGCGAGCCATCGGCGCTGGCCGCCGGGGAGACCGTGGTGGCCGCGCTGGACCGCCTGGGCCTCGGCGTCGATGCGGCCGGCGTGGCCGTCGCGGTCGACGGCGAGGTGGTGCCGCGGAGCGAGTGGGGACGCTTCCCCCTCGACGAGCACGCCCGCGTCGAGGTCCTCACGGCGATGCAGGGGGGATGAC
The DNA here is from genome assembly GCA_963720215.1 of uncultured Solirubrobacteraceae bacterium. GTDB lineage: Bacteria > Actinomycetota > Thermoleophilia > Solirubrobacterales > Solirubrobacteraceae > Palsa-744. The sequence continues at coordinate 389,049 of CAVREV010000007.1, forward strand.
CTCCGTGGGCGACCAAAGCCTCCCCGCGGTCGGGCCGCGCGAAGCGGTCGGGGCGCGCGAAGCGGTCGGGGCGCGGGACGCGCTCGGGCCGGGGGACGCGCCCGGGCCCCATGATGCGCCCGGGCCCCAGGACGCGCTCGGGCTGCGGATCGCCGACAGGACGCTCGGCTCGCGGCTGATCCTCGGCAGCGGCGGGTTTCCCTCGCTCGATCTGCTGGCGGAGGCGATCGCGGCGAGCGGTACCGAGCTGGTGACGGTGGCGCTGCGCCGCGTGGACCTGTCCGCCCGGGGGTCCCTGCTGGACGTTCTCGCCGAGGCGGGCGTGCAGCTGCTCCCGAACACCGCCGGCTGCCGCACGGCCCGCGACGCGGTGCTCACGGCGAAGCTCGCCCGCGAGGCGTTTGCCACCGATTGGATCAAGCTCGAGGTGATCGGCGACGAGGACACGCTGTTCCCCGACGCGCCGGAGCTGCTGCGAGCGGCCGAGGAGCTCATCGACGACGGGTTCGTGGTGCTCCCCTACACGACCGACGACCCCGTCCTGGCCCGTCGCCTCGCCGACGCTGGCTGTCCCGCGGTGATGCCCCTCGGCTCTCCGATCGGGAGCGGGATGGGCATCCGCAACCCCTACAACCTCGCCCTCGTCCGCGAGGCGGTGGACGTGCCGGTCGTTCTCGACGCGGGCGTCGGCACCGCCTCCGACGCCGCACAGGCGATGGAGCTCGGCTGCGACGCCGTGATGGTCGCGTCGGCGATCGCCCGAGCGGAGGACCCCGTGCGAATGGCGGCGGCGATGCGCGCGGCCGTGCTCGGGGGCCGACTGGCATGGACGGCGGGCCGCATCCCCCGTCGCTCCTACGCCACGCCGTCGACCCCCGATGCCGGCATGGCGGAGCTCACCTGACGACCTCGATCGTCCCGTTCATCGAGGCGGGGTGGATCGTGCACTGGTAGTGGATCAGCCCGGACTTGTTGAGCTTGACCGTGAAGGTGCCGCCTTCGCCGAAGTCCCCGGAGGCGAACTGCTGCGGGCCGCTCTCGCTCGTGACGTTGTGTTCGACGGAGTCGTAGTTGGTCCACTTGACGGTCGTTCCCACCTTCACGCGGAGCGTTTCGGGGTGGATCGCGATCTGGCGGTAGGCGATCTGGACGGTCCCGCTCAGCAGGGGCGAGGACGAGGGGACGGTCGCGGCGGGCGACGTCGTCGTGGCCGCCGCGCCGGTCCCCGCCGAGACGGGACCGCCGCTGGTGGCGACGCTGGTGGTGCTGGTGGGGGCGCTCCCCGATCCGCAGCCGGCGAGGAGCGCGAGGAGAGCGAGCATCGAGCAGGCGGCGATCGGGGTTCTCCTCATGGCGTCGATCCTTTCTCGGAGGGTTCGCCCGACGGACGATCGCACACCGGTTGCGGCGGCGGGCGCACCGGCGGAAGCGCCTACACTCTCCGCTCCGATGAGCCCGCGCCACTTCCTCACCGGCGCCGAGCTGAGTGCCCCCGAGTTGGATCGGCTGCTCGACCGCGCACTCGAGCTCAAGCGCGCGCCGCTCTCCTCCCAGTGCCTGGCGGGGTTGAGTGTGGCGCTCGTCTTCCAGAAGCCCTCCACCCGCACACGCACCTCGTTCGAGGTGGGCATCCACGAGCTCGGCGGCCATCCCCTCGTCCTCCGCGCGGACGAGCTCCAGCTCTCGCGCGGCGAGAGCCTTCGCGACACAGCTCTCGTGCTCTCCCGCCACGTCGCCGCGTTGGGAGTGCGGACGGGCCCCGACGAGATGCTGGAGGAGCTCGCCGCGCACGGAACGATCCCCGTCATCAACATGCTCACCGCGCGCCATCACCCCTGCCAGGCGCTCGCCGACCTGCTCACCCTGCGCGAGGCCTACGGAAGTCTCGAGGGACGGCGGCTGGCCTATGTCGGGGACGGCAACAACGTCGCCCGCTCACTCGCCCTGCTCGGAACCCTCGCTGGGCTCGACGTGGCCGTCGCCTCGCCTCCCGGATACTCGCTCGAGGATGACCTCGAGCTGCCCGCGGGGGCGTCGGGGCGGCTGAGCCTCCACGAGGACCCGCTGGAGGCGGTGGCGGGTGCCTCTGCGGTGTACGCCGACGTGTGGGTGAGCATGGGCGACGAGCGGGAGGCGGAGGCGCGCCGCGAGGCGCTCGCCGACTACCGCCTCGACGACGCCCTCCTCGACGCGGCCGCCCCCGGGGCGTTCGCGCTGCACGATCTCCCGGCCCATCCCGGAGAGGAGATCTCGGCCGAGGTCCTCTACGGCCCGCGCCAGCGGATCTGGGATCAGGCGGAGAACCGGCGCCACGCCCAGAAGGCCCTGCTCGAGCTGCTCCTCTCCCGTGAATAGCGAGCCCCACGTCAGCGAGGCGGCCCCCGCAGCCGACGCGGAGACCTCGCCGGCCCCGAGCCCGATGGCTGCCGAGCATCCGGCACAGCCGGGGGCTGCCGCGGCGAGACCCCAGCGCGGTGACGAGCTCGAGCTGGAGATCGACACGCTCGCCTTCGGGGGGGAGGGGGTGGCGCGTCTGGGGGAGGGGGGCTACGTGGTGTTCGTCGCCGGCGCGATCCCCGGCGACCGCGTGCGCGCGGTGGTCTACAAGCGCAAGCGCAGCTATGCCCATTCCCGCACGCTGGAGATCCTCACCCCCGGCCCCTACCGGATCGCTCCGACGGCCGATCACCCGGGGGTCCCCTGGCAGGTCATCCCATACGAGCGCCAGCTCGAGATCAAGCGGGGCCAGGTCGAGGAGGCGCTGCGGCGGATCGGGCATCTGGAGGGGTTCGAGCTCGAGCCGATCGTCGCCGCGGTGGAACCGTGGCGCTACCGGAACAAGCTCGAGTACTCCTTCGGGGAGGGGCCCGCGGGGGAGCTCGTGTGCGGGTTCCACGCGCCCGCCGGCGCGTACGGGGTGGTGGCGATGGAGGACTGCCTGCTGGCGTCCGAGCTCGGCAACCGCGCCCGCGAGATCGCCGTCGACTGGGCTCGCCGGGAGGGTCTCGCCGCGTGGGATCGCGGCCGCCCGAATGGCCCGGGGGGTCCGCGCGGGGCGCCGCCCTCGGAGCGCCCGGGCGACGGTCGTGCACGGCTGAGGAACCTCGTCGTGCGCGAGGGGCGGCGCACGGGGACGCTGCAGCTGCGGATCGTGACGACGGCGGGGGAGCTCGACGCCGACGCGCTCGCCAGCGTCCTCTTCGAGGAGCTCGGCGAGGCCCTCGCAGGTGTGCTCTGGACGCGGTCGCACAGCCTCGCCGAGACGACGGCCGGAGGTGAGACCGAGCTGGTGTGGGGAGAGGAGCATCTTCCCGAGCATCTCGGCGAGCTCGACCTGGGGATCTCGGCGGAGGCGTTCTTCCAGACGAACACCGAGATGGCGGAGGTGCTCTACGGGGTCGCCGCCGAGTACGCCGCGCTGGAGGGATGGGAGCGGGTCTACGACCTCTACTGCGGGATCGGGACGATCGCCCTCACGCTCGCCCGCCGCGCCGGCGAGCTGTGGGGGATCGAGCTCGTGCCCGCGGCCGTCGCGGACGCTATCGCCGGGGCGGATCGCAACGAGATCGCCAACGCGAGGTTCTTCGCCGGCGACGCCCGCCTCGCCCTGCCGGAGCTCCTCGAGCGCGCCGGGCGGCCCGACGTGCTCGTCGTGGACCCGCCCCGCGCCGGTCTCTCCAAGAAGGTCGTCCACCGGATCGTGGAAGCCTCCCCGCGCCGGATCGTCTACGTGTCCTGCAACCCCACCACGCTCGCGCCCAACGCCGCCGAACTCCAGGCCGCGGGCTGGTCGCTACGACGGGTGCGACCGGTGGACATGTTTCCCCAGACGCACCACATCGAGTGCGTCGCGCTGCTCGAGCGAGGCGAGTAGGCAGGCGCCGCTCCCCGGCTCCGGCTGGGCGCGACCCGCCTGCCGCCGGCCCCGCCCGACCCCGGGCACGGAGCCCACGCTAGTCTGCGGCGATGCGAGCGGCCACGATCCGCGACGGCGAAATCCTCGTCGAGGAGCACCCGGACCCGGAGCCGGGGAAGGGGGAGGTGGTGGTCCGGGTCCACGCCGCCGGGCTCAACGGGGCGGACATGATGCAGCGCCGCGGGCTCTACCCCGCCCCCCGGGCTCTCCCCAGGACATCCCCGGGATGGAGCTCGCGGGCGAGGTCGCCGCGGTCGGCGATGGCGTCGAGGGGTTCTCGAGCGGCGCGCGGGTGATGGCGATCGTCGGCGGGGGCGCCCAGGCCGAGCTCGCCGTCGTCGGCGAACGGCTACTGATGCCCGTGCCTGAGGGTCTCGACTGGAGCCACGCGGGGGGGCTCCCCGAGGTCTTCACCACCGCCCATGACGCCATCTTCAGCCAGGCCGGTCTGCTCAGCGGGGAGCGCCTGCTCGTCCACGGCGCCGCCGGCGGGGTGGGCACGGCCGCGATCCAACTCGGCCGGGCGGTGGGTGCGCGGGTGACGGCGACGGTCCGCGACGAGGCCCTCCGCGGGCCCGTCGCGGAGCTCGGCGCGGAGGTCCTCCCGCCGGAGGGCTTCGCCGAGCACGGACCCTTCGACGTCATCCTCGAGCTGGTCGGAGCGCCCAACATCGGCGAGGACCTCCAGGCTCTCGCCACCGGGGGGAGGATCGTGGTGATCGGCGTGGGGGCCGGTGCGAAGGCCGAGGTGAACCTCCTCGCGCTGATGGGCAAGCGAGCCCGCATTCACGGTTCGACCCTGCGGGCGCGATCGCTGGAGGAGAAAGCGCTCGCTGCCCGTCGTCTGGAGCGGGAGGTGCTGCCACTGTTCGCGACCGGCGAGCTCCGCGTGCCCGTTGCCCACGCCTTCCCCCTCGGCGAAGCGGCCGTCGCCTATGAGCGCTTTCTCGACGGGGGGAAGCTCGGCAAGATCGTCCTCACCTGCTGAGCTCCGCCGCGCCTGCGGCTGCGGCCGACCGGGGCCGAGCGCCCGCCGCCTAGCGGCGTCTGGGCCTGCAGGTCGATCGGGAGCGGTGCCGGCGGCAGCGCGAGGCGCGGGCGTGCCGGCCGGCGGTCTTGAACGTCCAGCTCACCGTCAGGGGCGCCGGCGCGGTCAGCGACTGTCCCGGGCTGATCAGCTCGCCCGGGCCGTTCCCGACGATCGAGATGGAGATGGGGGCAGGGCCTTCTTCGAAGCCCGGCACCTGCACCTCGGTGACCGTGGGCGTCGGCGCGAACGTCGCCGTCGCCCTGTACGTGGTGCCGGCCGCCAGCGGCTTGAGCGGAATCACGATGCCGCCCGGGGGGAGGTAGGGACCGAGTTCGCCGAGTGCACCGGTCGTGTAATCGTCCACGGTTCGCACCGTCACGGGCCCGGTCGGACCGCTCAGCGAGGCGGCTGTCAACCGGCCGCGGCCGGTGCCCCACCCGAGCACGTAGAGGTAGGGCCCCGTGAGCCCGTCCTCGGGCAGCCCCACGAAGGCCGCGGGCGTGAACGGCCACTCGTTCGCGCGCTCGGAGCTGTAGAGGAAGCTGGTGCCGTTGCCGGGGTAGGTGAGCAGTTGCGGCTGGGGCGGGGGAGTGCGCTCATAGCCGGCCCAGGTGATCATGCAGGTGGGGGCGAACCCGGAGACGGAGAGTTCCGGCCCGAGGAGCTGCATCAGATGGATCGGCGCTTCCTCCCAGGGATCGGCCGCGCCCCACGGGTAGCGCGACCCCGCCGACCAGTCGAGTCCCTCGGCGAGCACGGCATGGGCGCCGGCGAAGGCGCCCTCGGTGGTGTAGCCCGCGCTGCCGGGCGTCTCTTCGTGGGGGTTGCTCGCCCGCGGGTTCCTCGCCCACCATTCCATGTGCAGCCGGCAGCCCACGTCCCATTCCGGGTCGTCGGTTATCCCCGCCGGAATCCCGTTCGTCGCCCGCTGCGCGTTCAGCCATGCGATCGCCTCGGCGGAGCTCACCGACCCCGCCCCACAGCCCCGTGCGCCTGCGCAGCCGAGCGCGGCGCTCGTGCAAGCCCAGCACAGCGCCGCGAGCCCCGCGACCAGCAGTGAGGCGACCGCGTGACGTGCTCCCCCTGCTCCCACGAGGGGGAATATACGCCGAGGATCAGTAGGGCGGCTGGGCGACGTACCACTCGCCGAGCGCGCGGAACGCCGCCCAGAAGGCCCGCTTGCTGTCCTGGTCGTCGAGCGAGTCGTCGATGTTCGGAACGTAGAGCGCGTCGATCGAGGGCGTCAGCTGCTGGATCTCGCCCAGGTCGGGCCGCAGCGGGCCGGCGAGCGGGATGTCCATCTCTTCGAGCGCCGACAGCGCCTCCGGGCCCATCGCGACGATGATCTTGGGGCCGACGATCGCGATCTCCTCGACGACCCGGGAGATGCAGGCGAAGTCCGCCAGCGAGGCATCGCTCAGGGGGCACTTCGCGCACAGCGTTCCGTAGACGGCGAGCGGGTCGATCGAGAGGCGCTTGAGCGACTTCATCAGCGCGCTCCCGCTGCGGCCGTAGAAGGCGACGCCCTCCTCGATCTCCGACGGCAGCGGGGCGTACTTCAGGAGCATGATGTCCGCCTGCGGGTGGCCCGAGCCGAGCACCGGCATGAGGTTCCCTCGGGGGCAGTGGGGACAGCCCTGGAGCTCCCGCGTGAGCGTGTTCAGCTCACGGATCGCGCGCTCGAGGTACTTCTCGCGGATCTGGTCATCGGTCACGGGCATCGCCCCCGAGGGATTAGACGGCGTGTCGTCTTGTCCTTGGCGGTGCATCAGTAGTTGCGCCCTCGCGCCCTCGGACCGCCGCTCCCCTACGCCCGGCGCACGCGTCGGAGCCTCCTCGCCTTGCTCGCCCGCCGGGCGGAGCGGGGCGTGGCGCGCGTCTGGAGGAACTTCAGCGCCTGCACGTAGAGCAGCGATGAGGGTCGCGTCAGGATCTCCGCCTCGCGGAGCGACTGCAGGAACTCTTGCGGCCCGTCGAAGTCGCCCATCCGCACCCGCACCGACCCGAGCCCCTGGGGGACGTGCGAGTCCGAGCCGGCTCCCGCGGGTATCCGGTACTTGGCCGCGAAGCGGTCAGCCTCTTCGTTGAACGCGGGGATCGCCACGCGCGGATTGAAGACCTCGATCGCGTCGACGTCCTCGAGGATGCCCATCAGGTGCTCGTAGTCCGGCACGGAGTGCATCCGGTCGAAGGGATGCGGGACGTACACGAGCCCGCCCTGGCGATGGATTTCCGCGACGGTCTCCGCCAGGGTCAGCCCGCGGGGTATGCGCTCCTCGATGAACAGCCCGATCACCTCCCCCTGCTCGGCCGTCTTGACCTCCTCGCCGACTATCACCTTCACCCCCGCCGCGGCTGCCTGCTCGCGCGCCTCCAGCGCGCCGGAGATCTCGTTGTGGTCGGTCACGGCGATCGCCCCCAGGCCCTCCTCGCGCGCCGTTGCCAGCAGCACCTCAACCGGAGTGGCGCAGTCGTAGGAGTGGTCCGTGTGCATGTGCAGGTCCACGTCGATCAGCGCCCGCCGAGACAGCCGCGTGGAGAGCTCCGAGTCGCCGCCGAGGGGGTGGCGGCGGGCGGCGAGCGAGCGATAGATCCGCTCGAGCTCATCCGCCGCCCCGTCCGCGTCGGGGACGAGCTCGTAGCGCCCGGGGAAGTGGCGTTCCATCAGCTCGACCGTCGCCGCGGAGCTGGCGATTCGCGCGTCCAGGCGCCCGAAGAAGCTCTCCACGAAGCGCCGCGCGAGAAGCGTCGAGAGCAGCCGCTCGGAGGTCGCGTGGAAGGAGCCGACGTTCAGCGCGCGCGAGTGGCGAAGGGCCGCGTTGGCGGTACTGGGAGCGAAGGGCTCATGGACGTGGACGAAGTCGAGGGCGACCCTCCCGAGCACTTCCTCGACCGTTCGCGCGACGTCGATCGGGAGCGCGGCGGGCCGGCGACGGGTTTCCCCGACGACGTCCAGCACCTCCCCCACCGCCACCACCAGCGGGGTGCCCCCGTCGGTGTCCTCGAGTAGCGCGAGCGGGTCCCCGCGGGCCGCGCGAAGCGCCCGCCGCGACTCGCGCACGCGCTCCTGGGAGCGCGAGGGAGCGAGCACGAGCACGCGATGTCCCCGCCGGGAGAGCTCCGCTGAGACACGCGCGATGTGGGCGTTGACCTCGTTGTCCGCCGCCTCCCACGGGTACGGGGAGACGTGGGCGATCGCGAACGTGCCGGACATCGCCACGCGATTATCGCGCCTGCCTGCTCGCCGCCGCCTACCTCGTCGCCGAGCCAGGCGCCGCGCTGCCCCCCGGCGCCCGCCCGCCCGCGCCCGCGGTGGGCCGCGCGCGTTTGGCGGGGCCCTTCGCGGAGGTGCCCGGCCGGCCGGCGTAGCGCGCGATGAAGGCCTCCGTGTCGCGCCGCGCGATCTCGTCCGGGCGCTGTTTGTGAGGCGACTTCATCAGGTAGGAGGAGGGTCCGTCGAGCTGTCCACCGACGCCGTGGTTGAGCGCGAGCTTGCAACAGCGAGCCGCGTCGATGACGATCCCGGCCGAGTTCGGCGAGTCCCACACCTCGAGCTTCAGCTCGAGGTTCAGCGGCACGTCTCCGAAGGCCTGTCCCTCGACGCGGATGTGCGCCCACTTACGATCCGTGAGCCACGGCACGTAGTCCGACGGGCCGACGTGGATGTCACCCGCGGGGAGCTCGTGGTCCATGATCGAGGTGACGGCGTTCGTCTTGGAGATCTTCTTCGACTCCAGCCGCTCGCGCTCGAGCATGTTGTAGAAGTCCATGTTCCCGCCCACGTTCAGCTGCGAGGTCCGCTCGATCTCCACGCCGCGCTCGGCGAACAGCCGGGCGAGGGTGCGGTGGACGATCGTCGCGCCGACCTGGGACTTGATGTCGTCGCCGACGATCGGCAGGCCCGCGTCCTTGAAGCGCCTGTCCCAGTAGTCCTCCCTGGCGATGAAGACGGGGATGCAGTTGACGAACCCGCAGCCCGCCTCGAGCACCTGCTCGACGTACCACTTCGTCGCCTGCTCGGAGCCGACGGGGAGGTAGGAGACGACGACGTCCGTGTGGGTCTCCTTGAGGATGCGCACGATGTCCGCGGTCTCCCCGGGCGCCTTCGTGATCTTCTCCTTGAGGTATTTCCCGAGCCCGTCATGGGTCATCCCGCGGTGGACGGGGACGCCGAGCTTGGCCGGCACCGCCTGCTTGCCCTTGGCGAACTTGATCGTGTTGTTCTGCCCGGCCCAGATCGCCTGGCCGAGGTCCTTGCCGACCTTGGCACGGTCGATGTCGAATGCCGCCGTGAACTCGATGTCGCGCACGTGGTAGCCGCCGAGGTCGACATGCATCAGGCCGGGAACCCGCTCCTCGGGGTCGGCGTCGCGGTAGTAGTGGATGCCCTGCACGAAGGCCGAGGCGCAATTGCCGACGCCGATGATCGCCACGCGTACCTTGTCCTGCTGGTAGCGGCCGGCGCCGTTGGTGGAGGCGGCGCCGTTGGCTGACGCGCCGTTGGTGTGCTCCTTGATCACGGGTGAGATGTCCTTCCTGAGGGCGCGGGGCCCGTCGTGGAGGGAGCCGCGAGGGCTGCCCTGCTTCTCAGTTCCGGCGGCCGGGGGGGCCGGGCCGCCGGGAGAGACTACTCCGCCGAACCGAAGAGGTCACACCGTCAGGGCCGCGCGCACGTGCCAGATGCGCTGCGCGACCGTGATCACGCTGAGCGCCGCGAGCACGTACACGGCCGGCTCGAGCAGCTCGAAGTTGCCGAGCGATGCCCCGCGCGCGAACACGAGACCGATCGCGAGGATCACCACGCGGACGGGGCGGGTTGCGATGCCGACCTTGCACTCCACCCCGAGAGCCTCCGCGCGGGCGCGCGTGTAGCTCACCATCAGCGAAGCGAGCACCGCCACGACGACAGCGGCCGTCGCCACGCGGTTGCTCTCCAGCGCGAAGTAGCCCGCCACGGCGGTGAGCACGATGCCCTCCTCGATGCGGTCGAGGGTCGAGTCCAGGAACGCCCCGAAGGGGGTGCCCTTCCCCGACATCCGCGAGTAGCGCCCGTCGAGGGTGTCCATCACGGAGCCGATGATGAAGGCGAGTCCGCCGAGGAAGAACAGCTGCTCCCACACGAGCACCGCGGCGACGATGTTGAGGACGAGGCCGGTGAGGGAGATCGTGTTCGGCGTCAGCCGCGACTCGATCAGGCGGTTGCGTACGAGCTCTCGCCGCTCCCCCGCGCCGATCGGAGCGCGCCTGCTCGCCCGCGTCGATCGCGGCGCTCCGCGCCGCGCGCGCCGCGAGGCCGTTCGCTGGCGGGGTGGTGCCATCGACGTGCGGCTAGCCGCTCGCCGGCAGCCGTGGCTCCGCTACGCCCGTGAAGCGCCAGGCCGCCGGACGGGCACGCGCGAGCCAGTTTGCGCCGTAGGCGGAGACGACGGCGGTGAGCGCGCCGAGGATCGCGTCGAGGATGTAGTGGTTGGCCGTGACGATGATCACCCACGCCATCAGCAGCGGATAGCAGCGCCACAGCACCCCCACGTACCACCGTTGTGAGAGTCGCGCCAGCGGCCAGCCGATCATCAGCGCGAAGGCGACGTGCATCGACGGGACGGAGGCGTAGGGGTTGTAGAGCGCGCTCGAGAGCCCCGTGTGGGTGAGGTTCACCCCCGTGAAGTCACTCACCGTGTCCGTGAAGCCCCACTCCGGCATGAAGCGTGGCGGCGCCGTCGGGAAGACGACATAGACGACGAGCGCGATCGCCATTGCGACGAGGAACATGTTGCGGACGAAGTAGAAGCTCTCGTTGTGGCGTGAATAGAGATAGAGCAGCGCCGCGATCGTGATCGGGCCCTGGGCGTTCACGTACAGCCAGCTGGAGAGGACGATCACGAGATGGCTCCCCGACGCCCACGCCTGGATCGAGGGCTCGACGAACAGATGCAGCGTGCGCTCGAGCGAGATCAGGTCGCGGGCATGGGCGAAGGCCTCGTTGCCGTTCCCCTCGGCGTACCCCCGCACGAACCTGTAAGCCACGTACGCGAGGCCGAAGAGCGAGATCTGGCGGACTGCGTCGGTGGCTCCGTGGGGTAGCAGGCGGCTCTGCAGACGGCGTTCACGGGCGACCATCGCTGCAAGCCTAGACGATGACCTCAACGGCAGCGCGCGCCATGGTCGAAGACCCTCGCGAGGGAGAAGCTGATCCCGACATGGATCGTCCCGGCCTCCAGAGCGGTCACCCCCGTCCAGTCGCCGGGCGCCCGCGAGACGCACCCGTGCCCGCTCGCCAGCGCCCAGTAGGGGCTGAAGTGCAGCCGTACGATCGAGCTCCCCGGCCGTCGCTGCAGGAGCGTGAAGGAGTCCGTCCCGACGTTCACCAGCAGGGCGCTCCCGCTGATCAGCGCCGTCGGATCCCTCACCGCCCACAGCCGCCAGTGGCGCGAGCGCCACACTTCCCGCAGGTACGCCGGGGCCCGCCCCCCGGAGCCGGCGAGGTCGCCGCGGAGCAGCCGCGCCTCGGTCGTCGCGGAGTAGTCCAGCGAGGCGTCCGGGAGGGCCACGTAGGAGATCCCCTGTTCGGACAGCCAGGCGCGATAGCTCGCGGCCGTCACCCCCTCTTCGTCATAGAAGAGCCCGTTGCGATACCTGTCGAGCTGGCGCTCCCAGCCGCGCGCGATCATCACCTTCGGCGCGACCCAGCGGGCCTCCCAGTGATCGGACAGCGGCACCACCTCGATCCGTGCCGGCTGCTCTCCATAGCCCACCCCGAGCGTGTGGAGCTCTGCGAGCAGCGGCGCGTAGTAGGAGGCGTGGACGGCCGGGTCCTCGAGCCCCGTCACGAAGTCCGACACCGGGGTGCTGGCCTGCCAGTAGAGCAGCAGCGGGGCCGCCGCCAACAGGATCAGCGGGCGGCGGCCGATCGTCGAGACGCCCAGCAGCACCAGCGCCGCGATCGGCGCGCCCATCAGCGTGCCCAGTCGCGCGGCGTTCGAGCCGACGGCGGTCGGGACGAGGAACAGGATCGTGATCGACGCCGCATACAGGAGCGCGCCCGCGCGCAGCGCCCGCTCCTCGGGGGGGATCAGCCAGGCGATCACAAGCACCCCCGCCACCGCCGGGTAGAAGGCCCCGCCGGCGAACGGCTGCGTGCCCCCTTCGGGAAACACGACCCCGAGCAGGGCGACCGGCGCGAGCGCCGCGGCGATCAGGGCGGTGGGCCTGAGGCGCTCGGGTCCCGCGACGGCCCAGGCGAGGTAGGCGAGCGCGAGGAAGGCCCCGTCGACCGGGCTGGCGAGCGAGCTGAGCACGGTGAGTATGAGCGCCAGCGCGAAGCGTCCCCGCGCGGCCGCGAGCAGGGCCCCGAGGCCGATCGCGAGGCCGAGGTCGAAGGGGATCCGGTTGGAGAGCAGCGCCAGTCCGGCGCCGACGGCGAACCACGCTCCCGCCACGCGCGTCGCGCGCGCGGGGAAGCGTCCCTCGATCAGAGCCGAGAACAGCGCCGTGGCGATCACCATCGAGATCGCCGAGAGCAACTGCGTGCCCACCAGCGCACCGAGCGCGGGGGCGAGGATCGAGTAGGCGGGGAGGTGGTGGCCCCCGTACCACGAGTTGTCCCACAGGGTGAACCCTGCGCGCGCGAACAGATCGCTGCGATAGTCGGCCGCCGCGAGGTCCGAGCTGGCGGGCGCGAACGCGAGGTAGAGAACGGCCATCCCGGCCGTGATCGTCCACGCTGGAGGAAGCCTGTCGACCAGGCTGCGACGGAGCGCCACCCCGCTCACGCCGCGCTCAGGAAGTCCACCACCCGGTCGATCATCTCGGGACGGTCGAGCCATGGCCAATGGCCGGCATCCTCGAGCTGGAGCAGCTCGCCGCGGGGCAGCCTGTCCGCATACTCGCCGGCGAAGCGCGGCGGGATGTATGGGTCGCGTGCCCCCCAGAGCACGAGCGCGGGGATGTCCAGCTCGCCCAGATGCTCCCCCGCAGCCGCGAGCGCCTCCGGCGGCGAGCTCCTGTAGAGCCTCAGGATCGCTCGCTGGGTGCCCTGGTCGAAATGGGCGAGAACGTTCTCGATCCACTCCTCGGACATCGGCCCGGGCGTGGCGTTGGACTCCCGCGAGGCGAGCCGCAGCGTAAACCGCGTCGTAGCCCCCATCGCCAGCTCCCCGAGCCCCGGCGTCCTCCAGATGCGGGCCGTGCGGTGCCAGCGATAACCGGGGAGGAGGGGGACCGCGTTGATGACCACGAGCCGCTCGATCATCTCCGGGTGCCGCTGCGCGAAGGCGAGCCCGACGGCGCCCCAGTCGTGCACCACCAGCCCAACCCGCTCGATCCCCACGTGCTCCAGGAAGCGCTCGATGAAGCGGTCGTACTCGGCGATCGTGTACGCCCTCGAACCGGGCTTCCCGGATCGGCCGAAGCCCGGCAGGTCGACCGCCAGGCCGCCCCCCCGCTCCAGGAACGGCAGCCAATCATCCGCGCTGGAGGGCACCCCGTGCAGGTACAGCGGCACCGCCGCTCCTCCGTTCGCCGTCGCCCGCGACCACCAGAAGGCGAGCACTCCGTCGACCTCGGCGCGGTTCTCGCTCGGGAGGCCCATCGCGCGAGGATATAAGCCGAGCCGTGCGCTGGATACGGTGCTCCCGTGCCGTCCTCCCAGCGCCGCCCGCCCGCCGCCCACGCGCCCTGGGCTCTCCCCTCGCGCGCCCGCGTGGCCCGCGTGCGCGAGCGCCTTCGCCAGATATACGGAGTTCCGCGCATCGCCCCTCATGGCGATCCCATCGCCGAGCTCATCCTCACGGTCCTCTCCCAGTCCACGAACGACCGCAACCGCGACGTCGCCTACCTGCGCCTGCGCGAGCGCCTGCCCCTCTGGGAGGAGGTTCGCGACGCCCCCCTCGCGGAGGTCGAGGAGGCGATCCGGCCCGGCGGCATCTCGAAGGTCAAGTCCGCGCGCATCCAGGCGATCCTCCGCGCCATCTCCGACCGCTCCCCCACCGCCGAGCTGTCGCTCGACTGGCTCGCCGAGGTGACAATCGATCAGGCCCGGTGCCTATCTCTGCTCGCTTCCCGGCGTCGGGCGCAAGACGGCCGCCTGCGTGCTGCTGTTCGCCCTCGGTCTCCGCGACGTCCCTGTCGACACCCATGTCTCCCGCGTGGGCATGCGCCTGCGGCTGCTCCTCCCCGGGGCCGGCTTCGAGGAGCTCCACGAGGAGATGCTCGCGATCACCCCGCCGGGGGCCGAGCTGGAGCTGCACGTCAACCTCCTCCGTCACGGCCGCCGGACCTGTCACGCACGCAGGCCCGCCTGTGCCGAGTGCGCGCTGGCCCGGATGTGCCCGAGCCGCGGCTGCTTCGCTCCTCAGCCGCCGGGGATGACCGCGAAGGCGATCACCGCGTAGTGGAGAGCCGCGGCGACGAGGACGAGCGCGTGGAAGACCTCGTGGTAGCCGAACACCCTCGGTGAGGGGTCCGGGCGTCCGCTCGCGTAGACGATCGCGCCGAGCACGTAGAGCAGCCCGCCCACCGCGAGCCCCGCCGCGCCGAGCCAGCCGATCGCCGCCGGCAGCTCGCCGAAGACGGCCGCGGTGACGAGTCCGAGGAGCACATAGACGGAGGCGAACAGCCACTTGGGCGCGTCGATCCAGACGAGCTTGAACACCACCCCGCCGAGCGCCCCGGTCCACAGCACGATCAGGATCACGTTTGCAAGCGAGCCCTTCAGCGCGAGCAGCGCCACCGGCGTGTAGGTCCCGGCGATCAGCACGAAGATCATCGAGTGGTCGAGCCGGCGCATCCATCTGGCGGGCGCGCGGCCGCCAGGTGACGCGGTGGTAGAGCGCGCTGGTGCCCAGCAGGGCCGAGACCGCGCAGGCGTAGATCGCGGCGGCCACGCGAGCCCGGCCGCCGGAGGCGGCGAGGATCAGTGCGACGCCGCATGCGAGCGAGACGAAGAAGGCGTACTCGTGCGAGACCCCGCGGAGCCTCGGCTTGAGCGGAGGGGTGGAGGGAAGGTTCATCGCCAGATCAGACGGTAGCGCCCCGCGGGGCGGGTGTGTGAGGTTGGCGGGGCCGGCCCGAGGGGTTCCCCTTGCTGGGGCCGCTTGGGGGTCCGGGGGCAGACGAGGGGTTGCGCCCGGTGGGGGCGGGCCTGCGTGACCGCGGGACGGGCTTGCGGGGTCCGATGTGGGGGTGTTGTGGGGCCCGGTGTGGGGGTGTTGTGGGGGGGCGAAAGGTTGCCCCGCGCGCGCGCGTTACGACGGAGGATGATTGGCGGGACGGCCGGAGTTGAGCCGGGCGCAAGCGGGTAAGTAGGGCCCCGAGGGAGCAGTTTCGGGGATGCGGCACCCCTTGACCCCCATCAATAAATCTGCCACAATGTCACTTAGATTTTAGAAACGTCTCATCTCAAGGAGCAATATCAATGGCGAAGACCATAGGCATCGACCTCGGCACGACGAACTCGTGCATGGCCGTGCTCGAGGGTGGCGAGCCGACCGTGATCGAGAACGCCGAGGGGGGTCGCACGACCCCGTCGGTGGTCGCCTTCACGGCCTCGGGCGAGCGGCTCGTCGGCACGGTCGCCAAGCGTCAGGCGGTCACCAACCCGCAGAACACCGTCTTCTCGATCAAGCGCTTCATGGGGCGCAAGGAGGCGGAGGTGCGGGAGGAGGAGTCCATCGTTCCCTACAAGGTCGTCAGCGGCCCGAACGGGGACGCCCGCGTAGAGGCGGGCGGCGAGCAGCACTCCCCGCCGGAGATCTCCGCGATGATCCTCCAGAAGCTCAAGTCCGACGCGGAAGCCTACCTCGGCGAGGCGGTCGACTCGGCCGTCATCACCGTCCCCGCGTACTTCAACGACGATCAGCGACAGGCGACGAAGGACGCGGGCAAGATCGCCGGCCTCGACGTCAAGCGGATCATCAACGAGCCCACCGCCGCGTCGCTGGCGTACGGCCTCGACAAGGAGTCAGACCAGACGATCCTCGTGTTCGACCTCGGCGGGGGCACCTTCGACGTGTCCGTCCTCGAGATCGGCGACGGGGTCTTCGAGGTGAAGTCGACCGCGGGGGACAACCACCTCGGAGGCGACAACTTCGACAAGGCGATCGTCGATTGGCTCGTCTCGGAGTTCAAGAAGTCGCAGGGGATCGACCTCTCCAGCGACCCGATGGCCCTCCAGCGGCTCTACGAGGCGGCGGAGAAGGCCAAGATCGAGCTCTCGACGACTCAGGAGACGCAGATCAACCTCCCCTTCATCACGGCCGACTCGGCCGGGCCCAAGCATCTCGACATGCGTCTCACCCGGGCGAAGCTCTCCGAGCTCACCTCGGGGCTGATCGACCGCGTCGTGGCGCCCGTGCGCCAGGCGATCGATGACGCGAAGGCGAAGGGCGTCAAGGAGATCGACCACGTCGTGCTCGTGGGCGGTATGACGCGGATGCCCTCCGTACAGGAGAAGGTCAAGGAGCTCACCGGCAAGGAGCCCCACCGGGGGTCAACCCCGATGAGGTCGTCGCCGTCGGCGCCGCCATCCAGGCGGGCGTGCTCGCCGGTGACGTGAAGGATGTCCTCCTGCTCGACGTCACACCGCTCACCCTCGGCATCGAGACGAAGGGCGGCGTGATGACGAAGCTGATCGAGCGCAACACGACGATCCCGACGCGCAAGGGCGAGGTGTTCTCCACGGCGGAGGACAACCAGCCATCGGTGGAGATCCACGTCCTCCAGGGCGAGCGGGAGATGGCCCAGTACAACAAGTCCCTCGGCAAGTTCCAGCTCACGGGCATCCCGCCGGCGCCCAGGGGCATCCCTCAGATCGAGGTCGCCTTCGACATCGACGCGAACGGGATCCTCAACGTCTCGGCGAAGGACCTCGGGACGAGCAAGGAGCAGAAGATCGAGATCAAGGCCGGCTCCGGCCTCTCCGACGACGAAATCAAGAACATGGTCGCCGACGCGGAGTCCCACGCCGATGAGGACCGCCGCGCGCGCGAGCTCGCGGAGGCGAGGAACAACGGCGAGAACGCCGCCTACCAGGCCGAGCGCCAGCTCGCCGATCTCGGCGACCAGGTCGACGGCGACTCCAGGGCGCGGATCGAGCAGGCGATCAAGGACGTGCGCGAGGTGCTCGAGTCCGAGGACCCGGCCGCGATCAACGCTCGCGCGGAGGAGCTCCAGACGGCGTTCCACGCGGTCTCCGAGGCGATGTACCAGCGGGCCCAGGAGCAGGCTGCGACATCATCGAACGGCGCCACGGAGAACGGCGACGGCGGACCCTCCGAGGAGGAGGAGGACGTCGTCGACGCCGAGGTCGTCGACGAGCCGAAGGCCTAACCCCCGATGAGCGACGCGGAGAAGACAATCCGCCCGGAGCCGATCCCGGCCGAGCGCGATCCCTCCGACGGCCGCCCCTCCCCCGGCACGATGCCGGGGGAGGGCGCCGTGCGGAGCGCCACGAGCGGCCCGCCCCCCGTCGACGAGGACGCCCTCCGCGTCGACGTCGACGAGCTCCTCGCGGCGGTCGCCAAGCGTGACGAGTACCTCGCGCTGGCCCAGCGCACGCAGGCCGATTTCGAGAACTACCGCAAGCGCGTCGCCCGCGAGGCGGCCGCGGCCCAGGAACGAGGGATGAGCGGCCTCGCCAAGGAGCTCCTCCCGGCCATCGACAGCCTCCAGCGCGCGATCGAGAGCGCCGCCGAGGAGGACCCCCTGCTGGAGGGTGTCCGCCTCGCCCGCTCCGAGCTCCTCGCAGGTCTCGCTCGGGCGGGAATCGAGTGCTACTCGCCGATCGGCGAGCCCTTCGACCCGTCTCTCCACGAGGCCGTCGCGACGGCTCCCCAGCCCGAGGGCGGGAGCCCGAGCGGAACCGTCGTCGAGGTCTACCAGGCCGGCTGGCGGCTCCGCGACAGCGTGCTCCGGCCCGCCCGAGTGGTCGTGGCCGCCTAGGAGAGCTGGAAGAGATGGCAACACGACCCGACTACTACAAGACGCTCGGGGTGGAGAAGCGGGCGACGGCGGAGGAAATCAAGAAGGCCTACCGCAAGCTCGCCCGTCGTTACCACCCCGATCGAAACCCCGACGACAAGGCCGCCGAGGCGCGCTTCAAGGAGATCTCCCAGGCCCATGACGTGCTCGGGGACCCCGAGAAGCGCAAGCAGTACGACAGCGGCAGCGGTCCCTTCGCCACCGGCGCAGGTCCCGCGGGAGGGTTCGGGGGCTTTGGCAACTTCGACTTCGACGGGGCCTCGATGGGGGACATCCTCTCGAACCTCTTCGGCGGCTCGACCAGCGGGCGCCGCGTCCGCACCAAGCCACGCTCCGAACGCGGGGCGGACCTCGAAGCGCAGGTCTCGATCTCCTTCGACCAGGCCGTCACGGGCGCTCAGGTGCCTCTCCAGGTGCCCATGCATGCGACCTGCACGACCTGTCACGGGACCGGCGCCAAGCCCGGCACCACACCGTCGGTGTGCCCGCGCTGCGAGGGTCGCGGTATCGAGACACAGGGGCAGGGGATGTTCTCCATCTCCCAGCCCTGCTCTCGCTGCGGCGGCGCCGGCACGGTGATCGAGGACCCCTGCCCGACCTGCCACGGTGCGGGAGCCGTGCGGACGGTCAAGCGCCTGCGCGTGAACATCCCCGCCGGGGTGCGCGACGGCAGCCGCATACGCCTCGCCGGGAGGGGCGAGCCGGGACGCAACGGGGGCCCGAACGGCGACCTCTACCTCACGACCCACGTCTCCGCCTCACCCCTCTTCAGGCGCAAGGGCGACAACCTCGAGGTGGAGGTTCCCTCACCATCCCCGAGGCCCTCCGTGGAGCGGAGGTGCGGGTGCCGACGCTGTCCGGGAACAAGACCCTCCGCGTCCGACCGGGCACCGCCTCCGGCACCGTCCAGCGCCTCCGCGGTGAGGGCCCTCCGAAGCTCGGCAAGTCGGGAGAGCGAGGGGACATCCACTACCGGTTCATCATCGACGTCCCCGAGCACCTCAGCAAGGAGCAGGAGCAGGCCGTCGAAGCGCTCTCCCGGACGCTGGGCGAGGATCCCCGCGCGGGCCTCTTCCCCAACGGGTCCCCGGAGGGCGATCGCGACGCCGCGAAGGCGGGTGAGGGCTGATGGCCGGCGACGCCCCGGAGCCTGCCTCGCGGCGACCCCTCGCCCGTGTCCAGCTGGAGACCGATCGCGGCGTGTTCATGATCTCCGTCGCCGCCGAGCTCGCCAACATGCATCCCCAGACCCTCCGCATGTACGAGTCCCGCGGTCTGATCGAGCCGCAGCGCTCCCCCAAGGGCACACGTCTCTACTCCCAGGAGGACGTCGACCGGCTCCGCCGCATCCAGGAGATGACGGCCGAGCTGGGCCTCAACCTCGCCGGCGTCGAGCGGGTGCTCCGGCTGGAGGACGAGATCGACGGGATGCAGGCCCGCATCGAGAAGATCGAGCTCGAAGCCCTCCAGGCCCAGGTCCGCCTCGCCGAGGAGCTCGAGACGGTTCGCCGCTCCTTCCGCGCCGAGCTCGTCCCCTATCGCCGCTCCGCCGAGATCGTCCGCGCCGCGGATGTCCGATCCCCCTTCAACCGCCCCCGAAAGAGGCCATAGATGCGCTCCGACCGCTTCACCATCAAGTCACAGGAGGCACTTGCCGAGGCCGCCTCACTCGCCCACGCGCGGCGCAACCCCCAGGTGACTCCCCAGCATCTCCTCGCCGTCCTCCTCGCCCCCGGCGCCGGCACCGCCAGCGCGGACGCGCCCGGCGGCGTCGTCCTGCCCGTGCTGGCGAAGCTCGGAGTCCCCTTCGACGCGCTCCGCACGGCCGCCGAGGCGGCCCTCGACGAGCTCCCCGTAGCCTCCCCCTCGGCCTCCTCCGACGGGGTCGCCCAGCCCGGCTCGGAGCTCACCTCCGTGCTCCGCGCCGCCGAGCGCGAAGCCGGCAAGCTGTCAGACGGCTACGTCTCCACCGAGCACCTCCTCCTCGCCCTCGCCGGAGAGAAGGGCCCCGTCGCGGACATCCTCACCCGCGCGGGCGCCACCCCGGAGCGGCTGCTGAACGCTCTCGGCGAGGTACGCGGATCGCACCGCGTGACCGACCAGTCCCCCGAGGAGAAGTACGAGGCCCTCGAGCGCTTCGGCACCGACCTCACCGAGGCGGCCGAGCAGGGCAAGCTCGACCCCGTGATCGGCCGTGACGAGGAGATCCGGCGGGTCATCCAGGTGCTCTCCCGTCGCACCAAGAACAACCCGGTTCTGATCGGCGAGCCGGGCGTGGGCAAGACGGCGATCGTCGAGGGCCTCGCCCAGCGGATCGTCTCCGGCGACGTCCCCGAGTCCCTCCGCGAGCGTCGCGTCATCGCCCTCGACATCGGCGCGCTGATCGCCGGGGCGAAGTATCGCGGTGAGTTCGAGGACCGGCTGAAGTCCGTCCTGGGCGAGGTCTCGGAGGCGCAGGGCAGCGTGATCCTGTTCCTCGACGAGCTCCACACGATCGTCGGCGCGGGCGCCGCCGAAGGCGCCGTCGACGCCGCCAACCTGCTCAAGCCGATGCTCGCCCGCGGCGAACTCCGCGCCGTCGGCGCCACCACGCTCGACGAGTATCGAAAGCACATCGAGAAGGACGCCGCGCTGGAGCGCCGCTTCCAGCCGGTGATGGTCGGTGAGCCCTCCGTCGCCGACACCATCGCCATCCTCCGCGGGCTCAAGGAGCGCTATGAGGTCCATCACGGCGTCCGCATCCAGGACAACGCCCTCGTCGCCGCGGCAACCCTCTCCGACCGTTACATCGCCGACCGCTTCCTCCCCGACAAGGCCATCGACCTGATCGACGAGTCGGCCTCACGGCTCCGCATCGAGATCGACTCGCTCCCCACCGAGATCGACGAGGTCGACCGGCGGGTGATGCAGCTCGAGATCGAGCTCACGTCCCTCCGCAAGGAGAGCGACGACGCCTCCGCCGAGCGCCGCGAGGCGATCGAGCGCGAGCTCGCCGAGCTGCAGGAGCGCTCGGCGGCGATGAAGGCCCAGTGGCAGAGCGAGAAGCAGGCCATCCAGGGTGTACGAGACCTCAAGGCCCGCCTCGAGGAGGCTCGCACCGAGGCCGAGCGCGCCGAGCGGGACGCCTCGCTGGAGCGTGCCGCCGAGCTTCGCTACGGGGAGATCCCCGAGCTGGAGAAGCGCATCGCCGAGCACGAGTCCAGCGAGGAGCAGGGAGTGGGCGGCGTGGGTGGGGTGGGCGGGCCACAGTTCCTCAAGGAGGAGGTGGACGCCGATGACGTCGCCGAGGTCGTCGCCCGTTGGACGGGCATTCCCGTGAGCCGCCTGCTGGAGGGCGAGACGGAGAAGCTCATCCACATGGAGGACCGTCTCCACGAACGCGTCATCGGCCAGGACGAGGCGATCGAGGCGGTCGCCAACGCGCTCCGCCGCTCGCGCGCCGGCCTCCAGGACCCGAACCGGCCGATCGGCACCTTCCTCTTCCTCGGCCCCACCGGCGTCGGCAAGACCGAGCTCGCGCGCGCGCTCGCGGAGTTCATGTTCGACTCCGAGCAGGCGATCGTGCGGATCGACATGTCGGAGTACATGGAGAAGCACTCCGTCTCCCGCCTCGTGGGCGCCCCCCCGGGCTACATCGGCTACGAGGAGGGCGGCCAGCTCACCGAGGCCGTCCGCCGCCGGCCCTACTCCGTGGTCCTCCTCGACGAGATCGAGAAGGCCCACCCCGACGTCTTCAACACCCTCCTCCAGGTGATGGACGACGGCCGTCTCACCGACGGCCAGGGACGGACCGTCGACTTCAAGAACACCGTCCTCATCATGACCTCGAACATCCCCATCCCCGCGGGCGTCCCCGACGCCGAGGTTCGGAGCGCGCTGCTGGAGCACTTCAAGCCCGAGTTCGTCAACCGTCTCGACGACGTCGTCCGCTTCGAAAGCCTCACCCGGGGCCAGCTCTCAGAGATCGTCGAGCTGCAGGTCCAACTGGTGCTCGCCCGCGTGGCCGAGCGCGGGGTCGACCTCACGCTCACCGACAAGGCGAAGGAGCTCCTCGGCAACCTCGGCTACGACCCAGCCTACGGCGCCCGTCCGTTGCGCCGCGTGATCCAGAAGCAGCTCGTCGACCGCCTCGCGCTCGCCCTCCTGAGGGGGGAGATCTGCGCGGGGGACCACGTCGAGGTGGATGCGGGCGACGGCGAGCTGCGGCTGGAGAGGGCGGGGGTGGCCACGGCGGTCTGAACGTGCTGGAGGTGCTCCGCGTAGCGCCCCCTTGGGTTCGATCGAAGCAGTCCGGCGGCGGTGCGAGTATCCGCACAACTCGTGCCCGGGGGCGGTCAACCGCTGTCAACGCGCGGGACCGAGTAACAAGGCGGCCGCCAGGACTCGCGGCGGCTCAAACAGACACTGGAGGCGCCCAATGTTCACCGCAACCAGCCGGCGTGCACCGACCGTGATCGCACTGCTGGCTCTCTTCTTCGCGCTCGGCGGGACGGCGATCGCTGCAAAGCACTATCTGATCACCAGCACCCGCGAGATCAAGCCGACGGTCCTAAAGAAGCTGAAGGGCAACGCTGGGCCGAAAGGCGAAGCCGGCCCGAAAGGCGAAAACGGCCCGAAAGGCGAAAACGGCCCGAAAGGCGAAAACGGCCCGAAAGGCGAAAACGGCCCGAAAGGCGAAAACGGCGCCGTGGCCGGCTACAGCGCGACGCAGAGCTCGGATCTGAACATCACCGAAGACGAAGGCGTCGCGCAGGTGCCCGGGCTCACGAAGTCGCTTCCTGCGGGCTCGTTCATTGCCTCCGACGATGTAACGCTCGAGGCGACCAGCCCGGCAGCGGACCACGAATACGCCGCAGGCGAATGTGTCCTGGCCGACAGGACGTCCGGCGGCAAAGAAACCAGCGCTGGCGGCTTCTGGTCCGGGTTCACGCAGCAGATCCTGTTCTTCGCGGTTGGCGCAGGCGAGACCCCGGCACAGCTCGCCGTGAGCACCACCGAAACAAGCACGCTGACGGTCAAATGCCGCGAGGCAGGCCGTGGCGAAAAAGTGACCCTGGAAGCAATAAAGGGATCGCTGACGGCCGTGCAGATGAGCAGCATCAGCTAGCTGTAGAACCTGAGGACCTCGTTCATCCGGGGCGCCCCTCAGCGGGGCGCCCCGCGGTCGTGGATTCGCTCGAGCAAGCCAGCCCGCCGGCTCGCCGTCGGCGCGCTCACGAGGTCCCCCCATCGGTCAGGGGGCGGCGCTCGCTCGGATGGTTTAGAAACCGACATACGGCCGCCCGTGCCGCCATCCCATCGCGACGGAGGAGCCACCCATGCCCACCTACATAATGCTCTCCACCCTCACCCCCGAGGGCGTGCAGACGGTCAAGAACAACCCCCAGCGGATCCTCGAGGTGAACAAGGAGGTCGAGCAGCTCGGCGCCTCCGTCAAGGCCCAATGGGCCACCCTCGGCCACGTCGACTTCATCTCCGTGATCGAGGCCCCCGACGAGGGAACGATGGCCCGCGTGTCCCTCGAGTTGGGCTCGCGGGGGACGGGGCGCTACGAGACTCTCGCCGCGATCCCCATCGAGACCTTCATCTCGTCCCTCTAGCCCCGCCGGGCACCCCGCGACGTATGCTTGCGGCGTGAACGAGTCCCCCCAGGACGAGCCCGAGGGGCCCGCCGCGGCCGGGGGCAGGCCCGTCGGGACGTCCGGTATCTCCCTCGTGCCCGAGCCCATCAGCGAGAGCGACGTCGAGTCCGAGCTCGAAGGCATCGACGTGGACGCCCCCCGCGTCGGCATCCTGATGGGCTCCAAGAGCGATATGGAGGCGATGGAGAAGGCCGCCTCCGAGCTCGAAGAGCGGGGCATCCTCCACGAGATCCGCGTGATGTCCGCCCACCGCGAACCCGACCAGGTCGCCGAATACGCCAAGAACGCGCGGATGCGGGGCCTCCGCGTGATCATCGCCGGCGCCGGCATCTCCGCGGCGCTCCCCGGCGCCGTCGCCGCCCACACCGAGCTTCCCGTCATCGGCGTGCCCCTCTCGGGCCGCCTCACCGCCGCCGGCGGCCTCGACGCGATCCTCTCCATCGTCCAGATGCCCCCCGGCGTGCCCGTCGCCTGCGTCGGACTCGACAACGCCCGCAACGCGGCCATCCTCGCCGCCCACATCCTCGCTTGCTGAGGCGGCCGCCCTGCCACCCCGCCCTCGCGGCTCCCGCCGCCGGCAGGCGGCCATAATCAAAAGACGTGATCCCCCGCTACACCCGCCCCGAGCTCGGCCGACTGTGGACCGACGAGGCTCGCATGGAGACCTGGCGGGAGGTCGAGATCGCAGCCTGCGAGGAGCTTCCCGCACTGCTCCCCGGCGATGGGCCCAGCGCGGCTGAGCTGGAGGCGATCCGCGCCGCGAGCTTCACCGTCGCCGAGGTCGAGGAGCGCGAGCGCCTGATCGAGCACGACGTCGCCGCCTTCGTCGACGTCCTCGCCGCCTCCGCCGGCCCGGCCGGGCGGTGGGTCCACTTCGGGTTGACCTCCTCGGACGTCCTCGACACCGCCCTCGCCCTCCAGCTCCGCGCCGTCGGCGAGGTGATCCTCGAGGGCGCCAGCGCGCTCGTCGAGGTGCTCGCCCGGCGCGCCCGCGAGCACGCCCACACGGTCACCGTCGGCCGCACCCACGGTGTCCACGCCGAACCCACCACCTTCGGCATCAAGCTCGCCGGCCTCGCCTTCGAGGCGGCTCGCAACCGCGACCGTCTCCGCCGCGCCTTCCAGCAGGCCGCCGTCGGCGCCCTCTCCGGCGCCGTCGGCACCTACGCCGCCACCAACCCCGAGTTCGAGCTCCGCGTCCTCTCCCGCCTGGGCCTCGGCCGCGAGGACGTCTCCACGCAGGTCGTCCCCCGGGACCGCCACGCCGAGCTCCTCTCCTCGATCGCCCTCGCGGGCGCCGGACTCGAGCGCCTCGCCACCGAGGTCCGCCACCTCCAGCGCACCGAGCTCCGCGAGGCCCAGGAGCCGTTCCGCGCCGGCCAGAAGGGCTCCTCGTCGATGCCCCACAAGCGCAACCCCATCAAGGCCGAGCAGATCTCCGGCCTGGCCCGCGTCCTCCGCGCGAACGCCCAGGCGGGCCTCGAGGACGTCGCCCTCTGGCACGAGCGCGACATCTCCCACTCCTCCGTCGAGCGAATCATCCTCCCCGACTCCACCATCCTCCTCGACTACCTCCAACACCGCGCACTCGCCCTCATCGCCGGCCTCACCGTGGACGCCGAGCGCATGCTCGCGAACCTCGAGCTCACCCACGGCGCCCTCTTCTCCCAGCGCGTCCTCCTCGCCCTCGTCGAGCAGGGCTCCTCGCGTGATGACGCCTACCGCCTCGTCCAGCAGCTCGCCGGCCGAGCCTGGGAGGAGGGCATCCCCCTCCGCGACCTCCTCGCCGGCGACGACCGCGCCGCCGGCCTCGACCTGGAGCAGATCTTCGACTACTCCCACTACCTCCGCCACGCCGATTCCATCCTCGCGCGGCTGGAGGACATCGCCTGATCGACCCCCCGCTCCCGCTGGTAGCATCGCCACACGTGACCACGCTCGCCGGCCTCTCCCTCATCTCCAGCGGGAAGGTCCGCGAGATGTACGCCCTGCAGGCCCCCCCAGAGGGCGGTCCCGACCGCCTCCTCATGGTGGCCAGCGATCGCATCTCCACCTACGACGCCGTCCATCCCACGGCGATCCCCGACAAGGGCAAGGTCCTCACCGGCCTGTCGGACTTCTGGTTCGCCCGCACCGCCCACATCGTCCCGAACCACCTCATCTCGGCCACCGAGCAGGTCCCCCCCTCCGAGCGCGGGCGAGCGCTCGTCGTCCGCCGTCTCTCCATGCTCCCCGTCGAGTGCGTCGTCCGCGGCTACATCACCGGCTCCGGCTGGACCGACTACCAGGCCACCGGTCGCGTCTCCGGGATCGAGCTTCCCGCGGGCCTCCGCGAGTCCGAGCAGCTCCCCGAGCCGATCTTCACCCCGAGCACGAAGGCCGACGTCGGCCACGACGAGGCCATCGACTTCGACCGCGCCGCCGAGCTCGTCGGCGACCGCGAGCTCATGCGTCGCGTCGCCGAGGTCGCCGTCGCGCTCTACTCCTTCGCCTCCGCCCACGCCCGCGAGCGCGGGGTCATCCTCGCCGACACGAAGTTCGAGTTCGGCCTCGACGATCTCGGCGAGCTCGTCGTCGGCGACGAGGTCCTCACCCCCGACTCCTCCCGCTACTGGCCCCTCGACGGCTACGAGGTCGGACGCTCCCAGCCGAGCTTCGACAAGCAGTACGTCCGCGACTGGGCCTCCGCGAGCGGCTGGGACCGCACCCCGCCCGCCCCCGAATCCCCGACGACGTCGTCGCGGGCACCCGCGCCCGCTACATCGAGGCCTACGAGCGCATCACCGGCGAGCCCTTCGCCGACTGGCTCGCCCGCACCGCTCCCCCGGCGGACGAGCCCCCCGGGGCGCCGTGAGGGCCCGCGTGCTCATCCGTCCGAAGGCCGGAATCCTCGACCCCCAGGGCGCGGCCGTCGAGCGGGCCCTCCCCGCCCTCGGCTTCGCCGACGTGGAGAACGTCCACGTCGGCCGTCTCGTCGAGCTCGACGTCCCCGACCCCTCCCAGCTGGAGGCGATGTGCGAGAAGCTCCTCGCCAACCCCCTCGTCGAGGACTACGAGATCGTCCTCCCTGGATGAAGTTCGGCGTACTCCAGTTCCCCGGCTCCTGCGACGACATCGATGCGCTCGGAGCCGCGCGCAGCGTCGCCGACGCGGACCTCATCTGGCACGGCGACCGCGACCTCGCCGGCGCGGACGCGATCGTGGTTCCGGGTGGCTTCTCCTACGGGGACTACCTCCGCGCCGGCGCCATCGCACGCTTCTCCCCGGCGATGGAGTCCGTCCTCGCCTTCGCCTCCGAAGGCGGTCTCGTGCTCGGCATCTGCAATGGCTTCCAGGTCCTCTGCGAGGCCCGCCTCCTCCCCGGCGCGCTCCTCCCCAACGCGAACCTCCGCTTCACCTTCCGCCAGGTCCACCTCGACGTCGTCCAGCCCGCCACCCCCTTCACCTCCGCCTGCCCCCACGCTCGCCCCCTCAGCATTCCCGCCAAGCACTCCTGGGGGCGCTACCACGCCGCGGAGGACACCCTCGCGGCGATGGAGGCCCGCGGCCAGGTCGTCCTCCGCTATGCCTCCGGCGAGAACTTCAACGGCTCGGCCCGCGACATCGCCGGCGTGCGCAGCGAGGAGGGGAACGTCTTCGGCCTGATGCCCCACCCCGAGCACGCCGTCGCCGAGCTCGTCGGCGGGTCCACCGATGGGCTCTCCATCTTCGAGTCCATCCGCCTGGCCGTCGAGGGCGGCCATGGCTGAGGCCGCCACCCTCCCCACGCGCGAGGACGCCCTCGCCCTCGGCCTCACCGCCGAGGAGTACGACCTCGTCTGCGAGAAGCAGGGCGGGCGCCCCCCCAATCAGGTCGAGCTCGCGATGTACTCCCTCCTCTGGAGTGAGCACTGCGCCTACAAGCACTCCCGCAAGCTCCTCCGCGGCCTCCCCACCGAGGGCCCCCACGTCGTCATGGGCCCCGGCGAGAACGCCGGTGCGGTCGATGTCGGTGGGGGCCTCGTCTGCGCCTTCAAGGTCGAGTCCCACAACCACCCCAGCGCCGTCGAGCCCTTTCAGGGAGCTGCCACGGGCGTGGGGGGCATCCTCCGCGACATCTTCGCCATCGGCGCCCGCCCGATCGCCGTCCTGGACTCCCTCCGCTTCGGCGAGCCCGGCCCCGCGAACGACCCCGCGCCGGGGCCCTCCGCCGGGCGCGTCCGCTACCTCCTCGACGGCGCCGTCGCCGGCATCGCCCACTACGGCAACTCGATCGGCGTCCCCACCATCGGCGGAGAGGTCTACTTCGAGGGCCCCTACGAGCAGAACTGCCTCGTCAACGCCATGGCCCTCGGCCTTGCCTCCAGCGAGCAGCTCATCCGCAGCGCCGCCGCCGGCCCTGGCAACGTGATCGTCCTCTTCGGCGCCTCCACCGGCCGTGATGGCATCGGCGGCGCCTCCGTCCTCGCCTCCGCCGAGCTCATCGCGGAGGGCTCCACGGAGATGCGCCCCACCGTCCAGGTCGGAGACCCCTTCGCCGAGAAGAAGCTCATGGAGTGCTCCCTCGAGCTCCTCGAGCGGGGCCTCCTCATCTCCCTCCAGGACCTCGGAGCGGCGGGCCTCACGTCCTCGGCGGCCGAGATGGCCTCGAAGGGGGAGGTGGGCATCGACATCGATGTCGCCAACGTTCCCCTCCGCGAGCCCCACATGGAGCCCTTCGAGGTGATGGTGAGCGAGTCCCAGGAGCGGATGCTCTGCGTCGTGGCCCCCGCCGACCTACCCGCCGTCGAGGCCCTCTGCGAGCGCTGGGAGGTGGGCTGTGCGGCGATCGGCACGGTCACCGACACGATGCTCCTTCGCGTCCTCCGCGAGGGCGACCTCGTGGGGGAGATGCCCGTCCGCGCCCTCGTCGACGAGTGCCCCCTCTACGACCTCGAACCCCGCCCTCCCGCCGCACCCATCTATCCGCCCCCGCCCCCCGTCATCGATCCCCACGCGGACCCCTCCGAGACCCTCCTCGCCCTCCTCTCCTCCCCCAACCTCGCCTCCCGCCGACCCCTCTTCGAGCACTACGACCCGATCGTCCAGTCCCGCACCCTCCGCCGCCCGGACGAGGCCGATGCGGCCGTCCTCCTCCTCCCCGATGGCTCCGCCCTCGCCGTGAGCATCGACTGCAACGCCCGCCGCGTCGCCGCCGACCCCTACCGCGGCACCGTCTCAGCCGTCCTGGAGTGCGCCTCCAACCTCGCCGCCGTCGGCGCCACCCCGCTCGGCACCACCGACAACCTCAACTTCGGCAACCCCGAGAAGCCCCACATCGCATGGCAGCTCACGGAATCCGTCCGCGGGCTCGCCGACGCCTGCCGCGCGCTCGCCGCTCCGATCGTCGGCGGCAACGTCTCCCTCTACAACGAGGCCCCCGCCGGCCCCATCTATCCCACTCCGGTCATCGCCATGGTCGGCCGCCTCCCCGACGCGACCCTCGCGGGGCGCCTCGCCTTCTCCCGCGAGGGCGACCTCATCGCCATCGCCGGCCCCTTTGCCCCGGCCCTCGCGGCGAGCGAGCTCTCCAAGCTCCGCGGCGAGCCCCTCCCCGACCGCCTCCCCGACATCGACATCGACGCCGTCGCCGCCACCGCCGCGGCCGTCGCCGAGGCGGTTCGCATGGGCGTCCTCTCGAGCGCCCACGACATCTCCGACGGCGGCCTCGCGGTCGCCCTCGCCGAGTCCTCCCTCGCCGGCTCCATCGGCGCGAGCATCCGCCTTCCCCAGGGCTCCTCCGAGGCCTCCATCTTCGGCGAGTCTCCCGGCGGGTTCCTCCTCAGCGGCCCCCCCGAGGCTCTCCGCGATCTCCCTCCCGCCCTTCCCCTCACCCGCATCGGCACCGTCGGGGGCGCCGCCCTGAGGATCGAGATCGACGCTCGGGAGGGTGCCGTCATCGAGATCGCCCTCTCCGAGCTCGAGGCCGCTCGCTCCGGGGGTCTGGCGGGGTTCTTCCCATGAGCCCCCTCCGTCCGCCCGCGGGAGCCTGGTAGCTTGTGATGACGATGCGTGATGGACCGCGCGATGAGTGCGGAGTGTTCGGTCTGTATGCGCCCGGTCACGAGGTGTCCCGACTGTCGTACTTCGCCCTCTACGCCCTCCAGCATCGGGGCCAGGAGTCGGCCGGGATCGCCGCCGCGGACCGGGGCGGGCAGATCATCACCCGCCGCGAGCTCGGCCTGGTCAACCAGGTCTTCTCCGAGAACGACCTCCGCACGCTCGCCGGCGAGCTCGCCATCGGTCACGTTCGCTACTCCACCACCGGCTCCAACGCCTGGGAGAACTCCCAGCCCGTCCAGCGCTCAGAGGGCACCAACGGGTCCCGCCGCGAGGTCGCCCTCGCCCACAACGGCAACCTGATCAACGCCCTCGAGCTCCACGAGGAGCTCCTCGAGCGCGGCGTCGCCTTCAGCTCCACCTCCGACTCCGAGATCATCGCCGCGATGATCGCCACCCACTCCGCCGACAGTGTCGAGGACGCCATCGCCGACGTGCTCCCCCGCCTCCGCGGAGCCTTCTCCATCGTCGCCATGACGAAGGACCGCGTGGTCGCCTTCCGCGACCCCCATGGCCTGCGCCCTCTCGCCATCGGCGTCCTCGACTCCCCCCCGGGGGACGGACCCGGGGAGGGGGCCGCGCGGCGCTACTGCGTCGCCAGCGAGTCCTCCGCCTTCGACATCATCGGCGCGAGCTTCCTCCGCGACGTCGAGCCCGGCGAGCTCGTCACCCTCGGCGAGGACGGCCTCCAGAGCCGCCTCATCTCTCCCGGCCAGCGCCGCGCCTTCTGCATCTTCGAGTACATCTACTTCGCCCGTCCGGACACCCGCATGAACGGCCATGCCCTCCAGGTCGCCCGTGGGCGCATGGGGGAGATCCTCTGGCGCGAGTCACCCGTCGAGGCGGACCTCGTCATCGCCGTACCCGACTCCGGGAACGCCGCCGCCCGCGGCCTCGCCCGCGCCGCCGGACTCCCCCAGGACGACGGCTTTGTCAAGAACCGCTACGTCGCCCGCACCTTCATCCAGCCGGGCCAGGAGCTCCGCAAGCACGGCCTCCGCCTGAAGTTCAACCCCCTCCCCGAGGTCATCGCGGGGCAGCGCCTGGTCGTCGTCGACGATTCCATCGTCCGTGGCAACACCACCCGCCAGATCGTCCAGATGCTCCGCGACTCCGGCGCCGCCGAGGTCCACATGCGCATCTCCGCCCCCCCGATCAAGCATCCCTGCCACTACGGCATCGACATGTCCACCCGCGAGGAGATGATCGCCCACGGCCGCACCACCGACGAGGTCGCCCGGGAGCTCGGCTGCGACTCCCTCCACTACCTCTCTCTCGACGGGGTCTACGAGGCCGTCGGCGGGACCCGTGCCACCCACTGCGACGCGTGCTTCACGGGCGACTATCCCCTCGCGGGCAGCGATGCCGCCGGTGGGAAGTTCTCCCTCGAGGAGGGCCGCGACCCCGAGCTCCCCCTCGTCGGCGCCTAGCCCTGGTTCCAGCGGGCGCCGCAGGTCGCGGCCCGTCTCTCGATCGCCGCCGGCCCTCGCGGGCCCTCAGCCGAGGTGGTCCTCCCGGGCGCCGCTCGCGTCGTTGTAGCGATTGTTGTAGGCGTGGCGGGCGATGAGCCCTCCACGACGCTCGCTGCCCACGGCCTGGCCGAGCGCGGCGACGACGATGATGGTGATGAAAATCGCTGAGATCATGGGTGGGGTACCTCCGTCTGTGTGGCGTCCGCGCCCTCTGCGGTGCGCCCTGGTGGCCTCTCCACCCTCCCTATCAGTGTGTGACGGGCCGTCCCGGCCCTCTGTGAGCTGCGTCACATTTGGAGATTCGCCCGCTCCTCCACGAGGCGTTTGGCGGCGGTACGCGCCTCGTCTGGGTCGCGGTAGTGCTTGAACCAGTCCATCTTCCCGTTCGTCCATGTGGCGAGGTGCGCCACCCGCTGCTCGACCCGACCGCTGCCGCCGACCAAGCGGCCGCCCTCCCGAAGGACGTTGAGCACGACGCCGTGCCCGAGGTCGAGGAGCTCCTCCTCCTCGTAGCGATAGTCCTCCCAGCTCCTGAGCCAGTCCTCGATGAAGCCCCTGATCGCCTCCGCGCCCTCGAAGGTCTCCAGCCCAGCGGCGGACATGTCATACACCGCGTCGGCCGCAAACAAGCTCATCACCGCATCCAGGTCACCGCGAGTCGTGGCCTCGTACCCCTCTCGCGCAAGCTTCACCAGGTCCGTGGTCGTGGACTCCTCGGCCATCTCCCCGTCAGTATCACGGACGGGCACATACGCGCTTGTACAGAGCGTGACCAAATCTGAGCTGCGTCACAGCTATCGTCCGGCGAAGTGCCCGAGAGACTCCCGATCGCCGTTCTCGTCTCCGGCGCCGGCACCAACCTCCAGGCCCTCCTCGACAGCGTTCATGGACGCGAGGCGGAGATCGTCGCCGTGGCCTCCAACCTGCCGACCGCCCCCGCCCTCGACCGCGCTCGCGACCGTGGGGTCGCGACAAGGGTCTTCGAGCGCGCCCACCATCCCGACCGGGACGCCCGCGACATGGCCCTCGCCGACTGGCTGCTGGAGCGGGGAGCGCGCCTGGTGGTCCTCGCCGGCTACATGGCCCTCCTCGGCGAGGCCTTTCTCGCCCGCTTCCCCGACGCGGTCATCAACGTCCACCCCTCCCTCCTTCCCGCCTTCCCCGGCGCCCACCCCGTCGAGGACGCCCTCGCCTACGGCGTCAAGGTCTTCGGCGTGACGGTCCATCTCGTCGACTCCGGCGTGGACACGGGCCCCGTGATCCTCCAGCGGGCCGTGGCGCTCCCCGACGCGGTGGATCCCGACGAGGTGCTCGCCGCGCTCCGCCCCCTCGAGCACGACCTCCTTCCCCGCGCCGTGGGCCTCTTTGCCCGCGGGGCCCTCCTCCTGGAGCCCGGCGATCCCCGCCGCATCGCGGTCAGGACGAACGAGGGATAGGCTCTGCGGAGATGGCAGCGCAAGGCGAATCGGCCGGCCAGGCGACCGCGGGAGTCGAGCGTGCCGAGCCGGGGAAGGTGCGCATCGCCAGAGCCCTCCTCTCCGTCTCGGACAAGACGAACATCGTCGACTTCGCCCGCGGCCTCTCCGAGCTGGGAGTCGAGATCGTCTCCACCGGGGGCACCTGGCGGGCGCTCGAGGAGGCCGCCATCCCCGCGCGGGCGATCGAGGACTTCACCGGCTTTCCCGAGATCATGGACGGGCGCGTCAAGACCCTCCATCCCCGCCTCTACGCGGGCCTCCTCGCCCGCCGCGACCTCGAGGACCACCTCCGCGCCGCCTCCGAGCAGGAGATCGAGCAGGTCGACCTCGTCTGCGTGAACCTCTACCCCTTCGAGCAGACCGTCGCCCGCGGCGACGCCTCCGACGAGGAGGTCATCGAGAACATCGATATCGGCGGCCCGACGATGATCCGCGCCGCCGCCAAGAACGCCCCCTTCGCCGCCGTCGTCGTCGACCCCGGAGACTACGGGGATGTCCTGAAGGAGCTTCGTGAGAGCGGCGGAGCGCTCTCACTCCGCCACCGCAAACGCCTCGCCGCGAAGGCCTTCGCCGCCACCGCCCGCTACGACGCGGCCATCTCCCGCTGGTTCGCCGCGCGCGAGGAGGAGAGCTTCCCGCCGACGTGGACGGCCTCCTACGAGCGCGTCTCCGAGCTCCGCTACGGGGAGAACCCCCACCAGCGCGCCGCCTACTACGCCGAGGTCGCCGCGAGCGGCCCCCATCTCCTCGAGGGCGTCGAGCAGCTCCACGGGAAGGAGCTCTCCTTCAACAACCTCCTCGACCTCAGCGCCGCCCGCGAGCTCGTCGAAGACCTCGAGGGCCCCGCCTGCGCGATCGTCAAGCACAACAACCCCTGCGGCTGTGCCCTCGCCGACACCGCCCTCCGCGCGTACGAGCGCGCGCTCGCCTGCGATCCGGCGAGCGCCTACGGGGGGATCGTCGCGCTGAACGAGCCCGTCGATCGCGCCCTCGCGGAGACGCTCGCGGAGCAGTTCATCGAGGTGCTCCTCGCTCCCTCGGTCGACCCCGAAGCCCTCGAGGTGCTGAGGGCCAAAAGAACATCCGCCTGCTCGAGCTCCGCGATTGGCCCACCCCCGTCCGCGAGCTGGAGGCCCGGGCCGTCGTGGGCGGGCTGCTCCTCCAGGACTGGGACCACGTCAGCGAGACCCGCGAGCAGATGCAGGTGATGAGCATTCGTCAGCCCAGCGAGTCCGAGTGGGCCGACATGCTCTTCGCGTGGCGCGTCTCGCGCTACGTTCGCTCGAACGCGATCGTCATCGCCTCCCGCAACGCCACCATCGGCATCGGCGCCGGTCAGATGAGCCGCGTCGACGCCGTCAACATCGCCGTCGAGAAGGCCCAGGCGACCCAGCCCGAGCTCCTCGCCGGGGCGGCCCTCGCCTCCGACGCCTACTTCCCCTTCGCCGATGGCGTTCAGCTCGCCGCGGCGGCGGGCGTGGGCGCGGTGATCCAGCCGGGCGGCTCGATCCGCGACGGCGACGTCGTCGCCGCGGTGGACGAGGCGGGGATGACGATGGTGGCGACCGACCGCCGTCATTTTCGCCACTGATCCGGTCGTTCTTGGGGAGGGGTTGTGTGGCTGCGAATGCGTTCCCCGCGCGGGCGCGCGTGCCCGTGCGCGCCCACGCGCGCGGGGACGACTTCCGCGGAAGGGGTTGACGTCAGGCGAGTATCACGATATAACGTGTTGCAACGTAATATCTCAAGATAGGACAAAGTTATGTTTGGACAGTCGAGTTATACCGAGAGGACGGGCCACGGCCGTCATGGAGGGCACCGCTGCCGGAGCTTCGGCCCCGGCCAGCGCAGTGAGCCCTTCGGCGGGTTCGGCCCAGGAGGACCCCGCGGACGGGGGCGGAAGGCGCGACGGGGAGACATCCGGACCGCGTCACTGCTGCTGCTCGCGGAGGAGCCGAGGAACGGCTATCAGATCATGCAGGAGGTGGAGGAGCGGAGTGGAGGCGTCTGGCGCCCGAGCCCCGGCTCCGTCTACCCGGCGCTTGCTCAGCTGGAGGATGAGGGGCTGATCCGCTCAGAGGAGATCGAGGGACGGAAGCTGTTCGCGATCACCGAGGAGGGCGGGAAGCTCGTGGCCGAGCGAGGAAGCGAGCGGCCGGCACCCTGGGCGCAGATGAGCGATGAGCTCAGCAGCGGCGCCCACGAGCTCGGGCGTCTGATGCGCGAGGTGGCCTTCGCGTTCAAGCAGGTGATGGTGACCGGGAGCGAGGGACAGGTGGGGCGTGCGCGCGACGTCCTCAGCAGCGCCCGCCGCGACCTCTACCAGATCCTCGCCGACGGCGAGGGAGAGGGCCCGGCCGAGGGCTAGGCGCTCTCGAAGGGCGGAGCTCCGCCGGGGCCGTCAGCGGATGGCCCTGGCGGAGACGCCGAGAATGGGATCGTCCTCCCCTTCGGCGCTCGATGCGTCGGAGAGGCGGATGGCGTCCTTGAGGATGGCCGGGTTGGAGAGGGCGCGACGTTCGGAGAGGGGCTGGGTGAGGCCCCGAAGGAGCAGCATCGCCCCCACCCACCGAGGGGCCCAGACACGGGCTGAGCGCCGTTCGATCCCCCGCTCGATCGCATCGATGGCCTTCGAGAGAGGGGCAGGGGTGGTGAGGAAGGCGGGGAGCTGAGCGGTGAGGGCCTGGGAGGAGGGCTGGGCGAAGCTGGCACGGACGAGGTCCGTGTCGATGAATCCGAAGTACGCACAGCCCACCCGCGCACCGGCCATCGCGCTCTCGATGCGGAGGGCGTCGCTGAGCGCCTCCACGCCCGCCTTCGCGCAGGTGTATGGACCCATCAGGGGGGAGTGGGCGACGGCGGAGAGGGAGGAGATGTTCAGCAGGTATCCCTGCCGGCGGGTGATCTCGCCGATCAGCGCGCGGTCCGTCCGCCAGACGCCCAGGAGGTTGACCGCGAGGGTCCTCTCGACCTGCTCGATCGGGGCCGTGGCGAGTGGGCCCGCGAAGGCGATGCCGGCGTTGGCGATCCCGACGTCGATCCCCCCGAAGCGCTCGACCGTGTCGGCGACGGCCTGCTGGAGGGCCTCGAGATCGGTGACATCGCACTCGTAGTAGGTGGCCCGCTCTCCGAGGCGGGCCGCGTTCGCCTCCAGCCGCTCCGGCTCCAGGCCCACGAGCGCCACGTTGGCCCCCCGCGCGTGGAGGCGCTCGGCCGCCGCCGCGCCGATCCCCCGGGCGGCCCCGGTGATGAAGACGGTGCGGCCTGCGACGTCGAAGCGGGACTCGGTGGAGCGGCTCATGGTGGACCTCCGGGCTCGGGCGAATGGGCCTGCACGGGGCAAGACTACCCTGGTAGGGTCGCCCGATGGGAGAGCTGGGACCGACCTCCTCCGCGCTCGATCTCGCCGCGGCACTCCGCCGGAAGGAGCTCTCGGCAGTGGAGCTCCTGGACGCCTGCCTGGAGGCCGTCGACGATCGAAACGGTGAACTCAACGCCGTCACCTGGCGCAATGACGACGACGGGCGGGCCGCCGCGGGGGAGGCCGACAGGAGGCTCCTCGCCGGCGATGAAGCCCCCTTCCTCGGCGTGTCGATGCCGATCAAGGACCTCACCCCCGTGGCGGGCTGGCCCGTGACCTTCGGCTCCAACGGCGCACCCGAGGGTCCGAGCGAGACGAGCGAGCTGGTCGTCGATGCGTTCCGCCGCGCCGGCTTCGTCCTCTGTGCTCGGACGAACACGCCCGAGTTCGGCGTGATGACCGTCGCCGAGAACAGCCGTCACGGGATCACGCGGAACCCATGGGATACGAATCGCTCGCCGGGCGGCTCGAGCGGCGGAGCGGCCGCGGCGGTCGCCGGTGGGATGTTCCCGATCGCCCACGCCAATGACGGGGGCGGGTCGATCCGCATCCCCGCCTCCTATTGCGGCCTCGTGGGCTTCAAGCCGAGCCGCGGGCGCGTGCCCCGCCTCGCGCAGAGCTGGCTGGGAGCCGTCGTCGAGGGGGTGCTCGCGCAGACCGTCGCGGACTCCGCCGCCGTGCTCGACGCGATCGCCGGGCCCGACAGGGCTGCCTGGTACAACGCTCCGGCTCCCCTGCGGCCCTTCGCCGCCGAGGTGGGAGCCGACCCGGGGAGGCTGCGCGTGGGGCTGATGGCAGAGGCTCCCCTCGGCATCCCCACCGATCCGGCCTGCAGCGCCGCGGCGAGGGCCGCGGCGGCGACGCTCGCCGAGCTCGGCCACCTGGTCGAGGAGGTGGACGTCCCGACGATCTCCGAAGAGATGGTCCCACCCTTCATCGCCCTCACCCAGGGCGGCTTCGCCGACTACGACGGCGTGGACTGGTCAGCCGTCGAGCCGCACATCGCCCACCAACGCCGCGCGAGCGACGAGCTCGGCTCCTACGACTATGCCCTCGCAGCCCGCACGCTGGAGCTGCTGAGCCGGCGGGAGGTGGCTCGCTGGGGGCGCGACTTCGACGTTCTGCTCACGCCCACCTCCGCAATCCTCCCCCCCGTGGCGGGTTCGATCATGGAGGCCCAGCACGCCGCCCCAGACCAGCCCGTGATGGAAGTCGTGGCGAGCGTCTCCTTCACGGCCTTCGGGAACGTCACCGGCCTCCCGGCCGTGAGCCTCCCGCTGCACTGGACCGAGGAGGGCCTCCCCGTGGGGGTCCAGCTGACGGCTGGGCCGTGGGAGGAGAGCTCGCTGGTGGCCCTCGCGGGCCAGCTCGAGCTGGCGGCCCCCTGGGCCGATCGCGAGGCCCCGCTCGTGCGCGCGGGCTGAGGACCGCGCGCGGATGCCATCCTGGGTGGGTGGCACTGTTCCAGGAGAGGTCCCGCGCTGAGTCCTTCGGGGCCGTCGCCCTGCAGTACGACCGGGCGCGCCCGAGCTACCCCCCAGCGCTCCTCGACGCGCTCCTCGACGGTGGCGTCCAGAGCGTGCTCGACGTCGGCTGCGGGACGGGCATCGCGGGGGCGCTGCTCGCCGAGCGCGGGGTGGAGGTTCTCGGGATCGAGATCGACGAGCGAATGGCGGGAATCGCCCGGGAGAAGGGACTCGAGGTGGAGGTGGGCCGCTTCGAGGAGTGGGATCAGGGCAGGCGGCGCTTCGACCTCCTCACCTCGGGCCAGGCGTGGCACTGGATCGATCCGCAGGCCGGGAGCCTGGCGGCCGCGCGGGCGCTCAGGGAGGGAGGACGGATCGCGCTCTTCTGGAACTTCGGCGACCCGCCCCCCGACGTGCTCGCTCTGCTCGCTCCGATCTATGCGAGGCTCGTTCCCGAGATCGAGAAGTTCTCCATCGTCCTCGGCAACCGCGGCCGCCGCACGGACATCTCCGCGACAGGGATCGAGGCGAGCGGCGAGTTCGGGGGGGTGCGTGTGGAGAGGTTCCCCTGGAGGAAGGCCTACGACACGGCGGCCTGGGTGGAGCACGTGGCAACGCACAGCGACCATCAGACGCTGCCGCCGGAGCAGAGGGAGAGACTGCTCGGCGAGGTGGGCGCGGCGATCGATCACCTCGGGGGGTCCTTCGAGATGTCCTATGAGACCGTCCTCGTCAGCGCCGCGAGGCGTTGAGCGGGGGGGCGATAACGTCTTCACCATGGCTCCTCGCCCACGCCTCCTCGCCTTCGGCTCGGCGATCGCCGTGGTCCTCGCCGGTGTGCTCTGTGCGGTGCTCGTGGGAGGTGTCGCGGGCGAAGTGCTCACCTTCGGGCTCATCGCGGGGGGCTGCTCGGCTGCGCTCCTCCTCGTCTTCCTCGAAGTGGGCCTCGGCGAGGAACGGGAGCTCGAGCGCGACCGGGAGCGGAGTCGTCGCCGCGGGCGGCTCGGCAGCGCGGCGAGACGGGGACGTTGGGTGACGCGGAGCCCCCGTCGTCCGCGATGAGCGCCCGGAACGAATCCCTCGCCGCGCTCGCGCGCGCGGGGGTCCATTGCGGACACCCCCCGGTCGCGTAACTCGAGCCGATGGGGGCCTGCATTGCCTGCGAGCTCACGGCCGGAGTGCGAGACCTACCGGGAGGACGGATCGCGGAGACCTCCCTGTGGGTCGTCGAGCACTGCGTCGGCCCGCTGGGCGTTGGGACCCTCATCATCAAGCCCAAGCGACACCTCACCCACGTGTGGGACCTCGAGGAGAAGGAGGGAGAGGAGCTCGGCCCTCTGCTCCGGCGGGTCACCCGAGCGCAGTCCCGCGTGCTCGAACCCGAGCAGATTCTACGTGAGCCTGTGGTCTCACAGCGGCGGCGTACCCGTTCATATCCACTGGGTTCTCCAGCCGATACCTCCCGCGCGCCCCGGCGGCCTTTTGGGGCCTCATCTCCAGGCTGCGATGTTCGACCGCGGCGAGCTCCCCCGGTCGCCGACGTGGAAGCGGTTGCGAGCGACCTCCGCTCGATGCTCCACCAGTCACAGGGAGCGGCGCGAGCGTGACCGCTGTGAACCTCTACAGCGACACCCAGACACGCCCATCGGATGGGATGAGGGCGGCGATGGCGAGCGCGGAGGTGGGCGACGAGCAGCGAGGACTCGACCCGACGACGAGTGAGCTCGAGCGCCGCGTCGCGGAGCTCCTCCGACACGAGGCGGCGGTCTTCCTCCCCAGCGGAACCATGTGCAACGAGATCGCCCTGCGTGTACACGTGCGCCCCGGCGGGGATGAGGTGCTCCTCGACCGGAGCGCCCATCCGATCGTCGCCGAGGCGGGCGGGCCGGCGCAGCTGTCGGGGGCGATGCTGCGAACCCTCGACGGCGATGGAGGGATCTTCACCGCGGAGCAGCTCGAGGAGGCCATCCGCCCGCCCGGCGATCGTTACTCGCCGCGCTCGCGGGTGGTCTGCGTCGAGCAGACCACGAACCTGGGCGGCGGGCGGGTGTGGCCGGCGGAGGCAATCGCGGGGGTGTTGAGGGTGGCGCGGGAGAACGGCCTGCGAGCACACCTCGACGGGGCCCGCCTGATGAACGCGGTGGTGGCCTCGGGGATCGCCGCGAGGGACTACGCCGGCGGCTTCGACACCGCCTGGATCGACTTCAGCAAGGGACTCGGCGCGCCGGTCGGAGCCGTCATGGCGGGCTCCACGGAGTTGATCGAGGAGGCATGGCGGTGGAAGCAGATGTTCGGCGGAGCGCTCCGCCAGTCGGGGATCCTCGCGGCGGGATGTCTGTGGGCGCTCGATCACAACGTCGAGCGCCTCAGCGAGGACCACGCGAACGCGCGGCTGCTCGCGGAGGGGTTGGCCGACGGCGAGGGCATCCACATCGATGCGGCCGCCGTGGAGAGCAACATCGTCATCTTCGAGGTGAGCGACGCGGCCGCGCTCGTCGGCGCCCTCGCCGAGCGGGTGGAGCTGGTGGCGCTCGACCGGCGGAGGGTGCGCGCCGTGACCCACATGGACGTCAGCCGGGACGAGGTGGAGGCGGCGGCCGAGCAGATCGCCCTCGCCTGCGGCGCCCTCGCGGACGCAGCGAGCTGAGGCGGAAGGGGCTCAGGCGGCGAGCGCCTCGCCCTCCTCCACAGCGGCGCTCTCGGCGGGGGTGATCGTCTCGACGCTGGCGCCGGTGGGCGCGCGGAGGAACAGCGCCGCGATGGCGGCGCCGAGGAGCGCGAAGGCGGCACCGATGGCGAAGGCGAGGTCGAAGCCATTGGTGAGCGCGTGGGCGACCCCCGAGCCTCCGTCGGCCCGCGTGCGCGAGTCGGCGATCGTGCTCAGCACGGCGAGCCCGAGCGCGCCCCCCATCAGGCGGGAGGTGTTCAGCAGGCCCGAGCCCAGCCCGCTCTGGGCGGCCGGGAGGGACTGCATCGCGACGATCGTTGAGGGGACGAGCGAGAGGCCCATCCCGATCGCCGCGAGGGTCGCGCCGGGGAAGACGCTGGCGAGATAGGAGCCGCCCGGGGAGACTCCCACCAGCAGGGCCATCCCCGCCGTCGCCGTGAGCATCCCCATCGTGATCAGCCGGCGAACCCCGAAGCGGGCTACGAGGCGGGGGGCGAGGGTGGAGGCGAGGAAGATCGAGAGGGTCATCGGCAGGAACGAGAGGCCGGCCTCGACGGCGTCGTAGTGGAGTACCTGTTGTAGGTAGAGGGTGAGGAAGAACCACACGGGGAAGAAGGCCGAGTAGAGGAGCACGACGATCCCGTTGGCGACGCGCAGCTGGCCACCGGCGAGCGCCTGGAGGGGGATCAGGGGGGCGCGTCGCGAGGCGTCCCTCGACGACGAGGAAGGCGATCAGGAGAGCGATGCCCGCGGCGAGGGGTGCGAGCACGCCCAGAGAGGCCCAGCCGAGGGTGTCCGTGCGGACGATCGCGAACGTGAGCCCGATGAG
The DNA here is from genome assembly GCA_963720215.1 of uncultured Solirubrobacteraceae bacterium. GTDB lineage: Bacteria > Actinomycetota > Thermoleophilia > Solirubrobacterales > Solirubrobacteraceae > Palsa-744. The sequence continues at coordinate 429,964 of CAVREV010000007.1, forward strand.
GCCGCCCGTGATGAGGAGCGCGCCGGCAACATCGAAGTGGCGGTTGGAGGCATCGGCGGGGCTCGGGGGGATCACGCGGAGGCCGAGCACGATCACGGCCGCGCCGAGGGGCACGTTGATGGCGAAGATCGCGGGCCAGCCGAGGCCCTGCGTGAGGAGCCCCCCGAGCAGCGCGCCGGAGGAGGCTCCGAGGGCGCCCATTGCGCCCCACATACCGACGGCGCGGTTGCGCTCGGGTCCTGCCCTGAAGGAGCTCGTGACGATCGAGAGGGTGGCCGGGGAGAGGATCGCGCCGCCGAAGCCCTGGAGTGCGCGGGCCCCGAGGAGCAGGCCACGGCTGTCGGCGAGGGCGCAGGCGAGCGAGGACAGTGAGAACAGCGCGGCGCCCGCGAAGAAGACGCGACGGCGGCCGAGCAGGTCGGAGCAGCGTCCGCCGAGCATGAGGAAGCCGGCGAACGTGAGCGTGTAGGCGTTCACGACCCACTGGAGCCCCGTCGTGGAGAAGTGGAGTTGATCGTGGATGGAGGGCAGCGCGACGTTCACGACGGAGACGTCGAGGATGACCATGAACTGGGCCAGGCAGACCACGAGCAGCAGGGCCGTCTTGTCCGTGGGTCGCCTTCGGAGGCCTGTGGAGATTGCGTTCATGAGTTCATTGTGCAAGGATTTTATCCAGGTAGAAGAGGACGGTTTATACTGGTAGAGAACGTGCCTGTCTCGATTGCCCGGAAGAACAACGAACGAGGCGATGCGGTTCGTGAGGCCGCCCACTCCAGCGAGCGGCGCCGTGCCGAACTCGCGGACTTCCTCCGGAGCCGCCGCGCGAGCCTCCAGCCGACGGATGTCGGCCTCAGCAACGGCGGGCGGAGACGCACGCCGGGGCTGCGCCGCGAGGAGGTCGCCCAGCTCGCGGGCGTTGGCGCGACGTGGTACACGTGGCTCGAGCAGGGGCGCGACGTGCGCGCCTCGCTCGACGTGCTCGAGGCGCTCGCCCGGGCGCTCCGGCTCGACCACGCCGAGCGGACCCATCTGGTGCTGCTCGGCGGGGGGAGGAACCCCTCCCGTGCAAGGCCCGCGCCGAGCGCGCCTCGCCGTCGCTGCGGCGGCTGATCGAGAACCTCGGACCGAACCCGGCCTATGTCCTCGGGCGGCGGTGGGACTACCTCGCCTGGAACGACGCGACGACCGTCCTTCTCGGCGATCTCGGCGCGATTCCCCGCGCGCAGCGGAATCACGCATGGCTGACGTTCACCGACCCGGCACGCCGGCAGATGTTCAGTGACTGGGAGCGGAGCGCGCGGATGCTCGTGGCGAAGTTCCGGGCGGACAGCGCCCGCCACATCGGGGACCCCGAGTTCGAGTCCCTGGTCGCCGCCCTCCGGAGCAGCAGCTCCGAGTTCGCGCGAGCCTGGGAGCGCCACGAGGTCTCCCACAGTGGGGAGGGGCGCAAGGACCTCCGCCATCCCGTCGCGGGGACCCTCACCTTCTCCCACGCCGTCTTCCATCCCGCCGAGGCGAGCGAGCAGCGGCTGATCCTCTACACCCCCCTCCCCGACAACGACACCCCGGCGAAGATCGCCGCGCTGCTCGCCGAGCGGGAGGCGGCGAAGGCCCTCGCGCGCTCCCAGCGTCGTCCCCGCGCCTCGGGCGAGGCGAAAGCGGCTTTGGCCCTCGCGCGGGCCTAGCCTGAGCACCCTCGCTTCGTCGGCACCGCCTCCCCTCTGGGGCGGCTTGAGGCTGCCCGAGCGAGGCTCAGGCCGCCGGGTTCCGGGTGCCCCCGGCCCCCAACCTCGGCTCGCCGGCCGAGGACAGGGGTCGTGGGCGAGCTCGCGCGGGCGAGCCGGACCCGTCGGTGCCTATGGGTCTTCGGCCGTGATTTTCGTGTCGCCGGGTGGCCCTTTCAGCGCGTCACTACCACTGACCGTCGCGGTTGTGCTGTTGCTTCCCGTCAGCGAGCCCGATCCAGCTCCGAACACGAGCGCGCTGTTTCCGACTTCCGGCGTGAGCGTGCCCGTGTAGGTCACCGATGCAGGTTTGAGGCCGACGCATTTGAGTTCGATCGCTATGCCGGTGATTTCGTCTCTGATCGGGGTCCCGGCGAGCAGTTCGCTCTGCCAGGGCAGGCTTCCGGGTTCCGCCTGCACGACGAGTTTGTCTTTCAGGGGACATGCGGGGCTGAGTTTGCAGCCGCTCGCGGTGTAGGCCGTCATTTCATCGGTCCCGGCCAGCCCGCCGAGCGGGTTGACGACGATCTCTTCGTCGGTGACCGTGCACTTGAGCGTGGCGCTGTTCGAGGCGGTGAATTCCAGCGTCCCGTGCGTAGCCACTTTCTCGGGCGTGTTTTCGGCGATCCGTTTGCCGTTGCTGTACCAATGCGGTTCGTGTTCCACTTCTTCAGCGCTGATTTTCGTGTCCCCGGGCGGTCCGGTGAGTTTGTCGGAGCCGCTCACCGTCGCTCCTTTTTTGGTGATCGGGTCTTCGAGTTCTCCGGAGCCGGCGCCGAAGGTCAACACGCTCGCACCCACTTCCGGTTCCAGTTCGCCTTCGTATGTCCCGATGTGTGCGCCACCTTTCGTGCATTTGAATTCCAGTTCGAGCCCTTCGATCTGGTCCCTGATCGGAGGTGGCCCGAACAGTTCAGTGGTCATCGAGCCACTGAGGAGCACCGCGGTGATCGCCGACGTCGTGCATGGCGGCGGTTTCCCCGTGCAGCCGGTCAGCTGAAAGAGGGTCATGACGTCCGTTCCTGCGCCCGCCCCGAGGGGGTTTTCGATGAGCTCTTCATCTTTTAGCTTGCACTTGACCGTCCCCAGTCCCGCGAGCGTGAAGGTGAGGGCTCCAGCGGTCTTCACGGGCTCGCTCTGCCCTTCTTTGAGCACTTTCCCGTTGCTGGTCCAATACGGTTCCGCCTGCGCCAGCGCCGGCATCGCCGCGAGCATCGCAAGCGCGAGCAGCGTCGCGGCTCCTACTCTGGGTCCACTCATCTTCCAATCCCCTCCTCATCGCTCGACGGCCACCCTCGTGGGGGAGATCGCATGCAACCCGGGTTGCGGATCGGTATCGAGCTCCCCCTGACTCGAGTCGAGCCTAATCGCCCGGTCGCGCGCGCCGCAACGGCGTGCGCTCCTTCGTGTGAACGAAAAGTTCGCAAATTGCGCAGCCTTTGTGAAACCCGTCCAACGCCGATCAGGGGTCGTGCCCCGGCGGCCTCAACGACGATCCGCGGTGCCGGTGCCTCCATCCAGGGATGCCCCGTGCGGGACTCGAACCCGCCCCACCGGATTAAAGTCCGGCGCTCTACCAGATGAGCTAACGGGGCTCGCGGCCCGACAGTCTCGCAGACCCGCCCAGCACTTGATGAGGTGTCCCCTTCGACGCTCCCCGTCGTAACGCGCGCCCGCACGCGGGCGCGCGGGCCATCCCGCCGCGCGCACACACTCCCCCGATCCACACGCCCCGCCCGCACCCTTCGACGCCAACCCGCCGAACCCGGGGCGCTCCCCCAAAGGGACCTATTCCGAGGCGGCCACCCTGAGCATCTCCTCGATCCGGGTGAGCTTCACCCGCGGCCGTCCCCCAGCCTCCCCCAGGGAGCGCTCGTGGCGGTCGATGGACTCCCAGCCCGAGTAGGTGACGAGCTGAGGCTGTCGCTCGCGGAGGAGCCCCTCGAGAGACGCGGCGTCCGGGTCGGCTGGAGTCCGCAGCGGGGGGCCAGCACCGTTCTCGCCGTCGAGGGCGAGGTCCGCGAGGATCGCATCGACGGTCTCCTGGGCGTCCTTCTTGTTCGTCCCGATCACCCCCGAGGGGCCCCGCTTGATCCACCCGACGACGTACTCGCCCGGGAGGGGAGAGGAGGAGGCTGGGTCGAGGACCCTGCCGGACTCGTTGGGGATCACCGCGGAGCGCTCGTCGAAGGGAACCTCCGGGAGGGGGATGCCGCGATAGCCGATCGCCCGGAAGGCGAGGCCGGCGGCGATCGTCTCGCGCTCCTCGGTGGGCTGGGCACGCAGGGCGCCGCCCTCGCCGGGGACGAGGTCGTTGCGGACGAGCTCGACGGCGGACAGACGGCCGCTCTCGTCGGCGAGCAGGGCGGTTGGCGAGAGGAGAAAGCGGAGGACTATCCGCCGGGGGCGACCCGCGGGGGTGCGTTCGGCGTAGGAGCGGAGGATCTCCACGTTGCGTCGGGAGGTGGCGTCCTGCTCGGCATCGGGGTCCGGGACGGCGAGCGCGCGGTCGAGCTCAGCGGGGTCGACCATCACGTCGGCGTCCGCGAGCTCGCCGAGCTCGAGCAGCTCGGGGTTGGTGAAGGCGGCCTGGGCGGGGCCACGGCGGCCGACGACGACGACCTCGCGGACGGTGCTCGCGGCGAGGACCTCGAGGGCGTGGTCGGCCGTGTCGGTCGGGGCGAGCTCCGCCGGTGCCAGGACGAGCATGCGGGCGACGTCGATGGCGACGTTCCCGTTGCCGATGACGACCGCGCGATCGGTGCTGAGGAGGTCGACCTCGAGGTCGGTGTTGTCCGGGTGGCCGTTGTACCAGCCGACGAAGTCCGTCGCGGGATGCGAGCCGGGGAGATCTTCGCCGGGTATCCCGAGCGGGCGGTCCGACGGTGAGCCGGTCGCGTAGACGATGGCGTGGTAGCGCTCGAGGAGGTCGGAGCGGGAGACGTGCTCGCCGAAGGTGACGTTGCCGTAGTAGCGGAAGCGGGGGTGGGCGGCGGTCTTCTCGTAGATGCGGGTGACGGACTTGATCTTGGGATGGTCGGGAGCGACACCGGAGCGAACGAGGCCCCAGGGGGTTGGGAGGCGCTCGAACATGTCCACCTCGACGCGCTCGCCGGCCTGCTTGAGGAGGTGGCCGGCGGCGTAGAAGCCGGCGGGTCCGGAGCCGATCACGGCGACGCGGATGGTGATCTCGTCTGTCATCAGAGCGGGTGTGGGGAGGTGGGAGGAGTGGGCGCGGCCCGACTCGAACGGGCGACCCCCTCGGTGTAAGCGAGGTGCTCTAGCCAGCTGAGCTACGCGCCCCCTGGGGAGAGAAGGCTAGCGGGGACGGCGACACCGGCCCCCCGCGCCGGGTGCCCTGACAAGCTTGGGAGGATGCGATGGGGCCTGGGCGGGAGCGGCGTGGTCAGGGTGGTGCTCGCGGTTGCTCTCCTCGCCGCCGTGGTGCTGGCGGTCGCGCAGCTGGTGCTCCCGCGGATCGCGGCGTCCCGGGTGTCCTCGCGGCTTGGGCGCTTTGGGCGGGTGGAGCGGGTCCACGTGAGCGCCTGGCCGGCGATCGAAGTCCTGTGGGGGCAGCTCGGGTCGGTGACGGCGCAGGCGGGGCGCGCTCACGCTGAGCTCGGCGGATGCGGCGAAGCTGCTTTGGGAAGCGCGGGGCGCGGAGAGACTCGACGCGAGCGTGGGGAGGGTCACGGTGGGGGGGTTGAGGCTCCAGGACGCCCACGTGCGAAAGCGCGGGAGCTCGCTGCTCGCGGAAGGCCTGATCGACGAGGGGGACGTCGCGGCGGCGCTGCCCCCCGGCGTTCGGGTGACGCTGGCCGGTAGCGGAGGAGGGATCGTGCGGGTGCGCGCGAGCGGCGGTCTGTTCGGATTGCGGGCGGGGCTGCTGGTGGCGGCCGGAGCGAGCGAGGGGAAGCTGATCGCGCGGCCGGTGGCTCGCCTGTTGGGGGGCTTCTCGCTGACCCTCTTCTCCGACCCCCACGTCTACGTCGAGGGGGTGGGGGCGAGCGTCGTGGAGACCCGTCCGCTCACCTACCGGCTGACGATGAGCGCGAGACTGCACTGAGTGGCGCCCGCCCGGGCGAGAACCATCAGCCGGGACGAGCGGTCGCTCAGGCCGCGGCGGAGAGCGGGGAGGTGTGGCTCGCGGGCCTGGGGGCGACGCGCACGGGGAGGCCCTCCTTCGGGCTGATCGTGGGCATCTGGCGGATCGTGAGGTTGAAGTCGGAGGGCAGCGAGAGGGTGCAGTGGGCGAGGATGAGGGAGGCGATGGCACGAACCTCGAGCTGGCCGAAGCGCATCCCGATGCACGTGCGGGAGCCCCCGCCGAAGGGCACGTAGGCGCCCTTCGGAAGCGCCGCGCGGGCCTCGGGGGTGAAGCGCTCGGGACGGAACGCCTCGGGGTCCTCGTAGACGTCGGGCAGGTGGTGGGAGGCCCATGAGGAGTAGTTGACGAAGGCCCGCGCGGGGACGGTCTGGCCGGCGAACTCGAACGACTCGACCGCGCGGCGCGGGCCGACCCACGCGGGGGGGTATTTGCGGAGGGTCTCGTCGAGGACCATCTCCAGCTCGAGCAGCTCGCCGGAGAGGAGCTGGGGCCGATGAGGGACGCCCGTCGGGGCAGAAACGGTCCTGCTCGGCCCGAAGGCGCTCGAGCAGGTTGGGCTGGCGGGCGAGCTCGTAGAACATGAAGGAGATCGTCGAGGTGGTGGTGTCGTGACCGGCGAACATCAGCGTCATCACCTCGTCGCGGACCTGGAGATCGCTGAGGCGGTTGCCGTCCTCGTCCTCGGCGTCGAGGAGCAGGCTGAGGATGTCCAGGCCGCGCTCGCCCGTCCTGCGACGCTCGCTGATCTCCTCGTAGATGAGCGTGTCGAGCTTCTTCGCGGCGGCCTGGAGGCGCGCCCAGGGCGAGCGGGGGCCGCGGAGCACGCGGAGGATGTACTCCGAGGCGTAGAAGGAGAGGGCCTCCTCGAACAGGCCGGCGGCGTCGATCGCCCGCGCCGCCCGGCCGTCGGGGTCGAGGCCGAAGAGCGCGCGCATGGCGACGCGGAGAGCGAGGCGGCGCGTCCACGCGTAGAGGTCGACGGTGCGGCCGGGGGTCAGTTCCCGCAGCGCAGCCGTGGTCTCATCGACGATCGTCTCGACCGACGCGGCGAGGTGCTCGCGGTGGAAGGCCGGGAGCATGATCCGGCGCGAGCGGCGGTGGAAGTCGCCGTCGATCGTGAGCAGCCCGTCGCCCATCAGGCCGATGAGATCGCGGAAGTGGCCTTCCCGCCAGAGGAAGTTCGAGGCGTTCGTGACAGTGATGTAGTGGTTCGCCTCGGGACCGAGCATGAAGACGACGTTGCCGTGGAAGAGGCGGAGCGTGAAGATCGGCCCGAACCGCTCGTAGCAGTCGAGGAGCATCGGGAGGGGTTCGTTGGCGAAGCGCCTCGTCCGCGCGAGCGAGAAGCGTGTATCGCCCGGCGGGAAGGGGACCCCCGCGGCGCGCTCCTCGCGGAGGTCGTCGAGGAGCACGGAGACGGGACGGCGGTTCAGGAGCGGAGGGGGTCCGACGAGCGCCATCGCCCCCAGCCTAGTACACGGCTGGCCGACCGGCCAGTTTGGGCGGGACCGGGTCGCAGGGCGATGCCTTGGCATACTTGGGGAGCACGGGCCCAGGCGCTGGGTGCCGCGCACATCGCGGGGGCGTAGCTCAGTAGGTTAGAGCGCTGCCCTGTCACGGCAGAGGTCGCGGGTTCGAGTCCCGTCGCTCCCGTAAGAAGCCCTGCGATCGAGGCGGCCGGCGATGCCGGCCCTGTGGGCGGGCGATGTCACGGAGCGGCGCGTGCTCGATGCCGGTTGCGGCGCCGGAGCGCTTGCGGCGGCGTTCCTCTCTCGGCGCGAGATGATCGAGATGTCCTCGAGCACTTCTCCCGCCTGATCGAGGTCGGGGATGGGCTCGCGTGCGGGCAGGGCCAGCTCGGCGTTGCTTTCGCGACGGTTTCACGATCGCTACACGGAAGCGCGCAACAGTGAGCAACGATGAGTCCACGCACCGTCATCCTCTCCCCCCATTTCGACGACGCGGTGCTCTCGTGTTGGCATCTGCTGGCGAGCGCCGACGAGGTGCTCGTGGTGAACGTCTTTGCGGGCGAGCCTCCCGCGGGAACGCTCGGCTGGTGGGATCGGCTCGCGGGCGCGACCGACTCGGCCGCGGCGGTCCGCACGCGTATCGAGGAGGACCGACAGGCACTGGCGCTCGCCGGCCGCACGGCAGTCAACCTGCCGTTCCTGGACAGCCAGTACCGCCAGCGCCGACCAGGCGACGGGAGAGATCGTCGAGGCGCTGCGCGGAGTGCTCGTCGCGGGCGCCCGGATATACGCGCCGGCCAGTCTGGGCGACCACCATCGCGACCACACCGCGGTGCGTGCGGCGGCGCTGGCGCTCCACGCAGAGGGTGCCGACGTGGCGCTGTACGCCGACCTGCCTCACGCCGACCGTGCATCGGATGGCCCCGGTGGGTGCTCGACGGCAGGTCGTCCTACGGGTGCGGATCCGGCGAGCGAGCGATGGGCGACCCAGCTCGAAGCCACCGGCATCCCGGTCGAGCGGATGGTCGGCCGCGGTGTACCGGCTGCCGGCCGAGGACCATGCCGGCAAGCTCGAGGCCGTGCTCGCCTACGGCAGTCAGATAGCGCCGCTGCAGCGGGCCTTCGGGGCTCGCTGGAGGATCCTCAGCTGCTCGGCTTCGAGGTCGATTGGCGCCTGCCGCTAGTGGCCTAGCGTCGGTCCCGGGTGTGCGATCTCGGCGAGCGCGCGCTCGCGGAAGCGCGCACCGAGCTCCTCGTCCCCGACCGATGCGGCCATCGTGTCGATCAGCTCGCGGGCGCGGCGGCTGCGATCCTCGGCCTCCTCGAGCCTGTCCGCGGCGGTGGCCACGCGGGCAAGCCCGGCTTCGATCTGCCAGCGCTCGGCAGAGTAGCCCCTCGTCGCCGGCCGCCTCGGCGCTGCTGGGCGAGCATCCGCGCCGCCGACGCCCAGTCGCCGCGCGCCTCGGCGCAGCTCGCCAAGAAGCGGGCGGTCATTGCGATCGACCTGCCGCGCGCCGCTGCGCTCCCAGGCCTCGCAGCCGTGGCCCGCATTGCCTCCTCGGCGCGCTCCACGTCCCCGGCCGCGAGCTGGGTCTCGGCGATCGCGAGGTAAGCCTGCTCGCCCCAAAAGTCGACTTTGCCGGGCGGCGTGGTGACCTGCTCGTGCGATCTGCTGCGCACGCTCGGCGAGGGCGCGCGCCTGCGGGTCGGCACCCGCCATCCGCATGGCCGAGGAGAGCGCTCCGAGGCAGCGGAAGGTCTGCCCGCGCGCCCGGTTGCGCTCGGCGGCGGCAAGCCCGCGCTCGAGGACGGCGATAGCCTCCTCGGCGGCGCGCAGGTCCAGAAGGGAGGTCGCGAGGCCGGCCGCGGCCCAGCCGAGCCAGTCGGCGTCGGCCGCGTCCGCACGTGTGACCGCCTCGCGGCCGAATGCGAGCGATCGCGCGTAGTCGCCCCGGCAGCGCGCGATCCAGCTCGACGCGTCGCGGATCAGCACCCCGGTGCTGGGATCGCCCGATGCGCTCGCTGATGGCGAGCGCCTCTGCGAGCGATCGCTCGGCCTCCTGCCAGTCGCAGCGCTCCAGCGGCACGTAGCAGGACTCGCACAGCGTCCATTGCAGGTACCACAGGTCGCCGCGCTTGCGTTGGGCGCGCTCGAGCTCCGCGCAGAGCTCCTCCAGGCGCTCGAGGTCGCCGAGCTGCAGCGCGGCGAACTTGAGGCTGTCCATCGCGCGGCTGACGGCGAGCTCGTCGCCGGCCGCGGCGGGCGATCTCGAGCGCGCGCTCGCCCAGCTCGACCGCCTCGGCGAACTCCAGCTCGTTGGCGAGCACGAGCGAAAGGCGGTTGAGCGCGCTGACCTGGCCCGGTTCGTCGCCGAGCTCCTCGGCGATCCCCAGCCCGCTTCGTGACAGCGTCGCGAGGCCTGCGGGTCGCGCACGTGCCAATGCATCCCCAGAGCGTTGAGCAGCGTGCATCTCGCTCGCGCGGTCGCCCGCCGCTCGCGCGCCCTCCAGCGCGTGCTCGAGGTCGGCCAGTGCCCTGTCGGGCTCGCCGAGGAGCTGCAGCGTCCATGCGCGCGCACGGTAGAGGTCGCGGATCGACTCCTCTGCGGCAGCAGTCATACCGAGCATCTCGCCCGCCACGATCGCTCCTTCCAGGTTCTCGAGCACCGTCTCCTGGGCGTGGACCCGTTCCGCGGCCGTGGCGGCACGGCGGTAGTAGTCGAATGCCTTGCGCAGCTCGCCGGCGGCACGGTAGTGGTAGGCGAGCGTGCCGGCGCGCTCGTCGGGACGGTCCGTGGGCGCCTCCTCGATCGCCGCCGCGATCCGGCCGTGGATCGCGGCCTTGCGGGTGGCCGAAAGCTGCTCGTAGATCGTCTCGCGAAAGAGCGCGTGGGAGAAGCTGAGCCGCCCCACCGACTGCGCAGGCTCGACCAGGACATCGGCGTCGATCGCCTCCTCGATGAGGTCGATGAGGCGATCGCGTGGGTGCTCGAGGACACGCTTCGAGCACGTCGAGCTCGAACTCCCGACCCGCGACCGCGGCCACCGAAAGCGCCTGGCGGCAGTCATCGCCGAGGCCGCGCAGGCGGCGCAGCAACAGGTCCTTGACGCTATCCGGGCACGCCGACCGCGGCCGCATCCCAATCGGCCTCAGCGCCGACATCGCGCAGCAGCTCCTCGATGAAGAACGGGTTGCCCTCGCTGCGCTCCGCGACACGGCGCACGAACCTGGCGCGGCGCCTCGCCCGGTGCGGGCGGCGATCAGCTCAGCGACCTCGGCCTCGCCGAGCCCCGACAACGACAGACGCGCGAGCGCTCGCGAGCGACGCAGCTCTGCAAGCGCTTCGGCAAGCGGGATGCTCGTCGCCGACCTCGACCGGCCGGTAGGTTGCCCAGGACCATCAACGGCGCGCTCTTCGCCGAGCGTGCGAGGTGGCGAAGCAGCAGCAGGCTCGACTGGTCGGCCCAGTGCAGGTCGTCCAGGACCAGCACCAGCGGGCGAAGATGCGCGGCATCAGCAAGCAGCGCGCAGACCGCCTCGAATAGGCGGAAGCGCTCCTGCTCGGCGCCAATGCCCGTCGGCCCGTGCGGGGTGCGCGCGATCCTCGAGCTCCGGCACGATCGCGGCGAGCTGCGCGCGCCGCGGGGTGACCTGAACGGCCAGCTCGGCCGGAGGGCAGCAGGCGATGTAATGGCGGAGCGCCTCGACGAACGGCTGATAGGGAACGAGGGTCTCCTCGTGGCAGCTGCCCGCCAGCACCGTCGCGCCGTGCTCGTGCGCCGCGCGGGCGAACTCCCTGACCAGGCGCGTCTTGCCGATCCCGGGCTCGCCCGCGAGCACCACGACGCGAAAGCCGCGCTCACGCACCTCCGTCCACTGCTGCCTGCAGTGCCGCCGCCGCGCTCGGACCGGCCGACGAACGCGCCGCGGTCCTCGTCCGCCAGCAGCGGGGGCAGTGGGACGCGCACCTCGGTGGAGGGCTCCCAGAGCACCTCGCAGGCGGGGACCGGATCGGCGACGCCCTTCAGGGGGATCGCCCCGAGCGCGCGGTAGGCGAACCCGCCGCGCGTGCCGACCAGCGCGCGCACCAGCTCCGAGGCAAGGATCTGGCCTGGCGCGCCGGCGTCACAGAGCCGCTTGGCGATCACCACCGGCGTGCCGAAGTAATCGCCCTCGTCGCGGATCGGCTCGCCGACGTTCAGGCCGATGCGAACCGCGAACGCAAGCTCGCCGCCGACACCGGCGCGGTGGACGGCCTGCTGGATCGTGATCGCGCATGCGACGGCGTCAACCGCGCTCACGAACGCCACCATCAGCCCGTCGCCGAGGTTCTTCACCTCCTCGCCGCCGTGCATCGCCGCCGCCTCGCGCAGCAGGCCAAAGTGCGCCCGCCGGAGACGCTCGCCCTCCTCATCGCCGACACTCTGGAGCGTCTCTGTCGAGCCGACCTGATCGGTGAACAGCAGCGTAACCGTGCCGGTCGCCCGTTCGGCCGCCTTCGCCGGGACCGGCGACTCGGGCGGCGGGGAGCTTGTTGGCGTCGGCGCAACGGCTTGCGGCGCCGTTTCACCCGCGCGGATCCGCTCGACCAGCCCGCGCGTAGCCGGCGATGGGACGATGCCGAGCTCCCCGGCAAATCGGTCAGCCAGGCGGCGGTATGTCGCAAGCGCCGCCGAGCGGTCCCCATTCGTCGCCAGGCGGCGGATCAGCTCGCGATGTGCCTCCTCGGAGAGCGGTTCGAGCACGACCTGGCGCCGAGTGAGAGCGATCGCCGCTGCGAGGCTACCCGCAGCTTCCGCGCCGGCAGCCATTTGCTCCAGCAACGCCACCACCCGAGCGCGATGCTCGTCGCGTCGCTCGTAGACCCAGTCGTCGTCGAGGTCCTCGAGCAGATCGCCCCGCGAAAGCTCGAGCGCATCCTCGAGCCGGCCCTCCGCGAGCAGCTGCTCGAACTCGCCTACGTCCGTCCAGACCTCATCCGGGCCGCCGAGGGCCACTGAGTCGCGGCTGGCCAACAGGTAGCGCTCGGCGTCGGGGCCGAGCACGCGCCGCAATGCCGACAGCGCGCTGCGCAGACTCGTGCGCGCGCTCTCGTCGAGCACCTCGGGCCAGAAGCGCGCCGCGAGCTGGCCGCGAGGGTGCGTCCGCCGCTCCAAGGCAAGCACGCCGAGCAGCGAGCGCGCCCGCCGGCTCGCAGGCAACTCCACAGGGCTCCCGTCCACCTCGAGCGTCAGCTCGCCCAGCAGCCTGACGCGCATCATCGAAATGAAGCCTACGCGGATTCACGCACGTTTCGCGCTCGCTTCGCGGTGGCGCCATGAGGCCCTGGGAGAGTCGCTCGCACAGGCAATCCACGAAAGGGAGAGAACAGATGGCCACCGAGGTGCAACTCGATCAACAGAAGCTCCAGGAGTTCGTCGAGCGCATCGTGCTGGACGCCGGGACCGCGATGCGGGGAGGGCTGCTGTACATCGGCGACAGGCTCGGCATCTTCGCGGCGCTTGCGCAGTCTGGGCCGGTGACGGCCGCCGAGTTGGCACGACAGACGGATCTGGACGAGCGTTATCTGCGCGAGTGGCTCGCCTCGATGGCAACCGCCGAGTACATCGAGCACGACAGCGACGGGGACACCTACTTCCTGCCGCCCGAGCACGCGCTGCCGCTCGCCGACGAGGAGTTCCCGTTCTTCACCGGCGGGATCCTCCAGATGGTCGTTCCCACCGTCACGGTCGCGCCCCAGGTGGCCGAGGCGTTCAAGACGGGCAGGGGCGTCACGCAGGATCGCTACCTGCCGGACATGTACGAGGCGATCGAGCGCCTGACCGCGCCGTGGTACAAGCACCATCTCGTCCAGACCTGGATACCGGCGCTGCCCGGCGTTCAGCAGAAGCTCGAAGAAGGGGGATCGGCGTGTGACGTCGGCTGCGGCTCCGGTCGCGCGCCGATCACGATCGCCAAGGCCTTCCCCGCGACCGACGTCCATGGCTATGACGTGCACGCCGGCTCGATCGAGCGCGCGCGCGCGCTCGCAAAGGCGGAGGGCGTCGCCGAGCGGGTGACGTTCACCGTCGCCGACGGCGCCGCGCTGCCGCAGGGCGCTTTCGATCTGATCAGCACGTTCGACGTCGTGCACGACTCCGTCGACCCGGTGGGGCTGATGAGCGCGGTCCGTCGGGCGTTGCGGGAGGACGGCACATACCTGATGCTGGAGATGAACGCCTCCGGCGAGGTGGAGGAGAACCGCAACCCGCTCGGCAAGCTCCTCTACAACGTCAGCACCCTCTACTGCATGACCACCTCGCTCGCCCACGGCGGCGCGGGCATAGGTGCATGCATGGGCGAGGACAAGGCGCGCGAGCTCGCCTACGCGGCCGGTTTCACGCACTTCCGCAAGCTACCCATCGAGGACCCGTTCTCGGTGCTCTACGAGCTGAAGGCGTAGGAGCGCGCAGAAACAGCAACGCGGCGACCCGCAGCAGGGTCGTCGCGTTGACTAAACGCCAAAAACACTGAATCTTGTAGAGAGGGACTCAAATGGCAACCCATACCAGCACGGGATCCAGCCGCTTGACGCGCAAGCGGTCCGCGGTGCGCCGGAGCAGAGCCGTGCTCGCTACCCCGACCACGAGGGCTACATCGAGCGCGACGGCGTGCGCGTGTTCTACGAGGTCTACGGCGAGGGCGAGCCGACGGTGCTGCTGCTGCCGACCTGGTCGATCGTCCACTCCCGCTTCTGGAAGGCCCAGATCTCCTACCTGGCACGCCACTGCCGGGTGATCACGTTCGACGGACGCGGCAACGGCCGCTCGGACCGCCCAGCCGGCGCCGCGGCCTATCACCCCGACGAGTTCGCGCTGGACACGCTCGCGGTGATGGACGCGACCGGCGACCGAGCACGCGAGCCTCGTGGCTCTGTCCTGCGGCGCGCGGTGGGCCACGATCCTCGCCGCGGAGCACCCCGAGCGTGTCGACGCGGCGGTCTTCATCGGGCCCGCGCTCGCGCTTGCGCCCAGCCATCCGGAGCGTGAGGCGCACGCGTTCGACGAGCCGCTCGACACCGACGAGGGGTGGGCGAAGTACAACAGCCACTACTGGCGCAAGGACTACCGCGACTTCCTCGAGTTCTTCTTTGAGAAGTGCTGCAACGAGCCGCACTCGAGCAAGCAGATCGAGGACGCCGTCGGCTGGGCGCTCGATACGGACCCGGAGGTGCTCGCGGACACCACGCGAGGGCTCGGGCTTCCCACGCGCGAGCCGATCCGCGACACGTGCGCGCGGATCACCTGCCCGACGCTCGTGATCCACGGCGATCTGGACCTGGTGCGACCGCACGCGCAGGGCGCAGGCGCTGGCGGAGGCGACTGCGCGGCCGAGCTGGTCACGCTGCTGGACGCCGGGCACATGCCGACCGGACGCGATCCGGTCAAGGTCAACCTGCTGCTGCGCGACTTCCTGTGCCCGCCCGCGCCGCCGCGCCACTGGCGCCGGAGCGCCTCACGAGCCAAACGGGCGCTGTACATCTCCTCGCCGATCGGACTTGGCCACGCCCGGCGCGATGTCGCGATCGCCGACGAGCTGCGCAGGCTGCACCCGGATCTCGCAGATCGACTGGCTCGCTCAGCATCCCGTCACAGCTGTGCTCGAGGCGCGCGGCGAGCGCATCCATCCCGCGAGCGCGGAGCTCGCCGGCGAGTCCGCCCACATGCAGTCCGAGGCGACCGGGCACGAGTTGCCCTGCTTCCAGGCGTTCCGACGGATGGACGAGATCCTGCTCGCGAACTTCATGGTCTTTCACGATGTCGTGCGCGAGCAGCAGTACGACCTGTGGATCGGCGACGAGGCGTGGGAGCTCGACTACTTCCTGCACGAGAACCCGGAGCTGAAGTCGGCCGCCTACGCGTGGCTGACCGACTTCGTCGGGTGGCTGCCGATGCCCGACGGCGGCGCGCGCGAGGCGGCCCTGACCGCCGACTACAACGCCGAGATGATCGAGCAGATCGCGCGCTACCCGCGCGTGCGCGACCGTTCGATCTTCGTCGGCGACCCCGACGACATCGTCCCCGACACGTTCGGGCCTTCGCTGCCTTCGATCCGCGAGTGGACCGAGCAGCACTACAGCTTCTCCGGCTACGTCACCGGCTTTGACCCGGCGGATCTCAGCGACCGTCGCGCGCTGCGAACCGAGCTCGGATACGGCCCCGACGAGCAGGTGTGCATCGTGACGGTCGGCGGCTCGGGCGTCGGCACGCCGCTGCTGCGACGCGTGATCGACAGCTTCCCGGAGGCGAAGCGGCTCGTCCCGGGGCTGCGGATGATCGTCGTCGCCGGCCCGCGGATCGACCCCGCGACGCTGCCTGGCGCCGGACGGACTCGAGCTCCGGCCGTTCGTATCCGATCTGCACCGGCACCTGGCCGCGTGCGACCTCGCGATCGTGCAGGGCGGGCTCACGACGGCGATGGAGCTGACCGCAAACCGCCGGCCGTTCATCTACTTCCCGCTGCGCAACCACTTCGAGCAGAACCTGCATGTGCACCACCGCCTCGAGCGCTACGGCGCCGGCCGGCGGATGGAGTTCGAGGACTCCGCGCCGGACGCGATCGCGGCGGCGATCGCGCAGGAGATCGGCCGCCAGGTCGACTACCGCGACGTGGAGATCGACGGCGCCGCCAACGCGGCGCGGCTCATTGCCGAGCTCCTCTGACGAAGGCAAGCAAGATGACAACCGAAACGAGGACGAACCGCTGCAGCTCACCACGGACCACTCCGCGGAGCGCCGGAGCAGAGCCGCGCCTGCTACCCCGACGCCGAGGCCTTCATCGAGCGCGACGGCAGCGGCTCTTCTACGAGGTCTACGGCGAGGCCGAGGAGACCGTCTTCCTGATCCCGACGTGGTCGCTCGTCCACTCCCGCCACTGGAAGATGCAGATCCCCTACTTCGCGCGCCACTTCCGCGTGCTCACCATGGACGGGCTCGGCAACGGCCGCTCGGATCGCTGCCGCGACCCACAGCGCTACGGGCCGACGGAGTTCGCCCGCGACTGCCTTGCCGTGATGGACGCGAGTGGCACTGAGCGGGCGGTGATGGTGAGCCTCTCGCGCGGCGCACAGTACCTGCTCGAGATGGTGCGGCTCGCCCCCGATCGCGTCCCGGGGGCGGCGTTCATCGGCCCGATGTTCCCCTACACGCCCTCGCATTGGTCCCTGCTGCTGCACCCGCGGCTCGCCTCCAGGTTCGCGCGGCCCGCACCCGTCTACCGCTGGTGGGGCCGCATGAACGCGGTTCATTGGATGCGCGACTACCGGGAGTTCGTCACGTGGTTCATCTCGAGATGCCTTCCCGAGCCGCATTCGAGCAAGGCGATCGAAGACGGGGTGGGGTGGGCGCTCGACACCGACCCCGCGACGCTGATCGCGACCGCGCAAGGCGAGTGGCTGCGCGATCGCCGCACCCTGCGGGAGCTGGCGCGGAACGTGGACTGCCCGCTTCTGGTGCTTCACGGCGATCGCGACGGGATCACCCCGCCGCGGGACGGCCGCGCGCTGGCCCGCCTCAGCGGCGGGAAGCTCGAGGTCGTCAACGGTGCCGGCCATTTCCCACACGCCCGCAAGCCCGTCCAGGTCAACCTTGCGTTGCGTGACTTCGCCGAGGGAGCCTTCGGACGGACCCACACGCCGCGAGAGCCCACCGTCTTCCGGGCGGATGGACGTCCCCGCGCTCTCTTTGTTTCCTCGCCGATCGGGCTGGGCCATGCCCAACGCGACGTCGCGATCGCCCGTGAGCTCCGCCGCCTGAACCCCGATCTCGAGATCGACTGGCTCGCCCAGGACCCGGTCACCCGCGTGCTTCGGGCCGAGGGCGAGCGCATCCACCCGGCGAGCGAGCACCTGGCCAGTGAGTCCCGTCACATCGAGTCGGAGTCCGCAGAGCACGACCTGCACTGCTTCCAGGCGCTGCGCCGGATGGACGAGATCCTGGCCGCCAACTTCATGCTCTTCCACGATGTCGTACGCGATCAGCGCTATGACCTCTGGATCGGGGATGAGGCGTGGGAGCTGGACTACTACCTGCATGAGAACCCCCGTGAGAAGCGGGTCCCATTCGCATGGCTGACCGACTTCGTCGGCTTCCTGCCGATGGATGACGGGGACGAGCGTGAGCGCTTCCTGACCGCCGACTACAACGCGGACATGGTTGACCACGTCGCCAATCACCCCGAGGTCCGCGACCTGGCCCTGTTCGTGGGTAACGCGGACGACATCATCCCCGAGCGGCTCGGCCCAGAGCTGCCGATGATTCGTGAGTGGACCGAGCGCAACTTCGACTTCACCGGCTACGTCACCGGCTTTGACCCGGCGGATCTCGGCGAGCGCACGAAGCTGCGCGCCGAGCTCGGCTACGCCGACGACGAGCGTGTCTGCATCGTCACCGTGGGCGGGTCAGGCGTCGGCGCCCATTTGCTGCGACGGGTCATCGCCGCCTTCCCGCAGGCCAAGGAACGGGTCCCCGAGCTGCGCATGATCGTCGTCGCGGGCCCACGCATCGACCCCCGGTCACTTCCCTCCCACGCTGGGCTCGAGGTCGTCCCCTATGTGCACAATCTCTATAGACACTTGGCCGGCTGCGACCTGGCGGTGGTGCAGGGCGGTCTGACCACCTCAATGGAGCTGACGGCGCAGAAGCGGCCGTTTCTGTACTTCCCGCTGCGCCATCACTTCGAGCAGAACTTCCACGTCCGCCATCGGCTCGAACGCTACGGGGCCGGTCGCCGCATGGACTTCGAGGACTCGCCGCCGGATCTGATCGCGGCGGCGATCGCGGAGGAGGTTGGCCGCGACGTCGACTACCGCGACGTCGAGGTCGACGGCGCCGCCAAGGCGGCCCGGCGCCTCGCAGAGCTCCTCTAGGTGGATGCTTCATCGCGCAGCTCGACCCGAACGACGGGCTCGGCACGCTCCCGTAAGAAGCCCTGCGATCGAGGCGGCCCCGGAGTTGCGAACATGGAGGTCGTGAGCGAGCGCGGGGAGAACCCCTACGACGGGTTCGCCGAGGCGTACGCCGAGAGCAACGAGAGCAACGCCTGGAACGCCCGCTACGAGCGGCCGGCGATGTTGGCCCTGGTGGGCGATGTCAGGGGGCGGCGCGTGCTCGATGCAGGTTGCGGCGCCGGAGCGCTTGCAGCGGCTCTCCTCGAGCGCCGCGCCGAGGTGACCGGCGTGGACAGCAGCGCGCGTCTGCTGGCGATCGCGAGCGAACGCCTGGGAGCGTCGGCGCGCCTGCAGCGGGCCGATCTGTGCGAGCGGCTCCCCTTTGCCGACGCCACGTTCGATGTGGTGGTCGCGTCGCTGGTGCTGCACTACCTCCGGGACTGGGGCCCCACGCTGGACGAGTTCCGCCGCGTGCTCGTGGGGGGTGGGCGGTTGATCATCTCCACACACCACCCCTTCATGGACCACATCCTCGCGGGCGGGAGCGACTACTTCGCCACGTATGAGCTCGGCGAGCGGTGGCAAACGGGCGACAGCGTTGCCGAGATGCGCTTCTGGCATCGCCCCCTCGGCGCGATGACCGAGGCGATCCGGGAGGCGGGGTTCACGCTGGAGGCCCTGACCGAGCCGCAGCCCGAGCCGGTGGTACGCGAGCTCGATCCCGCGGCGTGGGACAGCCTGACGACCGAACCGCGCTTCATCTTCTTTGTCTGCGAGGCCCCGGGTCGTCCCACCGCCGTTGCCGACAGTGATGACATGAAATAAGAATCTAGAAATGTTAGTCTAAAGAAATGGTCCCCGACGAGAACGGTGCACGACACTGGACCTTCCTGACGAACCACGCCCAGGTTCTCGTGTGCATCGCCGCGCAGACGAGCGTCCGGCTGCGCGACATCAGCGACCGGGTGGGCATCACCGAACGCGCTGCCCATCGCATCGTCGCGGAGCTCTCCGAGGCCGGGTACATCACGCGGGAACGGGTCGGCCGTCGCAACAGCTACGTCGTCCACCCCGACCTACCCCTTCCCGAAGCGGTCGCTCGCAATCAGAGCGTCGGCGACCTGCTTGAGAATCCTGATCAGCTCGACCTGACCCACGGCCGCGCTCGCTCCTGCGCTCACGGCAACGCGGCGGGCGCGCCGGTCGCGCCCCAGGCGAAGGCGAGCATCGAGCTCGCCGTGAGGTCGATCGCGGGCTCGACCGTGGTGTAGGACTGGACGTTGTCCTCGAACGCGCCGCGCGCGACTCAGCCCGCCGCGGAGAAGGCCCCGTCGACGACCGCCTGCGCGGCCGCTCCGTAGGGGGGCGAGAAGGCCTGGATCAGATCGTCCTCGCCGCGAATGAACACGCCGCGCAGGTTGGAGAACTCGCGGAAGCCCTCGTGGCCGTGGTGCCTGCCCGAGCCGCTCTGCCCGATGCCCCCGAAGGGCAGGGAGGGGAGCGCGCCGTGGACGGCCGCGCAGTTCACGCAGGCCCCGCCCGATGTCGTCCGTCGGAGAACGTCACCTGCGACCTCCTCGTCGCGGGCGAACACGTACAGCGCCAGCGGACGCTCCCCGGCGTTGACGTGGTCGATCGCCTCGTCGAGCCCGTCGTAGGCCTTCACGGGGAGGATCGGCCCGAAGATCTCCTCCTGCATCAGCGGGAGGTCCTCGGGAGGATCGATCACGAGCGTTATCGGCAGCTGGCGCGCCTGCGGGTCGACGTCCCCCGGCTGCTCCAGCGGGCGGACGTCGCAGCCCCGCGAACGAGCATCCTCGAGCAGCTGCTCGATCCGTTCGAGGTGGCGCGTGGAGATGATCCCCGTGCAGCCGCCCGAACGGGAGTACCCCGGCATCGATCCGCTCGCATGGTCGGCGGCGAGGCTCGCGAACTCCTCGATGCGGTCCCTCGGCACGAGGCAGTAGTCGACGGAGATGCACATCTGCCCGTTCTTGATCGCCTTCGTCCCCAGCAGCTGCGTGACCGTCTCGGCGTTCACTCCGTCCTCGGTGAGGATCGCCGGGCACTTCCCCCCCAGCTCGAGCGTCACGGGCACGAGTTGCTCGGCGGCCGCCCGTGCGATCTCGCGGCCGATCGCGGGGCTGCCCGTGTAGAGGAGGTGATCCCAGCGAACGCGGGTGAAGGCGCGCGCGAGCTCGAGCCCGCCGGTGACGACATCGACGCGGTCCCCGTCGAAGGTCCCACGAACCATCTCGCGGAGCAGCTCGCCGCACGCGGGCGTGTACTCAGACGGCTTGATCACCACGCGGTTGCCCGCGGCGAGCATCTCGATGAGCGGTCCGACGGAGAGGTCGAAGGGGAAGTTCCAGGGGACGATGTTCCCGACCACCCCCTTCGGCTGAGGCCGCACGAACGCCCGCCCGGAGCCGTAGAGGGCGGGATCGGCCGGACGCTGCTCGTCCGCCATCCAGCCCTCGAGCTGTTCTGCGGCATAGGCGGCGCGGCCGGCCGGGCCGAGCACTTCGATCAGGTCGGAGGCCAGCGGGGGGTGGACGCCGAAGTCGCTGCTGAGCGCCTCCTGGACCTCGACGCGGTGGGTCATCATCATCGCTGCGAGCGCGCCCAACAACTCCAGCCGCTCCCCCAGGGAGGGGTAGGGGTCGGCGACGAAGGCGGCGCGCTGGCGGGCCACGATCTCCTCCAGCTCGGCCGTCGCGGCGGCGTCATCGGCGAGCCCCGCGGGGCGATTCTCGATCGTGGCCATCCTCTCCTCCTCCTCGTGCGTGGTGGTCTCACAACACTACGCTCGTCGCGACTCCACCGCGCGCTCGCTACCTCGTCGCGCTGCGATACTCGCGCCCGTGGGCGGCGGACGGGGCAGCTACGACGTGGTCGTCGTCGGAGGCGGCCACAACGGGCTCGTCGCCGCGGCCTATCTCGCCCGCGGCGGGCGAAGCTGCCTGCTCCTCGAGCGGCGTCCCGTCCTCGGCGGCGCGGCCGTCTCCGCGGAGGTGTTCCCGGGGGTCCCCGCACGGCTGTCCCGCTATGCCTATCTCGTCAGCCTCCTCCCCGAGCTCATCGTCCGCGAGCTCGCCCTTCCCCTGCGGCTGCGCACCCGCCGGATCTCCTCCTACACCCCCGACCCGCGCGCCGGCGGGCGTCGCGGCCTGCTCGTCGACGGCGGCGACCCGCTCGCGACGGCCCGCTCGTTCCTGGCGGTGACCGGCGAGGAGGGCGAACACGAGCGCTGGGAGCGCTTCCACGAAAGCATCCGCCGCGTCGCCGAGGTGGTCTTCCCGACGCTCACCGAGCCACTCCGCAGCCGCGAGCAGATGCGCGCGCTGATCGCCGACGATCGTGCCTGGGAGGCGATCTTCGAGCGGCCCCTCGCCGAGACGGTCGCGGCCTCCTTTGGCGACGATCTCGTCGCCGGGGTGGTGCTCACGGACGCCCTGATCGGAACCTTCGCCCGCGCCGGCCAGGCCGATCTCGTGCAGAACCGCTGCTTCCTCTACCACGTGATCGGCGGGGGGACGGGCGACTGGCGCGTCCCGGTGGGTGGCATGGGTGCGGTCACCGACGCGCTCTCCCGGGCGGCGGCGGGCGCCGGGGCCGAGCTTCGCAGCGGGAGCGAGGTGACCGCGATCGAGCCATCCCCGACGGGCGCCTCGGTGAGCTACCGGGACGCGGCGGGCGAGCGGTCGGCGTCGGCGCGATGGGTGCTCGTGAACGCCGCCCCGCGCGAGCTCTCCCGCCTGCTCGCCGTGGCTCCCGCAGGAGAAGCCCCCCCGGAGGGGGCACAGGTGAAGCTGAACATGCTCCTTCGTCGCCTGCCCCGCCTGCGAGACCCGGAGATCGCGCCCGAGCGTGCCTTCGCGGGCACCTTCCACGTCAACGAGCTCGCCTCTCAGCTCGACGAGGCACACGCGCTGGGCGCCGCCGCATCGCTACCCGAGCCGGTTCCCTGCGAGACGTACTCCCATTCGCTCACCGACCCGAGCATCCTCGCTCCCGAGCTGCGGCGCGCGGGCGTGCAGGCGCTGACCGTCTTCGCCCTCCAGACCCCGGCGCGGAATCTTCTCCGAGGATCTCGACGGCGCCCGCGAGCGGGCGCTCCGGGCGACGCTCCGCTCGCTCGACGGCGTACTCGCAGAGCCGATCGAGGACTGCCTGCTCGAGGGACCGGACGGTGAGCCCTGCCTGGAGGTCCACGTCCCCCAGGACGTCGAGGGGGAGCTGAGGATGCCGGGAGGTCACATCTTCCACCGTGACCTCTCCTGGCCGTTCGCGGAGGCGGATGAGGAGGTGGGGCGGTGGGGTGTGGAGACGGACGAGCCCTCCGTCCTCCTCTGCGGAGCGGGCGCGCGGCGCGGCGGCGGGGTGAGCGGCATCCCGGGACGGAACGCCGCGATGGTCGTGCTGAAGGCGCTCGCGGGCAGCTGAGGCGAGGGCGTCGGCCGGCCCGAGGGCCACCGGGGCGACCGCCGTCAAAATGATCTACGCCGCCGTGGGCTACCGCCGCTGCGGCGAGTGGGAAGACCTCCAGTTCGATCAGGCGGGCGCCGCCGGGCGGCCTTGACGGCGCGGATCCGCGGCGGTTAGGTTGGGCGCTCAGCGCCCGGCGCGCACACGGACGTCATCGATGAGGGGCCCCGGGCGGCACACAAGGAAGGGGAGAGATCGGACATGGGGAAGAGAAATCGCAGCCTCGCGCTGCTCGCGTTCGCAGGCGGGCTGCTCGTGCCGGTGGCCTCTGCAGCGGCGGCCTCGCAGTACGTCGCGCTCGGAGACTCCTACTCCTCCGGCGTGGGCACCCGCGTCTTCTACGAAGAATCGGGCGAATGCGATCGCAGTCCGGATGCTTACGGGCCGAAGATCGCCGCGGCGAAGGGATACACGCTCAGCTTCCAGGCGTGCAGCGGCGCGAAGACACCGGAAGTCAACGAAAAACAGCTCGGCACGCTGAGCAGCAGCACGACTCTCGTGACGATCACGATCGGCGGCAACGACGCCGGCTTCAGCAACGTGATCATCAACTGCGCCCTCTATTACTTCACCTGCGGAAGCGCGATCGGCGAAGCGAACGAATTCATCGCGAAAAAGCTGCCGGGACTGCTGGAAATGACCTACAAGGACATCCGCGCCAAGGCGACCGCGGCGCAGGTGATCGTGCTCGGTTACCCCAAGCTGTTCACCAAGGAAGGCAAGACCTGCAACGTCAACTTCCTCACCTCGGGGAACGAGAAGAAAATGAACGAAACGGCGGAAAAACTCGACGCCGTCATCAAGGGCCGCGCGGAAGCGATGAAATTCTCGTTCGTCAACCCGACGAGCGCGTTCGAATCGCACGCGGTGTGCGCGTCCGAAGAATGGCTCAACGGCCAATCGGACCCGCTGTCTGAAAGCTACCACCCGAACGTCAAAGGCCAGGAAGAGTTCACCAAGCTGGTCGAGGCCGCCATCTAGGCGATCGAGCTCCGCCCGCGGGTCGCTCCCGCGGGCGGACGCTCGCGACCGCGTCAGGAATCGACCAGGTCCGCTCGATCGTCGAGCCCGCCGGGCTGAGAGCGGCTCGAACGGACGTCCAGAGACGCCCCCGCGCCGCTGGGGCGTGTTAGCTTCAGCCCTCCTTGGTGATCGCGAAGCTCTTCCCTGCTGCGCGCTCGACGCTCTCGCTCTCGCTTATCGCGCTGGCGCTGTCGCCGGGCGTGGCCCACGCACGCGCGCGGGCACGGCCGGCGAAGGCGACCCTTCCTTATGTGGCCGTCAGCGGCCAGGAGCTGGTGAACGCCCAGCATGAACCCATCCGCCTGCTCGGCGTCGATCGCTCCGGCGCCGAGTACATGTGCCTCGGCGGCTCGCAAATCTTCGACGGGCCCGTCACCCCGAAGTCAGTCGCGGCGATGGCGGCCTGGCACATCGACGCCGTGCGCGTGCCGCTCAACGAGGACTGCTGGCTGGGGATCAATGGCGTCTCCGAAGCGGTCTCCGGGACGCGGTACCGGAACGCGATCAAACGCTTCGTCCACACCCTCCAGCTCCATGGGCTGATCCCCATCCTCGACCTGCACTGGGCCGCGCCCGGGGGCTACCTGGCGGCCAGCCAGTGGCCGATGGCCGACGCCGACCACGCCCCGGCGTTCTGGGCCTCGGTGGCACGGGCCTTCCACGGCAACCACGGCGTCGTCTTCGATCTCTTCAACGAGCCCTACATCTCCTCCTGGTCGTGCTGGCTGGAAGGCTGCTCGACCACCTACGACGACTCCGGCACCGACGTCACCTACGAGACGGCGGGGATGCAGTCGCTCGTGAACGCCGTCCGCTCGGTGAAGGCGACGCAGGTGATCATGCTCGGCGGGCTCCAGTACTCCAGCGACGAGAGCGAATGGGCCACCCACGAGCCGACCGATCCCGACGGTCAGCTCGCGGTGAGCTTCCACACCTACAACTTCTCCGGCTGCAACAGCGAATCGTGCTGGAACTCGACGATCGCGCCGCTGGCGAAGAAAGTGCCGGTGATCACCGGCGAGATGGGCGAGAGCGGCTGCAGCGACGGTTACATCGATCGCTACATGTCCTGGGCGGACGCCCACGGGGTCTCCTATCTCGGCTGGACCTGGGACTCCACCGGGCCTCCCTCGGACTGGAACTGCAGCGAAGGCCCCGCGCTGATCACGGACTACGAAGGCGATCCGACGGAATACGGGATCGGGCTGCGCGAACACCTCGCCGCCCTCGCCGCCGCCTCCTCCGGCTCCTAGCCCTCGCCGGACTTAAGCTTCGATCGTGACGAGCGTCCCGATCGGCGTGTACGGCCAAATCTCGGCCGAAGCCGCCAGCGGGAGCTCGACGCAGCCGAGGCTCTGGGGCGTGCCGAAGGACGCGCGATCGAAGTTGTGGAGGGCATCTCCCCCGTTGAAATAGCTGATCCACTTGATGCCCGGGTCTTCGTAGTGGGAGCCGTCCGGGTTGGTCCCGCTCATCGTCCCTTCGGGGATGTGCTCGAACACGGGGAAGGTCCCGAGTTCGGTTTCGGCGCCGGCGATGCCGGTGTTGGCAGGCGAGCTCAAGATGGTTCTCCCGGCCGACCACAGCGTCATCACCTCGGGCACTTCGCGGTGGACGTAGACGTAGCTGTAGCTTTCCTTGAACCGCTTCCCGGCGAGGACGTAGGAGAGCAGCGCGCGCCACACCGACGGCCCTGCGACGCCATCGACGGTGAGGCCGTCGTTGTTCTCGAACTTCATCACCGCACCCTTCGTGACGAGGTTCCACTGCCCCGGGCTCCAGAGCGCCTGGAGCTGATGGGGCGTGTTCCCGTAGCGCCAGGAGAAGCTCCCGCTCGGCGGCGCGACGGCCGCCTGGACCTGGGCCGCGGGCGTTCTTGCAACGTGGCCGCCGCTCGGATGCCAGTCGACGGGCAGGTAGCCCGTCTCGGCCAGGAGCTGCTGCAGGCGGAGGGTCGAGCCGGGGGGAATCGTCCATTCGATCTCGCTCGTCTTTCGCAGCCCGCCGGTCGAGCTGGTGACGGCGACGCCATGGGGGAGATGCATCTGCAACTGGGATCCGAGCGGCGCCCCGTAGCCCGAGGGGACGAACTCGAGCGTGTGGCTGTCGGGTTCCACCCATCGACCTGGGGTGCTGGGGTAGAGGGAGGGTCGCGAGGACCCGAGCGCTTCTTCAACGGTCTTGGAGAAGCTCAGATAGATCGCCCCGGCGGGCGCGATCGAGCTGCCCGCCGCCGGGATCGAGGCCATCACCGGCGAGCTCGACGGCGGGAACCAGCTCACGCGGGTTGGCGCGCCGACCGTCTCCCAGGGACGGGCAGCCGCGGCCACCTCGAGCGTCCCCGTCGCCGCCTGATGGCCGAGCGAGACCGAGCTCCGGCGGGCGGCGAGATCGTGCTGGGCCAGGTGGCCGCCGCTGCCGTAGGCGACGGCACTCACCGGCTCGCTGAAGCTCACCTCCACGGCGGACCGCGGCGACAGCGTCAGGTAGCGCTGGCTGACTTCGGCGACCGGTGCGTGCACCGTCAGGTGCACGCTGTCTTCCTTCCCCAGCGCCCACCCGATCCATCCCGGGCGGCGAACCCTGACGTCGACCGACACCGCCTCGCCGGGGGCGAGCCGCCGCAGCGGGGTGATGTGGCCGGCGCTGATGGCGAGCGGGACGCTCTTCCCCGCGGGGCCGAAGGCTTCGATGTGCTCGATCGTCCCCCCCAGCGGCTGGACGTCGACGTGGGCGAGCGCCGAGGCGTCGCTCGTGAGGCTCACCCCGGACAGGGTCACCGCTGCGATCGCAACGAGCACGAGCGCCGCGAGCAGCACGATGCCGACACCGAGCATCGTGCGCCGCATGCGGTGCTCCGAGGCCGCAGAGTCGCGATGGGCGGCAACCGCCATTCCTGGAGGATAGGACCCTCAGAGGCCGTCGGTCCCGTTCTCAGGCGAAGGCCAGCTGCACGACGAGCACCACGGCGATCGAGGCGAAGCAGACGCAGTGCTCGCGGAAGATCGAGCGGGCCAGCGCGCTCTGATCGAGCGGGCTGTCCAGGCGGCGTCCGAGGCGAACCGCCCGCGGCACCACGCGCGCCCCGGCGAGCCCGATCGGGACGGCGGCGAGCGCGAGCGAGGCCCAGCCGACCCAGGCGTCCACGCTCCCCCTCGCGATCTCCACGATGATCGCCGCCAGCGTCCCGAGCATCACGGTCGCGATCAGCTTGTTCATCGGCCTCGCAGCCGACGTCACGCGCGCGTAGTAGCGGCCGATCGAGGCAAGCACCTTCTCCGGGAGCTCCGCCTCGCCGTGGCCCACCACCTGGATGTCGAACATCAGGTCGAACCAGAGGACGGCCAGTAGGAAGCCCGCTCCGGCGGTGACGAACGCGCTCACTCGGCGAGCCTAGCCGCTCGTGCGATCCTCTATAATGCTTGCTGGCAAGCAATCAATTGGGGAGCGACATGACGGCGACGATCGAGCTTCGGGGCACGTTGGAGAAGGTGCGGGACGTGCGCTCCAAGGATCCCGATCCGACCGCTCGTCTGCGCGCCGTCATCGGGCGGCTCTCGCGCCGCTTGCGCCCGACTGTGGCCGGCTCGGGGCTCACCCCCTCGCAGATCTCCGTCCTATTCACGATCGTCCGCCTCGGGCCGCTCGGCCTCTCCCAGCTGGCGGACATCGAAAGCCTGAACCCGACGATGCTCTCGCGGATCGTCGCCCAGCTGAGCGACTCCGGACTCGTGCGTCGCTCCCCGGACCCGGCCGACCGGCGCGCGGCGCGCGTCGCGGCGACGGCGACGGGACGGCGGATGCGCGAGCGTATCCACCGCGAGCGCACGCGCGCCCTGGCGGGGCACGTCGAGTCGCTCGAGCGAGCGCCAGCGCGAGGCTCTCTGGGAGGCGCTCCCGGTGCTCGAGGAGCTTGCCGAGAGGCTGTCGGGGGTTCGCCCGTGACGAGGCTCCGGGGCGCGGGCCGGGTCACGTTCGCCGCTCTCGCCGTGCCGAACTTCAGGCGCTACCTGCGCGGCCAGTCGGTCTCGCTCGTCGGCACCTGGATGCAGATGGCGGCGCAGGCCTGGCTGGTGCTGTCAGCCTCACCGGTTCGGCGACCGAAGCTGGGCGTGATCGTCGCGCTGCAGACGCTCCCGGTGCTGCTGCTCGGCCCCTACGGCGGCGTCGTCGCTGACCGCGTCGACAAGCGCCGCACTGATGATCATGCTGCAGAGCGCGATGGGCGTTCAGGCGCTGGTCCTGGGCTTGCTCACGATCAGCGGGGCGGTGCGCCTGTGGGAGATCGGCGTGCTCGCACTGCTGCTCGGGCTCAACAACGCCTTCGAGAACCCCGCGCGCCAGTCGTTCATGCTCGAGCTCGTCGGCCCGGAGCATCTGCGCAACGCCGTCAGCCTCAACTCGGTGCAGCCGTCAATGTCGCGCGCACCGTCGGGCCGGCGATAGCCGGTCTGCTCATCGCCTGGGTCGGGGAGGGCTGGTGCTTCCTGATCAACGCGGCGAGCTTCGTCGCCGTGGTCAGTTCGCTGCATCCGCCTGGACAAGGCGAAGCTCAACCCCACCAAGCCCGGCGCCGCGTGCCGGCGGCCAGCTGCGTGAGGGGCTGCGCTACATCGCGCCGCACCCGCGAGTCTCCTGATCCCGCTGCTGATGATGTTCGCTGGTCGGCCGCTCGGCTACGAATTCCAGGTGTCGCTGCCGGTACATGGCCGCCAGGCGCTGCACGCCGGGGCCGAGCGGATTACGGCTTCATGACTCGCGGCGATGGCGGTCGGGTCGGTCGTCGGCGGCGCTGTTCGTTGCCGAACGGGGCAAGACCGGGCTGCGCCCGCTGGTCACGCTGGCTGCCGCGCTTCGGCGTCTCGCTGCGCTCGCCGCGTCGCGCCCAGCCTGGCGGTTGAGTTGCTCGCGCTCGCGCTGGCGGGCGTGCAGCATCGCCTTCATGTCGATCGGCAACACCACCCTGCAGCTCGCGCGCAGACGCCGGAGATGCGCGGCCGCGTGATGGCGTTCTGGTTCGTCGCCTTCCAGGGCTCCACGCCGATCGGCGGCCCGATCGTCGGCTGTGATGAGCGCCCACGGCCCTCGCTCCGGCCTCGCCGTCGGCGGCCTCAGCTGCCTGCTCGTCGCCGTCGTCGCCCTCGGAGTGGTCCGCCGGATGGGCTCGCCGACGGTCCCGGCGCCGCTCCCCGCGGGGACGCGGTAGCCCGCCCGCGCGGGCCTAGGCGACCGTCAGGACGAGCTTGCCGCGGGTGTGGCCCGACTCGCTCAGCTCGTGCGCACGGCCGACCTCGGCGAGGGGGAGCACCTCGGCGATCTCCACACGGATGATCCCGTCTGCGAGCAGCCCGGCGACCTCCGCCAGCTGGCCCGCGTTCGGGCTCATGCTCAGCTGCTCGGCTCGCACGCCGCGGTCGCTCGCGCCGTCGGGAGGGCCGCCGGCGATCGTCACGAGCGCCCCACCGTCCCTCACGGCGGCGAGCAGCCCGGCGGTGGTGTCCCCGCCGACGGTGTCGAAGACGAGGATCGACCTCTCCCGCCTCGCTGGCGACGTCCGCGGTGGTGTAGTCGATGAAGCGATCGGCGCCGAGGTCCAGCAGGTACTCACGGTTGCGTTGGGAGCCTGTCCCGATGACCCTCGCGCCGGCGTGCCTGGCGAGCTGCACGGCGAGGTGCCCGACCCCGCCCGCGGCCCCGGCGATGAGGACGCTCTGGCCGTCGGCGAGCCCGCCGCGGTCGAACAGGGCCTGCCAGGCGGTGAGCCCGGCGACGGGGAGCGCCGCAGCCTGCACGTCGCTGACAGCGGGGGGACGCCGCGCAAGCATCGCCGCGGGGGCGGTCGCATACTCAGCGTAGGCGCCGCTGGAGACGAAGCCGAAGACCTCCTCTCCGGGGGCGAAGGCGTCCGAGCGTGAGACCTCGACGGTCCCGGAGACGTCGGAGCCGAGAACCGCCGGAAGCTGCTTCGGGATCATCCCCCGGCGGAACTTCCACTCGATCGGGTTGATCCCGATCGCGCGCACACGCACGAGCACCTCGCCGTCCTTCGGCTCGGGCCGCTCGCCCTCCTCTAGGCTCAGCACCTCGGGTCCCCCGGTCTGACGCATCACGACGACCCGCACGTGTTCACCTCCAGTGACATCTGGGCGATCTCGCGCCCACTCTAGCCGCCGCTATCGGCGGCCCGCTCAGGCGAGCGCCTCGGCCGGCTCGCCCCGCGGGGAGCGCGACCCCGGCCGCTGCATAGGCCTCGGGCGAGTCCAGCGTCTCGGCCTCGAGGAGGGCTCGGGCGAGGCTCTCGAGCTGCTCGCGATGCTCCTCCAGGAGCCTCGTCACGCCCTCGTGGGCCTGCTCGACGAGCTTGCGCACCTCGGCGTCGATCAGCCGCTGGGTCTCCTCGGAGGTCTCGCTGGCGCCGGGGAGGAGCGGTCCCTGCCCTTCGGCGGGGATCACCGCGACGGGTCCGACCGCGTCGCTCATCCCCCAGCGGCCCACCATTTGGCGTGCGATCAGCGTGAGCTGCTGGATGTCGGACTCCGCCCCGGTGGTGATCGTGCCGTAGACGACCTCCTCGGCGACCCGTCCCCCGAGCGCGACGTCGATCTTCGCCTGGAGCTCCTCGAGCGAGTAGCTCACGCGATCGCTGTCGGGCGTGGAGAGCGTCACCCCGAGAGCCATCCCCCGGGGGATGATCGAGATCTTCCGCACCGGGTCGGCCCCGGGGTGAGCATTCCCACGAGCGCGTGGCCGGACTCGTGGTAGGCGGTCCGCTCGCGGTCGGGCGCGCTGAGGACGATCCCCCGCGGCGAGCCGAGGAGGACCTTCTCCAGCGAGTCGGTGAAGTCCGCCATCTGGACCTTCTCGTGTTCGCGCCTTGCCGCCAGCAGCGCCGCCTCGTTGGCGAGGTTCGCGAGATCGGCACCCACCATCCCGGGTGTGCTCGATGCGAGCGCGTCGAGGTCGACGTCCGGGGCGAGGGGAATCGATCGGGTGTGCACCTCAGGATCGCGCTCCGCCCGGCGCGGTCGGGCGGCTGGACCGCCACCCGCCGGTCGAAGCGCCCGGCGCGGAGGAGCGCCGGGTCGAGGACGTCCGGGCGGTTCGTCGCCGCCAGCACGACGACCGCCTGCGAGGACTCGAAACCGTCGATCTCCGTGAGGATCTGGTCGAGGGTCTGCTCGCGCTCGTCGTTTGAGCCGGTGACGGACACCGAGCCCTGGCGGGAGCGGCCGATCGCGTCGAGCTCGTCGATGAAGATGATCGAGGGGGCGGCCTCCTTGGCCTTCGCGAACAGGTCTCGCACGCGCGAGGCCCCCACCCCGACGATCGCCTCGATGAACTCCGAGGCCGAGATCGAGAAGAAGGCCGCGTGGGCCTCACCGGCGACGGCTCGCGCGAGGAGCGTCTTGCCCGTGCCGGGGGCGCCCGAGAGGAGCACCCCGTGGGGCATCCGCCCGCCGAGCCGCCCGTAGCGCTCGGGGCTGCGGAGGAAGTCGACGATCTCGGTGAGCTCGGCCTTCGCCTCGGCGATGCCGGCGACGTCGTCGAAGGTCACCCGGATCTCTGCCGGGTCCACCCTCCGGGCCTGCGATCTCCCGAAGGAGCCCAGCGCCCCCATCGCCCCGCCCCCCTCGCCGCGCGCCGCCCCACGAGGACCAGCAGGCCGATTATCAGCAGCGTCGGCCCGAAGCCGAGGAGCAGCTCGGCGAGCAAGGACTGGCTCGTGCTCGTCGACTTGGCGTTGATCTGCACGCCCTTTTCCTCGAGCAGAGCCGAGAGCTGGCTCCCGTTCCAGAACGTCGGCACCTCGGTCGCGAACAGCTTCGTCGGCGTCGCCTTCTCATCGTTCGCCGGGTACTTGAGCTGGCTCTTGAACGTCCCTTCGACGGTATTTCCCTTCGAGGAGATCGAGCTCACCTCGTCGGCCTTCACCCGTTCGAGGAAGTACGGGCTGAACGGGACCGTCACTCGCGATTCACCGGATGAGGGGGCGAAGAAGAGCACCGACAGCCAGTTCAGCGCGATCAGCCCGAGGACGAACCACCAGAAGCTCGGGCGGCGGTGGGCGGGCCGCCCGGTGGGCTGCTGCTCGGGCATCCCCCGGCCGTCCGGTGCGGGTGCGACGTGCCAGCCGCGCTTGTCACGCGGCATCGGCGGGTGTGTCTCGCGGCGGCTGGGCTCGCCGTCGGCCGGGGACTCGTCGGGCACGTCGCCCATGCTACGCCGCGCGTGTGGGCGTCGGGGCGCGAGTTGCGCTCCTCGGGGACTAGGGTGTTCCCGGTGCGCTCCCTTCCCACCGCCCCCGTCGCCGCCGCGACGCTGATCGCGGGCTACGCGGTGGCCGCCTCCACCGGCTCGCGCCCCCTCGGCGGCATCGTCCTCGTCGCCGGCGGGATGTGGTGCGTACGCGCTTGGAACCGCCGCCAGGGCGCCCGCACGGCAGCCCGCCTGGCGGGCGTTGGCTTTGCCGCCTTCGTCCTCTCCCACGTCCTCGCCCTCGCGATTGGCGCGTGGCCCTCGGTCCTCCTGATGTCGGCGGCGTGGGCGCTCGCGGCTTGGAGCACCGCCGACGCGCCCGCGCTCGGCGCCCCTGCCGGGCCCGTCGCTCTCCGCCGCCCGAGCCGCTAGGCCGAGCCGCACCCGCGCCGCTGGCCCTGCCGCCCGAGCCGCCGCCCCGAGCCGCCCGAGCCGCTAGCCCGAGCCGCGCGGGCCGAAGCGGGCGTAGAGCTCGGGAAGGAGCGCCGCCAGGTTCGCGTACTCCTCCGCGCAGTGCCGCGCGAGCGCGTGCGGGAGGGCCGCCGGGAGGACCCTCCGGCGCACGCCTCCCGTGTTCAGCAGGGGCGCGGCGGCGGACCCGAGAGGGCCGTAGGGGCGGATCGCGGCGCCGAGCCAGAAGCGGCTGCGCAGGACCACCCCGTCACCCTCGGTGAGGAACACGTGGAACATCGGCGTGTGGCGCACGCGGCGGCGATCGTCGCCGGCGTATCCACAGACGATGGTGGCCACGTCGGGGAGATCGAGGCTGTCGCTCGCGAAGCCCATCTCACTGGGCGCGAGAAACGAGATGCGGGCGTGGACGACGCCGAGGCCGACGTCCTCGACGGGGTGGTGGACGGCGCCCCAGTGGCTCTTCGCCCCCCGCGCCCCCGGGGGCTCGAGCGAGTTGCCCCGGTGGGCCTGCGGATGCCAGACCCGGTAGCGGATCGCCTCGCGTGGGTGCCAGTCGAACCACCAGTCGATCATCTCGCCCGTGACGTCCGCCATCGCCGTGCGGACCGCGACGTAGCCGACGCCGTCGGGGAGCGTGCACCAGCCGGTCTCCTCCTCCACCGGAAGGGGATCCACGAGCCGATCGACCGCGTCGCGCGCCAACGCCCTCTCGGGCGCGAGCGGTCCGCACTCGATCGCCTCCAGCACCTCGTCCGCCGGCCGCGCGAGCGGGCGATCGAGATACTCGGCGAGCGGATGGCCGCTCATCGGCCACCTCCCCGGAGGGGCGACCCATCCACGCGTGGAAGCGTCCCTCCGGGTCGCGGGCCGTGCGGAGGGCGTCGAGGCGGGCGAGGTGCTCCTCGCTGACGAACGCCGCCGGCCGCCGAGCGAGGTTCTCGTCGGCGAGCTGGATTCCGCTGGCGAGCGGCTCCATCTCCCGCATCCGCTCCGTCGCCCAGGCGACGTTCGCGCCGTCCTCTTCGGGGTCCTCCCAGACGGCGTAGAGGGCGAGGTAGGTGTCGTCCTCCAGGCTGTATGCCATGTCCGGCCGCGCGGGCGCGGCTCCCGCGCCGGGACCCCAGTTCATCCACAGCATGTGGGAGGGGGCGGCGGGCATCGTCTCGGCGATCCGCCGCAGCCCGGGGAGGAGCGCCTCGGGGGAGGCGGCCGTCCACATGTTGTCCGCCGCATAGCGATGCTCGTCGGGATAGGTCGTGTGGACCCCCGCGTACAGGTCGGCGAGCTCGACCGCCATGTAGGGCACGGCCATCTTCGCGCGGTCGACCACAGGGCAGGCGGCGAGCAGCGCAAGCGCCTCGCGGGCCTCGTCCTCGCTGTCGAGGAGCACGGGGCCGGTCACGGCGATCTCGACCGCGCCGCTCTCGTCGCGGTGGAGGAGGAGCATCAGCTCCATCGCCCGCGGAATCCTCGGGCCGATCTCGTGGGCCCAGCGGAACACCTCCTCGAGCAGCTCGACCGGGTAGAGGTAGATCGCGTTGGCGGTCACGGCGGGCTTGGGCTGGAGGCGGAGGTGGAACCCGGTCACGACGCCGAAGAAGCCCGGCCCAGCGCCGCGGGCGGCCCACAGCAGGTCGCTCTCGCTGCCCGCGTCGGCGCGGACGAGCTCGCCGGCGGCGGTGACGACGTCGACCGCCTCTACGCTCATGCATGCCGGACCGTGGACCCTCCCGTTCCAGCCGTAGCCCCCCTGGAGGAGGTAGCCGCCGAGAGCGACCCCGGGGCAGTGGCCCGCGGGGAAGAACAAGCCCCGCGGGGCGAGCAGTTCGAGCAGCTCGTCGCCCCGGCAGCCCGGCTGGACGCGCGCCGTCATCGCGCCCTCGTCGATCTCCACGCCACGGAGGGCGGAGAGCTCGAGCAGCATCCCCCCGTCGCGGAGGTGGTTTCCGGCCCAGCTGTGACCGCCCGAGCGCACCCCGATGCGCAATCCCCGATCACGTGCGAGCGCAACCGCACGCACGACATCGTCCTCGCTGCCGGCCTGGACGATCACCTCCGGGTAGCGCCCCGGGGTCATCGCGTTCCACACGCTCGCGCGGCGCGCCCGCTCGTAGCCGTCCTCACCGCGCGCGACCACGCTGCCATCGAACGGGTCTGCCATAGTTCCACGATACAGGATGGCAGTTCCATGATGCAAGACGACGCGGGAGATCAGCGACAGGGAGTCCAGGCGATTGCCCGCGCGGGGCGGGTGTTGCGGGCGCTGCAGCACGCACCCGGCGGGCTCCCCCTGGGAGAGCTCGCCGAGGCTGTCGAGCTGCCCAAGTCCACCGTTCACCGCCTCGTCGGCGCACTCGCCGCGGAGGGCCTCCTCGACAGCGGTGAAGGCGGACGGATAGTCCTCGGTGGCGGCGTGATCGCGCTCGCCGCGGCCGCCCCCGCCGCTCCCCCGACGCGTTCGTCCCGTCCTGCAAGAGCTCCGCGATCGCCTCGACGAGACCGTCGACCTCGCCGTCGCCGACGGC
Organism: uncultured Solirubrobacteraceae bacterium; assembly: GCA_963720215.1. Lineage (GTDB taxonomy): Bacteria > Actinomycetota > Thermoleophilia > Solirubrobacterales > Solirubrobacteraceae > Palsa-744. The sequence goes on from CAVREV010000007.1 coordinate 464,899, forward strand.
GCCGCGGTCCGCTTCGTCGATCAGCTCGCCGCCCCCCATCGGCTCGGGGCGGTCTCGGCTGTGGGGGCGAGCTTCCCGCTCTACTGCACCGCCAACGGGAAGGCCCTGCTGGCGGAGATGCAGCCGGGGGAGGTCGCCGCGCGGTTGCCCGCCCGCCTGCGTCGGATGACCCCGCGGACGATCTCCTCCAGGCCGGCGCTGTTCGCGGAGCTCGCAGAGGTCCGCGCGCTGGGGGTGGCCTTCGACCGCGAAGAGCACACCGAGGGGATCTGCGCCGTCGGCGCGGCGATCCACGAACGGGGCCTGCCCGCGGCCGCTGTGTCCGTCCCCGTGCCCGCGCCTCGCTTCCGCGGGCACGAGCGGCGCTATGCAGAGGCGGTGGCAGGGGCGGCACGGGCCGCCTCAGAATTGCTCTCGGAGCCGGCCGGGGCCGCCCCGCGCCGAGCAGCGGGGGTCGGCCGGCCGGTGGGATAATCGATCGGTGACGTTCAACGCCGAGCTCGCTCCCTCGCTCTACGTCCCCATCCCCGAGCGCTACGGCGCGATGTCCTATCGCCGCTGTGGCCGCAGCGGCCTCCGCCTCCCGGCGATCTCGCTCGGGCTGTGGCAGAACTTCGGCGACGATCGCCCGCTGGCGAACAGTCGGGCGATGGTCCGGCGGGCGTTCGACCTCGGGATCACCCACTTCGACCTCGCCAACAACTACGGCCCGCCCTACGTCAGCGCCGAGATCAACTTCGGGCGGATCTTCGGGGAGGATCTCCGCCCCTATCGCGATGAGATCGTCCTCTCGACGAAGGCCGGCTACGACATGTGGCCCGGGCCCTACGGCGAGTGGGGGTCGCGCAAGTACCTCCTCGGGAGCCTGGAAGGAAGCCTGCGGAGGCTGGGGGTCGACCACGTCGACATCTTCTACTCCCACCGCTTTGACCCGGAGACGCCGCTGGAGGAGACGATGGGCGCGCTCGACAGCGCCGTGCGGAGCGGCATTGCCCGCTACGTGGGCATCTCCTCCTATGGCCCCGAGCGCACGGCCGAGGCCGCCGCGATCCTCCGCGCGCTCGGCACCCCCCTGTTGATCCATCAACCCTCCTACTCGCTTCTGAACCGCTGGATCGAGCGGGGCCTGCTCGACGTGCTCGAGCGGGAAGGGGTCGGCGCGATCGTCTTCTCCCCCCTCGCACAGGGCCTCCTCAGCGACCGCTACCTGGGGGGAGTCAAGGACGACTCGCGGGTGGCCCGGGGCAACTACTTCTCGGCCGATCTCCTCACGACGGAGAATCTCGAGCGGGTGCGCGCCCTGAACGAGATCGCCTCACGGCGCGGACAGTCGCTCGCGCAGATGGCGATCGCGTGGGCGCTCCGCGACGGGCGGGTGACGTCGGTCCTGCTCGGGACGAGCAGCGTGGGCCAGCTCGAGGAGAACGTCGCGGCCCTCGCCCGGCTCGACTTCGAGGAGGGAGAGCTGGAGGAGATCGAGCGCTACGCAGCCGACGGCGAGGTCGACCTGTGGGCGACCTCGAGCGGCGCATGATGCTCGCGCTGAGAGCGGCCCCGGGAGGGGCCGGTGGGGTGGTGCTTGGCGACGTGCAGGAGCCGGCAGCGGGCCCCGGCCAGGCGCTCGTGCGAGTGGCGGCGATCTCGCTCAACCGCGGCGAGGTGCGAGGACTGCGGGAGAAGGGAGCGGGCGAGCTCACCGGATGGGACCTCGCGGGCACGGTCGAGCGGCCGGCCGCCGACGGCTCCGGGCCTCCGGCGGGCGAGCGGGTGGTGGGCATCTCCCCGGGAGCTGCCTGGGCGCAGCTCGCCGCGGTCGACAGCGGGCTGCTCGCGACGCTCCCCGCCGCCGTCACCGATGCCCAGGCCGCTACGCTTCCCGTCGCCGGGCTGACGGCGCTGAAGTCACTGGACATCATCGGCTCGATCCTCGCTCGCCGCGTGCTCGTCACAGGCGCGAGCGGGGGCGTGGGCCGCTTCGCCGTCCAGCTTGCGCGGCTCGCCGGGGCGCACGTCACGGCCGTCTCGGCCAGCGCCGAGCGCTCCACGGGGCTCGCCGCGCTCGGCGCGGATGAGATCATCCACGAGCTCACCGAGGAGGGACCCACGTTCGATGGAGTGGTCGAGGGCGTCGGCGGGAGGAGCCTCGGCGCCGCCCTCCAGCGCGTGGCTCCCGGCGGGACGGTCGTGTCCTTCGCCTCCAGCGATCCCTCCGTGCCGGTGGAGTTCCCGACGAGGGCCTTCTTCGGCCGTGCCCCCGGCGCTCGACTCCAGGGCCTGTTTCTCTTCGACGAGCTCGCCCGCTCGCGCTCGGGTGCGCGCGACCTCGCGCGGCTCGTGGAGCTCGTCGCGGACGGACGGCTGGACTGCTCGATCGACTACGAGGGCTCCTGGCGGGACCCCGCCCGCGCAATCGAAGCCCTGCTCGATCGTCGCATCGCCGGCAAGGCCGTCCTGCACCTCGACTGAGCGTGCTCCCCGACGCCGCGGGCAGGCAACGCTCGCGGCCGCGCTCGGACATAATGCCCCGCGATGAGAGCGATCCAGATCGTCTCCGAGACGGGCCCCGAGGAGGCGCTGAAGCTCGTCGAGCTCCCCGAGCCCGAGCCTTCGCACATGCTCACGCCGGGAGAGGGAGTGATCGTCGAGGTGCACGCGGCGGGGGTCTCCTTTCCCGAGCTCCTCCAGTCGCGGGGCCAGTATCAGCTCAAACCCGAGCTCCCCTTCGTTCCCGGGAGCGAGGTCGCGGGGATCGTCAGGAGCGCCCCCGCGGGCGCGTCCGTGACGGCGGGCGATCGCGTCGCGGCCTTCTGCGCGCTCGGCGGATTCGCCGAGACGGTCGTCGCTCCGGAGTTCTTCACCTTTCCCCTCGCCGCCGAGCTCGACTTCGCCCAGGGGGCCGGCCTGATCCTCAACTACCACACCGCCTACTTCTCCCTCGTGCTCCGCGGGCGCCTCCAGCAGGGTGAGTCGGTCCTCGTCCACGGCGCCGCGGGCGGCGTCGGCACGGCATCGATCCAGGTCGCCAGGGGGGTCGGCGCGCGAACGATCGCCGTGGTCTCCACGGAGGAGAAGGCGAGGGTGGCCAAGGAGGCGGGCGCCGACGAGGTCGTCCTCCTCCAGGACGGATGGCGCGAGCGCGTGGTCGAGCTCTCGGGAGGGGGAGTGGACGTCGTCCTCGACCCCGTCGGCGGCGACCGCTTCACCGACAGCCTCCGCAGCCTCCGCGAGGACGGCCGCCTCGTCGTCGTGGGATTCACCGGCGGGTCGATCCCCGAGGTTCGCGTGAACCGGCTCCTGCTGAAGAACATCTCCGTCGTCGGCGCCGGTTGGGGGGCCTATGTGATGGGCAAGCCCTCGCTCAACCGCGAGATCGGCGCCGCCGTAAAGCTGATGGTCGACGATGGGGCCATCCGGCCGATCGTCGGCCCGCGCTTCCCCCTGGACCAGGCCGCCGAGGCGCTCCGAGTGCTCGACGAGCGCACGGCCACGGGGAAGGTCGTCCTCGACGTCCGCCCCTCCTAGCTCACCGTCCGCAGAGGAGCGTGTGGTGGGGTCGGGTTAGCCCCAGCGGATCTCGCGGGGGGCGACCCCAGGGCGGCCGGTGGGAAGCCTCATCGACATCCCGGAGCGCCTGCTCCAGGATCCTCTCAATGGACGTGCGCGCTGCGGAGGAGATCGAGCAGAACGCCCACGAAACCCTCGACCGCGCGATCACGGGCGTGATCACGGTCGTCCCGCCGCTGCTCCTCCTGCTCGCCGCGTGGCAGCTGTGGAACCGCGAGCTCCGCTGGAGCGACGTCGCTGTGTTCATCATCATGTACATACCCGTCGGGCTCGGTGTGACGGTCGGCTTTCATCGCCTGCTCACCCATCGCAGCTTCAGCACCTCGTCCTGGATGCGGGGGCTGCTCGCCGTCCTCGGCACGATGTCGATCGAGGGGCCGGTCATCTCGTGGGTGTCCGACCACCGCAAGCACCACGCCTACACCGATCGGCCGGGCGATCCCCACAGCCCCCACGTCGACCATGGACGGGGCTTCACGGGCGCGCTCAGAGGCCTGGCCCACGCCCATGTGGGCTGGCTCTTCGACCACAGCGAGCGAGGCTCCCGGGAACGCTTCGCCCCCGACCTCCTCGCCGACCCCGTCGTCGCCTTCGTCGATCGCAGCTTCATCCTCTGGTCCCTCCTCGGGCTGGCGATCCCCTTCGGGCTCGGCTGGTTGATCGGGGGGACGCTCGCGGCGGGGCTGACGGGGATGCTGTGGGGAGGGGCGGTGCGGGTGCTCGTCCTCCACCACGTCACCTACAGCATCAACTCCCTCTGCCACTTCTTCGGCCGCCGACGCTTCAACACCGACGATCACTCCCGCAACCTCCTCTGGCTCGCGCCGCTGTCCTTCGGGGAGGCGTGGCACAACAACCACCACGCCTTTCCCACATCCGCCTTCCACGGGATCGGACGGCGAGAGCCCGATCCGTCGGGGCTCGTGATCGCAGCGCTGGAGCGGGCGGGGCTCGTCTGGGATGTGACACGCGTGAGCTCCCAGCGGCTGGAGTCCAAGGTGGTGCAGGCCTGAGGCCGTCGCGTGCGACCATTCGCCGGGATGAGCGAGGACGCTCGCCTGCCGATCCCTTCGCCACTCACAGCGGCGTCGCCCCCGCGCTGGTGGATGCCGTCGCTGGCGGCCGGCCTCTCGATCGGGCAGTACCTCCGCTCGCTCGGGCGGAGACTCGCGTTGCTGGCGGCGGGGGTGGTCGTGTCGGTGTGGGCGCTGAGCGGCCAGGGCTACTTCTGGCCGGCGTGGGTATGGCTTGGCCTGGGCGTGTTCGTGCTGCTGGAAGTCACCGCTGGCTGGGCCTGGAGTCGGCCCCCGGGGCCGGTGCGGCGGGTTGCGTGCGTGTGGGCGGGCGTGGGCGTCGCCGCCGTCATCCTCGTCTCGACCTGGCTGCTGACGTGGCTGCTCGCGGGCGTCCACGCGTTCTGGCCGGCGTGGGCGCTGTTCGGGCTGGCGTGCCTGGGTAGCGCCTACTCGCTCGTCGCCCTCCACGACCGCGTCCTCGTCGCGAGAGGGCGACGGGCGCTGAGGGCGCGGATCGACCTGCTCACCCACACCCGCAGCCAGGCCGTCGACGCCCAGGCGCTCGAGCTGCGGAGGATCGAGCGCGATCTCCACGACGGCGCCCAGGCGAGGCTCGTGGCGCTCACGCTGCAGCTCGGGCGGGCGGAGATGCGGGCGCACGACCAGCCGGAGGTTCGCGGGCTGATCCTCGAGGCTCAGCGCGAGGCCCATCATGCGATCGCCGAGCTCCGCGACCTGGCGCGGGGGATCGTGCCGCCGCTGCTCGCCGACCGGGGCCTCGTCGCCGCGGTCGAGTCGCTCGCGGCGCGCTACGGGCTGGGGATCTCGATCGAAGGGGACAGTCCCCGCGAGGCGTCCCCCGCGGTCGAGAGCGCGGCCTACTTCGTCGTTGCCGAGGCGCTCACGAACGCGGCCAAGCACTCCGCCGCGAGGCGCACATGGGTGCGGCTCCACGATGGTGGGCGCTCCTTCGAGGTGACGGTCGGCGACGACGGTTGCGGCGGCGCCGACGCTGACGGCTCCGGCCTCGCGGGCCTCCGCGCGCGGGTCGAGGCGCTCGACGGGAGCCTCCACGTTCGCAGCCCCGCCGGCCGGGGGACGATCGTCGAGGTGAGCTTCCCGTGCGGGTAGTCATCGTCGAGGATCTCGCCCTCCTCCGCGAGGGCCTCGTGGCGCTCCTGCGGGAAAACGACATCGACGTCGTGGCCCAGGTGCAGGACGGGCCCGGCCTGCTGCGGGCGATCGCCGGCCATCAACTCGACCTCGCGATCATCGACGTGAGGCTTCCGCCGACGTTCACCGACGAGGGCCTGAAGGCCGCCATCGAGGCCCGCCGGCGGCAGCCGAAGCTCGGCGTGCTGGTGCTCTCCCAGTACGTCGAGACGGCCTACGCAAACGAGCTCATCGGGGAGGACAGCGCCGGGATCGGATACCTCCTGAAGGAGCGGGTGGGGGATGTGCGGGCGTTCCTCGACGCCCTCCACCTCGTCGCCTCGGGAGGCACCCTCCTCGACCGTCAGGTCGTCAACCAGCTGATGGCTCCACGCAACGGCGGCAAGAGCGGCCTCACGCGTCTGACGGCGCGCGAGCGGGAGGTGCTCGAGCTGATGGCCGAGGGGCGCTCCAACGCCGCCATCGCCGAGAGCCTCGTGGTGACGGGCGGGGCGGTAGAGAAGCACATCACGAACATCTTCTCCAAGCTCGACCTCCCCTCGGGCGTGGACGACCACCGCCGTGTGCTCGCCGTGCTGGCCTATCTGCGGGGGGCCTGAGCGCGGAGGAGTCGTGTCGGATGCTCCGCGACCGACGCGGGGCGATCGGGGCGCCGCGCCGGAGGTGAAAAAGCGTCGAAGAGTGGCCTGTGAAGCGGCGTCCGAGAACCCGCCCAGGTGATAGAAGGTGAGGGATGAAGGTGATAGGCGCGGGGCTTCCCCGCACGGCCACCACGACGCAGATGTTCGCGCTGGAAGCCCTCGGTCAGGGGCCCTGCTACCACATGCGGGATCTCCTCGCCGACCTCGAGAACGGCCTTCCCCTGTGGGAAGCCGTCGCCGAAGGATCGCCTCACTGGGAGCGGATCCTGGGCAGGGCGCAGTCGACGGTGGACTGGCCCTCGGCGCGCTTCTACGCGCAGCTGCTCGAGCACTACCCGGAGGCGAAGGTGCTGCTGAGCGTGAGGTCGGGGGAGGAATGGGTGAAGAGCATGAGGCCGACTGTGTGGGGATGTTCCACGGCGACTCCGTCATCCATCACATCTGCGAGGCGCGTGCCGTCGTGGACCCGCTGTGGGAGCGCTACATCGCATTGATGCGATGGATGAGCTGGGATGAGAGCGAGGGGGCGCTGTCCGGTGGGGACAGCTACGACGACGACGGCCTGGCGGCCGCGATGGAGCGCTGGAACGAGCGCGTGAAGGAGATCGTGCCGGCCGACAGGCTGCTCGTCTGGAACCCGGGCGGGGGATGGGATCCGCTGTGCGAGTTCCTCGGCGTTGCCGTGCCCGTCGAGCCGCTCCCACGCCTGAACGACACGCTCTCCTTCCGTGAGGGCATCATCGGTGGCGCCCTCGACGTGCTCGGCGAGTGGTGGAACGGCCGCGAGCGGCCCGCAGAAGGCCTCCACGGGGCCGCGCTCACCTGAGGGTGGCGCCGGCGACGTCAGCCGGCGGGAGGGAGGTCCTCGCCCCAGGCCGCCTCGGCGGCTCGCTCCGGGCCGAGGAAGGGGGTGAGCAGCAGGAACGTCAGCTGCGCCGCCGCGGCCGGGAGTTCCTGAACGCGGCCCGACTGGACGTAGTGGTGGAGAACCTGCCAGCAACCCCCCACCACCGCCTCGCCGGTGATCGCGGGAACCGGCCTCCCCGGGGGAGCGAGCGCGTAGCCGGGGTCGAAGTAGGTCGCGAAGGCGGCGAGGATCTCCTCGCGGGCCTCGACCGTCCCGGGGCTCACCGCGAACGTGTCCACGATCGCCAGATGAGCGAGGGCGGGCTCGGCGACGAGGTAGTCGACGACCGCTCTCAGCCCCGCCGCGATCGCGGCGGGCCAATCGGGCATGCGCGCTTCCCAGGCCCGCACACCCGCCACGAGTGACAGTTCCATCCCGACCTTCTGCGCCCCCAGGTAGGCGTCGTGCTTGGAGGGGAAGATGTCGTAGAAGGTCTGGTGGGAGATCCCCGCGCGGCGGGCGATCTCCGGGATCGTGAGCCCGGCGAGGCCCCGCTCGACGACGATCTCCCCGGTGGCTCTCACGATTCGCTCGCGCTGGCTCTCGCGGATCGCGGCGCTGTCGCGCCCGCCCCGGGCGCTCGCGGGCCGGCCGTCGGGGGTCGTTGGAGCCTCCGAGGGCGGATCGCCGGCCGGGTCCACCTCGGGACGCGTCGCGGGGCGCGGGAGGAGCTCGGGGGGGAGCGCGCGAGGATATGAGGAGGCCCACGCCGCCATCTCATCCGCCAGCCCCGTGAGCTCGTGCTCGCGACCGTGGGAGAGGCGCACGGCGGTGAGCTCGCGGAGCCCGCCGATGATGACCTCGATCGTCAGGTCCCCCTCCGGTGGCTCGAGCGCCGCTCCAGGGGAGCTACCGGCGCGAGCGCGCGCCGCGAGAATCCGCCCTTGGAGCCCGGAGAGGGAGGCCGAGCGATGCTCGAGCACGCGCTCGCCGGCGCCGAATGCGCCGAGGACGAGCAGGGAGACCTCCTGGGGACGGGTCGCGGCGAGCTCGCCGAAGGCCCGCATCGCCCGTCGCATGCGCTCGTCGTGAGAGCCCTTCTCGGCGTAGGCGCCGAGGACCGTCTCGGCGGTCCGCTTGGCGATCTCGTCGTAGGCGCTGAGAAGCAGGTCTTCCTTGTCGGCGAAGAGCGCGTAGAACGTGGGCTGGGAGACGCGGGCGAGCCGGCAGAGGTCGAGGATGCGCACCGCCGGGTAGCCGTTCGCGGCGATCAGGTCGACGATCGCCTGGCGGAGCCGCTCGCGCTGGTCGCTTCTGACGACCTCGGGATCGAGACCGTGGGTGCCGGTGGGGAGGGGGCGGTAGCGCTCCTCCGAGCTCTCGACGTGATCCGCGGAGGCCACCTCCTCCGGAGCTCCTTCCCCCGACACAGCACTCCTCTCTCCGAGCGTCTTCTCAACCAAGCCCTCGCGCTCTGGGCGTACCGCCCTCGCGTCGAGGTTACACGGGACCGGCCGCCGAGGGCGCGGGCGGGCCTCGAATCAGCCGCGCACGGTGGCGGAGGTGACCAGCGGCACGCCGCTCGGATCGAGCGCCTGAACGGCCACGTAGGGGACGCGGCTCGGCAGCCTGATCGCGGTCTCGAAGCCCGCCTTCGGGACGCTCGTCACCGCCGCGAGCGCCTTCGGGGAGGCCCCCGCGAAGACCCGCCAGGCGCTCGTCCTGGTGTCCCCGTTCCAGCTCACGTAGAGCACCGTCGGGCCCTTCCCCCCGGCCGGCCCGGCGGTGATCGCGGGTCGCGTGGCCGGTTCGCCGGTCCACGGGAAGCGGTAGGCCCGGTAGGACTCGTATGAGCCGTGGAGGTGGGCGTCGAAGAGGAGCGCACCGGTGATGCTGTATTCGGTGAAGTAGGGGTTCGCCCCCCAGCCCACGAACACGTTTCCGTTTTCGAGCACCTGGACGCTCCCCTGGCTTTCGGAGGTGAGGGGTGGGCGCGTATGGGTGAATTCGGAGAGGACGGACTCGGTCCTCGTCTGCGGGTTCACCGACAGGACGAGCGCGCGCGACTGCGGATGCACCTTCGGCGAGCTGCCGTTGTCGAACACGGTGATCGTCCCGTTGGGCTGGACGGTGGCGTCGTGCTGGTAGGCGGTCGTGGCCCCCGAGGCGAGTTTCACCGTCGAGCGCTTCCCCCCGAGCTGGGAGACCACCTGCCCGCTGATGGTGTTCAGTTCGAACAGCGCGGAGGTGTTCCGCGAGGAGATCAGCGTCGTTCCCGCGGCAGTCTGGTCGACGGAGTTCAGGTGGAAGAAGTCGAACGGCCATTCCCGGTCGGCCGAGGCGGCCGTCATGTAGGAGTCGCTGAGGGCCACGTGGTCGAGCGCGGACCATTCCCGTCTGACGAGCCCTGTGCGGAGGTCGATTTCCTGGAACATCGTGTCCGTCACGGCGCTGTCGCTCCGCCCGCCGAGAGAGGAGAGGTTGCAGTCGATCGGGTTGAAAACCGTCACCAGCGCCGTCGCCTGGGGCGTGATGTGGAAGTCGTGGAGGTCGGCTTTGTAGCCGTTTCCGGCCTGCACGCGGTCGATCACGTGGTAGGCGCTGTTGGCGATCACCTCTTCGCCTTCCCCGAAGCCCTGAGGCGGAATGTAGCCCTGCCACCAGGTGAGCACCGGGCGGCCGGCGAGCGTCTGGACCTGCAGGTTGGTGGCTTCGGTGCCGGCCGGGAGGGGGTCGAACCAGACGAGGTTGCCCGTTTCGTCGAAGATCACCGGCCCGCTCGGCCCGGGGCCGTTGAAGACGGCGGCGAAGAGGTCCCCGCGGGCGCTCTCGGGCGAGCTCGCCGTGATCACCGGGATCGGGGCTTCGAGGGTGGGAGCCGAGCGGAAGTGCTGCTTCTCCTGGGGGTCCCTCGCGGGGTGGTGCGCCCTGACGTAGGGGAGTCTGTCCTCGGTCGCCACGGTGAAGCTGTAGGAGAAGGGAACGGTCCCGGGGCCGCTCTCCACCGCCCCCCGAACGGTCACCCTCTCGCCCGCTAGAAACGGCTTGTAGGGGAGGAAGCTGGCGCCGTCGCCCTGGGAGTAGGCCCGCAGGCGCCCGGGGTGCGAACCGGTCCGCGAGCCCCGCACGGCGATGTCGCGGAGACTCCCCGCGGGGGCTCCCAGGAAGCTGATCTGGGTGCGCGCGGAGGCGTCCGCGGCGCCGGGGAGGGGGGAGACCGCGACGGTCGTCCCGGGGAGCACGGCGGAGGTGTTGAGCGTTGCGGGCAGGCACGTCCCCCCGCCGGGCCCACCCGAGGCCGCGGCGTCGGCCGGCGCCTTCAGCGAGGCGAGCGAGATCGCCGCGACGGCGGCCGCGATCAGGCACGCGACGATCGCCACGGCAGCGAGCAGGCGCCTGCGCTGGAACAAGGGTGATGAGCTCCTCTGAGGGGGGCGGGGGGCGTCCAAGGTCGTGGACCGCCGGACGAGAGCGCGGCGGCGGAAACCACGATCTTAGTTTCAGGACACGACAGCGACCCGAAGAGTTGCGTATGTGCTCCCGAAGATCTCCCTATGGAGCTCAGAAGACGGGCGTCTCGGCGTAGTCGCCGAAGACCTCCTGGAGCGCCTCCACGATCTCTCCCTCGCTGGCATGTGCCCGCGCGCAGTCCAGCAGCGGCTCCATCAGGTTGCGCTCCTCGTGGCCGGCGTCCTCCCGGAGGGCCGACAGCGATCGCTCGACCGCCCCGCCGTCGCGGCGGGCGCGGGCGGCATCGAGCCGGCCGACCTGCTTGCGCTCGAGCGCCGGATCGACGCGGAGGGTCGGTATCGGGTCCTCGTCGGGATCGATGAAGCTGTTCACTCCCACCACGATCCGCTCGCCCCCGTCTATCTCCTGTTGGAGGGCGAAGGCGGCGTCGGCGATCTCCCGCTGGGGATAGTTGAGCTTGACCGCCTCCACCATCCCCCCGAGCTCGTCGATCCTCCTGAAGTACTCGTAGGCCCTCGCCTCCATCTCGTCCGTGAGGGCCTCGACGAGGTAGGACCCCCCGAGGGGGTCGACGGTGCTCGCCACGCCCGTCTCGTGGGCGATCAGCTGCTGGGTGCGGAGCGCGATCGTGACTGCGTCCTCAGTGGGGAGGGCGAGGGCCTCGTCGTAGGAGTTCGTGTGGAGGGACTGCGTCCCCCCGAGCACCGCCGCGAGCGCCTCGATCGCCGTGCGAACGATGTTGTTGAGTGGCTGTTGCGCCGTGAGGCTCACGCCGGCCGTCTGCGAGTGGAAGCGCATCTGCCACGAGCGGGGGCTCTTCGCGCCGAACGTCTCCCGCATCTCCCGCGCCCAGATCCGCCGTGCCGCACGGTACTTGGCGATCTCCTCGAAGAAGTCGATCTGGGCGTTGAAGAAGAAGGACAGCCGCGGGGCGAAGTCATCGACGTCGAGGTCCCGGGCGACGGCCTGCTCGACGTAGGTGAGTCCGTCCTTGAGCGTGAAGGCGAGCTCCTGCTGGGCCGTCGAGCCGGCCTCCCGGATGTGATAGCCGGAGATCGAGATCGGGTGCCATCGGGGCATCCGTTGCGTGCACCACTCGATCATGTCCCCGCACAGGCGCATCGCCGGGTCGATCGGGAAGCACCACTCCTTCTGGGCGATGTACTCCTTCAGGATGTCCGCCTGGATCGTTCCCGAGAGCTGCTCCCGCGGGACCGGAGCAACGGCGCCCCCGCTGCCCACCGCAGCGTCCCCCCCGCCGCCCTCGGCGGCGGCCACATAAAAGGCCAGCATGATCGCGGCGGGCGCGTTGATGGTCATCGACACGGATACCTCCCCCAGGTCGATCCCGGAGAAGAGCGTCTCCATATCATCGAGCGTGTCGACGGCCACGCCCTCGCGTCCCACCTCCCCGAGCGAGCGGGGATGATCGCTGTCGTGACCCATCAGCGAGGGCATGTCGAAGGCGGTCGAGAGGCCCGTCTGGCCGTGGTCGAGCAGATAGTGGAAGCGCTCGTTCGTCTCCTCGCTCGTGCCGAAGCCCGCGAACTGCCGCATTGTCCACATCCGCCCGCGGTACATCGAGGAGTGGATCCCCCGCGTGAAGGGATACTCGCCCGGGCGTCCCAGCGGGTCCTCGGGGCCGCCGATCCCCGCCGGGAGGTCCTTCTCCGTGTAGAGCTCCCTCACCGGCTCGCCCGAGAGCGTCCTGAAGGGCTCACCCCCGCCGGTGGGCACGCCCCCGGTGTCGTCCTCGCCGGAGGGCCTCGTGGTGATCGCCATGACCGCTCCCATGCTACCCGTCGCGCTAGCCTCGACGGCGGCGATGGGAGTTGAGCGCGGAACCCTGACGAGGGCTCTCGCCCGGGTGGTGGGCTCCGAGCACGTGCTCGAGGCGCCCTCGGGCGACTCCCCCTACAACCGCGATGCGGCCGCTCGCAGGGGCGCCACCGGGCGGGCGGACGCGGTCGTGCTCCCGGGGAGCCCCGCCGAGGTGGCCGCGGTGGTGGGCTGGTGCTACGAGCATGACCTCCCCATCGTCCCCCGGGGCGGGGGGACGGGGATGATGGGAGGAGGAGTCGCGATCGACGGCGGCGTCCTCCTCTCGCTCGCCCGACTCACCCACGTCCGCGAGCTGGAGCCCTCGCTGTGGAGGATCCTCCCCGAGGCGGGCGTGAGCACCCGTCACGTCCATCGCCTCGCGCGCGAGAACGGGCTGATGTTCGCCCCGGACCCCGGCGCGTCGGAGCAGTCGCACATCGGGGGGAACATCGCCACGAACGCCGGCGGGCCCCACGCGCTCAAGTACGGCGTCACGGGCAGCTGGGTGAGCGGGCTGGAGGTCGTCCTCGCCCCGGGCGAGCTCGTGGAGCTGGGCGGGTGGTCGCGGAAGGACGTCGCCGGCTATGACCTCCGCAGCCTGATGATCGGCTCCGAGGGCACACTCGGGGTGATCACCGCCGCGCGACTCCGCCTGCTCCCCGCCCCCGAGCATGCCATCCCCCTCGTCATCCTCCTCCCCTCGCGAGAGGAGGGCTGCAAGGCGATCGTCGACGTGCTCGCGAGCGGGTCGAGACCCTCGGTGCTGGACTTCCTCGACGGAGACGTCCTCCGGATGGTCGCCAACGGCTACCCCGCCGGCGACTCCTCTCTCGCCTCCCTCCTCGAGCAAGCCGGCTTCGCCCTCATCGCCGAGGTTGACGGCTCGCGGGCCGAGGCCCTCCGCGAGCGGGAGGCACTCCTCGAGGTCCTCCGCGAGCGGGCCCTCGCCATCGACGAGCCCACCGACCCCCCCGCCCTCTGGCGCTGGCGCGACGGCGTCAACGGGGTGGTGACGGGAGCGCGCGGGGGGAAGGTGAGCGAGGACGTCGTCTTTCCCCTCGACCACCTCTCCGAGGGCTTGGACCGCTTCGCCGAGATCGCCACCCGCCACGGCCTGGAGTCCTGCTCGTGGGGACACGGGGGGGAGGGGAACGTCCACGCCACCGTCCTCCTCGACCCCGCCTCCGAGCGCGAGCTCGCGGCGGCGGAGGCGGTCGGTGAGGAGCTCTTCGCCGTCGTCTCCGAGCTCGGCGGATCGATCGCTGGGGAGCACGGGGTGGGCTGGCTGAAGCGGGGACGCCTCTCCTCCCAATGGCACCCTCGGGCCGTGGAGCTCCACGAGGAGATCAAGCGTGCCTTCGACCCCAAGGGCCTCCTGAACCCGGGGAAGAAGCTCGCACGGTACCCTGCGCGGTCGCCCGTCACATCACGTTGAAAGGAAGCCCGATGAACAAGACCCAGCTGATCGATGCGGTCGCCGCGGACAGCGGCCTCTCCAAGGTCGACTCCTCACGCGCGATCGAGTCGCTCCTCGCCACAGTCACGAAGACCCTCAAAAAAGGGGACGAGGTAAGCATCACCGGGTTCGGAAAGTTCTCCGTCGTCAAACGAGCTGCCCGCCAGGGCGTCAACCCCCGCACCGGCGAGCGCGTGAAAATCAAGGCCTCGAAGGCGCCGAAGTTCTCCGCCGGAGCAGGCCTGAAGCAGGCCATCAGCCCGAAAAAGAAGTAGCCCGGATGCGGCCGCGATGACGCTCGTCAGCGAGCTCGAGCTCCCCGCCTTCGATTACACCGACCCGACCCTCCGCGGGGAGAGCTTCCACGCGGCGATGGCGGACCTCCGCGCCCACGGCTGGCTCGCCGAGGGCCCCTTCGGCTACATCGTCCTGGACAGGGAGTCGGGGGAGTTCTTCCTCCGCACCCGCTCCGCAATCTTCCCCGGGATGAAGATCGCTGAGATCTTCGAGGTCGGCGAGGGGCCCCTCTACGAGCAGATGCGGAGGAACATCCTCCACGTCAACGGCCCCGACCACTCCCGCCTACGGGGCCTCGTCAACCCCGCCCTCTCTCCCCGCGCCGTCGAGCGCTACCGCCCCGCCATGCGCTCCTTCCTCGAGGGCCTCCTCGACGACGTCCTCGCGGGCCCGGCGGGCGACTCCGAGGGGGAGCGCCGCTGCGAGTTCGTCGACGCGTTCGCCAAGCCCTACCCCTCCCAGGTCATCGCCACCGTGATGGGTGCCCCGCTGGAGGATGCTCCCCGCCTGCACCACTGGTCGAACTGGATCCAACGCCAGTTCGACGCCGGGAGCATGGCCACCGAGCGGGACTCCATCGAGGAGGCCGTCGCCGAGTTCTACGAGTACGCCGACGCGCTCGTGAAAGCCCGCCGGGGCGACCCCGGCGACGATCTCATCTCGATGCTCGTCGCCGCGACCGCGACCGCCACGGAGGAGGGCGGGGGCGAGGAGGACCCCCTGTCCGACGTCGAGTGCATCAACCTCGTCTTCAACATCCTCGCCGGGGGCGTCGACACCACCCAGAGCCAACTCGCCCATGCCGTCCGCCTCCTCGCCGAGCACCCCGATCAGTGGGCCCGCCTCACGGAGGACCCCGCCCTCGCCGAGGCTGCAGTCGATGAGGCCGTCCGCTTTGAGCCCATCACACCCTTCACCGCCCGCATCCTCACCGAGGACGTGGAACATCGGGGGGTGAGCTTCCCCGAGGGCACCATCGTGCTCGTCTGCGCCTTCACCGCCAACCGCGACCTCGAGGTGGAGGGGGAGGGGGACGCGTTCGACATCACCGCCCCCCGCGGCCGCGCCCGGCCGCTCACCTTCGGTGCGGGCGTCCACTACTGCCTCGGTGCGAACCTCGCTCGGGTGGAGCTCCAGGAGGGTCTCGCCTTCCTCGCCTCCCATCTACGCCACATCGAGCTCGACGGCGAGCCGGAGTTCGGCACGGTGTCGGGCATCTACGGCCTCGAGCGACTCCCCCTCCGCTTCACCCTCTGAGCCCCTCGCGGGCCTGGCCTCGTGGGGTGGCGGTCCCCGGATCGGGAGGGGGCCCGTGGGTTGTGTGGAGGGGGTGTTGTGTGTCTCCGATCGTGGCCCCCCCGCGCGTGCGCGTGCGTGCGCGCGCGAGGGAGGACGGCGGGGGGCTCCGTCCCCAACCGAGTGGGAAACACCGCGGAGGTGATCCCGCCCGCGGCCTGGGGCCCTCTGCTCGCGCCGTTTGACGCCGACGGCCGTCCTCTGGCAATCACTCAGTGGCGTCCCCCTCGGGGCTCCCCGTCGACGTCCACGCTGAATGCTCCCCAGAACCCTCACCACGCTCGTTGTCGCCGCGGCCCTCCTCGCCTCGCTTACGCCCTCCACGGCCGTCGCGGGGCGTTACCACGTCTATTCCTGCCGAACCCCCGACGGCGAACCCGCCCCGGCGGACGGATGGAGCGGGTCGTCGGCGCCGGGCGGCGCATATGACGACTACGCGACGAACTCCTGCGGTACCGGCGGCGCTCTCATCGCGGCTCTAGGCGAAAGCACAACGCACGCCGCGAACGTGGACCGTGTCAGCTGGGCCTTCGCTGTGCCCGGCTTCGCCACGGCGGTGAATGCAAATCTCTGGCGGGCGGGCTATCTCCACGGACGGGCCGGAGAACACGGGACCTACCAATTCTGGCTCGCTGGACCGAAGCTTACGAACGTCTTCGACGAATGCATCTTCGCCATCGGATGTCATCTTCAGGGCGAACCTTCGGCGACGATGGTGCCGTCGAACGAGGAGGAAGTGCCACCTGGGAATCTGGGCTCCGAACTGTTCATGAGCGTCTCCTGTGCGTCTGGGATGTCGGGCGGAGAATGCGGTGACGGCTTCAGCGATCCCAACAACTACGCCGCCGTCGTCTACCTCTACGCCGCGGACATCACCCTCGAACAGACCGCGGGGCCGACCGCCGGCGACGTCGGAGGGGAACTTGCGACGGCGGCCGCCGTGAGCGGGACTAGCGACCTGACCTTCGACGCGAGCGACCCCGGCTCGGGGGTCTATGCGGCCGTGATCACCATCGACGGGACCGTCCTCCAGGAGACCCCTCTCGATGAAGACGGAGGGCGTTGCCGCGAGGTCGGCGAGGCGGGCGACGGGCTCCCCGCGTTCCTCTACCTGCAGCCGTGTCTGCCCTCGTTGAGCGCCGATGTCGCCCTCGACACCACTCGCCTGACGAACGGCGCTCACCATCTCGTCGTGAGCGTCCTCGACGCGGCGGGCAACTCCGCCACGGTCCTCGATCGCGACATCACGATCGCCAACCCGACTCCCCCGGCGGGCGCCCCTTCGGGCGGGGGCGGGGCCGGGGGCTCGGCGGGCGGCGCCGGCGCGGTGGGACCGCTGAACGGCGCCGACGCGTCCGCGAGCGCGACGCTCGTTGTGGGCTGGAAGGGCGTCCGCGGGCCCCACCAGACGACCTCCTTCGGGAGGTCCGAGACGGTAGAGGGTCGGCTCACGGGCCCTGCTGGGGTGCCCATCGGCGGCGCTGAGATCGGTCTGGTCTCGGTCCTCGCCTTCCAGGGCGCCGCGCCGACGGGCCTCTCCCCTCCGCGCACCAGCGCGGAGGGGACCTTCTCGCTGCGCATCCCCCCGGGGAGCTCCTCGCGGACGCTCCGCTTCTCCTACTCGACCCACGTCGGCGAAGCCACTGCGGCCGCCACCGCTCTGCTCGCCCTCACGGTCAAGGCGGGCCTCCGCTTGACGATCTCCCCGCCGAGGACGAGCCCCGGTGGGCGCATCTACTTCAACGGGCGCCTCCTCGGCGGCCCGGTCCCGCCGAGCGGCAAGCTCCTCGTCCTCGAGGCCCGCTCCGGGGGAGGCCGCTGGATCAAGTTCGAAGTCGTCCGCAGCGGCCCGCGGGGTCGCTACCACGCCAGCTATCGCTTCCGCTTCCCCGGTCCGGCCCGTTACCAGTTCCGCGTCCTCTCAGAACCCGAGGCCGATTACCCCTACGGGGTCGGCGCCTCGAACGTCGTCGCCGTCTACGAGCGCTGAGCGGCGGAGCCCGTCGCTACGGTATGGGGCGTCGCGAGCCCGCGGCGACATCCGGGGCCACGCCGTCGTGCGATGCCCCCGAGGACCCAGCGATGCCATACCTCACGATCTTCTCCCTCCCCAAGGGCTTCATCGAGCCCCACACCACCCTCATCCAGCGCAACGCCCTCGCGAGCTGGTCCCATCTCGGCCCCGATGTCGAGGTGATCCTCATGGGCGACGATCCCGGCGTCGCGGAGGCCGCCGCGGAGTTCGCCGTCGCGCACGTGGGGGATTCCGGCGAAGAACGAGTATGGAACGCCCCTCCTGGACTGGGCCTTCCGCGAAGCCGCCGCCCGCGGCAGCGGAGAGCTCCTCTGCTACGTCAACGCTGACATCCTCCTCCTCGAGGACTTCCTCGCCGCCGCCCGCCGCCTCCCCCGCCGGCCCCACCTCGCGATCGGCCAGCGGTGGAACTGCGACATCACCCGCTCGATCGACTTCGACGCGGACGCCGCCACGCTCGCC
Source organism: uncultured Solirubrobacteraceae bacterium (assembly GCA_963720215.1). Taxonomy (GTDB): domain Bacteria; phylum Actinomycetota; class Thermoleophilia; order Solirubrobacterales; family Solirubrobacteraceae; genus Palsa-744. The sequence continues at coordinate 482,978 of CAVREV010000007.1, forward strand.
GGCTGGGCGCGCGCCAACGGCTCCCTCGACCAGGGACGGGGGAGCGACTACTTCGTCTACCCACGTCACACCGACTTCCGCCTGCCCCCCTTCGCCGTCGGCCGTCCCGGCTGGGACAATTGGATGATGGGCCGCACGCTGGAGCTCGGCCTTCCCCTCATCGACATCACGGAGACCGTCACGGCGATCCACCAGAACCACGACTACGGTCACGTCGCCCAGCGCAGCGGCGCGGACTGGGAGGGGCCGGAGGCCGATCGCAACCGGAGCCTCGCCGGCTGGCTCGACCGCTATGTCCACAACCCCGCGAACGCCACCCAGCTGCTCACCGCCGACGGCCTCCACCCGGCGCGCTCCCCCCGCCACATCCGCGCGCGAGCCGAAGCCTTCGTCGCCCTCCGTCCGGCGGCCTGGCCCCTCAGGAGCCTCGTGAGGGGCCTCCGCCGTCTCCAGGCCGCCACGCGGGGCCGGTCGGGTTCCGCGGGAAGCTCCAGCCAGGGAGCCTAGGTCTCCTCCGTGTCGCGCCTCCCGCTCAGCGTCGCTTTGAGGATCGCCCCGGCGGAAGCACGCAACCGCTCGACCGCGCGATTCCTCCGCGCCACCCGCCGCGAGCGGTTCGCCTTCGACGGCCAGAGCTATCCCTATCTCTTCCACCACTACAACGCCACCTGGACGAACGAGCGCGCCGTGGAGGTACCTCTTGCCCTGCGCGCCCTCCAGCGCCACCCCGCCGGGCGCGTCCTCGAGGTCGGCAACGTGCTCAACAACTACACCCGCAACCCTCGCGCCGGGGCCCTCCATGAGGTCATAGACAAGTACGAGCAGGCCCCCGGGGTCACGAACGTCGATGTCGTCGACCACGCTCCCGAGGCGCCCTACGATCTCGTCCTCTCGGTCTCGACGATCGAGCACGTGGGCTGGGACGAGGAGCCCCGCGAGCCCCACAAGGCCGCCGCCGCGATCGAGCGTCTCCACGGCTGGCTCGCCCCGGGCGGGGAGCTCCTCGTGACGATGCCCCTCGGACACAACCCGCCGCTCGACAGCCGCCTCCTCGACGGTCCCCCGATGTTCGACCGTCTGGGCTTTCTCCGCCGACAGACACCGAGCAACCGTTGGGGGCAGGCCGATGGCGAGGAGGTGCGGGGCGCCGAATATGGGAGCCCCTTCCCCTTCGCCAACGTCATCGCCGTCGGTCGCAGCTCGCGCTGACTACCTCCCCGGGCGCTCCGCGGAGACGGCGGGGGCCGCCCCGACATCATCTAGCCTCTCGACCGACACCGCGCCGTGCGGCGGTCTCCACCCGAGACATGGCCAGCGATCCGCCCCCGACCGCCATCGAGGACCTCGAGAGCGATCTCCTCGATACCCCCGCGGCAGGTCCAGCCGCGATGCGCGGGAGCGTCGTTCGCGTCCTCGGCTACCTCTTTGGCGTGCTCCTCAGCCTGATCTCCGTTCCGCTCCTCATCCGCCATCTCGGCCTTCCCGAATACGGCCACTACGTCCTCGTCATCGCGATCGTCACGATCGTCCAGGGCGTCACCGACATCGGCCTCGGCCAGATCGGCGTGCGCGAGTACTCGACCCGATCTCCCTCCGAGCGCGACCACCTGATGCGCAACCTGCTCGGCGTCCGCATCGTCCTCACGAGCCTCGGCGTCCTCCTCGGCGTCGCCTTCGCCGCCGCCGTCGGCTATGCCCACGCGGTCGTCTTCGGGACGCTCCTCGCGGGCGCCGGCATGGTCCTCACGGTCGCCCAGGGAACCTATTCCGTGCCCCTCGCGGCGCAGCTTCGCCTGGGGTGGGTCACGGGGCTGGAACTTCTCCGCCAGGTCCTCAGCGTGTCGGGCATCGTCGTCCTGGTCGTCGTCGGCGCGAACCTCCTCCCGTTCCTCGCCATCTCCGTCCCCGCCGCCCTCGTCGCCCTCCTCGCCACTCTCGTCCTCGTCCGCGGCTCGATGCCCCTCCGGCCGCTCTTCGAGAGGGAGGAGTGGATCCTGCTCCTCCGCGCCGTCCTTCCCTTCGCGGCCGCCGCCGTCATCGCCACGCTCTACCTGAGGATCACCGTCGTCCTCACCTCCCTCCTCGCCAGTGAACTCCAGAGCGGCTACTACGCGACGTCCTTCACCGTCATCGCCGTCCTCACCGCGATCCCCGCCCTCACCGTCGGCTCGGCCCTCCCGATACTCGCCCGGGCCGCCCGAGACGACCGCGAACGCCTCGCCTACGTCATCGAGCGGCTCGTTCAGACGACGTTGATCGTCGGCGCCGGCCTCGCCCTCACGCTTGGTCTCGGAGCCGCCTTCGTCGTCAAAGTACTCGCGAACGAAAGCGCCGGACCGGCCGTCGTGGTTCTCCAAATCCAATCGGTCGCCATTCTCATCCAGTTCGTCGGCTCGGGTTGGCAGTACGGGCTCCTCGCCCTCCACCGCCACCGTTCCCTCCTCCTCATGAGCGCCCTCGGCCTCCTCGTGAGCGTCACCCTCACCCTCACCCTCGTCCCGGCCATCGAGGCCCGCGGGGCGGCCATCGCCTACGCCGGTGGGGAGCTCTTCGTCGGCGCCTTCGCCCTCTTCTCCCTCCAGCGCGGACGTCCCGACCTGCGTCCGTCGTTGGCCCTTCCCCTGAAGGTTCTCCTCGCCGCCGCCCTCGCGGCCTCCGTCCTGGCGGTCCCCGGGCTCTCGAGCCTCGCCCGCGCGATCATCGCGGGGGTCCTCTACGTCGTCCTCCTCCTCGCCTTCCGCGCCGTCCCCGCCGAGATCCGCGATCTGCTCCCCGGCCGTCCCGCCGCCAAGGGGGGATGAGGCCCGCGCTAGGCTACCCGCGTGCCACTGGCTGGTCCCGCTCGTACCTATCGGTGGCTGCGACTCCGCCTTCCCCAGCCATGGTCCCTCGCGCTCGCTCGCCTGGCCTACCTCCCGCGGCTGCTCCGCCGCGACCCCAACACGAGGATCGCCTTCGCCGAGGAGGAGCTCATCGAGCGGATCATGAGCGCCGACACGCCCCTCCAGGACGTCGGCGTCGGCCTCAGCGAGCGCGTCGTCGAGGTTCCCTGGGTACTCCGCTCCCTCCCACCGGCCTCCACCGCCCGCGTCCTCGATCTCGGCACGGCCTTCGCCCCGATCGTCTACAAGCGCCTCCTCCTCGCCCAGCCCCAGACCATCGAGCTCGCCGATCTCGCCCCGGCGGAGATCCCGACGTTGAAGAGCCACGTGGCGGACATCCGTCAGCTTCCCTTCGCCGACGACGCCTTCGACGCCGCCACATGCATATCGACGCTCGAGCACATCGGCATGGACAACGCCCACTACCGCATCGAGAGCGGCGGCGGCGGTGACGACGACATCGAAGCCCTCCGCGAGCTGGGCAGGGTCGGCAGGCGGGTGCTCGTCACCGTGCCCAGCGGCGGGGATGACGACCTCGGATGGCTCCGCCAGTACGCCCCCTCGACCTTCCGTGAGCGTGCCGCCCGCGCCGGCTTACACGTCGAGCGCCTCGACGTGTTCGCCCACGATCCCCTCACCGGGTGGCGCGCCGTCCCGGAGGATTCCGTGGGGGACCTCCGCTTCGGGCAGGGTGTCTACGCGGCCGCAGCCGTCATCTGCGCCGAGCTCCGACGCGGATAGATCGGACGCTCGCTCAGGCGGGTTGGGCGGTCGTCGCGGCGCCCCGCGCGCGCGTCGATCGGTACCACTCGATCGTCCGTTCCAGCCCTGGGCGGAGGTCCGTGGCGGCGCTGAAGCCGAACTCTCTCTCGGCGCGGGAGGTATCCAGCCAGCGCCGCGGCTGCCCGTCCGGCTTGCTCGCGTCCCACACGATCTCCCCGCTGAAGCCAACCAGCTCAGCGATCAACGTCGTCAGCTCGGCGATCGTGATCTCCCTGCCGGAGCCGAGGTTCACGGGCTCGCTCCCCCCGTACCGCGCCGCGGCCGCGACGATCCCGTCGGCGGCGTCATCCACATACAGGAACTCCCTCGAGGCGGACCCCGTCCCCCAGCAGGTGATCGTCTCGGCGTCCTCGTCGAGCGCCTCGCAGCACTTCTTGATCAGCGCCGGGATCACATGGGAGGTGCGCTCGTCGAAGTTGTCCCCTGGCCCGTAGAGGTTCACCGGGAGCAGATACACGCCCTCGAAGCCATACTGCTGCCGGTAGGCTTGGAGCTGGACGAGGAGCATCTTCTTCGCGAGCCCGTACGGCGCGTTCGTCTCCTCCGGATACCCCTTCCAGAGGTCATCCTCGTGGAACGGCACCGGCGTGTGCTTCGGGTAGGCGCACACCGTCCCCACGCACACGAACCGCCCCACTCCCGCCCGCCGGCTCTCCTCGATCAGCTGGATCCCCATGATCGCGTTGTCGTAGAAGAACTGACCGGGCGTGGCCATGTTCGCCCCGATGCCCCCGACGACGGCCGCGAGGTGGATCACCACGTCGGGCCGCGCGTCCGCAAGCACCGCCCGGATCGCCTCGTGCTCGCGGAGGTCGTATTCGGCGGAGCGCGGGGCGATCACCTCGGCCACGTCCTTCGCCCCGAGACGCTCCACCACCTTCGATCCGAGGAAGCCCGATCCCCCCGTCACGAGGATGCGCTTGCCCGCGAGGACGTTCACGCCGGAGATGATAGAGAGTGCTCAGCGGGAGCCCCCGGGTTTGGATCCCTGGCCCTCCGTCCTCTGGATAGGGTGCCCGCCCTGTGCGCATCACCTTCGTAACCCGCCAGTGCTACCCCGCCGTCGGCGGCGTCGAGCGCGTCGTGGAGAACCTCGGTGGGGCGCTCTCCGCTCTCGGCCACGAGATCACCGTCGTGGTCCAGGCCGTCGACGAACTCCCCTTCGGCCGCATGACCCACCTCATCCGCGAGCGCCGCCCCTTCGCCCCCTTCACCCACCGCGGCATGTCCATCGTCCAGTTCCGCCCCACCCGCGCCCGCCGCACGCTCCTCCTCCCCCTCGCCGCCGAGATGATCCCCCTCGGCGGGCGCCTCACCCGCAGATGGCTCGGATGGCACACCTCGGCCTACTACGCCCGGGTCGTCCGTCCGGTCCTCGCCCCGCTCATCGCCGACGCCCACATGGTCCACGTGCTCGGCGGGAACTTCATGGCCGTCGCGGCGATCGAGACCGCCCGATCCCAGGGCACGCCGACGGCGATCTCGCCCTTCGCCCACCTCGGCGAGTGGGGCGATGACGCCGGCTCGCTGAGGGCCTACAAGCACGCCGACGTCCTCATCGCCACGACGGAGGCCGACGCGGAGGTCTACCGGGGCCTCGGCGTGCCCGATCGCCAGATCGAGGTCGCCGGCCTCCCGGTCCCCGACGCGATGATCGACCCATCGCCTCCATCCGGAGAGACCACGGCCGCCGACGAGCCTCCCGGGCCGGGGGACCCCCTCGTCCTCTTCCTCGGCCAGCGCAGGCCCACCAAGCGCCACCGCATCCTCCTGGAGGCCGCCGAGCGGGTCTGGGCGAGCAGCCCCGCGACGCGCTTCGCCTTCGTCGGACCGGGCGAGCCCCTCGGCGCGAGCGACCCGCGCATCCTCGACGTCGGGCGCGTCAGCGACGCCCAGCGCGGTCGCTGGCTCGCCCGCGCGAGCGTCCTCGCCCTGCCGTCCTCGAGCGAGTCCTTCGGCCTCGTCGTCGCGGAGGCATGGAGCCAGCGGGTTCCCGTAGTGGTCAGCGACATCCCCGTCCTGCGTGAGCTCGTGGAGTCCTCCGGCGGCGGGCTCGTCTCCTCGCCCGACGGGCCCTCCTTCGCCGAAGCGATCGCCTCGCTCCTCCTCGATCCCGCGATGGCGAGCTCCCGCGGGCGGGCGGGCTGCGACTACTGGCGCGCCAACCTCGCCCCCGCGGCTGTCGCCGCGCGCCACCTCGAGATATCTACGCGCGGCTCGGTGCCGGCGGAGCTCAGCCCGCGCCCGCGAGCACCTCCCCATAGGCAGCGGCGATCCCCGCCGCCGCGGCTGCCGTCGAGTAGCGCGCATCGCGCTTCCCCGCCGACCCCGATGGCTCCGTGAGCGTCCTCCTGAGGAGTCCCGCCAGCCCCACCCAGTCCCCCGCTCGGAAGTGGCGCGCGGCCTCGCCGGTCACCTCGGGGATCGCCCCGGAGCTGCTCGCGAGGATCGCCACCCCCGCCGCCATCCCCTCCGCGAGCACCATCCCGAACTGCTCCTCCCAGGACCACGTCGCCAGGCTCCCCAGCACGAGGCAGCTGGCGCGGCGGTACACCGAGGGCATCTCCTCGTAGGGGACGAACCCGCGGAACTCCACCGCCCCGCCGAGCCCGAGCTCGGCCGCGTAGCTCCGCAGGCGACCCTCCTCGGGGCCGCTCCCGACGATCAGCACCCGCGCCGCCAGCGGCTCCCCGCCGTCGAGCCCGCGGCGGAGCATCGCCACGGCGCGAAGCACGTCCTGGTGGCCCTTCTCCCACACGAGCCTCCCCGCTGAGAGCACCAGCGGGGCACGCTCGCCGCCCGCCTCCTCCCCCGAGCCCGCGAAGCGCTCGACGTCGATCCCGGGCGGGCACACCCGGATGCGCTCCTCCGCCGCGCCCTCCAGCAGCAGCGCGGCGCGCGCCCGCTCCGTCGCGGCCAGGAACAGGTCGGTCCCCGCGAGCGTGATCGCGCGGTAGCGCCGCGTGCGCACGTTCCGGTAGGCGTCGAGCAGGGGGATCGTCTCCCACACGGTCAGCACGAGCCGGAAGCCGAGCACCCGCTTCAGCTTCGCCGCCTGCATGCTGTACCAGTAGCCGAGCTCCTGCGCGTGCACGATGTCCGCCCCGGCGAGCGCGTCCTCGAGCCCGAGGTAACGATCACCGGGCACGCGCACCGCCAGAATCCCCCAGCCGCCCGGCCGGGAGGAGGTCACGCGCGGTCCGCACCCGCCGTTCGGGGAGCCCGAGCGAGGCCGTCTGGAACCAGTTCCGCCCCGACTTCAGGTAGCTCACCTCGAAGCGCTCGGCGATCTCCCTCTCCTCCCACGGGCGAAGCTCCCAGGGGTTGGCCTGGTGCCCCCGCACGATCACGACGCGTGGGCGCGAGGCGCCTCCCTGCTCGCGGGGGGGTGACGGCACCGCGTCAACATATCCGCAGCCCCTTCCCCTGCCGCCGTCTCCCCGTCCACTACGCTGACGCGCTTGCCCCACCGGCCAGGGATGCACCCGTGAGGATCGCCATCGACGCCCGCGCGGCGGCCGAGGTGCCGGCGGGCCGGGGACGCTACGTCCGCGAGCTCCTCCGCGGGCTCTCCCGTCTCGACGCCGACCACGAGTACCTCCTCTACGCCCGCAGCCGCTGGCCGGAGGCCGGCCTGGACGAGCGTTTCCGCTGGACGCTCTCCGCCGCCCCCGGCCTCTCCTGGCCGCTGCTCGCCGGGCGTGCGATGTCCCGCTCCGCCGACGTCGCCCTCGCCTGCACGAGCTACGCGATGACGATCCCGTGGCGGATCCCGGGGGCGAGCATCGTCTGGGACTTCGCTCCCTTCGACCGCTCCCTCCGCCCGCCCCGGGGGAGCCTCCTGGAGCGCCTCACACTCCCCATCGCCCTCCGCCGCTGCCGCGACGTCGTCGCGATCTCCGAGGCCACGGCCGCCGAGCTCCGCGAGCGCTACCCCGACGCCCGTCCCCGCGTCACCGTCGCCCATCCCGCCGCCGACGCCCGCTTCTCGCCCGAGCCCTCCCCCGAGGACGAGGCCGTGCTCGCCCGTCACGACGTCCGTCCCCCCTTCGCCCTCGTCACCGGCACGCTCGAGCCGCGCAAGAACCTCCCCCGGTTGATCGAGGCCTTCGCCGGGCTGGACGGGGAGCGCCGCGCCGGCTGGACGCTCGTCCTCGTCGGAGCCACCGGCTGGGAGGCAGATGCGACGTTCGCCGCCGTCGCCTCCCACCGCGAGCTCGTTCGCACGCTCGGCTTCGTCCCCGATGAGGAGCTACCCGCGCTCTACCGCCGTGCGGACCTCTTCTGCTACCTCTCCCTCTACGAGGGCTTCGGCATCCCCGTCCTTGAGGCGATGCAATCGGGCACCCCCGTCCTCACTTCGAGCGTCTCGAGCATGCCCGAGGTGGGCGGCGAGGCGGCCCGCTACGCCGACCCCCGCGACGTGCGCGACATCCGCCGAGGCCTCTCCGAGCTGATCTCCGACCCCGCTCTCCGCGCCCGCGCCGCCGAGCTCGGCCTCGTGCAGGCGCGACGCTTCGACTGGGATCGCAGCGCCCGCGCCGTCCTCGCTGCGCTCACGGCGGCGTGAAGGCCAACATCTAGCATCGCCACGTGCCGCCCGCCCGCCACGTCATCCTCAACGCCCTCTACCTCGCCCCCGGGGAGTCCGGGGGGACGGAGACCTACCTCCGCGGCCTGGCCCCCGCGCTCGCCCGCGAGCGTCCCGATCTGAGGCTGACGGTCGCCACCACCCCGTCGGGGCGGGCGTCGCTGAGAGCGGACGGCTGGGAGGACTTCGCCACCCTGCTCGCCCTCCCGTGCGAGGAGGGCGAACGGCTCCGCCGCCAATGGGCTGAACAGGTCCTCCTCCCGCGCGCGCTCCGCCGCTCCCGGGCCGACCTGGTGCACAGCCTCGCCAACGTGTCCCCCGTCTTCCCGGGGATCCCCGACGTCGTCACCCTCCACGACGTCACCTTCCTCCTGGAGCCGACCTTCGGCCGCGTGACCACATGGGGGATGGGGCTGCTGATGCGCCTCGCGGCCCGCCGTGCGGCCGGCCTGATCACGGGCACGGCGGCCGCCCGGGATCAGGTCTGCGCGCTGCTGGGCGCGTCACCGGGTCGCTTCACGGTCGTCCACCACGGCCACGAGCCGGTATCCGTCGGCGAGCCGACGCCGGAGTCGGAGATCCGCGCCGAGCACGGCCTCGAGGGCCGCAGGGTGGTCCTCTGCGTCGCCGCCAAGCGCCCCCACAAGAACCAGGAGCTGCTGATCCGCGCGGCCCCCCTCCTCGACGCGGACATCGCCTTCGTGCTCATCGGCCACGCCGAACCCTACGAGCAGGACCTCCGTGCTCTGTCTCGCGAGCTCGGCGTCTCCGAGCGCGTGCGCTTCCCCGGCTTCGTCTCTCCCGCCGAGCTCGAGGGCTGGTGGCGGCTCGCGGGCTGCGCCGCCCTGCCCACGCTCGGCGAGGGCTTCGGCCTGCCGGTCCTGGAGGCGCTCGCGCGGGGGCGTCCCGTCGCGGCCTCCGATCTTCCCGTCCTGCGGGAGGTCGGGGGAGAGCTCCCCCACTACTTCGATCCCCGCGATCCCGCCGACTGTGCACGCGCGATCGTGGCAGCGCTCGCCGACGAGCGCACCGCCCGCCTCGGCCCGCTCCGTGCGGCCGAGTTCAGCTGGGCGTCCGCCGCGCGGGGCACGCTCGCCGCCTACGAGCTGGCCCTCTCCGGGGGCCCCCGCTGAGCCCTCCCGTCACCCATGTCGGCCTGAACCTCGTCTTCCTCGTCCCCGGCGAGACCGGCGGGATGGAGGTCGCCGCCCGCGAGCTCATCCCCGCGCTCCTCGACGCCGCTCCCCCGACGATGCGCTTCACGGCCTTCGTCAACCGCGAGGCGGCCGCCGCGGGCGGTCCGTGGGGTGAGCTGCTCCCGGCCGTCACCATCCCCGTGCGAGCCCGCAACCGCGTCCAGTGGGTCCTCGGCGAGCAGACCCTCCTCGTCGCACGGGCCGCCCGCGCGCGGGTGGACCTCCTCCACAGCTTGGCGAGCACGGCGCCGCTCTGGGGACCGTTTCGCCGCGTGGTGACCGTCCACGACCTCATCTACGCACGCTTCCCCGACGCCCATTCGGGCATCCGCGACCGGGGCATGCGCATCCTCGTCCCGGCCGCCGCCCGCCGCTCCCACCGCGTCATCGCCGACTCGCAGAGCACCCGCAACGACCTCATCTCGCTCCTCCACCTTCCCGGCAACCGCGTCGACGCGGTCCCCCTCGGCCTCGGCACCGTCCGCCGCGACGCTCCCTCCCCCCCGCAGGAGCTACGCCGCCGGCTGGACCTCGGCGAGCGGCCCGTGCTGCTCACGCTGTCGGCCAAGCGGCCCCACAAGAACCTCGCCGCGCTCGTCGCCGCGCTCGCGCGGATCCCCTCCGAACGGCGCCCCGTGCTCGTCCTCCCGGGCTATCCCACCTGGCACGAGGGCGAGCTCCGCGAGCTCGCCCGGCGCGAGGGCCTCGCCGGCGACGTGCGCTTCCCCGGGTGGGTCTCACCCGCCGACGTCGAGGGCCTCTGGGAGCTGGCGCGGGCGTTCGTCTTCCCCTCCCTCTACGAGGGCTTCGGCCTGCCTGTCCTGGAGGCGATGGCCCGAGGGGTGCCGGTTGCGTGCTCCAACGCATCCTCCCTCCCGGAGGTCGCCGGCGACGCCGCCCTGCTGTTCGACCCCCACGACGAGGCCGCCATCGCGGCGGCGATCGAGCAGCTGCTCGGGGATCGCGACACGGCGGAGCGGCTCCGCGCGCGAGGTCTCGCCCGCGCGCGCGGGTTCACCTGGGAGCGCTCGGCGCGGCTCACCCTAGACAGCTACGCCCGCGTGCTCCCACGCCCTCCCGGGGGCGGCACCCGCGACGATCAGCCGCCGCGCCCGTCGTAGTCGGCGAGCACCTCCCGCAGCGAGGACTCCAGCGCGAGCTCCTCGGCGTGCTCGGCGAACCAGGCCGCGGTGCTCCTCCGCAGCCCCTCTCCCGCCGCCACCACCCGCACGATCGCATCGGCGATCGCCGCCGCGCCCCCCTCCTCCACGACGGTCCCGTTGACGCCCTCCTCGATCAGCTCCGTGGCCGCGTTGTCCTCCCCTGCGAGCACGATGCTCGGCGTTCCGTGGGCGGCCGCCTCCACGACCACCATCCCGTAGCCCTCGCGTCGCGAGGTCAGCAGCACGCATGTCGCCCCGCCCATCTCCTCCTCCACCCGCTCACCCGAGGCGAAGCCCGTCGCCTGCACCCTCGCGCCGAGCCCGTGTCCCGCGATCGCCGCCCGCACCGCCTCCCGCTCGGGGCCGTCTCCGAGGATCACACCGCGTAGCCCCTCCACCCGGGGAGCGGCCTCCGCGATCGCGGCCACAGCGAGCGGGACCTGCTTCTCGGGTATCAACCTCCCCGCCGACAGGACCACGGGCGGCTCGCGCCTGCGACCGTCTACGTCCAGTACACCGCCCCGCGGGGTATACAGACCACGAAGCACCCTCACCCTTCCCTTCAGACCCTCCTCGCGCAGCCGCCCCGCATGCAGCTCGGAGAAGCAGTACGCGCGCTGGGGCACGAGCGCGCACAGCCGCTGCACGAGCATCCCCACCCTTCCGCCCACCCCGCCGAGATAGTCCCGCCAGTAGGACCCGCTCCACACCTCGAACCAGTCCACCACCAGCTCGTAGCCCATCAGCGGCCTCAGCGCCGCCGCCGCCAGCAGCGAGAAGTAGGGGAACGAGCACGTGTCCACGACGTCGTAGCGCCGGCCGTGGCGCAGCAGGTGCGCGAGCACGCCCAGCCCGAAGACGAGCGGGGGGATGATCCGCCGCCGACCCCCCTCGGTGTAGAGGGCCATCCGCGGTCCCACGGCGACCACCCGCACGCCCTCCCCGATCGTGCCCCGCTCCCCCCGCTCCCACTGCCTCAGCGTCAGGTAGGTCACCTCGTGTCCCTCCCGCCCGAGCCGCTCGGCGACGTTCCTGTACCAGCGCTCCCCGCCCCCCACCGTGTAGGGGAACAGGCAGTCGTAAACGACGCAGACGCGCATCCCGCTAGCATCTCATCTCGCGGAGCCCCGCCCCGCTGGCATCATCCCTGGCTGGTAGCTGCGGCCAGATCCGCCACTTTCCGCCCTCCCGAGCGTTATAAACGAAGAGCTCGACCCCGGTCCCGCGCGGACTCACGCCCCGATGAGCACAGTCCTTCCGAAAAGCGCCTCGCCCACGCAGCCCGCCACCGCCGAGACCGACGAGCTCGTCGTCTCGGTCGTGATCCCCTGCCTGAACGAGCAGGAGAACATCCGCGAGTGCGTCACCGCGGCGCTCGAAGCGATCGTCCGGATGGGCGTGCCGGGCGAGGTCCTCGTCGCCGACAACGACTCCGAGGACGACTCCGCGCGCATCGCCGAGGAGGCCGGCGCACGCGTCATCGTCGAGCGGCGCCGCGGCTACGGGAGCGCCTACCTCGCCGGCTTCGCCGCCTCCAAGGGCCGTTACATCGTGATGGCCGACGCCGATCTCACCTACGACTTCAACGAGATCCCTCGCTTCGTCGCGGCGATGGACGACGGCGCCGAGATGGTCATCGGCGACCGCATGGACAACATCAAGCCGGGGGCGATGCCGTGGATGCACCGCTACATCGGCAACCCCATCCTCACGGGCCTGCTGAACCTGCTCTTCCGCACGGGCATCAGCGACGCCCATTGCGGCATGAGGGCCGTCCGCCGCGACGTCCTCCCCCGCCTCGACCTCCGCACGACGGGCATGGAGTTCGCCTCAGAGATGGTCATCCGCGCCTCGAAGGAGAACCTCCGCATCGCCGAGTTCCCGATCGAATACCACCCCCGTGGCGGTGAAAGCAAGCTATCGAGCTTCCGCGACGGCTGGCGCCACCTCCGCTTCCTGCTCGTCCACAGCCCCAACCACCTCTTCATCCTCCCCGGCGCCCTCCTCGCAGGGCTCGGCGCGCTGATCGTCGTGATCGTCGAGTCCGGCCTGGACCTCTTCGGGCGGGGCTGGGGCGTGCACGCCATCATCGGTGGGGCGCTGTTGATGATCGTCGGCACGCAGGTCCTCGCGCTGGGTCTCTGCGCACACGCCTACGGGACCTACTTCATGGGCGAGACCGACCCCTGGTTCGACCGCATGCGCGCCCGCTTCCGCCTCGAGCACGGCCTCCTCCTGGGCGGCGCCTTCGCCCTCGTCGGCATCGTCCTCGGAGCGGTCATCGTCGCCACCTGGATCGCCCACGGCTTCGGATCCCTCGCCGACGAACACCTCGCCGTGATCTCCGCATCGCTGCTCATCGTCGGCATCCAGATCTTCTTCTCCTCCTTCCTGCTGAGCATTCTCGGGCTGCGCCGCCGCTGACGTGGAGGCCGCTCCCGCCAGCGGCGCACGGCGGCCGATGCGCCGCCGCGACGCCCCTCGCGACGTCTATCTGGCGCTCCGCCGCCGTCCCCTCGCAGTCCTCTTCGCCGTCCTCGCCCTGATCGCCCTCGGCGCCGCCATCGTCGCCGCCCACGTCACCACGTTCGCGCTCGACGAGACCCTCATCGAGCAGTCCGCCGTCCACTACACGAGCGATCTCCCCCATTCGCTCTTCCACGACCTCGACGCCCGCGCCACGAACCGCCTCTACTCGCTCCTCCTGTCCATCCCCTTCCACCTCTTCAGCGGTGTCAGGGCGGTGGAGATCGACCACATCCTCAGCGCCGTCCTGTTCGTCAGCGCCGCCCTCCCCGTGTTCATCTTCGCGCGCGTCATCCTCCGCTCGGTCTGGTCCGCAGTCGCCGTCGCGATCCTCTCCGTGGCCGTTCCCTGGCTGGCGCTCACGACGGCGCTGTTCACGGAGAACCTCTCCTACCCCCTCTTCTGGTGGATGGTCCTCGCCACCTGCGCCGCCGTCTGGCGACCATCCAGGCGCGCCGATCTGCTGGCGATCGTGACGATCGTCCTGCTCGTCTGCACCCGCGTCCAGTTCGCCGGGGTGTTCGTCGGCTATCTCCTCGCCCTCCTCGCGATCTCCTACCTCCGCTCGGCCCCCTCCGCGCGCCGGCTCGCTCGCACGCGAGAGGCCCTCCGCCGCGCGCTCCGAGGCCATCTCTTCTCGTTCCTCCTCCTCGCCCTCGCCGTCGTCGCCCTCATCTACGAGCGCTCCCGCCCGCACTGGGAAGCCCACGTCGAACAGCTCCTCGGCGCCTACAGCAACGTAATCATCCGCCACGCCCTCCCCAGCAACATGACCGAGGGGCTGCTCATCGAGCTGATCGCCCTCGCGCTCGGCGTCGGTCTGCTCCCCGCCCTCGTCTCGATCCCGTGGTTCCTCCGGCGGATCACCCGGCCGGTGCTCGACAGGCGCTGGGTGCACCTGTTCGCGGCCGCCGTCCTGCTCGTCGTGTTCATGGTCCTGACCGTCTACTCACAGAACGGCTACCTCGGAGCGATCACGGAGGAGCGCTACTTCTTCTACGTCATCCCCGCCTTCTGGCTCTGTGCGTTCGCCGCGTTGGAGGAGGGCAACGTGCGCCCGAGCGACATCGCTCTCTGCGCCGTCGCGCTCGCGGCGATCTACGGAGCTATCCCCTTCCTCTCGCCTCTGAGTGAGGAATCGGCCTTCCTGGCCCCGGTCGAGTCGGTCGTCCCCCATGTGCTCCAGCAGCGGCTTCTCGAGGTCGGCCTGACGGGGCTGAGCACCCAGGACGGGCTCGCCATCCTCGTCCTCCTCGCCGGACTCGCGACGGCGGCGATCTGGGCCCACCGCCCGCGATGGCGCCGATGGTGGGTGATAGCGCCGGCGGCCGTCCTCCAGCTGCTCATCACCGGCTATGCCTACGCCGTCATCGACGGCAAGGTCCAGGGGATCCCGGGACGCACCTCCGGCAGCCTCTCCGCGCTCGGCTGGCTCGACGCCCATGCCGGCTCGACACCCGTGGCATGGCTCGTGAACGTCTCCAGCGCCGCGCCCCTCACGAACGCCGCCTCCCCCTCCGCCGACGAGGAACGCACGACCCTCTTCTGGAACAAGCGCCTCACCAGCTGGGTGGAAGTCCCGGGTCTCGGCGCCCACCCCGCCGAATCCCCGCTCGCCGCCCTCCCGGGGATCCCGCCGCTGGGCATCAACCGCGCGACCGGCGAACTCGGGCCGCCCGCCGACACGAAAGCGATCTCGAAGCTGGTCGTGGGCCAGACCGACTCGCCCTTCATCCAGCTCGCCGCCACGCCCCTCGCGACGTCTCCGGATGGCATCCTCACGCTCTCCCTCATCGCCCATCCCGTCACCGCCACGTGGATCTCCGTCGGCCTGCAGCCCGACGCCACCGTCGGCGCCGGCCCGCCCGCGCAGCTCTACGTGTTCGCCCCGCGGGCGTCCCGCCCACAGACCCGCTCGGTCGCATTCGCGCTAGCACCCGTTGCCCCGCCCGGCGCGACCACCGTCCTCACCCTCCGCCTCGGCACGAGGACGATCCACGTGCCGCTGAGCGGCGGCGCCCCAGCGAGGATGCTCACGCTCGACGCCTGCTTCCCCGCCGGCAGCACCGTGCTCGACGGGACCGCCACCCCCACGACGACCGCCCTCATCGCAGGTCGCGAACTCGCGGGATACATCTCGAGCGTGACTCTCGGCCCGCCCACCCCGGCCCCGCGCTGCTGAGCGCTCCTCAGCCGAGCGCCGCCCGCAGCCCGCCCTCGACCTGCTCGGCCGCCGACGCCCACGTCCGCCCGCCGAGGAGCCCGAGCCCCTCCGCCGCCCGCCTCGCCCGCTCCTCCGGTGAGTCGAGCAGGCGCTCGATCGCCTCGCACAGTCCCAGGGGGTCCGCCTCGGCGAGCGCGAGCGGTCCGCCGCGACCGAAGCTCGCGAGCATCGACCCGCTCGCCAGCTCCACACAGGGAAGCCCGCACGCCATCATCTCCAGGCCCACGAGCGAGGGGTTCGTCAGCGACAGCACCATCCCCACGGTCGCGCGTCCGTAGAGCTCCGAGAGCTCCTCCCCCGCGATCACCCCGAGCTGCCGGCAGGGAAAGCCCGCGTCGAGGGGATGGTCTTCCCCGTACAGCGCGATCTCCACCTCGGGTCGCCTCCGCGCCAGCTCCTTCAGCGCCAGCAGCCCGAGCGGCACGGCCCGCCGGGGCGTGACGGCGCGAGCGTAGAAGACCACTAGGTCCTCGCGTCGGGCCGCCCCGCGGGGCCAATAGAGATCGTGGTCGACCCCGAGGTCGAACGGCGTCGCGCTCGCTCCGTACCGCTCTCCCAGGAGCGCCGCCAGCCACTCGCTCGCGGCGAGGCAGTGGAGCCCCTGGCGATAGCTCTCCGCCGCCCACAGAGACTCCGCCGAGGCGCCGTAGAAGTCGGGCTCGTGGTCCTGCACGAGGTAGGCCCGGGCCCCCGAATCGGGCAGCATCAGCACCCTCGCCGCCGTCTGCCACCCCGTCGCGAGCACCACGTCCGCGCCCCTCCACCGCTCGAAGTCCCGCTCCGGCGCCAGCCCGTCCGCGGCGAAGAACCGCTCGAAGCTGCGCCTGATCGTCTGCTCGTCCTCGTCGCGATGACGACCCTCGCAGTCCTCGAGCCACAGCGAGATCGAGTGTCCCCGCTCGCGCAGCCCCTGCATCAGCGCGACGATCGTCGCGTGGCCGCCGCTGCCCCGGCGGAAGGAGGGGATCACGGCCGCGACCTCGAGCGCGCCCCCGCCGCTCGCGCCCGGGCCCTCCGCCAGCGGCGCCGGGCCGCGGCGCGCGAGCTCGAGCAACGCCGCGGGCGGCGCCGGTGCCGGAGCCGATCCGGCGCCGCGCCCGCGCGCCGGCCACCATCGCCGCCGCGCCGCCCCGGCCGGCGTCACGAGAGGAGCCTGCGCACGCGCGCGGTGAGCGGGTGCAGCGGGCGGGCGATCGCTTTCACGATCCGATAGCGGCGCAACGCGAGCGCCTGCTGGACCGGGGCGCTTCCCCGCACGCGCTCGATCCGCCGCTCGAAGCGGATCGCCCGCCGGGCGAAGTCCATCCGCTCGCGGAGATGGGCGTTGTAGACCTCGATCCCGCCCCGCAGGTCGGCGAGCATCTGCGCCGCGGCCGCGCCCGCATTCGGCGGAGGCTCGCGGGCGATCGCCAGCAGCGCGCCCGCCATGAACTCGCTCGACTGCTCCCATGAGGGCCATCCCCTGGCCGTCTCCAGCGCGTTGACCCGGAGGTAGTGGAGCAGCTCGCGGTCCCGCGCGAGCATGTCGAGCTGGCGGGCGGTCCCGCGCAGGTCGTCCCAGTCGGTGATCAGCCCGTTGTAACCGTGCTCGACGTACTCCTCGTGCCCCGTCACGGGTGTCACGACGCAGGTCGCCCCGCGGTGGAACCCCTCGAGTGGGGGCCCGAACATCCCCTCGACGCTCGACAGCTTCAGCACCACGTCCGTCCGTCCGTACAGCTCCGCCATCTCGCGGTGGCTGAGCGGTCCGACGATCTCGTCGGCAGCCACCTCGCCGAGGGCCTCCCGGTCTCCGCAGACGACCGTCACGTGGTGGGCCTCGCGCATCGCCGAGGCGGCGTTGATGGCGTCGTGGACGTGCTTGAACCAGGCGCTCGGCGAGCCCTCCACGAGCACCCGCAGGGGCCCTTCCGCGTTGACCTCCACCTCCGCCGCCGGGACGAAGACGTCCTTGTCGATGCCGTTGCGTACGAGGTGGCAGCGCGCCTCCGGCCTCAGCCCGGCGAGCGTGTCGCGGATCCAGCGCGCCTCGGTGATGAAGCTGAGGGGCAGCGCGAACGTCAGGCGGGCGCCGAGCCGCTCGGCTTCGTCCTGCCTGTAGAAGCGGTCCTCGAGGCTCTGGACGAAGTAGGCGTGGCGCTCGGCCTGAAGCTCGAACAGCGTGAACGTCGTCTCCCACCAGGTCGCCACCGCGATGTCGTAGCGCTCGGCGAGGGCCTCCTGGCGGGTGCGGACGTGGAGGTGGGGGAGGTGCTCGTAGCCATGCCACGTCGCCCCCTCCTCCTCGCGCACGAGCACGAGCGTGACGTCCCAGCCCTCGATCCTGCTCAGCTCGCTCGCATGCCTGACGACGACCCCCACCCCACCGGAGAGCTGGAGGTCGTTGACGAGGAAGGCGACCTTCACGCCGCCGGCTCAGCGGGTCCGACCGCCGCCTCGCCCCCGTCGCCATCGGGTTGCGGGGCCCGCGGGCTCGGCTCCTGCTCTCCCGAGAGCGGCCGGCCGAGCTCTCGCTCGAGCTCGTGGATGTAGGTGCGCCACTCCTCGAACTGGCGCGTGGCCGCGCGGAGCTCCTCGGTCTGCGTGGCGATCGTCTGATCCTGGGCGGCCACCGCGGCGCGCTGGGCCGCGGCGACCGTCTGTGCGACCGCGGCGTCGCTCTCGCGCTGACGTTCCCAACGGCGCTGCTCGAGCTGGTCCGACTGCGCCGCGACGGCCCCGCCGGCGAGCTCGCGGTGGGCGCCGCCGAAGGCGACGATGAAGTGGCTGGCAACCGTGCCCGGACCGCCGACGACGGCGGCGAGCTCGTGGCGAGCGCTCTCGCTTCCCCACTCGATCAGCGCAGAGCCCGTCAGGGCGACCTGCCGCAGGAGCGTCCGCTCCGGCGGGAGCAGCCCCGTCAGCTCCTCGAAGGCGCCCTCGCTCCAGGCGGTGAGGTGGTGGGGGTTCTTGATCGCCCAGAAGGCGTCGTTGGGCACGCTCATCACGAACGTCGCCCCGTGCTCCTCGGCCATCGCGACGGACCACTCGATCAGCGGGAGGAACGTCTCCAGGTGCTCGACCACCTCGAAGCAGGTGATCACGGGGCGCTCGCCGAGCCCGAGCAGCGTCTCCCCGATCTCCCCGAGGGTGCTCCCGTCGGTCAGGTCGCCCGCGAGCTCGACCGCCCCGTCGATTCCCAGCTCGGCGGCCGCGGCGCGAACCGCGGTGCGCTCGAGATCGACGAGCACCGCCGCGGCGGGTCGCTCGGACCCGAGCGCAGCGGCCGCCGCGACGCCGTTGCCGCAGCCGAGATCCCCCCACGGACGACCGCCGAGAATCAGCGGCGCCGCCATCCGATAGCGAAGCTCGTGCTCGGCCCGGATCGCCGGCGCCGTCTCGTGAGTGATTCGCTCTTGCCAATCGGACATGCGCGGGGCCCAGTCGGGCGTCGCTATCGTATCGATGCCGATGAGCCTCCCAGCGCGAGGAACCTACCTGGGCCCGGGCGTCGCGGCCGGGAAGCGATGAGGGTCGCGCTCCTCGGACCGCGCGCCTGGCTGGACGCCTGCGCCCCCCCGGCCACGCTCCACGGGTCGAGATTCGAGCGCTTCGAGACCGACGGCGAGAGGGTCGAGCGCGCCCGTCTGGCTGTTGCCGCATCCCGCCCGGAGGTGGTCGTCGTGTTCGATCCCCCCTCCCTTCCCTCCGATGCGCTCCAGCAGCTCCCCGGGACGACGCTGGGCGTACTCGTCGGCCGCGGCGATGAGGCGGCCGGGGGGCGGACCCAGGCGCTGGATCGGCTCGTCTCCTTCGATCCCTCGCTCACCGGCACCCGCGTGAGCGACGGCGAGGTCTGGCGCGCGACCCCCCCGCCCGTCGCAGACGTCCTCTACGCCGACGTGGGGCCGCGCCACCGGGCCCCCCGAGCGATGACCATCGGGCGCTCGACCGAGCACCGCGAGCGCATGCTGATGCCCGCGAAGCACCACCACGACCTGCTCCAGGTGATCCACGGCGTCGGCGGGCCCGCCCTCGCGGAGCTGCTCGCCGAGCACGACGTCGGCGTCTACGCCGCCCCCGAGCCGGGAGGCGGCTTCGGGCAGCAGGTTGGCGTCCACCTGGCCGCCGGCCAACTCCTCCTCAGCGAGCACCTCGAGCCGACTCACGGCCTCGAGCGGGACATCGACTACCTCCAGATCGAGTCGCCCGAGGGTCTGGTGTGGACTCTCGACCGACTCGCCCGCTTCCCCGAGATGCACCGCCAGATCCGCGTGCGCGGTCGGCTGAAGGCCGAGCACTACCGGGCCTCGCGCCTCTTTCCCCGGCTGATCGATGACCTCCTCCACGACGTCGCGGCCTTCGGTGCCCGGCGGGCGGGTGGCGCTCGCGCGGGTGCGCTCGCGGCATGAGCTACACGCTCCATCCACGCTGGCCGACGCTCGATGCGCTCATCGCCGCGCACGAAGACGCCGACGGCGCCCTACGCCTGGACCTCGGTTGCGGCTACGTCAAGCCGGAGGGCTTCGTCGGCCTGGACGACCTCACGGGGATCGGCGCCCAGATCCCCTCCGACGACAACGCCCCCGACGTCTACCTCGACCTCAACAGCGCCCCGCTCCCGTTCGCGGAGAGCTCCTGCGCCGAGGTCAGAAGCTCCCACTTCCTGGAGCACTCGAACCTCGACCACATCTTCGATCAGTCCCACCGGGTGCTCCGCCCGGGCGGGACCTTCATGTTCGCCGTCCCCTACGCGAACTCCGCCGAGGGCATGTATCCCGGCCACCAAATCTTCCTCACCGAGCGCTTCTTCCAGGAAAATCTCCACTTCCAGCGCCTCTTCCGCATCGTCAGCGAGGAATACACCCCCGGTCCGGTGTGGGACGCCCTGCCCAAGCAGGTCAAGGAGCTCTTCCCCTTCGAGCAGGCCCGCCAGGTCCTCTTCAACGTCTGCAACCAGATGACCATCTCCGCGCAGCCGCTGAAGGACGCCGAGGGCTAGGACGGCGCGGCGGGGGCGGGCGGGCTTCGGCGGCGGCGCAGCGGCGCAGCGGCGTATCCGGGCGGCGATGCGCCCTTCGGCGGCCGGCGCCTCGGGGCGCCCATCAGCGGTGTCGGCGGCACGCCGGTCGGCGGCGGCGCGCGATGTGTCTCCGGGCGGCGATGCGCCCTTCGGCGGCCGGCGCCTCGGGGCGCCCATCAGCGGTGTCGGCGGCGCGCCGGTCGGCGGCGGCGCGCGATGTGTCTCCGGGCGGCGATCCCGCGATCTGCGGTCGGCGGCTCGGGCGCCCGCCGGCGCCCCGGCGCGGGCCGCCTGTCAGCGCCGGCGGCTACCAGCCGCCGCGACATCGGCGAGGGCGTCGCGGAGCAGCTGGGGATAGGTGCTCGACGCGCGGAATCGCTCCGCCTGGGCGCGTCCCGCGCGCCTGACCTCGGCGAATGCGTCCGGCTCCTGCTCCAGGCGGGCGACCAGGTCCAGCAGTGCGCCCGGGGTGTCCGCCTGGAGGAAGTCGCGTCCCGGCACGAGCCCGTGCTCGGGGCTGAGCGCCTCGGAGATCACGAGGTTGGCGGCGGCGAGGGCGATGCAGACGCGGTTCTCGAAGGACGGGTAGGGGTTGTTGTGGAGGTTGAGCTGGACGTCCGCCCAGCGGAGATAGCGGGCGAGTGAGCTGCCGTGAAGCCCGTGGCCGATGTGGACGAGGGCATGGGCCCGCTTGACGGGCGCCAGGAGCTGCTCGCGATGCTCGGTGGAGCGCCCGACGAACAGCACCCGCGGCGGCTGCCCCGCGGGGGTGGGCTCCATGAACAGGCTGTCGGCCACGGGGAGGGGCAGCGAGCGCCAGACGGGGATCACGTCCTCCGCGGTCTCGGCGATCAGAGGATCGAAGGAGACGATCCGGTCGAAGTTGGCCGAATCGACCTGTTCGAGCCACCACAGCCGCTCCTTCAGATCGGGGTGCTCTTCGCCTCCGACCCTCGGGAGCGGCTCGGTGAGGTAGCCGACGGTGAGCGCCCGCAGCGACGCGAACAGCCCGGGCGGGATGATCTCGGGACGGAATACGAGCACCACGTCCGGGTCGAGCTCCTCCAGGCGCGCGCGCAGCTGCTCAGGGGGCGCGGCGAGGCGGAAGTCGAGGAACGTCGGCTGCAGCCCGCCGGCGGGCTGCTCGAGGGCGCACTGCCTGAAGTAGACCCCCTGGCCGACGAAGGCCACGCGGAGCGTCGCGGAGGCCTCCGGGAGGGGGCGCGCGCGGGCGGCGCCGACCGCCGCGCTCACAGCTGCTCGGCCACGCGCGGGGCCTCGTGGTCGAACAGGAGGAAGCCCCCGACGAGCACGCCGATGCCGATGCCGATCGGGATCGCCAGCAGGGCGGTCCCGCCGATGGCGCTCGCCGCGGAGGGGTAGGCCGGGGAGATGAAGACGTGGCGGGCCTGCTCGAGAATCGCTGCGAAGGGGTTCGCGATCAGCAGGTGGGCGAGGCTGACCTCCACGCCGAAGACGTTGAACGAGCCGAGCGTGAGGATCGGGATGAAGATCCCCGAGGCGTAGAAGGTCATCTGGAGCACGACTTCCCAGATCGGCCGCACGTCGCGGTAGCGGACGTAGCCTACGGACAGGATCATCCCCAGGCCCGCCGTGAACAGGGCGAGGGCCGCCACGAGCAGCGGCATCTCCAACCAGCTCCACAGCGGCGCGCCCCCCGCCACGAGCAGGAAGATCAGGACGGGAACCAGGTTCAGCGACAGGTTGAGCAGGGCGGTGATCACGATCGAGATCGGCACGGCGAGCCGCGGGAACTCGATCTTGCGGACGAGGTTCTCACGGTTGACGAGGCTGCTGACCCCGCCCGCGGTGGCTTCGCTGAAGAAGTTGAAGAGCACGATTCCGAGCAGCAGCGAGGCGGGGAAGAACGGCTCGTGGCTCCCCAGCGCGAGCTTCGACTGGCTGATCACGAGATAGATCACGCTGAACAGCAGCAGCGGGCGCATCAGCTGCCAGAGGTAGCCGAGCGCCGACCCGAAGAAGGCGAGCTTGAACTCCGTCTTGGCGAGCACCCACGTGAGGTGCCACAGCCGCCCGGGTTCCGATCCGAGCGCCGACGGACCCTTGATCGGGCGTCCGAGGCCGCGGAGCTCCTCGGCGCTCCAGTCCCCGGCCGGCGCGAGGCTCGCGGGGGGCGCGCTCACCCGACGAGCTCGGCTTTGCCGACGGGGGTCCCGCTGCGCTCGATGACGAGCTCATAGGGGAGCTCGAGGAGGGCGTCCGTATGGTGTGTCCCGGTCACCACGATCGAGACCATCCGCTCGCGCCGATCGAGCCACGCGCCGCCGTGACGGGCCACGGCGGGCGTCACGTGATAACGGTCGGGCGCCAGCACGTTCTGGAAGCGGACCCGGAAGACGACCTCGTCGCCGGACTGGAAGACGCCGCAGCGCGGGTCGGTCCAGAGGTTCGATGCGGACAGCAGGTGGTCACGATGGCTGTTCTGGATGTTGATCCCGAAGAGGGGGTTCTCCACCCGGTCGTGGAAGCGCACCCGCGCCGCGAACGTGCACGGCTGGCCGCTCTGGAGCGTCTCCGCGCGGACTCCCTGGTCGTCCTCAAACCAGCCCTCGAGGATCTCCACGCGGCCGTCGCCCACACGGTGGGTGCCCCCCTCGGTGTCCTCGAGCCCGGGGTCGGTGGTGACGGTGGCCTGCTCGGGCGTCGCGAGCGCGCGCACGGCGGGCATACCGCCGGCATCCTCGACGGCGGCTGCGTCCTGCTCGATCTGGCGCGCCTGCTCGGAGAAGTTGAGCTCCAGGTAGCGGTTGCCGACATGCTCGGGATCGCCGAGCTCGACGGTCCGCCCGTGCTCCAGCAGCAGCGCCCGATCGCAGAAGCGCTGGACGGCGCTCATGTCGTGCGTGACGAGCAGCACGGTCGCCCCGCTGGAGCGGATCCGCTCGAACTCGTCGTAGCACTTCTGCTGGAAGGCGGCGTCGCCGACCGCGAGCACCTCGTCGATCAGGAGCATCTCCGCGTCGACGTGGATCATCACGGCGAAGGCGAGCCGGACGAGCATCCCGGAGGAGTAGTTCTTGATCTTCAGGTCGACGAAGTCGCGCAGCTCGGCGAAGTCGATCACGCTGTCGAAGCGCGCGCGGGCCTCGCGCGGGCTGAGGCCGAGCATCGTCGCATTGAGGAGGACGTTGTCGCGCGCCGGGAGGTCGGGGTTGAAGCCGACGCCCAGCTCGATGAACGTGGACATGCGCCCGTTGATGTAGATGCTCCCGCTGTCCACCCCGTAGATCCCCGCCAGGCACTTCAACAGCGTGGACTTGCCGGACCCGTTGCGTCCCACGATCCCGAAGAACTCCCCCGGCTCGACGGCGAAGGAGACCCCACGGAGAGCGTGGAGCGTGTCGGTGACGTTGCGGCGGAAGGGATGCACGGCGCGCTCCTTGAGCGTGCTGATGTGCTCGCGGGGGATCTCGAAGCGCTTGTGGACTCGATCGACGAGAACCGGTGGCAGTGGGCGTTCGGGCATCGCTCTAGAGAAGGGTAACCGGGCGCGCTGGCGCCTATCTGCACAACCGGCGTCCGCGCTCAGCTCGGGCAGGCGACCGGGGCGAACCAGCCCAGCGTGCCCGCCCCTCGGAGGGTGAGGGAGATCGGTCCGCGCGGGGGGCTCTTCAGCCGGATCGGCACGACCGTGCTCGCCGCGAGCAGGCCCCGCTGCGCCACGCCGGGCCCGCTGAGGGAATAGGGCAGGGAGCGGGGAAGCGTCGGCGGGGCCGTGAGTGATGTCTGCCAGCAGCTCGCGGGAGTGGTGGGATAGAGGTCGATCCTCGCGACGTCGGCGGGGGCGAGGATCGTGCCCGCTTCTTCGGTGCCGCTCACCGCGTAGGCGACGGTCGGCGTGGGGCCGATTCGGAGCAGCATGTAGGGGAGCGGGCCGAAGACCGCCGTCGGAGGGGCGACGATCGCTCCAGCGAAGCCGATCCGGGTGAAGCGTTCCGGCGCGAGCAGATAGGAAGGAAGCCGGGAGCTCGTGCTCAGCCTTCCGCTGGCGGGGTCCACCGAGGCCTTGATCGCGGTGCCGATCCCCGCCGCCGTCGGCATTCCGTCGAGATGCAGCGTGGCGTTCACCCAGCGGTTGAAGAAGGCCGCCTGGAGCGCCGCGTAGGCGATCCTCGGGTCCCCGCCGGGGGCGTAGTCCCAGAAGGCCACCGGCCGGTCGTGGCCGGCGCCATCTGCGAAGGACTGTTGGGCGAAGCTGATCGAGGGGAACGTGTCGAAGCTCTCGAAGTGGTTGCCGATGTAGATCCCCGAGGCCGCCCCGAGCGCGATCGGGGCCCCGAGCGCGACGGCGGCGCACGCCGCGAGGCCCGCGGCGCCGACGCGGCGGGGGCCGGCGCAGAGAACGGCGATCACGACGGCGGCGGCGGTGAGCGCGAGCAGGATCGTGGCGGCGACGTGAGCGTCGCTGAACGGCAGCCTCGTCGAGACCTGGCCCTGGATGACAACGGTGAAGAACAGCCGTGCCGGCGCGACGAAGTAGTCGAAGGGGCCGGCAAACGGATACAGGCCCCCGGTGACGATCGCCCGCGACAGGAGGACCCCGGCGACCGCGACCGCGAGCGGGTTGAGCTGGCGGCGAAACAGGGACACGGCGGCGGCGAGCGGCGGCAGTCCCGCCAGCACCGAGACGTAGCGCTCGTTGTCGGCGAGCCCGGAGGTGGTGGCGCTGTAGTAGACGATCATTCCCACGAAGGCGAAGAACATCGCCACGCAGAGGAGCGCGAGCGTCCCCGTCTCGCGGCTGCGTGGGCGGACGAGCTCGCGCGCGAGCCAGGGCAGGGCGATCATCATCGGCAGGTAGCCGGTGCCCATCGTCAGCTCGGCCGCCGCCGAGGAGATCGTCCCGAGGACGCCGCTGAGCGTGACGGGCTGGCGGGAGGCCTGCGGCTGGTAGGCGGAGCCGAGGAGGCGGTTCTTGCCGTAGAGCAGCACGAGCAGGACGAGCGCCGCGGCCGCGCCGCACAGCAGCGGATGGGCCCGTAGGAGCCGCCCGGGGTAGGCGCGGGCGCTCGCCCGCAGGCCCTCCCCCGCCGGCCGTTCCCGCCAGAGTGCCACGACGAGGACGACGGCGGCGGCCGCGAGGAAGGCGGCGTGTCCCTCGCGGGCCATCGCCCCGAGCACTCCGAACAGCAGCACCCATACGTCCCCCATCAGCCCGGGACGAATCGCCGCGCGCCACGTCGCCCATGCGAGCGCCATCGCCGTGGGGTAGGCGAGCGTCGTGTTCAGGAGCGTCCCCCCGAAGAGCATCCACGGGGTGATCGCGGCTGCCGCCGCCGGCAGCACGGCTTCAGCTCGGCCGAGGCCGAGGCCGCGGGCGAGCGCGTAGATGGGGACG
Organism: uncultured Solirubrobacteraceae bacterium; assembly: GCA_963720215.1. GTDB lineage: Bacteria > Actinomycetota > Thermoleophilia > Solirubrobacterales > Solirubrobacteraceae > Palsa-744. The sequence goes on from CAVREV010000007.1 coordinate 508,725, forward strand.
GCGGCGCTCACGTAGAGCAGCGCGAAGAGCACGTGGGCGGCCTTGAAGACCGTCGCGGTATCGGCGAACAGCGCCGTCGGGAGGGCGAACAGGAGCGCGGGAAGCCGCTCGGGGCCGCGACCCTCGGGCGAGACGGAGAAGAGCGTGTCGAGGAAGTGGTTGACGAACACGCGCCCGCCGGCCACCGTGTCGAATTCGTCCGGCTGGAAGTCGTGGGCCGCGAGGCCGTAGCGGACCACGAGGACGGCCGCGAACGCGAGGCAGGCGGCGAGGACGGCCGGCGGTCCCCAGCTCCTCAGGGTGCGCACGGCCGGGACCCTAACAACGCCCCGGCAGCCGCCGTCGCGGTCACGATCGGGTCGAGCTTGTGCGAGCATCCCCTCGCATCGGCGGACGATCTTCCAGCTGGCGTGTGGTGGTGTGCACCTTGGAGGAGGAACCGGTGGGCTGGCGCCTGCCGCCCACGAGCCTGCACGATCGGACCGCCATCGCGGGCGGGCTGCGAACGCTGCACGAGCTGGCAGTCGCCGCGGCCGCGAGCGGCCGCGAGGTGGAGCTGCGCGGCCCCGTCTCCGAGCCCGTCCTGGGGGCGCTGGCCGAGGCAGCTTCGGTCCACGTGGAGCTGCCGAGCGACGAACGCCGTCCGGTGGCGGGCGAGATCGTCGTCAGCCCCAACGGGGGCTACGACATCGCGCGCTTTGCCCGCTCCCTGCTCTCCCCGGCTCACCACGTGATCGCGCTGCTCTCGCCGACGGGTCAGTCCGGCTGGCCGTTCGTCTCGCCATGGGAGCAGCAGTCGCACCTGACCGTCGCGCCCGAGACGCTCTGCCGCCCCGAGCACTTCCGGGCGATGGCGGCGCTCGGCCTCGAGGCGTGGACTCACATGGCGGCCGTCCACGAGCTCGCGACCGCCGCCGGGGTGCGCTGCAGCCTGATCGGCAACGGCGAACCGGGGCCGCCCCTGCTCGACGGGCACTCCAAGGACGTCCCCGTCGTCTACCTGGAAGCGAACCGCTGGCGGCCGCTGGCCGAGCAGGTCGCCGCGGGGCTGCGCACGCCGGCGCAGATGATCCCCGAGTCCGACCACGGGAGCGTGATGGAGGCGCTGGCGGGCGCTCAGATCCTGCTGTGGCCCGCTCGCGTGGAGGGTGACGGGCGGCTCCTGCGCGAGGCCCGCGCGCGCGGGACGGTCGTCGTGGGGCTGTCCAGCAACGTCTATGCGACGGGGCTGGAGGAGGACTCCGGCGCGGTCGCTGTGGACTCCCTCGAGGAGATGCCCCCCGTGGTCGACGGCCTGCTCGCCGATCCCGATCGCCTGCGCAGGATCGCGCAGGCGGGCCGTCGCTCGGCTCGGGCCCAGGTGGACTGGCCGGGTTACGTCGAGCGGGTCGCCGCCGCGATCGCCGCGAGCGAAGGGCGCGCGGAGGATCCGCAGGCGAGCGCGATGGCGGCGTTCGGCGAGCGGATCGAGATGCTCGTCGGCGAAGGCTCGGGGGCGCTCGCGCGGGTGCGCCAGCTCGATGCCCAGCTCGCGGGGGCGCGGGCACGGGTGGACGAGCTCGGAGGCGAGCTCGCCGGCGCGCGCGAACGTCTGCAGGCGCTCGAGGTCGAGTGGCTGCAGGCGGGCGAGCAGGCGGTGGCCGCCTCCTCGGCCCTCGCGATCGCGAGGGAGCGGTCCGCGCGGCACATACCCACGAGGGCGCTGCTCGGCGAGCTCGCCCGGCGGGCCGCTAGCGAGTGGCGTCCGCGACGAGCTCGCTGAGGCACTCGGCGAGGGTCCCCACGTCGGGCTCCCGGAGCATCGAGCGGTGGGTGCCCGCGACGAACGGTTCGCGCACCCCGGCCGTATCGAGCGCGTGCCAGCGCTTCAACAACGGGCGCATCGGGCGCTCCTGTGAGCGGATCACCGTCACGACGCCGGCGTAGGGCTTGGCACGGTAGGCGTACCACGCCCGCAGCCCCGCCTCGCGAATCCGCTCCCCTCGGCGCGCGCCGGCCTCCGGGCGACGTTCGCGGCTGACGAGGTCGAGCAGCTCGGCCGCCCGCCACGACAGACGAACGCGCGCCCGCGCGAGCGCCCCGCCGTCGCCGCGCCCCATCGGCTCGCGCCAGCTCGGATCGTGGGGCGGCGGGAGCAGACGGTCGGCCAGGCCCATCTGGGCGCGCCCCTGCGTCCATGCCCAGCCGACGAACCAGAGCGCGTCCTCCCCCTCGAGGTCGCGATAGATCTCACGAACGTCTTCCCGCAGCCGGTAGACCTCGTCGAGGTAGCGGTTGACGACGGTGCCCTCCGCTCCCTCGAGAACCGGCTCGCCGAGCCACTCGAGCAGGGCGCGGGTGCCATCCGGCGTGAACAGCTCCGAGCGCTCGACGCCGCTCTCGCCCCGCATGTGGGCGCTGTTCATCACCTCGTCGAAGGGCGTCCCGTCGGCGAGCCTCCGGGTCTGCCAGAGCGGCCCTCCCGAGTCCAGCACGGCGAGCAGCTCCACGCGCTCGCCGCGGCCGAGCAGGCGGCGGGCCATCTCGTAGGCGATGAGGCCGCCGAGACAGCGCCCACCGAGCAGGTAGGGCCCGCGGGGCTGCACCCGTCGAAGCTCCCGCAGGTGGTGTCCCGCCATCGCCTCGACCGTGTCATCCATTCGTGCCCTCCCGTTGAGGCCGCGGGGCTGGAGTGCATAGAAGGGCTGCTCGCTTCCGAGCCGGCGGGCGAGCGCCCCATATCCGACGGCGTTCCCGTCGCCGGCGGTGACGAAGAACATCGCCCGTCGCGTCCCCCCGGCACGCAGGGCGACGAGCGAGCGGCGCGAGCCGTCCCAGCCTTCGGCCCGCAGCAGGGCGGCGAGGCGCCTCGGGGTGGGAGCGTCGAAGATGCTCGCCAGCGGGAGGCTCACGCCGAGCGACCGTTCGATCCCGGCGAACAGCTCGACCGCGAGCAGCGAGTGGCCGCCGAGCTCGAAGAAGTCGTCGTCGGGGGCGATCCCCTGGCGGCCGAGCACCCGCTCCCAGACGGCCAGCAGGCGGGCCGCGAGCGGATCCTCGGGCACGCCGGCGGCACGCCCGCCCGGCTGTCCCCCGGCGACCACCCGAGCGGGCTCCGGGAGGGCCGCGGCGTCGACCTTCCCGTTGGCCGTAAGGGGGAGCCGGTCGAGCAGGCTCCAGAGGCTGGGGATGCTGTGGGCGGGGAGGTGGCGTGCGAGGTGAGCGCGGAGCTCGGCGGGCGCCGGCGGGGGGCCGCCGCCGGGAACCACGTAGGCCGCGAGCTCCCTTTCGCCCCCGTCGCGTTGAAACGGCGCGACGAGCGCGTCGGCGACGCCGGCGTGGCAGCGGAGGGCCTCCTCGATCTCGCCGGGCTCAACGCGGAAGCCGCGGAGCTTCAGCTGGCGGTCCGTTCGCCCGAGGAAGTCGATCGTCCCGTCGAGCCGTCGGACGGCGAGATCGCCGCTGCGGTAGAGACGGGCAGCGGGGTCGACCGCGACGGGGTCCGCGATGAAGCGCTCCGCCGTCAACGCGGGCTCGCCCAGATAGCCGAGCGCGAGCCCGTCACCGCCGATGCAGAGCTCCCCGACGACGCCGACCGGCGCGGGACGTCCCGCGGGGTCGAGGATCAGCACGCGCGTGTTCGCGATCGGCCGGCCGATCGGCACCGGGGCGGGTACCTCCGCCCCCGGGTGGATGGCGTGGGCGCAGGTGAACGTTGTCGCCTCCGTCGGTCCATAGCCGTTCACGAGCACGGCGCCCTCCCCGAGCGCAAGGAGTGCGCGGCGAAGGTGCTCGGGTGAGGCGACGTCGCCGCCCGTGAGCAGCTGACGGACGCCGGCGAGCAGCGCCGGGCGCTCGTCGACGATGCGGTTGAAGAGCCCCGTGGTGATGAACATCGTGCTCACGCCCTCCCGCGCGATCACCTCCTCGAGCTCGGCCAGCGTCAGCGGGCCCGGCGGCGCGAGCGCGAGACGGCCGCCGTTCAGCAGCGCCCCCCAGATCTCGAAGGTCGAGGCATCGAACGCGGCCGGAGAGAACCCGAGGAGCGTCTCCTCGGGGCCCAGCTCGACGTAGTCGGCTCCGCGGACGAGCCGGAGGACCGCGCGGTGGGGCACCTCGACTCCCTTTGGCGCCCCCGTGGAACCCGAGGTGAACATCACGTAGGCGGGATCGAGCGGCCGGGCCACCGAGGCGGGGGGGAGGTCCGGCTCGCGCGAGAGGTCGACTTCGTCGTCGAGGCAGAGGAGCCTGTCGGCGGGCCCGGGAAGACGGTCCCGATGGCGGCCGAGGCTGAGCAGCAGGGAGACGTCGAGGAGCTCGACCAGCGCCTGGAGGCGCGCGGGCGGGTCGGAGGGGTCCAGGGGCGCGTAGCAGGCGCCCGCCTTCATCACCGCGAGCATCGCGAGGAGCAGCTCCGGAGAGCGATCCATCGCCACGCCCACGCGGTCCCCTCGCCTGACCCCGAGCGCGATCAGCCGATGGGCGAGGCGGTTGGCGCGACGGTCCAGCTGCGCGTAGGTGAGCGACTGCCCCTCGAAGCTCACCGCGACCCGCTCGGGCGCCTCGGCGGCCCGGGCGGCGAAGACCTCGGGGACGGTCCCGTCGCGCTCGTAGGCCGTCTCCGGCCCGCTGAGCCCCGCCCGGCGCTCGGCGGGGACCTCGTCGTCGAGCAGCTCGAGCGTTCGCAGCTCTCGGTCGGGATCGGCGTCGAGCTGCTCGAGCAGGCCGACGTAATGGCGGACCATCCGCTCCGCGCCCTCGCGCTCGAAGGCGGCCGCGTCGTACTCCCACAGCAGCGTGAGCGGATTCCCCTGCTGGCGGACCACCACCACATTCAGGTCGGCCTTCGCGGAGCCGTTCGGAAGGCCGCCCTCGATCGACACCTCGAGCCCGGGGAGGTCGAGCTCGGGGGCGGGGGAGTCGTGGAATGAGAAGAGGACCTGGCAGAGCGGCAGCCGGTCCCTCACCCGCTCGGGCCCAGTGGCCTCGACGAGCCGCTCGAACGGCAGGTCCTGGTTGGCGAACGCCCCCAGCGCGGCGTCCCTGGTCGCGGCGATGAGGTCGCGGACCGTCGCGCCCGGAGGGAGCTCCTCGAGGCGGATCGCGACGGTGTTGACGACCATCCCGAGCATCCCCATGCTCGCCGGGAGACGGCGATTGGCGACGCCCGAGCCGATCGCGAAATCCTTCTGGCCGCTGTAGCGGCGGAGCAGCAGGGCGAACGCAGCGAGCATCACCATGAACAGCGTCGCGCCCTCCTCGCCGGCGAGATTGCGCAGCCGGTCGGCCAGCTCTGCCGAGAGGGGCAAACGGACCATGTCGCCGCGGAGCCCGCCGCCGCCCTCCCGGGGGCGGCCACGGAGGAGGTCGAGCGCGGGTAGGCCGCTCAGCCGCTTGCTCCAGTACGCCAGCTGCGCCGCTGCGAGCTCGCTCTGCAGGAGCTGGGACTGCCAGCTGGCGAAGTGCCCGAACTGGAGCGTCGGCGGGGCCGGCTCGGGTCCCTCGGCGCCGGACTCGAGCCGGTAGAGCGCGGCGAGCTCGCCGACGAGCAGGTTGAACGACCAGCCGTCGTGGATCAGGTGGTGCTCGACGTGGAGCAGCACGTGGTGCTCCGGAGCGAGGCGTGCGAGGGTCCAGCGGAGGAGGGGCAGGCGCCCGGGGTCGAAGGGACTCGTGAACCGCTCGCGCTCCGCGCGAGCGAGGGCCGCCTCTCGCTCCCCGTCGCAGCGATCGGCGAGATCGAGTAGCTCGAGGGGAACGGGCATCGCCGCGTGGACACGCTGGACCGGCCCCTCGGAGCCGGCGGCGAACGTCGTGCGGAGGATCTCGTGGCGATCGATCAGCCGGCCCATCGCCCGCTCCAGCGCGCCGACATCGACCGTCCCGAGGAGCGTGATCCGCGCCTGGAACTGGTATGCCACGGAGGCGGGCTCGAGGTGCTGGAAGTACCAGGCGGGGCGCTGGGAGGGCGCGAGCGGGGCCTCGCCCTCGGGCGGGTCGGGCTCCAGCGGCGGCAGCGATGGGCTCTGCGGCCGACCGGCCCCGCTCCGCACGCCCGCGGCGAGCGCGGCGACGGTCGGCTCGCGGAAGAGGGCTTCGAGCGAGACCTCCCCGCCGCAGGCGCGCTCGCGCAGCCGAGCGAGGACCAGGGTCGCGAGCAGCGAGTCCCCTCCCAGCTCGAAGAAGTCCTCGCCCCGGCCGACCTCATCGAGGCGCAGGACCTCCATCCAGATCGCCGCCACGGTGCGCTCGGTGGCGTCGCGGGGGGGCTCCAGGGAGGCGGGGTCCGGTGCGCGGCGACGTGCGTCGGGGGCGGGGAGCGCGGCGCGGTCGAGCTTGCCGGTCGCCGTCAGCGGGAGCCGCTCGAGGGCCACGAACGCGGACGGGATCATGTGCTCGGGAAGTCGGCTCTGGAGGAACGCGCGAATCGCAGCCGGGCTTGGCGGCGCGTCGGTGCGGGCGACGACGTAGGCGACGAGGCGCTTGTGGCCGGGGAGGTCCTCGCGCGGGACGACGGCCGCGGCAAGGATGGCGGGGTGGGCGCTGAGATGCGATTCCACCTCGCCGGGCTCGACCCGGTAGCCGCGGATCTTGACCTGCTCGTCGCGACGGCCGAGGAACTCGAGCTCGCCGTCCGCCCGCTCCCTGGCGAGGTCCCCGCTGCGATACAGGCGCCCGCCGGGGCGCGTGGAGATCATGTCGGGGACGAAGCGGGCGCTCGTGAGCTCGGCGTCACCGACGTACCCGCGCGCGAGCCCGTCACCGCCGATGTGGATCTCGCCGACCTCTCCCGGCTGGACGGCAACGCCATCCTCGTCGAGGAGGTGAATCGTCGTGTGGGCGATCGGTCGGCCGATCGGAACGGGTTCGCCGTCGGCGAGGCTTCCGACGACGTGAAACGTGGCGCAGAGCGTGGACTCGGTTGGTCCGTAGAGGTTGACGAGGCGGCACCCCCCGAGCGCAGCCACGATGCGACGGGCGTGGGCGGGGGAGACCACGTCGCCGCCCGTGAGCAGCTGGCGCAGGCCGCGGAGCTGATCGATGTCTTCGTCGGCGATCTGCTGGAGCAGGCCGCTGACGAGCAGCGCCGCCGTCGCGCCGTGGCGGCGGATCGCCGCCCCGATCGTGGCCGCGCTCGCCCGGCCGGGCGGGTGGATGGCGATCGCTCCCCCGTTCAACAGGGGGCCCCGAATCTCGAGCGTCGAGGGGTCGAAGGAGAGGGGCCCGAGCGCGAGCATGACGGTGTCCTCGTCGAGCTCGATGAAGTTCGTCCCGCGGACGAGGCGGAGGATGCCGCGATGGGGTATCTCGACACCCTTGGGCCGCCCGGTGGAGCCCGAGGTGTACATCACGTAGGCGATGTCGAGAGCCGAGGCCCGGTGGGGCGGACGGTTCGACGGGCGCATCCGCAACGCCGAGAGCTCGGCGTCGAGCACGATCGGGGAGACGTCCACGGCGCGCAGATCGGCCTCGGCGGCCGCGTCCGAGAGGACGATCGCGGCACGCGTGTCGGCGAGCATCAGCCGCAGTCGCTCGCTCGGGTAGTGGCGATCGATCGGCACGTACATCCCCCCGGCCTTGAGCGTCCCGATCAGCGCGGCGACGGCCTGCAGGGAACGCTCCATCGCGATTCCCACGGCCCCCTCGGGGAGCAGTCCGCGGTGGAGCAGCTCGTGGGCGACGCGGTTGGCCGCGCGATCCAGCTCGCCGTAGCTGGTGGCGCGCGGGCCGTCGAGCACGGCGAGCGCGTCGGGGCGCTCGTCGACAACCCGCTCGAAGAGCTCGACGACCGTGCGATCACGCTCGTAGGGAGCCGCCGCCTCCGCGCCGAGGGCGGAGTGCTGCCGGGGGTCCCGATGAGGAGCCGGCCGGTCCCCGGCGCGGACTCCCAAGGTATCGACCGTCAGACCAGCGCCCGCGAGATCGCGATCACCGGCGGGGTGGTCAACTCGAATCGCTCGTGGCTGTGGGGAACGGTCAGCATGAAGAACGTCAGCGGACGCCCACCGTCCGCCTCGAGGATCTGACCGCTGAAGACACGGCGGTGGTTGTGCTCGGTGTCCTCGTACTCGCGGGAGTCGAAGAAGAGGTCGTAGAGGGAGCGCTCGAGGACCACGCCCGAGCGGGCGAGGAGACGCTCGGCCGAGCCCTCCTCGTCTCCCTCCCAGATCGCTTCCAGCGAGCGCATGTAGGCGGGGTTGGGCTGCCACGTGGGCTGCTCTCCCCGCCCCTTGACGGGGCTCTCGGGGCCGTAGAAGCCACTCTCGCCGGAGCGATCGAACATCGCGCTGTACTCCGCGACGCGGTCCGGGTCCGAGAGGATGGCCGAGTAGGCGCGCTCCATCGCGGCGTTGAGCTCGCCTTCGACGATCGCGAAGTCGACTCCGGTCGTGGATAGGTCACTCATCTGTCGTCTCCAGGGCTCGGGCGGGGTCGGAGGGCACTGTAGCAACGCGACCGCCCGCGAATCAGCGCTGGGCGAAGCGCAGACGGCGGAGGAGGGTGGGCGGTCGCGCCGCGGCGAGGGCCGCCGCCGTGGCGGAGGCGAGGTCGAGGTCCTCGATCCAGACCGAAGCCTGGCTCTCGGTCGAGGCGGCGGCGCCGATGCCCGTGCCGAGGCACTTCAGCCTGGCCTCGTGGCGCACCCACGCGCGCAGGAACTGCGATTCGCGCCTCTCGGGCTCCAGCCCCTCGAGCCGCTTTGCCTCCTCCTCGCCGAAGATCCGCGCCGCGATCGGCAGGACGTCCGTGCGCGGGCGTGGATGCTCGATGTCCACGCCCACCTCAGCCCCCTCGCTGAACGCGAGGAGCGCCTCGCCATCGGAATGGGAGAGGTTGAATTGCAGCTCTCGAGGCGGCGACCCTCCCTGGAGGAGGTACGGCTTGCCGTGGTCGCCGACGGCGAAGCGGAGGGAGGAGGGGTCGCCGTCGAGATAGCCGCCGAGGAGCGTGCGCAGGAGGCCGTGCGCGCGCGCCCAGAGACGTCCGTCGGCCGCCGAGGCGAACCTCGCGGCGCGTTCGCGCTCCTCGGTCGAGATGACCCCCTCGATCCGCTCGGGGATCGCAGCCAGGTCGACGTGCCACACGTCGAGGGCCCCGCTCGTGAGCGGCGGGACGCTCAACGAGGGCGTCCACGCTGTCGCTGGGGACGGGCCCGGCGGGGCGCTTTCCGGCATCGCCGCCGAATATAAGACGTCGTCGGCTCAGATCCCCGCCGAGGCCGCGCGAGGAGGCTCAAGCAGGGCGTTGGCTGCTTCGATGGGAGCGGGAATGCTCAGCCGCTCCATCCATGTCGCCGTCGGAGGCGCCCTCCCGAGGAGCGCCCGGCGTGTCGCTGTCCTCGCCGCGTCGATCTGCGTGAGCGCCTGCGGGCTGCTGGCGCTGGCCCCAACGCGGGCCGGCGCGGCCGAAGCCGGGGTGAACCTGGGCTCGTTCAACCCCGGGCAGATCGCGGAAGTGAAGGCCCTCGGCGGCCACTGGGTGAGGATCTTCGTCAGCTGGCGGGTCTTCCAGCCGACCCCCGCGGAGATCGAACCCGGGGACCTGGCCGCTTTCGAACAGGTCTTCAGCGAGCTCCCTGCGGGCACGAAAGTGATCCTCGACGTGGTCGGCACGCCCCAGTGGGAGACGGGCTCGAGCAACGAACACGCCCCGCCCGCCAACCCCGAGGAATACGCCTCGTTCGTCGGGGCGCTCGCGCGGCGGTTCGCCGGCCGCGTCGCCGCGTATGAGATCTGGAACGAGGAGGACGCGCCCATCTGGTGGGCCGGCGGGGCGGACCCGGCGGCCTACACCGCGTTGCTGAAGGACACCTACCCGGCGGTCAAGGCCGCCGAACCGAAGGCGCTCGTCGTGCTCGGAGGTCTGACGGGGAACGACTACGAATTCCTCCAGTCGGTCTACGAAGACGGTGGGAAGGGCTACTTCGACGCCGTGGGCGTCCACACGGACACCGCATGCAACGTCCTCTCCCCCTATGAATTCCTCCGCGGGCCCAACAACGAGCTGGTGCCCGACTCGTTCCTTGCCTACCGCGAAGTGCACGCCGTGATGCTCGCCAACGGAGACGACAAGCCGATCTGGATGACGGAGCTGAGCTGGCGGACGACCGCGGCGACCTGCAACGAAGGCGCGTGGGCGGGAACCAAGCCGGAGGGGGTGAGCGAAGAAACGCAGGCCATCTACCTCGCCCAGGCCTACCACTGCCTCGCCCAGGCCCCCTACGTCCAGGTGGCGTTGTGGTTCCCGCTCGAGGACGAAGCGGGGGTGCTCTCCGGCCTGCTCCGCGCGGACGGCTCGCGCAAGCCGTCCTTCGCCGCGATGCGGAGCTACATCCACGCGGGCGACCGCCTGAGCGAACCCTGTGGGACGTTCACGGGGCCGAAGATCGATGTGATCTCACCGGGCGATCACACGAGCTACCACGGCCCCCTGCCGATCGACGTCACCGCGACGAGCCCTCAGGGCGTCTTCCGCATCAGGCTCGAGATCGACGGCAGGCTGATCCGCAACTTCGACGGGTCCAGCTACCCGAGTGCGCTCAACGGGACGATCGACTGGATGGGGGCGAAAAGAATCTCTCCCGGCTGGCACACGCTGACGATCCTCGCCTATGACCGCCAGCGGAACATCTCGGAAACGAGCGTCGCGATCTTCCACGGGGCGGCGGGGGCGGCGGGTGCCGGCGCCGCCGGTGGCTCCCATGGCGGCAAGGGCAAACACCACCATCACCACAAGCGCCGCCACAGGCACCGTCACCACCGGCGCTAGCGCGCTCGCCCGAACGCCCGAACGCTCGCCGCGGCGAGGCACGCCCGGTAACCTCCGCCGGCGTGGCCCAAGCAACCACCAGGCTGGCGGGGCTCGTCGTGATCGAGCCCGCCGTCCACGGGGACGAGCGGGGCTTCTTCAGCGAGACCTACCGCGAGGAGCTCCACGATCGCTGGGGGCTGCCCGCGGGGGAGCGCTTCATCCAGGACAACCACTCGCGCTCCGGGCGCGGCGTCGTGCGGGGGCTGCACTTCATGGTGGGGGAGGGCGTGGCGAAGCTCGTGCGCTGCGCGCGGGGACGGATCCTCGACGTGGCCGTGGACCTACGCCGAGGCTCGCCGACATACGGGCGGTGGGAGGGCGTCGAGCTCGACGACGTGGGCATGCGCGCGCTCTATGTCCCGGTCGGCTTCGCCCACGGCTTCTGCGCGGTCAGCGACGTCGCGGATGTGATCTACAAGCAGACCCGCTACTACGACCCCGAGATCGAACGGGGGATCGCCTACGACGACCCCCAGATCGCGATCGAGTGGCCGCTCCCAAGCGGGGAGCTCGTCGTCTCCGAGCGTGATGCCTCCGCGCCCCACCTCGCCGAGATCGCGGACGAGCTGCCGTTCCAGTGGCATCCTTGAGGACGATGTCCTCGCGTATGCGCCGACTGAGCGAGCGCACCAACGGCTACACGGTGACGCCAGCGCAATATGCCCGTCTGGCCTACGGCGGCCTCGTCGCGCTCACCGTGATCGTGCTCACGGGCGCGGCCGTGCGGCTGACGGGGTCGGGCCTCGGCTGTCCGACCTGGCCGAAGTGCTACGGCAACCTCTACCCGCCGCTGAACAGCCACGCGGTGATCGAGTTCGCCAACCGCGTGTTGAGCGTCCCCGTGGTGATCGCCGCGGGGGTCGCATGGGTGGGAGCGCTGCGCCGGCGGCCCTACCGCCGCGACCTCGCCTGGCTCGCAGCGCTGCTCCCGCTGGGGGTGATCGCGCAGGCGGTCCTCGGCGGGCTCACGGTGAGGGGCGCGCTCGACTACGGCTGGGTGATGGCCCACTTCTCGCTGTCGATGCTCATCCTGCTGGCATGCGTGTTCCTTGCCTGGCGCGCGAGCCACGAGCCCGAGGAAGCGCTCGGCGCAATCCCCGGCGCTGGCGCCGGCGAGAGCGAGCCCGACCGGACGCTGGTGCTGTTCTCGCGCGTGCTCGTGGCCCTCGGGGCGGTGACGATCTTCGCGGGCACGGCGGCGACGGCGGCGGGACCCCATGCGGGAGGCTCCCCGGGCAGAAGATCAACCGGCTCAGCTTCGACGGGAGGGGGACGATGGACTTCGTCATCCACCGCCACGCGGAGATCGCCCTCCTCTTCAGCCTCGCCGCCGTCGCCCTCTGGTGGCTGGCCCGCCGGCGCGGGGCCGGCGAGTCGGTGCAGCGGCCGCTGAGCATCCTCTGCGTGCTGCTCGCGCTGCAGGGCGTGGTGGGCCTCGACCAGTACGAGACCCACCTCCCGGCGGGCCTCGTCTGGGTCCACGTGGGGCTCGCCTGCTGCGCGTGGATCGCCCTGATCTGGGGCTCCCTGGCGCTGGGGGCCTTCCAGCGGAGGCGCGTGGCGAGCGGGGACAGGGCCCTGGAGGGCCCGCTCGTGTCCGCCGCACCGCTCAAGTTCCCCGGAAATTAGGGCGCTTTCGAGGCCCGTTTCCGCCGTTTTGCGGGCTGACCGTCCTTGCAAGCGGTTAGCCTGCTCGCAGCAACGACACTCGAGAAGGGAGTGGCATGACCAAGAACGAGCTGGCCGAGCAGGTAGCTGAGCGCACCGGGCTGGCCACCAGCCAGGCCCGCCAGGCACTGGAGGCCGCTATAGAGGTGGTCTCCGATGAGCTGGGCCGCGGAGGTGAGGTCGCGCTTGCTGGCTTCGGCAAGTTCAGCGTCAGCCACCGAGCGGCACGCCAGGGGCGCAATCCATCGACAGGTCAGACGATCCAGATCGCAGCGTCGAAGGCTGCGAAATTCTCAGCGGCGAGCGCGCTGAAGAAGCGGCTGAACGGCTGATCGTCCCGGCGCGGCCCATCGAGTCACCGGCCCACGGGCCGGTGACCGGGGCTGTGCTCAGCCGTCGGAGCGCGAGCGGGCGAAGCGCTGGAGGCCATCGTCGGGGATCGGCTCCCACGTCGCCGCGGAGGCGACGAACTGGCGATAGTGGAGCGCGATCGCGGGGTCGCGATCGAGCGCCCCGAGCCTGACGGCGATCTCCGCATCAGAGAAGGGGTCGCCGCTGAACATCGCCGAGCCGCACGTCTGGCAGAACAGCTTCGGCACGCCCGTCGGAGGCTGGAACGCGCGCAGCTGCTCCCGGCCCGTGAGCAGGCGGAAGCCAGAGGCGGGCACGCGGCCGTTGGCGGAGGAGCCGGTGCCGGTGCGACGCTGGCAGTGGGTGCAGTGGCAGTAGCCGGCGGACAGCAACGGCTCCGTGATCTCGAAGCGGATCGCCCCGCACAGGCAACCGCCCTCGAGGGGGTTCTCGCGAGACGGAGGCGCCGGCTCGTGCGTCAACCGCAGCCCGTGTTGTTGCCGCAGGACGAGCACGTGTAGCAGCTGCCCGTCCTCTGCATCATCCCTCCACACTGGCTACAGGCCGGACCGAGGTCGAGGCCCTGTAGGCGCGCCGGAACGACCGGCGGCGAGTCCGTCAGGGCCGACGCCGCGGGCACCGCCGCCGTCTCTCCCGACCCCGTGGCGGACCCCGTGGCCGCCTCCGCGAGATGGGCCCGAGGTGTCCGACGAGGCGACGGCCTGCGCGGCCTGCTGAGCGGCCTGACGCGCGCGGACGTCCGGGGTGAGGATCCCGAGGTCTTCCTGCGTGTCGGTGTCCAGCCAGCGCGATCCGAGCCAGCGCATGATGTAGTCCGGCATCGATTTGGCGAACGGGATCTCCGGGTTGCCCGTGATTCCCTCCGGCTCGAAGCGCATGTGGCTGAACTTCTGCACGAGCGTCTCGAGCGGCACGCCGTACTGCAGGGCGATCGAGATCGCCGTCGCGAACGAGTTCATCATCCCGCGCAGCGTCGAGCCCTCCTTGCCGATGTCGGTAAGGAAGATCTCGCCCACCGATCCGTCCTCGTACATCCCCGCGGTGATGTAGCCCTCGTGCCCGCCGATCGAGAACTTGTGCGTGATCGACTGGCGCTCGCGGGGCATCCTCCGGCGCCGCGGGCCCGCTTCGGCGAGCGCCTTCGTCACGGCCTGCTGGACGATCGCGTCGACGTCGCCGCTCGAGCGCGCGGGATCGGCCTCGCGCTGGGCGTCCGTGCGCAGCGCCTGGGCGGTCTTGGAGCCATCGCGATACACGGCCAGGGCCTTCACCCCGAGGTGCCACGCCTGGATGTAGGCGTCGGCGATGTCCTCCACCGTGGCCTCCTCGGGCAGGTTCACGGTCTTGGAGATCGCACCGGAGATGAAGGGCTGGACCGCGCCCATCATCCGCAGGTGGCCCATGTGGGATATCGCTCGCTCGCCGACGGCCACGTCGAACACCGGCAGGTGCTCGTCCTTGAGAGCCGGCGCGCCGAGGATCGTGCCGTGCTCGGCCAGGTGCGCCTCGATCTGCTCGACCTCGTGCTCGGAATAGCCGAGCGTCGCCAGCGCGAGCGGGACGGTGCGGTTGACGATCGTCATCTGCCCGCCGCCGACGAGCTCCTTGAACTTGACGAGCGAGAAGTCGGGCTCGACGCCGGTCGTGTCGCAATCCATCAGGAAGGAGATCGTCCCCGTCGGCGCGAGCACGGTCGCCTGCGCGTTGCGGTAGCCGTGGCGCTCGCCCAGCTCGACCGCCTCCTCCCACGAGCGCCGCGCAGCGGCGAGGAGCTCGCCGTCGAAGCAGGTCTCATCGGAGATCTCGTGGGAGGCGTCGCGATGCATGCGCATGACGCCGTTGTGGGGCTGGCGGTTCTCCTCATAGCGGTCGTAGGGGCCGAGAGCGGCGGCGACCTCGGCCGAACGGCGATAGGCGCGGCCGGTCATCAGCGCGGTGATCGCAGCGGCCGTGCTGCGCCCCGGAGCGGAGTCGTAGGGCATCCCGTTGCTCATCAGGTAGGCGCCCAGGTTGGCGTAGCCGAGCCCGAGCTGGCGGAACGCGCGGGCGTTCGCGCCGATCTCCTCCGTCGGGTAGCTCGAGGGGCCCACGATGATCTCCTGTGCGAGCAGCATCACGTCGACGGTGTGCTCGAAGGCGGCCACGTCGAGCGTGCCGTCGCCGCGGCGGAAGCGCATCAGGTTCAACGAGGCGAGGTTGCAGGCGGAGTCGTCCACGTGCATGTACTCGCTACACGGATTCGAGGCGTTGATACGGCCGCTGTTGGGGCTCGTGTGCCAGCGGTTGATCGTCGTGTCGTACTGGACCCCGGGGTCGGCGCAGCGCCACGCCGCCTCGGCGATGTCCCGCATCAGCTCCCTCGCCGGGATCGGCTCGCCGATCTCCGCGCCGGTCGTGCGGGCGCGCAGCCGCCAGTCGCCGTCGTCGTGGACGGCGCGCATGAACTCATCGGTGACGCGGACCGAGTTGTTCGCGTTCTGATACTGGATCGACTTGAACCCGTCCCCGTCGATCGACATGTCGAAGCCGGCGTCCCGGAGCGCCGCCGCCTTGTCCTCCTCGTCGGCCTTGCAGCGGATGAACTCCCTGATGTCGGGGTGGTCGACGTCGAGCACCACCATCTTCGCCGCGCGGCGGGTCTTGCCGCCGGACTTGATCGTCCCCGCCCAGGAGTCGGCCCCGCGCATGAAGGACACGGGCCCCGACGCGGTGCCGCCCTTGGCCAGCGGCTCCATCGAGCCGCGGATGTTGGAGAGGTTGATCCCAGATCCCGACCCCCCGCGGAAGATCATCCCCTCCTTCGTGTTCCAGTCGAGGATCGACTCCATCGTGTCCTGGACGCTGAGGATGAAGCAGGCGCTGCACTGCGGGCTCTCCTCGAAGCCGACGTTGAACCAGACGGGCGAGTTGAACGCGGCGAGCTGGTGGAGGAGGATGTGGGTGAGCTCGTGGTCGAAGGTCCGCGCGTCCTCCTCGCTGGCGAAGTACCCCCCTGCGCGTCCCCAGCCGGTGATCGTCCCGGCGACACGACCGATCATCTCCTTGACCGAGCTCTCGCGCTCGGGGGACTCGAGCTGCCCGCGGAAGTACTTCTGGGCGACGATGTTGGTCGCGTTCTGGGACCAGCTCCTCGGGAACTCGACCCCGCGCTGCTCGAAGGCGACACGGTCGCCGTGGCCGATGCGGGCGTCGCGGATCTCCCACTCGACGCCCTCGAAGGGATGGGCCGATGGGCTCGTGAAGAAACGCCGGATGGCGAGCCCCTCACCGCCGGTTGGCTGGTTGGAGACGATTGGCTGCGGGGTTGGGTTCATCGGCCTTCCTCCTGTGCGGCGCCGCGTGGTGAGGACCACTGAAAGCTGTTTGTCGGGCCGCGAATAGTCCCTCGCGGGCCGGACGGAACATAGGCGCGGTCAGCCGCCTGGATACCACTCATTTTAGTCCGTGCCGGCCCCCTATCCGGACTTTGCGAGCATCCGCGAGGGAGCCCTTCGAGCGCCTCAGCGTCCGAGTCGCAGCCAGTCCCCGAGTTCGGCCGAGGCGGCCTCGGCGCGGTATGCGGCCTCGGCGAGGGAGTGGCGCATCGAGAGCAGCCAGCGAGGCTCGAGCGCGAGCATCCTCGCGAGCGCCCAGGTGAGCGAGGCGAGGATCAACAGGACGGCGAGGATCGCCGCGAGGAGGGCCGCTGTGGATATCCCGCTGGAGCCCCCGCGCGGGCGCGCGCCCCCGCGCGCGGGGGTCCTCGCCGGAGACAAAGCAGCCCCCCCGGCGGCCGTCCCCGCCCCGGCCCGCACCGTCCCGGAGCGGAGCGACGAGGTGGGGGGGTGGATCGCGCTCGCGGGCGGGGCTATGACCGTCACGGTCGCCGCCGTCGCGGTCGCGGCGCGCGAGCTCGCCGTGACCGTGGGGGCGCTCGCCGCGGAACCCCCGCTCGTGGCGGGAACGGGGACGTTGGCGGCGGGACCGCCTTCGGCGGCCAGCGCGGGCGAAGCGATCGGGACGAGGAGAACGGCGGCGATTGCGGCGCCCGCGAGGAGGCGACGGCGGCGGCCCGGGCTGGTTGACGGCTCGTTCGCCACGCTGCGCCCCATGCTAGTCCGCGGGCTCGGAGCGACGCTCCGGTGGGAGCAGGTCGGCGAGCGCCGAGAGGGACTGCTCGAGCACGTCCTCCGGGCCGGCGGTGGCATCGATCAGGCGGAAGCGTGCGGGCTCGGCGCGAGCGAGGTCATCGTAGGAGGAGGCGATCGCCGCGAAGAAGGCTTCGCCCTCGCGCTCGAGGCGATCGGGCGCCCCGGGGCGGGCACGCTGCCGGTCGCGACCGGCGGCGGGGGCGATGCGCAGGAGCAGGGTCCTGTCGGGGGCGAGGCCGGCGGTGGCGAAGTGGTTGATCGCGCGGACCTCCTCGACGCCGAGCCCGCGTCCGGCTCCCTGGTAGGCGAGGGAGGAGTCGACGAAGCGGTCGAGGATGACGATGGTGCCGCGGGCGAGAAGTGGGCGCAGGCTCTGCTCCACGAGCTGCGCGCGGGCGGCCGCGTAGAGGAGGGCCTCGGCGCGCGGGCCGAGCTCCAGGGAGGGGTCTTTCACGAGCTCGCGGATGCGCTCGGAGGCGGCGACGCCGCCCGGCTCGCGGAGGAGCTCGACGGGATGACCCTCGCGTCGGAGGGCGAGGAGGAGGGCGTCGGCGAGGGTGGACTTGCCGGCGCCGTCGAGGCCCTCGATCGTGATCAGCCTGCCCGGTGGCACGCGATGACGGTACACGGGCGCAGGGGCGGCCGAGGGGAGGATCGGGCGGACACGGCCGTAGGATGGTGGCGTGGGCGAGGAGACGATGGCGTCGGCGGATGAGGAGCGAGGCGGCGCGGGCGCGGGCGCGGGCGGAGAGGCGGGCGCGGGCGGAGACGCGGGCGCGAAGGGGGCCTGGCTGGCCGATCATGCACACGCGCGGGCGATGCTCGGCGCGGCGGTGGCAGCGGGAGGGGAGCCATCTCATGCCTACCTCTTCCACGGGCCCGCGGGGACGGGGAAGAGGGCGACGGCGCGGGAGTTCGCGGCGGCGCTCCTGCAGGCGGGGGCGCGCGAGCCCGCGAGCGTCGGCGAGCGGGTGGCGCGGGGTACGCATCCCGACCTGACGTGGGTACGTCCCTCGGGTGCGAGCGAAATGCTCGTGGGGGACATCGAGGAGGCGGTGGTGGGAGCGGCGGCGAGGACGCCGTTCGAGTCGGCGCGGAGGGTGTTCGTGATCGAGAGCGTCGAGGCGATGAACGATCAGGCGGCGAACCGGATGCTCAAGACGCTCGAGGAGCCGCCCTCGTTCGTGCATCTCGTGCTGCTGAGCGACCGCCGCGAGGACGTGCTCGAGACGATCGCCTCGCGGTGCCTGCACGTGCGCTTCGACCCGCTTCCGTCGAGGCGGATCGCGGAAGGGCTCACGGGGGTCGAGCCGGCGCGTGCGCTCGCCTGCGGGCGGCTCGCCCACGGCGACCCGGGCCTGGCGGCGAGGCTCGCGGGGGAGGAGGGGGGGAGGCTGCGGGAGGCCGGGGAGAGCTTCGCGCGGTGCGCCCTCAGCGGGAGCATCGAGGGGCGTCCGTGGGTCGCGCTGCTGGAGGCGGCGCGGGCCGCCGGAGAGAGAAGGGGGGCCGAAGCGGAGGAGCGTCTGGCGAGCGAGCTCGAGCTGATCCCCGCGAAGGAGCGGCGGCGCTACGAGCGCGAGGCGCTCGAGTCGCGCCGGCGTGGGGAAAGGCGGGCGCGGATGGGGACGCTGGACCTCGGGCTGAAGCTCGGGGAGCTGTGGCTGCGGGACGTGCTCTGTGTCAGGGAGGGGGTGCCCGAGCTCGTGCTCGCGAGCGATCGCGAGGGGGCACTGGCGGAGGATGCCGAGGGGATCGAGGCGGGCCGGCTGGAGGAGTCGATCGAGCTCGTGGGCGACGCGCGGCTGAGCCTGCGGCTGAACGTCTCCGAAGAGCTCGCCCTGGAGTCGCTCGCCTTCAGGCTGTCGAGCCTGCTGGCGAGGTGACCCGCCTCAGCCGCCGTCCGCGCCGATGGGCCCGAGGTTGGGGATCAGGCCGAAGGTGTCGAAGGCCATGAAGCGGGAGAACTGACGATTCTCGGGGCCATGGAAGTCGGCTGAGCCCGTCGTGAGGAGGCCGTGCTCGGCGCAGTGGGCGGCGATCAGGTGGGTCTGCTCGCTCGTGTGGGTGACGTAGAAGGCCTCGACCCCATCGATGCCGAGCTCGCGGAAGCGGTCGATGCTTTCGATGACTTCGTCGGCGTCGGTGAGATCCCAGAAGGGGTGGGCCCAGATCGCCACCCCGCCGGCCTCGTGGATCGCGGCGATGGCCTCGGCGACGGTGGGGGTCTGGCGGAGGCGGAAGGCGGGGCGATCCTCGATCAGGTAGCCCCGGATGAGCGAGCCGACGTCGTCGATGTTCTCCGCGGCGAGCCGATCGGCGTTCGCGGGGGCGGCGAGGACCGCAGCCGCGAGGTGGGGACGGCCGATGGGTTTCCCCGCAGCGATCCGCTCGTCGAGCTCGGTGCGGTCGAGCTCGAAGCCGCATTCCTCCAGTGCGCTCGCCATCCGCAGGGTGCGGTGCTCGCGATCGGCGAGGAAGGCGGTGAGCCGCTCCGTGAGGAGGGGGCCATTGTGGTCGATCTCGTAGCCGAGGATGTGGAGTTCGCGGGGCGTCGGAGCGCCCTCGTCGACCGCCGAGATCTCCACCGCGGGGACGATTCGCACGCCGACGCGGGCGCCGGTGGCGATCGCCTCGGAGACTCCGCTGACGGTGTCGTGGTCGGACAGCGCGAGCAGCTCCACGCCGGCCTCGGCGGCGCGCTCGACGACCCCGGAGGCCGAAAGGACGCCGTCGGAGTGGGTGGAGTGGGACTGGAGGTCGAAGCGGGGCGGCACGCCCGGGGAGCGTATGCGATCGGTTCAGAGGCCGGCGTACCGGCGGGGGTATGCGATCGGCTCAGAGGCCGGCGTACTGGCGGGGCGCCGCGGGCGGGGCGGGCGGGGCGGTTAGGAGGGCGATGCGACGGGAGGCGTCCTCGCGGAGGACGCGGACGGCGGCGTGGTAGCGGCGGACCTCGGACTGGAAGAGGCGATCGTGGATGGTCTCCGGAGAACGGAGGGCGGCGAGCGCGGTCTCGGTCCGTGAGGCGCGGCGGGAGGCGTCGAGGGTGAGGACCTCGAGGTAGGCCAGTGCCGCGCCCATGTCGGCCTCGCCGACGTATCCAGGGGTCTCGAGCTCGCGGACGACTGGGAGCAGCTGCGAGGTCAGCCAGCGGTGCTCGCCGTGCGCGCGAAGCAGCAGACAGATATCTGCGGGAGAGGAGTCGCTGGAGAGGGTGTTCGGTGGTGACTTCATCGCGAGAAAGGGGGGCGTTAGCAGGGGGTTTGGGTGTGCTTCTGGAGTCGGCCCGGACACCCCTCTGCTTTAGGAAGCGGGGTGCCCTCTCCACGCTTCGACGGACCCGTTCGAGGCGCTCGTGTGGATGCGGTCGGCGGGGATGGGGCGCCCTCGCGAGCGGACCGGCGGGCTCGCCCGGGAGGGCGCGAGGCTCAAGGATTGCGGGGCGACGAACCGATGAGGATGTGACAGGCGACGAGAAGGAGCGAAGCCGGCGGTGCACACCGATCCAACCCGTAGGACGGCCGGGCAGTACGCGCGGGCGACGGTTCGGCGACTGCGGATGCGCACGCTCGTCATCCTCGGTGGGCTCGCGGTCGCGACGGCGTTGCTGGGGAGGACCTTCGGCCTGCGCGATGTGCGCTTCCTCGCCGCCGAGATCGCCCTGCTCGTGAGCATGTTCGTGATCTCCCGTTACGTGCTCCCCCTGGTGGAGCGACACGATCGCGGGGCCGCGGGGGAGGAGCACGTGGGCAAGCTCGTGGACCGGCTCGGGGATCGCGGCTGGCGGGTGATACACGATGCGAGCTTCGGGCGGGGGAACGTGGACCACATCCTGGTGGGGCCGCCGGGGGTGTTCACGGTCGAGACGAAGAGTCATCCGGGTCCGGTGAGGGTGGGGAGGATCCACGGAGCGACGCTCAGCCAGGCGCAGGCGCAGGCGAGGGCGCTGGAGCGGGCGACGGAGATGGAGGCCGAGCCGCTGATCGTCTTCAGCCGCGCGTGGGTGGACCGCCCCGGAGCGCGCCGGCGGGGGGTGCGGGTGCTCCCGGCGAGGATGCTGGTGGGCTACCTAGAGAAGCACGAAGGGCGGCTTTCGGTGGACGAGGTGGAGCACGCGCACGAGCTGATCGCGAAAGCGCTCCTCGAGCACGAGCCTCGGGGCCGGTTGATCCACGAGCGGTGGCAGCTGACGCGTTAGCCGCCGCCCGTTGGCGCCGGAGGAGGCGTGGGCAGGTAGCTTTGAGCTGAGACGATGGCGATCTCACCCTTCAGCGCGCGGCCCGCGACGCCCCAGAACGAGCGTCGGAGGGCGCGGTGGGTGATCGTGCTGGTGACGGTCGGGATCTCGGCCTCGCTGCTGGCATATGCGGTCTCGCCGGGGGTCAGGCACGCGGTGGGCCACGCCGCCCACAGCGTCAAGCATGCCGTCGGGCGGGTGTTCGATCACGACAGCACCCCCGCGGGCGCCAGGAGAGGAAAGCCGGCGAAGCGAGTTGTGGTCCGGAGGGACGGACGGAGGGGCGGCGTGGCGGGCGCCCCGGCGAAGACGGGGAGGCGGGCGGCGGCGGGCGTCGGCCCCGGAACGGGGCCCTCGGGCTGAGGGTCCCGAGCGAGGGGACCGCCGCGAGAGGCGTCCCGGCCGCGGGGGGAGATAGCTTGGTGGGGTGATCCAGGAGCAGCTGACCACCGAGAGGACGGACGCGGTGCCGACGCCGGAGGAGCTGCTGGAGAGGTTCGGCCTAAAGGGTTTCCGGCCTGGCCAGCGAGAGGCCGTGGAGGCGGCGCTGGGCGGACGGGACAGCCTCGTGGTGATGCCCACCGGCGGGGGAAAGTCCCTCTGCTATCAGCTGCCGGCGCTCGCCGGGCGCGGGCTGGTGGTGGTTGTGAGCCCGTTGATAGCGCTGATGACGGACCAGTGGCAGAGGCTGCTGGAGGCGGGGGTGAGGGGGACGATGCTCGCCTCGGGGATGGCCGAGGGGCACAACGAGCGGGCGCTGGGGGAGATCGAGAGCGGAGCGGCCGAGCTCGTGCTGGCGGCCCCCGAGAGGTTCGCCTCGCGGGCGTTCCTGAGCGCGCTTGCGAGCAGGCATGTGGGGCTGTTCGTCGTCGACGAGGCTCACTGCGTGGCGGAGTGGGGACATGACTTCAGGCCGGACTACCTGCGGCTGCACGAGGCGATCGACGCGCTCGCGGAGGCGGGCGGGCGGACGGGCACGGGGAGACCCGCTGTGATGGCGACGACGGCGACGGCCACGCCCCGGGTCGCCGAGGAGATCGCGCGGCGGCTCGGGTTGCGCGAGTGGGTGTCGATCCGCTCCGGGTTCGACCGGGCGAACCTCGCCTTCGACGTGGTGGGCCTCGACGGGAAGGGGGCGATGGCGAGGAAGTGGGCGGCGCTCATGCACCTCCTGGGGGACTCGGAGGGCTCGCGTCCGGCGATCGTCTACTGCGGCACGAGGCGGGACAGCGAGGAGCTCGCGAAGCGTCTGGTGGGCGAGGGGATCGGCGCGGTTAGCTACCACGCGGGGATGGGGAGCCAGGCGCGCAGCGAGAGCCAATCGGCGTTCATGGAGGGGAGGGCGGAGGTGGTGGTGGCGACGAATGCCTTCGGGATGGGGGTGGACAAGGCGGACGTGCGGACGGTGGCTCACTGGGCGCTGCCGAGCAGCCTCGAGGCCTACTACCAGGAGGCTGGGCGTGGCGGGCGGGACGGAGGGCCGGCGCGGGCGGTGCTGCTGGCCGCGCGGATGGACCTGGGCCGGCTGATCCGCTTCATCAAGGAGAGGGAGATGACGGTGGAGGACGTCCGGCGCTTCGTCGGGCGGGTTCGTGGGGAGGCGAGGGAAGGGGTGGCGGCGATCGGGCATAACGAGCTGGACGAGCGCGGGCGGGTGCTCCTCTCGATCGCGGAGCGGGCGGGCGCGGTGGAGCTCGAGCCCGGGGGCCGGGCCGGGCTGCTCGTGCGGCCGACGGGACGGGGGAGCCCGCGGAGGGCGGGCGAGGCGATCAGGGCCGCGAGGGATCGCGGCTGGGAGTCCTATCGCTCGATCGAGGGGTACATGTCCGAGGAGAGGTGCCGGCGGAGGCAGAATCCTCGACCACTTCGGGGACTCGGAGGAGGGATATCCGCTCGGACGCTGCTGTGACGTCTGCGACCCCGACGAGGCGCTCGCGGGGGTGGTGCGCGATGCCTCGCACGCGCGGGCGGGCCGCCGGTCCTCACGCGCGCGCGCGGGGAGCGTGTCCGGAGTGACCCCACCCATGTCCGGAGTGACCCCACCCGCACCGCCGGTCGATGCCGAGGAGCTCGATCGGCTGAAGGCCTGGCGGCTGCAGCGGGCGGCGGGCAAGCCCGCGTACACGGTCGCCTCGAACGCCGTGCTGGAGGCCGTGCTGAGGGAGCGGCCGGCGAGCGAGGAGGAGCTGATCGAGATCAGGGGGATCGGGCCCTCGCTCTGCGCCAAGCATGGGAGCTCGCTGCTGGAGGCGGTCGCGGGGCTCGGCTGAGGAGGATGATCGCTCAGGGGGAGCGCCGCTGGAGCCCCACGAGGGTGCCGTCGGCGGGGATCATGGTGACGTTGCGATGGCGGGCGTGCTCGGGGGCGGGGTCTGGCGCGGTGAGGTCGGTGCGGCGGGCGATGGCGCGCAACACGATGCGCTGCTCGGCCATCGCGAGGGCCGCGCCGAGGCAGCGGCGGATGCCGCCGCCGAAGGGGATCCAGGTGTAGGTGCCGGGCTTGACGCCGAGGAAGCGCTCGGGGCGGAAGGAGAAGGGGTCGGGGTAGAGGTCGGGGCGGTGGTGGAGGAGGAGGATGCTCACGAGGATCGAGGAGCGTGCCGGTAGGAGCCACTCGCCGAGCTCCCAGGGGACCTGAACGCGGCGGCCGATCGTGGGGATGACCGGGCGTGAGCGCATCGCCTCGTGGATGGTCGCCTCGATGTAGGCCGCGCCCTCGTCCTCCCCGCCGGCGCGGACCTCCTCGCGGAGGCGATCGTAGGCGTGGGGGGTGCGGACGAGGCGCTCGAAGGCCCAGGCGAGGGAGTTCGCGGTGGTCTCGTGGCCGGCGAGGACGAGCGTGAGGAGCTCGTCACGGAGCTCTTCGTCGCTCATCGCCTGGCCGTCCTCGTCGCGGACGGCGAGCAACAGCGAGAGGACGTCGTCGCCGTCGCCGCCGGGTCCCTGCTCGCGGCGGGCGGCGATGGCGGCGTAGAGATGACGGTCGAGGGCGGCGACGAGCCTGCGGACGAGCCCGACGGGCTCCTCGCGGCCGACGTTCACCAGTTCGAAGATCTGGGCGTAGCGGCGGGTGGAGACGTAGACGGCGCGGCGAATGGCCTGGCGGAGGCCGTCCTCGGGGGTGCCCGGTCGGGGTTTGCCGACGACGCCGAAGATGCCGGACATGATCACGTCGAGGGTGATCGCCTGGAGGGCGGGTGCGAGGCGGAAGGGGCGGTCGAGGGGCCAGCGGTCGATCTCGCGCTCGGCCGCCTCGGCGATCATCGTCTCGTAATGGGCGACGGCCTCGCCGTGGAAGGAGGGGAGGAGGAGCTTGCGCTGGCGCATGTGCTCGGGGCCGACGAGCGTGAGGACGGAGTTCGGCCCGACGATCGGGCGGAGGGTGGACTCGCCGGTGAGCGAGGGGGCGATCTCGGGGTCGGCGGTGAAGAGGGAGCGGACGTGGTCGGGGTGTGAGGTGACGACGACGACCTCGTCATCGATCATCCCCTCAAAGCGGAACACCTCTCCGTGTTCGCGCCGGGCGCGGAACACGAACTCGATCTGACGGGCGCTGAAGCGGAGGGTCTGGAGCGCACGTGACATCGCGACGGCCGGCGGGAGGTGCTCCTTGAAGCCGTCCAGCGGGGCGGGCCCGGCGGGCGACTCCGGTGCCTGGCCGATGAGGTCCTCGGGCGGGGGGAGGAGATGCATTGGGGACGCTGCGGTGGCGGACACGGGTTGCTCCCTGGGATCGAGATTGGAGGAGAGTCTAGGCTGCGGGGTGGGGGCTCGCTCGAGTCGCGGCGAGCCCATCAGGTTGTCCCCAGCTGCGCTCCGGAGGGAGCGCCGGCGGGGACCAGGTCGAAGTCGATCTTGTCGCGGACGCCGCAGTCCGGGCAGGGCCAGTCGTCCGGCAGGGCGCTCCAGGGGGTGCCGGCGGGAAAGCCCTCGCGGGGATGGCCGTGGGCCTCGTCGTAGAGGTAGGCGCATGCCGGACAGCGGTAGCTACTCATCGGGTCCTCGCCGGCGTGTAGGGGGTGGGGAGGCTCACGCGGCGATGCGCTCGCGCTCGGACGTCGGCGGGCGGCGCTGGGGCTTGCGGTTGGCCAGGGAGGCGTCACCGCCGTAGTGGGCGAGCACGCGGTGGTCCATCGTGCGGCGCCAGAGCGGGGGGAGGAGAGCCAGGAGGATCATCCCGGCGTAGCCCGTCGGCAGCTGGGGCGCCTCGTCGACGTGGCGGAGGGCCTGGAAGCGGCGGATGGGGTTGGCGTGGTGGTCGGAGTGACGCTGGAGGTGGTAGAGGAGGACGTTGGAGGCGGCGTTGTTGCTGTTCCAGCTGTGCTCCGGGCGTGTGCGCTCGTAGCGGCCGTCCTCGCGGCGCTGGCGGAGGAGGCCGTAGTGCTCGAGGTAGTTGACGACCTCCAGAAGGGAGAAGCCGACGAGGGCCTGGACGATGAGGTAGGGAAGGACGACGGTGCCGAAGGCGAGGACGAGGGCGGCGGAGAGCGCCACGGTGATGGCCCAGGCGGAGAGGATGTCGTTGCGGGGACTCCAGGGGGAGGAGTCCAGGCGGGCCAGACGCTCGCGCTCGAGCTCCCAGGCGGAGCGGAGGCTGCCGAGGACGGTGCGGGGAAGAAACGCGTAGAAGCTCTCGCCGAGGCGCGCGCTGGCGGGATCCTCTGGGGTGGCCACGCGGACGTGATGGCCGCGGTTGTGCTCGATGAAGAAGTGGCCGTAGGCGCTCTGGGCGAGGGCGACGCGGCTCAGCCATCGCTCGAGGGAGGCGCGCTTGTGGCCGAGCTCATGGGCGGTGTTGATGGCGATGCCGCTCACCATCGCCACCGTCAGCGCCAGCCCCAGGCTGTCCACGGTCGAGAGGTCCGAGCTGGACCAGAGGGCGCAGGCGAAGATCAGGCCGGCGTACTGGATGGGGATGTAGAGGTAGGTGCACCAGCGATAGAATCGATCCTGTTCGAGCCACTTGATGACGCTGTCCGGGGGGTTGCGGGCGTCCATCCCGAGGGCGAGGTCCAACGGGGGGAAGATCGCGAAGACGAGGACGGGCCCGAAGAACCAGAAGGCGGGGACGCCGGTGAGGTGGACGAGCCCCCAGGCGAGGAAGGGGAGCGTGGGGACGATCAGGCCGAGCAGCCAGGCGTAGCGCTTGGGGTCACGCCAGACGCGCTCCTCGGATGGGTCTATGGGGGCTTGCACTGGCGGGGACCTCCGGGTCGGCTGGGGATCGGTCCCTCCTCGCGATCTAGTTTACACACAACGCATCTGTTGTCAACTATCACGACAATAATCCCAGTCAGCGTCCAGGGTGGTGGGCTCCCGGGCGGGGTGGCGCATCGCTACGATGACGATGCGCTGCGAGGCGGGGTCGGCCACGACCGGGGCCATCGATCGGGGTGGCGGGCCGCATCGGAGAGCGAGAATGCCGACGTAGCTCAGCTGGTAGAGCACTTCACTCGTAATGAAGGGGTCCGGGGTTCGAGTCCCCGCGTCGGCTCTGGGGAAGGCCCGGCAGCGACGCCGCGCCGGCGACTCCCTCCCACCGGGGACGGCTCGCTTGTCGTAGGTTGCGGCTAGGGGCCTGTATACGGTTCCCTCATGTCTGCTCGTCGGTCGCGCACGGGTCCCGGGGTGATGGCCACAGTGTTGGTCCTCACCTTCGCCGGGTGCGCGCCGGGCCAGGTCCAGACGGACGCGAGCGCGTTCGTCAACGAACACGTCGATGGGGCGACGTCCGCCTCGCGCGCGGCGACGGCCGCCGAGGCCCAGGTCTCGCGACTGTCGAAGCCGCCCACCGGAGCGCAGCTGGAACGGCTCGCGAGGATCGCGGCGGAAGCGCGCCGTAAGCTCGTCCGGGTGGGCGAGTGGAGCGTGGCCGCGGAAGGCATCGAAGAAGAAGACCTGCCACGGGCCGAGGCCGAAGTGACCGAAGGAGCGGACGACCTGACCGACGCGATGTCTGCACTCAAAGTCTATGCGCGCGCGGCGAGCGCGGAGGCGCTTGGCCGCTACGTGAGCGAGCTCGCTCACGGGCGAGAACAGTGGAACGGGGGCGTCTCCCAGCTCTGGCACCTGGCCCACCGATCCGACCCCCCGACCGTATAGCGACGGCCCCGCGAACGAGGCGACCCGCCGCTGCCATGGAGTAGATCAGAGCCTCGTTCAACCGGCGGGCACCGTCATCAAGGAAGAGAACACGAGCCGGAGCCGTCGGTGTAGAGTGGACCGCGATCAAGACGGCGTGTCGAGCCTGAGGAGGCCCGGGGAGCGTGTTCGCGAAGAAGCTCCTGGGGGTCGGCGCCGCGGTGGTGGTGTTGGCGGTGCTGATCGGGCTGTACGTGGCGAGCTGGGCGACGAGCTTCCCACCCCGATCGCGGCCACCCCGGCGGTCTGCAGCGGGGGCGCCCACCTCACGCTCGAGACGGTCGCCGCGATCGGCCCGAAGTACAGCCCGTCGCACCCCGACTGGGTCTCCTACCTGGTGCGCAGCAACGGCAAGTGGGTCCACAGCACGATCTACACGGTGCCCGGCCAACTCGATCATCCACGTCACGATCTACCAGTACGACTCCGCCACCGGCCTGCGCAACCCATTCCTCTCGCAGGTGCAGGGGACGGTCGGCGGGACGATGACGCTCGACGGCAAGACCGTCAACTCGATCCCCCCGGAAGAAACCTCGCACACCTTCGTGGTGCCCGAGCTTGGCGTGTTCGTGCCGCTGCGCCGGCGTGCCCGAAGAAGCGAAGAACCCGTGCGAATTCGCGCCGTGCGAAGGCGCCGCGACCACCGCACGATCACGTTCAGCTTCCGCACCGGCAAGAAGGGGCGCTACCACTGGCAGTGCTTCGTCCCCTGCGCCGCCGGCTTCATCGACGGCCTCGGCGGCCCGATGCAGACGGTCGGCTACATGGACGGCTTCCTCAATGTCGTCTAGCGCGCCCGCGCCGCCGGAGGCGACGGCGAACCGAACCACGCGGTCCGCTTCGCGGTGATCTGGGTGGTCGCGACGGTGATCGCGCTGCCGCTCGTGATCTTCGTGATCGGTCCGCTGCTCGGACCGGGCAACGGCAGCGAACAGGCCGCCGGACAGGGCACCGACTGCACGGTCCTGGCGGCGCACGCGACGCCCGTCCTGACGCTCGTGCTTGCTCTACCTCGCTCTACGCGCTGATCTTCTTCCGCCAGCCCGACGGGCGGCGCGCTCGAAGGGCCGGCGGTGCGCGGCGACGCGCGCGTGCAGACGCACGTGGATCATCGTCACCTCGCTGCTGGTGCTCGGGCTCGCCGTCTTCGGGACGGTGCGCCTGGAGTCGGGCTACGGCGCCGGCTCGGGCAGCGGGCCCGAGCCCGCTGACGTGCCGAAGGGGCCGAAGCTGCCGGTGCAGGTGATCGCGCAGCAGTGGCTGTTCACCTACCGCTACCCGACATACGGCGGCGTCGAGACCACCCAGCTGTACCTGCCCGTGAACAAGATCGATCGAACTCCACGTCACCTCGCTCGACGTGATCCACTCCTTCTGGGCCTACAAGCTCGGCGTCAAGGCCGACGCGAACCCGGGCGTCGACAACGTCGCCTTCGTCAAGCCGACGAAGCTTCAGAGCTTCGAACGTGCGCTGCGCGGAGCTGTGCGGCATCTGGCACGGCTACATGTACGACACACGGCAGGGTCGTCACGCCGGCCGGCCTTCAACGCCTGGATCAGCGAACAGCAGAGGCGGTTCGCGCCAGCGACGAAGGTGCTGCCCCCGTACAGCAAGACCTACCTACCCGAACCGACGAGGCGTGGAGAATGAGCACGACCAGCGAAGCCGCATCCGCCGCCACCAGCGCCGACGCAGCGGCCGCTGTGGCGCCGGCTGCTCGGCTTCAACCTGCTGACGGCGGTGATCCTCGGCGTCGGCGGCTACTACCTCGGCTGGTGGATCGGCCATCTGATCAACGGCCTCGAGCAGCTTCGAATACGAGACGCGACCGACGAGAACGACGTCGCGCTGCTGCTCGCCTACTTCTTCGGCGTGGTCGGCTTCCTGATCGGGCTCGGCTTCGCCAACTACCCGGTCTCGCGCCTGCTCGGCCGGCCGGCGTCGCTGCGCGAGAAGGAGAGCGAGGGGATCGGGCGCTACTTCGGCCTGTGCACCGACCACAAGGTCGTCGGGATGCAGTACCTGGTCGGGATCGGCGTGTTCTTCTTCGTCGGCGGGCTCAACGCGATGCTGATCCGCGCCGAGCTGCTGCACCCGGTGCCCACGTTCGTCGGCCCCAACCAGTACCTGTCGCTGGTGGGGATGCACGGCACGATGATGATGGGAATGATGACCTCGGGCATCCTCGGCCCGTTCGCCAACTACTTCGTGCCGATCATGATCGGCGCCAGGCGGATGGCCTTCCCGCGGATCGAGTCGCTGACGTTCTGGCTGCTGATGGCCGCCGGCTTCATCCTCGTCTCGACGATCTTCTTCGGCGGCTTCCCGACCGGCTGGACGGGCTATGCGCCGCTCAACGACCAGGCCGTGATGGGCATGGACTCCTACATCTGCTTCTTCGCGCTGGTCGGGATCTCGATGGCGCTGCTGGGGCTGAACATGATGGCCACGATCATCACCATGCGCGCGCCCGGCCTGACGTGGTCGCGCCTGCCGATCTTCGTGTGGTCGGTGTTCGCGACCGCGATCCTGATGGTGCTCGCCGCGCCGATGCTGATCGCCACGCTGCTTGATGGCGGCGCTCGACCGCACGATCAACACCTCGTTCTTCATCGCCGGCGGCGGCGGCAGCTCCTACCTGTTCGAGAACCTGTTCTGGTTCTTCGGCCATCCCGAGGTGTACGTGCTCGCGCTGCCCGGCTTCGGCATCGTGCTCGAGCTGCTGCCGGTGTTCACGCGCAAGCCGCTGTGGGGCTATCGGCTGGCGGTCTCGGGCATGCTCGGCGTCACCCTGCTGAGCTTCTTCGTGTGGCAGCACCACCTGTTCGTCAGCGGCATCAACGCCGATCTGCGCCCGTTCTACATGCTCTCGACCGAGATCATCTCGATTCCCACCGGCTTCATCTTCCTGTGCGTGATGGGCACGCTGTGGAAGGCGCGAATCTCGTTCACCGTGCCGATGCTGTTCTGCCTGGCGTGGGCCTTCAACTTCCTGATCGGCGGCGCTCTCCGGCGTGGTGCTGTCCGACGTCCCGACCGACACGCAGCCTGCACGGCAGCTTCTTCGTGATGGCGCACTTCCACTACACGATCATGGGCGGGCTGATCTTCAGCTTCTTCGCCGCGATCTACTACTGGGTGCCGAAGATGACCGGGCCTGCGCTTCAACGAGCTGCTCGCCAAGTGGCACTTCTGGCTGATGTTCATCTCGTTCAACTCGACCTTCCTGCCGCTGTTCGTGCTCGGCATCAAGGGCATGCCCCGGCGCGTGAGCACCTACGCACCGAACCTGCAGGGGCTCAACGTGTGGGTGTCGATCTCGGCCTTCGTGCTCGGCTTCTCGATGCTGATCTTCCTGTTCAACGTCGTCTACTCGCTGATCTTCGTGCGCAAGCGCGCCGAGGCCAACCCGTGGCACTCGAAGTCGATCGAGTGGCAGCTGCCGACGCCGGTGCCGGTCAACAACTTCGAGCAGATACCGGTGTTCGACTCCGATCCCTACGACTACGGCACGCCCGCTGCACCGACGGCGGCGGCGGCAGCCGGCCGCGGCTGGGGGCGTGAGCGATGTCGCCTCCGCGGGCGAGAGCCTGCCGCTCGGCATGTGGCACTCCGCCGGGCTTCGCGGTGCGTCGAGCCCCCCGCGAGCCGCCGGACGCGGCGAGCGCGCGCTGTCGGTGGCCGCGCGGCTGCTGGCCGGCGCCACGACGTTCTTCTTCCTGGCGTTCCTGTTCGCGTACTTCTACCTGCGCTCGATCAACACCGACGGCTGGTGGAAGCCGACGGCGAGCCTGCTGAAGGAACAGAACGAGGTCCACGTGAGCCTCAGTCCCGGCCAGGGACTCGGCGCGGCGTTCATCGCCTGCATCGTGCTCAGCGCGCGCTGACCGTCGTGGCGGGACGCCGAGAGGCGTAGTCGGGTCGCTGGCTGGCGCCGGCGATCGGCGGCGATCGTGCTCGGGCTGGCCGCGGTCGTGCTGCAGTGCGTCGAGTACACCGGCCAGCACTTCGGCCCCACCGACGGCGCCTACGCCAGCGTGTTCTGCGCGTGGACCGCCTTCTATCTGATCGCGGTGCTGTGCACGATGTACTGGCTCGAGACGCAGGTGGCCACCGAGCTGCGCGAGCGGCGCGCGCCGAGCGCGCGGCCAGGCGAGGGGGTGACGGTCTACGAGGATCCCGACCGGCTGCTCCCGCGCGGGCTCGACGCCGCCGTCTTCTACTGGGGCTTCCTCGGGCGCGATCGGGGTCGTGACGTACATGACGCTGTACCTCCTGTAGTGCTCGCGACGGCAGCAGCGACGCCGGGCTTCTGGGACTGGTCGCTTGACCCGCCGCTGGTGCTCGTCATCGACCTGGCGATCCTCTACTGGCTCGGCGACCGGCGCACGGTCACGCCGGCGCGCAAGCGGGTCGCCCAGCACTGGCGCAGCGCGTGCTTCTACGCGAGCCTCGTCGTGCTCGCGATCGCGCTTGCCTCTCCGATCGAGATACTCAGCGCGGAGCTGTTCTGGGTGCACATGATCCAGCACGTGCTTGCTGATGCGTCGCCGCGCCGCTGTTCGTGCTCGCGCGCCCGTGGATCCGCCTGTGGCGCTGCCTGCCGCTGGACACGCGCCGCTGGCTCGCCCGCGGCCTCAGCCACGGCGCGCGGACGGCTCCGCTGCGCGTCGCTGAGCGCGGACGCTCGGCAGGCCCGCCGTGAGCTTCGTGGCCTTCTCGGTCGTCGCTGCTTGGCCTGGCACGTGCCGGCGCTGTTCGACGCAACGCTCCGATCGACAACGCTGCACGCGTTCGAGCACACGCTGTTCTTCCTCACCGCGGTCCTGTTCTGGAAGCAGGTGATTCCCTCGCCGCCGCTGCACGCGCGGCTCGTCGCCCCGGAGCGAGTGGTGTACGTGATCGGCGCGATGATCGTCAGCTGGGCGCTGGCGGTCGTGCTCGCACTCGCCCCGCATCCGCTCTACAGCTTCTACGCCGAGCGTCGAGCTCGCCCGGGCGGGATCTCCGCGATGGCCGACCAGCAGCTCGCCGCGGGCATGATGTGGGTGCCCGGCTCGGTCACGTTCCTGATCGTCGTGTTCGTCTACGTCCACCGCTGGCTCGTGCCGCCGAGCGCCGGGTGCCGCCCGGCCGCCGCGGCTGGCGAGCGAGCACTAGGAGGGTTACATGCCGGAGCTGTCCCAATCGCCTCGGATTTCCTCACCGGCTCGATCCTCACGCTGGCGCTTCCGCTGGGCGTGCTGATCGTCGTCGCGGTCTGGTACGTCTGCTGTGGCGGCGGTCGGCGAACGCTGAGCGGCGCCCACGCCTGAGGCCGGGCGTCAGCTTCGCCGCACGCGACACCGTGCGAGGTCGCCTGAGCTGCCGGCGGCGCAGACTTCGGGAGCGTCAGCCTGCACGCCGCAGCGTCTCGCTCGGTTCGAACGTCGGCCGGGTAGACGGTCGTCAGCACTCGCCGCTCGCGCTGACGCCGTAGACGAGCGCCGAGTGGGCAGACGAGGTCTGGGTCTGGCCCGACCTCGCGCGTGGAGCCGACGCTCCCAGGCCGCCCACGTGCGCGCGAGTTCGCGCGGCCGAGCCGATCAGGTACTGCATGCTGCCCAGCATCTCGTGCGCGCGCAGGAAGTCGGCGACGCTGGCCGGCGTGTCGCCGCGCGGGTCGACCGAGACGGCGATGATCTGCACCTGCGCGGCCCGCGCGCCGAGCAGGTTCAGGGCGACGCGCAGGTTCGAGGTGATCAGCGGGCAGATGTCCGGGCAGTTGGTGTAGAGGAACGTGACGAGCACGGCCTTGCCGCGATACTCGGCGAGCGTGACCGGCTGGCCGCAGGTAGTTGCGCAGGTGGATCGCCGGAGCCTGCCTGGCGGGCAGCGCGAGCGTGCCGAAGTACCGCCGCCGGCCGCCGACTGCTCGCGCGCCGCCGGGCAGCGCTCGGCTTGCCGCGGCCCGCCGATCAGCACGAAGCTCGCAGCGAGCACCGCCACAAGCAGCGCGACGAGCGCGAGCAGCAGCCGCGACTGCCGCGGTCGCAGGCGCTCGTCGCCGTCGGGCACAGCCCGCCCGCGGGTGGGTGCGTCAACAGGCGTCCCTTCCCTGGACCCGACACCCTCATCGACCCTACTCACTGTCGCTCCTCTCGGAGGTGCTGAGGAGAAGCACCGCCTCCCGTCCCGCGCCCGACGGCGGACAGCCGCTCGAAGCCCTGCGAACGATAGACGACCGAATCCGTCCCGGCGAGGAGCAGCCGGGCCCGCGCTGGTGGAAGAGACGTGACGCGGCCGACCGGAGGGGCATGCGGGATCGAGGCGATGCGGCCGGGCATCGCCGCAGGTTGTCTGAGGTACGGTCTGTCGGATATGTCCCGCGATCGTGAGCTTGCGCTGGGCCATCGTCTCGGAGAGACGTCGTCTCGCCCCAGTCGGCGTGCGAACAGCCCCGTCCTCGCGGTTCAGCAGGCGGTCGGCAACCGGGCGGTCGGTCAGATGCTGGCCCGCAAGGCGTCGTCTTCCCCCAAGGGCCCCACGATCCAGATTGGCAAGCTGGCGATCGAGGTCGCCGGCGGCAACATCGCTGCATGGGCCGCCGGCGAAGTTCCCGACGCGCTTGAGGTCACCTCCCAGAAGGGCCGACACTCCGCCGAGCTCGAGGGCTTGTCCAAGGAGCGCACCCGGATCAACTCCCTCACGCTCACGGTGGCGGCGGCGAACAAATCGGGGCAGGAGCTCGACATGGGATCGCTCTCCATCGAGTTCACCAACGCCCGCATCAAGGGCTATGCGGTCGACGGCGAGACGGAGTCGTGGCAGGTAGGCGACTTCGACGCCGTTCACCGGACGAGGACCGCGCACAAGGTGTCCTAGCGTGCGTCGGCGCCAGCGGCGCCGATAGCCTCGTGCGGTGCGCGTCGGCCCGCTGAAGAACAGATCGTTCCGCCTGCTGTTCGTGGGGCAGGGAGTCTCGTCGATCGGGGACGGGATCGCCCCCGTGGCGCTCTCCTTCGCCGTCTTGGACCTGCCCGGCACGGTGGGAGACCTCGGGCTGATCCTCGCCGCCCAGAGCGTCCCGCTGATCCTCTTCGTGCTGCTCGGAGGCGTGTGGTCGGATCGCCTCTCGCGGCGGTCGGTGATGCTCTACTCCGACCTCGTGCGGGCCGGCGTCCAGGGCGCGAGTGCTGCGCTGCTGCTGACCGGCAATGCCAGGATTTGGCAGCTGGCCGCTCTGCAGGCGGTCTACGGAGGCGCGAGGGCGTTTTTCGGTCCCGCCGCGACGGGGCTCGTCCCTGAGACCGTGGACTCGGACCAGCTTCAGCAGGCAAACGGCCTGATGGGCGTGGCTGAAAACCTCGCGACGGTCGTCGGGCCGGCGCTCGGCGGGGTCGTCGTCGTGGCGGCGGGCGCGGGATGGGGCCTCGCGGGCGACGGCTTGGCCTTTCTCGTCAGCGCGGTCTCGCTCCGGATGATGCACCTCCCGGCCCTCAGCTTCCCAGAGCGAAGGAGCACGATCGCGGAGTTGCGGGAGGGATGGCGGGCGTTCCGATCACGCACCTGGCTGTGGGTCAGCGTCCTGTCCCTCACGTTGATCGTCACCGTGGTCTTCGCCCCGTTGGACGTGCTCGGGCCCGACGTCGCCCGCTCCCACCTCGGTGGCGCCGGCGCATGGGCGGCGATCAGCACGGCCTCGGGGATCGGAGCGACGCTCGGCGGGGCGGTCGCGCTGCGATGGTGGCCGCGGCACCCCCTGCGGACCGGGTTCCTGCTGACGCTGCTGGGAGAGCCCCTCCTGCTGTTCCTGCTTGCCGGCCCCGCCGAACTCGCGCCGATAATCGTCTTCTCCTTCTTGGCGGGGATGGCCTCGACGATCTTCAACGTCTTCTGGTTCACGGCGTTGCAGCGCGAGGTCCCGCCGGGCGAGCTTTCGCGGGTCAGCTCGTGGGACCAGCTCGGCACCTACGGCCTGCAGCCGATAGGCCTCGCGGCCGTCGGCCCGATCGCGATTGCCGTCGGGATCTCGACGACCCTGTACGCGGCCGGCGTGCTCGTTGTGCTGCTGACGGTTTTGGTGCTCGCGATGCCGACCGTACGGAACTTCACGGGCACTCGCTCGGTCCCTCCCGACCCGGTCACCGATCCCGGCTAGCGCAGCCGCGGGGGCGGGTCGGAGCGGATCGCCGCCGAGTAGCATCGAGACGATGCGAGTAGCTCCCGAGAACGAGGAGGCGCTCGAGGCCTGGAACGGCGTTCTCTTCGACCGCTTTCTCCGCTACCGCAGCCTTGTCGTGGGCGGGCTCGGGGCGCATGGCGATGAGGCGCTTCGCCGGCATCCCCCGAAGGAGGAAGACCGCGTCCTGGACATCGGCTGCGGGTTCGGCGACACGGCGCAGCAGATCGCGCGGATCGTGGGCCCGTCGGGGTCCGTCCTCGGCATCGACGTCGCCCCGCGCTTCATCGATGTCGCGGAGCGGGAGGGACGAGCTGCCGGCCTGGATCACCTCCGCTTCGCCGTCGCGGACCTGCAGACGACCACCTTCGAGGAGACGTTCGACTACGCGTTCTCGCGCTTCGGAACGATGTTCTTCGCCCTGCCCGTGCCCGCCTTGCGCAACGTGGCCGAGGCGCTCGAGCCGGGTGGGCGGCTGTGTCTGGTGGTCTGGCGGCGCAAGCTCGACAACCCCTGGCTGCACGTCGCCGAGGGAGTCGTGAGCGGGTTCGTCGAGGAGGAGGAGGAGACGGACGAGCCGACCTGCGGCCCCGGCCCGTTCTCGATGGCCGACGCTGACACCGTCGCCGAGCAGCTCACGATCGCGGGCTTCAGGGACGTCGGCTTCGAGCGCTGCGACATCCCCTACCGGATCGGCGGCGATCTCGACGAGGCGATCTCCTACAACATGGCGATCGGCCCGGCCGCCGAGGCCATCCGCCTCGCCGGCGCGCAGGGAGATGCCATGCGCACGCAGGTCGAGGCGGCCCTGCGCGATGCGTTGAGCCCGTATGTGACCGCCGACGGGGTGGTCCTGGGTGCCTCGACCTGGCTCGTCACTGCGCGCGTGGGTTGACCGCCGCCCCGCGCGGGGTCACTCACTTGCGAGAAAGCTCGTGATCTCGCCGGCGAGAAGCTCTGGCGCGGTGTGGGTGGCCAGATGTCCCTGTCCGGCCAGGATCCGCAGCTCGGCCCGCGGCAACGTCGCTTGCAGACGGGTCATCGCCTCGCGTCTCCAGCCCGGGCTCTCCCCGCCGAGCAGCACGAGCGTGGGGGTCGCCAGCCGCTCGAATCGCGACGGCTCGAACCGATAGTCGACCACCGCCGAGCCCTCGCGGGGAAGCACCCGCACGCCGCGAAGGAGGATCGGCCACATCGGCAGCTCCCGCACCACGTCGATCGCGTCGGGGGGAACCCCGCTCCGCTCCACCAGCAACGTCACCGCCGCCTCCTCGTCCTCGCCTCGACTCACGAGCTCGGCAACCCGGGCGACCACGCCGGGGAAGTCCGGGTCGTCGTCGATCGACGGCTCATACACGATCAGGCGAGCGATCCGGTCGCTGATCAGCGCCGCCTCGAGCGCTACCAGGCCGCCGTAGGAGTGCGCGAGCACGTCGACCGGCTCCTCGAGGAGCGCCACGACGGCGAGCAGGTCGGCGACCTCGTCGGCAAGCGAGTGCTCGGCGGCGCCCTCCCCGCTGGCGCCATGACCGCGGCGATCGACCGCGAACAGCGTGCGGGCGGGCTCCAGCGCCGGACGAACCACGTCCCAGGCGGTGTGGTCGATCGTCACGCCGTGCAACGCCACCAGCGGCGGACCCTCTCCGGACCGCCAGATCGCGATCGAGGTGCCGTCGGGGGATGTGATGCTTTCGAGCGCCTGCTCGCCCAAGGGCGATCGATCATAACGCCCGGGTCGTTCCCCGTTCTCGGGGGGCGCCGGCCAGCGACCTCGAACGGGGACCTCGAATAATCTCCCGCCCGCGGAAGGGTTCACGACGATGGCCACTCGAGAGAACCGGGTCACGGTGAACGGCGTCTCCTTCGTGCTCCTTGAATCTGGCCCCGAGGATGCGCCGCTCGCCCTCTGCCTGCACGGATATCCGGACACGGCGTGGACGTGGCGATACCTGATGCCCGAGCTCGTCGAGGCCGGATGGCGAGCAGTCGCGCCGTTCACCCGCGGCTACGCGCCGACGTCGCTCCCCGCGGACGGCCGCTACCAGACGGGCGCGCTGATCGCCGATGCGAACGCCCTTCACGAGGTCCTGGGCGGCACGGGGGAGGCGGTGCTGATCGGGCACGACTGGGGTGCGGTGACGGCATACGGCGCCGCCAGCCATCAGCCCGAGCGCTGGCAGAGGGTCGTCACCCTCGCGATCCCCCCGGCTCCGGTGATGGCGGCCGCGTTCACGAACGTCGAGCAGCTGAAGCTCAGCTGGTACATGTTCTTCCAGTGCACCCCCCTCGCCGAGCATGTCATCCCGCTGGAGAGCTTCGCCTTCCTGAAGATGCTCTGGAACGACTGGTCCCCGGGCTACGACGCGGCGGAGGACGTCGGGCGCGTCGCGGAAGCGCTCGCTGATCCGTCGAACCTGCGTGCCGCGCTCGGCTACTACCGCGCGCAGTTCGGCATCGACGAGCAGGACCCTGCCCTGGCGGCCGAGCAGCAGGCCGTCGCGGTGACGCCGCCCCAGCCGACGCTCTATCTCCACGGAAGCACGGACGGCTGTGTCGCGGCCTCACATGCCTCCTCGGCCCTCGGATTCCTCGCCCGCGGGTCCGAGGTGGACGTCGTCGAGGAGGCGGGGCACTGGTTGCACCTGGAGAAGCCTCGGGAGGTCAACCGCCGCATCGTCGCCTTCGTCGGCGCTCGCTGACGGCGCAGCGGCCGCGTGGGATGGGCAGTCCCCGGCGCGGGTGTGCTCAAACGCGCCGACGAGCTTCCCCCGCGCGCGCTCAGGCCTGAGATGCTCCCGCGGTCGCCAGCAGCGCGCTGAGGATCTCGACGGCCTCCTCGGTTTGGGGCTCCTCGCCGATCGCGAGTGTCCCCCACTGGAGCGCGGTGCCCACGCGGACGATTACGTCGATGCCGTGGGCGAGGGTGTCCGCGCGCTCGGGGGAGCTCGTTTCCCCGACGACCTCCGCCAGCGCCTCGACGATGCGGTTGTGAACGGCGCCGCGTTTGCCGATCAGCAATCGCAGGGCGACCTGGGGCTCTCGCTGGACGAAGCTCCGCAGCGGCTCGGAGCCGACGGTCGCCTGCATGATCAGTCGCACGAAGTCCATCACGCGCTCGTCGCCCTCCCCCTGGGCAGCGGCCCTTGCCCCGGCGACGAAGTCGCCGGCCAGCCCCACGAGGACCTGCTCGAGAAGCTGCTCGCGCGTGCCGAACCAGCGGTAGAGCGTTACGCGGGAGATGGACAGTGCGGCGGCCAGCGCGCCGATGTCAACCCGGTTGCTCTCGAGGAAGGTCGCTCGGGCGAGACCCAGGGCGTCCTCATGCGTGGGGCGACGGAAGATCGGCGTCGGCCCGCCGGCGTGCGGCGCCCCGGTCGCGGCCTGCACGTTCATCAGCCGGCCCCTCGATCCATGCCCCGCAGCATAGACCACCGACCTGTCGTGGGCACGGTTCGGATGATCAGTTGCGGACGAAATATATTAGATAAATGTTTCACGACCGGGGGGACGATCCCCATGTCTCTCGGGGCGATGGCGAACGTGGAGCTCGATGAGCCGAACGCGACGTCGGCTGACTCTGCCGGATCGGATAGCTTCAGAGCCGTGCGCAAGCTCCAGAGCCAGGGCGTCCACCACATCACGCTCGTCGGTGCCGACCGGCAGACGTCGATCGATTTCTGGGAGGGGGTGCTCGGGATGCCCTTCGTCTTCGAGCAGCCCAACCTCGACAACCCCGCCGAGAGCCATCTCTACTTCGATCCCGGGGATGGTCGCCTGATCACGATCTTCACCAACGAGGAGCGCCGTCCCGACCCCCGCCGTACGCCCACCGAGCCGGGTTGCGTCCACCATCTCGCCCTCTCGGTCTCACAGGCCACGTTCGCGCAGACCGTCGAGCGGCTGCAGGAGCGGGAGATCGAGAACAGCGGCGTCAAGGACCGCGGTTTCATGGACTCGATCTACTTCACCGACCCGCTCGGCCTGCTGATCGAGCTCGCCTCATACCGTTTCGAGCCGCCCGCCGGCCACACCCACGCGGACGTCCTGCTCGAGGCCCATCGCATCCGTGTGGCGCGGGACGATTACAACATCGCCCCCGTCCATCTCGCCGATGCGATCGAGAGCCTCGTGAGTCGCTCGCGGGAATCGCTCTCCGACGACCGCGCGCCAAAGGACCCCTATGCGGCGAGGGGCTAGGGAAGGGGCTTCTTGGGGCCGCGCCGCGGGGAGCCAGGTCGCCCGGGTCCACGCGCGGGCGAGCTGGGACGCACCTTCGCCGCCGCGGCCACCGGCGGGGCCCGTTCCGCGAACAGCGACCGCGCGAGCGCCTGGACGGATTGCGTCCGCTCGACCACCTGATCCAGACACCCGCGGCGGGCATAGTCGTGGACGTAGGCCTCGGAGGTCGTGATGATCGCGGCGCAGGCAGTCTCGTCAACGGTCACGTCGTCCCCCGCCGCTCGCGCCAGCACGGCGACGCCTTCGACCGTCCGCATCCACTGCTCGAGCGCAACGCCGCGTGCCTCGAGGGCGGCGCGGCCAGCGCGGTGCACCTCCACGACGGTCGTGATCGCGACCTCGGGGTGCTCGGCCATCCAGCGAAAGTAGGTGGCGATCCCGAGGTCGAGCTTCGCCTGCCAGCTCGACACTGTCGCGGCTGCATCAAGCGAGGCCCTGATGCGGACCCCGGTCATCTGCCTGTAGGTCTCCACGAAGCACTCTTCCTTGTCGGCGAAGTGCCTGTAGAAGACGCTTCGGGAGGTTCGTGCGACGCGGACGACGTCGGCGATCGTCGTCTTGGTGTAGCCGTTCTCGCTCACGCAGCGCCCCATCCCGCGAAGCAGACGCTCGCGCTGGCGGGCGCTGACCTCGTCCGGAACCAGCGTGTGGCGCCCCGCCGGGATCAGGAGATCGTCGCCGATCTTGACAGAGTCCACACGATGAGTATAGGGTGGTACGGAGACGTACTCAGAGCAGTACGCACCTGTACTCATGGCCCCGCCAGGGATGGTGGGGGCGCGGCTAGGACGGCTGAACCTCGAGGGGGGAACGATGTTCAAGCCGTACAAGCTGTTGGCGTTGTCGGTCGTGGTCCTGGGCCTGCTGGTGGCCCCATCGGTGGCAAACGCCACGATCAGCTCGGTCTTCGGGACCGTCACCTGCACCACCCAGCCTTCGGGCGCGACCGCGGGTCAGCGGTGGTGTGGCAACTCGGCCAACACGACCGTGCCGACCTGGGACGGGACGCCGATCGACGTCTCCGTCGCCTTCCCCCCCGAAACCGGCGCGGACAACAACTATCCGGTCGTCGGCATCTACCACGGCTGGGGCGGCACGCAAGATCACGCCCTCGAGCACCACGGCCCAGCGCTGGCTGGCCCAGGGCTACGCGGTCTTCAGCATGAGCGACCGCGGCTGGGGCTCCTCCTGTGGAGGCCCATCGAAACCGGCCAACACGCTCAAGGCAGCTCCCTGCGAACACGGCTACATCCATCTGATGAGCCGCAAGTACGAAGTACGCGATGCCCAGTACCTGCTCGGGCTGCTCGCCGACGAAGGCGTCATCAACCCGCAGGAGATCGGCGCCAACGGCGGCAGCTACGGCGGTGGCATGTCGCTGCAGCTCGGCTCGCTGAAGGACCGCGTGGAGCTGCCCAACGGCGAATGATCCCCTGGATGAGCCCCAAAGGCAAACCGATGAAAATCGCTGCCACGGCGCCGGAATACCCGTGGAGCGACCTCGCACAGTCGCTGCAGCCGAACGGCAGCAACCTCGACTACGTCGACAAACGCCCCCTACTCGGGGATGCTCGGCAACCACGAATACGGGATCGAAAAGAACAACTGGAACGCCTCGCTCTACGGTGCCGGCGCGGTCCTCGGCTACTACGCGCCGACGCCCTCAACGACCCCGAAGCGAACATCCCGAATGGCACAACTTCAACATCACCGGCGGCCCCTACAACGGCCAACCGCTGGAGGAACAGCAGGAAGAACAGCTGCCGAACCACGGCGCCTACTACACGAACCTCTCCGAGTCGCCGTCTCCGGCGATCATGGAGAACGGCTGGAACGACGATCTGTTCCCGGTCGACCAGACCGTCGACTACTACAACAAGGTCCGCGCCGCATATCCGAACCAGGCGATGAAGCTGTTCTACTTCGACCTCGGCCACAACCCGCGTTCGGCGACGACCGTCTCGACGGGCGACGCGACCAAGTTCCAGAACGCCCAGAACGAATGGTTCAAGTACTACGTCAAAGGCGAAGGCCCCGAACCTGTCGGAGCGCATGGCAGCGTGACGGCGATCACGAGCTTCTGCCCGCAGACGGCCGGTGGCTCCGGACACGAATACAAAGCGCGCCAACTGGGCGAGCCTCGCACCGGGCGAAATCAGCCTCGAGCGGCGCCGGCCGAACAGACGATCCAGGCTCCCGGCACGGCGCCGCACGACCGCGTTCACGTCGGGAACCGTCTGCACAACCCAGGCCGCGGGCAACAACGCCTCGGCCGCCACCTACAAACTCGCCCCGGCTCCCGCGGAAGGCTTCACGGTCGCCGGCTCCTCGACCGTGATCGGGGAATTCTCCACTCCGGCGACCAACGACCAGGTGATCGCGCGCCTGTATGACGTAAACGAAACCGCCGGGGGAACGCAGCAGCTGATCGGCCGCGCGATCTACCGTCCGATCAACCCCGGCGGCGGCTTCACCAAGCAGGTGTTCCAGATGCACCCCCAGGCGTGGAACGTCGCCGCCGGCCACGTGCTCAAGTTGGAGCTGCTCGTCCAGGACTCCACCTACGCGCGCACGTCCTCCTCGCCGCAGTCGATTCAGGTGAGGAACCTCGAAATGCGCGTCCCGACGACGGAAGCGCCCGGGAGCGACGAAGGGCTGGTTCAGAAACCGCGGCCCGAGTATCTGCCCGCCGGGCTACACGTTCGCTCGCAACGAGCTCGACACGGCGCCTGGCCAGCCGTATCTGAGCAGCGGCAGCACGCCGAACAACAACGGCGTCTTCACGCTGGCCTGGGGAGCGTCCGAGCCGGCAGCCGCGCTGACGTACACGCTTCAGCACGAGAACGCGGAGGGTGGCTGGACCACCGTCGCGAGCGGGCTGACGAGCACCGAATACGCTTTCACGGGTGGGAGCCC
Source organism: uncultured Solirubrobacteraceae bacterium (assembly GCA_963720215.1). Lineage (GTDB taxonomy): Bacteria > Actinomycetota > Thermoleophilia > Solirubrobacterales > Solirubrobacteraceae > Palsa-744. The sequence continues at coordinate 551,381 of CAVREV010000007.1, forward strand.
GGAGGCTGAAGGGACGTGGACCTACCGCGTCATCGCGGACAACGAAGGACCAGAAAGCGAACCGTCCCCCGTCTCGGCCGAAGTCAAGGTCGATGAGACGGCGCCGTATGCGCCGACTGCGTTCGGCTGATCGTGCTCCGGATTATGCGGGTGGTGGTGGTTGGTACAAGGACACGGTCACTGTGTCCTTCACTGACAATGGTGATCCGCTCTTGTCGGATGGGAGCCTTGGGAGCGGCGTGAACCCTGCGACGTTGTCCTCGCCGGAAACGTTTACGACGGATGGTTCGCATACGGCGTGCGGGATGGTGTCTGACAATGTCGGGAACACCTCGGAACTGGGTTGTTTGACGGTTCAGGTGGATGCGACGCCGCCGAGCGTGGAAGTGAATTGCCCGGTGATGGTCTCGATTGGCGCGGCCGGTGTGGATGCGACGGTGGTTGCTTCGGATGGCCAGTCGGGTTTGGCGGTCGATCCGAGCGGGTCGGTGCCGATCAACACGAGCAAAGCGGGGCCGGTGACGGTCACGCGTACGGCGATCGACAACGTCGGTCATGAAACGACGGCTGCGTGCACGACCGAGGTGGGGTATACCCAGGTCATCACCGGCAACGTCAAAGGCCCGGAGGTCGTGAAGGCGGGTCAGGCTGTCGAGCTGACCGGCACGGCCAAAGTGAGCGGGACGTTGACGGTCAAGGCCGGGGGGGCGGTCGACGTCGAGGGGGCGACGGTCTCTGGTGCTCTGAGCGCGAACGGTGCGACGCTCGTGCGGGTTTGCGGGGCGAGCATCTCGGGTGCCACGAAAGTCGTCAACAGCACCGGCTCGGTGGTGATCGGGGAAGGCTCCCCGAGCTGCTCGGCGAGCACGCTCCACGGGGGCGTGACGATCAAAGCCAATAAAGCGAGCGTGCTGGTGGATGAAAACTCGTTCGGGTCGATGGTCAACGTGCAGAGCAACTCCGACGGGGTGAGCATCACGAACAACACGATCGCGGGCTCGCTCACGGTCAAGAACAACACCGGCACGGTTCACGACGAACCCAACGAAGTCGAAGGCAAATCGAAACTCCAATAGCCCTCGCGGCGACGGCGGGCGGCGACACTTCCCAGGGAGTGCCGCCGCCCGCCCCGTCGTGTCCTCATCGGCTCTGAGCCCCCGACCAGCGCAGCGGGCGGATGATCGGCGCGGGTCCGCGCCTAGTGGATCGCCTCCGGGGGGATCCTCGCGATGGCCATCACCACCCGCCGCCCCCGAATCGGGACGTCCTCTTCGAGCAGCCGGGCCCGCTGCTCCTCGCCCTTTGCCCAGCTTCCGTCGTTGCGCACGACCCGCCACCAGGGGATGTCCTCGGGCATCACCGAGAGCGCGCGACCGGCGTGGCGGGGGGCGCCGGGAGAGAGGTCACCGTAGGTCGTCACGTAGCCGGGCGGCACGCGTCGCACTCGATCGAGGATGGTCTCGAGGCTGGGTGTCATCTCGGCTCCCCGCGGCTGTCCATCGGGCACGCTGGCGGGCGACTCTCGATGCAAGCCCGAGCGCCTGGGCGGGGCCGATCCAGTGTCCCATCCCGCCGCGCCGCGACGCCCTGCGCCGCAACGGACCGGCGGAGCGGGCGCTCAGCCGCCGGCGCGTTCGTGGGCGCGGACCCGCGCGGGCGCGGGTCTGCCTGCGGCGAGCCCCGGCTCGCGAGCCGACAGGGGTGAGCCCGCGGCTGTGTCCCCCTGCGGTTCCGCCCCCTCGGCCTCGAGGAACTCGCAGAGCGCCTCCACGACGTCGGCGTCGAACTGGCTGCCGGCATTCCGGCGCAGCTCCTGCAGGGCCTCCTCGCCGGTCCGCGCGGGGTCGTAGGGCCGCTCTGAGATGATCGCGTCGTAGGCGTCGCAGGCGGAGATGATGCGCGAGCCAAGCGGGGTCTCCTCGCCGGCGAGCCCGTCGGGGTAGCCGTCTCCATCCCAGCGCTCGTGACTGCTTCGGATCAGACGCGCGACCGGGCGCAGGGCGGGGGCTGCGCTGAGGATGCGCTCGCCGATGATCGTGTGCTGTCGCATCAGCCGCCACTCGCTGTCGGTCAGAGGGGAGGGCTTGTTGAGGATTTGGTCGGGGACGGCGAGCTTGCCGAGGTCATGGAGCTCGGCTGCCCGACGCAGCTCGTCCAGCTGTTCGCTGTTGAGGTTGAAACGCCGGCCGATCGCCATCGCCAGGGTCCCGACGTCGCAGAGGTGGTCATGGAGTGCCGGCTCGCGCTCGGTCAGCAGCTGCATCAGGACGCTCTGCTGCATCAGCACCGTCTGCGCCCGCGCCCGCGTGGAGCGGTCCTCGACGGACTTGTCCGCATACATCCGCTCGTCGGCCAGGTTGAGCGCACCGCTCACCGTGTGGGCGTCGGTCGGGAGTCCCACGACACCGCAGGAGGTCGTCACCGCGAAGCCGCTCCCGTGCTCTTCCAGCGCCGAGCGGACGGCGACGAGGAGGTTGTCGCTGCTCCGTCTCACCTCCCCGCCGAGCAGCGCGCAGAACTCGTCGCCGCCGAGCCGGTAGGCGCCGCCGTGGCCATCGACGGCATCCTCGAGCCGTCGGGCGAGCCGGCAGAGGAGCTCGTCGCCGGCGTTGTGGCCGAAGGTGTCGTTGTAGCGCTTGAAGCCGTCGAGGTCGAGGAAGGCGAGCGTGCAGGGAGTTCCCTGACGCGCGCGCTCGAGCGAGTCCTCGAGGTCCACGAGTAGCTTCCGCCGGTTGCCGAGGCCGGTGAGCGCGTCCGTGACGGCGTCGCGCGTGCGCCGCCGCAGCATGTTGACGTTCTCGATATAGGTCACCGTCGCCCGCAACCCCGCCGCGAGCAGAGCTGCCGCGGCGAGCGCCACGGACAGGCGCGTCACCGGGAGATAGGAGGCGCTCACGAGGATCGCGAGCGCCACGAGGGCGAACAGCGCCGGAAGGACGACCGTATGCCGCTCCCCTTCCCTCCGCGCCTGGGGGATGCCGGCCGGCTGCCAGGCGGCGAGCGCCATCACGGCCATCGAGGCCGGCCACATCGCGTCGACGATCCCGCCTTCGACGTAGCTCCCTCGCCACCTCGAACACGTAGTCATCTCCGCGGCGGTCATCAGCGCCACCCCCGCGGAGAGAACGAGCCACTGGCGACCGGGCCGCCAGCCCGACAGCGCGAAGCCGACGGCGAGGAAGATCAGCAGGACGAGGTCGGCGAGCGGTAGGCGAGGTTCACGCCGACAGCAGCGGGGCGCCCCGGGCGGAGCCGAGCACGGCCGGGAACACCCACGCCGCACCCACCGCCGCGATCGCCAGCCCGACGACGACCCCGTCGAGCCAGAAGGCCGTCCCGGCCTGGCGCCAGCGCGAGCGCATCAACAGCGTCAGGCCGGCATAGGCCGTCGGGTACATCGTCAGGTAGAGCGCGTCCGCGAGCGACGGATAGGGCGGGTTGGGGACGTAGTCGAGCCACACCGTCCACAGGAAGTCCCCCGTCGTCCAGGCGAGCAGAGCCCCACCGATCAGCAGCCACGCCGCCCGGTCCTCCCGTCGCCGAAACGACCGCGCGAGGCAGGCTCCGACGGCGAGGAACTCGATCGCCGTATAGACCCCGTCGTCGGCGAACCCGTCCAGGCCCGGATGGCCGAGAGGCGTGATCGCATGCAGCAGGAGGAACCCATCGCGAGGCCGATTGCCGCGAAGGTGGCCGCGAGGGCCCTGGATCTCGAATCGAACAGACGCGTCATGGGGCCAGGCGAGGGATTTTCTGCGCCCCTGGTTCCGTCGGGATGTGCGGGCGCGCGTTCGCCTTGAGGGTGAGGGCCGGCGTCGAGCCGGTCCTCACCGCAGGGACGGACCCGGTGGGAGTCGAACCCACTCCGTCAGGGGCTGAAAGCCCGCTCGGCGCCAACCCGGCCGGGTCCTCGCAGCCCCGTGGCCTCCGCGGGTGCCCCCCTTGACATCCGTCCGTGCCCTAGATCCGATGGCGAGAGGTCGCCCCGCACGCCAGCGCCGCCAGCAGAAGGGAGTGTGCGAGCCGCCGACGAGGCCCGCGATCGCCCCTCCGGCGGCCGGTCCCCCCATCGCCCCGTGCCCAGGCCGCGTTCATCATCCCGAAGGCGATCCCCTCCTGCAGCCCGGCGCGGTCCGCTCCGTCCGCGATCAGGGCGAAGGAGGGTATGAAGAGCACCCCGTAGAAGATCGAGGCGAGCACCGCGGCAGGCGGCGACGCGAGGCGGCCGACGGTGAGCGTCGAGGAACGGCGAGCGAGGCGATGATCGAGGCGACGAGGGCATAGCGCACCGCGCGCGGAGAGAGCGCCCCGCGGACGGTCGCTCGCACCCGACCCACGAAGCGGGACTGCGCGGTCTCGATCGCGGCGCCGATCAGCCACACTGCGCCGATCGCCGTCGGGCCCCATCCCGCGGCGGCGGTGGAGGGGAGCGAGCACGGACAGCGCACCGAACAGCAGCGAGCCGAGAGCGAGCAGGCCGAGGCCGCCCCTGAACGTGCCGCTGCGGCGGCCCGCCGGAGGGCCGCCGCGGAGGGGACTTGGGGCAGCACATTCGATGAAGCGTGAGCAACGCGAGCCCCACCGCCACCGCCGCGATCGCCGAAGACAGTCGCCCGTCCAACCGCGGCGGCCAGCGCGCCGACGACGGGGCCCGAACGGGCCCCGAACACCGCCGCCCCATCGCCGTACCGATCAGCTCCCTCTCCGCTCCCGCGGCCCCGCCAGCGATCAGCCACGCGAATGCCCCCGCCCAGGTGAACGCGCCTCGATCCCCTGCGCGAGCCTCGCCGCCGCCAGACCGGACGTTGTTCTGCCCAGGCGAAGCCGAGGCTCGCGAGGCCCATCATCGCGAGGCCCGTCAGAACCGCCCGCGGCCCGAGCCGCGACGCCGCCACGCCGCCGGAAGCCCGCCGATCAGCGCCCCGGCGGCATATGCCGCCGCGCACCCGGCGGTGGCGCTCGAGAGGTGAAGTTCCTCCGCGAAGTGGCCCAGCAGCGGCGTCAGCGCAGCAGACATAGTGTCGACGAGCACGAGGAAGAGACGAACGAGGGCGAGCGGACGGCGCATCCATCCACCGCTGGTGCCCCGAAGGGCGCTGCGGCCTCGGCTTCGAGACCACCAGCCGGAGTGCCCCATCAAAGGATCGGTTCGCGCGCAGGTGCCCCTGCGCCCGGTCCGCTTCGCCCGACTGGAGCGCCCGCGGAGGCGCTCCACGATCGGCCTCGACCCGGATGCAGGAGCTGCCAGACGGACTGGGAAGCGCGCACGCTCCCGTACGAAGCGCCTCGGGTCTGTTCGGTGCTCCTCGAAGAACCCGTCCTCGCAGTCCGCGGGGGTCGGTGCTCGCTCGACCGTGGTCTTCGCCCCCGAGCGCCTGGCGATCAGCGTCGATCGGTGGGGAAGCGCGGACGCTGGACTCCGACCCCCTCGCGCAGGTGGAGGGGGAGCTGCCACGGCGGGGAGGGCCTCCCGTCGAACGTGAACACCACCACCGGGCCACGGCCACCCGCCTGAGCTCGCCAGGCCTGCCGCCGGAGACTCCCATCGTCGAGGCGTCGCGCAGGCCATCGCCGCGTCGAAGGCGTCGTCGTCGAACGGGAGTGCCTCGCACGAGCAGGAGACGAGCCGGCGCCGCGTGGAGACCGGCCGTTGCGCTCGCATCACCGCGCTCGGCTCGACCGCCAGGAGCCAGCGGTCGCTCGGCTCGTAGGAGCCGGTGCCCGCCCCGACGTTCACCACCGTCGAGGCGTCTCCAAGCGCGGCCACGATCCGCTCCGGCGATGCGGGGATCGGCGCGCCTGTGGGCGCTGTAGCTGCCAGGCCGTGGCGTTCGTAATCCACCTTCCCCACCACTGAAGTACCCCGAGGCACCACTACGGTGATCGAACTCTAGCTGATTCTCGGCCGTCTCCGCGCCTGCTCTGAGGGCGGCCGTCGATGCTGTCTGGTAGAAAAGATTCCGGAAGAGGAAATGCACACCATCATCACAACGCTCAGGTCTCTCTTGAACGGCTCGTTTGGGGTCGGCTGACCTGTCCGGAATGATT